>CBDDQA010000005.1:0-322500 GCA_965232605.1 uncultured Binatia bacterium (SeqCode) | reverse complement strand
GTGTTCCATAAGGAATTCTGGACGAAAGGCACGGGGAGGCCGGCTTATCCCAGGTAGAGAGCCCTAATCGCCGGCTGGCTTGACGGATATCTGCTTTCGTTAGTCCAGCCTCAACCAAAGGGTGACGAACATTATACTCCTTTGCAGACTGAAGACCCGGCCGATAATCGGTCAGGTCGTCAAGATTGATTCCATCCGCAATGCTATCCAATGCGAGACGTTTGGCCTCTCTCTGACAGATTTCATATAAGGAGCTTTTACAGAAATAGCATCGATTGATAGGATTTGCTGCGTATTCCGATATATCCAGCTCATTATGCTGGATTCGCAGGAGTTCTACCTTCAGCCTCTTGACCAGTTCGATTGCCTGTTGTTCATCGTGAGGGGGGGTCGACGGTGAGACCGTCATCAGTGCGATAACATCGTTACGTAAGACCTGAGAAGCAACTGCCAGGAGGAAGCTGGAGTCAACTCCTCCTGAAAAAGCGACAAGAGTCGACCCCATCCTTTCAAGATATGCTTTAAGGCCATCGATTTTCTGGGTGAGTTCGATATCCATATCCGTATACGGCTCAATGTTCACGTTAAATGCCCTCCGCGTGGAAGATGTCTGTTGTGAGATAGCGCTCTCCAGCATCACAAAAGATAGTGAGAACGGTCTTCCCCTCTCCTAAATTTCTCGCAACACGGACGGATGCTGCACAGACTGCACCAGATGAAATACCCACAAGAATACCTTCCTGGCGGGCGAGGTCCCGTGTATACGTTGTGGCCTCTTCATCTGACACGGAGAGGACCTCATCATAGGTCTCCGTATCCAAAATTGAGGGAACAAACCCTGCACCAATCCCCTGAATGTTGTGGTAGCCAGGGTCCTTCCCTTCAAGAACGGGAGAAGCCGTCGGCTCGACGGCAAAAATTTGGAGATGTGGATATGCTTGCTTCAGCACTTCTCCAACTCCAGTGATTGTGCCACCAGTCCCAACTCCGAGAACGAGAGCATCGAGGTGAGGGAGCTGCTGCAGGATTTCTTGAGCGGTTGTTTGACGATGTATTTCTGGGTTTGCTGGATTATCGAATTGTTGTGGCATAAAATAGCGGGGGTGACTGGCAGCGATTTGTTGCGCTTTTTGAATCGCCGCGTGCATCCCTTTTGTATCTGGTGTCAAAATAAGGTCAGCGCCGTATGCGGCAAGCAGATTCTGACGTTCGTCACTCATCGTGTCCGGCATGGTGAGGGTCAATTGATAGCCCTTCACCGCCGCAACAAGGGCGAGGCCTATCCCGGTATTACCACTCGTCGGCTCAACAATAGTCATGCCTGGCGTTAACTCTCCCGAGCGTTCCGCTGCTTCGACCATGCTGAGACAAATCCGGTCTTTGAGGCTCCCACCAGGGTTGAGTGATTCAAGCTTCGTCCATATCTTGGCACTTCCAGGGCCCGGAATATTACGGAGTTGAACAATGGGAGTATCTCCAATGAGCTGGAGGAGAGAATCTGCGACTTGGCAGGGAGCAGGCATGGCACAGGAAATCAAAACATACAGCACTTAAGCATTCTCACGCTACCCAGGTAAACCTTGAAAGTCAATTCAGTGGTGGCCCGTACAATCGTCCTTTTCCCCGGCAGTCTTGGAGACTTTCTCTGTTCTTTACCCGCGTTACAGGCAGCTGGAAAACATCAGCGTACCCTCGTTGTTGTCGGCAGAGAAACGACTCGTGCCTTTCTTGATGCCTTCGTATGTTTCCCTCAACCCGTCTCGGTACAGACTGTTTCCATCGACGATGCGCGCTTTGCCCGCCTTTTTGCTTCTTGTTCTCTCACTGGAGATGCTGATCTCGACAGCTTTTTTTTGCCTGCCACCTCAGTGCTCTCATGGTTCGGCGCCTCTCTCCCGCAGTTGAAGAAAAATCTGGAGCAATATGCACCTGGTCGAGTCTCGATTTTCCCCTTTTTCTCAGGTCAGGTTGAGTCTCATGCCAGCGTTTATTATCTGAGTTGTCTGGGGGAGCAGGGAAAAGGAGGGGTGCATAGGCCCCCTTCCGTACAACTCAAAGAGCCATGGCTCCAATGGGGAGTGGACTATTGGCAACAACGAGGATGGGAGTCGAAACATATCTTAATCATCCACCCGGGCAGCGGTGGACAGAGAAAACGATGGGGAGCAGAAGGATTTCGGCAAGTGGCAGAGTGGTGGAAGAACAGCCGGGACCGGGAAGTGCTCATAGTGCTTGGGCCTGCCGAAGCGGAGGAGGGCGAGTATTGGCGTCGCTATGGCCATGTTGAGACATCTCTTGCGCTCCCCCAGGTCGCGAGTATCCTCACCCGAGCAACCTGTTATATAGGAAACGACTCTGGAGTGAGCCATCTCGCCGGGGTGGTCGGCGCACGAGGCGTCGTCATATTTGGACCAACTCGGCCCGAACAATGGCGTCCTCTCGGGAGAGGGCTACAGGTCATCAAAAATACCCGCTACCGCGAGAAATGGCCGGCTCGAGAGGGGATTTCTCTGGAAGAAGTAACGCCAGAGCAAGTCTTGGAGAGACTGACCATAGGGCTTGGATGTGCCCGTTGAGTGTCAAAGCGTGCGAGAAGGCCCTATAGTGTGGCATAATGGGTTTGTCTAATGGTGGAGGGCAATCGCAATGAGCGAAGAAGAACAAGAGCGAAGCCAGGGATTCCGGGTCACTGATCGACGCCGCTTCTCTCCAGAGTCAGGAGAGCTCCGATCAACACAGACAGAGGAGGACACTGCGGATACTCAGCAGGAATCGGTACCGCCTCAAGCCGGGACGCAGGAGACATCAGCGCAAGGTCGCCCTCATGAGGCCACCTCCGACCAGATTGAGATTACTTTTTCGAGCTTTATTCTTGGCCTGAGTACGCAGGCGCTCATATCGCTCGGAGAGATTCCAGCCGCTCCTGGTCAGGCAACCCAAACCGACCTTACCGCCGCACGGCAGATGATTGACGTGCTTGCCATGTTACAACAAAAAACTTCCGGTAACCTCGATGCCGGTGAGGGGCAGATGCTGGAAAATGTGCTGTACGATTTGCGGATGCGGTACGTCGAGTTCAAAAGGAGAGGACATCCAGCATAGTGCGGTGAAACCGCCCTCGATATCGGCAGCTCTCCGTCTTTATTTGTGGTAGATATGCAACGGATATTCTGGAGTCTCATTGGCTGTCTTTTCCTGGGATTGCTTGGAACTGCAAGCGTTCTTGGCTGGCAGTTTTACCATAAATTAGAAGACGCAGCAGTTAAGCGTTTCTCTGACCACCGCTGGGCGGTCCCATCCAAGGTTTATGCGCGTCCGCTCCTCCTTTACCCCGGCCTCAATGTCGAAGAGGCCGCTCTCTTTGACCATCTGGCACGCTTGGATTATCAACAGGTCGCTCATCCCATTCGTGCTCGGGGAGACTACTGGCGCGATGTCCAGAGCGGGGAAGTCCAGATTTTTTTGCGAGAATCCACATATCCCGGCCGAGAGCGCTCTGCTCAACGGATTCTGCTGTCCATAGCCCGGGGGCGCATCGAACGCCTGACCGATCTTGACGATGAGACTGAAATCCGGGCTATCGAGACGGAGCCGGAAATCATTACGCGTTTCTATGCGCAAGCGTGGGAAGAACGCAGGGTAGTGAAACTCTACGAAGTTCCCTCTCTGCTTGTCAAAGCCGTGCTGGCGGCTGAAGATCACCGTTTTTTTGAACATAGCGGGGTTGATTGGTGGCGCATCTTAGGAGCTTTGTGGGCAAACGTCACGGCTGGACGAACCGTCCAAGGTGGCAGTACGCTGACGCAGCAGCTGATTAAGAATTTCTTTCTTTCCCAAGAAAGAACCATCAAGCGCAAGCTGACCGAAGTCTGTCTGGCGCTCATTATTGAAAACCATTATTCCAAGCTGCAAATCCTCGAGAATTATTTGAATGAAATTTATCTAGGCCAGCGGGGCGCAAAAAGTATTTTGGGTGTTTGGGAAGCCGCTCGATTCTACTTTGGAAAAGCGCCCCGAGATTTAACGCTCGGAGAAATGGCAATCATTGCCGGCATGATCAAAGCGCCGAACCGATATGCTCCCAACCGTCATCCTGAGCGTGCCATCCTGCGGCGTAATCATATTCTCCAGAGAATGGTCGTATTAGGGACCGTTACGGAAGAAGAAGCCGACGCGGCCCGGCACGAAGAAGCGGGACCGCGCCAGATGCCACCCGAGAAAAATAAAGCGCCATATTTTGTTGACTTCGTCAGAAAAGAGCTTGAAGCGCACTACCCGGCTGGAACATTGACCAAGGCCGGGCTCAATATCTTTACTGTCTTGGATATGCGACTTCAGCAGATCGCGCGTGAAGTCATTCAGACAGGGCTGACGGAACTTGAAGAAAAGCACCCGCAGTTGAAACGAGAGATACCCGCAGAACGCCTCCAGGCATGCCTCGTCGCGATCCAACCCCAAACCGGACATATTCTCGCTTTGGTGGGTGGGCGGGACTACCCAGTGTCGCAGTTTAATCGGACCGTTCAAGCCCGCCGGCAACTCGGCTCGATTTTTAAGCCAGTGGTGTTCCTGGCGGCCCTTGAAAAAGAAAGACAACAGCGAGACGGGCGGTTCCTTCCCACCAGTCTGGTGAACGATACGCCCTTCAGTTGGTTCTATGAAGATAAAGAATGGAGTCCGCGGAACTATAAAAATCGCTATCGTGGCATGATGAGTTTTCGAAAGGTCCTTGAAAAATCATCAAATGCGGCAACGGCGCGTATTGCCCAGGAAGTCGGCATTGACCCGACTCGCCAAATGGCCGTTCGTCTGGGCTTTACCAGTCCTTTGCCGGCCTACCCCTCACTTGCTCTCGGAGCGGCTGAGGTAACACCCCTCGAAGTCGCCTTTGCGTATAGTACCCTGGCCAATCAAGGTATTGCGACCCGGCCAGAGACTATTCACTGGATCACCAGTCGCACGGGAGAAATAATCGAGCAGCACCAGATGACAGTCAAACGGCGGATTCATCCAGACGATGCATATGTTTTGACTCACCTGCTGGAGGGAGTCATGAAACAGGGAACGGGTGTAGGTGCCCGTCGGCGGGGATTTGTCCGTCCTGCCGCCGGAAAGACGGGTACCACGAACGATTACGGAGATGCTTGGTTTGTGGGCTATACGCCCGACCTCTTAACGGTGGTGTGGGTCGGGTTTGATCGCCGGGTTTCGCTTAACCTGTCCGGCGCTCAGGCGGCTCTGCCTATCTGGACTGCATTTATGAAGCGCGCGACCGTCGGACTGCCGGTCACGGATTTTTCATCTCCACCTGGGGTGATGCTCGTGGCCATTGATCAGCAAACTGGTCTGCGTGCGACTCCACACTGTCCCAATGTCATGCAGGAGGCTTTCCCAAAGGGGCAAGAGCCGATTCTTGCGTGTCCGTATCACCCGGCTGGCCCGACCCCACACCGTTCCCCCGTTCGTGCGACATTGGCAGGCCCTCAATCTCCCGCACCCGAGCTGCCTGTTGGAGCACCACCTGTGGCGCTGTCCGACGCTTTATCCCCCGTTTCAGTCGATATGCCGTCACCGCAACCGAGCCGGTCAAAACCGTGGCAGAACATATGGTAACCGCACGCCTGCGCTCTCTCTTGAGGGCTCTGCTGCCGAGTGCCATGCTGGCGTTGGTAGGTGAAAGTCCCATCGGATATGCCCAAGAGGGCGCAGCGTCTAATCAAGTCGAAGAAGCGACGCAGCAGAACGGAAGACGACTACAATATCGCGGAATGCTGCAAGAGCATGCGGCTCCTCTTCTGCCTGACCCCGCCGTATTTTCTCCCCAGGACCGTATTGCCCTCTATTTTGTCGAACAAGGTCAGGCCGCCTTGAGTCAGGAAGATTTCCATCGCGCCCGTATTTTTTTTGAGCGAGCCGTGAATATTGCTCCCCTGCAACCCTATGGCTATTACTTTCTCGGTCGGACGATCTTTGCCCAAGGTGACGCACCTCAAGCTCTGGTATTTTTACTGAAGGCGGAACTCGCGCTCTCAGAAGAGAGCGCTGATTGGATGGCGAAAACGAAATGCCTCCAGGGAATGATTCATGAGGATTTAGGAGCATATGGGGAAGCCCGACTCAGTTACCAACGCTGCCTGGAAATCTCTCCCCAAAGCCTACGCGCCATGAGTGGCCTTGCCCGGCTGCCCGATGAGAGTGAGCCGTGAACATGCCCGGTCAAAAGGACCTTACGGTCTTGGGCATTGAGTCCTCGTGTGACGACACGGCTGTGGCCGTTCTGCGTGGACGGCGTATCCTGTCTAATATTGTCTCGTCTCAGGATGCGATTCATGGTCCCTATGGTGGAATCGTACCCGAACTGGCCTCGCGGCAGCATATCCAGAATGCCCTGCCCGTTCTTGACGCGGCGTTGGAGCAAGCCGACATCACTCTCGACGCGATTGACGGGATTGCCGTCACTGCTGGACCGGGCCTGGTCGGTTCGTTGCTGGTTGGCGTGTCGCTCGCGAAGTCGCTCGCCTTTGCCAGAAATCTCCCCTTTATTGGTATCAATCACCTCGAGGGCCACCTGTTAGTGGTACAGCTCGAACACGAGGTCGCTTTTCCCTTCCTGTGCGCATTAGTGTCCGGTGGTCATACGAGTTTGTATCTGGCGCGGGATTGGGGACGCTATCAGCGTCTCGGCGCGACTCGGGATGATGCGGCTGGCGAGGCGTTTGATAAGGGCGCGAAAATGCTCGGCCTCGGCTACCCAGGCGGTCGGATTATTGATGAACTGGCCAAAGCAGGCCGACGGGACGCCGTTCGATTCCCCCGCGCGCGTATCAAAAAGGCGGGGTATGACTTCAGTTATAGCGGGCTCAAGACTGCCCTGCGTCAGTTTCTTGCCTCTCCGGAGCGAGAGCGGCATACCCGGGCCGATATCGCGGCCAGTTATCAAGAGGCTGTGGTGGACCCTGTGGTGGACACCGCTGTACGGGCGGTCCACGATCTGAACATCGGCCGTGTGGTCGTCTCCGGTGGCGTCTCGGCCAATTCCCGGCTGCGCCAGCGCATGACCGAGGCTGGAGGGCAAAATGATTTTCGAGCCTTCTTCCCGTCGTTGAAGCTGTGTACGGATAATGCCGCCATGATCGCTTTTGCCGGGGCCTGGCGTCTTGCCGCAGGCCAGCGCTCCGGATTGGACCTGAATGCGTCCGCGGTGCTGCCCTTAGAAAATGCCTAGGAGAGCCCCCGGTGTGAAAGCCGCCGCGCCGACCTTGCTGCAACAAGCCCGTTTCGCCCTTGGCGAACTGGGCATTCGTCCCCATAAACGTCTTGGTCAGCATTTTCTGATTGATGCCGACGTTATCCAGCGTATGGTGACGGCGGCGGCCATCCGCCCTGAAGATAACGTGTTGGAGGTCGGACCGGGGCTTGGAGCGCTGTCTGAAATTTTGGTCAAACAAGCAGGGCAACTCATCTTAGTCGAAATGGACGCGACCTTGGCCGAACGACTGGCTGCACGCTTCGTTCATGACGGACACGTCCGGCTGATAGCGGCTGACTTTCTTCGCCTGGACCTGAAAGATACGTTTCGAGCCCAGTCGCTCAAGGTCGTGGCCAGCCTCCCATACAACGCGGCGACGCCTATCCTCTTCCGGTTGCTCGAGCATCGGACACAATTCCCGCAGGCCACGGTCATGCTCCAGCGGGAGGTGGCCGAGCGTATTACGGCCTCTCCAGGGACAAAGGCGTATGGTGTGCTGTCCGTCCTGATTCAACTCTACGCGACGACGGAAGCGGTGTGCTCGGTTGGACCCCGCAGCTTTTTCCCGGCACCTCAAGTGCACTCCCAAGTGATTAAACTGATTTTCCACAAGGAGCCTCGGGTTGCAGTTGCTGATGCGGGCCTGTTTCGCCAGATCGTGAAAGCGGCCTTTAATCAACGCCGAAAAACGCTTCGCAACGCGTTGCGTGGGGTTGGTGGGACAGACCTTGAAGCCGCCGGCCAACGCGCGGATATTGACTTGCAGCGCCGGGGCGAGACGCTGAGCCTTGAGGCCTTTGCGCGCCTGACAAATAGTTGGCGGAGGTAATCCGTACATATAAAGGGGATGCTATGGAACGGAAAGTCATTGCATACACCGTCAGAGACCAGATCGCTACGCTCACCCTCAACCGTCCTCAACGCCGAAACTCGTGGACGGGGAGAATGCACCTTGAGTATCGCTGGTCTATTGAGCAAGCAGAGAACGACCCGGAGGTGCGGGCCATTCTCGTGACTGGAGCGGGCCGGGATTTTTGTGTTGGGGCGGATGCGCGGGCGCTTGAGGGACATGTTGAAAAAGGGGGCTACGACCCAGGCACGCCAGACACCATGCCGACTCCTGGCTATGGCGTCCGACCCGAGTTTGACGCGGATTTTGCCTATCAATTCGGCCTGACCAAGCCGGTGATTGCAGCCATTAACGGCGCGGTCGCTGGTGCTGGCTTGGCTGTCGCCTGCTACGCCGATATCCGTTTTGCCGCAGCAGGCGCGAAATTCACAACTGCTCACGGAGCCCTGAACCTGCCGGCCGAGTTTGGTCTGTCCTGGCTGCTCCCGCGCCTGATGGGCGTCACACGGGCAAATGATATTCTGCTCACGAGCCGTATTTTTCTGGCAGAAGAAGCCTATGAACTTGGGCTGGTCAATAAAGTCCTGCCGTTCGACGAACTCCTGCCCTATACGTACAACTACATCCGCACAATGATAGCCCGCGTTTCTCCCGGATCGTTGCGGGTGACCAAAAACCAGATCTATGCCGACTTGCACGGCGACGCGGCCTCGGCGGTCCAGCGTTCGCGCAGCCTGATTGACCGCATGATGACCGAGCCGGACTTCCGGGAAGGTGTCGCCGCCTTCATGGAAAAGCGTCCGCCACGCTGGACAGGCAAGTGAGTGCCTACAACCCCAGCCGCGACATATCGAGTGAAATCCAGACAATCCAGGCGGTCAGGACCAGCGCCACTCCAGTAAAAACCTGGATGCGCCGGACCAGACCAGGCAGCTTATCCGGCGGGAAGGCTTCCCCGCGCACCTCCGTGCGGACCAGGCGGTGACCCATGCCCAGGGAAACCGCAGCGCTCACGTTAATCAGAATAAAGACAATGAGGAGTTTGAGGCTCAGCAGGCTCCCGAAGTCCGATAAATATCCCTCTGGAGTAAAGAACGCCAAGCCGGGCTTGGCTTTGAATGCCGTGAGATTCCAGGCGCCGGTCATCAGCACGACTCCGAGCGAGCCGATGCTGAGCGGATTGTGGTATTTCAGACCCTTGGCCAAGTAGGTTTGTTTTGCTGCCGGGTCGTCAATCTGAGCGGCTGGTGGAAGCAAGGTGACGAGGAGGGCGACGCCGCTGCCAAAGAAGACGGCTAAGCTGAGGACATGCGTCCATAAGAGAATGAAATCACTCATCAGGTGGACGTTAAACCAGAGGGCACTAGAAATGTAAATGACCGCCCGATAAGGATGTTTGACACTCAAAACTGGGGCCGATATCCTGACCGGAGTTAATGTTTTCTCTTTATTTTATGTTCCCTTAGAAGAGATGAGGAAGGACGAATGGCCGAAAACGTCTTACTGCGCCATGAAGATGTCCCCGATATTCACAAGCTTGATGTCTACCTGGCCCATGAGGGCTATGCCGCGGCACGCACGGCGCTGACAACGCTCAAGCCTGAGGAAGTCACTGCCCAGGTAAAAGAATCGAACCTGCGCGGGCGAGGCGGGGCGGGCTTTCCGGCCGGCGTCAAATGGGGGTTCTTACCTAAGGACTCGGATAAGCCCGTCTATCTGTGCTGCAATGCCGACGAGAGTGAGCCCGGAACGTTCAAAGATCGGGCGATCATCGAGAAGAACACCCATACCCTGCTCGAAGGTATTCTCATCACTTGCTACGCCATCAACGCCCACACGGCCTATATCTATATCAGGGGTGAATTCGCCTACGGCGCAAAATGTCTGGAACAGGCTTTGGCCGAGGCGTATGGCCAGGGCATGTTTGGCAAAGATATTTTCGGCACCGGCTTTGATCTTGAGGTCTACGTCCACCGGGGAGCTGGGGCCTATATCTGCGGGGAGGAGACCGGCCTGATTGAGTCGATTGAAGGCAAGCGCGCCTATCCTCGCATTAAACCGCCGTTCCCGGCCGTATACGGCTTATTTGGCTGCCCAACTATTGTGAATAACGTGGAAACGCTTGCCTGTGTGCCGTCTATCATCAAAAACGGCCCGGACTGGTTTCGGTCCATTGGGCCGGAAAGCGGGCCGGGTCCCAAAATATATGGAGTCAGCGGGCATGTTGAGCAGCCCGGTATGTTCGAGTTGCCCATGGGGATGCCGCTGCGCGAGGTGATCTACGACTATGCGGGCGGCATCAGGGATGGCAAGCAACTCAAGGCCGTCATGCCGGCCGGGTCGTCGTTCCCCGTTCTGACGCCGGATGAAATTGACGTTCATATGGATTTTGACTCCATGCGCGCCATTGGCGCCTTCCTGGGTACCGCCGGCATTATCGTGATGGACGAAGACACCTGTATGGTGCGCGCCTTGGAGATCGTTGACCGCTTCTATCACCATGAGTCCTGTGGCCAGTGCTCGCCATGTCGGGAGGGAACCGGCTGGTTGCACAAGCTCCTGGTTCGACTCGAAGAGGGCAACGGCAAAGCCGAGGATATCGACCTGATAGATCGGATTTGTACCAATATGATGGGCAATACGGTGTGTGTCCTGGCTGACGCGGCTGCCATGCCAACCCAGAGTTATCTGACGAAGTTCCGCGACGAGTTCGTTGCCCATGTGACGGAAGGCGGCTGTCCGCTGAAAAAATCGGCGGCCCAGCCTGAAGCCGCCTGAGTCTCCCCCAGAGGTTTTCATGCCAACACTTGAAATCGATGGCCAAGAAGTGACGGTCGAAGATGGCCTCAACGTCATCCAGGCCGCCGAACAGGTCGGTATTGAAGTGCCGCACTACTGCTACCATCCCGGACTCAGCATATCGGGCAACTGCCGCATGTGCCTGGTCGAAATCGAAAACATCCCCAAACTCCAGATCGGCTGTAATACGCGTGTTGCCGATGGGATGGTGGTCAAAACCACCAGTGAAAGAGCGAAACACGCCCAGGCCGCGGTACTCGAATTTCTTCTCATTAACCACCCGATCGATTGCCCCATCTGCGACCAGGCTGGTGAGTGCAAGCTTCAGGACTATTACATGCTGTACGGGGCCTATAAGAGCGAGATGGCGCTTGAAGCCAAGGTGCATAAAGGCAAAGTGGTTGACCTGGGACCCGAAGTCGTGCTCGACGAAGAGCGCTGCATTCTGTGCGCCCGCTGTACCCGTTTCTGTGACGAAATAACCCGGACCGGCGAGTTAGGTATTTTTGAGCGCGGGGATCATTCGCGCATCAGTCTCTTTCCGGGCAAGAAGCTCGACAATCCCTATTCCGGCAATGTGGTTGACGTGTGCCCGGTGGGAGCGCTGACAAGCAAGGATTTCCGCTTCAAGTCCCGGGTCTGGTATCTGGAAAAAACGCCCTCAACCTGCACCCGCTGCGCCACCGGTTGTAACATCGATATCTACCATCGGCAGGGCGAGATCTTCCGGTTTCGGCCGCGCCAGAACCCCGACGTCAATGCGTATTGGATGTGTGATGAGGGGCGGCACTGGTATAAGTCCTTCCAACAGGACAGCCGGATTCCCACTCCCTTAGTGCGAAGTGAATCGTCTTTTACGGTCGCCTCGTGGGACGAGGCTGGCAAAAAGGTAGCGCACGCCGTCCGTTCGACCCAAGACGAGCATGGCGCGGATGCGGTCGCGGCGATTATCGGAGCCAAGGCCACCAACGAAGAGGCCTTTCTGCTCTCCCGTCTCCTCAGTGAGCATATCGGCTCCACACACACGGCTGGTCTGTCATGGTCTCCGGCCGATGCGTTTCACGATGACTTCCTGATCCACGCCGACAAAAACCCGAATACGCAAGGACTGAAGAGTCTGGGTCTGCTGAACGGCGGAGGCGAGGCTGCGGCAATTCTCGCCGCGGCAGAGCAGGGGCAGGTGAAAGTCCTCTTTATTCTTGGCGCAGACCTCGCCGCGGCATTCGGCCAAGAACGTATTGATAGCGCCCTGGGCGAAACAACCGTCATCGTACTCGACACGGATTATAATGGCACGACAGAGTACGCCGACATCGTGCTGCCGATCGCGGCGGCCGTGGAGACGGACGGGACGTGTACGAATCAGGCCGGGCGGGTCCAGCGGCTCTCTCAGGCCTTCCCGCCACCGGGAGAAGCGAAAGCCGGTTGGGAAGTGTTGGCCCTGCTGAGCACGCAGTTGGACGGCCCGGACGCTGTTTCGATTAGCGATGTCTTTGGCGAATTAACGCACGCGGTCCCAGCCTTCTCTGGTCTGACGTATGGCAAAATTGGTCTCCAGGGAGCACCCTTAGCCGATGTTTCATGATTGATTGACGATCTCTGCTGTTTCAAGAGTCCTCTCATGTCTCTCTCTTCTATCGCCGCTCCCGTTGTTCACCGCTTCACCCGAGAAGAATATCACCGGATGGGAGAGGCAGGACTGTTTTTTGATGAGCGGGTTGAATTGCTGAAGGGGGAAATCATTACCATGGCTCCGCAGAATCCCCCTCATGCCAGCGTCGTCACCCGAATGACCGAGACGTTTATCCGTTTACTCGGGAATCAGGTAACCATACGGGCTCAACTTCCTATCATCCTTGACGATTTGAGTGAGCCTGAACCTGATATGGTCCTGTGTCGTCCCGACCCGGACGATTATGAACGTGAGCATCCCAAGACAGCCCAGATCCTCCTTGTGATCGAGGTTGCCGAAGCGAGCTTGGCCTATGACCGGAGTCGAAAAGGGGAAGTCTATGCAGAAAACGGTATACCCGAGTACTGGATTGTCAATCTTGTTGATCGTCAGATAGAAGGTTTCAGCAACCCTGACCCCGCTCACCAACGGTATACAAGCAACCGGACGGTTCTCCCTGGAGACACGCTGTCGTTGCCAACTGGGCAGAGGATAGCCGTGTCCGATATACTGCCCCGCCATTAAGCCGTGCGTATTGCCACGTGGAACGTCAATTCGATTCGGGCGCGCAAGGAGCGGGTGCTGGCTTGGCTCACCCGCCAGCAACTACCTGACATCGTTTGTCTGCAAGAAACAAAAGTTACGGACGACGCTTTCCCTCGCCGCGAATTTGAAGACGTCGGCTACTGCGTGACTGTGTGTGGACAAAAGACCTATAACGGCGTTGCTATCCTGTCTCGCTCGGAGCCGAGCCAGGTCCTGAGCCGTCTCGCCGGTGACTCCGAAGACCCCGAAGCTCGTTTCTTGTCCGCGCAGATTGCCGGGGTCCACATCTTGTGTCTCTACGTCCCGAACGGGCAGGTGGTCGGAAGTGAGAAGTTTGCGTATAAGCAAGCCTGGCTGAGCCGTGTCCGGCATTTTCTTGACACTCAGTGCGATGCCGGAAGGCCGCTCGCTCTGTGCGGAGATTTGAATATCGCGCCCGAAGCGCGGGATGTCCATGACCCGGAGGGGTGGGAAGACAGCGTCCTGTTTCATCCGGACATGCGCCAGGCATTTTCTGCTCTGTGTGAGTGGGGCCTGGTTGATACGTTTCGCCTCCATCACGCCGAGGGAAAGCTGTATAGCTGGTGGGATTATCGTCAACTGGCCTTCCCCAAAAACAAGGGGCTACGGATTGACCATATTCTTGTCACCCAGTCGTTGGCTGAGCGGTGCACGGACGTTGCCATAGACCGCGAGGCGCGCAAAGGCAAGGGAGCTTCGGATCACGCCCCGGTTATTGCCACATTTGGCGACGTATCAGGGTGAAGACCGGGTGGATAATCGCGCAGGGCCGAGGCCCGTTGTCTTTGGCAAGAAAACCTGACAGTGTGAAGGCGTTGGAGGAGCATATGCAGAAGCCACCAGTCGACTATATCAAACGCATTACGGCCAATTATGCCGCGCTGGGCTACAAGACGTATCAATGGGTGCAGAACGAAGACACGCCGCCGTGGACCCCGCTGACCAAGCCCTTGTCGGAGTGCCGCCTGGGCCTGATTGCTTCCGGTGGCATTTATGTGACCGGCCAGGTCGCTTTTCATACCAAGGATGATTTTTCCTTCCGAGCCATCCCTAAGGATGTCACAACCTCAGACCTGCGGACCGCTCATTTTGCCTACGACCAGACCGACGCTCGGCGTGATCCCAATGTCGTCTTCCCGATTGATACGCTCCGCCGCTTAGAAAAAGAGAGTGTCATCGGCGAGCTGGCCGACCATGCCTTTACCTTTATGGGCGGTATCTATTCGACCCGGAAAGTCCGTGAGGCATTGGCCCCGCAACTGACCGAACAGTTGCAGGCCGAGCGTGTGGATGTGGCTTTGCTGGTCCCCGTTTGACCGGTGTGCCATCAGTCCGTGGGACTGATTGCCCGTCATGCCGAGGCCGCCGGCATCCCGACCCTCTGCATGGGGAGCGCGCTGGATATTCTCCAGTCCGTCCACCCGCCGCGCGCAGCTTTTCTCGACTACTTGCTCGGTCACACCACCGGCAAGCCGTTCGCGCCGGAACTCCAGCGCGCGATCCTGTTTGAGGCCCTTGGGGCGTTCTCCTCGTTGACAGCGCCCGGTCAGATCAAGCACCTGCCGTTTCGCTGGGCGGAGGACGATAGCTGGAAAGATAGCGTGATGAATGACGGCGACACCCGCACCCCCCGCCGCGACACCCCGCAGTATCAAACCGAAGCAGACCGTATTCTGGCCGAGCAGAACGACCCGCAAGCCTGCGGGGTGTGTGAGACGGCGGCCTAAGAGGCGGACACAGACTGTCGGGCAGAGGAAGACCGTATCCCCTCCGAGATCTGTTTCCTCCCCCTTCGGGAGAGGACCAGGGTGGGGATTTCTCTCCGAGGAGACGCAATGGCAGAGCGTGACTCACTTGGTGGAGCCACTGTGGTGATTGGGTGCGGCGGTATTGGCAGCGCGGTTATTGCCAAGCTCGCCGACCAGGGGATCCCGCTTGTTGCCGCTGATATCGATGATGCGCGCGCTGAGGCAAGCGTCGCTAATCTCCCCACCGAAGCCCTCGCCCGTAGCGTTGACGTGACCGATGAGGCGTCCATTGCCTCTTTGGTTGCCCAGGCGCGTGCGGCCTTCGGCATCGTCACTCGACTCGTGTATACGGCCGGCATTATCTCTACCGGCAACTTTCTGGAGTTGTCCCCCCGTCAGTGGCGTCGGACGTTCGAAGTGAATCTGACCGGCGCATTTTGCAGTATCCAGGCTACTGCTCGTCACCTGATCGAGAACAATCAACCCGGCCGGATGGTGATGATTGCCTCGGTTGCCGGGCGCGGTCCGCGTGCCGATAGTAGTGACTACGCGGCGAGTAAAGCTGGCCTCATCAGTTTGGTTCGCTCCGCAGCCGCCAGTCTCGCTGCTGCCAATATCCAGGTCAATGCGGTCTGCCCAGGAATCGTTGATACTCCAATGACGTATGGCATCCATAGGGAGCGGGCCGTCCGGCGCGGCATCAGCGTGGAAGAATCTCTGGCTGGGCTGGCCGACACTATTCCCCTCGGACGGATCGAAAGTCCCCAGGAAGTGGCTGAGGTTATTTGGTTTCTCCTGTCAGATGCAGCGAGCTATATAACCGGCCAAGCGCTTAACGTCTGCGGTGGACTGGCATTTGACTGAGGGATCCGGAAGACCGTGAACGCTCTCTATCTCTTAAGTGTCAAAGGAGATTGCCATGTTGGGTGTGTGGCATTTCAGCCTGACCGTCTCGGACCTTGAACGATCAATCGCGTTCTACCAGAAGCTCGGACTCGAGCTGCTGCTCGTCCAGGAACAGGCCAACGCCTATACGAGTCGCTTGGTTGGGTATGAGAACGCCCACCTCAAGGTTGCCCAGTTCATCATCCCAGGCCAGCCTCGGGGTCGCTCGACCCACGACCTTGAGTTGGTTGAGTACATCCATCCGAAAGGCAGGCGGCAGAAGCCGGACATCTGTAATCCCGGCGAGGCCCACCTCGCGCTAACCGTTACGGACATCCACGCTCGTTACGAGCAACTCGCGGCGGACGGCGTTCATTTCTTCTCGCCGCCGAACGCCATCACTTCAGGCGTCAACCGGGGAGGGTACACCTGCTACTTCTGGGACCCCGACCAGATTGTCCTTGAGCTGGTCCAACCTCCGCCCAGCGACTGACTATGCGTCGAGGTTTTTACAACTGCTCGACCAGCTTCTCGACTTCGCCCCATTCCACAATCGGGGTCAGGCGGCGCTTTTCAATCAGGCCGCTTGAGACGATTTTACCAAAAACCTGGAAGGTCGGGGTATGGTCGGGGATATCCACCAGAAAGATGACCTTGGGTTCTTCATTTGAGAACCACGGGCCACCGGCAAAGCGGACCTC
Source organism: uncultured Binatia bacterium (SeqCode) (assembly GCA_965232605.1). Classification (GTDB taxonomy): domain Bacteria; phylum Desulfobacterota; class Binatia; order Bin18; family Bin18; genus Bin18. Next base: position 306,029 of record CBDDQA010000005.1, on the reverse strand, counting down.
CTGCGGGGCGCCGACCGAGGCCGGATTTTTTGCGGCCGAGCCGATGAGCCCGACAAACTCCTTCATCCGCTCCGGGCTGGGGTCCTTGAGCCAGACTTCGTCAAGATAGAGTGCCATGCTTCCCTCCTCAAAAAAGATGTTGAGGGTATAGCAAAGTCCAGGCAGGAGAAAAAGAGAACTTCCGTAGAGGCAATTCATGAATTACCCCTACTGGGTTGTCTGTCGTCTGGCAGGTCGTCCAGCTCCCTACTCACCTCCAATGCATGTTGGCATTAAATGACGGTGGCGAGGAATGGGTTCACGACACGCACCTGGCCGTAGAGTTGGTCGTGGGTCAGGTCTTCGCTGAACAGGGTTCGGGCGCCCAACGCGTCAGCCGCGGCGATGATCGCTCCGTCCCAATAGCTGATGCGGTAACGCTGGCTGAGTTCAACGCCGATCTTGACGAGGCTCGGCTCGATGGCCTGGCAAGGGAAGGCTTCGAATTGCTCGATCCACTCGAGTGCCTCGGCGGCGCTCAGCGGAGCGGGGATCTTGTGCACGACTGTGACGTAAAACTCCTGGAGCACCTGAGCCGAGAGTCCGAAATCGAGCTCGTCAATCAGCCGCAGCGCCCGCCGACGCTTGACGACCTCTTCGTCACTACCTGCCGCAGCATAGACCAGGATATTGGTATCGAGAAACGCCTCAACGCTCATACAGTTCCTCACGGGTCCACGAGCGCGAACCGACCCGGGCCGTTGACTGCTCGCTGAGTTGTCGGATTCGCTGCCTCGCCTTACGGGCGCGGTCTTCTCGGTTTGCGATCCCGGTCAGGAACTCTCGGACGAGTGCGTTGACTGTGGAGCCACGCTCAACCGCATAGCGCCGTACTGTGCGAACAACGTCTTCGTCAATACTGAGGGTGATATTTCTCATAGACACAGTTTATGTGTGACTGTGTCCCTTGTAAAGTCGTCCGTCAGTCGGCCAATATGTCGTCTAGCTCGCCACTGACTTCCAGGGCGCGCAACTCCATGAAGCCGCCGATGGGCTCCTCCCCAATAAAAATCTGGGGGACGGTGCGTTGCCCTGAACGCCGGGCAATCTCTTGCCGCATCGTGGGATCGTCCGACACGTCAATGTCTTCGAACGGAACGCCTTTTTGGGTGAGCAAAGCCTTTGCTGCGGTGCAAAAGCCTCAATAATCTGTTGAGTAGACGGTAATTTTTTTCATGACGGCTGCTCCTTTCACTGCGTTCTGTGTATGAGCCGGCCCTAGGGCAGCTCGGTCCTGCCCATGAGGTAGCGGTCTACCTCTCTGGCTGCCCCGCGTCCTTCGTTAAAGGCCCAGACGACCAGACTCTGGCCGCGACGCATATCGCCGGCGGCAAAGACGCCGTCTACATTTGTCTGGAACTCGCCATATTCTGCCTTGGCATTTGAGCGCGGGTCACGCTCAACCCCGAGTTGTTCCAGGACCGGGTCTTCCGGCCCAAGAAAGCCCATGGCCAGTAGAACCAGGTCTGCCGGCCAGACCTTTTCTGTTCCTGACAGAGGCTTGGGAATAAACGCGCCGTTTTCGTTTTTCCCCCATTCTATCTCGACGGTGTGCAACTCTTTGACGTTACCGTGTGCGTCGCCTACAAATCGTTCCGTCTGAATCAGATAAATACGCGGGTCCGCCCCAAAGCGGGCTTCTGCTTCCTCTTGTCCATAATCGACCCGCAAAATTTTGGGCCACTCCGGCCAGGGATTGTCCGGCTGCCGCTCCAAGGGCGGCTGAGGCAGAATTTCAAATTGGGTCAGCGTCTTGCATTGGTGGCGGAGGGACGTGCCAACACAGTCGGTACCGGTGTCGCCACCGCCAATAACAATTACATTTTTATCTGTCGCGGAGATATACGCTCCATCCGCAAGGTCCGAGTCGAGCAGGCTTTTGGTATTGGCGTGGAGGAACTCCATGGCGAAATGGATACCGTTGAGGTCGCGGCCCTCTGTCGGCAGGTCGCGTGGTTTTGTCGCTCCCCCGCACAGGACGATGGCGTCAAAATCTTCCTGTAATTGCGCAGCCGGGATGTCGCTACCAATGGCGGTATTCGTCACAAAGGTAATGCCCTCTTGAGTCATCAGGTCGATACGGCGCTGCACAATGGCCTTGTCCAGCTTCATATTGGGAATGCCATACATGAGCAGGCCGCCGATACGGTCAGCCCGTTCGTAGACGGTGACCGCGTGGCCGGCCTTATTGAGCTGCGCGGCACACGAGAGACCGGCCGGACCGGAACCAACCACCGCCACCTTTTTCCCGGTCCGTTGCTCCGGTGGATGCGGAGTGACCCAACCTTCGGCAAAGCCGCGATCAACGATGGAGCACTCAATGTTTTTGATGGTGACCGGCGGGTTCGTAATCCCGAGCACACATGATCCCTCGCACGGCGCCGGGCACACCCGACCGGTGAACTCCGGAAAGTTATTGGTTTTGTGCAGCCGCTCCAGCGCCTCCCGCCAGAGTCCGCGATAGACGAGGTCATTCCACTCCGGGATCAGATTATTAATCGGACAACCCGAGGCCATGCCGCTGATCAAGGTTCCGGTATGACAGAATGGGATGCCGCAATCCATGCAGCGGCCGCCCTGCTCCTGAAGTTTGCCCTCGGGAAAATGCTGGTGAAACTCCCCCCAGTCATTCACCCGCTCGGCTGGTGAACGGTCTACGGGTAACTCCCGCTCGTATTCCATGAATCCGGTCGGCTTCCCCATACGGTCTTCCTTCGTCAGTCTACATCCGGTTGCAAAGTCTTAGTTGCCGCTCACCCGTGCGGCATCGTTCTTATTGGCCTCAAAGGCCGCCATGATGGCTTCGTCGCCGGCTAAGCCACTACCCTCGGCCCGGTTAATCGCGTCGAGCATGCGTTGATAGTCCTTGGGCATGACCTTGACAAATTCCAGCGCTCTCGCCTCCCAGTCGTCAAGAATCTGCTGCGCTTGCGCGCTGTGGGTATACCGGACGTGTTTTTGCAGCATGGCGCGAACGTCCTGAAGATCGCCCTCGTTGAGCCGGTCCAGGGTGACGGTTTCGAGATTGCACTGGTCATGAAAAGTCGCGTGGCTGTCCAGGACGTAGGCGATCCCCCCGGACATGCCGGCGGCGAAGTTGCGCCCGGCCTCGCCCAGCACGATCACGCGCCCGCCCGTCATATACTCGCAGCCATGGTCGCCGACTCCTTCGATTACGGCGCGGACACCGCTGTTGCGCACACAGAAGCGCTCCCCGGCCATGCCGCGAATATAGGCCTCTCCGTTGGTCGCCCCATAAAAGGCCACATTGCCGACAATGATGTTTTCCTCCGCGCTAAAAGTCGAACCGGTTGGAGGATACAGAACGACCTTTCCACCAGAAAGCCCCTTGGCGAAGTAGTCGTTGGCATCGCCCTCCAGTTCCAGCGTCATACCGGGTGGGACAAATGCCCCAAAACTCTGACCGGCCGACCCCTGGAAATGAAAGTGGATGGTATCCTCCGGCAGGCCCTCCCGACCGTAACGTCGGGTGACCTCACTGCCCAGGATCGTTCCGGTGACGCGGTTGACGTTCTGAATGGGGAGGGTAGCGGACACTTTTTCCTGACGTTCCAGCGCCGGGCGCGCCAGGTCAATCAGGGTTTGCCTGTCCAGAGAGCGCTCAATGCCGTGATTTTGTCCAATCTGACAGTACCGCCCGACCTCAGGACCCACCTGGGGCTGGTGCAGAATATCGGTGTAGTCCAGCCCCTTGGCTTTCCAGTGGTCTATGGCTTTATGGGCCTCGATCCTATCAGTCCGACCAATCATGTCATTCATGGTCCGAAAACCGAGTTGGGCCATATACTCACGGATTTCCTGGGCGATGAACTGCATGAAATTCACTGCGTGGACCGGGTCGCCCATGAACTTCTTACGCAAGACAGGATTCTGGGTCGCGACGCCGACCGGACAGGTGTCGAGATGGCAGACCCGCATCATAATACAGCCGAGTGAAACCAGGGCGGCGGTGGCAAAACCGAACTCTTCCGCGCCCAGCAGGGCGGCAATGATCACATCCCGTCCGGTTTTGAGCTGACCGTCGGTTTCGACGGCAATCCGGCTGCGCAGATTGTTGAGGACCAGGGTTTGATGCGTTTCCGCCAGGCCGAGCTCCCAGGGAAGGCCGGCGTGCTTGATACTCGTCTGCGGCGAGGCCCCGGTCCCGCCGTCGTGACCACTGATCAGCACGACATCGGCATGGCCTTTGGCAACACCGGCGGCAATCGTGCCGACCCCGACCTCAGAGACCAGCTTCACGCTGATACGTGCCTCGGTATTGGCGTTCTTCAGGTCGTGAATGAGTTGGGCCAGGTCTTCAATTGAATAGATATCGTGGTGGGGAGGCGGCGAAATCAGTCCGACGCCAGGGGTGGAGAGCCGCACCTTGGCAATCCACGGATAGACTTTCCGACCGGGCAGCTCGCCGCCTTCTCCGGGCTTCGCCCCCTGGGCCATTTTGATCTGGATTTCACGCGCCTGGGTCAGATATTCGCTGGTGACGCCAAAACGGCCCGAGGCGACCTGCTTGATCGCACTATTCCGCGAGTCACCGTTGGGGTCCGGCGTATAGCGCGCAATATCTTCCCCGCCTTCTCCCGTATTGCTTTTGCCGCCGATACGGTTCATGGCAATCGCCAGGGCTTCATGCGCCTCTTGACTGATCGAGCCATAGGACATGGCGCCGGTCTTAAAGCGGGTGGTAATGGCCTCAATCGGCTCGACCTCTTCAAGCGGGAGCGGCTCAGCCGCCGGTTTCAATTCCAGCAGCCCGCGCAGCGTCGCGAGCCGCTCCGATTGGTCGTCTATGAGTCGCGTATACTCCTTAAAGGCGGCATAGTCGTTTATGCGACAAGCCTTTTGCAGCAGATGAATAGTCCGCGGGTTAAAGAGGTGCAGTTCGCCGTCCTTGCGGAATTGATACTGACCGTAGACCTCAAGCGTCTCCCCACGAACCGGAATGGCCGGGAAGGCCCTGGCATGTTGTTGGCTCGCTTCTTGGGCGAGTTCTGCCAGACTAATGCCGCCTACGCGGGAGGGCGTCCAGGTAAAATAGCGATCAACCAACTCCCGGCCCAGACCGATAGCTTCAAAAATCTGCGCGCCACAGTAGGATTTAATCGTCGAAATGCCCATCTTGGACATGACTTTGACGATGCCCTTGACCGCGGCTTTGATATAGCTGCTCACCGCGTCATGATAGGCAATGCCCGTCAACAGGCCCTCGCCGATCATGTCGTTCAGACACTCGTAGACCATATAGGGATTAATCGCCTGGATGCCGTAGCCGAGCAGCACACAGAAATGATGCACCTCGCGTGGCTCGCCCGATTCGAGCACGAGTCCGACCCGAGTCCGGCTGCCGGCCCGAATCAGGTGGTGGTGCAAGCCCGACGCCGCCAGCAGAGCCGGCATCGCGGCGCGTTCGGCATTCACGTCTCTATCTGACAGGATCAGCAGCGTTGCGCCGTGCTCAATCTCGGTATCTGCAGCCTGACAGAGCTCGTCTAAAGCCTGCTTTAGGCCGTCTTTCCCGTTCTTGGGGTTAAAGAGCATGGGCAAGGTCACGGCCTTGAGCCCCGGTTGGTCAATCCGCCGCAGCTTTTCGAGGTCCGCATTCTTCAGAATCGGAATAGGCAGCCGGATTTGGCGGCAATTATCCGGCCGGGGGTCGAGTAAATTGCCCTCTGAGCCCAGCGTCAGCGTTGTTGAGGTGACGAGTTCTTCTCGAATCGGGTCGATGGGAGGATTGGTGACCTGGGCAAACAGCTGCTTAAAATAATTGTATAAAAGCTGGGGCTTATCGGACAATACGGCCAGCGGCGTATCCGTGCCCATGGAACCGATGGGCTGGATTTTATTCAGCGCCATTGGCCCGATATTGACCTTCAAATCCTCAAAGCTGTATCCAAACGCGCGCAGGCGCTGGAGCGTGGCCTCATGATCGTATACCGGCTGCTCCTCTGCTACAGCCGGGAGCTGATCGAAATACACCGTGTGTTGGTTCAGCCACTGACGGTAGGGCTGGGCGCTCATGATTTCCTGTTTCAACTCGTCGTCACTGATAATGCGGCCCTTGTCCGTGTCGACCAGGAACATCCGCCCCGGCTGGAGCCGTCGTTTCTCTAAGACGCGTTCTGGCTCGACTTCGAGCGCACCGACCTCGGAGCCCATGATGACCAAGTCATCCTTGGTCACATAATACCGAGACGGACGGAGCCCGTTCCGGTCCAGGACGGCCCCCACGCGAGTGCCGTCCGTGAAGGCAATGGAGGCGGGGCCATCCCAGGGCTCCATCAGACAACTGTGATATTCATAAAAGGCCCGCTTTGCATCGGCCATGCTGGCATGATTCTCCCACGGCTCGGGGATCATCATCATCATCGCGTGCGGCAACGAACGCCCGCTCAGCGCCAGGAATTCCAAACAGTTATCAAAAATGGCAGAATCACTGCCGTCTTCCAGGACAACCGGAAAGACTTTCGACAGGTCGTCACCAAAGAGTGCTGACGCCATTAATGCCTGCCGGGCGCGCATCCAGTTGACGTTCCCCCGCAGAGTATTAATCTCGCCATTATGGATGAGGTAGCGATACGGGTGGGAGCGTTCCCAGCTCGGAAAGGTATTGGTGCTAAAGCGCGAGTGGACCACGGCAATCGCGCTTTCCAGGTCCGGGTCGGACAGGTCCGGATAGAAGGTTTCGAGCTGCTGCGGCGTGAGCATACCCTTATAGATCAGGGTCTTGTACGACAGACTGGGAATATAAAAATACTCGCCGCCGGCGACCCCGCCGTAACGGATGGTGTTGGTCACGCGCCGGCGGATGACATACAGCTTGCGCTCAAAGGCGAGATCGTCCGCCAGACCGTCGGTACTGCGACCGATGAACACGTGCCGAATGCACGGTTCACACGCCTTGGCCGTCTCTCCCAGGCCGGCATTGTTTGTCGGGACATCCCGCCAGCCCAGGACCGTTTGGCCTTCTTCGCTGACGATGGCCTCCAGGCGCTGCTCGCAATCGTGTCGCTGGGCAGGGTCGGGCGGCAGATAGACCACGCCGACCCCGTACTGACCCTGAGCCGGCAGGCTGATATCCAGCGCCCGACAGGCCGCGCTCAGGAAGCGATGGGGGAGCTGGAGGAGCATGCCTGCCCCATCGCCCGTGCCTTCTTCACAGCCACGCGCTCCACGATGGTCCAGATTGACCAGAACGGTTAAACCTTGTTCGACCACTTGATGCGAGCGCTCACCTTTGATGTTGACCACAAAGCCAATGCCGCAGGCGTCGTGTTCAAAGCTGGGATCGTAGAGGCCTTGTTTCCGAGGGATACCGGCGTAAGGAGTAAACGTATCCTCCCCTACACGCTGAGTTGTTGATACGTTTACTCCTTGTGTCATATACGCCCCTTCCTGTCTGTGTGCCGTAATGCCTGCTTCCGTGGGCTGTCAGACCCCGCGTCTCACCCGCGGGGCGAGGGCAGTTGCCACTGCTGGCCGCCGGCCGTCCACGACCGCCTGTTTCTCCGGCCGGAGTCTCAACCACAGCCCTTCGGTATGCGTGGACAACACCACGGATGTTTCCGTCCGTTCCACCCCTTCAAGTGAGCGAATTTGACGAATGACCTCCTCAAGGTCTGAGGTGGTATCGGCTTTGACCTTCAGCAGGAGGGTGTATTCGCCCGTCACATGGTGACATTCCTGAATATCTTCAAAACCGTCAATGGCCGTTTCAAACTGCGTAATCAGCTTGGGGTGGTTAATTGAGACGCCAATAAAAGCGGTAATATCCTTGCCCAGCTTGCGTGCGTCGAGAACAGCGGTATACCCGCGTATGACCCCGTTCTCCTCCAATTTCCTGATCCGTTCGATGACGGATGGAGCCGACAGCCCTACCCGCTCGCCAATTTTCACCAGTGGCAGTTTACAGTTTTCCTGGAGAACCGAGAGGATATGCCTGTCCACACTGTCAATACCGGCGAGTTCCATACGGGCTCTGCTCACTTCGATTACATGCCGAATTTATTGAGGCTAACAATGACAAAGGGCTAACAAATAGCGGAGAATAGGCTATTCTGTCAAGCGAACGTTCAGGAGATTGTGGTTCCTTGAGTTTTTCCCCGGCCCTCGTATAATCATCCACTCAGAGATTGGAGCAGAAGCACATCATGGCAACAATGACCGGTGCACAGATCACCATTGAGAGCCTGCTGGCTGAGGGCGTGGATACCATCTTTGGTTATCCTGGTGGCGCCATCCTGCCGACCTATGACGCCCTGGTTCAGAATACGGCCTTGCGCCATATCCTGGTCCGACACGAACAGGGCGCGGCCCATATGGCCGAGGGGTATGCGCGCGTATCCGGTCGGCCCGGCGTCGTGCTGGTGACTTCGGGACCAGGGGCAACGAATACGGTCACCGGCATTGCGGATGCCTATATGGATTCCACCCCCCTCGTGGTCATCTGCGGTCAGGTGCCGACCAATATGATCGGCAATGATGCCTTTCAGGAAGCCGATGTGACCGGCATTACCCGTCCCTGTACCAAGCACAATTATCTGATCCGGGATGTCAACGACATCTCCCGGACGATCAAAGAAGCCTTCCATATTGCCGGCAGCGGGCGACCGGGGCCGGTCCTGATTGATCTGCCCAAGGACGTGCAGGCCGCCGAAGCCCCCTTCGCCCATCCTGAAACTGTGAGTCTGCGCGGCTATAAGCCGACCCTCAAGGGCAATATCCGCCAGATCGAACGCGCGCTCGAAGTCATCGAACAGGCCGAACGACCGCTCTTCTACGTGGGCGGCGGGGTGCAGTGGTCCGGGGCGTCCGAACCGCTCATCGAATTGGTCCGCGGCCTCAAAATTCCGATTACCACAACGGTGATGGCCTTGGGCGTGTATCCGAGCGATGACCCGTTAAGCCTGGGTATGTTGGGCATGCACGGCGGCTATTGGACCAATATGGCGGTGCAGAACTGTGATGCCCTCATTGCCGTGGGAGCACGGTTTGATGACCGGGTCACCGGCCGGACGAGCGACTTTGCCCCCAAAGCCGAGAAGATTGTCCATATCGATATTGATCCCTCTTCAATCAGCAAGAACATCAAAGTCGATGTCCCCATTGTGGGTGATATCAAGGAAGTCTTGCAGGTCATGCTGGGTAAAGTGAAAACCCGTGAACAACTGGCGCCGCGCCAGAAGATATGGGGAGAGTGGCGGCAGCACATCATGGCCTGGAAACAGGAAAAACCCCTGCCCTATCAGACCCAGGGCGCAAACGGCGAAATTCTCCCCCGGGCCGTACTGGAAGAGATCAATCAGATCACCGGGGGCGAGGCCATTGTCGTGACCGATGTGGGCCAACACCAGATGTGGGCCGCTCAGATGATGAAGTTCTCCCAGCCGCGTTCGTGGCTGACGTCAGGCGGACTCGGAACTATGGGCTACGGCTTGCCGGCCGGGATTGGGGCGCATTTTGCCGCCCCTGACCGACAGGTCGTGGTGATTAGCGGTGACGGCAGTATTCAGATGAATATTCAGGAGCTATCCGCTGCCGTCCAGTATAATGTTCCGGTCAAAGTTGTCATTCTGAACAACCACTATCTGGGCATGGTCCGGCAGTGGCAGGAGAAGTTCTACGAGGAGCGCTACTCCCACTCCTATATGGACGCCATGCCGGACTTTGTGAAACTGGCCGAAGCCTATGGAGCCAAAGGCTTTCGGGCGGAAAAATCGTCCGAGCTGTCCGCCACGCTGCGGGCCGCCTTTGCGGAGGCCGGACCCGTTCTGGTGGAAGTGGTCATTCCGAAAAGCGAAGGAGTGTTCCCCATGGTGCCGGCCGGCAGCGCCATGCACGAAATGCTCTTTGCGTAGAGCCGAACAGGAAAAATGGTCCAGCCGTGGCACAGGATATCCCGCAAAAGCCGGAGGGCGAACCCGCCTCAGACTCCTCCCAGGGTCGTTTCTATCGGGGTGTGATCCATAAAATTTCTTCCGGCAATGAAACCGGCGTTATCCTGAGCGATTCCGGGAAGGAAATTCCCTTTGTCTTTCCGTTCCTGCGGCTGATTGGGGCCCCGCGTCTGGACATTCGATTCCTGACCGAGGGCATGCGCGTCGGCTTTGACGTGGGCTGGACCTCGCAGGGGCTGCGCATCTCAGTCTTAAAAATCGACGACTAGAGCGATTGACGCTGCGGTGTCGTCGCCCGTCATGCCGGCGCAAGCAGGCACCCAGCCCCGCCCGTTCATCCTGAGCGTAGCAAAGCGAAGTCGAAGGACTGGCTGCTGGACCCTGCCCCGGACACGAGCCAGGGGCCGGCATGACGCAGACGGAATACTATGGCGACTGCCGCGGGAAAACTGATATAGGGTTCTCTTCTCTTGAACTTCTCCTGGAGGTCGTTTCGTCCAATGTCATCGTCTCTGATTACACCCCAGCGGTGCCTGCCCCTGTTGCTGCTCACGCTGTTGACAACCGTGGGGTCAGGCTGTCTGGCGACCTTCGGGCCGCAGGCTATCGAACGCACCCATCCCGCCTACAACGAGGCCATTATCGCGTCTATCAACGAGCAGATGCTCCAGAATCTGGTGCGGATGCGGTATCGGGATGTCACGTTTTTTCTGGAAATCGGCAGCGTCACCACGAGCTTGTCCCTGCAGGCCAATGCCGGCGTAGACGCCGCGCTGAATTTCGGCAGCCAGGATGCCCTCAGCCCAGACGTCGGAGTTGGCTATGCCGACAACCCGACCATCTCCTACACCCCGTTGCAGGGGGAAGACCTGTTAAAGAGCCTTCTCAGCCCGCTCCAGCTCGAAGCCATTCTGGTGCTGACCCAGTCCGGTTGGAATATCGACCGCGTGTTCGGCCTGTGTTTTGAACGGATCAATAATCTGTACAACGCCCCCAACGCCTCCGGGCCAACCCCGCAGTTGGAGCCGGACTACGAACAATTCAACCTCCTCCTCGAAGCGCTGGCCAGCTTACAGCGGCGACATCGCATCGAAATCGGCACGACACAACAGGCGGAGGCCCTCGGGATTACCGTGCGGCTGGTTGCAGATGAGGCGGCCTACCAGGCGGACATCGACCGCATCTATGCGCTGCTCCAACTCGACCGGGAGGTCAAGGATTTTGATCTGAGTACGGATTTCCTGGCAGCCAAAAAGACGCAGTGGGCGGTCCGCCCCCGCTCTATCTCCGGCCTGCTGTATTATCTCTCCCAGACGGTGGAAACCCCGGAGCAACACCAGGCCGACGGACTGGTGACCGTCACTACGTCGAAAACCGGGGGTGTATTCGATTGGACGCATACGCCGGCCGGCCGCCGGTTCAAAGTCAGGACCACGGCCGAGCGGCCGGAGAACGCCTATATCGCGACCTCCTACCGAGGCCACTGGTTTTATATCGAAGACACTGACCTGGAATCCAAATCGACCTTTATGTTGCTGCGCCAACTGTTTGACCTGCAAGCCGGCCAGACCAAATCCCAGGGACCGACCCTGACTCTGCCTGTCCGATGAGGCCAGCCGCGCCCACCGGCCGGCTTGAGCGCTGGCTCTGCCTTGCGGGCAGCCTGCAATGGGTTCCTCCTTTCCCATCTGCTGAAAAACGCTTTTCCCACTACTTCCCACTATAGGATAAGCCCTGACCCTAGAGCGGCAGGGTTGTCCGAAACAGCACAAAACGCCCCAGAAATTCGCCCACAACAGCCGCCAGAATGGCGACATAAAAAAGACCGGTTGCCGCCATGGTCTGCGGAATCTGAAGCGTGCGCCAGATCATATAGGCGACACCGAGCGAGGCCAGCGGCCCCAAGCCGAGCCGCATCCAGAGCAGGGTCTGATGATCCGCCCACAGCTCCCGGACGCTGGCGGCCGCATGGCTACTGAGCAGCAGCAGGCCGAGGCTCAGCGTCAGGGTTGCGAGCTGGACGACGAGCGTGCCGGCATAAAATCTGAAAACACGCTTAAAAGGGTCGAGCGAGAGGTCAAGCTCGATGAGATACCAATGGCCCAGGGACATGCCGGTTGCCACCGCGCCCAGCATCAGGGCCGAGGTCAGAAAACTGAGCGGATAGACCAGCGTCTCGACTGAAAAAAACGGGGCCGTCCGATACATGCTGGCGCTGAAACTCAAAGCAATCAGCCCGGAGAGGAGGGTGAACAGATAGGCGCGGGCACGCAGGACAAAGCGCTCTCCCCACAATGTAGAGGTGTACAGTCCGCACAGCACGCAGAACAGCAGCCACAAACCGCCTTCAAAAGTTCGTGTATGCCACAGCGAGTCCGGTAGTGCTGACCAGGCCAGGGACAGTTTGCCGATACAGATAATCAGACCACAGCCCAGATAGACACAGGCCGTAGACTTGAAAAACCCGCGTTCAATCTCATGAAAGCCCGGTACGCTCAGGGCAAAGACACCACCAAAGGCGAGTTGGCCGAAGAGGAGGAGAAATGTGTGCGCAAAGTCCGTCATGCCCGGACTGTACCGACCCCCGAATATGATCTCAAGCCGGGAGGGAGCGCGTCCTTGAGGAGGTCCGGGCGCGGTGTTCCCGCTTGCCGTTCCAACGGCCAACTGGTAGGGAGAGGGAACTGATTATCAGATCGCTGACGAGGAAAATTGTGGCCGCATCGCTGATTACAGACGAAATTCGAGCCTGGGTCGGTCGTCAATCGTCGCCCTGGACGATTGAGGTCACGGCGCTGGATGTCAAACGCTTTGCGGTGGCAACCGATGACCGCAACCCCCTCTACACGGATGCCGAGCAGGCGAAGCAGAGCCGCTATGGCGGGCTGATAGCGCCGCCCCTGTTCTATATGGCTCCGCTGACGGACCCGGTCCCCGAAGACGAACTCCGTCCCGACGGACTGCCCTACGAAGGGCGCTTTCCCATTCCGCCGACCCCGCTTCCGCGCCTGATGGATGGTGGAACGGACATCGAGTTTTTTGCTCCGATTCGCGTCGGCGATACCCTGACCGCGCGCAGTAAAATAGTGGACATCTACCAGAAAGAGGGACGCTCCGGGCCCTTGATCTTCGTGGTGCGCGAGACCACCTATACGAACCAGAACGATGAGGTCGTCGTTGTTGAAAAAGGGTCGTCTATTTTGCGCTGACAGGGTGCGGAGCCAGGGAGCCATGCAGACACAGCTGTACTTTGAAGACGTGACCGAGGGGATGGCGCTGCCGAGTCTGGAGAAGACGCCATCAAACACCCTGCTGTTTCTGTATAGCAGCATCACCTGGAATCCGCAGCGGATTCACTTTGATAAGGATTTCACCCAGGCCGAGGGCTATCGGGATATTGTGGTGCACGGTCCGCTGCGCGGAGCGTTTTTATCGCAATTATTGACGGGGTGGATCGGTGAACAAGGAACGCTGAAGAAACTGTCGTATGCCAACCGCGATATTGCCTATGTCAATGAGCGCCTGGTGTGTACCGGCACGGTGACCAGGAAATGGCTCGAAGCCGGGACGGGCCATGTCGCCTGCGATATCTGGGTTGAGAATGCGGAAGCGGCTCGGCTCACGCTTGGGAGTGCGACGGTGCTCCTGCCTTTGAAAGCTGATCCTGATTCGACCTAGACCGCCCAAAGGAGTCTCCATGGCGCAATCACGCCTGACCATTATTCATACCTCTGATGTCCATCTTGAAAGCGATACCTTTGGCCGCGGAGAGGCCGGCCGGGCCTATCGAAGCCGGATTCAGGACGCGTTCCGACGAGTCGTTGACTTGGTGTGCGAGACGCCGGCCGATTTATTCCTCATTGCCGGAGACCTGTTTGACTCAAACCGGGTGCCGGAATCCGGGGTCGCATTTGTGAATGCCGAACTCCGGCGTGTGCCCTGTCCGGTCATCCTCATTCCCGGCAATCACGACTGTTATGACCATCGGTCAATATACAAAAAGGTCGATTTTACCGCGGCCGGACCGCACGTCCATACCCTGACGGAAGAGACGGGCCGCACAATCCAATTCCCGGAATTGCAGGCAACCGTGTGGGGCAAGGGCCTGGTCGACCATGACCCCTCCTTCCGCCCCCTGGCCGGAGTACCGAATCGCCAAGGAGATTGGTGGCATATCGGTATGGCCCACGGCTATTACGTCGAAGAGGAAGAAATACAGCGCTCTTCGCCGGTGGAGCCGGAAGAGATCGCACGGTCCGGCCTGGATTATCTGGCCATGGGCCATGTGCATGTTTTCAGTGACCTCAGTCAGGGGGTCACCACGTCGTGTTATCCCGGTACGCCGGCCCCGTTATATATGGGGGTGGATGACGGTGGGAGTGTGGCGGTCGTGACCCTCGATCCGGAAAACGGCGTACTGCTGAAGCAGCAGAAGGTCGTGCTGTAATGCCTCCCCAGCCTGCACGTCTCGGTTTTGTCTCCACCCTGATTTTGCTAAGAGCAGTGTATGGCTGAGCGAGCGGATCTGCGGCGGCGACCGCAGCGGACAACGGTGAGAGATATTCTCCGTACCGCGGTCAATCTCGAAAAAAAGGCGATGGCGCTCTATATGCAGTTCACCCGCCTGTTTGAAAACCAGGAGGAGCTGCGCAAGTTCTGGTTTGGCATGGCGCGTCACGAGGCCAGCCACCTGGGGGCGCTGGCCCTCGTTGAAGGCGTGGTTGAAAACGACCCGAGTGTTGCCGAGAGCAGCAAGGTCTGGTTCGACCCGTCAACCGTGGTCCGCCTTCGGTCCCTCCTCAACGCCTATAGCCGCGAGGCTGGAAAAGAGATTTCCGTTGAGCGTGCGTTTGAAATGGCCATCGACGTCGAAGGCTCCGAACTGGAAGACGTGGTTGTTGACCTGCTGCACGTCGTCCGCGAACAGATGGTCCGTGAACAGGCGGTCAAGCTCCTGATTCATGATCTGAGCGACCTGAGTTATATGGTCGAGAAGTTTACCAACGATGAGGCCTTGCTGGCGCGAGCCGATGCCCTGGTAGACCATAGAGTTGACGCCCTGGCTGCCGACCAGGCCCAGAAGGCCTCCTGAGGGCAGCGCGCGACGGATGAAAAGAGATACGCTGATGAAGCCTGTTGTCCTGCAAGTCGCCCTCTGTCTGCTCATCGTCCTGTGGGGCTTGTCCATGATCGTCATGGGGATGGTGTGGCGCAACGGAATCTGGTTCGTTCTCGGCGCAGCCGTTCTCGTGGTCGGCCTGCCGTTCCTGCGGAATCTGCTGCCCGACCGCTTGAGACGCGCCGGGCGGTAACACTCCGGTCCTCGCCTTGCGTCGCTTCGGACGGGTTTGGTCCCAATGTTGTGGAAGCCATGTTCTTTCGACTCCTCGTATTATTCACCCTTGTCCCGCTCGCGGAGTTGTATTTACTCCTCCAGGTCGGCAGTCTTCTCGGCGTCGGCCTGACAATCCTCCTGGTTGTCGGTACGGGGGTTGTTGGAGCGTATCTGGCACGGCTGGAAGGCTGGCGGACGCTGCGGCAGATGCAGGAAAATCTCCACAACGGGATTGCCCCAACCGGCGAGTTGATCGACGCCGCGCTTATTCTCGGGGCCGGCCTCCTCCTTATTACTCCCGGGATTGTAACCGACATTGTTGGCTTCAGTTTGCTCTTCCCCCCAACCCGGGCCGCGCTGAAGCGCGCTATTCGGCGGCGTCTTGAAGCCCATACACCGGCCTCTTCGTCCACTATCGAGGTGGAAGTCATTCGTCGGACGGACTGACGGGCGGGCTGCGGGAGAGTCGTCCTTAGAAAACGGTAGCGCGAAGATGGCGGTTCAGCCGTGTACTGAGAGCAGTTTTCATTCTGCTGTAGCGAGGCGCTCTCCCGAGGAGCGCAGCCCCCTGGCCCCCTCACCCCCGCATCAAGTGCGGGGCAGGCTCTGGCTCTCTCCCTCCAGGGGAGAGGGAATGATCTCTGTAGGGGCAACCCCCTGTGCTTGCTCGTCCGCTACACTACGGTGAAAACTGCTCTAGCCGTGGTGTTTGCAGTGGTCTCTCTCTATGAAAGTATGGTGTTTTTTATCCGTTATAGTGTTATGGTGCAGCCTGTTGGCCGGCCACCGGTAGGCCGGATACCGCTCCACAGCAACAACGGAGAACAGCATGAAAGTCGGTTTCTCGATCCACATGAGGTATCCGCAGCAGTTCCGCACCAAATCCTGGTCACAGCTCTATCAGGATGAAATCGAACTCGCCGTGTATGCCGAAGAGCTGGGGTTCGACAGCTGCTGGGTCTATGAGCACCATTTCACCGAGTCCGAAGGCCATTGCACCTCGCCCATGGCGGTCTGCGCCGCGCTGGCGGCGCGCACCAAACGCATGGAGATCGGACCGAACCTCATCCTGCCGCTGCACGATCCTGTTTTGGTGGCGGAGGAAGCAGCCGTTATCGACTTGATGTCCGGCGGACGCTTCTGCCTCGGGCTGGTGCAGGGCTACCGTG
This sequence comes from uncultured Binatia bacterium (SeqCode), assembly GCA_965232605.1. GTDB lineage: Bacteria > Desulfobacterota > Binatia > Bin18 > Bin18 > Bin18. Next base: position 289,575 of record CBDDQA010000005.1, on the reverse strand, counting down.
CGGTCGAGTACGACGGCTGGGGCATCCCGACCAGTGAGCGCGGACGGCGCATAAGCGAAGGCGTGGACATCATTCGCAAGTGCTGGCAGGGCGAGACCTTCAGCTACGACGGCGAGTTCTGGAAATACTCCAACATCACGCCGGACCCGCCGCCCGCGCATGACATCCCAATCCTTTATGGCGCTCGCGCGCCCGCCGGCCTGCGCCGTGCGGCAAGAGATCGCGTCGGGATTCTCTCGCAAGGACCGGGCATGGAGTCCGCCAGGCTCTACGCAGAGGAATGCCGGCAGCTTGGCTGGGGACCTGGGGATGTCCGCCACCTTCGCTACTTCGTCGTTTCCGAAGATCCCGAGAAAACCTGGGCTGAATTGAAACCCTATGCCGAGAACATGATGAAGGTCTACGACAAGTGGTTTCAGAATTCGAAGGACCGCGGTGTGACCCAGGTGATCGGTGACGAGCTCAACGCAGATGATCTGCTGGAGGACGACCTCTACATCGTCGGCACGCCCGAGCAGGCGATCGAGCGTGTAAACAAACTCAAGGCCGATTACCCCGATATCCACGAGGTGTGGGGCCTGTGGCACTTCCCGGGCCTGACGCACGAAAAGGTGGCCGAGTCGCTCGAATTGTTTGCCAACAAGGTCATGCCCCATATTCGCTGAGAGGAGGTTTCCAATGTCAAGACAACCGTATGATGCTCCCGATTGGTCGCTGGTGCCCGGCCATACCGCTGTGGTCCTGATCGACCTGCAGAACGATGTGCTTTCGGACGACGGCTGGTACGCGAAGAGCGGCGTCGACATCTCCCATATGCAGCGCGTCATCGAGCCGACCAGGCAGCTGCTCGACGGCGCTCGCGCCAAGGGCGTGCCGGTAATATGGACGACCCACGGCCTGCACAACGAGATCGATGCCGGGGTCTTCTGGGATACCCGGCCGTTTCTGCACGGCGGCGGCTTCCGCGTCGGCTCCTGGGGCCACGGCATATACGACGAGTACGAAGTGCTCCCCGAGGAGTGGCTTGTGGACAAGCGGCGCTTGAGTGCGTTCTTCAACACCGAACTCGACACGATCCTGAAGGGGCTCGCGATCGAGACCCTGATCATCTCGGGCGTGCTCACCAATCAATGCGTCGCCGGTACCACAAAGGACGCGATGTACCGCGACTACAAGGCTATCATGATCGAGGACTGCTGCGGCACGACCGTACCCGAGTTGCACGCCCCGACCATCAGGATGTGCGAAGTTGGCTGGGGCGCGGTGTGGAGTCTTGAGCAGTTGCTCGAGGCCTTCAAGCAACTGCCCGAACCCGCGACCCGCGTGGCCTGAGCAGGTGACGTCGTGGCGAGCACAGTCAAGCACGAAGCCATCGCCGAGGCCCCCACGACGGCGGGCGGGACCCCCGAGGACGCCCCGCGCAAACTCGATCCGACCACCTTCGCGGTGGTCTTCAACGCACTCAACGCGATCGTCAAGGAGATGTCGTTGACCTTCGAATACTCCGCATGGTCGTCGATCATTGCCGAGGCGCGGGATTTCTCCTGCGCGGTCTACGATGCGGAGGTCCCGCCGAATGCACTCTGCGTGTTCGACGGGTTGCCCATTCACGTCAACGCGCAGCCCGTCGCGATCGGCGAGATCGCCAAGTTCTTCGGCCCCGAGGACATCCACGACGGCGATTTGATCCTCGTCAACAGCGCCTATTACGGCAATACGCACCTGGGCGATTTCGTGCTCGCCACCCCCGTCTTCTACAAGGGCGAGCATCTGTTCTGGTCGGCGGCGACTGGGCACCACATGGACGTCGGCTCGGCGTATCGGACCAGCGTACCGACCTACGCGACCGATATTTGGAGCGAGGGCCTGCAGATCTCGCCCTTGAAGATCGCCGACCGCGGCGAGATGCGCAAGGATGTCCTGAATTTCCTGTTGGAAAACGTCCGCTACCGCGACTTCATCTACGGCGATCTGATGTCACAGATCGGCTCAGCGAAAACCGGCAAGAAGCGCCTGCTGGAACTCCTGGACAGCTGGGGCGCCGACACGCTCAAAGGCTTCTCTCGCGAGATCATCGCGTACGCCGACCGGCGCACGCGCGAAGAACTCGCAACCTGGCCGGACGGAATCTACGAGTCCGAAGCCTGGGTCGATTCGGACGGCTACGGGCGCACCGATATCGCGATTCGCTGCAAGCTGACCATCGATGGTCATAATCTCAGCGTCGATTTCGCCGGCTCTGACCCACAGGGGCGCGGGGGCGTGAACGCGGGCTGGGCGACCTGCCGCAATTCGGTATCGACCGCGATCCTCATGTGTATCGACCCCAGCATCCCGCACAACGAGGGCTGCCTGCAACACATCGAGGTCAAGGCGCCGAAGGGCACCATCGTCAACGCCGAATGGCCGGGACCGACTGCCGCGGCGACCATTGTGCCAGCCGATTCGATCACCGACGCGGTGTGGAAGTGTCTCGCGCAGGCGATTCCAGAGAAGGTCGTCGCTGGTTGTGGGCACGTGACGCCGAACTGCGTGACGACCGGGATTGACCGACGCGTCGAAGGCGTCGAGAAACCCTTTGGCGTGATCCTCTTCAACGGCAGCTCCGGCGGGGGGGCGTCGGCAACCTCCGACGGCTGGCCGTTTATGGTCACGCCCCGGCACCGCCGGCGGGCTGCGCTTTGCCCCGACCGAGATCATCGAGCTGCACTTCCCGCTCGTGGTGAAGGAATATCAGCTACGTACCGATTCGATGGGCGCCGGCCGGCATTGCGGCGGTCCGGGTCTGAACTTTTTTGTGACGCCGCGCGGCACCGGCCAGATCGACAATTACGGCTATGGCGACGGCATGTCCAATCCGCCCTTCGGCCTGTTCGGCGGCAAGCCGGGGGACGGTGGCGCGCTGTACCGCGTGGACAAGGACGGCAAGAAGTATATCGTCAGTGCGTCAGCGTACTTCCGTACGCGCGAAGGCGAGACCTGGTGCGCGGTCTCGACCGGCGGCGGCGGGTACGGCAATCCCCTCGACCGCCCGCCGGACAAGGTCGCGCGCGACGTGCGCGACGAGTTCATCAGCGTCGAAACCGCGCGCCAGGATTACGGCGTCGTGCTTGACCCGGAAACCTGCGCGGTAGACGAAGCGGCCACCCGGGTGTTACGCGCCGAGATGCGGGCGGGGCAGACTATCGAGATCATCGATCCGTCAGGGCCGAACGCGGGGACCTACTTCCGTTCCCTCCTCGGACCGGGAGACGAGTACGCGCTCAATCCGCTGCCGCCGGAGGATGCGGACGCGACGCTCTAATTCCCGCCCCGACAAGCAGAAAACCGGCATTCATGGGCATGCGCCTCGGCATTGATATCGGCGGCACGTTCACCGATTTCATCCTCGCGACCGAGGCCGGCGGCCTCGAGGTCTGGAAGACGCCGAGCACGCCGACGGCGCCCGAGCAGGCCGTCTTCGACGGTGTACGGGACCTCGCTCGGCAACAGGGCCTGGACGTCGCGCAATTCGTCTCACGGTGCGACCACATCATCCACGGCACCACCATCGCCACCAATACCATCATCAATCGGACTGGTCCCAAGATGGGGATCCTTCACACCGAGGGATTCCGCGACATCCTGTACCTGCGCGACGGCCACAAACCGGACCGCTATAACCTCCAGCTCCTACCTCCCGAGCCGCTGATCCCGCGCCACCTGCGCCTGGGCGTATCCGAACGCATGCTCTATACCGGCGAAGTCGAGGAAGCGCTCGACGAGGGCAGCGTGCGGCGTGCGCTCGCCCACTTCAAGGAGGAGGGTGTCAACTCGGTCGCCGTGTGCCTGATGTGGTCAATGATCAATCCCGCCCACGAAAGGCGCATCGAGGCGATCCTCGCCGAGGAAATGCCGGACGCCTATACGGCCCTGAGCACCGACATCCTGCCCCGGCTTCGAGAATACCCACGGGCCTGTGCCACAGTGCTGAGCGCCTACGTCGGTCCCGCGATCGAAGACTATCTGACCAGGATCGCCGAGTTCTTTCGCGACAATGGCTATCAGAAGGACCTCTTGATCATGCAGGTCACCGGCGGCGCGGCGCGGGTACCCGAGATCCAGAAGCGGCCGGTACTGGCGGTCGGCTCCGGGCCGGCCGCGGGCCCGCCGGCGAGTGTGTTCATCGGTCAGCGCTACGGCGAGCGCAATCAAATGCTGATCGAGATGGGTGGCACGAGCTTCGAGGTGTCCATGATCACGGGCGGCGAGATGCCGATGAGCACGGATATGGAGATTGCGGGCTTTCCGCTCGGTGTGGCCGCCGTCGACATCCATTCGATCGGGGCGGGCGGTGGTAGCATGGCGTGGATCGATCCCGGCGGCATGTTACGCGTCGGACCGCAAAGCGCTGGCGCCGCGCCGGGGCCGGCGTGTTATGGCCAGGGCGGTACGGCGCCGACCGTCACCGACGCGAACCTGATCCTGGGCTATATCAATCCCGAGAATTTTCTCGGCGGACGGATGACGCTCGACCGCGCGGCAGCCGAACAGGCGTTGGCGGCCCTCGGCGACCGCCTCGATATGAGCGCGGTCGAAACGGCCGCGGCGATCTACCGCATCATCAACACCGAGATGGTCGGAGCGATGCGCGCGGTGTCGGTCATGCGCGGGGTCGACCCGCGTGGGTATACCATCGTCGTCGGTGGCGGGGCCGGCGGCGCGCACGCGGCAAAGATCGCGCAGGAACTCGGGGTCAGCCAGGCTATCTGCCCGACCATCGCCGGCGGGTTGTGTGCGTTCGGTATGCTCGCCGCAGATGTCGGCCACACCTACCTCACGACGCGGCCGACGAATACCGGGAATATGGATATTCGGGCCGTGAGCGCAATCTACGACGAGATGGAGGCGCAGGCGCGGGCGGAGCTCAAGGCCCAGGGCTTCGCGGCCGAGGATATTAAAACGACACGGTTTGCCGACGCGAAATACCCCTACCAGACGCACGAGATCATCGTGCCGATCCCGAGTGGTCCGCTCGGCAAGGACGATATCGAACGTCTGGCCAACGCCTTCCACGCTGCCCACGAACGCCTCTACACGTATAGCCTGCGCGATATGCCGGTCGATATGAACGGTTGGCGGGTCACCGCGACGGGCCGGCTGCCGCCGCTGCTGCTGGAAGAGCAGGAGCTGGGTCCTGAAGATCCGTCAGCGGCAAGGTCGGGCCGGCGTCTGCTCTACTTTCCCGACCACAGCGGTTTCACCGATGCGCCTATCTACGCGGGCCAAGCCCTCGAGCCCGGCATGACGGTACGGGGCCCGGCCGTCGTCGAGCTACCGACCACGACGATCGTCGTCTTTCCCGACCATACTCTGAAGGTCTCCACATACGGCGACTTTTACATCGAGATCCCGCAGTAATTCAGCCGTGGTCCTGCGACGGGGGAGGGGGCTGAAGGGGTGGGAGGAGAGATGGGAGCAGCAGGGCCAACAGGAGCGCGCCAGCTCCGCCGACGAGATACGGCGCGTTAATCCCGGCCTGTTCGAGGAGGGCCCCAGTCATCAGGCTGGAACACCCCCCGCCCAAGCCCATACTGATCATGCTGAAGAGAGCCTGGCCGGTTGAGCGCAGTTGGGGTGGTATCGTCGCTTCGAGATAGAGCGGCCCCCCCAGAAAGAGGCCGGTGACTGTCAGGGCATGGAGGACCTGGACCGGATAGAGTAGCGGGAGGGCGGTCACTTGGCTGAGGAAAAGCCAGCGGATGGCACCAGCACCGATCCCCACGGCCAGGAGTCCACGCGCACCGAGACGACGGACACTCGTCCCCAGTAAGGTCATGAAGATAATCTCCGGGATGAGCATCACACACCACATGTTGCGAATGGTCTCGATATCGCCCCCTCGGTCGCGGATATAAATGGGAAAGATATCCATCGGGCCGTGGAGAAAGAAAAAGGCGAGAAATCCAACCAGGGTCAGACGCAGGAACGGGCCCTGAGAGAGGAGGCTGCGCCACTCGCCTTGTAGAGCGCGTAGCGCAACCGGCCCACGGTGGGGAAGGGTGAGCGCTGAGACGGTTGCACACAGGGTGAGGCCAGCGGCCAGCGGAAAGAGAATCCCAAGCTGGGGCTCTGACGGCAGACTGAGGGATGTTGTCTGGAAGACTGCTAGCGGGGGGAGGGCGGCCAACAGCCACGGAAAGCCAAGCACGGCGCAGAAAAACCCGAGAGTTCCAAACGCTCTGATAATGCCAAAGGCGTGCTGACTCCCCTGTAATACCGCCAGGCTTACCGAGACGGTCATGGGAATAAGGGCACGAGAAAAAAGGGCGAACAGAACCGTGATACCTACCAGAGCCGGAAAGCTCTCTACACAGCCAAGCAAGAAATACCCGGCCGCCGAACCCGAGGCTAACACCGCCAGGACGCGAATCCGCAGCCCGCTCCGGTCCGCGACAATGCCCCACAGGGGCTGAACAAAGAAACCGACCAGGGGCAGGGTGGCAAAAACAACGCCCACCTGAAACCCGTCAAGGCCGACGTTCTCACGGAGATATAGACCGTAGTAGGGGAAAAAGACTCCGAGGGCCCCCATGATCAGAAACCAGAAGAGAGCTAGGGGAGTGGCTTGGTGGAGGTGCGTGTTCATGGCGGTTGGGAGCCACTGGAAGGAACGGACAACCGGAACACAGAGGGGCAGGGGAGGGTCCTGCAGCGTCTCACTTCACACGTAGTCGTCTGCGCGCTGCCGATTCTGCGGACACGCGGCGCACGCGGTTTTCTCACGTCTGGGCCAGAGCGAGCGAGCGACGTATAAGACGGCCGCAACAAGAACCGGGAATATCAGTAGCGTTTGGAAATCCATGCTTTATCCAGTCAATCGACTGCCTATTTGATACACCGCCAGCGCTCCGAGATAGGCCAGACTCGTCATATAGACAAATGTCAGGAGCGGATAGCCCCAGGAATTCGTTTCTCGTTTGATGGTCGCCAGGGTAGCGCCGCACTGACAGCACAGGGCAAAAAAGACCATGATCGAAACCGCCACCACCGGCGTGTACACGGGTCGGCCGTCCGGCCAGCGCTCCGCCCGCATGGCCTGGCGCAATTCGACGCTCTCCTCGTCCTGGCCGGCGCCCAGATTATAGATCGTCCCGAGGGCGGCAATAATCACCTCACGAGCCGGGAAACTCGCCAGCGTGGCCATGCCGATTTTCCAGTCCCAGCCCAAGGGCTGGACAAACGGCTCAATCGCCCGTCCGGCCTGTCCGAGATAACTTTCGCGTAAGCGAACGCCGGCCACCTCAGTCTCAAGCAGCGCCAACTCGGCTTCCGTAGCAGTCGCCCGGCGGGTCTCAAACTCCTCTGAGACGAGGTTCTGATTCGGATAATAGGACAGGGCCCAGACCAGGACTGTCGTGGCCAGGATGATGCTGCCGGCACGCCTCAGAAAGGCCATGCTGCGGTCGTACATGCGGAATACGACCACCCGCCAGGCCGGCAGCTTAAAGGGCGGCAGTTCCATGAGAAAAGGCACGGCCTCACCACTCAGCAGCGTCCGCTTGAGTATCCAGGCAATGGGAGGAGCAACGAGCAGGCCGAGACAATACATGCAAAAGAGCGTCAGGCCCTGCAAGCCAAAAATCCCCCCCACGGTCTGGGCCGGGATAAAAGCCGCGATCAACAGCACATATACGGGCAGCCGCGCGCTACAGCTCATCAGCGGGGCAATCAGAATAGTCGCAATCCGGTCCCGCTGATTCTCTATCGTGCGGGTCGCCATAATGCCCGGAATCGCACAGGCGAAAGAGGACAGCAGCGGAATAAAGCTTCGTCCCGACAGCCCAAAGCCGGCCATCACCCGATCCATCAGAAAGGCCGCACGCGCCATATAGCCGGAATCCTCAAGGATGGCGATCAAACCGAACAGCAGCGCAATCTGCGGGACAAACACCACCACCGCGCCCACCCCGCCGATCACGCCATCGACAATCAGGCTTTGCAGCGGGCCCTCGGGCAACGCGCTGCCGACCCAGGGACCCAGCGTCGAAAAGATAGTGTCAATGCTGTCCATGAGCGGCAGCGCCCAGGAAAAAATCGACTGAAAGGTCACACCCATAACCGTCAGAAAAATCACCAGCCCCCAGACCTTGTGGGTGACGAGGGCGTCAATCCGCTCGGACCAGTCGGTCCGGTCACGGCCCAGGCTGGACGAAGGGCGACGCGCGTCCGCCACGACCTGGGCGATCCACGCATAGCGACTGTCCACTTCCATCTGCGGGAGCTGGACCGCGGCAGCGGCCAAACGCTGGCGGGCCGCGTGGGTGGAGTCCCGCACCTGCGCCCCGTATTGCCGGGTGAGGTCCTGCTCAACCATGCCACCCGTGTCTATCAGCAGCCGCTCAATCAGAAAGCGGGGGAAGCGGGCAGTCGGATGGGCCTGGGTGAGCTGCCGGGCCAGCGCCTGGGCCTCTTGCGTGAAGGCTTCGGGAAACACAACGGGCCGGGAAGGGGAGACGCCTGCGTTGAGCGTATCGCACAGCGCCTGACGGAGGTGATCGATCCCCCGACGTTTTGTGGCCTGCACCGGGACAACACGCACCCCCAAGCGTTTCTCAAGGACGGCAATGTCAATATGTATATCCTGCTTTTCCGCCAGATCGAGCATGGTCAACGCAATGACGCAGGGAAGCCCGATATCCATGATCTGGGTCGCAATATACAGATTGCGGTCGAGGTTCGTCGCATCGACCACGCACAGGACAACATCCGGGGCGACGGCTTTGTCGCCGGAGCCGAGCAGGACGGAGACGGCGACCATCTCATCCGGAGCGCGGGGCGCCAGCGAATAGACCCCCGGCAGGTCAACCGCGAGAAACCGGACGCCATTCTGGTGAAACTCGCCGAGCGCGCTTTCGACGGTTACCCCAGGGTAATTCCCGGTGTGTTGGCTGAGGCCGGTCAGGGCGTTAAAGAGGGTCGTCTTGCCCGTATTGGGATTTCCAATCACCGCAACCCGATAGGAAGCGATATCGGTGGTGGCGGGGCGAGCGGACGCAGCGAGTGGTGTTTCGACATCCATAGTAACAGGGGCAGGTATTAAGCCGTCCCCTCCTGTTCGGCAAGACAGACCCGTTTGGCCTCGTGGAGCCGGAGCGCGAGGGAAAAGCCCCGGATACGTATCTGCATGGGATCACCCAGCGGCGCAAAACGGATGACCTGTACGGTCTGACCGCTGGTAAAGCCGAGTTCAGCCAGCCGCTGGGCAATGCCGTCTGTGCCCGTGATGGAGTGAATACGGCCCCGCTCTTCGGGACCGAGGTCAGCAAGTGTTTTCATAGGCAGCCGTGGGGGCCTGCGTTCTCATGACCCCGGTTTTTCTCTATGGATGAAATTGATAATCAATTTCAATTATAGAAACAAGCCCCGTCGAACACCAGTTCGATTCCAACGCGCCCCCGGCTGGGGGTGAACCGCCCTAGCGCGTATGCGCGTGAATGATAGCGTAGCTCCGAGAATGCCAATAGAGAAAGCGACCTGCATGGCAAAAGTGACCATCCGCGCCTTACACAACGGTCCTTACGAAGTTCGTGGAGAACCCAGCCTCATGGACAGGCGAGGGGGGAAGTACCGGGGGCAGAAAGACCCCCTGTATCTCTGTCGGTGCGGCAAGTCCAAAAACAAGCCGTACTGTGACGGCAGCCACACGGCAGCCGGCTTTCGGGCAGAGGAGAGCGCACCACTTGACAAATATCGTCCTAAAGGCTAGAGTTGCTCAATTGAAATTGACATTCAATTTCAATTGAACCTGCACCAGGCCCACGGCCTTTGAGTCTCGCGCCCGCAGTTGTCGTCGCTGCGGGCTTTTTTGTGCGAAGTTGAAGTGCCAGGTCGTTCGCTATGCAGGGTTTGGTGTTGGGCCCTGCATCCGGCCCCGGGGCATCCCTCCTACCGCCCCGGGGCTTCTCCCTACAGACCTAGGACCGGCTAGACCGCCGCTCTGTATTTTCAACAGCGGAGCAGCCGGTGAGGCTGACCCTGAAGGACTTTCATCTTTTCAGTGACGAAGGATATTGAAATGGAGGCTTAACATGTTGAGGTTTACTGAAAAGGTTCTTTACGTCCTCGCAAGTGGGTAGTAGAGGATTTGTCAGTGCAAGTCTTCGTGCCGCACGGTCTGGAGAAATGCCTAGAGAGTGACACTCGTCCTGGAGTTGGCCAATAGCGCGGCCAATGATAACTGAGGAATGGGTGATGTCCGATTCCAACGACAAGGCATACTATCCTAAAGACACAAAACGCCTCGTAGCCGTGACCGGTGCTGCGGGTTTTCTCGGAAGCCATGTATGTCGCGCCTTGCTGCGGTGCGGGTATACGGTGCGTGCGGTGACGCGCCAGGGCAGCAGCCGCAAAATTCCCGCTGACCTGAGCAAGCGGGTCGAATTGTGGCCTGCGGAGGTTCGAAATGTCGAATCGTTGAACTCGGCATTCCAAAATGCTGATGCTGTCGTACACACTGCTGCGATGGTGACGATTGGCGCTGACCCCGAGGATTTGGCCAGGGCGGTCAACCTGACGGGGACCCGAAACGCGATTCAAGCGTGTGTTGACAACGGCGTACGTCGGCTGGTGTACATCGGTTCTATACACGTATTTAGCCCGTTGCGTGAACGGGTTTTAGACGCTGATTCAAAGCCGGGACAGCATTCCAAAATCCCCTATACGGCCACAAAAGCCGAAGCGTATATCAGCGTGCTCGAAGCGGCGAGGAGTGGTCGGATTAATGCCGCTGTTATCTGTCCTTCGAGTCTTATAGGTCCCGGCGATACGCAGCCGACCCTCGTTGGTGATATGCTGCTCGCCATCGCGCAAAAGCGGTTGCCGTGTCTCATCGACGCGGGATTCTGGTGGAGCGATGTGCGCGATGTGGCGGCCGCTATTGCCCATGCGGTGGGGCAGGGCGAATGTCATGCTGAGGTGTATTTTACCGTGGGGCGATACGCAAAGATTATTGAACTGGCGCGTCTGTGTTCCCACATTCTGGGGCGTCGTGTGATGCGTCCTGCCGTGCCCTATTGCCTGGCCCTGGCGGGTCTGCCTTTTATTCAACTGTATGCTGCGCTGAAAGGCCAACCGCCTCTTTACTCCAGAAATTCGCTTGACCTTTTGCGCGACTGTCCGGTGTCTGTTGATGAGTCCTCGGCGAGGAGACAATTGGGATACGAGTCTCGGCCACTTGAAGAATCGATCCGCGATGCCCTCAATTGGTTCAAAGAGCAGGGAATGGGTTTGTGAGCGGGGAATGCTCCGCATTTGAGGTTCTCGCCCGGATTTGGGTGGGGCTGGCGCCGTTGGCACTGATCGCGGGTTTGATGAAGTGGGACCCGGTGGAGCGCGTCGGGGGTACAGGTATCGGGCCTCGTATCAACAGCCGCTGGGGTTGGTTTGTCATGGAGGTGCCCGCGCTGCTGACCTTCCCGGTCATTTACTTTTTCAGTCCGCACCACCATTTTGTCGGCAATACAGTGGTCGCTCTGTGGGTCGCGCACTACACCCATCGAGCACTGATATGGCCGTGGATTGTTCCAAGGCGCGAGAGCAAGATGCGAGTCATGCTGTGCGTGTCCGGCATAGTTTTCAATGTACTCAACGGCGGCTTATGGGGATGGTCTATGGGATACATCGCCGAGTATGCCAACGATTGGGTGACTGACCCGCGATTTGTCATAGGTATGACGTTGGCAATAAGCGGCGGCGCGTTGAATATCTGGTCTGACTATCGTCTCCGGCGATTGCGTATGGATAACGAGGGCAAATACGTCATTCCCCGCGGCGGTGTTTTCAATCTCGTGTCGTGCCCCAATCTGCTGGGCGAAATAATCGAATGGGTCGGCTTCGCACTGTTGAGCTGGTCGCTGCCGGGCCTCGCGTTTGCCCTGTGGACGGTCGCAAACATGGTGCCAAGGGCACTCTGGCGCCACGCATGGTATCGTGAGGCATTTGAGAATTATCCTTTGCAACGGCGCGCCATATTGCCGAGATTGATTTGAACGCACTGACCCTATTCTGACGGGTATGACGTTGGTTATTGGGTCGCCCGTAGACCGCTTTCGAGCGTATCACCGCTCTTAATGGCCTACCGAGTCGTGTTGTGGGACGGGCGGATTCCGCAAATCCTGGGCCGCCTTGGCTACCACGGCTTGTAGCGCAAAGAATTCTTCCGGGGTCATTTTAATGATGGCCCGGCCCACCATCACATGAAGACAGCCTTCGGCACACAAAGAGACAGTGATGCGTTTATCCGGCGTTTGCCATAGGTGCGTGTCATACATACTCGTTCTCCTTTATTCTTGGGGGTCGTGGTCCGGGTTTGTTGTGCTCGGTGGTGTCGCTGTTTCGGCCGCGGATAAGTGGGCTACGTCTGCGTTAATGGCTTGGGCTATCTGAAAAAAGTCGTGCTGGCAGACGTGCAAACGGAGCGTGCCGATTTGGATGGGCACGCCAGGGTCAGGGCACAGATCAACCTGGGTCACGCCATGAAATTGCCCAGAAGTTTCAGTCGGCTGACATTGCCACTGTGTGGGTATGTGTTGTGCCGGCGATGAATGAGACGGGAGGGCTGCATGGGCCACGCTGCTCAGCGACCTCTCTGCGGCTCCGGGTCGCTGAGCAACTGATGAGCGGGTGGATTTGGTCTGCTCGACAGCGACCGCCCACAAGAGAAAGACGATAAGGCTGTATTCGGAGAGCACGAGTATGGCACGGGCGCTGAGATAGCGAGGCTGCGGTCTACGGGAGGATACGCTTTTTCGTACCATACTAATCCTCATCCAGTCCGAAACGTCAGCCCGAGGGGAGCAGGCCCCGGGGTTGGGGTAGGAAAACCCCAGGGCCTGCGGCAGGGAAGGCAGCCTCCCCCCTGCAACTTGATATTCCACAGATATACGGCGTGCTTGTTCGCTGCATGTTGACCTCTATAACGACTCCAGAAAGGTGAGTAATGCCTCGCGCTCGCCCACGGGCATCAGGCGAAAAGCCTCCCGGGCGGCTTCGGCCTCTCCGCCATGCCACAGAATGGCCTCTGTCAGATTGCGCGCCCGGCCATCGTGCAGGAAAAAGGTGTGACCTTGGGCGCGCAGGGTCAGGCCGATGCCCCATAATGGCGGTGTCCGCCATTCCCGGCCGGTTGCGACAAAATCCGGTCGGCCATCCGCCAGGCCGTCTCCCATGTCGTGCAGGAGCAGGTCGGTGTAGGGATGAATGGTCTGGTTGGACACTTCCGGCACCCCGGCTAAGACGCCGGTTCGGATAGTGGGAATATGACAGCCCGTGCACTGCGCCTCATGAAAGAGGTCTTCTCCCTGCTGTACCTGCGGATCGTCGAGATTGCGACGGGCGGGCACGGCGAGTGTCTGGACATAAAAAGTGGCGACATCTACCGTTTCCGGATCAATCTCAGGGTCATCCGCCAGACCGTCATCCTGGATCTGGCCGAACGCGCTTTCCTGGGGAAGGAAGGGGTTGGTCACGCCCATGTCCTGGTTGTAGGCGGTAAAGGTCTGCTGCAAGAGGTTTGGACTATTGGCCTTCCAGCCAAAGCGTCCGAGTGCCGTTTGCTGGCGCACCATGTCCCAGACCCGATTGGGCCGGCCTGAGATGCCATCGCCGTCCGCATCGTCCTCGTCCGCAAAGCCGAGAATCGTGTCCTCATCAATCGCTTCAAGCAGACCTCGTCCAAAGACCGGAATGGCCGTGCGAGGAGACGTGAGCACCGTATCCGGAAGCGGCTGGGCGGGATTCTCGATCTGAAAGTGCAGACGGCGCAGCTCAAACGCCTCGCCATCGCCGAACATGCCGTCGCTGAACGCTTCGCTCATGACAACATCGCCTTCGGGCAGCACGCCAAAGTTGGCCCGGTGCTGGAGCTGCGTGCCCATACCGGGGACTGCCAAGGGACCGCCCGTCAGCGGATCGGTGCCGGGCAGGCTGACCCGAAGAAACATGGACGACAGCTTCTCACCCTCTCGCGGCGGTCGTCCACGCCCGTTTTTCGGATGGCAGCGATCGCAAGCAGTATTATTGAAGATGGGTCCCAGTCCGCTGAAAACCGGAGCGGGGGCGGTGACAAAGCTGTCGCCAAAAGCGACATCCCCAGCCAGATGCTTGTCCAGCCGTGCCCCCTCAAGATTCGGAGCCGGTAGCTCAAACGCCTGACTGGCGGCACTAAAAATCGTTGTGGCCCCACCGGCCAGGGCCGCGCTCTGGCTGCCATCGGCTCCGCTCGGCCTGGCTTCAACGATGAGCGGCGATTGGAGGCTAGTCGCATATTTGAGACGCAGATCAGTCGGGATATGCTCGACAAGCGCATCGGCTATCAGCAACTCGTTGTCCTCAATGCGGACAGTGGCGGCCGTCATATCCATCGTCTCCACAAACTCCACGTCCCCCGGTTTGACGACCGCCACAATGTGATCCAGAACCACCGCGGCCTCCCCAGCGGCCTGGACCTCAATTCCAATGGTATGCACCCCGGCGCTGAGCCGGCCGTAATTGAACAACAAACTGAAAGATGTGGTCAAAGGGGCGTTCGGAAAAACGGCCCGGACATCGTCGCGTTCTCCGCAACACGGAATCGCTTCCCGGAGTTCGCCGTCAATGCGCAACCGGATACTGACCGGCGCGCCCGTATCGCTATACGCCCAGCCCGAGATGGTATGAATGCCGGACATGTGTTCTCCGTCGGGCGGGTTTTCCAGGGTCGCGGTAATAGTGGCCTCGGCAGCGGAAGGTCCGAACAGCAATATCATGCAAAGTGTGCTCACAAGGGGTTTCAGTTTCAACAGTATAAGGCGTAGTATTTGCATCAGCCCTCCCTAACGCAAAGCTGTTCGCTGAGAGCCGGAGCGGGGTGCTCCACTCCGGCCCATTGGCCCTGCACTCGTGCGGTTAGTGGTCGTGGCCGAAATCCGCCGTATCGACAACGGCCTTAACCTCTTCCAGCTTCGCCTCCAATGCCCTGGCGGCCTGGATGGCCTTTGCGACAGCAGCGGGATGGGCGGTGATGCTCGTCCCAAAGGGCTCCGGGATGGCGATGATCGCCGCCTTGGTATCACGGATTGCCATGCGGACCTCTGCGTCCAAGGCCGGGTTTTCATGGGCGACAAAATCCGTCACCCCCATTGAGGTGCTGTCGCTCTGGTCAAAACGGCCCTCATAGACGTTGTTGATACTGCGCACGTTGTCGAGGAAGTCGACCCTGGAGTTATTGCTGAAGCGCGACTCTTCTTCCGCAGGGCTTGAGGCCCCCAGTTTGGCGTCATGCAGCTCGGCAGCGATCCCTATCATGGCTTCGAGCAGCGTTTGCATGGCCGCTCTCTCGCTGTCGTAGGTATCACTGCCGTGGCCGGCCGTAGCCAGTTCCGCCACGAAATTCCCCATATCCGGGTCCCAACTGTCGCGGAGTGCCTTGGTGTGTTTGACAAACTCGTTAGCCACCCTCCGCGCGTAGGCTCTTCTGCGTTCGTCGTTATGGAGGGCGGCCACAATCACGGCCGGGGTGGTGTTGCCGTCCTTATTCTGGAACAGCAGATATTCCAGAGCATGGAAGCCCTGGACGTCGTCAGCAAGCTCGACGGTCGCAATATCAGCATCCGACGCGATGATGGCTTCGAGGTCAGTGACGTTGAGCGGCCAAGTGTCCAGGAAGGGGTCGTGTGCGTCTGTGTCCACCGGACCAAACAGAAACGCCTCACTCTGCTCCCAGGGGATACGCGCATCCCGCCAGGCATGTTGGACGGCGGGCAGCAGGGCAATCGCATCAGCCTCGCTGACACTGCTTGTCCCGATAAAGGTATAGACCGCCGCACACAGGGTGGCCACGGACGCCGTCCTGTCAGAGGTATCCGGGCATTCCGCTGCCATATGCAGGGCGTCATAGGTGGCGAAGATGGCGTTAGCGACATCACTCAGGATTTCGTCTACATGCAGGTCAGCAGCAGGCCCTTGCGCTGCCGTGATCTGAAAGGATTGCGAACCGGTCTTATAGTTGAGGTCGATATCGACGGTCGCGGTCATGCCACTGGCGTTATCCGTGACCTTTACCCCGCTCACGACAATGGTGTCTCCCTTGATTGCGGCAGTCGCACTGTCGAGTTTGACGGCACTGAGAAATTCCGAGTCGGCGGGGACAACGACGGTGACGGCATGATCGACGACCATGGTTTCTTCACCGGCGGCGCTGACTTCGACGCCAATGGTATGCACCCCGGCCGGAAGATTCGAATAGTTGTATAACAGCCCAAAGCCGCTGTTCGCCGGGGCGGCCGAGTGAGCGGCCTTGACATCAGCACGCGGACCACAGCATGGGATTTCTTCACCTGCTTCTCCGTTCAGGCGCAGCTTGACGGTCACGTCCGCGCCTGTAGTCGAATAGGCCCAGCCCGAGACCGCGGTAATACCCGAGGCGGTGTCTCCCTGGCTTGGGTTTTCGAGGGAGACGCTGATAGTGGCAAAACTCGGCACGCTGATAAGCAGGGCGAGAAAAAAAACGCTCAGACCGAGCAGCCATTTCCAAGTCGATATGGTGAAAGGTTGAGATGCGGTCATTCTGTGTACTCCTTGTTTGTGTCTGCTGTTGTGTTGTCCGCCTGCCCGGTCAGAACTGGCGGGATTCCCGGTACGTTACTCCTGGTGAAATGTTACGGTCCGGCCATGCTGTACGCTCCTTTTTCTGCATGACGTTATCTTGTTCGCCCGTCTCTGTTCATGCCTCCGTTCGATAAGAGAAGGAGGGGGGTCCCCGGGCGAGGAGGGATTCCCCAGGGACCCCGGGAGGAGGAGAGGGGACTCCTCCCACGGTTATTGTAAGAAGAGCGGCTGCTCGGACGTGAACGCTTCTCCAGCCCGTTCTCGCCAGCGGACCGCGCGGGCAGCATACTCTTCAGCCATGCGGACGGACGCCAGGTTCGGGCGCATGGCCAGCAGCAAATAGTAGAAAGCAATGCTGCGGGCGGTCTGAGCCGATGGGGAACGCTGATAGCGCTCTTCCAGCCACACGGCCGCGGATAGGAAGACTTGGAAAGGAACGAGGTTCGCCTGGTGACGGAGTTGCCACGCTTCGGCAATGAACGGGTCGCGGAACATTCTACCCTCCGATGAAACGGATACCCGAGTGCGTTTTGCGCTGGGCTCTGGGTTGGGACCGCGGGCCGCTATATGCTCAGGGAAGCTTGTTGAGTGTTTTGTTACAGCATCGTCGATTGTCGTCGCGCTCTAATGTTGTGTGTGCGAGCTCCAATGGGAGTTGGTCTCTAAGATATGTCGTTCTGCCGCGTGGACGACCTGCGCCAAATCCACAAAGTGCTCTTTACGGAACGAAATGCAGGTGTGTCCCACCTGAAGATAGACATGTCCTTGCGGGCAGACGCGTGCCGTAATGCCGGCCTCATTGGTAAAGACCTTCGCAAATTGATCTGGTAGGTCTTGCCCGCCTTTCTTATTGTGTTTCATACCTCTCTCCCTTCCTTTTTGTCTGTTCGATTGTCTTGGTTGTGGGTCTATTATCCGGGCTACAAGGGCCTTATTCGGGTCATATTGAAAGTGAATTTCAAAATCGTTTCAGCGCCTAGTTGAAAATGATTATCAAAATCAATTCTTCAATAAAATCAATAACTTAGGGTTGACAAGAGTCATGTGGGTGTGTACACTGTATTCATCGTTGGTTGATTAATTTTCGTAACCGAGGAGGTTGCTCATGGATACCCAAAAAACTATTACCGCGTTGAACAAAGCCGTTTCCCTTGAACACGCCGCGACCCTCCAATACCAGCAGCACGCCCTCCTGGTGAACGGCCTGTGGCGTAAGGTTTTTGCTGATTTCTTTGAGGGCCAAAGCAAGACATCGCTGTCCCATGCCCATACGTTTGGCCAGAAGATCGTTTCCCTGGGCGGTGTCCCCTCAGTTGAGATTGGGACGACGGTGCACCAGTCAACCGACCTGGAAGAAATGCTCCGGCAGGACCTGGCGCTCGAAAAAGAAGCCATGCAGGCGTATCTGGAAGCCCATGCCCTGGCCGAAGGCAATGTCGCGCTGCGCTCCATGCTCGAAAACCATATCGAAGGCGAGCAGGAGGACATTGAAGAATTGGAGATGTACCTGGGCATGGTGGAAACGCAAAATGTTGAGCCTGAGGTCACGCTTCGTCGCGTGAAATAACCGCTGCCTCGCTTGGTGTTTTCATAGGCGGCCACCTCATTGGGGCCGCCTGTTTTTTTGTCCAGGACCGCATTGTTCCGATTGCCCCGCGGGCGGCTGCGCGGTGACAGTCCGCCATGTCGAAGGGGTTTCCCAGGGGATGAAAACCACGCGCTTGCAGCGGCGACACTTGAGCTCTATGCCGTCAACATTCTGTTTGGCTAACAGACTGCCGCACGGACACCGGCATTCATAAACAACGTGAGCATCGGTAACAGACTTGGAAGGTTGGCCCGTCTCGTTCATAGATGAAATTGAAAATCATTTTCAATTTCAATTGTCAATACCCTACATCAAAATCTATCAGCAACATAACGCTGTGTCGTTGCGCCTGGGAGAAGGAATCGCTACTATCGGCGGTCCACACTGATACGGAGAGGTGGCCGAGTGGTCGAAGGCGCTCGCCTGCTAAGCGAGTGTACGTTTAATCGCGTACCGAGGGTTCGAATCCCTCCCTCTCCGTTGCGATTTCCCTCCCGGGTGTGGTAAGAAGGGGGCTCTGCTGAACCGCTCCCACGTTTTCCTGCCTACGCGCCCTTAGCTCAGTCCGGATAGAGCGGCAGACTACGAATCTGTAGGTCGGAGGTTCGAATCCTCCAGGGCGCGCTTTCTCTCCTCTGTTTCCAGCAATGTTTCCGGCACTATCCGGTTCCATTCGGCGTCGTGGCCATTCGATACACCGTCACTCTTGCGTTTTCGTCCCTTTTCATATTTACAAACCTCAGGGGAAGTAAAAATGATCCGACAGAAAGGGGGACGCATGGTGTACGCGAAGCGAGGAATGGTCGCTGGTCTTGCGTTGCTGCTCTTGTGCGCAGCCGGAGCAGCCTATGGAGATGATCTGGATGAGGTGAGAGCGGTCTTTAACGCCGATATGAAGCGTTTTAATGCCAAGGATGCAGCGGCTTTTGCTACGGATGCGCATGATGAGGTGGTGCTGTTCGGTATGCTGTCGCCCTTTGCCGTCAAGGGCAAGGCCGCCATAACGGAAATGCTGCAAGGCTTCTTTGCCGATAGCGAACGGGTGACCTTGACGCCGATCAATCCCGAATTCCGCATTATCGGTGCGAGTGCCTTGGCCTGGGGGCATTTTACGAATACCGAGGTGCCAGCCGTTGGACCGCGCGAGGTGATCCATGGTCGATACACCTTCACCTACGCAAAAAGAGATGGGAAATGGGTCCTGGCGGGGCTGCATTTCTCTCCACTCGGGGTCGAAGAGTAAAGGAGGGGTGCAATGAGAAAACAGGAAAGAAGGACCATGAGTTGGAGAGGCGCGCTTGTTGCGGCCGCTGTAGTGGTGCTTGGGAGTATCGCCTCGGAGAGCGCTGCCCAGCAGACGCGAGATGCTTTAATTGCGAGCTTTGGAGAGGAACTCCAGGCCATTAACGGGAAAGACCTCGACGCCGTGATGTCCAACGTCCACGAGGATGTCGTCTTGTTTGGGTTATATTCCCCGTTTCCTGTTGTCGGTAAGGCCGCCTTTCGCCAGGCCGTACAAGACTATTTCGACTCCTTTGAGGAGGCGAACCTCAACCCGGCGCATGAAGAATATATGGTTATCGGGGAGACCGGAGTTGCCTGGGGGCTGTATCAACTGACGACCCAGCCGAAGGACGGCATGGAGCAGACGGTGAATGGGCAGTACATGTTTACGTATGCGCGTCCTTCGGGACAGTGGCGGATTGTAAGCTGGCACTTCTCTCCTCTCCCCGGAGGGAACTAAGCGTTGGCCGTCCGTACAGGGTGAAGCGATGTCGGCGGTGTGCTCTTTCCATCCCGACCGGGGTGTGGTAGGGGTGGCCGCTCTGTATACAAAAGGAAAGGAGACACTGCTTTGGCAGAGACACAATGGGAGGAAAAGAAGGTTAAAGTCGGGGATGCTGAGTTGACCGTTATTGAGAGTGGTTCCGGCAGCCCCCTGATCGTTCTACATGAAGAACTCGGCCACCCTGGGATTACGAACTGGCATAACGAATTGGCTCGGGACCACACGGTCATGATCCCCTTATATCCGGGGTTCGGTCAGACCGAGCGCGTCGGATGGGTGAGCAATATCCGTGACCTGGCTGGCCTGTACAGCCGTGTCCTGCGAGAACAGAATCTCGCGCCGGCAAATGTGATCGGCTTTTCCCTGGGGGGTTGGATCGCGGCGGAGATGGCGGCCTGCAACGCGGCCCAGTTTCGACGCATGGTGCTCGTGGCGCCTTTTGGCGTTCGCCCGCCGGAGGGCTATATTGCGGACATGTTCCAGGTAACGGCCAAGGCCTACCTGGACGCCAGCGTGAAGGACATTGGAAGCACCCCGGAGTTTGCCAAGCTGTACGGCGGCGAACCCACGCCGGAGCAGTTCGAGGCATGGGAAGATGCACGGGCCGAAAGCGCCCGCATTGCCTGGCAGCCGTATATGTTCAACCCCAGCCTGGGCCCCCTGCTTGAGTGTGGCGGCGAAGTCAAGACGCTGATTATCTGGGGCCGGGACGACCAAATTGCTCCGGTCAGTGCGGCCGCAGTCTATCAGCAGTCCATTGCCGGCTCCGAACTGCTCGTGCTGGAAGGGTGTGGCCACCGCCCCGAGGTCGAGCAGGCGGATACATTTGTTGAGAAGGTCCGCAGTTTTCTGGCCTGAGTTCAGCAGGGGCACATGTGCCCCTGTTTCTATCGATACGAAGTATACTCCCGACCAAACGCTTCCCGGGCAACGATGCCCTTCATGATCTCCGGCGTTCCGTCGCCGATTTCGAGTCCCACCACATCGCGCCAGCGCTGTTCGAGCGGAGATTCCATATTATAACCGTAGTGCCCGTGTAAGATCATACAGGCATGAATGGCCTCGGCCGCGGACTTCGGGCCAAACCATTTGACCATGGCCGCTTCTGAGGTGTGTTTGCGGCCCTGATCTTTGAGCCACAGGCATTTATAGGACAAGACCCGGGCGGACTCTAACAGCGTCAGATGTTCGGCAATCTGGAAGGCGACCCCTTCAAACGTTGCCAGCGGTTTGCCAAACACCTCTCGGCCCTTTGTATATTCAATCGTCTCATCAATGGACTGCTGAGCCGCGCCTATGCAGGCCAGGGCAATAATCGCCCGGTTGAAATCAAAAGCGATCATGGCCTGGTAGAAGCCTTTGCCTGGCTCGCCTACCATATTGCGCGCCGGCACCCGGACTTCATCAAAAAACAGAGAGCCGCGCTGGGTCAAGCGCTCTCCGGCCGCAAAATAGGGCTGGCGGGTGACACCGGGAGCGTCGAGCGGTACCAGAAAGGCCGAGATGCCGCGCGCGCCCGTGTCTCCGGTCCGGGCAAAGACTATGCACGCGTCTGCATACCCGGCAAAAGTGATGGAGGCCTTTTCGCCGATAATGAGGTAGTCGTCGCCTGTTTTCTCTGCCCGGGTCGTGATATTGGCCGCGTCCGAGCCTGCTCCCGGCTCGGTCAGACCAAAGGCGATGACCGCCTCGCCAGTCGCGTGCCGGGGCAGCCATTCGGCCTGGACTTCCGGGTGGGCAAAGTCCGCCAACAGTTCGGAGGCAATGAGCCCAAGCTGGATATAGAGACTATAGTTGAAGTCCCCCCGAGACAGTTCTTCGGCCATCAGGCCGCAGGTCACATAGTCGGTCATCAACCCACCAAACTGTTCCGGGACCCGCAGGCCGAAGACGCCGAGCTCGGCGACTTCTTTGATGAGGCTGCGGGGAATCACCTCGCCCCGGTCCCAGCGGTGATAATTGGGTGCCAGCTTGTCTTTGGCGTACTGACGCAGGGTCTGTTGTAGCAAGAGTTGGTCTTCTGAAAAGGCAAAATCCATAGCGCTATCCTTGGGTGGTCGGGCGTTTCGACCCATGGTACGGACCGGAGCAAAGCCGTGCAAGGCGTGGCGGCGAGACGCACCTGGGGCAGGCGGGGGATGAGCGGTGTACGGATGCGCGCGGCGGGCAATGGGCCGGAACACCCGACAGTCCTCTTGTGCCTCAGAAAGACGTTTGGTGTAATGCCCGGACCGCGCAGAAAAGGAGAGGCTATGGACTTCAGCTATACGTCTGAAGAAAAGCAATTTCGCCAGGAGGTTCGCTCCTGGCTGGAAGCGAATGTCCCGGCCGACTTGCGAGCCGGAAAAGACGATGACCTCAGCGTCGACGAACGCTGGGAACGGCGAAAGGACTGGCATAAAACACTGCACGCCGGGGGCTGGATTGGCCTGTGGTGGCCGCAGGAATACGGCGGGCGGGGGGCGTCGGTCAGTGAACAGGCGATTTTCAACGAAGAGTTGGCGCGCGCCCAGGTGCCCGGTGGGATCAATATGAGCGGGGTCACCATGCTGGGGCCCACGCTCATGCACTGGGGGACGGAGGAGCAAAAGCAGCGCTTCCTGCCCACAATCCTGCCGGCCGAAGAGCTGTGGTGTCAGGGCTATTCCGAGCCGGGCTCGGGTTCGGACCTGGCCTCCCTCCAGACGCGGGCGGTGGAAGACGGCGACCATTTTGTGGTGAACGGTCAGAAGGTCTGGACCAGCTGGGCGCAGCACTCGGACTGGTGTTTTCTGCTGGTCCGCACCGATCCGGACGCCCCTAAGCATAACGGCATCAGCTATCTGCTGGTTGATATGCGCAGTCCTGGTATTACGGTTCGGCCACTCGTCCAGATGAACGGTGACGCCGAGTTTAACGAAGTCTTTTTCGAAGATGTCCGGGTGCCCAAAGCGAACCTGGTGGGCGAAAAAAACCGGGGTTGGATGGTGGCGATTACCACCCTGATGTTTGAACGGGTGGCCACCAGCAGTTATTACCGGGTGGAGACGCTCCTGCCCCAACTGTATGAATTGGCGCGCCGGTTGGAACGGGATGGAAAGCCGGCCAGCGAAAACGCCGCCGTACGCCAGCGACTCGCCCAGTTTGCCATAGAAGGAGCAGCCATAAAGTATAACGAGCTACGCCGGCTCACACGTCAGATAAAGGGCCAGCCGCCCGGCCCGGAAGGCTCTTTTGCGAAAATTACCTCCACGGAACTGAACCTGCGCGTCGCCAATTTTGCCATGGAACTCTTGGGGCCGTACTCCACCCTGGCCAAGGACTCCCCGTTTGCCGTCGATCAGGCCCGCTGGTCGTACCGGGCCCTCACCGCCCGCTCCGGGACCATTGCCGCCGGCACCAATGAGATTTTACGCGGGGTCATCGGCGAGCGCGTGCTGAAGTTACCGAAAAGCCGGTGAGGTGGTGGCGCCGTTCGCTCCATGAGACAAAAGGGACAAGAGGAAAAAGCGAAAAGGAGAGGTCGTGATGACTGACTACGAAACCGCCAGCCTGGCTCTTCAGCAAGCGGCCTTGGCCCTTCAGCGGTCCGCGGTAGACGCAGCCTACTTGCAAGCCGTGATCGCTGGAGTGGTCGGGCTGTTGCAGGCCCTCATTATCGGTTGGGGCATCCGCTCCATGTCCCGCATGGGCGACAGGCGGGAAGCCCACAACCAGGCTCGCCACGAAGAAGTCATGGCCGCCTTGCAACAGCAGGGCGAAGCCTTGCGAGCACTGATAGAGCGCACCGCCCCGCGGGGCTGACCTCCAACCCGAGCATCGCTCTCTTCTCCTCGTGATGTGTGCTGAAAACAGACAGGTGAAATCTGGTCCGACCTGCGCTGAACTCTCACCGCCCGGTCCGGGACCATTGCCGCCGGCACCAATGAGATTCTGCGTGGGGTTATTGGCGAGCCGTGCTGAAGTTACTGGAAAGTCGGTGAGGTGGTGGCGTCGTTCGTTCCATGAGGCAAAAGAGGCGAGAGGAAAAAGCGAAGGAAAGGAGAGGTCGTGATGACTGACTACGAAACCGCCAGTCTGGTCCTTCAGCAAGCCGCGGCAGACGCAGCCTACTTGCAAGCCGTGATCGCTGGAGCGGTCGGGCTGTTGCAGGCCCTCATTGTCGGTTGGGGCATCCGCTCCATGTCCCGCATGGGCGACAGGCGGGAAGCCCACAACCAGGCTCGCCACGAAGAAGTCATGGCCGCCTTGCAACAGCAGGGCGAAGCCTTGCGCCAGCAGGGTGGGGCCTTGCAACAGCAGGGCGAAGCCTTGCGAGCACTGATAGAGCGCACCGCCCCGCGAGGCTGACCCCCAACCCGCGCGACTCTCTCCTCTCCTCGTGCCGCTGTCTGGAGAACGCATTGTGATGATGAATCGTCAGATTTCCGGGAGTTGACGTTTGAGGGAGTGAAGCAGTAAGGAAGAAACATGAGCCCGGAAATGACCGCTACCGCGTCTGTAGGGGTGGCCTTGGCCGGCTTAATTCTGACCGGACAACGAGCTATCCGTATGGAATTGGCGACCCAGCGCCAGGAGATCGCTGCTTTGCGCGAGCGGATGGCGCGCCTAGAGGGACTGCTTGAGGGCCTCCGGGAAGCCCTCACCCGCGAGCGTGCGGCTTAGGCTCCTGTCGGATGACGCTACACCAACCGACCTGCGCTGAACTCTCACCGCCCGGTCCGGGACCATTGCTGTCTGCCCCAATAAGATTCTGCGTGGAGTTATTGGCGAGCGCGTGCTGAAGTTGCCGAAAAGTCGGTAAGGTGGTGGCGTGAGAAGACTGGAAGGAGAAGACATGGCCGAAAATGCCCATACGCAAGCCACGGACGGAGCAACCCTGCTCCATAGGGTGGTAAGGGCGGGCGACGCGGCAACCGTTAAGCGCCTCCTTGAAAATGGGACGAATGTGAACACGCCAGACGGAGACGGAGCGACCGCGCTCCATTGGGCTGCATGGACGGACAAGACAGACCTCGTCAAAACCCTCTTGGAATACGGGGCGGACGTGGATGCGCGCGACAAGGACGGAGCGACCGCGTTCCTTTGGGCGCTATGGGAGGACCACACGGCAAGTATGAGAGTGCTTCTGGAATACGGCGCGGATGCGTCCGTGCAAGACAAGGACGGTTGGACCGCGCTCCACAGGGCGGTAGAGACGGGTCGCACGGCAATGGTCAGGGTGCTCCTGGAACACGGGGCGGATGTGAACGTGCAATACGGAGACGGAGTGTCCTTGCTCCATTGGGCAGTAGAAGCGGGTGACACGGCAATCGTTAGAATCCTCCTGGAACATGGCGCGGATGTGGATAAGTTTCTGATGACCTTTCCCTACAAGCTGTCGAATCACATCGTTAGAATCCTCCTGGAACACGGGGCGGATGTGAACGCACAAAACGGAGACGGAGTGCCCGTGCTCCATTGGGCGGCACGGGAGGGTGACACGGCCCTCGTCAGAATCCTCCTGGAACACGGGGCAGACGTGGATGTACAAACCAAAGGTGGCTGGACCATACTCTATAGTGCGGTAGAGGCGGGTCACACGGCAATGGTCAGAGTGCTCCTGGAACACGGGGCGGCTGTGGATGCGCAAGCCTCGGATGGGCGAACCGCGCTCCATTGGGCGGCATGGGAGGGCGACACGGCCCTCGTCGGGATTCTCCTGGAACATGGGGCGAATGTGGAGGCGCAAGCCGGGGACGGAGAAACCGCGCTTCACAGGGCGGCGGGAGGGGGCGGGACGGACAGCGTCAGAGTTCTCTTAGAGCACGGGGCGGCTGTGGACGCGCAAGCTAGGGACGGAGCGACCGCGCTCCATTGGGCGGCATGGGCGGACAAGGCGGCCCTCGTCAAAATCCTCTTAGAGCACGGAGCGAATGTGGAGGCGCAAGACGAGGACGGAGCGACCGCACTCCATCGGGCGGCATGGGAGGGCCACACGACAATGGTCAGAGTGCTCCTGGAACACGGGGCGGCTGTGAAGTCACAAACAGAGGTCGGACTGACCGCGCTCGATCTGGCGGAAGTGGTGGGCCACACGGAAATCGCCAACCTCCTACGTCAGCACGGGGCAACCGAATAATTTAAGATGGGTAGTCAAGGACGTGTTTGACACAGCAAACAGGCATGGCCTAGGATTGCGGGCAACAGTTCCGAGCGGGTTCTCAACAGGTCCTTACACCAAAACAGGAGGGCGTTATGGCAGACGGAAAAGCGCGGCGTATGTGGGCATTGCCGAACGCGGAACTGACCGTTCCGCAAGCCTTGCTGATGCACGGCGGTGCGCCGGATTTGGTGACCATACCCTGTCCGGCCTATCTGATTGAACACGAGAAGGGCCTGGTCCTGTTCGATACCGGCTGCCACCCCGCGGTGGCGGATGATCCGGTCGCGCACTGGGGGCCGTTTGCCGAACATCTTCAGGTTTCATACCCCAAGGAGATGCTGCTCGACCGGCAGATTCAGGCGCTCGGCTACAAGATGTCGGACATCAAGTATGTCCTGCTCTCCCATCTGCATCTCGACCATACGGGCTATATGCACGCCTTCCCCAACGCGACCTTCATCATCATGCAGGACGAGTTGCGCTACGCCTACTGGCCGGAGCCCCACCTGCGCGATGTGTTTGTGTTCAAGGATATCGTGCCCACGCGGGGCTTTCAGTGGCTGGAACTCAACGGTGACTTTGACATTTTTGGGGACGGCAGCCTGCATATGCTGAAAACTCCGGGTCATACCCCTGGAGAAAGCTCCCTCCATGTGCGTCTGCCAAATCGTTCCATCCTTCTGGTCGGCGACACCCTCCATCTGCGCGAACAATTCAACACCCTGTCCGGGATGCCGCTGGACACCGACCCCGCGACTTCGTCTCTATCCATCCAACGCCTGCGGGCCATTCGGGACCTGCACGAGTGTACGGTCTGGATTTCACACGACCCGGAAGACTGGGACGAGCTGCCCCATGCGCCAACCGCCATTGAGTAAGGCCATGAGGTAAAGAGGATATGTCGGTATGCCACTCTACGAATACCACTGCCCGCCCTGTGACATCGTTTTTGAAGAACTCTGTTCCCTGGGTGAGGCACAGACGAAAAAACCCTGCCCGGACTGTGGCAGAAAGGCTCCCCGGATCGTCTCCTCTTTTGCCATTTCTCATGGCGTGAGCGGGGACCCTTATGATCCCGTGACCGCCTCGCGCCAGACCTCGCGTGACCCACGCCCCTTGTGCATGCAGCACTCGCAGATCCCGCTGTCCTGCCACATGGATGAGTATTCGGTCAAACGTTTTGCCGCGCACGCCGCGGGTAAGGGCAACCAGTTTGACGACTCCGTTGCCCGGGCCAAGGAAGTCCGCAAACAGCGCGGCCTCAAACAGCCGACCTATGCACCGGCAACGCACGGGCACGATCACGACCACACGCACAGTCATGACACCAACTTCCGACTTCACGGGCAGGCGCAGGCAAAAGGGCAGGCACATGCCCACTCTCACGGGCAGGGGAAGGGTAAAAAGCCTGGGAAGCAGCCGGCCCATGTACATTAAGGCGTCTGCGGCGCGGAGTGCCTGTACGGACAGGGCGGCCGGGCGGTCGCCCTGTTTGTTTTCCTGGCATGAAGGAGCTTGTAGGAGCCATTCATGAAATGCCCCTCCCCCAAGGATGTCCGCGCGGCCTGATTGGCATGACACCTGAGAATTGGCATGACACCGAAGAAAGGAGAGCCCTATGGCAGACTTTGGCCTGGTAACGATTCCAACCCATTACACCATCCAGCCCGCAGACCTGGCGCGCTGGGCCGAGGAGAGCGGCTTTGAGTCCCTGTTCTTTGGCGAGCACTCGCATATTCCCACCAGCCGCAAGACGCCCTTCCCGCTGGGCGGGGAACTCCCCATGTATTACAGCGAGTTCTACGATCCCTTTGTCGGGTTGACCGCGGCCGCGGCAGTGACCAGTACGCTCAAAATTGGGACTTCAGTCTGTCTGGTGCCGGAACACAATCCCATTAACCTGGCCAAGAGCACGGCCTGTCTGGACCGGGTGTCGGGCGGTCGCTTCCTGTTTGGCATTGGCGCCGGCTGGAACGCCGAGGAAATGGGCGATCATGGGATAGCCTTCAAGGATCGCTGGAAACAGACCCGCGAGCGCGTGCTGGCCATCCGGGAAATCTGGACCAGAGATGAGGCAGAATTTCACGGTCAGTTTGTGGACTTTGATCCCATCTGGTGCTGGCCCAAGCCGGTGCAAGCCGGCGGCCCGCCGATCCTGATGGGGGCGGACTCGAAGTGGTCGCCAAAGCGGATTGCCGAATACTGCGACGGCTGGATTCCCCTCGATCGACCAGACCTCGCCAGCGGACTGACTGCGGTCCGCGAGCAGATGGAGCAGCAGGGGCGTGCTATGGACCAGTTTGACCTGAGCGTTATTACCGGAGTTGAATTTGCCGGGGAGAACTCG
Source organism: uncultured Binatia bacterium (SeqCode) (assembly GCA_965232605.1). Classification (GTDB taxonomy): domain Bacteria; phylum Desulfobacterota; class Binatia; order Bin18; family Bin18; genus Bin18. The sequence goes on along the minus strand of CBDDQA010000005.1, from coordinate 261,101 downwards.
GTCGAAAGTCGGGTTGAGGAACTGCTGAGCGTTGGGACGAATCGTGTCCTCTTTCTGGTGACGCCGGATAAGCCTGATGCGCAGTGGCCGGTTCTCGAAGGCTACGCAAAGCTGATTGCGACGTTCGGCTGACGCGGCATATCCGCAAAACGCGGTCTGGATAGATTGGTTCGCGTTGACTATCATGGCGCGAGGGAAGTGCCCACCGGAACGTGCAATCAAAACGAGAATCGACTGGAGAAAGCGGCCTAGCGAGAACCCCCTGTATCCCCCTTGTCAGGGGGAAGGAGTACAACTTGTATGCCCGACGTAATAAATTTTCCTCGCCCGGTACCGAATATCGACGACGAAGAGTTCTGGAATGGCTGTAATCGCGACGAGCTGCTGATGCAGCGCTGTACCGCCTGCCAGCGGTTTCGCTGGCTGCCCAAACCCATGTGTCCGCACTGCAACGCCCTGGAGCACGAATGGGTAAAAGTGAGCGGCAGAGGGAAAGTGTTTTCGTGGACCATTATTGTCCATCCGGTCCACCCGGCCGCAAATGAAAAGGTGCCGTATAATGTGGCGCAGGTGCAATTGGACGAAGATGCCGACCTGATTATGGTGACCAGTCTGGTCGATATCGACAATGACGCAATCAGGATGGATATGCCGGTTGAGGTCGTCTTTGTTGAACACGAACCCGGAGTCAAGATTCCCAAATTCCGTCCGGTGTAGAGCCGCATGCAACTGTCCACGCTGCCGCTATTACCAGAGACGGCGGAGCAAACCCTGGATTGATGGGCTAAGGATGCGCTCCCTCAGAGGGACGGCTGCCCTGTGTGCCTCCAGCCGTGACGCAAGCGACAAAAGACGAGTGAGCATGAGTCGTATTCCAACCAACCCGGAACTCCTCCGGCAGGTCTTGTCTGCATTCATCATCAACGAGGTCCATAAGGTCGGCCTCAAGCGGGTGGTTGTGGGTCTCTCGGGTGGGGTGGACTCTGCCCTGAGCACGTGTCTGGCCGCGGCGGCCTTAGGGCCCGACAATGTGCTGGCCGTGAAAATGCCGTATAAAACGTCGAGCAAAGAGAGTATAGAGCACGCCGACCTGGTGATTGCCGCCACTGGGATAGGGGCGATCACGGTTGATATTTCAGCCCAGGTGGACGCGTATTTCGCCAAATTCCCCGACGCCGACAATATGCGCCGTGGCAATAAAATGGCCCGCGAGCGTATGACTATTCTGTACGACCACTCGGCCCGCTGGAATGCGCTCGTGCTGGGTACGAGTAATAAAACCGAACTGCTGCTGGGCTATGGGACGCTGTTCGGCGATATGGCCTCGGCCATCAATCCCCTGGGCGATTTGTACAAAACCCAGGTCTGGGCCTTGTCCGATTGTGTCGGCGTGCCAGCGGCGGTTGTGACCAAACAGCCCTCCGCAGACCTGTGGGCGGGGCAGACCGATGAGCAAGAGTTGGGATTTTCCTATCAGGCGGTTGATGAGCTGTTATACCTCCTGGTTGACCAGCGCTACTCTCGTGAGGAATTGATCGCCGAGGGATTCGACGCCGACTTTATCGATCAGATTGCGCGCCGGATCATGCACTCGCAGTACAAGCGCCGCCTGCCGGTCATTGCCAAGGTCTCTCAGCGCACGATTGATCGTGATTTTCGGTATGCCCGCGACTGGGGCCGGTGACGTGGCCGGTACACTCTACATTGTCGCCACGCCCATCGGCAACCTGGAAGACATTACGCTACGGGCCTTGCGTATCCTCAAAGAAGTGGACCTGATCGCGGCAGAAGACACCCGCCATACACGCAAGCTGCTGACACAGTATGGGCTGACGACTCCGCTGACGAGCTATCACGACCACAGTGAATCAACCAAAGCCCCCGTCCTTGTTGAAACCTTGCTGGCGGGCAAAAATATCGCCCTGGTCAGCGATGCCGGCACCCCGTGTATCTCCGACCCTGGCTATCGTTTGGTCAAGGGTGCCGTTGAGGCCGGCATCCCGGTCGTGCCCATTCCCGGTCCCTCCACGCTGACCGCGTTGCTGAGCGTGGGCGGTTTGCCGACGGACCGTTTCGCTTTTGAAGGGTTTTTGCCGGCAAAGAAAGGGCAGCGCCAAAGCGCGTTGCGGGAACTCTGCCACGAGAAGCGGTCGCTCATCTTTTACGAGTCTCCGCACCGTCTGTTGAGCACCCTGGCTGACCTGGCGCATATTTTCGGGGATCGTCGCGTCGTGGTTGGCCGGGAGCTGACTAAGCAGTTCGAGGAAATCCTGCGCGGACCCATCAGCACGGTTTGTGACGCCTTCCACAACCGGCCGGTCAAAGGGGAAGTCGCACTCGTGGTCGAGGGCTGGGACGGGAAAGATGGGGACGCTCCGGAACAATCCGCAGCCGAACTGATGCAGCAGCTCTTGGCCGACGGGGTTGGCGTGAAAGAGGCCGCCGGCGCGGTGAGCGCGGCCTGCCATATCCCCAAACGGGACGCCTATGCCCTGGGTGTCAAGCTCAAGGCGGGCTCACGGATTGATAATCACGGTTGACGCAGGAGGCCAGTCGTCAAGCGAGAGGCTGAGTGAATGGACCGGCTGGAAGTTGGTATGACAAAAGCCCCGGACCCGTCCTGGCTGCCCCAGACGGGGCATTCCAACCGGAACAGGAGGAGAAGACACAATGGCGCTCGACTATGCCAATATCATCGCGTATGTGGGCAACGATCGTTTCTTCTGGGCGACCGATTACCCCCACTTCGATCATCCCGGAAACTATATGGAAGAGCTGGGTCGCACCGCTGTCAGAGACCGCGCGCAATAATCTGCTCGGGGATAGTGTCGCCCAGGTCTACGGCATCTGAGCCGCCGGCTTTGCTAAGCCGGGCCGCCGCGCCGTTGAGAACAGCGCATCCGTATCCACACTGTCGGCCAGCGTAGCGGCTACGTCGTCCAGGGCCGCCTCGACGCTGACCTCATATTGTAGGGTCGCAGCCGCGGTGTTGCGGATGCGTCCGAGCCAGGCGCGTCGATACGTATCGTTCCCGAACAGACCGTGCAGATACGTTCCCTCGATCAACCCGTCTTGGCTGCGGGCACCGTCTGGACCAGCTTCGAGTTGAAACATTGGCCGGGTCAGGGCGCGTCCGTCTGATTGGCCGGTGTGAATTTCATAGCCCGCGACAGACGCGCCGCTCAGGGTGCAGTGTCCACGTGCCGGGCGAACGGTTTTTTCACCGGCCATGGTCGTCTCGAGTTCGAGAAGGCCGAGCCCAGGGCGCGACCCGACTGGACCGTCCGCCCCCGCTGGATCGTGAATGTGACGGCCCAACATCTGGAAGCCGCCGCACACGCCCAATACGCGCCCGCCGGCTCTGGCGTGGGCTATCACGTCGTGGTCCCAGCCCTGGGCGCGCAGGAAGTCCAGGTCGCCGTTGGTCGATTTGGTGCCGAAGAGGATCACGATGTCCACGTCGCGCGGAATCGGACGACCGGGCGGCACAAAGGTAAAATCCACGTCCGGTTCAAACCGGAGCGGGTCGGCGTCGTCGAAATTCGCCAGGCGGGACAGCAGGGGCGCGGCAATCCGGATACAATCGGTGCGCGCGCTCTGCCCGAGTGAGAGCGACACCGCGTCTTCCGCCGGCAGGCGCGTCGCGGCCGGCATCCACGGGACCACGCCAAAGCACGGCCAACCCGTGCGCCGCTCAATCTCCGCGACCCCCTGTGTAAACAGGGCCGGGTCACCCCGAAACTTGTTGACCAGAAAGCCGACGATCAGCGCACTGTCTTCGGGGGCCAACACACTCTGAGTCCCGACCAGGGCGGCAATGACACCTCCACGATCAATATCGCCGACGAGGCAGACGGGCACCCCTGCGGCGAGCGCGAACCCCATATTCGCAATATCGCCGGTCCGCAGATTGACCTCGGCCGGACTGCCGGCCCCCTCGACGAGAACCAGGTCGTGAGCAGCGACGAGACGCTGGAAACTCTGCATAACGGCGGTCATCAGGGGGGCGCGTCCGGTGGTATAGTCCGCGGCATCCAGCAGGCCGACCGGCTTGCCGTGGACGACGATCTGTGCCCCGCGGTCGGTCTGTGGCTTCAACAACACGGGGTTGAAATCCGGGTGCGGTTCGAGCCCGGCGGCGCGCGCTTGCAGGGCCTGCGCCCGACCAATCTCCCCGCCCGCCGCACACGCGGCCGCGTTATTCGACATGTTCTGTGGCTTGAACGGAGCGACCCGCCAACCTCGTTGCCTGGCCAGGCGGCACAAGCCCGCGACCACAACAGACTTTCCGACGTCGGAGCCGGTTCCCTGGATCATGAGGACCCGTGCGCTCATGGCGGTCACGTCCGGCGAGCTAGGCGGACAGATAGGCCCGCGCCGCCCGCGCGACCGGAGCGAACGCCTCGCTGACGGTCTCGACCAGTTGGGTCAGCGGCACCCAGCGCCGGCGCCGGTCGGTTTCGTACTCGTCCACCTCGCCCGTTACCTGGGCGGCAAAGAACGAAAAGCGGCGGCGGCCGTTTTTGGACGCGAGGTCGAGGGCTTTCAGCAGCGGCCCGGTTCGCACCGTATAGCCGCTCTCCTCCATACACTCGCGGGCCGCGGCCTGCTCCAGCGTCTCGCCTGGATCAACCGTTCCGACCGGGAAGATCCAGGCATCGCGTTGCCGCCGGGCCGTAATAATCAGGATGGCACAGGTTCCGTCCGGCTCTTGCCGATAGGCCACAACACCGGCCTTTTGCCCTTCAACCGAGCCTGGGGGAGGGGGGCCTTCTTCCTTCTTCCTTCTTCCTTCTTCCTTTCGTAAAGCCACGGGGAGCCATGATGCCGAGGACATTCGCAGATTGCAAGGTAATACCCTATGATGATCGGACAAGGAGGATTGGTGCACGGATTCGCTATTGCCGGCACGCAGAGCGGTGTGGGGAAAACCACGCTGACCCTGGGCTTGCTGGCCGCTTTACGAAAACGCGGCTTGTCCGTCCAGCCTTTTAAGATAGGCCCGGACTTTATTGATCCAGGGCACCACACTGCGGTCACCGGGGTTCCGTCCAGAAACCTCGATGGCTGGATGTTGCCACGAGCGTACAACACCGAGGTGTTCAACCGCAGTCTGTACGGCCACGATGTTGGCGTTGTGGAAGGGATGATGGGCCTGTTTGACGGCTATGACGGCAAGAGCGAAGCCGGCAGCACGGCAGAAATAGCAAAATGGCTGGGGCTGCCGGTTCTCCTGGTGGTTGATGCCTCGGCCATGGCGCGCAGTGTTGCGGCCGTGATTCACGGATTTCAGCATTTCGATCCGGTGCTGAACGTCGCCGGTGTGATCTTCAACAAGATGGGCGGGCCGGGCCATCTGCGCTATCTCGAAGAGGCCGTCCGCGACGTTCCCAATATCACCGTACTCGGCGGACTCCCAGCCGACGAGACCATTACCCTGCCCGAACGCCACTTGGGACTGGTCACCAGAGAAGAGCAACAATTATCTGCCGGACAGATCGCTCACTTGGCCGGAGTGATAGAAGACCACCTCGACCTGTCCTCACTCCTTCGTCTGAGTACTTTTCCCCGACCCCCAACCCCTGACCTCCAATCCCCGCTCGACAGGGCGTCACCGGCCTCTCCCGTGCGCTTTGGCATCGCCCGGGACGAAGCCTTCTGTTTCTACTATCCCGATAATCTGGAACTCCTGGAACAAGCAGGCGCCACCCTCGTTTTTTTCAGTCCGTTGCACGACCCGCATCTCCCCCCGGACCTGCACGGCCTCTACCTGGGGGGTGGCTATCCTGAAGTCCACGCCCAGACATTAGCCGCCAACACGACTATGCGCCAGGAGATGAAAGACTTCATCCAGGACGGGAGAACGGTGTATGCCGAGTGTGGTGGGTTGATGTATCTGACCCAAGGCATTCGGGACGTGGAGGGACACGATTTTCCCATGGTTGGCGTCTATGCCACTACCGTGCGCATGCGGTCACGCCTGAGCGCGCTGGGATACGCAGAGGTGGCTATTCCACCGACCAATGGCCTGTTCCCCGCCCTGCGAGTCCGCGGTCACGAATTTCACTACTCGGAATTGGTGCCGGACCTTGCCGTCAAAAAGGCTCGGACGCTGTATCAGGTCCGCCAGCGTGCCGCAGAGGCGACCCGACCCGAGGGCTATGTGTATAAGCGCTGCCTGGCGAGTTATATCCATCTGCACTTCGGCAGTAATCCGACCTTTGCCCGGCAGCTTGTTCGTCTGGCTTCCGCATGAGCCAGCGCGACATCGCGCTTGCCGGTGTTGCGCTTGACAATATACAGGGCCTCCGATACCAACTGACCCGAACCGTGCTTGAGGTACCCATCCGGGGTGAAAAAGGGAAGTCGGTGCAAAGCCGACGCGGTCCCGCCACTGTGATGGGGGAGCCTGTCTCGATGATGCCACTGCCGGCGCAAGCCGGTGGGAAGGCCGCTGACAGGCGTTGGGGTGTGAACCCCTGAACCCCTGAGCCAGGAAACCTGCCTGAAGCCATGAACCGGCCTCTCCGCGGAGGGAGAAGGGTTACAGCGTGTTACCATTCTGGATACGCAGGTTGCTGTCCACCCGCTCTGGGTGGTTTTCAGCAGTTCCCAACAGACCCGCTTCTTCTCTACCGGAGGAAGGCTTCCCCGAGGAGGGAAGAAGATGGACACGCTTTCGTATTACACTCGCGGTCTGACGGCTGCATTCTTCGTCTGGACGGTGAGCGCTATTCCCGCGCAGGCCACACCGCCCGCCGAGCCCCTGCCATCCCGCGTGGGGCAATCCGAAGACCGGCCCGCCGCGCTCAGGCTGGACACCATCGTCGTTACGGCGTCCAAGCTGGAAGAAGCGCTCGCCCGGACGACCCAGGCGGTGACGGTGCTGACACAGGAAGAAATCAGCCAACGCCAGACCACCGACGTGTTCGAGCAGTTACGCGAGGTGCCGGGGCTGACCCTCGTTCCGTCGGGTGGGCGGGGCGGTGCGACCACGCTCTTCACGCGCGGGGGCGAGTCCGACCACAACTTGATTTTGATAGACGGAGTGAAGGTCAATCGGGCCGGCGGCGCGTTCAACTTCAACGACCTGACAACTCTGGGTGTAGGGCGCATTGAAGTGGTGCGCGGCCCGCAGAGCGCCCTGTACGGGTCCGATGCCATGAGTTCGGTCATCCAGCTCCTCACGCCACGCGGGCAGGGTCCGGCGCGCGGGGCGCTGGGCTTCCGTCTGGGCAACCCCGACACCTTCGAAGAGCGCGCTGGCGTTGCGGGCGGGACGAGCCGCTACGGTTACAATCTTGCCATCGGACGGATTGACAGCGCGGGGCTGCTGTCGATCAATAATGACTTCAGCAACACGACTCTGGCGGCCCGGTTCGACCTTGACCCCCACGACAGCCTGCACCTCATGACGACCGTTCGCTATATCGACAGCCGGTTTCATTTTCCGACCAGCGCCGGCGACCGTATCGACCGGCGCGCCAACATGCTGGACCCGCGGGCGTATACCGACAATCGCCGTCTGATCCTTGGCCCGCGCGCGGTCTACCAGCCCGTGGCCTGGTGGCGACACTCCCTGCAACTCGGCCTGTTATACGACTGGCAAACCTATCGTGACCCGCAGGACGACGGCATAGATTTCGCTGCCTACGTCAGCCGGGACCGCCAATATCGCCTGTCTGCCGATTACGCCTCCGATTTTTTCCTGCCGGTTGTGTATGACATATCGCCCGTCTTCACGCTTGGTGGCTCGGTCGAAAGTGAGCACTATGACCAGCAGACCACCTACGGCGGACTCGTGGCCAGCCGCAATGCGCAGTCGTTTTATTCCCAACTCCGTCTGGCCTGGCGCGACACGCTGTTCGTCACGTCCGGGTTCCGCGTGGACGATGCGTTTACGTATGGGACGCACGTCAACCCACGGGTCTCGGCCGCCTTGGTGCTGCCCGGCCTCAACACCAAGCTGCGCGGTGGCTATAGCCAGGGCCTCAAAGCCGCCAGTTTTTATGAAAACTTCAGTGACTCCGCCTTTTCCCGCGGCGACCCCAACCTGAAACCGGAAGAATCCAGGAGTTGGGAACTCGGTGTAGACCAACCGTTTGCGCTGGCCGGATTGGAGGCCGCATTGAGCCTGACCTGGTTTTCCTCCACGCATAAGAACCTGATCGCGTACACCTTTACGGAAGCACCGGCGCCGACCTTTGTCAACGTCGAGCGGACCCGCAGCCGGGGGTTCGAAGCCGGCGCGCGCGCCCGGCTGCCCGCTGGCTTCTCCGTGCGCGGCGCGTACACCTACCTGGAGACCAGAGTCCTGGCTGGCCCGGCAAGCGGCGCGTACGCCCAGGGCGAGGCGCTGATTCGGCGGCCCAAGCATGTCGGGTCGTTGACGCTGCACTACGCCGGCGCGCGCCTGAACGCCAACTTCCATCTGTATCTTAAAGGAAATGTATCCGAGTATAGTTTCGCCTCGGGCGGGCGCGTGCTGCACGACGGCTATGAGCGGGCGGATATTGCCCTGTCCTGGCTGCTGTTCGAGAACCGCTGGGGTATGCGCGCCCTGAGCCTGGAAGGAAAAGTGAAGAATCTGTTTGACACTGACTATGAAGAGGTGGTGAACTTTTCGTCCGCGGAAACGACCTTTCTGACCGGCTTCCGGGCGGAGTTCTGACCCGGCGAACACGAGGAGGGGAGACGTGCTGCGCTCATCCGTTCGACACTGGCTCGACGAGCCCCTGCGTCTGCTCACGCGCCTCGCCGGGTGGCTGGTCGGCGTGGGGCTGCTGACGGTATTCGTCTATCGCCAGCATATCGTGCACGGCCAGGTTGCGCCGCCAGTATTTCCGCCGCAACGGATCGTGTCGATGACGCTGGCCGGCGACGAACTCCTGCTGGCGCTCGTCCCAACCGACCGCATTCTCGGTCTGACCTGGCTGGCGGACGACCCGCGCTATTCCCACAGTGTCGAGACCGCCCGCGCCGTCCGGCACAAGGTCAACGCCAACGCCGAACAGGTGATCGCTTTACGGCCCGACCTCGTCATCCTCAGCGCCTCGGCCTACACCGGGGTGACGGCCCGGAGTCTCCTGCGCGCGAGCGGCATCCCGCTGTGCGAGATTGCCCGGCAGGAGTCTTTTGCCGGAATACAGCGCAATATCCTGGCCGTCGGGTGGGCGGTCGGCGCGCTGCCGCAAGCTCAACGGCTGGTCGCCAGTATGGACCGCCGCCTGCGCGCCGTGCGCGAGCGCGTGGCCGGCGCGCCGCGCCCCCGTACCCTGTACTATTTCCCAGGCGGCTTTACGCCCGGACAGGGGACGACGCTGAACGAGATGATTGGCCGGGCCGGCGGCCTGAACGTCGCCGCCGAGGCTGGTATCCACGGCGTCAAGCAGTTGTCCCGCGAAACGCTCATTCAGCTCAACCCGGCGGTCATCCTGGTCGGTGGCGAGACCGGCCAGGATGGCAGAGAGAGTCTGCGTCCTGTACTGCTGGCCGACGCGAGCCTGGCCACGCTGGACGCGATCCAACAGCAACGTGTGTACGTCGTCCCCGGTCCGTCGGTTAGCTCATTGTCGCACCATATCGTGAACGGAGTCGAGCGCATGGCCCGCCTCCTCCATCCGCGGGTGTTTACCACGCTGGACTCCGTAGCATTGCAGCAGCATGGCCAGACGCACTGACAGCCTGAGGTCTGCCCGCGCGGCCGGCTGGTCGCTCCCGGTGTGGACCGGCCTGCTGCTCGTGTCGGTGACGGTCGCGGTTGCCTGGGGACAAGTCTCGATCCCCCTTGAGACCACCGCCCGCCTGGTGTGGTGCGTATTATTCGAGCTCCCCATCGACACGCACGAGCGGGCGCAGGCCACCATCGTCTACCTGATTCGCCTGCCGCGGGTTTTGGCCGCGGCCGTGGTCGGGGCCAGCCTGGCCGTCGCCGGCGCGGCCATGCAGGGGCTGTTCCGCAACCCGCTGGCGGACGCCGGCCTGATCGGCGTGTCGAGCGGCGGCGCCTTGGCCGGCGCGCTGGCTATCAGTTGCGGGCTGGCCACGGGGGCCACCTTCGCCCTGCCGCTGGCCACCTTCGCCGGGGCACTGACCGCCGCCTTTGGGGTCTATCTGGTCGCCACGCAGCAGGGCCGGACCGCGCTCTCGCAGCTGCTCCTCGTCGGGGTCGCGGTCAACACGCTGTTTGGGGCACTGACCACACTGGTGTTGAGTCTGGCGCACTACGAGGTCTCGCGCCAACTCCTGTTCTGGCTCATGGGTGGGCTGGATGGACGGAGTTGGCCTCATTTGCAGATGATGCTGCCGTTCGCGCTGGCCGGCTTCCTGCCGGTGCTGTGTTTCGCGCGTGATCTGAACGTGCTGACGCTCGGCGAAGAGACCGCCACCACGCTCGGCCTGCGGGTCGAGACCGTCAAGCGCTGCCTGCTGGTGTTCTCGGCCTTGCTGGCCGGCGCCGCGGTGGCGGTGAGCGGGACGATAGGCTTCGTTGGGCTGGTCGTGCCACACGCCCTGCGGCTGCTGGTTGGCCCCAACCATCGAACCCTGTTGCCGCACGCGGCGCTGGGCGGCGCTGTTTTCCTGGTGTGGTGCGACCTGCTGGCGCGCACCCTCGTGGTCAGCGAAGAACTGCGTCTGGGCATTATCACCGCCTGCGTAGGGGCACCGCTCTTCTTGCACCTGCTGCTCAGACAGGAGAGAGCCCGGCGAAACCCTGGGTGACGAGTATGCCGACTATGCACACTGCGGCCTTTGCCCTCCAACACATCCGCTACACTCCCGACCATACGTTGATTCTGGATGACATCTCGATCGATCTGTCTCCCGGACAATGGATCGGCATCCTGGGTCCCAATGGTGCCGGAAAATCAACACTCTTACGCATTATGGCCGGGGTGTTGCCGGCGTCGGCAGGAGTGGTGCGCTTCGCCGGGAAAGCGCTGGAGCAATGGCCCAACCGGGAACGCGCCAAACAGTTGGCTTTCCTCCCGCAACGCACGGACTTGTCTTTTCCGTTTCACGTGCGAGAAATTGTCGCCCTGGGCCGCGCTCCCCATCTTGAGCGTTGGCAAAGTGAGGGTGTCGAAGACGAAGAACTCATTCAGCGGGCTATGCAGCTAACCGAAGTCTCTCAGCTCGCCGACCGGCAGGTGACCACCCTGTCCGGTGGTGAGTTCCAGCGGGTGATGCTTGCTCGCGCGCTGGCCCAAAATCCGGCCTTTCTCCTGCTCGACGAGCCAACAACGAGTTTGGATATGCGGCATCAGTTTGCCCTGGCTGACATCCTGACTGCATTAGTCGAGCAGGGCGTGACGGTCGTAAGCGTCCTCCACGACCTGAACCTGGCCGCGGCTGCTTGTGCCTCGGTTGTGCTACTCCACGCCGGGCGGGTCCACGCCGCCGGAACGCCCCGTGCCGTCTTGACTGTTGACGCTATTCGCGCTGTCTATGAGGTCGATATCGCCTTAGGAGAGAACCCGGAGACCGGGGCACTCCATATGATCCCCCTGCGGGCCGCCCGGTCCGTCTAACGCATCGGGAACCCGCCCCGAATGAGGGCCGTTCCGAACGGGACCCTAGGCTGGTGTCAGTGAGGAGGATGAATGCCGACTCTGTTGGACCCACTGCCGTCTGATAAACTTGTCCACCCGCCCACACCGCCCCCGCCACTGCTCCAGCAGCTCGCATTTCTCGTGGGACGTTTTCATGGCGACGGGAGCTACGCGAAAGGCGGGCGGCGATTTCACAAGCAGATGGTCGGCGCGTGGGAGGCCGGCGGTCAATTTCTGTCTCTGCGTATGCGTGTGGCCTACCCACTGAAGGATGGCCTCTTGGACGTGCATGACGCCTGTGTGATGCTCGGTTGCAATGCGACCAAGGACCATCTCGAAGCCCGTGCCTACACCGATGGGGGAGGGCTGATTGACTACCAACTGAGCTACGACGGACAGAGCCTCTCTTTTCCGGACCGCCCGCCCGGCCATCAGCCCACAGCGAAGCGCGCGCAGAAGGTTCTGAGCCCGTACGAAGGCGGCTTTGCCGAACAGCTTGAGGTTGATTTCGGGACGGGCAGGTTTGAGCCGTATGCGCGGGTGATGATGCAGCGACAGGGCTAGCGCTGTTCAGGAATGCGCTTGTAATTCTTGCTGCAACCGTTCTGCTAACCACATACGAGCAAGCGTGGTCACGTCAGTTGTCCGTTCCCGAGCTAAACGGCCTAAAGCGGCTTTCATTGCCGGAGGAATGCGCATATTCAGCTGTGCGGTATTTTGCTGTCTCAGTGCAACCTCCAGCATTTCATCTAAATCCTGCCGTTCGTCAACAATTTCTGCTATGCCGGCGTCGAGCCGTTCAAAGACATCATGCGTCGTTGTCCATTCGATGATGTCTTCTTCTTTTGCATTCCTGGAAAGCGGGGGAATGCCTCTCTCGTTTTTTTTCTTACTCATGAGTGTATCCTCATGACGAAATGCCGATTCCGTGAAGGCGACCTCTTTCACATCGTCAGTATAGTATACGCTATACGACAGAGAAATGGGAATCTGTCGTGAGATTCCGTTCAGTCCCGAGGAGCCGTCCCTGGGCCTCGGGGGTCTTGCCCGTCCTGCTGGGACTGGTAATTGGTAGGGGTCAATACCTTGCAATGTCTGTCGAAAAGGGGAAGGAATGTCACAGCGCCGTTTCACGTCTGTCGTTTACAGTGTCCTTGTGCTGCTCGTGTGTGCCGCTGGCTGCGCGCCCGCGCCGGCGGACGATCCTCGGGCTCAGTTGAAGGCCCGGAACGTGAAATTCAGTGAAAAGATGTTTCGGAGCCGTGCGCAGGTGGGTGATCTGAAATCGGTTCAACTCATGCTCGAAGCCGGTATGGATCCGAATGTCGCGGGAGATCACGGAGAAACCGCCCTCCGGTATGCCGCGGCCGCCGGGAAGACCGATATTGTCAACGTGCTGCTCGAAGCCGGCGCGGATGCCAATATCGAAGATACGGACGGCTTCACGCCGCTACGCTACGCAGTATACAACGGTCATAGAGACATCGTTGAGGCCCTCTTGGCCAACGGGGCCGACGTACACAGCGGCAGCGGCGATGGCTGGACGCCTGAGGCCGTCGCCATGGGCAGGGGCTATCCCGAGATCGTCCGGCTCCTCAAAGACGCCCGGCCGCAAGGGTAATAGCCGTACCATTGGACCCCGCCCAGCACGAACAACGGCTTCAAACGCTCTGCCTGCTCATCCTCAGCACAGTGGCGGTCGCGGCCGCCCTGTATTGGCTGCGGCCCGTTCTGGTTCCTTTTGTCCTGGCCGTTTTTATTGCCTACGGGCTGCTGCCGCTGGTTGAATTCCAGGTCCACCGACTCCGCCTGCCCTACCTCGTCGCCGTGGCTTCAACCCTGGTTATCGGCGGACTGATGCTCGGTAGCCTGGGCCTGCTCATCTCAACCTCGGTGAGTCAGTTGCAGGCGAATGCCGCTGCCTACCAGCAGCAGATTGAGCTGCTCGGGGCAAAGGTGTCGGCTCTCATCCCAGCCGGGACGTTGCGCGTCGAAGGGAACCCGTTTGCCCAACTGCCCCTCGGTAACATCAGCGGGGTGCTGCTCCAGACGACGAATGCCATAGTCGGCCTGCTGTCGCAGGGCTTACTGGTCCTGGTCTTTGTCTTATACCTGCTGCTTGGCGGCGCACGGCAAAAGGCTGGCGGCGTCTGGGCGGAGATTGAGACGCGGGTCGAACACTATATCGTGACCAAGGCCCTGATCTCTCTGGCCACCGGGTTCCTGGTGGGCCTGACTCTGGCTGTCCTCGGCGTCGACCTGGCGCTGGTCTTTGGCCTACTGGCCTTCCTGCTCAATTTCATTCCCAGCGTCGGGTCGATTATCGCGACCCTGCTTCCCGTGCCGGTGGTTGTTGTCAGCCCGGATATCTCGACCACGACCGCCACCCTGGCCATCCTGCTGCCGAGTCTGATTCAAATCATTATCGGCAATATCATCGAACCCAAGGTCATGGGGGAAGCCCTTGACCTGCACCCGATCGTCATTCTCATGGCCCTGATCGTGTGGGGCATGCTGTGGGGCGTTGTCGGCATGTTGCTGGCCACCCCAATGACCGCCGTTCTGAAAATTCTGTTCGAGCGGCTCGAACCCACGGCTCCGGTTGCCCAGGTGCTGGCCGGACGACTCGATGCGTTCCGCTCGTGAGCGCGCTCTGCGCTTTTGATAACGGCAGCGGTTTGACACAGAGCCTGGATGCGGGCACGGGTACTTCGCCCCTCTATACATCGCCCAACATCGCCCAGGTAGCTGAACTCCCTTACTCACGATAAGACTCAGGGGTAATGAAAGTTGAGCTCGATTCAAGGTCTCACCAGCGGCTCCAGACAACCGCCCCAGACTCGCCTACTGTGGTCGAGCTGAGGGGTAGCCGCGAGACCGCTCTTGCCATGCGTGTGAGGGAAGTCTTCTCGTATCGCCGACCCCTCCAACCGTTTTTATTGAATTGTGTTGGCTATCAGGCAAAGGGCGGGGTCTGGGTCGTGACCCTCGCCTTTCGGCTCGGTCCGGAATCTGCTCGGCACATTGCCGACCGCGTATACCTCAATCCCCTGCAAGACGAAGATGCTGTTCTCCTGCAACATCTTGCCCTCCAGGAGCGTTTTGTTTTTGTCTTTCTCAATAGGTCGCTGAGCGGTGGGGTGAGCCAGGAGCGGGTATGGTCGATGGAAGAGCGGTATCGTGTCCGTCTGCTGCTGAGCCAGACTGGGCGTGCGGTCTCTCAGCAACCGGTAAATACGCTAGAATTTGAACGGGCCAAAGCCGAGTTTGATGCGCGGTTTTCCTTGTCTCACCTGCTGGCCACCCGGACGCCAATAGGAGGAGCGGTGCTGCCGTCCTTGCGCGGTGCCGTCCACGGCGCTGTTTTGGAATAGCGGTGGGGAAGGGCCGCCGTATGCACAAGGACAACGGACGGTATTACTACAGCCCGACAGACCTGAACGAATTTCTTGCCTCGCCGTTTGCGACGTGGATGTCGCGCTACGCTCTGGACTCTCCCGGTCAGGCTCAGCCCGACCCCGAACCGCTCTCGCTGACCACGATCAGTGAACGGGCACGCCAACAGGAACAGGCGTGTCTGGCCCAACTCCGACAAGAGGATCGTGAGATCCATACGCTGCCTGCGGACGCAGACCGAGTGGAGGCGACCATAACGGCGATGCGGGCCGGCCACGAAGTCATCTATCAAGGCTGGCTGCAAAACGGCGCGATCCAAGCCGTTCGCCCCGAGTATTTTCTTGGCCGCCCCGCCTTTCTGGTGCGAACTGCGGGAGTGTCCGCTCTGGGCAACTATGGCTACGAGGCGTGGGACGCCACCCTCGCCACGCAGCCGAGTCCGGCGCATCTGATTCAACTCTGCTGCTCCGCCGACCTGCTCCAGACCGTTCAGGGGCACCGGCCGGATTCGATGCTGCTCTGGCTCGGCTCCGGTGAACGCCGCCGTTTTCGGACCGCCGACTTCATCTACTACTACCTCGCCCTGAAACAGGCATTTCTGGCTTACCTGCGGCGTTTTGACCCAGCCGTCCAACCCAGCCCGGAGCTTGGCGGAGATTACGGCCGCTGGACTTCGCAGGCGACCCAGATACTTGAGACCGCCGACCACCTGAGCCGCGTGGCCAATATCTCGGTGAGCCAGATTCAGAAACTCAACGCGGCCGGCATCACCACGCTGACCTCCCTGGCGGAGTCCTCGCTGGCGCATGTCCCAAGAATTGAGGACACTGTGTTTGCTCGACTCAAGGAGCAGGCGCAGATGCAAGCCGCCTCGGCCGGGGCCGACCAGCCGGCCTATCGGATTCTTCTTTCTGATTCGCCGGCGGGTCAGCGGCGTGGCTTAGCCCTGCTGCCTCCGGCTTCTCCGGGTGACATCTTTTTTGACATGGAGGGCTATCCGCTGGTGCAAGGCGGACTGGAATATCTCTTTGGCGCGCTTGCGCTCGACGACGGTCAGCCCGTGTTCCACGACTGGTGGGCACATGACATTGACCAGGAACGGCGGGCCTTTTGTGATTTCGTCGATTGGGCCTACGCGCGCTGGCAGGCCGACCCTACGCTGCATATCTATCATTACGCCAACTACGAGGTGGCGGCGCTGCGGCGGCTGATGGGTCGGCATGGCAGTCGAGAAGCCGAGCTTGACACGCTCCTGCGTCGCGAAGTTTTTGTTGACCTGTATGCCGTTGTCCGGCATGGGCTGCGGGTCGGCGAGCCGCACTATTCGATTAAAAACCTCGAACGTTTATACCGGCCGGCGCGGGCCGGCGAGGTGACGAGCGCGGTTGACTCCATTGCGGCCTACGAACGCTGGCTTGCGAGTGGCGAAGCCCAGGACCGGACGGCCTCTCCGCTCCTCCGAGAGATTCGCGCCTATAACCGAGACGACTGTGAATCAACCTGGCAGCTGACCTGCTGGCTCCGGGAGCGTCAGCAGGAAGCCGGGATTGAGTTTATTGGGTCCGTTGAGTCCATTGAGTCCATTGAGTCGGACCCCATAGACCCCATAGACCCAACCGACTCGCCCGGCCTTTCCCGGCTGCTTGGGCAGATGGTGGAATTTCACCGGCGGGAGGCGAAGCCGGTGTGGTGGGCGATGTTTGACCGTCATGCCATGACCGAAGAAGAGCTGGTGCAGGATATGAACTGCCTCGGCGGTTTACGGCGGCTCTCCCAGCCACCGGAGCCAATCAAACGCTCTCAGGGCTTCTGGTATGGCTTTGATCCCGACCAGGACACCAAGCTGGATGTCGGCGCGTCGTGCTATTTTGCCCACGACCTTGAGATGAAAATACCCATCCATGCGGTGGACCGGGAGCGGGGACGTATTTGTCTCAAATTCAGTCCACAACGGCTGAAACAGCTTCCAGACGGACTGCCGCCGGACTCGCTTTCCCTGATTCCAGATGAATACGTCTCCGCTCAGGTGATTGAAGACGCTGTCCGGGATATCGCCCAGACCTGGAAGGAAGAAAATAGACTCCCGTCCGCCTTGGACGACTTTCTTCTGCGTCGTCCACCTCGCTTGCAGCCCCAGCACTCGACCGACGGCGGTGCCCTCATTGGCCCGAACGAAGACCGCTCTCACGCCGTCCTGCGGCTCGTCGCGTCTCTCGACCGCTCAACCCTCTGCCTGCAAGGTCCGCCGGGCAGCGGCAAGACCACGCTGGGCGCCCGGATGATTCTGGCCCTGTTGGACCGAGGCAAGCGCGTGGGCATTACGGCCAACAGTCATGCCGCTATTCTCAAC
This sequence comes from uncultured Binatia bacterium (SeqCode), assembly GCA_965232605.1. Lineage (GTDB taxonomy): Bacteria > Desulfobacterota > Binatia > Bin18 > Bin18 > Bin18. Next base: position 243,803 of record CBDDQA010000005.1, on the reverse strand, counting down.
CTCATGCGCAAGTGCAAAGAGCTCCGGCAGGAGCGGCTGGAATGCCTCAAGATAGGCGGCTCGGCCGAGGAGCGCTTCTTTGAGCTATGCCCCGAAGCGACCCATGTTCAGCGCGTGCGAGACGTGATTCCACGCCTGGAGCAGTTCCGGTTGCTCGGAGGAACGGCTTGGGCGTTGAGCGATCCTGGGTTGCGAGGCAAGCTGGACTATCTCTTTGTGGACGAGGCCGGTCAGGTGTCGGTGGCCAATCTCATGGGCATGGCCGCGGCCACGGAGAACATCGTCCTGTGCGGCGATCAGATGCAGCTGGGTCAGCCGGTCCAGGGCGCGCATCCCGGAGAGAGCGGGCTGTCCATTCTCGAATACCTGCTCCAGGGGAAAGCCACCATACCGCCCGATATGGGTGTGTTCCTGGCCACAACTTGGCGGCTGCATCCCGACATCTGTCGTTTTCTCTCTGACGCAGTGTACGAAGGCCGCCTCCAGGCCGCGCCCCAAACGGCCCGACGGCGCGTGTGCATCCCCCCAACGGGCGGCCGCATCATTACTCGGGAAGCCGGTCTGGTTCTTGTCCCCGTGTCGCACGAGGGCAATACGCAGGCCAGCGACGAGGAGGTGCGGGCCGTCCGCGCGGTGGTTGGCGATCTACTTGGCCGAGACATCACGGATGTGACCGGACAACGGCTGCGTCCGTTGCAGCTGGCCGACATCCTGTGTGTGGCTCCGTACAATATGCAGGTCCGTAAACTCCAGGCCGCTTTGGGACCGGACGCCAGGGTCGGTACGGTCGATAAATTTCAGGGCCAGGAAGCGCCGGTCGTCATTCTGTCCATGTGTGCCAGTCAGGGCGATACGTCTCCGCGCGGGATCGACTTTCTGTTTCACAAGAATCGCCTCAACGTCGCCCTCTCACGTGCCCAGAGTCTGGCCATCGTTGTGGCCAGCCCGGCCCTGGCCCGGACCCGCTGTCAGACCCTGGCCCACATGGAACTGGTAAATCTGTTGTGTCGGGTGATGGAAGAGGGAAAACAGGCCGGGGAGAGAAGCTAGAGCAGTTTTCACCGTCGTGTAGTGGGCGGGCAACCACAGGGGGGTGCCCCTACCGGACTCATTCCCTCTCCCCTGGAGGGAGAGGGAATGAGCCTGCCCCGCACGTGATGCGGGGGTGAGGGGGCCCGGGGGCTGCGCTCCTCGGGAGAGCACATCGCTACAGCGGAATGAAAACTGCCCTAGTCATCCGGGTCGCCCAGCGGCTTCTCCCAGGCCATTTTGGCTAAATACAGAAACACCCCGCCAATGCCTAACAAGACAAGACCCTTGAGGTCGCTCTGTTGCAGATAATCAACGCTCTGCAGAAAGCACAGAAAACTGCCGACCGCGAGTCCGATGGCTGTCCCCTTCATGGCGTCCCTCCTTTCGGCCCCTACCCGTCCTCCTCTCATACGCAAGGAGCCGGCGTCAAGCCTGACGGACGCTCCAGACATGGGAACGAAGTCAAACCGGCTCTCCCGCCTCCCTCTCCACTCTTCCCTCTCCCCCCCCCTCACTCTCTTCTCTCGCCCTGCAACAGAATCTCGACGCACTGCCGCACGGCATCCGCTGCCTTGTCGCGCAGGGTCTGCTCGGTATTGCTGGCAATGGGGTGGGGGATAACGGCAAAGGGATAGTCGGACACGCCCTGGACGGTGGCCATGGCCTGAGCCGTTGGAACAAAACGATCGGTAATAATGGCGGTGGCTGCTACGCCGGCCTTTTCGGCAGTCAGGGCATCGTGCAAACTGCACGACGAACAACTGCCTCAATCACCGACCGCGGAAATAACCGCGTCACACGCCGCGAACCCTTGCGCGACATCCTCGGGAGCCGGACGGCTGGCGTCCGGTTTGTGCAGGCGGATGACGGTGCTGACGCCGTGTTGTGAACGCAGGAGGGTTTCGACGTGATCGAGCAAGATGTCCACATTGAGTTTGCCGTTGTCGAGCAGGCCGACCGTCCGTCCGGCCAGGGAGGACAGGCGGGAAACGGCCGCCTGGGTGGCCTGGCCGCCGTCAAAAGTTGGGTCAAGAACGCGTAGTGTCATGGGGCCTCCGGGGTTAGGGGTTGGGGGTTGGGGGCATGTGGTTGCCTGGCTTCGCTCTTACGTTTCATGGGGTTTCGATGATCTGCGTGACGGCCTGCGACCGGGAGCCCAACCAGGGCGGCACAATCGCCCCAAACCCACCGGCCGGACCACCGGCGGCAACCACCAGTAAATCGTCCGGTGAGCGGAGGGCGCTGAAGCGCTGGTCGGCTCCCTTGCCCAGATTGACGATCTGCTTTTTTCCCACCGTGGCCCAGTCGCGGCGTACGACGCGGGCGGAGCGGTAGATATATGCCTGAATATCGCGTTTTTGCCAGCCCGCGGCTGCGATAAGATCGCGCAGTTGTTTGGGAATGATCAAGGCATAATGCCCGGCCCAGATCGAATAGGTCAACATATTGTGACGGATCTCCGCGGCAAAGGTCTCGACGATTTCTTCCGGGTCGCGGGTCCACTCGTTCATGGTCTGGCGCGGGGACTCGCCGGCCATCACCGTGACCGCCGACGCGCCGGCAGGAAGGCCACGCTGCTGGGCCAGGGGTGTCCAGGGACTGTCTTCTTCGTCTTCAGCAATACAGAAGCTGAATTTGCCCGGATGACCCAGGGTGGAGCGGTCGAGTTGTCCGGGCCGGCAGCCGAGCACATTGATGAGGATGAGACGGATGGCCCGGCCAATACTGGCATTGGCCCGGCTGTGATTCGCCAGGACATTATGAGTGGCGTTCAGTCCGATCCGCTGGCGAACGGGTCCGTTGACCACAATAAACTGGGCGCTGCCACCAGTGCTCGCCGTGCTGCCGTGCAGATTGAACTCCGGCTGGCACATGGCTTTGATCACGGCGACGACCACGGGCATATAGGCCGGCAGACAGCCCGCCATCACCGCATTGATGGCGACCTTCTCTGCGGTAATCGGACGTTGGCGGACGGACTCGACGCCAATAATCGATCTCGGCTCCAGGCCAGCCGCATCGAGACAGGCCTGAACCAATTCCTCGGTGGGGGGAAGAATGGGCAGGCCGTCCGTCCAGCCGCGTTGGTGATACATATCATTGACGGTGACAACATCGGCAAGGTCGTAGCGTGGGGACCGTAATTGCGTCACTGGCTATACCTTTCGTGGATGCGGATGGCGTAAAAGATAGGGAACAAGCGGCACCATAACCAGCAGGGGAAGGCTGACCAGGAGCGCGGCCCAGAACACATCGAGGTGCTCGGTGATATAGCCTCCCGACCAGGGTCCTAACACGATGCCAAGACTGAAGGCCATATTGTAAAACCCGAAGGCTCTGCCAGACTGCCCGTCGGTGAGAGAGTCCGCCATCAGGGGTAGGGTGGGGACAAGGGCGGCTGACAAGGCGAAAATTGTCCCCAGGGCGAGGGGGAACAGCCAGATCGAATCAAGAGCGGAAAACAGGCTGGGCGTGAGGATCGCCGCGGTGAGCAGGCCGAATTGAATGGGTTCCCGTCGCCCGCGCCGATCCGACCACCAACCGATGAGTGGCTGGATAATCAGCATGGCCAGACCCCAGCCTGAAAAGAACAGGCCGATGTGTTGACGCGTCCAACCCAGATGGGAGAATTGGAGCGGGAGCAGTATCTCAATAGCCCCCAGCGTGGCACAGGTGACGAGAATCACCAAGCAGGCGCACACCAACTCGCGTCGCAATCCATCGCGGAGAAGAGCCGGAGCGACAGAGTTGGCAGCCACAGGAGCGGAGGATGGCGCCTGGCGCGGGAGCAGGGCAAAGGCGCATACGGCCAGGCCAAACGGTACCCCGGCAAAATACAGGAAGGGGTCACGTAGCTGGCCCAGGCTGCCGAGGGCCGGACCGGCAACAACGCCGATACTGAAGGCCATCATCAGGACGCTCATTTCCACCCCACGCCGCTCTGTGGTCGCCAGCCGGGCTGCGAGGGGAAGGGCCGCCGCCCAGGTGGCGGACGCGGCAATTCCTTGCGTGACGCGGCAGCCGAGCAGGCTCCAGAACCCGCTGGCCTGCCAGAACCCGAGCGAGGCAATACCCAGGGCCAGCATCCCGACCGTCAGCCAGCGCCGTTCGCCCCAGCGGTCAACCAGCAGACCAAAGGGCAGGTAGAGCAGCAGGGAAATCAGGCCGTATGAGGCGTACAAGGTCCCGGTGCTGGTTTCTCCCAGGTCCAATTCCGCCGCAAAGCTCGGCAGGGCCGGGATGATAACCGTATAGCCCACGGCATCGGTAAAAATAATGGCTACCGCCAGGCCGAGTAACAGCCAGCGTGGCCGCGCGGTCCGCGTGAGGGCTGTCGCTGGGGGTGAAGCGGAGAGAGCGACCCCAGCTTGAGAAAGGGTGGACAGGGCCGGGCGTGTCTGGGAGGACTCAGACTGCTTCATCGTTTTTGGCCGTGGCCGGCTTGGTGGTCTGGGAGGAGAAGAGATCTGGATGTTGGACAACAAACACGCTGGGATCGCCCCGCCCCAGCGCGTGCAGATAGGCCTGATTATGGTCCTGCAACCACTGTTTTTCGGGAATGAGGTCAAGCGCTCGCTCGTCCGCAGGCTCGGCTTGGAGACTCATCTCCTGTTTGAGTTGCAGGAGGCGATCGACAACCACCAGCGGGTTCTGACCGGCGTTCTGTTCGGCTGTTTCCAGCAGCAGTTCTGACGTCCGTTTGTTCAGATAGTCCAGCATCATGGCCCGCTGACGGGGGGTGGCCAGCTTGCCGGCGGCGCGGGCCGCGACTTTGGCGTCCTCTTCGCCCAGCAAGGCATAGACTTTGACCGCATTGAAGAAATAGGAAGGGACGCTCTGCGCCCGTCCACGTCCCCGGGACCAGACGTAGAAGAGGACCAGGATGGTCAAGAGTGTAACGAGAAGGACGCCCATAATGGCGATGGAATCCTTTCTCGGCCTTCGCACCAGCGGTGCTAGGCTGCCAGTCGCTCGCGCACGCGGACCAGGCGCTCAGCTCCCCAGAACAGCTCGCCGTTGACCACATAGCTGGGGACGCCAAACACGCCCACCTTTTCGGCCTCGGTTTGGATGATCTCCAACTCGTGGCGGCCGTCGCCGTTCAGGTAATCGAGAAACCCTTGAGTATCGATGCCGACCTCTTCCAGCGCTTTCTTCAGCACCTGGGGATCTTCAATTTCGAGTTCGCGTTTCCAAAAGCGTTCGTACACGAGATGATGGTAGGGTCGAAAATCTCCCTGTTGTTTGGCGTACAGCATGCCGATATGGCTCAGCGAGGAGTCGAAAATATGGCGGGGACCCCGAATCGTCAGACCGCGTCGGGTGGCCTCGCGGCGGCAGTCCATATAGCTGTATTTCACTCGCCGCCACTGATGGGCATTCCGCTCTTCGGCAACGACCTGGCCCGCGTTATCGACCTCGGCAGAACCCAGAAATTTGGGAATGTCCAGGGTCAGCGGCAGAAAGTCTACCGTCACGTCAAACTCGTCTTCGAGTTGAAAAGTCTCCTCCTGGGCAAGATAGGCATACGGGCTCTTGTAATCAAAATAATGGGTGAGGGTGGTAATCGCCATGCGGATACTCCTGTCGTGGGGGTTGCGGCTCGCAACCTAGCCTATCCGCTGGCATCCCTGCAAGGGAGGAGCGGCGCTGTACGTCGGACCAGGACGCTCGCCCTTGCCGCCGGCCGCTCGACGGGGCATACACAACACGAGGAGGATAGTATGAGCAAGCAGAGAGTAACAGCTCACCCAACCCCACGCCGACGGCGCTACCCCCGGGTTGGCTCACACGAAGAACTCGTCCGTCGTGCCCAGACGCTGGTGCCCATCCTGCGCCAACGCGCGCCGTACACCGATGATATCCGTCACCTGCCCGATGAAACTCGCCAGGAACTACGGACGGCTGGTCTCGCCCGGATTCTCCAGCCGGCGCGCTATGGGGGGTGTGAGGCCCACCTGTCCGGTATGGTCGATATTCTGACGACGGTCGGCAGCGGCTGTGGTTCAACCGCCTGGTGTCTGGCCCAATACATCGGCCATAACTTCATGGTTGCGCAGTGGCCGGAACGTGCTCAAGAAACGGTCTGGGGCACGAGTCCGCAAAATCTGTTGAGCGGTATTCTTATCCCCCTTTTAGGTAAAGCTCGAAAGGTGCGGGGCGGGTATGAAGTGTCCGGGCAGTTTCCGTTTGTGAGTGGGGTCACGAGCTGTGACTGGTGCCTGTTTGCCGCTATGGTGGAAAACGGCCCGGGCGGGCAGCCCGAAGAGCGCTATTTCATCCTGCCCCAAGGCGCATTCGAGATTCTCGATACCTGGGACGCCATCGGACTGCGGGGCTCGGCCAGTCACGATGTCAAAGCCGACCGCGTGTTTATCCCGACCTATATGACAGTGCCGCTGCGACACCTGAAAGGCGGCGAGACGGGTCCGGGGCGCAAGGTCAACCGGGCGCCGCTCTACCGCTCGCCCAGCTATATGACGTTCGGCATTCTCATCTCCAGCGCGTCGGTTGGGATTGCCGAGGGTATTGTGCGCGACTATGTTGAGCAGGTCAAAAGCCGGGTCGCGCTCATGTCCGGCCAGAGCCTGCACGAGCAGGCGTTGCAGCATACGAAAATTTCGGAAGCCACGCTGGCGGTTGAAGCCGCCAAAGCCCTGCTGTACAGAAACTGCGACGAGATCATGCACATCCTCGAAGCGGGCAACCTGCCGTCACCCGAACAGCGCACAAAATATCGTGCCGCAGGGGCCTACGCCGGCAAGCTGGCCTTTCAGGCCGCGAACCTGATCTGGGATGCCGGCGGCGGGCGTGGGGTGTATATGAATAACCCCATTGCACGTGCCTATCGCGATATCTGTACGGCAACCCGCCATTTTACCCATATCTGGGACGTGAACGGCGCGACCCACGGACGGGTCCGGGTCGGCCTGCCTCTGGATAACCCGGCGCTGTGAATCCCAACGAAAACGATTATGGTCTGTCCGGTCTCCCGTATCGCCACAGGAGCAGCATTGTCCCCAGGACCAGCAGGTCCAGGCTGAGATGCGCGGCCACCAGCAGCGTGCGGGGAAGGGGGTCGAGGGTGGCCGCCAGCGGGACGAGAAAGTCTGGCGCGGCAACCTGGTCGGCGGCGTGGTGGACCAGTCGTGTCAGGAGGAGGCGCTGCTGCTGAACCGTGTCCAGGGCGGTCCAGTGCAGACAGGCGAACACGCTGAAGGCCAACGCCCAGAGCGTCAAAAGGGCGGTGACGGTCCGGGTCCGGTCAGCAAGCCGGACGAGGACGGCGGAAAAGATGAGCAGCCCCAACCCAACCCCGGCAAAGAGGAACCAGAGCTGTCGGGCGGCGTCTGACTGCTGCAACACCAGGCCGAGAACGTTGTGGGCCGTGACCACCGCGGTCGGGTCGAGGCCGACCTGGAGCGGGTCGATATGCGGGTCCAGACCCAGGTCGCTCGGCGAATGACCGCCCTCGTCCACGAGGCGAAAGCTCTCCTGGCCGGGCGCTGGCGGCCCGTCCGGCCCCGCGGCAACGCCTGGACTGCTACAGAGTACCGCGCCAATAACAAGAGTAAAAAATAGGATCCGCAATCGTCTGCTGCCCGGTCTATAAGCCACGTGTCTGAAACCGTTTTGGTATTCTTTCCTCCTTTTTGCCAGGAACGGCAGCGAGGTTCCAGCGGGGGCGATACGGATATAAAGATGCGGCCAGCGGATAAGGCGGTACGGGCCGAACCCATGCTTGTCTGAGTATCTGAGGTTTGTTATCCGTCCCTTCAATTCTTTTAGAAGGAGGCGGACATGGCTCAAACGCTGGCAGAACTCTTAAAAGACGCGCCAAAAAACTGGGGGCGCTGGGGTGCGGACGATGAAGTCGGGTCGCTGAATTTTCTGACTCAAGCGGAAGTCCTGCGCGGGGTCAGGGCTGTTCAAAGCGGCAAGGTCTTTACGCTCCAGGTGCGGATGTGCCATCCCGACGGCGACCCCGGCTACAAGGGTCGCAGCCAGCCGAGCCGGATGATGGTCATGGACAAGGGCCACTATCTGAGCGGCAAAGCCCAGCCGTTTCCGGGCGGAATCGAGTATGCCGATGACGTCATGATGACCAATCTCCAGGCCACGACGCAGTATGACGCCCTGGGCCATGTCTGGTTCGATGACAAACTCTATAACGGTTATGACGCCAGAACGACTATGGGGGGCGGACTCAGTAAGGATAGCATTCTGCCCGTAGCGGAACGCGGCGTGGTCGGCCGTGGCGTCTTGCTCGATGTGGCTCGCTATAAAAATCTGCCCCACCTGCCGGCCGGGTATGGCATCAGTTTGGACGAGTTGCAGCAGACCGCCGAACATCAAAAGTTGACCATAGAAAAGCACGATGTTCTCCTGATTCGGACCGGCTGGCTGAATCGCTTTTTTACTGAAGGGCCGGCGGCCTATTACGGTGAAAACGCGACGGATGACGCGCCCGATACGGCTGTCCAGGCCATGAGTGAACCGGGGATTGCGTACAGTCCCGAACTGGTGAACTGGTTCCACGCAATGGAAATTCCCAGCCTGGGCAGCGATACCCTGGCAAGCGAGCAGACGTCTCATCCCGAGTCCGGCTGCTTTGTACCGCTCCACGGGGCACTCATGCGCAATCTCGGCGTTCTGTTCAGCGAAATCAACTGGCTCGAAGACTTGGCCACCGATTGTGCGGAAGACGGACAGTACGCTTTTCTCTACGCCTGTACGCCGCTCAAGATCGTCGGCGCCGCCGGCTCGCCGATTAACCCGATTGTGGTGAAGTAGACCCCCTCACCCTCGCCCTCTCCCTCCAGGGGAGAGGGGACAAGAGCCCAACCCCCAACCCCTACTCCCCAATCCCTTAAACGGTGCTAGAGTCCTTGCAGAATTTTCGCCCGCTTGTCCGCGTACTCCGTGTCGGTCAGATAGCCTTTTTCATGCAGCCGTTCGATCTCTTCCAAGCGCTCTTCAGTTGCGACGTACTGCACCGCCAGTCCCGACGCAAAGGCACTGCCGTCCGTGCGGGCTTTGTAGCGAGCTTTGATGATAGCATCGACCTGGCTGCCGTATTTGCGTATCGCATTGGAACTGAGTTTGTTGAACAGACGGGTCTTGCTGGTGTTCTCCTCGTCGGCGTCTCGAATCAGAGACATCGGCGCGTCCCAGATTTTCTGGGAGAGGGTTTTCTCATTACGCTGCACGCTTGACCGGACTTTTCCGAGTTTCCGGTAGGGCCGCATTGGGGTCCCGGCCGTGACCACCACATCGGCCGCAGACTTTCTATCGGAATAGTCCCGCTCCTCCGTCACCGCTGGTGTCTGCGCCACCTGTTTGGGTGGCTCATAATAGGTCGTCACGTTGGCTTTGAGCGGTGTCAGTAAGCGCTCGGGCAGCGACGCCATGCCGGAGCCAACCCGAATGATGCTGCCACTACCGGCATTGCTTTCAATAAAGACGTTCTGTTCTGACTTGCCGAGCGGTTTGTCCGGGTCGCGAATGGTCACCACCCAGCGCTCATCGTTTTCAACCGCCTTTTGCTTGGGCGCCCAGCCCTCGTCCTTGGCCGTCTTGATTAACAGGGCGGCCAGTTGTTGCGGCGGCACTGAAAAGTGGGCGGTTTGAGAGTCCGCATCGACCTTCCCCTCTTCTGCGAGCGGTGTGGTTGAAGCGGATTTTTCGGAGCCTGAGAGTTTTGGAATAAGGCTCTTACTGCATGCCGGCAGACTCAGGAGGAGTAGCGAGAGACACACATAAAGCACAGCCATGCACATCATCCTTTCTCGTTTCTGTTTGCAATCGAAGTTCGCTCCATGCGCCCACACATAGTTTCGATTCCTCCTCGCGGGCTGCCAGCCCCCTCACCCTAGCCCTCTCCCTCCAGGGGAGAGGGAATGCCCCGCGTAGGGGCAACCCCCGAATGGGTCTATCCCCGCGTGTGCGGGGGAACGGGAATGCCCCGCGTAGGGGCAACCCCCTGTGGTTGCCCGCCCTTCCCGATTGTAAGCCAAGTTGGGCAGGGGGACAACTCGGTCTGTCGGCGGGTACGCCTGGGACTTTATCGTCCCGCCATAGCCGGGTCCATGACCGTAATGCTATGGTGTGGCAGGAAGATGATGAGCCTGGAAGGAGAGTATTCGTGAACCAGCCTATCAATCGACAGTGGCGTTTGGCCTGCCGTCCGCAGGGCATGGTCAAGGAATCGGACTTTGCCTATCACGAAGCCGAGATGCCCAAGCTTGAGGACGGGCAGTTTCTGGTCCGTAATCTGTACCTCGCCTTCGAGCCGGCCATGCGCGGCTGGATCGAAGACCGCAAGAGCTATATCCCGCCGGTACAGATTGGTGAGGTCATGCGGGCTCTGAGCGTGGGCCAGGTCGTTGAGTCGCGTCATCCGAATTTTCGGACGGGTGAGTGCGTACAGGGCGGCTTCGGCTGGCAGGAGTATGCGGCGGCCAGTGAACGGGGTGGTCTGATGCCGCCGACAAAGATTCCGGTCGCCGCTTCATTAACTTGGCCATTGGGTGTCCTTGGGGTGACGGGTCTGACCGCGTATTTTGGCATTCTGGATGTCGGGCAGCCCAAAGCTGGCGAGACCTGCGTGGTATCGGGCGCGGCCGGGGCAACCGGCTCGATTGCCGGGCAGATTGCCAAGCTCAAGGGCTGTCGGGTCATCGGGATTGCCGGTGGACCGGAAAAATGTCGCTGGTTGACCGAAGAGGCCCGCTATGACGCGGCTATTGATTACAAGGCCGAAGACGTGGAAGCGCGGCTCGGCGCGTTATGCCCGGACGGCATCCATCTGTATTTTGATAATGTCGGGGGGGACATCCTGGATGCGGCGCTGGCGCATATTGCGCTGGGCGCACGCGTGGTGCTGTGTGGTGGCATTTCGCGCTACAACGCAGCAACGCCGCCGCCCGGACCGAAAAACTATATGAATCTGGTGATCCAACGGGCGCGGATGGAGGGCTTTATTGTCATCGACTATGCCGCCCGGTTTGGTCAGGCGGCCCAAGAGCTGACAGAATGGATTAGCAGCGACCAGTTGACCTTTCAGGAGGACATTCAAGAGGGATTTGAAAACGCGCCACGCACGTTTCTGCGGCTATTTGAAGGCAAGAATCAGGGCAAGCAATTATTAAAAATTGCCGACCCCTCCCTAGAACGAGTGTAAGGCAATCCAACCCCCAATCCCCAATCCCCAACCCCCAATCCCCAACCCCCAATCCCCAACCCCCTACAACACCCTCTCCGGCCCTTTGGGGACAATGCCGCTCGGGTTCACTCTCCGAATGGTATAATACGTGCGTTTGATGTGCTCGAAGTTCACGGTCTCGGCCACGCCGGGCAGGTCATACAGCCGTTTGAGATAGGCCGATAGATTGGAGTAGTCGATAATACGACGGAGGTTGCACTTGAAGAGGCCGTGGTAGGCGATGTCAAAACGAATCAGGGTCACAAACGCCCGCCAATCCGTTTCGGTAAGCCGCTCGCCAAGGAGATAGGGCTGCCCCTCCAGCCGTTGCTCCAGTTCGTCCAAACAGGTGAACACATCGGTCACGGCCGACTCATACGCTTCTTGGCTCACGGCAAATCCGGTCCGGTAGACGCCGTTGTTGAGGCCCTCGTATATCCGCTCGTTCAGGGCGTCGATCTCAGGCCGTAAGTCTACAGGATAAAAATCGACCGAGGCGTCTCCATAGGCGTCAAAGGCGGTGTTGAACATGCGGATGATGTCAGCCGATTCATTATTGACCATTGTGTTCCGCTGCGTATCCCACAGCACCGGAACGGTCGGACGGCCGGTAAAATGGGAGTCGGCGCGGGTGTAGAGTTCGTGGACGTAGCGGATATTGAACAGCGGGTCGGGAATGGAGCCTGGATATTTCCCAAAGCTATAGCCCTGGTCGGTGAATTCCGGGATAGCGACCGAAAGGGAGATAGCATCCTCCAGTTTTTTCAGCTTGCGGTAGAGCAAGGCCCGACAGGCCCACGGGCAGTTGTAGGCAATATACAGGTGATAGCGTCCCGGCTCTGCCCGAAAGCCGCCGTCTCCGGTCGGGCCGGGCGAGCCGTCCGGGGTGATCCAGTGCCGAAACGTCGATTCCTGCCGGATAAAGCGGCCCTGGGCGTCCGTGCGCTTTTTCATCTGCCAGTCGTCTTCCCATTTTCCATCTACGAGCATGGAGTCCTCCTGTGTCGTGCGTAGTGGCTAGTGATGAGTGGCTAGTGATGAGTGGGGAGGGGCGGGGGCTGACCACTGGTCACTCACCACTTTTTACGCCGGCGGGGTAGGTGCGGCAAATACGTTTTTCTCGAATGCATCCGCGGCCCGTAAGACGGTGGCGTCATCCCCGTGTCGGCCGATCAGCATCATGCCCACCGGCAAGCCTTCTGAGACCGCGCAGGGCGCCGTCAGCGCGGGATGGCCGGTCACGTCAAACGGACAGGTATTGTGCAGCATTTCGAGCGCCCGCTGCACGTACTCTTCGCGGCTGGCGTCCGGTCCGGGAATTTCGGTGGCTTTCATCGGCAGGGTAGGCATGAGCAGCAGGTCGTGCTCTTGCAGGGCGGTGTCGTAGGCCGCCCTCAGAGCGCGGGCCATGTTCTGGGCCTTGGCATAATAATGACCGTGATAGTGCTCCTGCATATAGCGGCCGAGCAGGATGACCATTTTGACGGTTTCCGACAGGTCGTTCGGGCGGGTGAGCCGTCCGCGCGCCGCGGCGTCGAGCAGGCTGGTGGTATAATGTCCCTTCCAATTCGTTCCCATACCGCCGCCTTCGACCATCAGCAGGGTCGGACCTTCGGTAGCAATGCTGTTCCAGACATGCCGGCCATCGCGGTGCCAGGGCAAGGACACGGTTGTGACCGCCGCCCCGAGTTTCTCAAATGCCTGGGCCGCCTCCCGGACACTGGCGTCGACGTCCGGTTCTGATACGTCCCAGCCAAAGCCTTCCTCCACAACGCCAATCCGCAGCCCGTTGACCTCTCCGCTGAGGGCCTGAGTGTATGCCTGGCCCTCGAGTCCGGCCTGCTGGCGTGGGTCCAGTCCATCCGGTCCGGCCAATACCTCAAGCAACAGGGCCGCATCCTGCACGCTGCGCGTCATCGGCCCGGTGTGGTCGAGCGTGATTTCAATCGGCATGATGCCGGTATACGGAACCAGGCCGTAAGTCGGTTTATGCCCGTAGATGCCGCACCACGAGGCCGGCATACGAATCGAACCGCCCTGGTCGCCGCCAATCGCCATATCGACCGCGCCGGCCGCAACCAGCGCTCCGCTGCCGCACGAAGAGCCGCCCGTTGTGCGGCTGTGGTTGTGCGGATTGAGCACCGGACCGGTGGCATTGGTATGGCTGCCGCCGGAGAAGCACAGATTCTCGCAGACCGCCTTGCCCACAATATGCCCGCCGGCGTCAAGAATGCGGGTCACAATGGTGGCGTCGATCTCCGGGGTGTAGCCTTCGAGAATACTGCTGCCGTTCATCATGGGGACACCGGCGACACAGACGTTATCCTTGATGGCCAGGGTTTTCCCCGCCAGCGGGCCGGAGGACGCGCCTGTGATGTCCGTCCGCCAGTACCAGGCCCCGAGCGGATTATCTTCCGGCTGGGGCCGATAGCCCGGCGTCCGCGGATAGGAGACCGGCAGGCTCGGCTCGGTCAGCTCATCCAGCCGGGCGTAGGAGTCCAGGACCCCACCCATAAGCCCCTGAAACGATTCCAGGTCGTCATCGGTCAGCTCCAGGCCGTAGCCAGCCGCAATATCTGCGAGGTCATCAATAGTCGGGTGTTTTACTGCCATAGTACGAGTCTCCTTATCTCTGATCGGTTTTGACATCTCTCTCCATAGCATAGGGCCTGCGGCTTGGAGAAGATGGAACGGTGTTCTCGTTTCGGTCCAGCGTGCTATGTAAGACTGCACAGAGTGGGAAGAACGGCCTGAGAACGGTTCCGATCCAAAGTGTATGGCAGCCTTTATTCTCGACATTGGAGACCACGTGGCTCTTCGTGAAGGGTCCATCCTGGATTTAGGCGGAGGGTTTCGGGTTGAGGGGCCGGACGCGGGCGAGGTAATTGACATCTCGGTCGGGATGGACGTGGTTGCCGTTCAATGGGAGCGGGCCCAGTTCCGTGGCTGGTATGACGTTGAAACGCTGTCGCGCTTGGTCCGCGTTGATACGCCCACAGGGGCGTTGTTGCGCCTGTCCGAAGCTGAGATGCTGCGCTTTGCCTCAATTCAGGACTTGCTCACGCGGCTGGGGTTCGAGGAAGATCAAGAACATTCCTGTCTGCGGCAGACCCAGCATGGCCATGTGATTGAATTCGACCGCATCACGGGCCAATCGGTTCCCAGCTTTGTCTCTCAAGGAATCCGGGACGGCTGGTTGCGTTTGTATCTGCGAGAGGGGAAAAGTGGAGCCGATGGGATTTGAACCCACGACCTCTAGAGTGCGATTCTAGCGCTCTCCCAACTGAGCTACGGCCCCAAATAGTAGCGGCTGGCGTGCACGGCTGCGGACCTCCCAACGCTAGCAGTCCCACCGGTTTTTGCAAGCAGGCTCGTCATCGCTTAGAAGTCAGACCAGGCCGACTTCCAAATAGGTCAGGATGCCACGTAGACCGGTGGCATCGAAACGGGCGTTGATGCGAGAGCGAAAAATAAAGTGGTAAAACCCGTCTTCGGACCGGGCCTCCGGCGGCGGATTTTCGTCCCAGGCCCCCTGCTGGCAGGCGTCCAGCAGGCTCTCGTCAACCGCATAACTTCCCGAGCGCGTATGCAGGGTCACGCCGCGCAGCACCCCCTTGTCGTCCAGCTTGGCCTGGAGCTGAACATGGCCGCGAGCGGCCACCACGTCGTCCACCTGAAGATTGCGTCGCTGTCGAATCAGGAGATGCTGAAACACGCGCTGGGCCACCCGGCGGACAAACGGCGCAAAGCGGCTCGCTTTGGTATTGAGAAAGGTCAGGCCGCCTTTACGAACATCGGGCAGGTAGTCGAGCGTCCCGCGCGGGCCGGGCATGGTCAGGAAATTTTCGCGGGCCGGTGGTGGGGCCATGGCCAGGAGTTCGTTGCCCGAGGGTGGGGTGCGCTGGGCTTCTTCTTCATCTTCCGCCTCGCCGTCTGTTGACAGCCAGCCTTTTGCCAGGACGTCATCCGGTCGGGCAAAGAGCTGGGGCTTGGCCTTGCGCGCTTTGGGGTCGCCTTGCAGCGGCGAACGCTTGTGTTTGGCGTCCTTCAGCGCCTGTTCCAAAGGATTGTCAACCGGCGGTTTCCGACTGCGGCCCGGGGTGTTGAGGGCCAGTTGGGTCGGCTCCTGCTGCGGTGTTTTGTCGGCCTTGTCCGGCGTTGGTTGTTTTTCTTCTTCAGGCGGCCTGGTCAGCGGTGTGCCGACGGCGACGGTCTGCTCTTCGACCGCGGTATTCCGGTCGCTGAGAAAACGGGTCTTGTCCGGCACCTGGTCATTGACCTCATCCGGCACACTGACGATCTGCTGTTCCGGGACTGCCGGGGGTGGTTGTTGTTCTTCTTGGGGCTGTGGCTCCGGTTCCTGAACTTGCGGGGGCGCTTGGGCGACCTGGGGCGGGGTGAACGCCTCCGGCGGCAGTAGCTCAACGGCTGTCAATTGTTCTTCCGGCGGTGCTTGGGCGCGTTTGAATTGGGGCCACAACAGGAGCAGGAGCAGATGCAGGAGGAGGGAGAACAGGAGGAAACGCACGAGCGGGTCGCGCTGTGCAGGCGGGGAGGGGGTGAGGACTGCGGCCGACATGTGCAGCATTCTAGCGGTCTCGGACACGGGCCGCAAGGAAACGCGTCTGCCTTGCCCGGCGGCGCGGGCCGGCTTATAGTGAACACACCATGTTTGGGCTCGGCGTTGGCGAACTTGTCATTATTCTCGTTATCGTTCTCATCATATTCGGGGCGGGGAAACTGCCGGAGATCGGTGAGGGACTCGGCAAGGGCATACGCAGCTTTCGAAAGGCCGTGAAATCTCCCGACGAGATAGATGTCACGCCCGAGCAGGGATCGGGCAAAGGTCCTGACGAACCGTCTTAGGCTGACCGCCCGAATTGAGCCGCGACAACCCGGCTGCTGAATTCAACCACCCGGTCGGGCGGGTCGGTAAACGCAATCAGAAAATCGACCCCTTCTCCGGCCGCGACCCAGAACTGCTTGGGTGGCATAAGACCCTGCAAGATATGCACCTGCCGGCGGGAGAGACTTTCGAGCACTTCCGGGGCGGTCTCGGTTCCGCAGAAGATGAGCCGCTGGCCAAGCGCCTGACCGCTGTCGCCGAGCAGCGTCCCCTCGATTTGAATGCGCTGTGCAGAGGCCGCGGCCTGGTTCACCGCTCTGCCGGCAATAGCAAAGACCTGGTGCCCGTCTTTTGTGCGCCAAAAGCCGCCCCGCATTTTTGTGAGGGTAATATGCCGTGCGGACGGACGTTCGGCGTCGAGTAAGGAGCCGAGGACCGGGAGGTGGGAGAACACTGCTGCGGTCTGCTCCATGTAGGAGGAGGCGATAAAGGTCAGACCGGCATAGCTGGTAACGATCAGGCCGAGGAGCAGGAGGGGGAACCGGGACGAAAAAACTGTCTCGTGCGAGGCCGGAGTTGGGCCGACAGGCCGCTCAAGCCTGTCTCCGTCAGTGTGGTCTGCGTCGGAGAAAGAGTCGGTGGCTGACGAAAGAGCATCAAACGCTCGCGGCGCGGCCGGGGTGAACGGAGCGGGGTCGCCGTGGCTCGTCCCCGGCTGTGCAGACCTTGCGGAGTCGGTTGTCTCTGCGGCTTCTGGTTCTCCATCCGGGGCCAGGTCAGGGGCTGGGCTATTCGACCAGTCCTGATCTGTGGGCAGATCAGAAGCAGATGGTGGTGTCGCAAGGGTGTCGGGAAAGGAGAAGTCGCCAGCAGACGTCAAGGCGGGGACGTCGGCAGGGGCCGCGGATGGCGCGACTTCGGGCTCCCTCTCTTGTTCCGGGTCTGGTTCTGGAAGGTGGTCTATTTGGACGAGCGGCGGGGCAAACTGGAAAACATGGCCGCAGTCCGGCTGCGAACATTCAAAAAACGTTGTTTCATCAACCACCCCTGCCACATCAGTCCGATAACGAGTATGGCAGGAAGGGCATTCCACAATCACACGCCACCTCCCGCAAGCCCTTACGATTGTATGCCCAGGTGGAGAAAAATCAACTGCGTTGACGGCCAGTTGGCGAAGAAACTATAATAAGAACACGATGAGGAAGCGGGTAAAGAGGAGCGGTCTTTGATCATTCTTGCCACACTACGCCTGGCATTTATCGTCCTGCATACCGTGTTCTGGGGCGGCCCGGTCTATGCCTGCTCTTTTTTCGATCCATACGCCGCGCGCGCGGCCCGTCTCATCCGCTTCTGGGCAAAGGGCAATTTGTGGGTCTGCGGCGTGTCGGTCCGGGTGCAGGGTCTGGACCAGTTGAATCCCCACTCGGCCTATCTTTTTATGTCTAATCATCAGAGCCAGTTTGACATCCTGGCCCTCATGGTCGCACTCGAAAATTTCCCCTTGCGTTGGGTGGCAAAGCACGAATTGCGCAAAGTGCCCATTCTGGGCGCGTGTATGTATCGGACCCATCAGATATTAGTTGACCGGGGCAGCCGGACCCAGGCGGTTGCCACTTTGCGTAAAGTCAAGGAGCTTCTCGACGCTCAGATCTCCGTCCTGTTTTTCCCCGAAGGGACACGGGGAGAGAACGGTCGTCTCCTGCCGTTTAAGCCCGGCGGTTTTATGGCCGCGGTAGAAGCCGGTGTGCCGGTCGTCCCCATTACGATTAACGGCAGTCGGTTCATCCTCCCTCCCGGAGACTGGAAAGTCCGGTCCGGAGAAATTGAGATTATCTTCGGAGCCCCGATTCCGATTCGTCGAGACGGCCCGCGCAAGGCGGCCCGCAGCGCCCTGCTGACCCAGGTTGAGGCGGCGATTGCCGCCCGGTTGAAACCCGCCGAGTCCTCACCACCGTCTGTCGAGCAGCCGTCCTCTCTGCCACAAGCCGGACAAGCGGGTGAACACGACGTCCGGGAGACCGCATATAGGGCTACATCATGAGTGACGGTCGTCTGCGTATTGTGCCCCTCGGCGGTCTGGGCGAGATTGGGCTCAATCTGATGGTGATTGAGTACTGTCCGGCCGGCTCTGCGGAAACCGTCGCGATTGCCATAGACTGCGGCCTGATGTTTCCGGAACAGGAGATGTTGGGGATCGATATCGTTATCCCCGACCTGAGCTATCTGCGCGAGCGGCACCATTTGCAGGCAGTGGTGCTGACCCACGGACACGAGGATCATATTGGCGCTCTGCCGCATCTGCTCAAAGAATTTCAGGTGCCGGTCTATGGAACGCCGTTCACCCTCGGCTTAGTGCGTGACAAACTGCGGGAACATCGCCTCGATCATGAGGTGCACCTGCACGAGTTCCGGCCTCGGGAGTCCTGGGCGATCGGCCCCTTTCGCCTGGAAGGGATTCATGTCACGCACAGCATTGTCGATGCCTCGGCCCTGGCGATTACCACGCCCCTCGGGACTATCATTCATACCGGAGATTTTCGGTTCGACCAGACGCCGATAGACGGACGCCGGTCCGATCTGAACCGTTTTGCCGAATGGGGAGAGCAAGGGGTGCTGCTCCTGATGTCCGACTCGACCAACGTCGAGCGCGCCGGCGCCACCCCGTCCGAACGAACGCTCACCCGACCGCTTGAGGATATTATTGCCCACGCCCAGGGTAAGGTTCTGGTGGCCACCTTTGCCTCGCATATTCACCGCATCCGCCAGGTTGTTGAGCTGTCGGTCAAACAGGGCCGCCAGGTTGGTATTGTCGGCAGACGGCTGGTGAGTAATGTGGGCATTGCTGAGGAGACCGGGCACCTGCCGCTGCCCCAGGAGGCACTGATCGATATTGCGAGCGTACCGGACCTCGCTCCACACACCGTGACCCTGCTCACCACCGGATCACAAGGCGAGCCCCTGTCGGCCTTATCCCAGATTGCAGTCGGAGACCACAAGCGAATACAGTTGGAGGCTAAGGATACCGTTATCCTCTCGTCACGAGTTATTCCCGGCAACGAGCGGACTATTGCGCGGTTGATTGACCATCTCTCCCGACGGGGAGCCGAAGTGTATTATGAGGCCATTGCCTGCGTGCATGTGTCCGGTCATGCGGCCCAGGACGAATTGCGCTTGATGCTCAACCTGGTACGTCCTCAATACTTTGTGCCCATCCACGGAGAATACCGTTTCCTGGCGCGGCATTGCGAGCTGGCCCGAGAGGTGGGCGTTGATCCCCATAATGTTTTTCTGCTCGAAGATGGACAAGTCCTGGAGATGCAGTCCGGGGAAGCGCGGGTGACCGAGCCGGTTCCCGCCGGTCGGGTGTTTGTCGATGGGTTGGCCGGAATCGAAGAAGAAGTCCTGCGTGACCGGCGACACGTGGCTGAGGACGGCCTGGTGGTCGCCATCGTCGGCCTGGAGCAACAGACCGGAGCACTCTTGAGCGGACCCGACCTGCTCTCGCGCGGCTTTCTGCCGTCAGCAAACGGAGACGGCTATGCCGCGGCCAAAGAGGCGGTTCGCGCCATGCTTGATGAACTACCGGCCGAGTCCCGAACCGATAGCGGTGTCGTCAAGGAGCAGGTGCGGCTGACCTTACGGCGTTATTTTCGTAAGACACTCGGCCGCCGGCCGGTTGTCTTGCCGTTTGTCATGGAGATGTAGATGTGGGGAGGATGGAATGGCAGCCAGGAAAAACGTACGCCGGCAAGACAAAGACGCCGAGCGGGAACGCACCGTTTCTCAGGAACGCTCTGCCTTGGGCGAGGGGATTGGTGTGCTGTGCGTGACGCTCACCATCTTTTTGGGACTCGCCTTTTTTTCGTACCAGCCTGACGCGGCGGACAGTAATCAGGTCGGCCGGGCCGGGTATTTGGTTGCCCACGTTTTGTGCCGGGCGCTCGGTCTGACGGTGTATCTCTTCCCGGCGCTCTTGCTGTACGCTCTGGCCCTCCGCTTGCGCTGGCTGCGGTGCGCCGCCCCATTCGTCCAGGGCCTCTCGTTTGTCGTCTTTACCCTGGCGGCTTCAGCCTTTCTGGCCCTCTGGTTCGACGGCCGGCCGGTCTTTCAGGCTGGGGGCTGGATCGGGAGCTTCCTGGCTCTCCATCTGCGCCAGGCCGGGAATCTTGTCGGGGCCTACTTGCTCCTGTTTCCCGTTTTGCTGGTCTCGTTTATGGGCACAACGCAACTCTCCCTGGTCAAACTGGGGAGTGATCTGGTTGCCGTCAGCGGCGTGGTCGGACGGTTCGGCTGGTCTCGACTGCGAACGCTATCGGGTCAGGTTGCGAATCGGATTTCAGACTGGCTCGAACAGGTGGCGACGCGCTGGACGGCCCGGCGGAGGGAGCGACAAGTCCCTCCCTCCGAGCCGCTCTTCTGTGAAGAGGGCGACGCTGAAGTCTATACGCTCAAAAAAGAGTCGCCCTTGCCCCGCCCACTGCCAAACAAGAAAACGCGCCAACCGACCCCTGAATCCGAACCGCCAGACGCTCTGGCTGAATCGGGGGAGAGCAAGCCGCCTATTATTATCAGTCGGCCATCCGCAGCGATGGGCGCGGACCAGCCCGTCCCGCCGGCGCAGCTTCCCAGCCCAACCGGTGGTGCGGATAACAGACCGTATGCCCTACCCGCCCTGGCCCTGCTTGACCCGCCCGTCCGCTTAGCGGTCAAGGTCGATGAAGAAGCGCTGCACGCCAGCTCTCAGATATTGGCAAACAAGCTGAGCGATTTTGGTGTGTCCGGCAGCGTGGTCGCCGTGCGGCCCGGCCCGGTCATTACGACCTATGAGTTTGAACCGGCGCCGGGGGTCAAGGTCAATCGCGTCGTGTCCTTGGCCGACGATCTGCAAATGGCCCTGCGCGCCGTGTCCGTCCGCATCCTGGCCCCCATTCCGGGCAAAGCCGTCGTAGGGATTGAGGTCTCTAATGCCAAGCGCGAGAAGGTGTGTCTGCGTGAGATTCTGGACAGTGGCGCCTGCCACCAGACCGAGTCGCCCCTGGCCCTGGCCCTGGGCAAGGATACGGTTGGCAATCCAGTCGTAACGGACCTGGCGCGGATGCCCCACCTGCTGGTGGCAGGCGCAACCGGGACCGGTAAGTCGGTCTCACTCAATGTCATGATTATGAGTATTCTGGCCCGGGCGACGCCGCGTGACGTGCGCTTTATCATGATTGATCCGAAAATGCTGGAACTCTCCTTATACGAGGGCCTGCCGCACCAGCTGTCGCACGTCATTACCAACCCCAAGGAGGCCGGCGTCGCCCTGCAGGAAGTCGTGCGGCGCATGGAGTACCGCTATAAGCTGCTCAAGGATAAAGGCGTGCGGAATATCGGGGCCTATAACCGTGCCCTCGAAACCGGAGAAACGGACACCAGCGGGATTATCAAGCTGACGGAGGTCGTCCACGACGCTGAGGACGGGCCGACTGCCGCCCAACCGCAGCCCAAGGCCCAACTGGAACTCAACCATCAGCGCTTACCCTATTTGATTGTCCTGGTGGATGAACTCGCCGACCTGATGCTGACGGTCGGCCGGGAAATCGAGGAGCCGATTACCCGGCTGGCCCAGATGGGGCGAGCGGCCGGGATTCATCTGATTCTGGCAACCCAGCGACCGTCGGTGGATGTGATCACGGGATTGATTAAAGCCAACTTTCCAGCCCGTGTTTCCTTTCAGGTCTCCTCTCGCATCGACTCCCGGACAATCCTGGACGCCGTTGGCGCCGAGCGTCTATTGGGTGATGGCGATATGCTGTTCCTTCCGCCGGGTAGCGCCAAACCCCAGCGTATCCACGGCGCTTTTGTCTCAGAACCCGAGATCAGAAAATTCGCCGCGGCGATTAAGAAGCAGGGCAAGCCGGTTTTCGATGAGGAGCTGGTCGAGGCGCTCGAAGCGGCGCAAACGCAGCAGGGGGCCGGTCCGCACGAGGAAGAGGACTACGACGAAATGTATGAGCAGGCGCGTGACCTGGTGCTGGAAAGTCGCCAGGCCTCCATTTCCTGGCTGCAACGTCGCTTGCGCGTTGGCTATAACCGGGCGGCGCGCATGATTGAACGGATGGAGCGTGAAGGGCTGATCGCGCCCGCCGGCGAGGCCGGGAAACCGCGTGAGGTTCTGGCGCCGGCTCAGGCCGAGGCCGAGTAGGTCAGAGCTCGGCGCGCGGTACTGGTGGTTTTCCTGCTGACCAGTACCGCGCTCCCTTCTCACACTGTGCAGAGATGGCCTATGCGCTTTTTTTGGACCAGCCTGTTCCTGTTCCTGTTCGTTTTGCCAGAGGACCATGCCCCTCTGGCCGGAGAGTCTGCCGGTACGAAAGCGTCGAGCGAGATCACTGCGCGGGAAACGATTGTGGCCCGTCTCCAGGCGCGTTATGACGAAACCGCTGGGTTCCGGGCCGACTTTGTTCAGGAGGTCACCTCGGCCACGCTGGGCCAGACACTCAGGTCTCGGGGGCAGGTGTTCTTCAAGAAACCGGGCCGCATGCGTTGGGAATTTACGGAACCGCAGCAGCTTCTGATCGCCGATGGCAGCGCGCTGTGGTTGTATCAACCCGCAGAGTGGCAGGTGGTGAAGACGCCTTTTCAGCAGGCTTTCAGCTCACAGACGCCGATTTCGTTTCTCACCGGAGTCGGGCGTCTGGACGAAGACTTCTCCGTCCTGCCTCAAGGGGAGACGAGTCAGGTGTATCAACTCCGTCTCACCCCCAAGCGGGCGGCCGAGGCCATCGGCCTGTTGGATATCGAAGTGAGTAAAGAGACCTTCGACATCCTCCAAGCGCTGATTACTGACCCGCTGGGCAATACCACGCGGGTCGCCTTTACGAATATCGATCGGGAAACGGCGCTGGAGGACGATCTTTTCAGGTTCGCGCTGCCGCCCGGGATTGATCTGGTTGAACCCTTGCCGAATCCGTAAACGTGGCCTACCGGCTCAGCGTCCCTTGTTTGCGGGTCGAGACAATGCCAGGTAAAAAGAACGACGAAAACAGACGCAGACGGAGGAGAGTTATGGAATCGCTCCGAGGAAAAGTCGCCATTGTGGGGGCCGCCGATACCGAGGTTGGGGTCGTCCCGCAGCTGAGCGCCACCCAACTCTACGTCAAGGCGGCCAGGTCGGCGCTGGAAGACGCCGGCATCACCAAGGATGAGGTCGATGGCTTGATTACCTGCAATTCGTTTGTCGAGCCGTATATGTATCACGCGGAAATGATCGCCGAGTATATGCAGATCTTCCCGCGCTACTGTCTCAACGTGGCTACGGGAGGCGGAACGACCCTGGCGATTCTGCATCACGCCGCCGCGGCCATTGCCAGTGGTATGTGCCACACGGTCCTCATTACTATGGCCGACAATATGCTGTCCGGCCTCTCCCGGGACCGGGCGATTGAAGCCATGTCAACGGCCGGACACGCTCAGTTCGAGCGACCCTACGGTCCCCCCATCCCGGCGTTTTACGCCCTGATTGCCCAGGCGCATATGCACGCCTATGGCACCACCAGCGAGCAACTGGCCGCGGTGGCGGTCGCCTGTCGGCGGCACGCCTCGATGAACCCGGCCGCACAGATGCGCGACCCGATTACGGTTGAC
Organism: uncultured Binatia bacterium (SeqCode); assembly: GCA_965232605.1. GTDB lineage: Bacteria > Desulfobacterota > Binatia > Bin18 > Bin18 > Bin18. Next base: position 220,095 of record CBDDQA010000005.1, on the reverse strand, counting down.
GATGTGATGAACTCAAAGATGATTGCCTCGCCCTTGCACCTGCTGGACTGCTCGCTGGTGTCCGATGGTGGAGCCGCCCTTATTCTCACCTCGGCCGAACGCGCCAGGGATTTCCCCCATCCTCCGGTCTATATGCTGGGGGTCGGAGAGGGGCATTCGCATGAGCACATCAGTCAAGCCCGGAGCCTCACCACCTCGGCGGCAAAAGAGGCCGGCGAACGTGCCTATGCCATGGCCGAGCTGGGACCCGGAGATATTGACGTGGCTGAGTTGTACGATTGTTTTACCCCGGTGGTGGTTATTGAGTTGGAAGACCTGGGCTTTTGCCCCAAGGGGGAAGGGGGGCGTTTTGTTGAGGGGGGGCGTATTGAGTTAGGGGGCGAGCTCCCGGTGAATACGCACGGCGGGCTGATGTCGCACTGTCACCCTGGGCATCCCGGCTCGATGTTTTCGGTGACAGAAGCGGTTTTCCAGCTGCGCGGCGCGTGCGGACCGCGTCAGGTCACAGACGCCAACATCGCCTTTGTCCACGCCCAGGGGGGGATTATGTCCACGCACTGCTCCATGATTCTGGGAAAGGAGGCCGCGTAATGACAACGCCACGAGAAAAAGCCCTGCCCGCTCCGACTGGCGAAACGCAACCGTTCTGGGAGGGCTGTCGGAATCATGAATTGCGCATCCAGCAGTGTCGCGCCTGTGGGCAGTATCAGTTCTATCCGCGTCTCTACTGCACGGCCTGCATGAGCGAGCAGATCGAGTGGGTGCGGGTGTCCGGGCGCGGAACGGTCCTGTCGTTTACCGTTGTCTATCGTCCGGTGACCAAAGCGTTCGCCGAGGATGTGCCCTATGTGGTGGCGCTTGTCACCCTGGAAGAAGGTCCGCAACTGATGAGCAATATCGTCGAGTGCGAGCCTGAACAGGTGGCGATCGGGATGCCGGTTGAGAGTGTTTTTGAAGACTGGTCCGAGGACATAGCGGTGCTCAAGTTCCGACCGGTTCTGGCCTAAGTGCAGAGGTGACGCATGCGCTACGACATCGTTATTCGGAACGGAACGATTATCGATGGGACCGGGCAACCCGGCGTGCCGGCAGACATCGGGGTCCGGGGCGATCGGATCGTCGCTGTTGGCAGCCTGAGTGGTGAGGCCGGCCAGACGATTGACGCAACCGGCCAGGTGGTTGCCCCTGGTTTTATCGATGTCCACTCCCACGATGACTTTGCGCTGCTCGACCGTCCGCTGTGCGATTTCAAAATTCTGCAGGGCGTCACGACTGAGGTCATCGGCAACTGCGGCTTTGGAGCCGCTCCGGCAAATAATGCCTATCGCACCTTCCTACGGAGCTTTGGACCGCTCTTGTTCGGCCCGCTGGGCGACTTTTCGTGGGAGACAACGGCTGAGTTTTATCACGCGCTCGAAGCCCGACCAGCCGCGGTCAACGTGGCCTGTCTCATTCCGCACGCCGCGGTTCGGTACGGAGCGCTGTCTGATGAAAAGCAGGAGCCGGCCGCTCAGGATATTGTACGCATGCAGGCCCTTGTCCACGAAGGGATGGAGGCCGGGGCGGTTGGTATGTCAACCGGCCTCTTCTACGCGCCGGGCCGTTATGCTCAGACAGAGGAAGTGGTCGCCCTGGCAAAAGTCGTGGCCGCATACAACGGCGTCTATGCGACGCATATGCGCGATGAAGCGGACCACCTGCTCGACTCCATTCAGGAAACGATCCGCATTGGTGAAGCGTCAGGCGCGGGGGTCCAAATCTCCCACCACAAAGCGATGGGCCGAGAGAATTGGGGCAAGGTGCGAGACTCCTTGGCCCTGGTTGAGCAGGCACGGGCGCGCGGTCTCGATATTTCCTCTGACGCCTATCCGTATACCGCCGGCAGCACGACGTTGGCGGCGCTCGTCCAGGCTGGGGTGATTGAACGCGCCGCGCCGCGCGATGTCTTGATTGCCTCAACACCCGTCAAGCATGAGTATGAAGGCAAGACCTTGGAAGACATTTGCCAACGGACGGGCAAGTCTCTCCAGCAGACGGTGGCCGAGCTGATTGCCGGAGAAGGAGAAAGTACGGTCGCGGTTCTTTTCGGGATGGATGAGGCAGACGTCCGGCGCGTCCTGGCGCACCCCACAACCATGATCGGCTCTGATGGTATTCCGTCTGTGGCGGGCAAGCCGCATCCTCGTCTGTACGGCACGTTTGCCTGTGTCCTGGGGAAATACGTCCGGGACACACAGCTGCTGACGCTGGAAGAGGCGGTTCATCGGATGACGGGCTTCCCCGCCCAAAAGTTCCATCTTCGAGACCGCGGTCTTATTTGTGACGGTTCCTATGCTGACCTTGTTGTGTTTGATCCCCGGACGGTTGCCGATGTTGGCACCTATCAGGAACCGCGCCGTCATCCTCCCGGCATTCACTCGGTTATGGTGAACGGGACTGTCACTGTAGAGCAGGGGCGCCACCGCGGGAACTGCAACGGACGCCTCCTCCGGCATGATGCTGCCGGAGTCTGAAAACGTAGAACCAGGGTGTCTTCAGATCATGTCCTCTGACACCGGCCGAAACCCTTCAAGCTCGGACAGGTCGCCCTGTCGCAAGACGTGGACCACCCACTGATGCCCTTCTTGGGCCTCCTGGTGTTCCCGCCATTGCAGCCCGTATACGGCCTGGGCTTCCTCGGCCACTTCCTGGTCCGCGGCGTGTATGGCATACACGGCCGTTCCAAACTGCATCCCGCCCTGCCTCTTCGCCTGACGAACGAGATAGGGCGGGTAGCGCTGCGTTGAGACCACATAATGACGCTCGTCGTGGCTGACCTCTTCTTCCCACCCGGACGGTCGCCACATTGGACTGAAACCATAATACCAGCCTAACAGGCCGCTGACGAACAGGAGTATGAGGCTGCCGAGAACCATGACCGCCCCAAACGGAGAAGCATACACCCAGGCAAGACTGCCAAAAAACAAGCCGGCCAGTCCGGTGACAACACCGGTATGAGCAAGAATGGTAATGAGCCGCACTCGGAACGTCCTTTCCCCGAGGGGAGCCAGTCTCCGCGAGGCTCGGGTGTATCGTGTTTTTTCGTCCCCGGCCACTCCCCTCCTCAAGTCCGGCTGGTGTGGGAGAGGTCGAAAATCCAGTTATTGCGGGGCCTTACTGTATCGGAAGGGAGGCCCCAACAGGGCGCCCGCGCGTTTACTCTCCTCCAGAAGTATGTTACCCATAACTGCAAGTCTGACGCCGGGAGGAGACGGTCATGTCCGGCCATTCCAAATGGAGCACCATTAAGCATAAGAAGGCGGTCAAGGATGCCCGTCGGGGCAAGATGTTCACAAAATTGATTAAAGACCTCTCGATTGCGGCCCGGATGGGTGGGAGCGACCCCTCCGCCAACCCGCGCCTGCGCACGGCCGTAGCCGCGGCAAAAGCGGCCAGTATGCCGGGCGATACCATAGACCGGGCGGTGAAAAAGGGCGCCGGAGAGCTTGAGGGCGTCAGCTATGAAGAGGTGACCTACGAGGGGCATGCGCCGGGCGGAGCGGCCATTATGCTGCAAGTGCTGACGGACAATAAAAATCGAACGGTCTCCGAAGTGCGTCACCTGTTCACCAAAAGCGGCGGGAGCCTGGGCCAGCCCAACTCCGTTGCCTGGATGTTCACCCACAAGGGCATTATCACCATAGAAAAGGACCAGGCTGAGGAAGATCAACTCATGGAGATTGCCCTTGAGGCCGGGGCGGAAGATGTCACGACGGGCGCTGAGTTGTTTGAGATTGTGACGGCTCCCGATGACCTCGAAGACGTGCGGCAAGCGCTCGAAAATGCCGATATCGGGACGGTGTCCGTTGAAGCGACGATGGTGCCCCAAAACACGGTCAGCCTCTCCGGCAAGGAAGCCGAACAAACCCTACGTCTGCTCGACGCCCTCCAGGAGCTTGACGATGTCCAAACCGTTTCCGCCAATGTAGAAATCGCCGAAGAGGAGATGGAACGACTCAGTGCGGCCTGAGGGAGGGAAAGACCATCAACGCTCGCAACGCTCAGCCTCCACTGCGCGTGTTGGGGATAGACCCCGGCACGCTGCGGACCGGATGGGGTGTCATTGAGAAGACGCGCCGGACGTTGACCTTTTGTGCCGGAGATGTCGTCTCTGTCAAAGGCTTCCGCTCCCTGCCTGAACGCCTGCGTCTCATCTACGCAGAGCTTGTGACGGTGATTGACCGTTGGGCTCCTCAGGTCCTGAGTCTTGAAAAAGCCTTCGTGGCCCATAACGTCCAGAGCGCCCTGCGCCTCGGCGAGGCGCGAGGCGTCGTGCTCCTGGCTGCGGCCCAAGCCGGTCTGCGGATTGCCGAGTATAATCCAACGGAAATCAAGACGGCGGTGACCGGATATGGCCGGGCCGGGAAAATACAGGTCCAAAAAGCGGTCTTTTCCCAACTGCACCATCCAGACGGAGAGGCCGGGGTCTTTCCGTCAAGCCAGGATGCGACGGATGCGCTGGCCGCCGCCATTTGTCACTGTAGCGCCGCCCGCCTGCCCGATCTGCTCCACCAAGTTGGCGCTCAGCCGCGGCGTGCTGGGGGCAGGAAGGCCCGCTCTTTACGCGATGTCTTTACGGAACAGACGGTCGCCCAGATGCTCGCCGCAGACCAGAAAAAGCGCGGCTGACACGCTCGCACGGCAAGCCCTATGATTGCGCGCCTCCACGGAGTGCTCCACGAAAAGACCCCTGAACAGCTCATTGTCGACGTTGGTGGAGTCGGCTATCAGGTCCTGGTGTCGTTGCAAACCTTCTATCATCTGCCAGGAGTCGGGGAAGCGGTCAGCTTGCTCATCCATACCCATGCGCGGGAAGACGCCCTCCAACTGTTTGGTTTTCTGGAAGAGAAGGAGAAGGCGTATTTTCTGCTGCTGCGCAGTGTGAGTGGCATCGGCCCGCGCCTGGCCTTGAATATCTTGTCGGGTATTCCGGTTGATGAGCTGGAGAGTGCGTTGCATACGCGCGATGTGACACGCTTGGTGGCGACTCCAGGCGTTGGAAAAAAGACGGCGGAACGTCTGGTTGTCGAGCTCCAGGAGAAAGTCGGTGCGAGTGAAGCCCAGAACGGGATTCCCGCGGCAACGCCGAGTCCGCTCTCAACCGAGGCGACCTCCGCACTGGTGAATCTGGGCTATCGGCAGGCACAAGCCGAGAAGACCGTGCGCACGGTTGTCCGGGATGGACATACGACTATTGCCGATGTGATTCGAGAATCGTTACGGAGGCTCAGCACATGAGCCGCACCGCGAAAGACACGCCAAAAGAGACGCACGATAATGCGGCTGGTCCGGGGCGCGACGTGCTGAATCCCCAGGTGTCGTCGCTGGACGCGCTGTCGGACGATGAGACTGCCTGGCCTGAGGAGCCACGTGTCGAGGGGTCGCTGCGCCCACGCAGTCTTGAGGAGTACATCGGACAGGAAGGCACGAAGCAGAATCTGGCGATCGCCATTGAGGCGGCCAAGCAACGGGCTGACGTCCTTGACCACCTGCTCTTCTGTGGTCCGCCCGGATTGGGAAAAACGTCCCTGGCGCATATTATTGCGCGTGAAATGGATGTCACGATTCGGGCCACTACCGGCCCGGTGATTGAGCGCCCCGGCGACCTGGCCGCTATTCTGACCAACCTGGAAGAAGGCGACGTGCTCTTCATTGACGAGATCCATCGCCTCAATCACGTGGTTGAGGAGTTTTTGTATCCGGCTATGGAGGATTTTGAGCTGGACCTCGTTGTTGGCCAGGGCCCGTCAGCCCGAACGGTCAAGTTGCCCCTGAAGCACTTCACCCTGGTTGGTGCCACCACCCGTGCTGGGCTCTTGACCTCACCGCTCCGAGACCGTTTTGGGTCAACGTTTCGCCTGGATTTTTATCAGGTGGTCGAGTTGGAGCAGATCATTCGTCGGTCGGCCTCAATTCTTGAGATGGAGATCGATACGGGCGGAACCGCAGAAATCGCGCGTCGCGCACGGGGAACCCCTCGCATCGCCAATCGCCTGCTCCGACGGGTACGCGACTATGCCCAAGTCAAGAAAGAGCCGGTTGTGACACAAGCAGTGGCCCATGCCGCCCTGACGCTAGTTGAAGTAGATGAGGCCGGATTCGACAAAATGGACCTGGCGATTCTGCGGACGATTATCGAGAAGTTTAACGGCGGACCGGTCGGGGTCGAGACCATAGCCGCAGCTATTGGCGAAGAGAAGAGCACCATTGAAGACGTGTACGAGCCCTATCTCTTGCAAGAGGGGTTTTTGCAGCGCACACCACGGGGGCGGCTGGCCACCCTCAAGGCATACCAGCATCTGCATATTGACCAGCCTGGTAAAAAAGAGCAGGGCGATTTGTTCTAGCGCAAGCGACCCAAACGGCTCATGGTGGAACTCTGAGTATGATGGTATATCTTCATTGTTTTTGCTGCTGACATGAGCAGGGCGAGAGAGCATGGAAGCCCCGGTCCACGAAAATCGCTTGGAGGAGCACAAACGTCGCCAGTTCTGGGAGATCGCTGTCATCATCGCGGCAGCCCTGGGCGTCTTTTTGTTTGCCTTTCTCCAGAGCCGCTCGCCCCAACTCAGCGACGGCGAAAGTCTGATCAGCAACATTATTTTCATTCTGCTGATCAATCTCAATATCATCCTGCTTGTTTTGCTGGTCTTCCTGGTTGGTCGGAACCTGCTGAAGCTGTTTTACGAACGCCGCCGGAAGCTGCCCGGCGCACACCTCCGCTCTCGGCTCGTCCTCGCTTTTTTAGGTATTTCTCTTTTCCCGGCAGTACTCCTGTTCTTTATCGGGGTCGGTTTTCTGACGAAATCGATCGAGAATTGGTTTGCCCTGCGTGTTGACCGCTCGTTAAGCAGTTCGCTTGAGGTCGTTGACGGCGTCTATGCCCGCCTTGCTGATGAGACTCTGGCGCACGCACGGGCAATCGCTCAGACGATTATCGCCCAAGACTTCCTTGAGCCGACGCGCTACGAGAGGCTGCAAGCCGGCATGAACAGCGAGCAGCACGAACGTGGCCTGACCCAACTCGTCGTGTACTCTGCCGCGCTCACCCTGGTGGCCAATGCGCCGGAGACGAGCGGCGTGTTGACGGCTCCCCAGCTCGACGAGACCCTCTTGGAACGGGTCCGGTCTGAGACCGAAGAGGTTCAACAAATCGTGGCTCTGGAGCAGGCCGAGTTGGTGTACGGAGGTGTTCCCGTCGTTATGGGGGAACACCTGGTCGGGGTTGTTGTGGCCGGCACCCAGGTTCCCGTGAACGTCGTCAGACAAGGGCTGCAGGTGGTCGAAGCGTTGGGCGAGTATCGCCAACTCAGGATATTGAAGCAGCCAATCAAGAACAATTATGTGATTACGATGGTCCTCGTCACCCTGGTCGTCATCTTCTCGGCGATCTGGGTGGGTGTCTATCTGGCGAAAAAAATTACCGTTCCTCTCCAACAATTATCGGCCGCCACCCGGGAGGTCGCGCAGGGTCACTGGGCGCACCGGATTGAGGGAGAGGGGGAGGATGAGATCGGAACGCTCGTTTCCGCCTTTAATCGGATGACCGTCGATCTCCAGCAGAGTCACCAGGAACTTGAGGCCCGGCGTCGCTATATGGAGATCTTACTCGGGAATATCAACGCCGGCGTCGTCTCGTTTGATCGGGATGGTCGGCTCTCCACCCTGAATCGGGCGGCGGAACAGTTGCTGGGTTTGCGCGCCGAGAGCGTTATTGGACAGGACTATCGTGATATTTTCTCCGCAGGTGAGTTCCAGGCAGTGCAGCGCATCGTTCAGGAACTCCTGCTTGGGCAAAACGGCAACGGGAACGATGCCGGTCAAGAACAACAGGGCCAGCTCCGTTTGGATCGCGATGGACACCTCCACTCCCTCTTAATAACGGGCACCTCTCTGCCTGACGACCGTGGTCATGCGCTCGGGGTGTTATGCTTTTTTGAGGATGTCACGCAGATCGTCCAGGTCGAACGGATGGAAGCCTGGCGCGAAGTCGCCCGTCGGATTGCACATGAAATCAAAAATCCGCTGACCCCGATTCAGCTTGCGGCGCAGCGCCTCCAGCGTCGGTTTGGTCCCCAGATTACGGACGGGAACGACGTGTTTGACGAGTGTGTGCAGAGCATTGCGCATGAAGTCGACGCGATTAAAAAACTGGTCAACGAATTTTCCACGTTTGCCCGTCTGTCGGCTGGAAAGCATAGTCTGCATGACCTGAACGCCTTGGCCCAGGAGACCATTGTGCTGATCGCCGAAGCCTACCGCGATCTGGACGTTGTCTTTATGCCGGACCACTCCCTACCGTTGTTCGAGCTTGACCGCGAGGGGATGCGCCGCGTCCTGCGTAATCTGTTGGACAATGCCGTTGTCGCCTGCCGGGAAGGGCCGGCAGGGCCTCCGGGCCGTATCGAAGTCACGACCCGATATATGCGCTCGCTTGGCATTGCACGTATCGAAGTCGCTGATAATGGCTGTGGGATCCCGCCGGACATAAAGGAGCGATTATTTGAGCCGTATTTCTCAACCAAAAAGGATGGGACCGGGCTCGGGCTGGCCATTGTTGCCACCGTGGTGGCGGACCATCATGCCTTTATCCGGGTACGAGACAATCCGCCACGAGGCAGCCGGTTCATTATTGAGCTGCCTGTGCGTAGCAACGCTCGTCGGACGGATATGCTGGCTGAGAAGCCCTCGTCGCCGTCCATTGAAGATGCAGCGTGAGGCAGGGGAGGGCCGTCTATGGAAGCGCCGATCCTAATCGTGGATGACGAAGAAAAAATCCGAACGATGTTACGGGGCATTTTGCAAGATGAGGGGTTCCGTACGCTTGAGGCGGACTCCGGTGAAAACGTTCTTGACTTGGTCGCTACGTGGCAGCCGTGTCTGGTCTTGCTCGACATCTGGATGCCGCACGTCGATGGGATCGCGCTGCTCGAACAACTCCAGTCTCGGGAGCCCGAACTGCCGATTATTGTGATTTCCGGTCACGGAACGATAGAAACAGCCGTCCGCGCCACAAAACTCGGAGCCGCCGATTTCCTCGAAAAGCCCTTCTCGCTGGATACCTTGCTCCGTTCGGTCCACCGTACCTTGGGAACAGAGTCGAATCAGCCCGCGGCTACCCGGACAGCCGTCACTGCGGCTGATACGGACTTCCCCGCCGTGCACACGACGCAGAAAATCCCGGCCCGGACCATTCGCCAGAGTGTGGTCGTGCATGGCCGGGGGCTTCACTCGGGGGTGCGTACGGGGATTATTTTACATCCCTTGCCGCCGGGTAGCGGCATTGTTTTCGGGCCCTTGTCCTCAGACGTCCTGATTCCGGCCACGGTCGAGTACGTCCAATCGACCGGCTATGCAACCAGCCTGTATCGGGAGGGGACGGGAGTGAAAACGGTTGAACATCTGCTCTCGTCCCTGCACGGTTATGGTATCACCAACCTGCTCATCAAAATGCAGGGAGAGGTTCCTATTCTCGATGGGTCGGCACTGGAATTTTGTCAATTGCTCGACAGCGCTGGCATTATTGAACAAGACGAAGAGATAGAGGCCTTGAGCGTAGACCGGACCTATCAGATCGGCGACCACAGTGTGGGAAAATTCCTCCGCATTGAGCCCGCGGAGCAGCTTGAGATCGACTACTGTCTGGAATATCCAGAGCCAGTTGGGAGACAGGAGTTTCACTACGTCCAGCGCGATGCCGACCGCTATCGTGAGACGATCGCGCCGGCCCGGACCTTCGGTTTTCTCAAGGAGATTGAGGCACTTGAAGAGATGGGCCTTGCCAATGGCGGCCGGCTGAATAACTGTCTCGTAATTGGCGAGCACGGGATCATCAATCCGCCACTCCGCTTTGAGGATGAGCTTGTCCGCCACAAGATTCTTGATCTGCTCGGTGATCTCTACCTCTTGGGACAACCTATCCGTGGCAAAGTGACTGCCTACCGGACAGGACATGGCGACAATGTTGCCCTGCTGCGAGCAATCCGAGAAGAGCAAGCTCCGCGCGTGTCGAAGTCTGCGCCAAAGACCGCCTCGGCTCTCCAGTGATCCGTTAGGGTGCCACTCGCTCTAACATTCTGGGAAATGGAATTGATTCTCGGACGTGGTGCAGACCGCATAGCCAGGTGACCATACGCTCAATGCCCATGCCAAAGCCTGCATGGGGAACGGAGCCGTAGCGTCTCAGGTCAAGATACCACGAGAAGGCCTCTTCAGACAGGTCATGTGCCTCCAGCTTTCCCTGCAAGGCGGCGAGGTCGTCTTCACGCTGACCGCCCCCGATGATCTCGCCATAGCCTTCTGGCGCTAAGACGTCCATGCAGAGGGCAACGGTGGCATCCTGTGGGTCGGTCTTCATATAAAATGCCTTGTTGTCTATCGGGTAGCGATGGATGATAACCGGACGGTCAAATTGTTCGGATAAGATGGTTTCGTCATCACCGCCAAAGTCGTCCCCCCATTGAATGTCAACGCCCTTGGCTTGCAGGCGTTCGATCGCTTCGCCGTAACTGATACGCGGAAACGGCTTCTTCACCCGGGTGAGTTTTGCGATATCACGCTCAAGCGTCTGGAGTTCCGCCTGCCGGTTGGTCAGGACGCGCTGGACAACGGCCTCCAGAAAATCTTCGGCGAGCTCCATGTCGCCATCCAGGTCACAGTAGGCCACTTCGGGCTCAATCATCCAGAATTCAGTCAGATGGCGTCGCGTTTTGGATTTCTCGGCCCGAAAGGTCGGACCGCAGCAGTAGACTTTGCCGAACGCCATGGCGCCGGCTTCCATATACAGCTGACCGCTCTGGGTGAGATAGACGGTGTCATCGAAATAGTCGACCGGGAAAAGGGTGCTTGTCCCTTCACAGGCGGCCGGGGTGAAGATCGGGGCATCGAGCAGGGTAAAGCCACGCGCATCGAAGTAGTCTCGACACGCTTTGATGACTTCACTGCGAATACGCAGGAGCGCCTGCTGGCGTGAGGAGCGAAGCCACAGGTGACGGTGGTCGAGCAGAAAGGCAACTCCGTGTTCCTTGGGGGTAATCGGGTAGGCGTGGGCCTGCTGGGTGAGGGATAAGCCGCTGACGCCGAGTTCAAATCCAATCGGTGAGCGCGCATCCGCCCGGACCGTACCCTGGACCATAACGGACGACTCCTGGGTGAGGTCCTGCCCCAGGGCAAAGGTCTCGGCCGAGACGTCACCCCTGAATACCACACACTGGATCGTGCCGGTGCCGTCGCGCACTTGAAGAAAGTGCAGCTTTCCGCTGGAGCGCTTGTTGTACAACCAGCCTCGGAGCTCGACTGCTTGCCCTTCGTATTGGGCAATATCCTTGACATACACCCACTCAGGCATAGGCATTTCCTTCCTGGATTGCCGAACGTTTTTAGAAGAGCACTATAGCACAAAGGAAGAGGAAGACATGGGGCCGAGTCGGATGCTGGGCCGTGATTGCTAGCGTTCCGGCTGAGTCTGTCTCTGACTTGGGAGGAATTCCTGCACCAGAGAGGATAAGGATTGGGACGGCTTCTGAGCCGCCTGCGACGGTTGTGTCGTTGGGGACATTAAGCGGTGAAAGAGGCTGGACTCGCGCTGAAAGAACCCCTCGGTATGGTAGGATTCCCGGAAGTGGAAGTAGGTATAGTCCAAGTGATGGCAGACCTCGTGTAACAGGGTCCTGAGAAAGGTTCGGAACGCAACGGTTTGGTTTCGTTTTGCGGTTCGCATCCAGACTTGGATCGAATCATTTTTACTGCCTCCGCTGTATTGCGTGTAGAGCCCGTGGAGTTCCCCCTGTTGGTTCGACGGACGGGTGCCGTGTACGCGAACCTGGACCGTACGGACTCTGAGCTGCCGGCAGATGTGATTGACAATGGTTTGGGAGAGCGCTGCGACACGGGCTTGCTCTTCTGCCTCGAGAGCGGCGGGCAGGGCTGTGACCGCCGCTCGAAGTTGTGAGGTTGGATCAAATTCAATCGTTGTGACCGCGGTGCTCCGGTCAAAGATTCGCTGCTGAAAAGGGGTCAGTTTTGCACGCCAGTGTCGCCGCATTGCACCCTCCTGCACATCCTCACTTATTGTGGCCTGAAAGGAGCGGGACGGCAAGAGAGCGGCAAGGGCAGCAATCCTTTTCTTTTGCTGGGGAATGGCATAGATTGCGAGCGCTCAGCGTTTGATCAAGAGGAGAAGACGATGCGGGCAGCTTGGGCGGCGACGCTCTGGCTCCACCTCCTGACGGGCATTACGCTCCTCTCGCTCGGTACGGAGGTTCGAGCGAACGCCCTGGTTCGCTTTTTCGCAAACCAGGAAATCGGACAGGAGATCATCGTGACCGGTGGCTTCCGCCGTTTCCCTGATCGAGACAAGCGGCGCTATTTTATACGAAATAGTCAAACGGGTGAGGTTGAGTACGTGGAATACTATGGCATGACGCTGCTGCCGACCCTGGTCGTCGGCAACGGCACCGTTTCTCTGAAAGCGAGTATCATGGCCCGGATGCTCCTGTTTTTCTCGGACCGGGCTCTCGTGAAAGACATCCCCCTCAAGGGCGAGTCGTACTGGTTTACCGGGACGTTGATCGGCTATCAGTACGGAACGATGGGTATTACGCGGGGAATGGGTATTGGTGGCGATCCGTATATTTTACTCAGAAGCGTTTCGGCCACCCCTCCGGATACGCTCGCTCTGCCGCCCCAAAGGAAAGAGGAAACAGAAGACGCCAACTGAAAAGGCTCGGCACGTCTGTCCGTGGGATTGACCGCTGCTCGGAGCCGTTTTCCCCGCCGGCCCGCTCGTGGCCTTTCTCAAGCGCAACACGACCATTCTTGAATGGATCACCTGGGCTTGATAATGAAGACTTTACAAGTCTACATTTGCACGTATTTCGCCGTCGCCAATGTATGAAGAGGAAATCGAGAGCAGATTTGACGTTGAAGAGAGGACCGAGTGGACGAACACAACCCCCCTGATATCCACACTCGTATCACTGAGCGACTCAGGCAGATTCAATATCCGGGCTCACAGCGGGATATTATGACGTTAGGACTCGTTGGCAAGGTCCAGGTCCAGGCCGACAGTGCGGTCGTGCATATCCGGGCAAGCAGTGTCAAAGAAGATGTGCTGCGGCATCTGCGGGGGCGCATCACGCAAGAATTGACGACCTTACCCGAGATCACGCATGTCCATATTCATGCCTTCCCCGCTCAAACCGGGCAACCGGACCAGGGCGGCAAAGCGGGCAATCAGGCCGTGCGAGAGCGGGCGGATATTCCCGGTGTGCGGCGTATTCTGGCTGTGGCCAGCGGTAAAGGTGGGGTCGGGAAATCGACCGTTGCGGTCAACCTCGCCCTGGCCCTGGCATCGTTAGGGCATAAGGTCGGACTGCTTGACGCCGATATTTACGGGCCCAGCGTGCCGCTGATGATGGGGACCGAGGCCACGCCACGGGCCGGGCAGGACAAAAAGATCTACCCGGTCGAAAAATATGGCATCAGCCTCATCTCAATGGGCTTTTTTCTGGACGACCAATCTCCGGTAATCTGGCGTGGACCCATTGTGATGAGCATTATCCGCCAGTTCCTGCGGGACGTTATCTGGAGTGAATTGGATTACTTAGTTGTGGACCTGCCGCCTGGCACGGGGGATATTGCCCTCACCCTGGCTCAGGAAGTGCCCCTGCATGGGGGTGTTGTTGTGACGACGCCGCAAGATGTGGCCCTGCTTGATGTCCAGCGCGGGATCAGCATGTTCAAACAGGTCAACGTACCGCTTCTCGGGGTTATCGAGAATATGAGTTTTTACGAGTGTCCGGTCTGCCACGAAAAAGAAGAAATTTTCGGCCATGGTGGAGCACAGAAAACAGGCTTGAAAGTTCTGGGCGAGGTCCCCTTGGTTGAAGAAGTACGCGCTGGTGCCGACGCCGGCAAGCCGGTGGTTGTCTCGGCTCCCGATCATCCGGTTGCCCAGGAGTTTTTCGGGATTGCACGACAGGTCGTCGCAACAGAGGCAATGCAGTTGCCCCAGTCGGTCCACTAGGTCTGAATAACGAGGATGCCATGCCGACCCCCCTTCTCCTAACGCCCATTCCGGAAGACCAGCTCCTGCGGGTGCTGTGGGATGACGATACCCTGAACGACTACCCCTTCGCCTATCTCCGGGGCTGGTGTCCGTGTGCGGTCTGTCAAGGGCATGGTGGCGAACGCCACTTTATCGAGGTGGAGAATCCTCAGCTTGTGAGTATCAATATGGTCGGTAATTATGCCGTGAATCCGACCTGGGACGATGGCCACGAAACGGGCATTTACACCTACGCCTACCTGCGGAGTTTAGGCGAGAGCCAAGACAATCCGCACAGCTACAATAACCCCGAGGGGACACCCTAAAGGCGCAGCTATGTCAACACCACCAACACCCCAGGAATTATTGGAAGCGCTCAAACAGGTCAAATATCCTGGCTTTAGCCGGGATATTGTCGCCTTCGGCGTGGTCAAGGACATTGCGGTCGGCGGCGCGGCGGTAACGGTAGAGCTTGCCCCTTCAACCGGCAATGCGGAGGTCATCGCAACCATTCGACAACGGGTGATGGAAACGCTGAGCCCGCTCGTTCAACTGCCGGTAGAGATTTCCATTCAACAGCCGGCCGCCCCACAACCCACGCCCCAGTCCAAGCCCGGGATTCCAGGGGTGCGGCATGTCATCGCGGTGGCCAGTGGCAAGGGTGGAGTTGGAAAATCAACGGTTTCGGTGAACCTGGCAACCGCGTTGGCGCGAACCGGCCAGCGGGTTGGGGTGATGGATGCGGATGTCTATGGACCGAGTATCCCCCTCATGCTGGGCATTACTGAGAAGCCCAAGAGTACGGAAGATAAACGCTTGATCCCGGTTGCCAAATACGACATGCAGATCATGTCTATGGGCTTCCTGATTCCAGATGGCCACGCTGTCATTTGGCGTGGGCCGATGATTGATAAGCTGCTGACCGAGTTTATCACTAAGGTTGAGTGGGGAGAATTGGATGTGCTGGTTGTTGACCTGCCGCCCGGCACCGGGGATGCCCAGTTGACCATGGTGCAAAAGGTCCCGCTCTCCGGCGGGGTCATCGTCACAACGCCCCAGGATGTGGCGCTGCTTGATGCGCGGCGCGGCATCAAGATGTTTGAGGAAGTCTCCGTTCCAGTCTTAGGCGTAATCGAGAATATGAGTTACTTGGTCTGCCGTTCCTGTGGGCATGAGGCGCATATTTTTTCTCACGGCAACGGGGTAAAAATGGCCGAGCAGTTTCACCTGCCCTTCCTCGGTCAGGTGCCCCTCGTCCACGAGATTGTCGCCGGCGGGGATGCGGGCATCCCGCTTGTCATCGCTCAGCCTGACCACCCGCAGAGCCAGACTTTTCTTGAGATCGCCCAGCAGGTGCTGAAGCAGGTCGAAACCCCGTCGGTCCGTCCCGGGACGCTTCAATAGGGAAATCTCTACTCATCGGTATGGCAAAGCTCTACGTCTCGTTTGAAAACGGGCATCCCGAACAGGTGATTGAATTTGATCCGTCTCAGGCCCCGTTTCACCATGATGGCGAGCCGGGTTCCATCCTCGATATCCTACTCGGCCATGGTGTTGCACTCGAACACGCTTGCGGCGGCAATTGTGCCTGCACAACCTGCCATGTGATTGTCACCCAGGGCATGGCGCATTTGACTGAGAACGAAGAGGAAGAAGACGATATGCTCGACAAGGCGCCCGGTCTGGTGTCAACGTCGCGGCTGGGTTGCCAGGCAGTTATGGCTGAAGGTGAAGTGAAAATCCGTATTCCTCGTCACACCATCAACCAACAGGTCTAGGTGGAGAGCCTCTGCGCGCATGTCTTCCTCGCCGACCTTCACCGCCACTATCGAAAGGATTGTTGAACGAACCCCGGATACCCGCTCTTTTTTTCTCCGGGTTGGGAATGGCCAGAAACTCTCATTTCTGCCGGGCCAATTCCTCTCGTTTTTGCTTCCGGTCGGTGGCGAGACGCTCACCCGGGCATACACGATTGCTTCCCTGCCAGAGGAAGAGGAATGTTTTGAGATTTGTTTGAATCAGGTTGGTCCCGGCTCCTCCTACCTCTTCAGCCGGAAAGAAGCCGACGTCCTTTGCTTTACCGGCCCGTGGGGAAACTTTGTCCTCGACCGGCCAACGGACGCCGAATACATTTTTATTGCCGACCGGGTTGGTGTCGTGCCTTTTCGGCCTATGCTTGCCCGCCTCCTGACTGCGGGTGGACAGCACACCGTCCGGTTGCTGTATGCTGCGCCACAGGCAGGCGACGTGCTGTACGCTGCTGAGTGGCAGAGATGGGAGGGCCAGTGCGCCTGTTTTTCCTTTCGACCGCTCGTCGCCGAGTGTGAACCGGAGGAGTATGCAATAGAGAAGGGACTTTTGCCTTACGTCGAGCAGCATTTTGTAAAAGAGGCGAGACAGCACCGCCGACGGTTTTATATCTGCGGGATAGGGCGGCCTGTTCTGTTATTGAGAGACCTCCTGCGTGGAGCCGGATACGAGCGTCAGGCTGTGAAATATGAAAAATGGTAGAGCCAGAGCGTTGAGCCATTGTCGGAAAACAAGCTGTCCGGCATTCTGCTCATAGTGAAACGGTTGACAAGTTGGACTCTAGGACTCTATCATCAGGGCGATTCATGGGCGAGAGATTTTCTGCATAACGGCTTTTTATTCAGAGGGAGCAGCCATGGCATACACCGAGCGGGTGATAGAGCATTACGAGCGGCCGCGGAACGTGGGGAGTTTTGAGAGCGAAGAAGCAAACGTGGGGACCGGGGTAGTGGGGGCGCCGGAGTGCGGGGACGTGATGAAATTGCAACTCAAGATCAACCCGCAGACCGAAGTGATTGAAGATGCGAAGTTCAAGACTTTTGGGTGTGGGTCGGCGATTGCGTCATCGAGTTATGTGACGGAGTTGGTGAAGGGGAAGACGGTGGCGGAGGCGGGGGCGATCAAGAACACGCAGATTGTGGAGGAGTTGGCCCTGCCGCCGGTGAAGATACACTGTTCGGTGTTAGCGGAGGATGCGATCAAGGCGGCGGTGGCGGACTGGCGGGACCAGGGGGCAACCAAGAAGGATGCTGCCTAGACAAGGGCACAGGTGGGACCGAGACGGGGAAGATATGGAAAACAACGCCACGCAAGTCACAGCCACACGGCTCCAGGGCGGAGAAGAAGCCTTGCTGGGCGATGCGGTTGTGCTGACCCAATTGGATAAGGCCATTGGCTGGGCTCGGAAGTATTCGATTTTTCCTTACCCGTTCGCAACCGCGTGTTGTGCCATGGAGTATATGGCGTTGTCGATGACGCCATATGATATTGATCGTTTCGGGGCTTTATTGCCCCGGTTCAGCCCCAGACAAGCTGATTTACTGATGGTGATCGGAACGGTGACGTGCCGCCAGGCCCCCATCCTGAAACGCGTATACGAACAGATGGCAGAGCCGAACTGGGTGATGGCTTTTGGGGCCTGTGCTTCAACCGGCGGATTTTACGATAACTACACCACCGTCGCGGGTATCGACCATATTGTCCCGGTTGACGTGTATGTGCCTGGCTGTCCGCCTCGTCCTGAGAACGTCTTGGACGCCCTGATGGCTTTGCAGCGTAAAATTCAAGGCCAAAAGCAGAAATTCCGCGGAGCCGAACTGTAGAAGTCACGGAATAGCCAGCACGGTTTCTCGTATGGGTACCGGAGTATCCCCCAGATCAACCGAGCGCAGCTCTCTGATGAATATCGGACGGCGGGTGGACTACGCCGTTCGCGCGCTGACCTATCTTGCCGCCCAGCCCCAGGACAGGATTGTTCCCAGGCGGGAGATCCAGACAAAACAGGATATCCCCGCCCATTTCCTGTCGAAGATCATGAAACAGCTTGCGACTGGAGGATTGGTTGAGTCCTATATGGGGGCGCGTGGTGGGTTTATGCTCAAGAAGCCGGCATCCGATATCAGCCTGCGCGCGGTGTATGAGTGTTTGGAGGGACCGCTATTGCTGATGGAGTGTCTCGACGAGGATGGGCATGCCTGCTGCTATCATCAAGTGTGTAACCAGATTTCTGTGTGGGGGGAGGCTCAGCGATTGCTCGGGTCGTATCTGGCTGAGGTCTCTATCGGACAACTCGCCCACAAGGTGGGATTGCGAGAGGAGCTTGCCCATCGCGGGCAGGGAGAGTATACAGAGTTTGCTCGCCACGCTGAGCCGTCGCTCTGAGGGTGGACTACTTTCCAACTGGGAGCGTCCTGTTGAATAGAAGGAGCGTGTACGGTGCTGTTTAATCTCGGGAATGTTCTCGTTTTCTCCATTCTTGCAATCGCGTTCTGCGCTGTCCATCTCGCGCTGGGCAAGCTGCTGCGCCCGCACAATCCAGAGGCAAAGAAACTGACCACGTATGAATGTGGAGAGCCACCGACCGGGGGCGCCTGGATCAATTTTAATATCCGTTTCTACCTGATCGCCCTCGTGTTTGTGATATTCGAGATTGAGGTTGCCTTTATTTTCCCGGTTGCCGTGGCTTTTCGCGACTGGTTGCTCAATGGGCAAGGGCTCTTTGCGCTCACTGAAATCCTGATTTTTCTGGGCATTCTTGTTGTGGGGCTGGTCTATGTCTGGGCCAAGCGTGACCTTGAATGGCTCAAGCCCCTGCAACCAGCCGCAACTGAGACCGCAGCGAAAGAACCCGAACTGCCAAAAGCCGCCTGAGGAGGAAGCATGTCCCTGATCAACAGTGTGCCGGAGATGGTGGTCACCACCAAGCTGGATGAGGTGCTCAATTGGACGCGGAAATCATCGGTCTGGTATATGCTCTTCGGTCTGGCGTGCTGTGCCATTGAGCTGATGCAAACCGGTGGCCCCCGGGCGGACCTGGAGCGTTTCGGGGCGGCCCCACGGGCGACCCCGCGTCAGTCCGATATGATGATTATTGCCGGGACGCTCACCTTGAAGATGGCGCTGCGGACGAAAGTCCTCTACGATCAGATGCCCGACCCTAAATATGTGATTTCTATGGGGAGTTGTTCAAATTGTGGCGGGCTGTTTCAGCTAGCGTACTCGGTCTGTGATGGTGTCGATAAGGTGATTCCCGTTGACGTCTATGTTCCCGGCTGCCCGCCCCGTCCCGAAGCCCTGACCGAGGGGCTGCTCAAACTCCAGGAAAAAATGATGCAGGAGCGCTGGCTGGTGAAGGGCTCTTCCGCGCAAGCCGTGGCCTAAAGGCTCTGGACGACCGGCGGTACGTCAGGAAGGGCAGGGCAGTGTGTGAACTATGAGCCCCACAGAGATACACCAAAAATTGCAAGACCAGCACGCCGCCGCCGTTACATCCTTTGCGGCTGACGCCCTTGATCCTTTCATGCTCGTCAAGCCGGACTCCATCGTGGAGGTGTGTCGATTTCTTCACGACGACCCGGATTTGGCCTTTGACTGTTTGACGAATATGTCTGGTGTGGACTTCTTAAAGGAGGACTATATCCAAGTCGTGCTCCACCTGTACTCCTATACCCATCGGCACGCGATAGTGGTCAAGGCGAATGTGTCGCGCGAAGAGCCGGTCATGCCTTCTGTAGAAACGGTCTGGAAAGCGGCCAATTGGCTGGAACGCGAGATCTACGACTTGCTTGGCGTTGTTTTCACCGGACACCCGGACTTGCGGCGTTTATTAATGCCGGAAGATTGGGTCGGGCATCCGCTCCGCAAGGATTTTGTCGAGCCTGAAGAGTATCATGGAATCAGCACGCGCCGAGAGAGCTTGCTGAAATAAGTTCACACCTGTGTTCTACCCCACCTGCGTCGTTTCTCCAGCCCTTTTTATTCAAGCCCAAATCGGGAGGCATATATGAGCCTGGCAGGGTATGAGTTTGAAGTCCAACGTGATGATGGTCTTGCAACAGAAGAGATGACCCTGAATATGGGTCCCCAGCATCCGAGTACGCATGGGGTGTTGCGTTTTGTGGTCAAGGCCGACGGCGAAATCATGCGGACGGCCCTCCCCGATATTGGGTATCTGCATCGCTCCATAGAGAAGATATCCGAGAAGGTCGGCTATCACGGATTCATGCCCTATACGGACCGCGTCGATTATGTATCGGCCATGCAGTGTAACCAGGGCTGGGCCATGGTCTGCGAGCGTGCGGCCGGGATTGATGTGCCTCGACGGGGGGAGTTTTGTCGGGTCATTGCTTGCGAATTGGGCCGGATTGCCAGTCACTTGCTCTCGGTTGGGACCATGGTCATGGATATTGGTGGGATGACCCCGTTTACGCACGCGATTCGGGAGCGGGAGAAGGTGAACAACCTGCTTGAAGACCTATGCGGTGCGCGGTTGACTTTTAATTATATGCGCATTGGTGGCGTGGCCTGGGACTTGCCCCCCGGATACCCTGAACAGGTGACGGCATTCCTGGACCAGTTTGAGCCCCTTATTGACGAATACAACGACCTGATTTCCTACAATAAAATTTATGTCGAGCGTTTAGCCAATGTTGCGGCGGTCAGCCAGGAAGAGGCAATTAACTACAACTTGGTTGGACCCAACCTGCGTGGCTGCGGCTTTCAGTACGATGTGCGCCGGGATGAGCCCTATTCGGTTTACCCGGAATTAGACTTTGATATCCCGGTCGGGACTGGTGAAGTCGGCACCTTGGGCGATTGCTTTGACCGCTATATGGTGCGGATTAAAGAATTAAGAGAATCGTGCAAAATCGTCCGCCAATGCCTGGAGATGATTCCTGACGGGCCAGTCCTGGCGCGGGTGGCCAAGAAGCTCAAACCGCCGGTCGGCGATGCCCACATCCGTGTCGAAGCTTCCCGGGGGGATATGGGCTGGTATGTGGTCAGTGACGGAAGTGAGTTTCCCTATCGGACAAAAATCAGGACCGGGTCGTTTGCCGCGATGAGCATAGTGGACAAACTCAGTCGCGGGATTATGATTGCCGACTTGATTGCGCTGATTGCCAGCCTCGATGTGGTGGCTCCCGAAGTTGACCGGTAACGGGAAATACGGTACGAGTGCGGCGCTATGCAGAGCTTTATTGATGGTCTCATTGCCAGCGGTGTATTTGGCGGGCTTCCTGCGGAGGCGGTCTACCCCGCCATGATGTTTCTGTTTGCCTCCCTGGTTGTCTTTGGCTTTGTTCTCCCCCTGGTGACGATTACCATCTGGCTTGAGCGGCGAGTCTGGTCGCGCATTCAGTCGCGGGTCGGGCCGAACCGGGTTGGGCCTCAAGGCGTCCTGCAAGGCTTGGCCGATGGGATAAAAAATATCCTGAAGGAAGACGTGGTGCCCGATGCCGCGGACCGTCCACTGTTTGTGTTCGCGCCCTATCTGCTGGTTTGGGGATTTCTGGCCACCTTTGTCGTTATTCCGTTCAGCAGCGCGCTCGTTATCGCCGACCTCAATGTCGGGCTCCTCTATATTGTGGCCATTGTTGCGCTCTCCGCTGTCGGTGTCCTCATGGCGGGCTGGGCGTCGAATAATAAATGGTCCCTGCTGGGCGGTATTCGCTCTGCCGCTCAGGTCGTGAGTTATGAGATTCCCGCCGGGCTGGCCCTGTTACCTGTCGTGCTCCTTACCGGAACCCTGAGTACGCAAGGAATCATTCAGGCCCAAGGCTGGGCGCCCTGGGACTGGTTCCTCTTCCATAGCCCGTTTACGTTCATTGCCGCCTTTGCTTTCTATATTTCCGCCCTGGCGGAAACCAACCGAACGCCTTTTGACATTCCAGAAGCAGAATCGGAACTGGTGGCTGGATTTGCGACCGAATATAGTGGTTTCCGGTTTGCGCTCTTCTTTTTGGCAGAGTGGGGCAGCTTATACGTCACGGGTGCCATTATGGCCGTGCTATTCCTGGGTGGCTGGCAGATCCCGACTGGATGGACAAATAACGCGGTGGTGTTGAATATCGCGCAACTCACGGTCTTTTTCCTCAAGGCGTATTTCTGGGTGTTCCTGGCCATGTGGATACGTGCCACCCTGCCTCGTATCCGGGTGGATCAGATGATGTCGTTGTGTTGGAAGTATTTGGTGCCGCTTGGATTTGTGAATTTGGTTGGAACTGCGGTCTGGATGGTGATTTGGCCGGAGGGCAATGCCTTTGTGCCGTACCTCATGGTTATCGGCACGCTGGCACTTCTTGTCATCTTCTTCCGACGCGTCTTGTACCATTTGCGTCGGGCGAAACCGGAACTCTATTTTAATCCGGCAATCTAAAGGAACGCTCTATGGCGAGTAGTATTGGCCAATATCTGAAGCACGCGAAAGATGCGGCGGCTACGATTTTCGAAGGGATGAGCGTCACCATGTCCCACTTCGTCCGTAAGCCGTATACTATCCAGTATCCAGACCGGACCGCGGTCCGCGTCCAGGATACGCTGCCCCTGCGCTATCGAGGTATTCTTGAAGTTGACCTGGAGATTTGCACGGGCTGTTTGGCGTGCGAGCGGGCGTGCCCGATTGACTGTATTGTGATTGACGCGCCAAAGGACAAAGCGACGCGGGCGATGCTGCTGAGCCGTTTTGATATCGACATCGCCAAATGTATGTACTGTGGTCTGTGCAGCGAGGTCTGTCCCACCGGGTCGATCCACCACACGACCGAGTTTGAAGGGGCGGATTACTCACTGGAGAGCATGATTCGCCGTTTCGTGAAGGATCCCGTATTGGCGTATAAGGCGAAAAAAGGGGAGGAGACCGATCCGTTGATTGCGCCGATCTTGGACCGTGGCATGGAATTTCTGGCGGAATGGGCGGAGCCCGTTGACATGAAGAAATACAAAAAAGAGCAGGAAGAGGCCGCCTCATAAGTTGCGGATGAGGAGATCTGGCAATGCCTTTGGAAGCGTTGGTTTTCTATCTGCTGGCCGCTTTGACTATCGGGTCGGCGCTCATTGTCGCGCTCTCTCATAACTTGGTCTATTCCGCTTTTGCTCTGTTGGGGGCATTCATGGGGGTGGCTGGCCTATACGCGCTGTTAGCCGCCGACTTTGTCGCAGTGATTCAGGTCATGCTCTACATCGGTGGTATTCTCGTGCTCATCCTCTTTGCGGTAATGCTCACCCATCGGATCGCTGATGTCGATGTCTCGAATCGGACGGTCGGACGTATTCCCGCGGCATTGATTCTTGGCGTTGTCGGGACCGTCATGGGGGTCTGTATTGGGGCGGCTGAATGGGTACAGCATGCTGAACCTGTGGTCGAGCCGACGACGTTTGGTATTGGCGAGGCTTTTCTTGGGCCGTATATCTTGCCATTCGAGCTCGCTTCGGTCGTGTTGCTCGTTGCGTTGATTGGGGCGGTTGTTGTGTCACGCAAGGAACTGCGTGGGCCCATGGCCGACGGATAATGGCCGAGTCCCAACTCGGTGATCTTGCTTGACGCCCTCCCTTGATTTTTTTCCTCCCCCCATTTAAGACGGGACGACCTTCCACACGCTACGAATGATTATGGATGGACTACTGCTCGATATAGGGCTACGGCATTTTCTGTTTGTCAGTCTGATTGTCTTTGTGCTCGGCCTCTATTGTGTCCTCACCCGGAAGAATGCCATCGGGATTCTTCTGGGTGTGGAGTTGATCCTGAACTCCGCAAACATTAACTATATTGCCTTCTCACATTTTTCTTCCGGCAATTACGATGGCCAGGTCTTTGCGATTTTCGTGATTATGCTGGCGGCTGCCGAAGCGGTGATTGGTCTGGCCATTGTGCTCGGGATCTATCAGAATTTTTCGTCGATCGACATCGAAGCAGTCGATAGCTTGCAAGGCTAGTCTATGGATCACCCGCTTCTCGTCTCCTACCTGCGCTGGATCGTTCTCTTTCCCCTGCTTGGTGCCGTTATCAATGGTGTTTTCGGGGCGAAGATCCAGGCGCGCTTTGGGAAGAACGGGATCAGCGTCGTTGCCTGTACTGCTGTCGGTCTCGCCTTTATCTTTGCGCTCCGGGCCTTTTTTCAGCTCACCAGTCTGGTGCCTGAAGAACGCTACCTGCTCGATACGCTCCTGCGCTGGATACATATCGGTGCTCTTCAGGTTGATATCGCGTTCGCCGTCGATCCCCTCTCCGGCCTGATGATCCTGATCGTCACCGGCATTGGCGGTCTGATTCACCTGTATTCAATCGGCTATATGCATGATGACGAAGCGTACTGGCGCTTTTTTGCCTATCTCAATCTTTTTACCGCGGCGATGCTGACCTTGGTGCTGGCCGATAATCTGGTGTTGATGTTTGTGGGCTGGGAAGGTGTTGGCCTGTGCTCCTATGGACTGATTGGATTTTGGTATAAGGAACAGGCGAACACCACGGCTGGAAACAAGGCTTTTATTGTCAACCGGATTGGTGACGCCGGCTTTACGCTGGGTATTTTTATTATTTTCTGGAGTCTTTTTGAAGCGGGGCACGGGACGACCGCGGTCTTTCGTGACCTGAGTCATCTGGTTCATCACCTGGAAGGGCAAATGGTCTGGGGCGTCCCGGCGGCGACGCTCGCGGCGCTGTGTCTTTTTGTCGGAGCGACTGGGAAGTCCGCGCAAATCCCACTCTATGTGTGGTTGCCGGATGCGATGGCCGGACCGACTCCGGTGAGTGCTTTGATCCATGCGGCGACCATGGTGACCGCAGGCGTGTATATGATGGCTCGGATGCATTTTCTCTTTTCCATGTCACCGGTTGCGCTCGGTGTGGTGGCGACGGTCGGCGCCTTAACCGCGCTCGTTGCGGCCACTATTGGCCTCGCCCAGTTTGATATTAAGAAAGTGCTCGCGTATTCAACGGTCAGTCAGCTCGGGTATATGGTGCTCGGTGTCGGTGTTGGAGCGTATGGCGCTGCTGTCTTCCATCTGATGACGCATGCATTTTTTAAGGCTTGCTTGTTTCTGGGCTCGGGAAGCGTCATCCACGCTATGGGCGATGAGCAGGACATGCGTAAGATGGGCGGGCTCAGAGAGAAAATGCCGCTCACCTTTTGGACCTTTTTGATCTCAACTATTGCGATTGCCGGCATCCCGCCCCTGGCCGGATTTTTCTCAAAGGACGAAATTCTCTGGCTGACATTTTCCGGTGGACATCCGTTCCTGTGGTTGATCGGATTTGCGGCTGCCGGGATGACCGCATTTTATATGTTTCGTCAGGTCTTTATGGTGTTTTTTGGAGAGAATCGTGCCGATGAGCACACCAAAGAACATTTGCATGAATCCCCTCCAGTGATGACCTACCCCTTAATTGTTCTTGCCGTGGGCGCGCTCTTTGCCGGTTTTCTTGGGGTCCCCCCCGCCCTTGGCGGGAGTAATATCCTGGAGCACTGGCTGGAGCCTGTCTTTGCCGGTGGTCATGGCGGCGGCCATGCTGCGCATCACCATGTTGAGGTGGTTGAGTATGTCCTGATGGTGGCTTCCGTTGGCATTGCGGCCGTCGGGATATTCCTCGCGTATCTGATTTACTATCGGCAGTCTCTATCCGCCGACACGTTTACGGCGGTTGGAGGCGGTGTGCCGTATCGAGCCGTGTTCAACAAATACTATGTTGACGAACTCTACCATGCGACCGCCGTCCGAGGGGTCCTGGTGGTCAGCTGGTTATGCTCCGCCTTTGATCGGAATGTCATCGACTTTATTGTGAATGGCGTTGCCAAAGTGACCAGTGTGGTGGGCTGGGCGGTTGGTCGATTTGATCATTACATCATTGATGGGCTGGTAAACGGGCTGGCCGATGTCACTTTTGGTATCGGCAATCGGTTGCGCCAAATCCAGACCGGCAACCTCAGTATTTATCTGTATGTCATTGTTGGCGCGATTGCCGTCTCCCAATTCTTACCGCGCGTGGGAGCGGACATATTACTCCCGGTCGTGGTGGTCTTTCTCTCCCTGGTGATCGTGGTCGGACTAGCGCTGTGGCTCTCCACCAGGCGAATCCAGTGGCGTCTGATGTTTACAAAAGAGGGAGTCTCGGAGCTCCGGTGAATCAGACTTTTTATCAAGCCCCTTGTGCGGATGTGCGGTAAGGAGCCGTTATGGAGTCCTCTATTCTCACCTTAATGATTTTCTTTCCTCTGGCGGGCATGGTTGTTGTCTTCTGCCTGCCGAGCCAAGCAAAAGATTTAATTCGATGGACGGCGTTTGCTTTTACCCTGCCGGCGTTCTTTTTGGGCATCTGGCTCTACCAGAACTTTGATACCACGACCACGGCGCTCCAGTTTGTTGTGAACGTCCCGTGGATTGAGTCATTCAATATTCGCTATTTTGTCGGCGTTGACGGCGTCAGCATATCGATGGTTTTGCTGACTGCCTTTCTGTGCCCGATTTGCATTCTGGCCTCTTGGAATATTGATCGGGCCGAGAAGGGTTATTTCGCCCTGTTCCTGTTGCTGGATACGGCCATGACGGGCGTTTTCTGCGCCATGGACTTCTTCCTGTTCTTCATCTTCTGGGAATTGATGCTGCTGCCGATGTATTTTCTGATTGGCATCTGGGGTGGGCCGCGGCGGGAATATGCTGCGATCAAATTCTTCCTGTATACGATGCTCGGCAGCGCGCTGATGCTGGTCTGTATGCTGGTCTTCTATTTTCAGGCCGGGGCCATCGAAGGCGTTGGATACACGTTTGATTTGACCCAACTCCCGGCCGTGGCCCAGCATTTTCAGACCGAGCCGCTCCTGTTTGGCTTCTCTTTGCCGCAAATCATGTGGCTCGCGCTCTTTATTAACTTTGCCGTAAAAATTCCGGCCTTCCCCCTCCATACATGGCTGCCCGACGCCCACGTCGAAGCGCCAACCGCAATCTCTGTTATTCTGGCCGGGGTTCTCCTGAAAATGGGAACGTATGGGATTTTACGGGTGAATTATCCTCTCCTTCCGGCAGAAACCTTCTTTTTCGCACCGTACTGCTTGGCCGCCTTAGGAGCGTGGAACATCGTCTATGGAGCCTTCTGTGCCCTATCTCAGTGTTTTACCGAGCCCAAGGATTTGAAAAAACTCGTAGCCTATTCCAGCATCAGTCATATGGGCTATGTCATGTTGGGTATGGCCTCGTTTACCCCACAAGGGATCAACGGGGCGGTCTTACAGATGTTCAATCATGGAACGATTACCGCCATGCTCTTCCTCATTGTCGGAGTGATCTACGACCGGGCCCACCATCGGCGCATTGACGGGTTTGGCGGCTTAGCCACCGTGATGCCGGTCTATACCGGGGTGATGGGCCTCGCTTTTTTTGCGGCCATGGGCCTGCCCGGTCTGTCGGCTTTCATTTCCGAAGTCCTGTGCCTCCTCGGTGCATGGCATACGCATAAAATCCCCACTTTGCTCGGCGCGCTGACCGTCATTATCACGGCGAGCTATCTGCTGTGGACGATCCAACAAATGTTTCTCGGAAAACCGCGTGAGGAGTATGCGGACATGCACCTCTCGGAAATCAATACGCGAGAGCTGTGTATGTTAGTCCCGCTGGGGGCCATTGTTGTGATTCTGGGATTTTATCCGCACGCCGTTCTCGACCTGCTCGATGTCTCGCTCCAGGGGCTGAACGAGGTCGTGCTGTCGGCAAGCACAAGCAGTCCTGACGCTGCGGCAGTGGCGCTGCGCTAGTGTGTTGAACGAGAGAGAAAGCGTGCCATGAACCTCGGCAGTATCGAAAGCCTGGCATATCTCTACCCGGAAGGGATTCTCCTTCTCTCCATTCTGGCGATTTTTATTGTAGACCTGTGTGTGGAAGATAAGGAGCGGCTCGGGAATATTGCCCTGGTTGGTGCCGCTCTGGCTTTGGTCTTTACTTCGGGCCTGTCCTTCTTTGGCGTTCGTTTTATCGAAGGCTTACAAGGAGTTGGGGAAGGATGGCTGTTTCATCGCATGATTGCGCTGGATAGTTTCGCCATTTTCTTTAAGGTGATTCTTTCCTTATCTGTCGTAGGGACCGTCTGGATGTCCCTTGGCTCGCGGGAGATCAATGGCCCGAATCAGGGTGAATACTATGGCATTTTACTGGCGAGCGGGCTCGGCATGTTTTTCATGGCCTCGGCAACGAATCTGCTGCTGGCCTATCTGTCTTTAGAGTTCGTCAGTCTGACATCCTATGTGCTGACGGGATATTTGACGCACAATCGAAGGTCTGGAGAAGCCGCGCTGAAATATCTCATTTACGGCGGTGTGGCCTCGGGGACCATGATCTATGGCATGAGCTGGATTTTTGGTCTGACCGGAAGCCTGGACTATGCAGAGATTAACGCCGCGCTGCTACAAAACGCTCCGGATCAACTCACCTTATTTATCGCTCTTGTCCTTATGCTGGCCGGGTTTGGCTATAAAATTGCCGCGGTTCCCTTCCATATGTGGGCTCCCGATGTCTATCACGGAGCCCCTATCCCTGTGACGGCTTTTCTTTCGGTCGGCTCAAAGGCAGCGGGTTTCGCCCTGCTGATGAGATTTTTCTATCCGGCCCTCTCTCAAAGCGGAGACGCCGGCATGTGGCAATTCGTCCCCGGCGTCGAGTGGCCCCAACTCATGCTGATTGTGGCGATGGTGACCATGACGCTTGGCAACCTTGCTGCCCTGAACCAGTATAACGTGAAGCGTCTCCTGGCCTATTCCAGCATTGCTCACGCTGGCTACATCCTCATGGGGTTTGTTGTGCTCAGCGACGAGGGGCTGCGGGCTATGCTGTTCTACATCGTCGTCTATTATTTGATGAACCTTGGGGCCTTTATCGTCGTCATGGTTGTGGCGAATAATACTGGCCGTGAAGACCTGGAAGGCTTTCGCGGGCTTGCCTGGAGAGGGGGAGCGTTGCCGGCGGCGGCGATGGCCATTTTCCTCTTTTCGCTCACAGGTCTTCCTCCGCTCGCTGGCTTTATTGGCAAATTCTATCTCTTTGCGGCGGTGGTGAAGGGCGAATTCTATTGGCTTGCCGTGGTTGGGATATTGAACAGTGTCGTGTCCCTCTATTATTATGCGCGCATTGTCAAGACGATGTTCCTTGATGAGCCGTCTGATGCGGAAGGTGAGGTCACGCTCGACCCGCACAATGGATCCTTGCTGGCAATTTTGAGTGTGGCGACTGTGATCCTCGGGGTGTATTGGGCACCGGTGTTCGATTTTGCCGACCGTTCGACACGTTTTTTCCTGGGCAGCTAGCGAACGGGTATTCGTCGGAGCGAGAACAAGAACCCGGTTTGTCCGGCATGTGACGGCATGTTAGGGTAGGAGGGCGAGAACGTCGCAACCCCTACGTCGAACGGAAACTGAACCATGTCGGGGCGTAGCGCAGCCTGGTAGCGCACCTGCCTTGGGAGCAGGGGGTCGGCCGTTCAAATCGGCTCGCCCCGATACGATGTCACTGTCAGGAGGAACAGCCCAACACTCCTGACAGACCAGGCCGTGAGGGCGCCAGTAGCTCAGCTGGATAGAGCAACGGCCTTCTAAGCCGTGGGTCAGGGGTTCGAATCCCTTCTGGCGCATAGGGTGGGTGTAGCTCAGTTGGTAGAGCACTGGGTTGTGGTCCCAGGAGTCGAGGGTTCGAGTCCCTTCACCCACCCTGTCCCCTTCACTCCGGCGCATGATCTTCTCCTGACAATCCGCTGTCACGGCTCTGGTTGCCATGGCTGGGAATAGTAGTTATGGTGCCCGTGGGCCGCTAGCTCAGTTGGCAGAGCAGCTGACTCTTAATCAGCGGGTCCGGAGTTCGAATCTCCGGCGGCCCATCACCCTCGGTGAGGACATATGCGAGAGTGGCGAAATTGGCAGACGCGCTAGACTTAGGATCTAGTCCGCTTGAAGCGGATGGGGGTTCAAGTCCCCCCTCTCGCAGGTGTGTCTTATCCGGGTGGTATGAAGAGCTCCGTTGACATCCGCAATAGGTTATTACTGTATGAAAATTTCGATTGAGAGGCTGAGCCCGGTCCAGCAAAAAATTGCTTTCGAGATTCCTGCAGATCAGGTCCAGGCTGGACTGGACAAGGCGTATCGAACCTATCAAAACCGCGTTCAACTGAAAGGCTTTCGGGCTGGGCGAGTGCCAAGGCAGGTGCTCGAACGTCGCTTTGGAGAAGAGATTGCCGCAGAAGTGAGTTCCTCACTGGTTGAGGAGTCTCTTACCAAGGCTATAGAGGAGCACGAACTTGATATTGTGACAAAGCCTCAGATTGTGGCTGAGCGCTTGGTCGCGGGAAGTCCGTTCTGTTATTCAGCGACGGTTGAGACGAAGCCTGAGGTCAAGAACGTGGATTACGAGGGGGTGGCGGTTGACAAAGTGGTCTCGTCAGTAGCGGAGCAGGAAGTTGACGAGTCCTTAACTCGCCTTGCCGAATCGTTTGCTCAGCTTCACCCCGTAACGGATCGAGACCGGGCTGAGTCGGGAGATGTTGTCACCCTGGACTACCGCGCCGTGCAGCACGGACGAGCCATTCCGGGACTCGAAGGAAAGGGCCGATTGGTTGAGTTGGGCAAAGAGTCGCTCCTGCCCGGGTTTCAAGAGCAGCTCCTTGGCGTCAAGAAGGGACAGACTGTTGAATTTTCGCTGCCATTGCCCCAGGAACCTCAAGAGACGGAATCCGATCGGCAAGAGGCTCTGCCTACTGCTACCTTTCATGTCACCATACACGATATTTCCCAAAAGGAAGTCCCGCTTTTAGATGATGAATTTGCGAAAGATCACGGAGAGTGTGATACCCTCGAAGAATTACGCGCCAAGATTCGGGAGAATATGGAACAGATGGCGGAGCGGAGCGCCGAAGGGCAGATGCATGACGCTGTACTGAGCCAAATACTCAACAAAAACCCCTTTGAGGTCCCCCCTGGCCTTATTCGTGAACAAGCGCAACAGTTGTTCGTTGAGTCGGGCATGCGGGGACAGAGTAATGTCAGCTTTGATGACCCGACTATGCCTGAGGCTATACGCGAGGATTTTTCCCAGCGGGCAAAGCGACAGATTGAGACGACCCTGCTCCTTGATGCCCTGGTCGAGCAACTGGGTATTACAAGCACAGAGGAAGAGGTTGATCTGAAGATTGAAAATTTCGGGGCGGCGAGTGTCGAACAGCGACAGCAGATTGAGACATTCTACGCTGATCCGAGGAATCGTCAGATGCTGCAAGGACGGCTGTGCAGAGAAAAGGCACTTCAGACGGTTGTGGAAAAAGCCTATGTTCGAGTAGTCCAAGAAGACATTGCTGGTGCCGAGGAAAACGATTAGTATGGACCCTTGGTGAAGAATCTTTCCACTCCCCGTGTGGTCGGGCTGAAAGATGAAAGCTTCTCTCTGCGACACTATGGATCTGGTGGCCATCTAGTACGGACTGGTAAGTGAGTATGGATACTGTTTTTTCTTCCGAGCGGAGGGACACCACGCTAACCCGGAGCACATATCCCTATACCGTGCGGTCTGAAAACGATCCAAGGAGTAGCTATGCCCAGAAATGGCGATGATCGTCCCGGAAATTTGGTTTGCTCTTTTTGTGGCAAGAGTCAGGACGAGGTTCGTAAACTGATTGCGGGTCCTACGGTCTATATCTGTGACGAATGTATCGATCTGTGTAATGACATTATCGCAGAAGAGTGTGACCAGGAAGACTCGCTGGCGGCATCCTCAACCGTCCCGAAACCGGCGGAGATAAAGCGTGTTTTGGATCAATACGTCATTGGACAGGAGCAGGCAAAGAAAATTCTCTCCGTCGCCGTCCATAATCACTACAAACGCGTTGACTCGCAATTGATGACCAGTGAGGTGGAACTCCAAAAGTCCAATATCCTCCTTCTTGGTCCGACGGGGTCAGGGAAAACTCTCCTGGCCCAAACTTTGGCTCGTTTCCTCCAGGTGCCTTTTACGATCGGTGATGCAACCAGTCTGACCGAGGCCGGGTATGTTGGGGAGGATGTCGAGAATATTGTCCTCAGCTTATTGCAAAACGCTGACTATGACGTCGAGAAATGTCAGAAGGGAATCGTCTATATCGATGAAATCGACAAGATCGCCCGAAAAGGTGATAATCCTTCGATTACCCGAGATGTTTCCGGTGAAGGTGTCCAACAAGCGTTGCTCAAGATTATTGAAGGGACCGTTGCGAGTGTACCCCCAAAAGGAGGCCGGAAACACCCGCAGCAAGAGTTCGTCCAGGTCGATACGACGAATATCCTCTTTATCTGCGGCGGCGCGTTTGTCGGTCTGGAAGATGTTATTCAACGACGGATTGGGGGGAAGAGTCTTGGGTTTGGGGCAGATGTCCGAAGCACCAACCTGAAGGGGAGCAGTCTGCTCACAGAAGTACAACCGGAAGACCTCCTGAAATTTGGCATGATACCGGAATTTATCGGTCGGCTTCCCGTTTTAGCGACCCTCAAGGAGCTGGACGATCAGGCCTTAGTCCGCATTTTGCGTGAGCCAAAAAATGCGCTCGTTCGTCAATACCAAAAGCTCTTTGAATTGGAGAATGTCCACCTGCGCTTTACGGAAGGCGCGCTCACTGCGATCGCTCGTGAGGCATTAGCCAGAAAAACCGGGGCGCGCGGGCTGCGGGCTATTATGGAAAACATCATGCTGGATATCATGTACGATATCCCCTCACAGCCGAATATCAAAGAAGTCCTTATTTCCGAAGAAGTGGTGTCACGCAACGTGCAGCCTATTGTAATGTACCAAAAGGCAACGGCCGAGAGTGCCTGACAACCCGATTCGGAAAACAGCGGCATGTTGTTCCAGAAAGACCAATAAAGAGAGATCGGAAAAAGGAGGGACCGTGCGTCTACCGCTTTTACCGTTACGAGATATTATTGTTTTTCCTCACATGGTCGTTCCCCTCTTTGTGGGACGGCAAAAGTCGATTAAGGCGCTCGAAGAATCGGTTGCTGGCGATAAACTGATTTTTCTTGCAACCCAGCGTGATGCGAAAGTCAACGATCCGATTGCCAATGACATTTATGCCATGGGTACTATTGGGCATGTCGTGCAACTCCTCCGGTTGCCAGACGGGACCGTGAAGGTGCTGGTTGAGGGGAAACAGCGCGGACAGGTTGTCCAATACGTCGAGCAGAATGACTTCTTCTGGGCTGATGTGGAAGAGGTTGAAGAGACGTCACAACGACAAGCCGAAATCGATGCGTTGGTGAAAAGCGTGAATACGGCATTTGAGAACTATGTGCGTCTGAATAAGAAGATTCCTCCAGAGATGATTATGTCGGTCTCGGCGCTTGATGATCCGTCTCGACTCGCCGATACCATTATTGCTCACCTCGGTATTAAACTGGAGGATAAACAGACCCTGCTCGAAACGATCGATCCCGCTGACCGGCTAGAGAAAGTGCTGAGCTTCACACGTTCCGAGATTGAGATACTTGAGGTGGAGCGGAGGATACGCAACCGGGTCAAAAAACAAATGGAAAAGACCCAGAAGGAGTACTATCTCAACGAGCAGATGCGGGCCATTCAAAAAGAACTCGGAGAAAAAGACGAATTCAAGAATGAGTTGCAAGAGCTCGAAGAAAAAATTCGACAAAAGAAATTGTCTCAAGAGGCCCGGGACAAAGTAGAAAAGGAACTCAAGAAGCTGAAGATGATGTCGCCGATGTCGGCCGAGGCGACTGTTGTGCGAAACTACATTGACTGGTTGCTCGTCCTGCCCTGGTATGAATACACGGAAGATAAACTGGATATTCAAGATGCAGAAAAGATTTTAGACGAGGACCACTACGGTCTGGAAAAGGTCAAAGAACGCATCCTGGAATATCTTGCCGTCCAGAGCCTCGTTGGCGAGTTGAAAGGTCCGATTCTCTGTTTTGTCGGTCCTCCGGGGGTGGGGAAAACGTCCTTGGGAAAATCTATTGCCCGCTCGACGGACCGAGAGTTTGTTCGAGTCTCCCTCGGTGGAGTACGTGACGAGGCAGAAATTCGGGGGCACCGACGGACCTATATCGGAGCCATGCCTGGGAAAATAATACAGGGAATGAAAAAAGCGGGGTCAGGAAACCCGGTCTTTCTTCTTGATGAGATCGACAAGATGTCAACCGATTTTCGGGGGGATCCGTCCGCCGCGTTGATGGAAGTCCTTGATCCAGAACAGAATACGACCTTCAACGACCATTACCTTGATGTCGATTACGATCTGTCGAAAATTCTTTTTATCTGTACGGCAAATAATCTTGAGCGGATTCCACGTCCCCTCCAGGACCGTATGGAGATCATTAGAATCCCTGGTTACACCGAGTGGGAGAAATTGAATATCGCGAAGCATTTTTTGTTTAAAAAGCAACGGGAGGCAAACGGCCTGACCGAGCAGAATATCACGTGCTCCGACCGTGTGCTGTCTACCGTGGTACGCTCCTATACTCGGGAATCTGGAGTTAGAAATCTTGAACGGGAAATTGCGACGTTGTGTCGAAAGGTGGCGGTGGAAGTTGTCAAAAAGGGCAAAGATACGCATGTCCGATTAAATCAGAAACGACTCGAGAAATACTTGGGGCCGGCCCGCTATCGGGTGAGTAAGACAGAGCAGGAAGACAAGATTGGTGTCGTGACTGGCTTGGCCTGGACTGATATGGGAGGTGAATTGCTTGCTACTGAGGTGACCATTGTCCCTGGTAAAGGGAAGTTAACCATTACTGGAAAAATTGGTGATGTGATGCAAGAGTCTGCCCAGGCGGCGATGAGCTATGTACGCTCACGTGCCGATGAGTTAGGGCTCGACAAGGATTTTTACCAGAACATTGATGTGCATATCCACATTCCAGAAGGAGCGATCCCGAAAGACGGTCCATCGGCCGGCGTGACAATGGCAACCTGCCTCGTATCGGCTCTGACAAAGATCCCGGTTCGACATGACACGGCGATGACCGGAGAAATTACCCTTCGTGGCCGTGTGCTCCCCATTGGTGGTCTCAAGGAGAAGATACTCGCCGCCCATCGTGGAGGGATAACAAGAATAGTCATCCCAATTGAAAACGAAAAAGACCTCCAGGAAGTTCCAGCGAATATCTTGCGAGCCGTCCATGTCGAACCTGTTGACCATCTCGACGCAGTGCTCCGCAACGCGCTCGTCCTTGCCGAGCCTGAGGAGTTCCTAGCAAAGAAAGAGACCGTGGTTGATGAGGATCCTCTCTATTCTTCCGATGCACCTGACCCGACTGAATCAACCGAGATCGTAACCCATTAAGAAACATGAGGGGATTGATTGGGAAAGGGAGCAGTGGTAGAGTATAGAGCCTCGTTCAGGGTAAGGCGCGTTCGCTAGCCTCTTTCGTCCTTGTATGTAGGGCGGTTAGCTCAGAGGAAGAGCATCGGCCTTACAAGCCGAGGGCCATCCGTTCAAATCGGATACCGCCCATATGGTGGGGTCGTAGTTCAGCTGGTTTAGAACGCCGGCCTGTCACGCCGGAGGTCGCGAGTTCGAGTCTCGTCGGCCCCGCCATCCCCCATACCTGTCGATGAAGGTGCTGTGATCTATGAAGAAAGAAACGCAAACATTACCTCAGGAACAAGCGCTCCCGGCACGCCCTTGGCACCTGGTAGACGCGAAAGACCAAGTCGTCGGGCGTCTTGCAAGTAATATCGCGAGCGCCTTACGAGGGAAGGGAAATCCAGCCTTTTCTCCCCATACTGATACTGGAGACTTTATTGTCGTCATTAATGCACGCCATGTGAGACTGACGGGGAAGAAGCTTCAAGATAAACAATACTACCGGCATACGGGATACCCGGGCGGTATACGACAGCGATCTGCGGAACAGCTGCTCAAATCGTCCCCTGAAGACATCCTGAAAAAGGCGGTCGCCGGGATGTTGCCGAAGAATGCTCTTGGACGCAAGTTGGTAAAGAAATTAAAAATCTATCCTGACGCATCCCACCCTCACGCCGCCCAGATGCCCATCGCTCAATAAAGAGTAGGGGTCGAGAAAGAGAGAAGGAAGGCGCTTTGTATGGCTGAGAATCAATCAGAGTGTTGGGGAACTGGAAAACGAAAAACAGCGATTGCCAGAGTTCGCCTGCTTCCTGGGGAAGGGCGGTATACTGTCAACAAAAAAGCCCTTGACGAATATTTTGGCCGTGAAGCAATCCGGATGATTGCGCGGCAGCCACTCATTGTGACGCAAACGGAAGACCAGTACGATGTCAAGGCCAACGTCCAAGGGGGCGGAAACTCCGCCCAAGCCGCGGCTATCCGTCATGGGATTACCCGTGCCCTGCTCAAAGCCACCCCAGACTTTCGGCCCCTCCTGAAAAAAGAAGGGTTCATTACCCGTGACTCGCGGGAAGTCGAGCGCAAGAAGTATGGCCGACATAAGGCACGAAAGCGTCCTCAGTACTCAAAGCGGTAAAATCTCACAGGCCCATTAGTCGATACCGAGCAGGAAATAGATACCGACTAAGCTGAGCGTCCCATTCGCGAGCCAGGCGGAGAGGGTCGGGGGGAGGAGCCCGCCGTTACCGAGAGCAATGGTGAGGGCGAGAAAGACCCAGTAGCCAAACCCGAGGAGTAGCGCCGCAGTGAGTGCTGTTGGGACAGTCAGTTGCTTCGCGCCCGGTATCGCCAAGGCTGCCCCTAACAGTGTCATCACGAATGCCGCAAAAGGGATTGCACTCTTGAGCTTGAGGTCTACTTGATACTCTGTCGTATCGAGACCCTTTTGTTGGAGATCAGCGATATAAGCCCTGAGCGCCTGTGATGAAAACTCTTCGGATTTCATGGCAACCAGGGAGAAGTCTTCGGGCGTTTCCTTGAGGAGAAGGGATGGTGGGAGCGAATGCTGCGTGTCTCCTCGCCCCAGCCTGCTCTCCTGGACTCCCTCAAAATCCCATCTTCCGTCGTGCCAAGAGGCTTGAGCTATCTTCGTTAAAAACTGCACCTGAAAATTCTCACTGAGGGTATAGATAGTGAGGCCGGAAAGGACATTTCGGCGTGAATCAAAGTCATCGATATGGTAGAAGCTGTTTGCGCCATGGTACCAGAACCCGCGCGTCTGAAAGAGACCTTTAAGGGCCTTGCCTTTAATCTCCACGGTATTGATATAGCGAGACTTGTGAAAGGCGTATGGAACGACATTCTCGTTCCATATCCACCCGCCAAGACTTAATAGACCAGCAGATACGAGGAGAGGGATAGCCATCTGCCAGGCACTCACACCACAGGCCTTGAGTGCCTGGAGTTCCTTATGGCGGGAGAGCATTCCGAGGCTCAGCAGCGACCCGGCGAGGGCTGCGGCAGGGACAGCCTGGGTGACAAAGAGGGGTAATTTGAAAAGAAAATAGCTGCCTATAGCGGAGAGGGGAGCTTGATGTTTCACAAAACTGCTGAAGCGATCAAAAAAATCAACCAGCAGTGAGAGTCCGAGAAAGAGAAGCAGGCAGAGTGAAAAGAGACGAATAAATTCTTTGCACAGATAGACTGCGATGAGTCGAGAAGGAAAAGGAAAGCCAGTTTGACCCATAACTTGTGTTGGAGTCAGCGGACGACAAAAGATGACAATGGACGCTTGGAAAAGTACCGTGACAACCAAGCCAGGAGAGGGAAAAGGGGTTTTTCTTGCACCACCCGGGAGAAGAGATAGATACCAAGACCGCCTAAGACGACATTCGGTATCCACAGGGCAATGGCGGGAGAGAGCACCCCCCTTTCTCCAAACGTCTCCCCGGCGGTCAGCAGTAGATAGTAGAGCAGGATAATGCCGAGGCTGATACCAAATCCGACCGAACGAAAAGCCCAAGTCGTTCGCACACTCAGGGGAAGAGCGATCAGACTAAAGACAACACATGCGAACGGCAGGGCAAGGCGGCGATGGAATTCAACAAGCGCCTTATTGTGTCGTGCAGACGTCTCCTGGCTCTGAGACAAGCGGTGGAGGAGTTCTGCTATGGTCATATCTTTGGGGCTATGGTTCGGCTCGCTCACGTGAGCGAGCAGCGCAGCAGTATCCAACGTTACATCATAGACAGAAAAATGGGTGGTCTGATGACCCTTTTCTGCCTGTTGCATACTATGCACAGTCCCCTTGTTTAAGCGTAGGGTCAATAGATTTCCTTCAGCACTCGGAACAATGAGGCCATTGTGAGCAAAAATGGTATCTTTTCTATGTGGAGTCCGACTATCAGCGATCATGATCCCCTTGAGAACCGTCCCTGGCGGTTTGATTTCTTCCGCATAGATAACCAGACCTGAAAATTCACTATTGAACGTCTTTTCTTTTAAGCCCGCGGTTGCTCGTGTTTTCGAAACATCATAGAACACACGATCGAGCCCGGCATTACTCCACGGACGGACAGAGAGCGTGAGGAAAAAAGAGATCCCTAAAAGGACCACTGTCAGCAGAGAGAGCGGTACGGCCATTTGAGAAAGACTCACTCCACAACTTTTCAGCGCAATGATTTCCCTATCTGTTGAGAGCCGGCCAAATCCCCACAGAATGGCAAGGAGGAAGGCCATCGGTACTGTCACTTCGAGGAAGGAAGGAAGGACGAAAAACAGCATTTTACTGATATGCAGGATTGAGACGCCTCGGCTGATGACTAAATCAATGAGTTCCAGGATACGCGCCGTGAACAGAATGCAGGTGAAGATGAGCAAACTGAGACAGAAGGGTAGAGCAATTTCGAGGAAGATATAGCGTGTCAGAATTTTGCCCATGAAACGAAATCCTAGAAGAAATACGTTGCACTGTAAATCGCGTGTCCTATATGGACTCCGCCCTCTCAACGAGTACCTTCGGGCCCAGCCGGAAACCATCGAGACGATTTATGCCCTCCGATTGCAGAAAACGGAGAGTATCGTTCAATATGCTCGACAGCTTCACATCCCCATTCGATACCAATCCGCATCTTTTCTTGATGTCCTCACACACGAGGGGAATCACCAAGGCATTGCTGCTCAGATGCGTCCGTTTCAGTATGCGGCCCTGACGGAGCTGATACAGAACCCGGTAGACTGTATTCTGGTACTCGATGAGATAGTGGACCCTCGGAATCTTGGCGCGCTGCTCAGAACAGCGGAGTCAGCGCAGGTCGGGGGCGTGATACTAACGAAACGACGTTCTGCGCAACTCTCGGCGAGTGTTGAAAAAGCCGCCGCTGGGGCAACCGCCTATCTGCCGATATGTCGAGTTGGTAATTTGCAGCATGCTCTCATGGCCCTGAAACAAGCGGATTTCTGGCTTGTCGGACTCAATCCGCAGGCAAGCTCTACAGTCTATGATCTCGATATGCATGGAAAGGTCGCCCTCGTCCTAGGTGGCGAAGGGAAGGGAATACGCCCGCTCGTCCAGGACACCTGTGATTACTTAGTATCAATACCGATGGAAGGCCGGATTTCCTCCCTGAACGTTTCTGTCGCCGGTGCCATCGTCCTCTATGAACGGCTCCGTCAGATTCGTACGCCGTAGTCCTGTAAAGTCTCATGGCAGCGTCCTTGCTTGTCGTCAGGCTGTTTTTTTGCTATCTACCCGCTACCCGTAAGATATAGAAATTGAAGGGATTTTCTTTCCCGGAGAAGGAAGGGGATCATGAAATTTTATCGCTATTGACGGCCGGAATGAGCTAGGGTAGGATGGACTGCTCTTCTGAGATATAACAAGGTTTCGTTTGAAAAGGCCCTGAAACCCACACACTATTGAGCTACGGAAAATTATACTCGGTCACGCTGGCGTAGCTCAACGGTAGAGCAACTGATTTGTAATCAGTAGGTTGTAGGTTCAATTCCTATCGCCAGCTTTCGTCGAGATGAAAACCATGCCCATGGAGAGGTGCCCGAGCGGCCAAAGGGAGCAGACTGTAAATCTGCCGGCATATGCCTTCGAAGGTTCGAATCCTTCCCTCTCCACTCTAAAACAGAGAAGACTTTGGGCGGGAATAGCTCAGTTGGCTAGAGCGCGAGCCTTCCAAGCTCGGGGTCGCGGGTTCGAGTCCCGTTTCCCGCTCCACTATCAGGTTATGACGAAGTGAGAAAATTGACTCCAATGCCCAGGTAGCTCAGTAGGTAGAGCACGTCCTTGGTAAGGACGAGGTCGGCGGTTCAAGCCCGCTCCTGGGCTTGTCCCATTTTCACGAAAGAAACAGAATATTAAAAGCTTGACTGTTGGGAAGGTTGGGACAAGTTTCTCACTGTTGAGCGCATTACGCAGAAAGGGAGAGGCGATGGCGAAGGAGCGGTTTGAGCGGACGAAGCCGCATATGAATGTGGGGACGATCGGGCATATTGACCATGGGAAGACGACGCTGACGGCAGCGATCACGAAGGTGTTAGCCGAGCGGGCGATGGCGGAGGCAGTGGCGTTTGACGAGATTGACAAAGCGCCGGAGGAGAAGGAGCGGGGGATCACGATCAACACGGCGCACGTGGAATATGAGACCGAGCAGCGGCACTATGCGCACGTGGATTGTCCGGGGCATGCGGACTATATCAAGAACATGATTACCGGGGCGGCGCAGATGGACGGGGCGATTCTGGTAGTGGCCGCTTCGGACGGGCCGATGCCGCAGACGCGGGAGCATATTCTGTTGGCGCGGCAAGTGGGGGTGCCGGCGATCGTGGTGTTCATGAACAAGGTGGACATGGTGGATGACGAGGAGTTATTGGATTTAGTCGAGTTAGAGATGCGGGAGTTACTGTCGAAGTATGACTTTCCGGGCGATGACACGCCGATCGTGCGGGGGAGTGCGCTACGGGCCCTGGAGGGGGAAGCGGACGGGGAGGCGCAGGTGCTGGAGTTGATGGCGGCGGTGGACAGTTTTATTCCCGAGCCGGCGCGGGATGTGGACCAGGAGTTTTTGATGTCGGTCGAGGACGTGTTTACGATTTCGGGGCGAGGGACGGTGGCGACGGGGCGCGTGGAGCGGGGGCGGATCAAAGTGGGGGAAGAGGTGGAGGTCGTCGGGATTCGGGAGACGCAGAAGACGACCGTGACCGGCGTCGAGATGTTCCGCAAGCTCTTAGACGAAGGGGTAGCGGGGGACAATGTGGGGTGTTTGTTGCGGGGGATCAAGCGGGAGGAGATTGAGCGGGGGCAGGTGTTGGCCAAGCCGGGGAGTATCACGCCGCACACGAGGTATGAGGCGGAGGTGTATGTATTGACGAAGGATGAGGGGGGGCGGCACACGCCGTTTTTCAATGGGTATCGGCCACAGTTTTACTTTCGGACGACGGATGTGACGGGGTCGGTGACGTTGCAGGCGGGGACGGAGATGGTGATGCCGGGGGACAACACGCAGATGACGGTGGCATTACTGACGCCGATTGCGATGGATGAGGGCTTACGGTTTGCGATTCGGGAGGGCGGGCGCACGGTGGGGGCCGGGGTGGTCACCAAAATCCTGGAATAAGAGAAGAGAGAAGTCGTTATGAGAGACCTTGTTGGACTTTCCTGTGAGCGGTGCAAAAATAAAAACTATACCGCAACCAAGAATAAGAAACTCACTCCCGTAAACTTGTTCGACGGAAATTTTGCCCGATCTGTCGCTCTCATACCTCGCATAAAGAAGTAAAGGTGTGAGAGAGGAGGGTCAGTAGCTCGAATTGGATAGAGCACCGGACTCCAAATCCGGGGGTTGCAGGTTCGAGTCCTGCCTGACCCGTTCCCTTTGGGTAGGTGCGTTTCCTCTAGCGAGATGAGGATAGTACTATATGGGTGCGTTTGAGACAGCGCGGGCATATTGCCAAGAGGCGTGGGCAGAGACCCAGAAGGTCCATTGGCCGAGCCGCAAAGAGGTTCGCTCGGCGACGCTGGTTGTGCTCCTCCTTGTTGCCATCGTTGCACTGTTCTTGTTCTCGGTCGATGCTGTGCTGTCGTGGCTGTTTCGCTCGTTCCTGGGAAATTAATTATCGGCATAAAGGGGCCTGAGGTTATGGGCAAGCAATGGTATATCGTCCATACCTATTCTGGGTACGAACGCAAAGCGAAAGCCGCTTTAGAGGAACGTATTCGGACTCTGGGGAAGCAGGAAGCGTTCGGGGACGTGCTAGTACCAGAGGAGCAAGTCGTCGAGTTAGTAAAAGGAAAAAAGCGCACATCGGCTCGGAAATTTTTTCCGGGCTACATCCTCGTACAGATGGAGATGAATGATGAGACTTGGCATGTTGTCCGGTCAACGCCCAAAGTGACTGGATTTGTTGGTGGAACAAACGACCCTCAGACTATTCCGTCAGTGTCAGAAGCCGAGGTATCCGAGATTCACCAGCAAGTTGAAGAGGGGGCCTTGCGGCCTAAGCCAAAAATCTCATTTGCGACAGGAGAGGGCGTGAAAGTTGTTGATGGTCCTTTTCAGGACTTTACTGGTGTTGTTGAGGAAGTGA
Organism: uncultured Binatia bacterium (SeqCode); assembly: GCA_965232605.1. Classification (GTDB taxonomy): domain Bacteria; phylum Desulfobacterota; class Binatia; order Bin18; family Bin18; genus Bin18. The sequence goes on along the minus strand of CBDDQA010000005.1, from coordinate 177,790 downwards.
AGCCGGATAAGGGGAAGTTGCGCGTCTTGATTAGTATATTTGGTCGGGCCACTCCGGTTGAGCTCGATCTTGTCCAAGTTGAAAAAGCATAAGTACTGGTGAGAAGCAATGGCAAAGAAAATAGACACAACGATCAAGCTTCAGATTCCGGCTGGACAAGCGAACCCCAGCCCGCCCGTCGGCCCTGCCCTTGGGCAAAGGGGGGTCAATATCATGGAGTTCTGTAAAGCGTTCAATGCGAAAACGCAGGACCAGCAAGGGTTACTGATTCCCGTTGTGATTACCGTTTATGTCGATCGCTCTTTTTCCTTTATCACCAAGACGCCGCCAGCCTCCACGCTCCTGAAGAAGGCCGCCGGACTGGAAAAAGCTTCCAGCGAGCCAGCGCGGGAGATGAAGGGGTCCGTGACGCAAAAGCAGATTGAAGAGATTGCCACGACAAAGATGCCGGACCTGAATGCCAAAGACCTTGAGGGCGCAGTGCGTATTATTGCCGGGACGGCGCGCAGCATGGGAATTGAGGTGGTGAATTGATATGGCTCGAAAAAGCAAAAGCTATCGTTCTGCTCAGGAGAAGGTCGACCGGACCAAGCGTTACCCCTTAGAGGAAGCGCTGGTCCTTGCCAGCGAGACGAAACGCGCCAGGTTCGATGAGAGCGTCGAGCTTGCGGTAAGGCTCGGTGTTGACCCGAGGAAGGCCGATCAAAACATCCGTGGGACAGTGCTCCTCCCTCACGGAACTGGAAAATCCGTGCGGGTTGCCGTTTTTGCAAAAGGGGAGAAGGCTCAAGAGGCCGAGGCTGCGGGTGCTGACGTGGTCGGCGGGGAAGACCTGGCAAAGCGCATCAGTGATGAAGGCTGGCTGGAGTTCGATAAAGCTGTTGCCACTCCAGACATGATGGGGGTCGTAGGGCGGCTCGGAAAAATTCTCGGGCCACGAGGCCTCATGCCAAACCCGAAAGTGGGGACGGTGACCACAGATATTGCCCAGGCGGTTCAAGACCTGAAGGGCGGTAAGGTCGAATATCGGGTTGACAAAGCCGGCAATGTGCATGTGCCGGTCGGTAAGGCCTCATTTGAAAAAGTACAGCTTGTTGACAATGCCCAGTCTCTTCTTGAGAGCTTGGTGCGTGCGAAGCCCGCCTCGGCAAAAGGCACCTATCTCAAGAGTATTACGGTGAGTACCAGTATGGGTCCAGGCGTCCGCGTCGACCCGACTGCCTCCTTCCGTTAAGGCGAGGAAGAGCGAGGCCATTCCTCTCGGCGACACGAAAGAGAAACAATGGACCGACAGACAAAGGAAGAAACGGTTAGCGATCTGCAGAATCGATTTGCCAGTGCGACTGCAGCAGTGGTGACCGAATATCAAGGGTTAACAGTCGAAGAGCTCAACGTGCTACGCCGCGAACTACGCGAAGTGTCCGGAGAATATCGCGTCGCAAAGAATACGCTGGTAGCGCTCGCCATTGATGGCACTCCGTACCTGTCATTGAAGGAACTCCTTGCCGGTCAGAATGGCTTGGTCCTTGGATATGGTGATGTCGTTGGACTTACAAAGGTTGTTGCTCGCTATGCCTCTGAAAACGAGAAGTTCACGATTAAGGGAGGAGTCACAGAGGGGCAATTCCTGGAGACTGCGAGCATTGAGGAGTTGGCGACATTGCCAAGTCGTGAGGCGCTCCAGGCGCAATTGCTGGGGGTGCTGTCCCAACCCGCTACCCGCCTTGTCGGGGCATTGTCCGCCTCTGGTGGCCGACTCGCCCGATTACTGAATGAACGGATATCCCAACTGAACTCAGACTAACTGAAAATTGCTTTCCTGAAGGAGGAATGTATGGCTCTGACAGAAGAGAAGATGGACGAACTCATTACCACGCTGTCTGACCTCACGATTCTTGAGGCTTCGGATTTGGTCAAGAAGCTCGAAGAAAAATGGGGCGTCAGCGCCGCGACCCCTGTTGTCGTTGCCGGAGGCGGGGCGGCCGGGGGCGATGCTGAGCCTGCTGCGGCCGCAGAGAAGGATGAATTCAACGTCGTGCTGACGGGTCCTGGGCAGAAAAAGATCCAGGTGATTAAAGTTGTCCGTGAGTTGACCGGGCTTGGGCTCAAAGAAGCCAAAGAGCTTGTCGATAGCGCGCCCAAAGCAGTCAAGGAAGGCGCATCCAAGGCGGAAGCGGAAGAGATCAAAAACAAGCTGGAAGAGGCTGGAGGGGCGGTCGAGTTGCAGTAGATAATGGAGCGGTAGGAGGGCATGTATGACTGATATGGCTGGTAAGTTAGCGCATAATTTCCGTATCCGACGGTCCTTTGGTCATATCGAAAAAATCGTCGAATTCCCGCATCTGTTGGAAATTCAGCGCCACTCCTACGACGAGTTTCTCCAACGCTTGCTACCTGCTGACCAGAGGACTGATGCCGGGCTCCAAGGGGTTTTTCGATCCGTTTTCCCCATCAAGGACTTCAACGAAACGGCGTCCCTTGAATTTGTGAATTATACGCTTGGCGAGCCGAAATACTCAGTCGAAGAGTGCCACCAAAGAGGGATGACCTATGCCGCTCCCCTCAAAGTCACCATTCAACTTGTCCTGTGGGACGTCGATGCCAGGAGCGGTGCGCGGACGATCAAAAACGTCAAAGAGCAGGAAGTCTATTTTGGCGAGGTCCCGTTAATGACCAATCACGGGACCTTTATGGTCAATGGGACTGAGCGAGTGATTGTGAGTCAACTCCACCGTTCTCCCGGAGTCTTTTTTGATCATGATAAAGGGAAAACGCATGCGAGTGGAAAATTGCTCTACTCGGCGCGCGTTATTCCCTATCGTGGATCGTGGATCGACTTTGAGTTTGACCCAAAAGATATTCTCTATGTCCGCATTGACCGCCGCCGCAAGTTTCACGCCACCGTGCTCTTGCGAGCGTTGGGGATGTCGACCGAGGAGTTGCTGAATTATTTCTATCGCAGAGATACTATCTTTCTCAACGATGCAGAGGAAAAGCCTCCAGCCCAGGCTTTTCTACCAGACCATCTCCTCGGTCTGCGGGCAACGCAGGACGTTCGCAACCCTGAAACTGGTGATGTGTTGGTAAAGGAGGGCCGGAAGTTTACCCGCGGAGCACTGAGACAGTTAGAGGCGGCTGGTCTTGAGCAGATACCCATCTCTCCAGGGGAACTGCTTGGGCGTGTGGCGGCCCACGATATCATCGATCCCGCGACCCAAGAAGTCCTCGTACAGTGTAATGAGGAGGTGACGCAGGAATATCTCGACCTCCTCATTGAGCGTAGCGTGTCCCGGTTTGAAGTCTTGTTTATTGACGATACGCATATAGGCTCTTCGTTTCGCACTACACTCCTTCAAGACAAGACCGTCTCTCCGGCCGAGGCAATGATTGAGATCTATCGCCGTCTCCGCCCTGGCGATCCGCCGACCAACGAGGCGGCCACGTCGTTTTTTCAGAACCTGTTCTTTAATCCTGAGCGTTACAATCTCTCCCGAGTAGGACGGAAGAAACTCAACCATAAACTCCGACTCACCGCTCCGCTGGACCAAGGAACCCTCCGGCGTGAAGATATCTTAGAGACTGTTCGGTATCTCGTCGAACTCAAAAACGGTAATGGCGTTGTCGATGATATTGACCACTTAGGAAATCGTCGTGTTCGCGCAGTCGGGGAACTCGTCGAAAACCAGTTTCGTATTGGCTTAGTCCGAATGGAGCGGGCAGTAAAAGAGCGAATGAGTCTCCAGGATGTTGAGACCTTAATGCCGCAAGAATTGGTCAATTATAAGCCGGTTTCAGCGGCGCTTAAGGAGTTTTTCGGATCGAGCCAGCTCTCTCAGTTCATGGACCAAACAAATCCGCTGTCGGAGGTCACGCATAAACGACGACTTTCCGCGCTGGGACCTGGTGGGCTGACCCGGGAACGTGCCGGCTTTGAGGTGCGTGACGTTCACCCCACTCACTATGGTCGCGTCTGTCCGATTGAAACGCCGGAAGGGCCTAATATTGGGCTGATTTCGAGTCTTTCGACCTATGCTCGGGTCAACGAATTTGGGTTCATTGAGACGCCCTATCGGGCGGTAGAGAGTGGGCGAGTTACTGAGGATGTCCGCTATTTATCTGCCTTAGATGAAGAGAATCAGACTATCGCGCAGGCGAACGCGCCGGTTGATACCACAGGTACTTTTATCAATACGTTGGTTTCGGCTCGCCTGGGCGGGGAGTTTGTGATGGTGCCCCCCGATCAGGTTCAACTCATGGATGTCTCTCCGACGCAGTTGGTAAGTGTGGCCGCCGCACTGATCCCCTTCTTAGAGCATGATGATGCCAACCGGGCATTGATGGGATCCAATATGCAGCGGCAGGCGGTCCCCCTGCTACGGACGGAAGCTCCGCTCGTTGGCACTGGAATGGAGCAGGTCGTGGCTCGGGACTCCGGGGCCGCCCTTGTTGCTCAGCGCGATGGAATTGTCGAGAGTGTGGATTCCACTCGGGTTGTGATTAAAGCTGAATCGCAGACCACACAGGGAGACGTTGGTGTTGATATCTATAGCCTCACGAAATACCAGCGCTCTAACCAAAATACGTGTATTAACCAGCGCCCTATCGTTCAGAGTGGCGATCGGGTGAAGATGGGAGATGTTATCGCCGATGGCCCAGCCACAGAGATGGGAGAACTTGCGCTGGGGAGAAACGTCCTGGTGGCCTTTATGATCTGGGGGGGCTATAACTTTGAGGATTCCATCCTGGTGAGTGAGCGACTCATTCGTGACGACGTCTTTACCTCGGTCCATATCGAGGAATTTGAGTGTGTCGCCCGGGACACAAAACTCGGACCGGAGGAAATCACTCAAGATATTCCGAATGTTGGGGAAGAGGCACTCAAGGACCTTGACGAGAGTGGGATTGTCAGAATCGGTGCTGAAGTGCGGCCAGGTGATATTCTCGTGGGAAAAATCACGCCCAAAGGCGAAACGCAACTTTCTCCAGAAGAGAAACTGCTCCGAGCAATTTTTGGTGAAAAAGCCGGAGAGGTTCGGGATACCTCGCTCCGTGTTCCCCCTGGGGTTGAAGGCACGGTGATCGATGTCCGCGTGTTCTCACGGAAAGGTGAGACCAAGGACGAGCGCAGCCAGGACCTTGAAGAGGCGGAGATTCAACGGCTGCAACAAGACCGCGACGAGGAGATCCATATTATCCGAGACAGTACGCGTGGCAAGATCACGCAACTGTTGGTCGGGAAGACGGCAACGATGCGGGTCAGTGACGATGAGTCCCGACGCGTAATAATCGCCAAAGGGCAGGAGATTACGGAAGAGCTTCTGGAGACGCTGCCAGAGCAGTTGTGGCGTAGGGTTCGAGTGGGAGATGAGACGGTAGAGGAAGAGATACGGAAGACGGTGGATTCTCTTGTCGATCATATCGGCACTATCCGTGAGGAATGCGAAAGAAAAATTGAGAGACTGAAGAGTGGAGACGAATTACCCCCAGGGATTATCAAGATGGTGAAGGTCTTTATCGCCATAAAACGTCGCCTCCAGGTTGGTGACAAGATGGCTGGGAGACACGGGAACAAGGGGGTGCTGTCCCGGATTCTCCCAGAGGAAGACATGCCGTATCTTGAGGATGGCACTCCGGTCGATGTTGTCCTGAACCCCCTCGGCGTACCTTCTCGTATGAATGTTGGGCAAATCCTGGAAACCCATCTCGGGTGGGCGGTGCAGTCCCTCGGTAAACAGGTCGGGAATGATGCGGAGGAAGAGGGGAAATCCGTGCCCGACAGTCTTCGTGCGCGGCTGAAGGACCTTGCTCGTTCAACAGAGGCTTCTCGGCTTATTGATGGACTCTCGGAGGCCGAGGTCAAAGAGCTGGCCAGTCGCTCGAAACATGGCTCTCACGTTGCGACTCCGGTCTTTGACGGCGCCCCGGAGACAGAAATTTTCTCCTTACTTGAGCAGGCCGGCCTGCCTGATACTGGGCAGACTACGCTCTACGACGGGCGAACAGGGGAACCATTCAGCCAGCCAGTGACCGTTGGTGTGATGTATATTCTGAAACTGCATCATCTTGTTGAAGACAAGATTCACGCGCGCTCAACCGGGCCGTATTCTCTGGTGACGCAACAGCCTCTTGGTGGCAAAGCGCAATTTGGGGGACAACGGCTTGGCGAAATGGAAGTGTGGGCACTGGAAGCCTATGGTGCCGCGTACAGCCTGCAAGAGATGCTCACGGTCAAATCGGACGATGTTGCCGGCCGCACTCGCATGTATGAAGCGATTGTCAAAGGTGAAAATGTCCTGGAACCTGGTCTGCCCGAGTCATTCAATGTGATGATTCGCGAGCTCCAGAGCCTGGCGCTCAATGTCGAGCTGCTGGAAGAAAATCAATAAGGTGAGGTGAGGACAAAATGGAAGATTTTCTGGGTCTTTTTGAAAAACCCCAAAATCCGCTCCGTTTTAATGCGATCCAGGTCTCGTTGGCGTCCAAAGAGATGGTTTGCTCTTGGTCCCATGGCGAGGTTAAAAAACCTGAAACCATCAATTATCGCACGTTTAAGCCTGAGCGCGACGGGCTTTTTTGTGCAAAAATATTTGGACCGACCAAAGACTATGAATGTAATTGTGGCAAATACAAACGGATGCGCCATCGAGGCGTTGTCTGCGAGAAGTGTGGGGTCGAGGTCATTCAGTCGAAAGTCCGTCGTGAACGAATGGGCCATATTGACCTTGCCAGCCCCGTGGCACACATCTGGTTTTTGAAGAGCCTCCCCAGCCGGATCGGGACACTCATGGATATGACGCTCAAAGAACTTGAGCGCGTACTGTACTTCGAGTCCTATATCGTTCTTGATCCGGGCGAAACGCCACTCAAGCAAAAAGAACTGCTGAGTGAAACCCAGTATCGGAAAGCCATTGAGGAATTTGGTCCGGGGAGCTTCCGAGCAGGAATGGGTGCGGAGGCGGTTCGCGAACTATTACAAGACTTTGACCTGGAACAGTTGGCACGAGAACTCCGGGTTGAAATGGTCGAGACATCGAGCGAAGCCCGACGGAAGAAAACCGCGAAACGTCTCAAGGTCGTCAATGCCTTTCGGCAGTCTGGCAACCTTCCAGAAGAGATGATTCTGGAAGTCATCCCCGTCATTCCACCGGACCTTCGTCCCCTCGTCCCGCTCGATGGGGGGCGCTTTGCGACTTCAGATCTGAATGACCTGTATCGTCGAGTGATTAATCGTAACAACCGGCTCAAACGGCTTATGGAGCTGAGCGCCCCGGATATCATTATTCGAAACGAGAAGCGCATGCTTCAAGAGGCGGTCGATGCTCTCTTTGATAACGGTCGTCGTGGCCGCCCATTGACCGGCCCAAACAAACGTCCTCTCAAGTCTTTGTCCGACATGCTGAAAGGTAAAAGTGGACGGTTTCGCCAAAATCTCCTCGGAAAGCGCGTCGATTATTCAGGCCGTTCGGTCATTGTAGTCGGACCGGAATTACGCCTCCACCAATGCGGTCTGCCGAAGTATATGGCTTTGGAATTGTTCAAACCGTTCATCTACAACAAGCTTGAGGAACGGGGGTATACGACCACGATCAAGAGTGCCAAGAAGATGGTGGAGCAGGAACGGCCAGAAGTCTGGGACATCCTGGACGAAGTGATCAAGGAGCATCCGGTTCTGCTCAACCGCGCCCCAACCCTGCACCGACTCGGCATCCAGGCCTTTGAGCCTATCCTGATTGAAGGTAAAGCTATTCAACTGCACCCCCTCGTCTGTATGGCCTATAATGCCGACTTTGATGGCGACCAGATGGCCGTGCATGTCCCGCTGTCGGTTGAGGCCCAGGTTGAGGCCCGCAGCTTGATGATGTCAACCAATAATATTCTCTCACCTGCTCACGGCAAGGCGGTCATCGCCCCCACCCAAGACGTCGTCCTCGGGCTGTATAATGCGACCTGCGAGCGCCCCGGGGCGCTCGGTGAGGGAAAGGTTTTCAGCAGTCCAGGTGAGGTTCGGGTTGCCTACGATCAAGGCGCGGTGGACTTGCAGGCGAAGATCACGGTGCGCCTGGATGGTGAACGGGTCGAAACAACGGTGGGTCGGATCTTGCTGGCGGAAATTGCACCGCCGGAGATTCCTTTCTCGGATATTAACCGGGTGATGAAGAAAAAAGAACTCGGGGCCTTGATTGATACCGCCTTTTTGAAAGCGGGCAACAAGGCCACCGTGATTTTTGCCGATCGTTTGAAAGACCTGGGTTTCGAGTATGCGACTCAGGCTGGAATCTCAATTGGCATTCAAGACATGAAGGTTCCAGATACCAAAGAGAAGCTGCTTTCCGATGCACAGAAGGAAATACAAAAAATCCAAGAGCAGTATACAAATGGGCTCATTACGGATGGCGAGCGGCATAATAAGGTTGTGGATACTTGGGCCTCGGTCACCGATGAAGCGGCCAACGATATGTTCAGAGGTCTCCAAGAAGACAAAGACGGATTCAGTCCCATCTATATGATGGCGGACTCCGGGTCACGTGGCAGCGCGCAGCAGATCCGCCAGCTCGCGGGTATGCGTGGATTAATGGCAAAGCCCTCGGGAGAAATCATCGAAACGCCGATCACCGCCAACTTCCGTGACGGGCTCTCCGTGCTCCAGTACTTTATCTCCACGCACGGGGCGCGGAAGGGGTTAGCTGATACCGCCCTTAAGACGGCGAATTCTGGTTATCTGACCCGCCGGCTTGTTGATGTGGCTCAGGACTCGATCGTGAGCGAAGAGGACTGCGGTACGATTGATGGTATCGAGATGACTCCACTGGTTGAGGGTGGAGAAATCATAGAGCGCCTTGGCGAGCGTGTCTTAGGACGTGTTGCTCTCGATGATATTCGCGACCCTCTTACCCAAGAAGTCCTTGTTCACGCAAACGAAGAAATTGATGAAGACCGCGTCGTACGCATCGAAGAAGCCGGGATTGAGCGCGTATCGATCCGCTCCGCTCTGACCTGTGCTACCAAACGAGGCCTCTGCGCCCGCTGTTACGGACGTGACTTGGCCCGCGGCCGGCTGGTGCATCTTGGCGAAGCGGTCGGCATCATTGCGGCGCAGTCGATTGGCGAGCCAGGCACCCAACTGACCATGCGGACGTTCCACATTGGTGGGACGGCCAGCCGGCTGGCCGAGCAGACGACGCTCACGGCTCAGCATGAGGGCGTCCTCCGTTACATTAATCTCAAGACTGTGGTTGACCGGGATGGAGATCTCGTGGTGATGAACCGCAACGGAGAGGTCGCTGTGACTGAGGTGCTCGAGCCAGGACGGGAGCGTGAAAGAGAACGGTACCAGATCGTCTATGGAGCAAAGCTGAAAAAGAAAGACGGGGCAAAGGTCAAAACCAGCGATTTAATCGCGGAGTGGGATCCTTACACTGTCCCCATCCTGACTGAGGTCAGCGGTGAGGTGAAATTCGGTGATATCGACGACAGGACCATGCAGGAAAAGGTCGATGAGCGGACGGGCCTGTCCACACGGGTCATCATCGAATTCCGTGATCCAAACATGCGCCCGCGGGTATCAATCAAAGATGACAGCGGTAAAACGGCGAAGCTATCGAATGGATTGGACGCCCGCTATCTGCTGCCGGTTGGCTCTAATATCAATGTGGGGGCGGGCCAACGGGTTGAAGCAGGGGACGTGCTGGCAAAGATTCCGCGCGAGACTGCCAAGTCGAAAGACATCACCGGTGGCCTGCCTCGGGTCGCCGAACTCTTTGAGGCGCGTAAGCCGAAAGAGTTCGCCGTTATCAGTGAGATTGAAGGAGCGGTTTCCTTTGGGAAAGATACCAAAGGGAAAAGGAAGGTGGTGATTACCCCTGAGGTTGGCGAAACACGGGAATATCTCATTCCTCGGGGAAAACACATCAGCGTACGAGAAGGCGATTATGTCCGATCGGGAGACCCGCTGATGGATGGGTCTGAAAACCCACATGATATACTTCGCGTTCGTGGGGATCGTGATCTCCAAAAGAAGATCGTGGACAATATCCAAGAAGTCTATCGCCTTCAGGGAGTGCGTATCCATGATAAACATATTGAAGTGATTGTAAGACAAATGATGCGGCGTATTCTTGTGACCAAGGTCGGAGATTCTGATTTCCTGGTTGGCGAGCAAGTAGAGAAGTGGCGTTTCCAGGAAGAGGTTGAACGTGTGCTGGCTGATGGAGGAATTCCTCCAGAAGCGGAATCGCTCCTGATGGGAATTACAAAAGCGAGTCTCTCGACAGATAGTTTCATTTCAGCCGCTTCGTTTCAAGAAACGACTAAGGTACTGACGGAAGCGGCTATTAATGGCAAGGTCGATCACCTGTTAGGGCTCAAAGAGAATGTCATCATGGGACGGCTCATTCCGGCCGGAACCGGCACCCCGAGTTATACGCAGCTCACTGCCGGCAGCCCGGAGGTTTTGCTCGAGGAAGAAGAACCTTTGCCCATTGCCCAAATACTCGAAGCATAGAAAGAGGGAACGTGTCCAGCATCATCATGTATTGGAGGACATGTTCCCTCTTTGAGAACGGCAGGCCGAGAGTCGCAAGGAGGATGAATGCCTACGGTTCAGCAACTCGTACGAAAAGGAAGAGTGCAACAACGCAGAAAATTGACCGCCCCAGCTTTGCAATCCTGTCCTCAACGGCGTGGGGTGTGTACTCGGGTCTATACGACGACTCCGAAAAAGCCGAACTCGGCCCTGAGAAAAGTCGCCCGTGTGCGACTGACCAACGGTATTGAGGTGACAGCGTATATCCCCGGCATCGGACACAATCTGCAGGAACACTCCGTTGTGCTGATCCGTGGCGGTCGAGTCAAGGACTTGCCTGGCGTCCGATACCATATTATCCGTGGTACACTTGACTCCATCGGTGTCCAGGAACGAAAGCAGGGCCGATCAAAATACGGTGCAAAGAAGCCCAAGTGAACGAGAGGGAAGAGTATGCCACGTAAGGGACCTGCCGCACGACGTGAGATCCTACCGGACCCGAAATACCACGATATTAGTGTATCAAAATTCGCCAATATGATGATGCTCGACGGAGAAAAGGGAAAAGTCGAGAAGATCATATACGGAGCAATGGAACTGATCCAGCAGAGAACGGGAGAGGATGCGCTCGAGGTTTTTAGGCGTGCATTAGAAAATGTCAAACCTCTAGTTGAGGTTCGATCACGCCGAGTTGGTGGGGCGACCTACCAAGTGCCGGTTGAAGTACGCCAGGTCCGGCGGAATTCTCTGGCCATGCGCTGGCTTGTCCAATCTTCCAGACAGCGCTCGGAGAAAAATATGGAAGAGAAGCTGGCCGGCGAACTCTTTGAGGCATCTCAGAATCGAGGGGGCGCCGTGAAGAAACGTGAAGATACGCACCGTATGGCGGAAGCGAATAAAGCATTTGCCCATTATCGCTGGTAATAGAGATACGGTTACTCAGCGAGTGGCGAAACGGACTTCTTTTTTATATTTCGACTACAGGTGAACACTACCGGTGCCTCATGGGACCTCAAGAAAAGACGAGGGAAGAGCAGAGGGGAACGAGCCTGAACATCTACTGCTGTAGGCGGTTGACTCTTCTGAAATAGCATTTAGAATTGCGAACTCCAGAATAAAGGAGCGAACCGGGTTCTGGTATGCTCCTCCGAAGACGAGCTCCAACGATGAGGTGGTCGTACAGGCCCCCTCTGTTCGTAGTAGATATTCTTATCGCATTACGCAGAAAGGGAGAGGCGATGGCGAAGGAGCGGTTTGAGCGGACGAAGCCGCATATGAATGTGGGGACGATCGGGCATATTGACCATGGGAAGACGACGCTGACGGCAGCGATCACGAAGGTGTTAGCCGAGCGGGCGATGGCGGAGGCAGTGGCGTTTGACGAGATTGACAAAGCGCCGGAGGAGAAGGAGCGGGGGATCACGATCAACACGGCGCACGTGGAATATGAGACCGAGCAGCGGCACTATGCGCACGTGGATTGTCCGGGGCATGCGGACTATATCAAGAACATGATTACCGGGGCGGCGCAGATGGACGGGGCGATTCTGGTAGTGGCCGCTTCGGACGGGCCGATGCCGCAGACGCGGGAGCATATTCTGTTGGCGCGGCAAGTGGGGGTGCCGGCGATCGTGGTGTTCATGAACAAGGTGGACATGGTGGATGACGAGGAGTTATTGGATTTAGTCGAGTTAGAGATGCGGGAGTTACTGTCGAAGTATGACTTTCCGGGCGATGACACGCCGATCGTGCGGGGGAGTGCGCTACGGGCCCTGGAGGGGGAAGCGGACGGGGAGGCGCAGGTGCTGGAGTTGATGGCGGCGGTGGACAGTTTTATTCCCGAGCCGGCGCGGGATGTGGACCAGGAGTTTTTGATGTCGGTCGAGGACGTGTTTACGATTTCGGGGCGAGGGACGGTGGCGACGGGGCGCGTGGAGCGGGGGCGGATCAAAGTGGGGGAAGAGGTGGAGGTCGTCGGGATTCGGGAGACGCAGAAGACGACCGTGACCGGCGTCGAGATGTTCCGCAAGCTCTTAGACGAAGGGGTAGCGGGGGACAATGTGGGGTGTTTGTTGCGGGGGATCAAGCGGGAGGAGATTGAGCGGGGGCAGGTGTTGGCCAAGCCGGGGAGTATCACGCCGCACACGAGGTATGAGGCGGAGGTGTATGTATTGACGAAGGATGAGGGGGGGCGGCACACGCCGTTTTTCAATGGGTATCGGCCACAGTTTTACTTTCGGACGACGGATGTGACGGGGTCGGTGACGTTGCAGGCGGGGACGGAGATGGTGATGCCGGGGGACAACACGCAGATGACGGTGGCATTACTGACGCCGATTGCGATGGATGAGGGCTTACGGTTTGCGATTCGGGAGGGCGGGCGCACGGTGGGGGCCGGGGTGGTCACCAAAATCCTGGAGTAGAGCCCTATGACCACTATTATGAATGAAAAGATCCGTATCCGCCTTAAAGCCTATGACCACCGGGTACTTGATCAATCGGTCAGAGAGATTGTCGAAACAGTCAGGCGGACCGGAGGGCGGGTCGCTGGCCCTATCCCGCTTCCGACGCGGATCGAACGGTTCACGGTAAACCGTTCACCCCATGTTGATAAAAAGTCGCGGGAACAGTTTGAGATACGAACCCACAAGCGTTTGCTTGACATCCTTGACCCAACTCAGCAAACCATTGATGCGCTCGGGAAACTGGAATTGGCCGCTGGAGTCGATGTTGAGATCAAGCTGGAGTAGTGGGAGAGGGGACGATGCAAGGGTTAATAGGCAAGAAGCTCGGCATGACGCAGGTCTTTTCCGCCGAGGGAGACCTCGTTCCGGTTACGGTCATACAGGCTGGACCATGTACCGTTGTGCAAAAGAAAACTCAGCAGAGAGATGGTTATACTGCGCTCCAACTGGGGTTTGGAAGTCAAAAACCACAACGTGTTTCTCAACCTGTTCTCGGACATACTCAGAAGTCGGGTGCCGGTCCCTTCGCTGTCCTCCGCGAGTTTCGGATAGATGATATCGACGACTACGAGGTCGGCGGTGAAATTACCGTTGGACAAGTTTTCCAGTCGGGAGAGCGGGTCAACGTTGTTGGTCGGACAAAAGGTCGGGGCTATACCGGAGTGATGAAACGACACGGCATGGGCGGATTCCCGAAGAGTCATGGAACGCATGAGTACTTCCGCCATGGTGGGGCTATCGGAAACCGCTCCTACCCTGGGAAAATTTTCAAAGGGAAGAGGATGGCAGGCCATTACGGGAATGAGCGAATGAAGGCGTTAAATCTGCAAGTCGTTGACGTCCAGCCAGATGAAAATCTGCTCTTCTTGTGTGGGTCTATACCGGGTGCGAGAGGACAAGTTGTCCTCATCCATAAGCAAGGATAACCAATGGCAGCCCAGGAAACGTCTATTAGCGTTCTCTCTGCTCAACGCGAGAAGGTTGGAGAGATTGCTCTTCCCGCTGTGATCTCCGAGCAGCCGCAGCGGGAGCACCTCTTGTTCGAAACAGTGAGGATGCAGTTGGCCAATCGTCGCTCCGGGACGGCGGCAACAAAGACGCGGGCATATGTGCGTGGTGGAGGAAGAAAACCGTGGCGACAAAAAGGAACCGGCCGGGCGCGGTCAGGAAGTAACCGGTCTCCGGTGTGGGTTGGTGGGGCAACGGTGTTCGGTCCCCAGCCACGTTCGTATGCGTACCGGATGCCGCGGTCGGCCCGGAAGACTGCCCTGCGTGCCGCCCTCGCACAGAAACTGCGCCAAGACGAGGTGATTGTCATCGACGCCATTCAGTTTGATGAGCCAAAAACAAAGCAGATGGTCACCCTGCTTGCGCAGCTTGAGATGGGCGATAGCGTTTTGCTTGTCCTGGCGGATGCAGACGTAAACGTACAGAAATCCGCGCGCAATTTGCCTGGAGTAAAAGTCCTACTGAGTCAAGGGCTGAATGTCTATGATCTGCTTCGCTACCGAAAGATATTAGTGACACAAGCGGCGATGCGACAGATCAGTGAGCGACTGGGTGGGGAGTAATATGGATGTCTATTCTGTTCTTGTCGCGCCCTTGATCACTGAGAAGTCAACCCTGGCAAGTGAGATTGGCAATCAGGTTGTCTTTCGTGTCCACCCGCAGGCCAATAAGGTGAGTATTAAAAACGCGGTCGAGACGCTTTTTGATGTGAAAGTCAAACAAGTGCGGACTATTCAATATATCGGCAAACATCGACGCGTTGGTCGGTCGCAGGGTAGAAAGGCAGCCTGGAAGAAGGCCTATGTCACCTTACGCGACGGCGACCGTATAGACTTCTTTGAAGGGGCGTAACTCGTGGCTGTCCGACAGTACAAACCAACGTCTGCAGGGAGGCGCTTCCAAAGTGTCTCTCGCTTCAGTGAGATCGCGAAGACAAAAGAAGGGCCGGAGCGGTCCTTGCTGGCGCCCCTCCATAAGCATGGTGGACGGAATAATAGAGGGCGACTCACTGTCCTGCACCGGGGTGGTGGCCATAAACGACGGTATCGTTTGATAGACTTCCGCCGCGACAAGGACGGTATTGAGGCGAAGGTTGCTGCTATAGAATATGATCCAAATCGCTCTGCCTATATTGCCCAACTCCATTATCGGGATGGAGAGAAACGTTATATCCTCGCCCCCGCCGGTCTGGCTGTTGGCCAGGTTGTCATGTCAGGAGAATCAGCAGATATTCGTCCCGGCAATTGTTTGCCGTTGCGGTGTATTCCGGTTGGTACGATTATCCACAACATCGAGATGAAGATAGGCAAGGGGGCTCAGATTGTCAGGAGCGCTGGGACCGCTGCGCAACTGATGGCCAGAGAAGGCGTGTATGCAACCGTGAAGCTCCCTTCGGGAGAAATGCGGCTGGTGCATCAAAACTGCAAAGCCACTATCGGCCAGGTCGGCAACCTCGATCATGAGAACGTCTCGTATGGGAAGGCGGGCCGGAGTCGGTGGTTTGGCCGTCGGCCGCGCGTGCGAGGCATTGCCATGAATCCGGTAGACCACCCACTTGGGGGAGGTGAAGGAAGAAGTAAAGGGAATCATCCCATGAGTCCCTGGGGGGTGCTCGCCAAGGGGTATAAGACCAGACGACGCTCAAAGTCAGACAAATATATTGTCCAAAAGAGAAAGAAATAAGATGCCCCGCTCAGTCAAAAAGGGTCCATTCATTGACGACCACTTGTTGAAGAAGGTCGATACGGCCGCGCAAAGCGGTGATAAAAAGGTGATTAAAACCTGGTCCCGCCGGTCCACGATTATCCCTGAAATGATTGGATTGACATTCGCCGTGCACAATGGCAGGAAATTCATCCCTGTCTATGTGACTGAAAATATGGTCGGCCATAAGCTCGGTGAATTTTCTCCAACCCGGACCTTTTATGGCCATGCCGGGGATAAGAAGGGCGACGTGAAAAGGAGATAGAAGGGAGCAGCTATGGAGGCTCGCTCAATCACTCGTCATGTGCGAATGGCGCCGCGGAAAGCCCGTTTAGTGGCGGACCTCATCCGTGGCAAACAGGTCGAAGAAGCGCTGATGGTCCTGCGTTTTTCTCAGAAGAAGGCGGCGCGTGTTTTTACAAAAACGCTCCAAGCTGCCATTGCCAACGCCACAGATACGCAGAATGTTGATCCTGATACATTGTATGTGAAACAGGCCACCGTAAACGGGGGAGCAACTTTTCGGCGCTTTACTCCCCGCGCGCACGGACGCGCAACGCCGATTCGGAAGCGCACGAGCCATTTTACGATTATTGTCGACGAGAAATAGATGAAAGAAGAATAGGATGGGTCAGAAAGTACATCCGAAGGGGTTCCGGGTTGGCGTGCTCGAAGGGTGGGAGTCTCGCTGGTTTGCAGAGAGAGAGTATGCCACGTTGCTGCACGATGACATTCGTATTCGAGAGTTCATCAAGAAGCGTCTCTATCATGCCGGGATTGCGAAAATTGAAGTCGAGCGCGCTGCGAACAAGGCCAAGATCAATATCTATACCGCTCGTCCCGGCATTGTGATTGGAAAAAAAGGGGTGGAGATAGAAAAGCTGAAAGCCGACCTTGCCCAGCAGACCGACCGGGAAGTCTATCTGAATATCCACGAAGTACGACGTCCCGACCTGGACGCACAACTCGTCTCTGAAAACGTCGCCCTTCAGCTTGAGCGACGGGTGGCCTTTCGGCGCGCCATGAAGGAGAGTGTGACCCGCGCCATCCGCATGGGAGCACAAGGAGTGAAAGTGCGTTGCTCGGGGCGGCTCGGTGGAGCGGAGATCGCCCGGACCGAGTGGTATCGAGAAGGACGGGTGCCGCTGCATACCTTGCGGGCCGATATCAGCTATGGTGTGGCAGAAGCCCGCACCACATATGGCGTGATTGGGGTGAAGGTGTGGATCTTCCGAGGCGAAGTCCTCACGAAGGAAGAAGAGCAACATCGCTCACCCGTGAGTGCCTAAAGGACACCCAGATATGCTCTCGCCCAGAAAAACGAAGTTCCGCAAACAGCAGCGGAGACGCATATACGGGAACGCCCACCGCGGGGCCGCCCTTTCGTTTGGCGACTATGGCCTGCAAACGACACAACGTGGCTGGGTGACCGCCCGACAGATAGAAGCCGCCCGGATTGCTCTGACCCGTCATGTCCGCCGTGGGGGGCGTATCTGGATACGCATCTTTCCCGATAAGCCGGTGACCAAAAAGCCAACGGAAACGCGTATGGGAAAGGGTAAGGCAGCGCCCGAATTTTGGGTTGCGGTTGTCAAGCCGGGACGGATGCTCTTTGAAATCGAAGGCGTCCCGCGTGAGACCGCCCGTGAGGCGCTACGGCTTGCTGCCAATAAACTGCCGGTCAGTACGCAGATACGAGAGCGACTAGGAGCGACATATGCGGGCGCGTGAAGTCCGAGAGTTGACGGACGAAGAAATACGGGGAAAAGCGCAAGAACTGAGCGAAGAACTCTTTCGTCTCCGTTTGAGGAGAGGGACGGGGCAAGTTGAAGACGCCATGCGAATCCGAAAAATTCGTCGAGATATTGCTCGGGTCAAGACCATCCAACACGAACGTATTCGCACCGCGAGTAAAGAACGGAGCTAGGTGTGCCTGGAAACCGGAAAGTCAGACAAGGGGTCGTCGTCAGTGACAAAATGGACAAAACTGTCACGGTCCAAGTTGAGCGGCTGGTCCGTCATCCAATGTACAAGAAGTATATTCGCCAACGGAAAAAATATAAAGCGCACGACCCCGCCAATGAATGCCGGACCGGAGATACGGTCACCATCACGGAAACGAGACCCCTCAGCCGAGACAAACGCTGGCGCGTACGCGCGATACTGAAGTCGGAGACCTCAGGGGCGGTTCAGTAAAGAGGGAGACGTATGATTCAGGTGGAATCCGTGCTTGATGTTGCCGATAACTCGGGGGCGCGTCGCGTCCGGTGCATTCGTGTTCTGGGCGGGACACGTCGGCGGTATGCGTCGGTTGGTGATGAAGTGGTTGTTTCGGTCCGGGAAGCCATTCCCAATGCAAAAGTGAAAAAGGGCGATGTGATGCGCGCCGTCGTTGTCCGGACGGCGAAGGAACTCGGCCGTCCAGATGGCTCGTATATCCGTTTTGATACCAATTCCGCCGTGCTGCTCGATAATCAGCGTGAGCCGCTTGGAACCCGTATTTTCGGACCCGTGGCGCGCGAGCTACGGGCGAAGCGTTTTATGAAAATCATTTCCCTCGCCCCAGAGGTACTGTAGGACAGGTCATGGCTGCACGCATTAAAAAAAATGATTCGGTGATGATTATCGCCGGCAAAGAGCGAGGAAAAGTCGGAAAGGTCATCCGGGTACAGCCGAATGAGGACCGAGCCGTTGTTGAGCGCCTCAATATGGTCAAGCGCCACGTCAAGCCGCGTGGGCCACAGGACTCTGGCGGGATATTGGAAAAAGAGGCATCCATTCATCTCTCAAATTTGATGTTGGTCGACCCCCAGGATGGACGCCCGACTCGGGTCGGGTTCAAGGTCGTTGATGGACGGAAGATGCGGGTGAGTCGGCGAACCGGGAATGTGTTGGACTGATAGCTATGGCTCGTATTAAAGACCTCTACTACAAACAAATACTGCCCGCTCTGAAGCAGGAGTTGGGGTGTGCCAACGTGATGCAGGTCCCTCGTCTGTCAAAGATCGTTGTCAATATGGGGCTTGGAGAAGGGGCGACAAACGCCAAATTACTCGAAAGTAGTGTCGAGGAAATGGGCCTGATTGTGGGACAGAAGCCGGTGGTCACGCGGGCTCACAAATCGATTGCGAACTTTAAGCTCCGGGAAGGTATGACGATCGGTTGTGCAGTCACGTTACGCGGGGAGCGCATGTATGAGTTTTTTGACCGTCTGGTCAATGTGGCGCTTCCCCGGGTGAGAGACTTTCGAGGCATATCCGATAGTTCTTTTGACGGTCGCGGGAATTATTCTCTCGGGATTCGGGAGCATACCATCTTCCCGGAAATGAATTTGGATAAGGTTGATCAAATAAAAGGGTTTACCGTCTCTCTGGTCACGACGGCAAAAACAGATATAGAGGGGCGTGCGTTACTGCGAGCCCTTGGCATGCCTTTTCGGAGTTAAGAGCTATGGCACGAACATGTTTGCGCGTCAAGGCACAACGGAAGCCGAAATTTCGCGTTCGGGAATATAACCGCTGTCCGCTGTGTGGTCGCTCTCGTGGTTTCTATCGTCGATTCCGTATGTGTCGGATCTGCTTGCGGACCTATGCGCTGAAGGGCCAAATTCCTGGCATGACCAAGGCAAGTTGGTAGGGAAGAGGATTATGCAGACTGACCCTATTGCCGATTTGTTGACGTGTATCCGCAACGCGTTACGGGCGCGGAAAAAGACCGTCTCGGTGCCGCGTTCCCGTATCAAGGAAGCCATTGTTCACATCCTTGTCACCGAAGGCTTCATCCAGAGCTATCGCAGCGTTGAGGATAACGGATTTCCCTGTCTCATCATTGAGCTCAAGTATGATGACGCAGGACGCCCCGCACTCCACGGGGTGCAGCGCGTGAGTAAGCCGAGCCTGCGAACCTATGTACGGGCAGATGCTATCCCCGCCGTGCGGAACGGACTTGGAGTGAATATCCTGTCGACCTCTCGTGGGGTTATCGTTGACCGGGACGCCCGCGCGCTTCGCGTCGGTGGGGAAGTCCTGTGTAGTGCGTGGTAAAGGAGAAAGAGGGCAATATGTCTGGTGTTGGGCACAAGCCGGTCCTGCTGCCGGATGCGGTAAAAGTTTCATGTGACCAGGGAACGCTGACGGCTGAAGGGCCAAAGGGGGTCCTGCAGGTGCCGGTTGACGCCGCGCTCTCGGTCGAAATTACGACATCCAGTGTGCTGTTGATCCGGGCGGATGATTCTCGCCGCTCTAAAGCACGGCAAGGGCTCACTCGGAAGCTTGTCGCCAATGCCGTTCACGGGGTCTCGGCCGGGTTTTCCAAGGTGCTGGAAATTAATGGAGTCGGATATCGAGCCGACGCGGTGAAGGACATCCTCCAGCTGAACCTCGGGTTTTCTCACCCTATTTTCTTCCAACTGCCTACGGGGGTCAGTGCCAAGGTTGATCGCCAGACGCAGATTACAATTGAGGGCGTCGATAAACAACTTGTCGGAGAAGTTGCGGCATCGATCCGTCGGCTCCGGCCACCCGAGCCCTATAAGGGAAAAGGGATTAAATACGTAGATGAGCATGTGCGGAGAAAGGCTGGAAAGACCGCTGTTGCTGGAGGATAGGAATGGCCGGGACGAACCCTCGTGAACGGAGCCGCCTGCTCCGTCGAAAGCGGATCAGACGGAAAGTGCGTGGAACGGACAGCCGGCCACGCTTATGCATATACCGCAGCAATAAGCATCTCTACGCTCAGGTAATCTCCGATGAGAGTGGTCGGTCTTTAGCGTCCGTCTCAACCCTTTCGGCAGACCTCAAGGAACGGATGCAGCAAAAAGCGGCGACGGTCTCTGTGGCAAAGGAAGTGGGACAGCTCATTGCAAAAAAGTGTCAAGACCAGGGGATACAGACCGTCGTTTTTGATCGGAACGGATTCCTCTTTCATGGACAGGTCCGCGCGGTCGCCGATGCGGCGCGCGAGGCTGGCCTGCAACTCTAGGGAGTATGCCTGTGGCGACTGACGATGATCGGATTAATCCTGACGAACTCGATATTCAAGAGAAGGTCGTTCATATCAATCGTGTGAGTAAAGTGGTCAAGGGTGGACGCCGTTTCAGTTTCAGCGCTGTTGTCGTGGCTGGGGATGGTGCGGGACATGTTGGCTACGGCTTGGGGAAGGCTCACGAAGTCCCAGAAGCCATCCGGAAAGGCGTTGAGCACGCGAAGAAGTCTTTGATTCGCGTTCCCCTCGTCGAAGATACCTTGCCCTACGCGGTTATTGGTCGGCACGGTGCGGGCAAGGTACTGCTTAAACCCGCTGCGGCCGGTACCGGCCTCATCGCAGGTGGCGGCGTGCGTATCGTTATGGAATTGGCTGGCGTCCGGAACGCGCTCACAAAATGTCTCGGCTCAACGAACCCGCATAACTCCGTAAAGGCCACACTGGCGGCCCTGGAGAGTCTGGATGGCCCGGAGCAGGTTGCCGAGCGGAGGGGGAAACCCGCGCTGAGTATGAAAGGATAGGGCATGGCCGACGCAGGAACAGGGCAGGTCTTAGCCATCACCTTGAAGCGGAGTGCCATTGGGAGCACACGGCGTCAGCGCGAGACCTTACGGGGCCTTGGCCTCACCCGCGTCGGGAAGACCGTGCTGCGAAACGATTCGCCCTCACTCCAAGGGATGGTGAATCGAGTCGCCCATCTTATTGAGGTACGTGAGAATGAATCTTAGTCACTTACGGCCCGCCCCTGGGTCGATGAAAAAACGAAAACGGGTTGGCCGCGGTCCGGGCTCCGGGCTCGGTAAAACAGCCGGCCGCGGGCATAAAGGAAGCGGCGCGCGCTCTGGTGGCAATATCCCACCCGGCTATGAAGGCGGACAAATGCCACTCTCCCGCCGGCTGCCCAAACGAGGATTTCACAACCCATTCCGACAAGAGTACACCATCATTAACATTGGGAGTCTGGAGCGCTTTGAGGCCGGGAGCGTCGTTGACCTTGATGTGTTTCGCCAGTCCGGTCTCGCGCGTGGTCGTCAGTGTAAAGTCAAGATATTGGCAAAGGGGGAGCTGACAAAAGCCCTGACGGTAAGAGCCCATGCCTTTAGCGCGCAAGCGCGTGAAAAAATTACGGCGCTGGGGGGGACAGCCGAGGTCGGGTAGCCATGCTCGAAGGCTTACAAAACGCAACAAAGATATCAGACCTGCGCCGTCGGCTCCTCTTTACCTTTGCCCTGCTGGCCGTCTACCGCATCGGCGTGGCAATCCCGACTCCAGGTATTGATGGAGAGGCGCTGGCGGCGTTCTTCGAGCAAGCGGCCAGCACTGTTTTTGGCCTCGTGAACCTCTTCTCTGGCGGGGCCCTGGAGCGGTTCTCTATCTTCGCCCTGGGCATCATGCCCTATATCAGCGCCTCCATTATCTTCCAGCTCCTGACCGTCGTGGTCCCAACTCTTGAGCGCCTGTCAAAAGAAGGGGAGCAAGGCCGGCGAAAAATTACCCAGTACACCCGTTACAGCACTGTTGGTTTAGCTCTTCTCCAAGGGCTGTTTATCAGCATCGGACTCGAACAGATTCAGGCACCTGGCGGGAGCCTGGTTGTTTTTAATCCGGGCTGGGGATTTCGTCTCATGACGATGATTACGCTGGCCGCCGGGACTGCTTTTATCATGTGGCTCGGCGAACAGATTACCGAGCGTGGCGTTGGCAACGGCATTTCGCTCATCATCTTCGCCGGTATTGTCGCCAGTATTCCCTCAGCGGTGACCGCAACGACGGAGTTTGTTCGAGAGGGCGAATTAAGCATCCTTTTATTACTGCTCCTGTTAGTCGGCATGGTGGCCATCGTTGCCGCCGTGATTTTTATGGAGCGCGGGCAGCGCCGCATTCCGGTGCAATATGCAAAACGGGTCATCGGTCGAAGAGTCTATGGTGGGCAAAGTTCTCATCTGCCACTGAAGGTGAACACCGCTGGAGTGATTCCCCCGATTTTCGCCTCCTCGGTCTTGATTTTTCCGGCGACCATTGCCGGCTTTGCCGACCATCCGTGGGCCCAAACCGTTGCAAATGTTTTGACGCCGGGCGGGTCGATCTATAACGTCAGCTATGTCGCGATGATTATCTTCTTCTGTTATTTTTATACGGCGGTTGTCTTCAACCCTACGGATGTTGCCGACAATATGAAAAAGAATGGCGGATTTATTCCTGGTATCCGTCCTGGGCAACGCACAGCGGACTATATCGATCGGGTCTTAAGTCGGATAACGTTGACGGGAGCAATTTATGTCTCCATCGTCTGTGTTCTGCCTAATCTTCTGGTGGGGTCTTTCAATGTACCATTTTTCTTTGGGGGAACGGCGCTGCTTATTGTCGTTGGCGTCGCTTTGGACACAGTAGCGCAGATTGAAACACAGCTCATCATGAGAAACTATGAAGGCTTCATGAAGCGCGGGCGCATCAGAGGGCGACGAGGGTAGAGGACGCTGTCCGATTTTCTCACCGATGATTTTTCTGAAATCCCTTGAAGAGATAGAGACAATGCGGACTGCGAATCGCATTGTTGCAGAAATCTTGAGCGAAATACGGCAGCGTGTTCGGTCAGGTATCTCAACCGGAGAGCTTGACGGTATCGCGGAGGAATGGATTGCAAAAAAGAAGGCTCAAACCGCATTTAAAGGGTATACGATTCGGAACGGTTCTGTTCCGTTCCCGGCCCATATTTGCATCTCTTTGAATAACGAAGTCGTCCACGGTATTCCCTCTCAGCAGCGGATCATTCAAGACGGGGATATTGTCAGCCTGGATTTTGGTGTAGTGTATGATGAATTTTATGGTGACGCCGCAGTATCTTTTGCGGTCGGAGAGGTCGGTCAGTCTGTTCGGCAGCTTTTAGAGACGACTGCCGGCGCCCTTGAAGCCGGCATAGGCCACGCCTGTATTGGCAACCGTCTTGGCGATATATCTGCCGCAGTTCAGGAGCGTGTCGAGCGAGATGGCTTCTCTGTTGTGCGAGAATTTGTTGGACATGGGGTTGGTCGTCGGCTGCATGAAGACCCGCCTGTCCCCAATTATGGCATGCGGAACCGGGGTGTCCGCTTGCGCGAAGGCATGGTCATCGCGATTGAGCCCATGGTGAACATGGGCGCTCCAGAGGTCGCCATGCTAGAGGATGGGTGGACTGCGGTGACAAAAGACGGCAGTCTCTCAGCGCACTTCGAGCATTCGGTTGCGATCATGGCCGATGGACCAGTGGTGCTCAGTAGCATGTAAGAGAAAAGTATTCATACACGGAACCGTTTTCAGGTAAGAATGGAAATGAGGTTGGCATGAAAGTTCAGGCTTCTGTGAAACCAATGTGTCGAAAGTGTAAGGTGATTAAACGCAGGGGCATTCTACGGGTCATCTGTGAAAACCCGCGACACAAGCAACGACAGGGCTAGGTGTTTTCCCGACGCGGCGAAAGCAAGGGTGGAGAAGGCGTATGGCACGGATTGCAGGTATCGAATTACCCCGGAACAAGAAAATCGGTATCGGTCTCACCTATATCTATGGGATCGGACGGGTCACCGCCCTCAAAATTCTGGCCGAGGCGGGAGTTGATCCAGACGCCAATTCTGATGCGTTGGCGGATGATGAGATCGTAAATATCCGGCGGGCTATCGATCAAGACCACCGTGTCGAGGGAGACCTCAGGCGTGATGTTGCGAGTCATATTAAACATTATATTGACATCGGGGCCTACCGGGGCCTCCGACACCGCCGAAATCTGCCGGTCCGCGGTCAAAAGACAAAAAATAATTCTCGGACGCGTAAGGGACCGAGACGGACCGTTGCCGGAAAGAAAGTCGCGCCTACTCCTAAATAGTGGACGGCGTGAGGAGAGGGGCACTGTATGGCAAAAGCGGCGAGGCGGTCTGTCTCACGGAAGAAGAAAATTCGGAAAAACATTCCAGAAGGTGTGGTGAATATCTACTCGACCTTCAACAATACTATTGTGACCATTGCCGACCCGCAAGGAAATACCGTGGCCTGGGCGAGCGCGGGGAGCGTGGGCCTGAAGGGGTCACGGAAGGGCACGCCGTTTGCCGCCCAGATGGCGGCTGAGAGCGCGGCGCGGAAAGCGGCCGATGCCGGTATGCGCTCGGTTCAAGTGCACGTGAAGGGGCCCGGTGCCGGAAGAGAATCCGCTCTGCGAGCCCTCCAGTCCGCCGGGTTTGCGGTGAGTCTTATCCGGGACGTCACGCCTATCCCTCACAATGGCTGTCGTCCGCCCAAGCGTCGCAGAGTATAAGAGACCGAGCGTACGAGCTGGGAGCTGATACAGATCAGGAGGTTTTTTGTGGCACGCTATCGAGGCCCATCCTGCCGTCTCTGCCGTCGAGAAGGGTTGAAACTCTTTCTGAAAGGTGAACGGTGTTACACGGATAAATGTGCAATTGAGAGAAGAAGCTATCCGCCGGGACAGCACGGTCAAGGGAGAGGAAGAAAGGCGACCGAGTACAGCGTTCAGTTGCGAGAGAAACAAAAGCTGAAACGTATCTATGGGACGCTTGAGGGGCCGTTTCGTCGTCTTTTCGAGCGGGCCGAGCGCCAGCGTGGAATCACCGGAGAAAATCTTTTGATTCTTCTCGAGAGTCGTCTCGATAATATGGTGTACCGGATGGGATTTGCAACCTCACGCTCAGAGGCTCGCCAGTTGATACGCCATGGCCATTTTCACGTCAACGGGCGAAGAGTGACGATTCCATCGTACGGTGTAAAGGCCGGGGACGAGGTGCAAGTACGCGAGGCGAGCCGAAAAATTACCCGTATCCAAGAATCCGTCGAGCTTGCCCAGCGACGCGGAGTGCCAGAATGGCTTGAGGTCCAAACGGATTCTTTTTCTGGAAAAGTCCGGGCCCTACCGGCTCGACCGGAGATCACCTTGCCTATCAACGAACAGCTTATCGTTGAGCTATACTCGAAAGTCTAGCGCTTGGCGGAGCGTATTAGGCGTGGATGCAGGACGAAAGAGGGAGCAGCATGCAGGAGAGTGATCTCATCAAGCCCAAGACACTCGATGTTGAAGACAAAACCCTGACCTCTACCTA
Source organism: uncultured Binatia bacterium (SeqCode) (assembly GCA_965232605.1). GTDB lineage: Bacteria > Desulfobacterota > Binatia > Bin18 > Bin18 > Bin18. The sequence goes on along the minus strand of CBDDQA010000005.1, from coordinate 152,024 downwards.
TGGCCGCTTTATCGGCGAGCCATTTGAACGTGGATTCGGGACAACATTGGGCAATGCCCTGAGGCGAATTCTTCTCTCCTCCCTGCCTGGGGCGGCTATCACCAAGGTCAGGATTCAAGATGTTGTGCACGAATTCTCGACGATTCCTGGTGTTACGGAAGATGTCACGGATATCCTTCTGAACCTCAAAGAAGTCCGATTCCGTCTCCACGACAGCGAGATGGAAACGGCCACCCTGAGGGTCAATGGTGCGAAGAGTGTGAGCGCTGGGGATTTGGTCGTGGGTCCTCAGGTTGACATTCTCAATCCAGAGGCCCATGTTGCAAAACTGAGCAAAGACGGAAAGCTCGAAGTTGAAGCCGAGATTCGCACAGGGCGCGGGTATATGGCGGCTGACCGGAATCAGTCTGAAGAGAGCCCCGTTGGTACAATTCCCCTTGATGCGGTGTTTTCTCCTGTTCGAAAGGTCAATGTCACCGTCACCAACGCGCGTGTTGGTCAGCGGACGGACTACGAAAGGCTGGCGCTTGAAATATGGACCGATGGCAGCATTGAGCCGCAAGAAGCGGTCGCCGCGGCCGCACGGATCGCTCAAGATCAGCTCTCGATTTTTTCTGGTACGACGGAAGATCTCGACAGCCAAGAAGAGCGCCCGGGACAGGAAGACCAGTCACCGACGAATGAAAATCTTTTTCGACCTATTGAAGAACTGGCGCTTTCGGTTCGTTCTGCCAATTGCCTCCAAAGTGCAGATATCCGCTATGTGGGTGAACTCGTTGTCAAGGCCGAGCCCGAACTTCTCAAAACGAAGAATTTCGGGCGGAAATCACTTAACGAGATTAAAGAATTACTGCATGAGATGGGGCTAGAACTTGGAATGCACCTGGACGCATTTCCCCCTCGGGAAGAGTTGGACCGCATGCGCGTCTCCCGTGAGGGCAGTCTGGCCTAGCCAGAGTCTCGGAGCAGCAGGGAAGCGAGGACGATGCGACATCTGAAAGCCGGACGAAAACTGAACCGTACGGCAGCGCACAGAAAGGCGCTGCTGCGGAACTTATTGAAGGCGTTGGTGCTGCGTGAACAAGTCCGAACGACCGACGCCAAGGCCAAAGAACTCCGCCGCTGGGCGGACCGTCTGGTGACCCTTGGGAAAAAGAATTCGGTCCATGCGCGCCGTCTTGCCTTCTCGTATCTTGGTAGCCGAAAGCTGGTCCAACGTTTGTTTGATGAGGTTGCTCCACGCTTTCAGGGTCGGGCGGGTGGATATACACGGGTGCTGAAGATCGGTCCTCGCCGTGGAGATGCCGCTCCAGTCTCACTTGTCGAGTTTACGGAACGGGCAAGTGCTCCCTCAACCGGAGGAGGCGCTGGGAGCGCATAGAGGCAAGGGTAGGGAGTCGAGGCGCCAGCCGGGGTGATTCGAGAATCTGAACAGCTCCTCGAAGCGCACACCTCAGTGGACGAGTCGGGAAGGGGGAGCGTTGCTCCCCCTTTGTTATTCTCTCGGATAAGTCAGGTGTATATGAGGAAATAGGAGGAAGGACTCGCCATGGCCGTTCGGCAGTATGCCTTTCACTTTAATCTCCCCGAGGGGTGTATCGTATGCGTGAGTGTCGTGGTGAGCTTTCTTCTTGTCTTTGCTTTTGGGATCTATATCGGAAAAGAAGTGCAGGCGTATAAAACCGCCCAGGAGACGCGGACCGTACGCTTTCCGGTTGAGCCTGCTGACCACAACGTGTCTGTGAGTCCTGCGCCTCAGACCTTTGCGCTGACTTCAAAGAGGATCTCAGAGAAGAAGACTCAGAACGGCCAGCCGCAGACGATGTCTTCAGCTCCACCCGTCGGAGCGAGTGTTTCCGTGAACCCAGTGCAGGCGTCGCAAAACAAAAAGCGAGAGATCGCGCTGACCGCGCCCACTCCAAGCGAAGGGAAGGCGCAAAACCAAAAAAAGCCGCAGGTTCCGGGTGGGTGGAGCATTCAGGTTCATGTCACAAGGAGCCCAAGTACGGCGCGCCAACTTGCCGCGGAACTCCGTAGACGAGGCTATACCGCCTCCGTCAACAGGCTGACAAAGAACGGAGAAACATTGTACCGTTTGCGCGTCGGAACGTTTCCCCAAGACGAGGCCCGACGGGTGGCGGAGCGCTTTCGCCGCGAGGAGAAATTCGCCCAGGCCTACCTGGTCTCAGATTAACCCTTCGGGCTGTATCCATGACGGTCAAAGATGCCATCGCCCACGTGGTTGCCGGCGCAGATCTGACGGAAGAAGAGATGTATGCCGTCATCACCGATTTGATGGACGGGCAGGCCACTCCGGCTCAAATTGGGGCGTTATTGACCGCGCTCCACATCAAGGGTGAGACTGTCGCCGAGATCTCCGGGGCGGCTGGGGCTATGCGCGCTATGGCGACACCAGTGCGTCCGGGGCGCGCGGTTATTGATACCTGCGGAACCGGGGGAGACGGCTGTCATACGTTTAATATCTCGACCTGTGCCGCATTTGTGGTTGCCGCCGCGGGTTTATGTGTGGCAAAACATGGCAATCGGGCAATGTCTGGCATAGTCGGCGGTGCTGATGTCTTAGAAACCCTCGGTGCGCGTATTGAGATGTCGCCACAGCAGGTGGCATATTGCATGCGAGAAGTCGGCTTCGGATTCTTGCTCGCCCCAGCCTTTCATCGAGCTATGCGCCATGCGGTTGGCCCACGTCGGGAAGTTGGGATACGGACCATCTTCAATATCCTTGGGCCTCTCACGAATCCGGCGGGAGCGCAATATCAACTCATTGGTGTCTTTGACCAGCGTTGGGTTGAGCCGCTAGCCGTGGCACTCGGACGATTGGGCTGTCAGCACGGCTTGGTCGTGCATGGAGAGGATGGGCTGGATGAGGTGTCGCTGAGCGGTCCGACGCACGTGGCTGAGTGGGGGCCACAGGGCGTTCGGACGTATAACATCAATCCGACGGATTACGGTTTGCCGCGTCGTCCGTTAACCGCTCTCCAGGTTGCAAGTGCCCAGGAATCGGCAGATATCATCCGGTCGGTCTTAGCTGGAACCCCAGGCCCCCACCGAGACGTTGTGTTGCTCAATGCTGGCGCAGCCCTCTATGCTGGGAACGCAGCAGCTTCACTAGCAGACGGGATTGCGCTTGCCGGGAAAACGATTGACAGTGGAGCCGCGGCCCGGACACTGGAACGATTTATCCCGCTGACCCACAGGGAAACGGTATGATTCTTGATGACATCGTGGCCTATAAACGCGAGGAACTCGCACTCCAAAAACGGCAGGTATCGCTCGGCCAGCTTCAAGACATGCCGCTGTTCCACTCTCCGCCGCCTGATCTTTTCCAGACCTTGTCTACCTGGAACGGGCGGACGATTATTGCCGAGATAAAAAAGGCATCTCCCTCCAAGGGCGTGATCCGGCAAGACTTTGATCCCCTCGCTCTCGCCCGTATCTATGAATCCTCGGGAGCAGCGGCCATCTCTGTGCTTACGGAACAGAAGTTTTTTCAGGGCAGCCTCGAATATCTCAAACAGATTCGCCAGCAGGTTGCGCTCCCCCTCCTCAGAAAAGATTTCGTCTTTGATGACTACCAAGTGTACGAAGCTCGTGCCTACGGAGCGAGTGCTATTCTCTTCATTGTCGCGATTCTCGAAGACGCTCAGCTGCACGATCTGATACATCTGACTCAAACACTGGGGATCGACTGTCTGGTCGAAGTGCATGATGAAGCAGAATGTGAGCGTGCCCTGGCCCAGGACGTGTCCCTGCTGGGTATTAACAACCGGGATCTGCGTACCTTTCATACGACGACTGAGACTACTGAACGTCTGGTGCAAGGTCTACCCTCCGACGTACTGGTGGTATCTGAGAGCGGACTGTCGACCCGGCATCAATTAGACCGACTCGAGACTCAGGGGGTGCGGGCGTTCTTAATCGGTGAGACCTTTATGGCGGCGCCAGACCCTGGAGAGCCGCTCCGCTCGCTGTTAGGGTATTCCTCGTAGTCTCCCCATGTCCGTCCGCGTCAAAATCTGTGGTATTACGACGGTCGCTGATGCCCGGCTTGCCGTGCGGGCCGGCGCCGATCTGATTGGCCTGAACTTTTATCCGCCCAGCCCCCGCTCTGTCTCTGAGTCAACTGCCAAAGCGATCCGGAGCATTCTGCCTCAGCATATTCGCTGTGTTGGTGTTTTCGTTAATGCGGAACGGGAGCGTATCGCTGCCTCTATTCGGTCTCTCTCGCTTGACGCGGTCCAGTTTCACGGTGATGAGGATGTGGCTGCCCTGACGGATTGGTCGGTTGCGACCATCAAGGCGATTCGGGTCGGCTCGGAGACCTCTCTCCCTGAGCAACTCGAAGAGATTCAGGCTGATTACCTCCTCCTTGACACGTATAGTTCCCGCGGATACGGAGGGACGGGCGAGACCTTTGCCTGGGGGTATGCTGCGACTCTTCCTCAGCTGACCCTGGACCGGACGATTCTGGCGGGGGGGCTCAATGCCGAGAATGTGGCCACTGCGGTTGAGGCCGTGCGACCGTGGGCCGTCGATGTCGCCAGTGGTGTTGAGTCAGCCCCCGGACGGAAAGACGCAGCAAAACTGTACGCCTTCATCAACAATGCCAAAACTGCCTGATAAACATGGCCATTTTGGTCTCTATGGCGGCCGCTATGTGGCAGAGACCCTGATGCCGGCTTTGCTTGAGCTCGAAGAGGTCTATTGCCAATGCCGCACAGACGCGACGTTCAAGCGAGAACTCCGCGCCCTCCAGCGTGAATATATTGGCCGGCCGACACCGCTCACCTTTGCCGCCCGTTTGACTGAGCGGCTTGGAGGCGCACAGGTCTATCTCAAGCGTGAAGACCTGTGTCATACCGGCGCGCATAAGATCAATAACACCATCGGTCAGGCCCTATTGGCAAAACGCATGGGAAAAGAGCGGCTTATTGCCGAAACCGGGGCCGGCCAACACGGCGTTGCCACGGCGACCGTTGCGGCTCTCCTCGGGTTCTCGTGCGAAGTCTTTATGGGCCGCGAAGATACCGTGCGTCAGGCGCCCAATGTTTTCCGGATGCGCCTCTTGGGAGCAAGGCTCCGGGAGGTTGCTTCTGGCAGCCAGACCCTGAAAGACGCGATGAATGAAGCCTTGCGTGACTGGATTACGCATGTGGCGCATACCTTTTATGTCATCGGAACCGTCGCCGGTCCGCATCCGTATCCGATGCTGGTCCGCGACTTTCAGTCCGTGATTGGACGCGAGACCAAAAAGCAGATGATGCAGCGCGAGGGTCGTTTGCCCGACTACCTCATTGCCTGTGTTGGAGGTGGGAGCAACGCGATGGGCCTCTTCGCCCCCTTTCTTCCCGAGACCGCCGTCCACATGGTTGCGGTTGAGGCCGGGGGGCTCGGCGCCGGCCGAAATGCGGCCTCAATGGCAAACGGCTACGCCGGCGTGCTACACGGCAGCAAGACGTATGTGCTCCAGGACGAAACCGGCCAGATTTCCGCAACCCATTCGCTTGCGCCGGGGTTGGACTATCCAGGCGTTGGGCCGGAATTGAGCTATTGGCATGACCAGCAGCGCATTCGCTGCGTGACCGTCCAGGACGCCCAGGCCGTCGAGGGGATGCAGCTTTTGGCTGAGACCGAGGGGATTATTCCTGCCCTGGAGAGCGCGCATGCCATCGCCTATGCCGCGACCCTCGTCCCACAACTGCCGGCCACGGCCAGTGTGGTGATTAACGTTTCTGGCCGCGGGGATAAAGACCTCCAAAGCGTGGCCGGCTTTCTCGGTGAAAACGCTCTATGACGCGCATTGCCGACACCTTTACCCAGCTGCAGGCCCGCGGAGAGGTTGGCCTCATCCCATTCATTACTGCTGGGGATCCCGATATGGAGACGACGTTCGCGTTAGTCCATGAAATGGCCCGACAAGGGGCTGACATCATCGAACTCGGCGTTCCTTTTTCCGATCCGATGGCCGATGGACCAACCCTGCAACGTGCCGCAGAACGTGCCCTGCAACACGGCACGTCCTTGTCCCACGTATTTGAACTGGTGCGTCGTTTACGACAGTCGCTCACCATCCCCATCCTGCTCTTTGGGTATTATAATCCGATCTGGCGCTACGGTGGGGAGCGCTTTGCCGCCGATGCTCGCCAGGCGGGTGTCGACGGCGTATTGTGCGTTGATCTCCCGCCTGAAGAAGCAGAAGAGTTGAAGCGGGAGACGGATCGCTACGATTTGGATATGATCTTTCTGCTCGCTCCGACCAGCTCGCTGGACCGGGCGCGGCAGGTGCTGACCAGCGCGCGCGGATTTATCTACTATGTCGCGGTGACGGGCGTGACGGGCGTACGGGCGGCACTCCCAGCGGATTTGGGCGATATGGTTCGACGCATTCGCGCTCTTTCTCCTGTGCCGGTTGGTGTTGGGTTCGGTATCTCCTCAGCGGAACATGCCGTGCAGGTCGCGGGCGTAGCTGACGCGGCTATTGTCGGAAGCGCCATCTCACAGGTCATTGAGCAATCGCTGGGACAGCCTGATCTGGTGCCACGGGTGGGAGCGCTTGTTGCCGAGCTCAAAACAGCCCTATGCAGCATCGCGACCGCGACCCCAAATAATATCGGGACGACCATTGCCCCACCACGATCTTGACGACAGGCGGAGAGCACTGAAGAAAGAGCGAGTATGGCAGAACCGGCAGTCACGGTGAGTCAAGAGAAGGAGGAGGCCATTTGGCTCAAATGTGCGACCTGTCAAGAAATTTTGTTTCGGAAGGAAGTCGAGCGGCGCCTTTTTATTTGTCCTAAATGTGGCGCTCATCTCCGACTGACCGCCGAACAACGGCTGCTCACCATCGTTGATCGCGGTTCGTTCATTGAGTATGCACCGCACGTACACTCCACTGATCCTCTCGCCTTCACCGACCGGAAACCGTACGTCCAACGGTTAGCTGATGCGCGCAGTCGTTCGGGACGTGCCGAAGCCGTTGTCTGTGGGGTAGCGACCCTTGACGGGCGTCGTGTTGCTCTCGGCTGTTTCGACTTCTCTTTTCTCGGTGGCAGTATGGGGACTGCTGTGGGGGAAAAGCTGACCCGGATTATCGAGCACGCCCGTGCAGAACAATTGCCCGTAATTTTCTTCTCCGCCTCCGGCGGTGCCAGGATGCAGGAAGGAGTGCTCTCGCTGATGCAGATGGCAAAGATTACTATGGAGCTTGGTCGTTTGCGAGAAGCTGGGTTGCCTTATCTCTCTGTTCTAACCGATCCCACGACAGGTGGCGTTGCCGCCTCGCTGGGTATGCTGGGTGACATCAATATTGCTGAGCCTGGAGCCCTGATTGGCTTTGCTGGACAGCGCGTTATCGAACAGACAATCCGGGAAAAGCTTCCCCCAGGGTTTCAACGAGCGGAATTTTTATTGGAACACGGTATGGTAGACCTTGTGGTTGAGCGCAAGGATTTGCGCGGAATGTTAAGCCAGTTGCTTGGTCTCTTATGCAATCCTGTACCAACCTCTGACTCAACCCCGGAAGCGTCTCACTATCCCCCATAACACACCATCCTGTAAGCGGCTATTCAGAAAGACAGGATGTCCGACTACTCAGATACATTGGCGTGGTTGTATGGACTCGAAGTCGAGCGTATGGACCTCAAGCTTGAGCGGATCATGCTCGCGCTCCGTTTGGGCAACGACCCGCAGCGCCAATTTCCCAGCGTTCATATCGCCGGCACGAATGGGAAAGGCTCCACCGCGGCTATATTGCACGCCATCCTCAGCGCTGCGGGATACAAGGCGGGCTTGTTTACGTCTCCACATCTGATCGACTTTTGTGAGCGGATTCGGATCGGCACACGGTGGGTCTCTCCACGCGAAGTGGTAGATACCGTGGCGGCAATTAAATCCGACCTCGAACCGGCGGACATTCGGTTGACTCCGTTCGAGATGATGACGGTGTTGGCTTTTCGTATCTTTGCCCAAGCCTGCGTGGATATCGCCATTGTGGAGGTTGGTTTGGGTGGGAGGCTCGATGCCACCAATGTCCTCACTCCCCTGGTGTCCATCATCACCAGTATCGGACTGGACCACCAGCAATATCTAGGGTCCACTCTGACTGATATTGCGCGTGAAAAGGGCGGGATTATTAAGCCCGCGGTACCGGTCGTGCTTGGGAAGATCGACCAGGAGAGCCATGACGTTTTATATCAGAGGGCTCGAGATCAAGGCAGTGCGATCCTGTCGTATGGCCCGGATTTTACTCTTGAGAAAGACGCTTCCGGCCGGTATTGCTACGACGGAAAGCAGCATCAATATAAGGATCTTCAGCTTTCTCTAAACGGAAAAATTCAAGTACACAATACCGCGGTTGCTTTGGCGAGTCTGGAATATCTCCAAGATGCCTTCCCGGTGACAAAAGCCCAAATTCAGACGGGATTACGGTTGGTGCACTGGCCGGGCAGGTTGGATGTCGTGTCAACGCAACCCCTTGTCATCCTTGACGGGGCGCATAATATCCAGGCTCTTCACGCGCTACTGGCCGAACTCCCTGACCTCGCTCCGAATCGGCGTCTTCTTTTTCTTTTTGGGGTCATGCGGGATAAGGAGTGGCGTCCGATGGTAGACGCCTTGGAACAGGTCGCCGCCGGGGTTGTTGTCACCGCGGTCGCGCAACCACGAGCAGAAGATCCGTATACGGTGCAACGTGCTTTTTCTGCCAACTGTTCTGTACGCACCATTGAGGGGGCCGCAGAAGCTTGTCGACAACTGCTCCATCAAGTCGGTCCTCAAGAGGCTCTTGTGGTGTGTGGCTCGTTGTTCTTAGTTGGAGAGGTGTTGCCACTCTTTCCCGAAGCCTGTGTTGCCCCCACGATCTCCCAGACCCAACGTCCGCTGGCCTGAGAGTATAGGTGGTCATGCAAAGAATTCTTTATTTTTTTCTCTCGCTCACGCTTGCCTGGTTTATCGAGGCAGAGGCCGTCCCTGCCCAAGAACCGGTTGCGGTCAATGCTGACACGCTCAGCTATGAAGAGGACGGGGAGACGGTGGCGGCGCAGGGGAACGTCGTTGTCACCAAGGGCCAAACGACACTCACCGCAGACAGGGTGAGTGTCAGCCGGACCAGGAATGAACTTCAGGCGCGTGGCAATGTCGTGCTGCAAGACCCGCAGGGGAATATTCAGGCTGAGGCCTTACGTCTGGAACTCACGGATGAAACAGGTGAAATTGAAGATGGCGTCATTCACATGCCCCAGCGTCAATATACGATTACCGGGAGAAGGCTCCAAAAATCGTACGGTCAGACCTATCATATTGAAGACGGAACGATAACAACATGTGAGTGTGAGGCCGACGAGCAGCCCGACTGGAGGCTGGACGCTTCCGAGTTTGATCTCACCCTGGCTGGAACCGGTAAGCTGCGTGGCGGGCTCCTGCGGGCCCGCAACCTCCCCCTCCTCTACATCCCCTATGGGGCGGTTCCGGTTCGCAAGGACCGCCAGAGTGGCGCGCTCGCCCCCCGGAGCAGCTTTTCGAGTAAGCGCGGCTTCCAGTGGGAACAACCCTTCTATTGGGCAATCAGCAAGAGTCAGGACCTCACGCTCACGGCGGATATTGAAACCTCTGCCCGGGTTGGACTCCTGGGCGAATACCGCTATGCGCCCAGTGAGCGGGTGGAGGGCGAGTTTTCCGCCTCGTATTTTAATGAACAGATTCGGGGACCAGCCTCAACGACCTCACCGGTTGATCGCTGGAGCGTGACGGGGGCACATCGGCAGCGCATGGCCGCTGATGTGGAGGTGTATAGTGATTTCTTTTTTGTGAGCGATGATTTTTTCTTGCGGGAATTGAATATCTCCTTCCATCCGGGACTTGAAGATCATCAGCTCCGTTCACGGCGGTTTACCGCCTCCCGAGCCGGCGGGCTGAAAACCTGGAAGCACGCCCAGCTGCGTTCCGAGGCACGCTATTATCAGGATTTGCGTAACGATCAGGATGATGTCTTTCAGGTTCTGCCTCAGATCAGTTTTCAGGCCCAGCGCCGTTTCTGGAACGACCAACTTGAAGCCGGGGTGAGCATACAGGGGAGCCATTTTTTTCGGAACCGCGGCTACTATGGGCAGCGCTTTGATCTCGCTCCCTGGGTATCGCTCCCTTTCTCCCTCGGCAGATACGTCTATGGTTCGGTGACGGCGACCGGGCGGGAGACCGTCTACCATATGAGTTCCCGCGCTCCGGGGCGACCGGGCGGGCCTGACTCCGGACGCCTGAAGAAGACGCCGACCAGAGAAACGGTTCAGCTCCAGGCGGAGTTCGGCACCCGCCTCTCCCGGGTGTTCGATGCTGGTTGGGGTCGGATGAGTAAACTTCAGCACGTGGTCGAGCCGCAGGTCTCGTTCTCCTACGTCCCTCGGGTTGGGCAGGATGATCTGCCGCTCTATGATGCGCTCGACCGGATGAACCGGCGCAGCCTCTTTGTGTATGGTGTTTCCAACAGACTCCTTGGAAAATTTGACCCGCTCCCCGGCGCTTCCAATCGGCAAGCGCGTATCCGTGAACTGCTCCGCGTCTCGATGACCCAGGCTTACGACCCGACCCGCCGTCTGCGAGAAGAAGGCGAACGATTTGGCCTGAGTGAGACGGACCAGCATTTTTCTGATGTGGATATCAGCGCGCACGTCCGCCCATTCTCGCTCTTTACCCTCGCAGCCGAGACGACGTATGATGTCGACCAGGCCGACATGATTGCCGCCCGGATTGGGGGCTACCTCCAGGACCCGCGCCCGCTCCCGGAGACCAGTCCCTTGCTGCGCCATCTGCAGCGACGGACGAGCCTGGGGGTTTCGTATCGGACCATCGCCGACCGGCTCCTGAAAGAGATCAATTCCCGGGTGGTCCTGCGTCTGAATGACTACCTGACGGTCGCCTACTTCTCGCGCTACGACCTGAACGATCAGGCGTTCATCGGGTCGCGCTATTTCTTTCGCGTCCTCTCTCCGCAGAAGTGTTGGAACTTTGATTTCGGGGTGGTTGAGAAAGTCAATCCCGATGAGGTTGAGTTTCGGTTTTCCTTGTCTCTGGTTGGCATTACGTCGGCTGGCAAGAGTGCGTTTTGAGCTCGGTCTGTCCGTCTTCTTAATCCGTCTGCACTGGACCGCTATGCAAAAAATTTTTTCCCAAGAAAAGCTGGCCGAGCGGCTGGCCCGACTCCGCCCTCAGGGGAAGCGCATCGTCTTTACCAACGGCTGTTTCGACCTGCTGCATAGCGGCCATATCTCTCTGCTGGCTCAGGCCAAGACGTTTGGCGATATCCTCGTGGTTGGGGTGAACACCGATGCTTCGGTCAAACGGCTGAAAGGAGACAAGCGGCCGATTTTGGATCAAGCCAGTCGTTTGGCTCTGCTGGCGGCCCTTGCAGTCGTTGACTATATCACCCTGTTTGAAGAAGATACGCCGCTGGCCTTGATTCGTCGGCTTCAACCCCACGTCCTGGTCAAAGGGGGAGACTGGAGCCCCGAGGCTATCGTAGGCAAAGAGATTGTTGAACACGCCGGCGGACGGGTCGTTGCGGTCCGTCATCTGGACGGCTTCTCAACGACTCATCTGATTGAACGCATTCTTGTTGCCTATCAGGAATAGTAGTTCGGTTCCCCCGTGTTGCACGAGTGTCACGCCTGTGGTGTACGCGGATGCTTCCAGGAGGATGGCTGTGGCCCAGAGATGTGAAATTTGTGGAAAAGGCCCCGCGGTGGGCAATAATGTGAGTCACGCAAATAACAAGACGAAGCGTCGCTGGTTGCCGAACCTGCAACGCGTGCGGGCAAGAGTCGCCGGTTCAGTGAAACGCTTGCGCATCTGTACGCGTTGTATCCGTTCTGGAAAAATTGTGAAAGCGGCGTAAAAGCTCACACACTTCCTTCCGCTCTGTCTCTCTAACCCATTCTGCCTGCCGTCCCCCCCCCTTTTTTAGCCTCACTTCCCTAGGTAAGCGGGCAAGTATGACGCTCCTTAGGAAGGCACGCGTGACACTTTGACCACGCCTCTGACCCGTTCCAGGTTGCGCATGACACGCTGAAGATCATCGGCGCTTGGGATGAGGACCTCAAATACGTTGAGGGCGCGTTTGTCCGACAGAGTCCGGACATTAGCATTGGAGATATTGAGTCCGACGGTGCTGATCGCTTTACTCATATTGGTCAGGAGGCCGGGACGGTCTTCGGACAGGACTTCGATTTTCACAAGACGCGTATAATCTACAGTGGGATCCCAACTGACGGCAACATGTCGTTGAGGGTCACTTTCCAGCAGGCGCTGACAGGTAATGGTATGGACGGTGACTCCTTTGCCGCGCGTGATAACGCCTACAATGCGCTCCCCAGGGAGGGGATTACAACAGCGTCCAAACCGAATCAGGATATTCCCGATCCCACCGACCTTCACCCCACTTGAATCCTCTGATGGAGGTTTCTGACGGATTTTTTCAAGCTCGATGGTATTCGCCGTCCGATCGAGCGTTTCGGTGAATTGAGGCAGGAGGTGGTTGAGCACCTGCCCTGCTGTTACTTGTCCGTAACCCAGGGCCGCAAAAAGCGTTTCTTCATCGCTGAACCCCAGCGCCTCTAGCGTTGGTCCGATTTTACGTTGTTTGCGCATAGCCGGCAGTGAGCTGTGATTGCGAACTAACTCCCGCTCAAGGAGCTCTTGCCCAAGGGCAACGCTGCGTTCTCGCTGTTCTTCTTTGAGCCAGTGTCGAATCCGGGCTTTGGCCTTCGGGGTTTTGACAATTTTCAGCCAGTCTTTGCTGGGCGATTGGTTTTTGGTTGTGATGATTTCGACGACATCGCCGTTTTGGAGTTGATAGCGCAACGGAACTTGGCGTCCATTTACCCTGGCGCCGGTGCAATGATTACCGACTTCTGAATGAATGCGGTAGGCAAAATCGATAACCGACGCGCCCCGCGGAAAGCTGTTGAGATCGCTTTGTGGGGTGAAGGCGTACACTTCTTCGGTAAAGAGGTCTTCCTTGATGGTATGGAGAAATTCTTGAGGGTCCTGGACGTGCTGTTGCAACTCAACCAGTTGGCGCAGCCAGGCGAAACGCTGCGCTTCCTCTTGTCCCTGGCCATCTTTATAGGTCCAGTGGGCGGCGATGCCTTCCTCTGCGACCCGATGCATCTCGCGCGTCCGGATCTGAACCTCCATCCGTTCCCCGTGCGGTCCAATGACGGTCGTATGGAGCGACTGATACATATTCGCTTTGGGCAGGGCAATATAATCCTTAAAACGGCCGGGAACGGGGCGCCAGTGACTGTGGACTATGCCTAAGGCTTGATAACATTCGCGCAGGGAGGAGACGACAATACGGAAGCCGACCAAGTCATAAACCTGGCTGAAGACCAGATTCTGAGACCGCATTTTTTGATAGATCGAATAGAAGTGTTTCGGACGGCCGGAGACCTGGGCCGTAATATCAGCCTCGACCAACGTCTTTTTGAGGATGTCTATGACTTCAGTAATATATTGCTTCCGCTCGCTCTTCTTCTTGATGATATTCCGCTTCAACTCGGAGTAGACCTTTGGGTGCAGATAGCGGAGCGCGTTATCCTCGAGTTCGCTCTTCATCCAATAGATACCCAAACGATGGGCGAGCGGAGCATAAATTTCGAGCGTCTCCGACGAAATCTCCCGCTGTTTATCCTCACTCAGATAGGAGAGCGTCCGCATATTATGGGTACGGTCTGCGAGCTTCACCAGAATAACGCGGATATCCTGCGCCATGGCAAAAATCATTTTCCGAAAATTTTCGGCCTGACGCTCTTCACGAGTGGTGAAGTGAATTTTGCTGATCTTTGTCACTCCATCGACCAGGGCGGCGATCTCATTGCCAAAATTCTGCTCGATCTGATCGAGAGTCGTTAACGTATCCTCTACCGTATCGTGCAGCAGGCTGGTGACGACGCTCGGCACATCGAGCTTCATATCGGTAATAATTTCAGCCACTCCCACCGGATGGATAAAATAGGGCTCGCCAGAGTGGCGCTTCTGACCCTGATGCATCTGCTCCGAAAACGCGTACGCATCCGTGATCAGGCCGACTTTCGCCTCAGGATGATAGGACTGGACTTTCGTAATAATTTGGTTCAAGTCGCGGTGCTGGTTCATTCGGTCCCTATGGGGGGTGCATCGCACGTTGAGTCAGCGGAAGCGATATGGAGGGGAGAGAGGTCCAGGCGTGAGACACGGACTCTTTCTGCACAGAGAATGGCGTGTAAGGCCGCGACACTGGCCTCGAGCTGGTCGTTGATGACGCAATAGTCATAGCGGACTAACTCTCGGGTCTCTTCCTGTGCCCGCTGAATGCGTTGCGTAATCGCCTCTTCCTCGTCAGTCTCCCGCGCGCGTAAGCGCTCTTCCAGTTTTTGCCACGAAGGCGGCAGGATAAAAACGAGCACGGCCTCTGGATAACACAACCTGAGCTGCTCAGCCCCCTGGACATCAATGTCCAAGAGGAGGTCCTGGCCCGTGTTGAGCGTATGCTCAATAGTCGTGCGCGTTGTCCCATAGTAGGCGCTGTGGACCTGAGCCCATTCGGCAAAGGCCCCTTGATCCCGCAGCGAAAGAAAAGTCTCTTCACTCACAAAGTGATAGTCTCTACCGTCTACTTCCTCTGACCGGCGAGGTCGAGTGGTATGCGAAATTGACCAACCCAGATTCGATGTTCTCACAATCAGTTCACGCGCCAGCGTGGTTTTCCCAGCCCCAGAGGGGGCTGACAAGATCAGAAGAATTCCACGCCGAGAGAAGCTCAGGCATTGAGTGGTGTCGTCCAGCATACCTTACTCGATATTCTGCCCCTGTTCGCGAATTTTTTCCACCTCCTCCTTGGCCTGGACAACGAGCTGGCGGATAGACGCATCATCGGCCTTTGCGCCAATCGTGTTGATCTCCCGTTGCATCTCTTGCAGGAGAAAGTCCATCCGTTTTCCAACCGGCTCGACCAGGCGGAGGAGCTCGGAGAACGCGCCGAGGTGACTGTGAAGCCGGACGCATTCCTCGGTGATATCGCTCTTTTGGGCCAGACTTGCCACATCCTGCAGAACGCGCCGGCGGTCAGAGTCGAGATGGGGTAAAAGCGTGGTGACCTTATCCGCCAATTTCTGTTGCGCCGCCCGTTGGGTGCGGGCGCTGCGCCGCTCGACACTGCGACGTATTTTTTCGAGGGTCGCAATCCGCCCGCGGAGGTCGCGTTGCAGAAATTTTCCTTCGCGCCGGCGGTGTCGCTCCAGCGCGGTGAGCGCCCGTTGCAGCGCTTTCTTTGAGGCCGCAATTCCGGCGCTGGAGGGCTGATGGGCTTCGGCGACCTGAAAGACTTCTGGCCGGGACAGAAAAAATGGGAGGGTCAGCTCTCCTCCGAGGTCAAGCGTATTCTTGAGTTGCTCCGCCGCCTTGATATACGCTCGGGCCAACTCAGTATTGGGAACAACCGTGTACGAGCGCGCCGTCTGCCCTGGGAGTGTGAGGAAAACTTCAATCCGCCCGCGCTTTATCTGCGTGGCAACCATTGCCCGCAATTCGTCTTCAATCGCGAGAAAGCCGCGGGGCAGATGGAGTTTGACTTCGAGAAAACGGTGATTCACCGCACGGATATCGACCGTCGCCCGTCCGCCCGAAAAGGCGAGGCTGCCGTTTCCAAATCCGGTCATGCTTTTCATGACAGGGGTGTCCTTAATACGGCTTGCAGTTCTTCCCGCGTGACGGTCGCCGTCCCGACTTTGCCGACCACAATGCCAGCCGCGTGGTTGGCGAGTCTGGCCGCGGCTTCGAGTCCAGCGCCAGCTCCGAGGGCGAGCGCGCACACGGCAATAACCGTATCGCCGGCCCCGGTGACGTCAAAGACCTCGCGGGCCGTGGTTGAGAAATGGGCCGCGCGCCGCGCCGGTTGAAATAAGCTCATGCCTTCTTCCCCGCGAGAAACAAGTACGGCCTCCGTGTCCCATAGATCGAGAAGCTGAGTGCCGGCCTGTTGCAAGGTTGTGTCATTCACAATGTCTATCTGAGTGGCCTGGCCGGCTTCTTCTTTGTTCGGCTTCATAAGACTCGCGCTGCGATAATGAACGAAATTCAGGCGTTTCGGATCGATTATGTAGACAAAGTCCAGTTGTGCTCGCAGTCTGGCCAACAGGTCGAGCAGCTCGGCCTCAATCAACCCTTTGCCGTAGTCCGATACCACACAGACATCAAAGTCGTGGATATGGCGCCGGAGAAAAGTCCGCAGGCGCGCGCGGACGCGCGCGCTCGGGCGGTCGGTCGGGTCACGATCAAGGCGGACGACTTGCTGGCTGTGGGCAATGATACGGGTCTTGCTGATCGTCTCATACGGACTGCTGGTCACCATACCCCCGACGTCTACGCCCTGTCTCAGCAATGCTCTCTGCAGGAGCCGGCCCGCCTGATCCTTGCCCACAACGCCACAGACTGTCACATTGCCACCCAAGGCACGGATATTGGTCACGACGTTGCCGGCCCCTCCGGCGTGCAGGCTCTCACGCGTGACCCGCACGACAGGAACCGGTGCTTCAGGGGAGATACGGTTGACCTGGCCCCAAATATAACGATCGAGCATGAGGTCGCCAATGACCAGTATCCGAACGCGCGAAAATCGCGGGAGGAGGGCGGTGAGGTTACCGAACGACTGATGGCGGCGAGAGGACGCGGGCTTCATCGCAATCCTTTCTGTCGCTCACGGCGCTGCCGCCAGGAGTTCGTAATAGAGGGCTTCATTCGCCCGCGCGGTTGTCTCGATATCAAAATGCGCATGGACCCTGGCTTGTCCCTGGGCGCCCAAAGTCTTTGCCCAGTCAGGAGAACGCAGGCATTGGCGGAGCGCGGTGCACAAGGCTGAGGGGTCTTGAGCGGGTATGAGGAGGCCTGTTTCTCTATCGGTGATGAGCTCGGGAATACCGCCAACCCGGCTGGCCACCACCGGGAGACCCGCTGCAAGCGCTTCAATAACAGCGACGCCCAAACCTTCCCAAACGGGCGTGTGAACAAAAATGTCTGCGGCGGCCAAATATGCCGGCACGTCTCGACAGAATCCGGCAAAGTGAAATACGGCAGCCAGATCAAGCGCCCGCACACGGGCTTCCAATTCCGGTCGGAGGGGCCCATCTCCACAGATGAGGTAATGGGGGGAGAGCGCTGGGCCGTGTCCGGCGTGCTGACAGTCGGAGTGGAGTTTGGCCGCGGCTTCGATGAGCGTGTGGGGCGATTTGCGCTTCGTCAGCGTACCGGCCATGAGAATAACGGGGGTATCCTCGCCGAGTCCGTATTGGTGTCGAATCGCTTGGCGTTGGGAGGCCGTGGGCAGAAACTGCCTGGGGTCAATACCGCTCGGTATGATGCGGATAGCCCGGTCGGAAATATGCGCGGTTTCAAGCGCAGCCGCCACGCCTGAGGAGATGGCGACAATCATATCAACCTGCCGGCCATACAGAAGCCGACTCAACCAGCCGGCCTTGACCGGGTAATCCATCCGACGGGTCACCAGGCGGCGGATGGGCAGGGCATGAAGCCACGGACTGAGGGCGTGGGCTCTGGCCGTATGGAAATGCACCAAGTCGTAGCCTTCCCGACGGACCAGACGACGCAGACGCCAGCCGGCCAGACCATCAAGATGATTTCGGACCGAAAGCGGCTGAACAGCGAGGTTGTCGTGTTGGAGGCGCTGAGCCAGGGCGCCGTGCGGTGGCGTGGCAACATGGGAGATATGGCCAGCGCGGTGAAGATAGCGGGTCAGGCCCAACACCTGGACTTCTCCGCCTCCCCAATGCCGTTCTGGGTCAACGTGCAGGATCCGTAACCGGCGTGTCATGAGAAGTGTTTCGGGACGAGCTTTGCGCAGCATCTGATGCCTGCTCCCACAGCTTGGCATATTTCAGGAAAACGTAGAATGCCGAGGTCGCAGCAACAAAAAGGCCGGGAAGCCCATCTCTGATACATCCTCGGAAAAAATAAAAACTCAGAAAGCGCCACAACGGGCGTAACAATATGTCGCTCAGATACCTCTGGCGCCTCCGCAGTATCAATTCACGAGACGAGATATCTGTCAGGCTGTTCACGGTGCGAAGATGGTCACTGATATCGGTGTAGGTATAGTGATGGAGGTTATCGCTCAGGTGCTCGGGTCGACCATCTAGGAGCACTTTTTCATGAGGATCGACACCTCCCCACCTGACCTTGTGTTTTCGAAAGAGACGGAGTCGATAGCTGGGGTACCAGCCGTGCCACCACCAGCGCCCTAAATAGTGGACGAGGCGTGGGATATAGAATCCGTCGACCGCGGGGTCATCCTGTTGCAGCACAACCTGAATCTCGTTCTGAAGGAGCGGGCTGACTTCTTCATCTGCATCAATATTAAGGATCCACTCATGGCTTGCCTGAGAGAGAGCAAAACGTTTTTGCTCAACATAGCCCGGCCACGCGCGCTGAATGATACGGGCTGAATACTCTTGACAGATCTCTATAGTCTTATCGGTGGAAAAGGAGTCAACCACGACGATCTCATCGCACCACTTGACGCTTTCAAGACAGCGCCGAATAGCTTGCTCCTCATTAAAGCAGACAATACAGCATGAGATAGGACGCCGAGGAGCGACGCTAGGAGATGGGCCGAGAGCGTGGACCGTGCCGGGTGTCTGCGCGCTGGCTATAGACAGCGCGCGACGCCGTTTTCGTCTGGCGTACTCGCGGTCTTTCCGGCGACGCACGGACAGCACCGTTTTGAGCAAGGAGCGGCGCTGCTTGGATGGCGGCAGAGGAGGACCGAGATAGGCATACAAAAAGAACAGGCGCTCAGTCTGCCGGGCTCGACGACCTAGAGTCCGGTCGAGCTGCACCAGATTTTTAACGCGCCGCCGCAGTGTCAGGCTCGGACAGTGTGTGAGACGATCAAGATCAACCAGACAAAACCGCCACCTCGGTCCAGGCTGCGCTTCGCATTCTTCCACGAGCAGGTTCGCGTCTCTCAGGTCTCCGCTGTACAGACCGGCTGCGTGAAAGGACCGCACGAAGAGGGCCAGGGCGCGTAGAAAGAGACGGCGCTGGGCCACAGACCAGCGCGGCGCAGACTCTCGCCAATAGTCCGAAAGGGGGGGGTGCGGCAGGGCTTGGCTGATATAGACACTTTCCCGCACCAGACCGGCTCTCCGCTCCTCCACAACAGCCAGGGGTTGAGGAACGGGAAAGCCATGCGTCTGTAATAATTGCGCCCCGTGCCACGCCCGGCGAGCCGGCGAGCCGTGGAGCAAGGCATCCGCCCGGCGACGCCAGCGGGTCAGTTGGTGGCGCTTGACCACGACGGACTGGGTCGTATCGGACATCAGGGTGACGGTCGTGCCCGCGTCTTGTTTGAAAACACGGGTGCACTGCCAGTAGCTTGGCTGTGAGGAGATGAGGTCGGTGACGCGCGCAGCATCCAGATGTGAATGGACAATAGTGGGTACGGTCGGGCTGACGGCACTCATAAGGCTCACAACGACGGGCTTCTCTACATGCTTCCCTACATATAGCCGAGATCGGTCAGCCGCTTTTCAAGATCGGCCTTTTCCGTCTCTGACATGACAAACTCTGGCGTTGTGACACGCGATCCGTGTCGGATATCCTCAATCCGGCCCTGAAGCCGCTCCGCCACATCCTGACGCTGGTGGGCCAGGTTGTGCCGTTCCGAGGGGTCGTTCGGAAGATGGTAGAGTTCTGCGGGAATACGCGGATTATTGGGAGCATAAATGTATTTCCACTCGGGGGTGCGCCAGCCGACCCGCTGGTCGCGCGGATCTGAGCGCACGCGCAAAAACGCTTCTATATAAGCCTCCAGGCCGAGCGGGGTATCATCCAGCAGGGCCGGCTTGATACTCGCGCCATGAATCCCAGGCGGAACCGGAGCCCCGATGAGATCCAGCAGAGTGGGCAGGGCGTCGATCTGGCGGACGAGCTGAGGGGCGAGTCTGCCGGCTGGCAGGCGGACAGAGGCTGTCCCAGCTCCCAACATCGCAAAGACCAGCGGCACCCGGACGAGATCCTCGGAGACGTCCATCTCATGCCCTTCGCGCTTGATCGTTTTGCGCCCGGACAGATCGCGCACCAGGCGATACCAGCGGTATTGGAGGTCGGTCTTGACGACATGTTCGCCATGGTCGCCGTGCACCGCGACCAGCGTGTTCTCGGGCAGCGCGGCCAGGAGTCTGCCCAACTCGGCGTCCAGACATGATAACGCGCGCTCGTAGCGATTCCGGCCATAGGTCCGGCCGCGGAAGGCCGGCAGGATATGCCGCCGATGATGCAGTTCCCATAAATGTAAAAAGCCGAACCACGGCTGCTGCGCCGGCAGGTTTTTCAAGCGCTGCCGAAAATCTGTCCCCCAATTTGTGGACAGATAGGCTGAGCCCTCTCGACAGTGATAGGCGTCAAACCCGCGGTCCAGATCGGTCTCAGGAAAGAGGGGGCCACTCACTTCCGCCCAGGTATGGTAGCCATATGTCCGGAAGGCGTCGACCAAGGATAGAACTGACGGGTTTAGTTTCAGCCCGAAAATTGAACGAATGCCGTGTACGAAGGAATAGCTGCCGGTCAGCAGGCTGGCCACACAGGGCGTGGTGGACGAAGCCGAGGCAATGGCCTGCGTACAGGCCACACCGGAACGAACGAGGCGGTCCAGGGTCGGCGTTCGCGCGCCCCGGTCCTCGCCGACCACAGCATCGGCACGTAAACAGTCAATCAAGAGAAAAAGGATATTCGGACGATTCATACAGATGGACCATGCTTATGTTGTCTGGACACGATTGAGGACGTGCCGCGCCTGCTCAAGGACCTGCTCTGGGGTAATGCGCTGCATACAGGCCCGCTGAATTTTGCAGTCTCGCGTATAACATGGACTACAGGCTGCTGGGCCACACAGCACAAAATCTTCCGACCCCCACGGTGCCGAGCGGAGAGGGCTGGTCGCGCCCCACAGAGAAATGACGGGCGTTCCCACTGCTGCGGCAATGTGCATGGGGCCTGAATCCGGTCCAATACCAAGCCGGGCACGCGAGAAAATACCAATCAGATCACGCAGACTGGTCTTTCCACTCAAATCGGTTGCTTGCGCCTCCCCCAGCACGGCCCTGACCTGCCTCGCAAACATCACCTCTGCCGGCCCCCCAATCAATACGATGCCCACATCATACTCCTGCTGGAGGGTTCGTGCCACCTGAGCGGTTGCCGTGGGAAACCAGAACCGACTTGGCCAGCGCGAGCCAAGAAAAAAAGTCACATAAGGGCGCGGGGTATTGGCGAGCAGGGTGTCGAGAGAGCGCTCTTCTTCCTCGCGCAGCCGGAGGTCAAAGACTACCCCGTCGTCGGGCAGACCCAGCGCATCCGCAAAGCGCAGATATTGCCGCAGTTTGAGAGAAAAATCTGGAATGGGATCAATCGTATGGGTATTGCCCAGCCAATTGCCTTCCTTTGTGTTCTGACGATGGAACCCCAGCCGAACCGGCGCCCGCGACCAGAGACTGGCCAGGCCACTCTTGGCATGGCGTTGCAGGTCGAGGACCAGGTCAAACTGCTGAGACCGGATCGTTTGCAGCAAGGGCCAGAACTGTCGCGGCCCTTGCGTCCGGTTATAGAGCAATATCTCGTTGAGGGCAGGGTGCGCTTCAAGCAGAGGCGCCGCGGCTGGTTCCACCGCCCAGGCAATATGCGCCCGTGGATAGCCCCGCCGGACTCGGGTGAGTAAGGGCAGCGCCCGGGTCACATCCCCAATTGCTCCAAAGAGAAGGATGAGAATGCGCTCAGGTTGGATAGCAACAGTGGGTCGCGTCACGCCACGGATGGTATAATAAATGTGTGTCTCCGTCGCCTGGTTCCAGGCGAGAAGCCAGGGATGAAGAATATCACCGCGTCCACTCGCCGTCGTGCGCGTCTCAGACAGTGTGGAAGGCGCTGCGCTCAACGAGCGGAAGAAACCGTCCGTCAGGATCATATTTCGCCATTGAGCGTCGAAGGCGGGCAAGGTTACGTTTGCGACAGGAAGAGGGGAGCGAGGCGGGAAAAATGCGTGCCCGGTCAAAGTCGATAATGAGGGCCTCGGCCTGGGCAGCGTCATGCCGAACGAGAATATTCGTGAGGTTGAGGTCCGCGTGAGAGATACCGCTCTCGTGCATGATCGTAATCGTCTGTCGGATTTTTTCAGTAACAGCCCGACGTGCCGTAACCGGCGGTCTGGTTTGCAGCCATTCCCGCCAGTTGAGAAACCCCTGGGCTTCACGCGTAATGAGGATGCCTCGATACAACCCAAAAGGCTGCCACTCCACCCCAGCGCCCAGGACCTCAACCGTTGGAACGCCGCGTTCGCGAGCTATGACTGTCGTGCAGAGTTCCGTAAAAGGGCGCGGCGGGCGATCCCAATACAGGTCGTGTACAAAATGGCGAACCAGGCCCCCACGTTGATAGCGGCGGACGATAGCCGGGCTCTTGGTGTCGAACGGAACGCGCTGGATCATACCTCGCCCGCCTGGGAGACAGTCAGCCTTACCGTCTTTGATCTTTGCCAGGACGGCCAGCAGTGCCCTCCCATGGCCGTCTTTGAGCCACCAGCTGCCGGCGGTGGTATGCGCGGTAAATCCGTTTGGGGGTGTCAGCGAACAGAAGACGGCGAACATCGTACCAGGGATGTGGGCGTTGCGAGCTTACCCCGAGGCCGCGTCCGAGTGTGAATGACTGGAAGGAGTGGAGGAACTGTCTTGAGATTCCGGGGCTTTCTCTACCAGTCCGTTTTGAATTTCCCACAGCTTGGCATAGGTGACAAGCATGGCGTAGGAATCGAACAACGCTCGCGTCAAGCCAGTCATGCCGTGTCGCCACTCCCCCTTGCCAAGATAAGAGGAAAAGAATGCGCCAAGCGGGGAGAAGATAAAATGCCGAGATTTCACCGGCCTGTTTTGCCCGGCCCATTCTTGGGCGGTTGCCGATGTTGTAGCATTGAGCGCGGCAAAGCGTTCTCGGAGTGTCATGGTCAGGCTACTTGAGTCCTTTGGGTCCTTTGGGTCCTTTGGGTCCTTTGGGTCCTTGAGCGCGGCAAAGCGTTCTCGGAGTGTCATGGTCACGCTACTGGCCGTGGTGTATCTGCACGGGGCGGGGCGTACAGCGCTTGAGCAGCCTGTCAACCCCGACTAACACGTCATGGGCCGTTATCCGTCGCATGCACTCTTCCGTGCCACGTGGGCAGGCAGGGCCACCGTGCCGACGGCAGGGGCGACAAAACAAGCCCTTTTCTTCCACGACCACCGCAGTGTCGCTATACGGACCATACCCCAAGCCTGGTGTCGTCGCGCAAAAAATCGCAACAACCGGGATCTGCCGCGCAACGGCCAGGTGCATAGGCGCGCTGTCATTGCTAATGACCACCTGGGCCTGGTCAATGAGGGCCATAAACGTTTGCAGGTCGGCCTGACCGGCAAGATTGAGCAGACCCGTCACCTGGGCCTGCTCTGCTATCTCCTGCGTCAGGGGCAGGTCATCCGGGCCGCCACACAACACCACGCGCCCGTAGTCACGTGCCAGCGAACGAACGAGGGCACTATAGCCTGCCATTGTCCAGCGTTTGGTATACCAGACCGAGCCTGGACACACGATAAACACCGGGTCGGAGGCGGCAATCCGGGCCTCGTCAAGGAAGCGCTGGGCGTTGGTCTTAGCGGTTGAGTGATAAGCGACATAGGGGGTGCGGTCGCAGGATTCGGGCTCGAGACCAAACGCCCGCATCATACACAGAATACGCTCAACTTCGTGTCGGTCGGTGTCTCGCCGGGCGGTCCGATGATACAAGAACCAACCGGGACTTTGACGAAATCCTACGCGGTGCGGAATGCCAGCCAGGGCCAGCAGTAGAGCAGTCCGAAAGGATTTATGCGGCGCGACTGCCAGTGTAAAGTGCTGGCGCTGGAGCCGCCGGGCCGTTTGCAGCAGACCGAGAAACCCCCGGCTGTCCCCACGCTTACTATCAACGAGAACGTTGTCCACCGCGGGGTGGTCCTGGACGAGTGGTCGGGCCTGGGGGGTGGTGAGGACAGTCAGCGATTCAAGGGTGAGTTCGCGCCGCAGGGTGCTGAGGAGCGGCGTGGTCAACACCACGTCCCCCAGAAAACCGGTCTGGGCAACGAGGAGACGCTCCATCAGGCGGTCTCAACTTTCTTGAGGCGCAACACTAAATTGTCTTCCATCAGCAGACGGGGGTGACACAGCCAGCGCAGCAGCTTCCTGTTTTCCTGTCGCTGGCGCGGGTTTTTCTCGCGTATCCACAGTGTGTACCAGGTATAGACCAGCACGGGTAAGCCCAGCGTCGCCAGCAGGAAGCGCGAGTAGAGCTTGACCTTGCTGTGACCCAGGCGTTCCAGACGGAGCCCGTTTTGCTGACACAGATAGTATAAAATCGGCAGCTCAATCGGGTAGTTGTGAAACCGGTGGGCGTGGTTGAGAGGAGTTTCAAATGGAATAAAGCGCCGTTTGGTCTTGTGATATCCGCTGAGCATAAAGTGCACCCGCGAGTTCAGACGCATCACATTGGGTGTCGTTAAAATGAGCGCTCCGCCGGGTTTGAGAATGCGCGCCAACTCGCCCAGCGCCACTTGATGGTCGGACAGATGCTCAATGACCTCAACCAGCAAGACCACATCAAAACTGGCATCGTCATAGGGCAGCCGCTCTCGCAGGTCCACACCGTAATCAATGGGGATGCCGTTCTTGTCCGGTCCGCTGGCTTCAAAATTGGTCCCCCGCAGGGCGAAACGTCGATGTTGTAACGATGCTAGAACGTCCCCTTCTTTACAGCTCACATCGAGGAGAGTTTTCCCCTCATCAGGAATATCAGCCAGCAGGTCGGAAACGGCTTGAATCAGGAACGGCGCTGCCATAGCGTGCTTACTCTCCGTTTTTTTTCTTTCCTATTCCTTTCAGTTGAGACTCAATAAACGCTAAGAACTGCTCGACATCGCTGACCTCCATATCGATACGGAGCGCAACGAGCTTCTCCGTGGCAAACGGAAATCGCTCGAGTTTTACCAGGTCTTTTTCCGTCGTCACCACGAAATCACACGCGCGGCTGGCTGATGCAATCGTTTGCCAGTCCCTTTCTGTATAGACATGATGGTCTGGAAATACCATCATGTCTGTAATGTCCGCGTCCGCCTCTCTGACAAAACGGTGGAACAGGGCTGGAGCGGCAACCCCGCTGACCACCACCACCTTCTTATGTGCCAATGAAAATAAGGGTAACTCTTGCCACTCGCCATGTGTGGAGTGAATCAGCGCGGTCGGACGTGGGTTTGCAAAAAAGAGGGCTTGCTCCCCCAGGTGAAGGGAGGCCGCGTAGTCCCGCTGAGACTGTGCCGTCTCCCCCTTCGTCACAACGACCAGGTCCGCTCGACGTATGGCAGTAGACGGTTCGCGGAATGGACCGGCCGGCAGCAGCCACGGCGCTCTTTGTTGGGCATCGAGCAGCAGAATGTCGAGGCTGCGGCCCAGGCGTCGATACTGAAAGCCATCGTCCAGAATCAATACCTCAACGCCAGAGGTTTCTTGTGCCAGCCGGGCCGCTCGGACGCGGTCGCGTCCGGCCAGCACAATGCCGGAGAAGGTTCTGGCCAGCATCACGGCTTCGTCTCCAACCTCCTCCGGCGTTGCCTGTACACAACCGTCCGTACCCACTGTTGTGACGCCGGTATTCCGCCCCTTGTAGCCTCTGGAGAGAATGGCGACCCGGTGATGCTGAGCGCGCAGCAAACGGGCGAGCCAGAGCACGAAGGGTGTCTTCCCCGTTCCGCCAACGGTAAGATTGCCTACGCTAATGATATGCAGGGGCAACTGCTTACTACGAAGGATACCCTTTTCGTATAAAAAATTACGGACTCGGACGACGGATGAGAACAGGAGTGAGAGTGGCACGGCCACCAGCCAGCCCAACACGCCGAGGACGCCTTGGCGAGTCCAGATTTTCTGGACGAGATGCCGGAGGGAAATCATACGCAGGCTAGGAGTGGGAAGGAGCGCGGGTCGAACAGTGCTGAAGGACCACGTCCAGGGTGCGCTCAACCGCGCCGTGTTGCTGCTCAATGGTTGTGCGTGCCAGCGCTCCTGTCTTGTGTCGTAAGTTGGCATCGGTCAGCAACGGCAGAGCGGCGTCATGCAGGCTGGGCGCGTCGTCAATTTCAATTCCTCCTTGAGCTTTTTTCAGCGCTGTGACAATCGACGAAAAATTATGCGTATACGGACCAAAACAGACCGGAACTCCGACAAGAGCCGGTTCAATCATACTATGCCCGCCGGGACCTCGAATCAGACTGCCACCCACAAAGACGAGAGAAGCCGCCGCATAGAAACCGGCCAGCTCTCCGAGCGTATCCAGGAGAAACACCTCGGTGTCAGGGGGGGCCGGCGCAGAGCGCGCGCTGCGTTTGATATAGCGCCAGCCCTGCCGTTGTAATAATGCCTCAACTGAAGAAAATCGTTCGGGATGCCGGGGGGCGAGAAGGAGCAGAAGATGGGGCAGGGCGCCTCGCAGCTCCCGAGCGGCTTGGAGGAGGACGGCCTCTTCGGAATCATGGGTGCTGGCGCCAATGAGCAGCGGTCGGTTGTCCAAGCCGGCCTGGGCTAAAATTGCCTTGCCTGCATCTCCGCCGCCATTCGCTCCGTCAACCTTAAAATTGCCGGTTACCTGAACACGTTGAGCGTCCGCTCCGGCGGCAATGAGACGGCGCGCATCTTCCTGTGTCTGCATGCAACACGCAGTAACGCTCTGCAAAATTGGACGAAAGACAGGGGAGAGCAGGCCATAGCGCTGCTGGGCGCGTCTGGAGAAGCGACCGCTCACCAGGAGGGCCGGTATATGCCGACGGGCAAGGCTGGCTAACATATTCGGCCATATCTCCGTCTCGGTGAAAAAGAAGACCTGCGGCCGATACGCTTGAGAACGTGGCGGCTCACCAGCGGATAGTCGAGGGGGAAATAGAACACCCCATCTGCTTCGGGACACCGTTCGGTCGCGGTCTGATAGGCCGTTGTGGTTTGTACCGAAACCAGCAGCGGCGTGTCTGGAAAGCGCTCTTTCAGCGCGGATAAGAAGGGCCGGGTGGCGAGGAGTTCGCCCACGGAGGGGGCGTGGAGCCAGAATGGTGCTGTAGCCTGTATCAGCCGGGTCACGTCCGAGGGTAGCCGTCCGAGGCGTTGCCCCAAGCCGATGCGATAGCGTGGCCGCAGAATGAGCGCCATGACCGCAAACGGAAAAGCGAGAACAATGAGCGCCGTCAAAAGAACATTGTAGAC
This sequence comes from uncultured Binatia bacterium (SeqCode), assembly GCA_965232605.1. GTDB lineage: Bacteria > Desulfobacterota > Binatia > Bin18 > Bin18 > Bin18. The sequence continues at coordinate 124,664 of CBDDQA010000005.1, read as the reverse complement.
CACGAGACTCATGAGTGTGCGAAATACGTGTCCGCCTGCTCGGTGACGGTCCGTAAACGTTCTTCCAGTTCCTGGCGCTGTTGTTCCAGTTGCGCGGGGGTCGTCTCTGCCGGAACGGAGATAGGCGAGCCCACCACGTAGACGACTCGACTAAAGGGGAAGGGGAGCATGAGACGATCCCAACTCCCAATTCTGATATGCCAGGCCGCACTATAGGCGGTCGGGTATACAGGAGCGCCGGTGGCGCGGGCAAGCTGGAGGACGCCGGATTTGGCCTGCTGGCAAGGTCCACGGGGTCCATCTGGAACAACGATAAGATCATAGCCGAGTCGATACGCCTCGATCAGACCCTTGAGTCCGCTGACCCAGCCGCGGGTAGACGAGCCTCGGACCGCAGCAATACTGAAGCGTTTGAGCACGCGGGTGATAATTTCTCCGTCACGGTGGATGCTGTTCATGATGCAGGCCCTTGAGCCGCGATAGCCAAAGCGCATGAGCACGATACGGCTATGCCAGAAGGCCAGGATGACCTGTTCGCCCCGTTCCCAGCGCGCGAACAAATCGTCCGTGCCGACATACCGTTTTCTGGTCGTCACCTTGAGCAACCACAGCAGAGCAAAGGCGAGACCTGCCCAGAGACGAATTTTGAGCTCTTCGCCGAGTGGGAAGTGGGGCTGTCGGCTGAACGGGGGAGGAACAGGGTCAGCCGGGGCGGAGCCAGCGGCAGGGTGAGTTGAATCCAGCATGGTGTCAGGCTGCCGAACGCGGCTCGGCGCGAAACTGAAGCTCATACAGGCGGCGGTAGTGGGTGTTGTGCGCCAGGAGTTCCTCATGCGGGCCTTCTTCCATGATATGTCCGTTGTCCAAGACGACAATCCGGTCGGCCTTCTGAATGGTTGATAAGCGGTGAGCAATCACCAGTACGGTCCGCCCCACCATCAGGCGTTCGATGGCGTCCTGGACCAGGCGCTCCGATTCATTATCAAGGGAAGAGGTTGCCTCATCAAGGATCAACAGGGGCGCGTTTTTCAAGAGTGCCCGGGCAATAGCGAGCCGTTGGCGTTGCCCGCCGGACAGTCGCACTCCGAGCTCGCCAATCTGGGTCGCATAGCCCTCCGGGAGCGCCATGATGAAGTCGTGGGCATGGGCGGCCTTGGCCGCGGCAATAATCTCCTCTTCAGGCCGGTGTGGCATCCCATAGGCGATATTATTGCGCACGGTGTCATTAAACAAAAAGGTGGCTTGGGTGACCACGGCAATCTGAGAACGCAATGAGGCCAGGGTCAGGTCGCGCAGGTCCGTTCCGTCTACCGTGATCTGTCCTGCGCTGACATCGTAGAAGCGCGGAATCAAATCGGCCAGGGTACTCTTGCCGCCTCCGCTGGGACCGACTAAGGCCACGACCTGCCCGGTGTCTATGCTGAGGTTGATATGTCGTAAGACCCACTCCTCTTGATAGCGAAAGGAGACATCGTGGAACTGGATACGTTGCCCGAAGCGTGACAGGCTGTGCGCCTGGGGCCGGTCTCGAACATCGCTGCCCTCGTCCAGGACCTCGAACAAACGTTCTGCCCCAGCCAGGCCGTTTTGCACGGCGGTCTGCGTGCGGGTGAGATGCTTGAAGGGCTGATAGATCAGCAACATAGCCGTCAGAAACGCCACAAATTCACCCTGGGTACGCTCCCCCTCAACGACGCTCAGCCCGCCATACCAGACCACCCCGGCAATACCACAGGCTGCCAGGAGTTCGACCATGGAAGGCACGAATGCCTTGAGCCGTCCGGCCCGAATGGCATGTTTGTATATCCTGTGATTTTCGGCGGCAAAGCGTTGTTGTTCATAGCCCTCCATGCCGAAAGCCTTGACCACGCGTGTCCCCTGGATGGTTTCCTGTAACAAGGCTGACAAATATCCGAGTGAGCCCTGGCCTTTGCGACTCAAACGACGGACCTTCTGATAGATCCGCATGAGCGGCAGAATGGTTGCGGGAAAGGCAATGAAGGCGATACTGGCGAGCACCCAATCCTTGAGAAACGCCACCGCTACCAGGACCATCAGCGTTGTCGCATCCCGCATCATTGAGGCCGTGGCCTGGGTCAGCGCCTGGCGAACGAGCAGGGTGTCATTGGTGACTCGTGATATCAGGGTGCCCGTTGGATGGCGCTGAAAAAAGGACAGGGAGAGCGATTGAAGATGGGCATTGAGGGTATTGCGTAAGTCCTCAACGATCCGTTGGCCCACGTATTCCATCAGATAGATATGACCAAAATTACACGCACTCCGAAAACTGAAGGTCAGGATAATAATGAGCGGGAGGGTCTTGAGGGCAGAGAGATTCTTATCGGCAAAAATATCGTCAAACACATGTTCGACCAGAAAGGGCAATACGCCGTTTGTGGCGCTGAACAAGACCATGCACACGACTGCGGGGAGAAACGCAGGGTAGAGGTAGGGGCGCAAGTACACCAGCAGCCGTCGATAGATAGCCATAAGACCCAATTAGCGCGTGGCCAGCAAACTGAAAATCAAGTTCGCCGCACGTGTGGCGGCGCCAGGCTCCCCGAGTCTGGTCCGTACCTCTCGCAACCCTTCCTGGGCAACGCTATAGGCCCGCGCATCGGTTAGCAACCGCCGCGCCTCCGCAGCAATCCGCTCGGGTGTGACGGCGCTTTGAATCAACTCAGGCACGATTTGTCGTCCGGCAATGAGATTGGGCATACCAATGAAGGGAACGCGGACAAACAAACGGGCCAGGGCATAGGTCACTGGAGCCAGACGATACACAATCACCATGGGCCGTTCGAGCAGGGCCATCTCCAGCGTCGCCGTGCCAGAGGCAACGAGAGCGAGGTCGGCGGCATGCGCGACGTTATAGGTATCCCCCTGAACCACGTGAATCGTGACCGGGTGGGAACGGGCCACGGTTTCGATTTGGTCGAGGTCAAGGGTTGAGGCGACGGCAAGAATAAATTGATACGAATCTCCCAGAGTGCTTGTTGCGTGAAGGAGCGGAGGGAGCAGATAGCGTACCTCTTGCGTGCGACTGCCCGGCAGCAGGGCAATCGTCTTGCGCGCCGGGTCGAGGCGGTAGCGACGCAGGGTGTCGGCCCGAGAACGGGTCGGCCGGACGCGACCGACCAGCGGATGACCCACAAATTCAACCGAGCAGCCATGCGCGGTATAAAAGTCCGGCTCAAACGGAAATACCGCGGCCAGCAGGTCCACCCGCTTGGCAATCGTATGGACCCGCTTCCTCCGCCAGGCCCAGACCTGAGGGCTGATATAGTAAAAGACGGGGACGTTGACCCGCTTGGCGACTTTTGCCAGCCGCAAATTAAACTCTGGAAAATCAATCAGCACCAGCAAATCCGGGGGATGGGTACGCAGGATATGGGTCAGTGCGCGATAGGTGCGCCACAGAGCGGTGAGCTTATCGGCTGCCTCGAATAGGCCCATGCCGGCGATGGCTGCCGCATCGACCAGGGTCTGCATCCCGGCCGCTCGCAGAGCCGGCCCACCCACCCCAAAGATGTCAAGCTGCGGTTGCTGTGCCTTCAGGGCTGAGACCAGGTCGGCTCCGTGCACATCTCCTGAAGCTTCCCCAGCAACGAGCAGAATCCGCACTAGGGAATCTCCAGGCTTTCAACAATGCGCTCGGCCTCTTCCAGGGCCTGGAGGCCGTCCAGACCACTGACGAGCGGTGTGCTGCGGTCCTGCACGGAGTGGAGAAACGCTCTGATTTCTTCTTCCAGCGCGTCTTCTCCCCCGACCGCCCGCTCTTCAAAAGAGAGGTTGGGCTGGGCGGTCTCGCTTGCTGCCGGCTCGCGGCGACAAATGCGTATGGTATGCGCGCCATAATCCACAACCAGATAGGTATCGGGCTGGAAAACGCGCATCTTCCGTTCCCGCTTGAGGGCCACCCGGCTGGCGGTAATATTGGCGATACAGCCTGAGGCAAACCGCAGGCGGACATTCGCGATATCCGGTTCGTCCGTCAGGACGGGTACGCCAAACGCCTCGCGGGAGACCACCGGTGAACGGACCAGGCTGAGAATCACGTCCAGGTCGTGAATCATTAAATCCCGCACCACATCAACATCTGTTCCGCGCTCAATAAAGGGCGCGACGCGCTGACACTCAATAAAGCGTGGTGCCGTTAATATGCCGGTCAACGACCGGAGGGCAGGGTTAAAGCGTTCCAGATGTCCGACCTGGAGGATACAGCCGCGCTCGTGCGCGAGGTCAACGAGGCGCCGGCCTTCGGCGCCGGTTGCCGTGAGGGGTTTTTCAACCAGGACGTCAATACCCTGGGCGAGGAAATCCTGGGCGACTGCGGCGTGCAGTTGGGTGGGCACGGCGATGCTGACGCAGTCTACATTCCCAAACAGCGCCCGATAATCGGTCTGGGCCGAGGTCTGACATTCCTGAGCGACTTCCTCGGCTCGTGCGGCATTGGTATCGACAACGCCAACTAAATCGACGCCCTCCAAACGTCCATATTTTTGGGCATGAAAACGTCCCAGATAGCCCACGCCGACAACGCCGGCTCGAAGCGGGACGCGCTGTTGGTGAGACGATGAGAAAGAACTCGGTGGGTGAGCCATCAGTGCGTTCTCTTGAGGGTATGGCGCTCCATGCCGTGCACAAGCGCGTCCGTCATCCGCAAACGGTACGCCTCAGCGCAGCCACCGCTGCGGGACGAGCATCATCCGCCCTGTGACGACTCCCGAAATCAAGCTGCGACCTCTGGCCTGAGAGTGTGGGACGACTGCGCCGGTAATGCCTCTGCCGGCGGGCTGTTGGGCGGACCTTTCATCAGGTCGAAGTAGAGCTGGGGAAAGGCGTCGGGTTTATCGGTGGGGATGGGCTTCCAGTCGCCGCCGCGGACATAGGTTGCCCCGCCAGTATACTCCCACTTATCTGCTTTCCATTCATAGGTTGCCCGACAGGGGATCAGGCGTGGAATCATATTTTTGATGGGCGCCTGTTCGGCTTCGTCCCTGGTCTCAAAAAAGTCGCTCTGGGTCACCTTGCAGGTAAAAGTGACGATACCGAGGGTTTTTTCTGGATCGCGGGTGTCCACAATATAGGTCATATGCCGTATGCCAAAGGTGAGCTTTGCCCACTGAAGCAGGATGCTGTCCCGAAAAACAGGCTCCGTCTGCTCTATGACCTCTTGGACGCCGGCGATAAATTCTTCCAGCCTTTCTTTTAGGGGCTCCTTGGCAAAGCCGGGGGAGAGCGGCTGAATCAGAAGAAGCAGATTGACAAGTATCAGAACGACATACCGCATTACGTGGCCCGTTTCACTCAGTATCCCACGCAGCCCCTATCACTAAAACCTGGCTTTGACAATGGAAACAGACCGAGAGAGGGGCGGCGTGCCGCCGGCCAGCTTGATTCGCCTTCTGTTCGCTGGCATAACGCTGACAAGAGAGCATGATGACGCTGACCCGAAGACAAAAGGAAATCTGGGACTATCTGGCCGCCTATGTTGAAGAACATGGGTATGCTCCAACCCTTGAGGAAATTGGTGCCTACTTCGGCCTCTCCTCGCTGGCAACAGTCCATAAGCATTTGAGTAACCTTGAACGCAAAGGTCTGATTACCAGAACGTGGAATCTGAGCCGAGCCATCGAGCTCACGCCGCCTGAAAATTCAGTCGAAGCCGTTGAGCTACCGCTGCTGGGAGAAGTGGCGGCGGGCTCGCCCATTGAGGCCCTGGAAACCGAGGCGAGACTTGCGGTGCCCGTTGATTTCGTCCGTCGACCACACCACGCGTTTACGCTCCGTGTCCGGGGCGCATCGATGGTTGACGAGGGTATTCTCGACGGTGATTTTATCGTTGTCGAGCCACGCCCCAGTGCGGACAACGGAGAAACCGTCGTCGCCCTTATCGATGGTGAAGCCACCGTCAAGAAATTCCATCGACAAGCCGATGGCCTGATTCGCCTCCAACCCGCCAACCCGAGCATGGAGCCGATTCTTGCGCGGGAAGAGGAGGTAGAAGTACGCGGTATTGTGGTTGCCGTCCTGAGAAAATTGAGGAAGTAGGCTGAGCCGTGCCCTTTTCCCTCTACGTACATATTCCCTATTGTCTCAGTAAATGCCCCTACTGCGACTTTAACGCCTACGCTGCACAAAGCTGGCCTGAGGCACGTTATATCGATGCCCTGTGCAAAGAGTTTGCCTGTTATATGCAGGCTCCGCCCTGGCAGGGCGAAACGCTTGAGACCATCTATTTCGGTGGTGGAACACCGTCGCTCTTTCAGCCGGCATCGCTGGAGCATTTTCTCACCTACGTCGCTGACCACTGTCCGCTGACCCCTGACCTAGAGGTGTCTCTTGAAGCTGACCCGGCTACGGTTTCGCTCGACACGCTCTCTGGATATCGGGCGCTCGGGATAAGCCGACTGAGTCTCGGCATTCAATCATTTGAGTCGTCTGTGCTCAGGACGCTGGGTAGAATCCACACGAGAGAGGAGGCGCTACGGACAATCGAGCTTGCCAGAGCAGCCAAGTTCTTCAACCTGAATATCGACCTCATATTCGGTGTGCCAAATCAGACGCTGGACTTGCTTACGCGCGACCTCAACCAAGCCTTTGGCTGTGAACCAGAGCATATCTCGATGTATGGTTTGACCTATGAGGAGAACACTCCATTTCATGCAATGCGACAAAAAGGGATATTGCAACCGGTGGATGAAGAGACCGAGGTCGCTATGTACTCCCAAGTCCAGGCGGCATGCGCCGCCCACGGTTATGAGCGATATGAGATTTCCAACTTTGCCCGACCCGGATACGCGTCTCAACATAATCTGCACTACTGGCAAGGCGGGGCCTATCTCGGGCTGGGAGCTGGAGCACATTCGTTCTCGTGTACACTGGGCTGGGGGACACGCTGGAGTAATATCCGCAATCCAAAAGCCTATATGGAGCAGGCGCTCTCTACGGGTCGGGCAGACCAATATGTCGAACACTTGACCCAAGAGCAGGCGCGTGGCGAGTTTCTCTTTCTTAACCTCCGCCAGATAGATGGCATGTCCCTGAGTGGATTTGAGAGGCGGTTTGGACAGCCCTTCTTTGAGCAATTTCCGTACGCGGCCGACATGGTGAGCAAAGGACTTATGACCCAGAGTGCGGGAAAGGTCAAACTCACCCCCAAGGGGCTGCTGGTAGCGGATAGTGTTTTTGCGAGCTTTTTTTAGCTTTCGGACCCGGTCTCTTGGCCAAAATGACGATACAGCACATTCATATATGGGCCGCAAGGACGACGCGCCTTAAAAAAGTCGCGTGCTTCTTCGAGTGACATGGCGTGATAGACGTGCAGATAGGCAATCGCAACCGTCGGGGCACGATTGCAGCCGGCATTACAGTGGAGGAACACCCGGTTGCCACTCTGGAGGTTGGTCTGAAGTAACTCAAGGGCCTGAGGCAGGGCCTCAGCCAAGCTGTCACAATCATAGTCGGCTGCAGGCGTTCGGAAGAATGTTATCTGATTGGTGCGGTAGGCGGTATGAAGGGCTGTGATATCCAGTCCTTTCAGGGTGAGATCCTCGGCGTCCTGGAGGCTTAAAACAGCAGAGATTCCGAAGGTTTGTCTGAGCCACGGAACATCTTCAAGGCTCGGATATTCCCCAACAAAGAGGTTGGGGAGAATCTCGCTGACTTCAGGTCGGCGGGCACGAAGCGTGTCTGCCGTTGGAGCAAAGGGGTGATAAAAATCAGCCATCCGTGCAGAGTAAACAAGGGTTGCTCGGGCGTCAACACAACCTGAAAAACCGAATTCAGAGAAGAGAGGCTTGCTATGTATGGCCCATTTCCGATAGGAATAGCAGGGCGGTTGAGGCCCCAGCGTCCAACCAACATCGAAGGAGGATTTTGTTATGAGTGCAGAAAACGAAAAATTGGTTACGGCTTTCTGTAACGCCTGGTCAAACCTGAACACGGACGAACTGTTGGGCTATCTGAGCGAGGATTGCTTCTATCACAATATCCCCATGGAGCCCTTTGTCGGCCACGCCGCAATCCGCGCCTTTATCGAGCCGTTCTTAAAGAGTGCGCAAAGCGCGCAGTTCGAGATCAAGTATACCACCTCATCGGGGAACGTGGTGATGAACGAGCGGGTTGATACCTTTGTCGTGGGACCAAAGACGATTTCCTTAGCTGTGGCGGGCATATTTGAAATTACGGATGGCAAGATCTCTGCCTGGCGCGATTACTTTGATCTCGAATCGTTTAACAAACAGATGGGCTAAGGTCATATCCTGGCTTACATGTGAAAGATTGGTGAACGTGTAGAAAGGTTGATGTATGGAGAAACTGGTACCCGGACTAGAAGGGGTGCCCATTATGGAGTCGGAAATCGGCTTCATTAATGGCCTGGAGGGCATCCTGGAATACCGTGGCATCTCAATTGAGGAGTTGGCTGAGAAGAGTACCTATGAGGAGGTGGCGTATCTGCTCCTGTTTGGGAAACTGCCCACTCGTGACGAACTCAAGAACTTTGATCAAGATCTGCGTACCCACCGGCGGGTCAAGTATCGCATTCTCGATATGATGAAATGCATGCCGGAAAATGGTCATCCCATGGACATGCTCCAGGCCGCGGTGGCTGCCATGGGCATGTTTTATCCAGCACGGGATATCCGAGATGAAACGCAACGCTATTGGTCGACCATTCGCCTCGTTGCCAAGATGCCGACCATTGTGGCAGCCTTTGAGCGCATGCGCCACGGCGACGAACCAGTCCGGCCACGGGACGATCTGTCTCATGCGGCGAATTTTCTGTGGATGCTGAACGAGGAGGAGCCCGACCCGCTTGATGCGCGGATTATGGACGTATGCCTGATTCTACACGCTGAGCATACGATGAATGCTTCGACGTTCAGCGGCTTGGTCGTCGGGTCCACCGAGGCCGACCCGTACACCATGGTGTCGTCGGCTATTGGCGCCCTGACCGGCCCCCTTCACGGCGGAGCCAATGAGCAAGCGCTCAAGATGTTCCGGGAGATCGGAACAGTGGACAATGCCAAGCCGTTTATCGAAGCGCGTCTGGCTGCCAAACAAAAAATCATGGGCATGGGCCACCGGGTATACAAAGTCAAGGACCCACGAGCAAACGCTCTGCAAGGTCTGGCCCTCAAGCTGTTTGAAGCCAAAGGCGAGCATCCCCTGTACAAGGTCGCCCAAGAGGTTGAGAAGATCATCAGCGAGCGGGTCGGAGCAAAAGGGATTGCCTCGAACGTCGATTTTTACTCCGGCGTAGTCTACGACAAGCTGGATATTCCCATTGACCAGTTCACACCGATCTTTGCCATCGCCCGGGTGGCTGGCTGGCTGGCTCACTGGCACGAGCAGCTCAAGAACAATCGTATCTTTCGACCGACACAGGTATACACCGGAGGTCACCAATCCCCGTATATCCCGTCAGAGCAACGGTCGTAGCATTCATTCCGTAACCCGATACGAGGCGGAGAGGAGAAAACTCTCCGCCTTTTTTATGTCTGAAGTATGAAACGTGGAACCTATGGAACGACTTGGTGGTCGAACTGTTGAACGACAATCTCAGGCAGAGTCGCGGTGTGCGTGGCGTGCTCAATCGTTATGCTGACCAAGTTTCCATCAGCGTCGAGATCAAGATAGATGTTCTCGTTGACTGCATACGCCTATGTCGGAAATACTCCGTATATTTCATCTACCCCTTCGGCTTCACCTCTGCATTGACGCAGTTCAGGGGCATTTCACCTCTACGCAGCCGGCTCACATTCTCAGCCACGCGCTTGGCAATGCCTTGGAGGCTGACGTCGGTTGCGCCACCTATATGCGGGGTCGCCAGCACGTTGTACTGAAAAATTTCGTCGTTCGGATCAAAGGGCTCGGACCAGAACACGTCCAGACCCGCGCCGGCAATGCGGCCTTCTCGTAGGGCGGCCAGCAGGGCCGCATAGTCTAATACCGGTCCGCGGGCGACGTTGATCACACAGGCTTCCGGTTTCAGACAGGCGAACTCGGCCTGGCCCATGAGGCTGCGTGTTTCGTCATTCAGGGGTGGGGCGGTAATGACAAAATCGGCTTCTCGCAGGACGGCATGAAATTCGTCCTGCGCAACGTGCTGGACGATGGGCGGACCGTCATCCGATTTGTCTGCCGTTGGTCCCCGACGGGAAACGGCCAGGATATTCATTTCAAAGCCAGCCAAACGCCGGGCCAGGGCCCGCCCAATGCCGCCATAGCCAATGATGGCGACGGTTTTGTCCTTGAGGGCGTGCCCCATCGGTGACCCCAGGACTCTGTTTTGGATACTCTCTTGAGTCTGGCGGTATTTTCTGGCCAGACCGAGCATGAAAAACAGGGCCAGCTCGGCAACGGATTCGGCATTGCCAGTGCCGGCCGTTGGCACATTCGCCACATAGATACCCGCAGCGGTAGCCGCCGGAATATCGACCGAGTCCAACCCGGCACCGTACTGCTGAACGAGCTTCAAGCGCGGCGACCGCAGCGCATCGCCGCCGATAGGTGAGACCGTGGGGATCAGGACATCCGCGTTCCGGGCTGCTTCCGGAACAGCATCGGGGGGACAATCAAGAATGTCATCTTCAGGCAGTGCCTGTTGAAGGATACGGCACACATAGGTCAAACCCTGTCGGCAAAAGTAAATCCGCATAACACCTTCCCTTGATCGTTTATGCTGCCTGACCGATAATAAGCCGCCCCGATGATAGGCTGCCCCAGCCAGGAAGAAAAGGGTCAAGCAGCAAAGGAGGGAGAGCCGATGGATTATAGTCGTTACGAATGTCTCCACGCAGAACGCGCAGGGAAGGTGTTGACGGTCTCATTCAACCGCCCGCAAGCCCTGAACGCGATTAACGCCCAGTTGCATACCGAACTGTCCCAAATTTTCGCTGATATCGCTCAGGATATTGAGACAGAGGCTGTGGTGCTGACGGGTAAAGGCCGCGCGTTCTGTGCGGGTGGCGATATCAAGTGGTTCCAGGATATGACGTCCGTGCAGTTAGACGATCTCTTCATTGAGGCGCGCAAAATCATTATCGACATGCTGGAAGTGGAACAGCCGATTATCGCCGCGGTCAACGGGCCAGCAACCGGTTTGGGCGCCACCCTGGCGCTCTTCTCCGATGTCATTTATGCGGCGGATAACGCAAAAATTGGTGACCCTCATGTCCGTGTCGGAGTGGTTGCTGGAGACGGGGGAGCCATTATCTGGCCCTGGTTGATTGGGACGGCCAAAGCCAAGGAGTTTCTCATGACCGGCGACTTAGTGAAAGCCGAAGAGGCTGAACGGATCGGTCTGGTCAACCATGTCGTTCCCGCGGAGCAGCTTATGGAAAAAGCCCTGGCCTTTGCGACCCGAATGGCGAATGGCCCGCGTATGGCGATTCGGGGAACCAAGGTCTCGGTGAATAAAATTCTCCGTGACACGGTCAACCTCGTTCTCGATACTTCCCTGTCGATAGAAAAGCACTGTTTTCATACGGCAGACCATAGAGAGGCGATTCAGTCTTTTGTGGAGAAAAGAGAGCCCCGATTCACTGGGCAATAGGCACCGGGGAAAGACTGCCTTAAAGGACTTTGTGCTTGATGGCTGCGACGCATACTCAGCCGTCTCGTCTGGCACGTCCGCTTATGGTGACGATTGCGGCCTGTCTGGTGGCTGCCTATGCCGGCCTGTTTATTGTCTGGGACATTATTGCCCCGTTTGAGCGGCCCTATGCCGAAGGTCCGGTCAGTGTCATTTTGGGCTTTCGCGTGTTCGGTCTGTCTGCCCAACTCATGCACGCCCTGCAACTGCTGGTTGCGGGCAGCCTCGCCTATCATCTCTGGACAATGCGGCGTTTTGGCTGGCATCTGGTCGTGTTCAGCGTCGGTTATATGCTGGTCTCATACGTGATATGGGCACAGGTCTATGGCGAATCTGCCCACGTCGTTGGCTTTGGGCTGTTCTATGCCGTGATACTCCTTATTCTGCTGGCGCTGACCTTTCCGCACCGCAGAAAGTTTGTGTGAAGTATTCCAGGGCGCAAGGGCCGTATGGGGAAAACTGGAGGGAGCATGGTTGATCGTAGTGAAAACGTGGAAAACTTGCTTGACTTCTCTGGGAAAACCGCCTTGGTCGCGGGGGTGCTGGACGAAAATTCCATCGGCTGGCCCATCGCCAAGATGCTCAACGATGGCGGCGCTCGGATTGCCCTCTCCATTCAGCGTAGGGCCGTCCGGCGTATGATGGGAGATATCCCGGACCAACTGAATAATCCGCTGATTGCCGAGTGCGATGTGAGTCAGGATGAACAGGTTGAGCGGCTGTTCGACCAGGTCGAGCAGGAGTTCGGGCATCTGGACTATCTGATTCACTCCATTGCGTATGCCCCGCCAACGTCTTTTGGGCAGCGTTTTGTGAACATCTCGCGTGCGGATTTTGCTTTGGCCATGGATGTCAGCGCATATTCGCTGATTACGCTGTCACGGGGCGCGTTCCCACTCATGAAAGATCGGGGCGGGTGTATTTTGGCCATGACCTATTACGCCGGCGAAAAGGTCATTCCCGGCTACCAGCTCATGAGTATTACCAAGGCCGCGCTCGACAATATCATTCGGAATCTTGCCTTTGACTTGGCGCCGCATCGCATTCGAGTCAATGGTCTTTCACCCGGTCCGACTGCGACCAAGGCTGGTACCAGCATCCCCGGTTTCGAGATCATGCAGAATCATATGCGCGAATATGCACCGTTGCGCGAGGAAATTAGGAACACTGATGCAGGTAAAGTGGCGCTTTTTTTATGCAGTCCAATGGCTGAAAAAATTACCGGCGAGATCGTACATATTGACGGTGGCTATAACATTATGGGGATGACGATAAAGCCACCAGAGGCTTAACCGGAGTGCCACAGACACTGACCAAAGGAGGATAAAGCATGCAAACAGTTGAACCTCAAGCAGTTGGTATGGACCCGACCAGGGTCGAACGTTTTTTTTCAGTAGCGGAGCGTAAAATCGAGGCAGGCTGGTTGTTTGGCGGCGCGTTTCTGCTCGCCCGGCACGGCAAGATCGCTGCCGCGCGAGCGCTGGGCCACTCTGAACCGCCCAAGGGTCGGATGGCGAAAACGGATGACATCTTCTGTTTGTTTTCGACCACCAAGCCCATCACCGCCACGATGTTACTCATGAAAGTTGACCAGGGTGAGGTCAAGCTGTTTGATAAAGTCGCAGATTACATCCCGGAATTTGGCGCTGCCGGCAAGCGGAGTGTCACCGTCTCTCAGGTGATGACCCATACGGCCGGATTCCCGACCATGGCCATGGACTGGCCGATGTCGAAGTGGGGAGATTGGGATGCCACGATCGCCCGCATCTGCGCCCAGCCGCTGGAGTTTGAACCGGGAAAAGCCGTCCACTATCACGCGCTGACAGGGTCGTGGATTTTAGCTGAGATTGCCCGCCGGGTAGACGGTGGCAAGCGCAGCTTTGCCCAAATGTGTGCAGAAGACCTGTACGGCCCATTAGGCATGCACGACTCCCACATGGGTGTTCGACCCGACATGCAAGAACGCCGGGTGCCAGTCCAGGCGCTCGATGAGGGTGGCGTGCCATTTCCCATGTCGTTTCTGGAAGCCTTCAACGCCCCTGAGGTGCAGGCCGCGGCGATTCCGGGTGGTGGGTCATATTCCACTGTGTATGATTTGGCTCGCTTCTACCAAATGTGGCTCAACGGCGGTGAGCTTGACGGCGTCCGTTTGCTCAGTCCAGCCCTGGTTGAGCTGGCGACCACAATTCATACCGGTGATATGGAAGACCGACTGATCGAACCCATGCGCGTGGCCAAACAATGGCCGTTCGCCCCGGCGAATCGCGGCCTGGGGTATTGGGTGCGCGGGAGCGGCATCTTCCCCTCATATTTTGGCACGCTCGCCTCGCCACGGGCATACGGACATGCCGGCGCCAGCAGCATCATGGCCTGGACCGACCCGGTTCGGGATCTCACCTTCGTGGGCCTGACCAGCGGTCTTATTGAGGAGCCGCGCAGCATCGAGCGCTGGGCGTTGTTTTCTGATTTGGCTCAGGGGTGTGTTGTGGACTGAATTGCGGCCAGAGTATGGAGGCTCATGAAATCTAGGCTGACCTCGACCGCGCTGCTGACACAGACAGTTAGACGTCGCTGCCGACTGCGTCTCGGAGATGGGGTAGTCCTTCTCGCTCTATAATCCGTATCAGCCCCCGGACAATACGCTGGGCGAGAAAAGGACCTTCATAAATCATCCCGGTGTAAATCTGGACCAATGATGCACCGGCACGTATCCGTTCGTACGCCTCCTCTGCCGAGAATATCCCGCCCACACCAATGAGGGGCAGCTTGCCTTTAACCGCACGGTAGGCAATGCGCAGCACTGTGCGCGCGCGTACTGCGAGAGGATGACCACTCAGGCCGCCTGTTTCAGGTGATCCTGCGCGGAGTCCGGACCGCTCAACGGTAGTATTTGTCGCAATGAGGCCGGAGACGCCGACAGAGAGAGCAAGCTGGGCGATTTCTTCAATTGCAGCCGCGTCAAGGTCCGGGGCGATTTTGACCAGGAGAGGTTTGGGAGCAGTCTGCTCCGTCTCGGCGAACTGTCGTAGAGAGGCAAGGAGGGCTTCGAGCAAGCGGCCCAATCGTTCGGCCTCTTGCAGTTTGCGGAGTTCTGGCGTGTTGGGGGAGCTGACGTTCACAACCAGATAGTCCGTAAAAGGGAGGAGTTTTTCACAACTTTCGAGATAGTCCGCCACGGCATCGCTGAGAGGGGTGATCTTTGACTTGCCGATGTTGAACCCCAAGGGAATAGGCCGAGAACTGTGAGGAGTCAAAAGGGACGGCAAGCGCTGGGCGATAGCGCGCACGCCATCGTTGTTAAAACCCAAGCGGTTAATGAGCGCCCTGTCCTGAGCAAGACGAAAAATACGCGGCTTTGGATTACCCGGCTGGGCTTTGGCTGTGATTGTGCCTAATTCCGTAAACCCGAATCCCAAGGTAGACCAGACCAGAGGAACCGCCGCATTTTTGTCGTAGCCGGCCGCCAGGCCGACAGGATTGGGGAAGCGGAGGCCCCAGAGGTCTTGGGCGAGCCGTGGATGGCTGAATGCTGGCGTTGGTTTCCGCTGAGATGCTTGAAGCAGTTTCAGCGCATTGATCGACAGATGGTGGGCGTGTTCAGGGTCGAGAGCGAAAAACAGCGGACGCAGAAAGGAATAGAGCATGCCCCGATTTATACGTCTTTCAGTGACGTGAGATTCTTATGCTTGAGCAGTTCCAGGGTCTGGGACGCCGCTGCCTGATGCGCGCGTTTTTTGCTACGTCCTTCACCCCGGCCGTATATTTCCCCGGCTATGGATACTTGGCTGACAAACCGCTTTTCATGGTCCGGCCCGTTCACCTTGATGACCTCGTATGACGGGGTTTGTTTAAATATTTTTTGAGTGATTTCCTGCAAACGGGTTTTGCTATCAAACGCAGCCATCCGCTCTGTCTCTTGCAGGTCTTCAGCAAAATGCTTGGCGACGAGCAGGATGACGGGAGGGAAGCCGCCATCAAGGTAGATGGCGCCCAGCACGGCCTCGTACGCCGCGGCGAGGATGGAGGGTTTGCCTCGGCCGCCGCTACGCTCCTCGCCCCGTCCCATACGTAGCCAGTCGCCGAGAGAGAGGCTCTGAGCTTTGACTGCGAGCACTTCCGCATTGACCAGCGAGGCGCGCATCTTTGATAAGTCTCCTTCACGATATTGAGGAAACTGGCGAAAAAGGAGGTCGCTCATCACGAGCCCTAAAACGGCATCGCCTAAGAATTCCAGTTTTTCGTTTTGCTCTTCGCCCTCCTCAAGCTGAGCAGACCGATGCGTTAAGGCGAGTTGGAGGAGGGCTGGGTTGGTAAATGTATATCCAAGGATGGACTGAAGGGCGGTGATGTCGGTCGGATCAGGCATAGGTCTTAAAGCGCGAGCACCATTCCTCAGGCGGCGTCCTGAAGAATAGTCCCGGACAATAACCCCTTATCGGCCCGCGTAATTCTCACCGGAACTTCTCGGTTCATATAGTCATCGCTGCCGTCTGTATAGACTCTGAGATAGTTGCGGCTATAGCCCTTGAGCCGCCCACTGGCTCTGTCCCGCTGATGCTCAAAGAGGACAGATAAGGTCTTGGACTCAAATTGACGGATGAAGGTCGCCTTCTTGCGTTCGCCGAGCGCACGCACCCGCCTTGCTCTCTCCTGGATAACGGATGGAGGGACTCGGTCGGTAAACTTTGCCGCGGTTGTCCCGCTCCTGACTGAATACGGAAAGACGTGAAAATACGTGAAGGGGCTTTCCTCCAAAAATCTCATCCCCCGAGTAAATTCCGCCTCGCCTTCGCCGGGAAAGCCGACGATGAGGTCCGTCCCCAGGGCTGCGTGGGGTAGTCGCTCCCGCAGTTCAGTCAGCACGTCTCTGGCGAGGGCAGTGTCGTATCGCCTCCGCATCCGGGCCAGGATGGAATCTTCCCCCCACTGGAGAGGAATATG
The DNA here is from genome assembly GCA_965232605.1 of uncultured Binatia bacterium (SeqCode). GTDB lineage: Bacteria > Desulfobacterota > Binatia > Bin18 > Bin18 > Bin18. The sequence goes on along the minus strand of CBDDQA010000005.1, from coordinate 108,121 downwards.
TAAATGAGGACACAGGATATCGGAGTGGGCAAGAAGTCGTATCAAGGTGGGACTGATCTCATGCGGGTCGAGTGAACTCAGACGCACACGCGGAACCGGCCGCCGTTCCTCGAGCGCTTCGAGCAGCCAGGTGAGGTTGACCTGGGGAGTGAGGTCTGCGCCATAGCCGCCCAGATGAATACCGGTCAGGACCACTTCCTGAAAGCCCTGGTCGGCCAGGCGGTCGAACTGGTCCAGGATAACGCGCGGGGTAATACTGCGGCTTTTCCCGCGTGACATGGGTACAATACAAAACGTACAGAAAAGATCGCAGCCTTCCTGAATTTTGAGAAACGCCCGAGTTTGGCCCTGAAAGGTTACTGCTCCAAACGTATTGATGCCAGGCGTGGCTTCACGCCTGGAGGGCCGCAGCTTGCTGACAAAAACCTTCTGGTCTGGCGGCTGAGTGGCGGAGGCCCCCTGAGCAACTAGGCGGACTAGATCATCGAGCCGGTTGAGCCCAACAACATAATCCACTTCGGGCATGTGAGCCACAGCCTCAGGACTCACCTGAGCATAACAGCCGGTCATAATGACTTGGGCATCCGGGTTGCGCCGCTTCGCCCGGCGCACCAACTGGCGGCTCTCAGCGTCGGCCTGGTTAGTGACCGTGCAACTATTGACGATATAGACTTCGGCCGAATCGCGAAAAGGGACGCACTGGTGACCTGCGGCAGAGAGACGCTCTTGCAGCGTAGCCGCGTCGTACTGATTCACCTTACAGCCCAGGGTGGTGATGGCAACACGACGCGAGGCGTGGGGCGAAGAGGTCACGTCCAGTGAAGTAGCAAGCGACATGAATATAGCGTCCTTTACGGTAGCGGGCCCTCAATCCAGCCACCGCCCAGCACAAGGTCTCCGTCATAAAACACAACTGCCTGCCCCGGTGTGATGGCTGGAGACGCCTCCTGAAACCAGACCTCTGCGGTGGTGGCGGTGGTAGCGCTGACCGTTGCGGCAATGGGGTCCTGACGATAGCGGATTTTGGCCGCAACCTGGATTGTATCCGGTTGATTGCCCGATACCCAATTGACGTCCTTGGCCCGCAGGCCGTGCTGCTTGAGTTGCTCCTGTGTGCCAACCGTCACGCGGCCGGACGCAGGGTCAATATGGGTGACATAATGGGGCTGGGTCAATCCACTAAGCCCCAGGCCGCGCCGCTGGCCAATCGTAAAGCGATGGATGCCAGCGTGTGAGCCTAAAATCTGCCCCGTCTGATCGACGATTTCCCCTGATATCACGTGCTCAGAGGTGATACGTCGGTCGAGAAAGCGGGCATAATTCCCATCCGGGACAAAACAAATATCCTGACTCTCCGGCTTCTCCGCCACGCGCAAGTCCAGCGCGTGGGCCTTGGCCCGGACCTGCTCTTTGGTCAGATGGCCAACCGGAAAGAGAGTGCGTTTGAGTTGGGCCTGGTTGAGGGTAAACAGGAAATAGGACTGATCCTTATACGGATCTGCCCCGCGCAGGAGGTGGGCCGTCCTGGTCACTTCATCCCAACCAATCCGGGCATAATGGCCGGTCGCCACATACGCGGCGTCGAGTTCACGCGCGCGTTGCCATAACAGGTCAAACTTGAGATCACGGTTGCACAGCAGACAGGGATTCGGGGTCCGACCGTGCTGATATTCCTGGGTGAAAACATCAATGACGCGCGTTTGAAAAGCCTCTTTCAGGTTGAGGACGTAATACGGAATGCCGAGTTGTTCGGCCACACGGCGTGCATCCTGAAAATCATCAATAGAGCAACAACTGCCGGCATGGCCCTCGGCCGAACCGGCGAGCAACATGGAGATGGCAATGACCTCGTAGCCGGCCTCGACAAGCAGCGCCGTTGCGACCGCGCTGTCCACCCCACCACTCAGCGCTGCGAGGACGCGGGCGCCGTGGTTCTCTTGATTATTGTGGAGAGGGTTTGCCATAGAGAATTGAGCGGCTGTTTCTCTCACCCGCTCCGGCCTGCCTTCCGGACTCGTTCCACAATACCGGGCAGTATCCGTATGACCGCTTCGATGTCTTCTTCAGTCGTGTCTCTGCCGGCACTGAACCGAATCGCACTCTTGGCTCCGGCTTTGTCGCAGCCCACGGCCAGGAGAACATGAGACGGCTCAACCGACCCTGCCGCACACGCCGAGCCGGTGGAAACAGCAACGCCGGCGAGGTCTAGACCCATCATTAAGCCTTCGCCTGAGGCTCCCGCAAAGCCAATATTCAGGGTGTTCGGTAAGCAGGCCCGCGTTGGCGTGTGCCGGACGACATCCGGGATATGCCGCTGTATGCCGTCCCACAGGCGAGCTACGAGATGTATCAGACGCGGGTGCGTTGATTCAATATCTTGGACGCAGAGTTGAGCCGCGCAGCCAAAGCCGACGGCGGCAGCCACATTTTCCGTGCCGGGCCGTTTTTCCCGCTCCTGGGGACCGCCACGAAAAACCGCAGACAATATTGTTCCCTGCCGTACATAGAGCGCCCCAATCCCCTTGGGGCCATAAATTTTATGCGCGGACAGGGATAAGATATCGACCCCGAGTTGGTTCACATCAACGGGGATTTTTCCCACCGCCTGGACCGCATCCACATGGAACGGAATAGCGCGTTCCCGAATCGTGGGGCTCAACTCCCGGATAGGCTGGAGGGTGCCAATCTCGTGATTGGCAAGGCCGATGCTCACGAGGGCGGTGTCCGGGGTCAGGGCGGCTTCAAGAGCGCCCTGACTGACGCGCCCCTGGCCATTGACCGCAAGCGTCACAACCTCAACGGACGCGGTGTCGGTACCGAGGGCTTTGACTGTTTCCAGGACAGATGAATGTTCTATGGGAGTGGTCACGATACGAAAGGGGGTTGCTCCCCGAGGCTTGAGTACCCCATGCACGGCGAGATTATTACTCTCCGTCCCACCGCTGGTAAACAGTATTTCTGGGGATTGGGCTCCAATCAGGTCCGCCACCCGATCACGAGCCGTTTCCAGGGCCTGTTTGGCTTGACGTCCAGCCCAGTGCACGCTTGACGGGTTGCCGAATGTCCTTGCGAAGTAGGGTAACATAGCCTCGACGACTTCTGGCCGTATGGGCGTCGTGGCATTATGGTCGAGATATATGTGCTGCATAGCGTGTTGGCTAAGCCGTTTCCTGGCGCCATGGCAGCCGGACGTCTTGAAGGACTTCGAGGGTGCTCTGGTGGGTGAGGTCCGCGCGTAAGGGGGTGACTGAAATATAATCGTCGTGGACGGCGACACAGTCCGAGCCCTCTATGGGGTCAAAGCCAAGGTCATCACCGCCGATCCAGTAGTATTTTCTGCCTCTCGGGTCGGTGCGTACATCAATGCTCTCGCCGTAATGTCGTTTGCCCTGGCGGGTAAAACGATAGCCCTTGATCTGGTCTCGCGGTAGATTGGGCACGTTGACGTTCAGCAGGCTGTCGGCTGGAAATCGAGGGGTCCGGATTTCCGTCGCCAGCATGGCCGAGAACTCGGCGGCCGCCTGAAAATGGTACGGGGCTGTAAAGGTGACCAGCGAAACGGCAATGGCTGGAATGCCTAAAAGCGCCCCTTCCAGTGCTGCGGCAACCGTGCCCGAATACGTAATATCGTCTCCCATATTCGGGCCTTTGTTGATGCCTGAAACCACCAAATCAGGCCGAACGGGCAAAAACCCCTTGACGGCAATATTGATACAATCGGTTGGGGTGCCATTGACGGCAAAGCGGTGTGGAGCGACCTCTTCGATCCGCAGAGGTCGATGTAGGGTCAGAGAATGACTGACCGCACTCTGCTCCTTGTCGGGAGCAACGGTATAGACCTCACCAACGCTCGCGAGCGCTTCTTCGAGGCAACGAATGCCTTCTGACTGGATACCGTCGTCGTTCGACACCAGAATTACCATAGCGATATTCCACCAGAAAGCCGGGAAAAAGGAAAGGCGATCACACAGGTGATCGCCTTTCCTCACGTAGCCAACGTGGTCGGGGTGAGCCGATTTGAACGGCCGACCACTCGCACCCCAAGCGAGTACGCTACCAGACTGCGCCACACCCCGATCTGCTCCCTCATATCGCTTGGAGACTCAAAGGGTCAAGGGCCTGACGGCTTCTCTGGTTCCTGGTTTCTTGCTATGCAGAGGAGAGGTCGTGAGTCTTCCGCGGAGAATTTTGAGGATAATGAGAGGCGAATATGCCAACCTACACGGGTGGTTGTCATTGCGGGCGTGTCCGGTTTGAGGTCTCTGGTCAGATTGACCGGGTACTGGAGTGTAATTGCTCAATCTGTAGGAAGAAGGGTTTTCTGCACTGGATCGTCGAGCCTGAGCAGTTTCGACTGCTGTCTTCTCCAGACGCTCTCAGCCTGTATGAATTTCATACCAAGACGGCCAAGCATTATTTCTGCTCTGCGTGTGGGATCTCATCGTACTATATTCCGCGTTCACATCCCGATATGATCGATGTGAATCTGCGTTGTGTGGATGGCGTGAATCTGGAAGAGTTGGAAATCGAATTCTTCGACGGTCAGGACTGGGAGCAGGCCCGGGCGGACCTTGATTAAGAAGTAATCGCGATGTCCGTTATTCCACAAAATGCCCGATGTCGAGCGTAATGAACCGATAGCCCAAGGCTTTGCCATGTTGAATCAGCGGCTCACGGACTGTCTGTTCGAGTAAACGCGGACAATCCGCTGCTGGGGCCATAATGCAGACCATGTCCCCTTCGACTCGAACCGGGTAGGCCGGAAAGCCCAGTTCCCGAAATATATCGGTCCAGGCTGCGGACGGATCATCTTGGTCTGCTTTCAGAGAGCGCTCAGAATTTCTTCTGAGCGGTAATGCCCTATGCTGCATAGCCTTATTTTCCTTTAATGCCATTCAGCATATCAATGACCATTCAATATCAATACTGAATGCTTACTGAATGCTTATAGCCAAAGAGCATACTACAAAACAGGGAACGAATGAATTATGTGTTGGAGAAAGTGAGGGAGGGATGGCAGATGCTGGCGTCATCTTCGATCTGGACGGAGTATTGATTGACTCCGAGGGGTTGTACTACCGTGCGTATAGCGAAGTGCTCAAGCCGTATGGCGTCACCGTGACCCAACGCGAATATGAAGAGTACTGGATCGCTCGGGGAATCGGACCCGAATATATTGTAGAAAAGCACAATTTGTCGGTCGCACCGGACACCTTGCGCGCACTGCGCTCGCCTATTTTCCTCCAGTTGTTGAAAACGGAAGCTACGTTGATGCCCTATGTGAAGGAAACCCTTACACAGTTGTCACCGCACTTTGGACTCACTGTCGCAACCAACAGCAATCGTGAACATTTAGACTTCGTTCTGCGGCGTTTTGACCTTGACCGGTTTTTCGATCACACGGTCGCCCGTCAGGATTATGAAAAAGCCAAGCCTGAGCCGGATGCCTTCTTGGCCGCGGTAAAAAAACTCGGGCTGGCCCGCGAGCGGTGCGTGGTGGTGGAAGACACCTATCGTGGCGTCACCGCGGCCACCCGGGCTAGTATTGCCTGTATCGCCGTACCGAACGCCTACACTCAAAACAATGACTTTAGTCAGGCGTCCCTCGTCTTGTCCAACCTCGGAGAAGTCACGCCCGAGGTGGTACGGTCACTGCTCTAATACCTTTCCCCTCCGCTGGTTTTCCTCTATTGTGGCCCCTCAATAATGCAGGGGAAGCGCCCAAAAGGAGGACGATACATGGCGGCTCAAGCATCAACCCCGGACGCGAAACAGTTCACGGATCAATACGTTCAGGCGAACGGATTGCGGTTTCACTACCTCGACTGGGGGAGCCCGGAAAAGCCGCCATTAGTCCTGCTTCATGGAGTCGGGCAGACCTGTCATACCTGGGATCTGTTTGCCGCGGCCATGTCTGACCATTTTCACGTCATGGCTTTTGATCAGCGTGGTCATGGGGATACGGACTGGGCTGCCGATAAGGACTATTCACGCGCCTCCATGGTCGAGGACGCCAATGCCTTCACCGATGCGCTCGGTCTGGATCGTTTCTTTCTGACCGGTATGTCGATGGGAGGGGCAAACTCGCTGGCCTTCACGGCAAAATATTCTGACAAAGTCGAAGCCCTGGTCGTCGTTGATGTCGGTCCGCGGGTAGAGCCTAAAGGCGTCAAGCATATTCGTGACTTTATGAAAAACTACCGTGAATTCGACTCTCTGGATCAAGCGGCAGAAGTGATTCATCGCTTTAATCCGAGGCGTCCGCTCGAAGTCATTCGGAAATATACGGTGGTGTATAATCTCAAAGAGACTCCAGAGGGCAAGTGGACCTGGAAATACGATACGTATTTCAGCGACGGCCACCGTCAGGTTGATGTCAAACAGATGCAGGCAGAGCTGTCTGCGGCGGTCAAGAAAATCCGCTGTCCGACCCTCGTAGTCAAGGGTGGGGAGAGCGACGTCTTTTCCCTGGATGGCGCCCGCGACTTACAGGAGTTGATTCCCGGTTCGGAATTCGCCCTCGTACCCAAGGCCGGTCATTCGGTCATGGGAGATAATCCGCAAGGTTTTGAGTCCGCGGTCCGCGGATTTTATGAGAAAAAAGGGTATCTCTAGGCTGCACGAAAGACGTGCCCGGAACGAACGAGGAGAGAGATATGGACCTCGGTCTCAAAGATAAAGTTGTCATTGTCGGTGGTGCCAGCAAGGGCATAGGCCGGGCGACTGCATTGGCGTTTGCCAAAGAGGGCGCAAAAGTTGTCGTCTGCGCCCGTAATCCAGAGGTCTTGGAAAAATCTGCGGGCGAGATTCAAAGCGAGACAGGAGCCGAAGTATTGGCCGTGGCCGGAGATCTCGCGCAAGCCGAAGCAACAGAAAGACTGGTCGATGAAACGGTTGCCAAATTCGGCACCGTTCACGTCCTCGTACCGAATACCGGCGGCCCGCCGTTGGGCGGCTTTGGCGACATGGATGATGCCGCCTGGGAGCAGGCCTTTGCGCTGAATTTTCTCAGCACCGTCCGGCTGATTCGCAAGGCGCTGCCCTCTATGCAAAAGCAGCGCTGGGGCCGCATTGTCAGCGTTATGTCCATGTCAGTCAAAGAACCGCTTGACGGTCTCATCTTATCGAACGGGGTGCGTCCGGCCGTGGTCGGCATGGCAAAAACGCTGTCGCGCGAGGTCGGCAAGTATAATATTACGGTCAATACGGTCTTACCCGGCCGTATTCTCACCGATCGCCTCACCGGGGCGCTGGCCATCCGGGCCGAAAAGGCCGGCATTTCCTTGGAACAAGCCCTTGAGGAGGGTGGGAAAGATGTGCCGCTCGGCCGGATTGGTGAGCCTGTAGAAATGGCCAACGGCATTGTCTTCCTGGCTTCGGAGGCGGCCAGTTATATTACGGGAACGAGCCTCCAGATCGACGGTGGGGCGGTCCGGGGGTTGCTCTAGCGTGGACCCCATTATCCAGGTGGCGGTGAAGGCTGCGCACGCTGCTGGCGACATTGCCCTGCGCTATTTCAACACCAATCTGACGGTTGAGTTGAAAGCTGATCGTACACCGGTCACCAGAGCCGACCGGGAGTGTGAGGCGCGTATTATCGACGTGCTGCACGCTCACTTCCCGGACTATGGCTTTCTGGGCGAAGAACTCGGCGAGCAACCGGGAAACATCTCAGCCCGGTGGATTATCGACCCGATTGACGGTACCAAGAATTTTATTCGCGGAATCCCCTTTTTTGCCACGCTCATCGCCCTTGAAGAAGACGATGAGATCACGGCTGGGGTGATGTACGCGCCGGCCCTCGACGACCTGCTGTACGCCCAAAAAGGGCAGGGCACTGTTGCTGATGGTAAACAGGTATATGTCTCGGAGGTGGCCCAGTTACACGACGCCATGCTGATTCATGGCGGTCTGAATGACCTGAAGTCCCGTCCTTGTTGGCAGCCTTTTTTACGCTTGGTCGACGCGACTGCCCGACAGCGAGGATTCGGGGATGCGTTGGGGCATAGTCTGGTAGCGAAGGGACTGGCCGAGGTCGCCCTGGAGCCGGAGATCAAGCCCTGGGACGTGGCGGCAACCAAGATTCTTATCACCGAGGCAGGCGGACGGTTCTCCGACTTTGCCGGAACACCGTCTATTTACACCGGGGATGCGGTAATCTCAAACGGACGGCTACACGACGAGATCGTACAACTGCTGCAAAGGTGAGGAGGCCAGCATGGAGGCAGAGTCACATGCTGGCCCTTCGATACAAATTAAATACCGTAGAACGTTGCCGCGTTGGTACCCAGAATCTTATCTACGGACTCCGTCGGTAGGGAGGAGAGGACATCCCGCGCCTTTTGGACCGGGTCGACAAATCCTTCGGCGTGCGGATAGTCGGAGCCGATAAAGAAGCGGTCGTCGCCGGCAAACTGAACCATCAGGGGAAACATCTTTTCCTCCGGGTCGCCGTTGACCCAGATATTGCGGGCAAAATACTCGCTCGCCGGACGTTTCATCTGTGAGGTGTGGCCCATATACTTGTAGCGATAGTCCACCCGCTCCAGCCACTCGCCTATCCAGCCGACCATGGCCTCGATGGTTGCGACCCGCAGCTTGGGAAAGCGCTCAAACACCCCGTCATACATCATCGCCGTCACAGCATGACGCGGGTCTTGGATGATGCTCATGGTCAGATACATAAAGCCGGGGTCGCGATCCCGGAACCACTCGCTGCCAGCATAGTTTTTATGGCCGACGAGGTGGAGACCGATACTCAGGTCGAGGTCCTGGGCCGCGGCCCAGACCGGGTCGTACTCCGGTAAGCCAAAACTCTTGCCGTCAATGGGTGCGGCCGCCACAAAGATCGTCCGGCAGCCGAGCTTGGCGACGCGTTCCATTTCTCGCACGGCCAACTGCGGGTCACGCAGGGAGATATGCGCCGCGGGGTAGAGACGGTCCTTGTGTGAGTGGCACACCTCAAATGTCCAGGTGTTATACGCGCGGCAGTGGGCGTCGGCCAGATAGGGGTCTGCTACCTCGCCCTCCCAGAACAGGCCGAGCGTCGGGTAGATGACCTGGCTGGCCATCTGCTCGTCATCCAGGAATTGCACCCGCTGGCCCATGTCTGACCATTCAGTACTGTAATAATGGTACCGGTCGAAGGTGTTCAGGTCCCGGCCTTGTTCCTTTTGGCCGTAGCCGGCAACCGCGCTCAGAAATTGTTCGACATCGAAGATCTGCATGGGTTTCTCGTTGACCAGAAACTTTTTTTCCCCGCTCACCCGGTCGGTTTCAATCTGCATCGCCTGCTCGCGGTAGGTGGGATCAATATAGCGTTGGAAAAGGTCCAATGGTTCGAGAAAATGGGCGTCTCCATCAATGACTCGCATGATTCATTCTCCTCTCGTATAGTGTCCCGTTTTTTATGGTGGTACTGCTGTTTTGGGGAAAATGCAAGAGAACTGAACCAACCCCTGGCTGGCGCAGCCTGTTTCGGATAGAACTGGGGCAGTACAACAGGGGAGGGGAACCGTATGGATACACCAATTGAGATCATCGAGTTCTCGGACTATCTGTGACCGTGGTGCTTTCCGGCCGCGGAGCGGCTTCGCAAGATCAAGGAACGCTTTGGTGATCGTGTCAGTGTCAAATGGCATCCCTTTGCCTTACGTCCGCACTATGAGGCCCGCCCGTTTCAGTTTAAGGACAGCTATGTGGAGCAGGCCTGGCAGCGGGCGTCGGCCCTGGCTGAACCGGATGGCCTGGAATACTCCATGTGGCCGCATGCGGAATTCCCGCGCTGGAGCATGCCTGGCCTGGAAGCCGGTACGGCCGCCCAGCGTCAGGGAGAGGACGCTTTCCTCCGCTTTCACTCCGGACTCTTCCGGGCTTTTTTCATTGAGAACAAGAGTCTGATTGAAAGAGAGACCTGGGTTGAGGTTGCCCGGCAGGCAGGCCTGGATGTAAACGTCTTCCTGAACGATATCGCAGATACTACCCTCCAGGACCAAGTGCGTCAGCGGTGCGAAGACGCAGTGGACACGTATTTCGTGAGTGCGGTGCCGACCGTCCTGATTGGCGGGAAACGGCGCCAAATCGGCATGGTGCCGGCGGAAGCTTATCTGGAAGACCTGGCGGCGCTTGGGGTGGTATAAGGCGCTCCATGGCAGAAAAGGACGAGCAGACGTTCAATCTGCGCTTCTCCCTGAGCGCGGACATTCCTCCCGAGGCCTGGGACGATGAAGATTTTGAGGGCGACGAGTGGCTGAACGAATGGGAGGGCACGGTAAAACCGGGTCTGGTCCGGGAAGTGTTTACGTATTTACGACAGTTTGCCGGATGGAACTGCCATATCCGCAATCGCGGTATTTCTCCGCTTGATGAAATCGAAATCGTGATGCGCAAAGAAGGAGGGTAGGGCTGTTGCTCAGTGAACGGACCCATAGGGGCAGGCGTTATGCCTACCCCTTTTGCTTTCGATTCCCTACTCTCTTTAGACCTGGGTTGAGCCTAACAAATTTCCGCCGAGCGATGGGTGACCGACGCTCTTATCGCCGAACACGTTAATCAGCGAGGTCTTGCCGGACGAGAGCGCACGCTCCAGAGCTGGAATAATCTCGTCCGGCTGCTCCACATGCTCGGTGTAGACACCCATGGGTTCAAACACCTTGTCATAGCGAATATCCTTAATCATATCGAACGGGTCGGTGCGGCCTTTGAGCAGGGGCATGGACTCAAACGTCGGCCCCCACGAGCTATTGTTCCATAGCAGGGTAATAATCGGGATGTCGTATTTGGCTGCGGTCTCCATATCCATCCCGCCGATACCCAGGCCGCCGTCACCGCTGATCACGACGACTTGCTTGCCCGGCCGCCCGAGCTGTACTCCAATACCCATCCCCACGCCGTGCCCGACTGGGGCGAGCGGTCCGGCATCGACAATCTGACCTGGCTCGTGGGCGGTAAACCACTGGCTCGTATAGCCGCTCAGCGTGAAGCTATCGATGATGAGGGTGGCGTCTGTGTCGATAATAGAGGTGAGGTCTTTGGCCAGCCGGTCGGGGTGAATAGGATTCGCGCCGTGATGCTGCTGCTCACGGTCGCTGATGAGTTTGTTATAGTTCTCGCGCACCTCAACCATGTTTTGGAGCCAGGGACTCTCTCGCTTGGCGCTAAAGTCAAGCTGCATCTCTTTGATCGTATCGATCATCTGACGCAGCACCAGCTTGGGGTCACCGACAATGCCGACTTCGGCCGGCACATGCCAGCCCACTCGCTGGGCGGTGGCATCAACCTGGATATAGGTGGCTTTATCGCTCCAGGTCGGGGGTTGCCCGAATTTTTCTCCGCTCCAGAATTTGAAGCCGATTGCCAGCACCACGTCAGCCTGGCCTGTAAACGGTTTTTTCCACGCGCCCCGAACGGCGAGCGGATGGTCTTCGTCAACCGCGCCCTGGCCGGCCCGGCGGCAGTACACTGGGGTGCTGGTGAGTTCTGCCAGTTCTTTCAGTTCCGCCTCGGCCCCGGACCAGAAAATTCCGTCTCCACCGGCAATGAGCGGCTTTTTCGCTTGAAAAATGAGTTCAACCGCGCGCTCAATCTGGCGCGGGTCGCCCTGAAAGCGGAGTTCATCCGGACCATAGACTTTCGCGCCTTTGCGCTGCTTGGATTCGTCATCCTGGTGGTAGAGGATATTGGTTGGAATTTCGAGCAGAGAGACGCCCTGGGGGGCGGAGGTGGCCTCACGAAACGCCTGGCGCAGGTCGATTTCAATGGTTGACCAGTCGAGTACACGCTTGGCAAACTTTGAGAACGAACTCACCACATCTGAACCGTAGGCTTCCTGAAAGGAGCCGATAAAGTCCTCGGTGGTGGGGTGTTGGCCCGCAAGACAGACGACCGCGCTATTGGTCAGGCCGGCACCACACAGGCCAGTCACCGCGTTGGTCAGGCCGCAGCCGGCAGTGACACAGCAGATGCCGGGTTTGCCGGTAACACGGGCGTAGCCATCCGCGGCATAGGCGGTGGCCTGCTCATGGCGCATGTGAATGAGTTTGATACCGTTATCTCTGAGGTTCGCCAGAATGGGGAAGGTGTGTCCGCCATTCACGGCAAACATATACTTCACGTCCTGTTCCTGTAATATCCGTCCAATCAGCGTCCCGCCGTCAACTGTCGCCATATCTACACTCCTCCTTTGATTCGTCCCGATCCTATGCAAGCAGGCGGCATCTTCCCATATTTCACCCAAAGAAAAAAGGGAGGTCCTTTTGAGGAACCTCCCTTTCTTGGATGGCGTTTGGAGGAGAGGCGGAACATGCTCCGCCCCATCCGATTGTTCCTACAGCAGGTAGTACTGGAGGCGAATCCAGAACAGGTCGCGCTCCGCCCACAGGTGCAGGCCCGTGGCATCGACATCGTTGGTGCTGCCCATATACATAACCGTGCCGGCAAAAAGGTCAAGGTTGCGGAAGTACAAGCCGTGCCAGTAGGTCTGGGCCAGCAGCAAGGGTTGCTTGGCATTCACGGAATAGGCGAAGGCAAACAGCGGCTCCAGTTTGCCCCGGAAGTAAAAGCCCGACATGCCAAAGGTGTATAACTGATTAAACCGATGGTGCCGGTCGCGCGGGGCGTTGGTGAAGGCATTCAAGCCTGTTGCGCGATTATCGTTCTGATAGGTGGTCAGGGCCTGGAAGGTGTAGAAGGTGGTCTGGTCGCCAATGCCGCCCGGCAGGCCGCGCGCCCAGCCCATGCCCGGAAAGGACTGGATGGACTGGATCAGGTCAAAGCCGATCATGCTCCGCCACACGGACGAGCCGGTCTTAATCCGCGCAATGCGCTGGCGCGGGCTGGGACAGAAGCTGCCGTGTCCCTCGGCGCAGGGGTTGCCGTCGCCGTCCGTAAAGGGATGGGTCGGAATCTGCGAGCCCGTCCTGCCCTCTGCGATAGCCCTGGCTTGCGCCGCGGCGACGCGCGCCTCGTAGTGCTCTTGGTCCCTGCCGCCGTTCGCGACCGGTGCTATGTTGCGCGCCTCATTGGTGGACCAGCTCTGCTCCAAGCGGAAGACCGCGCCGGTGTAGTCGAAGTCGTTATAGGTGACCGTGAAGCCAAACACGTTCGTCCACGGCATCCAGTGCGATACGTCGAAACAGGCGGTTCCAAATCGGTCGTTGTTCGGGTTGCTATCCTGACTGTAGCCGTACATGTCGACCCCGACGAAGTTGGTCGCAATGTTGTCTTCGAAACACCGATCCAGGGCGCGGCGGAAGTTGAGCATGTTGTTCGGGTCGGATGGGTCATGAATAAATGTCCCAGGAGCGACATATCTCCCCGCAAATCTCCCCTCCGTTGGTACACCCCCTACGTATCCGGCCGACTGCGGGCGGCCGTCCAAGCCCACTGTCCGTTTGCCATCCGCATCGAGCGGTGAATCGGCAAAGAAGGTGTCGAAATGGAACACACCGCCTGGATCGACGCGCTTGAACATATAGTTCAGGGTGAAGTCGAAATTGTCGAATATCTTCCCCATCATCCGCACGCCAACCATGCTGTTGTCCCACTTGGTGCCGCGAATGTGGTGGGTTTTCGACCCACCGCCAATCCGGTACAGGAAGTTTGCATTTCGGCCGGCGGTATCGTCCGTACACGGCCCTGTACCACTACACCCGGAATCACCTGCCATCCGCGCCTGGTTGCGTCCGACCCGAAACAACGACCAGGGGTGGCGAATCCGGGAGTAGTCATGGTAAGGCCCCCAAGGGACGCCCTTGGTGGTTAAGGTCCCAGGTGAGGTCGGCGAATCAAAGTAATCAGTCGGATCGCCAATGAAGCTCGGGTCGTCGTAACGCAGGCCGCCCCAGCCACCTTCCAACACCAAGTGCTGAGTGATAGGCCGCCAGCGTGGCGTGTAGAACAACTCCAGACCGACGTTGGACAGCATGGTCCCGACGTTTCCGATATCGTACAGAAACTTGATGGCCCAGATGGGTGTCCGGAAGTCCTCAAAGGATTCGCCCACGGCCTGGTTCTGGTCCAGCCGTAGCGGGTTGGCAATGTCAATGGAGCGGAACAGATCGGATTCCCCCCACACAATCTGCTGCTTGCCCAGCTTCATCGACAGCCCATAGCCCATCACATTTCCGAAGTCCACGTCCAGATTCATTTCCCGGAAGCCGTTCTCGGGAAAGGTGAAGGACTTGAACTGCTTGATGCGGTGGGGATACATGTCGTCATATTTGTCGCGCACGTCATAGACCGGGTCAAAGCGGCCCCGATACATGAAGGAGAAGTCAGCGCGCCGCACCCCTGGAATCTTGATGTTCTTGTCGAACAACCCGCCCTCGGGCGTCACAAGATCACCATACTCGTACTCGACACGCATCTCGTTCCGCCACTGCACCCACTCGAAATTATCTCCAGGGCTGCCGTCATATTGAAATGCGTGCTGCATCTCGTACACGACTTGAATCTCCGAATTCCCCACTCGGATCGTCGCTTGCGCAGGGCTCGTCAGCCACACAAGGCCCGCTGCGATGGCTAGCCCGGCCACGAATCCCCTCAGGCCTGCCCTTCGCCTTCGCCCCCTATTGCGTTCGACCATAGCCTTCCCTCCTTTGAAAAGATTGGTCCCTTATGGATAGTACGTTAATGGCCTAAATGTCAAGCTGTAATGTCAAGCTGCTCATCCGAATGTAAAACGGGAGGTCCTTTTCAGGGACCTCCCGTTTTGGGATCGAGTTTGTAGGAGAGGCGTTGCACCTCTCCGGTTGTGATTACAGCAGGTAGTACTGGAGACGAATCCAGAACAGATCGCGGTCCGCCCACAGGTGCAGCCCTGTAGCATCGGTATCGTTGCGACCGCCCATATACATGACCGTACCGGCAAAGATGTCGAGGTTGCGGAAGAGGAAGCCGTGCCAGTAGGTCTGGGCCAGTACCAACGGCTGTTCGGCGTTCACCGAGTAGGCGAACGCAAACAGCGGCTCCAATTTGCCCCGGAAGTAGAAGCCCGACAGTCCAAAGGTGTACAACTGATTAAACCGATGGTGTCGGTCTCGCGGCGCATTGGTGAAGGCGTTGATACCCGCAGCCCGGTTGTCGTTCTGATAGGTGGTCAGGGCCTGGAAGGTGTAGAAAGTTGCCTGGTCGCCAATGCCACCCGGCAGGGTGCGCGCCCAAGACATGCCCGGCAGACTGCCTATCGACTGAATCAGGTCAAAGCCGATCATGCTCCGCCACACGGACGTGCCAGTCTTAATCCGCGCGCCGTTGATCTTCTTACCCGGACACACGTTCACACCCGGTGCGCAGGGATTGCCCTCAGCATCGCTGTGCGGGCCGGTAATGAGCGGGTCAACGCCCGGTGCGCCGAAAACTGCACCACGACGGTCAACTCCATTCTCGGCGGCATACGTATCAACCGCTGCGGCGTACTCCGGGTTGTCATCCAGGCCGGCCAGGTAGTTCTCCCGTGCAGCCTGTAACTTTGCGTCAAAGTGGGCTTGAGACTGACCGCCATAGTTGGAGCCACCAAAGTTACGGCCTTCATTGGTTGACCAGCTCTGCTCCAGGCGGAAGACCGCGCCGGTATAGTCGAAGTCGTTATAGGTGACCGTGAAGCCAAACACATTCGTCCACGGATACGAGTGGGCGACCTCGAAACACGCCGTTGAATTCCGGTCGTTGTTCGGGTCGCCGTCCTGACTGTAGCCCAACATGTCGACCCCACTGAAAAACGAGGCTTGATTCTCTTCGAAACATCGGTCCAGGGCACGGCGGAAGTTGAGCATGTTGTTCGGGTTGGTCGGATCATGCGCAAAGAACCCTCCGGGTGAACCCAGCAGAGTGTTGCTGAAGGAGCCGGGTCGTCGGCCGTACTGGTCCAATCTGGCGAGGCCGTCATCGTGGTCTCGACCAAAGAAGGACGGCAGGTCAAACACGGCATACGGATCGACGCGCTTGTACATATAGTTCAGGGTGAAGTCGAAATTGTCAAATGCCTTGCCCATCATCCGCACGCCAACCATGCTGTTTTTCCACTTCGTGCCGCGAATGTGATGGGTATGGCGACCGCCGCCAATCCGGTACAGGAAATTTCCATTCCGGCCTGCGGCGTCGTCCGTACACGGCACGTCGGCATTACACCCGCTGTCCGGAGCCATATTCGCCAGGTTGCGCCCGACCCGGAACACGGACCAGGGGTGACGACTCCGGGCGTAGTCGTGGTATGGGCCCCAAGGAACGCCCTTGGTAGTCAACACTCCCGGCGAGGTCGGCGAATCAAAGTAATCTTCTACGTCGCCAATATGGTTCGGGTCGTCGTAGCGCAAACCGCCCCAGCCGCCTTCCAGGACCAGGTGCTGCACGAGTGACCGCCAGCGCGGGGTGTAGAACAACTCCAGACCGACGTTGGACAGCATGGACCCCACGTTTCCGATATCGTACAGAAACTTGATGGCCCAGATCGGACTCCGAAAGTCCTCAAAGGCTTCTCCCACGGCCTGGTTCTGGTCCAGCCGTAGCGGGTTGGCAATGTCAATGGAGCGGAACAGATCGGATTCCCCCCACACGATCTGCTGCTTGCCCAGCTTCATCGACAGTCGATGGCCCATCACATCCCCGAAGTCCACGTCCAGGTTCATTTCCCGGAAGCCGTTCTCGGGAAAGGTGAAGGATTTGAACTGCTTGATGCGGTGGGAGTACATATCGTCATACTTGTCACGCACCTCGTAGACCGGGTCAAAGCGGCCCCGATACATGAAGGAGAAGTCAGCGCGCCGCACCCCTGGGATATTGATGTTCTTACCGAACAACCCGCCCTCGGTTGACACGAGGTCTTGATACTCGTACTCCACGCGCAACTCGTTCCGCCACTGCACCCACTCGAAGTTATCTCCAGGGCTGCCGTCAAATTGAAATGCGTGCTGCATCTCGTACACGACTTGAATCTCTGAGTCGCCCACCCGGACCACCGCTTGCGCGGGGCTTGTGAGCCAAACGAGCCCTACTGCGATGGCTAGCCCGGCCACCAGTCCTCTCAGGCCCGAATGCTTTTCCCTGTTGTGTTTGATCATAAACTTTCCCTCCTGTAACAAAGAATTATCCTCCCTACCTTGACTCACTTGCTGTTTCCCTGGTTGCAGCAGGTCACCCCCTTTCCCCATAAATCCTGAATGCAATGTATCATGCGGAAGATGATTTTATATTCCAGGCTGCTTCTAGCGCTATTCTTCATATTTTGCAACTGCCCAGACGGCATTTCCTCCCTGTGTTTCTGCTCTTGACAAATGCGACGGCTTTCTTTAATAGACCGCTCCATGCAGGATATTTTTTCTCATTACGGCAAATGGCTGCGGAATGGGCTCATTGCATGTGGAATCGGATCGATTGTCGTGCTGGGCGGGTGTGAACTTGGCGCCCCCCCCATCGAAGAGGTCAGGGATGCTGAGCCCAAACCGTCTTTGGTTGACCAGTATAAGCAAGCCAATAAGGATAGCCGAGAGCCCGGATTGGCTGCGAACCCGAAGGCCCTGGGTGAGTCCTTGCTGACAGACCCTGAAGGGGCGATGCAAAAGGGCGGAGAAGATCTGGAGAATCAGGAATAAAGCCCTCCGCTTTGTTTTCCAGATTGCCTTCTTCGCATTTTAGTAACAATTCGCGCGTGGCTATTGTGACCGCGCGCCTGTCCCCCCCCGGTCCATTCTCACATATAGACGACCTGCTTTGAGTGGCT
Source organism: uncultured Binatia bacterium (SeqCode) (assembly GCA_965232605.1). GTDB lineage: Bacteria > Desulfobacterota > Binatia > Bin18 > Bin18 > Bin18. Next base: position 90,405 of record CBDDQA010000005.1, on the reverse strand, counting down.
CCTGCGATAAGTAGGGGGGTTACTCCAGTGGAGCGTCGTTTGAGTCAGTTCGATATTATCTCAGCTCAGCTCTTCTAAGAGCTTGCGGAGAGCTGCCATTTGTAGACTGCTTTCCTTCTGCAACTGTGCCATCTGATCGCTCCGGGCGGAGGCCGCAGGCTGCATCTGCCAGAGACCCCAGCCGATCAGTATGAGTTGGCCTATTCTGATACAGGCCTGTATCCATTCGCTTATACTCATTAGTGCCTCCACTTATAGTCTGTGGACAAAAAAAGAGGCAACCCCATGAGGCTGCCTCTTTTGCCTTCAGTCAAGAAGGGAGAGCGGTTTTAGGCAATGATACCTTCTCTGGCGGCCCGAACAAAGAACTTCGGGTGCCAGAGCACCAATGCCGACGGGACAAAGGTACAGGCGCCAAGGAAGCTGATGCCCATCCACAACGCCAGCAGCAGGCCCATTTCCGAACAGAAGCGAATATTCGAGAACGCCCACAGGACAGTCGCGGTGATCAGGGTTGCTGCGGTAAAGGCCACGGCTTTCCCCGCTGTCGCGAGTCCTAAGCGGACAGCGTCGTTGATATCGCCGTCATATTCCTCCACTGCTCGACTGACGATATATAAGGCATAGTCGATGCCAAATCCGACCCCGACGGTGACCACCGGCAGGGACTGCAAGTTGATGCCGATATTCCGCACGCCCATATACGCGTTCACCACGCCGTCAGCCAGAAACAGACCGATCATCATCACGACTGCGGCAACGGGGGAACGGTAGGTAAACATCACGATCAGGAAGATCGTCCCAAAACCCAGGCCGTGCATATACAGATTGTTCTTGAGAATCTCTTCATTCGCCGCCGCCGTCACCCCAATCAAGCCACCGGCCAGCCTCCAGTCCGCATTGGGCAGGGGATTATCGGCAACGAATTTCCGCGCTTCCTGAATAATCCGGGCGATATTATCCCCCTGGTGATTGGCGCAGTAGAACGTCACTCGCGAGACCGTATAGCTCGGATCAAGAAATTTCGACGACTCGCCGGGCGGTGTTCCGGCAAAATAGTAGAAGAAGAGGGAACTCACCCGCCGGGCACTGGCTGGGATGGAGCCCCAGCGTGGCTGCATATCATAGAAAGTCATATTAATGGCCTGAATGATGTCAGCCAGCGAGAAGCTGTAGCCAATGTCCCTGTCGCGTTCCATGTGACGCTGGAATTTTTCGAGCTGTCGTAATAAATCGGGGTTCTTGAGTACTTCTTTGTCACGCCCCTCAACCACAATGATGAGAGGCTCGATTCCACCGAAATATTTTTGAATCTCGATATGGGCCTGATTATACGGCGACTCCAGATGCAACAACGGCGTAGCCGCGGTTGGGTCGCCGATGGTGAGGTGCCGAATCTGGGTCAGGGCAATGAGAAAGGAAACAACCCAGAAAATAACAATCATCCTGGCGTTTTTGGGAGTGGTGATCCAGGCTGCGCAGCTGTCAGCAAAACGTTGGAACCAGCCGTTCTCGCGTTTCAGGACCTTTTCCGGGTCAGGCGCTCTGAGGTAGTAGTATACCACCGGATTCATGAGCAGTTCGCTGATTGCCACCGAGGCGACCCAGATCGAGGCCGAGATGGCGATCTTCTGCAGGATGACCACCGGCACGACCACGATGACGAGCATGCCCAACGAGTCGGTAATAATCCCGCTCAGGGTTGGTACGAATAACTCGGCAAACGCGGCGACAATCGCCTTTTCCTTATTCCACTGCCACTTGTGGTATTCCTCATAATAGCGCTCGTGCATCTGCACCGAGTGGCTTATGGCCCGGGCCGTGACAAAGAAGGGAATCACCAAGGCAAGCGGGTCCATGGAGAAGCCCATCATGGCCTGGATTCCCAGGCCCCAGAATGCCGATACAACACCGGTGATGGTCGGGCGCAGTGCCCCGCGCCAATCGTGGAAGTAAAGGTAGAGCAATATCCAGCACACCGCCGCCGCGGCGAGGAAGATGTAAAACACCTCGTTCGCGTAGTAGTAGATCCAACCGTAGAGCTGGGGCTCGCCGGCCACCCAGATCGTCTCCTCAGCCGTCTCAAACGGTTCTTTGACGGTTCGGCGAATCTCTTCAAAGACGGTCCTATAGTCGAGCCTGCCCTCAATGAAGTTGGCTTTCAGCAGGAGGGCCTGACCGTTCAGGGCGACCAACTGGCCGTAAATGGTTTCGGTGTTATAGCAAATCTCCTTGATTTCGGCGACTTCCCGGTCCGTCTTGGGTGGACGCCGCATGACCGGTGGGGTGGCGATCGTCCCTCCTGACACCGTGAGATAACGCGTCGTGCGGTGGCCGATCGACTCGATCTGATCGTGGTTCACCCCGGTGACGCGGTCCATGGCCTGCGTCATATCGTAGACTTTTTTGAGCAGACCGGTTGTGAAGACGTCACCCTTGTCCACTTTCAGCATCACGTTCACATTGTTCGCCCCGCCGAATTGATCGGCAAAGCGGAAATGCACGCGGACAAACGGATGGCGATACGGCAGCAGATCGTTAAAGCTGGTCGACATTTGGATCGATAACGCCTGCCAGGCCATAAAGCCGGTGATAAGCAACACCCCGATCGTGATCAGAAAGCGGTTACGGATCAGGCCCTCTCCCAAACGATAGAGGGCGGCGCGGTCTCTGGAATGCGCTTCGAGCTCTTCAATAGTCGGTATCTTTCTCTCAGCCACGGTTTTCTCCTTTTTTCTAATCCTTCACTCTGCGTGATGCTGATATGAGCCGGCGCTCAGACGCCGAACTAATGCGCAGCGACCTCCTCCTCGGCAACTTCCTGCTCAACTAACTTCCAGCTCTTGCCGCCATCGCTGGTGATCATGATGGTGCCTTTTCCGCCTACCAGAACGCCCTGGCCATTTTCCCCAAACGCAACAGAATTGATCCAGGTGTAGACGCCATCCGGTGTCTGGGTCGGACCCCAGTTGGCCCCGCTGTCGGTGGTATCAAGCACGACCGCATTCATGCCAGCGAGGACGAGACGACTATTTTCACCCGGCGTGTCAACATCGTAGAGATGCAGCGCCGGAACATCCGCATTGCTGCCCTCACGCGCGATCCAGGTCCACTTCTGACCGCCGTCACTGGTTTTCGCAATAGCCCCACCAGCGCCGACCATCACTCCATTACTGGGATCGCTAAAGTGTACCTTGAAAAACGCACCCATCACCATGACGTCCCGCACGCCCCCCTGCTCGACGAGTTCATCGAGCAGACTGTCGTGCTGTGCCCCCCAGGTTTTGCCACCATCCGTGGTGTAGCGGACATTGCCGTATTCACCGACTATCCAGCCGGTGTTTTTGTCCAGAAACTGCACGCTGTAATAGATGATGTCAGGCACGGCCAGACTGGTGAACTCGGACAGGCCGATCTGGGACACGTCCATACGCTCGACGTTCCAGGTTTCTCCACCGTTGTCGGTCCACATCCAGGTTGATTCATCGCCACACGCCCAGCCATGCAGTTGGTCAACAAAGGAGACCGCCATCAGGGTCTTGTCCGTGTCCGCGGTTTGTGGAGCCCACGTTTTCCCGCCGTCTCGGGAGTGAATGACGGCCCCATTATGGCCGACTGCCCAGCCATGCTCACCAGAGAAGCTGACGTTGTTGAGCGACCAGATCACACCGCTATCAACGTCTGCCCAGGTGTTTCCCGCATCTTCAGTCCGCAAGATGCGTCCGGCGTAGCCCACAACGACAAAGGTGTCGTCCGTGACGTGGGCTGCACCAAAAAATTTGTCGGTCCGCGCAAGCAATGAAGTGCTCCATGCGGTTGGCTGTCCTCCGTGACAGCCCGCCAAGCCAAGTAGGGTCGCAAGAGTAAATAGCGCGGCGAAAAGACTGGCGCATCTTTGGGCCAGGTGGGCCCTAGCGGTATTCATAGCGTGGTAACCTCCCTTTTGGTTGTGGACGACTTGCACACGGGCTCCCCAACAGGATTTCGTGCCTTCCGTCCTTTGCATTTTTTTACGACAAAAGTCAAGAGACAATGAAGTATGTAGCCTTGACCCTGCCGCAGCTTCCCTCCTCAAAATGGAGGTTCCTCCTTATCAAAATAAAAATCCCCCGTACAGGGTTGTACGGGGGATTTTTTCATCACAGCAGGGCAGGGGACTATGACGTTTAGCGAGCGCTCTGGATCAGGAAGTTCACGGTGAAAGCTTCAGGCGTGTTCCACTCCTTGGCGGTATTGAAGTACCAGTCGTACTTTGGCACGTAGTACTCGTCATACCCTGGGGGGCAGTCCCACTTGGAGCTATGGGTGATCTGCATATCGATCACCTGACCGTTGTGGGTAAAGACCTGCTCCTCGTCGTAGTCCGCGGCAATATAATCGTCGGAGGGCTTCGTCGAGATGTTCATGAGCTGAGTCCAGGTTTTCCAGATCTCACCACCCTGGTCATACGTCTCTGACCAGGAGGTGTTGAAATACTCTTTGTCGAGGTAGATAACCCGCTTAGAGTAGGCATACTGGTTATACCCGGTCGGGATACCTTCGACGACCCATACCGGCCGACGTTCCCACTGCACTTGGTCTGACCACAGGAAGGCGGTCGCCCCGCTCCGGCCGTCCGGTGCAGCGGCCCATACGGCTCGACTCTGATAATGGCCTGAATGGGCCGACATAAGAGTCTCTTTCTCGGCTAAGACGCGCCACGTCCAGTAGCCGGGCTTGGCGTTGAAGCCCCAAATCGAGTCGATATCGATGTCCGTGCCCCAGAAGGCGTCTGAGCGGTTCGCCACACTGATACGACGTACACGGCGCAGTTCGGGCAGATACATATACGAGTCATCCGGATTTTCGAGCGGGGTATACCGGAAGTTCAGCACGCCGGCGCCCTTCAGATCGTTGGGGGCGTACAGCGGTCCCCATTGCTCGGTATAGGTGATCTGTGGGTTAAACGGCGCGATCGGCTTCGGGTCCATGACCAGCCGACCTTCCCACTTCATACGCCGCCAGAAGTGCGAGGCGTAGAAGCGCTCCATCTCGCCCTTGTAGTTCACAAGCTCGAGAATCCAGGGGCAGCCCACGTTGTCCGTGAAATCGGGAAAGTACTCGTGGTTCCACATCGCCTTGGCGCCAGCGAGGGGATCGTTGACGTCAATGTTAGGAAACGGGCACCCAGCGACGTAGTTGGTCAACGTCCGACCATCTTCTGACAAATTCACTTGACCGGCAAATTTTTCTGTAGCCTCTGAGTACAACCTGGGCCATTCGTATTTGCGGTACTCGATGACCTTCATCTTCATGCCCTGGTTGATCATCCAGTTTGCCGTTGGATTGAGGACATCAGCCGCCTCGGCCATATTGCTCTGATCGACAACATCCCCCGGTTGGGGGAAGTTCGCGGCGGCTGGGACGACCCAGCTTACCGCTGCCGCGCATACGACCGCGGCGAAAAAATTTGCTCTCAGCTTCATAATATAAGCCTCCTTTCGAAAACCTCTGCCCTGAGTGGGATTTCTTCCCCACTGTAATATGGAGTGTGGGGATAAGGATCAATAGCTCAGCGGCAGGTTTTTTTCTACTACTGCGGAAGGGGAGGAAATCCAGGGTCTTTTGCCAGGCTTTGATGGGACTGTGTTTTTGCCGTCCTGAAATAGGTATTTTCAGGAAGAGGGGTCAATGCTGAATCCCTCACGCGGGGGGGCGAGCGGCCGTCCGGGCGGCGTGTCCGGGGCCAGGCCCGCTTCACGCAGCAGCCGCGCAAGAGCGGCAAGAACATCCGAAACCGAGCGCTGTGCCTCCAGCAGCTCATCGTTCGCCCGTGAGAGCTGAATATAATCCTGTCGCTCAACCGCATCAACGACCGACACCAGGGCAAACTCATGGGCGCGCCAGGATTCGATATAGCCCTGATGTATCTGCATCAGGGCCGGGGACTGTGGTTCATAGCGCTCTAATTCGACAACATACTCCCGGGCGACTCCGATCGCCGGGCGCATAGTTTCCAGCACAAAGGCGTCATGAACGAACTGGTCTTCGCGGGCGCTGGCGATCGCGTTGTTAATTTTTGCCTCGGTCGCCGCCCAGAGGCGAGCCTGGTCCATATAGGTTGTCAGGTCGTCCTGGATACTTATTTCTTCAAATTGGCAGCTGGGCAGCACAGCGAGCCAGATAAACAAGAGCGATAATGTGAGCAGCCTTGAACAAGACCGCTGAGAGTACTTGTTCATCTGACTCTTCTTGCTCGGGCGCCGGCTTAAGACTGGTCGCCGGTTAGGAACTCTCTTGCGTATCACGCTGTGTCGCCTGAAAGATAAGGTCTTCGTAATATTTCACATTATAGCCCAATAGGAGCACTTCGGGAGAGCCGTCTTTACGGGCATAGACGGCCGTTTTTGTCGGATTATAGCCGCCAATGAAAACGGTTTCTTTGCCTTGCTCTCCATCGCCTTCAACGACAACGGTTGAAGCAGGGGGAGCCAGACCGTACGATGCCAAGTCCTCCGGGGCCTCATGGACGATGGGTACCTTTCTATCCGGGGTGAGGTTTTCAATAAAACTGATCACAAGCGCAGAGGTGACCGGGGCACCTGGCGGCTCAAGGGTCCGCCACTCCGCCTGAGTCTCCCCCGGCTGAGCCTCGCTGCGCTGCGAGACAAAGGTGTGCTGCTGGCGATGGATGGAGAGCTTATGAATCGTGCCACGTTTGAGGGTGAGAAAAGTCCCCTCCCGGACTGGACGCGGTTCGAAGATAGGGGCCTCCGGGCCGCCCGGACGCCATTCAAAGAGAAGATAATATCCACCGAGTATAACGGCAAGAATGTAGTAGAGCCCAACCCGCTGCCACGTCATCCGCGATACCTCCGCCACGTAAAGACACCCACCCCGATTAACAAGAAAGAGCCTGGCACGATGACGGTGCTTGTGACGAGAACGGTCTGAATTTGATCCGAGGAGAGAAAGAGTTGATTGACGCCCGACTGTTGTGTCTCCGGCCTGGCCGCCATCTGAGTTTGATCCTCGGCGAGCCAATTGATGGCATTGATGAAGAGGTCTTTATTGCCGCCCTGTTCGACTAAATTATTATTGACGAAATCCGCATCGCCAAACACCACGATACGTCCGAGCGCATCCTCAGTCCGAATAGCCATCTCACCGGCAATAGGAATTGGGCCACGAAAGTCCCGTCCTTCCTCAAATTTTGTAATCCCGGTGCGTGGGATGTTTTCCTGGGCACTGGCCCAGCCCTGGGGCGAAGTAGCCAGAATAGCTGTCGCCATCCAGCCCTTTTCCTCATCTGGCTCCATATACACCACACGGGCGAGTGAAAAAATAGGCGGTGCATTAACCGAGCGGATCATCGGGTGCGGTTTCTTGGTGGCTGAAGCCCGGAAGGTTAACATCTCGCCGGCAAACAGACGCTTAGTGGGATCGACTGCAATAAGGGGCGGCAGGCTAATACCGTATCTCTCAAGAAAGGTAACAAATGAGGGTGAGCTGTCTGGATCTAACAATACGAATAGGGCACCACCACGCTGCACATAGGCGTCCAGCGCCTCCAGTTCAAACGGGAGAAAATCAGATGTTGGGCCGAAGATGACAACCGCAGTCGCATCCTCCGGGACCGCTCCGCTCTCTCCGAGTGAGAGGCTTTTCTCATCATAGAACTCATCAACCAGGGCCCCCCGGAGCTTGCTATAGCCCCGCTGCGGGGAGGCGTCGGCCAGAGCCGCCTCACCGTGCCCGGTCAGAAAGTAAATGACTTTGTCGCCCGGTGCACGCGAAACCTGAAGCAGGGTGGCAACGGCCGCGGATTCACCCCTACCCAGTAGCGTCCCTTTGCGTATCCCGCCCGACTCAAACACCATGGTTCCGTATTGGGTAGCCTGGTATTCCCGGGCCAGGGCAGGATTCCGATTGATGTCAACAATACTGTAGTTGAAGTGCGGCGAGAGGTTGGCCATGCGGCTGAGCATGTCCTTGATAAAGAAATTTTCCGGACGGTCACTGTGAACAAAGGCCATGACGTGGACATCGCGTTTCAGGTCGGATACGACCTGTTGCGCTCGCGGCGAGAGCGTAAACTTTTTCTGTGGAGTCAGGTCAAGCCGCTGATTGTATTCAGATAAGATAGATTGGACAGCAACAATCAGAGCAAAGAACCCCAGAGTTCCAATAATGAGTTTAATCGTGTTGCGAACGTTGGCATTCATCGGCGCCCCCTCCACTGTCGCGCTTCCAGGGAGCGAAGGGTCAGAAAGCTGAAAAAGATAATAAAGAGCAGAAAGAAGGTGATTTCTTTTGCATCGATGAACCCAAGAGCAAAGCTCTGGAAGTGGGTGACCATGGAGACGGAGGCAATCGTGCTGATGAGCCCGAATTGCGTCGCCCCGTCATTCCAGCTCAGAATCCAAAAAAAGAGCAGCATCCCGAGCGAGCCCAAACCTGCAACGACGATGTTGTCCGTGAGAGACGAAATAAACAGGCCACAGGCAATAAACGCCAGGGAGAGCATCACCAGCCCAACATAGCCGGGCACTATCAGCGTCCAATTGAACGGTTGCAGGGCAAACATCAACACTGGATAGATCAGAGTGAACGACAGCATAAACAGCGTGGCAATAGCACACGCGACAAATTTGCCCCAAAAGAGGTCGGCGTCACGCATCGGATAGGTCAGCAAGAGCTCGATCGTGCCGAGCCGCTTTTCCTCGGCGAAGAGACGCATGGTCAGGAAGGGGACGGTGAGCATGATGACCAGACGCAGGTCGGTGAACATGAGCTGCCAAAAGTTTTCCATGATATTCAGACCAAAGCCAAACTGGACATAGAAAACCAGGTCGGAGTAAAAATAATAGCCACTCAGCAACAGGAAGACCGCCGAGATCAGATAAATAAACGGCGACAGAAAATACGAGCGTAATTCCTTATTCAGGACGGCCCAAAAATTCGCAAACATCGTCCCACCTTTTATAAAGATGTCTTATCCACTCTCTGCCCGATGATGCTGATCGCCTGACCCCGATGCTGAGAGGTGACGGGCTCTGTGACTCTTCACGCCGCCTCCTTTTGCTCTTCTCTTCTGGTCAAACGGACAAAGAGGGCTTCAAGGTCGAGGGTGACCGGTCTGAGCTCATGCAGAGCCCAGCCGTTATTGATTACTGTCTGGGCAACCTCTCGGGCGATATCTTGATTGGAGGACTGAACCGTAAAAACCGCATCCTCTGATCCGTCACCGTCTTTCTTGTTTTGTTCGGTGACTTGGGCGACCGCCTTGATCGCCCGTAGTGCATGCAGAACGCTTTGACGCGGTCCGCCCACTCGGACCAGCACGCTTGCCATGCCCTGGACCCGCTCGCTCAGGCGTTCCGTGGTGTCTTCGGCAATGATGCGGCCCTTATCGATAATGACCACCCGTTCGCAGGTCAATTCCACCTCGTGCAGAATATGGCTTGACAGCAGGATGGTTGCTTTCCTGCTCAGTCCCTTGATGAGCTCACGGATGTCGATCACTTGGTTCGGATCAAGGCCAACCGTCGGCTCGTCTAGGATGAGGACCTCAGGCTCACTCAGGAGAGCTTGGGCTAACCCGACCCGCTGGCGGTAGCCCTTCGACAGCGTTCCCATTTGACGATGAGCCATGTCTTCAAGCGCGCACTCGCTGAGGACGCGTTCGACATTGGTGCGCCGCTGTGACACGCGATTAATCTTGACCCGCGCGCAGAAATTCAGAAATGCTCGAACCGACATGTCCGGGTAGAGGACGACGTTTTCCGGCAGATAGCCCAGACGGTTGCGGACTGCAAGCGAAGACGTCGACACGTCAAGCCCGGCCACGTGGACTGTCCCTTCCGTTGCCGAAAAAAATCCGGTCAGGATACGCATGAGCGTCGTTTTGCCCGAACCGTTTGGTCCGAGCAGGCCGACAATTTCCCCACTCTTGACATCAAAGGAAACCTGGTCAAGGGCGCAAACTTGCCCATAATATTTGGTAACGTTCTGAACGCCGATCATAAAAACCCTACAAAAATCTTGCCGGCCGGACTATGACGCTGAGGGCGTGGCCATTGCGGCAGGCGCGGCTTTCAATGCATCAATTTCGGCCTCGAGTTCCCGCTGGAGCCGTTTCAGCTTATTCACCTCGACCTCAAGCGTGTTGCGTGTTTTCGCCGCGCGGTCCCTGTCGTGGGTAAGTTCCTTGTTGGTACTCTCAAGCTCTGCGACCTGTGTCCTGAGGCTGTTCACCTCACCTGGGAGTATGCCTGTCAGATACGATGTGGTCAGTCCGAGGCGCTCAAAGGCGATGCCAGTGAACAGTAACCCAAGCCACAGCACCCCAATGCTGATGTAATGCCAAACCGCTTTTGAAAGAGTACTGTCCCCGCCTGCCTGCCCTGTATCACTGGCCATAATTCCCCCTCCGCAAAATGAAAGTACGGACACCCTAGCAAAAAAGAAAATAGAGAAAAAGCCGCCGGTTAGTCTGTCATGAGCGAGAGAGGTAACAGCCATGTTACCTCTCTCGCCGGCTCGTAGGGTTACCGGGCGCTCTGGATGAGGAAGTTCACCGAGAACGCTTTGGAGGTGTTAAATTCAATTGCCTCGTTGAAATACCACTCGTTGATCCAGTCTTCCCGCTTCTCATAGCCGGACGGCGCATCCCACTTGCTGAAGTGGGCAAGCTGGAGGTCCATCTGCATCCCATGAGGAGTGAAGGCCCAGTCATCCGTGTAATTGTATTTGGCACCACGGATCGGTTTTACCGGATAGCCTTCGTACGGCAGGGGGCCATACTCAAACATATTAAACCAGAGTTTCCACAGCTCACCACCGTTGTCGTACATTTCCGAGAAATTCTGAGCCCAGAAGTCTTTGTCGACATACATGATACGCTTGGAATAGGCATACTGGCTGTAGGCAACCGGGAGTCCTTCAACAACATAGACGTTGCGCTTTTCCCAGTTGATGTTGCACGGCATACCCGCGATCACGCCGCTTCTGCCGTCCGGCTGTGCACACCAGACATCTCTGGTGCCGTATTGCCCCATATGGACCGGAGCCAGAATTTGCTTTTCGGCCAAGAGTCGCCACTTCCAGTAGGCGTGCTTGGAATTCATGCCCCACAGGGAATCGAGATCCATATCCGTGCCCCAGAAGGCATCCGAGCGGTTCGCGACGCTGATACGACGCACACGACGCAGCTCAGGCAGATACATATAGGAGTCATCCGGAATGTTCGTCGGCAGATAGCGTGTATTGAGCACGCCAGCGCCCTTCAGGTCGTTAGGAATAAAAAGCGGACCAAACTGCTCCGTATACCGCATTGGCGGGTTGTTCGGGACAATCGGTTTGGGATCGGTGTACAGACGACCGGTCCACATCATCCGACGCCAGAACTGAGAACCGTACATCCGTTCCATCTCGCCCCGGTTATTGACGAGTTCCATGATCCATTCGGTCCCCACGTTGTCCACATAAGAAGGCTTCTGCTCCTGGTTCCACATGATCTTCGCTCCAGCCAGGGGATCGTTGGGATCAATGTTTGGGAACGGGAGACCGGCCACGTAGTTTAACATTTCCCGGCCGTCGGCCGAGATTTGGACTTGGCCTGAGTATTTCTCAGTCGCTTCGGCGTAGAGTTTAGGCAGATTGACTTTCTTATACTCAATGACCTTAATGGGCATACCGTTTTCGACAAACCACTGTATGCCTGGGATAAGGAGCTCACCTGCCTCAGCCATGTTGTCTTTGGTAATGGTGTCCCCTGGGTTGACATCGGCAGCCACCCAGCTCGGGGCTGACAGACTCATCGCGCCTACGAGCGTCAGTGCGCAGGCAATTCTGGTCCACCAATAGGTTCTCATAAAATCCTCTCCTTTTTATAATATTCCTACGAGATATCTGCGAGCGGTGGTTTGGTCAGCACGGGGGGGCACGACTCATGATCGTATCCTTTCTATAATGGCTTTATCTTTATTAGAGGGCATACTTGTCAATAGTTTCAGAAGAGGCTTTTTCCCCCTCCTCTGGGAGGGGCGGCAGGACCGGGGGAATATTCTCCTTCGGTTCTTCTCCTCAAGTGTTCCGAGGACAAAGCGGTTACGGTGCAGCTCCGGCGGCTTGGGCCGTGACAAAGCGCGGTTTGAAGAGCGCAACCAGAACGGGCAAAAGCGTCATGGTCGCCAAGAAACTTACCCCCATCCAGAGGGCGAGCAGCAGCCCCATCTCCGCACTAAAGCGGAGGCTCGACATGGTCCAGAACAGCGTACCGAGGATCATGGTCAGCGCGGTAAAGGTCACCGCTTTCCCGGACGTTGCGAGTGCCGTCCTCACCGCGTCATCCAGCCCACTGCCCAGCCGATGCTCTTCGATAATACGACTCACAACATACAGGGCATAGTCGATGCCAAATCCGACGCCGACCGTCACCACCGGGAGGGTATGGATATTAATGCCAATATCGCGGGCCCCCATATAGGCGTTAATCACGGCGTTCGCGACGAGCAGCGGGATAATCATATACACCCCGGCCATGACCGAGCGGTAGGTAATAACGAGGACAAGGAAGATCGTACCAAAACCAAGAATATTGACCAGAATATCATTCCGAAACAGCTCTTCGTTGGCAGCGGCCAGTACGCCAATAGGACCGCCGGCGAGCCGGAACTGGGCGACGTCACTGGGATGGGCATCGATATAGTCGCGAGCCCGCTGAATCACCCGTCGAATGGTTTCTCCCTGATGGTCGGTCAGAAAGAAGCGGACGGGTGCAGAGCGATACTGGTGATCAATGACCTGCGCGCTTTCCTGAAATGAGGTGCCGAAGAAGTAGGAGGCGAGCAGGAGCCGGACTTCACTCCTGCGTCGGGGAAGGACCTCCCATTTGGGCTCTTGTTCATGAATGGCCCCATTGACGACCGACAAAATATCCACAAATGAGAAGCTCAACCCTACCGCCGGGTCGCGTTCGAGCGCACGCTGAAATTGTTCGATCCAGGACAAGACCTCAGGAGTTGCCAATGAAGGCTCCTCGCTTTGCTGACGAAATCGGTCGAGCACACTCAGGCTTTTGCTCGCGTCTTCGGCCTCTTCCTTCTCCGGCTCTTTACGCTCAACCACAACCATGAGCTGCTCAACTCCACCAAAGGTGTCTTGAATGCGAGCGTGGGCGGTATTATGCGGAGAGTCGCGGTACAGGAGTGGGGTGGCCGCGGTCGGATCACCAATCACCAGATTTTGCCAGAAGTAGACGCTTATGACCAAAACAAGTGCCCAACCGGCGAGCGTCAGCCCTTTGCCCGCGGAAGAGACGAGAAAATTCGCCGCAGTCGAGACAATGCGCTTGAAGAGCCCGTTCTCGCGCCGTTCAACGACCCGCAGGTCGGGTTCACGCAGGTAGTGGTAGACGATCGGGTTCAGCAAGAGCTCGCTCACGGTAATGGCGAGAATCCACACCGCCGCACTAATGGCGAGCTTTTGCAAGAGCACAATGGGCACGAACAGGATCACCAGCAGGCCCAGGGCGTCGGTCAGGATGCCTGACAGGGTGGGCACGAAAAGCTCGGCGAACGAGGCAATAATGGCCGGCTCTTTTTGCCCATTCGCCTTGCGATACTCCTCATAATAGCGTTCATGCATCTGGACGGAGTGGCTGACCGCCCGGGCGGTAATAAAGAACGGAATGACGAGGGTGAGGGGGTCGAGGCTGAAGCCGATCATCTTGATAAATCCCAGCCCCCAAATGGCTGAGATGACACCGGTCAAGGTGGGCCGCAGCGCCCCGCGGACATCGTGAAAATACCAGTACAGCAGCAACCACAGCAGTACCGTCGTTGCCAGAAAAATGACGTAGACCTGCTTGGCGTAGAAATACACCCAGCCGTACAGGGCCGGTTGACCGGCCAGATAAATCCGCGTGTTGTCATCCTCATACGGTTCAACGACAGAGCGCCGGACTTCCTCAAACAATCGTCGATAATCGAGCCGCTGCTCGATAAAAGTGGCATTGAGCAGGGCGGCCCTTTCGTCCAGCGAAACCAGTACGCCGTATAAATTCCGCGAGGAGTGCACGATCCGCCGGACGCGTTCGACTTCTGCCTCGGTCTCGGGGGCCCGTTCCATGACCGGCTCGACTTCCTGCATGCCACCACTTTTCATGATCACGCGGCGGTTGGTTCGGTGGGCGATGGAGTTGACCAATTCATTATTCACGCCATACACCCGCTCCAGTGCCTGGGTCATATTGAAAATCTTGGTCAAGGTAGCCTGATTGAAGATGGTGCCTTCTTCAACCTCCAACATCAGCATGATGGTGTTGGCCCCACCAAAGGTCGGCGCGTAGGTTTTATGGACCTGAATGAAAGGGTGGTTCTCCGGCAGTTGTTCGTCGAACCGCGTAACGAGGTCGAGCTGGACGGCAAACGAGGCGAAAATCAGGGTGGCAACGGTAACGAGCAGCAAAACAAGCCTGCGCCGCGCAATAATCTGCTCCCCCAGTGTATATAGATAGCCGCGCTCTTCAGTACTCATGCCACCCCCTTGTCTGCGTTGCACTGTGGTCCTAGCGGGTGCTGACGAACATGTGACTGCCTCGACAGATGGAAAAAGTCAGCTCTCCTTTGGACTCACGGTTTTCCTCGTTTACGCTCAAGTAGCTCGTCGATAATCGTTTCGATGTTCTGAGGAGAGAGATCCTGCACCCGTATCCACCCGTCGATGATCAGGGTCGGGACACTCTCAATATAATAGCTATTCCCAAGAGCAACAGTTGCTTCAAGCTCGGCCTTCCCCCCATCTGCATCGAGCTGGCTCAGGAGCAATTCAGGATCGAGGCCGATGCGGTGGGCGACATGGGCGATGCCGTCCCGGCTGCCGGTATCAATATCTTCCTCAAAGCGCGCGTGAAACAGCGCGCGCTGCATCTCTTCACTCAGCCCCAACTCGTGAGAGATGGCATAAGCCCGGGCTGGAATTTGAGAGGACGCATGGACAATCGGGACCGCGTGAAAGCGGACATCGAGCTGATGTGGATATTTTTGCTTGAGTGCCGGGATGAGGTTGGAGAAGACATCATAGCAATGTGGACACAGAAAGTCCTCAAAGACGCTCAGCACGATCTTTTTTGACTCCGTTCCCTCTGGAGCTCGACGGACAAAAGAAAACGTACCGGATAAAGAGAGATACTGATCCATCAGATCAGTCGTGGGCTGGCCCTTTGGCGGGAATGCGAGGCAAGCGAGGAAGAAGCTCAGAAGAAAAGAGAAGATTCGTAAGACCATGTCTGGCCGGATCATAGGAAGCAAACGGGCGCTTTGCAAGTGTAAAAAGTGCCCGCCGCCAGCACTGAATAAGAGCCTCCGGAAGGGGGCGGTCGGAGAGGGGCAATTCTTGAATTGCCCCGGAGCATCAGGCAACCAACTGCCGTAACACGTAGGGCAAAATGCCCCCATGCCGGTAGTATTCGACCTCAATGGGCGTATCAATACGAACGGTAACCGGGACCTCTGTTGACTGTCCATTGGCGCGGTGGACGACCAAAGTTACATCCTGGAGCGGTGTGAGGGCGGCGTTGAGGCCGATGAGATCAAAGGTTTCGGTCCCGTCAAGGCTCAGCGTTTGCACGCTGGTGCCTTCTTTGAACTGACAGGGCACCACGCCCATAAAGACCAGATTGCTGCGGTGAATCCGCTCGAAGCTTTGGGCGATGACCGCTTTCACCCCGAGCAGCCGCGTCCCCTTGGCAGCCCAGTCACGCGAACTGCCTGTGCCGTATTCCTGCCCGGCCAACACGACCAGTGGGGTGCCGTCGGCCTGATAGTGCATGGCCGCATCGTAGATCGCCATTTGCTCGCTACCATTCCCATGCGCCGCATGATACTGCGTGACCCCGCCCTCAATTCCGGGCACCATCAAGTTCTTAATCCGCACGTTGGCAAACGTGCCTCGGGTCATAATGCGATCATTCCCACGGCGCGAGCCGTAACTATTGAAGTCTTTGACCGTAACCCCGTGCTCCTGGAGATACCGGCCGGCCGGCGCGTCCGGCTTAATCGCTCCCGCGGGACTGATATGGTCGGTGGTCACGGAATCACCCAGCACGGCCAGCGGGCGGGCGCTGGTAATGTCTTGAATCGTCCCGGCCTGGAGGCCGAAAGCATCAAAGAAGGGCGGCTCCTGAATATAGGTCGATTCCGCGTTCCACTCGTAGACCGCGCCGGTCGAACTGGAAATGTCATTCCAGAGCGGGTTCTGCTCTTCAAAGTCGGTATACAACCGGCGATAGGTGTCCGAGTCCATGGCGGACGCCAGCAGGTCCTGAATTTCACTCCCGCTCGGCCACAGGTCGCGCAAATAGACGTCGGTGCCGTCTTTGTCCTGGCCCACCGGCTCACGGGTCAGGTCAATATCAACCCGACCCGCCAGGGCAAACGCCACGACGAGCGGTGGACTCATCAGAAAATTCGCTCGAATATTTTGGTGGACGCGCGCCTCGAAGTTGCGATTGCCGCTCAAGACGCTGGCCGCCACAAGATTCTGCTGTATCACCGTCTGTTCGATATCCGAGTCGAGGGGGCCGGAATTCCCGATGCAAGTGGTACAGCCATAGCCCACGGTCTGAAAGCCGACTTGGTTGAGATACTGCTGTAATCCGGTTCTCTCCAGATATTCCGTTACGACCCGCGAGCCCGGACCCAGAGACGTTTTGACCGTGGGTCTGACCGTCATACCACGCTCGACCGCCTTCCTGGCCACGAGCCCGGCTGCCAACATCACACTCGGGTTTGAGGTGTTTGTACACGAAGTAATCGCGGCAATGAGCACATCCCCATGTCCAATATCGCCGAAATGCGAAGGGCCGCCTTTCGGTATGGCATGGCGCTGGTCGAGCGTCGCCTGGTCGGCCTGAAAACCACCCTCGTCGAGCGGCGTTGTGAGGAGTCCCTGGAAGGTCTCCTTCATAGCCGGGAGATCAATCCGATCCTGCGGACGACGTGGACCGGCCAGACCAGGCCGCACATCGGCCAAGTCGAGTGCAAGCACTTGACTGTAGTCCACCTCACCCTGGCGCGGAATGCCAAACATCTGCTGGGCCTGAAAATAGCTGCGGAACGCATCAACCTGTTCCTCGGTGCGACCCGTGGCTGTCAGGTAGGTGCAGGTTTCCTCATCAATCGGAAAAAACCCCATAGTTGCGCCATACTCCGGCGCCATATTGGCAATCGTTGCGCGGTCGGTCAGGGGCAGGGAGGTCGCCCCTTCACCAAAGTATTCCACGAATTTCCCGACGACCTTGGCGGCGCGCAGCATCTCGGTACAGTGCAGCACCAAGTCCGTCGCAGTGACTCCCTCACGCAGGCGGCCGGTCATATGTACACCAACGACATCCGGGGTGAGAAAGTACACCGGTTGCCCTAACATGCCGGCCTCGGCCTCAATCCCCCCAACACCCCAGGCGACCACCCCAAGGCCGTTAATCATGGTGGTATGCGAGTCCGTGCCGACCAGGGTATCTGGGTAATAGATGCCATCTATTTCGAGGACGCCTTTGGCCAGGTATTCCAGATTGACCTGATGGACAATACCGACCCCCGGCGGGACGACCTGAAAACTATCGAAGGCCTGCATGCCCCATTTCAGGAATTGATACCGGGGCTGATTGCGCTCGAATTCAATCTTCATATTCCTCTGTAAAGCATTCCCAACCCCCGAGTGATCGACCTGAATGGAGTGATCAACCACCAGGTCCACGGGCACCAGCGGTTCGATCAGTTTGGGATCTTTGCCCAACCTGGCCACGGCCGAGCGCATGGCGGCCAGGTCGACCAGCAGGGGAACGCCGGTAAAGTCCTGCAGGATAATCCGGGCCACCACAAAGGGAATTTCCGCCGTGCGGGTTTCTGTCGGCCGCCAATTGGCGAGGGTCCGAACGTCCGCTTCGGTAATTTTCTGGCCGTCATAGTTGCGCAAGACTGACTCCAGCACGATACGGATGCTGACCGGAAGCCGGGAAACTGGTCCGATACCCGCTTTTTCGAGTTGGGGCAGGGCATAAAATTGGCCAGTTTTTCCGGCCGCGGTGGTAAAGGTTTGCAAAGAATCAAACAGCTTATGTGCCATACAAAAATCCCTCCACCTTTGTCGCCTCTTGTAAAATTACAATTCGGTGCTTGGCTAAGCGGATATATTCTCTTGCCTATCAAGGCAAGGGAGCAGCCAAGCACGAGAACGCTGAAGCGGAGAGTTTTCCCGGTATCTTGTGCTGGAGCCAGATCAGCGAGTATATATCTGGACTAGGAGAGGTCAGCCTATGCAATGGACTTGGAACCGGAGCCTGAGTCGGCTCGTCAGCAGGGGAGGGACTGGAAGCTGTATCGTGCTCGTCCTTCTGATATCCCTCCTCTTCGCCGAGGAGGCTCGTCCCCAGAAGCCGAATCTTCGAGCCGGACCACCCTCATGGACGGGCGACCTTACGCCCATAACCGCCCAGGAATGGAGTTGGGACCGGGCCGCCCATCTCTTGGAGCGGGCCGGTTTTGGCGGCCCGCTCCAGGAAGTTGACCATCTGGCTGCACTGACGCCGGCCGCCGCCGTTCGTCATCTGGTTCACTACCGGGACACGGACAACAGCCACGTCCCGCCGTTCGACGCATCCGGGGTGTTCGACTCCACGCTTGACCCGTTTCCGAAAAGTCGAGCGGACGCCGTGCGCATTGCCCGCGTCAACGGCGAGTCCATGGGAGTCAAGGTCAAACCCGGCGGCAGTCGTCCCCTCCAGCCCGTGGTCGATCGTTTTTTCTATTGGCTGCGGGCCGACGCCCTGGAAATGCGCCGGGCTGGACAGTGGTGGGCCCAGCGTATGCTGGTGACAAAGCGCCCGCTCCAGGAAAAGCTCGCCCTGTTCTGGCACGGCCATTTTGCGACCTCAGACACCAAGGTGCGGGACTACCGCAAGCTCCTCAAACAGCTCGAACTATTCTGGCAGCGGGGGAGTGGGAGTTTTCGTGATCTCCTCATTGGCGTTGCTCAGGACCCGGCCATGCTCGTCTATCTGGACGCTGGAGAGAATATCAAAGGCCACCCCAACGAGAACTTTGGCAGAGAAATTCTGGAACTCTTCACCCTGGGTGTGGGCAACTACACCGAGACCGATATTCGCGAGGCTTCACGGGCGTTTACCGGCTGGACCCATATCGGGCTGGACTTTGTCGTCAAATCCGAGTTGCACGACGAAGGACAGAAGACCTTCCTCGGACGTACCGGGCATTATGACGGCGCCGATATCATTGATATTGTTCTGGAACAGGACGTGGCGGCCCGTTTTATTGCGGCCAAGTTATATCGCTATTTTGTCCGGCAAAATCCTACGCCCGAGTTGGTGACGCAGCTCGGCGCAGTCCTGCGAGAGCAGCACTATGAAATCGCGCCGCTGTTGACGACGATTTTTCTCTCGCGCGACTTCTACAGCCCGCCGGCCTACGGAACCCAGATCAAAAGCCCGGTGCATCTCGTGATTTCGACCTATCGCAAGCTCGGGCTGACCACTATTCCCGGAGTGCCCGACTTCAACACGACCACTCGCGACCTGGGCCAGGAACTCTTTCATCCGCCGAACGTCGCCGGCTGGGAGGGGGGACGGAGTTGGATCACGCCCGCCCTGCTGCTGGAACGCGGAAACTTCGCCCGCGCGGTCTTCTTTCCCGATATGGTGAATTTTCGACCGCCGGACCGTTGGATGCCGGTGACCAACCAAAAGGTGGCGACCAAAATTGCCCAGGGCTTTGAGATTACGGCGGCGACGATTGAGACCGATGATAACGCCATGTCCGGCATGGACCCGTCAGGCTCCGAGTCCATGTCCATGTTCAATATGATGGCGGGAGCGGACGAAGACTATAACACGCGCTACGGCAGCACGCACGGCTGGCAAGAAGCGTTTCGGCGGGTCAAACCCATTCCGCGTTTTGCCGCCCAGCTTTCCATGACCGACACCGTTCGCCAGGCCGGGCTGGTAACAACGTCTGAGGTCGTTGATTATTTTCTCGGTCGTCTGTTGCGGGTTCCCCTGGCGGCAGACGACCGACAAGCGCTTATTGATTTCCTCACCCGGGAGTTGGGAACGGAGCAGACCGAACCGGCGCTGACCTATCTGGAGGAGCCGGTCCGCCATCTGGTGCATCTCATCATGAGCACGCCAGAATATCAGTTGGGCTAATAACAAAGGATCAGGCGTATGGCGAAGACTGCGATCACAACATCTCTCTTGAACAGGTCACTCTCACGGCGCGACGCCCTCCGAGTGGGCATATACGGCCTCGGCGTCGGGGCAGGCCTGCTCGGAACCGGTCCGTTCCCGGTCCTGGCAAAGCAAGCGCCGGCGGCGACCTCACCCCATGCGCACCCAGAACGCATTCTTGTCGTGGTCGAACTCTCGGGTGGGAACGACGGGCTGAATACGATCATTCCGTATGGTGACGATGCTTATTACCAGCAGCGTCCGACCATTGGTATTCCGGCCCAGGACGTGCGGAAGATCGACCCGCACTTTGGTTTTCATCCGGCCATGGCCGGCTTCGAGCATCTCTACAAAGACGGCAAGCTGGCTATTGTGCACGCCTGCGGATACGACAATCCGATCCTGTCTCATTTTGCGTCCATGGGCTTTTGGCATACGGGCAGTCCTCATGCCGGCGAAAAGCTCGGCTGGTTAGGCCGCCTGGCCGACGCGCTCGACCCCGAGGTGCAGCGCAACTATCTGGTCAATATCGCCACCGCGCAATCCCTGGCCGTGCGCAGTCGTCATCATTCGCCCCTGGTCTTCTATGACCCCGAAGGGTTCAAGCGCAACGGCGTTCACCAGCAACAACCGCTCTTCCCGCGGCTGAGTGACAAGCGGGCCACACCCAACGCGGCCTTGGACTTCCTGACCGGCCTGGCTGAAAACGCAACAGAAAGCGCGGCCTTTGTGCGTCAGGCGTGGGCGGACTATCAGACCCCGGTCGATTACGGCGTGCGGGCGGCCGGTCTCGGGCTTGATTTGCGTAAGGTCGCGGCCTTAATCAAAGCCGAGATGCCGACCCGACTCTACTACGTCAGTTATGCCGGCAACGTCTTTGATACACACGTCCACCAAAACGATCTTCATTTCCGTCTCCTGACCTACACCACCGACGCGCTCCGTGGCTTTATGGCAGACCTCAACCGCCTCGGTCGTGCCGATGATGTCGCGATCATGGTCTTTACCGAATTTGGCCGGCGCGTCCCGGAGAACGCCAGTAAAGGCACTGACCACGGTACAGCCACGCCGGTGTACGTCATTGGGGAGAAGGTCAGAGGGGGTTTCTACAGCACGCCGCCCAGCCTGACCGATTTGGACGACGGCAACCTGCGCTATACGACCGACTTCCGTCGTGTCTACGCGACACTGATGAAGGAGTGGCTGGGCTACGATGATACGAAGGCGTTGCTCCGAGAGGAGTTTGAAACGCTTGGAATGTTTATATGAATATCTTGCGCGGAAAGTAAGCCAAGGAGAGATAGAATGGCATCGGAACTAGTCGTTGAATATGATTGTACTGGGGACGTTCTCTACCTTGGTAAAACGGTCCCTTATTCTGAACAAGAGTCCGAGGAAGTCGAATATGGCATTATCGCCCGGACGAATCCGCAATCCGGAGAGGCGGAGAACCTGGAAATTCTCTTCTTCTCGAAACGACTGGAGAAGGGAGAAGCGTTTCGCCTGCCGATTTCTGCTGAATTCCACTTATCCGAAGGTGTTTGATACTTAGCCAAGCGAAGTTCAGAAATTTGCAGACCTCTCGTTCGGATAAGAGAAGGAAAAAGTGTCCCCGACGGGATTTGAACCCGTGTCGCCGGCGTGAAAGGCCGGTGTCCTGGGCCAGGCTAGACGACGGGGACAGAATGGATTGTAAAAGAGGAATGAGCCGACCGGGGCTCGAACCCGGGACCCTCTGCTTAAAAGGCAGATGCTCTACCAACTGAGCTATCGGCTCAGCCCGACGCACCTTACCTGATACATTTCAAGAACTCAAACCCCCTCCGCTATAACGGACCGATACCCGGAATCGGACAGGCTGCCCGGCGTTGACTTGTCGGCTGCCCGTGGGTAGCGTTCGGACATGACAGCCGTCCGTTCACGTTTTGCCCCGAGTCCGACCGGTTTCCTGCATATTGGCGGCGCCCGGACCGCCCTGTTTGCCCTCCTGGCTGCGCGGCAACAATCCGGGACTTTTGTCCTGCGTATTGATGACACCGACGCGCAGCGCTCTACCCAGGCATTCCACGACGATATTGTGGACTCGATGCGGTGGCTTGGTCTGACGTGGGACGAAGGCCCGTACTACCAGAGCCAGCGCTCGGTGCAGTACCAGGAAATGGGCGAGCGGTTGCTCAGCCAGGGCAGGGCCTTTCGCTGCTTTTGTACGCCCGAGGAGCTTGAGGCCAAACGGAAAGCCGCTCTGGCCGCAGGACGCAGTCCGGCCTACGACGGGACCTGCCGGGACTCTCTGCCCGAGCCGGGCGAGTCTCGTCCCTCCACGCTGCGTTTCCGCAGTCCCAAAGAAGGCGAGACCGTTGTTGATGACCTGCTGAAGGGGCGGGTGGTGTTTCGGAATCAGGAGCTGGATGATCTGATTCTGGTACGCTCCGACGGCTCACCGACCTATAACTTCTGCTCGGTCTTCGACGACGCCGACCTCCACATCTCTCATATTGTGCGAGGCGATGATCATCTGACAAACACGCCACGTCAGGTCCTGCTCTTCCAGGCAATGGACGCCTCGCTCCCCCGTTTCGCTCACCTGCCTCTGATTTTAGGCAACGACCGGGCTCCGCTCAGCAAGCGCCACGGAGCGACCGCCGTCCGTGCCTATCGAGAAGCGGGCTATTTACCGGATGCCCTAGTGAATTTTCTGGCTCGTCTCGGCTGGGCGCACGGCGACGACGAAATTTTTACGTGGCAGGAGCTTGAAGAAAAATTCAAGCTCGAAGACGTCGGC
Source organism: uncultured Binatia bacterium (SeqCode) (assembly GCA_965232605.1). GTDB lineage: Bacteria > Desulfobacterota > Binatia > Bin18 > Bin18 > Bin18. Next base: position 67,399 of record CBDDQA010000005.1, on the reverse strand, counting down.
AAATCCGCCGGCGTCTTTAACCAGGAAAAGCTGGAGTGGCTGAATGCGCACTATCTCAATGCGCGACCTGCCAGGCAAATCGCACAAGAAGTGAAACCCTTTCTCCCCGAAACGGAACGCCCCCTGCCCGACGACAACTGGCTGACCCGCATGGTGACAACGCTGCAACCCCGCGCGAAAACGCTGGTGGAGTTGGGCACGCAGTCCCACTTCTATCTGTCGGACACTATCTCATTGGAAGAGAAGGCGGCGAAGAAATTTCTGAAGGCTGCCACGCTTCCGCTGCTGGCGCGCTTGCGGACCCAACTGCAGGACGTGACCGTATGGGATGAGCCGAACCTTCATAGAGCATTCACCGCGTTTATGGAAACCGAGCAGGTCAAACTCGGTAAAATCGCCCAACCGGTTCGAGTCGCGCTGACCGGAAAGACGGCCAGCCCTGGGATTTTTGAAGTCATGGAAGTGTTGGGAAAGGAGCGCTGTCTTGCCCGGATTGACCGTGTCCTGGCGGAGCCGCCGGTTGCGGTTGAATCTTGACTTCCCATGGTTGCTTATTTATTGTGACAAACACTGAGGTGTGGGCTAATTGGTAAGCCACCTGACTCTGGATCAGGCGATTGTAGGTTCGAGTCCTACCACCTCAGCTCTCTCCTCGGTCCCATCGTCTAGCCTGGCCTAGGACACCGGCCTCTCACGCCGGCGACACGGGTTCAAATCCCGTTGGGACCATCCCTCCTCTCTCCTGTTCTATGTCCGAATCCAGGGCTTGATTCACCACTCCTACTTTCTATAATGCCCTCAAGAGGTGGTGGGTAACTGTCAACGCAACCCCTTGGACGTAGACAAGGAGCGCTTTATGGCAGCCGAGCAAAATGTCTTTGAGCGGATGATCAAGGCCGACCGGGAGAATCAAGAGAGCAAACACTGGAACGGGACCTTTATTGAGTATCTGGAAAAGATCAGGAAAGACCCCTCGCTGGTCAAGCACGCCCATGCGCGGACCTATGACATGATCCTGCGCGAGGGGGTCTCTGATGTGAACGAGACCGATGATCCACGGGTCAGACGGCTGTTCAAGGACGAGTCACTCAAGGTCTATACTTTCTTCAAGGACGAATTCTTCGGCATTGAAGAAACCCTGGCCCAGATCGTGCGCTACTTTCAGTCCGCGGCCATGCGCGGCGAAGAGAGCCGCCAGGTCCTGTATCTCATGGGACCGGTTGGGGCCGGGAAGAGTTCGCTCGTTGAGAAGCTCCAGCGCGGGCTGGAAGGGCTCGACCCGATCTATGCAATCGCGGGCTCGCCCATGCACGAAGAGCCGCTCCTGCTCATTCCCCGTCATTTGCGCAAAGAATTCGAGAAGATGCTCGACGTGCGGATTGAGGGAGACTTATGCCCGGTGACCCGCTGGCGCCTGCGGGAGGAGTTCAAAAACCGCTATGAGGAGATGCCGGTCACCACGGTCGGTTTTTCCAAGCGGAACCGGCGCGGGATTGGGGTCGTCCCGCCGGTTGATCCCAATAACCAGGACACCTCGGTGCTGATCGGCTCGGAGGACATCTCCAAACTGGACCGCTACTCAGAAGGCGACCCGCGCGTACTCGAACTGAATGGGGCCTTCAACGTCGGCAACCGCGGCGTGGTCGAGTTCATCGAGGTCTTCAAGAACGAGACCGAATATCTGCACGCCATGATTACGGCCACGCAGGAGAAATTCGTGCCCGCGCCGGGTCGCCACGGGACGGTCTTTGTCGACACGGTTATTGTGGCTCATTCGAACGAGGCAGAGTGGCAGAAGTTCAAGGCCGACCATACCAACGAGGCGATTCTGGACCGTATCGTGGTGGTCAAGGTGCCCTATAATTTGCGCCAGTCGGAAGAGGTCAAAATCTACCAGAAGATGCTGCACAACTCCGACTTCCGAGCCAGCGTGGCGCCGCATACGCTCGAAATCGCGGCGATGTTCGCCATCCTGTCACGTCTGGAGCCCTCGCCAAAATGCGATCTGATGACCAAGCTGCGCCTGTACAACGGCGAGGAAGTGGTTGAAAAAGGCCGAACCAAGAAGATTACGGTCAAGGAACTGCGCGAGGATGCCAAGCGCGAAGGCATGTCCGGCATCTCGACCCGCTTTATCATGAAAGCGCTCGACAATGCCCTGTCGGACGGAGGGTCCTCGATTAACCCGATCAGTGTGCGTGAAGCCCTGATTCGGATGGTCAAGGAAATGGAAATTGCCGATGATCTGCGCAAGCAGTATCTGGAATTTCTCCAAGACACCATCCATAAAGAATACCTCGAAATTCTGGAGAAGGAGATCACCAAAGCCTTTGTGTATTCCTATCAGGAACAGGCCGAATCGCTCTTTCAGAACTATCTGGACCATGCCGAAGCGTATGTGAACCAGACCAAGGTCAAGGACCGCAACACCAAGGAAGAGCTTTTGCCAGACGAAGGGTTTCTTAAATCCATTGAGGAGCAGATTGCAATTATCGGCTCGGCGGCAGACGGCTTCCGCCAAGAGGTGATTGCCTATCTCTGGGCGTCATTACGCCGGGAAGAGAAGGTTGGCTATGAGAGCTATGAGCCGCTGAAGGACGCGATTGAGAAAAAGCTCATGAGTTCCGTGCGTGATATCAGCCGCATTATTACCAAGGCGCGCACGCGAGACGAGGAACAGCAGCAAAAACATGCGGCAATGGTGCGGCGCTTGATCGAACTCGGCTATCCCGAGGACAGTGTGGACGTGATCCTGAAATACGCGGCCAACCATTTGTGGAAAGATTAACGTGCAGCCGGCTGCTCTTCAGTCTGGCCTGCGGAGGTGAGTTGAGGCGGTGCAGAATATGAAACCGACAATCAACGCGATCTTTCGTCCATATTCTTCATCTGATGCGCTGCGCTCCGACCGCAGTGCCGGCGACCGGCAGCGGCACCGGCAGAAGGTCAGAGAGGCGGTGCGCGAGAATATCGCCGACCTGATTGCCGAAGAGTCCATCATCGGCAAGAACAAGGATAGAGTCATCAAAGTCCCTATCCGTGGGGTCAAGGAATACCGCTTTATCTACGGCGAAAACGCCTCCGGCGTTGGACAGGGAGACGGCAACTCAGAAAAAGGCCAGGTCATTGGCAAGACCGATGGCACCGGACAAGGGCAGGGCGAGGATAAAGCCGGTGATCAGCCCGGTGTTGATTATTATGAGACCGATGTGACCCTAGAAGAGCTGATCGAGATCATGTTCGAGGACCTCGAACTGCCGGATATGGAACGCAAAATTCTGCGCGAGGTCCTGTCCGACCGCATCAGCAAGCGCAAGGGCTTTCGGAAAGCCGGCATCCGGATTCGGCTGGACAAAAAACGCACGGTCAAATCGCGCATTAAACGTCGCTTGGCTACGACCAGACAGGACAACGCTCAAACGGACGAGGAGGAGCGCTTCCCCTTTCGCAAAGAGGATCTCGTCTATCGCCATCTGGTCGAAGACGTCCGCCCGGAATCCAACGCCGCGGTCCTGTGTATCATGGACACCTCGGGGTCGATGGACACCCTGAAAAAATATCTGGCGCGCAGCTTCTTCTTCATGCTGTACCAGTTTGTCTGCACCAAATACCGGAATGTCGAGATTGCCTTCATTGCGCATCATACCGAGGGAAAAGAAGTCACCGAGGAAGAATTTTTCTATAAGGGAGAGTCGGGCGGGACGTTTATCTCCTCCGGCTACAATAAAGCGCTCGAAGTGATCCAGGCCCGCTATCATCCGTCATTGTGGAATCTGTACGCCTTTCACTGTTCGGATGGAGATAATTTTGATTCTGATAACCCCGCGGCCCTCAAGGCCGCCCAGGAACTGTGTGAACTGTGTAATCTGTTTGGCTATGGGGAGATCAAGCCGCTCGGGTCGCGCTATTACGAAAGCTCCATGCTCAATATCTTCCGCCGCCTGGAAGCCGAGAATTTCCAGACCGTGCTGATCGAACGCAAAGAAGACATCTGGCCGAGCTTCAGGACGTTTATGTCCAAAGAACGCACGCCAATCGCAACGGAAACGCGCGCGGCGGCCGAACAATAGGGACACCGGACGGCCGAGGAGCAGATATGGCTGAGTGGAATGTGAAAGACCTGGAGGGCTGGGACGAAAAAATTCGCGTCAAGGTCCAGGAGTTCGGCTTATCCTGTTTTGATCAAGAGTTTGAAGTCTGTGACCATAACCAGATGCTGGGCTATATGGCCTATTCGGGTATGCCGTCGCATTACCCGCACTGGTCCTATGGGAAGAGCTTCGAGAAGCTCAAAACCATGTACGACTACGGGGTGTCCGGCCTGCCGTATGAGATGGTCATCAACTCCGACCCGTCGATCGCCTATCTGATGACCGACAACTCGTTTTGTCTCCAGATTCTGACGATTGCCCACGTCTACGGCCATAATGACTTTTTCAAAAACAATTTCACCTTCAAAAGTACCCAGGCCGAGCACACCATCAGTCGCTTCAAGGTCCACGCCGACCGGGTTCGCTCCTACCTCGAAGACCCGTCCATTGGCGTGGAAAAGGTCGAATGGATGCTGGACGCCGCCCACGGCCTGTCGTTGCAGTGCCGGCGGAATCTTGCGATCAAAAAACTCACGCTCCGAGAGCAGCGGGAACGGATGATAGAGGCCGCACGGCCCGCGGCTGATCCGTTTGCAGACCTGCACCAGCAGGAAGATGTCGAAGCCCCGAACCTCAACAAACTGCCGGCTTCTCCAGAAGAAGATCTCTTGCTGTTTATTCGTGACCATAACAACAAGCTGAATGATTGGGAGCGTGATCTGCTGACCATTGTGCACGAGACCGCCCAGTATTTTATCCCCCAGATGGAAACGAAGATCATGAACGAGGGCTGGGCCAGCTACTGGCACCGCGAAATCATGAACAGCCTCGATCTCCCCCAGGATTTGTATCTTGAATTTCTCGTCCGCCATAACCAGGTGGTGCGCCCCTTTCCCAAGGGCCTGAACCCTTACTATCTGGGTCTCAAAGTGTGGGACGATATTAAACGCCGCCACGACGACCCGACTCCGGAGGAGATCGAGAAATATGGCCGGCCAACCAAAACCGGCGCCCAAGCGCTTTTCGAAGCCCGTGAGGTGGACCGGGATGCCTCTTTCCTGCGCCGCTTTCTGACCGAAGAACTCATGCGCGAAATGGATATGTTCGAATATGAGCCACGTGGCGAGGACCTGGTGATCTCCCAGGTCTCAGATAAAGAGGGTTGGCGCGGTATCAAGGAAACCCTGATCAAGAACGTGGGTATGGGCGGGGTGCCGGTCATGAAAATTGAAGACGCGGATTACAATCAGAACCGCAGCCTGTACGTCAAACATCACCACGAGGGACGCGACCTCCAGCTCGAATATGCGGAGAAAGCGATTTCCTACCTGCATCGTCTGTGGGGCCATGAGGTCGTGCTGGAGACAGTGGTCAACAGCAAACGGGCGCTGCTGTCGTACAGCGACGACGGCTTTTCCGCCAAACCGCTCAAATAGGTCTCGGTCCTGCTCTCGGTTGGGCAGCGCTCGTAGACAGAGTGGCTCGGCCCTAGAGCAGTTTTCATTCTGCTGTAGCGAGGTGCTCTCCCGAGGAGCGCAGCCCCCTGGCCCCCTCACCCCCGCATCACGTGCGGGGCAGGCTCTGGCCCTCTCCCTCCAGGGGAGAGGGAATGATCTCTGTAGGGGCAACCCCCTGTGGTTGCCCGTCCGCTACACTACGGTGAAAACTGCCCTAGTCTGACGTCCCGGTAGGAGCGGCTTCCAGAAGGACAACGGCCTCGGCCCGCATCCCTTCTGCGCGCCCGATAAAACCCAGGGTCTCGCCCGTGGTCGCTTTAATGTTCATAGCCGCTGGTGCGACCTCCAGGACTTCCGCCATGTTCTGCCGCATGGCGTCTTTATAGGCGGCGAGCTTGGGCCGTTGGGCCAGAACGGTCATATCCGCATTGCACACGCGATAGCCCCGGGCTTTGACTTTCTCCATGACCACCCGCAGCAGGGCCAGGCTAGACGCGCCACGATAGCGGGGGTCAGAGTCCGGGAAATGCTGGCCGATGTCTCCTTCGCCCAGAGCGCCCAAGAGCGCGTTGCTCAGAGCATGGCAGACGACATCGGCATCGGAGTGGCCCAGGAGTCCCTTCTCCCACGGAACCTCAACACCGCCCAGAATCAGCTTGCGCCCCGGCACGAGCCGGTGAATATCGACGCCCTGACCAATGCGAAAAGGCATACCGATTTCGAACCTACAGCTTGGTCGCCATCAGTTCTACCAGGTGGGTATTGAAACGCACCGGGTCGGGAAGCTCCGAACCCTCGGCCAGGAGGCCATAGCCAAACAGCAATTCGGCATAGGTCTTCAGGTGTGGATCATCGTGGTCGTGCTGAAAGCGCGCTTGGAGTTTCTCCAAGAGGGGATGGGTCGGATTCAGCTCCATGATCCGCTTTTGCTTGGGCAGGTCCTGCTGAGCCTGGCGCAACAGCCGCTCCATTTGGGGGCTCGGGTCGCTCTCCTCACTCACCAGACAGACGGGAGAGGCCGTCAGCCGATTGGACAAGCGGACTTCTTTAATATGTTCGTCCAGCATTTTCTGGAGCGTCTGGAGTAAATCCGTATAGCTCTCGGACTGCTGCTTGAGCTCTTGCTCCGCGGCCTCCCGTTCGCTCTCGCTGCCAATGTGGACCGTGCCTTTTCCAATGGACTTGAGCTTTTTCCCCTCGAACTCGGTCAGGGATTGCACGACCAGCTCATCCACCGGGTCAATCAAATACAGGACTTCATGGCCTTTTTCCTTGAAGGCTTCGACATGCGGGGAGTGCTCAACCGCGCTCCGGGACTCGCCAGTCAAATAGAAAATCTCCGGCTGAGCGAGGGGCATGCGTTCGACGTAGTCTTTCAGGCTGACGAGCTTTTCCGGGTCTTTGGAGGAAGGAAAGAGCAGCAGCGGAGCGATACGGTCTTTGTTCTCAAAGTCCGTACTCAGTCCCTCCTTGAGCACTCGACCAAACTGTTCCCAGAACTTGAGATAGGTCTCCGCATCCTGCTGGGCGAGGCTGTTCAACGAGTCCAGCACTTTTTTGGTCAACCAATTCCGGATTTGGGTAATATGCCGGTCCTGCTGGAGCCGTTGGCGCGAAACATTCAGCGGCAGGTCGGCAGAATCAACTACGCCTTTCAGAAAACGGAGATAGCGCGGAATCAGGTCTTCGCACTGCTCCATGATCATGACCCGTTGGGCGTAGAGTTGGAGCCCGAACGGCGAGGCATGAAAGGCGAGATCAAACGGGGCTTGCGAGGGCAGGAAGACCAGGGCCTGAAACTCAAAGCGTCCCTCGGCCCGAAAATTGAGCGTCTTGAGCGGAGGATTCCAGTCGTGGGCAATATGCTTGTAGAACTCGGTATATTCGTCTTCTGTGACCTCAGACGGTGTCCTTGTCCAGATGGGTTTCATGGAGTTGAGGGTCTTGTCTTCCACCACAATGGTCGGTTGCGCGCCTGCCTTGGGCTTACCCTCATCATCCCGTTCGATTTCTTCACGTTCCTGCTTGTTCTTAATCGGATAGGTCACAAAGTCGGAGTGCCGTTTCACAATACTGTTCAGTACCCAAGAGTCCGTGAAATCTTCAATCCCGTTTTCAGGGTCGGCCGGCTTGAGTTGGAGGGTGATTGAGGTCCCGCTCTGAGGTCGCTCGGCTGCTCGCAGTGCATACTCGCCGTCTCCCGTGGATTCCCACTCCGTGGCCGTGTCCTCGCCGGCGCGGCGGGTGATCAGAGTGACTTTATCCGCCACCATAAACGCCGAGTAAAAGCCCACGCCAAACCGTCCGATCAACTCTGATAAGGCTTCCGGCGACTGCCCGTCCTGCCGGACCTGTTCGAGCAGGGCGCGCGTACCGGATTTGGCAATCGTGCCGATATTGCTCACCACCTCGTCGCGGCTCATGCCAATGCCGTTATCGGTAATGGTGAGCGTGCGGTTCTGCTTGTCCACTTCCAGGCGAATTTCGAGCGCGGCCGCGTCCGGTAATAGCTCCGACTTTGTCAGCGACTCAAAGCGTAGTTTGTCCAGCGCATCTGACGCATTTGAGATCAGCTCGCGCAGGAAAATATCCTTATTGGTATAGAGCGAGTGAATAACGAGATTCAGCAGTTGTCTGGTTTCCGCTTGAAATGCAAACGTCTCAGCGGTTTGATTCGATTGCTCACCCATTGGTTTCTCCTCTTCCAGTATAAAGATCGGCCCAGTCAGTCAGGCGCCTCTGGCGTTCGTTCCTTTCCATAATCATTCTTTTTCGGAAGGCAAGCGGCTGTCGATTGAAAGCAGGTGACGTGCAAGCCCTTGCCGAAGGTGCCTCCCCGCCCCTCAATAAGCGGTCTTGAAAGAGGTCATATTCAAGGTCTGGGTATGATAGAGTAACAGGCAACCTCATGATATTGCTAGTCTATGGAGGATTTCGAAAAGGACATCAAACCGGCCATCTCTGCGGCCTCCAGCATGGCTGAAGATCGAAAGGAAAATACCGCCTTGATGGAGCCTATGCTCATCGCAGAAGGCTCAAGGCACCGAACCGGGCTGACTGACCTCGCCGTTGAACTGGCCGCGCGCTCCGCGGGTTTCACCCGCAGTCTGCCACAGGGTATACACACGGCGCTTGCGACGCTCCTCCGGACGATGAACTGTTATTACAGCAACCTGATCGAGGGACACAATACTCACCCAGTCGATATCGAACGTGCGCTGAAGGGCGACTACAGCACTGAGCCGGAAATACGCACTCTCCAGCTTGAGGCCGAGGCCCATATCGCCGTCCAGGAATGGATCGACGCCGGCGGGGTCGAGGGCCGCGCCGCGACGGTGGGTGGTCTCATGGCAATCCACCGGCGATTTTGCGAACGACTCCCGGAGGAACTCCTTTGGGTCGAAGGGCCTGATACAAAACAACTCCTCCGGGTCGTCCCCGGCGCGTTACGCGCTCACCACGTCCAGGTTGGTCAGCATATCCCGGTCAGCCCAGGGGCCGTTACTCGCTTTCTGGAACGCTTCGAGGCCGTCTACGGCCATCTCGGTACGACGGACTCGATCCTGGCTTCGGCCGCCGCACATCATCGTTTGCTGTGGATCCACCCTTTCCTGGACGGTAACGGGCGTGTGGCGCGCCTGATGTCCTACGCCATGCTGAGGGCTACGCTCGACACGGGTGGCGTCTGGTCGGTCGCGCGCGGCCTCGCGCGCAATGTTGCCGACTACAAGGCGCAGCTTGCGGCTTGCGATCTTCCCCGCCGTAACGATCTCGACGGACGTGGCAATCTGAGCGAAGAGACGCTGGCCGAGTTCACGCAGTTCTTTCTCCGTGTCTGTATCGACCAAGTGAAATTCATGGAAGAACTAGTCGCTCCGGATCGGCTTCGGAACCGAATGCTGATCTGGGTTGAAGAGGAGGTGCGCGCAGGGACCCTGCCGCCGAAATCAGGGGCCGTGCTCGAGGCAGTCCTGTTTCGGGGAGAACTGCCGCGCGGCGATGTCGCCGCAATCCTGGGGACCATGGAACGGCAGGCGCGCCGGGTGACTTCCGTCCTGCTTGAGCACGAAATACTGGTATCGAAAAGCTCGCGTGCACCGCTACGCTTAGCTTTTCCGGCCAAGCTTGCCTGGCGTTGGATGCCCGGACTTTTTCCGGAAGTGATAGCGTAACTTGGGCACTGCGCCACAAGCCGGCATGCGTTGGATCGAGACGAAAGGGTGGGAAGGATGTCATTATGGAAGCCCAGACCGTCTGAGCAACGGTGGGCCAAAAATATCGGCTGCACTTGATTCCCGGCTGTACGGTTGAGCCCGATCCTGTTTTTACCTTACGCCCGAATCGACCAGGGATGATGACGTTGCAGCCGCGGGAGGCGGCGGCTGTTTCCCTGGTTCGCCATATTGACAACGCTTCAGCAGAAGCGGTAGTGGTGGAAAGATGATGGTGGATCGGCTCTCTTCTTTCCCGTTCTCTTTCGCTTTCTATTTTGCCCCCTAGGGGGCACATCTTTTTTTCTTATCGCAGGTCTCTTTTTGTCTTTTCTACTCTCTTGCTGGAGCAAGCAAACGCTGAGGTGTAACTATGCTGATTAAAATGACGAAGCGGGCAACCCAGGACGAAGTTGCCGCTGTTGAAAAAAAGCTACATGACTGGGGCTATAAAACCGGCAAAATGGTTGGCGAGGAGATTACCCTGATCGGGGTGTATGGAGATATTACCCGCCTGCCGACGGGCGAAGTCCAGGAAATGGGCGGCGTAGAGACTCTGATTCCCATTTCACGGGCGTATAAACGCGCAGCGCAAAAGGGCTCGCCCGGTAACCTCATTCATCAGCGCGTCCGGATAGGTGAGGTCGAGGTTGGAGGCGACGAACTTACGGTCATTGCCGGCCCGTGCTCGGTCGAGAGTGAAGCCCAGATTATGGAAGCCGCCCGGATTGTCAAAGAAGCCGGGGGGAAAGTGCTGCGTGGCGGGGTGGTCAAATACCGCTCCAGCCCGTACAGCGGCTGGGAGGGCATTGGGTCGAGCTCCGACGAGGCTCTGCGCAACGGCCTCAATCTGATCGTCAAAGCCGGACGGGCATTCGAGCTGCCGACCGTTGTTGAAGTTCTCGACCCGGGCGACGTGCCTGTCTACGAAGACTTGGGAGTGGACTGTTTCCAGATTGGTGAACCCAACGCCAAAAACCAGGCATTGCTGAACCGCTTGCGCGACACGCCGCTGCCCATCATCCATAAACGCGGCAACTCCCTGGACATGGAAGCCTATCTCTTGTGGGTTGAGCGGGTGATGGCTCTGGGCAAGGAAAACGTCATCCTGTGTGAGCGGGGAATCCTGAGCGCCAATAAATACACGCGCAATACCCTAGACCTGGGTGGGGTGGCCGCCTTCCATTATCAATTGTCCTGTCTGCCGATTGCCATAGACGCCTCGCATGGAACCGGCCTGCGCGATTTGGTGCATCCCATGACACTGGCCGGTATCATGGCCGGAGCCTCTATTGTCCTGGTCGAATGTCATCCCAATCCGCTCATTGCCAAATCGGACGGCTTTCAAGGTTTATTCCCCGAACAACTCAAGCACCTCGTCACCGCCTGCGAACAGGTCTGGGAGACACGCCGGCGCCTCGAACCCCTCTACGTGCCCAGTGCCTTCCTCGAACGGGAGTACGAGACGCGGGTCACTGAGGACAAGCGGCGCTTCTTTGGCGCACGGTAACGGATGGCCATACACAAGCCGCCCCGGCTCAAGTCAGGCGATCGGATCGGCATTGTCTCTCCCGCGGCTGCCGTCCAGGCAGACAAGCTGAAGGATGGGTGTCTCGCGCTTCAGCAGTGCGGATTTTCGGTCCAGGTTGGAGCCCACGCGCTCCAACGCGACCGATTCCTCGCCGGCCCGGACCGAGTCCGGGCTGAGGAGTTGACCACCATGTTCACGGACCCGAGTGTGCAGGCGGTCTTTTGCAGCCGGGCCGGCTATGGCTCCGGTCGGCTCCTGCCCCTGCTCGATTTTACGACCTTCTCGCAACAGCCGAAAATTTTTGTCGGCTATAGCGATGTCACCCTGCTGCTGAATGCGTTTGTCCAAAGGGCCGGCCTGGTCTGCTTTCATGGGCCCCTGGTCGCGGGTGAGTTCGCCGCAGGCTTATCCGAACGCTCCCGCGCGCATCTGTTCAATCTCCTGACGCGGGGGACAGGCGAGGCATCGCTGCCCTTCTCGACGACCCTCCGGACCGGCGTGGCCGAGGGGCCGTTATTGGGCGGCTGTTTGTCCGTCCTGGTCGCAACGCTAGGGACGCCCTTTGCTTTTGATCCGCGAGGCGCTATTCTGTTTCTTGAAGACATTGGCGAAAAGCCGTATCGTATTGACAGAATGTTAGTTCAGCTCAAGCAGGGTGGTGTATTGGAACATCTGGCAGGGGTTGTGTTTGGGGATATGCAAGGGTGTTGGGGAACGGAGGATGATCCGACCTTGCTCTTGTCTGTTATTGCTGACGCATTTGCAGATTACTCCTATCCAGTTGGGTTTGGTCTGCCGGCCGGGCACGGCGGAGAGAATTTTGCTCTCCCGTTGGGCACCCGCGTTCGCCTCGATGCCGGGCAGCAGCAGTTGGTATTCCTTGAATCTGCAGTAACATAAGCGGAGGGAGGGAAGATGGACTTCTCGGCGGTGGATGTGGTGTTAGAAGAGGCGGTGCGAGATGGGACATTCCCTGGAGCGGTCGTCCTGGTCAGACAAGACGGAGAGGTCGTCTATCGCAAGGCGCACGGATATCGGAGCCTGGAGCCTGAGCGCACGCCGCTCAGCGAAGATACGGTTTTTGATCTGGCTTCACTCACCAAGCCGCTGGCTACCACAGTGGCCCTGATGAGCTTCGTGGCGGAAAAGAAAATCCGACTCGATGACCGGATCAGCCGCTTTTTCCCAAACTTTGGAACGTGCGGGAAAATGGCGACGACCATACGGCAGCTCCTCTCTCATTCATCCGGGCTGCCGGCCTGGCGGCCATACTACGAAGAACTCAGGGCACAGCAACAGAAGGTCTCCCGACTGGCGACGCTGGGCTCACAAAGCGCGCGGGATTTCATCTATGCCCAAATTCACCGCGAAAAAGCCGAATATGAACCGGGTACACGGGCGCTGTACAGCGACCTCGGCTTCATGCTGCTCGGCGCCTTGATTGAAGACATGAGTGGTACGAGTCTTGACCAATACTGCTGGAATAAAATTTATCGCCCACTCGGCTTGCAGGCGATTGGGTTTATCAATATCGAGACGCTGCGTCAGAAAAAATATGAGACGGCTACCGAGATGATCGCTCCGACCGAACGCTGTCCGTGGCGCGGACGTATCTTGTGTGGGGAGGTCCACGACGACAACGCCTACGCCATGGGCGGAGTTGCCGGCCATGCCGGTCTTTTTGCGCCCATTGATGAGGTCGACCGCTTAGTCAGTACCCTGGTGGCCTGTCATGCTGGCGCCCATCCCTTTCTGCCCGCCGCTGTCGTACGCGACTTTTGGACCGTGAACACCGCAGTGCCGGATTCGACCTGGGCCTGCGGCTGGGACACTCCCTCACCGCAGAGGTCAAGCGCTGGCGAATTTTTCTCGTCTCACTCCATTGGCCATTTAGGCTTCACCGGGACCTCGGTGTGGATCGATCTGGAGCGGAACATCCATATCATTCTGCTGAGTAATCGCGTCCATCCACGCCGGGATAACGAAAAGATCACCGCCTTTCGGCCCATCCTGCATGATGCCGTCATGAAGACTTTGTTTGACGCCGGGAGACTCGGGACGAGTGAGCCCACGGATACGCCAGGTGAAGCAGCCTCCAGAGAATCCGGCGCTCTCCCTTTAGCTTCGTGAATCGTCGGCTGAACACGGCTGCGTAAGCCGAGCCCTGTATGCCGCATGTCGCTGAACCGAACCTGGAGGGAGTCCGTCACATCCATTGTATCGCTATAGCCGGCGTTGGTATGGCAACGCTGGCCGCCATGCTGAAAGCGCGCGGCTATCGGGTGACCGGCTCGGACCGGGAGATCTATCCTCCGATGAGCGACTTTCTCGCTCAGGCCGACATCCCCGTTATCCAGGGCTATCAGGGGGAGAACCTGAGCCCCGCGCCAGACCTCGTCGTTGTGGGGAATGCGGTCTCCCGCACAAATCCCGAAGTCGCAGCCCTATTGAACGCGAACATCCCCTACATCTCTTTCCCGCAGGCGGTCGGCGCCTTCTTTCTTGCGGACAAACGCCCGTTGGTTGTCGCTGGAACGCATGGCAAGACCACCTCAACGGCGCTGTTGGCCTGGGTCCTAGACCGGGCCGACCGCTCGCCGGGTCTGCTGGTTGGGGGGATCAGCCGGAATTTTGGCCGGGGCTATCGCCTGGGCAGCGGCCGGGATTTTGTGATTGAGGGCGATGAATACGACTCGGCCTTTTTTGACAAGGGCCCGAAATTCCTGCACTACCGCCCGCAGGCGGTTCTCCTGAACGCCATTGAATTTGACCATGCCGATATCTATCAGGACCTCGACCAGATTAAAGCCGCCTTTCGACGCCTGCTTGCCCTCCTCCCGGCCGGAGCCCCGATTGTTGCCTGTAATGATTTCCCGGAGGTGCTGAATGTCACCCGGTCGGTCGGCAAACCGTTTGTGACGTTTGGCCTGAACGAACAGGCCGACTGGCAGGCGCGCGACATCCGGGACGACGGTCGTCAACTGGTTTTTACGGTGACGCGAGGCCAACACGTCTGGGGCCATTTCACCTGCCCGCTGATGGGGCGCATGAATGTGCGGAATGCCTTGGGGGTCAGCGCCCTGGCTGCGACGGTCGGCTTGTCTGCCCACGAGGTTGCGCCCGGTCTGGCCAGCTTTCTCGGGGTTGAGCGTCGCCAGGAGTTGGTTGGGGAAGCCAGGGGGATTACGATTATTGACGACTTTGCCCATCATCCCACTGCTGTTGCTGTGGCGATCGAAGCCGTCCAGCTGCGTTATCCTGAACGTCGTGTCTGGGCCGTCTTCGAGCCGCGCTCCAATACGTGCCGGAGAAGAATTTTTCAAAAACCCCTGACCGAAGCGCTCGGGCGCGCCGACCGCATCCTGCTTGGCCCCGTGTTCGCCAAACCGCAAGACCCGCTTGCCGCGGCTGACCTGTTCGCCCCGGCTGAGCTCGTCGCCGACCTCCAGGCGCGTGGCAAGTATGCCTATGCCGGCCGCGGTGTGTCAGACCTGTGCGCCCGTCTCGCCGCGGAGTGTCAGGCCGGTGATGTCGTGCTGGTGATGTCGAACGGCGCATTTGGGGGGCTGCCACGCAAGCTCCTCGCGACGTTACAGGACGGTTAAGGCAAGCGGATAGCAGCGACTGGCGCCCCATTCCCGTACATCTGCACATACGTTCGATAATTGCGCAGGACCAGCTTCACATAGCGGCGGGTCTCGCCGTAACTGATGTTCTCGATAAACTCGTCCGGTTCCAGCTCTCCAAAGCGCGCGAGCCATTTGTCCGCCGCCTTTTCACCGGCATTGTAGGCGCCCAGGGCGAGAATCAGACTGCCCTGATAGCGCTCCAGGAGACCCCGGAGATAGCTTGTCCCGAGGTGGATATTGAACGCCGGGTCAGCTAACGCGCTCCCGCCGTTCAGCGGCAAGTCGGTGAGTCTCGCCGCAGTGGTCGGCAAGAGCTGCATCAGTCCATAGGCGTTCGCCCGTGAGACGGCTGCCGTGTCAAACAGACTTTCCTGTCGAATGAGAGCAATAATGAGATAGGGATCAAGGTCTTTTTTTTCGGCGTGGGCGAGAACGAGGTCCCAATAGGCTTGGGGGTAGAGATACACCTGCCTGGCCACGCGAGGCAGGTTCAGCCGCGGCAGCAACCGAAACACCGCGGGGTAGGCGTTGACGCGCTGATATTCGGAGATGAAAAATTGTGTCCAGGCTGTTCCTCTTGGCGCGTGGTGGCGGACGAAATCAAGCTCACGACGCGCCAAGTCCAGGAGGCCGAGGTCCACGAGGGTGGTGTAGCGCTGGTAGTGCCCGGCCTGGGTCGGAGAGAGGCGGGGAGGAGAGGAGGCCGGTAGGGTCTGACGGGTGAGGGCCGCCAGCGTCGTGCCCAGGCGCTTTTCCGCCCACAGCGCATAATAGCCATGCGGATAGCGACGCAGGAGCCGGCGATACACGCTGGCCGCTTCCTCGGACCGGCCTGAACGCCCGCTTGCGCGCGCCTGCCAGTACAGGGCGCGTATGCCGTCGACGGTCCCGGGCACAGACTGCGCGAGTCTTTGAAATATCTTCTGCGCGGTTCGGTACTCCCCCTGGCTATAGGCCATCCAGCCTTGACGCCAGCGCGCTTCACGGGCGAGTGGGGTGCGAGAGAACTGCCGGCTGAGATGCTGATAGGCCGCAGCCGCGTTGGCATTGTCCTGCCTGGATTGAAAGATACGCCCCATAGCGTTCCACGCCGCTGCGGCCAGGTCGTGACGTGGGTACGCTGTGGTCAGCCGTGTGAAGAGCAACAGGGCTGCGTCATCTTCGTCCTGATTCCAGAAAAACCGCGCCCAGCGGTACAGGGCTTTGGGGGCAAATGGCGTGTCTGGATAGCGTTCGACAACCTCCCGCCACTGCGTGATAGCCGCCTCTCGCTGTCCCTGGTTTTTATACAGCCCGGCGAGCAAGAGCAGGCCGGCCGGCCTCAGGCTGCTGGTAGAGAAGCGCGTCTGAAACTGTTCGGCCAGACTGCGTGCCGTTTCAACATCTTCCTCCTTCACCAACAACGTGGTCTCGTCGTAATACGCCTGGGCCGTTTGGAGTGGAAAATCCTCCGGGTGCTGCTCTCGAAGCGTAGCGACTCGGGCTTTAGCTTTTTTCCCGACTGCCGTTCGCGGCGCGCTTGCCCGCAGGGCTTGATAGCGTTGATAGGCGAGCGCCGGCTGCCCCTGTTGTTCGTAGACTTGAGCCATGAGGAGCGTGGATTGCTGCCGAACCGCGTCGGTCACCAGCGGGGCGTGTTGCGCTTGCCTGGCATAAGCCAGCGTGCGCTCCCAGCGTTCTTCAGCAAAGGTGAGCCGGGCTAGGGCCAGGGCTGCGTTGCTCTGCCAGACGGTGGTCGGGTACTCGTCCACAAGCCGCTCGAAAACAGCGCGCGCTTCCGCCGGGCGACCGGCTTCGAGATGAAGTTCTCCTAAAAAGTATAAGCTGTAATCGACCAGCAGGGGCTCGCGTTGCTGCACGTGTTCAAAGGCCGTGCGCGCTGCCTCCCAGTCTTTGTTTTGAAACGCGTGGTAGCCGTGCAGAAAGGCGGAGGAAGGAAGGGGGTCTGTTGGGTTTATTGGGTCTATGGGGTCGGTTGGTGTAGTGGGGTTTTGGTCCAGGCGTTGTGGGCCAACGGACGTTTCGTTCGCGTTGCCCTGGGACCAGACGAGGGTTGAGCCGCTGATGACACTCAGCAGAAAAAGGGAAAGCAGGCGGATACGGTGTCGCATGACGGGAAGAGAAGACCTGTGTTTTGAGAAGTGGAATGGATGCCGCAATTGAGTCTCCGGCTATTTCCTATTAAGGTCGGATTTTTACAGAAAAACTGACTCCAGGTAAGGGAGGTTCGTCATGGAGATCGGGGTACTCGCTTTTTTAACCGAACAGTCCGGAGAGCTGGGGGCTATTGCCCAAAAGGCCGAGCGTCTCGGGTTTGAGTCATTTTGGGTTGCCGAGCATCTTGTCATACCGACACACTCTACGACCTATTATCCCCGCTCGCCGGATGGAAAAATCCCCGAATTCTACGCGCATCTGATTGACCCGTTTGTGGCCTTGGCCGCGGCTGCCCAGGCGACACAGACGATTCGTCTGGGGACGGGTATTTGCCTCTTGCCGGAACGGAACACCATCACGACGGCAAAGGCGGCGGCCAGTCTTGATCTATACTCGAACGGGCGACTCCTCTTCGGGGTCGGAGCCGGCTGGCTGCCTGAGGAGGCCGAAATTATGGGCGTGCAGTTTCCCAAACGCTGGCAGCATCTGCGGGAATCGGTGGAAGCCCTCCGAGAGCTGTGGACCAAGGACGAAGCCAGCTATGACGGCGAGTTTGTTCGCTTTCCGTCGGTCAAACTCTTTCCCAAGCCGGTCCAAAAGCCCACCCCGCCGATCTTTCTGGGTGCACACGATCGGCGCTATGCGCTCAAGCGGGTGGCCCGCTATGCCGATGGCTGGTGCCCTGGGGGGCTCACGCCCGAGCAGGCCAAGGAAGACATTCCCATTATCAAACAACTGGCCCGGGAGGCCGGTCGTGACCCTGAAGCCCTTGAATTCTCCGTCCTCCTGCTCTCTTCGCCCGAAGGCGGCCTGGATGGCGATACGCTCAAACACTACCAGGAAGCCGGCGTCACCCGGGTGATCATGGCCGCGGCTCAGGCCGCTTTTGGCAATGGTGTTGAAGCCGTTCAGCAACTCGCGCCCATTGTTGAGCGCGCCCAACACGTATAAGCATCAACTCTCACGTGAGAGGAAAAGCGGTCATGAAAATAACGCGCACTATCGTCTGGACGGTCAGCCTGAGCCTTCTCGGCCTCGTGAGCTGTGGCTCGGTGAAATCCACCGTGTCATCCGTGTCAACCATCATTCCAGGTGTCGAGCCGAAAAAAGAAGAGCGGATCAAGGCCGGCGAGAAGCTGAATCTGAACGTCTCGCCACAAATGGCGCTCATGCTGTTTCGAGACGTGGCGGAGGAAAACGGCTGGGAGGTCAGCGCCATGGGGGACCAGAGAAACATCAACGGTGAGGTGACCGGGAAGTTTTTCCGCGTTGAGACGATTCAGTTTGTCGGCGGACGCAGGATCATGTCCGGCGTGTTTTTCAAGGACAAAGACGATGACGAGGCGGCCTATGTGACCATGGGCAAGCCCGGACCCGAAGCCGCCTATGGCATTCCGACCGCCCTGGCCAGACCCCTGCTGGCCTCTATTGCCGAATGGACAGGGGAGGCGGACGAAACCCTTGAGAGCGGAGAAGACGCAACGGCATGGAGTCCTTTGGAAGAAGCCTTGGGCGACGACTTTGAAGCAAGAGACGAAGCCGGGCTGGAAGAGCCGGACGGATTTGAGGACACGGAATTCAGTGCCCTGGAAGAGAACCCGGACTCTGACCCTGCGGAAGACTATGCACTGGAAGATGTCGAACTCAGTCCTGAAGAGGAGGAGATATTAGAAGAGATAGAACTCGGCCCCCTTGAGTAAGGCTGCTTGCTAGTCCAGGCGGGAGCGGAAAATACGCTGCCGGCGGGTCCCAGCGGCGAGCGCCCGAAACAACAGGCCCCGAAAAACCATGACCACGTAGAGAAAAAAAGAACAGCCGGCAGCCCAGAGAATCTCCGCCGCCGAATTCCAGAACCCGATGCCCAAGGGCAGCAGCATTGATCGACCAAGCTGCATGGGCATGGCCAGAATATCGAGCGGAAAGAAGAGCGACGAGGCCAGGGCCATCGGCGGGAAACCGCCGAACATCGACACGACCACCACCAGCCCGACCAGGGGCACAAACCATTCCACACCACTGTCACGTAGAAACTCAAGACTCTCCTGGAGCATGGCCCAGCCGTCGGTCCGGCCCTGGTAGATGACCTCTGTGACCGGACTAAGCAGGACGGGAAGAATAAGGTGGACGAGTACATACAGGGTCTGCGAGCCGGCCCCGCCGGACAGCATCGAGAACAGCAGGCGGACCAGCATCAGAAAGAACAGAATGCTGATGACCGAGCCAAAGTGGGGTCGCCAACTATCGAGTAATTCTTGCGGCTGAACGCGCTGTCCGTGCACAACGCCGTCAATAAAATATAAGTACGAGCTGGTGCACACGATCATGACCAGTCCCACCAATAGTCCTCCGACAAAACCCAGCCGCCCAAAAAAGCTTGCCGCAAGAATAATGAGCGGCGTGTACACCAGGGGCAGGAGGGCGACCCACCAGCCTCTTCCGAGTTTCTCGACCGTCTCTCGTGCGGCGCGTCCATAGATGGTGAGCGTCGCCGCTATCAGGGCATTCCAGTCCATGACTCCTCCTCACTCCCTCAGCCTGGACAGAGCGGTCTAGAGCAGTTTTCATTCTACTGTAGCGAGGTGCTCTCCCGAGGAGCGCAGCCCCCTGGCCCCCTCACCCTGGCCCTCTCCCTCCAGGGGAGAGGGAATGATCTCTGTAGGGGCAACCCTCTGTGGTTGCCCGCTACACTACGGTGAAAACTGCTGTAGTGGTCGGGCGTGCTCCCTTGCATCGGCCATAAGCAGGGCTCCGGTAGCCATAGTGGTATCACGGCCAGCGCAGGCGGGGAAACGGCGCCCTTTATCGCGCCTATGCGTCTACGCGGACCCGTTTTGGTCCAAAGGCAATCAGCGCGGCGGGAATAGAGCGCAGCAGCGGAATCCGCGAGACCAGCCGCATGGACAGAGGAAGCCGAAACGACGGGCCGCCATGTAATGCCGGGGCAATAAGGCGCTGCTGAATCTGCGCCTGAAACGCCTGGATAACGCGCGTGGGCCACTCGCGTTGCCGCTGCACGTCCGCCAGATGACGCTCGTGGACGGTGTGACTCCGCAGCGGTCGAGCCAGGATATTGGCCGCGACCACGGCATCATGAATCGCATAGTTAATGCCCACCCCACCGACTGGAGACATGACATGGGCGGCATCGCCTATCAGCAACAGGCCGGCTTGATACCACCGCGCCAGCCGGTCGGCGCCAACGGACAGGACGGCAATATCCCGCCAGTCCGCAAGCTGGTCCACACGGTCGTGAGCCCAGGGGACGAGCTCTCGAACGGACCGTTGCAGGGCTTCCAGACCAGCCGCGCGAACGTGCCTGTAGCTGTCTTTGAGGATGGCATAGCCGACCTGCCAATAGGCATACCGATTCTGAAGGACGAGCAGGCGTCCCTGCCCAATACGGAGTGTCGCGCCGGCATCAATCGGGTCGTCCGGCTGCCGCGGCAACCGGAACCACAGCATATCCATCGGTGGCCGGGACGTCCGCGGTTCCAGCTTGGCAAGACGGCGCAGCCGAGAGAAACGGCCGTCCGCCCCAATCGTGAGCTGAGCGCGGACCTCGTGCCAGTCTCCATGCGCGGTCCGATAGCGAACGCCCCGGACATGGCCGTTCTTTTTGACCAACTCCCGGACATTGGCTCCCATCCTAAGCTGAAAGTGGGGGTAGCGTTTTGCTTCGGCGGTGATGAAGTCCAGGAAATCGACCTGGGGAATCAGGGTGATATACGGGTAGGGCGTTTTGAGGCGGCGCAGGTCGATCAACTGGAGCGATTCTTCAGGCGTCTGGATGGAGAGGCGGTCAATCCTGGCATGACGCAGGCTCAACAGACGCTCAGCCAGGCCAATCGAATCCAGTATCTCCAGGACCGACGGATGGAGGGTATCGCCACGAAAATCACGATCAAAATTGAGGTGGCCTTCAAGCAGCGTGACCGGCACGTCCTGACGCGCCAGCAGGAGGGCGAGCATGGCCCCAGCCGGACCTCCACCAACGATGCAGCACGCGGTCTCGTGCGTCCTCACGCTAGAACAATCCGATCGATTGCAACAAGATAATCGCCACCGCAATAGGCGCGACAAAGCGCAGCAGAAAGACCCACCCCTGATAGAGGACCGGTCTCAGGGCGCTGGCCGGGAGTTCCGCCTGCCGTTCCTGATGCGTCAGCGCCCAGCCGACAAAGACGGCAACGAGCAGCCCGCTCAGGGGCAGCAGATAGTTGGTGACCACGGTGTCGGCCGGGCCGACCCCGTTCACGGCCGAGAACACGCCCAGGGCAAAGATCACGCCACCCGTTCCCCAGCTGGCTGGCTGGCGCGCCCAGCCCCGCTCATCAACAACATAGGCGACCACAACCTCCAGGGCCGCCATGGCAGAGCTGAGGGCCGCAAAGGTGAGGAGCAAAAAGAAAAGCACGGCCAGGAATTGTCCGAACGGAAGCTGACTGAAGGCGACCGGCAGGGTCTCGAAAATAAGCGCCGGACCCGCGTTCGGTTCGAGTTGAAAGGTAAACACCAGGGGAAAGAGAACAAAGCCGGCCAGTATGGCAATGCTGGTATCACAGGCGGCCACGAGCAGAGCGGAGCGGGGCAGATTGTTGTCGCGTTGCAAATAGCTGCCATAGGTGACGAGCATTCCCAGGCCAACGCTGAGCGAGAAAAACGCCTGTCCCAGGGCTGCCAGCACGGCCTTGGGGCCAATTTTGTCCCAATGCGGCGTCAGTAAAAAAGCAATGCCTTCCGAGACCCCAGCCGTCGTCAGGGCATAGACCAGCAGAAAACACAGCATCAAGAACAGGGCCGGCATCATGATTTTATTGCCCCACTCAATGCCGCGCGCGACGCCGCGTGAGACAAACCAGATGGTGGCCGCCATAAAAATGGCGTGCCACAAGACCTGGAGGGCCGGGTTGGCTGACAGCGAGGCAAAGAGCTGGCCGATCGCCTCGGTTGATTGACCGGCAAAACCGTCGGTCAGCGATAAGAAAATATAATGCAGCACCCAACCACCAACGACTGAATAATAGGACAGCAGAACAAAACTGGCCGTCGCGCCGAGCCAGCCGGTGATGAGCCATGCCGAGCCGGGCCGCAGCCTGGAAAACGCGCCGATCGCACTGCGCTGGGTGCGGCGTCCGACGAGGAGTTCGGCAATCATAATCGGGAGGCCGACGGCCAGGACACAAGCCAGATAGACCAGGATGAACGCAGCGCCCCCATATTCTCCGGTAACAGACGGAAAGCGCCAGACATTGCCCAGGCCGACCGCCGACCCCATAGCGGCCAGCACGAAGCCCAGCGTTCCCGACCAGTTGCCCCTGCTTTGCGCCATCGCCATGCTGCTCTGCCCTCCCTCGCGCGTCTACCCGCCGGGAAACAACAAAAGGGCGGAGACTTGCTCCGCCCTTGTCAACCTCATGTCTGTATGTCGGAAGGTTCGCCGACCCTACTGGCCCGCCGGGTCATAGCGCACCAGGGTGCGTGAGCCGTCGGCAAAACCGCTCCGAAAGCCTTCTTCATATTGCGGCCAGCCGTCCGGGTATTTTTCGGCAAAGGTCTTGAACATGAGTTCGGTGACGGCCTCGTCCTTCACCAGCGACCCGGTGGCATCAAACGACTGTCCATCGCGCGAGCCGATCCAGACTTTGGCTTTTGTGCGTCCGGCCTGGACGCGCCGGACGCGATACGTCGTCACCGGCGTGCCTACCCAGACGGCCCCATCATGCTCGAAAAACCAGATTTCGGCCTTTGAGCCAAACTCACCGCTCTTCCGCTCGGACTGGATATAGACATATTTGCTGGAGTCCAGGGCCTGTTTCATCTCTGAAGAAAGCTCGGCTGCGGATGGCTGTGGCGCTGCGAACAAGAACGCACCACCCAGCACGGCCAGAAGAACCCCGGCAGACCAATGAAAACGTGTGTGTAAACGCATACTCCCTCCTATTGGATTTACGACTCGCTCTCGGCGTCATACTGCGCTTCGGAGACGACTTTCATCGACTGAATAATAATAGGCTCCTGTGGAACGTCTTGATGCATACCCTTCCGCCCGGTTGCGACCCGCTCGATGGCACTCACGACGTCCATGCCCTCAATGACTCTACCAAAGACGCAATACCCGAAGCCCTGCATCGAGGTATCTTTATGGTTCAGAAAGTCATTATCGTTGACATTAACGAAGAACTGAGAGGTGGCGGAATCAACCATATTCGTGCGGGCCATGGCCAGCGTTCCGGTATCGTTGGTCAGGCCGTTGGCGGCCTCATTCTTGATGGCCGGTTTGGTCGGCTTCTGCTGCATGGCCTCGGTAAAGCCGCCCCCCTGGATCATGAAGCCGGGAATCACCCGATGGAAAATCGTCCCGTCATAAAATCCATCGTTGACATAGGCGAGAAAGTTTGTGACCGTTTCCGGCGCCTCTTTCTGAAACAGCTCGATCTTCACCTCTCCCTTGGACGTTGACATGAGCACCACCGGCCCCCCGGCCGCTCCGCCGCCGGCCTCCGAACACCCAGGCAGATTGACCAGTAAGACGACTGAAAAAATAACGAACTGCTTCACTCCCCACATCGGTTTTCCTCCAAATACTCAACTGCAGCCGCCCGACAACCTAACCCAGCCTGGGGACGAAGGGAAGTGCCTGCGCAGGGCGCTCAACACGCTACGGATTTACAACTGTTCCAGATACTCCAACACCTCCTGAAGCGGCATGACATCCCCGTACTTTGCACCGATATCGAACAGATTGGCCTGATGTGGCTCTTGGGCCCGGTCGCCCACACACTCAATCGGCACAATGGGCCGAAAGCCGTTGGCCAGGGCATCCATCACCGTTGCGCGGACGCAGCCGCTCGTGGTGCAGCCGGTAACGATAGCGGTATCAACCGACTGCATGGTGAGGGTCGAGGCCAGATAAGTGCCGAAGAAACCGGAGGCGTATTTTTTGGTAATCACCAGGTCGCCGGGCTCCTGATTGAGGCGCGGGTCGAGCTTGACCAAATCGCTTCCAATAGTAAGCATACGCAGGGAGGGCGCCTTTTCGGGCCACAGGCCGGCATCGTCCTGCCGGTGGGGATCATAGCCCACAACCGTAAAGATAACCGGAATGTCTTTCTTGCGGGCCGCGGCGATGAGTTCGTTTGTCGCCGCGACTTCGGCGCCGAGATTGCCGGCCAGCGGGGACTGTTCCGGAACGGTAAAGCCCAACTGAAAGTCCACCACAATCAGCGCGGGCTTTTTTCCGAAGCCGAGTTTATGGCCGAGTTGGGCATGTTCATAAATCGCATTTTTGTCTTCAGTCTGCGCCATAGCTGTCTCCTTCTTCATAATCCGCGCGGTCGAATAACCTGCTCAACAAATCGTCCGCTTGGCTGTTCGGCCACAATCTCGCCGTCCTCCATAACCAACTGGCCACGCAGGAAGGTTTTTACCGGAATACCCTTGACCTGACGGCCCTCCCACAAGGAATAGTCCGCGCGCGACCGCATCCGGTCGACCCCCAGCACAGCGTCTTTTTCCGGGTCGAGAACCACGATGTCCGCGTCGGAGCCAATGGCCAGGGCGCCCTTCTTGGGGTAGAGGCCGTACAGCTTGGCCGCATTTTCGGACAAGATTTTTGAGAGGGTCCCCAGATCGATACGACCTTTGTTCACCCCTTCGTGAAACAGCAGGGGCAGGGTATCGGCCACCTGGAGATTAATGCCAACACGACAGTCCCAGAAATCCCCATCGGTCTTGAACGACGAGGAGTAGGTCAGGCTGTCCGTTCCGACGACAGACAGGGTGCCTTCCTGAAGCCCGCGCCACAGCCGCTCTTTGTCTTTTTCAAAACGAATCGGCGGCTGAATTTTCGCTTTGCCGCCCATACCCAGCGCATCCATTTCCGGGGCCGTGGTGTTGAGAAAACAGGCGACTGTTTCCCCAACAACGTTCAGCCCTTCGGCGTGCAGGCGCTTAACCGTTTCCACGGTATGCGCGGCGCTGATGTGAACCGGGTAGATCGGGACGCGGAGTTGGTTGGCAATCATCCCATAGGTATAGACCTGGACACTTTCGGCCCACTCCGGACTGGACTCGGCCCAGGCCGTGAGTTGGTCGGCTCGGCCCATTTCGCGCAAGCGATCGATCAGGATACCGCGGACGTGCGGATCTTCGGCATGAATCTTGGCAAAGGTCGGGGGGCCACAGTGGGCCAACTGCTCGCAGGCCGCATGAAAAAATGAAGGCGTGATGCCATCCGGATTCATGCCAAAGGCTTCGGCCTGCGGGCCGGAATAGCCGGTAAAGAATTTATACGACACGCCGCCCTTGGCGGCCACGGCCGGGATTTGGGCAACCTGATCGAGCGTGTTGACCACGCAGGTCACCTTGAAATCGCACCAGGAATGATTTGTGCCGCACTCGACCGCCTGGTCAAACAGATCCAACATCGGATCCTTGCCGATCAGGGTAGTAGTGGCAATCGTCGTGACTCCGCCGAGCAGGCAATCCTTGGTGTCGCGCAAGAAATCTTCGACCATGGCCTCATCGCCAAAGCGGTCCGAGATGCCGAAGTGGACGTGAGGGTCAAACGTCCCAGGGAACAGGATTTTGCCCTCAACATCGATTTCGCGTTTGGCCTGACCGAGGCTTGAGCTCGCACCGACCGCAACGATCTGTTCCCCTTCAATGGCAATCCCGCCCCGGATCACGCCGTTCGGCGTAACGACCAACCCGTTCTTCAGGACGACGTCATGTGACACAGCAGCCTCCTTTTTGGGTATGTGGATAAAACAAGTCCGAGGCGATTATCGAACCAAACGGGGCGGCCTGTCAATGTAAAAACGAGTCCTGGCTCGTGTATCCCTGGACCTCTTTCTCTTTTCCGCGCTTTTGCGCTAAAAGCGTGGGACGAGACAGAACGAAAAAAGGAGGACGTTATGGCAGTCAACGATGATCTGACTGAAGCCCAGGTAGAGGAGTTCTTCTCGACCTTGAGCAACTGGGGGAAATGGGGAGCCAACGATCAGCTTGGCGCGCTCAACTATATTACGCCCGAGAAACGCGCCCAGGCCGCAGCCGAGGTGGCAGACGGACACTCGGTATCGCTGTCGCTGCCCTTGGCGACGCATCACGGGCCGGATAATCCGACCCCGGTCATGCACTTGATGATGAAGACCGGCGCGCCGGGTGAGGAGAGCCTGGTTCCCCTGCCGTACAGCGCCGACTATTTTGCCATTGCCCCGCATGGGGTGGCCAACACACATATCGACGCCCTGTGCCACGTGTTTCACAACGATAAGATGTATAACGGCTATCCCTCCTCGGACGTGACCGCCCAGGGCGCGCTGAACGGGGCGATCCATTCCATTAAAAACGGCATTGTGTCGCGCGGGGTGTTGATCGATATCCCGCCGCTCAAGAACCGCGACTATCTGGAACCGGGCGAGGCGATTACGCCGGCGGACCTGGAAGCCGCGGAACAGGCGGGAAACTTCACAATCGAAGAGGGCGATGTGCTCTTTGTGCGAACCGGCCGCCACACGCGCCAAAAAGCCCAGGGCAACTGGGATGCGCTTCAGGACGGCCTGGCCGGGCTGGGTGCGGCCTGCCTGCCCTGGATTCACGAGCGGAAAATTGCCGTACTGGGCTGTGACGGGGTGAGTGATGTTGTGCCGAGCGGCTATGACAATCTCATCATGCCCGTCCACTCGTGTACCCTGGTGGCCATGGGCATCCACCTGCTCGACAACTGTATGCTGGACGACCTGAGCGCGGCCTGCGCCGCCCGCTCACGCTGGACCTTCATGCTGACGGTGGCGCCGCTGGTGCTGGTCAAGGGGACGGCCTCGCCGGTGAATCCTATTGCCGTATTTTAGATGTGCTGCCGTGGGGCAGGGGAGAGTTCTCCTGCCCCGCTTTATCTGCTCCGCCTTGTTCGACTTCCGCGGAGCAGGTGCCAGACAATGAAAATCCTCTTTCTGCACGGCTTTGGCGCAACCCCTTGCGGGACCAAGCCGACGTTTCTCAAAGCTAACGGCTTTGAAGTCTGTAATCCTCTTCTTCCGAATGACGACTTTGATGCCTGTGTGCGTATTGCTCAGGCCGAGTTTGACCGTCAGCAGCCCGAGGTGGTGGTAGGTTCCAGCCGGGGCGGTGCGGTCGCGATCAATATCGACAGCGGGGAGACGCCGCTCGTGCTGCTCTGCCCGGCCTGGAAACGCTGGGGCAGGGCGACAACTGTCAAGCCGAATACCCTTATCCTCCACGCCGAGGCTGATGAGGCCGTTCCCTTTGCTCACAGTGTCGAGTTGGTCCGCCAGAGCGGCCTGTCCGATGCCGCTTTAATTCGGACCGGAAACGAGCATCGCCTGATTGACGCTGATTCGCTGGACCGCTTACTCAGGGCGATTGATAAGCTCGCCGGTTCTGGAGAGAGGAGCGGGTGATGGCTGAGGCAAAGACCGGCCCAAAACTCGGCGCGCGCGCAGAGGAGTAAAAGAGGCACGCTCATGCCGGTATCCTTCCCCGCAGAACGGGCCGAGAAGCGGCAGGTGCTCCTGCGGGCAGTCGAGCAGGTCCGTGGGACGCTTACCGCCCAGATAGACGAGGCCGAGGAAGCCCGGACGCTGCCCGATGCCTCGGTGGCGGCCCTGCGCGAGGCCGGCCTGTTCAAGCTGAAACTGCCGGCGGAACTCGATGGGGCCGAGGCCGACCCGGTGACGCAATTAGAAGTGATTGAGGCCGTAACAAGGATCAATCCGTCCGCGGGCTGGTGCATGTTTATTGGCGCTGCCATTGTTGGCATGGCCGGCGCCTTTCTCCCAGACGGAACCATCGCCACAATGTTCCCCCATGGTCGCGTCCCGACCATGGCGGGCGGCTTGATGCCCGGCCGGGCCGTGCCCGAGTGGGGCGGCTACCGTGTCAGCGGCCGCTGGTCGTGGGGCAGTGGCATCCGCCATGCCGAATGGGTATTGGTACAAACCTTGGTCGAGCGGGACTCCCAGACGCCCGAGGTGCGGGCCGTGGTCTTCCCGATTGCCCAAGCCCAGGTCATCGACAACTGGCATGTGCTTGGCATGAAAGGTACCGGCAGTTGTGACTACGCGGTCTCGGACCTGTTTGTTCCCGAGGCGTTTACTTTTGCCGTGGGCAGTACGCCGCCACAGCGCGGCGGGCCCTTATATCTCATGGGCTGGCCGGGCTATGTGGCGAATGAACACGCAGCCTTTGCACTGGGGATTGCCCGCTGTGCGCTTGACGCGATTATTGATCTGGCCCAGTCGAAAAAACGGGGCTATGGGCCCCAACGGTGCTTGAGTGACAGAGCCGTCGTTCAGCGGATGATCGCCCAAGCAGACCTCCGGCTGCGCGGAACACGCCTGGTCGTTATCGATATCCTCGAAAAGGCCTGGCAGACGGCTAGCGCCGGCCAGTTGCCGGGTCCGGCGCTCCAGGCCGAAATGCGCAGCGCCGCGACCCTGGCCACGGACGTCGCGCTTGAGATCACAACCAACGCCTTTCGCGCCGGTGCCGGCAGTGCCGTGCGCTTGGAGCATGTCTTGCAGCGCTGCCTGCGGGATTTACATACCGCCGCGGCCCACTTGATGGTTAATGATTCATCCTATGAAAATTACGGGCAGTTTCTGCTCGGTCTGCCCGATGTCGATCCCATGGGGTGAGACTGGAGGAAAACGAGCACACGGAGGAGGCTATGGCTCGCTTACACCTGGAAACGGCAAATACGATTGTCGCTGAGGCACTCCAAAAGGCCCGTACCATGGACGCCTCCCCACTCGCGGTCGCGGTGTTGGATGAAACCGGACAGCTTCAGTCTTTTCAGCGCGAAGACGAGACCAGCCTGATGCGGGCCGATGTGGCGATCGGCAAGGCCTGGGGCGCGTTGGGCATGGGCCGCTCGTCTCGGGTGCTGGGCAGTGTTGCGGCCGAGCGGCCTCATTTTGTGCAGGCATTGACGGCAGTTGCTCAGGGCAAGCTCGTGCCGGTGCCGGGTGGGGTGCTGATCCGGGACAGGTCTCAGTCCATTATCGGGGCGGTCGGGATATCGGGCGATACCTCGGATATTGATGAGGAATGCGCCGTGGCCGGCATTGAAGCGGCCGGGCTGACGGCTGATACGGGTGTCTCTGCATAGCCAGGCAGACAGCCAACGGAGGAGAACGCATGGGATATGCTGATATTGACGGACTGCGGATACACTATCACACCGCCGGTGACGACTCACACGGACAGCGCGTCCTCTACGTCCACGGTACCGGCTGTGATGGCCGGGTGTGGCACAGGCATCTGCGGGCCATAGCCGCCCATCATACGCCGGTGGCGATAGACCTGCCGGGGCACGGCCAATCGTCCGGCACTGGGTTTCGTGGCGCGGCGGATTATACCCATTATGCGCTCCGGCTGGCCGACCATTTGGGCTGGGATCGGTTTGTGATTGCCGGGCATTCCCTCGGGGGTGGGATCGCCCTGACCGCGGCCCTCTATTATGCGGACCGTCTCGCCGGCATGATGCTCATTGATACCGGCGCGCGGCTGCGGGTGGACCCGAACGTCCTTGAGAACTCGCGCCAATTGGCTGCGGGTGAAGCCGGGATTGCCATTGATCCGCGTCTGGGCTTCGCCAAAAGCACACCCCAGTCCCTCGTCGATACGCTCAATGCCTTGACGGCCGAGACTGACCCGCAGGTGACCTATAAGGACTGGATTAGCGACGACATGTTCGACTGTATGAGTCGAGTCGCCAACATCCATACCCCGTCGCTCGCCATCTGCGGAGCCGAGGACTATTTTACGCCGGTCAAATACTCCGAGTACTTCCGCGACCGAATGCCGGCCTGTCAACTCGCCGTCATTCCCCAGGCCGGCCACTGGACGTATGAGGAGCAGCCCGAAACCTTTGACCGTATTGTCCGGGCCTACCTGGATCAGTTGTCCCGTTGAGCGGGTTTCTCCTCGGTACTGAATGAGGGCTACGCCCCCTCCTGCGCGACACCGCCCAGACCGGGGGTCCGCCGGACATGACCCCAAATGCTGCCCGAGGTGTGCATCTGGACCTGCCAGGTGGCGTCATCTACTTCCCGTGCGCCCCAGCCATATTCGACCGCAAAGCCGGACGGTGTCTGCATATAGAACGAGGTCATATGGTCGTTGGTATGACGGCCCAGACTCATGGTAATCGGCACGTCCCGGTCCTGACAGAGATAATAGGTCGAACCAACATCGTTGAGCGACTGCGTCTGCAACATGAAATGATTGAGACGCTTGGGCGGATTGGGGACCTCGACAAAGGCGAGCGAATGATGGCGCGGGTTGCAGTGGAAAAAGGTGGCTTGGAAAGTCACACCCGGAGCAGGGGTGATATGGACATAGTCGCTGATCCGCATCCCCAGGACATCCCGATAAAAGTTGATGCTCTGCTCGGCGTCATCCACCAGGATCACAAAATGCCCCAAGCCCTGCTCTCCGGTCTGAAAGCCCGAGACCGGCCGCGGGGACTGAAACGGTTTATCAAAATGGACCAGTGGGCCATAAAAAATCTCTGACGGGATACCGCTCGGGTCCTGGAAGCGAATCAGCCCGGCTACCCGACGGACCGCCCGCTCTTCAGGTGTGCCTGGGGTGACTTCAACCCCGGCTACCCCAAGCTGGTCCGCCAAGGCGTGTAAGGCGTGCTCATCGGCCACTTCCCAGCCAATATAGGCGAGGTCATCCTTGCCCGTCGGATGCACCAGAAAGCGGTGGTGGTACTCATCCATCCGCAGAGAGAGCGAGCCGTCATCGGCGTGTTCGCTCACGGCCAGCCCGAGCACCGAGGTGGCGAATTGTTCCCAGGCGGCCAGGTCACTGACGCTCAGTCCCAAATACCCGAGTTGTGATACGCTGGTCATGCTGTCCTCCTCAGTATGTTGTCGTCAGGCCCTACCCTAGGCCAAAGGGAGAGAGAAGAAAACATGTACGCCTGCCGAGTTGAGTGATAGCCCGCTATAAGATATTGCGCAGTCGTGCACGAAAAAAGTCTCCAACAGCATTGGTTAGCTCTTCGTCCGCTCTTGGCCATACGGAACGATGCGCAATACGAACAAGCTGTTGAACATCTCAACGACCTCATTGACGAAATCGGCACGGACGAGACCCATCCGCTATATGAACTTCTGGATACCCTGGGCACCCTCATTCATGCGTATGAAGAGCGGCATCACGCTATCCCTGATTGCAGTGGACGGGAGATGCTCGGCTTCTTTATGAAGGAGCATGGACTGACGCGGGCCAGTTTTCCTGAAATTGGCTCCCAAGAGCTTGTGTCAGCAGTCTTGAGCGGTAAGCGAGAGCTAAACGTCGAACACATACGCACCCTTGCCAAGCGGTTTCATGTCTCGCCCGCCGTGTTCATCTGAGTTTGACAGCGGGGAGTCAAACGCGACCTGACACCAGAGGATGCTTTTTCAGAGAAATCAAGCCTTATTGGATTCCTGATACTCCAACATCTCTCGTACTTTTTGCGGGAGGAGGCAACGCCGCCACCCAAACAGGACTTCCCTGTCATTCAAGCCGGGTCATGGCCGGAAGACCTCTCTCTACGGCGGGAGGATATGTATGACGAATGGGGAAGGTGAACGCGTATTTCTCGACACGAATATCCTCGTCTATGCGAATATCGCCGAAGCGCCTCTTCACGATGCCGCTCTTGAGGTGATAAGGACTCGCGAGCAGGCCGGCTTTTCGCTATGGATCAGCCGCCAAGTGTTGCGTGAGTATCTGGCAGTTCTGACTCGTGCGGACACCTTTGACCGACCGACTCTTTGCATTTGTCAACTATTTCCCCCCAAGCCTTGACGCGAATGGCCTTTCGGACGCACGATACGAGAGGCCCCAGGTAAGAGGTCGTGGAGAGCAGCATACTTCCCAGATTACAGTGTTCAACACGAAGGAGGCGCATATGGAAACGGCAGTCCTCTGTTCCGGTTTACTGGGTTTGTTGGTCTTTGTACTCGGCTTTATGGTTTCTATGACACGCGGGAAAACGGAAACCACCAGTGGTGTCAATGCCGACCCCGCCGACCGCTTATATAAAATGGTACGTGCACACGGCAACGCCGCCGAGTACGCACCCATGTTGGCCCTGCTCATGCTCATCGCGGCAATGGGCACCGATGCCGTCCCGGCCTGGGTCATGTGGACGATGATACTGGTGACCGCCTGTCGCTATCTGCACGCCATCGGCATGATCGCCTGTTCGACGCTGGCGCAACCTCATCCTCTCCGTGTTGTCGGTGCTCTGGGCACGTATATCGGCGGCGTCGTCCTGTGTGTCGCGGTGTTTATGGGTTAGCGCCGCTGAGGGCGGAAGGCCGCTCTCCCCTTCCGCTCTGCTTTCTGACCTCCAGAGCGCAGTGGCTCAAAGCCTCACGGCTATAACGACTCCAGGAAACTCTGCAAGGCGCTCAGGCACTCCTCGGGTCTATCGACATAGATTTCGTGCCCAGGGCCTTCGACAATGGCAATCCGCGCGTTGGGAATCTCCGTGCGCATGGAGAGCTGGTCGGCCAAGGGTGTGATCGGGCTGTTGGCAGGCGCCAGCACCAGCGTCGGGACGCCGACCTGAGGCAGGAGCGGGGCGGTATCCGCACCGTCCAGCGTCCTGGTAATCCCCTGTAGAACATGGGCCGGTGTTTTCGCCCATTCCTTGAGCACCCATGCAATATGCTCGGGGCTGTGTCCGCTGATGATCTTGCGCTCAATCATCAAACGGCCCCAACCGACCGACCCTTGGGAGGCCAGGAGCTTGTGCAGGTTGCCCTGCTCACCGGACAAGGCGCGCGTGCCCGCCGGACGAATTGTGGTCGGTGAATTGCAAATCGTCAGGCTCTTGAGTCGCTCCGGCCAGCGCGTGGCGAAGAGCACGCCGAGGATGCCGCCAATGGATTCGCCCACATAGTGGACTTGCTGGAGACCCAGCGCGTCCATGAAGGCGTGCATATCCGTGACCAACTCGTCCAATGACCAGCGATGGTCCGGGCCAGGGTCAGCCGATTGGCCGTGTCCGCGCATATCGCGACGGATTACTTGATAGTGGCGCGCCAACGGTGGAACCCAGTGATACCAGAACCTGGTACTCCGTCCGACTCCGTGTTGGAGCCAGACCGTCTCCGTGTCCGTTGTCCAGGGATCGGTGAAGTCATCGACCTCGTAGTACATCTCACACTGATTGGCAGAGACGGTCGGCATGATGTTCACTCCTCCTTACTTGACAATTGCAGATGGGATATTGGGACTGCGCGGGTTCACGCTGAGCTTTTGCTCTCGCGGCTGAATCACAAGGTCCATGTCCTCCAGCGGGACGGCTCCCATCAGGACCGTATCGCCAAAAACGAGAGCGCCGGTAAAACAGGTTCGGTTCTCGAACCTCACCTGAATGGGACCGACATACGGAACAAGGTGGGCGCTCCCGTCCGCTGTTATCACCTCGCGCTCCTCAATAGCCGAAAGTTTCAGTTGGACGGAGATATGCTCAGGAAGGCACAACGTCACCGCGCCCGTATCAACCAGCGCGTCTACCTCAAGCGCCCGGAGGGCCGCCTCACGAGGATTCGACAGAGAAATAGTTGCGTAGACCAGTCCCATACCGACATCCCTTACGCGGAAGGAAATCAGACGGTCTCTCTTGCGTAAGCACCCTAGTCGAGCTGACCACAATCGGTAATCACAATACGCTGCTTGGGTTGCCCGCTCTGACTGCCCTGGGCCTCCATGGCGCGGACCACGTCCATGCCTTCGACCACACTGCCAAACACTACATGCTTGCCATCCAGCCACGGTGTCTGGGTAGTGGTAATAAAGAATTGGGAGCCGTTCGTACCGGGGCCGGCATTGGCCATGCTCAGCAAACCCGTGTCGGTATGCTTGAGTTGAAAGTTCTCGTCGGCAAACCGGGAACCGTAGATGGACTCTCCCCCGGTGCCGTTACCATTGGTAAAGTCTCCCCCCTGACACATGAAGTTGGGAATGATGCGGTGAAACGTCGAGCCCTTGTAGTGCAGCGGTTTGCCGGATTGACCGGTCCCTTTCTCGCCGGTACACAGCGCCCGAAAATTTTCTGCGGTTTCGGGAACGACATCGGCTCTGAGTTCAAAAACGATCCGTCCGGCCGCGTCATCGCCGATCGTGATATCAAAAAATACCCTCGGGTTGGTGTGTTCGCTCATCTTCTTCTCTCTTTCTCAGGTATATGGATTCTCGCCCTGGCGAGTGCCGTCCTGCGCAGCCTATAGAATTTAGGCTGGTGAAACTAGGCGTCCGCCGCCGGCGTGCTCAGCGAAACCGAACCGACACGGTTCCGACCCCGGAAAAATCCGCACTATAGCTCCCCGGCTGCCTGACCGCGTGATGACAAAACGAGCCGGTAATCACAGGCTGGCCCGGCTCCAGACCCAAGCCGAATGGATGCAGGCGGTGGCACAAGCGTGACAGCGAGAGATAGGGATCATCCATTGTTGCGCCCGGCGTCTTGGTCTCGACCGCCTGGTCGTTATGCGAAAATATCACCGTGGTATCAACCAGCCCGTCTCGGACCGGGGCTTCGGGCCCAACGACGATCCCCCACTGGGCCAAGCCGTCGGCCACCAATGACAGCGAGCCCTGCTCCGGCTGGACGCGGATCTCGTTGATCTCAAAGGCCGGGGCAACGGCCCGAACTGCGGCTTTGGCCTGCTCGCGGTCAACGTCCTGACCACGCAAGGCCGAGCCGACTATCAGGCAGAGTTCGGGCTCAATATGACAGTGCAGAATCGAAGCAACAGGAAGGGTCGCGCCAGACGAAAAGACCCGATTCTGGAGGACATAGCCAAACGGCCGCACGTCTTTTCCCATACGGTCGCGGGCTTTCCCCGACGTCAGCCCGACCTTCCAGCCGCCAAGACCTTCTCCTGCGGCCTCAAAACGCCGCAGCACGTGGAGCTGGACGGCGAGCGCTTCGTCCAGGTCCGCAGGGATGGGGTCAATGCGGGCGGGTCGGGTTCCGTTTCGACGGGCGTGGTAGAGGGTGTCGATGAGGGCCTCTTGTGTCGCGGTCATATTGCCTCCTGTGTGAATATAGGGGTTAGGGTTAGGGATTGCCTGCTGGCGGTCTCCTCATCCCCGTTCGTGCTGGGTGTAGCCCCGGAGGGGTGAAGTCGAAGCACGTTCCGGGTGTGTCGGAAAACGTGTCAGGTGTATCACCTCCGTCAGCTTGTGTCCCCGCCGGGCGCGTGGCAAGATGCTGCTGCCTGGCACAAGCCGAACTCTAACGGCAGCCTGAAGAAGGAGGGAGCCATGTCTGATCTGTCTCAGCTTGCCTATGCGACGACCGCACAAGTCGCCGCCATGATCCAAAAGAAGGAAGTTTCAAGCCGCGAAGCCGTTGACTATTTTCTTGCTCGGGTCGAAGCGCTCGATAAGACCATCAATAGCGTCGTGACGATCGACGTGGAACGGGCGCGGTCAGAGGCCGATGCCGCGGATGCGGATTTGGCCCGAGGTGCCTCCCGAGGACCGCTGCACGGCGTGCCGATGACGATCAAGGATTCGTATCAAACCAAAGGCATGCGGACGACATCGGGCGCGCCGGAGCTCAAGGATTTCATTCCGGAGGAAGACGCCTGGCCGGTGGCCCGGCTGCGCGAAGCCGGGGCCATTATCTACGGCAAGACCAATCTGCCGATCTACGCCGGTGACTTGCAGAGCTATAATGAGATTTTTGGCACGACCAATAATCCGCACGATACCACGCGTACGCCGGGCGGCTCGTCCGGCGGCTCGGGAGCCGCTCTGGCCTGTGGCTTTACGCCGTTGGAGTTGGGCAGCGATATCGGCGGCTCGATTCGCCTGCCGTCTCATATGTCGGGGGTCACCGGCCACAAGCCGAGCTACGGCATTGTGCCCTCCCACGGGCAGATTCCGGGTCCGCCGGGAACCCTGACGCTGGCCGACCTGGCAGTTGCCGGGCCCATGGCCCGGAATGTCGAAGACCTGGAACTGGGGCTCGATATCATGGCCGGCCCCAATCGCTGGGAGCAGCCGGCGTGGCGTTTGGATCTGCCGGCTCCGCGCCGGCAGGCACTCAAGGACTATCGCATTGCGACCTGGCTGGACGACCCACGCTGTCCGGTCGAGCCGGAAGCGCGAACCCTGCTGGAAAACGCTGCCAGCGCATTGGCAAACGCCGGAGCGACGGTGAGTGCCGACGCGCGGCCCGCATTCAGCCTGGAAAAAATCGCGGCGACCTTTATGGCCCTGTTACAGTCCGCCCTGTCCGGCGGTGTCTCGCGGGACAAAATCGAAGAGTACGCCCAGTCGAGCGGCAACACCGCAACGGACCAGACCCGGCGGCTGTTTGCCATGCGGCATCGTGAATGGCTGAGCTATAACGAACGCCGGATGCAGATGCGCAAACGCTGGGAAGAGTTCTTCCAGGACTGGGACGTGATGCTGCTGCCGGTCATGCCGTGTCCGGCAATCAAGCACGACCACTCCGAGCCCCAAGCCGGACGGACGGCTCTGGTTGGCGGGCAGCAACGGCCATATTGGGATTTGGTGACGTGGATGGCGCCGGCCGGGGCCTGTCTGCTGCCGGCCACGGTGATTCCGGTGGGCCAGCTCGACACTGGATTGCCGATTGGTATCCAGATCGTGGGTCCCTATCTTGAAGACCGCACAACCCTGCACGTGGCGAAGCATCTGTTTGACATGCTGGGCGGATGTCCGCGCCCGGCCGGTTTCTAAAGCGGACAGAGAAAGGAAGACGTATGGCACAACTGGATGGAAAAGTCGCCCTGGTGACGGGCGGAGCACGCGGGATTGGGCGGGGTATCGCCCTGGCCCTGGCCAACGCCGGCGCCGATGTGGCCGTGTCGGACATTGAAACCATGACGAGTACGGCCCAGCAGTACGGCGCGACCGCGGTCGGAGGATTTACCCAGGCGCAGCAAACTGCGCAAGAAATTATCTCCCTCGGGCGGCGCTCAGTCGCGATTCAGGCCGATGTCACCCGCAAAGACGATACGCTGCGTATGGTCGAGGAGGCCACGGCGGCCTTGGGCGGCCTGGATATCATGGTCTGTAACGCCGGCGTGGTGAATATGGTCAAGGTCGAAGACATGTCCGAAGAAGCCTGGGACCTGACCTTTGGCGTCAATGCCAAAGGGGTCTTTCTCTCCTGTCAGGCCGCGATTCCCGCCCTTAAAAACCGGGGTGGAGGCCTGATTATCAATATCGCCTCGATTGCCGGCAAGAACGGTTTCGGCGGTCTGGCGCACTACTGCGCCTCAAAGTTTGCGGTGGTGGGCTTCAGCAATTCTCTGGCCAAAGAGCTGGCCCAGGCCCATATCCGCGTCAACGCCATTTGTCCAGGTATTTTACGGACCCAGATGTGGGAATACCTGGCCGAGTCGCTCAAACAGCCGGACGAATCCAAGGAGGACGCCTGGCAGCGCTGGGTCAAGAACGTGATTCCCCAGGGCCGGCCTCAAACGCCGGACGATATCGGACAACTGGCCGTGTACCTGGCCCTGGCCGAGAACGTGACCGGCCAGGCCATCAACGTTGATGGTGGCATCGAAATGCACTAGGAGGGGATGCGCTCATGGAATATCGTCCTTTTGGTCAAACCGGTATCGAAGTATCCGCCATTGGCGTTGGCTGTTGGGAGATTGGCGGTGGCTACGGGTCAATTGAAGAACAGGAGTTTATTGCCGCGGTCCATACGGCCCTGGACCTGGGCATTACCTGCTTTGATACCGCCGAAGCCTATGGGTTTGGGGCCTCGGAGCGATCGCTGGCCAAGGCGCTTGGCGATCGCCGCAAAGACGCCATTGTCGTCACCAAGTTTGGCATTGGCTACAAAGAAGCGCCGAATTATCGAGACAGCAGCCGCCAGCGGGTCATGGCCTCAATCGAGAAAAGCCTGAAGAACCTGAACACCGACTATGTGGACGTGTATATGGTCCACTGGCCGGACCTGAACACGCCCTTTGAAGAGACCATGCGGGCCTTGGACGACGTTGTGCAGCAGGGCAAGGCCCGGGCCATCGGCATCTCAAACTTCCGGCCTGAGCAGATTGAAGCCAGCATGACAAGCCGCCGGGTGGACGTCGCCCAATACTGCTGGAATATGTTTGACCGCCGCATGGACCAGGAAATTCTCCCTTACTGTCGAGAGCACAACATGGGCGTCATGGCCTATGGCTCGCTCGCCTACGGGCTGCTGAGCGGCACTTTTCACGCGGATATGACCTTTGACGAAGGAGACTGGCGGGCGCGTCAGGGTCGCATGGGCGGCATCAATCTGTTCCAGACCATGTTCGGCCCGGAGCACTTTCCCAACAACATCAAAGCGGTGGAAGAATTGAAAGGTCTGGCCGCCGGCTATGACAAAAGCCTGCCGCAGTTTGCCCTGCGCTGGACGCTCTCGCACCCGGCGGTCAGCACGGCCCTGGTTGGCTGTCGCAAAGCGACTGAGGTCGAAGACAATGTCGGCGCCCTGGGGTGGGACATCCGGCAAGAGGACTTTGCCGCCATCGACGCGATTTTTGAACGGAACGGTGTAGTGACCTGCCCGGATGTCTGGCTGGAGCGGGAGTAGGGCCGGCGCGGAACGCCACCGCCGGTCGTCTAGCCGCGCCACCACGAAGGCCGTGGGCTGTTCTCGGTCGTCCGTTGCCGCACGCCCAGAATGACCGCTAACTCCTGCCACACCTGCGACTCCACCTGCCTGAAGAAATCACTCCCCTCGAAATCCTTTTCCAGCACGGTGGTAGTGGCGTGGGCATAGAGTTTTTGCACCCAGGTATCAAACGGGATGGGGGGTAGAAACGAAAATGCCTTGAGCTTATGCGCCACATCCAGCGTGCCGGGGCTGACTTTATTGGCTAGAAAATAACTGTGGGATTTCCGCTGGAGGCGTTTATTGAGGGCTGAGATTTCCATGAGGGCGTTGAGCGCAGTTCGCCAACTGACATCGTCCTCTTCCAACATGATGAGGTTCATATCACTCAGGGTTGTGGCCGCCAAGCTCAAACTCCCGAGCCCGGCTTGCGTATCAAAAATGACATAATCGACGGGTAATGACGAGACCGCAAACTCGTAGAACCTGCCAAGTTTATCGATCGTTTCGTTGAGAGCTAAGTGGTGCAACGGCGTCCAGTCGGGCCGCTCGCTTTCGGTCGAAGAAGGGATGACAAAAAGCCCGTCCAACCGTTCGTAGGTCGGGAGGCCAGCCGTTGCCCGGGCTGTTGTCTCTTGGCTCTCCTCGCCATTGCTATTGTCCGGGGCGAGTCCTTTGTGGAGCTCATGCAGGAGTGCCGGTTGATCCCCGTCTTCCGAATAAAAATAATCAGTGAGAGAAAACGGCAGCCGGTCGAGCTCGTACTTGTTTTGAAAGGCCAGGAGGGTCAGGCCGCGGACTGCCAGGTCCAAATCAACGAGAAGAACCTTGCACTTCTCTTGCCGCTGGATAATTCTGCCCAGGCTGGTCGCCAGCAGGGTCTTGCCGACACCACCTTTTCCGCTACACAGGGTAATCGTTCGCACACTACTATCCTCCGGTTCACGTGACCTTCGCGTCACGTCGTCTCACATCCAGCGTGTTGTACTCTTTTCCACGGGCAGGTATCAAGTGCCGGGAAGAGGGGTGAAACCTGGGAGAAGACAAAAGTTCGGAGAAAGTAAGGAGAAAAGCATGGGACGCTTGCAGGAAAAGGTCGCAGTGATTACCGGCGCCAGCTCCGGCCTCGGTCGGGCCATTGCCATTGGCTTCGCCACAGAGGGGGCGCGCATCGTCTGCTCTGACATCCGGCCTGATGCCCGGCCCGAGGGCTATGATACCGACACCCAGCAGGCGACGGCTGAGATGATTACGACCCAGGGTGGCCGGGCCTGCTTTGTGCAAGCGGATGTGACCAAAGGCCACGAGGTCGAAGCGGTCATTCGACAGGCGGTGGAGCGCTTTGGCCGGATTGACATTATGGTCAACAATGCCGGCGTGTTCACCCGCCTGGCCCCCATCCACGAAAAGACCGAGGAAGAATACGACTTTACCATGGGGGTGAATGCCAAAGGCGTCTGGAATGGCTGCCAGCAAGCCATTCGCCAGTTTCTGAAGCAGGGCGACGGAGGGAAAATCGTGAATATCGTCTCGATTGCCGGGGTGATCGGCCTACCCGAGGAACCGGCTTACTGCGCCTCAAAAGCTGCCGCAGCCAACCTCACCCGTCAGCTCGCGGTGGACTATGGCCCACATGGGATCAACGTCAACGCGATCTGCCCCAACTTTTTGACGACCGCCATGACCCGCCCGTTTCACGAAAATCAAGACATCAAATCTACCGTCGAATCTCTCACCCCGCTCGGTCGCTGGGGGACGAGGGCCGATATGGTCGGCCCGGTGATTTTCCTGGCCTCATCGGAGGCGGATTATGTGACGGGCAGTTTGTTAATGGTGGACGGCGGCTTTACCGCCAAGTGAGGGAATAGCTACGCGGGCCTGGTTGACGGACGGGTGGTCTGTCCCCATTCCCGTACCTGACGCATCCAGTCGGTTCGTTTGAGCGTCTGGCTGTCTTCAACCATTTGCGTCACTGCCTGAGCCGTGAGACCGGGGAATACGGCGCTTTCCTCGGCCTCGGCATACGTTTCGGCGGCCAGAATAAAAATATGGACCTTGACACGATCATGCAGCCACACTTCAGGGATGCCGAGACTCGCCAGGAGCGGAAGCTTATTCATTGACGGGTGGGTGATATAGATTTCAACGACTAAATCCGGAGGTGGGTCCTGGGCCAGGTCTATGGAGTCTTTCTGCCTGATTTCATGCGCCTGTTCAATATAAAAAATGAAAAGATCAATCATCAGACTTCGGGTGAGGAATGGGAAGAGCGAGTGTTGTCAGGCGCACTCCTGCATGTGCTCCGAGAGGCCACTTGATCCTGTGGCCCAGGCTCGTTAGACGGGTACAGGAGAAGGCTCATGCACCTTGAGAATCTCTTGATCGGACATAAGAGCCTGACGGGGAATACGGGCATTTCGGTTCTCCTTTTTACGCAGCGGGTGGTGTGCGCGTACCATCTGTGCGGCTCGGCCCCAGGCACGCGTGATGTGGTCCCGCTCAATCTGGGAAACTCGGTTGAAGAGATCGACGCGCTGGTGTTTACCGGCGGGAGTGCGTATGGGCTCGGGGCGTCCACCGGCGTGATGGAATATCAGCAGGAACAGGGCCGGGGGCTGGCGACACCAGGGCGGATTGTGCCGATTGTGCCAGCCGCGTGCATTTTTGATCTCGCCTATGGCCAGCCGGTCTATCCGGCGGCCCAGGACGCCTATGACGCCTGCAAAGTCGCCACCAATAGCGAGTATGCCCGCGGGAGAGTCGGGGTTGGCAGCGGCGCGACGGTCGGCAAGGGACTGGAGCACGGCCGTCCCATGACCGGCGGATTCGGTGTCGGACATATACAGGCGGGCGAACTCAAGGTGTTGGCCTGCGCGGCGGTGAACGCCTTTGGCGATGTCAGGGAAAACGGCAAAATCATCGCCGGCGCGGTTAATCCGCACGGGCAGTTTCTCGACATCGAACAACATCTGCTGCGCGGAAGCGCCGAGGCCAGAACCGCACTCCCCCAAAACAACACCACCCTGGTCGCGGTTGTCACCAATGCGGCCCTGAGCCAGGAAGCCCTCTTTATTGTGGCAAAAATGGCTACCGCCGGGTTTGCCCGATCGCTTTCACCCGCCTTTAGCCCGTGGGATGGCGACTTGGTGTTCAGCGTGTCTGCCGGACAGGTGCGGAGTGATGTCACCCTGGTCGGGACGATAGCCGCGGAAGCCACCCGCCTGGCCATTCTTGACGCTGTGCGGGAATCACAGGTTATCGGCTGACAGACGGAGGGCGCTCCATGCTCAAACTGCACGATTATTTGTCTTCCGGAAACGGGTACAAAGTGCGATTATTGCTCACCCAGCTTGGGATTCCCTTTGAACGCATTGAGCACGATATCCTCCAGGGAGAGATGCGTACGCCGGACTTTCTGAAGATCAATCCCAACGGTCGTATCCCCGTTCTGGAGTTGGAAGACGGCACCTGTCTGTCCGAGTCCAATGCGATTCTCTTCTATCTCGCCGAGGGAACCGCTTTCCTGCCCGACCACCACCTGGCCCGGGTGCAGATTCTCCAGTGGATGTTCTTTGAACAGTACAGCCATGAGCCCAACATCGCCACGTCGCGCTTTTGGCTGATGCACGGTGAGCTGACAGACGAACGGCGCGCCGGACTGGAGCAAAAACGCCCCCTCGGCTATGCCGCGCTTGAGGTCATGGAGCAGCACCTGGCAAAACGGACCTTCTTTGTGAGCGAGCGCTACACGATTGCGGATATTGCGTTATACGCCTACACCCACGTCGCCCACGAGGGCGGCTTTGAGTTGGATCGTTTTAAGGCGATTCGGACATGGCTTGACCGTATCCGGGTACAACCCGGCCATATCTCCATTCTACAAACCTGAGACCCATGACCCCACGGTCTCACCCAACTCGTTTTGCACCTCCTCATCGGTTCGTCCCGAGCGTTTGAGGACGTGAAAGGAGTGGTCGCCGCCCTCAACAATATGGAGGGTCGCACGCTTGCCCAGGCTGCGGCATAAGGGCGTGATGCAAGCGAGTTCGGCCAGCCTGTCCCGCGTCCCTTGTAAGAAGAGCATGGGGACGCTCACCTCGGCTAAATGCGCGCCCCG
Source organism: uncultured Binatia bacterium (SeqCode) (assembly GCA_965232605.1). Taxonomy (GTDB): domain Bacteria; phylum Desulfobacterota; class Binatia; order Bin18; family Bin18; genus Bin18. Next base: position 24,572 of record CBDDQA010000005.1, on the reverse strand, counting down.
CTCGCTCGACGGTTTTCCTGCTGCATGTAAGGGAAAACCGAAAAAAATCAGTCCTTGGACATCCGGCAGGCCGCCCTCGGCCGCAACAAGCGAGGTCAGCCGTCCCCCCATGGATTTTCCGCCGGCCAGGAGGGGCAACCCTCGGGCCGCTTTTCTTGCCGTCTCAACCGCCGAGACGATGGTTGCGCGTAATGTCGTTTGAGAGTCAGGACTCTTCTTTCCTTTTTCCATATACGGAAACTGATAGCGGAACGTTGCAATTTTCTGGGCGGCAAGCTGTTCCGCCACGGCCTGCATAAAGGGGTGCCGCATCCCGGCTCCGGCCCCATGGCCCAGCACGAGCAGGGCACGGGCGGACGTGGGCCGCAGGAGGAGTGCAGAGACGGCACCGGCCTGCTCGGTCGGTGTAAATTGCAGCGTTCGAAGCGAAGTTGCCATGCGAGCCTATGCCTTTTTCTGCTGCTCCGCCTTTTGGATTTTGGCCCAGGTGTCCCGCAGGGTCACGGTTCGGTTAAAGACCGGACGGCCCGGAGACGAGTCGGCCGTATCTACGCAGAAATAGCCCTGGCGCTCAAACTGAAAGCGGCTGCCGGCTTCGGCCTGGGCCAGGCTCGGCTCGACCTTGCAGTCGGTCAGGACTTCGAGCGAGTGCGGATTCAGATAATCGGTGAACACCTGTCCGTCTTCCACATGATCCGGGTCGGGCTTGGTGAAAAGATGAGCGTAGAGCCGGACCTCGGCGGTGACGGCCTGCTCGGCTGACACCCAGTGCAGGGTGGCTTTGACCTTGCGACCGGCCGCCGGCCGGCCGCTACGCGTCTCGGGGTCGTAGGTACAGTGGATTTCCGTAATCTCCCCGGTGTCATCTTTGACGACGCTGACGCATTTGATGATATAGGCGTAGCGCAAGCGCACTTCCCGGCCGGGCGCGAGACGAAAGAATTTCCGCGGCGGGTCTTCGCGAAAGTCCTCACGTTCAATATACACTACCCGCGAGAAGGGGACCTGCCGCGTGCCGGCGCTGGCATCTTCCGGGTTGTTGATCGCGTCAAGAGATTCGACCTGGTCTTGAGGATAATTGTCTATGACAACCCGCAGGGGACGGAGAACCGCCATGACCCGCGGCGCGGTTCGATTCAACTCTTCGCGGATACAGTGTTCGAGCATGGCATAGTCAACCGTGCTGTTCCGTTTGGCCAGGCCGATACGTTCACAGAAGGCCCGAACCGACTGCGGTGTGTAACCCCGGCGGCGGAGTCCGGCCAGGGTCGGCATACGCGGGTCGTCCCAACCGCTCACGTATTGGTCCGTCACCAGAGCCAGGAGCTTGCGTTTGCTCATGACCGTATAGGTCAGGTTCAAGCGGGCGAATTCGATCTGCCGGGGATGACTCGGCACGGGCAGGACGTCCAACGCCCAGTCGTACAGGGGACGATGATCCTCGAACTCCAGGGTGCACAGCGAGTGAGTAATCCCTTCGAGCGCGTCACTCAGGCAGTGGGTGAAGTCATACATGGGATAGATGCACCAGCGCTCCCCCGTGCGGTGGTGCGTAGCCTTCAGAATCCGGTACAGTGTCGGGTCGCGCATATTGATGTTGGGCGAGGCCATATCGATCCTGGCCCGCAGGACGTGGGCGCCCTCGGGAAACTCGCCGGTCCGCATGCGGGCGAACAGGTCGAGATTTTCCTCAACCGAGCGCTGCCGATAGGGGCTGTCTCGGCCCGGCTCGGTCAGGGTGCCGCGATAGGAACGGATTTCGTCAGGACTCAGGCTGCACACATAGGCTTTCCCGTCTTTGATGAGCTGGACCGCATAGGCATACAACTGCTCGAAATAGTCAGAGGCGTAGTATTCTCGGTCGTCCCAGTCGAAGCCGAGCCATGTGACATCCCGCTTAATGGATTCGACGTAGTCGATGTTTTCTTTGGTCGGGTTGGTATCGTCGAAGCGGAGGTTGCACGTTCCGCCATATTCCAGCGCCACTCCAAAGTTCAGGCAGATGGATTTGGCATGTCCGATATGGAGATGGCCGTTCGGCTCGGGTGGAAAGCGGGTGGCGACTCTGCCCTTATGTTTATGGGTCTTCAGGTCCGCGGCGATAATCGTCCGAATAAAGTCCGTGGGGGTGTCGGTCGTTGCCATAGGTCAGCGTCCCTTACGTTGTGGGAAGCGTACTCTTATCCAGGATAAGACTCACAACAGGCAGGGCGGAAACTTCTAATCGCGACAGGTCTATCGATTTGCTCGCCTCCTCAATCTCAATACCGATAACCCGATTATGGTTATCGAAGTCAATGACGAACCCGGGCGCAACTTCTTCTGATTCTGTGCTGACTGCTTGAATCAGTTCAATATAGAGCATGTCTGACTCTGGGTCGTACCGGAAGTTCATTGTCGTTGTTCTCATTCACCATATTTCTCCGCGACGGACTACCACTCTTCTTGAGGGAGGGAGCGTAGCTGCAAGGCCTGAATAATCGGATCGACCGGAGCGGGTGTCGGAGATTCCTTCATGTCATAGATTTCGTTGAGGCGTTGAGTAACGCCGTTTCCCTGATGTGCCTTGAGGGAGGCGGAAGCGGCCATCATGTCTCGCGCGCTTTTCATGAGAGCAGAGTATAACCGTAGTTCCGCTTGGAGCAAGAACGATACCCTGCTAGGCCCCAGGCGATTCGGGCAGGCGGAACAGACGCAGGGCCGTGTCCCGCAAGAGCTTCTGCTTGGATTCCGGCCTGAGTTCGAGCGCATCGATCTCCGTGATGGCCCGCTCGGGGTCAATCACCGGCCAGTCCGTCCCGAACAGGACTTTGTCTTTCCCCCAGGTGTTGATGAAATGGACAAAAGATTCCGGCCAATGGCGTGGTGCATAGGCATCCGAGCCGATATAGACATTCTCATGCTTCCAGGCGACCGAGATCATCTCCTCCGTCCAGGGATACCCCAGGTGAATGCCGATAAGCACCAACTCAGGAAAATCAATGGCGATCTGATCCAGCGTAATCGGCCGGCCGACACTCGGCAGAATCCGCTCGCGCTGATAGCGCAGGCAGTGGCCGACCTGCATCATAAGCGGAATCTCCAGCTCGCAGCACTTGGCATAAATGGGATAATAGCGGGCGTGGTCGGGCGGCAGGCCAAACCAGTGCGGGTAGAGATGGGCGCCGATAAAGCCATACTCTTTGGCCGCGTATTCCAGGTCGCGCAGACCCTGCATGCCCCGGGTGGGATCAACCCCGGCCAGCCCGGAAAAGCGGTCCGGATAGCGCTGACAGATGTCTGCCACCCGGTCGTACGGAATCTCGAATGAGCCTTTGATGCGCAGGTCGCCGGCGCGCACCGCAACCAGTAGGGAGCGCTGAATGCGGGCGCGGTCCATTTTCTCCAGATAGGTTTCCAGCGGTACGCCGGGCCGTAACGCGGCTGGAAACCGGACCTGGTCGAGAAAATACTCATCCACCCCGGTCTGGCCCTGCTGGACCTCTTGTGGGGTAAAGAGATTACAGACGATATCGATAGCTCCATCCATGCGCTTGCCTTTCTGTGGTGGGGGTCTCTGCCTCCACGATGACGCGCCGTGTCCTTTGCGTCAATGGCAGGGATATGATGTGTGTGACTCAGACGGTGCGGCATGAGGAGGACCAGTATGAAATTCGGCATTCACTATTCCATTGGCGTCAACGCCGATCCCCAGGCGGACGATTATATACAGGTCGCCCAAAAGGCGGAGGAGCTTGGCTACCATTCGCTCTGGCTGGGAGACCACATTGTGATTCCAGAAAAAATTGAGGCGGCCTATCCCTATTCGGCGGACGGAGCGGCCGGCTTTCCACGCCGGGCTCCGTTCCCAGACCCCTTTGTCCTGCTCGGAGGTCTGGCCCTGGCAACCTCGCGGATTCTGCTGGGGACGAGCGTCATCGTCATCCCCTATCGAAACCCGCTGGCGGTTGCCAAGGCGGTCACCACCGTCGATCTGTTATCGCATGGACGGTTCCAATTTGGGGTAGGGGTCGGCTGGCTCAAAGAAGAATTCGACGCCCTCGGTGAGGACTTTGCTCGGCGGGCACGACAAACCCGAGAATATCTGCACATCATGAAAGCGGTCTGGCAGGCCGAGCCCGCGAGTTTCTCCGGCGAGTTCCTCACATTTTCAGACATTCACAACGTTCCTCTGCCGGTCCAAAAGCCGCATCCGCCCATTATTTTCGGCGGGGAGAGTCTGCCGGCCCTCAAGCGGGTGGCCGATTTGGGAGACGGGTGGCAGCCGGGCACGGCCTCCCTCAAGGTGCTGTCAAAAAGCGTCCCTCAACTCAAAGCCCTGATGGCTGAACGTGGCCGAGATTATTCCGATTTATACATTTCCGCCCTGAGCGCCGCTGGACCCTTGCTCCGCAAACCGGAAGTCATTCCCCAGCTCAGCGAGTTGGGTGTGCGGGAGTTGATCCTGTTTATGACGGCGGCGGATACCCAAAAGACTCTTGCGGTTATTGAAGAGTTTGCGGAAAAAATGATGGATTAAAGGATCACTCTGTCTCTAATTCAACTCGGCTTCCTGCAAGCGATTCATATACGCACGTCCCCAACACCGCTTCGTCCTGATACAATGAACGCTCACGCACAACGGCAAGAATCTCAGCCTGGTCATCCATTTTCCGGCCTGTCACTTAGAAGATTAGACGTAGCCAGGCCCTTCAATCACGGGGTGTGCACTCAGGAAATCTTCGTCCACTTCCACCCCTATTCCCGGCTCTTCAAGGGGGAGAACACTGCCCTTGGCATCAAGCCCATACGGTGTAGAGACAAGTTCGTCACGAAATAAATTGTTCTGAGAAACATCCGCTTCGAAGTATCCAGCGTTGTTAATAGCGGCGAGAAAATGGATGGTGGCAGCCATGTTAATCCCGGTCATCGATGTATGTGGGTGGATCGGAAGCTTCCATGCTGAGGCTAACGCAGCGATGCGCATAGCCTCAGTCACACCACCTGTCTTTGACAAGTCCGGCTGTAGAATACGAATAGCGCCATCCTCGATAAGCCGCACAAACTCAAACCGAGTGTAATGATTCTCTCCCGCGGCGAGCGGTATATGGCCAAAAGTCGCCGCAGTGGCATAGCTCCGGTAGTCGTGGGCCGCAAAGGGTTCTTCCAACCACCCGACCGCGAGTTCGTCGAATCGCGACATGACCTGACGGACATCTTCAAGGCAATAGCCGGTATTTGCATCAACCAATAGGGTGAGGTCAGGGCCAAACGCGGCACGGACAGCTTGGACCCGTTCGAGGTCACGCTGTGGGGTATCTCCAACGCGGAGTTTCACGGCGCTATAGCCCAGTTCCGTCAGGGCACGCACTTCTTCCACCAGATGTTCCGGCGCTTGATAGCCCAAGGACACCCCCCCTGCATACGCAGGAATTGGCTGGGCCGAGCCGCCGAGGAGTTTGTACAAGGGCCAGCCTGAGGCCTTCCCGCGAATGTCCCACAACGCCATATCAATGCCGCTCAGGGCTATAGCAGCCCCAGCGCCCAAGCCGTGACTCTGGAGTTGCATGGTATAGACACGTTCCCACACTCCTGTGGTGTCGAATGCATCCATGCCCAGCACGAGTTGGCGTAAGGTCGTATTGACGACATGCGCGACCGTGCCGGGGGCCCGCGCGTGGTGAGACTCACCATAGCCAATCAGTCCATTTTCGGTGTGGACCTTGACCACAACAGCGTCGCGTTTGACAGCGCGACCAATACCAAGCTGAACGGTCGCCTTCTGGGGTAGAGGAAAAGAGGTCGGGTAGGCTACGATGTCTACAATGCGTTCCATGCTGCGCTCCATAGGGCCCTTGTCACGAAAAGATGGGTGATTATAGGGGCACAAAGAAAACTGACACAAGGCCGAGTATCGGCAATGTCCGACTCCTGCCAGACCCGGGTATAGCCCTCTTTCCCTGGGCGAGGGCTAGGGGAAGGGTCATTCGATGGTGCGTCTATTCTGCTTTAGGGACCCTGCTGCTGACTGTGGGGGCAAGCCCGGCGACCGGTCAGACGACCGAACTGCCCGGCGACTATTTCCCCCTGTCGGTCGCCAATCGCTGGCAGTACGAGTCGAGCGAAGGCACGCCAACAAGCCCCGTGACCGAGACCTGGGAGGTGGTCAGCAGAAAGGGGGCGGGCTATGTGCTGCGGGTGCAACAGAGTCTTCTTCCCAAGGACGCTCCTGCGGAGTTTGTCTCCGCCTCGGCTGCCGGAGTCGTGATGCGACCCAGCGACACCGCGTCCGAAGACGAGCAGCCGCAGTTCATCCTCAAAACGCCACTCACACCAGGGGCGACCTGGAAAACGTCTGCCGGGCGCTACGAAATCACCGGGCTGAATGCGCTGGCTGCGGTGCCGGCGGGCGTGTTTGAAGACTGTATCGAAGTCACCTTTTGGAGTCGTAATGGCCAAGCCAAGGCGGTGACGCTGTACGCCCCTGGTGTTGGCATGGTCCAGCGGGATGAATCCTTTACCATTCTGGGCGGCTTGGGTGATGAGGCTGGCCCACGCCAAGGCAAGGTCAGCCTGTGGCTAACTGAATGGCACGTGAAGCCAGCCACCGCTGACGAATAATCTCTGGAGAGCGGATACGTGAGGCTCGTATGATTGAGCCTTTCCTGCCTAACGCCGGTGTCTGCGTCGATAGATGGAAACCAGCATGCCAAGCAGAAGAATCACACCAGGCTCAGCAACAATGGTGATAAGGAATAACTGCCGCGTCTGCTCCGTGGTGAGCACCAAGGTAGAAATTTTCTGCTGAATTGTAGCATCCCTGGGGCGTTCGGTAATAAACTTCTCGTCCTGCACCAGCCATTGCACCGTGTTGAGAAAGAGGTCTCTATTGCCCAGCAGGGACAGCCTGGCATTGCTGGCAAAATCGCTGTCTCCATACACAACCAGGCGGGCGCCGGGTTCCGTTGGCTGGTCTTCGCCAGCGGGTGGCGTGTCCCCGTTCGTCGGCTGGTCTCGGCGAAGCGTTGCCGCCACTGCCAGGGAAATCGGGCCTGGCCGGGCCTGGGTGCCCTCAAAGTCTATTGCGCCTTCAGGGGAATCGGCCCCGGCCCGAAAGCGAGCCCAGGCACCCGGTCCGGTTCGGCAGAACGGCTGGGCCGAGAGCACGCCGTCGGGCAATGAATCGGCCGGCTCAACCGAACGGGACAGCGGAAAAATGGTGCCGACCTGGAAGTCTTTGACAATCTCGACCCCGGTATTATACAGCGACACCAGCGGGCTCAGCGCGTCGCCGCCAAAGAGTCGGTTCTGCGGGTCGTAGACCACGTCCTGGTCAAGCTCGACACCGTACCGGGCCAGGAAAGCGGTCAGGTTGGGGGCCGGCATGGGGTCAAGCATGAAGAGCAGGCTTCCGCCGGCCGAGAGATACCGGGCCAGACGCTCCAACTCGTCCGGCAAGAGGTCGGTCTGCGGACCGCTGACCACGACCAGAGCCGCGTCTTCGGGGATGCGCTCGGCCCGAGCCAGGAAGACGGGTCGGATAATGAAGTTTTCGTTGCGTAAGGCTGAAGCGGCTTGGCTATAGCCCAACTGCGGCTGACCGCTCTGGGGGTCCTTTTCGCCGTGGCCACCAACAAAATAGATGGTTTTTTGCTCCTGGCGGAGAAACTGAAACAGGGCCTCGGTGATGGTCTTCTCGCCCGCGCCTGGCAGGAGTTTGTGCTGCCCGTCGTACTCGAGGACCGCGGTGCCGTAATGGGTCGCCCCGTACTGCCGGGCCAGCCCGATGTTCCGGTCCCGGTGCAGAATCCGATACTGGAAGTAGGCGTTTTCCGCGGTAAAGCGCTTGAGCACATCCTCATAGCGTTGATACGCATCCGGAGAGCCACCAAAAAACAAAGTGAGCAGCGCGTCTTTGTCCAGGTCGGCCAGCAGGCTTTTGGTCTGCTTTGACACGGATAAGGTCTGCGTGGGGGTGAAGTCCCAGCGCAGATTATTGCGAATGGAGAGCGTCTGGAGACCGACCAGACCGCTCAGAATAAGCAGGTCAAGAACCGCCACCGTGACCCACTGCTTTCGGCTTGGGGTGGCGAGAAACGTCCTGAACGAGGAGAACTCCCCCTTGCCACGCCACCGCCGCGCACGGAGCGCCTGCCAGGTCAGTAACAAAAAGAATGAGAAAAAGAAGAGAAAAAAGGTGATTTCCTGGCTGTCAATCGCGCCCCGGGCGAAATTGTAAAAGCGATCAAAGAGCGAAATTTGTAGCAGGACGTGGAGCCAGGCTTCACTCATGGCCTGCTCGTTCCACGTCAGTGACCAGAACAGGACGAGTACGCCGAGGGTGGCCATGGCCGCAATCGCCTGGCTGTCGGTGAGCGCTGATAAGAGCAGGCCCACGCTGATAAACACCAGGCCAATGAGCAGCAGACCGACATAGCCGGGTATTAAGGCCGGCCAATAGACCTCGGGATGCCACCACGAGAGGACGAGGGGATAGACCAGGGTTAATCCCAGAACGACCAGCAGCAGGGTGGCGGCCGCCAGGAATTTGCCCAGCAGCACGCTGCTCTCCGGGATCGGGTAGGTCCATAACAGGTCAAGGGTGCCGAGTTTTTTTTCTTCCGCAAACGAACGCGCGGTGATGGCCGGGACGAGCAACAGGAGGACATAGCGGAGATCGTGGAAAAAGAATTCCCACAAGCCACGGGCGAGATTCTGGCCGCCCCACATCATAAAGAAGCTGATGTCGGTGTAAAAGAAGAAACCGCACAAGGCCAGGGCAACCGCCACAATGGCATACGCCAGGAACAGGCCAAAGTAAGAGCGGAGTTCTTTAATAAAAATTGCGCGCAGCACCATACGTCGGTCTCTTCAAGGGCGTTGTTTATGGCTGCGGCTGATCGACCACCCGGTGGAAAATTTCCTCAAGGTCCATCTCTCGGGAGCGGAGTTCAAATAAACGCCAGCCACGTCCGGACACGGCTGCCACAATGCCGGGCCGGACGTCCTCGTGCTGAGCGGCGCGCACCGTATAGGCGGTCGGACCGCCGTTCTCCTGGGAGGTCACCTGGACCTCGTGGACACCGGGCAGGCCGTGCAGGAGGGTTTCCACTTCGGCTTGCGGGCCTTCAATATGGGCCACCACCTCGCTGGCATCGCGCAGCCGGTGCGTCAGATTGTCTGGAGTATCCAGGGCCAGCAACTGGCCTCTGGCGAGGATCATCACCCGATCGCAGGTCATACGTACCTCGGGCAAAATGTGCGTGGACAGCAAGACGGTTCGATTCCCCCGCATGCCGCGGATGAGCTGTCGAAACTCGGCTGCCTGCTCAGGGTCAAGGCCGATGGTCGGCTCGTCAAGAATGAGTACGCTGGGATCGTGCAGCATGGCCTGAGCCAGGCCGACCCGTTGGCGGTAGCCTTTTGAAAGCGTCCCGATGTAGACGCGGGTCACAGAGCCGAGGTCCAGTTCCTCAATGACCTGGGACACTCGCACCCGCCGGGCCGTGCCGCCCAGCCCTTTGAGCTTGCCCACAAAATCGAGATAGGTGGCCACCTCCATCTCCGGGTAGAGTGAGATGTGCTCCGGCATATAGCCGAGTTGACGCCTGACGGCCAAAGACTCGCTCAGCACACTATGGCCGGCAACGCTGGCCGTGCCCGTGGTCGGAGACAGAATACAGGCCAGAATGCGCATGGTCGTAGACTTGCCCGCTCCGTTCGGACCGAGGAGTCCCACGATCTCTCCGTGGTCAACGGAGAAACTGACATCCGAGATGGCGCGAAACGTTCCGTAGAGTTTCGTCAGACCTGAGGCTTCGATCATGATAGTGCGCTCATTTCCAGTAGACGCAGACAGTATCGTGTCCGCTGCGAAACAATCAACTCCCTCGGCCCGTCCCCGCGTCACCCGGAGGGAAGCGAAGACGCAGAACTGACCTAATGCGCACTGTGGCCACCATCAACCGGAATGACTGCGCCCGTCATAAAGCTCGCCTCATCCGAGGCCAGATAGAGGGCCAGGGAGACCACTTCGTGCGAGTTTCCAAAGCGCTTGAGCAGATGTGTGTCGGCAATCTGTTGCCATACGGCCTCTTTGTTGTCCATGTCCTTGATGTATTCGCGCGGCATGGGGGTATCAATTGCGCCCGGACAGATGGCATTGACCCGAATATGATACGGAGCCAGGTCCACCGCCATACAACGGGTCAGATTCACCAGCCCGCCCTTGGCCGCCCCATAGGCCGACATCTGCGGATAGCCAAGGATACCGCCGGCTGATGAGATATTAATAATCGAGCCGCGCTGTTGTTTCTCCATATGCGCGACCACGGCCTGGCTCATCAGGAACGGCCCGGTCAGATCGATCCGAATAATCCGTTCCCATTCTTCCAGGGTGGTCTCCTGAAACGGTTTACCTAAAATAACCCCGGCGTTGTTATACAAAACATCGATACGACCAAAGCGTGTCATGGCTTTTTCGACCACCGCCCTGATCCCGTCCGGGTCCGCAGTATCAGCCCGGACCCATTCGACCCGAGCTCCGGCTGAAGGAATCTGAGTGGCGGTGTGTTCGATCTCTGACAGGATATCGCTGATCACCAGGGACGCGCCTTCCTGTGCAAAGGTCTGGGCGGCCACCGCGCCTTGACCGCGCGCGGCTCCGGTAATGATCGCGACTTTTCCATCTAAACGGCCCATGTCGTCCTCCTTGTTGTTTTCCTTCCGAGGAGATAGCAGAAACTCGCCTCGCGTGCCAAATACGGCTTGCTGAGGAGAAAGAGGCTGGCTATGTTGCCCACGATATGCAAGGGGGCTGATCTCGCTCGTGACAAAGCGAAGAGAGGATAGTATGGCAAAGACCGATCCGATCACCTTGGCGGTTGTCCAGGGCATGCTTGAATCGACCCAGCGTGAGATGACGCTGACCATCGAGAAAACGTCGCGCTCGTCCGTGTTCAATATTGCGCGCGATTACTCCAACGCCCTGTTTCTCGGCAGCGGCGAGATGATTCTGCAAGGCCAGGACATCCCTATTCACTTAGGCTCGCTGATGCCGGCCCTGCGGACTGTTGCCGACTATTTTGGCGACGATATTCATCCGGGGGATGTGTTCTATCACAACGATCCCGCCTGGAGCGGCTCTCATATTGTTGACTGCTGCATGTATAAGCCGGTCTTCTACCAGGACGAGCTCGTGTTCTGGACGGTCAGCAAGGGGCACGTCACCGACATAGGCGGTCCCGTGCCCGCCGGCTATAACCCCGAAGCCAAAGAGATTTATGCCGAGGGCCTGCGCATCCCGCCGCTGAAAATACGGGACCGCGGGGTAGAGCGGCGAGATGTGGTGAATTTTATTCTGACCAATGTTCGCTCCCGCCGACTCCAGGCCGGTGACATGCGCGCCCAGCTTGCCGCGGTCACGATCGGCGAGCGCAACCTGATCGGTCTGCTTGAGAAATACGGCAAAGATGTGGTCATGGCCTGTATGGCGGAGTTGCTGGACTTGGCCGAACACCAGATGAGGGCATTTATCAGCGCTATTCCTGACGGGACCTATTCCGGCAAATCCGTTCTCGAAGACGCCGGACACGGCTATGGCGACATCGAGATTGCCGCGACCGTCGAGATCGCCGGAGACAGCATGGCAGTCTCGCTGTCGAGCCCGCCTCAGATTCCATATTTCATCAACTCCTATGCGGCCAACTCGCTGTCCGGGGTCTATCTCGGGGTGATGATGTTCGCCCAACTGCCCCCGCCGTATAATGAGGGTCTGTATCGGCCCATTACGGTTGATGTCGGCCCGGAAGGCACCCTCACCAACGCCAAAGAACCGGCGCCGCACGCGAACTGCACGACTACCCCGTCGGAGTCGATTACGGACGCCGTGCGTATGGCGCTCGAACAGGCCCTGCCCGAAAAGGCGGTAGCTTCCTGGGGGCATTCGAACGGTCTGAACATCGCCGGGCAGGATTATCGCTCGGGTGAAGAGTATGTTTCCATGATCCTGGCCACCATTATCAGCGGCGGGGGTGCCTCGCATAAGACGGACGGCTGGCCGGCAGTGGGGCCGCAGTGCTGTTTTGGTGCCCTGACGAGTGGCGATGTTGAGATTCTTGAGTACCAATATCCGATTATCATTCACCGCTACGGTTTGATGACGGACTCGGGTGGAGCAGGAAAGCTGCGCGGCGGTTCGGGTACGCACTGGGAAGTCGAACCGCTCCGCGATCCCATGACGGTTGTCATGTTCGGCGAAGGACGGCGCTACCCGGCCCAGGGCGCACTCGGGGCGGTCTCGAAGCTGTGCGAGCCCAAGGTAGGACGGGCGCTGTATTACAAGAAAAACGGCGGTGTCGAGGAGATCAAGACCAACCGGATTGCCGAAATCGAGCCGGGCGAACGCTTCGCCAACCAGAACCCCGGCGGCGGCGGCGTGGGTGACCCACGTGAACGCGACCGGGACAAGGTACTCGAAGACGTACGCAACGGCTTCGTGTCCGTCCAGGCCGCCTGGGAGGAGTACGGCGTCCGGGTTGATCGGGATTTGCAGGATGTTGGGATTGACAGGATGCCTGACGCTAGAGCCGGAAAGTAATCATGTCACGGCACGCTTACCGTCTCGGCATCGATACCGGCGGGACGTTTACCGACTTTATTCTGGCCTCGACCGGTGAAGGTATCCGTCTCTATAAAACGCCGTCTACCCCGCACGACCCGCCCAGCGCCGTGCGCGAAGGGCTTGAGCAGATCGGAGCCGACCTCGGCTGTAGCGTGGCGGACTTCCTGCAGGACTGCGACCTGGTCATTCTCGGTACAACCGTTGGAGTCAACGCCCTGCTCGAACACAAGGGTGCCAAGACCGGCCTGTTCTGCACCGCCGGCCATGAAGACTCGCTCGAAATCCGTCTCGGCCACAAGGAAGACGGGCACCGCTACGACGCGGATTTCCCCCAAGCCACCATGCTGGTCCCGCGGGCGTTGCGTTTCCCGGTCGAAGAGCGCGTGCTGAGTACCGGTGAAGTGCGTGTTCCGCTCAACGAAGCCGACGTCCGACGCGGTATCCGTCGCTTCCGGGAAGAGAGTGTTGAGGCCGTAGCCATCTCTCTGGTCTGGTCGTTCCTGCATCCCGAACACGAGCGGCGTATCGCCGAGTTGGTCCGGGCAGAAATGCCTGGGACCTATGTGACGCTGTCGGTCGATCTGCTGCCCCAGATTCGTGAGTATACCCGGACCAGCACGACCGTGATGAACGCCTATATCGGTCCGCTCATCCAGCATTATGTCGAGCGTATGGAGGCCCTGCTGCGCGACTTGGGCTACGATAATCCGGTGCGCTATATGCAGAGCAATGGGGGCCTCACCTCCGGTCGTTTCCTGGTCGACAAAGGCATTTACGCCTTGAACTCGGGACCGGCCGCGGGGCCGAACGCCGGCCTGTTCTTTCATGAAGGTAAAGAGCACCCTGGCGACCAGCCGCGTGACATCATCACGGTGGATATGGGCGGCACCAGCTTCGACATCAGCCTGAGCAAGGACGGCAAGACGAATATCGTCAAGGACGTCGATTTTCTGCGCTACCGGATCGGTATCCCCATGCTACAGGTCGAGACCCTTGGAGCGGGCGGTGGCAGCATCGCCTTCGTGAACCGTATGGGGTTATTACAGGTCGGGCCGGAGAGCGCCGGCGCCCAGCCGGGACCGGCCGCCTATGGCCAGGGCGGACAGCGTCCGACCGTGACCGATGCTCTGGTCGTGCTGGGCTATCTGAACCAGGAAGCACTGCTGGGCGGCCGGCTACGGATCGACGCTGAGGCGGCCCGCCGCGTGATTACCGCCGAGATTGCCGGTCCGCTCAGGCTGGATGTTGAACGAGCCGCCCAGGGGATTTTCACTTTGGTGAACTCTAATATGGTCAGTGGTATCCGGCGGGTATCAATCGAACGTGGCTATGACCCACGTGACTTCATGATGGTTGTTGGCGGTGGGGCTGGACCGGCCCATGCCGGTCGGTTGGCCAGCGAGCTTGGCATTCCGACCATTCTCATTCCCAAGGTGTCCTCTGCCTTCTGTGCGTTCGGTGAAATTCTGGCGGATATGAAACACAGCTATCTATCGTCCAGTGCAGTCCGTCTGGACGCCGTGGACTACGCGCAGCTTAACGATACCTTTGCGGCCATGGAAACGCGGGGACGGCACGACTTGGGCAGCGCTGGAGTGGGCCCGGACGCGATAACAATCTCTCGCTCGCTGGACATGCGTTACGTCGATCAGGTCCATGAATGCCAGGTCGATATCCCGCCGGAAGACATTTCGGCCAGCAATATCGACACGATTGCCGAGGCGTTTCACACCCGTCACGAAGAACTGTTCACCTATTGCGAGCGGGATAATGCGGTCGAGATCATGAATCTGGAGTCCACTGTCGTGGGCAAAGTCGCACGGCCTCAATTGCCGCCACTCGCCAGTGGAACTCCTGACCCCGCCCGCGCCCAGACCGGCGAACGCCCGGCCTTCTTTGAAGAGCACAATGCCTTTGTGGCGACACCGATCTACGACGGCGCCAAATTGCTGGTGGGCAACGTAGTCGTTGGGCCAGCAATTATTGAGGAAATCACGACCTCAATCGTGGTCTTTCCCGGCTGGCAAGTCCGACTGGATAACCCTGGGGTGTATGTGATGACGGTGAGGGAGCAGTAGCGCTGACGTGTTCTACTGCCCCAGCACACCGGCCTGGTCGAACAGACCCAACTCCAGACGAATCGACTCCAGACGTGCCTCACGCTCCCGGCGTGCTTGCAGCGCCTCGTTAATCGTGACCTCGTGAAAGCGGATATGACCGCCGGGCGAGGCCTGGGCGATCAAATCGAGGTCCGCTTTGATGACCGTGCCTATGGTGGTATAGCCACCGCCGGTCACCGCGTCGTTCAAGAGGACGATGGCCTCCAGCCCGCCCGGAATCTGGATCGAGCCGATCGGGTAGCCCAGATCGACCACATTGGAGGGATCGGCACCGGCGCCAAACGGCTGCTCGCCCGCGTTGAACTCGAACGTCGGGCCCTTGAGCCGGTAGCCGATCCGGTCGGCCTCGGTCGAGACTTCCCAGTCCGCGGCCAGAAAGTCCTTCAGGCTGTCCGGGGCCACACGATGGCTGCACATCCCCATTACGACGCGCACATCGAGTTCCTTTTGCGGGACCGGGATCAGCGCCGGGTCGCAGGTCCGTCCCAGCATCGCGTCGAGTGAGGTGTGGGGCGCGCCGAGCGGAAGACAGTCGCCGGCCTCAAGTTTGCGTCCGTCCAGACCGCCGAAGCGGCCCAGCATATAGGTTGAGCGGCTGCCGAGCCGTTCGGACACCGTAATCCCGCCGGCCAGGCAGATATAGGCCCGCGCCCCACGGCGCACTCCGCCCAGGCTGACGCGGTCGCCAGGATGCAGGGCGTGAGCGCGCCACTGCGCCGCGGGCTGATTGTTGATTGTCACCGCGATGTCCGCACCGGTCACCGCGATCAAACCCTCGCTCGTCACCTCGAACGATGGGCCGGAGTAGGTCACTTCCAGCCCCGCGGCGCTCTCCGGGTTGCCGACCAGCAGATTGCCGACCCGAAACGCGAAATCGTCCAGCGCGCCCGAAGGCGGCATCCCGATGTGGTACCAATGCAAGCGACCGAGGTCCTGGACGGTGGTCAACAGGCCGGGCTCAAGGATGTTCAGCATGAGCGGCTTCTTCTTGCAGGTGTTTGAGGTAGCGCTCCGGGTCGCGCATATATGCGCCCGGATGAAAATCCTGTTCAATAATGCGGTAGCGATAGCTGCCGGCTTCGACCTGCGAGCGGATGTCCTTATACTCATCCATGTCAATCGGTCGGAATTGCCAGCGATCCCCGGCATTGGCCAGAATATAGCGTCCCTTGAGGTCTGGCAGGTGCTCCTCCGGGTCATACACGGGCACCGCAGACATGCCGATCAACTGGTATCCGCCCGGTCCCTGTACGGGGTAAATGCACAGAAACACCCCGGCATGGGCCACGGCACGCTCAGGGGTGTCCGTGCGCGGGCGAATGTATTTGGGCGCCTGAATGGCCTGCGCGGGCGGGCACATGCGATAGCACCAAGCTGTGCCGGGGACAAAGCCGACCATGGATATCCAATACGGTCGGTCGCAGTAGGCCGTAATGAACTCCTCCTTCGAGGAATAGCCGTTCACCCGCATCAGATATTCGAGGTTGGACACCGAGGGGTCCTGATGCCGGTCGGCAAAGCGTTTGGCGCACTCCTGGGTCCAGGGATCGTCGAACAGCACCGGGATATCGACCAGCCGGGAGGTCAGCGCCTCCGCGGACTGAATCTCGCGTTCGAGCTCCTTGAGGGTTCGGATCAAGGTGTCGGGATGGGTCTCTTCGGGCCGGAAATGGACCAGATAGGAAGCGTTGGCCGGACAGACCTCAATGACCCCAGGGACGTGCCGGCGCTCAATCTCGCGACAGATTGATAGCAGCTTGAAATTAATGGCGAGGTCCATGGCCTCGCTGAAGACCACCAGCAGATATTCATCGCCACCGTAGTCATAGCGCGTCTCTGACATGGCTCCACCCTGTTCCACACCTACCGAGTAGCATCGCCGAGAAGTTCCACTGGCCAGAAGCTAGGCGCTCGCTCGTTCCTGCAAAGGCAGAATGTCCGCACTCTCGGTATGAATCGCGCTCCGAATAGCTATGCCTTCTCGTTGGAGTGCGGCATGCAGTCCGTCAAGGACTTCCGGGGCATTGACCACATCTCCATGGACGCACACGCTTTCGCCCTCAACGTCGATCACGTCTCCGCTGTCTGCGGTGGTCTGTCCGTCAACGGCAAAGCGCAGCACGAGCTCAACGATCTCTTCCACATCTTCGGTGCCATACGAGCGCTTGACGGTAATCGCACCAGTCTCGTCGTAGTTCAGGCCCGGATAGAATTCCTTGACCACCCGAAAGCCCATCTTTTCTGCGGTGGAGACCAGCGGGAAAGAGGGCAGGGCCGGCAGGTAGACGGTGAGGTGTGGCTCAACAGCCTGAAAACCCTCCAGAATAGCCCGGGCATTGTCTTCGGACTGTATCCCCCACGAATAGAACGCGCCGTGTGGCTTGGCGGCCTGTAGCGTCAGGCCGTGCATTTCGCAAAAGGCCTTGAGGGCGCCGGCCTGATAGACGACATAATCGGTTGCCTCCTGATGGGTGATGTTCATCAGCCGTCGGCCAAAGCCCAGCAAATCAGGAAAGCCGGGGTGGGCGCCTACGGTGACCCCATACTTTTTGGCCCATTCCACCGTGCGACTCATCCAGCCCGGGTCTCCGGCATGAAAGCCGCAGGCAATATTGGCGTGGGAGATGCGCTTCATGACCTCCTCCGGTCGGCCAAGCACGAAGTTGCCAAACGACTCACCCATATCACTATTGAGATCGATCCAATTTCTGCGCATGGTGTACCCTCCTGCACAAGATAAAAGCGTGGAGAATTATCGCTCTCCACAGATGAGCTGTCAATGTTTGGCGGAGACTTTAGGTCGAGCGCCTTCCTCGCTTCTGAAAGCGAGACGGGACTGCGCGCTTTTCTAGTCTCGATGAAAAGCCGCAATAGCCTGCACCACTTCTTCCTGCATGGCCGGGGTCAGCTCCGGGTAGATGGGCAGGGCCAGGCTGTGCCGTGCGGCGTATTCGCTGTGGGGGAACGCGCCACGCTGATAGTCCAAGGCGGCAAAACAGGGCTGGAGATGCAGCGGCGTCGGATAGTAAATTGCCGCGCCAATATCCTGACGCCGGAGCGTTGCCAACAGGGCGTCCCGATGGGTGCTCTGGACAACAAACTGATGGTAGACGTGTCGCCGTTGCGGAGCCTCGACCGGCAGGCGCATCTCTCCAAGTTTTTGGGAAGCAAACAGCCGACGGTATGTGTCGGCATTGCGCTGCCGGGCCGCTGTCCAGGCCTCTATATGCCGCAGTTTGACGCGCAGCACCGCGGCCTGGAGAGCGTCCAGGCGGAAGTTCCCTCCCACCCGTGTATGCTCATACTTGGACTGCTCTCCATGACTTCGCAACTGCCTGACCCGCTGCGCAAATTGTGCGTCATTGGTGGTCACCATCCCACCATCACCGTATCCGCCGAGATTTTTAGACGGAAAAAAACTGAAACAACCACAGTGCCCAAGCGAGCCAGCTCGTTTGCCCTTGTATTCCGCGCCGATTGCCTGCGCGGCATCTTCGATCAGAAAAAGATTCCGACGAGCGGCAATCTCAAGAATCGGGTCCATGTCCGCCATCTGGCCAAACAGATGGACCGGGATAATGGCCCGGGTACGGGGGGTGATGACGGCTTCGAGCCGGGTCGGGTCCAGATTATACGTCAGGGGGTCAATATCAACGAAGACCGGCCGGGCTCCGAGACGGACAATACTCCCGACTGAAGCGAAAAAGGTATACGGCGAGGTGATGACCTCATCGCCCGGCTGAATGTCCAGCGCCATCAGGGCGACCAGCAGGGCATCGGTGCCGGACGACACCCCGAGCCCGTACCGGCACTCAGAGTAGGACGCGAGCTCGTGCTCCAGGGCCTCAACCTCTGGCCCCAGAATGAATTGCTGAGACTCCAGCACGCGCTCAACCGCAGCCCGGATTTCCTCCCGGATTGTGATGTATTGCGCTTTGAGGTCAAGCAGGGGAACAGCCATACCATAGCCTTCTTTCCGCTCAGTATGGGTTCCCTGGAGCAGGGTCAAGAGTGCACGGTTTTGACGTATTATTTTGCGTGCGGCGAGGAGGAATGGTAATCTGGAAAGGAGAGACGTTCGAGTGTAAGGAATTCTCTATGCAGTGCTTATGGAAACGCTCTCGAATCATTATTGTCGCCGGACTTCTCCTATGTGGGCTGGGAGGAGGGCTTTCCGGTTGTACACAGGAATCGCAGAACATGCTGAGCCGCTCCCTTCAAAACTGGACGGGAACCAACGGCGTCCTGGATATCTATGCCGGAGAAAAACTGGTGCTGCGCTTTATCGAGATCGATAAACTCAGCACCGCGGCCGCAACCGGGGATGGCAGCACGGCCAGACCCTACCGCTTTGGCTATGGCTATGCTGACAAGAACCTGAATTTTCGGGTCGATGAAGGCGAGAAGAAGGTCTATTTTGAATTCAGCGATTACTCGACCAGCTATGTTTTTTACGAGAACTACATCGAGTAACTATACCGGGTAACAGGGCGTG
The DNA here is from genome assembly GCA_965232605.1 of uncultured Binatia bacterium (SeqCode). GTDB lineage: Bacteria > Desulfobacterota > Binatia > Bin18 > Bin18 > Bin18. The sequence continues at coordinate 5,356 of CBDDQA010000005.1, read as the reverse complement.
ATAGAATTTTTCAATTCCTTCCCGCTCGGTTGGGAATTTCGCTGGCGAGACGGGATTGACATCGCCTGTATGGCGTTTGTCGTATACCAGGCCTATATCCGTTTTCGTGGAACGCAGGCCGCCCGGATAGGGGTTGGGCTGGCCGGGCTCGGCCTGTTCTATTTCCTCGCCAGCCAGGCCGGGCTCTTTTTGACCACCTGGGTACTGGGCGGTATTTGGGCTGCGGCCTTTATTCTGGTCGTGGTCGTGTTCCAGGCGGAAATTCGTCAGATTCTTGAGCAGGTCAATCCTGTTCTCTCCACCCCAAGAATTTTTCGTCGAACCCCTGCGGAGACCCGGATTGCCGATTTCCTGGTCACCATAGCGGACACGTGTTTCAGCCTGGCGAAAAAGCGCCACGGCGCCATCCTCGTTTTTGAGCGGAACGACCCGGTGGAACCTCTGTTGCGGAGCCAGGGCGTCCTGATTGATGCCGCGGTCAGCGATTTGCTCCTGGATAATTTGTTTACGCCCTCCAGCCCGCTGCACGATGGGGCCGTTTATATTCGGGCCGGGCGGGTCTGTCGGGCCGGCTGCATCTTGCCGCTCTCGGAGTCGCGCTCGCTACCCTATACCTATGGGACCCGTCATCGGGCCGCGCTGGGGATTACGGAGCGCTCTGACGCGCTGGCTGTGGTTGTTTCGGAAGAGCGGGGCGCGGTCTCTGTTGTCGACCGGGGCGGCATGGTGACGCTGCCGGGGGCGCCCGAGCTGTTGACCTGGCTGAATGTGCGCCTTTCCGGGGCCAGGAAAAGACGGGCTCACTGGCGGTGGCGTCATATGCTGCTGGGGGCCAATCTTCGCCCCAAACTGGGCGCCCTGGCCGCGGTCTGTATCCTCTGGCTGATCCTGGTTGGCCCGCAAAACACCGAGGTCGGGTTTGCGGTTCCGGTGGTCTATTACAATATCCCAGGGCATCTGGACATGACCGGCAGGAATACTCAGGAGGTCCACCTGCGGGTGCGGGGGTCGCGTGAATTGCTGGCCCTGCTTGACCCGCGTGGCCTGCGGGCGCAGGTTGATCTCTCAAGCGCCCAGGCCGGACGGAGCCGCTTTCCCCTGACCGCGCACGATGTCAATATCCCGCTTGGCCTCCACGTCGCCGGTATGGACCCGTCGAGCGTGAGTGTGCGTCTCAAGGAACGTCCGTCTCCATCGGAACAGCAAAACGACACGACGCGCCAGACCTCGTGAGGCCGTCTCTTATTCCGCCTGCGCTGCCGCCTGCAATAACTCCCATACCCGCGCCACGTGTTCATGCCTGGTGGCCTGGTTGCCGATAGCGACGCGAATGGCATAGCGGTCGTCCAGTTTGGTATGCGACAAAAATGCCTGTCCGCTGGCGTTCACCACGTCGATGAGGGCCGCATTATGCTCGTCCGGGTCCTGGCCGCTGGACGGCAGGTGGCGGAAACAGACGGTGGAGAACGGCACTGGCGCCAGCCGCTCCCAGTTTGGCGTCGTGTCGATCTGCTCGGCCAGCCAGCGCGCTTCTCGTATATGGTCGCCGATGATGGAGGCCAGCCCGGCCCGGCCATAGGCGCGGATGACCATCCACAGTTTGAGCGCCCGAAAGCGCCGGCCCAGAGACAGGCCGTAGTCCATAAAGTTGACCACATCCTGCTCATTGGTTTTGAGATACTCGGCCACCAGCGAAAAGGCGCTTTTCAGGTCGTCGGGCCGGCGCGTATACAGCAGGCTGCAATCGATTGGGGTCAGCAGCCACTTATGCGGGTTGGTGACAAAGGAATCGGCGCGCTCACAGCCGGCCAGTACCTCTCGATGCGAGGGGACCAGGGCGGCGGCTCCACCATAGGCGGCGTCAACGTGCAGCCAGACCTGATACCGTTCGCACATATCGGCAATGGCCGGAATCGGGTCAATACTGGTTGACGAGGTTGTGCCGACCGTTGCCACAACGGCGACGGGTTTGACTCCGGCCGCCAGATCATTCGTAATGGCTTGCTCCAAGCGGTCCGGTCGCATCCGAAAGGCGTCGTCCGTCTCAATATGCCTGGTCCAACGCCGTCCGATGCCCAGCGCAATCGCCGCTTTATCAATCGAACTATGCGCCTGGGTTGAGGTGTATATCGCCAGCGGCGGCAGGTCGTCCCGACCGGCCAGGCCGTACTCGCGAATGTCCAGGCCGGCTGCCTCACGTGCTGCGGCCAGCGCGTATAAGGATGAGGCTGAGGCCGTGTCTGTGATTTCGCCGAACCAGTCGGTCGGCAGGCCGAGCATCTCGGCGACCCATTGCAGGCTGCGCTGCTCCAGCTCGGTTGCCGCCGGCGAGGTACGCCACAACATGGCATTGACGTTGAGCGCGGCGGAAATCAGTTCGCCCACAATACCGGGTCCCGACCCGCTAATCCCGAAATAGGCAAAGAAGGCCGGATGATTCCAGTGTGTAATGCCGGGCAGGATGAGACGGTCTACATCTTCGAGAATGGCCTCCAGCGACTCGCCGTGTTCGGGCGGGCTCTCGGGCAGGGTTGCCGCGATGTCGCCCGGTGAGACCCGCGCCAGAACCGGCCGGTCGCCGACCTGCTGCAAATAGGACCCGACCCAGGCCGCCGCCTCAGAGAGCGCGCGTTGAAGCTCGTGCGGGCTGGGACCGATGTGTTGCGTCATATTGCAGAGCCTAGCACAAAAACCGGACGGACGGCGGACCCCCCATCCCCGCATCGAGTGCGGGGCAGGCTCTGACCTTCCCCCCAAGACGTGTGATGTACATTCCTTGAAAAGCGCTGGTCCTCCGCCCCCCGGCGTCATTCCGGGCTTGACCCGGAATCCAGCGGCTCCAGAAGCGGGGGCGGGGCCAGCGCGTGGTGCCCGCCCCCGCCCTGGACTCCCGCTTACGCGGGAGTGACGCTGTATTGCCTCCACCCTTTGCTCATACGCATCACACGTTCCCAAGGGGAGAGAGGCTTTTTTTCCCTCTCCCCTGGAGGGCGAAGGTAAGAAAAGCCCCTCTCCCCTTGAGGGAGAGGGGTTGGGGTGAGGGGTCTTCTGCAGCACCCGTCCGAGGAGGGAAGGAACTCCTCCCCAATCCCCAATCCCCAATCCCTAACCCCTACCCCCAACCCCCCCCGGTAGCTGGCATCGGTTTATCAATGACGATACATTGGGACAAAGGGAACACCGACGAGGCGTTTCATGACTACCGCTCTACGTGTTGATAAACAGACACAGCGACCTGAGGCGCAACCCGCCTCATCACCCTCAAGCAGAATCGAATTTGCGACCCGGCCCGAGCACTATCGGCACTGGAAACTGTCGATTGACGGCCGAGTCGCCAGGCTCGCAATGGATGTCCAGGAAGATGCGCCCCTGGCCCCCACTTCGCTCCCCCCCCCCCCCCCCCCCGCTCCCGAAACCGCCGTTCCATCGGCCCCTCCGTCGCACGGCAGGTCCTTTCAGCCGCCTGCTATCCGCCCCGCTGCTGGCGCTGGCTGTCCTGGCCGGTCTTTTCGTTGCAAACCCGGCATCGGCGCAGCACTTTCCGCGGAACATCAGCGTCACTCCGGGCGATGGCTCCTTGGACGTCACCTGGGATGCGCCGGCCGGAGGAGGAACGGTCCAGCTATATCTTGTCTGCATTCTTCCTCCCGGCGTGAATGAAACCCAATGTACCGACGCGAGGTACCGACGGTCTGAGGCGGCCACCGCACGTTCGCATACGCGGACCGGTCTGACCAACGGAACCGCCTACCGGGTTTATGTTGCCGCGTTTATAACCGGGCAACACTGGGCTCAGAACATGGTAGACGCGGGAACCCATACTCCCTACTCGCCGACCGTTCCGCGGAACATCAGCGTCATCCCGGGTGATCGTTCCTTGGACGTTACCTGGACTGCGCCGTCCGGAGGAGGAACGGTCCAGTTGTATTTTGTCTGCATTCTTCCTCCGGGCGTGAGTGAAAGCCAATGTACTGACGCAAGGTACCGACGGTCTGAGGCGGCCACCGCGCGTTCGCATACGCGGACCGGTCTGACCAACGGGACCGCCTACCAGGTTCATGTTGCCGCGGCTATAACCGGGCAATATTGGCATCAGAACATGTGGAACGCGGGAACCTTTACCCCCACGGCGGCGTTCGCGACCAGTCCGATCTTCCGGAGCACCTCCATCGACGACCTGAGCCTGATTCAGAACCGGGTCATGCGCTCGGTGCGGTTTCCTGCCAGCGGCGGGGACGGCGTGCTCTCCTATTCCGTCACGCCCGCGCTGCCGGCGGGGCTCAAACTCGACACAAGCACCGGGCTGCTGACCGGCACGCCAACCGCGACTTCAGCGCAGGCGACCTACACCTGCACCGTGTCCGACTCCGACGGCAACATCACCGCCGCGGACGAGGACACGCTGAGCTTCAAACTCGAAGTGCTCGGCGAGAACACCCTCAAGGTCTTCCACGAGATTGAAGACGGCTTTTTGCGCAAGGACGCGGCCCAAACCTTCGCGCTCGACTACCTGTTCAACGGGCCGAGCACCACGACCTACACCGCCACTTCCTCGGACACTGCGGTGGCGACGGCGACCGTGTCCGGCTCGACCCTGACCGTCACCGGCGTAAAGCATGGCATGGCCACGATCACGGTGACCGCGACGGCCAGCGGCCAGACATCGGTGTCCCAGTCCTTCGAGCTGGAGGTGTATGGCCAGAACACCAGGCCCGTCTGGAGCACGTTGCCGGCCGCGTCGGTCGAGACCAGCAAGACCGTGACGATTGACCTCTATGACTACGCGAGCGACCCCGAAGGCACGGCGCTTTCCTTCAGCGCCACCTCGGGCGACACCGCCAAGGCGGCGGTGGCGGTGTCCAATACCTCGCAACTGACCATCACCGGGGTGGCGGCGGGCACGGTCACAATTGGGGTGGCGGCCAGCGACGGCTACTACAACGTCAACGATACCTTCACCGTGACGGTCTCGTCGGCCAACGCCGCGCCAACATTCCCCTCCGGCACCACCATCGCCAATCAATCCCTGACGCAGGATGTAGCGATGACCACGCTGTCCCTGCCCGCCGGATCGGGCGGCGACGGCCAGCTCAGCTACTCGCTCTCGCCCGCACTTCCCAAGGGGCTGGTCTTCGACGCCGAGGCGCGCACGATCTCCGGCGCGCCGACGGAGACATTGACGAGTACGACCTACACCTACACCGTGGCAGACTCGGACAACACCACGGGCAGCGGCGACGAGGACACCCTGACCTTCGACCTCGTGGTGGCGGCCAAGAACACGACGCCGCCGACCGTAACCAAAGTCAGCTACCACACCTGGGACAACGCGCACGACCCGTCCGCGGCTTCCCTC
>CBDDQA010000004.1:0-488167 GCA_965232605.1 uncultured Binatia bacterium (SeqCode) | reverse complement strand
TTCCGCCGGTGTGGCAAATCATCGCCGGGACAACTGCCGGCAGCAAATCTGATGTTGAATACGGTGACAACCAACGTCCCAGGGCCGCAAACCCCACTCTACCTGGCGGGTCACGAACTGCTCGCCCTGCGGCCGATTGGCCTGTTGTCGGCCGGCATCGGACTTTTCAATGCCATTGTCAGCTATCATCAGACCCTCGTGATTGGCGGAACGGTTGATCCCAGTCTTGTCTCCGACCCGTGGTCATACGCCGCCTGCCTGCGGGACTCTTTTGATGAGTTGCTGTCGGCAGCGCAGGGGTGAGGTAGCAGCCGCCCGTCATTCCTGCGCAAGCAGGAATCCAGATCTGGTGAATTGCTGGCGGCAGGGGTGAGGAAGGGGTTGGGGATTAGGGGCTGGGGGTTGGGGAAATGCCAGTGAGGACGCGACCGACCTTTTTTGTCATGAGACAAAGTGATATGGCAGCGGTATCACTGTGAGTGGAGGGAGAGAGCGAATGCTGAAGTATTGTGTACGGGTCGGCCTTTTTGCACTGCTCCTGACCGTCCTCTGCTTTTCTTCGCGCGTGCTGGCCGATGAGGACATGGACGCGCTCAAGGCGGCTTTCACGACGCAAATTGACGCCCTCAACAATCGAGAACTGGACGTCGCAGTTGCGACTGTCCATGACGATGTTGTTCTGTACGGTATTTTCTCTCCGTTTCCGGTCCAGGGCAGGGCTGATTTTCAGAAAGCCGTCCAGGCATATTTTGGCCAGTATGAAGAAGCCGAACTCTCCCCGGTCACACCCCAGTTCCGCATTGTCGGGACCACCGCCCTGGCGTGGGGTCACTACCAGCTTGCCGCGACCCCCCAGGGCGGCAAGATGACCTATGCGCACGGCCGCTATATCTTCACCTATACCAAGCTCGACGGGAAATGGGTCATCCTCGGCATGGACTACTCTCCGCTGGAGTCGTATAAATTCGCTCCCTGAGAACGGGTGTTGCGTATTGTGTGGCGGTCCCTATGGGTGGGCCGGCCGGCTCCCTCACCCCCACATCACGCGCGGGGCAGGCTCTCTCCCCCAAGGGGCGAGGGAATGTGGCTCGTAGGGGCACCCCCCTGTGGGTGCCCGTCCATCGCCCTTCGACTTCGCTCCGCTACGCTCAGGGTGAACGGGAGTACCGCCGTTCGTCCTGAGCGTAGCCCCAGAGGGGCGAAGTCGAAGGGCGCGCGGGAGTACCAGCCGCTCTCTTGCCGTACCCGTCCGGGGCGTGTGAGGCCGACGCGGGGCTGGTGCGCAGGGCGCACCCTACGGGCGGGCTCTTGTAGGGTGTGTCCTACGCACCACCCGCCGCCCAAGGGCGAGAGACCGAAGACCCCCCATCCCCGCATCACGTGCGGGGCAGGCTCTGGCCTTCCCCCCTTGAGGAGACCTTTGCATAAGGGGGTGGTCTGCGGCAAGCTAGGGGATCACGAACAGGCGAGAGGCAAGGAGGCGAGTATGCACCGGCAGATGGGCGCGGGGAGCGAGTGGGAGGCGGGCTTAGCGGCGGGGGTGGGGCGCAACGCGCGCCTGGAGCGGATCGCGGCGCTGGTGGATTGGGAGCCGCTGGCGGCGCTGGTGGCGGGGGTGTATGCGAAGCGGACGGGCCGGCCGAGCTATCCCCCGCTGCTGATGGTGAAAGTGCTGTTGTTGCAGCAATGGTATAATGCCTCGGACCCCGAGATGGAGGCAGCCTTGGGGGACCGGCTCTCCTTCCGGCAGTTTGTGGGCTTAGGCTTGCAGGACCCGACGCCGGACCATTCGACCATTAGTCGGTTTCGGGCGGAGGTGACGCGCCGGGGCGTGGCCGAGCGGTTATTCCGGGCAGTGGGCCGCCAGTTAGAAGCGCGGGGCTTGGTGGTGAAGCAGGGGACATTGCTGGATGCGACCCTGGTGGCGGCGCAGGTGCGGCAGCCGCCGCCCTCGGCGGGGCTGGGGGCGGGCAATCCGCGGGACCCAGAGGCCACGTGGACGCGCGGGGGACGGGGGCGGCGGGGGCACTTTGGCTACAAGGTGCATGTGGGGGTGGATGCGGACTCAGGGCTGATCCGGCGGGCGTGGCTGACGACGGCCCGGGTGTACGAGAGCGAAGTCGCCGACCGCTTGGTGAGTGGGGATGAGGGGGCGGTGTATGCGGATCGGGCGTATGAATCGCAGCGGCGCCGGCAGGGGCTCAAGGCCCAGGGGATTAAGGACCGCATTATGCATCGCTCCCATAAACATCAAGCCCGGTTGCCGGTGTGGCAGCAGCGGCGCAATGCGTTGATCGCGCCCCGGCGGGCGGCCGTGGAGAAAGTCTTTGGAACCCTCAAGCGAAGCTATCACTACACGCGGGTGCGCTACCGGGGGCTGGCGCGCAATGCGACCGAACTCTGGTGCAAGTGTATCGCCTATAATCTCCGGCGGGCGGAGACGTTAATGGCAACGGCGGACGCCTAGGGGCAGCGGGGGCGGCTCGGGGCGCCGCCCCGCCTGGGGCGCGAGGGCGGCTGAGGTCCCGGGGCCACAGCGGGGCGACTGCCGCCCCCGCCTCCCACGCCCGCAGGCACTTATGCAAAGGTCTCCTCAAGGGGGGAAGGAAGGGAATGGCCCCTACTGCACGTCGGTAATCACAAAGTTCTGCCGACTCTGCTGCCATTCCAGCGTGACGCTCTCGCTCGCACTCGGAAACGCCTCGACAGAGCACCGGCCGGCTGCCCCCCGCACGAACTCCTCACCCAATGTCGTCACCCGCACCCGCGTCCGCCCGAACACCACCCTGTCCGCCACGGCCTCGACCGCGTGCTCGCCGTCGCCCAGCAGGTTCCAGTTGAACAGCAAGCCAAAGCCGTTGTTCGTGTCCCCGCAGACCGACTCCGTATCCGCCCGCGCGGTCCCATAAGCCGCCGGAATGGCTGGGCCGTTGTTGAGACGCACCGCGACCCGCGTGGCGTCACACACCCAGCCGGAGATCAACCCGATGCCGCTCTGAAATGAGTTGACCCCCGGGTTCTCCAACCGCCCCACGCCTTCTGTCCCGGCCTGCGCCGGCCCGGTCGGACGACTGCCGGCCGCGATCACGAAGTTCTGCTGCGCTTCTTGCCACACCAGGCGGGTCGTCTCGCCCGTGTCGGGAAAGTCCGCGACCGTGCATTCCCCTTCCGCTTCCCGCACGAACTCTTCGCCCAGCGTGGTCACGGTCACGGTCGCCCGACCGAACACCTCGCCGTCGGCCCGCGCTACGAGGGTATGCGTGCCGTCGCCGAGCAGGTTCCAGTTAAGTAACAACCCAAAGCCGTTGTTCCGGTCGCCACACACAGAAGTCGTATCCGCCCGGTCGGTGCCGTAGGCCGCGGCCAGGGTTTGGGCTGTGGGCGTGCCCGGATTGAGCACGAGGGTCACCTGGTCGGCGTCACACACCCAGCCGGACAGGAGGCCGATGCCGCTCTGGGCAGAGCCGGGGCCGGGGTTCTCCAGGCTGCCCTGGGTGGGGGTCGGGGGCGTCGGGCCGCCGCCCCCACCGCCACCGCCGGACGAGGGCGGCGAGGGCGGCGGTGGCGGTGGGGGCGCGGGGATGTCGATCACGATCTTGGCCGTATGCGTGTACTTGTCCTTCAGCGCGTTGCCCGCCCTGTCCGTGGTGGCGGTACCGACGTGGAAGTTGAAGTCACCGCTGTCGCCGTGCGTAGGCGTCCTGTACAAGCACACGTACACGTCCGCCGGCGGGGCCGCGTCGGGCTGGCAGTCGCCGCTGGCCAGCGTGGCGGTGTCCGCCACGATGTGGAACTGCTGCTCGGGCGCCGCCCCTATCTTGTACAAGAGCGCGGGCCGTGCGCTGGCCCCGTTGCTCACAAAGTGCCCGACGTTCTCGCTGAACGTCACCTTGACGTAGATGTCCTTGTTCGCCTGCACCGGGCCGGTGAGCACTGTAGTGAGCGCCGCTTCCTCGTAGTAGCCGCTGCTGTCCGCGGTGACGGTCGGCACGGTGGTGTCGATCCTGATCTTGGCCGTATGCGTGTACTTGTCCTCCAGCGCGTTGGTGGCGATATCCTTGGTATTGGTGCCGACGTGGAAGTCGAAGTCACCGCTGTCGCTGCTGGTGGGGGTGTAGAGGCATTTGTACACGTTCCGGTTGGTGGCGTGAGTCGGCTGGCATTCGCCGCTGGCGAGCGTGGCGGATACCGCCACGATATGAAACTGCGTCTCCGTGGCATCGCCGACCTTGTAGAAGACCTCGGGCCGCGCCGCGGCGAGGTCGCTCACGACGTGGCCGACATTCTCGCTGAACGTCACCTTGATGTAGATGTTCGTGTTCACCTTGACTGGGCCGGTGAGCACATTGGAGAGCGCCGCTTCCTGGTAGTAGCCGCTGCTTTCCTCGGTCACCGTGGGCGCGATGGTATCCACGGTAAAGGTGGCGTTGTCCGAACTGCCCTGGTTGCCGGCTGTGTCGTAGAAGCCGCTGCCGACCTCGATGTACACGTCGCCGTCGGACAGGTCGGCGGTCGGGTTCACGGTCACGACGGTGTTGACCTTATTGATGCTGGGGGTGAAGGCGATGCTCGCGCCGTTGTCGTCTTTGACTTTCAGTTCAATCAGGGTGTCGAGGTCGCTCACACCGAACTCGGTCTGCGAGGAATCCTTGTACACCGCCTCGCTGAAGGCCAGGGTGATGTCGCCCGAGGCATCGGTCGTGGTTGACCCGTTGGCCGGGTTGAACGACACCGTGGGCGCGATGTCGGTCGCGTCGACGGCGATGGTGAAGGTCAGCTTGTCTGCGTCGGTGGAGGCGGTGTTGTTGTCGTCGTCCGAGACCGTGTAGGTGTAGGTCGTGCTGGCCGAGGTGCCGGTCGGGGTGCCGGAGAGGACGCGGGTGCCGGCGGTGAAGGTCAGCCCGGCGGGCAGCGTCGTGGGCGATAGGGTGTAGCTGAGCGTGCCGTTGCCGCCGGTGGCCGCGGGCAGCGTCACCTCCATGGCCGTGTTCCGGATCAGGCTCAGGTTGGCGATGGCGGCGTCATCCGCAAAGGCCGGCGCGGTGTCTACGACGACGGCAATGGTGAAGGTCGGCAGCGTGGCCGCGTCGCCGTCGGCGGTGTTGTAGTCCGTGTCGTGCGCCTTGTAGGTGTAGGTCGTTGCGGATTGAGTTTCCGTCGGGGTGCCCGAGAGCACCCGGGTGCTCTGTTTGGCGCTCAAACCCGCCGGCAGGTCGGGCGAGAGGGAGTAATAGACGCCGCGGTTGCCGCCGGTGGCCGCGGGCAGGGTCACGGGGGTCATGGCGAAGTCCTGGAGCAGGGTGAGGTTGGCGATGGACGCGTTGTTCGCAAAGGCCGGCTTGACGTCCTGTGTCGGCTTGCCGGTCGCCACATTGCTGTTGGGGGTCCAATCGGAGCAATTCTCCGAATACGCGTACAGACGCACATCGTAGTTGACATCTGCCAGGGTGGCGCCCCCTTCTCCTGAGTAGGAGCCCTTCGCCCGAGGGCCGATGGTGAAGCTCGCTGAAATCGAGGTTGAGCTGCCGAGACTGCTCAGAAAACTGTAGATGCCGGAATCGGCGTCGTTGGCGCCATAGTCCAGCACACTCGTGTTCCATGTCGCTTCCGAGCTTTTCTTGTACTCGACGTAGTAGTCATCAACGCTACAGCCGGAGTCGCCGGCGCTCCAGGTCCAACTGACCTTGATTTCGTGCGGATAGTCGCCCCCGGCCACGCTGATGGACGGGGCGGGAGGCGTCTGCGCCGATGCCGGGTTCGACGCGAAGAGTCCGGCCAGCGCCAGCAGACCGGCAACGGCGAGCGGGCGGGTGTGGAAGCGCAAACGCGGCTGGGGTGGCGAGCGAAACACGGCGGAAAGCCCGGAGATGGCACATTTCATAACGAAGTCAAACTCTTACGCGCACCGCCTGCGGGAGCAGGGCCGGAGGCCAGTCAGTGGCGGTCAATATAGCCAGTCTTCCTCATGAGGGATTGTACAAGACGGAACAGAATGCTGGTATTCATTTTGGCGCGTTCTGGCGCGTCTTGTCAATCGCTGGCCAAGGGAAAGAAGGCAGGCCCTCGCCCGCTGGGAGAGAGGAGCAGTGTCGTACCGCTGGGCCCCTTTTGGGCGGCAGTTTCCAGGGCAGCAGGAGTGCTGGGTTTTTATGCAGCCGCGTTGTCGGTTCCTGCCTCTGCGAAGAAAAATCCAGTCTTTTCGACCTGTTCAGGCCCTTCTGTATTTCGGCCCGTATCTTGCTCATTCTCTCCATGAAGAAAATGGGATTGGGCCAAGAAACTGTTACCCAGGTGACAGAAATCATACATAGTTCACAGAAAAGACAGGCTTCCGTCACATAGGTGACCGACGTTTTCTTTGCACTCTGTGCCGGACAGCCTATCGTGAGGACAGTCAGAGCAAGCACAGTCATACTCTCGGTCTGAGGAGGTCGTCATGTCCGTATTTACTGAGGTTTCACACTATTGGATGGAAGGGGCGGTCCGGTCCCTCGAAGGCTGGCGGCGCGGTTTCATGGATGAGTATCCGGTTGATGAAGATCCGCCGCCGACCACGCCCTATACGGTGGTCTACGAGGGCGGCAAGGTTCGCCTGCGCCACTATCCGGCCCAAGGACAACGGCTGCGCACGCCCTTACTCCTGGTCTATTCCCTGGTGAAACGCCCGTTCATCCTCGATCTGTTGCCGGGTCGGAGCGTGGTCGAAACGCTGACCACACACGGCGTAGACGTGTATTTCATCGACTGGATTCCGCCGACGCGGGCGGATAGCTGGCGTGGCTTTGACGCCTATGTGAACGGCGACCTCGGCAATGCGGTACGCGCGATTCAGGAACGGGACGGCAGCGACCAGGTTTCCCTCCTGGGCTATTGCTTTGGCGGGCTGCTGACCACGCTGTATACGGCCCTCTTTCCGCACCAGATCAAAAACCTGATCGATTTTACCCTGCCGCTCGACATGAGTGTGCAGGACCTTCCCAGCCAGCAGTTGATGAGCAAAATCTCACCCCAGACCATCGACCTCGTGACCAGTGTGTACGGCAACTGTCCGGCCTGGTTTATGAAGGCCAACTTCGACGCCATGGCGCCAGTCCACCACGCCCTGGACAAATATGTCGGCCTGTATCGCAGCAAGGATCAAAAGAGCTATGCGGAGATGTTCGAGCTCTTCGAGCGCTGGATGAATAGCGATGTGCCCATGGCCGGCCAGATTTTCAGGGAGATGGCCGGCGAGGTCTCACGCCAGAACCTGATTATGAAAAACCAGATGCAGCTTGGCTCGCGCCGAGCCAGTCTCAAAGACATCACCTGCCCTGTCCTCAACGTGATCGGTGAACACGATGATGTTGTCCATCCCAAATCCAGCCTGCCGTTGGAGGACCTGGTCGGCAGCCCGGATGCCGGTACGATTGTGTTCCCGACCGGTCATATCGGCGCCGCTGTCAGTTCGGGCGCGCAGAAGAAGCTCTGGCCCCAGGTCGTCTCCTGGCTGCGCGAACGGGATGAAGGCGTCGGGCACTAGAGCGGTTTTCATTCTGCTGTCGCGAGGTGCTCTCCCGAGGCGCGCAACCCTCTGGCCCCCTCACCCTGGCCCTCTCCCTCCAGGGGAGAGGGAATGAGCGGGGAAGAGGCTCCTCTCGGCGGCTCTCCCACACTGGCGGACCGTAGGGGCAATTCATGAATTACCCCTACACGGAGCAACCCCCCTCAAAGGCAGCCGGAGACACCCCATTTTTTCTTGTATTCACATCCGACTCGGTGCTAAGGAATGCCTGAGAACATTGTTGAGGAGGGAAACGTATGGCACAGGTCAAAGCCTCACCCCAAGTCAATACGGACGCTTACCCCGGCGAGGGCCTCGTAGAGGAAGAGCAGACCATTACGGAGCGCCTCTCCGAACCGAGCAAGCGGCTGGATGAGAGCCTGCTGAACGAGCCGGTCAGCAGGCTGCCGTATGTCCCATCGGTGATTGTTGATCCAAAGACAACGGTCTCGGATGCCATTACTCAGATGCGAGAGAACAAAATTGGCTGCGTGCTCGTCCGACAAGAACAGACCATTATTGGTATCTTCACAGAACGGGACCTGTTGAACCGCGTGATCGGGCCTCGACTGGACCTGAACCGGACCCGGGTCGAGAGTGTCATGACACCCGACCCGGAAACTCTCGTCGTCGATGCACCCATTGCTTTTGCCCTTAACCTCATGGGAGAGGGCGCCTTTCGGCGGCTACCGCTCGTTGATGATGGCGGGCAGCCGGTCGGGATGTTATCCGTTAAGCACATCGTCCAGTATCTCGCCGAATTCTTTTCCGAGGAAGTCCTGACCCTCCCGCCACGGCCCAACCTGCTGCATCCGGGCCAGCGGGAGGGGGCCTGACCGCGGCGCTCTTTTTCAGACATTCGGGCTTCAGTCCAGCGAGTCGGCGGAAAAGCGCCGACTCGCTGTTTCCTTTACTGCGACATTTTCTTTACTCCGACAGGGGGACTGGTCTATAGGGAAAGGGTGGGCTCAGCCTGACGAAAGAGCGGACTCTGAATACGATGGACAGGACGAGCAAAGAGAGTAAGACGAAGAGAATGAGCACGGCGAGAAGATCCAGAGCCGCGCTTGAGCAGGAAATAGCTGCCCTGCGCAATCGGGTGGCACAGCTCGAAGCAATTGAGACCGAACACCAACAGACGGAGGTCGCCTTACGCGAGAGCGAAGCACGCCAGCGGGTCATTAACGAATCGGCCTTTGATTATGCGTTCTCCTTTCGCGTCAATGACCAAGACCGCTTCATCCTGGACTGGCTGACCGAGAGTTTCACCCGGATCACCGGGTACGCCACCGAGACGCTGATCGGCAGACCCAATCCGCTCCAACAGTATATTCATCCGGATGACTTAGCGCGGGTGACACAGACCCTCCAATCCCTCTCCCCCGAGCAAGCAACCGAATATGAATTTCGCATCGTCACGCAAGACGGCAGCATTAAGTGGCTCCGTTCGCGGGCGCGGGCGCGCGTCAGGCCAGATGGCCAGCCGACCCGTATTGATGGCGCAACCCTGGACATTACGGAGCGCAAACATATCGAAGAAACACTCCAGCAAACGGAGGAACGTCTGTCTCTGTTCCTCCATCACTTGCCCGGCGTCGCCTTTATCAAAGACCTGGAGGGACACTATTTATATGCGAATGAGACCCTGGTGAATCTGTGGAAGACCCTGTTTCCGGACAAGAGCCTTACTTGGCTCGGGCAGACTGACTTCGATCTTTTCCCGTCCGATGTGGCGGAACAGTTCCAAAAAAACGATCAGCGTGTCCTCTCCAGCGGACAGAGCGAACAACTGACCGAGACGGTCCCCTGCCCTGACGGTCCGCAGGAATGGCTGGTGAGCAAATTCCCCATCGTTGACCCCTGGGGTATCCCGGTCATGTTGGGCGGGATTGGCATCGACGTCACAAAACGGCGCTGATTCCCTGTCCGCCCCGTCAACCAGTCCAGCGGATCACTGCAAGCAGATTGGAGAAGTTATCGCTCCACACGCGCTGGTCCGTTGACGTTTCGAGCGGCTGCCAAATCTCGCTCAGCGCGAGCGCATCAATCGTCGCCTGGTTGTGAGCGATCAACGCCCAGACCGACTTCGTTCCTGCGACGTCGATATCGCGGTCGATCTCATTACGGGCGCCCCGCAGCGCCGCATAGCCCAGTTCTTCAACAATGCGGGCGAGCACCGGAGTCAGATTAAGAAAACGGTTCGATATATGCATCACCAGGACGCCGTCCGCGGCGAGCTTGTCCATATACAGCACGACGGCTTCGCGGGTCAGCAGGTGTATCGGGATTGCATCGGATGAAAACGCGTCAATGACCAGCACGTCCAAGTGGCCGTCGGATTCCTCAGTCAGGGTCAGCCGCGCGTCGCCGAGCACGACGGGCGCGGATTCGGATACGGACTCGGCACAGCGTGCCATCAGGTCGAAGTAGCCGCTCTCGACCGCTACCCAGACCATCAACGGGTCGATCTCGAAAAAACGCCACGTGTCGCCAGCACGACGATAGCAGGCCAGCGCGCCACTCCCCAGCCCGACCACGCCGACACGCTGGCCGACACTGCGCGCTTGCGTAGCAGTCAGCACCTCAGCGACCGGACTCGAGGACGTGTAATAGGCGGTCGGGCTGATATCGCCGTTGGCCGCCATCAGTTGGCCGCCGTGGTTGGTCGTGCCGTGGACCAAGCTGCGGCGAGGCGGGTCACCGGACTCGGAGATACGGTAGACGCCAAAGAAGCTCCGCCCCCGCCACAGCACCTCGCTGCTCGTCAGGGCGTAGGCGCTGCTGACCAGAAGCACGCCAGCGCACAGCCCAAAACCGAACGGGCGCGTTTTGCGGGCGAAAATGAGCAGCGCGAAACCCCCACCGATACCGGGGACCACGAACGTGTGGGGCTGCCAGTCGAGGCCGCTGGCCACTATTCTCCCGCCGACCAGCACGACCAGTATCACCAGCGCCAGGATAATATCGCCACGGTTGGCCCGCGGGCTTGCACTGGGCAAAAGCGCCGCGGCCAGGGCCAGGCTCAGCGGATATTCGAAGACGGTGTTGAACAGCACCGGTGCACACAGGGCCACAAACGCCCCGCCTATGACGCCGCCGAGCGAAAGAAACAGATAGAATTCGGTCAGAGATTCCACCCCAGGACGGCGACGTACCAGCTCGCCGTGGCACATGAGCGCGATGACGAAGAACACCAGCAGATGCAGCGGCAGGAAAACGCCGATAGGTTCCCGAAAGGCGAAGAGGGCCACCAGGATTGTCAACGCCAGGGGCATGACCCGCACCGCAAGCCAATGCGGAACAAACGGACGCCGGGCAAAGGCAATGGCGAAGGTGAGCAGGTAGAGTGTCAGTGGGACCACCCACAGCAGTGGGGCGGCGGCAATGTCCGTACTGATATGGGCGGTGACACCAAGCAAAAGAGCGGAGGGCACCGCGGCATAGGCCATCCAGGTCGCGCGCTGACGCCAGTTCGGGCGCTCCGTTGTCTTCGGCCACGGCGAGCTGTGCGCCGCGTCGGGGCGTCGCCACACCACAGCGCCGCAACCGATGAGGCCCACCGTCAAGACCCCGAAGCCAATACTCCAAACGGTACTCTGGGCATGGCTGCTGAGCGTGGGTTCCAAGACAAACGGAAATGCCACCAGGGCGAGCACGCTGCCGAGATTACTCGCGCTATAGAGGAAATAGGGATCGTGTGCATGCGGATGGCCGGTCCGCGCAAACCACCGCTGGAGCAGCGGCGCGGTCGCGGAAACGGCAAAGAATGGCGCGCCGACCGAGACGGTGAGCAGGCCCAGCAGCCAGAGTGCCGGTGGCGTCCCCGTGTGGGGTCGCCAGCCGGAAGCAACGCCAATGGGCAGCACCAGAGCCGCCATAGCCAGCACGCAGATATGCACGCTGAGCTGCTTGCGCTGACCGAGCCAGCGCAGAAGCCAGTGCGCATAGCCATACCCGGCCAGCAGCACGGCCTGGAAAAACACCAGGGCGGTGTTCCAGACCGACGGTGAGCCGCCGAGCAGGGGCAGGACCATTTTTGCAAACAGCGGCTGAACCAGAAACAGCAGCGTCGCACCGACAAATATCGTTGCGGTGAACAACCAGAGCTGCGCTCCGTCTCCCGTGGCCGTTGTATCCGATGCGGTCAAGCCATCGCTCTCCCCCATCGTTATTCTGCTTCTTTCTGTAATCCGGCCAGTGCCTGTTCCAGTTTCCGGACTCTACGCAGCAGTTCCGGTAGCTTGGGCAGGGCCGCAGAAGTCCGTCGCCAGGAAAGGACATTCACTGCAGGATAGCCCCCGATGACACTATTCGCCGGGACGTCGTTGGGAATGCCGCTCTGGGCCACCACCAGCGTGTTCTGACCGACCGTGAGATGACCGGCCACACCAACTTGTCCGCCGAGTTGGACCCGGTCTTCCAGGGTCGTACTGCCGGCCAGGCCGGCCTGGGCACAGATAAAAGCGTACGCGCCCACATCCGAGCCATGGCCGATTTGCACCAGATTGTCGATCTTGGTTCCCTTCCGCACCCGCGTTGTCCCCACGGTGGCCCGATCAATCGTCGTGTTTGCGCCCAGCTCGACCTCGTCCTGCAACTCAACGCTACCGGCCTGCGGCTTGGGCATAATCGACCCGTCGGGCAGCGGGACATAGCCAAATCCGTCTCCGCCAACGACCACACCGCTCTGCAGGACCACATGATTGCCGATCACCACACGCTCACGCACGACCGCCCCGGCATGGGCCGTAAAGTGATGACCAATGCGCACCTCGGGATACATCACCACATGGGCAAAGATACGCGCATACTCGCCGATCACGACATCATCACCAATTACCGCATAGGGGCCAATGAAGGCATGCGCGCCAATGCGGGCGGAGGGAGAGACCACGGCCGTGGGATGGACGCCTTCAGGTGGTTCATACGGCGGATATAACCACCCCAGCACCTGGGCGACGGCAAGGTCGGGGTTGTCGGTCCGTAGCGAGGGCAGCGGGACGGATGGAGCGTCGGCCGGCAGAATAACGGCCGCGGCCTGTGTTGTCGGTAATTTTGCAAAATATTTTTTATTGCTGACAAAGGTCAGGTCCTGGGGACCGGCCTCGTCTATGGGCTTGAGGTCGGCAATCACCGGGTCGGTGTTCCCCTGCAGTTCACATTGGAGGCGTTCGGCAATCTCAGACAGCTTCATAGGTATCATCTCCCGCTGAACCACATTTTTGCGGTTCAGACATATTCCATGCGTTGCCGCGCTATATGTAGCAAAGACACAGGAGAACGCCTATTGCGGTGCTGCTCACTCTCCCCTGGCCTCTCCAACGGAACGGCCCGCTTTTCAGCCGACCCCGGCGGAGCGCTTTACTTGCGGCAGATGGTCCGTTGTGGTAGGAGATGCGGGCAAGAAATTGACAGACTTGCGTCAGGCCCCATCCGTTGGAGTAGGCGTATCGGGCCGTCACACCCCGCACGAAAATCCAAACACCACAGGGTTAGTAAAAGAGACGATATGGAAATTTTGAGGCTTGGGCTTCCCAAAGGAAGTCTGGAGGCAACGACGATTGAGCTCTTCAGAAAGTCGGGTTGGAAAGTATCCACCAGCTCGCGTAGCTATTTCCCCAGCATTGATGACCCGACCCTGCGCTGCGCGCTGGTTCGGGCCCAGGAAATGGCACGGTATGTCGAGTCCGGCACCCTGGATGCCGGGATCACCGGAAAAGACTGGATCATGGAGAACAACTCCGATGTCGAACCCATTATCGACCTGGTGTACTCCAAGGCCAGCTTTCAGCCAACGCGCTGGGTGCTCGCCATTCCTCAGGATTCGCCCATTCGAGATATCAACGATCTGAACGGGAAAAAAATCGCGACCGAACTGGTGCACTATACCCAGCGCTATTTCGACGAACGGGGCATCCAGGTCGATGTCGAGTTTTCCTGGGGAGCGACCGAGGCCAAGGCCGCCGATGGCCTGGTTGACGCCATTGTTGAAGTGACCGAATCCGGCTCAACCATTCGTGCCCACGGGCTCAAGATCATTCATGAGTTGTTTCGCTCCAACCCGCAGCTCATTGCTAATAAACGAGCCATGCAGGATGCGAAAAAGCGGGAGAAGATTAATCAGATTGCCCTGCTGCTGAAGGGCGCCCTGAGCGCGGAAGCGAAGGTCGGCCTCAAGATGAACGTGCCCAAGGAGCATCTTGACCGTATTGTCAAAATGCTGCCGAGCCTGACCGCCCCAACCGTCTCGCCCCTGTATGAGTCCGAGTGGTTTGCCGTGGAAAGCGTGATTGACGAGGGGATTGTGCGTGAGCTGATTCCCCAGCTCATTCAAAACGGAGCGGTCGGCATTATCGAGTACCCACTCAACAAAATTATCTGAACAAGTCGCCGATGAGAGAAACGGACGGCTGTGTCCTATGCGGCTGGCTCTTCGAGTTCGACCCCGATTGAGGTCAGGAAGGGCTCTTTTTCCCTGGTCGGCATAATATAGATGCCTTCCCAGCCACACACTTCCTCGCACAGCTTACAGCCCACACAGGTCCTCTCTTCGACCTGCACCCGCCCGAGGTATTGCGGGCCGTTGTCGGCCGAGGGAGTAATACAGTCAAAAGGACAGACATCAATACACACCCCGCAGCCGTTGCAGTTGTCCTGATGGACAACGGCTATTGGGCGGTCAACCCGCTTCAGGACCTGAGTCAGATTGCCATACGTGTCGAGGATGGCGTCATCGGGACAGATGACCCCACACGCACCGCAGTCGATGCACATCGTCGGTTCAATCAGATAGGCTTTTTTAGGATCACCACTAATAGCCTTGGTTGGACAGCGTTGTTCACACGCGCTGCACCCGGTGCAGTTCTCGGCGATGATAGTAAACGGCATGCAGTCCGCCTCCCTACTTCTGCATCTCCCGCAAGATCTCGTCGGCGCGGCCTTCTTCGATCAGTTGATCGTTTTTACGCGCCTCGCGAAACGCCAGCCAGGTAAAATAGAAGATCAAAAACATCAAGCCCACGATGGGAATATTATCGGGCTTCAGAATGATTTCTAAGAACTGATCCCAACCTGTTTTGTTTACCATTAATGGGAGAAGTATCGAGTCCGTGGGTCGTTGTCAATATCGAAACGCGGCGGCCGTGGAAGGCCGGAGCACAGCCGACACACCGAGACACCGGACATCCTATTCCGCCTACATTTACGCGCCTTCAGCGCATTATCCCTCCCCTTGCGGTAGTCCTGCTTTCCGGTATAAAGAGGAACAATTCTTCACAACACAAGGGGCTAAGAAATCTCATGATGCAATGGCTTCCGGAGGATGTGTCCCCATACGGGGGAAGCATTGATGCGCTCTTCTACTTTATCTATTACATTACCGCGGCCGCCTTCATCCTGGTCACGGCGTTGATGATTATCTTCCTCTACCAGTATCGACGGGACGACAGCCGGCGCGCCGTCTACACGCATGGCCATTCCGGCCTGGAACTTCTCTGGACCATTATTCCCGCCCTGGTCTTTATCGGTCTTGGACTCGCCAGCAAGAGCATCTGGGAGGAAGTCAAGCTCAACGTTCCGGAAACGGACGTGGAAATCCGCGTCACCGGGAAACAGTTCAACTGGGAGGTGCTCTATCCGGGGCCGGATGGAGAATTTGAGACCGCCGACGACTATCAGGTCGACAATGACATCCATGTCCCGGTGGGTAAGCCGGTGCGCGTCTTTTTGGGCTCCAAGGATGTCATCCACAGCCTCTTTATGCCCCACCTGCGCTTCAAGCAGGATATGCTACCCGGCCGGTTTATCGAAGCCTGGTTCCAGGCGGATAAGGCCGGCACCTATGAGGCGCCCTGCGCGGAGTTGTGCGGCTTCGGCCATTCAGGGATGAAAGGGATACTCTACGTCGACACGCCGGAAGACTACGCCGCCTGGTACAACGAGCGCTGGCCGCCTGCCGAAGCAAACGGCAGCACTTCCAGTGCGGAACAAACAACCGAGGAAGTCTTGGCCAGTGGTGCAGTCATGGACGCCGAGCCCATGGATGAGCCAGAGGCTGAACCGGCGGTAACGGAGGAAGAAGCCGCGAGTGCGACGGAAGGGGCGGCTGACGGCGCCTCTCAAGAAGCCACTGAGTAGTTGACCCTGAATGGTGGGACCACAGACACAGCATCCGGACAGGATCAAAACAGGAGAGAGTCAATGAGTGAAGCAGGAGCAGCTGCCGCGCACGACGCACACGCAGAGCATCACGAGCTCGGATTTATTCGTACCTATATCTTTTCGACCGACCACAAGAT
The DNA here is from genome assembly GCA_965232605.1 of uncultured Binatia bacterium (SeqCode). Classification (GTDB taxonomy): domain Bacteria; phylum Desulfobacterota; class Binatia; order Bin18; family Bin18; genus Bin18. The sequence goes on along the minus strand of CBDDQA010000004.1, from coordinate 472,327 downwards.
GATTGGCCGTCAGTTTCTGTTCGCCAGCATTCTCATGCTTATTGTCGGTGGCCTCCTGGCCATGATGATGCGCTGGGAACTCGCCTGGCCAGAGACCCCAGTACCTTTCACCAGTTGGATCTCCGAACCCTTTATGTATCCAGCGGACGAGGACAGCACGGTCGGCGCGGTCGAGGGCCTGAGCGAATACGTCGATCCCTATCCAGGCGCAAACTTTGCCAAATCACTGGGCTCTATGGGCGGGGCGCATATGGACCCCGCCTTCTACAACTCCGTTTTTACCATGCACGCGACGATCATGATCTTTTTTGTCGTAATGCCGTTTATGGTCGGCGGGTTTGGGAATTACCTCATTCCGCTGATGATCGGCGCCGGCGACATGGCTTTTCCGGTGCTGAACATGCTGTCTTTCTGGACGGCGGTTCCAGCGACGATCATGATCGTGTACAGCTTCTTTGTCGAAGGGGGGGCCGCGGCCGGCGGCTGGACCATGTATGCCACCCTCTCGGCAGACCCAACCCTGAGCGGGGTCGATACGGGCGCCGACCTGTGGGTTATCAGCCTGTTGATCTTGGGTGTTTCCTCCCTCATGGGGGCAATCAACTACATCACCACAGTCGTGAATATGCGCGCGCCGGGCATGACCTGGTTCCGGATGCCGCTGGTGATCTGGTCGCTGTTTGTCACTGCCATTCTGCTGCTGCTGGCTCTGCCGGTTCTCACGGCCGCCCTGGGGATGCTGCTCTTTGACCGGACAATGGGAACGAGCTTTTTTATGCCGGGCGGTGGCGGCGAGCCCATCTTATGGCAGCATTTGTTCTGGTTCTTCGGTCATCCCGAGGTGTATATTCTCGTGCTGCCGGCCATGGGCGTCACGTCCGATATCCTGTCCACTTTTTCCCGCAAACCGATCTTCGGCTATAAGGCCATGGCCTTTTCCATGATAGCCCTGGCCTTCCTGTCCTGGATCGTCTGGGGGCACCACATGTTTGTCAGCGGCATGAATCCCGTCCTGGGGACCGCCTTTATGCTGACCACGATGGTCATTGCCGTTCCCTCCGCCATTAAGACCTTCAACTGGCTGGGAACCCTGTGGGGCGGCAATATCCGTTTCACCAGTCCGATGCTCTTTGCCCTGGGCTTTGTTTCCAACTTTGTGATTGGGGGACTAAGCGGCATTTACATGGCCTCGACACCAGTCGATATCTTTATCCACGATACCTACTTTATTGTTGCCCACTTCCACTATGTGGTCGCCGGCATCATCTTTGGCATGTTTGCCGCCCTGTACTATTGGTTCCCCAAGATATTTGGCCGGATGATGAACGAGACCCTGGGCAAAGTGCATTTTGCCCTGACCTATATCTTCTTCAACTGTGCCTTTTTTCCTATGCACTTCCTGGGCGTGGGCGGCCACATGCGGCGTATCTATAACCCCCTGCAGTATGAATTTCTGCACGATATGCAGTGGTGGAATGTGTTCATTACCATGAGTGCCTTCTGCCTGGGCCTCTCGCAGTTGATCTTTTTCGTCAACTTTATCTGGAGCCTGATTGCCGGGAAGAAAGCGGACAAGAACCCGTGGGAGGCCAACACGCTCGAATGGACTGCCCCCTCTCCTCCGGGCCACGGCAACTTCGAGACAACCCCCACGGTCTATCGCGGTCCGTATGAATATAGCTCGCCCCTGGTCCAAGAAGACTGGCTGCCCCAGGACCGGAAACTCGGACCCGAAGCTGTCACGGCTCCACAGTAGCGTAGTGTGAGGCCGTGCGCCTGGCGCCCTGCCCGGTCGTTTCCACCGTACTTGGGGGGGTAGCCGGGTTTGAGAGACAGCGCCCGCCCGTGTTTTCGCACCGGAGACTGTCTTGGCTGCTCTTGATCACAATTCTGTTTGGTCCCACCGAATTGCCGTCCTGACAGCAGCGATGACCCTCCCGCTGCTGTTTTTTGGTGGTCTGGTCACCAGCCTCAAGGTCGGTATGGTGGTGCCTGATTGGCCGACAACCTTCGGCCATAATATGTTCTTATACCCGTGGTCAAAGATGGTGGGCGGGATCTTCTACGAACATAGTCATCGCCTGTTAGGCGCAACCGTCGGCCTGCTCACGATTGTGCTGGCGGCTGTCCTGTGGCTCACAGAGCAACGCCAGTGGCTCCGCCGGTTGGGTCTTATTGCCGTGGTCGCGGTAATACTCCAGGGCGTTCTGGGAGGGCTGCGCGTGGTGCTGGTTGAGCAAAAAATCGCTATTATCCATGCCTGCCTGGCCCAGGCGTTTTTTGCCCTCATTGCCAGTATCAGCCTGTTTACTTCTGCGGAATGGCAGACAGGTCGCCCGGAGCCACCCTCAGGCGACACGAAAAAAGTACAGCAGCTCGGCCTGCTCACGGTCGGCCTGATCTACGCCCAACTGATTCTGGGCGCGCTCTTCCGCCATACCGGGACTGGCCTGAGCCTGCATATCCTGGGGGCCGTTGCGGTCTTTATCGTGACCTTTCTCCTCGTTGATCACGTCCAACAATATCACATCACCCAGCGTCCTTTGCTGCGCTCAGGAATCCTGTTGCGCCGACTGCTCCTCCTCCAGGTCGGGCTGGGTCTCTTGACCTATGTCATGAAATATCTAGCTCCACATGGCCCCTTGGCAGCGCAGGCGGTCATCCTCGCAACCAGTCACGTCATCGTCGGAGCATTCATGCTGGTCACCAGTGTCCGGTTCACTCTCCGGGCCTATCGTATCGGGCGTAGGCCTGAGGAGGTAGCGTCACCCATTTTTTCGGAGCGGGTCACCGTATGATACAGCAAACACAGACAGTCGCCGGCGACCTGCCGCGTCTACGGCGGCTGGCCGCCTTTGTCGAGTTGACCAAGCCGCGGCTGGTCAGCATGATCCTGGTCACGACAACCGTGGGCTTTTATCTGGGCTCCTGGCTCGTCCTCGACTACACGCTGCTCTTGCATACGCTGATTGGGACGGCCCTGGCTGGCGGCGGTACCCTGGCACTCAACCAGCTCATGGAATGTGAAGCCGACGCCCTGATGGAACGGACCAGGACGCGGCCGTTGCCTGATGGTAGGCTGCAACCCCTGGACGCCTTAGTCTTTGGTGCAGCCCTCACGATGAGCGGCCTGCTCTACCTCATGCTGCTGGTGAATCCGTTAAGCGCCCTGGTCACCGCCTTTATCACTATCAGCTATTTGTTCGCCTACACTCCGCTGAAGAAGAAAACCTCCTTATGCGGTATTGTGGGTGCCGTCCCTGGTGCCCTCCCCCCGGTCATAGGCTGGGCCGCAGTCAATGAGACGCTGGGGATCGAAGCCTGGATTTTGTTCACCATTATGTTTTTGTGGCAAACGCCCCACTCGCTCGCCATTGCCTGGCTGTATCGAGAGGATTATGCCCGGGCCGGCTTCCAGCTTTTGCCTGTGATTGAGCCGGATGGAAAAAGCACGGGCCGTCAGGTCGTACTCAACTGTCTGGCCCTGTTAGCAGTCGGCCTCCTCCCAACCCTGGTCGGTATGGCCGGCCCGCGCTATTTTGTCATCGCGTTTGGGCTAGGCTGCCTGTTTCTGTGGTATGGCATCCGTTTGGCACGTACGCGTTCGCGCGACTCGGCCCGTCAGCTCATGTTTGCCTCACTCGTCTACTTGCCAGTCTTGCTGATGGCCATGGCTCTCGATAAGCTGCCCCTATAAACACCAGCATGATCTGAAAACGGGATGCGCCAATGCCATTAGTAACCCGCGCCGAGCGACAGGAAGAAAATTCTTCACTCGGCAAGAAACTCGCATTTTTTATCGTGCTGTATATTGCTGCAACGACGTGTTTCATTATATTTGCGTAGCCTGTGCCTGAGAGAGGCAGTGCCTATGCCACGCGGATCAGCCGTTGCCACCGGACTTCCGGATTCCCAGCCATCGACGCGCGAAACCACAGAAGCGCTGGTGGCCGTACCCGGCTATGGCGGTGGCCCACCCCCACCCAGCATCCCACGACCGCCGGTCAGTAATGCCCGTATGGGGATGCTGATGCTGATTGGGGCAGAGACCATGTTTTTTGCCGGACTGATTGGCGCCTACGTGGTCTTTCGTTTTGGGAGTCCGGTTTGGCCATCAGGCCATTTATACCTGCCCGTGGGCATCACCTGGGTGAATACCACCTTCCTGCTGTTCAGCTGTTACACCATGTGGAAGGCCATGCGCTGCATTCAAGCCGACCAACAGCAGCCGTTCGTGCGCTGGCTCGCGATTACGGCACTCCTGGGGAGCATTTTTCTTGGGGTGCAAGGCTTTGAGTGGGTGCAGCTGGTTCACGACGGACTCACCATTTCAGCCGGTATGTATGGCGCGACCTTTTATACACTGATCGGCTGCCACGGCCTGCATGTTCTTGCCGCCGTCCTCTGGCTCGGCATCGTGCTGTGGCAGGCCAGACGCGGGAAATTCTCTCAGCAGCACCATATCGGTGTCGAAATATGTAGCATGTATTGGTATTACGTCGGCGCGGTCTGGGTCGTCCTTTTCCCGCTGGTGTATTTGAATTAAACGTGGCATATGCGCGCTCGAATTTCCTCTTGTCCCTCTCGCCCGTTGGGTATTGCAGCGCCAGCCCTTCTGGCGGCCTGTTGCGTTGGTGGCCTGCCGCAGGAGGCCCTAGCGCAAGGCTGCGCAATGTGTCAGACTTTATTGTCCGGCGCGAATGAGCAGGTGACGCAAGGCATGTTACGCAGCGCCTTTTTTCTGATGACTATGCCCTTCGTCGTTTTTGGTTCCATTGGCGGCTGGATTTTCTATCGCTATTGGAAAACGAATCGCTCGCATCGAGCACAGGGAACGTTACCATCCCTTCGGGAAGTGACCGCCCCAAAGGAGGAGCAATCTTGAGCGAAGCTGTTGTTGATTCTCACGCCCATGTCCAGCAGCCGGCAGAGTCGCCCGTTACCCCGGAGAGCTGGGGAAAACTCGGCATGTGGGTCTTTCTGGCGGGTGACGCCATGTCTTTTGGCGGACTGTTAGCCGGGTATGGGGCCATGCGGGCCAGCAGTCCGGACTGGCCCAACCCGCTTGACGCCCTCGGTATTGAGCTCACCGCGTTCATGACCTTTCTGCTCATTGTCAGCAGCTTCACCATGGTCAAAGCCTTGTCCGCGGCGAAACACAGTGACCTGCCGAATTTTCGGAAGTACCTCCTCCTGACCATTGTTGGCGGAACCGTATTTTTGGGACTTCAGGCCTATGAATGGACCCATCTCACCCAGGTCGGCATGACCATGAGCGGCAACCCCTGGGGCGCTCCGCTGTTTGGCACGACCTTCTATATTCTGACCGGCTTCCACGGCTGCCATGTCTTTGGTGGCGTGGTGTATCTGACCTGCGTACTCTTTGCCGGCATGAATGGGAAGTTCTTAGGCGAAAACGCCAGCCCGGTAGAAATTGTCGGCCTGTACTGGCATTTCGTGGATTTGGTCTGGATCCTGGTTTTTACTTTTGTCTATCTGCTGTAGAGGGAAACACGATGGCAAACGAAGCTGCCGCACATGCTGACCACCCCGAACCGAATTACCTCGCCATTATGGGGGCTCTCACCGTTCTGACCATTCTTGAGCTCATGGTCCCGCCCCTGGTCTCCGACAAGCTCACCGCGGGCTCTTTGCTTGTCATCCTCGCGGTGGTCAAAGCGCTCCTCGTCGCGCTGTATTTCATGCATCTGCGCTTTGAGCGCACAACACTCAGCGTGATTGCGCTGACCCCCATGGCCATCTGCGTCTTTCTCATCATCATGCTCCTGCCGGACCTGACCTCGAACACCAGGACGTATACGCCAACCGAGCCGGCTGCGGTCAGCGAACCGGCTGACCACTAGCCTACGGTGCCGGACAGACTTTCAAGCGCTGCCCCAGAATCCATCCCACAGCGCATAATCTGGGGCGCGCTGGGCCTTGTTCTTACCTTTGTTGTCGGCTACGGCGTCTTTTCTCTCTTCTCAGATTCCTCTCAGTCCAGCCTGCCTGGGCGACTGCCCATCCTGGGAGAGGTCCCTGCCTTTTCGCTGACCGAGCGAGCCCAACAGCCCTTTCATCACACCGACCTGACCGGGTCCGTATGGGTAGCCAACTTCATCTTCACCCACTGTCCGGGCAGGTGTCCCCTCCTCAGCCAACGGATGGCCGGCTTGCAAACGACCCTGCGTCCCAAGCCGGTTCGCTTTCTTTCCTTTAGTGTCGACCCGGAACGGGATACGCCCGAGGTGCTGCAAGTCTATGCGCGGCGCTACCGCGCGGACGACCAGCGTTGGCTCTTCCTGACCGGCGACCGAACGGCCATGTATGCGCTCATCCGCGAGGGCTTTCGGCTTGGCGTGGAAGCCCTCGCGCCGAACGACCCCCGCCTGACGACCCACGAGCCCATCGTGCACAGCAACCGTTTCGTGCTGATTGACCCGCAGCGGCGCATCCGCGGCTATTACCGGGGAGATGACACGGAATCTGTGGCTCAGCTTCTCCGGGACATTGAAACGCTCGTGGCAACAGAGCCGGTAGACTGACGCACCACTCCAGCCTGTCTCGGGACACGCTGCCGCCCCCGCCTCTCTTGACCCAACCGACAGGAATGTCTTACTTTTGGGGAGCTTGAGTGAAGCGTATGCGATTTCTAGCGATTCCCATCCTCCTCCTTATTGTCGTCCTGTTTTTCCGCACGACGGGCCAGCAAACCGTCGACCTCGAACAAAAGCCCGAGTTCAGAACCTCAGCCCCATCTCTCTACCAGACCTTTCGCACCGACCGTGCGATTGCGAATGAAAAATATCTGGATAAAGTCATCCAGGTATCGGGCCAGGTCAGCCGGATTGAACAGGATGATTCAGGACAGGTCGCCCTCATTTTACAAGGAGACCCGTCACGCCTGAGCGGAGTTGAGTGTCTTGTTCATCGCTCTCAGATTCCGGACCTCCGACAACTCCAATTCGGCCAACGCGTTATTGTCAAAGGCTATGGCGCCGGGAAAAAGGTGCATGTCCGGTTGAGGGGCTGCCGGCTTATCCACGCACCTCCAGCATCCGCAGTCGAGGCGTCCGCGTCTCGGTTCTCCGCCGTGCGTGTCGCTCTTCGCCCTGGACAAAAAGTCATACGGAGGATTCTGACATGAAGACAATGGTCAGTACGCTTACTCTGCTGCTCTTCCTTGTGTCGAACGGACTGTCTCAGTCCCTCTATTCTGTTCGTCCAGACTCGTCAGATTCATTCTTTCGTGAAGACTTTGGATTGGAGACGAGCGACGAAGAAGCAGAGAATACTGCCGACAGTATAGACGAGAGTCTGGAACTCCGGCTGCGCTACCCCGAACTGTACGGCGGCAATCTGGCGGCCGGCAGCGAGGCCGAGGCCGATGCGGATGGAACTGTCAGTGAGGGAGACGAGAGTCTGGAAACACAAGCCCGCTACCCCGAATTATACCTCGACAACCGATTGTATGATGAAGACACAATGCTGACGATTGAGAGAGAAGAGCCGTAACCTCCCCCCTCGGCCATTGCACCCGCCACCGGGACCACCTGCCCACCGCGTTCCCTGCCCAGGGCATGGAGCCGCTCTCCCCACAACATTGCTTCTGCGCTGGTATGTGATACTGTACCGACCGTGCCCCCGTGGTGAAATGGATATCACACAGGTCTCCGGAACCTGGGGTCTGGGTTCGATTCCCGGCGGGGGTAGTCCTCTCATCACCCTCCACAAAAACGGTTTGTAATCTGAAATAAAGTGGGTTAGAAGCAGAGCAAAGCCATACATATGTGCAAAGGAGGGACGCGCAATGCAACTCGGAAGAATTATTGACGCCGATGGTCATATTTTAGAGCCGCCCAATCTGTGGAAAGAGAACCTTGAGTCGAAATACAAAGAGCGCGCCCTGCACCTGGTCAAAGACGAGGAAGGCTGGGAGGCGTTGGTCATTGACGGCAAAATTTCTCCGACCATCCGAGGGATGGGCGTGGCCTCCGGTTTTGGCAAGCCCGGTGAGCTCGTCTTCTCCAAAGACCAGCTGTATATGGATGGTCCCAAGGGGGCCTACGACCCGCATGAGCGGATCAAGCAGTTGGACGCTGACGGTATTGACGCGGCCGTGCTCTTTCCTACGATCGGCCTGCTGTGGGAAGGTGAGGTCAATGATCCCGGGCTCGCCCTGGCCTATAACCGCGTGTACAATGACTGGATCGCCGATTTCTGTCACCACTACCCCAACCGCTTATACGGCGTCGCCCACATCTCCCTCATGGACCCCGAGGCCGCCATTGTTGAGTTGAAACGCGCGGCCAAGTTGGGGCTGAAGGCTGTTATGCTGACCCCCTATCCCGCAAACGGCAGAGCCTATGGCGATACGACCTACGATCCGTTCTGGGCCGTTGCCGAGGATATTCAGATGCCGGTCGGCCTGCACGTGATTGCACGACCCGACTTTCACGGTAGTGCCTGGTATGACCATACCACCTTTCACGGTTCGCCCTTCTATTTTCTGTCGGTCACCCTGGGCTTTGATATCCAGGCGTCCTTTGTCAGCATGTTTGAGGGCGGCACCCTGGAACGCTTTCCGAATCTCAAACTGCTGGTTCTGGAAGTGGGCGCAGGCTGGGTACCGCATTTTGTCGAACGGATGGATAGCAAGTGGGAACACAGCGGCTTCATGACGGCCTGCAAGCGTCGGCCCAGTGAATATTTCCGCCGTCAGTGCTGGGTGGGCTGCGATGTGGACGAAAGCATGATCCCACCGGCTGCCGCGCGCTGGGGATCGGACAAGTTCTTCTGGTCCACCGATTTCCCCCATTTTGACGGCTTCCCGGATGCCCTCAACACCTTACAGAATGGGATCAAGGAACTTCCGCCGCCCGACCGGCAGAATATCCTGGGCGATAACGCGGCCCGGGCGTATGATCTGTAGAAAATCGGAGACAGACGCACAGACGCAGGGCAGCCATACGGCTGCCCTGTTTTTTTGTCGCGGGACTGTCTTCTCCCTTATCCGCAGACCAGTTTTTTGAGGCCGGTGGAAAACGGCTCGCAATAGCCCGACTCGGCACAATAGACTGCCCGGCTGAGAACGGCGTGCAGCCGGGGGAGATTATAGAAGGGCACGGAAGGATACAGGTGATGCTCCAGGTGGTAGTTGACCTGCTTGGGCGCAAAGAAAAAACGCAAGACCGCCGGCATAAAATAGGTCCGCGTCTGCCGGTAGGCGTTCTCAGGGTCGGGCACGTTGCCGTGCTCGATCGCGCCCCGAATGCGAAAGAAGACCTGGGTCAGCGTGCAGTACGGCACGAGCCAGTACAACGCCAGGTATTTCCCGAATTCCCACCCCCCCAGGACAAAACCAGCGCTTAACACTACCGCCCAGAAGGTTGTGAACTGGCTCATGTCAGCGATCTGCCGATAACGGCCGGCGCGCTCCTCACCCAAGAATTTTCGGTTAAAACCCTGGGTCACAAAGGGCAGATCAATAAAATACTTCAGCGTCGAGATGACATTCAGACCACTCACATCCCGGGCCAGAAGCCGCCAGAACGGTCCGCTACCCAGGGGATAGCGGGCATAAATAGCCCGGTCCGGATCGTCTTTGGTGTGCGTATACTGGTGGTGATAGAGATGGATGAAGCGCCACTTCGAGAGCGAGATAAAGATCGGAAACGCCGCGGCTACCCGGGTCAAGGCATCGTTGATCCATCCCGTACGCGAGATGCGTTTATGAATCGCCTCGTGCACCAGGACCATCAGGGCGTGCTGCCGCGCGGCAATCACAACGACCGCACCGACATAGACACCCGCTCCCCAGACACCTGTTGATGGCGGCAAGACCCAGCCGCTCAGCCAGACCGCCAGCCCAATCACGCCCCAGACTTCAACCAGATGATAGACGGCCCGCAGCGTCGATATCTGGGATAATTCCTTCACCGTCTGGCGGACAGCGGGAGGCTCGGAAACAGCCGTTTGCATAGACTATGGACCTATACCAAACCGCACGCCTCGGCAAATAGCGCCCGCTTCCCGATTTGCGCTTCTCCCCGCAACTGGATAAGACGTTCACACAAAGGAGGAAGAGTATGGCATACGCACAGGTGAATGGGATCAATCTGCACTATACGAGTCAGGGTCAGGGTCAGCCGCTGCTGCTCATCATGGGGCTGGGCGGGCCGGCGGCGGCCTGGGACCGGGAATTTATTGCGCGCCTAGCCGACGACTATCGGGTCATCACCTATGATAACCGCGGCACCGGGCAGTCGGACAAACCGGACGAGCCCTACTCCATTGCGCTGTTTGCCAGCGATGCCGTGGGCTTACTGAGTGCGCTCGACATTCCGCGCGCGCATGTTTTCGGCATTTCAATGGGCGGCATGATTGCCCAGGAAATCGGCATTCACCACCAGCAGCAGGTTGCGAGCTTGACCCTGGGCTGTACTACCCCAGGCGGTAAGCACTCCGTCCCGGCCCCACCGGAATCCATGCAGGCGCTCAAAGGCCGTGCCGGACAAACGCCGGAAGAAGCCGTTCGTGAGGGCTGGAAGTTGTCCTACACAGAAGAATACATCGCCGCCCACCGGGACGAACTCGAAGCCACCATGCGCCGCGTCCTGGAGCATTCCACCCCGTTCTTTGCCTACAAGCGTCACTTGGATGCGACTATGACCCTGCGCGTGTACCGGCAGCTCAAAGAGATCACTGCCCCGACCCTAGTCGCCACCGGACGTGACGACGTACTGATCCCAGCGGCCAATTCGGAGATTCTGGCCCGAGAGATTCCAAACGCGCAACTGGCTATTTTCGACAACGCCGGACACGGTTTTGTGTCTTCGGCCCGTGAGCCCTTTCTCAGCGTCTTCAAGGAGTTCCTGTCACAGCACCCGCTGTAAGCGGCGCATATGTTCCAACTCGAACATATCGAAGCCATCGAACGCCGGCTTTGGCGCGCAGCCGAACAACTCCAGCAGGTAGGCTGCTTCTGGCGGCAGGCCCACTGGCTGACCGAGCGTTTCCCCGAGGCCGAGCTGTGTGATGTAGACGGGCTGGTCAAGCTGGTGGACCGGGCTGAGATCGAAGCCAACGACTGGAGTCTGACCCCCGGCCGTCGCGCCTGAAGAAGAAGACGAGGACTTCGACTTCAGGCAAACCCTGCGCGGCATTCACACCGAACTGGAAGACCTCAACGCCGAGGCAGTCAGTCTGGCCGCAACCATCAGGAAGAATTTCGAGGAGTTGGGGGTATGAACGAAGAGCCGCCCTACACCATCACACCGGCGATTCTGACTCGCGTAGAGCAGATCGGTGAGGCGATTGGGCGAGTCGAAGCGACAGGTATTTCGCAGGATTTGCGTCTACGGCGCATCAACCGTATCCGCACGATTCACGGCTCCCTTGCCATAGAAGGCAACATTCTAGGTGAGGAGGAAATCTCCACGATTCTCGACGGTAAACCTATTGCCGCCCCATTGAGAGACATTCAAGAGGTGCGGAATGCCATCCGCGCATACGACCAATACCAGCACATGAATCCCACCAGCGAGGCCGACCTGCTGCACGCCCACGAGTTGCTGATGACCGGACTGCTGGATGCTCCGGGCTACTATCGCCGTGGCCAAGTGTCCGTAATGGGTCAAGGTCAGATACACCACATTGGCCCACCGGATCGGCGAGTTCCCCACCTTATGGCCAACCTGCTGGCCTGGGTCGGCAGCACTGATGAACATCCGCTGATTGCCAGCTCCATCTTCCACTACGAATTCGAGTTCATTCATCCATTCGAAGACGGTAACGGACGGATGGGCCGGCTCTGGCAAACGCTGATTCTGACACGCTGGAAACCGCTGTTCGCTCATATTCCCGTGGAGAGCCTGATTCACGCCAAGCAGGACGACTATTACGAAGCGATTCGGCAGAGTTCGGCAGCAGGCGAGAGCACATCATTCATTGTGTTCATGTTGGACACTATTCTTGAAGCCACGCATACCCCCCAAGTAACCCCCCAAGTAACCCCCCAAGTAAGACGATTACTGTCCGTCCTGAAAGGCGAAATGTCGAGACAGGAGATTCAGCACGCGCTCGGGCTCAAAGATCGTAAGTCACTACGACAACGCTATCTTCTCCCTGCATTGCAGGACGGATACATCGAAATGACACAGCCCGACACCCCCAACGCCCGAAATCAGAAATACCGCCCTACCCCGCGCGGACAACAGGTATGGGCAGATTTGAATGCCGGATAAAAAAATCATTATCATCGCCAGACCAAACGGGGCCGGCAAGACGACCTTTGCACTTGAATACCTGCCCAACGAGGCGGATTGCCCGGTTTTTGTCAACGCCGACCTGCTCGCCGCGGGCCTGTCACCATTCCGGCCCGAGACCGCAGCCATTCGCGCCGGGCGGTTGATGCTGGAGGAAATCAACGCTCATGCTCGTGCAGGAAAGAGTTTCGCCTTTGAAACAACACTGGCAGGCCGAGGCTATATGAAAAAAATCAAGCAGTGGCGTGTAGACGGATATACTGTCAGATTGATCTTTTTATCCCTGACGACACCTGAAGAAGCGATCGCCAGGGTTGCCAAGCGCGTCTACCTGGGCGGGCACGGGGTCCCTGAAAACGTCATACGTCGTCGTTTCCGCGCGGGCTTGCGCAATTTTCAAGAGACCTACCGCCATTGCGTTGACCATTGGCAAAAATTCAATAACAGTGGTGACATACCTGTTCTGGAAGACGAAGGACGTAACGGCCAATGACGAAGAGCAAGTACAAAATTCCGGTATCCAAATTGACTGACCCCGATATGCAGGCGGTTCCAGCCGCTCTCTTCCGTGCCGCTCAACGCGCCCCCCTCATTGCTCACCAGGCCGGCACCGGCGTTATTGTCATGCGGGATGGCAAAGTCGTAGAAATTGAGCCGGACCCGGAAATGTACGGGGAGTTGTTGAAAGATACATCCGAACATGGAGGCTGAGGAGTTGAGGATTTGGAGTGGATATCCAGAACGCTTGACGAACTTGGTTACGTGAGCCGGGGTCGTTCCCGGCACCGCCCACGGGATGCCGCTCATCTTTACGACGGCCCCTACCCATTCGTTCAAACCGGAGATATCAAACATGCGGGTCTCTATTTGACCGAGTATTCACAGACTTACAGCGAGGCCGGGCTTAAGCAAAGTCGGATGTGGCCTGCTGGAACTTTGTGTATCACAATCGCTGCGAACATCGCTGAAACTTCAATCCTCGGTATTGAGGCATGTTTTCCTGACAGTGTGATAGGCTTCATCCCCGATAAAGAGAGAGCAAGCACTCGGTTCCTGAAGTATCTATTCGATGCCACATTGCAACGTCGATTCAAGCAGTTCACTCAGGGGGCCGCTCAAGACAATTTGAGTCAAGCCAAGCTCCTTTCACTGAAGCTTCTAGTTCCACCGTTAGCCGAACAAACCCGTATCGCCTCCGTCCTCTCCGCCTACGACGACCTGATTGGAAACAACCAGCGACGAATTCAATTGCTGGAACAGGCGGCACGGCTGCTCTACAAGGAGTGGTTCGTGCGGCTTCGGTTCCCTGGACATGAACACGTCAAGGTTAAGGATGGGGTGCCGGAGGGGTGGGAGAGGAAACGGTTAGGTGAATTTGCTGCAACAAATGTCGAAAGCTACAAAGCGGACGAATTACCAGACGAAATCAACTACATTGACATATCGGCAGTTAAACAAGGGCAGATAGTGACAAAGAATGTGACGGCATCGGTTGAAGCTCCAGGACGCGCCCGTAGGAAAGTCAAGTCTGGCGACACAATCTGGTCGAATGTCCGCCCGAACTTACGAGCGTATGCGCTCGTTCTTAACCCGGAAGAAAACGACGTGTTTTCAACTGGATTCACCGTGCTTTCCCCGGTAGCCGTTCCCTTCACCTATCTGTATCTACTCGTTACTACTGAGGAATTTGTCGGTCATCTAGTGAACCATACTACTGGAGCGAGTTACCCAGCAGTAAGACCGGGTGACTTTGAACGCGCAAGCGTGCTTGTTCCGCCGAAACAAGTCTTGAAATTCTTTCAAGATAAGACTGAGCCAATTTACAGACTCGTGTACCTGTTAGAAAAAGAAACAAAATCCCTTTCCGAAGCCCGTGACTTGCTGTTGCCACGGTTGATGAGTGGAGAGGTGGCAGTGTGAATATATGACAAATCCTGAAGGTCATATCAGTGTAACATAATCTGACAATGGTCCTGGAAAGATGATTGAGAATAAGGTTTGTCCATACTGTCGTCGGTCTCTAATCAAGGCAGAGAACCAAGACAATAGTCGTTCCGTAGAACATTTAATACCGAACGCAGTATTAACTCGAAGACGGAAAAAGGATGAAGGGGATTTTTACGCTTGTAGAAAATGCAATTCTAAAAAAAGCAATATCGACCACATTCTAGGCGTCATTGCCCTTGGCCAGTCGAGTGATGATGCCTTGGCCGCCGATACTTTGATAAAATCTATTGAGAAAGACAATGGTGCCACCAAACGATTTATAGATATGGCACGTACAGCCAGACCGACCAATGAGGGCACTGTTCATGCCGAAATACCAATCAACGCCCAAGAGTTGATTGATTACATGCATGATCTTGGCAAAGGCCAATTTTTTAAGGTAAAGCACCGACTGTATAACCCAAGGGAACAGGTCATGCTTGTTAAGTTCGTCAATAAGCAAGCTCTCAGTTGGCTTGAAGGGTCATACACTAAACGACATCAGACAAATCCGTTTCAGGACCTTCAGCAAAATTCCTATACTGAAGTCATCAATAATGGTGAGTGCTTGATCTGGGCGAAGAATAACAATTTTCTGTTCGTCTTCCATAATCATACTGCTGTTATCGTTAAGGTTTTGAGGAAAAACAAAAAGAATATCGCCAGAGTAAAAAAGGGCGAGTCATATCTATACGAGCATTTTAACTATGTCAGATGAGGTCCTATAAGTCAGGTTAGCATAGCGTAACCTGGCAATGGTCTCCTCTGATATGGAGGAAGGTTTGTATGGACTACAAAGTTCTCCTTCTCCTCACGCCCCAACCCGAGGGCGGATACACAGTCACTTCCCCTCTGCTGCCGGAGTTGGTCACAGAAGGAGACTCCCTATCCGAGGCACTGAACAACGTCAAAGATGCGCTTGCTGCGGTTATTGAGCTATATCGGGATTTGGGGTGACGATTGCCCCAGATCGAATTACGCTCAGAGGAAAGGTAAAAGGGAACACGTGGTGGGCTCTACTAAGGCCAATGGACGGAGAATGCTTATGAACGAATGGCCGCTACAGGATGCAAGAAACAAACTCAGCGCCGTTGTCGATGCCGCAGTCGCGGGAGAACCCCAGCGGGTGATGCGGCGAGGCAAACCCGCAGTCGTGGTGCTCGCGGTCGAAGAGTATGAACGCCTGTGTCGTCTGGAGAAGGCGAAAGTGCCAACATTTATAAACCTGCTACTCGCCATCCCGCAGGATGACGAGGAATTTGCGCCACTTCAATTACCTTCTCGCATGGTCGATTTCTGAGGAATGGATACCCTCCGCGAACAGTGGACCAGGCCGACATGAACGCGCAAGAGCTTCATACCCTGATTGCCCAAGGCGAAGGATTCACGTCCGAGTTCAAACGTTCCATGCCATCTGACCTTGGACGGGAGATATGCGCCTTTGCCAATGCCTCCGGGGGTGTCATCCTGCTTGGGGTCACGGACAAGGGCGAGATTGCGGGCGTGACGGACCACAACAAGCTGAAATCTCAAATCCAAGCCATTGCTCGTTCAGCGGAACCACCGATCAAGGTCGAGATAGCGTCCATCGATAGCGTGTTGTGCGTTACTATGCCCGTCCAGGACAATAAGCCTTATTCCTTTGGCGGCAAGTTTTTCATGCGCGAGGGGGCGAACAGCCAGCAGTTATCGCGCGAAGAAATTCGAGAGTTTTTCTACGCCGAAGGGTTGGTCTACTTCGACGAAACCCCCTGTCCGGCCTTTTCGTTGGAGGACGATTTGGACGAAGGTCGCTGGGCACTTTTTTGTCGGCGGGTCAAGATTCCAGACAACATGGCTACAGCCGTTGCCCTGCGCAACTTACACCTGATCGATACGGATGGTCATATCACCCAAGCCGGGGCATGGCTGTTGGCCCGTGATATCCGCAAGTTTCGAGTCAGCGGTGATGTCGCCTGCGCGCTGTTCATGGGTACGGACAAGGTACGTATCCTCGACCGCCGGGATTTCCACAGCGATGTCTACTCAATGATTGATGAGGTGGTGGCCTGGATTCTCTCCAAGATCAATGTCGAGTACATCATCAAACACGTGAAACGGGAGGAACGCCCCGAACTGCCGGAGGAAGCCATCCGTGAAGCAGTGGTCAATGCCCTGGCGCACCGTGACTACCGTTCCAGCGCCAATGTTCAGGTGTATCTCTTCAAGGACCGGCTTGAAATCGTCAGCCCTGGTGGGCTGCCGGCCGGCATGACGGAAGCCGACCTCGGCATCAAGAGTGTTCCCCGCAACCCGCTGCTGTTCGGGATGCTGCACCGGATGGAGGCGGTGGAGAAAATCGGCTCGGGCATTCGGCGGATTCGGGACCTGTGCCAAGAACACGGAGTGGCGGAACCGCTCATCGAGGTGTCCGATTCATGGGTGACTACTATATTTAGGCGTCCGGTCGAACAAGTCGGCACCAAGTCGGCACCAAGTCGGCACCAGGTTGTCATTCTTCGGAACTGCCTGTCGGAAAAGACAATCTCGGCTCTCATGAAGGTCCTTGGCCGAAGTGATCGCACCAAATTCAGGAACCAAGTGCTCAAGCCACTCCTGGAAGCGGGCTGGTTAGAAATGACCATTCCCGACAAGCCCACAAGCAGCAAGCAGAAATACCGGCTGACGGCCATAGGCAAAAACCTGTTAGCCCAACTGGAGGAAGAGGAGCGGAGGCGCTTGGCGGAGCTTGGTGGAAGCGAGCCGCAACTGGAATCCATTCCGCGCCGACGCCCCACGTGATCCCTTGACCTGAATCCCACCGCGTCTCAAAACCTTACCAAGACACATGCCGCCATTCCCTTACACCGAAGACACGCTCGTTCAGCAAACGACCGCGGATTATCTGGAACACCAGCTCGGCTGGGAGTCGGTCTATGCCTATAACAACGAGGATTTCGGACCGGACAGCCTGCTGGGCCGGTCCTCCGACCGCGAGGTGGTGCTGACCCGGACGCTCCGCGAGCGACTGATAGCCCTGAATCCGGGTCTGCCCGAGGCCGCCTATACTGATGCCGTGCGCCAGCTCACCACCAGCGTGACCTCACAAACCCTGGTCGCCGCCAACCACGAGCAATACGCCCTTATCCGTGACGGCGTGCAGGTCTCCTTTCGCAACGACAAAGACGAACTGGTGCGGGAACGCCTGCGGGTGTTCGACTTTGACGAGCCGGAGAACAACCACTTTCTGTGCGTACGCGAGTTGTGGGTACGGGGCGACCTGTATCACCGCCGGGCCGACATTGTCGGCTTTGTCAACGGACTGCCGCTGCTGTTTATCGAGTGCAAGAACATCCACCGCAACCTTCAGACCGCCTTCGAGCAAAACTACTCCGACTACCGGGACACCATTCCGCATCTCTTCCACCACAACGCCATTGTCCTGTTCGGCAACGGCGAGAAGGCCAAGCTCGGTTCCATCACCAGCAAGTGGGAGCACTTCCACGAGTGGAAACGACTCGACGAGGCGGAGCCCGGCATAGTGGAAATGGAGACGCTGCTCAAGGGTGTCTGTGACAAACACAACTTCATGGACTTGGTGGAGAATTTCATTCTCTTTGACGAGTCCTCGGGCGAGCTAAGAAAAATCCTGGCCCGTAATCACCAGTTCCTGGGGGTCAACCGGGCTATTGAGGCGGTGCGTGAACGTGAGGCCCGCCAGCGCCGGCTGGGGGTCTTCTGGCATACCCAGGGAGCCGGCAAAAGCTACTCAATGGTGATGTTCGCCCGCAAGGTACACCGTAAACTCGGCGGCAACTTCACCTTTCTGGTGTTGACCGACTGTGACGATCTCGACACCCAGATTTACAAGACCTTCGCCGGCTGCGGGGTGGTGGATCACGATAAAGACCCCTGCCGGGCCGCCAGCGGCGAGAACCTACGCCAATTATTAGCTCAGCATAAGGCATACGTCTTCTCGCTGATTCAGAAGTTCAATCGGGACGTAGGTCAGAGCGGGAGTTATACCGCACGCGACGATATCATCGTCATCACCGACGAGGCCCACCGCACCCAGTACGGCACGCTGGCGCTCAACCTGCGGAATGCCCTGCCGAACGCCAGCTATATCGGCTTCACCGGCACGCCGCTGTTCAAGGATGACGAAATCACGCGGCAGGTCTTTGGCGACTACGTCTCAACCTACGATTTTCAGCGGGCAGTGGAGGATAAGGCTACCGTGCCGCTCTATTACGACGCCCGAGGCGACAACCTGGGCGTGGCCGTCGGCGACCTGAACGAGCGGATTGCCGACAAGCTGGATGAACTGGAAATCGACGGCATCGACACAGCACAGCGGCTGGAACGGGAACTGAAGCGCGACTATCATATCATTACCGCGCATAAACGCCTCGACCAGGTGGCCCGAGATTTCGTGCGTCACTATTCAACGGCCTGGGAGACGGGCAAGGCCATGCTGGTGTGTATTGATAAAATCACCTGCGTGCGGATGCGCCGGCTGATCGAGTTCTACTGGCAGGAGCGCATCAGGGAATTGGCTGCGGAGAAGTCGGAGGCGAGCGACGAGCAAGAGGAGAGCTATCTGACGCGGCACATCAACTGGATGGGTGAGACCCGCGCGGCGGTCGTGGTGAGCGAGGAGCAGGGCGAGGTGGAAAAGTTTCGTAAATGGGAATTGGACATCACCCCGCACCGCCGCCTCATCAAGGACGGCATGGAACTGCCCGAATCCATGCGTAGCCAGCCACGCTTTCGCAATATGCAGCGCATGGCGCTGGACGAAGCCTTCAAAGAAGAAGAACACCCCTTCCGCATCGCCATTGTGTGCGCCATGTGGTTGACCGGTTTCGACGTACCGAGCCTGTCCACGCTGTATCTCGACAAACCGCTCAAAGCCCACACCCTGATGCAGGCCATTGCCCGCGCCAACCGGGTCAACGAAAGGAAAAACAACGGTCTGATCGTGGACTACTGCGGCATCCTGACCCACCTGCGGAAAGCGTTGGCGACCTTCGCCGGCACCCGGCCGGACGGTGGTGGGGAAATCGACCCGGCCAAACCCAATGAGGAGTTGCTGGCTGACCTGGCCGAAGCGATTGCCCTGGTACGGACCTTTCTCAACGAGCGTGGCGCACCGCTGGACGACGTGATCGAACTGTCCGGCTTCGAGCGTAACGCCGCTATTGTGGCCTGCAAGGAGGCGGCGAATGAGAACGACGAGGCCCGTAAGCGCTTCGAGGTGCTATGCCGGGAGGTGTTCAAGAAGTTCCGGGCCTGCCTGAATGTGTCGGGCGTGAATGTCTACCGCCGTGAACGCGATGCCATCAATATTATCTACAAGAGCCTGCAACGGGACCGCGAGCGGGCTGATATCAGCGCCATCATCCGCACCCTGCACCACGTGGTGGACGAGGCCATTGAGGTCCGGCCCGACGCCATGAAAGAAAAACAGGAGCCCTATGACATCAGCCGGATTGATTTCGAGCGGTTGAAACACGAGTTTGAGCGCAGCCCGACCAGGAACACCGTTGTCCAGAACCTGCGCCACAGTGTGGAAAGCCGGCTGCGGCGGTTATTGCAACAGAACTCGTTGCGGACCGATTTCCAGCGCCACTACGAAGAGATCGTTGCCCAATACAACCGAGAGAAGGACCGCGTGACGATTGAGCAAACCTTTGAGGCGCTGCTCAGGTTGGTGCAGGAGTTGGATGAAGAGCAGAGTCGAGCGGCCCGTGAGGGCCTTGATGAAGAGTCATTGGCCGTCTTTGACCTTCTCAGGAAACCGCACCTGAGCAAATCCGACATCCGGCGTATTAAGACCGTTGCCGTTGAGCTGCTAGCGACGCTGAAGGACGGGAAACTGCGCGTCGATCAGTGGCGCGACAAGCAGGCGACCTGCGACGCGGTGCGCGGTACCATCCAAGACTTTCTGTGGAGTGACGCTACCGGTTTGCCACAAAGCTACACGGAGCGGGAAGTAAAAAAGCGCTCGGACGAGGTATTCCGTCACGTCCTCCAGGTCTGTCCCACCCTCCCCTCGCCGTATTACGAAACCGTCGCTGCGGCCTGACCGCCACGGCGGTTGAGCAGCGTTCTTCCGACCCGTAGAAGCCACCGACTTTGCATCTCGGTGGATAGCGGGATATTAAAAATCAGGGCGAAGCTCAGCGCCCCAGTCAACAATCAACAGGTGGTGACGTATGGCCCGTGTGGCACTCAATAAACCAGAACGTATCGACGACCCGATCATCCGGGAAATTTTCAGTTGGGTCACCGACATGGAAGGCGCGGTGCCCAATCACTTCTATGTTGAACTGAACTGCCCGGAATTGCTCAAGGCCAAGCTCGGTACAACCAAGGTCCTGTGGCAACTGGGCGAGCTCTCCATGGCGGAAATTCAGCACGTCGGTATTGCCGTTTCCAAAGCCAACGGCTGTCCCTACTGCACGGCGGCCTTTTGTACGATTTTGAACTACGGCCTGCGGACCGACGAGGCCTACACCAGGCAGTTTCTGGCCGAGGGGACGGCGGCGATTGCCGACCCCCGCCTGAAAACCATTGTGGAGTTTGCCCTGCAGGTGAACCTCAGCCCCCAGGATGTCACGGATGCGGACATTGCCCACCTGCACGAGATCGGCCTGACCGATGCCGGCGTGGTGCAGTTGATCCATCTCGTCAGCGACTTTGCTTCGTACAACCGTCTCAACCTGGCGCTCAAGACCGACTACGACTATCGTGACCTGTGGCGCCAGATCGGTTTTGACTGGCAGCCGCAGCCTGGAGAGCCGGCCGGTGATAATACGCGCGGCGTTCGATAACACCATTCCAGCCAAGGGAGGCCCCATGCAGCAGGACAAGAGCGAAATCAGAGGGTTCCACGCGCATGTGTATTATGATGAGTCCACCCGCGCGACTGCCGCGGACATCCGTGCAGCCATCAGCGATGGATTCGAGGTCGAAATGGGCCGCTGGCGCGACAAGCCCGTGGGGCCGCACCCGCAGTCCATGTATCAGGTCGCCTTTCAGCCGGATCAGTTCGAGGCCCTCGTGCCCTGGTTGATGTTGAACCACTCCGGTCTCAACGTCCTGATTCATCCCCGGACCGACGATGATATCGCCGACCACTCCCACCGGGCCCTGTGGCTGGGGGAAAGACTTGAGCTGAACATGCAGTTCTTGCGTGACCTGGAGAAAAAGGAAAAGAAATAGGGGCGGGAGTGACATGCGGCTCGGCGCAATCATCGGTCTCTTGTCGTCGCAACCCCAGCCAACCGACCTGGCGGAGCAGGCCAAACGCTATGCCGGAGAGGGCTTCGACAGTCTCTGGGCGGCCCAGGCGGTGGGCAGAGGGTTTATGCTCCCAGACCCGTTTACGGCGCTGGCAACCGCGGCAACGGCAACCCAGGAGGTCGAACTGGGGACAGCGGTTCTCCAGCTCCCGTTATACCGGCCGGTCGAACTGGCGCATCGCATTTTCTCTCTCATGCAAATCTGTGGAGATCGTCTCACCCTCGGCCTTGGCGCCGGGTCTACGGAAACCGACTTCAGCGTCTTCGAGCGCTCCTATGCGGATCGGTTCAAGACCTTCGATGCCAGCCTGGCGCAAGTGAAGCGCCTGCTCGTCGAGGGGAAGAATGAACACGCGGACCTGACACCGTGGGAAACGGTCAGCGGCGGCCCGCCCCTCATCCTCGGTAGCTGGGGTGCTCATGTGGAGCGGGCCGCAAAAGACTTTGACGGCTGGGTTGCTTCGGCCTTCTACCGGACCGCCGACCAGGTCCTAGACGCCCTCGGACGCTATCGTGCCGCCGGCGGGCAGAGAGCTATGGTTTCCACCATTCAGTTGACGGCTGATCACGATCCGGGACAGACCAGAGCAATTCTCCAGCGTTTTGCCCAAGCCGGGTTCGATGATGCCATCGTCCTCCTCCGTCCGGGCGGCCCGAGTCCGGCTGAAGTCAGGCCCCTTGTTGACTAGGAGTGAGACTAGGAGTGAGACTAGGAGCAGCCCTATGAAAACCCCTATTTGTGAGATGTTTGACATTGAGTTTCCCCTGATTGCCTTTACCCACTGCCGAGATGTCGTGGTGGCGGTCTCCAAGGCGGGCGGCATGGGTGTGTTTGGCGCAGTCGCTCATCCGCCGGACCGCCTGGAAGAAGAGCTGCGCTGGATTGATGAGCATATTGAGGGCAAGCCGTACGGCATCGATCTGATCGTGCCCAACAAGATGGCCGAGGTGAGTGTTGGCGGGCTGAATCGGGACAAGGTCGAGGCGGCGATTCCCCAGGAGTATTTTCAGTTTGCGGCCGGGATTCTGGCCCAGCACGATATCTCGGCGGAGGGGCTGTACAGCTTTCGCGACGAGACGTTCCGGGCCAGCCAGAATATGCAGGCCAGCGGCGCGGCCGAAACCCTGGAGGTGGCCTTTTCGCATCCGATCAAGCTGGTGGCCAATGCGTTAGGGGTTCCGCCCACCATCATGCTGGAGATGGGCAAACGGCACGGTGTGCAGGTGGCCGCCCTGGTCGGCGCAAAAAAGCATGCCATCCGCCAGGTACAAGCCGGAGTTGACGTGTTGATTGCCGCCGGTGGAGAGGCTGGCGGCCATTGCGGCGATGTCTCGACTATGGTGCTGATTCCCGAGATTCATGCAGCCATCCAGCCGTATGGCGATATCCCGATTTTAGCTGCGGGCGGCATTGTAACGGGCCGCCAAATGGCCGCCTGCATGGCCATGGGAGCTGCAGGAGTCTGGACGGGTTCGGTCTGGCTGACGACGAGCGAGGCCGAAACCAATCCAATCGTCAAGGAAAAGATGCTGCACGCCTCGTCCCGTGACACGGTGAGATCAAAAGCCCGCACGGGCAAGTATTCGCGTCAACTCAGGTCTCCGTGGACCGATGCCTGGGAGGCCGGGGACAGCCCTACGCCCCTGCCGATGCCCCTGCAATCCCTGGTCACCGAGCCGGCCCTGGGCAGAGTGGACAAGCTCTCCCAGAGCGGTCATGCCGGGGCCAGGGAATTGGCAACCTATTGGGTCGGCCAGGGGGTCGGGCTGATGAATCGCCAGATGTCAGCCGCGGCAGTGGTCCAGGACTTCAAAGAAGATTTTTTTAACGCCTTCGTGCGTTTGTCGGACGCGCTCGAAGTGGAATAATACGCTCGCCTGGAGGATGCGATGTCTACCCTTTCCGCACTGCTTATCCTGCTCATGTTCTGTCTGGCCGGACTCATGCCGGGCATGGTCCAGACGGCGGCCGCGCTTGATGAGAACACGATTGCTCAGCTCCACACGGCTAAGGAACTCTATGTGTCTACCAAACGCAAGAGTGGCGAGTGGGGCAGCGCCGCGCCGGTCTGGTTCTGGTATGCCAATGAGGTGATCTATCTCACCGCCTCACCAGGATCGTATAAAGCCAGGCGTATTCTGGACGGGCGCAACACGGTGCGGGTCGCCGTCGGAGGCAGAGACGGTCCTGCGTTTACCGGCAAAGCCGAGATTTTTACGGACGCGGCTATCGTCGAACGCATGGGTGAAGCCTATAACAACAAATACTGGCTGGCCTGGCTGGGCTTTGCGCGGCCACGGGTGAGCCGGGTGGAGTCGGGCAAGACCGTCGCTATCAAAGTCACGCCAGATGCTCAGGAATGAAAGGAAGGAAAAGTCATGCAGCAGATTGACGCCGTTTTGAATCAGGCGGTGGAGTCCGGGGATATTCCCGGTGTCGTCGCCACAGTCGCCACAGACTCGGGGCCGGTGTACGCCGGCGCGTTTGGGACGCGCAAGCTCAATGCCGGCCCGGCCATGACCACGGACACCGTCTTTCGCATCGCGTCCATGACCAAAGCCGTGGCCTCGGTCGCGGCCATGCAGCTCTACGAGCAGGGCAAATTCGGCCTGGATCAGCCGCTGGGTGAGATTATGCCGGCTCTCGCTCAACTTCAGGTGCTGGACGGATTTGATGCCGCCGGACAACCGCAACTCCGCCCGGCCAAACGACCCGTCACCGCCCGTCAGCTTTTGACCCATACCGCCGGCTTTGGCTATGAGATATGGAATCCCGGTCTCGGCCAATACCAGACAGCCACCGGGCAGCCCGGCGTTGGCAGTGGCAAAAAAGCGGCGCTCCGTATGCCGCTGGTGTGCGACCCGGGGGAACGCTGGGAGTACGGGATCAATACGGATTGGGTCGGCCAACTGGTTGAGGCGGTCAGCGGTCAAACCCTGGGTGACTATCTGGCCCCGAATGTGTTTGAGCCGCTGGGCATGACGGACACCGGTTTTACGCGTTCAGCGGAACAGGAGGCCCGCACGGTCAGCGTCCATCAGCGCGGTGAAGACGGCACACTCGCCCCGACGGATATCGAGTTGGTGACGCCTGACGCCGAGTACCAGAGCGGCGGGCACGGGCTGAGTTCAACCGCCGCAGACTATCTGGCCTTTGTCCAGATGATTCTCAAAGGCGGCAGCCATAACGGGCAGCAGATACTCAAGCCCGAGACGGTTGCGCTGATGTCAGAGAACCATATCGGCGACCTCGCTGCCGGAGACATGACCACCGCCATCCCGCCGCTCTCCAACGATGTAAAATTCTCCCCCGGCGTGGTGCATAAACACGGCCTGGGATTCTTGATTAATACCAGCCCGCTGCCAGGAGCCCGCGCGGCCGGCAGCCTGAGCTGGGCCGGCCTCTTCAACTCCTATTACTGGATTGATCCGACCAGGCGGGTCACCGGCGTTATCCTGATGCAGATTCTACCCTTTTTTGATGTCAAGGCCATTCCCGTGTATGAGCGCTTTGAACACGCGACCTATCAGGCTTTGGGTCTGCTTGAGACGTAACAAGCTGAGACTTCCAGGCGCGCATTGAGCCCCAGCAGAGAGTCCGCTATGGTTTGCTGACATTGTTTGATTGTCTCGTGTTGTATCACTGGGCGAGAACGCCAGTCTGACCACGAAGGACTGGCTGTCACGCCCGGGACTGGAGGAGAGTATGGAACGCCCGTTACGCTTTGGCATTTTTATGGCCCCCTTTCACCCCGCCGGCCAAAACCCCACCCTCGCCCTTGAACGTGACCTGGAGCTGATCGTTCGCCTGGACGAACTGGGCTATGACGAAGCCTGGATCGGCGAACACCATTCGGCCGGTTTGGAAATCATTGCTTCGCCCGAGGTGTTTATTGCCGCGGCCGCCCAGCGGACGAACCATATTCGCTTGGGCACCGGCGTCAGCTCCCTGCCCTATCACCACCCCTTGATCCTGGCCGACCGTATTGTTCAGCTCGACCATATGACGCGCGGGCGGACCATGTTCGGCGTCGGCCCAGGCGCGCTGCCCTCGGATGCGTATATGATGGGCATCCCCCCGGACACGCAACGCATCCGCATGGAAGAGTCGCTCGGCGCGATCACACAGTTGCTGACCTCGGACGAACCGGTCAATATGGACACCGACTGGTTCACCCTGAAAGACGCCCGCCTCCAGCTCCGGCCGTACACCTACCCGCACTTTGAAATTGCGGTCGCCGCAACCGTCTCGCCGGCCGGCCCCCGGACTGCCGGCCGCTATGGTGCCGGCCTGCTCTCACTGGGCGCGACCAGCATGGGCGGCTTTGCCGTTCTGGGCGACCACTGGAAGGTCTGGAATGACCAGGCCGAGGAATACGGTCACACGGTTGATCGGTCCGCCTGGCGCCTGGTCGGGCCGATGCACATCGCGCCCACCCGCGAACAGGCCTTCAAAGAGGTTGAGTACGGTATTTATGACTGGGTCGATTACTTCCAGAACGTGGTGGCCCTGCCCCTCGCCCCGGAGGAGTCGGACCCGCGCAAGTGGCCCCAAGCCCTGGTTGAGTCCGGAACCGCGGTCATCGGCACGCCGGACGATGCGGTCGCTCAACTCGAACGGCTGACCAAACAGTCCGGTGGCTTTGGCTGCTATATGCTGATGGCCAATGACTGGGCCGAGCGTCGGGCCTGTCTCAACTCCTATGAGCTGTTGGCCAAAGAAGTCTTTCCCCACGTTCAGAGTTCCGCCGACCGAGCCGTGTCTTCCAGAGAGTGGTGCCGAGAAGACCACGACACGCTGATTGGTGGGGCCATGAACGCCGTGGCCAAGGAAATCGAGCGCTACGAAAAAGACACCGGCTATCGCCCGGCCATCGCTGATATCGCCCAAGGACAGCCGGGCGCGAAATAGAGAGCGGCACCCTCACCCCCGCCCTGGGGTGAGGGTGAAGAAACCCAATACGACAAGCCTGACCTGAAGGGATGCAGTTCTCATGAGTTCGTCCATGCAAAACCGGAATTTTCAGATGATTGATACCAACCGTGTTCGTTTGCGCACGGTTGTTGAGGGCGATGGACCGCTCGTCATTCTCCTGCACGGCTTTCCGCAGTGCTGGTATTTGTGGCGCCATCAAATCGATCCTCTGGTCGAAGCCGGTTTTCAGGTTGCGGTCCCGGACCAGCGTGGCTATGGGGGCAGCGACCGACCCGAAGCCATAGACGCCTATAACATCGTAGACCTCAGCCATGATGTCGCCGGTCTGGCAACCGCCCTGGGCCATGAGCAGTTCCTCGTGGTCGGCCACGATTGGGGGGCCCCGGTTGCCTGGCATACGGCCCTGCTGCACGCGGAGCGAGTCAAAGCCGTGGCCGGCCTGAGCGTTCCCTATGTGCGCGGGCAGGCCGGGACCATGACCAGGCAGGAAAATTTTGGCGAGAACTTCTGGTATATCGTCTATTTCCAAACGCCAGGGGTGGCGGAAGCGGAGTTTGAAGCGGATATTCGCAAGACCTTACGCCTGACCTATTATATCGCGTCCGGCGACGCGCCGGCGAATGCCATGCTGATGCAGAAGCCCGCGACCGCAAAATTCCTCGATGGCCTGCCCGAGCCGGAGACGCTCCCGGCCTGGCTGACACCAGAGGACCTCGATTACTATGTTACTCAGTACGAGCAGAGCGGCTTTCGCGGTCCGCTTAATTGGTACCGCAATATCGATCGCAACCTTGAACTGACCCCACAGTTGGAGCAGGCCAGGATCGAACGGCCAGCCCTCTTTATTGCCGGGGAAAAAGACCCGGTCCTGTCTTTTGGCGGCGGCGGCTGGGTGGACCTGATGGATCATTTTGTGACGAATTTACGGGGGAAAGTCTATATCGAGGGCGCCGGTCATTGGGTCCAAATGGAACGCCCCACACAGGTGACCGAGACGCTGTTGGGCTTTCTGAAGCAGTTCGCGTAAGAAAAGCGCCGTCCCATGCCGGCTTACTTCCGCCCGTTCAGATAGTCGGGCAGCCGCGCGGCCCGATACGTTTTGGCCGATTCGAGCTGTTCTCTGGTCAGTCCCTGCACCTCGCGTAAATCGGCCCCGGCCAGATTCGCTCCGGCCAAGTCGGCCTCGTGCAAATCCGCCCGTTGCAGCAAGCTGCCGGTCATATCGGCATCGGTCAGGATGGCGTAACGCAGGATGGTGCCACTCAGGTCAGCGCCATTCAGGTCAGCGCCCTCCAAGGTCACGCCGGCCAGGGCCGCGTCACGCAAGTTGGCACCGACGAGGTGAGTCACTTTGCCCTTCTCGTTGACGAGATCCCAGACCAGACGCCATTTTTCGTCGAGTTGAGTGTGTTCGTCGATTTCCGCGCCGGACAACTCGGCCCCGGCCAGATTGGCTCCCGACAGGTTCGCCCCTCTCAGGTTGGCCCCGCTGAAGTCCGTCTGCCTCAATTCCGCCCCGCTCAGATCGGCGCCGGCTAAGTTTGTACCCACCAGATTGGTTTGAAACAGGTCCGCGCCAGCAAGTGTTGCCTGGGTCAGGTTGGCTTGAAACAGATGCGCCTGATGCAGGTTTGCCGCTTTCAGGTTTGCCCCCGCCAGGTTTGCGCCACGCAGTTTGGCCTCAATCAAATCAGCCTCTTCAAGGTCCGCCCCTTGCAGGTCCGCTTTGATAAGACCGGCACCTATGAGATCGACCCCCACCAGAACGGCCCCGGGCAACTTGATGCCTTCGAGCTTTGCGCCGCGCAGGTCAGCCCCGTACAGATTGGCCCCGGCCAGATTCGCCCCGCTCAGATTGGTCCGGTTGAGCTTGGTCCATTGCAGATTGACGTGGCCGAGATTCACGCCCTGCAACTCGGCGTCTGACAGGTTGGCGTTCTCCAGGTCGGCCTGGGTTAATCGAGCATCCAGAAAATTGGCGTAGCGCAGGCTGGCGCCAACCAGGCGGGCTCCGGTCAGGTTCGCTCCGCCCAGGTCGGCTTCGCTTAAATCCGCCGCGGAGAGGTCGGCCTGCTGTAAATCGCTGCTACTCAAATCGGCCTGGGCCAAACGGGCTCCCCTCAGCTTGATCTCCTGGAGATCAAGCCCGCCCAGAGACAGGCCCTGACAGACGGCAGCCTCACACGCAGCAAAGAAACGTCCGGCCCAGTCCTCAAGAATGCGGGCGTTCGGCGTGGCGGTTGCGGGAGCCTGCCACAGAAAACCCATAAAACGGGGGGCCGCCTGGACCTCCAGCCTGCGCACCCGGTCAAACATCTGCATGCCGGTTTCAAGCGCACCCGTATTCCCCGCTCCGACCAGAGAGAAAAACATGACTTTTTGCAGGGCCGCGTGCTGGACGGCCCGCTCGTGGCGGGCCAGCAGAAAGGCGTACACGCCTGTGTATACGGCACTCAGCACGACCAGACACAGGAGGAGGCTGAGGGTAAGGGCTTTCACACTGAGGGTCATGGCAGATGAGCAATAGCCATTCAGTTCAGCGAGCCCAGGAAATCGACAGTGCGCTCAAACGCTGTGTCATCGGCGTGAAAGACAAAGGCGCACAGGTCGGTGACACCGATATCTTCCAGGCGTTTGACCTCATCTTTGAGGACACTGCTATCGCCAGCCAGAATCATATCAACCGGGGCCTGGGCTCCCCCCCGGTCCAGCATGTCCCGATAGGCGGGCAGTTGGCCATAAATGGCGAAGACCTTGGCCGCCACTTCGAGGGCGTTTTGCCGATCATGGGAGACCGCCATAGGCACCCCGGCAATGACGCGCGGCGCCGGTGCGCCGGCCGCTTGGGCCGCGGCGGTGATCCGCGGGACAACGTGGTCTTTGAGCGCCTTATGGCCGGCCATCCAGGTCACGGTGCCCTGGGCCTCACGCCCACACAGGTCGAGCATTTTGGGTCCGAGCGCAGCCAGCACGAGTGGCACCGGGTCGGCGCCTGGGACCGCGACCTCAAGATTGGCGCGGTATTCTTCGCCTTGGTATTTCACCGCCTCGCCGCGCAAGACCGGCTTCAAAACGCTCAGATAGTCGCGCATATGGGCCATATGACGCGTATACGACAGGCCGAACATGCCCTCGATCACCATCTGGTGAGACAGTCCGATGCCCAGCGTAAAACGGCCCTGACACGCCGCTTGGGTGGTCAGTGCGGCCTGGCCCATCACCACGGGGTGGCGTGGATAGGTTGGCACGACCGCCGTTCCCAGTTCAATGCGTGAGGTCTCTCGACCCACCAGGGCGAGCAGATTAATGGCGTCGTGTGAAAAAATATGCGCCAGCCAGCCGCTATCGAGCCCGACTTCCTCCGCGCGCTGGGCCCGCCGAATGACTTCATCCATACCGGGCGACTCGCCCGCCCCTTCGCCGATCATCATGCCAATCCGCATCCGTCTGTCCTTTCTTCTTTGCGTTGACTTTTACCTTGTCCACACGAGATATATAGAGAAACACGAGGGCCGTCCATTCATGAACAGCTGACCACAGCGGGATAAACAAAGGGAGAACTGATATGGCAGCGTCCAATCCAGACCGTTCAAAGCTCCTCAGCGGGATCACCGTACTCGACTTTACCCACGCCTTGGCCGGGCCAACCTGTACCCGGATTCTGAGCGATCTTGGGGCCGAGGTCATTAAGCTTGAGCCAGCGCCGAACGGAGAATTTGGTCGCAGTCTTTTTCCGGTCCAGGGCGGCCTGGGTTCGATGTTTCTCTACACCTGTGCCGGCAAGAAAAGCCTGTGCGTCGATCTGAAAAAGCCGGACGGCATGAAAATCGCCACCGAACTGATCGCCAAGGTGGACGTGATGGTTGAAAACTTTGCGCCTGGAGTCATGGCGCGTCTCGGCCTGGACTATGAGCGTGCGGCCCGGATCAATCCCAGGATCATCATGGCTTCCTGTTCGGGCTTTGGCCAGACCGGTCCGTTATCGAAAAACACCAGTTACGACATCATTGGGCAGGCCATGAGCAGCGTGATGCATATGACCGGCGACCCGGACGGCCCGCCCCAGTACGTCGGCAATTATATTGGAGACACCAACACCGGCGTGCACGCGGCCCTGGCGGTGTGCGCGGCGCTCTTCTATCGGGACCGGAGCGGCAAGGGGCAGTTGATCGATATCGCTCAGGTCGATTCGCTCTTCTTCATGGACATGATTAACGTGCCCCTGTACGCGCTCACAAATGGTGAGCAGAACCCGAAGCGCTTTGGCACGCATCACTTTGGGATAGCTCCCCTGGGCGTCTTCCAGGGCAAAGAGGGCTATATCGTGCTCCAGGCGGTTGAGCATCAATTCCCCCAACTGGCAAAAGCCATGGGCCGTGAAGACCTGGTGACGAGCCCGAAGTTCGGGACCAATGAGCAGCGGCTCGAGAACCGGGACGAACTCGTCGCCATGATCGAAGCCTGGCTCCAGTCCTTTCCGAGTAATGACGCGGCCCTGCAAGCGCTGGCGGAAGCCCGCATTCCCTGCGCGCCTATTCTTGATGTGGGCCAAGCCTTTCGTCATCCGCATATCCGCGCCCGCGGCATGATTGCTGAAGTCGAGCATCCCGTGTTTGGCCGGATGGAGATTACCAATACGCCCTTCGTCTTTTCCGAAACGCCGCGCGAGGTTCAGGGTCCGGCGCCGCTCGTCGGCCAGCATAACGCGGCAATTCTCGGTGCGCACCTGGGCTATTCCGCGGCCGAGATTGCCCGGCTCACCGAGGCCGGAGTTTTGATGGAGGAAGAGAAGGTGAGGGAGTTGGCAGCGTAAGCCTCAAGCAACACTTCGTTTGCAGGATATGATGTGGTGAGAATCCCAAACGCAGAACAAGCCTTCGTCGATATCCGTAAACTACGAGATTACGCGCTGAACACAGAACATCGAGTCGGCAAACATAAAGCCTTGTTGTTTGCGACACGCTTAGGAATCAAATTGGATAACTCCGAGGAGCTTCGCTCCCTCTTGCTTCAAGCAGTCAAGGATCATGATGCTGCCATCCACGACAGAGACGAGTATGGGCAACGATACTGCGTGGACTTTATATTGGAATGGAAAGGCAGGAAGGCTTCTGTGCGCAGTGTATGGAATAGACGCCCCGCTGAGGATTTCCCGCGCCTAGTAACCTGCTATCCTGTTCAGGAGGAAGATTGATGAGTGCCACTGTGAGACTGCTTGATGTAGTAGCGTTGACAACCGCCCTTCCAGACCACGACCTTCAGCGTGGAGAAATTGGAACAGTTGTTGAGTGCCATACGGACGACGCTTTTGAAGTCGAGTTCGTCGCCCGAGACGGATACACTTACGCCCTTGTCGCGTTACACAGTAAGCAGCTTCTCCCGCTCAGGCAGAAGCGAGAACATTCGGACCCTGTTCCTGTCCCTGCTGCATTATAGCGCCGAATAGATATAGCAACGCTGATATCAACACCCACAGTTCTCACCGTTTACGGTCCTCACGGATAAGCAGCGCGCTATCGGAGAAAGTCCGTCGCGACTTTTTCATTTTTTCCTGGAACTGCGTAACCCGCTGCCACACATCCAGCCCGTCGGACCGTACCGCTTGTTCGAGGAGCAGCTTCAACTCAGCCTGGAGAGAGCGTCCGTTCCCCGCGGCCCGCTTCTTCAGTCGAGTGACCGTTTTTTCGTCCAGATTTCGGACAAATACCTGGGCCATGAAGCGCCATCTCCGTACCCATGTTGATATCAAAATGATAACATTCGAGACAAGTCTTGAGCCAGTGAGGCGGTCAGAGGACTCGGCAGCCTATGCTGACCTTAGAGCGGTTTTCTCCGTGGTGTAGCGAGGTGCTCTCCCTAGTTCCGTAGGGTGCATCCCATGCACCACCTTGACTTGGTGCGCAGGGCGCACCCTCCTTATCGGGAAACGCGCGGAGGCCGGGGGACGCTACACGAATGTGAATTTTGCTCCAGGCAGCCTCTCTGGGTCTCAACCGCCCCTCTCAAGGAAGAGAGAGATCGTATTCCGGCCTGTTCTTACTCCGCGGTCGGTCCGACCCCCGCGACCGTGGTGCGATACATGACCCGGCGGTAGCGGGTTTTGTCCCAGGGGCGGCCACGGTGGAGGCAGCAGCGGTTGTCCCAGATCACGAGATCGTTGGCGCGCCAAGTGTGTCGAAGGGTGTATTGAGGCTGAGTGGCGATGGCGGTCAGTTCTCTGAGCAAGGCCCGGCTTTCTTCGAGCGGCATCCCGCGGATGTGGGACGCATGGGCTCCGGCATAGAAATTCTTGCGACCGTTGGCCGGGTTGGCCCGGACTACCGCCTGCGGTACTGGCGGGGTCTCTCGCTTCTGTTCCTCGGTCATCAGCTTCGGATCAATCAGGCTGCGGTTATACGCAAAATCGTGAATGGCGACCAGCGGATCAATCCGCTCGCGCATGGCTGCGGACAGGTCGGCGTAGGCGGCTCGCTCGGTCGCAAATTCGGTCTCTCCTCCAGTCGAGGGGACCTCGCGGCCGGACAGCAGCGAGGCGGTTGCCGGAACACGCTTGAACGAGCTGTCGGTGTGCCACATTTCATTGCCCGAGTTAAAGACCATGCGTTTATCTGTCGGCGGGATAATACGCTTGGTGTCGGGCTCAACGTTTGAGAGGTCGGCTATCTCGGTTCCACCACCGGCATTTTGCACCACGGTTTTCTCCAGTCCGCCAAAATGACCGACCTCGGAAAAGAGCCGACTGAAACGAATCTGCTGCTCGTCGTTTATTTTCTGATTGTGGAAAATCAGGATGGAGTGCTCGTTAAATACATCGACAATGTCACGCATGGCCGTTTCGCTGACACCCGCCGCGATGTCCACCCCATCAACTTCTGCCCCCAAGACATCCGTAATTTTTGAGAACGATACAGCCATGGTCATGCCCTCCCGAAAAGTGAAACCGTTCTCAACTGGCATGCTCCTGCACGAGCTCATAGCGCCAGCCACCTGTACGCATCCATAACCGGTGCCGCCGGCCCGGTTCATCGACGTTCGAGGATTCGTATCCGGCATCGCCGTGATAAATCGAACAATAGCCGTCCTCGACTTTCTCAAGCTTGGGGAAAAAGATGTCCGGCTCCCGTCCGCGGACATACGCGAGCGCGTCCTCGACCGTTCCAAAGGCCGAGAGCTTCGTCAGCGAGACGAATGTTGGCGGCGGCAGCTCAAGCTCGCCGGCCTGCCGCGCCCCCAGCGCCTCGTGCGGGCTCATCCACGCATGGGCGTTGATTTCCGCGCCGTCGACCTGAACAGCATCTCTACCGGCTGGGGCAACAAAAAACCAGGTTGAAAAACGCTTGGGGCGCACCAGCGGGGTGGTCCAGTGCGAAAAATAGAGCAAGTCCGCTTTCGAGAGGTTGAGACCGGCTTCTTCCTGGGCTTCACGGACCGCGGCCTGCCGGGCAGCAGCCAGCATATCGTCCGGTGCATCTGGATTATGATCTTCGGGATCAATATGCCCGCCGGGGAACACCCAGGCCCCACCATGAAAGGCGGTCTTTGCGTTCCGACGTAATAACAGGACTTCCATGCCTTTCGGCCCGCTCTCCGCATCCCGGAGCACGATGACGGTGGCAGCAGGAATCGCAGGGGGTATCACAGGGGGTGACGCGGTTTTGTTTTCTGACATGGGTGCAATGTATCCGAGGGATAAACCGAGGGGTAGAGCGCGCGTGGTGAGCGCTCTACTTTCCCAAAGACAGCGCTTCCCAAAGACAACGCCCAGAGTCTGTTCGTCAGTACTCTGGGCGTTGGTGACTGGCACGCTGTTCGGCAACCCGGCTGCCTAGGCGGCTTTCTTCTTGGTGGTCCGCTTTCTGGCGGTCACACGCTTTTTCGACGTGGTTCTTTTTCGTGCTGCGGCTTTCTTTTTGGCCGCTTCATGGGCTTGCTGCATGCGCCGAATCTCTTCCCAGCCGAGATAGCCGGTGAACTCATCTTTGCCAAAGAAGATGACCGGGCCGTCACACATGAACAGATATTCCGTGTCTTCCAACGCAGTGGTGGCTCCGTGGACCATGCCGTTGGCCTCATGCACATAATCGCCGGCGTTAAATGTACCGCCCCGGACTTTGAGTTTACCCGACAGAATATAGGTATGCGCCGCACTCAGGTGCTTATGCGGGGGGGCCACATAGCCCTTCAGCCAACGGAAATGCACCATCCAGCGGCCGCTCTCTTCTCCGGTCCACAGCACCCTCATAAAGGCGCGTTCGGGATCATCCGGGTTGGGAATCCAATCTGCATCCGACGATTGTGTGATTGCGTCCATCAATTCGCTGTTAATCGGGCGAATCTCTTGCGGTAAAGCCATACGCTCCCTCCTTACTGTAGTCGTGCCTTCTTACATGCCTGTCCGCGCGTCGAGATGCAAGCCGCCCGTACCCTCCCCTGCCCTTTCTCGGTAGGGGCGACGCATGCGTTGCCCCTACTCGATACAATCGCCTCTACTCGTTACAGTATGCTGGCTTCGCTCAAGACGGGTAATTTTCGAAAGAGGGGCAATCAGCCATGAATGAAATCGATTTCAGCAATAAAACGGTTCTGGTCATCGGTGGGTCGAGCGGGATAGGAAACGGCATAGCCCGCAGGTTTCGTGACCACGGCGCGCGGGTTTTTGTCTCCGGCACCCGGGCCAGCGCCGCGGATTACGCCGGCGAAGAAGGCTCCGAGCTGGACGGCCTGCATTATTTTCAGTGGGACGTGTCAAGCGATAGCAAGGTCGAAGCCCTGCAACCGCCCTTTGACTCACTCGACGTGCTGGTCGCCTCGCAGGGTATTGTCGAGTATAAGCGGGCCGAGTTTCAGATGCCGACCTTCAGGCGCGTGCTGGACGTCAATCTCATGAGCGTCATGAGCAGTTGCACCAAGTTCCAGCCCATGCTGGCCAAGACTCAGGGCAGTATCATCGTGCTCGGCTCGGGAGCGAGCTTTTTCTCGGTGTTAGGGAACCCCGCCTATAGCGCCAGCAAAGGCGCGCTCGTCACCCTGACCAAAACCCTGGCCGAGGCCTGGGCCGGGGATGGCATTCGGGTGAACGGGATTGCTCCAGGCTTGATAGCCACCAAGATCACCAAGGTCACCTGGGGTCATCCGCGCCGCTATCAGGATTCGTTGGACTCCATTCCCATGAAACGCTGGGGAACGCCGGAGGACATGGGAGGAATTGCCTTGTTTCTGGCCTCGCCGCTGGCGGCGTATCTCACCGGCCAGATGTTGATTGCCGATGGAGGCATGAGCCTGGGCTTGTAAGCACGCCGGTGGGCACACCCTATGGAATGGTATGGCTCACCCCTCACCCTCCTGCCACCGCTGGTCACTATTGGCCTGGCGATTCTCACCCAGCGGGTACGCCTCTCATTGAGCATCGGTCTGGGGTGCGGTGCGCTCCTCGCCACCCAGCTCGACCCCTTGGCCGCGGCTATGCTGACGGCTCGTTTCCTCTTCCACGTGGCCCTTGATGCCGACAATATTCTCATTACGACGTTTTCCCTCCTCGTGGCCGGCATGGTCGCGGTCATTGAACACAATGGTGGAACCATCGCGCTTGTCCGCAGGGCGGAACGGATCGTTCGCGGCCCACGGAGCGCGATGGCTGCCAGTTGGTTGGCAGGCCTTTTCGTCTTCTTCGACGATTATGCCAACTGCCTGATGGTCGGCACCACCTTTCGGCCCCTATACGATCGCCACAAGCTCTCGCACGCCAAGCTCGCCTATATTGTCGATTCGACTGCGGCGCCGGTGGCTTCGTTCGCCGTTATCTCAACGTGGATCGGCTACGAGTTGGGGCTGCTGGCCGACGCGCTCGACGGTGTTCCGCTGGCTGGCGGGCTCCTGGTCTTCTTTGTGAGTACCCTGCCGTTTCGTTTTTACAGTATTTATTCTTTGGCTTTTGTTGGCGCGGTTGCCCTGTCGGGCCGGGACTTTGGACCGATGGCTCGTCTGGAACATAAAACGCGAGCCGCGCCGCTCGCTGTCAAGCAGAATGACAGACCCGAGCCCGCTCGGTCCGCCTGGTTGGCGGCCGGCCCTATTCTGAGCCTCCTCTTGGCGACTTTGATCTGTTTATATGTGGACGGCCGAGCCAGTGCAGGAGCGAATGGTCCGGCCAATCCCACGCTCCTCTCGATTATGGGGGCGGCTGATGCCTATCGGTCTATGGCCTTGGGCGCTGGCGTTGCTTTTGTCGTTGCCGTCGCGCTGTCCTTATCCAGCCACACCCTCACGCTCCCAGGAACACTCCGAGCGAGTTGGAGCGGCATGCGGCGTATTTTTGGCGCGCTGGTGATTCTGTATCTGGCCTGGGGATTAGGGTCGGCTCTCGAAACCATAGGTACGGCTCATGCCCTGACCGATTTACTGACCGATAGCGTGACCGCGTGGAGCCTGCCCGCGCTGACGTTTCTGGTGGCAGCGGCGGTCTCTTTTGCAACCGGCAGCTCGTTTAGCACGATGGCCATTCTCATTCCGCTGGTCGTTCCCCTGGCCGTCTCCCTTGCAGGTGGGACGGCCGGCCCTCCGGTCCCGGCCACGGTCGGGGCGGTCCTCGCCGGCGCCTGCTTTGGCGACCATATCTCACCGATTTCAGACACGACGATACTGTCCGCTACAGCCAGCGGGGTCGAGGTCATCACGCATGTACGGACGCAGTTACCATACGCGCTCACGGTTGGAGCGGTCTCGCTGTGTCTGGGCTATCTGCCGGCCGGTTTTGGCGTTCCGCCCCTTATTCTCCTCCCTCTGGGAGTTGGTCTGGGGGCCACGCTGGTATGGGTCTTGGGGAGAATGAGGGAGGCGGGTGATTGATAGCCGGGCTGGCGACGCTGGCAGCAGGACAGCCCGGCGTTGATATTTTTTGACGCAGACGCCTACTCAATCATCTCTGCTCCGCCCCAGACAAAATTCAGGGCTGTCGCCCCGTTTTTGCTGGTGACGGTGTGGGTACAGCCGTTGGGTCGATAGCTCATATTCCCGGTTGGCACCGGCCCTGACTCATCTTCGTTTTCCCCTTCGATTACAAAAATGAGTTCATCCCCGTTATGGCGATGCAGGGGCAGCACCGAGCCTGGCTCAAAGCGCGCGAGCACGGCCCGCCGCCCGGCTGCCTGATCTTCCCAAATGGATTTCAGGCGGATACCCGACCGCGCTTCAACCCATTCCAGCCCGCTCAGTGAAAAGACCTGGGATGGTGGGGTATCCCCTCGTTCGGTCGCGGGCTCTACCCCACCGGTGATAATCGCAATGGCGGTGGCCCCAGTGCTGCTCGATACGCTGTGGACGCACCCGTCAGGCCGATAACCCATATTACCCGCGCTGATCGTGCCAAACTCGTCCGACAGGGTCCCTTCGATGAGATAGACCAGCTCATCGCCCACATGCTTGTGGGTGGGCATTTGTAGGCCGGGCGTGATCCTCGTCATCAGTGCCCGTCGGTTGGTTTTTTCGTCGACCCACAGGCTGCGGGCCTGCACGCCCGGCATCAACTCCTGCCAGGCAAAGTCATTGACGGCAATCAACCGTGATTGCGAACTCTCGTGCTGTGCGGCCATATCCCCTCCTGCGGTCGCGTCGTCAGTGATTTGGTTGGACGGGCGGTGTCGTCTCGCTCAATTTTTCAGTCACGTCCTTATCTGACATCGAATAGACCACCTCTTGACCCGGCGGGAACTGCATCGGGGGGTCATTCAAATCCACTTCGGGGTTTTGGACTGCGCCCCCTTGAGACTCGAATGCCGGAGGATTTTTATACTGTTCCAGCTCTTCCAGACTGATGCCGTTGAGTTTCACCACCTCGGGATCGATCCAGGATTCGGCATCAATCGCCTCGCCCTCGGAAGTCGAGAATTCGAGCATCATGCCCTCGGGTCCGGCAAAATAAATGGACTTGCAAAAACCATGATCCAGCGGCCCCATGACCCAGTGCCCGTGCGCACGGACGCGGTCCCGCATGGTCAGCAAATCTTCTTCCGTATCGACATTGAGCGCCAGATGTTGCATGGCACCGGGCGCGACCAGACCCGCGGTCCAGCTCGCATGGGAGACTCCGGTTTGGGGTTGAATCTCGCCACTCTCCGGGCCCTGGACAAAGGCAATGGACGAGCTGTCGCCCAGTCGGACAAAACCGTGATAGGTATTCTTCACGCCGTGCATCCAGTACAGCGCGACCAGTTCCATACCGACGACTTGGGTGAAAAACTCAATTTGCTCCTTCATATTCTTGGTACAAATCGCCAGATGATGCACGCCATTTGGTAAGCCCATAGTCTTCCCTCCCTGTGGAATGATGTTGGTGACTTAACATCCCACTTGGGCACATGAGAGTCAAGGTTCAATTCTCCCTTTTTATGCTAAGCTAGGGGCGACGCAGGGATAGGAATCACGAGGAGACGGCTGGTATGCTTGGTTTTCAACCCGACGACGAACAACAACTGATTCGCGACACGGTTGCGGAATTTGCCCGTGAGCAACTCCGTCCGCTTGCTCACGAGGCGGATGAGAGCGGGAGGTTCCCCACCTCGGTGGCTCAGCAGGCCTGGGAACTCGGCCTGGTGCAAAGTACGATTCCTGAGGCGTACGGTGGTGTTGGCGCAGAGTCTTCGGCGGTTACAGGATCGCTTATTTGTGAAGAGTTGGCCTGGGGTGACCTCTCTCTGGCGCTCCATATTCTCTCGCCCCAACTCGTGACCTGTCCGGTCATGGCACTAGGGACGCACGAGCAAAAGGCGCAGATTCTCAAGTGTTATGTCGGCCCCCATTTCACAGCCGGCACGGCCGCAGTTATGGAGCCGCGCTTCAGCTTTGACCTGAATGAACTCGCGACAACGGCCGAGCAAGACAACGACGAGTTTGTCCTGAACGGCACCAAATGTTTCGTCCCGCTTGCCGCCGAGGCGGCCTATCTCCTGGTCTATGCCAGGGGAGACGCTGGTATCACCGCCTTTCTTCTCCCTCAGGATACGCCGGGCCTCAGTATAGGTGAACGAGAGAAGAATATGGGCCTCAAAGCGGTAGCCACGTATGAGTTGAGTCTGGACAATTGCCGCGTCCCTGCCTCCTCACAACTGCCTTCCTCACAGCAGCGAGGCGCTATCCAGCCCGTGTTGAACCGCTCGCGAGTCGCCCTCTCGGCCATGGCCGTTGGCGTCGCCAGAGCTGCCTATGAGTATGCGCGGGAGTATGCCAAGGAGCGGAAAGCCTTTGGCACGGCCATTGCCCAGAAACAGGCCATCGCTTTTATGTTGGCCGAGATGGCCATGGAAATCGACGCGGCTCGCTTGCTCGTCTGGGAGGCGGCCTGGAAAATCGACACGGGCGCAGAGGCGACCCGCGAAGCCTGTCTGGCCAAGAATTACGCGGCCGATATGGTCCTCACAGTGACGGATAATGCCGTCCAAACCCTGGGCGGGCACGGCTATATTCGGGACCATCCGGTTGAACGCTGGCTCCGAAACGGACGCGGATTTGCGACGTTTGAGGGACTGGCCATGATCTAACGACCCAACAGACTCAACGGACTCAAACTGGAGGCAGACCATGATAGACTTCTCCCTTTCCCCGGCAGTTGAAAAAAACCGTGAGATGATCCACGCCGTTGCAGACGGGACCATGCGACCGATCTCGCGCGAGTACGACGAGCGCGAGCATGAAAAGCCGACGGAATGGTTGAACATGATGTGGGCCGCCTCCAAAAATATGATCAGCTTCGGGGACAGCAAACAAAAAAAGGAAGCGAACGGAAAGGCGGAGGCCGGCGAACGACACTCCTCGGAACGCACCGTCCGTTCGGCCATCCTGATCGAAGAACTGTCGTGGGGCGATGTCGGTCTGTATCTCAGCATTCCCCATCCGGGACTCGGCGGTGCCGCGGTTGCGGCGGCCGGAACTCCCGAGCAGAAAGAGCGCTTTCTGTCCCGCTTCCGTGACGGGGAACCAAAATGGGGCGCAATGGCGATTACCGAGCCGGGCTGTGGTTCGGACTCGGCCGCTCTCACCACGACCGCGGTGCAGGACGGGGATCAGTGGGTCCTGAACGGCACCAAGATTTTTTGCACCAGCGGTCTCATGGCAGCCGAAAAATCGGAGGGTTTTGTGGTCGTCTGGGCCACGCTGGACAAATCGGCTGGACGCGCGGGCATCAAAGCCTTTGTGGTCGATCACCGCACCCCCGGCATGACGGTCGCCAAAGTGGAAGACAAGATGGGTATCCGCGCCTCAGACACGGCCATGCTCGTCTTTGAAGACTGTCGGATTCCGCTCGATAATATTCTCGGCCAGGCCGAGGTCAAGCAATCGACCGCGGGTTTTAAGGGGGTCATGGCCACGTTTGACGCCACCCGGCCGCTGGTTGCGGCAAGCGCGCTTGGTGTGGCGCGGGCCGCGGTCGATTATGTTCGCCAGACGCTTCAAGCGGAAGGCATCACCATCCGTTATGCCACTCCGCCGACAAAGCTGACCACGCTTGAGCGGGACTTTATGGATATGGAGGCCAATCTTCAGGCCGCGCGGCTGTTGACCTGGCGGGCGGCCTGGATGCTGGACCAGGGCATTCAGAACAATCTCGAAGCCTCTATGGCCAAAGCCAAAGCCGGCAGTATGGTGACCCAGGTCACGCAGAAGG
Source organism: uncultured Binatia bacterium (SeqCode) (assembly GCA_965232605.1). Lineage (GTDB taxonomy): Bacteria > Desulfobacterota > Binatia > Bin18 > Bin18 > Bin18. The sequence continues at coordinate 431,197 of CBDDQA010000004.1, read as the reverse complement.
CGGTCGAATTGCTCGGCCCGTTGGGTTATTCGCGCAAAACCTTGCTCGAAAAATGGATGCGGGACGCCAAGATCAGCGATATTTATGAGGGGACCCAGCAGATCAACTTGCTCATTATTGCACGCCGTATTTTGGACTATTCGAGTCAGGAGTTGAATTAAGGCGCGGGGATTTGTCCGGGCGGCGGGTTTTCTCATGCAGGTGATTGGACATCGCGGCGCCGCGGCGCTGGCCCCGGAGAACACCTGGGCCAGCTTTGACCGGGCGCTGTCGATTGGCGTGGACGCGATCGAGACCGATGTGCATTCCACCAGCGACGGTGAGCTGGTTCTCATCCATGACAAAAACCTGAGCCGGACGACCGATGGGTCGGGGGTCGTGCATGATACCCCCTGGTCAGTCGTGAAGGAGTTCGATGCGGGCTCCTGGTTCAGCGCAGACTATGCGGGCGCGCGGGTCCCCTTACTCCGAGAGACACTCGCGCATTATGGCAAACGGACCCACCTCGTGCTCGAAGTCAAGCAGCGCGGCATAGAACTCCGGGTGCTCGACATGGTCCGCGACATGGGACTGCTGGCCCAGGTCACCTTCTCGTCGTTTTTCTTTTCCATTGTCCACACTCTCAAGACCCATGCACCCACGGCGAAAGTCGGCTCGTTGACGATCGATGCCAAACCGGAAACCACCCAGCGCGTGCTGGACGCCGGGCTTGATCAAATCTGCCCGCCAGCCCCATTCCTTTCCCGGGAGCTGGTCACGGCCTGGAAGGCCGCCGGCCTCGAAGTCCGGGCGTGGGGCATCAAAGACCCGGATATGATGCGGGCGGCCATTGACGCCGGGGTTGATGGCATGACCGTGGACTTCCCCCATCTGCTCCTGGCTGCAGTGGGCCGGCCGGCAAATTGCTGAGAGCAGGTTTGAAGGAAACGCTATCCCGGTAAGCCGGGGACACTCGTGGTGGGGACGTGCAATTACGCAGGACGGGTCCCGTTCCGGTCGGCTGTCCCGAGATTCCTGTTCGGGCTGTTTTCCGGGACAACACCATTCTTCAGGTTTTCGGCCAGCACCACGGTAAACAGGGACATCGGGTGGGTCTTATACCGCTTCTCAATGCGGATAGGAACATTGGCAAAGGCTTGTTTCAGGCGCAGTGAGGCGCTCCAGCCCAGCCGTCTGGTGAGAGGGTCGAGGGCACCAATAAGGGTGCCAAGAATCGGCTTGGTCGAGCGGAAATGGTTGATGATGGCGATTTTTCCGCCCGGCTTACAGACCCGATGGATCTCGCGCATCATCCGTACGGGGTCAGGCACGACACTAATGACGTGAAACGAGGTCACATAGTCAAAAGAGTTGTCTGGAAAGTCGAGGTTCATGGCGTCCATCGTCAGCAAATGAAAATGTCGCCACTGGTTCTCGTCCGCCCGTTGCTGAGCACGCTCTAACATGTCAGGGGCAAGGTCTACCCCGGTCACCTGACAATGGAGCGGGTAGGCCTCCATGGACAGGCCGGTCCCGACCCCCACTTCGAGCACACTGGCGTTGGGTTGAATGTTGAGGCCCTGGATGACCGCAGAGATACGGTCGGTAAAAAAACGAGCGAAGATCTTATCGTAGAGATGGGAAAACTCGGAGTAAATTTTGCTCTCGTGAGCGTGCCGGGTATCCCGCTCATTGTGTGTAGCCAGCACCCGCTCTCCCCCTTCGCAGTCTAGGCGGCTTCCTGCTTTTGCTGCTGTTTCTTAAAAAGCGTGATGTCCTGCTGACGAAACCGCCACTGCCTACCCCGTTTGACACCTGGGAGTATGTTCTTCCGGGCAAGCTCGTTGACCGTATCCGGGCTCAACTCAAGGAGCGCAGCCACCTGACGGCTATTGAGCAGCACTTCTTCTTTTTCTTCCACAGCTCTCTATTTCCCGCGTGATTCAGATTGGTGGCTGGGGTATACCACACCCCCCCTTAATCGTCAATGTCCGTGTAATTTCGCAGGGTTAGTGAATTTTCAGATCGCGCAGGCGAAGCTGGAGACTCGCCTGCCCGTTCCAGACGTTCAGCGTTGGCGTGTAGAGCACCTCAACCTGTTGGCGGGGAACAATCGGACGGTCGCCCATCCCAAACCCGATAGCATCAATGGGCTGTCCACCTTGGGAAGAGATCAGCACGAGCTTGAGGTGACCGGCCTTGCCGTGGGACTGATCACCGACGACGCGGACACTTACCACTTCGGTCTGCGAGGACCGAAACACCGGCTCCGGATTGCCCTGCCCACAGGGCTGAAGACGGTCCAGTTCATCGAGCAAGTCCGGTCCGACCAGCGCGACATCAAGGTCGGCGTCAAACTCAATAATGGGAACAAGATCATCAGGCCTCAGGTGCTGACGCACAACCGCTTCAAACTGGTCGGCAAAGGTCGGGATTGACGCCGCCCGGACCGACAGCCCGGCCGCCTGGCGATGCCCGCCATAACCAGCCAAGTGCTCGGCACACGCCTGCATACCTTTGTAGAGGTGGAAGGCCTTGGGGCTCCGTCCCGACCCTTTGCCCGTATCACCGTCAATCGCAATGAGAATGGTCGGCCGTCCAAAGCGCTCGACCAGGCGGGACGCAACAATGCCAATCACCCCAGGGTGCCATTCGGGAGAGGCCAGGACAAAGCTGTAGCGCTGGCCCTGTGCAAGCTGGGCCTGCGCCAGGGCCAACGCCTGCTGCAAGATTTCTTCTTCGATGGCTCTGCGGGCGATATTTTCCTTGTCCAACTCAGCAGCCAGCAGCCGGGCGCGCTGGGTATCCGTTGTCGTGAGCAGTTCAACCGCCTTGTGCGCCTCGGCCAGCCGTCCGCCGGCATTGATGCGTGGTCCGAGACGAAAGCCGATATAGCTCGCCGTCACATCGTCATCACCGCTCACCGCCCGTAGCGCACGAATACCAGGGCGTTGGCTGGTTGCGATGTGTCTCAGACCGTGGGTGACGAGCACACGATTTTCTTCAATCAAGGGCACGAGGTCGGCCACCGTTCCCAGACAGACCAGATCCAAATAGAGTCGGAGGTCGGGAACGGGCTGCTCCCCCTGCTCGCGCAGCCGCATCCGCAACCCCATAAGCAAATAAAACGCAACACCTGCCCCGGACAGCCCAGAAAAAGAAAAGGGACAGTCGGCTTCCATAGGGTTCAGCACCGCATAGGCTGGCAGTTTTTCCTCCGGGACGTGATGATGATCACACACGATCACATCGATACCGAGTTGCTGCGCCCGCGTAATCTCCTGATGGCTGCTTGCTCCGCAGTCGGCCGTCACCAAAACCCGCGTGCCCTCACCCGCCAATTGCTCAATAGCCGGCGTATTCAGGCCGTATCCTTCACGGGTTCGATGGGGAATATACAACCTCGGGTCCATGCCGATTTCCCGCAAGAACAGGATGAGCTGAGCGCTGCCGGTCACGCCATCAACGTCATAGTCTCCCCAGATACACACCCGTTCTCCCCGCTCGCGGGCGTGGAGCAGACGGTCTGTCGCACGGCGCATATCAGGGAAGAGCATGGGCGAGCGGAGACCCGTGCGCAGGGTAGGAGATAAGAATGGAGCGGCCTTATCGGCCGTATCAATGCCGCGGTTGACGAGCAGCCGCGCCGTAACTGGAGAGAGGGGTTCGGGCTGGGTTGACTCGATCAGGTCCTGAATTCGCCTCGGGTCAGCCGGCCGCAGGTGCCAGCGTTTTTCGAGCCGTGCGCCTGGGCCACTCACTGCCGGGCGGTCTCCTTTTCCCACAGCAGGACAACCGGGCTGGCCACATAGATGGAAGAGTACGTTCCGACCGTCATCCCGACCAGCAGAACCAGCGCAAAGGCGTGGATCACCGAGCCACCCAAAAAGAAGAGGGCCAGGATGACCATGAGGACCGTCCCGGTCGTGATCACCGTGCGGCTCAGGGTTTCGTTAATGCTGCGGTTGATGATCGTCCGCATGGTCTCACGACGCAGCTTGCGCATGTTTTCCCGCACGCGGTCACACACAATGACCGTATCGTTGACCGAATAGCCGATGACGGTCAGCAGCGCGGCCACAACGGTCAGATCGAACTCAACATCGGCGACGAGCAAAACGGTAGTGGTCACCAGGACGTCATGGATCAGGGCGACACCCGCCCCCACCCCAAACCGGGGCTCGAACCGGAACGCAATATAGCCGCCCATCATGAGGGTGGCGAACACAACGGCGAGAATGCCTTTTCGCCGCAAGTCCCGCCCGACCTTCGGGCCGACGCTTTCGACCCGTCGGACATCGAACGCCTCAGGACCGTAGCCATCAACCAGGCTCTCGCGAATCCGATTCGAGAAATTTTCGGCGCCTGTTTCCGACTTGGGAATACGAATCAGGAATTCGTCCCCGTTCTGCCCAAAATCCTGGACCGTGATATCTGAAATATCCGTTTGGGAGACAACAGCACGAATGCTTGCCGCATCGGTCTGCTGGCTGAATTTGACATGGACGATGGTCCCGCCCGCAAAATCAACCCCATAGTTCAAACCGCCCCGATACCAGAAGGCAGTGATACCGAGCAGGATGAGCAGAGCGGAGAGCAGATTCGCGCCTTTGGCGTAGTGCAGAAAATCAATCGTTGTGCCAGCTTTAATCAGTTCCATGGTCTTACATTCTTGGCTGCTCGCTCGGCTTAGATACTCAGGGTGTGTAAACGCCGCCGTACCAGAAAATAGTCGTACACCGCCCGTGTGCAGAACACCGTCGTGAACACCGTGCTGATAATCCCGATACACAGGGTGACGGCGAAACCTTTGATGGGGCCGGACCCGAACTGAAACAGAATCAGGCCCGATAAAAACGTGGTGATATTCGAGTCGAAAATAGCCGGTAGGGCGCGCTCGTAGCCGGAGTCTACCGCGGCCCGCGCCCCTTTGCCGAGCCGCACCTCTTCTCGCATGCGTTCGTTGATCAGCACATTGGCGTCCACCGCCATGCCCACGGTGAGGACGATACCGGCAATGCCCGGCAGGGTCAGGGTGGCGTCAAACATGGCCAGGGCGGCCAGGAGCAGCAGCATATTCAAGGTCAGGGCGAGGTCGGCCAGGAGGCCGGCGAGGTTGTAATACACGACCATGAAGACCACGACCAGGACCCCGCCAATAATAAAAGACATGGTCCCTTGTTCAATCGAGTCTCGCCCGAGAGACGGTCCGACTGTCCGTTCCTCGGCGATGTTGACAGGCGCGGGTAGCGCACCGGCGCGTAACACAATGGCAAGGTCACGGGCCTCCCTAATGTCAAACCCACCCGTGATGGAGGCGTGTCCGCCGCCGATCCGGTCGCGAATCACGGGAGCCGAATACACGGTATTATCCAGCACAATGGCCAGACGACGGCCGACATTGGCCCCGGTTATTTCTTCAAAGGTGTCGGCCCCGCGATTGTTCAGAATCAGCTCAACATACGGCCCTTCAATGTCTACGCTGGGACGCACGCGGGCATCGGCCACCCCATCACCGGAAAGCAAGGTCTGTCTCTCCAGGGTGTAGGTGGTCCGAATCGGCTCTCCGCTCAGCGGGTCGCGGTCCTGACCATTCAGGGTCTCGGTCTCGCGTGTGCTCCCCTCTTCCGCCACCAGCTTGAATTCCAATACCGCGGTTCTGCCGATCAATTCCTTGGCGCGTTCAGGGTCCTGAATGCCGGGCAGCTGGACTAGAATATCCCGATCGCCCTGACGTTGAATAATGGGTTCTGCCACGCCGAACTGGTCGATCCGGTTGCGAATGGTTTCCAGAGATTGATCGACCGCGTACTGGTGGAGCGTTTCGATCTGGCGGTTGTCGAGGTCAACGACGATATCCGAGCTTGAGCCGGTGCCGATCCGGGGTTCGAGAATAGGGAAGCGGTCGGCCAGAATCTCCCGCACTATCGTGCGGTCTGATTCGGATAGGGCGGAAAAGCGTAAGGTGTTGCCTTCTCGCCGAATATCGACGATACCAGCCTCGGCCTCACTCAGCGCCCGCCGGAATTCCTCGGCGTACTGGTCCAGGCTGTTCTCAACGGCCTTCTCCAGGTCAACCGTCAACAACAGATACGTCCCGCCACGCAGGTCCAGACCCAGCCGAATCTGGTGAGAGGGCAGAAAGGACGGCCACCAGCCCGGCAACGCAGAACTGAAAGACGGGATGAGATAGAGAACCCCCCACAGCGTGAGACCGACAATCAGCAGGAGGCGATAACGCAGACCTTGGGGCATTATTTATCCCTTCCCGGTTTCTTGTCCCCACCCGCTTTCCGGCTGCTCCCCTCTCCGGCTACGGCCTCGATCTTGGAGCGTTCGATCCGCACCCGAACGTTTTGGGCCAACTCAATGGTCACCACTTTTTCCCCAAGTTCCAGAATGCGCCCGTACAGTCCACCCACCGTCACGACTTCGTCGTTCCGTTTGAGTTCGCCGAGCATGTTCCGGTGCGCTTTGGCCTTTTGCTGTTGGGGGCGAATCAGCAAAAAGTAGAACACGACAAAGATCAGGATCAGCGGAAAAAACTGGACTAGCGGTCCGGGGCCTTCCGGGGCGGCTCCGGTTTGGGCGAAAGCAAGACTCATGAGACACTCTCCTGTGTTGGCTGCGCGCGCTTCGCCGTATCGGTCTCCAGGAAGGGACGGGCAAATTCGGCAAAGCGACCCGCGGCCAGGGCTTCACGCATGGTACGCATCAAGCGTTGATAGAAATATAAATTATGCAGGGTATTGAGCCGTGCAGACAAGATCTCGCCAGCTACGGCCAAATGGCGTAGATACGCCCGAGAAAAATGCCGACAGGTATAGCACGCACAGTCAGCTTCGATGGGTTGAAAGTCAGCCGCATACTCGGCCCGACGGATATTGAGTCTGCCCTGCCGGGTAAAGAGCGTACCGTTCCGGGCGTTGCGCGTGGGCATCACGCAGTCAAACAGATCAAACCCGAGCGCCACATAGCGCACGAGCTGTTCCGGCGTCCCCACCCCCATCAAATACCGCGGGCAGCGCGCGGGCAGGAACTGCACGGTATGGGCGGCCAACTCGTGCGTCAGAGCCGGCGACTCGCCGACACTCAGGCCACCAACCGCATAGCCGGGAAAGCCCAGGGCGACGAGGGCGCGCGCGTTCTGTTCGCGCAGGGCCGGAAACATCCCACCCTGAACAATGGCAAACACGGCCTGGTCGTCCCGTTGCCTGGCCGCCAGCGAACGCTCCGCCCAGCGGACGGTCAGATGGGCCGCGCGTTCCGCCTCGGCCGCCTCCACCAGCGCTGGCACACATTCGTCCAGGACCATGGCGATATCGACCCCAAGCCGCTCTTGGGCGCGGACCACGCTTTCAGGCGTCAGCTGATGGCGCGAGCCATTCAGATGAGAGCGGAACTCTACCCCTTCTTCCGTGACCGTGGACAGCGATTTCAGGCTGAACACCTGATAGCCACCGCTGTCGGTGAGAATCGGTCCATCCCACCCCATGAAGGCGTGCAGCCCGCCGGCCTGCTCGACCAGTTCGACACCCGGCCGCAGATACAAATGATAGGCATTGGCCAGAAGCATCTCTGCGCCAATAGTCCGCAGTTCCTGGGGGGTCATGGACTTTACCGTCCCCTGGGTTGCCACCGGCATAAACGCCGGCGTAGCCACTCGGCCATGCGAGGTCTGCACCGTGCCGAGGCGGGCCTGGGTCGCCGAATCTGTCTGTAGCGTCGTGAACTGAAACATGAACGGGGATAGCGCGAAGGTGCGAGTTGTTCTTTGGACCTGTTGAGCCGTTTTATGCGTTTTTTTGGGGGCTGGCAACTACTCGGAGACTTGCTGGAGAGAGGAAAGAGCACCAAAGTTGCTCAGGGGAAAAGAGATGACTCGAAACGGGCGAGAAATTGCATATTAAGACCGTTCCAGGCCTTGAGGGCTTAGTGATTGAGCGCCTTTCGTATCCTCATATAATCGCGCGGAGCCATGTAACCTATAAGGTTTCGATTTGTAACCATGGAGGCTACTATTCTTCCATGCTACAAAGCTTTGTGCATAAGGGCCTGGAACGATTTTATCGTACAGGGAGCAAGTCTGGTATTCACGCTCAACACGCCAGACGATTACGTTTAATCCTGACGAACCTGGATCAAGCCGAGAGCGCAACAGACATGGATTTACCTGGACTCGCATTACACGAACTCACGGGCAATCGCAAAGGTGTGTAGGCAGTCAGAGTCAGCGGCAATTGGCGCGTGACATTTCGTTTCCTGAGGCGTGATGCCAACAGTGTGAATTACGAGGATTGCCACTAACGGAGTGAAACCATGAGTATGCACAACCCCGCCCATCCCGGAGAGATTCTCAAGCAACTGATGATTGAACCCCTAGGGCTGTCGATCACCGATACTGCCCGGCATTTGGGCGTGAGCAGAAAGACGCTCTCCAAGGTGCTTAACGGACGTAGCGCAGTCACTCCAGAAATGGCATTACGGCTTGAAATGGCATTTGGCAAACCAAATGCAACGCACTGGCTCAGACTACAAAACGCCTATGATCTGTGGCAAACCCGCCAGCAGTCTGTAGCTATTCACGTAACGCCCATTGAGGGGTATGCGACTTAGCCGTTCTCTCGCGGTGTATCGGTTGGACGCTCAAGCCTGATAGCGGCCCTCTTGCTCGTCTCAGCCGGGATAGACCCGGAAGCTGCTCCTATGGATGCATAACGAGAGCCCGTTCGGACAGGTTCGGAACGATCTTCCTTCCACCTACACGATCAACATCGCATCCCCGTAACTGTAAAACCGGTAGCGCCGCTGCACCGCTTCCGCATAGGCGTGCAGGATGCGCTCGCGTCCGGCGAGGGCTGACACGAGCAGCAGCAGGGTCGAACGGGGCAGATGGAAATTGGTGATCAAGCCGTCGATCACCCGAAATTCATAGCCGGGATAGATAAACAAATCGGACTGATTCGGTCCGGGCTGAACAAGGCCCGTCTGCTGGGCTGACGATTCGAGCGCCCGTGTTGTGGTTGTTCCCACGGCAATGATTTTTCTCCCGGACGCCTTGGCCGTGTTGATGCACTCCGCGGTTGCCGCATCGATCTCATACCATTCGGTTCCCATGCTATGCGTCTCAACCTGCTCCACTCGGATAGGTTGAAACGTGCCCAGACCAACGTGCAGGGTCACAAAGCACAACTGAATGCCGCTCTGTACCAACTCATCGAGCAACGCCGGCGTAAAATGCAGCCCGGCCGTCGGGGCGGCGACCGCACCGGGCTGCTGGGCATACACCGTTTGGTAGCGCTCCCGGTCGGCTACGTGCTGGCCCGGCGCACGTCTTATATATGGCGGGAGCGGGACTTCTCCGTGTTGTTCAACAAGTTGCTGAAATTTCTTTTCCGGGAAAAAGCGCATACTCCCCTGCCCGGCACTCGGGGCTTCTACCCACTTGCCCCAAAAATTCTCCGCAAAATTTATCCGCCCGCCGACTTTCTGATTCTGGCCGCCTTTACACAAGACCTGCCAGACTTCTCCCTCGGCAGCGGTGCGCCGGACCAGGAGGAGTTCCACTTTTCCGCCCGTCGTCTTCTTCCCGCGTAATCGAGCCGGGATAACCCGGGTATTGTTCAAGACCAGCACACAGTCTTTGGGCAGCAGACCGCCCAGGTCCGAAAACCGATGATGCGAGAGAGCAGTGTCGCCTCGCCCAAGGCGCAGCAGACGGGACTGGTCGCGTTGTTTCGCCGGTTCTTGGGCGATTAACTCGGCCGGCAGGTCGTAGTCGAAATCAGAAAGGTCCATTCAGGAGGGCTGACATGTCTCCTCTCTCTCGGGGGAGAGGAGACATATATTCTAAGTTAATCAACTCAAGGCTTGCTTACGTTGTTGAGCTGTCTGGCGGGCTATCTGGCGCACTCTCCGTTGATGCGGATCCGCCCATCCCACGTAGAAAGGGCTGCAAGAGATCAATCGGCACCGGAAAGAGGGTGGTTGAGTTATTCTCCGTTGCTACTTCGGAAAGCGTTTGCAGATAGCGCAGTTGGAGAGCGACCGGGTGTTGTTCGATAATACTGGAGGCATCAGCCAGCCGCTGGGCCGCCTGGAATTCGCCCTCGGCATTAATCACTTTGGCCCGGCGTTCCCGCTCGGCCTCGGCCTGTTTTGCCAGCGCCCGCTGCATCTCCTGAGGCAGGTCAATATGTTTCACCTCAACCAGTGAAACCTTAATCCCCCACGGGTCCGTCTGGGTGTCAACGATCTCTTGCAGATGGGCATTGATCTTGTCCCGCTCGGAGAGCAGTTCGTCCAGTTCGGCCTGGCCGCAGACACTCCGTAGCGTCGTTTGGGAGAGTTGCGAGGTAGCAAACAGATAATTCTCGATCTCAATCGTTGCCTTATTGGGCTCCAGGACACGAAAATAGAGAACCGCATTGACCTTGATCGAGACGTTGTCCTTGGTGATCACGTCTTGTGGGGGAATGTCCAGGGTAATCGTCCGCATATCCAACCGGACCATGCGCTCAATCAACGGGATGACATAGATCAGCCCCGGCCCGCGGTGCTTCACCAAGCGTCCGAGTCGAAAAATAACCCCCCGCTCATATTCGGGCAGAATCTTGATGCCGCTCGCCAGGAGTACCAGACCGATAACCAGAAATGTTGCTGCCGGACCGAAACCAAACATGGAGTATCCCCCTCTTCATCACGAATTCGCTGCGCGGCGTACCCGCAGGATCATATGGTCAATCTCGACGATCTGGACCTTTTGACCGACTTCAATCTCTTCGTCACTCTGAGCCGTCCAATACTCGCCGTGCACCCAGACTTTTCCCTGTGGGGTAAGCGGGGTGCGCACTTCACCGATTTCTCCCTGGAGTCCCTCCAGTCCTGACGCGACCGGGCGTCTCCATGCCCGCACGGCGAGTGAACCGACAATAAACATGAAGGTCCCCACCGCCAGCGAGGCGGCAAAAATAATACCCCGATCAACCGCAAGCTCGGCGTCCGGCGTATCGAACAGGAACAAGGAGCCCAACACAAAGGCGGCAATACCGCTAACGCCCAAGATACCGAAACTGGGCAGAAACATCTCCGCTATGAGCAGCGCCATGCCCAGACCGATTAAGACCAGACCGGTGTAATTGATGGGTAGAACCTGAAAGGCCGTCAGCGCGAGAATTAAACAAATACCGCCCGCCAGACCGGGGAGTAGTAGACCGGGGTTCGAGAATTCAAGATACAGGCCCAGCATGCCGGCCATCATGAGCAGGTAGGCGATATTGGGGTCGGCCAGGATATTCAGCACCTTATGCTTCAACCGCATCTCGACCGTGACGATATTGAAGCGGCCCTCACTCAGTTGGGCAGGGCTAAAATCCAGGGTGATCTTCTCCGAGCCAATCTCGACGGCCCGTCCGCCGGCCTGGGTCAGCAAATCGTGTACATCCGTCGCAACAAAATCAACGACATTCTTCTCCAGCGCCTCGACCTCAGTGATCGAAACACTTTCACGGACCGCTTTTTCCGCCCACTCGACATTGCGGCCCCGACGCTGCGCAATCGATTCAATAAATGAGACCGTAAAATTTTCGATCTTTTCCCGCATATCGCCTTCGATATTTTGCCCGCCGCTGGCAACCGGATGGGCCGCGCCGATGGTTGTACCCGGAGCCATGGCCGCAATATGACCGGCCATCGTAATGAACACGCCTGCCGAGCCAGCCCCCGCCCCACTGGGCGAGACGTATAAAAGAACGGGCAGCGGAGCGCCCAGCATATCCTTGACGATACTCTTGGTTGAGTTCAGCAACCCGCCTGGGGTATCGAGCTGAATAATCAACGCCAGAGCCCCCTCTTGGGCCGACTGATCAATATTCTCGTGAATGAAGTCGCCCACCGCCGGATTGATCGAGGCATCGATAACAATCCGGTTGATATGGGCCGGCTGACTTTGGGCGGACATAGCGAGAAGCATGCCCAGGCCCGTCAGGAGACAGACGCAGGAAAAGAGGCGGACGAGTTGAACTGTACGGTAACGCTTTCGCACGCTAGAGACGTCCTGTTTCTCGGAGTACCGCTTTAATATCTTCCCACACCAGACGCTTATCTTTCGGGTTACGCAGCAAATAGGCCGGATGCAAGGTCGGCATCAGTTTGATGCCGTGATAAGACTGCCACTTGCCACGCAAGCGGGTAATGGGGGTCGTGTCCTTCAGCAGCGTCTGGGCGGCAAATTTTCCCAAGGCAATAATAACCTTGGGCCGAATGATCTCCAACTGTTTGGCAAGAAAGGGCTCACAGGCCGCAATTTCATCAGGTTCAGGATTCCGATTCTCAGGCGGACGGCATTTGACGACATTGGCAATATAGACGTCAGAGCGCTGCATTTGCATGCCTTTGGTAATGATCTGCGTCAGCAACTGCCCGGCCCGTCCAACAAAGGGTTCGCCCTGCTTATCCTCTTCGTAGCCCGGCCCTTCACCAATAAACACGATCTCCGCGTCGGGATTCCCTACACCAAAGACGATAGTATTGCGCTTTTCACACAAGCGACAGCGCTGGCAGTCGCCGATTTCAGTGCGAAGTTCTGCGAGCGTCTGGACCGCAGCCAGAGGGGCTTCCCCGGCTGGAGATGTTGAGGCAGTCGCGTCCGAAGACGAAGCCGGAACAGCCGTGCTCGGTGCGGGCGCAGCGGCCGGCTGAGACTGATCTTCGACTATTTCCACCCGACTGTCGGCGATTGATCCTGGCGGGTCATGGTCGGCCGATAGCGTCGAGGAGGTTGGAGACGTTACGGACGGGAAGCCCGCGACTCCACCCGCCTGCAACTCCTTGGCATACGCGTGCAGGGAGTGGGTAATCTGGGCCAGTCGTGCGTGTGGCGAGTCAGCGGCCATTACCTGTCAAGGATATGCTTAGGCAGTCCGATTGACAAGCTGGGAGACAAAAAAAGCAAGGCCGTCGTAATAGGGTGACGGCGGCAGCACTGCTAAAGCCTTCAGGGTCTGCTTGCTGTAGGCGTGAGCCATGCGCGTGGCTTCGTCGAGCACCCCGGAACGACGAATCTGCTCCAGCGCGCCGTCAATTTCCTGCTGACTCGGCGAGTGTTTCTCGAAGACGCGTTTGACCTCGGGGTCACGGGCTAACGCCAGAACAAGCGGCAAAGAGGGATTGCCGTCTCTGAGGTCGGCCCCGGTTGGCTTGCCCGTCCGGTTGCCGTCGCCGGCCACATCAAGCACATCGTCAATAATCTGGAAGGCCATGCCCAGGCAATAGCCGGACTCGGCCAGGCTCTCCACCACGGCCGGCGAAGCTCCGGCCAGATGGGCACCCATCCGCGCTCCCTGGGCAAACAGCGAGGCGGTTTTACGTTCGATGATTTCAAAATAATCGTCCCGCGTCACGCTCGGGTCGTGGCGCAGGCGGTCTTGCAAGACCTCTCCTTCAGTCAGACTGATACAGGCGTCGGTCGCCCAGGTAATGACCTGTTCTTCAAAACGACCGCACAGCGCAAAGGCCCGTCCGAATAGAAAATCCCCGGCGATGAGGGTCTCCGCCAGCCCAAAGCGGTGCAGGGCCGACTCCTTCCCTCGCCGGGTCTCCGCTTCATCAATAATGTCGTCATGGAGGAGAGAGGCAGAATGAATGAGTTCCAGGGCGGTGGCGACATCAACGATGTCATTCACATTTTTGCCACCACAGGCGCGGAACACCATGAGGGCCACGGTTGGCCGGGCGCGTTTCCCGCCGGCCCCAACAAGATAATTCCCGATGTCACTCAGCAGTTGTTCGCGAGATTGAAGGAGTTCGGTCAGCCGTTCTTCAACCTGCGCAAGCTCGGCGGCGACACAGTCTTGTGGCGAAAGGGAAGCTGGTTGCGAGAGGCTGGCTTTGGCAGACACATTACACTCAAATCGGACGACATTCCCTCAGACCCGTCCTGAGGCTTCTCACATAATGCCAAAGGCAGGAAAAACGTCAAGGAGTGCAAATATCTTGTCAATTCAGGTGAAAATGCCCAACCGGACGAGGAGCTGTGATCCAGCCTCAAGACCTTGCCCCCCGCCTCTTTTCCCCCGTATGATGCAAAATACGGTGAAAAAAGAAGCGGAGGGTTCTGCTCTCAGGCATGGTACTCCAAAACAAAAATATCTTGCTCGGTGTCAGCGGCGGTATTGCAGCCTATAAGGCGGCAGAGCTCGTTCGCCTCCTGGTCAAGGCAGGGGCCACGGTTCGCGTGGTGATGACCAAAAACGCCCAGGAATTCATTACTCCGCTCACCCTGCAATCACTGTCCGGTAATCCGGTTTCAACCGAGACGTTTGACCTGACGCAAGAATCCGAGATCGGCCATATTCGACTGGCGGATACGGCCGACCTTGTTCTCATTGCACCGGCAACCGCCAATATCCTGGCCAAACTTGCGCACGGGATTGCCGACGACCTGCTTTCCACTCTGCTCCTGGTCACGCGGGCTCCGGTCGTCATTGCGCCGGCCATGAATGTTCACATGTACGCCCACCCGGCAACGCAGGAAAACCTCAAGACCGTACAGCGTTTCGGCCATCACATTATCGAGCCGGCGGAAGGGGATCTGGCCTGTGGCTACGAAGGCAAGGGCCGTTTGGCCGAGCCTGCACAGATTGTCGAGTGCGTGGAATCCACATTGACCACAAAAGACATGCAGGGCGAGCATGTCATCGTCACGGCCGGTCCCAACTGCGAGCCCATCGACCCGGTCCGCTTTATCACCAATCGCTCGACCGGGAAGATGGGTTTTGCCCTGGCCCGCATTGCCCACCAGCGTGGGGCCGAGGTCACCTTGGTCAGCGGCCCAACCGCGCTGGCCGCGCCGTTCGGGGTGCGGCTGTGTTCGGTGCGCACCGCACTCGAAATGCAGCAGGCCGTCCTCGCCCACTACCCTCGGGCCACTATCGTCGTCTCAGCCGCGGCGATTGCTGACTATCGACCGGCCCAGACTGCGACTCAAAAGATCAAGAAAAAAGACGGCGACTTTTCTATTCGGCTCGCCCGTAATCCGGACATTCTGGCCGGACTCGGCCAGGACAAGGGCGGCCGGCTGTTGGTCGGCTTTGCCACGGAAACGGAAGACGTCCTCCACAACGCCGAGCGCAAACTGCACGCAAAAAACCTCGATATGATCGTGGCCAACGATGTGACGCAAGAAGGCGCTGGCTTTGCCGGCGATACCAACATCGTGACCCTGTTGGACCGAACCGGCCAGCAAGAACCGCTCCCTCTCATGTCCAAGGACGCGGTTGCCCATGCGGTCTATGATCGTCTGCTGGCTCTGAAGCAATCCCCCTAGGTCCCTCCGCAGATGGGCACGCCGAGCCTCCCCCAGCCCGTGAAATTACTGATGGGTCTGCTCGCCGCCGATACGGCCCTCTTCGCCCAAGCGGCTACGCGGCTGGAAGCGGCTTATGGTCGGATTGATCTGGAAAGCGCGGTGTTTCCCTGGGAGACCACAGACTATTACCGAGCAGAGATGGGCGATCATCTGCGGCGGCGCTTTGTGACGTTTGAGCAACTCATCAGGCCCGAAGACCTGATTCGGTTAAAACGCGAAGCCAACGAACTGGAGTACGCCTTTGCCGTTCCACCAGGCCCGGCTTCGCCGCGTCGCGTGAATCTCGACCCCGGCTATATTGATACGATGAAGCTCGTCCTGGCCTCAACCAAGGCCCAGGCCCATCGACTCTACCTGTCTCAGGGCATCTATGCCGAGGTGACACTCCTCTACCACCACGCTGCCTACCATCCTTTTGTATACACCTACGCAGACTATCGCTGGCCGGAGACGCACGATTTCCTGAAACAGGCCCGCACGAAATATCTGAAACAGCTCCGGGAGCGACAGAACACCGCATAGAGGCAGGCTCCGACACCCGACCCACCCGACCCACCCGACCCAATCGACCCAATCGACCCACCCGACCCAATAGACCCAATAGACCCAATGGACCCAATGGACCCAATGGACTCAACCGACCCTCAACACCGTCCGCAACTCACGGGGCAGCCGTTTCACCCTGCCTGCGTCGTCAACACAGGCGTGCTGCGTCGTCCCTTCCGCGATCAACGTATCGTCAGCCACGCGGACAATCCGATAGCCGAAGCGAATACTCGCTCCGCCGACCGCCTCTATTGTTGTCGTCATCCTGAGCACGTCATCGAACAGCGCGACCGCCCGGTAGCGACACTGGACCTCCCGAACCGGGAAGTGAATACCCTCAGCTTCAAGCTCACGGTACGGCTTGCCTCGCGCGCGCAGAAACGCCACCCGCCCCTCTTCAAACCAGGGCAGATAGGCGGCATGATGCGCCATCCCCGCCTGGTCGGTCTCGGCGTAGCGGACCCGCAGGGCGTGGGTGTGGGGAGGGGGGGCTGGGGGTTGGGGATTGGGGGTTGGGGAGAAAGATTGCTCGGTCTTTGACATGAACCCTAGAGCTTTCACGATACGTTGTAGCCGTGCCAGGACGCTTGCGTCATGCCGGACCCCGGATCATGTCCGGGGCAGGCTGTTATCCGGCATACAGAGACCAGGGGGGCTGGGAGCCTGGATTCCTGCTTGCGCAGGAATGACGGGCGGCTACACAGCATCGTTATTTGCTCTAACCCCCAACCCCTAACCCCTATCTCCCTTTCCAGTTCGGTTTACGCTTCTCGGCAAAGGCCCGTGGCCCTTCGACCACGTCTTCGGAGTTCATCATCTGCTTGAGCGCCGGGTAGGACTGGGCAAAGGCTTCGTCCAGGGTCAGCCCCGCACCCATCATGGCGCACTGTTTGGTCGCCCGGACCGACAGGGGGGCGCACTCCTGAATTTCGTCCGTCCAGCGCTTGACCGTGGTCTTGAGGTCGGCCAGTGGGACGACTTCATTCACAATACCCCAGCGATGCGCTTCCTGGGCGGTCATATGCTTGCCGGTCAGCATATAGCCGAGCGCAATTTTGAGCGGCATTTGGCGCGGCAAACGGTGGACACCCCCGGCGGCAGCCGCCAGACCGACGCGCGGTTCGGGCAGCCCGAGCCGCGCGTGGTCGGCGGCCACGATGATGTCACACGCCAGCGCCATCTCAAACCCGCCACCCAGGGCAAAACCGTTCACCGCAGCAATCGTTGGTTTCCAGATATCGGTCCGGTCGGTTAAGCCCCCGAAGCCGCCCTTGGCTCGTTTTTTCGGGAAGCCGTGCTCCGCAGTGTATTTGAGGTCGTTTCCGGCCGAAAATGCTTTGTCTCCAGCGCCGGTCAGGACAATCACCCAGGTATTGTCATCGGCGAGCGCGTCATCCCAGATTGCCGACAATTCCTCGGCGGCCGGAGGGTGCACGGCATTCAACCGCTCCGGGCGATTCATGGTGATGGTGGCAACATGGCCGTCCTTTTCATAGATTGCATATTCGTACGCCATAGCTCCTCCCTCGTTGTGAGTCTTTCTTGGCCAAAAGCGGATTGGATACTACCGTTCCGTCATGGTAAAAGCAACAAAATGGCGGTCTCTCCCTCCCCCCTCTCAGAACAGGTGGCCCTGATTACCGGCGCGGGTCGCGGCATCGGCAGAGCCATCGCCTTCAGGCTCGCTCAGGCCGGCGCGAAGACGGTGCTGGCCGCCCGGACCGAACAGGAACTCCAAGATACGGCACGCAACATTCAAGACCAGGGAGGCCAGGCGCTCTCGGTTCCGACCGACTTACAGCGGGATGAGCAGGTTACGGCTCTCATCGAGAAAACGCTCGCGCGATACGAGCGTATTGACATCCTGGTCAATAACGCCGGTGGCGGGCCGCCGCGCACACCCATCGTGAAATCGCGCATTATCGACTGGGAATCCGTCTTACGGGTGAATTTGTTCGCGGCCATGTCTCTCACCAAGCACGTCCTCCCGTCCATGATCGAACGCCGACGCGGCACCATCATTATGCTGGGGTCAACCGCCAGTTTGAGCGGGCGGGCCGGCGAGGCCGCCTATGCGGCCAGTAAGTTTGGCCTGCGGGGCTTTACGCAAGCCCTGTTTGAGGAGGTGCGGCGGTACGGCATCAAGGTCTCGTTGCTCTGTCCGGGCTCGGTTGACACGGCACTCATTCCGTACAATAAGCGGCTGAATCGCGAGAAGCTCCTCAGTCCAGATGACGTCGCAGAGGCGGCCTATCATATTGCCGCCGCTTCGCCGCGCGCCTGTCCGGCTGAGGTGATCCTCCAGCCCCAATTTGAGCCGTTTACGTAAACGCCTATGGACCTCAGCGGCAAAGTCGCCCTCGTCACCGGCGGCGCAAAACGGGTCGGGAAAGCCATCGTCCTGGCGCTTGCCCAACGGGGCTGCAAGCTCGTGGTCCACTATCACACCTCTCAGACCGAAGCGGCGGAAACCGTTCAGGAACTCCAGAGCGCCGGTCACGAGGCACTCGCCCTTCAGGCTGACATTAGCCGTGAGGCGGAGGTTGACCGCCTGGTCGAGCAGGCGCTTGAGCATTTTGGTCGTATCGACGTGTTAGTCAATAACGCGGCCCTCTTTTACCGCACCCCGATTGATACGGTCACGTTTGATGACTGGGAACGGATTATGGACGTGAACCTGGACGGCACCTTCTATTGCGCGCATAAGATCGGCCTGCGCATGAAGGAGTGGGGCTGGGGCCATATTATCAACATGGCCGATGTCGCCGGGCAGCGCCCGTGGGCTGACTACGTGCCCTACTCTGTCTCAAAAGCCTGTGTGCTGGCCTTCAGTCAGGGGCTGGCAATGGAACTCGCGCCCGAAGTCATGGTCAACGCGGTTATTCCGGGACCGGTCCTGTTCCAGGACGATACACCCCAGGAGGTCCAGCGCCGCGAAATCGAGAAGACCCTGGTCAAACGCGCCGGAACCCCCGAGGAAGTCGCCCAGCTCGTGGTCTTTGTGGCGGAGTCCGATTTCAGCACGGGCGCGGTGTTTTCGGTGGACGGGGGGCGGGGGCTGCTGTGAGGCGACCGGCACGGAGTGGCACAATCTCAGACAGCTCGCTACACTCCCTCCGCTATGAGCGTCGAGCATGTCCCTCTCCGTTTCGCCCCACCAGTCTGGGAGGATATATTCGGTAATGCCAATCCCGTTGAAGTCGAAATCGGCCCCGGGAAGGGCGCTTTCCTACTGTCGGCGGCGCAGAGCACACCGGAGCATAATTTCTTTGGAGTCGAGTTCTCCAGACGGCGGGTGTATCGGATCAAAGAGTTAATCGAACGCGAACAGCCGGGCAACGTACTCGCCATTGCCGCCGATATCAGTTGCGTGCTCGACAGCCTGATTCGGCCCGAGTCCGTGACTGTCTTTCATCTCTACTTCCCGGACCCGTGGTGGAAGCGGCGGCATCACCGCCGACGTCTGTTTCGGGGCGACTTCTGCGTCACGCTCACCCGTGCGCTCGTTCCCGGTGGAAAGATATTGATTGCCACCGATGTCCATACGTATTTTGTCGAAATAGTCAGGCAGTTGGAAGCCGTCGCTGAGCTGACACAATTTCCCTGGCAACGGGACCAGCGGAATCGAAACGGCAAGTTGATTCTGACCGACTTTGAGCGTCAGTTTATGGACCTGGGCAAGCCCATCTACTACGCCGGCTTCTGCAAGAAAGCATAGGGCTATCCGACCCGAGACGGCTTGTTATATGCAGAGGTTGCCTGGAAATGACGAGGTGAGGAAGAACCCACCCCGCCGCTACGCGGCACCCCTCCGAGGAGGGGATATCTACTCCCTCCCCAGCATGAGGCTCATTGGCTAGGCTGCCAACTTTTTTACGTGGGCGACAATATGTCGGGCGCTGAGGCCAAAGGCGTCCAGCAATTCTGCTGGTGCGCCGGAGCGCGGGACGCCATTCACCGCGAGTTTGTGGACCTTGATCCCGTGGGCCGCAACCGCGTTCAGCACGGCGTCGCCCAAACCACCGTCATAATAGTGGTCTTCAACCACGAGCAGGGTGTTGTTGGTTTGTCCGGCCGCGACCAGTAGACCCTGGGCATCAATCGGTTTGACCGAATAGGCGTCAATCAGACGAATAGCCACCCCTTCGCTTTTCAGCATCTCGCTGGCTGCAAGCGCCTCGTGCAGCGTCACCCCGGCGGCAACGACCGTCAGCGCATCGTTATCGCTGGACCGCAGCAGTTTGCTGCCACCAATAGGGAAATCCTCGGTATTGGGATAGAGCACCGGCGTTGCCGGACGAGTCGTGCGCAGATAGGTCGTACCGGGCAGGTCGGGCATGGCGCTGACCAGATGTTCGGTCGCGACCGCATCGCTGGGATAGAGGACGACCGAGTTGGGAATGGCCCGCATCATGGCCAAGTCTTCCAACCCCATTTGAGACGGGCCGTCTTCCCCAATCGAGACCCCGCAATGCGAGCCTACGTATTTGATACGCACACCGGAAATCGCCGCCATACGAATATGGTCAAACGCGCGTGTGAGAAAGGCCGCAAACGTCGAAGTAAACGGAATCTTGCCGCACGCCGCCAGCCCAACTGCGGCTCCGACCATGTTTTGCTCAGCAATATAACTCTCGAAATATCGCTCCGGGTGGGCCTTGAGAAAGGTTTCGGCAAAGGTCGAATTCTTGGTATCACCGTCAAGGGCGACCACCCGGGAGTCCACGGCTCCGAGCTTGGCCAGGGCGGTTCCGTATGCCACGCGGGTCGCGATCTTCTCCCCCAAGTCATAGGCCGGGGCGGGGACGCTGCCGCTGGCGCCGGTCGGGGAAAACCCGTTGGTCTGTGGCCGCGTCACAGCGGGAGCCGCTACGCTCCGGTCAAGCGTCAACTCACCCAGCGCTTTGTCCAGATCATCCCCCTTGAGCGGCTTTCCGTGCCAGCCGGGTTTATCCTCAAGAAAAGAGACACCTTTGCCCTTGAAGGTCTTGGCAACCAGCATGGTTGGCTGGTCTTTGGTGGCGTGGGCCTGGTCGAGCGCGGCTATGACTTCTTCGATATTGTGGCCATCAACCACGAGCGCGTTCCAACCGAATGCGGCAAAACGGCGCTGATAGGTCTCCACGTCAAAGTTGTACATGGTCCGTTCGCTCTGCCCCATGCCATTCACATCAACAATGCCGATGAGATTATCGAGCTGATAGTACGACGCCATGGCCGCCGCTTCCCAGACACTGCCTTCTGCGACCTCTCCGTCGCCCAACAGGACATAGACGCGGTAGTCGAGCTTCTCCAGGCGCTTACCATTCAGTGCCATGCCGACGCCGACAGAGAGCCCCTGCCCGAGTGAGCCGGTTGCAGCACCTACCCAGGGAATACGCGGCGTGGGATGGCCTTCCAAATCACTGGAGAACTTGCGGAGCGAAGGCAACTGTTCCAGCGGTAGGGCTCCGGCTTCTGCCAGGGCCGCATAGAGGACGGGAGCGGCGTGCCCTTTTGACAACACAAACCGGTCATTGCCGGGATGGATCGGATTGGCAGGGTCGAAACGCATGTCGGCAAAGAACACGGCCGCCATGATATCCGCAGCGGACATGCACGATGTCGGATGACCCGACCCTGCCGCGGCTGTGGTACGCAGTGAATGGATACGCAGTGTATCCGCGGTCGCCTGTAAAGCGTTGAGATCAGCCTTCACGATTCTTCCCTCCCCCTAAAGGTAAAAAAAGGGACACGGTCTACCGTGCCCCTTTCCACTATCATCCCCTGGCATGTACCTTTCTTCTCCGTGGCTATCCACACACCCCGCCGGCCAGTGGCGGGAAAATGCTCAGTTCCAGTCCGTTTTCAAGGACCGTCCCCACTTCGACATAGGTATCGCCCACAACAAGCATCCCTGCCTGTTCGCGTGGAATGTTCAGCATATCAACCGCGTCCTGGACCGTTGCCCCAGCCGGCAGGGAGAGCGAGACTCCGTCCGGACTCCCCTGCGGGGTGTATTTTTTCAGCGCCGCAAAAAGCTTGACGGTTATGGTGACGGAATCGGCCATATCCATCGTGGTGCTGAAACAGCTCCCCTCGGGCTAGGCGGCGTTGACCGGTCGCAGACCACAGAATTCTTCGTAATCGATCAGCTCTGTGATTTTCGGGTTGTCGCTGCACACCAGACAGTTCGGGTCTTTGCGCAGTTTCAGCACCCGGATTTCCGAACTGAGCGTATCAAAATGCATCATCCGTCCGACAAGCGGATTCCCAGCGCCGAGAATGATCTTGATCACTTCGAGCGCCTGCACGCAGCCGACGAGTCCGGGCAAAACGCCGAGTACGCCGGCTTCGGCACAGCTCGGAGCCATCCCCGGAGGTGGTGGCTCAGGAAACAAGCAGCGATAGCAGGGGCCTTCAGTCGGATCGACAACCGTGACCTGGCCTTCAAACTGGAAGATCGAGCCATCGACGAGCGTCTTCTTGGCCATGATGCAGGCATCGTTAATGAGATAGCGGGTCGGGAAGTTGTCACAGCCATTCACCACGATGTCGAAGCCGTCGATAATACGCATGACGTTTTCGGAAGAGAGACGCTCTTTGAATTGGACGATATTCACATCGGGGTTGAGCGCGTTCAGGGTCAGTTGCGCCGACTCTACCTTGGGCATGCCGACCCGGTCGTTGGTGTGCAGAATCTGGCGTTGGAGATTGCTCATATCAACGGTGTCATGATCGGCAATCCCTATCGTGCCGACTCCGGCCGCGGCCAGATATAAGGCCACCGGCGACCCGAGGCCGCCCGCCCCCACGCATAACACTTTGGCATCGAGCAGTTTGGCCTGGCCGGCTTCCCCGACTTCCGGCAGGGTAAAATGACGCGCGTAGCGCGTGATCTGTTCCGGGGTGAACTGTCGGTCCGCCACCCATTTATAACCGGCGTTTTTCCAGGCCGTATAGCCGCCGGACATGGAAGTCACATTCTCATAGCCCATTTCCTTGAGCGTCCGAGCGGCGATGAGCGAGCGGACGCCACCGGCACAGTACGCCACGATCGGTGCACTCTTATCCGGCACGGCCTCTTCGATACGCATTTCGAGAAAGCCGCGCGGGAGCGGGACCGATCCTTCCAGATGGCCTTCGCGGTACTCCTCGCGTTCCCGCACATCGAGCAAGGTGGGCCGCGCGCCGTTTTCCATTTGGGCCTGCACCTCGTCAATTGTGACTTCCGGTACGCTGTCTCGGGCCTCGGCCATGAGTTCCTGATAGGTCTTTGCCATAGTCTGCCTCCGCGAGAGAGCCTCAGGCTCCAGGAGCGCCAATCTCCCTGGCCACTTGCTGCTCCGCTTCCTGATAGCTCTCCAGCATTTCAGTCATAATGGAATCCCGTCCACCCGTCGCCAGGGTACGGGAGCGGTTCATAAGGACTTCTTTGGATTCGATGAAATCTTTCCGATCATAGCCCCAAATGCGCGGATGCACAGAGGTATCCATCCGGATCGCGTCACACGGACAGGCTTCGACGCACATCCCGCAGTAAATGCAGCGCAGAGTATCGATTTCATAGCGTAACGGGAATTTTTCTACGTCGGGGTCGGGATGTTCTCCGGCCTCGATGTGAATGCAGTTGGCCGGGCAGGCCGTTGCGCACAGAAAGCACGAGGTACAGCGGACCGAGCCGTCTTCTTTGAGCGTCAAACGGTGACTCCCGCGGTAGACGTCGGGGTAGCGCTTGCGCTCTTCCGGATATTGGACCGTATACGCGGCGCGCGTCCCTTTGGCAAAGCCGAGCGCGTGCAGGATATGCAGGGTCAGATTCCGCCAGAAATGAGACATGGTGACCACAAGACCACGCACGATTTCCGGGACATACAGCCGCTCCCACCACGTCATCTCTTCTTTACGTTTCATGGGGTCCTATCTACCTCCGTATAATCGCCGGCTCGCCGCTATCTACCGCGTTTCACTATTATGAGGGGGCCGGTGTTTGTCAAGGCAGTTTTTAGTGGAGACGGTCTTTTCCCCCGCCCCCACCCTCTGGCCAGCGGCCCTCTGACAACTTGAAGTCAAGAATCTCCCGTAGGCAGGTCGCCCGCTCGTCGAGCGTGGTAGCGTCCAGCAGGCTTTGCTTCTCGATAGGCAGGAGATCGAGTTGAAAGGCAAAGAAATTGATGAAGAGTTCGTCAGTGATATCGGGGTCTGCCAGAAATTTCTGCACCACCTCGTCCTTCTGCAAATAGGACGCCAACAGGCGGCCAATGGCCTCACGTTGCGCAGGCTCAAGCATCTGGTTTCTCTGCGGGAGCCATTCTACCCGGGCCCGACGGTAGCTCTTATCGTGGAATTCTTCCTGAATGCGATATTCCCGCAACCCTTGCAGGAGGATATTAAACCGTCCGTCCGGGAGCGGCACGGTCTTTACCATCTTCCCGACACAGCCTATGGGGAACACCTGGGGATTGCCTTCATACTGCTCCTGCCAATCACCCCGGAGCAGGGCCATGCCGATAAGTGGCGGCTCTGCCTCCATGACATCCCGCACCATGGCGCGGTAGCGTGGCTCAAAGATGTGCAACGGGAGCTGGACACGTGGGAACAGGACCACGTTCGGCAAAGGAAAAACCGGAATAATATCAGGCAGTTCAGACACAGCGGGCTCGCTTTCCTCACTGGGGATACACCATATCCGAGTTGGCAGGATTTCCCCACTCCAGGCCTATGCCGGACAGGCTACGCCATGTTGAGTTCCTTCAACAACTGTTCCACGCACGGACGCTGGGATAAGCGCTTAATCCAAGCCGAAACATGTCTAAGCCGAGACGGGAGTTCGACCCCGAGTTGCGACAGAATCAACAGCCGAGGGGTAAACGCGAGGTCGGCTAATGAAAATTCGTCAACCAGATATTCTTTGCCGTTCAAATGCCGGTCAAGAAATTCGAGCACGCGAATGATGTCTCCCTGATGGTGCTGCACGCGCTCGGGGTCGATTTGATCTTCGGGTTTCCGCAGTTCGGCGTACAGCAGTCCACACTGCGCTGTAAAGGACGTGTCAGAAAAGTCTTCAAACATCCGCACCCGGGCCCGGTCCCCGGAAGGCTCAGGTCGCAGCGGGGGATGCGGATATTCATCATCAAGATATTCGTTAATAAACGTCGAGTCGTAAATGACTTCTTCGTCATCGATCAGGACCGGCACCTTACCGTACGGATTTAACCGGAGAAATTCAGGGCTGCGCTGTTCGTTCTTCGTCAGATCAACAAAGACCTTATCGTACGATAACTCTTTTTCAGCCAGTGCGAGGCGGACTTTCTGGCAGTAGGGGCTGAGGGGGAAGTCGTACAATTTCATAGTTTTATTCTCCTATCTCACGCCAGGGTAGTGTAGTGAAAAATGCAAGAGCCCGCAAACCAAAAATGCCGCCCCTGCTGTCTCTCCCCCCGGTCTCAACTTCTGCTCAGTAACGGTATAGCATGTCTCTCATGAGCCACGTTCCCCCCTCCCTGTCTGCGCAATTGGCGGGCATTCCGGTCGGCGACACACTGCCGGTCCGGATTATGGCCGTTCTGAACGTCAGCCCTGAGTCCTTTTACCCAGGCTCCGTCCAGACCAATCGTGAACAGATAGCGGAAACGGCGCATGCACTGGCAGGTGAGGGAGCTGATATCATTGATATTGGGGCGATGTCCACTGCCCCCTACTTGAAAACCGATATTTCCGTTGCAGAAGAAACCGAACGTTTGGTCCAGGCGGTTGAAGCCGCTGCTGCGACCGTTTCGATTCCCATCTCGGCCGATACCCAGCGAGCCCAGCCGGCTCGGGCCGCCCTACGGGCGGGCGCTCGGATTATCAACGATGTCAGTGGTCTGAGGGGTGATTCAGCTATGGCCCCACTGATTGCCCGTTCCGGAGCCGGCGCGATTCTGATGGCCAGTGAACAGCACCCCCAAAGTGGCCCTCCTTTGGAGCGCATTCAGAACGCCCTGCGGGACAGCTTGGCACGTGCGGAGCAGGCCGGCATTCCAGAGCAACGGATCGTGCTCGACCCCGGGATTGGCTTTTTTCGCAAGCCTGGCATTGCCTGGGACGAGTGGGACTGCCTGGTGCTGCGGGCGCTGGCAGACCTGCGGTCGTTAGGATTTCCCCTCCTCGTCGGAGCCTCGCGCAAGTCCTTTATCGGGAAAATTCTGGGCCAGCCCAAGGTTCGGGATCGTCTCATTGGCTCGCTGACCTGCGCCGCCATTGCAGTGGTCAATGGAGCCCATATTATCCGCGCCCATGATGTCAAAGAGACCGTTGAAGCGGTCCGCATGGCCGAGCGGCTGCGTGAACCGTCAGGGGGATAGCGACCGACCCACAGCAAGCTGTTGAAGGGCCGGTACCGTTTCAACCAGGAACGTGGGCGGGCAGGTTTCGAAACCCGCATGTCCAAATCCCCACGTTACCCCACAGGTGGCAATACCCGCGGCCCGGCCCGTACGCACATCAATCTCAGAGTCGCCGATCAGCAGCGTCTCGGTCAGGGCGTGGCCAACCGCTTGCTGCAATACGAAAACCCCTTGCGGGTCGGGTTTTCGCTTCGGCAGGGTATCCCCGCCAATGACCGCACTAAAATAATCCAGAAGACCGAGGCCCGACAGGATCGCTCTGGCTGGCTGTTCCGGCTTGTTCGTCAATACAGACAGGCTCACTCCCTGGGCGCAGGCGGCCATGAGTAATGTTTCCATGCCTGGATAGGGTCTGGTCCGGTCAAGCAGATGCGTGTCGTAATAGTCCGTGAAGAGCGCGAAGCCGTCCGCCACCAGATGCGCCCTCTCCTGGCCCAGCGCCCGTTCGATCAGCACACGCGCGCCAAGCCCGATAAAGCTTTCGACTTGGGCGATGGACAGGAGCGGAAGGCCCAGATCCCGCAACATGTGATTGGTTGCCGCGGCCAGGTCGGCTTTGGTATCAACCAGGGTTCCGTCCAGGTCGAAAATGAGATGCGCGAAGCGGGGCATGGAAAACAAAAGGGCCTGGAGAGTTCCAGGCCCTTCGGTATTTCTTCAGTTGGGGAAGAGAGATTTAGACTGCGAACGACGAGCCGCAGCCGCAGGTCCGGGTCGCATTCGGGTTGACGAACTTAAAGCCCGCCCCATGCAGTCCGTTGACATAATCAAGCATGGTGCCATGCACGTATTGGTGGCTGATGGGGTCAACGAACAGTGTGACGCCCCCCTGTTCGATCACAATATCATCCTCCCGTGCGGCAGTATCGAGACCAAGGCTATACTGGAAGCCGGAACAGCCCCCGCCGACCACCGAGACCCGCAACCCGCCCTCCTGCATGCCTTCCTTGAGCATGGTTTCTTTGACTTTTTCTACGGCCAAATCAGACAGCGACAGGGCCGGCCCATCAGCTGTGGGAACCGCCTCCTGCGGGGTATCGTTGGATTGTGTCTCTTGATCCAGATTGTCCATACTGGCCTCCTCAAAGGAGATAGATAAGGGCTCTCTTGCCCCGCGTCAATCCCTGGGCCCGTTTTGACCCGGGTGCGTGTATGCTACCACAAAGCCGTGTCACTCGAAAACGCAATCCGGACCGAGGCGGCCAGACTCGGCTTTACCCTGTGTGGTTTCACACGCCTGTCGGTGCTGCCACGCGCGTCGTTCTTCAGCGACTGGCTGGCTCAGGGCTTTGCCGGCGAGATGCAGTATTTAGCCAGGGAACCCCAACGACGCATTGACCCGCAGATTCCGTTTCCGCACGCCCGCAGCGTCATCTGCCTGGGCTTCCCCTACTCTCCGCCCGTCCTGCCCGAGGTGGATTGGCAACACGAGCTGCGTGGCCGCATGGCCGCCTATGCGGCTGGAGCGGACTATCACGACGTCATTCAAAAGAAGCTGAAACACTTTGTTGCCTTTCTGAAAGACCAACGGCCAGGGATGTGGGCCCGGCCGTATGTGGACACCGGCCCCTTGCTGGAACGCGACTGGGCGTATCGCAGCGGTCTGGGCTGGTTCGGCAAAAACACCATGCTGCTGCATAAGGCCATGGGCTCGTGGTTTTTTCTGGCCGAGATTCTCGTCAGCCTCGACCTCGAAGGCGCAGGCATGCCGAGCGACCATTGCGGCAGGTGTACGCGCTGCCTCGATGATTGTCCGACCGACGCCCTGGCGACGGGCTATGTCCTCAAGTCGCCCCTGTGTATTTCCTATTTAACGATTGAACATCGCGGTCCGATTCCGCACGGGCTGCGCCCCAAGCTCGGCAACTGGATCTTCGGCTGCGACATCTGCCAGGAAGTCTGTCCGTGGAATGCCAAGTTCGGCCAGCCTCGCCACGACCTGGTGAACGAGTTGTTTCCGTCCCTGCCCGAGTTGCTACGGCTGGACGAAGACGGCTTTCGGGCCCGTTTCCGGCGCTCCGCGGTCTGGCGCGCCAAGCGCCGCGGTTTGCTGCGCAATGTCGCCGTTGCCCTGGGCAATAGTGACAACCCCACCGCGGTCGGCCCGCTGCAAGCAGCCCTCCACGACCCCGAACCCCTGATCCGTGGCCACGCGGCCTGGGCGCTGGGCCGCCTGACGCACACGGCCAGTCTCAAGACCACCCTGGACCGCGAACAAGACGCCTGGGTCCGCCAGGAATTGCTCGTGGCCCTCGGTGAACAACCGCCGCCTGAACCATAGTGCCCATCACGATTCCGTATGGCCAACTGTTCCTTTCCGTAGGGCGCATCCCATGCACCAGCGGCCTGGTGCGCAGGGCGCACCCTACGGGACCCCGGGCCGAGAGCAGACGGGCGACGCGACAAGCTATGAGGAAACGCGCTCAAGTTCGGAGGCCGTCTATAAGGGAAGGAACACGCCTACAGGAGGTCAAGCATCGTCCAACTGCCGTCGGCATTCCTGGCGGCAAAAGCGCTGATTTCAATAATATCGTCGATCTTGTCAAGAACCTTTTGGAAAGCCCGACCAGTATCAAAGCACGCATCGATTTCCTTACCATCCACGAGAGGTAGATCCAAATCCACCTCGGCCGCGATACACCCTCGTCCACTGGCTTCAACAGAAAAAGTAAAGTCAAGCTCGCCGATGGGAATATCGACAGAGCCACTGCACTTCGCTCCCGGCTTCACCGTTAAGTCAATCACGCACTCCCCAAGATCAACAAGTGGGAAGCGATCAATGGTCCAACTCCCATCCTCATTCCTGACGACAGAAACTCCGACCTTGCCCAGAACATTCGGCAGACGGGCCGAATAGCAATAATTGAAGGCCGGAAGGCCGCTGATGCCGATACACCCCCGGCCCTCAGCCTCAACAGCAAAACTGAAGCCGGTGCTGACCTCGCCCAGGCGGGAGTTGTCAAGCTCAAGCGAGATGGAGCCACGGCAGGTCTCTCCCGGCTTCATCGTGAGCGTCTCTCGACAGGCCGGCTCCCGCGAGACCGCTTCCAGATGCTGCGAGCCCTCATTCCATTCAAAGGTCGTGGTCTCACCCGGTATGGGGAAATCCGGGATACTGACCTGGGTGCTGGCTCCTGTCAGGAACTCCGTCCCGAGGGTGGTTACTGTGAACGTACTCCGGGCAAACTCCTGACCATCATCGTAAGCGACGGCTGTGTGTTCTCCATCGCCCAGGTTGCCCCAGTTCGTG
Organism: uncultured Binatia bacterium (SeqCode); assembly: GCA_965232605.1. Lineage (GTDB taxonomy): Bacteria > Desulfobacterota > Binatia > Bin18 > Bin18 > Bin18. The sequence continues at coordinate 401,688 of CBDDQA010000004.1, read as the reverse complement.
TAGCTGAAAAAGCCATTATTCCCCGCATTGGCACACGTCTCGCTGGTATCGGCGCGGGGCAGCCCATACGTCGCGGGAATAGGGTCTCCATCGTTGAGCCTGATGGTGATATTCCCGGCCTCACACTTCCAGCCCGCAATCACGCCGACCCCCGACACGGTGGTCTCGTTGCCGGGAATCTCAAGGGAACCGGCGTGCGCCAGAGACGGAAGCAGGACCGTGAGCCCAAGACACAGGCGAAGCAGGAAAGACGGCAGCATCTTCTCAGAAATCGGAAGGGAAGCTGTTAATCGTCCAACTCCCCGCCGCATTCTTGGTGACATCAACGCCGGAAACTCCAAAAGCGCTGAGGAGATTCTCAAATTCCTCAGCGGTGTCAAAGCAAGGAATTTCTGCTATAGCCACCTCGATACACCCTCCTCCATCGGCTTCAACAGTAAAGGTAAAGTCAATAATCCCCTGCCCGGCCAAATTTACGGAGCCCATGCACATTTCTCCAGGATGTAGAGTCAATCCTCCCATACACTCAAAGGGCCCGCTCCCCATGAAATCCACAATCTCGAAATGCTGGGTGCCCTGATTCCACTCCAGCACCGTGGTATCGCCGGGGTTGGGAAAATCATCGACTGTGACCCGCTTGCTCGCCCCTCTCAGAAACCCCGTCCCGGGGGTCGTCACTGTGAACGTACTCCGGCCAAACTCCACACCATTGTCGTAGACGACTACGAGGTGCTCCCCATCGCCAAGGTTGCCCCAGTTCGTGTAGCTGAAAAAGCCGTTGTTCCCATCGTCACCACCACACACCGTACTCGTATCTGAGCGGGGCAAGCCATACATCGCCGGGAAAGGGTCTCCACCATTGAGACTGATCGTAATGTCCCCATTGGCCACACACTTCCAGCCGGAGATCACGCCAATACCGGATACTTTGGCTCCGTCGCCGGGAATCTCCAGAGTCGCGGCGTAGGCCAGAGACGGAATCAAGGCCATAAGCCCAATGCAGAAACGAAGCAAGAAAGACATCAGTATCTCCTTCGAGAAACGTGAGAATCTATTGTATCTCTTCGACAGGAGAGACACAAATTTGGACCTTCCCTGGGCTTTACGCGGTCAGCAGCGCGATGCCGGTCCAGCAGATGGCCGCCAGACCGGCAGCCACCGAGGCTTGTGGGATCTGCGTCTTCACGTGGTCCATCAGGTCGCAGCCAGTACACATGGCGCTCAGGACGGTCGTATCCGAGATCGGCGAGCACTGGTCGCCATAGACGCTGCCGTCCATGACCGCGGCAAAGCACAGCGTCATGAACAGTTCGGGATGGGCGAGACCGTGCGCCCCGGCAATCGCCCAGGCGAGCGGCATGGCCAGCGGAAACGCCACCGCATAGGTGCCCCAACTCGTCCCGGTGGAAAAGGCAATAATCATGGTCAGGAGCTGAAGCAGGACCGGGAGGAGGAAGTAGGGAATGCTCTCGCCGAGCTGGTCAACCAGAAAGACCGCCCCCCCGGTCTGGGTGTTGACGCCGCCGATGGTGATGGCCAGCAGCAGGATCACCGAGCCGAGCACCACACCCCGGATGCCATCGTGAAACCCGGCCATGAGTTCCTTGAGCGCCATGCCCTTGGCCAGCGCCATGCCCACCGCCAGCAGGAGGGCCGCGCCAAACGCCCAGTGCACATTGGGCGAGTCCGTGACCACAAAAGTGCCGACCGCAATACCGACCAGCGCGCCCAGCGGCAGGAAGAATTCCAGCACGTGCGGCCTATAGCCGGCCGGCACATGACTGGCTTGGAGTTCCCTGGCGCTCAGCGGTTCGGCCCCATCCGCGTCAAGCTGACCGGTCGTGCGCGCACGGTTCATGGCCGCGGCCAGGCGCTTGCCCAGGAAAAGGGGCTTTTCAATGCCGAGCAAAAACGTGCCGAGCACCGCGAAAATAGCGTAGAAACAAAACGGAACGCTCTGAAAGAAAAAACTGATGCGGTCCGCCTCGGTCGCCAGAAAACCGACCCCGGAGACAAAAATGAAGGCCTGCACATAGCCCGGCCAGGCATTAAACGCGAGTTGTGAGGCAATGGGCGAGGCGGTCGAATCGACAATATAGGCCAATTCTTCGTGACTCACCTTTTCCTTGTCGGCAATCGGCTTGACCGTCGTGCCGACCAGCACCGTGCTCATGCTGCCGCCCTGAAAAAAGATGACGCCCAGCATCCAGGCCACCAGCTTGGCCGTCTTTGGGCCACGCACGAAACGCACCGTCATGAACTCGGCAAAAGCCTGAGCCGCCCCGGTCCGCGACCAGATGCCCATCAGCCCGCCGAGCAGCCACAGATACAACAGCAGAATGCCGGCCGCATTGGTCGTAGCCAGGGCAGGGATCAAGACCTGGCCCGTCAGGTCGTACTGCCCCAGAATCAGCGCCCCGGAGACAATGCCGCCCAGCAGCGCCGGGACGGGTTCTCGCGTCACCCAACACAGCAGCACCGCGACCACCGCCGGCAGCAGCGACCAATAGCCCCAGTGATACTGAGCGGTCAGCCGGTAATAGACGCGCGTGTCCTGTCCGTCGCGCGTAACGGTAGCCACCGCAAACTCCTCCGTCACTGCCGGCGCGACGTGTGAGCCGTCAACCCGGTCCGGGTTGAGTTCCGCGCGCTCAATGGGAACCGCCTCGAAATACACCGGCTCACTCCGGGCGATGTAGTACGAGCGCCCGTCGCTGTCCATATGGACATCCAGCACGGCCTGACTCACCGTCCAGGTTGGCGGCACGACTGCACCGACCACCCAGGAGAGAATCAGGGCACCGGAAAAAATGAAAAAATTGAGCAGGTGAGCGGGCATCTTTTTTCTCCTATGGCCGCTATGCACGGAGGCACATGCAGGTTTCAATGCAGGGTATCGGATGGCGCTCGGCTCATCCGACCGACTGGGCCTTATCGGACGCAGCGAATGTCAACTCCCTCAAGGTCAAGTTGCGTCCATATTCTATCCGCGGTCAACACCGGGCACGCTTCCATTCGGGCGGTCGCCAGGCAGGCCCGGTCGCCAAGTCCCAAACCCAGCCCTTGGGTGACGAGGCGGTACTGACCGCTCAAGAGCGCAACATCAGTACCAAACGGCACGATCTCAATACCCAATCCGCCAAAGACGAGAGCAACTTCCGGCTCGGTCCAGCTTTCTTGATGCAGGCGGGCGGCGACCTCTGCCACATTGACCGCGGACATCACCGCGCCTGACCGGAGCGCTTCGACGACAACATCAGCGCCAGTTTCCTCCAGAACCACCGTCAGCAGGGCGGACGCATCCAGAACAGACCGCGCCATTTCAGCCGGCCTCGGCTTCTGCCCGGCGTTCTGCAATGAATGCGTCTATAAAACCGCCCCCCCGTTTACGCTTGCTCCGGGCGATCCCCCTGACTCGTTCAAGCGCAGCGTCAAGGGTCTGAAGCCTGATACATTTGTCGTCAAGCGAGATAATCAAGTCCTGCCCATCGCGAATGCGCAGGGCTTTCCGAATACCAGCCGGCACCACCACACGACCCGCCCGGTCCATGCGAACGCGTTGCGCAAACGGGCGCTCGCCCGGCCCCGAAACGTTCGGCACATTGGGGGAACCATCAGAATCAGTCATAAGATATCTTTATGGCATTAAATAGAATAATGGGGATATTTCATATTCTACCATTTACTAAAAACATACCGCAATATTGGGGGCTAACTGATTTTATTGAGATTGGGCTGGTAGAATCCCTAAAATCCTGTCCTCATTCCACTGAGACTATAGGGGATTTGACTTGTGACCGGCCTTTCTTTGCGTTTACTCAGCCGCTTCCGGGAATGGCCAAGGGGACGAGCTTCGAGCGGCGTATGGCGCGGTCGCGCGTGAGCAACGGAATGTTGTGCACGATGCTGGTGGCGGCAATGAGTTGGTCTGCTGGGTCGCTCTCAAAATCGAGACGAGTGGAGGCGCGTGCAACAGCGAGATCAAGCGGCCATATCTGTATGCGGTTCAGGACCCGGCTTACGTCACGGTCGTCAAGGTCCATGTCTATCCGACCGAGGTCAATCAGCTTGGCCAGTTCCCAGAGGACAATAGCCGCCACTGACCACCTGTTCTGGGCCAAGAGTGCCCGCTCGGCCGGCCGGAGTTCCTCGTTGAGCGCGAAGACCAGCATATGGGTGTCAAGATTGAGCATCAGCATTCCAGTGGACACCGGTTGTCAAAATGTCGCCTCGAATTTTGATCTTATGTTGCAGGCTGCCGATCAGGTCGGCGCACTGCTGCTCATAAGGGACGACGCGTGCGACCGGCTTGCCGTGCTTGGTCACGATTAAGCCCTCGGCGTCAAGTCGGTCCAATAAGGCCAAGCACTGTTCCTTGAACTTTGCAGCGCCAATCGTTTTCATATCGTTTCCTCGTTTAGAATAGACATATTATATGGCCAGTCATAAAATTTGTCCAATAAGGAGTATCATTCTACTGAGATGAATACGGGCGAGGGCGGTCAGCCGACCTTGAGTTTATCCCCGCCGGCCTCACCGCCGCCGCTGGTAACCTGCTCTCGCATTTTGGAGCCTTGCTCGTAGAAGCGCGTAGCCCAGATGCCGCTGAAGGGTTCGTCTTCGCCGGGCATACGCCAGGTCATGACCTTGGCCGATTCCAGAGCGACGCCGATCAGGGCGCGGGGCTGGTCGTGGGTCTCGGTCAGATAGTAGTCGCCCGATTCTTCGTCCACATAGCGCAGGGTGATGCGGCGGTAGATGTCCCGCCATTCATCGTCATGGCCGAGCGGATAGAGCACCTCGGCTTTTCCTTCGACCAGTACCTTGCGATACAGCCCGGCCTCTTCATCAATCGTAATGGCCACCCGCGCGTCTCTTTGGACGTTGGTCCAGAAGGCCGAGTATTTGCGCGGGGTGATGATGATTTTCCCATCCTCGTACACAAACCAGACCGGCACCACACTGGGGCTGCCGTCTTCCTGAAGGGTAGCAAGCCGGGCCAGATGACCCCGCTCCTGGAGAAATGCGTCGCGTTCGGCAACGGATAATTTGGGCATACGACCTCCTGTTTCGGTTCACGTTGATGTCCCAAGAGAATGCTTTTTCTCCGCGGCCGTCAACTGCTCTGAAGACAACCCACCCCGGCCCTTCGGGCCACCCCTCCAGGGAGGGGAGTGTGAAAATCCCCTCCCTGGAGGGGTGCCGCGGAGCGGCGGGGTGGGTTCCTGTTCGTCCCCCGCCTCCCAGCCCCACCCACTGGATGCCGGATCACGTCCGGCATGACGAGCCATGACGAGAGCGGCACGGAAGGGTGACAGCCGAGCGTGAAACGCCCCAGGCTCCCCCACCCTTACCCGCAACTTTGTCTGAATGGTATGATGCCAACCTATACATGGAAACTGTAGCCGAAATCTCCATACCGGATGTCTCACCCGAACGCCTGCCGGTCGTTGCCCTGGTCGGGCGACCGAACGTTGGCAAGTCCACGCTGTTCAATCGTCTGAGCCGCAGGCGCAAGGCGGTTGTGGACAATACGCCGGGCGTTACCCGGGACCGTAATTTCGCCCAGGTAAAATGGCAGGGCAGCCCATTTTTGCTCGTGGATACCGGCGGCATCGATCCGAGCGAAAAGGAAGGGCTGGTCGGACGGGTGCAGGAACAGACACGCCTGGCCATTGCAGAAGCCGACCTGGTTATTTTTCTGTTCGATGGCAAGGAAGGCGTCAACCCGGCAGATGCCCAGGCGGTCGATATGCTGCGGCGGAGTGACACGCCTGTTTTTTTTGCGGTCAATAAGATCGATGGCGACAAGCAGGAGCTCACCTCGAACGAGTTTTACGCCCTGGGTCTCGATTCCTTCTTTCCCATTTCGGCCGCCCACGGTCGGGGCGTTTCCGAGTTGCTGGATACGGTGGTCGGGACCTTTTCGGAACAGAAAGAAGCCCTCTCTCCTCTTGCTCTTGATGTAGCCGCTCCTGTTGCCAAACCGGACCTCAGGCTGGCCATTATCGGACGGCCCAATGTTGGCAAATCTTCCCTCCTTAACCGCCTGGTGGGAGTCGAGCGCTCCATTGTGGACTCAACTCCGGGGACGACGCGCGATGCCGTTGACAGTTGGCTGGTCTGGCAGGACAAACACGTTCTGCTGGTCGATACCGCTGGCGTGCGGCGGCGCACCCGCATTCATGAGCATATTGAGCAGTCCAGCGCGCTGATTGCTCTGAAAGCCCTGGAGCGGGCGGAGATTGGTCTGCTGGTCTTTGACGCCCAGGAGGGCCTGACCGACCAGGACGCGCGGCTCATTCGCTACGCCTGGGAGCGCGGGCGCGGCATCGTGCTTGTTGTCAACAAATGGGACCTGATTCCGTCGGACAGAAAAAATCAGCCACAGTTCATACGGGCGCTCCGCGAGGAGTTTCCGGTCACGCAGCCGGTGCCGATTGTTTTTCTGTCCGCCCTGACCGGCTCGCGCGTGAAACATTTGCTGCCCACCGCCACCCGCGTGGCCCAGGCGCATTGTACCGAGATTCCGACTCCAGTCTTGAATCAGGCATTTACCGAGTGGACTACCCGCCACCCGGCTCCCATCTATCATCGCAAGCCGGTGCGCTTTTATTACGCCACCCAGGTGGAAACCAGGCCACCCAAAATTGCCGTGTACACCAGCTCGCCGGATGGCGTCCCGGCCCATTACGAGCGCTATTTGGAAAACCAGCTCAGAGGCGCGTTTGACCTCGAAGGCACGCCTGTCCGGCTCGACTTCCGTGCCCGCCGCCCGCAACGGTACGGGAAGAAAAAAAAGCGGTGAGATATTGCTACGACTGGCGAAGAAGACTGGTTAGCGCCTCACCTGGTCGCAGAACCCACCCCTCCCAAGAGGGGATTTTCTACTCCCTCTCCCCTATTCTACTCCCTCTCCCCTAGAGGGAGAGGGCTGGGGTGAGGGGAGAAATCCAAAAGTGCTGTCAATCCAGAAGCGCAAATGCGCTTCTGGTCGCTCCACACGCTTAATACACCCCGTCCGGCAATTTGGTGTGATCCCAGCTTGAGGTTTTGACCGGGGTAATTTTGAGGACGGCGCGTTTCTTGGCGCGCTCCTTCAGCACCGCGTCTTCCGTTGGCGTCACCGTTGTGCCCTGGAAGTCCCGCACCTCTTTCATAAGCTCCCAGACGGCTGCCGGCTCGTCAATGACTTCACAGTCGCCCCGGATCAGGACGCCCTTGAGTTCGCTATAGGCCCGCCCGGATTCGACCATGACCGCGACCTTGGGGTTCCTTTTGGCGTTCACGACTTTCTGGGCCTTCTTGAAAGACGACATGTAGATACAGCCGTCCTTGGCCATATACGACATGGCCACCACGTGCGGGTAGCCGTCCTTGCCGATGGTACACAGCGACATATTCCGCGCTTCGTTCAGATAGACGGAAAGTTCTTCTGGCGTCATGGCAATCTGATTCCGTCGGTTCATTATTGTTCTCCTCTCTTCGTTACTGGGCAAACCAGCCGCCGTCGATGACCAACTCGGTCCCGGTGGTATAGGACGCCTCATCGGAACACAGATAGAGCGAGCCAAAGGCGATTTCTTCCGGGCGGCCCAGCCGGCCCATGGGCGTGGCCTCTTTGATCTGGGCATCCTGCTCCGGGGTCAGGCCGGCCAGAATAGGCGTATCAATCTGGCCGGGATGGATGGAATTCACCCGTATCCCCTGCCGCACATACTCCAAGGCCGCGGCTTTGGTCATGAGCCGCACCGCACCCTTTGAGGCGTGATAGGCGATGGAGCCTGGGCTGCCGATCAGACCATACAAGGATGAGATATTCACAATGGCCGCATTCCCGGATTCACGCAGCGCCGGCGCCGCGGTTTTCATGCCCAGCCAGACACCCGTCTGGTTGATCTCGATCATCCTCTGCCACTTGTCCCGGGTTTCCTCCTCGACCCCACTCGGCCAGTATACTCCGGCATTATTGATCAGCGTGATCAGCTTGCCGAACCGTGCCACAGCTTCATGAACGGCGTTCTGCCAGTCGTTTTCACTCGTGACATCCAAACGGACAAAGGCGGCCTCACCTCCATTGTTGTTGACGCCGGCAGCAACCTCCTGGCCTTTGTCCTCCTGGATATCGCCAATAACGACCTGCGCTCCCTCGGCTGCAAACACTCGTGCGTGGGCCGCGCCAATACCACTCGCTCCACCTGAAATAAGTGCGACTTTCCCGTCTAATCGTCCGGCCATGTCTTCCTCCTGATTCACCCCATCTGCGGCCGTGCTGAGAGTCGGCCAACTCGGTCCGTAGCCTATCTGGGGTCGTTTTTTCACGCAAGGAATCCAACGGCAATCCAGAGCGTCCGAAGCATTGGGAGGAATTGGCAGGGCCGGAGTCAAATGGTAGAGATGAGGCGCACGCAGGAGGGCAGCTATGGATTTTCAGTTGACAGACGAGCAGGAAGAGATTTGCAAACAGGTCCGTGCGCTGTGTTCCCGTTTTCCGGATGAGTACTGGCGGGAGCGGGATGAGAGCGGGGAGTTCCCCTGGGAGTTTTACCAGGCCATTGCCGATGGCGGCTGGCTGGGTATCACCATCCCCAGAGAATACGGTGGGGCCGGTCTGGGCATTACCGAGGCCGCGCTCGTCATGCAGACGGTGGCGGAGTGTGGCGGCGGCACGCAGGCCTGCTCGGCCATTCATCTGGGCATCTTCGGGCTGGAGCCGCTCATCAAATATGGCACCCAGGCGGCCAAGGACAAATACCTCGGCCCCATTCTCAGGGGGGACATCCATGTGTCGTTTGCCGTGACCGAGCCGGATGCCGGCACGAATACGACCCAGATCAGCACCTTTGCTACCCGGAGCGGTGACGGCTATCTCATCAATGGTCAGAAGGTCTTTATTACCAAGGCTCAAGAGTCCAAGAAAATGCTGCTGCTGACGCGGACCACCCCGTTTGAGCAAGTGGAAAAGAAAACGCTGGGGATGAGTCTCTTCTTTGCCGACATCGACCCCGAGGCCGTGGAAATCCAGGAACTCCACAAGCTCGGCCGGAAGGCGGTCGATACCAATATGCTGTTTATCGACAATCTGTACGTGGCCAGGGAGGACTTAATTGGCGAAGAGGGCCGAGGCTTTTATTACATTCTTGACGGCATTAATCCGGAGCGCATTCTGATTGCGGCCGAGTGTGTCGGCATGGGCAAACGGGCGGTCGAGCGAGCCGTACAGTACGCCAAAGAACGCGAGGTCTTTGGACGTCCGATTGGCAAAAATCAGGGCATTCAGTTCCCGCTGGCCGAATCCTTTGCCAAGCTGGAAACCGCCGAGCTTATGGTGCAAAAGGCGGCCTCTCTCTACGACCAGGGTCAGCCCTGCGGCAAGGAAGCCAACATCTCGAAGTATATGGCCGCGGAGGCCGCCTGCGAAGCGGCCGACCGGGCGATTCAGGCACACGGCGGCTACGGCTATATCAAAGAGTACGACGTGGAACGCTACTGGCGCGAGGCGCGGCTCTTTCGTATTGCGCCTGTCTCACAGGAAATGGTGCTGAATTACGTCGGCGAACACGTGCTCGGGCTACCGAAGTCGTACTAGGGCGTTGGAGCAAATAACGATGCTGTGTCGCCATCCGTCATTCCTGCGTAAGCAGGAATCCAGGTCCCCGGCCCCACCGCCTTCTGGATGCCGGATCACAGCCAGCCCCGGACATGAGCCGGGGTCCGGCATGACGAGAATGGACTGGCCCAGCGACAACTCAGCGTGAAACGCACTAGCATCCTGACCCCTTGTCATTCCGAGGAGAGACCATGAAAATCGGTTATATGCCTGACACCCACGGTGGTCCGTATAATCAGCCCGAGCCCTCGCCCGAGGCCGCTGCGCAGTTCTGCGACCAATTGCTGAACGAGGGCATTGAGGCCGAGCAGGCCGGCTTTGACGGCGTCTTTCTGCCCGAGCGGCACCACCGCACCGAGACCATGTTCCCGCCGCCGCTGGTCATGCTGGCCGGCTATGCCACCCGCACCGAGCGGGTTGACCTTGGCACCTTTGTGCTGCAAACGCCGTATTACAACCCCATGCACCTGGCCGAAGATGTGGCCATGATTGACCTGATGTCCAAAGGCCGGGTCATATTGGGCGTTGGGCTCGGCTACCACCCCGACTATTTTCGGCTGTTCAACGAGCCCTATAAGCAACGCTTCTCCCGCTTTGAGGAGAGCCTCGATATCCTGCGTCTGGCCTGGAGCAGCCACACGCCGTTCTCCTACCACGGCAAGCGTTTCCAGTTCGACCACGTCATGTTGACCCCGAAACCCTATCAGGCCGGCGGACCACCGCTGTGGGTTGGGGCCGCGTATCCCGAGGCCATCAAACGCGCCGGCCGGCTGGGGGATGCCTGGGGCATTCTGCCCTTCTGGGACCCCATACCGAATTTGCAGGCCCAGGCCGGCCTGTATCGTGAGAGTGCGGCAAAACACGGTCGCTCTCCTCAAGTGGTGCTCATGCGGGATGGCTGGGTCGCCCCCACCCGCAAAGAGGCCGAAGACACGTTTGGGCCGCTGTGGGTGGAAGAGATGCTCTTCTACTGGCGCTGGAAACTCCTCTCCCCAAACGAAGAGTTTACCTCGGAGGCGGATTTCACAGTGAAAAAGCTGAGCAAATACCTGATCATGGGCTCGCCCAGTGAATGCATAGAACAGCTTGAGATGTGGAAAGAGGTGGTCGGAGCGGACTATATTATCATGCGTTTCCGCCTGCCGCTCGGTCCGGCACCAGAGCGTGTTGTCGCCTGCATTCGTCAATTCGGAGCGGAAGTCATTCCACACTTCAAGTGAACGTATGTCATCTGAACACCCTGTCCCCCGCCTCATCCTGGCTTCGGCCTCGCCTCGGCGGCGAGCGTTGTTACAACAGACTGCACTCCGGTTTCGGGTTATCCCCAGCCACACGGAGGAAACCCGTCTCCGTGAGGAAACTCCGGAGACCTATGTGGCGCGTATTGCCGCGGAAAAGGCCTGCACGGTCGCCGAGCGGCATCCGGGTTTCTGGGTCCTGGCCGCCGATACCATAGTCGTGTTGGAAGGCCAGATTTTCGGTAAGCCAGCAGATCTGGATAATGCGCGCCAGATGCTGACCGCCCTCTCGGGGCACCTCCATCAAGTCATGACAGCCTTTGTCTTATTAAATCCAGCCGGCCAGACGACCGCCGCCGAGCTTGTCACCAGTCAGGTCACTTTTAAGGAGCTGTCAGAATCGGAGGTGAGCGCCTATCTCGCCACCGGAGAGCCCTTTGACAAGGCCGGTGCTTATGCCATTCAGGGCAAGGGACGCGACCTTGTCGCTCAGGTCTCCGGCTCATACACCAATATTATCGGCTTACCCATGGACGAGGTCACGACCGCCCTGCGCGCGGTCGGCCTGCTTGCAGCCTGACACGCGCAACAGAAAAAACCATGGATGATATCGCCAGCAATTATGCCCGCGTGTCCGAGCAGCTTGCCCGGGCCGCCGAGCGCGCGGGGCGGCGTGCGGACGAGATCACGCTCGTGTGTGCGGCCAAGACACAAGGACCCGAACTCGTACGGACTGCCTTACGAGCCGGCGCAACCGATATTGGCGAAAACTACGTCCAGGAAGCGCAGCACAAGATTCACACCATTCCAGAGTCAGCAACCTGGCATCTTATCGGTCATCTTCAGCGCAACAAGGCCAAGGTCGCCGTCTCACTGTTTCGTCTCATTCATTCCCTTGATAGTCTCTCACTGGCCACAGAGCTGAACCGACAGGGCGCAAAACAAGACAGAACGGTACACGCCTTGATCGAGGTCAATCTTGCCGCAGAGGAGACCAAGGCCGGCGTGCAGCCGGATGCTCTCGATACCCTGCTCGAAGGGGTCGGTTCCTTGTCTCATCTCCAGGTCGACGGCTTGATGGCCATTCCGCCGGCAGTCTCAGACCCGAACGAGGCACGGCCCTATTTTCGGACCCTGGCGCGGCTGCGGGAGCGCTATGCTAGACTAGGAGTGGCCAGGATGCCGTTGCATGAGCTCTCAATGGGCATGACGCAGGATTTCACGGTTGCCATTGAAGAAGGAGCGACCATCGTCCGGGTTGGACGAGCAATTTTTGGTGAGCGGTGACAACGCCGAGCGCGTAAGACGAGAAGAGGAAGGACCAGGATGAAAAAGGTTGGGTTTATTGGCGCGGGGAATATGGCCGGGGCGCTGATGAAGGGCCTCATTAATGCCCAGCTCTACACGCCGCAGGAGATTATCGTCAGCGATGCCCTGCCCGCCCAGCTGCGTAAAATCAAACGCCGCTATCAGGTCGAGGGCACCCGGGAGAACCGCACCGTTGTGCAGCAAGCACAGACCATCGTACTGGCGGTCAAGCCGCAAATCATCGATCAGGTCCTGGCTGAAATCCAGCCTGTTGTCACCCAGACAAAACGCTTTATTTCCATTGCCGCCGGCGTCACGCTGACGCGTTTGGAAAAGGGCCTGGGCGGAGATGCCCGAGTGATTCGTGTCATGCCGAATACGCCGGCCCTGCTGGGGAAAAGCATGACGGCGGTTGTCCGTGGGACAAAAGCGAAGGCCGCGGACGAAAAACTGGCCCTGAGGTTCTTTCGGGGTGTTGGCGATGCGTTAGCCGTACAAGACGAAAAACTGCTCGACCCGGTCACCGGACTGAGCGGCAGTGGGCCAGCCTATGTGTATTTATTCGCGGAAGCACTGATTGCCGGTGGTATCAAGGCCGGCCTCAGCCCAGCGGTTGCCGAACGCCTCACCTTTCAAACCCTGGAAGGTGCCGTCGCCATGCTCAAGGAGACAAAACAGAGTCCCGAGGAACTCCGCGAAATGGTCTCCTCGCCTGGTGGCACAACGTTGGCCGGTCTCAAACGCCTCGAAACCGGCGCTTTCTCCAAGACTGTCAGTGCGGCAGTGGCCGCGGCCACGCGTCGGTCACGCGAACTCGGACGAGGCTGAGGGGAGGAAAAGATGTTTATTCTCGGAAATCTTTTGCAGGCCGTGGCCAGCATTCTGGGTTCTTTACTCTGGCTCTATTTCTGGGTCCTGGTTATTCGTATTGTCCTGTCCTGGGTCAACGCTGACCCGTACAACCCTATTGTCCGCTTTCTCTGCTCCGTCACCGACCCCGTCCTCTATGCCCTGCGGCGTCTCCTGCCGTTTCCAACGGTCATCGGCGTCGTTGATCTGACGCCGCTGCTCCTCATGCTCTTTATCCAGTTTCTCCAAATCTTTCTGGTACAAAGCCTCGTCGATCTGTCCCTTGCGCTCCGCTAAGCCTGGTAACGGCCGCCGCCTTGACAATCAATAGGGTGATGATTAGCGTTCCGTGGTAGGATAATCCCTTGGGGATTTGGAGGCCTGTGGTCATGCCGATCTACGAATACGCCTGTAAAAAATGTGATGGAGAATTTGAGGTCTCCCAGCGTATTACCGACGAACCGCTCAAACGCTATCTATGTCCGCACTGCGGCAAGAGGACGGCTGTCACCAAACTGATCTCCCGGTCTTCCTTTCATCTCAAAGGCAGCGGCTGGTACGCGACCGATTATGGCAAGAACGGCTCAAAATCGTCCGACTCAGAGGGTGCGAAGGACAGCGAATCCAAAAGCACTGAATCCAAAAGCAGCGAGACTAAGAGCGACACCAAGAGTTCCACCGCCGCTTCGACCAGTAAGGGTTCATCTCAATCGACGAGTTCTTCCGCCTCCTGATACCGACGTTCCCTCTTACACAAGTCTCATTGCCATGCTAGGAAGTCTCTATTAGGGTCGCATAGCTCAGCAGGCTAGAGCGCTTGCCTCACATGCAAGAGGTCCGGTGTTCGAGTCACCGTGCGACCATACAGGAGCCCGCCTTAGTGCGGGCTCTTTTGCGTGGACCGTTTCTTTCTTTCTGAACTTCCCTACTCCTCTAACGAATCCAACGACAAACCACGCTGAGAGTGATATCTCTCACAGTGCGCGTCCCGGTCTCCGCTTTTGCCTCGCTGCCACAAGTATGCTACGTCTGGTAGCGCGTTTTGCATCCAGAGGGGGCAGGGAGGTCAGACAGCATGGCTAGTAGAAGTTTTGGGCGCGTGATCGAAAGTCGCCGGCGTGAATTGGGCCTGACACAGGAAATGGTCGCAAAAAAAGTCGGCGTTCGAGCGAATTATATCGGATATCTGGAACGTGGCATGCGCCACCCGAGTCAGCGCGTTGTCGAAAAATTATCAACCGCCCTCAAGCTCAACGCCCAAGACCTCTACCTGCTGGCCAATCCGCGGGTGCGCTCTCTGCTGGGCAAGGCCAAACCGGCTGCGCCCAGCGTCTCACCGTGGCAGCAGTTCATCCGGAGTGCTTCTCTCCAACAGAAAAACGGATTGAGCAAAGCCGAACGCAACGCCCTGGCACAGATTGCCAGGGCGGAAAAAGCAACCAGCATGGCTGGGGTCATCAAGGCGGTCCGGGCCCTGCGCAAGGGCTTCAGGGCTGAGCGCCCGGGTCAGCGCGCCTGACGGTCCTGACGGTATAGTTCCGAGCCTCCCTGGCGAAACTCTTCTGCCTTCTCTTGCAGGCCCGCCTCCAACGCGGCCTGTTCGTCCATGTTCTTGCGTTCCGCGTAGTCCCGCACGTCCTGCGTAATCTTCATGGAACAGAAATGCGGACCGCACATGGAGCAGAAATGGGCCACCTTGGCTCCGGCGGCGGGCAGCGTCTCATCGTGGAACTGTTGGGCCGTTTCGGGGTCAAGAGACAGGTGAAACTGATCCTCCCAGCGGAACTCGAAGCGGGCCTGTGAGAGCGCGTTATCGCGGGCCTGCGCTCCAGGATGACCTTTGGCCAGGTCAGCCGCGTGAGCCGCGATCTTATAGGCAATCACCCCTGCTTTGACATCCTCTCGGTCCGGGAGCCCGAGATGCTCCTTGGGCGTCACATAACACAGCATGGCGCAGCCGAACCAGCCGATCATGGCCGCCCCAATACCGGATGTAATATGGTCATAGCCGGGAGCGATATCGGTCGTCAGCGGCCCGAGCGTATAGAACGGAGCCTCATGGCAGGCGGCAATCTGCTTTTCCATATTGGCCTGGATGAGATGCATAGGCACATGTCCCGGGCCTTCGATCATGGTTTGGACGTCGTGCTGCCAGGCAATCCTGGTCAGCTCGCCCAGGGTTTCCAGCTCGCCGAATTGCGCTTCGTCGTTCGCGTCGGCAATAGAGCCGGGACGCAGGCCGTCGCCCAGGCTGAATGACACATCATAGGCCTTCATAATCTCGCAGATCTCTTCAAAGTGGGTGTACAGGAAGTTTTCCTGGTGATGGGCGAGACACCACTTGGCCAGAATCGACCCGCCGCGCGAGACAATGCCGGTCAGGCGCTTGGCCGTCAGCGGGACATAGCGCAGCAACACCCCGGCGTGAATCGTGAAGTAGTCGACGCCTTGCTCAGCCTGTTCGATCAGGGTGTCACGGTAGATTTCCCAGGTCAGTTCTTCCGCCTTACCGTCCACTTTTTCCAGGGCTTGGTAGATGGGCACCGTCCCAATCGGAACCGGGGCGTTACGCAGAATCCACTCGCGGGTTTCGTGGATGTTTTTACCGGTGGATAAATCCATGACCGTGTCCGACCCCCAGCGAATCGCCCAGATCATTTTCTCGACTTCCTCATCGATTGAAGACGCGACCGCCGAGTTCCCGATATTGGCGTTGATCTTGACCAGGAAATTCCGGCCGATAATCATCGGCTCCAACTCGGGGTGATTGATGTTGGCCGGGATAATCGCCCGGCCTCTGGCGACCTCGTCACGTACAAATTCAGGCGTAATCGTCTGGGGAATACTGGCCCCCCAGGCATTGCCCGGATGCTGATGCGCGACCGTGCTGAGGCCGTTACCATTCACCTCGGCCCGCTCGCGCAGTTGTTCTCGGGCCTGGTTTTCACGGATGGCAATATATTCCATCTCGGGTGTCACCATGCCTTTGCGCGCATAGTGCATCTGGGACACGTTGCGGCCGGCCAGGGCGCGTCGCGGGCGCCTGAGATTGGGAAATCGAATGTCTGCCAGGGAACGGTCGGCAGCCCGGAAGCGGCCGTAGTCTGACGAGCTGCCCTCAAGTGCTTCCGAGTCCCCCCGGGCGACTATCCAGGCTTGCCGTGCGGGCGCAAGCCCCTGACGGATGTCAATCGAGACGGCCGGGTCGGTATAGGCTCCGGAGGTGTCATACACGGTGATACTGCTCGGGGTGGTCTCCGAAGCGGGTTCGAGGCCCTGGCCCTGAGGGGCGTGGGGCGAAGTCAAGGTGATTTCACGCATAGGAACGTGCACGCCCGGGTGCGTTCCTTCAACATAGACCTTGTGCGAAGCCGGGAATGGCGTGGTCGAGAGGCGGTCATGCGGGGTAGAGCCATTCCGATGTGTTCCGTTCAGAGATTTCTGTTTCATATCCCTCTCCTTCCATATCGTTGGTCCAATCCGGACACAGGGCAGCACGCAGGCAGGCGAGCGTCCCTTACGAGCGACACCGATGGGCAATGGAGATGTTGAGACATCGTGCTCCCTTCGCTGGCATTACCCAGATCAGGTTCCAGGGGTCGATACACTGTCCAACGCAGTGCATCCTCTCAGCCGAAATTTCAGCTCCCCCAACACCTTAGAATTGATATCGGATCATGCTACGCCGCCCGTCTCAGGCTGTCAACGCTCACGCCTCTTCACTCTTGGCCGGCTTCTGCGAGCCCTCAATGTCCAGGTGGCCGTACACAAATGTTTTTTCCGTCGGGGTATGCTTGAGCTGGCTCTCTTCCCACATCCAGTCTATGGCCTGGTCGGTGTGGTCCCGCTCGCGGACCAGATAGTTGCTGACCGCTTCGTGCAAACGCGGGTCGGCCAAATAGTGCATGCTCACCGTCGGCTGGGGATCAAAGCCGCGCAAGCGCTTGAAGTCTCCGCCGGCGCCGGGTTCAAAGCGGATGAGGCCATTTTCAATACAGTGCCGAATGGCGGCATAGTAACTCACGTTAAAATGCATATGCCGCTGCTCGCGCAACACCCCCCAATAGCGGCCATAAAACACCCCGCTCTTCTGGACATTAAAGGTTCCGGCGATGATCTCGCCATATTGTCGGGCAATCACAAAGCATAAATTTCGCTTAAAGCGTCGGGCCAGCAGGTCGAAGAACTCGGGCCGGAGGTATTGACGACCCCAGTACAGATTATTCACCGTGGATTGATACAGATTGAACATGACCGGGAACATCTCATCCGGAATAGCCTCGCCACTCAGCACCTCGATCTCGATGCCGCGCTTGTCCATCTCGCGGATTTCGCGCTTGATCTGGTTACGCCGTTTGCTGCGGAAGTGAGCCAGATAGTCATCAAAGGTCTGATAGTCATGATTCAGCCATTGATACTGAATGCCCAGGCGTTTGAGATAGCCGACCTGAGACAGGGCTTCGGCTTCGTCCGGCAGGCAAAAATTGACATGTACCGAGGACAAGTTGTTCCGTTCACACACCTCACGCAGGGTTCTGCCCAGGATATGAATCAACTCTGTCCGGTCGGAACCCTCCGCGGTCAGAAACCGCACGCCGGTTGCCGGCGAGAATGGGGACGCCACTAAAATCTTGGGATAATAATTGATCCCGGCGCGCTGAGCGGCGTCAGCCCAGGAGTGATCAAAGACAAACTCTCCCATGCTGTGCCCCTTGAGATACATCGGACAGGCCGCAATCAAACGCTCTCCATCATAGACCGCCACATGCTGGGGCTGCCAACCGGTTTTGGCGCGGACGCAGTTCGACTCTTCCAAACACGCCAACCAGTCCCATTCGAGGAAGGGCGAGCCCGGCCCGAGCAGACTATCCCACTCTTCCCGCCCCACGTCCTGCAGGCTGTTGAGGATTTTGACTTTCAGCTCGGCCATGATGTCTCGATGTTCCGGGCGTTTCCCAACGCTACTCAAGTCCGGCCACTATAGCGTAGAATACCGAGCCCAACACCCCTGCCCGAGAGACCCGTGTCTGTTTCTTACGGAGTCTCGACGAGGAGAGGCGGCCGCGCGGTTTGAAAGCCGGCGGCATTGCGATGTCCGCCCCCGCCGTAGTGCTTGGCAATCGCACTGACGTCGAAATCTCCCACCGAGCGGAGACTCCACTCCCGTCGGTCCTCGGCCGTATCCCGATAGCTGGCACTGAACGCCGCCTCGGGGAACATCTCGCACAGCCGATGACCCAACTCGGAGGTGTTCCCGGTCGCATTGACGACGGGGACCCGGTAGCCACCCAACTCCATCCACATCACTGCGGCCAGCAGTTCCTCTATGTCGTGAGCCTGTTTACGCAGAATCGCCTCGCCGTCCGCACGGAGGCGCAGCGTGGCCTCTGCCGCGGCCAGTTTTTCCGCCCAGACCGTAAAATCGTGCGGATAGCTGCGGATGGCGGCGTTGATGGCCCGGCTGCCCGGCAAGGCGTGCTGCCAGAGGTCCCGGTCTTTGATATAGCGCAGGAGTTCCGGGCAATCCGTTTCGGGATGAAAATACTGCCACGCCAGAGTTGCCCCCGACTCATCCATATCAAAAAGCGCAAACAGGCCTGGTGGTGCCTGGTCAGCCTCAAAGCGTGGCGGCCGCTCCCGGATATCCGCAAGCGCGGCCTGGGCCGATTTATGATGATCCAGGATGGTGATGTGGGTGACGCTTGCCCGCAGTTGCACGAGTTGGTCTGCCGGATAGGCAAAATCAACCAGGAAGAGGCGCGCACAGTCCGGCAGGGGCGGCGGCGGGACGCCGTGCCGAACCGGCATATAGGTCGCCGTCTCGCCCAGTCGTTTCCAGGCTGCCCAGGCCGCCCCAAAGCCATCCGGGCAATGGGCGTGGTAGAGAACATAGTCGCGCATCAACACCTCCCGCTTCATGAGAATACGACCCAAACGTCCGGCCAGTATAACAGTTCGGGCGACAGGCAGACATCCATGCCCGGAGGCGACTCTTTTTGATACCCCCCCTCGCCTCGACCCCGAGGGTATTTCTCTGGTCACTCCGAACGGATATGTAGGACACCTGTTTCAGAACGCGAAACGCATAGTGCGATACGCCAGAAGATTGAAACCCTTATGCAGCCCGGAACCGTCGTAGTTTATCGTGAACGTGGGCAGCTTGCGCTCGGCGTTGTGCAAAAAACCAGTCCATCAGGAAAAGGCAACCTGGAACTCCTCGGGGAAAGTGACAGAAAACTGTCCGTATCGAGGGATCGTATTTTTTTCGATTGTCGAGCGACGTTTCCACTCGACCAGTCTCTCGCAGATCGCAAAAGATGCCTCGCCGAGCTGCGCGATACCATACGGCACCACGCCCGGACAACAGACCTCAAAGCGCTGTGGGAACTGTTGGAAGCGGACCCTATTGCCGTCTTTACCTGGCAGGAACTGGCCGAATTTATTGTTTCTGGAGATGAGCCGCTCGCCCTGGCCGGGGTCCTTGACGCCCTCTGGAGCCAGTCTCTGTATTTTAAGGAAAAACAGGCCGGCTCCTTTTCTCCACGGGACGTGCAGAGCGTGGAAGAGCGCTTGCTTCAGCAGCAGCGAGAACACGCAAAAGCCCAGGAACAGCAGGCTTTCCTCGCCTGGATGGAAGCACAACTCCAAGGCCGGCCCACGGCTGAACCACCCTCAGGCCATACGCAATTTCTGTCATTGATTCAGGGACTGGCTTTATATGGCGAGGGATATGACAAACGACCCCAGGCCCTGCAACTCTTGAAGACCATTGGCTTTCAGGGCAAGGGGCAGCCCTGGGACACGGCGTTTCAGTTGCTCGTCCGCCTCGGAATCTGGCAGCCGGACGAAGAACTCTGCCTGTTGCGCTATCACATTCCGACGCATTTTTCTGAGGAAGCCCTGCGGGCGGCGAACGCCCTGCCCGTCTTTTCGGCGGACGCGGCAGACCACAGCGAGCAGGACCAACTGGAAGACCTGACCGCTGTGGAGACCTTGACGATTGATGACGTTGATACGAACGAGATCGACGACGCGCTCAGCCTGACCGAGCAAGACGGGAAGCTCCTCATCGGCATCCATATTGCCGATGCCGGGGCCTGTGCTCCGCCGCGCAGCATCCTCGACAAATCCGCCCTGGCGCGCGGCACGACCATTTATCTGCCGAGCGGCAAATTCCCGATGCTGCCACCGGTCATCAGCGAAGAGAAGGCTAGTCTTGTTGCTCAAGCGGAGCGCCGCGCCCTCAGCTTTTTTGTCCATATTGATGAGAGCGGGCAACTCCAGCCCGAACGCATTACCCGCAGTATCGTTCGGGTGGCTCATCGCCTGTCCTATGCGGACGCAGACGCGGCCTTAGCCGAAGGCAGCACGGCTCCCTATCGCTCAACCCTGCGGCAACTCGCCGGGTTCGCCCAGAAGCGCAAGGCCCACCGTCTCGCCCAGGGAGCCGTCGTGATTGACGGAGACGAGGTCAAGGTCAAAGTCAGAGCCGGAACAATCACCACGACCTTACTCAGCTACAACTCACCGTCCCGGGGTCTCGTGAGCGAGTGCATGATCATGGCCAATGAAACAGCGGCCCGGTATTGCCAGGCCAACCACCTCCCGGCGCTGTATGTCAGCCAGCCACCGCCGGATGACACCATTCCGGACCGCTCCGATTTTCCCACCCGGCAAACCTATGTCCATGCTGCCAGACGCCTGATGCCCCCCTCCCGGCTTGGCACTCAGCCAGAGGCGCACGCCGCCTTGGGGCTGTCGTTATATACCCAGGCGACCTCCCCGCTCCGGCGCTATACGGACCTCCAGATGCACCATCAGATCAAGCATCATCTGACGCATGGCGCCGTCCTGTTTCAGGACAGCCAGTTGCAGGTTGTGGCGGCAAGCGCCCAGGCCGCGATTGGCGACGCCCGCCGCTGCGAGCGCGAGAGCACCCGCTTCTGGTTACTGCGTGTACTTGAGGAACAGCAGGGGGAGGTCGTCAGCGGCCAGGTCGTCCGTGCCCAGAACCGCAGGCTCTTTGTCGAGTTGGACGACACGCTTCTGTTCGTCCCCATTAACAACGCCCCGCCCCTCCCCCTCGGCACCCCGGTCCGAGTCAGCATCAACCACGTCAATGCCAGACGGGATACGCTATCGGTGAGGCTGGTTGACGATAAGGCGTAGTCCCCTCGTCCGGTTTCACGTTCTGCCGGGCACCGATCCCAAGCAGCCACGGGACGCATCACCACATCACCACATCACCACATCACCACGCCGCCGTCGATATTGAGGGACTGGCCGGTGATATACGAGGCTTCGGGCGTACACAGATAGGCCAGGAATTTTCCAATCTCCGTATCGGAACCGGGCCGCTTCAGGGGGATCAACTGCTGGACCGTTTTGTTCCAGGTTTCATCTCGCCCGAGGTCGTCCATACGCGAGGTGTCAATGATGCCCGGACACACGGCGTTGACCCGAATATCATGCGCGGCCAGTTCCATGGCCAGGGCCTGGGTAAAGCCCTGAATCCCGAAGTTCGAGGTACAATAGGCCACCATATTCGGGTTGCCCTTTTTGCCGGCAATGGACGAAATGTTCAGAATACTGCCCCCCTGGCCTTGCCGGATCATGGTCGGCACCACGGCCCGGCTCATCAGAAAACTGCCGGTGAGCTTGATATCGAGAACTTTTCGCCACACCTCTTCGGAGAGTTCGGTCAGCGGCACCCGGTCCGGCCCGCGCGCAAAAGCCGAATTGTTCATCAGGATATCAATCCGTCCGAACTCCTTGAGCGTAGCATTGACAGTATCTTGCACCGCCGCACTGTCGGTGACGTTGGCAACCAGCGGCACACACCGCCGGCCAGCGGCCCGCACCTGCTCGGCCGTGCTCTCGATATCCCGCCAGCCGGCGGCTTTTTCATCTGCCGGATAGTGCTGAGGGTCGCGTCCGGTTCCGGTAACAACGATGTCGGCCCCCAGTTCGGCCAGGGCTAAGGCCGCGGCCCGACCGATGCCGCGTAAACGCCCCGCCCCGGTGACAATTGCGACTTTTCCATCAAGGCTGCCCATCATACTCTCCCTTGTGTCAAACAACTCTCCATTGTCAAACAACAAGGGCGCACGATCGTGCGCCCTTGTTTCCCCAAACAGCGACCGGCAAACAGGCCGCTACGCGCCGAGTTCTTCGGCAAACAGAGCCTTCACCCGCTCCCAGGCGTCGTTTGCCGCGGCTTCATGATACGATCCGCGCTGGTCACAGAAAAACCCGTGGTCGGCCTCGGGATAGACCACCACCTCATGCTGAATGCTGTTGGATTCAAGCGCCCCCCGAATCGCATCCACATCGGACATGGGGATGTGGGCGTCTTTCCCGCCGAACAGGCACAACATGCGGCCTTCAATTTGTCCGGTCCGGCCGACGGTTGACGGCTGGCCGCCAAAGCCCTGCTCTCCGGCGATCCCGCCACCGTAAAAGCTGGCCGCGGCCGCCACATCGGTTTCACACGCAGTGAGATAGGTCATATGTCCACCGACACAAAAACCCATGGCCCCGATTTTATTGCCGATCACAAAATTCTTGCGTTTGAGGAAAGAAACGGCCGCCAGCGCATCAGCCGCCATTTCATCCGCTTTGAGCTGGCCCAGGAGTTTAATGCCGGCTTCCATCCCCGCTTCGTCATAGCCGTATTCCACCCCAGGGCCGGTGCGATGAAAGAAGTCCGGCGCCAGCGCGACATAGCCCTCTTTTGCTACCCGTTCGGTCACGTCTCGAATATGGGAATTCACCCCAAAAATTTCCATAAAGACGAGCACGGCCGGCCGGGGTGTCGCGTCCGCCGGGCGAGCCATATAGCCGTTCATCGTCTGCGCGTCAACATTGATATGAATGCTTTCCGTTGTAATCTCCATCCGATCCTCCTTCTGTGCGCTGTGTTGCGTGGCTGCGGGCCGGACCACCGCTCAGCCCGCCTCCGTTTTTCTCACATACCCGTACACCCTCGTCAAGGCGTTGGGGGTGTGATACAGCGGGGCCGAGAGAATTACACCCAAAGGAGGGCGCTATGCCGCATGTACACCGAGATGGCGTGAATGTGTATTACGAAAGCTACGGCTCAGGGACGCCGATTGTGTTTCTGCATCCGTTTTCGACCAACGGCTATATCTGGTATTTTCAGACCTTCTCGTTTGCCCGGGATTATCAGTGCATTACGGTCGATCATCGCGGCCACGGGCGCTCTGACAAGCCCGAGGCCGGCTATGCCATTTCCGAGATGGCCGCAGACCTTGCCGCCGTTCTTGACGCGACCGGCAACGAGCGGGCCGTCCTGGTCGGCAATTCGATTGGCGGCATGATTGCCATGCAGTTCAACCTCGACTTTCCCGACCGCGTCCTGGGCACGGCTATCGTCAGCAGCGGCACCAACCTCGGAGCCGGCATGCCGCCCGAGGCCATGCAGGCTTTTCAGCAGGACCTTGGCGGCGCGTTCGGCGGCCTGATGGAAGGCGCGGTCGCGGCAAAGACCAAACAGGACAAGCCGGAAATTCTGGACCTGATGAAGGCTTGTTTCGCGGTGGATGACAATTTTACCGAGCAGGTCTTTTTTGCTAACGCGACCGACCCGAACGGGGTCTTTCAGTGGAATATTTCGGATCAACTCAAGGATATCACCAAGCCGACCATCATTTTTGCCGGTGAAGAAGATCAGGCCACGCCGGTCGAGGCCAACCAATTCCTGGCTGACAATATCCCCAATGCCCAGATCAAAATCCTGAAAGACATTGGCCATTTTTACCAGTTGGAAAGTCCGGCGGCTTTCAACGCCGACCTGGCCCAGTTCCTGAAACAGGTCGTGGCCTGACGCGGAGTCTTACGGGGCGCAATGCTCAGGTGGCGAGCGATAAGGCATGGGTGATACCTCACTGGCCAGCATGGTTCTTGAGCGGACGGCGCGGTACGGCTCGCGGCGTGTTTTTGTGCGGAAACGCGACAACTCTTGGGAGGACATTTCCTGGCAGCAGTTTGGCGAGCAGATTGTCCGGGCCGCCCGCGGGCTGGCGGCCCTCGGTTTTCAGCCGGGCGACCGGCTGGCCATTCTGGCCGACAACCGACCCGAATGGCCGCTGCTCGACCTGGCCTGTCTGTATCTGGGCGGGGCAGACGTACCGCTCTACCTGACCAGCCCGCCGGACGACCTGGCCTATATCCTGAACGATGCCGGGGCGAGCGTGCTGGCCGTGGCCGGCGATGACCAACGGCCAAAGGTCGCCCGGATTGCGTCCGAGGTGCCGAGCCTTGAGCACCTCATCCATCTCGACCTGGATTCCGCGCCGGACATCGGCCTGCCGAGCCGTCTGAGCGCGCTCAGCCTGACCGACCTGTTGGCCAGTGGCGAGCGCGGCAGCGAACCGGCCCAGCCGGTGCCCGACCCCGGTCTGGCAACCATCATCTACACCTCGGGCACGACCGGCCGACCCAAGGGCGTCATGCTGAGCCATACCAATATGCTGGCCAACGCCGAGGATGCGGCTGCGATTCTGCCGCTGAGCGAAGACGACCTGTTCCTGTCCTTTCTGCCCCTGTCGCACGGGTTCGAGCGCACCGGCGGGCTCTACACCAGTCTGCGGGCCGGTGGCACCATCGCCTATGGTGGCGGCATCGCCAGCCTGAGCGACGACCTGGCCGCGGTCCGGCCAACCATACTGTGCTGTGTACCGCGCGTGCTGGAACGGGTCTATCAACACCTGCTGGGCGAAAGAGAAAACGCGCCCGTTGTGAAACAGAAAATTCTGAGTTGGGCGCTGGAGGTCGGACGAGCGGTTGGCCGGATACGCACCACCGCCGGCACGGCTGGCCTGCCCTTTCCGCTCAGCCTGCAACACCGTCTGGCCGACCGCCTGGTGTTCCGCACATTGCGTGCAGCACTCGGCGGCCGGATTCGTTTTCTGGTGTCGGGCGGCGCTCCACTCAACGCGGACCTGGCCCGCTTCTTTTATGGCGCCGGCATTGCCGTCTATGAGGGCTACGGCCTGACCGAGGCCGGGCCGGTCGTGTCGTGTAATACGCCGGACCGGAACCGGGTCGGCAGCGTCGGAAGGCCGCTGCCCCAGGTCTCGGTTCGGATCGCCGACGACGGAGAGGTGTGCGTGCGCGGGCCGAACGTCATGGCCGGCTATTACAACCGGCCGGAGGACACCGCCGCGGCCCTGGACGCCGCCGGCTGGCTGCACACCGGCGACATAGGCGCCCTCGACACGCAGGGCTTTCTGACCATTACCGACCGCAAGAAAGACCTGCTCATCACCTCGCAGGGCGAAAACATCGCGCCACAGCCCATTGAGGGCCGCTTTCGCCAGGAGCCGCTGATCGAAGAGGCCTGTCTGATTGGCGACCAGCGTCCCTATCTGACCGTGCTGCTGGTGCCCGACCGAGCGTTTGTGGAGATCATGGCCAACACGCACGGGGTAAGCGGCGCATGGCCGGCCGTATTGGACCACCCCACTATTCGGGCACTGTTTCAGCAGTGTTTCGAGACGGTCAACGGCAGCCTGCCGCGACACGCCCAGCCCCGCCAGTTTGCCCTGCTGGCCGAACCGTTCTCGCAGGCCAGCAATGAATTGACACCGACCCTCAAGGTCAAACGCCGAACCGTGTTGCAAACACGCCGGGCGGCAATTGACGGCCTGTACCCCGACCAGCAGTAATGTCCCGCAGCGTCATGAGCCTGGAAACCGTTGATGATATCGAGCGGCTGCTGGACGTTTTTCCACCGACGCTGGGTCAGGCCGTGCTGCGGGAGAGCGCCCTGCACGAATTGCTGGAAGTCATCCTCGACCTGGGCCGTCCGCCCGAGGCGCGCTATGTCGCCAAGACGACCGACCTGGCTGCCGAGCCGGTCGATACCGAAACCATCGCCTTTGTGGTGGAGCGCATCGGCGCGTTCAGCCACGACAACCGGGCCGGCATTCCGCGCACCCTGCACCGCATCTCCGCGCTCCGCAACCGTACGGGCGGCATCATCGGCCTGACCTGCCGGGTCGGCCGGGCCGTGTTCGGGACGCTGGATATCGTGCAGGACCTGGTGCATCAGCCGGACAAGAGCATTCTGCTCCTGGGCCCGCCCGGTGTTGGCAAAACCACCCTGCTGCGCGAGGCAGCCCGCGTGCTGGCCGACGAGGACGGCAAACGGGTCGTGATCGTGGATACCTCAAACGAAATTGCCGGCGACGGCGATATTGCCCACGCCGCCATCGGGCGGGCGCGTCGGATGCAGGTCCCCTCGCCGGACCGTCAGCACCAGGTGATGATCGAAGCGGTCGAAAATCACATGCCCGAAGTCATTGTGGTGGATGAAATCGGAACGGAAGCTGAGGCCGAAGCGGCGCGGACGATTGCCGAGCGCGGCGTCCGGCTGATTGCCACCGCGCATGGCGGGACCCTGGAGAATCTTGTCCTCAACCCAACCCTGGCGGACCTTATTGGCGGCGTGCAGTCGGTCACCCTGGGCGACGACGAAGCCCGGCGGCGGCGCACCCAAAAGACCGTCCAGGAACGGAAGGCACCCCCGACCTTCGACGTGCTGATTGAGATCCATACGCGGCACCGCTTTGCCGTACACCCCGATGTGGCAGCCGCGGTTGACGGCTTGTTACGGGGCTGGAGTTCGAGCCTGGAGATACGCACCCGCCAGGAGGACGGCAGCATTACCACCGAGCAGTTGACGGAGACCGGCTCCGCCGTTCAGGACAATACCACCACGCCTGCCCAAGGGGCGCAAAACCGGGTTCTGCGGATTTATCCCTACGGTATTAACCGCCATCGGCTCGAACACGCCATCCACGCGCTCGATGTCCCGGCTCGGGTTGTCGACCAGCCCACGTACGCCGATGCTATTCTGACGGTCAGAGGCCAGGCCAAGCGTCAACCCAAAGCGCTCCGTTTGCTGGTCGAACGCGGCATGCCGCTCTACGCCTTACGGAGCGATACGGCCTCACAAATGGAGAAATTTCTGCGCGCTCATCTCAGTGAGGAATTTCCTGAAGATCGGGCCGCACTGGCCGAGGCCGAAGCCGGCGTGCAGCGGGTGATTGCCCAGAACGAGCAGTGTGAGCTTGCGCCGCAGCGCGCACGGCTGCGGCGCTTGCAGCATCAGGTGGTGAAGAGCTATGGCCTGATTTCCCACAGCGAAGGGGAAGAGCCGTTTCGACGGCTGATTGTCTATCCGGTCGGACGCTGAGAGGGGCGCACGCTGCTCCTCTCGCTATGGATTTCTCTCTACACAATTCTCCTGGCGAGAGCAAAATTCACATGAGTGTCGCGTCCACCGGCCTCCGCGCGTTTCCCAGTAGGGTGCGCCCTGCGCACCGGGTCAGGGTGGTGCATGGGATGCACCCTACGGAACTCTGCAGAGCACCTCGCTACACCACGGAGGAAACCGTTCTAGGAGCCAATGACCATGGCCACGCTGGTCGTGCCCGAGCCACCGATATTCAGGGTCGCGATTTTCTTCGCGCCCTCAATCTGGTAGTCCCCGGCCGTTTCCGTCACCTGGCGGAAGGCGTCCAGAGCCTGCCGCGTCCCGGTTGCGCCCACCGGGTGTCCGCAGCCGATCAACCCTCCGCTGGCGTTAATCGGCAGCTTGCTCCCGAATTCGATCACACCGTCCTCGATGGCCCGCCACGACTCGCCTGGGTTGGTGAGACCGAAATGATCGATGGCCATATATTCGGAGGTGGTAAAGCAGTCGTGCGTCTCAATGCCCTGCACCTGCCAGACATCGGACAGGCCGGCCCGCTGGAAAGCATCAACAATAGCCTGCCGCGTGTGGGGCAGGACGTAGGGGTTGCCCTTGCTCTGAGCGATTTTGGTATCAAACCTGATCGGGGCGGTGTGGTGGCCCCAGCCCAGAATCTGGGGCAGACTCGCCAGGGCCAGCCCTCTGCGTTCGGCGTATTTTTTGGCAAAGGATTCCGAGGCCAGGAAAATCGACGTGGCACCGTCCGTGACCTGCGAACAGTCGCGCACGCGTAGCCGGCCGGCCACCGGATTCCCGTATTTCCCCGAGTCCAAATTCTGTGACTCGTCCGAAAACCAGCCGCGGGTTTGCGCTCGGGGGTTGCGGCGGGCGTTCGAGTAATTCACCTCGGCAATCCGGGTGAGGTGCTCTTCCCGCAGCCCATAGCGTTCTTCATACACATCGCCGAGCTGGCCGAACAGCTTTGGAAACGCAAACTCTACCCCTTTGGCCTCCTGGTCGTACCAGGCTGCGGTTCCGAGGAAATCTCCACCCGTGGCCGGGTCAACGGTCTTCATCTGCTCGACCCCGACGACCAATGCCAGATCATACCGGCCGGCTTCGATTTCCGCCGAGGCCATCAGCATGGAAATACTACCCGAGGCGCAGGCGGCTTCGTGTCGGGCGGTGGGAATCCCGGACAGGGCCGGGTCGATTTCCGCCAGAAAGGCACCAAGATGGCCCTGCTTGCAGTAGAGTTCCGCGGCGAAATTGCCGACATGCGCGACATCGACTTCCTGCGGGTCAATCGCCGTTGATGAGAAGCCGTCCGCTACCGCCTCTTTGATCATATCGACAATATCGTTCCCTTCTTTCATCCAGTTGCGAGCAAAATCGGTCTGATGCCCACCAAGCACATACACAGGTGCCGCCATAATACTCCTCCTTATCGGCTGGACGTTTTCCTTGAGATAGCGAGAGCCGTCCTATCCTGCTCACAGGCCAAGGTCAATCAGGACGAGCCCGTAGGGCTTCAGACATCGCTCATCGCCGGCTGGGCATCCACCTGTTCGACTGGTGGCGCGGTTCCGCCGGCGGCCTCAAGCAGTTCAATCACTCTGGTTTTACTGTTTTTCCTGGCAAAATAGAGCGCCGTCTGGCCGTAGTTATCCTCGGCGTTGACCTCAGCACCATGCGCAAGCAGCGCTTCGACAATGGCCACATGGCCAAACCGCGCCGCAACAATGAGCGCCGTCGGACCACCGAAGGAAGCATGGACGTTGATGTCCACGCCTTGCTCCAGCATCTCCAGCATGGTCTCTATATCACCCGAGCCGGCCGCCCCAATAAAAATATCCTGCTGTATGACTTCCGGCGGGACATCCGAGGAGGGCCCGGAGCGGAGCCATTCCAGGGAAACCACCACCACCACAATCAAGAGTCCGGCTCCTATCAGCGTTTTCTTATCCATAGGACAGTCCTCCTTTTTGACAGGAGATAATCTAGCGTCGAAACGGAACGGCTGTAAACCGTCCTGCCCGTTTCTGCCGAGATATAGCAGGCCGAAGAACGTCCTGCGTGAGGTAAAGCACGGGCTCCGGGGTCCTGGCTAATCAATGCCGGGAGAGACACGCAACAGCACTTTGCGGGTTCCGCGCTGGGCGGCGTGGTTGAGGGCCTGTAGACCGGCGGCAAGCGGATAGGTCGCTTCAATCATGGCAGAAAGCGGAATCCGGCTATGGGCCAAGGCATCGAGAGCTGGGGGGAACAGGCCACAGCGCGAGCCGACCAGCGTGACCTCGTTTATGACGAGTGGTGCCAGCGAGAGCGTATGGTTCTCGGCAAGCGTACTTTTCAGGACGAGCGTACCGCGGGGACGGACGGCCGCTATGGCACGCTGTAAACCGGCGGGTGAGCCGGTCGCTTCAACCACCAGCTCGACGGCTTGGGATTGCCAGTCGGAGAGATGCACTGCTCTGATGCCGGCCTTTCTTGCCAGGGCGAGTTTCGTGTCATGCCGGCCGACAATAGTCACCGCCGCGCCAGCCTGGTGCAGCACAAACGCGCACAGCAGGCCCAGCTTGCCGTCGCCGAGCACGACCGTCTGTATCCCCGCTTGGATCGGGACCTGCTCCAGGATTTCAAACGCGGCCGCGAGCGGTTCGGTGAAAACCGCGGCTTCGTCGGAAACGGAGTCCGGAACGGGATGCAGGTTGGCAAGCGGTACGGCCAGATATTCGGCAAAGCTGCCGTCCGCGCCCAGGATGCCCATGACCTGGCGCGTCGGGCAGTGGCGCTGCATGCCACGCCCACACACCTCACACCGGCCGCAGCCGAAGTTGATCTCGGCCACCACCCGCTTACCCATCCATTCGTCCGGCCCTGCATGGACCTCACCCACAAACTCGTGCCCCGGTACACCCCGGAAGTCCATATAGCCTTTGAGTATTTGCAGATCGGTCGAACACACCCCGGCCAACCGGACGCGAACCAGCGCCCGCTCATCGCTCGCCGGCGGTGCAGGATACTGCTCCTGCACCCGTAGGTTGTGTCCGTCCCAGTGAAGCGCGCGCATGGTTGTGTTTCAATCCTCACCCAGCGGGACGTTTACCGTGGGGGCCGGCCCCTCCACCGCAATCCACTCCCAGGAGATGTGATGCCCATTCCCTGAAAAGAGCCGGTCCTCCGTCCCCCCGACGTCATTCCGGGCTTGACCCGGAATCCAGCGCCCCGCGGCCGCTTCCCGCCTCGCCGGCCCGCTCTGGACTCCCGCTTGCGCGGGAGTGACGTGGCGGGCCGGGTGCGCGCCGTCCTTCATCCGGCCTTTGCTCATCTGCATAACACGTCCCAGTTTGTTGAAAATTGGGCTGAAAAACCTGGGTCCAGTCCTATAGCCTCGCCGCCGGTTCGACAAGCGCAGGTCTCGGCCGCCCCTTCGCTCATGCTCCGCTTTCCGCTATACAGTCGCTCAGCAAAAGGGCGGCAATAAAGGAGAACGGCTATGGCAGACACACAACCATCCATACTGGCCGGGACGACCGTACTCGACTTCACCCAGTATCTGGCCGGTCCGACGGCCACCCGGCTCATGGCCGAACTCGGCGCGCACGTCATCAAGGTCGAACAGGCCACGGGCGGCGACCCGGCACGCTCCCTGCCCTTTGTGAAAGACAACCGCAGCATCTACTTCATTCAGCAGAATCGCGGCAAGAAAAGCCTGTGTATCGATTTCAAACGACCCGAAGGCGTCGAGCTGATTCGGGCGCTCATCCCTCATGTCGATGTCGTCATTGAAAATTACGGTCCGGGGGTAATGGAGCGGCGCGGCCTGGATTACGAGGCGCTCAAGGCGCTCAATCCCGGTCTGGTCATGTGTTCCATCTCCGCCTTCGGTCGGAAGAGTCCGCTGTCCCATCTGACCGGCTACGATTATATCGCCCAGGGCTTTTCCGGAATTATGCACATGACCGGCGACCCGGACGGACCGCCGCGTTTTGTTGGCGTAGCCATAGCCGACGGCATAGCCGGAGTCAGTGCCTTCGGCGCCCTTGGCTATGCCCTGTTGCACCGGGACCGCACCGGCCAGGGCCAACACGTTGATATTTCCATGGTCGATGCTCTCTACCATATGCAGTCGGTTGAAGTGCAGGCCTTTGCCGCCAGTAACGGCAAATACAAACCCATGCGTTTTGGCACCCACCATTATGCCTCCTGTCCGCTGGGTGTGTTCAAAAGCCGGCAGGGCTATTGTGTGATTCTCGCCCTGAACCGCCAGTGGCCGAACGTGGCCAAAGCCTTGGGCAAGCCGGAGCTGGTCGACGACCCGCGCTTTGCCACCGCCAAGGCGCGCGGCCAGAATCAAAAAGAACTGATCGCCATGATTGAGACTTGGCTGCAATCGTTTCCAAGCGATGAGGCAGCGCTCAAAGCCCTGGCCGACCACCGCGTTCCAGCCGGCCCGGTGTTGTCCATTGAAGAGACGGTCTCCCACCCCTATTTCACTGCCCGCAAAATGGTCCGCCAGGTGCCGGACCAGATTCTTGGCGAGGTCACCATCCCGGGTTTCCCGTTCAAGTATTCGGCCTTCCCGGACGAACTCGCCCTCCAGGCTCCCCTGCTCGGTCAGCACAACGCCGAAATACTGGGCCAATACTTGGGTCGCTCTTCGGACACGATTACCGGGCTACACGATCAGGGAGTGTTGTATAAGGGGGAACGATAGAGGAAAGGAACAGGAAAGTTCTGTCACGCGACGAGCTTTACTCCTCCCCCCATAGCTTGGCCACCGGTAAGCGTAAGCCTGGCAAAAGAGGCTCGCCGTCCAGACTGTCAGGATTATCCAGACACCTGGTTAGCGCCCCTGGTCGATAGACATACACGCGGCGCTCCTCGGGGTCGATCAGCCAGCCAAGCTGTGCTCCGTTGTCCATATATTCCTGCATTTTGGCTTGAAGCGGAGCAAGCGCAGCAGACGGCGAACGCAGTTCAACAACGAAGTCCGGACACAGCGGCGGGAACTCAGCCTGTTGGTCCTCAGTCAGCGCTTCCCATCGAGAGCGCTTGATCCAGGCGAGGTCAGGCGAGCGTTTGGCCCCGTTCGGCAGAGTAAACCCGGTTGACGAATCAAATCCAAGGCCCGTCCCATCCGCTTCAACCCAGCCACCAAATAATGTGGTCAGGAGAAAATTGCGCTGACCCGTCTTTCCTCCAGTGGGCGACATAATGACCAAATCCCCTTCATGCGTCCGCTCAAAGCGCCAGTCACGATTGAGTTGGCAAAACTCAAAAAACTCGTGATCGTTCATTTTTTGCAGCACGGGACCAAAATGGAGGGTCAGCGGTGTTGCCTCGACTGCGGGGAGTGCGGCACTCATAGCCTCCGTCCTTTCCAGCGCCCAGCCGGCCGTCCGGTCAAATAGACAAAAGCCGGTACACGACCGACCTTAGGCCGGCCGCAGGTCGTCCCAGCGCCGGCACCAGCGCTGGCGCTCCTTGTCCGAGAGCGCGAACATACGCTCGGATTCGGACCGGGGCATCAGGGTACAACGATTGCGCGAGAGTTTCGCGATCAAGGTATCCAGGAGCGCCTCGCCCTGACTCGGGTCGCTCAGGCGGTCGCGTTCGGGGTTCCGTTTGTGCTGAGACGCGACAAGAGAGTAGCGGGCAGATTCCGCATAGTCCCGGTACGAGGCCATGCTGATCGTAGGCGCGGGATCACCCGTGGCTTCCGTTTCTGACGGTCCGAGCAGGCGCGTCATCTGAAACCCGAAGACGTTCATGGACAAACCGTAACGACCGGGGAAAACAGGGTTTTCTCGAGCATCCGCATGACGCGGCTCGAGGTTGCCCATGCCACCGATCACGTCGAAAATCCACAGGCCATGCCTGTACTGGCCTCCGAAGGCAAACATATAATCGGTATTGTCGGCCAGCGTGGGCTTGAGCGCGTCGTCCTTGATGGCCCACGGCTCATGCGAGAATCCGACACCGAGCATGAGGTTTTCGGACACCTGATAGGTGAACCCGCCACCCATCCGCCAGCGGTCCTTGGCCCGGCCCACCGCGGGTTGATTCAGCGCAGTATACTGCTCGAACCGGACGCGCGTCTCATCGAACACGGACAGATGGCTCCAGCGCGCCTGACCGGCAAACGTCAGACGGTCTGTGATCCGGTACGCAAAGCCGAACTTGACATTCTGCGGGATATTAAAATAGACCGTGGCGTCGTCGCCCATCCCGTCAACGCGCGCGTTGCCGAACATCCAGATTTTGCCCGGCGTCTTATACGTCAGCCCCAGGTTGAGGCGGTCCGTGGGTTGATACATCACCCCGATAGTCCCGAACATGCCCGGTCCGCGCACATCGAGATCAAGCCGACCGAGCGGCGTGGGCGATTTGGTCTTCAGCCGCCCATAGGTCGGATTGAGACTGACGCCGAGGTGCAGGTTTGATGCCAGCGAATAGGACAGGGACGGCGCCAGCGACACCGCTACCAACTCGGTAAAGAAATTGTTGGGGACTCCGTGTTCGGGTTCGGCCCCATAGTTGAAGGCGAAGCCCAGTGAGCCATACATACCGATCCCAAATGCGAAGGGCGCAAACCGGTCGGTCCGATAGCCAAAGTTCGGTGCTATCGGGAACTCGCGACTGGTGCTGTCGTAGTGCCCGGAGCGGTCGGCCGACGGACGGAATCCTCTGAACGCACGGAACCCTTCCGGGTCGACGCCGGGCGGCAGCGCCCCGCGCAAAGAGTCGGACAAGAAGATGCCGTGCCTGTTCTCATAGGACGGGTGGAACATGATGTTGAACGCGCCGGTGGAGAAGGAGTTCGGCACCAGGCTGAGTTGGGCCGGATTGTGGAACAGCGCGGTCGCCGCGTTGAACGGGTAGGCCACCGCGTTGCCGACCACCATACCATCGCTGGCGGCCAGCCCCGGAGCGGTGAGTTGGCTGGCCTGCACGAGAGAGCTAATGCAGAGCACGACGCTCAGGACGAGTGTCCATATTCCCCACCGCAAACGGCCCCTCAGAAGCTGAACCTTCCTCATCCCTGCTCCTCTCTCGCTGCCTGAGCGGTCTAGCTTATGTGAACGCCGGGGTTTACAAAAGGGGGGCGGATCGGACCGATCCTCACCTCGGTACACAGAGAGGAGACACGTCATGGACTCACAACCCGAACGTATACGGACCACCTGTCCGCGTGACTGCTATGACGGCTGTGGCATCGTGGTCGAGCGCAGAGAGGGAGCCATCAGCCGCGTGCTGGGTGACCCGGACCATCCGGTTTCACGGGGCGCGCTGTGCGGTAAATGCGCCACGGCCTATAACGGTGTCTGGCAGGACGAGCAGGCCCGCTTGTTATACCCGCTCAAACGGACCGGCCCCAAAGGACGCGGCCAGTTCGAGCGGATCAGCTGGGACGAGGCCCTGACAACCATTGCCTCGAAACTCCAAGGCATCGTGCAAACGACCGGCTCGCAAGCCGTCATTCATACCCATTACACCGGCACGCTGTCGTTGCTGGCCTATATGTTTCCCCTGCGTTTCTTTCACCGCCTGGGTGCAACCGAGGTCGAGCCCGATACCATCTGCAATATGGCCGGGCATGTGGCCTGGGGGCTGCTGTTCGGGAGTTCGTATGTGGGCTTTGACCCCCGCACGGCAGCGGATTCGCGCTGTATTCTGGTCTGGGGTGCCAACCCGGCCCATTCCGCCCCGCACGCCCACAAGCACTGGTTGCCCGAATCTCCCGCTCGGAAGATCGTTGTCGATCCCATCCGGACGGAGACCGCGGCCCAGGCCGACCTCCACCTCCAGCCTTTCCCTGGGACTGATGCGGCCCTGGCCTTCAGCCTGCTGCACGTACTGCACCGGGACGGATTTTTTCAGCCCGACTTCATCGCCAACCACACCCTGGGCTACGACGAAGTGCTGCCCTTGTTAGCCCCCTGTACTCCCGCCTGGGGCGAACAGACAAGCGGCGTTCCGGCAGACCTGATTGAACGCGCCGCGCATCTATACGGGCCCGGCCCTTCCCTGCTGTGGGTCGGACAGGGACTGCAAAGACAAACCACCGGCGGCAACGTCATGCGCGCCTGTGGGCTGCTGCCGGCCTTGACCGGGAATATCGGCAAACCCGGCGCCGGGTTTTACTATCTGAACATCACCCCCGGTATTGCCGGCCTGGACTTTGAGGCGCTGGCCGGCAGCTCGTTGGCACAGGGGAGAGTGCCGCGCCTCAGCCATATGGACTTTGCCGCGCGGCTCGAAGATGCGAGCGCCTCACAGGCCCTTCTGTGTTGGAATACCAATCCCGCGGCGTCCGCCCCACAACAGCAACGTCTGCACGCGGCCCTCAAGCGCGAAGACCTGTTCACCGTAGCAATCGATTGTTTTCCCACCGACACCACGGATTTTGCCGATATTGTGCTGCCGGCGGCGAGTTTCCTTGAATTTGACGACCTGACCTTCAGCTATTTTCATCTCAACATTGGCGCGCAGTCCAAAGCGCGGGAGCCCATGGGCGAGTCGCTGCCCAATCAGGAAATTTTTCGCCGTCTGGCCGCGGCCATGGGATTTGAAGAACCGGCGTTATTTGAGTCGGACGAGGCGATTATCAGCCAGATGCTCACCGCAATGCAGACCGGCTGTGATTTCAGATCCCTCCAACAGACGGGCTGGCGCTCGATCAGTCAGGCGCCGCTTATTTTCTACGCAGACCTGACATTTGATACCCCCAGCGGCAAAATTGAAATCGCCTCAGACAAGGCCGAGCAAAAGGGCCTGCCGCGCCTGCCCCAACCCTGGGCGGACTCACAGCCGACGGATAATCGCTTCCGCCTGCTGAGCCCGGCCTCGCGCTGGCGACTCAACGACTCGTACGCCAACGACGCCAATATTCAGCAACGCGCCGGCCGGGCCACTGTCACCCTGCACCCGGACGACGCGGCGCGGCTTGGGGTGACGGACGGGACGCGCGTGCGGCTTGAAAATGCAACCGGCCAGCTTGAGCTGACCGCCACGCTTGACGCTATCGCTCCCCGAGGCGTGGCCCTGGCGCATAAAGGCCGCTGGCCCAAACTCGAAGCCGGTCGGCACAATGTGAACATCCTGAATCCGGGGATTCGGTCCGATATGGGCGAGAGTTCCAGCGTGCACAGCACCGAGGTGACCATTCGGCCGTGCCAGACGGACGCTCAGGCTGTCAGGGTGCGGATACCGTAGCGCCGGATATGGCGGTCTCTGGTCACGAGAATCAGCCCTTCGGCCTGGGCCTGGGCGATCAATAAGCGATCAAACGGGTCGCGGTGGTGCATGGGCAGCAGCCCGGCCTGTTCGGCATGAAAGAACGTCAGCGGCAGATGCGCAAAGCCCCGTTCTTCAATCTCGCTTGACAAATTGTCCGGGGCGCTGAGATGCCCCTTCGCCCGCTTGACCGTCATCTCCCAGGCAGTAATGGCGCTGACAAAAACGTCGTTGTGCGGGTCGGCAATAGCGGTCCGAGCGTTCTCAGCCAGCCGTGGAACGTCAGACAGCGCCCACACCAGGACATGGGTGTCCAAAAGCAGGCGCACGCCTATTCGTCCTCGTCCGGGAAGATCTTCGAGTTCCCGAACATCTCGATGATCTCCTCATCTTCCTCGTCAAAATCCGGTGACATCCAGATCTGTCCTTCCAACCCGCCCATTTTTCGTTCCGCCTTGCGCGGGCGATAGGGCTCCAGCCGCAGATATGGTTCGCCGGCCTTGGCGATGATGACTTCCTCACCCTGCCAGGCCAGCTTTGCCAGGCGTGACAGTTGCGACTTGGCTTCGTGCATATTGACTTGCATGAGACATTCTCCACTAGCTAATTCTGGCTAACCCTGTATGAACCGTCCGCTCATGTCAAGGCAGAGCCCGTGGGGGACATCGACAGATGGGGAGCAAGGGACTACGCTGGCGGCGCTCACGCAAGCGAAACGACCACGATTAAGGAGGAGCGTATGTCCTGGGATTTTGAAACTGAGCCGGAATTCCAAAAAGAACTGGATTGGATTACGGAATTTGTCCGCAAAGAGGTCGAACCCTTAGACCATATTTTAGGTAATCCGTACGATATTCAGAATCCGCGCAATCGAAAAATCGTGCCCAAACTTCAAGAGCAGGTCAGGCGGCGCGGCCTGTGGGCCTGTCATCTGGGACCGGAACTGGGCGGCCCCGGCTACGGCCAACTCAAGCTGGCCCTGATGAATGAAATCCTGGGCCGTTCCCGCTTTGCGCCCATCGTCTTTGGCTGCCAGGCCCCGGATACGGGCAACAGCGAAATACTGGCCCACTACGGCACGCCGGAACTGAAAGAGCGCTTTCTCAAGCCTTTGCTCAACAACGAGATCGTGTCGTGCTTTTCCATGACCGAGCCGCACGCCGGCGCCGACCCCAAGATGTTCAAATGCAAGGCTGAACGGGACGGGGATCAGTGGGTTATCAACGGCCAGAAGTGGTTCTCGTCCAACGCGCGCTGGGCCAGCTTTCTGATTGTCATGGTCGTGACCGACCCGGACGCCGCGCCCTATCAGAGCATGTCCATGTTCGTGGTGCCGGCAGACACGCCGGGCATCAATATCATTCGGAACGTCGGTATTGGCGAAGAGGCCGAGGACGAGGGCGACCACGCCTATATCAGCTATGAGGACGTGCGGATTCCCGCGGATCATATTCTGGGTGGACCCGGCCAGGGCTTTGAGGTCGCCCAGACGCGCCTGGGTGGCGGGCGGATTCATCACGCCATGCGCACCATCGGTCAGGTCAAGAAATCGTTCGATCTGATGTGCGAGCGGGTGTTATCGCGCGAAACCCAGGGCGAAATCCTGGCCAACAAACAGATGGTCCAGGAAAAAATCGCCGACTCCTGGATTGAGATCGAGCAGTTCCGGCTGCTGGTGTTGCAAACTGCCTGGCGTATCGACAAGTACAAGGACTACCGCAGGGTGCGCAAAGACATTGCCGCGGTCAAAGCCCAGATGCCCAAAGTCTTTCACGACGTAGCCTGCCGGGCGCTGTATCTGCACGGTTCGCTGGGCGTGTCCAACGAGATGCCGTTTTCCAAGCAGATCACCGAGTCCTTCGTCATGGGCCTGGCCGACGGCCCGACCGAGGTGCACAAGGTCACCGTGGCCCGCCAGATTCTGCGCGAATACGAGGGCACCAAGGGCCTGTTCCCCACCGGCCATTTACCGGCGCTGCGCGAGCAGGCGATTCAGAAATACGGGGAGATGCTGGAGTTGGCAGTGGGGAATTTGTGAGTGTTGAGAGAGGGCGGGTGACGCTGTGCTTACCCGCCTTATAGGGCTGTAGACGTTTTTCTTGAGACTGCCGGACCAAGTAAATAGTCCGGCTCGCAGTACGCCAGAGAGGATAGTTGCGGAAGACTGCCACATACCTCTTGCGCCTCTCTTCCCTCCCGCAACTCCGGCCATTCAAAGACCCAAGCCTTGAACCTCTCAAATTCCTTTGTTTTGTTCAGACCCGCTGCCGTTGTCTTTTGAAGAAGCACTGCGGCTTCCTCTTCATCGGGCCAGTGGTGAAACGACAGAATAAGGCCGCCTGCCTGTGGATTCTCCCGGTCGAGCATGGGAACGTCTGTGAGCGGAACCTCCGCTCCACCGGCTGCGCGGACCAGCAATAAAAACCATAGACAGGCAAATGCCGTAGCCCTCATGTTTCGGCTCGTTTGCAAGGGGGCTTATCAGGAACCCACCCCGGCCCTGCGGGCTACCCCTCCGAGGAGGGGATCTTGTGGGGTACGCTTATGGCCCTTAATGGCCCGGTACCCGTGGTTGCATCTTAACCGGCAAGGTCAGGCAGCGGACCGACGGGATGTAGGCAGGCGGTCACTCTCCGAGAAGAACTCCACGAAGTTGCCCTCGTGGTCGTAGATGACGGGCACGAGGTGGGGCAGGCCGCGTTCTTCTTCGAGGATTTCAACCTTGTGTTTGGCAGCAATGGCGGCCAGTTGGTCGAAGGATTTGTCGGTCGTAAACGCGATATGCCCGAAGTGGTGGTCCTGCCCGACCGTGCGGTCGGTAAACTCACCCTTGGCCCAGTGTTTGTCCAGTGGCCAGAATTCCATGATGTCATTCAGCCGGCCGGGCTGCCAGTCGCCGAACACGACCGTGCGCACACCAATGCTGTTCAACTGTGGTCCCGAGCCGACCACCTTGCCGTCAAGCAAATCGGCGTACAGTTCGGCAGAACGTTGCGGGTCGCTCACCCGAAACGACATATGCAGCAGTGTTGACATGGCAAACCTCCTTTTCTGCTTGGGTGTGTCTCTAGCCGATACGCGCGCTCTGGCCACCGTCAACCGGCAGCAATACCCCAGTAATAAACTTCGCTTCGTCCGAGGCCAGGAAAAGCGAGGCGTGGGCGATATCCCAGCCCGTGCCCATTTTCGCCCCCAAAGGCACGGAGGCGTCACGTTCCTGGCGCAACTGCTCTTTGGAGATGCCGCGGGCTTTTGAAATACCTTCAATCGCCATGGGCGTATCCATCAAACCAGGCATAATGCAATTCACCCGAATGCCGTATTTGGCGTTGCCCAGGGCCATCTGATGCGTAATCGCGTTCACCCCGGCCTTTGAGGTCTTATACGCCAGAATACCCACCGCGCAGACCGCGGCAATGGAGGAGATATTGATAATCGCCCCGCTCCGCTGGCCGCGCATAATGGGGATGACGCATTTGCTCGGCATAATCACGCTCTTCATGTTCACGCTGAGAATGCGGTCCCAGTTCTCTTCCTGCATACTGGTCACACCCGAGTCGCCATCACCAATGCCGACGTTGTTATGCAGGATGTCGATGCGGCCGTAGCGTTCGACGCAGGCTTCCGTCATTTTCTTACAGTCGGCCTCGCTGGTCGCGTCCGCGGCAAGAGCAGACGCAGCCCCGCCCTCCTGCTCAATCATGGCCTGCGTGTCCTGGGCAGACTCCAGCCGGCGGTCCACCAGCAACACCCTGGCTCCCTCGCGGGCATAGACAATCGCCGTGGCCCGGCCGTTGCCGATCGTCTCGCCCGGTGTCTGCCCGGCCCCGACCACAATGGCCACTTTATCCTTCAGTCGGTCTCCCATAGACGCTCCTTCACCCGTCAAAGGGGTGGCCGGTTCCCCTCAGAACCCCTCCAAGCCGTCGTCCAGCTGCACCCCCAAAGTGTTCAGGGCCATGGACACCAGGTTGTACTGGCCCACGGCAAACACCACGTCCATCAGCTGCCTGGAATCAAAATGCTGGGAGAGCCCGTTCCAGGTCGTATCGGTGATAAACGCGTCTTTGCGCAGTTCATCCGTGGCTTGCAGCAGCAGCTTATCGGCTTCGCTCCAGCCCCGCGCATTCGGGCCGGCTTTGATACGGTCAATCTCCTCAGCGGTCAGCCCGGCTTCTTTGCCAATCAGCACATGCTGAGCCCACTCATACTCGGCCTCACACAACCAGCCGATACGCAGGATGATCAATTCCCTCTCGCGCGACGGCAGGGTGGATTTGAACAACACATGATTGCCGAAGACGAGCCAGCGGCGAAACAGGTCGGGATGGTGGGACAGGGTTTTGAAGATATTGAAAACCGTCCCCTTCTCGACATTGGGCTGTAAAATTTTCTTGATCTCATCAGTCCAGTCTTCGGGTTGAATCGGGTCCAAACGGGGGGTAGCGAGCTTCATACAGGTCTCCTTTCCTCAGCGCTCTTTGCGTGCGGGGAGCATAGCTTGAGTTGGCGGGAAGTGCCAGGGAAGGACACGGCCCTGCCATGAGGCACAATCAGGAACAGGAGATAAGGCAGAGCGTGGCACTACGTTTCGGCGGACCGCCAGACTTCACGAACCCTGGGCATGGTGACGGTCCAGTTCGTCGAGCAGTTTCAGACCCCGAGCGACCTTGCCGCTTGCTGCGCGCATACGGAAGCGCATTTCGGTGTCGTGTTCGGCCAGCGCCCGCACAGAGAGTTCTTCCATCAGCTTGTTCAGGCTCAGGCCACGCTGAGCAGCCATAGCTGCCAGCCGGTCTCTGTGCGTGTCAGGAATTCGGATCGTTAATGTTGCCATGTTCGTCCTCCTTCAGCCAGATACCCGGCGTGACGATACGGAAGCTGTCAAAAACCAACTCGCCTGCCGCGACATCCCTTGTGTTACCCGTAACGATCCACCCCGCATTGCCCGCAACCGCCAGTTCGATCAGATGATTGTCGGACTCGTCCGGCAGGTTCGGACGCCACAGAAACGTAATATTGACCCACTGGCAGACGCTGAGGACAGCATCCAGCAGTGCCGCTCGATCTCTCGCGCCGATAGGCGCCGTAGCGAACACG
Organism: uncultured Binatia bacterium (SeqCode); assembly: GCA_965232605.1. Lineage (GTDB taxonomy): Bacteria > Desulfobacterota > Binatia > Bin18 > Bin18 > Bin18. The sequence goes on along the minus strand of CBDDQA010000004.1, from coordinate 360,119 downwards.
GACTTCCGCGCCAGTACATCCTCATACTCCAGAAACAGAGCGTTACTGATCAGCGGTTGAGCGCCGCCGGTCAGGCAGCGCCGGAGAACTTCCCGTGCCGCGCCGTCGGGCGACAGGATCGCAGAGACCAGAACGTTTGTATCAATCACGATCCTGGAGGCCATCTTATGACAGCATATACGCTATCATTTCAAGCTGCAATTGGCTCCAGCGAGCCAACCCCCCGCACCTGACCCGGCTCCGCCAGGAGGAAAATCCGACGGCCGGCGGACATTTTCGATATTCCTTTGGAAGATCGCCAGAATAATGCTAGAGCGAGGCTTATGGGAGAAATGTATGAAACTGTACGAACACCCGGAATCCGGCAATAGCCACAAGGTCCGCCTCCTGCTGTCTTTCCTCGGCCTCGAATATGAATCCGTTATCGTCGATCTCATGACCGACGAGCAGCACCAAGCGCCGTTTCTGGCCGTTAATCCGCGCGGTGAAGTGCCGGTGCTGGTTGATAACGACGTGGTCTTGCGGGACTCCCTGGCCATTCTGGTCCATCTGGCAAGCCAGTACGATGCACGCCGGCAATGGCTCCCCACCGATAACGCCGTCGCGGCCTCCGTCATGGAATGGCTGGCCTTTGCCGCCAGTTGGATTCAGTTTGGCGTGTTTACGGCCCGCGCCATAGTATCGTTCGGGATCAGCGGCAACGGCCTGCCGCATACCTTCAAAGGCGACGTTGAGGAAGCCCGCATCCGTGGCACAACGTCGCTGACAATTATGGAGCAGCAATTATCCGGGCAAGACTGGCTGTGCGGCGACAGCCCCACGATTGCCTATGTGGCCTGCTTTCCGTATATCGCGCTGGCGCCCATGGGCGATGTTTCCCTGGAGCCCTACCCCGCGGTCCGGGCCTGGATTGCCCGCTTCAAGCAGTTACCCGGCTATCTCAGCATGCCGGGGTTGGAGGACCCGGACTATCGAAAGGGCTAAGGCTCGGGCATTCTCACCGGTGGCCGGTCTTGCATCTCCCCTAGTCCTTGAACGCCGGGGCAAAGAACCATAGGCTGGACATAAAGGAGCACTGGCGTATGAGAACACTCCCCGCTATCTGGCCCCTCATTCTACTGCTGGCGGTCTTGATTGCCCCCCACGCCGCCAGGGCCCACAGCGTCGCCCACGAGCAGGACTCGAACAACGACCGGGTCATGGCCGCTCAGAAGTACGGCGGAGTCCGCCAGAGCACCGGGGAGGTGACGGTCACGTATTATGGTCACATGGCGTTCAAGATCACTTCCCCGCGCGGTATCGAGCTGCTCATTGACCCGTGGCGTAACGATCCGACGCATATGTACGGCATGTGGTATCAGATGCATCTGCCCAAGCAGCAGACCGATATTGCGCTCGTCACCCACGCCCATTTCGATCACGACGCAACCGAACGGGTTGACGCGGCCATGATTCTGGACCGCATGGCCGGCACGTTTGAGTTGGGCGATGTCAAGATTCTCGGCATTGCCGAAAAACATATGTGTGAGGCCCAGGGCAAATACCCCTTTCGGAGCGCGGTCATTGCCGCCACCGGCAAGGACCCCTGCCCGCCCGACGAAAGCACCCAATGGAACAATAATATGTACGTGATCGAAACCGGCGGGCTACGGTTTCTGCACTGGGGCGACAACCGACAGAACCCGCCTGAACATATCTGGGAGATGATAGGCGACATTGACGTGGCGTTTTTGTCGGTCAGCGACGACGGGCATATCCTGACACCCAAGTGGGCCGATGTCGTCATGAAAAAGCTCGGGGCCAAAATCGTTATTCCGTCTCATTACTACATCCACGGGATCGGAGTGCCGCACGCCGGCGGCCTGGAACCCGCCCTGGAGTGGACCAAGACGCACGAACACACCCTGCTCGACGGCCATACGCTGGTTCTGACCCCCGAGAAAGTAAAGCCGTACAATCAACATGTGATGTATTTTGGCAACCATGTCCCCTTTGCCGTCACCGGCACGCCACCGGAACCGCAGCCGGACATCCCGCCGGTTCCCGAGCCAGCCAAAGCCTGGGAGCGCTTTGCCCATTAACGAGAAACAAGCGTCTGTAAGGAGAAGTGTATGAAATTCGTGACCTTTACCCAGTCCGGAACGACCCGTATCGGCGTCGTGGACGGCGAGAACATTGTTGACCTGTCCGCCGCGGCCCCAGACCTGCCCACCGAGATGTGCGCCTTTCTGGCCGCCGGCCCGGAGGCCCTGGCAAGCGCCCGGCAGGCCGCTGAAAAGAGCGCGGCCCGGCTGGCCTTGGCCGACGTGAGCCTGGAAGCCCCGATTCTCCGCCCGCCCAAAATTCTGGCGGTCGGCCTCAACTACCGGGATCATATTGAAGAAACCGGCATGAAGACGCCGGAAATTCCCATGATTTTTAATAAGCAATCCACTGCGGTGGTCGGACCGGGCCAGGGCATTCACATCCCACGCGCCTCGGACCAGGTGGACTACGAAGGCGAACTGGGCGTGGTCATTGGCCGCTATTGCCGCCACGTGCCACAGAACCGCGCCGCCGAAGTCATTGCCGGTTACACTATCGCCCACGATGTCAGCGTGCGGGATTGGCAGATTCGCGTGCCAACCTTCACCATGGGCAAATCGTTCGACACCCACTGTCCCCTGGGTCCCTACCTGGTGACGCCGGATGAGGTGGGCGACCCGCATAGCCTGGACCTCAAAACCTGGGTGAACGGCGAGTTGCGGCAAAGCTCGAACACCTGTCAGTTGCTGTTCGATTGCTTTGAGCTGATCGAGCACCTGTCAACGAGTTTCACCCTGGAGCCGGGCGATGTCATCTCCACGGGGACCCCGAGCGGTGTCGGTTTTGCCATGAAACCGCCCAGCTATCTCAAGCCGGGCGATACCGTCAGAATTGCTATCGACAAGCTGGGCGAGCTGGAAAACCCGGTCGTCGCCGAGCCGGAGAATACGGTCAGGATATAGGCAAGCTCTTGCGGAGAGCGCCACACCGAGGAGACAGCATGAGACTGGAAGGCAAGGTCGCAGTGATCACCGGCGGGGCCAGTGGTATGGGACGCTCGACCGTTCTGCGTTTTCTGGATGAAGGCGCGCGGGTGGTGATTGCGGATTTCAACGCAACAAACGGCGCCGCGGTGGTGGCCGAAGCCGCACATGCCGGGCATGGCGACGCGGTGCGTTTTATCAAAACGGACGTGGCCAAAGAAGCCGACGTTGAGGCCATGATCGGCCTGGCAAGGTCTGCATTCGGCCAGGTCGATATTGTATTCAACAATGCCGGCGTAGGCGGAGCGGTGGGTCCGGTCTGGGATATTGAGGTCGAAGAGTGGGACTATACCTTCGATGTGCTCACCAAGGGCGTGTTCCTTGGCATCAAACACGCCGCACGCGCCATGAAGCAGCAGGGCCACGGCGGGGCGATCATTAACACCGCCTCAACCGCAGGATTAAGCGGCGGCAGCGGACCGCTCGTCTACTCAGCCGCCAAGGCCGCGGTGATCAACCTGACAAAGGCCGCGGCCGTACAGCTTGCGCCCGACCGGATTCGGGTCAACGCGATTTGTCCCGGGGGGATTTTGACCGGTCTGACGGAGCAGGGCGACCCGGCAGCGAGCGCTCAAGCCCTGGCGACGTTTCAACCCTGGCCGGAACATGGCAGGGGCGAAGACATTGCCGGCGCAGCCCTCTTCCTGGCGAGTGATGATTCAACCTTTGTTACCGGCGAGGCCCTTGTTGTTGACGGCGGCCTGACGGCCATTGGCCCGGACATGTGGCGCCGCTTTGGCCTGAAGCAGGAAGCGCAGGCGCGGAAGAGTCATATCAACCGTGGCACTACTGGCGAGGCCATGACGTCGAGGCCGGTCAAGGCGCTGGACTAGCCCGGCTCGTCGAATGACCTTGGGCCGACCCTGGGTCAAGGAGAGTGGAGGTGGAGTATGAGGTGGAGGACAAATGTATGCAGGTATGGGCTGTGCGTCATGGTCAGCCTGGCGCTCGGGCTGACCGGCCTGACCGGCTGTGCGTCGTACGAAAAGCGGACCATGGTTGTAACCGCCTACTCGTCCGACAAAATCAGTACCAACTGGCGGCGTGGCCGGATATTTTTCTGGCGGGCCTATGTCGCCAGCGGACCGAATAAGGGCAAACGAAAAATCGTAGGCCTGACCGCCAGCGGCACCAAGGCCAAGTACGGCACCATTGCCGCCGACACCCGCTATTATCCGTATGGAACAGTCATGAAAATCCCCGGTTACGGCAAGGGCGTGGTCGAAGATATCGGCAGCGCCATCAAAGGCCCTAGTCGCCTGGACGTGTATTTCTCCACCCGGAAGAAAGCACTCAAGTGGGGGCGGCAAAAGCTGATTGTGAAAGTCCGGCAAGATTAGGGTATTCGAGCCATGCAGAGCGAAACGTCTTTTCTCCAGGAGCAACTCAAGGCGCGGCCCTGGTGGATGAATATCCTCTTTGTCTGGTGCATCCTGCTGGCCCTGGGCGTTCCCCTTGAACTGATCACCAGGCCGGTGGCGGAAGACGTTGAGGTCTGGTTCGGCATTGAGTTCATGGGCTGGGCGGCAAAGGCCGGCGGCCTGCTGCACGCGATTATTTTCGCCGCGGGGACCTGGGGCTTCTGGAAAATGCGGCCCTGGATGTGGCCCTGGGCCGCGCTCTACGTCGCCCAGGTCGCCCTGAGCCATCTGGTCTGGAGTGAGCTCAGCCCACACGGCCGGGGCTGGCCCGTCGGGCTGCTGCAAACCGCCGGGATTGCGATTATCGTCGTCCTGCTGTGGCGGGCGAAGCCACTGTTTCAGAACAACGATGTCTCCGCCTCCTGGGGCAATTCAGGCTAGGCCATAGTTACGCCTGATGCGCTCGTCATGCCGGACCCCGGCTCGTGTCCGGGGCAGGCTGTGATCCGGCATCCAGTCCTTCGACTTCGCTTTGCTACGCTTAGGCTGAACGGGGGGCGGGGGGCTGGATTCCTGCTTGCGCAGGAATGACGGATAGTTCGCCTGGGCGCGGCGGGTGTCACCGGGACCGGGCAACCACAGGGGGTTGCCCCTACAACCGGCATTCCCCCCTGGGCCGTCCGTCCGTAGGGTGCGTCCTACGCACCAGCTACCGCACGTCGGTCATCACAAAGTTCTGCCGACTCTGCTGCCATTCCAGCGTGACGGTCTCGCTCGCACTCGGAAACCCCTCTACCCGGCAACTGCCCGCTACCCCCTGCACGAACTCCTCACCCAATGTCGTTACCCGCACCCGGGTTCGCCCGAAGACCACGCCATCAGCCACGGCCTCAACCGCGTGCTCGCCGTCGCCCAGCAGATTCCAGTTGAACAGCAAGCCGAAGCCGTTGTCCGTGTCCCCGCAGACGGACTCCGTGTCCGCCCGCTCCGTCCCGTAGGCCGCAGGAATGGCCTGGCCATTGTTGAAACGCACCGCGACCCGCTCGGCTTCGCACACCCAACCCGAGATCAAGCCGATACCACTCTGAAACGAACGAACGCTCGGGTTCTCCAGCCTGCCCACCCCGGCGGTCCCGGCCTGCGCCGTCCCTGCCGGACGATTACCTGACACGATCACAAAGTTCTGCTGGGCTGCCTGCCACATCAGGCGGGTCGTCTCGCCCGTTTCTGGAAAGTCCGCCACCGCGCACTCTCCTTCAGCCCCCCGCACGAACTCTTCGCCGAGCGTCGTCACGGTCACGGTCGCCCGTCCGAACTCCTTGCCGTCGGCCCGCGCCACCACGGTATGCGCCCCGTCGCCGAGCAGATTCCAGTTGAATAACAAGCCAAAGCCGTTGTCCGTGTCGCCACACCTTGAGGTCGTGTCGGCCCGGTCGGTGCCATAGGCCGCGGCCAGGGTTTGGGCCGCGGCCGTGCCCGGATTGAAGAGCAACTCCACCTCGTCGGCCTCACACACCCAGCCGGAGAGGAGGCCGATGCCGCTCTGAGAGGAGCCGGGGCCGGGGTTCTCCAGCGTGCCCACCGGGTCAGGCTCGGGGTCAGGCGGGGGCGGCGACCCTCCGCCGCCCCCGCCGCCACTGGAAGGAGGCGGGTTGCTTGGTGGCTGGGGAGACGGAGGCGGTGGGGGAGACGGAGGCGGTGGGGGAGACGGGGGCGGTGGGGGAGGGGTGGGAGGGGCAAGGGGCGTCCCGGAGGTCGTGGCTGACCACACGCCGTTGCCCTGAGTGTTGACCGCCCGCACCTGGACATCGTAGGCCGTGCCACCGGTCAGGCCGCTGATGGTGTAGGTCAGGGCACCGTCGCCGGTTTCCCAGGCATCTTCCACCACGGTCCAGTGAGTGTCAGCCTTGTCGGCGGCGGCGCTGCGGATATAGCGCACATCGTAGGCGGTGATGGCCGAGGCGCCGGGGCTGGTCGGTGCGCTCCAGGCCACGGTTAGAGTGCCGGTCCCTGTGCCTGGGCTGAGCGAGTCCAAGGTGGGAGCCCCAGGGCCGGCGGAGGTCGTGGCTGACCACACGCCGTTGCCCTGGGTGTTGACCGCCCGCACCTGGACATCGTAGGCCAGGTCACCGGTCAGGCCGCTGATGGTGTAGGTCAGGTCGCCGTCGCCGGTTTCCCAGGCGTTGTCTACCACGGTCCAGTGAGTGTCAGCCTTGTCGGCGGCGGCGCTGCGGATATAGCGCACATCGTAGGCGGTGACGGCCGAGGCTCCGGGGTTGGTCGGCGCGCTCCAGGTCACGGTCAGCGTGTCCGTGCCTGGGCTGAGCGACGGCAGGGCGGGAGCCCCAGGGGTGGAGCGGTGCCCATAGACGGTGAGGCTCCAGGATTTCAGCACGCCGGTATTGTCACTGCGTTCGGGCTTGCCGTTGCGGATGCGCAGCGTCCACGTCCCGGCAGGATTCTCGCCCAGGTGGCTGGCCGAGCCGAACCGGAAGGGGGCTCGTAACGGGTATCGACAGGGCTCCTCGTCGTCGTCGGGCGGGTGTTGACATTTCTCCTTGTCGTAGGGTGTCTCGTCGTCGTTGGGAAGAGACAAGACGGACACCGCGCCCGACGGGGAGACGAGTTCTGTCCGCAGGTTGCGGAAAGAGAGATGGTCGAAGTCGGTGTTGATTTCGACAAACTCGACGAACTCGACCGCAGTGCCCTGGGTGACGCTGCTCTCGACCTGGGTGCCGGAAGCGGGAATCGTCAGCGAGCCCCCATCGAAGGGCGCAGAGGCCGCGCTGGCCTTGACCAGCTTTGGGACCGGAGTCCAGCTGGCGGCCAAATCCACCGCAGCCTTGGCGTCCACCAGGCCGAAACCGTACTCGTGGTTGAAGTGGTAGCGCGCCGTGGTGGAGCCGTACTTGAGCGCCCCAGCCTGCCAGCCGGTGTTGTCCGGGTCGGTCTTGCGGGCCGACGCGGCCAGGATGAGCTTCACCTCCCGCCAGCTCAGGGCGGAGTTGGCGGCGCGGACCAGGGCGACCACGCCAGCGACGATGGGCGAGGACGCGCTGGTGCCGCCAAATTTGAGCGTGTATGAGCTACCGTTGTCAGTGGTGGTGATCCAGGAGCGGCCATAGTCTCCCGACGGCGCGCAGACCCACAGGTTGGCCCCGTGTTCCGAATAGGTGGCGCGCTGTCCCTGGTCGTTCACCGCGCAGACCGCAGTGACGCCGTAGTGGTTGGAGTACTCGCTGTAGTTGGAGTTGTCTCCGAATAGATGACCGTTTCCGGCGGAAAAGGCATAGAAGATGCCCTTGCCGCCAAAACCCTCGCTGATGCCTCTTTCTATCGCCATCTCCCAGATTGCGGGGACCCTCGATAGGCCGGGTCCGTTGGTGGGCCCCCAACTGTTGTTGGAGACGGCCGTGTCAGCCAGGTTGCGGAGCATGGCGTCCTCTACGTTCTTGTCGGTGAAAGATGAAGGTAGAAGCATATTGTAGCCAAAAATTTTCGCTCGCGGCGCAACCCCCCGCCCGCCCAGACGGTTCGCCTGGGCTGCGACGATACCCGCAACTGCGGTGCCGTGGTTATATTTGCCATCGTAGAGGCCGCGGCCGGTGTAATCGTGGCTGCGCGCCGTGTCGACGTTGGCGCTCAGGTCTTCGTGGCCATGATCGATGCCCTCGTCGACCACGGCCACATTGATACCCTGCCCCAGGTTGTTTGCCTCCCAGACGGCGGCGACGTTGATGTCGGCGTCTGGCGCCGTCTCTTTGACCTGCGCCGTAGGGGTCAGATGCCACTGGCAGCCGTACAGCGGGTCATGGACAGGGGTCGCGATGTCCGAACAATTCGCCAGCAGGGTCGCAAAGGCCAGCGCGCGCAGGGTGTACGGCCCGGTGTCGGCGCCGCTGACCTTGAGGTAGTAGGTCCCGGCAGCGAGACGGACAGAGCGAAAAAAGAGCCACGGACCGTTCTGCCAGCTCACTTCAGTCAGCGCTACCGCGATGCCGTCGGCATCGGACGCTGGTTCGCCCTCGGCATCCAGCACCGCGCCGTCAATATCCAGGCTGCTACTGACGGCTCCCAGGACGAGGGTTGTGGCGGCGGTGAGGTCGAGACGGAAGTAGCCCTCGTCGTTCGCCGAGTCTAGCCGGCCCCCGGCGGCCAGTCCGGCGGCGAAGTCCAGGGCCAGGGCAGTGTCGCGGGTGTTGCCCGGCTCTGTCACCGGATTGACGTGCAGGACATACAGCCCGCTATCATCCTCGTCATAGCCGCTGACCGCGATGTAGTAGGTCCCGGCGGCGAGTTGGGTCCGAAGCAGGAATTGAAACCGGCTCGGCCACAGCTGCCCGTCGTCGTTGGAGGCAATTTGGTCTCCGTTGCTGTTGAGCAGGGTTCCGCGCGTATCCCCGACCAGGCCGGTGGTCCGAATGACGAGATCGGTGCGGGCCGCGAGTTCGAGCTTGAAGTAGTCGATGTCGTCCTTCGAGTCCAGAATCCCGCTGGCCGCCACGTCGCCAGCCGGGTCAAAGGCCAGGTCTTGGGCGTCGGCAATCCCGCTGGTGTCGGGCAGCGTCCGGGTATGCACGAGGTAGGCCCCGCCGGCCGACGCAGCGCTGGACACCTTGAGGCGGTAGGTGCCGGCGGCCAGGGTTTTCCAGAGCAGGAAATTCGGTGCGGTGGAGGCGAACGGGCTGTCGACGACCGGGCTGTCATCGTTGCTGGCGACCTCCGTGCCGCTCCCGTCCTGGAGTTGGCCCACGGTGTCGAGGTCGCCGCTCGTCCACACCAGCAGCCCGGTCGTCTCGGTCAGGCTGAAGGAGAAGTAGTCCTCGTCGCTCCCCCCAGCCGCGATCACGCCGGCCATCGTCGTGTCCAGGGGCAGGGCGGTCGCCGTTGCTGCGGTGTCGCCATGATCCAGGCTGGTGCCTGTGCTGGTGGCCGACCAGGCGCCGTCGCCATTGGCGTTGACCGCGCGCACCTGCACATCGTACCCGGTGCTGTCGGTCAGCCGCGAGAGGGTGTAGGACAGGTCGCCGGAAGTCCAGGCGTCGTCCACCACGGTCCAGTTGGCGGCGACGGTCTCGTCGGCCGCAGTCTGGATAAAGCGCACATCGTAGGCGCTGATAGCCGAGCCGCCGGTCTCGGTCGGCGCAGTCCAGGTGACGGTCAGAGTGAGACTGAGGGTGGCGCTGCGGCCGGCCGCAACCGTGCTGATGGTGGGAGCGCCGGGCAGGTCGCTCTGCGCCCGGACCGGGCCGCAAACCAGCAGCACCCCCCAGACCGCCAGCCACAGCCGGGGGTTTGTCAGGGCCGAGAGCATGACAGCCCCGGCGCTCATCGGGCCGCCCCTTCCCGCTGCCGATGCAGATAGTGTGTATTTTTCCGGTTCCGCACTTACTGCTTCGCCACTTCCCGCTGCCAGTTGGGGCTGGAGATGCGCACCCCCTCCTGACCGGCCAGGGTGTTGGCCAAGTCCAGGGACGGAAAGCCCGGCGCAGTCTTGACGAAGAAACTGTTAGCGGTCACAGCCAAGGCCGACACGCGGCTCAGCGCGATCCGGTTACGGGCAAAAAATGCCTGGGTTTCTGCCTCGCTCCACTCCGCCTCCAGCACCAGCAGCACTCCACCGGGCAGGGTCATCAGGTTGCCCGACGACTCGGACCGGAACACCGGTTGTCCGCTCCCCATCGTGGCGCTGTCCCTGGTGACGATGTGCGCTTGGCCGCTTCCCCCGTTGCTGCTGGCCCCGCTCGCCTCCAGGTCGGGTTGCAGCACCACCCGCACGGTGCGGTCGCCGTCGGCGTAGGTATAGACCTGACCGCCTTGGGCCGAGTCGCCGGACACCGAGTCCGGCTGTGCCCAGGCGACCGCCGCCACGACCGCCACGCTCACGACCGCCAATCTGTTCATCTCACTTCTCCTCCGGTTGGCGCCTATGCCATTCGGTGGCCTGTTCGTAGGCGTGGGCGGCCTGCATGATCGTGCCTTCTTCTCCGTGCCGTCCGACCAACTGAACGCTGAGCGGCAGGCCGTCGTCCGTAAATCCGCACGGCAGGTTGACGGTCGGGCTGCCGCTGAAATCCATCGGCGCGGTAAAGGCCAACAGAGCGGGGACATTGTCGGGCGGGAGCACGGCTTGCGGCGAGAAGTCCTTGATCGCCATGGGCGGGGTGGCCATAGCCGGGCACAGCAGCATATCGACCTGGTGCAAGGTGTCGTCAATCAGCCGGCGGGTGTGCTGGCGGGCGATATGCGCTTTGACATAGTGCGCGCCGGTGACGTTGACTCCGTCTTCCAGGAAGGCCCGAAACGTGGGTCCGTATTCATCCGCCCGAGACGGAAAGGTCTCGGAGTGGGCCGCCGCGGCCTCTGCCGCGCACATGGCGTACCAGAGGGGCGTGGCGTCGTTGAGGTGCGACACGTCCACCTCGTGAATCTCGGCTCCCAAGTCCCGGAAAACCTCGACCGTGGCCAGCACGGCGCTACGCACGACCGGGTCAACACCGTTCGTGCAATAGGCTTCGTCCACCCCGATCTGAAGGCCCTGGACTCCGTTGTAGACGGTGTCCATATAATCGCGCACCGTTTCGCGCCGAGTGGTCGGATCGTTGGGGTCAAAGCCGGCAATCGTGCGTAGAATCACGGCGGCATCGGCCACGCTGCGCGTCATCGGCCCGACATGATCCAGGCTCTCTCCCAGAGGAAACACGCCATAGCGGCTGACCTTGCCATAGGTCGGCTTGACGCCAACAATGCCGCAGGCCGCGGACGGGAAGCGGATCGAACCGCCCGTGTCCGAACCTAATGAGCCAAAACACAGGCTGGCGGCGGTTGCTACCCCCGACCCGCTCGACGACGCGCCCGGCCAGTGCGCCGCACTCCACGGGTTGACCGGCGGCTGCATGGACGGATGGTAGCCGGACAGGGCAAACTCGGTCATGGCCAGTTTGCCCAGCATGACGGCGCCGGCTGCATAAAACTTCTCAACCACCGTGGCGTTGAAATCCGGCTTGAAATCCGCATACATCGGCGAGGCCGCGGTGGTGGGAATGCCCTTGGTGTAACACAGGTCTTTGACCGCAATCGGCACCCCGTGCAGCAGCCCGCGATACGTTCCGCTCTGGATTTCTTGTTCCGCGGCTTTGGCCTGCTCCAGGGCCAGGTCGGCCGTGACCGTAATATAGCTGTGGAGCGCGCCGTCGAGCGTGTGAATGCGCTCCAGCATGGCCTGGGTCAACTCGACCGGCGAGACTTCTTTCTGCTTGATCAGCCCGGCAACCTCGGTCAGCGTTTTCGTACACAGTTCGGTAACGTCTGCCATAGCGTGGCCCTCCTTATTACGTTATGTCTGAGCAGTGTTTCTTATCAGAGGAAAAGCTACAATACCTGACCATGACATACCACCCTGCTCTGCTCAGGGCAGTTAAAGATTTTAATTCCGGTCGCTATTTTGAGGCCCACGAGCATCTGGAAGAGGCCCTGGATGAGGTGGAGGACGATGACAATACCTGGGAGATGTTCGTCGGCCTGATTCAAATCGCAGTGGGCTATCATAAACATGTCTCCGGCTATCCGGGCGGAGTCAAAATGTTGGGAAAAGGGCTGAAGAAAGTTTCCTCACTCCCGGAGGAATGCGCCGGAGTCCGCTTGGAGCCACTCCGCCAGCGCGTTCGGCAAGACCTGGAGAATCAGAAAAATATCCGAGCGTCTTCACCAAGAATTCAATTAGTACGCACCTAGACAGGACTGAAAGGAGCATTCATGGAACACGGAACGACTGTTTGCACGCCCACAAACGCCAAGGTCTGGCTCATAACCACGCTCATCGTCACCAGCTTCGGTTTTCAGCCCTTCCCTGCGTATGGAGACCAGCCTGCAACCGCTGACAACGGGGGTATACAGTCTCCTTCGCTGGCCGCCCCGCTTGATCTTACCGTGGTCGATAAACTGCTGACGACCACGCGCACGGTGCGGCGACGACTCGACCTGACGCGCCCGGTTGAACCGGAGGTGATTGAGGAAGTCATAGAAATCGCCCTCCAGGCCCCGAGCGGCAGCAACCGGCAGAATTGGCGTTTTATGGTCGTGACCGACCCGGACAAGAAAAAGATCGTTGCGGACCTGTACCGGCAAAGTTTTGAGAGCTATGCCGGCCCACGTCCCACGGGCACGCCGACAACCTCGGGGCAGCGCATTGCCGCCTCGGCGTGGCATTTGTCCGATCATATGCATGAGGTGCCCGTGCTGATTATCGGCTGCATTGAGGGCCGGCCGGATGACCCGAGTCCGGCGGCGCAGGCCGGTTTGTACGGCTCAATCCTGCCGTCGGCCTGGTCGCTGATGTTGGCCCTGCGCGCCCGCGGGCTCGGCTCGGCCTGGACGACCTTGCACTTGGTTGAAGAACGCAAAGTCGCCGCAGCCCTTGGCATCCCCGACTCCGTTACCCAGGCCGTCCTGCTGCCGGTTGCCTATTACACGGGAGGAGACTTTAAGCCCGCGAAGCGACGGCCGGGGAAAGAGGTGACCTATTGGAATACCTGGGGGGAAGGCCGCAAATAGGGGGGGTCGGAAGACTTCAATCCAGACGGACGAATCAACCAGAACCATGGGAGCCGGAGTGGGAGTCATAGGCGGCACTCTTGACTCATTCTAACGGCGATTCCTCATCGCAGAGCCGTAAGGCTTCGTGGTGGAGAGCCGGTGTCAACCGAAAATTCACGTTCTCCAGGGCAGTGAGCAACGGAGATATTGCCGGAATCACGCCTTTCCGCTTTGCGTCTATCAGCACACCAATAGTCCCTCTTACCTTGAGCCCTAGTTGCCGTGCGACCCGTCGAGCTTTTTTGTCATCAAGAACCAGCAGGGCATTCCCCAGTTCCAGGGCGAGGGCAATGGCTTGGGCTTCACCGTCATCAAGCTGAGTCTTGAGCGCCTCAACGACCGCGCTATTCTTAATCGGCTGAACAGTCAGCCAGTTGATTGGATCGCCGAATTCAGCCTGGACTCCAGGTGGAGCAATGATGGAGGGGAATATCCGAGGGATGAGAGCCAATTGGTCAATACGTTCCAGCGCAATGAGACAAGAGCTGTCTATGACAACATGGTCAGTCACAGCGCCCCTTCCTCTTCCAATTCTTCAGCCGGCTGGTCAAACACCGCGACCCCCGATTTCCCCAGTATCTCCATAAACGCCCGCTTCGAATGGCCGGACAGTCGGGCCGCTTGTCCCAAGGACAGACGACCGGTCTCGAACAGCTTTATCATAAGAAGCAGTCGGGCTTCTTCTACGGGGACCTCTGGCGGCAGCGTCACTTTCAGTTCGTTTAACATGGCGATTCGCTCCTGTATTCCCGGTTTCCTGCTAGCGAGAAGATAACATCTCTGCAAGACCGCTTGCCTCGTATTATATCTGCAAAATCGCTCCACGAGCTTCGAATTGCCGCTGGAGCTCGCCCACATCCAGGGCTTTCGGACCACGGCCGTTTTGGACGGCCAGAGCGGCCGCGGTTCCCGCGGCTTCGCCGGTTGCCATCTGGAATACCTGGGGGGAAGGCCGCAAATAGGGGGGGCCGGAAGACTTCAATCCAGACGGACGAATCAACGAGAAACATCAGGAGTATGCCGGTCGTTCCGCATAACGGAGAGGTCTCCTTGCCAGAGACCAGAGTGGGCCAGCCCAAGAATACGTCTGGCCTTAATACGGCGAACAAAATCATCAAAGGGGTGCTCTCAATGGCTTGCACGGTTATATCGGTTTGCCCTCGCCGTTGAATTTCAATAGCGACAGCCATAGGGACGACGACCTCGTTCCCTGCCAGTTGCAATAACTCCAATAAGCCGCCGTTGGATAGAAAGATGAGCGGAGAAGAGTTCACCACAGGCCGTTCAGCCACGCTCTAATTCCCGCTTGAGATCTGCAAAGTCCACCACAAAAGCGTCCGCCTGCTCACGGGCGAGCGCTGCCAAAAAGTCCGTCCGGTCCAGTCCTGCGATGTGAGCCGCTTTTTCCTGCGAGATTTCGCCGCGCTCATACCAATGGATCGCCGCCGCAAGACGCAACTCACGGGCAAATTCGTCAGGAGGACGAGGCGGAGCAGAGAAGACGCTTTCAGGAAAGTCCAGTATGACACTCGGCATGGGATTGAGACTTGTCTGGCTTTTATTCTTTCCTATCCATTCTTACAGAGTTTGGGTCGGAAAGAGAAGTATGGGCCTTTCTTATCTCTCTGCAGATGTTCTTGCAGAAAAACTCAACTCACAGCCGCAGAATCGCTCCACGAGCTTCGAGTTGCCGCTGGAGCTCGCCCACATCCAGGGCTTTCGGACCACGGCCGTTTTGCACGGCCAGAGCGGCCGCGGTTCCCGCGGCTTCGCCGGTTGCCATGCAGGGCGGGATTTCTTTGGTGGCATGATGGACGCGGTGATCGACGGAGATGCAGCGACCGGCCACCAGCAGATTTGAGAACTCTTTGGGCAGGAGGGAGCGGTACGGAATATAGTAGAGGCTTTCGTATTTGGTCCAATGGCCGGTGAGGGCAATCACGTCCTCGCAGGGGATATCCATCTCTTCCCGGCTGAGCATATATTCGCCGACCAGGCGCCGGCTTTCGGTAATCCCGAGTTGGTCGGCAATATGACACAGATAGGCATGCCGAAAGCCGGGAGCTTCTTTGCGCAGACGGTCAACCTCGGCCATGACCTGCTTGCGGCATTCCAACTCGGCATAGGTCAGGTCGTCGGGGTCGGTGGCGTCAATTTTTCTGGAAACCTTGTCAGTCGCCCCCCAGGGCAATAAGACCTTGTCCTTCCCAATGGTATGAAAAAACCAGCCGCCAGCGCGAATGGCCTCAGCCGGGTTTTCCACCCCGCCCATGGAGAACCACAGCCAGGGCAGCACCTTTTCCTTTTCATAGGCAGACCCGGCTGAGACAAAAATATCACCGTCTCCGCTGGCGTCGATAACGACATCGGCCAGGATAGCAAAACGACCGGCTTTGCTCTGAAACGTCACCCCCGTAATACGGTCGCCCTCGACCAGGGCCTCGCAGGCGTGGGTGTGCATCAATAGTTGCACCTGAGCGTCTTCAACCATGCCGTTCAGGGCAAACTTGAGTTCTTCGGGATCGTAGGCGACCGAATAGCGTACGCGATGCGGGCCGTGACCCCAGACCAGCCCCCAGGACTGGTCGCGCTGGACCAACGCTTCATCCGCACTGCCCCATTCGTCCTGGGATGGAAATCGGGCCGCGCCGCGCTGATCCAATCGCTCGGTCACTTCCTGGCATAAACCACCGACTACCTGCTGCCCGCGGCCGTCATCAAGCGTCAGCAGCAGAATAATCATGCCCCCGGAGGCCAAGCCACCAAGATAACCGAGGCGCTCAACCAGGATCACCTCAGCCCCCTGGCGGGCTGCGGCAACCGCCGCCGAAACGCCGGCCGAACCACCGCCAATCACCAGGACTTGAGTTTCGGCCTTAATAGGCGTTGAGCGCGCGGGCTCTTCGATGAAACGCACAGATTGTGACATAGCCCCCTAACTCACCCCTCTCCTAACGTGTGATGCGAACAGGAACCCACCCCGGCCTTCGGCCACCCCTCCAAGGAGGGGAGCAGCACATATCCCCTCTTGGGAGGGGTGCCGCGCGAGTGGCGGGGTGGGTTTTCCCCAGCCCGGTGGCCCCACCTCTGGCGAGCGCCGGTTCCTGGGAATATGCATCACACTCTCCTATAGGGAGTTTAGCAGCATTACAGAAAACTCGGGGGATATGACAATCGCTATGGCTCGTTCCAACCCCTAATCCCTAGTCCCCTCCTACCACATCTGCCGAAGCAGTCCGAGCAGCGCTTCCTCCCCACCCTGCTGGTTATGCCACAGGGAACTCTCTTTAATCACTTCCTCGGCAACGATAGGGAGATCCTCCTCTATGGCCCCTACGTCGCGCAGGCGGGTCGGGACGTCGAGCGACCGGATAAATGCTTCAACCGTGTCCGCGGCTTCGGCCGCCACGTCCTCAGGGCTGCGCCCGTTGGTCTGAATCCCCAGGGCCTCGGCGACCATGCCTTGCTGCTTTAAGGTTTGCGGAGCCAGAAAACGCATGCAGTGGGGAATAGTAATGCACGAGGTCACCCCGTGCGGCACATCCCAGCGCGCGCCGATCTGGTGTCCAAAGATATGGCTTAAACGCACCCCGACATTAGTCAAACCGAAGATGGACAGCCAGGCCGCGACCTGACATTCACCCCGCGCTTCAAGGTTGTCAGGTTCCGCAATCGAGAGGGGAAGATAGCGGTGCAGTTTGCGGATGGCCTCCATAGCCAGCGCGTCCGTCACCGGTTGGGGGTTGACCGACCAGATGGCTTCGATGGCATGGTCCAGGGCTTTCATGCCGGTGGCGGTCCAGAGTTGCTTGGGCGTAGGCAGAGTGACTTCAGGATCGAGGATGACCGTCTTGGGACAAATACGCGGGTCCGTCCGCAGTCCTTTGACCCGTGTGTCTTCGTCGGTGATGCCGGCGAAGGGCGTGAACTCACCCGCGGACAGGGTCGTAGAAATTGCAATCTGGGGCATGGCCTCCTGGGGCTGGCCTTCCTGGAGTAACTCCATGGCCACAATTTTTGCCGCATCAATCGGACTGCCACCACCAAAGGCAATGATGGAGTCGGCCTGCACCTCTCGCGCCTGGGCGACCGCGGCGGAGACGGTCTGACTCGGCACATGTTGGCGAATGCCGTTATTCGTTCCGGCCCAGCGTTCGCCCAGCAGGGTTTCCAGTTTTTTCACCAGGTCGGTCTTGGTCGAAAGGCTGTTGCCCGTCAGGATGAGCGCTCGTTTCTTGCCCAAGCGATCCAGTTCTTCAGTGACTTTTTCCAGCGCTCCAACCCCAAAGATCACTTTTTCCAGCCTGGGGAATTTATATTCGCGAATCATATTGCCTCCTTACGACTCTCACTGTGCGTTGACTCTCCCGGTCCGGCCTGACGCGCGGGGTCAGTGGACGGCATTGCCTGAGAGTGCGTTGTCATTATTCGGGTGTGGCTTCGGGTTTGTCAATCGGCTGTGACGGACACAATCCCAGCCCTCACTCGGGCAGGGTACAGGCTTGTCTGGCACGGTCTTCTTCGACACAGTATAGTCTACCCAATACGGCTGAGGAGGACGATCGATGAAACGCTCCCTGACACTGTTTATGCTGTTAGGTCTGTGGCTGATAAGCCGGCCGGGACTGGCCCTGGACGAGAGCAAAATTATTGATCTGACATATCCGTATGATGAACACACGATCTCGTGGCCCACGGCCAAGCCGTATGCACTCGAAGTCGTGGCCGCGCAAAAAACGGACGCAGGCTTTTGGTATGCAGCCAATAACATCTGTCTGGCCGAGCATAGCGGCACGCATCTGGACGCCCCGATTCATTTTGCGGAGGGTAAGCGAACCGCCAGCGAGGTGCCGCTTACCCAACTCATCGGCCCGGCGGTGGTCATTGACGTCAGCGCCAAGGCCGCTGAGGATGCCGATTACCGCGTCACTGTAGCGGATATTCAGGCCTGGGAGTCCACGCACGGCGAGATTCCCCCAGGGGCGCTCGTGCTCATGTTCAGCGGCTGGGGAAAGTACTGGCCGGATAAAAAACGCTACCTGGGTACGGACCAGCCGGGCGATGTGGCGAATCTGCACTTTCCGGGTTTCTCACGAGAGGCCGCCGAATTCCTCGTCTCGCAACGCGACATAGATGCAGTGGGGGTGGATACGCCCAGCCTTGACTCCGGCCAGTCACAGGATTTTATTGCCCACCAGATTCTGAACGGAGCCAATAAACCGGGTTTGGAAAATATCGCCAATCTGGACCAACTGCCGCCACGCGGGGCAACGCTGATTGCCCTGCCCATGAAGATCGCCGGCGGCTCCGGTGCGCCGGTGCGGATTATTGCGGTGTTACCGTGAGAGAGAAGAGGCCCGCTCTACGTGCGCATACGCAGCATCAAGCCGCGCCCGAATGCGGTCGAGTTTGGCTTCGAGTTTGTCGTGCTGCTCTCGGATTGCGGACAGCCTGACCCAGAGGTCAGCCGAACGCTCCGGAGCGTCCTGACTCCTCTCCCACAGTTGGCGCTCAATGTCGTCAATATCTCGTCCGAGACGGATGACGGCAACCCGCCAGGTGCGGTATTCCGCTTCGAGCGCCTTGATCTGTTGGAGGTCCTGCGCCAATTGGGAGTTGTTATTCATAACCACGAGACACGCTATGGCTAACCAGAATCCGCTGACACTATATCTGATCCGTCACGGAGAAACAGCCTGGAATGCAGAGGGCCGCTGCCAGGGCGTGACCGATATCCCGCTGACCGAGAAAGGCCGGCGCCAGGCACGGGCGGTGGCGAACGCACTGGAGCGCAAGCCCATCTGTCGGGTCCTAACCAGCCCGCTGCAACGCGCGCGCAAGACCGCGGCGTTGATCGCTCAAACGCATCGGGTCTCACTCGAGTGCTATGACGAACTCAAGGAGTGGGACCAGGGCCGGCTGGAAGGGCTGACCGGCCCGGAGTTAATGCAAGACTATCCGGGCTTTTTTGAGCGCTGGCTGGCCGACCCGGCCGGGACGGCTCCACCAGGGGGTGAACCGTTAAGAGCCGTCCAACAGCGCGCCTGGCCGATTCTTGACCGGCTGCGACAGCACAATCCCAACGAGCTGACCGGGCCGGTTGTCGTGGTCAGCCACACGCTGACGATTGCGGTCGTGCTGTGCGCCGCGCTCGGCCTTGACCTGGCTCAGGTCCATCGGCTCAAAATCGACCTGGCCTCGCTCAGCAGCCTGATTTTTACCGAGTTTGGCCCCTTTGCCATGTGGCGGCTGGCCGCACTGAACGACCGACATCATTTGTCCGACGAGTTGAGTTAATCACAATCCCCGTAAGAGCCGTTCAAGGTCTTTTCGGTCTATCACTCGCAAAATGACGAGGGTCTTTCCCCGCTCTTCAAAAATCGATCGATATGTCCCGGTTCTGAGACGATAGAGTTCATATCCCCTGAGCTTTTTAATTTTTGGCGGCCCAGGCCAAGACCTTGTTTCGAGAATCGAGAAATCTTCGAGCATCTGCCTCCTGGCAGCGGCGGGAAGCCTGCGCAGGTCTCGGAGGGCACGTGGGGCGATCTGAACCAGTCGTCGCGCCATTAGTCCGCCAACAGTTCCTTTGCCTGCTGGAGCGAGAGGCCACCCTTTTCTTCATATTCCTGCTTCGCTGCGTCGATCTCCTCAATAAAATGCGGCTGGGTGAGGACAAGAGCGTCAATATCGTCTTCGGTCAGTTTCACCAGGGCAGCTTGCGGTTTTCCACGTTTCGTCACGATGACTTTCTCTCCTCTGGCAACTCGCTTGAGCACATCGGGGGTTTGAAGCCGGAGTTCTCGAACGCTGACAAACTTCATGTGGCTCTCCTTTATGTTACTCAAATGTTCAACGAAAACTAACATTCCGCTCAAAGAGAAAGCAAGATCGTGAGCGCCAATCCTGCCGTTCCCGCATTCCGCGCTTTCTGGTACAGTACCCGACAATCTTCACGAGAACAGGGAGCGTTCACATGGGCGGAACGAAAATAGGTATTGGCTTTGGGTTGTGGGGGCTGGGCTTACCGAGTCCCGATACAATCTGTGACTACGCTGAGCGGGCCGAGGATCAGGGCATCGACTCCATCTGGCTGTCCGATCATATTGTGGCGCGCAATCCTTCGTTTGATACGGCCTGTATTATGGCCATGTGGGCCGGCCGCACGAAGCGTATCAAAATGGGCCCGAGCGTGTTGACCATGCCGGCCCGCGACCCTGTCCAGGTTGCCAAAACCTATGCCACCCTGGATTATCTGTCGGGCAGTTGCAACCGGGTCATTATGGCAGTCGGCCTGGGGAGTGATCCCAAAGACTGTCAGGCCTGTGGTGTGCCGCTGGAATACCGGGGCAAACGCATGGCGGAGGCTGTTGCAGTCATGCGCAAGCTCTGGGCCGGCCCCAATGTGACCCATCAGGGCGAGTTTTATCAGTTTGAAGACGTGACCATTGAGCCCCGCCCGGCAAAGGGCGGCCTTGATGTCTGGATTGGGGGCGGCAGCGATCTGGCCATCAAACGCACGGCGCGCTATGGCGACGGCTGGTTTCCGTCGCTGGTCACCCCCCAGGAATATGCGGTGGGGCTGGAGAAGCTGATCTCGTACGGCAAGCAGTATGACCGCGAGGTGGACCCGGACGAAACCGGCGTGCTGATTTTCACCCACATCAACGAGAACCAGAAAAAGGCCGACGAGATCGCGCGCGCGTTTTTGTCTGATTTTCCCACCATGTCAGCCGAACCGCTGATCGCCCGCTCGGCGATCGGGCCGGCAGAAATGTGTATGGAGAAAGTCCAGGCCTATATTGATGAGGGCTGCTCCAAGTTTGTGCTCTGGCCCATCGCTCCCCCGGACCAGTTGGTGGGTCAGGTCGAGACCTTTGGACAAAAAATTGTTCCCCACTTCGTCTCATGATGGCGGTGGAGAATCCATGATGCACCAGATAACTGCACGCCTGCCAGATACATTAGTCGAAGCCCTGGACACCGCCGCCAGGGAATTGAACCGGAGCCGCGCGGACATTGTTCGCCAAGCAGTAGAACGCTATCTGGAGGATTTTGACGACCTCACTGTAGCCCTGAAGCGGCTTCGCGATCCTGCTGACCCGATATTGGACTGGACTCAAGTCAGGCATGAGCTACTCTGTGCAGAGGAAGTCGGTCTTCGCCCGTCATGCCGGACTTGATCCGGCATCCAGAGGCCGGAGGGCCAGGAGCCTGGATTCCGGCTTACGCCGGAATGACGACCGGGGTTAAGAGGTCTCATGGACCGCATTGAAAGCAAGATCAAAACGCACTCACCCGAATTCCAAGACAACGCCACCCATATGGCCGTGTTGGCGGACAGCCTCAAAAAAGAGCTGGTCGCGGCCCGGCTGGGCGGGCCGGAAGCGTCGCGCGAGCGGCATAAGGCCCGAGGAAAGCTCCTGGCCCGTGAACGGATTGAGGCCCTGCTTGACCCGAATACGCCGTTTCTGGAGCTGTCTCCCCTGGCCGCTCACGGCATGTATGACCATCCGCCCTCGGCCGGCATTGTCACCGGTATCGGGCTGATTCAGGGCCGCGAGACCGTCATTGTTTCCAACGATGCCACGGTCAAGGGCGGCACCTATTATCCCATGACCGTCAAAAAGCACCTGCGCGCCCAGGAAATCGGCCAGGAGAACCGCCTGCCGTGTGTGTATCTGGTGGATTCCGGCGGCGCGAACCTGCCCTTTCAGGCCGATATTTTTCCGGACCGTGAACACTTTGGGCGTATTTTCTACAACGAGGCCCGCATGTCCGCCCAGGGCATTCCACAGATCGCCGTGGTGATGGGATCGTGCACGGCCGGGGGAGCGTATGTGCCGGCCATGGCGGATGAGAACGTGATCGTCAAAGATCAGGGCACTATTTTTCTGGGTGGGCCGCCGCTGGTGAAGGCCGCCACGGGTGAGGAGGTGACGGCGGAAGAACTCGGCGGTGGAGATGTGCATACGCGGCTGTCCGGCGTGTCGGACCATCTGGCCGAGGATGATACCCACGCCCTGGAAATCACCCGCTCGATTTTCGAGAATCTTCCTCGCCCCCAGAAATTCCCGCTTGACCGGGAAACGCCGGAAGACCCGGCCTATGACCCGACCGAGCTGTACGGTGTGATCCCGCACGATACCCGCCTCCCGTACGATGTCCACGAGGTCATCGCGCGCCTGGTCGATGGGAGCCGTTTGCACGAGTTCAAGCCGCGCTACAGTCCGACGGTCGTGACCGGATTTGCCCGCCTGCACGGTTATCTGATCGGTATTGTGGCCAATAATGGCGTGCTGTTTTCCGAGTCGGCCCTCAAAGCTACCCACTTTATCGAGCTGTGCAATCAGCGGAAAATCCCGCTCCTGTTCCTCCAGAACATCACCGGCTTTATGGTCGGCAAGCAGTACGAACAGGGAGGCATTGCCAAGGATGGGGCGAAAATGGTCCACGCCGTAGCCAACGCCCAAGTGCCCAAGTTCAGTGTGCTCATTGGCGCGTCTCATGGCGCGGGCAACTACGGCATGTGTGGCCGGGCGTATTCCCCACGTTTGCTCTTTATGTGGCCGAATTCCCGGATTTCGGTTATGGGCGGAGAGCAGGCATCGTCGGTTCTGCTGACCGTCAAGTTACAGCAACTGGCGGCCAAAGGAGAGACCATGAGCGCGGAGGAACAGCAGGCATTTACCGCGCCAACGCTGGCGAAGTATGAGGAGGAAGGCAGCCCCTATTACGCGACCGCGCGACTGTGGGATGACGGCATCATTGACCCCACAGAGACCCGGGACGTCCTCGGACTCAGCATTGCCATGTCACTCAACGCGCCCATTCCCGACCATCAGGTCGGGGTCTTTCGCATGTAACGTGGGAAGTACGAATCGTCATTCCTGCGCAAGCGGGAATCTCACGGGTCTTTCGTGTGCAACGTAGGAAGCACCCCGCTTATCCAGACGGGCCGGACTCGCTATAGTGTTTCTCTCTTCCTCTTGGCAGGAACAGGATATGCAGTAAGGAGTCGTATATTGGTATGAGCTCGCAACGCGCCCTATACAAGGAAATGCACTCAGAATTGGACTCTCAGACAGCGCCGGCCTCACCAGACGGTATCGAGGGATACGTGCGCAATATTCTCAAACACATGGGAGAAGACCCCGATCGGGAAGGTTTACTCAAGACTCCGTATCGGGTGGCCCGCGCGTTTGAATATCTCACCAAAGGTTATCAACAGGACCCGAAGGAAGTCATTAACGACGCGATTTTTACCGAGGAAGACTACTCAGAGATGATTGTCGTCAAGGATATCGACTTCTTTTCCATGTGCGAGCACCATATCCTACCCTTTTTTGGGCGCGCCAATGTGGCCTATATCCCGGACAAGCGTATTGTGGGGATCAGCAAGGTTGCCCGCCTGGTTGACGTATACGCCCGGCGTTTGCAGGTCCAGGAACGGATCACCACCCAAGTGGCCAACACCCTCATGGAGGAGCTCAACCCGCTCGGTGTTGGTGTCATCATCACCGCCGAACACCTCTGTATGCGGATGCGGGGCGTGGAAAAGCAGAACTCCATCGTCACGACCAGCGCCACCCTGGGGGCCTTTCGGACCCATCAGGAAACGCGGGAAGAATTTATTACCCTCGTCAACGGGCGTCAGCGCTGAGGCAGGTAGTCCTGGGCAAAGACACCAATGGCGTTGTCAAGATTCAGCAAGGCGATCTGGTAGGTATAGGTTTGATCGATCAGCTGCGTCCGCACCTGGTTGAGGGTATTCAGCGAGGTATTGACATCGAGGCTGGTCGAGAGCCCGACCCGGTATTGCTTCGACGTCATCTCATAATTCTCTCGGGCAAGCGCGACCTCTTTGTGCAGGGTCTCCAGCGTGGCGTGCAAAGTCTCAACACTTAATAACGCTTCCCGAACCTCAACCCGAATCTCTTTCTCCATTTCAGTCACCCGCAATTCCGTCTGAGAGAGGGTCTCGTTGGCCTCAAGCAGGTCGAGTTCCCGAGTCCCGCCGTCAAAGAGCGGCCAGCGGAGGTTCACAAACAAGGTCCAGAATTCATCCCGGTTGGCAAAGGTCTCCGGATCAAGCCGGGGATAGGAGAACTGGGCGTCAACCTGTGGAAAGTAGCGGGTCAGGACCAGGTTCTTGCGCTCGCGGGCAACCCGGACAGCGAGATTCTGAGCGCTCAGGTCCTGGCGCTGGGCGTACGCTTGGTCAAGCAGGCTGGTATAGTCACTCTCGACTGCCTGGGGTGGGGTGGGTTCCAGCACACCGACTGTTTCCGACAACCCCACGGTTCGGGCCAGAACCGTACGGGCGAGTTTCAGACGGTTCCGATCAACGATAAGGGCGCGTCCGGCCCGTTCGACCGCAACCTCAGCGCGCAATATGTCGGTCTTCGTGACCTCGCCGACGCGGAATCGGACGTGTGCCCGTTTCAGTTCCTCTTGGGCGAGCTTCAGCGTATCTTGCGCGACCTTGACTTGGGCCTCAAACCGCAACACTTCGTAGTAGGCTTGGGCAACACCGAACAGTACGCCACGAATGGTGAACTCGTAGCGTTCTTCCTCCTCTCGAACCGCGTCTTTGCCGAGTCGCCAGGACGGGAAAAACGAGGGTTCAATCAGTGGTTGGGTGACTTGGAACGTACTCAGCCAGTTGTTCCGGGGGCGGATGACCGAGGAGCCACCAAAAAGACTCCGCGCTTCAGGCGGAGCATTAAAAGCGATCTCGTCTTTGTTGCGGGAATAGGCACCGCCGATTTCTCCACGTGGCGTCATCAGTGCCACCGCCCGCCACGGCAGGAGTTTCGCTTTTGCCAGCTCGCGCGCCGCTATGGCGACCTGCTCCTCGTTGACGACAGCCAACTGGTAGGCCTCTTCCAGGGCGATCACCCGACTCGGACGCTCGGCCAGAGGATGGATGGTCACACTCGCTCTGGTCGAGGGTCGCTCTGCTTCCGCCTCCTCTGGCGGGTGTGTCTTAACCTCTGCTTGCACAGCTGCATCCGGTGGCGGCACTTTCGACTCTATGACTGGTGTGGCTGCGGGAGGCGCAGCCCCCTCCTCATCGACGCTAACGACAGCCCTTTCAGTCTCAGTTGTCGCGTCAGCCCGAGGGGTTTCTTCTGTGGGAGGGCCAATTGAAATCTGTAAACGTGACGGGTCAGATAGGCGCGTCGCCTGACACGACCGAGCGGAGGCCAGGTCAAGAACAACCCGAACCGTATCGGCTCGAAACTGGGCCGCCCGGACCTGAACAATCGCTGCCGAGTCAATCGCCACATAACGCTGAGCCTGCCTGTCGAGTACGGCGGGAGTCAGGTCCACATAGCAACGGTCTTTAAGATTACGCTTGGCATCTCCGGGCAGTGTCGTTTGAGTGAAAGACACCGTCTCTGACAGCGTAATCATCACGTAGTCCGCCTCGGCGGTTATCGACCGAACGGGAGAGGAGGAGGCCACAGAGGCGACAGCTACCGGGGCGAACAGCAGGCACACGCCAACCCAGCCCCCTACCCACCACAAGGAGGCGTATCTGAAGAAGTTGTGCGGCGGGAGAGCGTATGTCATTACGTCACATCATGGGCAAGACTTTGCGCTTATCAGAACGCTGAGCTGTATAGATGAGCAGTGCGTCACTACACTCAGCGACTATCCGAAATGCTTATACGGCGCAACGGGCTGGGCTTACCATTCCAGCCGATGGGTGGCCGAAGAGCTCGACCCTTGACCCTTTTCCTGGAGTAGATACAGACCGCGGGGCGCCAATTGAAGCGCTTTCTCATCGATCGCCTGCTGGCTGAACAGACGTGATTGGGGAGCAGTTTCCTCGGGCGTCTGCTGATCGAGAAGACTTAATTGGGAAGTGGTCCCTTCGGTTGTTTGCTGATCGAAAAGACTGATGGCTTGCGCTGGTTGGGTTTCGGACGAAAACGGCGTGCGCAGGTCCAGATACTCAAGCGCTCCAGAGGCCTGGAGTTCAGCAGCGAGCTCCTGCTGAACGACTTGATCTGTCTGCGGTTCAGGAGGAGGCTCCGGTCGGACCGGCTGCGTTGGTGGCTCAGTCGGCCTGAGGCGTGCGCTGGTCGTATGGGTCTGCTGTGTCGAACGGCCAACTATAACCAGCAATCGGTCCGGGTTCACCGCTTGCTCGACCCGACAGGGCTGAGCGGTGAGGAGATCAAGAACGACGCGCACCGTCCGGGGCTGAAACTGGGCCACCCGGACTTGTTGGACCTGCCGTGTATCCCCCCTATACCGGCGCTCTACCCGCTGCCCCAACACCCCATCTATATCAACATAGCAGCGGTCGGCCCGCCCATGGCGCGGGTCCTTGGGCAAGGCCGCCTGAGTATAGACCGAGGCGGAGGACAGATGGACCGTGACCTGTTCGGGCGTGACTTCTATGGACTGAACGGTCGCCCCACCCCCGGCGTCCGCGGCAGCACTCCCGGTCGGCCACATAGCCAGGGAAACGGTCATACACAGCAATAACGCCAGTCTGAAAGGCCGCATAAGGGAGAATTATATAGCTATTTTCCCAAACGGCAATCAGAGCGGCATCCGTCAGCTTCCTGTAGTTATCAGAAGCTGATAACATCCTTCCAGGATGGCGTCTGCTCGCGATCACAGCCTTGACACATTACTGGACCTGCACGGGCAGACTCTGTTCGTAGATGAAACCGGGCATTGGGTGAAATTCGTCGCGCAGCGGACTGCCGTCACTTCGGGTTGCCCGCATGGGCTCAGCTATTCGCTGACGCTTCATGCTCCAGACGGCACCAGGCTGGTCGGGTTCGACAATGCCCACCCAGTCACGAACCAGCGGAGATCTGGAAAACGCAAGCGCGACGAAAAAGACCACCAACATCGGCTCCGAACAGTCAGGCCATACGAATATACAGATGCCGCCACGCTGCTTGCAGACTTCTGGAGCGCCGTGGACACAGTTCTGAAGGAAAGAGGGGTGTTGTCATGAAGACCCTGCAAATCGGTATTGCCAGTTACGATCAGATGAAGGCCCGCACCCTGGCGGTCGCGCGCGGCGAATACAAGCCCGTGCGAGGAGAGCCGACCGTCTGGTTCCCCTCGGTCGAAAGCTTTGCCAAGGTGCTCTCTGCGCGCAATCAGGAGCTTTTGGCTTTGATTGCCCGTGAACACCCGGGATCGCTCACCGAGTTGGCGCGGCTGGCCGGACGGGAGAAGTCCAATCTGTCGCGGACGCTGAAGACCCTGGCGCGCTACGGCCTCGTGGAATTGGAGACGGGTCTGCGCGGCAAGCTGATCCCTCGGGTCGTCTACGATCACGTCCGGCTTGATGTCTCGCTTTCGACGCCTTTCTCCACGGCCTGAGGCCAGTCCGCCCGGGTAGGGTCAGGCTTGTCTCTCATTCCCTGAAAGAAAGGGGAGGAGATCGGTAAGCCGGATTCTGTGCCCTTCCCTAATAAGGAAGGGGAACGGTCATTCCTCCAGGCGTATCGTTACCGATACGCTCAAGCGATCGAACCCAGAGGGAGAGTGGGGCGACTCTTGCCCGTGGTCCGGGCTCCTCTTATTTGATCTTGCTCCGGGTGGGGTTTACCCAGCGTCCCTGATCTCTCAAGGAATTGGTGAGCTCTTACCTCACCTTTTCACCCTTACCGGCGAACGAGGCCGGCGGTCTCTTTTCTGTGGCACTTTCCCTGCCTTACGGCAGGCTGTCATTAGCAGCCACCCTGCCCCACGGAGTCCGGACTTTCCTCGCTCCTGCCGTGCAGGACCGCGACCGTTTAATCTCCTCCCACACTGTTTATTACGTGCCGGACACCCCGTCTGCCTCGACCCGTATATACACAATCCGTCCACAGTAGGGATGCGGACAGTGAAAAATCTCACTGCTGCCCTGCATCTGGCTACTCTGGATCTGATTACACATATGCGGCGGGATACGCATATAGCAGCCTTGGCAGGTTCCGTCGCGGACTTCCACAACGGCCAAGGCGCCACGATTGCCGAAGATGCGCTCATACCGCGCGCACAGACCGGCGTCCAAATTGACGACGATTTCTTCCCGTTGTCTGCGCTCGGCCTGCGCTTCCTCTTCCAAACCCGCTATGTGTTTTTCAACCTCGACCGCCTCTTCGGCGAGCTGCGCGTCAAGCTCTTCGAGGCGCGTTTGGATGTCGGCGAGGTGTTGACGTTCCTCTTCGAGCTGCTCCATCACACTCAGGATGCTTTCTTCGATCTGGCCATTCGCCTCTTTCATCAAGTCGATTTCACGCTGGAGGGCGAGCTGTTCGCGCTCATTCCGAACTCGATTCAACCGGACCCGCTTCTCTTTGATCTTTTCTTCTTCCAGCTTGAGTTGGCCATCCGTCTCGCGCTGTTGGCTTTCCAGTTCGCCGATACGCTCTTGCCGCTCTTCGGCCTCCTGCTGCCGCGTCGCCTTCTCAGACCTGATGCTGGCAACCTGCTGATGGAGGTCTTCCAGTTGCTGCTCTTTCCGCTGAAGGCGCTGATCAAGCTCTTGCAGGCTGACCAACTGGGCGATCTGCGTGGTCAATGACGACCTCCTTTCACATCGGGCTTTCGTGGAGAGGCATCCCTCCGTTCTGTATGGGCCCACCAGGACTCGAACCTGGGACCAACCGGTTATGAGCCGGTCGCTCTAACCAACTGAGCTATGGGCCCATCTGTTCGCCTCAGCGGCCCCTTGTATACCATGCTCCTGACCGTTTTCCTACGACCTCCCTAATGCGCGCAAGGCTTCGAGCCGCTGGCGCACTCCGGCGTCATCTCCGCGCAGCTCCGCCTCCCGAATTTCTCGCTGAAGCCGGACGCGCTTGGACTTGTGTTGCACCTGCTGAATTTTCTTGGTGCAGTCCTCAATCAGCTGCTCCTGGGTTGCTGTCCTTTCTTCAGACCCTTCTTCAGCCAGCATGTTCGAGACACGGTCGGCAACCCGCTTCGGCAATCGGTCGAGAAAGGTTCCAATGTCGATGCTGGCCCGACCGGCCTGCGGAGACGGCTCGACTTGCTGCTGCCAGGCTTGCACGATATCCGCGGCGACCTCGCCCCACTCTTGAAAGGCGGGAATCAGGTTCCGCTCACACACATGGGTCACGACCTGACGGTCCACGAGCATGAGTTGAATGAGTTCCAGTTCGGCCGAGGTCGGAGGGCCGGCCGGCCGAGCCGTCTGCTGGTCGGAAGAACGGGGGGCAGACTGAGGCGTTTGGGTCGGCCGGCGGCGGAGTTCTTCTTCGCTGACGCCAAAACGCTGCGCGACCTGCGTCAAGAGCGCTCCGCGGGCCATGGTGTCGGTCATGGACGCTAAGACCGCGACCGCTTCTTTCGCCGCTTGGGCACGCTGAAAAGCCGATGCCCCAGGGGGCGGGGCGTGTTGCGTAAAATAGAACTCCTCCAGTGGCGAGGCCGTGCCGACCAACTCTTCGAGCCCCTCCCGTCCATGCGCTTGTCCGAACGAGTCCGGGTCT
This sequence comes from uncultured Binatia bacterium (SeqCode), assembly GCA_965232605.1. Lineage (GTDB taxonomy): Bacteria > Desulfobacterota > Binatia > Bin18 > Bin18 > Bin18. Next base: position 330,611 of record CBDDQA010000004.1, on the reverse strand, counting down.
TCGCCCTGGGGCAGGAAAACTCCGCGCCCCGTCAGTCCCGCTTCAACACACAGCGGAAAGGCTCGGGTCGCGGCCCGCCGGCCAGCGTCGTCACCGTCAAAGAAAATATACATGTCTGTCGAGAAGCGTTTGAGCAAGCGTAATTGCTCCAGGGTCAGGGCGGTCCCGAGCACGGCGACGGTCTCGCGAAAACCACGCTGTACGAGCGAAATGAGGTCGGTATAGCCTTCAACCACAAGCACCCGGCCAGTCTCTCGAATGGGCTCTTTGGCCTGGAAGAGGCCGTACAACAGCGACCCTTTCTTATACAAAGCCGACTCGGGGCGAGTTGAGATATTTTGGGCTGGGGCCGCTCTCTGCCCGTGTCTCGCTGCGGGTCGGGCAGGAGTCGGCCACCAAATCCGACTGGCCGCCCGGTCACATCGGTAATCGGGAACATGAGGCGGTGGCGGAAACTTGTCGTAGCACTGCTGGGCCTCTGGTCTGCTGCGTTCGTCCCGTCCGGCGCGTTCGCCAATCAGCCCCAACGCGGCGGCCTTGTCCAGGGGCGCTTTCCGGTTGGCAAAAAAACGAACCAGACCGTTCCAACCGTTAGGCGCATAGCCAAGCTGAAAGCGCTCAGCCACGTCCAGGGGGATTACCACGCTCGGCCAGATAGTGCTGCGCCGCGGCGCCGACCTGCTCCATCAAGCAGGCAGCGGCGGAAGTAGGTTTTGGCCAGACTCGTCAGCCGGTAGAGGCGGTTCTGCTCCCGCGCCTGCGGGTCGTCGGGCGCCTGTGGGAGCGTAACCCCGGCTTTGGCCGCCAGTCGTCTGACCGCTTCCGGAAAGGAGATGCCTTCAAGCCGGCATAAAAAGGTAAACGCATTCCCCCCCTCTCCACAGCCAAAACAGTGAAAAAAAGCCACGCTCATCGTTCACGCTGAACGACGGCGTCTTTTCCTCGTGGAACGGACCACAGACCGGTATAATTCTTGCCCGCCTTGCGCAGAGAGACATAGACGGAAATCACCTCGACAATACTGATGCGGGAGCGAATCTCAGTCAGGGTCTCTTCGGGGATTTTATAGGCCATAGCGCTCCTGCGCATCACGAGCGGAAAAGGCGCTGAAAAAGAAAACACCCACCTTATTCAAGTGGGTGTTTCTCGGTCATTCGTCTCTCAAGCAATGCGACACATCGGCTTAATACATCGATCGACTTGCTCGGCGCAACGCACGCTTTCGGGCCGCAATAGCCTTACGCTTCCGACGCACACTCGGCTTCTCGTAGTGTTCGCGTTTTTTCAACTCTTGCAGAATACCGGCCTTTTCACACTGCTTCTTAAAACGGCGAATGGCGCTTTCAATCGGCTCGTTCTCTTTGACTCGTACACCTGCCATACGGCTGACTCACCCCCTCCCGACTGGGGACTCTGTGTTGGATTACTCCTCTGCCCAGCTTAGGGATTTCCCCCAGAAAGTCAAGGGATTGGGGTACTTACGACCTTGACAGGCAAACCGCCCCTACGCTAAGGAGGCCCAGAGGTATACTCTAAGGAGGCCTGTTATATGGAGTTCAAAGAAGTTATTGGCCGGCGTCGCTCAATTCGCTACTTCCTCCCCTATCGTCCGGTTGAGCGGGAAAAAATTCAAACAATTCTGGAAGCGACGCGGCTCTCGTCCTGTGCGGTCAATGCTTCATTTCTCCGGGCCATCGTTGTGGAGCGCGACCAAGCTCGCACCTGAAGACCTGGAAGCGCTCAAGGTTCCCACAACCACCCTCCAGCTCGATATGGCCCCCGGTGCATATCTATTTCTACGGCAACCTCAACGCGATTCAGGAAAGCCACGGGCAGACCCTCAAAGAACTCTTTGATGTTGGTGCGCTCAATCCCACCCACGGTTGGAGCTATAAATTCATTGAGGATACGGTCTGGGCACAAATTTTAGATCCGATCTCAAAAGACCAAGCCATTAATTCCATTGCGGTTTCCATGGATAGTGGAGTCGCCATGAATCAAGCCCTGCTGACGGCGTTTGACGAAGGCTTGGGCGCTCTCCTGACTGCGTTCAATGCGGAAAGGGCCAAGGAGGTGTTCAAGGTCCCGGATCATTTTATGCCGCTCTACGCCATGCTGCTGGGCTATCCGGCCGAAGCCTGGGAGGCGGGCGGACAGCGGCCGCGCCCCGCGTTTGAAAGCCTGTATTTTGAGGGAGAATATGGCGTCCCGATGGAACGCGATCCGGCCGTCGTTGAGCAGCTCAAACAGGATAAGATGATACAGGAACCAGCGCCGCTGCCGTGGCGGAAGGATGAGATCCGGGCACTCTCCCGTATGTTTGGTCTGCCTGAGTGAGTGCGGCATCCAGGACGGCAGGACCGGGTAGCCGTCCTGGAACTCCCAAGAAGAGAGGTATCGTACGAAAATCCCACGTCCTGCTCTCCCCGCCCATATTCGCCAGCAGCTCAACCGTATCCAACCGTTTTCCATCATGGTACAGGCCTGCGCCGTCGGTATTATCACCGGCTATGGCGCCATTCTGTACGATGAGCTGATTCATCTGGTCCAGGGAGTTGCGCTGAGTTCGGACGACCATCCGCTTCACGTGCTTCCCGATTTGCCCTGGTATCGCATTCTTCTTGTCCCCACACTCGGCGGACTGGCGGTCGGACTGGTCGCTTTTTTTCGTTCGCGAGACGCGCAAGGACACGGCGTCCCGGAAGTTATTGAGTCGGTCGCCCTGGGGAACGGGAAGTTTCGCTGGCAGACCGCCCTTGCCAAATCCGTTTCTTCTGCCCTCACTATTGGTTCTGGAGGCTCAGTCGGCCGCGAAGGTCCCATCGTCCATATTGGTGCCTCGCTTGGCTCTGTTCTCGGCCAGTTGCTCAAAGTGCCCCCCAATCGACTGCCGACCTTGGCGGGCTGTGGTGTGGCAGGTGGCATTGCGGCGGCCTTTAATGCGCCGATTGCCGGTGCCTTTTTTGCGCTTGAGGTCGTGATCGGCAATTTCGCCATGCCGGCCTTTGGTCCCGTGGTGTTGTCCTCCGTCCTGGCTACGGTTGTGAGCCGGTCCTATTTTGGCGATCATCCCGCGTTTGTGGTCCCCGCCTATGCGCTGCTGAGCACCTGGGAACTGCCCTTCTATCTCGGACTCGGCATTGTCTGTGGCCTGGGCGGTCTGGCCTTTATGTTCATTCTGGATCGGCTGGAAAAAGGAGTCGAACAGATCACCCTGCCCGATATGATCAAGCCAGCGCTGGGCGGATTCCTGGTCGGCTGCCTGATTCTTATTGCTCCGCACGTATACGGTACGGGCCACGGCACCATGGATATCATTCTACGCGGTGGCCTGGACTGGCCATATCTACTGCTGCTCTTCCCCATCAAAATAGGGGCCACCAGCCTGACTCTGGCGTCGGGCGGCTCGGGCGGACTTTTTTTCCCGGCTCTCTATCTCGGGGCCGTATTGGGCAGTCTGTGTGGCATGATCGTCGGCGTGGCCTTTCCCGCGATTACCGGTCCGAGCGGCGGTTACGCGCTGGTCGGCATGGCTGCCTTCTTGGCCAGCGTGGTCCACTGTCCGATCACCGCCTTCCTGCTGCTCTTCGAGATTACCGCCGACTATCACATTATCCTGCCACTGATGGTCAGTTGTACGGTGAGCACGGTGGTGGCCAAACTCTTTCGGGAAGAGTCGATTTACACCTTACAGCTCTTACGGCGCGGTATTGATATCAGGCGGCGCGAACAAACCCTGATGCAGGGTTTTACCGTAGGACAGGTCATGCGCCCGGAACCGCCAACCTTCCGAGAAGGAGTTCCCTTCCCCGAGGTCATGGACCATTTCCTGGCCAGCACGCTGCCGTTGAGCTTTGTGGTTGATCCAAACCAGCGCCTCCTCGGGATCATCTCCATTCACGACGTGAAGGCAACCCTTCAGGATGACACTCTGGCGCCGCTCGTCGTGGCGGCTGACCTGGCCCGACCGCCAGACGCGGTCACGACCGCCCAGGAAACGCTAGCACGCTGTCTCGAAAAGTTCAGCCTGAGCGAACAAGAGTATTTACCCGTTCTTTCGGCTGATCAGAAATTAGAAGGGATTGTCTCGCGGTACGATGTGCTGGATCTCTATAATCGAGAAATCCTACGCAATGAATACCTCGGCGTCAGTCTCCGTTCCGAGGCACTCACAGAGATGGTCCACCAACAGGTGCATTTGCCACATGAATATATCGTCGAAATCGTTCATGTCCCTCCGCCACTCATTGGGAAAACCCTGGGCGAGTCTCAATTGCGCCGTCGGTTTAATGTGACGGCTATCGCGGTCCGCCGCGGAGGCTTCCATAGTCCGGACGAACTCCCCGACCCCGACACCCCATTACGCCAGGAGGATTCTCTTGTCCTTGTTGGCCGTGCTGAACACCTGCGTCGATTAACCGATACCACAGAGGAGATGACGCAAGCACGAGGATCATAGGCTGGCCCTGAGGGCACATCATGTGTACAAACGACACACCCCAAACTCGTTTCAGATATCGGAACCATGCTGAGCGCTTGGTATAAATACCTGACAGACCTGCTCCAAACCGGTCGAGAGGGGCTCACTATTGCCCTGGCCTGCGGCGTCGGCCTGCTGGTCGGCGTTGCAGCCATTGCCTTTCACGAACTGCTCCATCTGGTCCAACGGACTGCTCTTGGCGGCGATTCACCCCTCTCGGTCCTCCCGACCCTGCCGTGGTATTGGAAAGTCGTGCTGCCTGCCCTTGGTGGAGCACTGGTTGCTCCGATCGTCTATAAGTGGGCGGTTGAGGCCAAAGGGCATGGCGTCCCTGAGGTGATGGAAGCCGTGGCGCTGCATGGTGGGATGATGCGGGCACGAGTGGCTTTTGCCAAAGCGCTTGCCTCCGCGGTGACCATTGGTACGGGCGGCTCGACCGGCCGAGAAGGTCCGGTTATCCAAATCGGGTCGGCCTTAGGCTCGACGTGCGGACAAATCCTCCGTCTCTCCCCTGAACGCATCCGTACCCTTGTCGGCTGTGGGGCGGCGGGCGGTATTGCCGCCACCTTTAATGCGCCAATTGCCGGAGCGTTCTTCGCGCTCGAAGTTATTCTGGGGAATTTTTCTATTCCGACCTTCGCACCGATCGTCCTCTCCTCGGTGCTCGCTACAGCCGTCTCCCGGGCCTATCTCGGAGATGCACCCGCCTTTGTCGTCCCGGAATATACCCTGGTTCACTATGGGGAAGTCCCGCTGTACGCCGTACTCGGCATGCTGATGGGCTTGGTTGCCGTGGTGTTTATCTGGGCGCTGTATAAAAGTGAAGACCTGTTTGAACACAGCCCGCTTCCGCCTTTCTTCCGAACAACCGTGGGTGGCCTGTGTGTGGGCGTGCTCCTGCTTGTCGCGCCGGAGGTATACGGGACGGGCTTTGAAGCCATGTATCGCCTGCTGCATGAGACCACCGCATGGCAGATGCTGATCTTCCTCTTTTTGCTCAAGCTCCTTGCGACCTGCATAACGTTGGGGTCTGGCGCTTCAGGGGGGATTTTCTCGCCGTCGCTCTTTCTTGGTGTGGTTGCCGGGGGACTCTTCGGGCAACTCGTTCACTTCGTCTTCCCCAGTATTACCGCCACGCCTGAAGCCTATGCCATGATTGGCATGGGTGCGGTTGTTGCCGGGACAACCCACGCGCCGGTGACCGCCATTCTGATGCTGTTTGAGTTAACCGAAGGGTACCAAATTATTCTTCCGGTGATGATTGCGTGTACCCTGAGCACGGTGACGGCACGGTATCTCCACTCCCACTCGATTTATACACTCAAACTCGCCCGCCGGGGCGTTTCACTCTCGCTGGGCCGGGAAGAGACCGTGATGCGTTCTTTTCACGTCGCAGATGTCATGCATACTCCGGCCCCGATGCTGCCGGACGATACGGCATTTCAACAGGTCGTGAGCCGCGTCCTCGGCTCACCCGATCCATACTACTATACCGTCAGCCCCGGCGACCAACTCACCGGTGTGATCTCGTTGCACGACATAAAAACCTTCCTCAACGAAGGGGGGCTTGACGGCCTCGTCGTTGCACGTGACATGGCACGTCCAGTCCACATCGTAGCCCATATGCACGAGCCTCTGACAGAGTGCCTCCGTAAATTCCGTGAGACCCAACTCGATTGTTTACCGGTCACAGCGGACGCGACCAGTACCCAGGTGATTGGCGTTGTTACCCAGACCGACCTGCTTGAGGTCTATGATCGGGAAGTTCTGCGCAAAGAATTTCTCGGGACGCTGCCGGACCCGACTGCGCAGGACGAAGGAACGCTGGCGATGCCGTCCCAATATACGATCCTGGCCCTGCCGGTTCCGGCTCCTTTTCGGGAGAAAACCCTGCAGGAACTGGACCTGCGGGTCCGCTATGGCATAACGGTGCTGGCTATCCGCAGCACGACTGCGGCTCGCTATGAAGACCGCCTCCCCCAGCCGGACCAACCGCTCCGGGAAGACGAAACGCTCATCCTGGCCGGTCCGAGAGAGGACATGGCTCGGCTCCAGCAGGAAGCGCGGTCAGTTCCACTCTCCCGAGAGTAGCCCGAGATTTCCTGGTATTCATTCTTCATAGGATGGGGACAACCCTGACCACGATCAGGGGACGCCGGACAGCGGCAGCGTCGCGGCAAGCTGCTTCGCAAATATACCCGGATCAGCCGTAGGCAAGGAGCAGACGTGCTGTTCACACACGTAGGCCGTCACTTTGCCTTTGATTGCCCGCTTCGCCTCAAGCCACGGAACGATCTGCTGGTGGGTGGCGAGTTCATCTCCCTGCGTCACAATAGTAAGGACACGATTTGGCAGGAAGTGCCGGCGCAGTTGCTCTAAGAAAGGCTCGACAGTATCGTCTGTTGACGCTTTGACAATCGCGATTTCTTTCGGGCGATCCAGCAAAAAATCGAGTGCGCTGAGCAGACGCGGCATACTGGCCGGGCGCTGCTTCAACTCCGAAGCAAATGCCTGGAGACAGCGCTGCGCGCGCTGGCGATAGCTGGCGTTCATGGTCCATTCCGCCAGCCGCAGGAGGTTATGCGCCGCCACCGCATTGCCAGACGGTTCAGCGCCATCGTACGCAGGCTTTTCACGCGCAAGGAGTTGCTCGGCGTCGTTTGCGGTCAGGAAGTAGCCTCCATTTTTTTTATCCCAGAAGTGGGAGTCCTGTATCGCTTGCAGTGCAATAGCTTCCTGCAGCCAGCGCAGTTCAAAAGTAACCTCGTAGAGATCGAGTAGGCCGGCAATAAGACAAGCATAATCATTGAGATAGGCAGCCCCGCCAACCAGCGTCCCCAGCGCGCTACGTCGCAGCCGCCCGTCTTGTTTCAGCTGAGTCAGAAGAAATGTCGCAACGTGCCTTGCCCGCGTGGCATAGGCGGGAACATTCAGGATGTGTGCCCCTTTGGCAAACGCCGAAATGGCGAGGCCGTTCCACGCTACAAGGACCTTGGTGTCTGTATGGAGCGCCTGACGCTGCTGCCGCGCCCGGTAGAGAGTCGCCCGGACATCTTGGCGTTCACGCCGCGCCTGGTCCGGGGTGAGCCCTAGCTCTTTTGCCACCGCATCAAGCGGGCGCGCAATATGAAGAATATTCGTGCCCTCGAAATTCCCCTGGAGCGTCACGCCATAATGGGATTGGACCAGCCGGAGCTGTTCTTGACTCAAGAGTTGGTCGAGTTCGGACAACGTCCAGGTAAAGAATTTTCCCTCTTCGTCCCCGCTATCGGCATCCGTAGCCGAGTAAAACCCACCATCCGGTGCGCTCATCTCACGGTCGAGATACTCCAGGACTTCCTGGGCGATACGGGCGAAGTCTTCCCGTCCGGTGATTTGATACCCTTCAAGATAGGCGACCGCGAGCAGCGCGTTGTCGTACAGCATTTTCTCAAAATGCGGCACGCGCCATTTTTGATCCGTAGCATAGCGGTGAAATCCGCCGCCGACCTGGTCGTATATCCCACCGGCCGCCATAGCCTCTAGGGTCTGCACCGCCATGTTTTGAACCTTGGGGTCGTTGGTCCGGCGACTATGGCGCAGGAGGAATTCTAAGGTGACGCTCCGGGGGAATTTCGGCGCCTGACCAAAGCCTCCGTACTGCGTATCAAAACGTGCTGTGAACTGTTCGGCTGCCTGTGTCAAAGCGGTCTGGGTCGGATGCTCTGCTGACGCCTCCGGGACAACGGCAGCCTGAATATTCTGCGTCAGTTTCTTCGCCACCGTGGCCACTTGGTGCGGCTCTTGGTGATAGACCGCTTGCAATCGGGTCAGCAGGGTGAGCAATCCGGTCTGCTGCCCACGCATACCGTCACGCGGCGGGAAATAGGTGCCGCCATAAAACGGGCTGCGATCAGGGGTCAACCACACGGTCAAGGGCCAGCCGCCCCGTCCGGTTAACATTTGTACGGCGGTCATATAAACGCCATCCACGTCCGGCCGTTGTTCACGGTCAACTTTGACCGCGATATAGTGACGGTTCAGGTATTCGGCAATCGCGACATCCTCAAAAGACTCCCGCTCCATCACATGACACCAGTGGCAGGTCGAATAGCCAATAGACAGGAAGATGGGTTTGTTCTCTTCTTTTGCGCGGGCAAAGGCTTCCTCTCCCCACGGGTACCAATTGACCGGATTGTGGGCATGCTGGAGAAGATAGGGACTGGGTTCGAGGAGAAGCCGGTTCGTATAATGCGGGCGACCATCTTCAAAGAGATGCCGGGTTCGAGGTGTATATGTTTTTCCTTTCGCCTGGAGAGCCCGATCGATCTGTTGCTGAACTACCGCCGGAAACGGCTTCATGCCGGGCAGCACTTTGAGCGTGATTTCTGCCAGGGCATGAGTCAAGAGGAGGAGGCTTGCCCCGATGACCCCGCAGTATGTAATCCACATGGAATCCTCACTCTCGATTATTCGCCTCAAAGGAGAACGCCCGGCGTTGCGGTTGGCTCCCACCAGCAGTCTATACTAAAATGGCTGCGCATGACTGCTGAAATAATGTACCCCTCCGCTGCGTTCAATCCCGCAGAGCCTTCCCGTAAGACAATCCACCAAGCCGCTATGTCTGAGGGCAGTCGCTCTCCTTGGACCCCCCTCCTCTCCATCATTATCCCAGTCTATAACGAGGTCGAAACCATTTATGAACTCTTAAGGCGAGTTGCCCGCACGCCCTTCTCTAAAGAAATCCTTGTCGTTGATGACAACTCGACTGATGGGACCCGAGAATTACTCCGGGCTCTGCCCGACGTGACGCTGCTACTTAATGGCGGCCCTCTTCCCGCTCCGTGTCGGGTGAAAGCGCTGTTTCATCCGACCAATCAAGGGAAAGGCCAAGCCGTCCAGACCGCCTTGCGCCACGTCACCGGCTCCTTCGTTCTGATCCAGGATGCGGACCTCGAATATTCTCCTTCCGATTATCCCCAACTGCTCGCTCCGCTCCTGACCGGCCAGGCTGATGTGGTGTATGGGTCACGGTTTCTGGATTCCCCGCCAGGCTCGTTCTCCTGGCACACTGCCACGAATAAAGTCCTGACAACGGTTTCCAATATCTGCACCCGTCTCCAACTGACAGACATGGAGACCTGTTATAAAGCCTTCCGCTCCGAGGTGTTACAGGGGCTCACGCTCCATTCAAAACGCTTTGGATTTGAGCCTGAAATTACCGCCAAAATCGCCCGTGATGGCGTTCGCATTCGTGAGGTCCCGATCTCTTATAGTCCACGTACCTATGCCGAAGGCAAAAAGATCCGTTGGCCGGACGGCTTTGTCGCCCTGTGGACGATTCTCCGCTGCCATATGCTTGAAGCCAACAAGAGCGTGAAGGTGTAATACCACACTGTTCGGCCTCGCGAGCCGTTCCCAAACTCCGTCAAGTCCTTTTCGCTTTCTTCCGCCTTCTCTTTTTTGAGGTCGCTGTCACACACTGCCGGAAAATCCGGTGCCAATTGGTCACCGTTCCGAACTGCTGCACGTACGACTCAAGGCCAAGTAAAGCTCGGACTAAGAAGAGCCGGTGCCCAGGCGTCTTAAAGATCCGATGCTGAAGGCTGATATTCGTCACCTCTCTGGCCTTCTCCACCGCGTGAAAATCACGTGGATCATAGGGACGGTCTTCCAGGACGGGCTCAAAAATAAGATACATGATTCGAAAAAGTGGCTCAGGATCATCACCGGGGTCAAGATAGCCGAGTTCAAGAAAACAACGCGCCATAGTCGTTTCGTCCCGCTCTAAAATAGCTTGCGCCAGCAGGCGATATCCTGCTCGAATCTCATCCGGGAAAAGACGCACACTGCCAAAGTCCAATATGGCAATCTTAGGATGGTAGGTAATCAGATAATTCCCGGGATGCGGATCGGTATGGAGCACCCCAAAAGAACAGATCTGTCGCCAGGTAATCTCAAAATACTTGACCGCTACCCAGTCCTTCAACTCTCGGGCAACGCCGGGCGCTAACACATCGTTGAATTTATACCCCTCGATAAATTCCAGGGTTAAGACCCGCCGCGAGGAGAAATCCGGATGGACACGGGGAATGATGACCTCGTCATCTCCGGCGAAGAGGCGCTGAAAGATCGCAATATTGTTGGCTTCATTGATATAATCGAGCTCTTCTCGTAAGCGTTCTTCCATTTCTTGAGAGAGCTCAGCCGCATCGAAGTTCTGTCGCATGACATCGCGGAGGACGAGGGTCAAAGCGCTGAGCAGCGCTTTCAGGTTCTTGAGGTCCTGTTCCACGGTCTCGTCAACCCCAGGATATTGGACCTTCACCACTACCTCTGCGCCACTCCGGAGTTGTGCCCGGTGGACCTGTCCCAGCGAGGCTGCGGCAAAGGCTTCTTTGTCAAAGTGCCGAAAGAGCTGTTCCGGCTCTTTTCCAAGCTCGTTTTCGACTTGGGCGCGGATGAGCTCATAGTCCATGGGCGGAACGGACGACTGGACGACCGCGAGAATATCGAGGACCTCCATCGGAAAGAGATCGCCGCGCATGCTCAGCATTTGAATCAGCTTCATGAATGCGCCGCGGAGTTCGTGGGAGCCTTCCACAATCTTCAGCGCGTTTTTGAGATGCAGGTCTACCAGCTCCTGCTCTTTTTCATCCGCCGACTGGAAGGGCTGTTTCAGGGCGTTCCAGGCGTAGCTCCCGCTGACCGCAGTCGCAAGCGAGCCAACCTGAAGAGCGCGTTTTGCCCGACCGCTGGTCAAGGCGTTGGAGGATTTCTTGGCGGACATGGACGAGAGACGGTCTATTGGCTCGTTTCGGAATTAAGGGCGCTCTCGGCGAAGCTCGTTCAATAGCTCGGTGCGATGCTCATCGAGCTCAGGCGGTCCGCGGTAAATCGACGGAGCCTCTCCATTTATCTGCAATGGTGAGGCGAAAGTCCGGGTGGTTACCCCGTTGGGGAGCGTTAAAGGTTGGACCCACCCCATCTCGACAACCTGTGCGTCTGACAATGCTTCAGCATACGTGTTGGTGGGGCCACACGGCACCCCTCGGTTTTCAAAGATTTCAAGCCAGTCGGCCACGGTGCGCGTGATGAACACCTTTTCGAGGATTTCTTTCAGCACCGTCTGATTGGCCGCGCGATCGGTTGTCGTGAGAAACCGAGGATCGACCGCAAGGTCCGGCTGACCGACCTCCTCGCAGACGCTTTGCCACAGCTTGTTATTGCCGGCGGCAAGCACAAAATGGCCATCCTTCGCCCGAAACAGGTCATAGGGCGCATTACGGGGATGCGCCGCGCCGAGTTTCCGAGGATTTTTTCCGGTCCCAAAGAATTCGCTGGTTTGGAGGGCAGCAATAGCCATACTCACCCCCATCATCGGGACGTCAATATAACCTCCAGGCCCACCCGCCCGGACTTGGGCCAGCAAGGACGAGACGGCAAAGGCGGCATACAGGCCGGCGGCAAAGTCCGCTAACGGCACCCCGCATTTGACGGGCGCGCCATCCGGCTCTCCGGTCACACTCATGATCCCGGCTATTGCCTGGAGCGTGACATCGAAGCCACCCTGCTGGGCACGCGGGCCAGTTTGACCAAAGGCTGACAAGGAGCAGTAGATCAGCTGAGGGTGCGTCTCGGCGAAGTCCTCATAGCCGAGCCCGAGACGCCCCATCACCCCAGGCCGGTTGTTCTCGATCACCACATCCGCGCTCTGGATCAATCGGCGCGCCACGTCGTTATCGGTCTCGTCTTTCAAATTCAACGCGATAGAGCGCTTATTGCGATTGAGTGAGGCAAAGTTCTCACTAAACCCGTCCGTTATCGGCGGCCAGTGACGCAGGGCGTCACCTTGCCGTGACTCAACCTTCACCACGTCCGCACCAAAATCTGCCAGCAGCATGCCACAAAAAGGACCGGCCGCCACATTGCAAAACTCAATCGCTCTGACACCCGCGAGGGGCTGCATTGATCCTGCCGGGTGATTCACTGCCTCTCTCCTCCTTTGGCATTGCATGGCGCAAGCCGGCTTGCTGCATCAGGGGCAAAGCCGTGGTGATAAAGTAGTCGAGGTCCGGCTCGAAGTCGAAGAAATTGACCTGCACCCCGTCTACACCGGCCTGACGCAGGCGGACAAACCACTCCACGATCATATCCGGTGTTCCCACGAGATGGAGATTGCCGCCAACTGCCCAGTCCAGCGCGCTATGCTGACGCCACGAAGACTGGTCCCCAGCCGTGAAAGCGTTGAAGAAGTTGGTGACTGCCACCTCATCGCGTTCATCCCGAATCCGCTTATACCATGCCTGCGCCTCCTTCTCGGTTGGGCGACAAATCACATGTGGATTGACGAGAATCTTGACCTCCCGGCCCTTTTTCCGGGCTTGCGCCTTGATCGGCACGATACGCTGGGGTAAGGACGCACAGGCCTTGCCCGGATCAGCTCCCGTGGGCGAAGTCGCAAAGATAATATCCGCGTGACTGGTGGCATAGTCCATACCCGCCGGCGACGAGCCGGCACTGACCAGGACGGGCAAGCCATTAACGGGTTTGGGCGCAACAAAAGCGCCAGACGTCTTGTACCACTCGCCGGTATAATCGAGGTTCTTATCTTCAGTCCACAGGCGCTTCATCACGGTCGTGAATTCATCCGCCATGGCGTAGCGTTGATTGTGTGGGAATGCTTCATGGCCAAACATCCCAGCTTCGTCCGGCCGATAGCCGGTCACGACATTCAGGCCCCAGCGGCCATGACTGATATGGTCGATGACGGCTCCATATTTCGCAATGTGTAAGGGATGCCAGCCGTAGAGGACATGGACCGTTGATATGAGCAGGACATTGTGGGTCAGCGGTGCGAGGGCGGCACTGGTGATAAAGGGATCAATTGAGTGCTCACGAAAATGGATGTCACCTCCATAGCCGCCTTTGCCGAGCCAGGTGGCCAGGGCAAAGATGAGGTCAAAGCCGGCCTCATCAACGCAAACCGCGAGTTCGGCGTTGTACTCGAAGGTCCACGAGGTCTGCCGGGGAGCTTTCGATGGTGTCCAAGCGCCTTGTTGGTGAGGCATGAACAGCCCGAGCATAAGCGGTTGGCGGACCGCTCGCTCAAACGAGGTGAGGCCATCGAGCTGTTGCAGAGAGGGTGCGGAGCTGATGCGTGTCATGGCTCTCTCGGCCTGCAAGCAGGGCACGGGCTTCAGCAGTCTGGCCCGACAACTGTCGCCACCCGGCCTCGCCACGCAGGCCAGTCTCTACCCGTCGTCCAAAGCCGGGGCGTCCAACTCGGGCAGCACCTCGGTCATGAATACACCCAGCTCCTCCAGCATGAGTTCTTTGGGACAATGCGCGTAGTGCCAGATGAGCGTGATGTACTCGCACGGCAACGAGGCGTAGATATGGCGCCATTCCGCTTTCAATTGCTCCACCGTGCCGCCCAGAAAAATCCCACTGTCCTTCATGCTCTGGAGCGTGGCCGCCTGGGTGTCGAACTTGGGAATGCCGTCGTAGAAGGTCGAGTAGTGTTGGACCCACATTTCGTAATCGTAGCGCAGTAGTTTGTCGGTAAATTCTTGTTCGTCGCGCCCGAGATGAATCCAGCGCGCGATATTCTGGCGGGCGCCCAGCGGATAATCCATGCCGGACGCACGTCCCTCTTCAACATACAGCGTGGCGAAGTTCACCAGGGTCTCAAGTGCAGTGAAATAGGTCGGCCGGAAACCGTGCTGGGCCAGAAAGGGCACCGAGGCGGCACTGCCGCTCATCGGGACGAACACCCGCGGATAGGGGTCGCTATACGGGCTCGGCACCACGCTCACCCGGTGAATGGCGCCGTCGGGTCCGAGCTCTCCCGGTGCGCCGGCAGATTCGATACTCTTGCGCGCCGGGTAGCCCCGCACACCGGTTTCATACGGATACGGAATCTCGTAATGCGGCTGCTTGGTCGCTACGGACTCCTGCTGCCAGCACTGGAGCAGTATGCGCGTACTCTCCTCGAACATCTCACGGTTGCGCTTATCCGCCTCGCTACCGTCCGACACGGTCGCAACGGCATTGACATGCTGCCCCAGGGTGTCCATCCAGCGAGACTGGTAGCCCCGCGTCAAGCCCACAAAAAAGCGGCCCTGGGTCATATGATCCAGGATGGCGGTTTCCTCGGCCACCCGAATCGGGTCGCGGGTCGCCATCACATAGCCGAGGGCACCGACATAGGCATGCTTCACCTGACTCGCCCACCAAGCGTTCAGGACGCCGGGATTCGGACCCAGCTCATACCCCTCGGAATGCAAGTGGTGCTCGATGGTACTGATACCCCACACGCCCATTTCGTCGAGCTGTTTCACCAGGTCGAAGGTCTCGTGCAGCACCTCATGGTACACGTCACGGTTGCGACCCAGCGGGCGCTTGCGCTCACGGTCGGCACGATCCTCGGCCGGAAGCACGGGGTAGATTTGCACAATCACTTTTGGTGTTGCCACGCTGTTCTCCTTTGTGTGGTCGGCATCCCCCCTACGGGACGCCTATCCACCCAGTTCCGCAGCGGCAATCGAGGGGCCACGCATCACTCCCAACGGGATGGTCAATCACACCACATTCCTCTATAGCCAAGGGTATCATACCCTGGTCGTGTTCCATAGCAACGTGAGAGGTAGGTAGCGTCTCAGGTTGAATCCTTTGGATTCCGCTCTCGTACGGGGGACCTTGACGCCGCCGCCCGCAGGGTCTTGGCCTCGCTGATAAAGGGCTCCTAATGCGGCCGCCTCTGTCCCTACACAAATTAGGAGGAAGGAACAAAAAAATGACGCGGGCGCCCAAAAAATGGGGAGAGAATCAACGGTGAGAAGAAGAAATGTCAAACTGAGACACAACCAACAGATCGTTCAGCAATTTCTCGAAATCAGCAGTGTCAGTTCCCCGCAGTCACATTCCGCAGAAAGGGCCACGGCCGTAGTCTTGAACAGGCACAGTCGAGCCAACCGGGCGAGCCGCTGTTTCAGCACAACCAGCGAGGGCGCCGCATGCGTCACTCCTACTCCACGTTCGTAATGACGAAGTTTTGACTCCTCTCCTGCCACTCCAATAGGGCACTCTGCCCCTGGTGCGGAAAGTCAGGTGCCACACATTCGCCCTCAACCCCCCGCAGGAACTCCTGCTGAGCCCCCTCGCCCACCGTCGTCACCCGCACCGTCGCCCGGCCTAGTTCAATCCCATCGACCAAAGCGGTGACCATGTGTTCACCAGCGCCCAACGAATTCCAGTTGACTAACAACACAAACCCATTATTCGTGTCCCCACAGATATCCAGCGTATCCAGCCGCTCCATGCCATAGTCCGCCATGTACGGCTGGACCTCCCCCTGCGCGGTCTCGATCTCGATCTCCACCATCTCGGCGTCGCACACCCAGCCCCACAGCGCGCTCACCCCACTCTGAAACGAGTCCGGCCCCGGATTGTCCAGATACCCCCGCAACTCCACAGCCCCTGGGCTCAGATAAAAGCCCGAATTGACGATGTAGTCGATCGAGACGGTGCTGCCGTCCGGCCTCGGGATGTGAGCGGTGAACACGCGGGCGTAACCCACCTTGGGGACTTCGGCGCTGTCGGCATCGTCGGCCGGATTGTCGAAGTAATACTCCCAGAAATCGCCTTCCGGGCCACTTTCCGCTGCGCGGATGAGCTGATCCACGACAAGCTCTCCGGTCGCGATGTCGGTGGCAATCCCTCCGCGTCGAAGCTCGAACCGATCCGGGAACCCTCCGTGAAGCGTGATGATCCTGCTGGCACGGTCCATGATGGCGACATAGACGGACCCATGTCTCCACGGGCCGTTCGGATCACGCAGGATGACCCTGGCTTGCGAGACCCCGGTCAGATTGCCGGACGAAAGGAATTCGACGAAGTATTCCCCCGCTGCCGTGACAAAGGCCTTCAAACTTGCCCGATCCACCACCTCCCTGGCCGTAACGGGCGGGTCGATATGCTCAATTGTCTCTGCGGCCAAGTGAGACGCGTCAAGGTCAAATCCGACGAGCATCACGACAGGTGTCCCTGAGATGCCCGAGAGAAAGCCGATGGCATAGCCGGAGGCGCCCGGGATATCAGGCACGTTGAATGCACCCCCATTCCCGGCGGCGGCCGCAGTGAAAGCGGTTATGGCCGCAGCCGGGCTGGTCAGGTCGGCCGGATCAATGTCCAATGCGCGCAGGATCGCTTCATAAATCACGGGGTTGAGTTTCCCACCGGACAAGGCCATGTCCTTCGCGTGAATGAACACCCGGTCGCTGGGCGCCAGTCTCACGATGTAGGTGGAACCGGACCGCCACGGCTTCCCCTCCCCCTCCTGCCTGAAAAGACAGCCCACGTAGGCTAACTCCGTGAGGGTCGGAATGCCCTGCTGCGACTCGTTCACAAAGATGTCTTTCACGGCCAGTGCGAAGTCGGTCAGGCTGGCGCTGCCGGCTTCCACCTGTTGCGCCGTCACAGGCGGGTCCGCAAGCGGCGTCACGCCGTCAGGCAGGGGACACTCGAGTTGCGCCTGCGCGAAGGCCGGGCGTACGTCGGAAAAGATACCGGCCAGCACGAGCAGGCTGCTCACAAGAATCAGCGATGTCGGGGTAAGCAAGGTTCCAGTTTGCATCTTCGGAGCCTCCTCTCGGCTCCCGTACGTGACGCTCACGCGGGCACGAAGAGCCGCTCGGCATCTATACACAACTGCCGGCTGGTTGTCACTACTAATTTGGGAGGAAAATCTCACTGCCCCTATCTTGCTCCCGCCCTGGGTTCTCAAGGCAGGAACGAGACTCGACTTTGACCGTAGGCTCTCGGATGTGAGAGAATAATGTGACAAACACAGAGAAGAACAAATTTCAAAGTGAGTCACTACCGAGGGGTACCAATGCAGTGGACCACCATATTGCACAGAGGTCGGTGTCACGGCCGCTACTGGAATGGCCGTTGTTCAGCTCTTGTCGGCCTACTCAGCGTGTGGCCGATTGATCAGGGTGGCCGCGGCAGCCGCACCAAATCCGTTATCGATATTCACCACCGTCACGCCTGCCGCACAGGAGTTGAGCATGGCCAAGAGGGCGGCGACGCCACCGAAACTGGCACCGTAACCGATACTCGTTGGTACGGCGATGATGGGTCGATCAACCAGCCCACCAATAACACTTGGCAGCGCGCCTTCCATACCGGCCACCACAATCAAAACTGACGCGGCCCGGAGGCGGTCCAGATTATCAAGCAGGCGGTGCAGACCGGCAACACCGACATCGTAGAGACGCTCGACGTTATTACCGAGCCACTCGGCCGAAATTACGGCCTCTTCGGCAACGGGAATATCTGCGGTACCAGCCGCGACTACCAGGATAGACAACGACGTCGTGGGAGTTGGTTGTTCGCCCAGGGCTCCGATGCGGGCCTCTGGATAGTATACCAGGGCGGGCAGGGAAGTTTGGACCTCCTGGGCTTTTTTTTCATCCAGACGCGTAATCAGTGCCGGCTGTCCGTTCTCAACGAGACGCGTAGCAATGGTGGCAATCTGTTGGCTCGTTTTTCCTGGCCCCCAAATGACCTCGGGAAAGCCCTTACGCAGCGTCCGGTGGTGATCGATCCGAGCAAAGCCCAAGTCTTCAAAAGGCAGTTGCTTGAGCCGTTCAAGCGCCTGCTCGACGGGTAACACCCCCTGTTGCACTTGGGTGAGCATTTCAGCCAGGCGGTCTCGTGTCATGGTCTGCTCTGCGTAAAATGATTAAATCCGGTAAACTCGCTCGCGGCCCGCGGTCCGTCCGGTAACACGACGGTCACCCCGTCTGCCTGGGGCACGAGCGAGCCGATGCGTGTGATCGCACAGCCACTTTTGTCCGCGATCTCCTGGATCCTGGGACGCGCCGTAACCGGTGCGCTAAAGAGCAACTCGTAATCCTCCCCACCGGACAAGGCCAGTGCCCAATCCCGTGGGCCCAGGAGCGTCCGATAACCCTCGGACAGTGGGACCGTTGGGGCTTCGACAACAGCACCGACCTGGCTCGCTTCGCATAGATGACCCAAATCCTGGAGCAGTCCGTCACTGACGTCAATCATAGCGGTCGCCAAGCGCTGGGCCGCGAGTTCTTTTCCGACTGCGACACGGGCGGTCGGGCATAAGAAGCGCTGTTTCAGATGTTGGACAGCAATGCTCTCGGAATCTCCGGTCAATTCATTGGTGAGGAGACGTAACCCTAAGGCCGCATCACCCAGAGTTCCGGTCACGTACACCTCGTCCTCGACGCGTGCGCCAGAACGAGCGATCAGCCCGTACGGTATTTGTCCCAGGAGAGAGACAGAAATCGTAAAAACCGGCGCCGCGCTCATATTGCCACCGATGAGTGAGGTTCGCATCTGCTGGGCGGCATCAAGGAAGCCATCAAAAAAGGCGTCTAGATCTTCGACGGCAGAGTCTTGGGGAACACCTAAACTGAGGAGGGCGAAGGCTGGCTCCCCGCCCATCGCGGCCACATCACTCGCGTTGACGGCAAAGGCTTTCTGCCCCAGGACAAAAAAAGAGGTCCACTCACACTGGAAGTGGACACCGGCAATCATGGCGTCTGTTGTCAACACCGTGAGCCCTGGGAGCGAGAGGGCGGCGCAGTCATCACCCACGCCGAGCTGAATCCGAGGGTCGTGGAGAGCGTGAGGCAAGCGCTCACGGAGGCGGCGCAAAAAGGGAAACTCACCGAGATCCCGTATTTTCATACCCGCCTATCCAAACAGCTCTTTGACCTTATCAAAAAACCCTTTGGAGATGGGATGCACCTCACCCCCATTAAGCCGAGCGAACTCTTCCAACAATTCTTTCTGCTTGGCCCCAAGATCGGTGGGGGTTTCCACCACGATGCGAACGAGTTGGTCGCCACGGCCACCACCGTGCAGATCGACGATGCCCTTGCCTCGGAGTCGAAAGACACTGCCCGACTGCGTACCGGCAGGCACCTTCATTTTGATCTTCCCTTCGAGCGTAGGGGCCTCAATATCAGCGCCAAGCGCGGCCTGTGGGAAGCTGATGGGCAGCTCGCAGATCACCTCATTGTGATGCCGCTCAAAAAGAGGGTGCTCGCCCACCTGAATGGTGACATACAGGTCGCCAGCAATACCGCCGGTTGGGCCGGCTTCTCCTTCTCCACGCAGCTTGAGCCGAGAACCGGAGTCCACTCCGCCGGGAATTTTAATCTGCAGGTTCGACGTTTTCCGTACAGCCCCAGCACCCTGACACTCCGCACACGGGTCGGTCACCACTACCCCCTGCCCGCCGCACCGATTGCACGTTCGGGCCACCGTAAAGAAACCTTGTTGAAACCGCATCTGGCCACTGCCACGACAGGGGCCACAGGTCTGTGGCCGCGTTCCTGGTTTCGCCCCACTCCCCTGACAGGGCGCACACGTCACCCGGCGCGGAATGGAAACGGTTTTTTCCGTCCCGAAGGCAGCCTCTTCGAAGGAGACCTCAAGGCTATAACTGAGATCCTGCCCACGCGCTTGACGGCTGCGCCCCCCTCGACCACCGCCGAAGAAATCGCCAAAGATATCCCCAAAGATGTCTTCAAAGTTCGTTGAAAAGTCGAATCCTCCGCCAAATCCTCCCGCTCCTTGCTCAAATGCGGCGTGCCCAAAGCGATCATACTGGGATCGTTTCTCTGGGTCGCTGAGCACTTGGTAGGCCTCCGACAACTCCTTGAATTTCTCTTCGGCCGCCTTGTCTCCAGGATTGCGGTCCGGGTGGTAGCGAAGCGCCGCTTTACGATAGGCTTTTTTCAGCTCTTCTGCGTCTATGTCTCGACGCACACCCAACAGCTCATAATAATCGGCTTTACTTGCCATACCCACCCCTATTCCCGGATACTGAAGACCCCCACTTCTCCTCCAACTGTAGGAGAAGTGGGGGTCTTATGACAAGGGTCCCGAGAAACTGGTAAGGACCTTACTTGACTTCTTCAAAGTCCGCATCAACAACGTCGTCGTTCTCTTTCGCCTGTGTACTACCCGCCCCGGGGCCTGCCGACCCATCGCCAGCTTGGTCACCTTGCGCCTCAGCTTGCTCCTTGGCCGCTTTTGCATACATGGCTTCGGCCAGTTTATGAGAGGCCTGGGTCAACTCTTCGGTTGCCGCCTGCATGGCCTCGGTATCATCTCCCTCCAAGGCTTTTTTGGCTTTCTCCAGCGCGGCCTCGATATTCCCGACCGTCTCCGCATCTGTTTCGTCTTTATGGTCGGCCAGAGATTTCTCGGTGGAGTAGACCAACGCATCAAGCTGATTATGCGCCTCAATACGGGCCTTTTTCTTCTGGTCCTCTTCGGCGTGAGACTCGGCATCCCGAACCATATCCTGGATTTCTTCCTCGGACAGACCGCTGGAGGCGGTAATTTGAATCGATTGCTCTTTTCCGGTACCGAGATCCTTGGCGTTCACGTGGACGATGCCGTTCGCGTCAATATCAAAGGTCACCTCGACTTGGGGGATGCCACGTGGTGCCGGCGGAATCCCAACCAGATCAAACTGCCCCAACAGCTTATTGTCCGACGCCATTTCGCGCTCCCCTTGGTGAACACGAATCGTCACTGCCGTCTGATTGTCAGCCGCGGTTGAAAAAACCTGGCTCTTTTTGGTTGGGATCGTCGTGTTTTTCTCAATCAGCCGAGTGAAGACACCACCGAGCGTCTCGATGCCCAAGGAGAGCGGCGTCACATCTAACAGGAGCACATCTTTCACATCACCAGTAAGCACCGCTCCCTGAATGGCGGCCCCGATGGCGACCACTTCGTCAGGATTCACTCCTTTATGCGGCTCTTTCCCAAAAATCTTGGCCACCCGCTCCTGCACCGCAGGCATACGCGTCATACCACCCACCAAGACGATCTCATCGATCTGCTGGGCGGAGAGTCCCGCGTCCTTCAGGGCTGTGAGGCAGGGCGAGTCCAGGCTATTGAGCAAATCGGCGCACAGCGCCTCCAGCTTGGCCCGCGTGAGTTTCATGGTGAGATGTTTCGGCCCACTCTGGTCCGCGGTAATAAAGGGCAGGTTGATTTCGGTCTCCATCGAAGACGACAGCTCACACTTGGCCTTCTCGCCGGCCTCTTTCAGGCGCTGCAGGGCCATCCGGTCGGCACGCAGGTCAACGCCCTGATCTTTTTTAAATTCGTCGGCAAGATAGTCGATAATGCATTGATCGAAATCGTCGCCGCCCAGAAACGTGTCCCCGTTCGTTGCCTTGACCTCAAATACGCCGTCCCCAACTTCGAGGATGGAGATGTCAAACGTTCCGCCTCCCAGGTCGAACACCGCGATCTTTTCATCTTTCTTTTTGTCGAGCCCGTAGGCCAGCGAGGCCGCAGTCGGCTCATTGATAATCCGCTGCACATTCAATCCAGCGATGCGACCAGCGTCTTTTGTGGCCTGCCGTTGGGAGTCGTTGAAATACGCAGGAACGGTAATCACCGCATCAGAGACGGTCTCGCCAAGATAATCCTCGGCCGTTTGTTTCATTTTCTGTAAGGTGAAGGCTGAAATCTCGGGTGGGCTGTATTGTTTTCCGCGGCTCTCAACCCAGGCATCTCCGCTCTCGGCTTTGACCACTTGGTAGGGCAGCAGTTGTTGTGCCTTGCCCACCTCTTTATCTTCATAGCGGTGGCCAATGAGTCGTTTAATCGAAAAAACCGTATTCTCCGGATTGGTCACAGCCTGTCGTCGGGCAATCTGCCCAACAAGCCGCTCGCCACTATCGGAAAAAGCGACAACAGAAGGCGTCGTACGATTGCCCTCAGCATTGGTGATCACCGTGGGCTCACCGCCTTCCATCACGGACACAACGGAGTTTGTTGTTCCCAAATCAATCCCAATAACCTTTCCCATACCTGTTCTCCTTATAGCGAGAGCCTTCTCGGGCGACTCCCGTTGTACAGCATGTGTTAATCATCACCTTGTGCGTTGGCAAGCGTTACGACTCTGATTTTTCCTCTTCTTCTTTCTCTATCTGTGGCGGTGCCTTGGAAACGCTCACCATTGCCGGGCGCAATAAGCGGTCATGCAGTTGATATCCGGACTGATGTTCGTCCAGTACGGTATTCGGAGCAACCTCGGTATTTTCAACTTGTACCACGGCCTCATGCAAACTCGGATCAAAGGCCTCCCCCTTTGCTTTCACCCGGCTCACGCCGTGCCGGCCTATGGTGTCCAGCAGCGACCGCAAGACTAATTCCACCCCTTCAACCAGCGCCTGACTGCCTTCGCTCTCCTTGGCGTGTGCGACTGCACGCTCCAGATTGTCGATAACAGGCAAGATATCACGGAGCAGTGGCTCGCTCGCAAAACGCAGAGACTCGCTTTTCTCCCGCTGCATCCGACGCTTGAAATTTTCCAACTCAGCCCGTTCTCTGAGCAACAGATCGTCTTTCTCCTTGGCACGCGCTTCTTGCGCGACGAGTTGTGCCCGCACGAGAGTCAGTTCATCAGGTGTGTCCTGATCGGCCTGATCATCGTGCTCCGCCTGCTCAACCTCCCCTACTGCTTCACTCCCTTGTCCTTCCAACTCATCCTGATTGCCTTCTTGCTCTTGGCACGCGCCTTGTCCATTCACAGCCTCGGCTGCCCCTTCAAACACTGTTTGGCCAGATGCGTTGCCGGCCGTCTTCTCCTGCTCTTCTGGCTGACCGTTTCCCTGTCTTTCCATACATTCCCTCATTCTCCTGGCTTTCCCGCCGGACTCTTCTCACCGTCCTCATTTGTTCGCTTTTTCATGTGTTTATGGTAGGAAAGAAGAGAGGTTGCAGGAAATCTAAGAATCACTCCCTGAACTGTCAAGCCGCAAATGCAAGAAGAACGGACCCCCGCTATTGTTCTGCGTACGCGAGTCCACGGAGAATCGGACAAGATCGTCACCTTCCTCACTCAGGACTGGGGGAAGATCACCGGGATTGCGAAGGGGGCAAAACGCTCACGCCGACGTTTTGTCAACGTTCTTGAACCTTTCACCCATATTCGCCTCAGATTCCGGCCGAGTCGCTCTGATGAACTGGCCTTTATCCTGGGCTGCGAGCTTGTCCAGACGTTTCGCCGTCCGAGTCAAGATATCCACCGCTTTGCGCTGGCCAGTTACATGGTTGAACTGACAGACGTCATGGTGGCTGGACGAGAAGCCGGTCAGGAAATCTACACTCTTCTCTTGCACGGTTTAGTATCGCTTGAAGAGTCGTCGCCTCTCCCGGCTCTGTTTCTCCCGGCTTTTGAACTGCGACTCTTGGTTGAGGTTGGCTATGCCCCAAACCTGAGTTCCTGTTGCATCTGCGGGACCTCCCTCCCACTGTGCACAGCGGACGGACCGGCTCTGCTTTTCTCTCCGAGTCTCAGCGGCCTGCTGTGTCCTCAGTGCGATACACAGGGAGGCGCAACGTTTCGCCTTGCGCCTGAAACGCTCAGCCTACTCCAGACTTGGCTCGCCAGTGGGCATCTCCCCGACGTGTGCCCTGATGACAGGTCTCCACGAATCTCCCAGGAAACGCGCTCCCTCGTATCACGTCTTTTGGCTCAGCATTTGCCCCGGCCACTCAAATCCCTCGCCTTTCTTGAGCGAGTCGATGTTTCGTCCGTATCCGCTATCCCTGGCCACGCCGCTCGCATTGAGGACACGCAGAGTGAGTGATAGGGCTGCTCGCCTATACAAGACTAGACTCCTCTCCGTTATGACAGATAGAATGATGGTCAGACAAACGTCATAATGGGTGCAACGCATGGATACCAATACACAAAACGGGCTGCCAAAGCGGCAGAGACGATCACGGCGCAAACGGTATGTCTACTCTTTCGGTGCTGGCCAAGCCGATGGGAGGGCGAGCCTCAACTGGCTTCTTGGTGGGAAGGGCGCAAATCTGGCGGAAATGGCCGAACTTGGTCTACCCGTTCCGCCTGGTATGACGATCACGACCGAAGTCTGCAACTATTACTATACCTATGGCCATACCTATCCGCCGGAACTCTCGCAGCAGGTCCGGACGGGTTTGCGGCGGATCGAAAAAATTATGGGTCGCCGCTTTGGACACGCGACCAATCCGCTGCTCTTGTCGGTCCGCTCGGGCGCCCGAGTTTCCATGCCCGGCATGATGGATACGGTGCTGAACCTCGGCCTCAACGATAAGACCGTCCATGGACTCATTCAGCAGTCCGGCAACCCGCGTTTTGCCTATGACTGCTACCGCCGCTTCGTTCAGATGTACGGAGATGTCGTGCTCGGCCTCAAGCCGCAATCCAAGACCGAGCGGGACCCTTTTGAGCGGATTATTGAGGAGAAAAAGGCCACACGAGAGATCGAGTATGACACCCAATTCACGGCTGAGGACCTCCAAGCCCTCGTTTCCGCATTCAAGGGTCTGATTCGCGAGCGGTCGGGCATCCCGTTTCCCGACGACCCCCACGATCAACTCTGGGGCGCGATCGGCGCAGTGTTCAGTTCGTGGAATAATACCCGAGCGGCCACGTATCGCAGGCTGGAGAACATCCCGGACGAATGGGGCACCGCGGTCACGGTTCAGGCCATGGTGTTTGGCAATCTGGGAGATGACTGCGCCACCGGCGTCGCCTTTACCCGCGACCTGTCCACCGGGGCAAACGAACTGAACGGCGATTTTCTGATTAACGCCCAAGGGGAAGATGTTGTTGCCGGTATCCGAACGCCCCAACAGATTACCCTTTCAGCGTCACGTCAGCGCGCCCAACGGGAAGGATGCTCGGAAGACGAGCGGAAAGAACGCAACCCAGCCCTGGAAGAGCAGATGCCAGACTGCTTTGAGCAATTGAAAGCGGTCGCCCACACGCTCGAATCTCATTACAGCGACGTCCAGGATATCGAGTTCACCTCAGAGCACGGCCAGTTGTGGATGCTTCAGACCCGAACGGCCAAGCGGACAGCAGCCGCTGCCGTCCAGATCGCCGTGGATATGGTGTACGAAAGTCTCATTAATGAGGAGCAAGCCATCCTGCGGGTCGCACCCGCTCAGCTCGATCAGTTACTCCACCCCATTCTTGACCCTGAGGCCCCGAAGGAGCTTATCGCCCGTGGCCTGCCCGCATCTCCCGGAGCGGTCAGCGGAGAAGTGGTCTTCTCTGCCGAGGATGCCGAAGCCGCGGTCCGCGCAGAACGGCAGGTCATCCTGGTCCGTATTGAAACCTCACCGGAAGACATCAATGGCATGAATGCCGCAGAAGGCATCCTGACCACCCGAGGTGGAGCCAGCTCACACGCCGCCCTGGTGAGTCGGGGTATGGGCAAGTGTGCCGTCGTCGGCTGTGAGGCACTCGAAATTGACTACACCCAGCAAGCGTTCCAGGTGCGTGGAACAGACCTGGTCTTCCGAGCTGGAGATTTAATTACCTTGGACGGCTCAACCGGAGAAGTCTTCCAGGGACGCGTTCCAACCAGCGCACCCAAAATGGAAAGTCCGGCCTTCAAAGCCCTCATGACTTGGGCGGACCGCCGGCGGCGGCTGCGTGTCCGCGCAAATGCAGATACTCCCCATGATGCGCAAGTGGCCCGCTCCTTCGGTGCAGAAGGTATTGGCCTGTGCCGCACAGAACATATGTTCTTTGAGGGAGATCGTATTGACGCCGTCCGAGAAATGATCCTGGCCGATGACACCATCGGTCGCATGCGGGCCTTGGAAAAAATTGTTCCCATGCAAAAGGCGGACTTTGTCGGTATTCTGCGCGCGATGGAGGGGCTGCCGGTGACCATCCGTCTCTTTGACCCCCCCCTGCACGAATTTCTACCACAGACGGATAAAGACCTGGAGGAGTTGGCCGGCAAGCTCAACATTCCCGTCGGACGCCTCCACACCAAACGAAACGTGCTGTACGAACTGAACCCGATGTTAGGCCATCGGGGCTGTCGGCTGGGCATTACCTTTCCGGAAATTTATGAAGCCCAGGTCACGGCGATTATGGAAGCGGCCTGTGAGCTGACACGGGCCGGGGTCACCGTTCTGCCCGAGATCATGGTCCCCCTTGTCGGATATAAGCGTGAACTGGAAATCCTGCGTAAGCGGATTGCCCACGTCTGCGCCGAGGTCATCGCCTCCCAGGGCGCGACACCGCATTATTTGATTGGAACGATGATCGAAGTTCCGCGCGCGGCCTTGCGAGCAGATCATATTGCAGCCGTCGCCGACTTCTTTTCCTTTGGCACAAATGACTTGACGCAAATGACACTCGGGCTGAGCCGGGACGACTCCGGGAAATTTCTCCCCGACTACGTCTCGCAGGGTATCTTCCCCCAGGATCCGTTTGGAGCGCTCGACTTGGATGGCGTTGGCCAGCTTATTGAACTCGCCGTCCGGAAAGGGCGAGCCGTCAGGGAGGGATTGAAAATGGGGATCTGCGGCGAACACGGCGGAGACCCTGCTTCGGTTGAGTTCTGCCACAGTATCGGCCTGGACTATGTTTCCTGCTCGCCCTATCGCGTGCCGATTGCGCGGCTCGCCGCGGCACACGCCGTCCTTAAAGAACAGATGGCGAACGAGCGACGGACTGCGCGGAAAGCATCCGTCCAACCATCGAGCGCTGTCCTGGCGCAAGGGTGAACCCACCCTTGTTCTCACACACCGGAGTCTCTTTTCTGCATGGCCACCTTGAGCGTGAATGGGGAAACCCAGGTCATTGGGATTTTCGGCGATCCCATTGCCCACACCCGCTCGCCGGCCATGCATAACGCGGCGTTCCGAGCGTTGGGCTTGCCGTATATTTATATCCCCTTCTGCGTCCCTTCTGCTACGCTCGGGAAAGCCACCTCCAGTATTCGCGCGCTCAATCTTGTCGGGATCAATGTCACCGTTCCCCACAAGGAAAAGATTGTTCGCTATCTGGATGAACTCAGTCCAGCGGCCAGCCTGTATCGAGCAGTCAACACGGTCATCAATCGGCACGGCACACTCTACGGAGAGAACACGGATGGGCAAGGATTTTTACGTTCGCTTTCAGAACGCAACCGTTCGGTCCAAGACCGTGAGGTTGTGCTAATTGGCGCAGGTGGGGCAGCCCGGGCCGTTTTGGTGGCACTCATTCAGGCAGACAGCGCGCAGATTACCATTGTCAACCGAACGCCGGCCAATGCGAAAAAGTTGATACGAGCGTACCAATCACTGCGCACCACACAGCTCGTGTCTGCTCCCCTGGATGCGCTCCGAGACCCCACCCTCCTGAAACGCGCTGCTCTCGTAGTGAACAGTATCCCGCTCGGCCTCCACAACGACACTTTCCCAGCTCTCGACTACAGAGCAACACCGCGCAGGTGTCTCTTTTATGATTTAGTCTACGGACCCCGGCCGACGGTCTTCTTGCAGCGCGCCCACCACGCCCAGCGCCCGACGCTGGACGGGCGCCGCATGCTGTTGCATCAAGGCGCCCTCGCCTTTGAGCTCTGGACCGGCCATCCGGCCCCACTCAGGGTCATGTCAAACGCGTTAACCCAGTCGCTCACCGTCTCGGCGTAAGTGACCTGTGCGTACGCTCGCCAGCTGAGCTTCCTCGTCGGCCCAGGGGTTGAGCTCCGCTTAACATCTGCGCTACCATTTTTCCTCTATTACGATCCGAGTGTTATCCCTTTTTCCGGAGAGCAATCTTCATGGCCATCTTTCGCTGGCAAGGAGTCGGACCGAACGGGGAAACGGTAAAGGGCGAAATGGACGCCCCGAACGCGTCTGCGGTTGCGGCCCGTCTGCGCCTTCGGCGTATCCGTCCACTCCCGGACCGCATTCGTGCCAAAGGGAGGGGCCTTGACAGAGAGCTCCACATCCCAGGCTTGGGGGAGAAGATCAAACGACGGGATGTGGTCATTTTTACCCGTCAGCTTGCCACCATGATTGACGCCGGACTGCCCATCGTACAGGCGCTCGACCTCTTGGCTCAGCAAACGGAAAATAAAATCTTCTCTGGGGTGATTGTCACGCTCAAACACGATGTCGAGAGCGGCTCGGCGTTTGCAGAATCCCTGGCCAAACATCCTACCGTCTTTGACGAACTCTATACTAATATGGTCTCAGCCGGTGAGATGGGAGGGATGCTCGATACCATTCTTGTCCGCCTTGCCGCGTATATGGAAAAAGCGGTGAAACTGAAGGCGAAAATCAAAAGTGCCATGATTTACCCCATCAGCGTCATCGGTATCGCTGTGCTCGTGACCGCTCTGCTCCTCGTTTATGTCATCCCCGTCTTTGGTGAGATGTTTGCCAGCTTTGGCGAGGAGTTGCCGCTCCCAACCCAAATCGCAATCAATCTGAGTTCCGTCGCGATCGCCTATTTCTGGTATATGCTTGCGGGGATTGTGGGGACGATTATCAGCATCCGCGCCTATTACAGGACGGAGCGGGGCCGGCAAGTGATTGATGGCCTTGTGCTCAGGTTGCCTATTGTTGGTGATATTTTCCGTAAAACCGCGGTCGCTCGGTTCACCCGAACGCTGAGTACCTTAGTCTCGTCCGGGGTCCCCATTCTGGACTCGTTGGCCATCACCGGAAAGACGGCGGGGAATAAAGTCGTCGAGAATGCCGTTTTGGCCGCCCGCCAGAGCATCAGCGAAGGAAAGACCCTGGCTGACCCACTCATCAGAAGCCAAGTCTTCCCCCCAATGGTCTGTCAAATGGTTCAGGTTGGAGAGACGACTGGCGCGT
Organism: uncultured Binatia bacterium (SeqCode); assembly: GCA_965232605.1. Taxonomy (GTDB): domain Bacteria; phylum Desulfobacterota; class Binatia; order Bin18; family Bin18; genus Bin18. The sequence continues at coordinate 301,468 of CBDDQA010000004.1, read as the reverse complement.
TGGACGCGATGCTCTCTAAAATTGCCGATTTTTATGATGACGAGGTCGATACCGCAGCCTCGAATCTCACGACTCTCGTGGAACCTGTCGTCATTCTGTTTCTCGGCGTCGTCATAGGCGGCATTATTGTCTCGATGTATCTGCCCATATTCCAGCTTGGCTCGGTGCTCAATTAAACGCTTATGCGTTTACTCGCCGGGATTCAGGGTATACTGCGTCAGAGAACCGGGCCGGCGTCTTCAGAACATCATACGCCGAAACGTAAGAATTGTGAGGTGAGCTCATGTACATACAATGGCAAAAGAAAACGGCGACAAAGGGGTCAGAGCGGAGATGGCTCGCCCCAGTCACTCACGACTGCCGCAGGGAGGTCAGCCGACTGAAAAAGAACGCAGCAGGCGTTACGCTCATCGAACTGCTCGTTGTTGTCGCCATCATTGGCATTCTTAGCGGCTCTTGGCCATTCCTCAATTTTCCTCCTATCGCGCCCAGGCTTTTTGCGCCCGGGTTGAATCGGACGTGAGGAATACCGTCACGACCCAAGAGGCCGACCTATGCCGACAGATCAGACGTATGACACTACGGATAAGGTCGAAAGCGACGGGGTCACGATCACCGTTACGGATAACACCACCACCGTCGATGTGGCGGGTGTGCACGCGGCCTGCACGAAAGGGACATTTCAGCGGCAGCAGCGGCGCCTACTCCTGGGCGGCGGCAACAGAAGAGACCGGAGGAATATGCCTTGGCCGGTCCCTGAAGCGCTCCGGCCAGGACTTGCTCATGGAAAGAGGCCGGGCTTAGAGCGGTTTTCATTCTGCTGTACGCGAGGTGCTCTCCCGAGCGCAGCCCCCTCACCCCCGATCAAGTGCGGGGCGGTCTAACCTTGTGCGCCTCAGCCACAAGCGTCCGCGCCTCTTCTGACCCAATGGCGTACTGCTCGGCGCAGAATTCACAGGCAGCCGAGATCCGGCCCTCTTGCTCAAGCAGCCTTTCTACTTCTTCCGCACCCAGAGCAACAATAATGCCCTGAACGCGTTCGCGCGAACAGCGACACACAAAGCGAACCGGTATTTCGTCCAGGAGCGTGAGCGAAAAATTCGCGAGCACCTGCCTCAAAATGTCCCCCGCAGCGAGCCCGTCACGCACCATCTGGCTGACCGGCCTCGCCTGGGCCACTGCCTCTTCTATACGAGCCAGCGTCGCGTCCTCCGCGTCTGGCATGGCCTGGATGATGAAACCACCGGCAGCAGAGACGACCTCGTCAGGCTGGACAAAGACCCCCAAGCTCACCGCAGAAGGTATTTGTTCAGAGGTCAGTAGATAGTTGGCAATATCCTGACCAATTTCTCCCGACACGATCGGCAGCACGGAACGATAGGGCTCTTTATCCCAGTGCTGCCGTCGCACCACGGCCATGGTTCCCTTTCCAACAACACCGCCAACATCCAACTTGCCATTTTTGACAGGGAGGTGAGCCCGGGGTTGATAGACAAAACCACGGACTTCGCCTTTGGCGTTGGCATCAGTCACGATCCCCTTGGAGGGGCCCGCTGCCCCTGAACTGAATAGAGAGCTGCTCCTCCTCTTTCATCATACTGCCAATGAGCAGTCCCGCGGTCATGACACGCCCGAGGGCGGCCGTCGCGGTGGGCGCAGTCTGATGACGGTCCCGTGCCTCTTCCGCAACGCCAGTGGTCACGACGGCCAGGGCCCGGATAGTGTTGTTTGCAGCTGTTGCCTTTACGAGCACATCAGCGGGGGTCGGGCGATACATGATAGGGTCAGACTCTTACGCTGAGGCGGACTGTCTTTTTTTTCTGGCAGAAGACTGCTGGCGGGAATACATGTCTAATGGAACGGTCTCTACGACCTCAAGTCCGTATCCTGGCAGGCTTACTAAACGACGCGGCGAGTTCGTCAAGAGACGCATCTTGCGGACGCCCAAATCCCGTAGAATCTGGGCACCGATACCATAATCTCGAAAGTCTCGAAGATGGGAGCCCGGATTCGTACTCGCCTGCTCCACGCTTTTGTTGGCGTGTTTATCCGCCCGGCTCGTATCCCGGAAGAGTTGCTCTCCCTGACCGCCTTGTCGCAAGTAGAGAATGACTCCCTTTCCCGCTGCGGCGATCATGGCCATAGACTGCTGCAGGAGAGCGCTGGTATTCCCAAAGGTATAGCCGAAGACGTCTCCCGGCACATACTCAGCGTGCGGTCGAACCAGCACCGCTTCCTCTGGGTTGATCTCTCCCTTGACCAGCACAAAATGCTCGGCCTCATCCACGTCGCTGGTATAGACGTGGGCCGTAAAGTCTCCCCCATACTGGGTTGGCAGACGGGCCTCAGCAACACGATGGACTAAGGAGTCATGCTCAAGGCGATAGTGGATGAGGTCGGCAATCGTGGCGATTTTCAGTCCGTACTCAACGGCAAATTCTTCCAAGTCGGGCAGACGGGCCATGGTCCCGTCCTCTCGCATAATCTCACAAATGATCCCGGAAGGGTCGAGGCCGGCCAAGCGGGAGAGGTCAACCGAGCCTTCGGTCTGTCCGGTGCGGACCAAGACGCCCCCCTTCCGCGCGCGCAGCGGGAAGACATGACCGGGGACGACAAAGTCTTCGGGACGCGCGTCCTTCCGGGTGGCCGTCAGAATGGTGGAGGCGCGGTCCTCCGCCGAAACCCCCCGTTTCACCCCCCTTCGGGCGTCAAAAGACATGGTAAAGGCCGTCCCAAGAGGAGCCGTGTTCTTAGCCACCATCATCGGCAGCCCGAGGGTGTCAATGCGTTCCTCGGCCATGGGCATACAAATCAACCCACGTCCGTATTTTGCCATAAAGTTAATGGCTTCGGGCGTCACCTTTTCCGCCGCCATGCACAGGTCACCCTCGTTCTCCCGATCTTCATCATCCATCAGGATGATCATGCGGCCAGCCCGAATTTCTTCGATCGCTTCCTGAATCGACGCAATATGCGGGCTCTTATGATCGGGGGCACTCGAAGTGACCGAAAACATAATCGTTCTCTCTTTTCATAGATTGCGACGTTCTTACAGGAGCTTATAACTGGTGTCCTGACAATCTGTAAAGTAGCCGCCTGCGCCCCATATGGCCCCTGAGACTTGACCGTCCGATAAGCGGCAGATACATAGCGTATACACCTGTCTGTGGAGGGGCGGGCAAAGCTGCGAACAGAGGGCTCTGGAACACGCTGAGAGCAGGGGAACGTGATTCCAGACAGGGCGTCTCATGTAAGGAGAGGGCTTATGCCAAACGTAACAATCCAAGGGCCGATTGACCTACGCCAGATCATTATCCGTCGGCCAGAGATGTTTCTCCGCGACCCGGATGGCATTAAACGCGTCAGCGAGTACTATATTAATACCGAGTGTACCAAACTGCTGCTCGAAGCGCTCGTGATAGAACCAGGGAAAAAACAGCAGTTTTTTATCCAGGTGAGTAAAAAGAGTAACGGGGCTATGGTCCGCCTTGAGCCGACTTCCCCAGTAGAAAAAACGGTTGGCGTCAAGCGCCTGATGGGACAAGTCGCGTTTGCCATCCGCTCCCTGTATCCCGGCTCGCACTACGCGAAGACGAACATCGCAGAGCATCTCCCCGACAATGAGGGGATGAAAAACTCCTCCCGAGGCGGGAAGAAGCTCCGCGCCGTCGCCTAAATTTGCCCCCAGGGAAACGTCCGAAAAGGGGAGGCAGGCCAGACTCGTGAGTCTGGCCTGCCTCCCCTTTTGCATTGTTCTACTCGGCGTTCCTGAACCAACCCCAGGAACGATTGTGCATTTCACGATAAATTGTAGTCGTTCCGGTGCGTTCTCGTCATGCCGGACCCCGGATCATGTCCGGGGCAGGCTTTGATCCGGCATCCAGAGGCCGGGTGGACCGGAAGCCCGTCATTCCTGCGCAAGCAGGAATGACGGGCGGCTACACCGCATCGTGGTTTGCTCTCAGCGTCTCGCCCCGATTCCCCTCTTACCCATCAGAACCAACCCCAGGAGCGCCCGTCCTTTCCCCCTGCCGCCGGAATATCCACAGGCCCGAGGAAAACTCAGAGCCAGACTAAGGGAAAACAAACAGGCTCCGCCCCCAGGCGGCTAAGGCCAAGCCCACCTTGAAGGGAGTGGGCAGCGTCACCCGATGTTGGAAAACCTTGAATTGCTGCGACACAATTCTTTTGAGCAGTCCATGATAGATGAGCCGCATGGCTTCTGCGGCAACAAGAGAGCGACGGTCGTGACGGTCCAGCAAGCTGACCGCCCGGCTATAGTATTCCTGAGCCCGTTGGCTCTCGAACGTCATCAGCTTCAGGAATGCCGCATTGTACTGATGACTCAGAAGCTCCTGCTCCGAGTATGCAAATCGGTCCAGGTCTGCAAGCGGCAGGTAAATCCGGTCCCGCTCGGCGTCTTCGCCCACATCTCGCAGGATATTCGTCAGTTGAAACGCGATGCCCAGATTAACGGCGTAGTCCCGCGCTTGCGGCGATTGGTAGCCAAAGATTTCTATGCAGACGAGGCCGACCAAAGAGGCAACCCGGTAACAGTATTCATATAATTCTGAGAACGTCCGGTAGCGGGTCCGACTGAGGTCCATGGCCACGCCGTCGATAATGCCGGCCAGGTGTTCCTGCTGGATAGGAAAACGCCGGACCGCATCGGTCAAGGCCCGCGAAATAGGATGACGCGGAGTCCCCTCATAGCAGCAGACGAGTTCCTCTCGCCACGTGTCCAGGAGTTGGGCGAGTCGCTCTTTTCGGTTCTGCGGTTGTTTCCCGTCAACGGGGGAGAGGTCTTGGTCCGTGATATCGTCCACGAATCGGCAAAAAGCGTATAGCGCGCAAAGCGCATTATGCCGCTCCCGGGTCAGGAGCCGGAAGGCATAATAAAAATTCGACGAGCTGCGCTGCGTAATATCACGACAATAGGCGTACGCATCCGCGAGCGATTCTGCCTGCGGCGACGGCGAGAACACGGCCGCAGGCTGCTCCTGAAACCTGCCGGCTTCCTCACTCATTTCGTTTTTCCACCGGCCCGCATGCCGGTCCCCGCTCAGCCCTCAGATTCGGTTGCCGGCCCACCGGTCCCCTCTCGTCTGCCTAGGCCGCCACAGTCTGTTCGGATATGCCAGCGATCTTTTTCGCCTGGGCGCGTGCCCACCCATCGGCCTCAAGAACGCTCTCCAGGTCTTTCACCGGCTGGACAGCATGGGCGGTGAGAACCTGCTTATTGATGTCGGCAATGTCGGTGAAAGCTATTCGTCCGGAAAGAAACGACGCGACAGATACTTCGTTTGCGGCGTTGAGCGCTGCGGGACCCGTCCCCCCCCGCTCCAGCGCCGTATAGGCTAAACCCAGGCAGGGAAATTTGTGATAATCCGGCTCGACAAATTCGAGCCGAGCAGCCTCGGCCAGATTCAACTGCGGCAGATGGGTGAGCGGTAAGCGGTCTGGATAGGCGAGAATATAGGAGATCGGCACCCGCATATCAGGAATGCCCAACTGCGCCAGCACCGACCCATCCACATACTCCACCAGGGAGTGCACAATGCTCTGTGGATGCACGATCACCGATACTTGCTCAGGGAGCAGATTGAAAAGCCAGCGCGCCTCAATGACTTCAAGCCCCTTGTTCATCAGCGTTGCCGAGTCAATCGTGATTTTATTGCCCATCTTCCAGGTCGGGTGCTGCAGCGCCTCTTCTATGCGTATGGTCTGAAAGTCCTCAGCCGGGCGGTGTAAGAACGGCCCGCCGGAGGCGGTCAGAATAATGCGCTTGACCCGTTCCTGTTTGTGTCCATGCAGGGCCTGAAAGATTGCATTATGTTCACTATCAACCGGCAGGAGTTGCACTTCGTGCTGCACCGCCTCACGCGTCATGAGTTCGCCGGACACGACCAAGGCTTCTTTGTTGGCTAAGGCGACATCTTTGCCCGCCCGTATGGCCGCCAGGGTCGGGGGAAGTCCGATGGCCCCCACCAGGGCAGCCATGACCATATCCGCGTCTGCATGCGTCGCAGTCGCGAGCAGACCGTCCGCCCCCCAGACGATATCGCCCTCGAAATCGGGCAGTTCCTGCCGCAGCTTTTTTGCATCTTCTTCTTGGGAGAGGGAGACCAGGAGCGGTTGAAAAGATTTGATCTGCGCGATGAGTTGCGTCAGGTTTTTGCCGGCCGCGAGGGCAACCACGCGAAATTTTTCAGGAAAACGCCCAACAATATCGAGCGTCGACACCCCGATGGAGCCGGTCGAACCGAGAATGGCAATACGCTTCATCTTCTCCGCCTCTCCTCTCACTGCACTTCGGAGTTCTCCCGCGCTAACGAAATACTTTTCGTCATGACCAGCATTCGTACCGAACGGAACGCGGGGCCGTCAAGCTCAGCCTGTTTATATACCCCTGCCCGCTCCTTTCTCCGGTCGTGGTTCAGTTTGCGTATTTCCCCTCACCCCCGCCCTCTCCCTCAGAGGGGAGAGGGAGTAGATTTTCCCTCCCCTCTCAGAGGGGAGAGCCAGGGAGGGGGCGCTCCGCAGGCAGGGGGCAAGAGCGATGTGAAACTGAACCACTACCCTTTCTCCTGGATCGTTGCCCTTCTCATCAACTCTGCTATCGTGGCCCCGAGTTAAGCCCACTATGACTGCACGCTGCCACGCCGCTCTTGCCTTTCTCCTGACGATTGCTCTTCTCCTGACGCACGCGCCGAGTCCGAGCGCGGCGTCACCGGTCAATCGGATCGCCTATATTAATCGCGCCGGCGACCTGTATACCATTCGGCCGGACGGCACCGGTCGCCAAAAAATGGCTTCCGGCGAAATGCTCCAGCAGACCAGTTTCGCCCCCCGCTCAGTCCAGCGCAATCGGGATTTTTACAGCTGGCCAGTCTGGTCGCCCGACGGGCAGCGCCTGGCCAGCTTTCGCGTTGAGCTGAGTGGCGGTCAACTCACGGATGGGCTGTATATCTTTGACGGTGTCAGCGCCCAAATCCTCCACTCCTATAAAGAACCTGGCCTCCAACCCATTTATGCCTATTGGTCGCCCACGAGCCAGCAATTGGGCGTCCTTTTGGGCGGGCGAGGACCTTTTTCATTAAACCTCTGGCCGACCTCAGGTGGCCAGCGTCCTCACAGGGTTGCCCAGGGTGCGCCTTTTTATTTTCATTGGCGCGCGGATGGACAAGCCGTGCTCACCCATACGGGAGGAAGTCGCGGGGGAGCGGCCGGCCATTCCATCAGCGTTGTGGCCATTCCCACTGGCGAACGGCACCTGCTCTCTCGTTCTCCCTCGATATTTGGGCCACCGTCCTGGTCTTTTGACGGGAAATGGCTCGCCTATGGCAATACGATAGCAGGCCAGGAACACGCCTCTCTGATGATCGCTGCCGGCGATGGCAGTCAGCCTGAATCCGTCGCGCGTGTGCCAAGACGGATGGCCCTCGAATGGTCCCCGACCCAACCCCTGTTGGCCATTGCGACCACGTCCTTTATCAGAGCGCCCCTCTTTGAGGAGGTGCGCCTGTTCGACCTGGCAACCGGCGCGCTGCAGCCCCTGATTCAAGAGCCTGTTGCGGCCTTTTTCTGGTCTCCGGATGGCACTCGTATCCTGTATGCCAGACGCAACCCGGAGCGAGCGCACTGGACGTGGATGGTCGTGGATGTCCACAGCCGGACATCCATTCCCGTGGTCGATTTCATTCCATCCCGTCCCCAGATTCTCGTTTTTCAGTATTTCGACCAGTATGCGCTTTCGCATCGCCTCTGGTCTCCGAACAGCCGGTTTTTTACCTTTAGCGGGCAGATACGCCCCAACCCAGGTCAAAGCGTTCCGGGCCCGTCCGTCTATGTTGTTCCAGTCACGCAAGATGCGACGCCGCAGCGGCTCTCAGACGGCCATATCGCCTTCTGGTCGCCCCAATGAAGGATGCCCCTCCCCCACGCCCAAAGCTGACGAAAAAATAGGCGTTGCTTAAAATCCAGTCAGCAGCAGTCTCGCCTCAGGCCCTCTCAAAGCAAAAAAAGTCAAAGAGATTAGGTATTTCCCGGTCGGCATTCTTTTTGCCTATGGTAAGGGTCATGCAAGGACTGCCCTCGCCTTCTGCTGCCAATCCGGGGCAATCGGCAGCGGTCATATTCGTTCTTTGGACGTGAGGGAAGGAGGAGTTCACAGTGAAACTTTTTCGGAAGACCCAACAAGCCGCCCGGTGTGGGTGGAGCACACTCTCACTCGGTTTACTCGGTATGCTCGGGACAGCCATACCGGCCTGGGCCGAGGAAACAGCAACGCTCGATAGCGGGGACACCGCCTGGATGATTACTGCCACGGCCCTGGTGCTCTTCATGACCCTTCCGGGCCTGGCTCTGTTCTACGGCGGCCTGGTGAGGGTCAAGAATGTTCTGTCCGTCCTGGGCCAATGCCTGGCCATGGCCGGGGTCATGACCCTGCTCTGGATCATCTACGGCTACAGCTTTGCCGCGACCGAGGGGAACGCCATCATCGGAGACGCCTCCAAGCTCTTCCTCAATGATCTGACTGTCGATTCCCTCAGTGGCACCATACCCGAGTCGGTCTTCCTGACCTTCCAGATGACCTTTGCGATCATCACCCCGGCGCTCATCGTTGGGGCCTTTGCCGAGCGCATGAAGTTCAGCGCCATGCTGATCTTCATGCTCATCTGGTTTACCTTCAGCTATGTCCCGATCTGGCATATGGCCTGGGGCGGTGGTCTGTTCGCCGGTTGGGGCGTACTGGACTTTGCCGGCGGGACTGTCGTGCATATCAATGCCGGGATCGCCGCGCTGGTTGTTTGCATCATGATCGGCTCGCGTACCGGCTACCCCACAGAGCCCATGCGACCCCACAGCCTCGTCCTGACCGTGGTCGGAGCCGGTATGCTCTGGGTGGGCTGGTTTGGTTTCAACGCCGGGAGCGAGCTTGCCGCCGACGGTGTCGCCGGCATGGCCCTGCTCGTCACCCAGATCTCCACCGCCACGGCGGTTGTCGTCTGGATGCTCATCGAGTGGGTCAGGCATGGCAAGCCGAGCATTCTTGGCATGGCCACCGCCGCAATCGCAGGTCTGGTCGCCATTACGCCGGCCAGCGGCACGGCCGGTCCCATGGGCGCGATCCTGATCGGCGCAGCCTCAGCCTTCTTCTGCTATCTGGCCGCCACCACGATAAAACGATCCTTCGGCTATGACGACAGCCTTGACGTCTTCGGCGTGCACGGTGTCGGCGGCATTGTTGGGGCGATCCTGACCGGTCTGTGCGCAGCCGAATTCATGGGTGGCGCCGGTCTCGAAGCCACGTCAGCGCTGGCCCAGGTCATTGAGCAGATCAAGAGCGTTATTGTCACCATCATCTGGAGTGGCGTGGTCTCAGTGATCGCCTATATGATCGCCAACGCCCTGACCGGGGGGGCCCGCATCAGCGAAGAGGGTGAGCAGCAGGGCCTCGACCTGACCGACCACGACGAGAGCGGCTATATCGCCTAAGACGACTTCACATATCCGGGCCGGGTACTGGCCCGGATTTCTTTGAGTCCCCCGACATATGAGAGCAGATGACGCTGCGGTGTAGCCGCCCGTCATTCCTGCGCAAGAACGTCACCCCTGTGAAAACAGGGGCAGGAATCCAGAGCGGTTTTCACGCTGCTGTAGCGAGGTGCTCTCCCGAGGAGCGCCGCCCCCTCACCCCCTCACCCTAGCCCTCTCCCTCCAGGGGAGAGGGAATGTGTCGTGTAGCGGGCGGACAATCACAGGGGGTTGCCCGCCCGCTACACGACGGCGAAAGCTGCGCTAGCCGATGACCTTGGCCGCTCTGAGCCGCTGGAGGTCTGGCGCGTTCAGCCCCAACCCGGTGAGCACCTCGTCCGTATGCTGGCCGAGGGTCGGGGGAGGGGCCTTAATTTCAGCCGGCGTATCCGCCAAACGCCAGACCGGACCAATGGTCCGAAAGCTCCCCCCCGCCGGGTGGTCAACGTCTTTCAGGATATCGAGCTCGGCCACCTGTGGATGGGCGCATAACGTGGGGTAATCGTTAAAGGGCACGGCATCCCCGCGAAATTCATGGACGAGTTGAACCACTTCAGCATTCGTCAATTGCTGAAAGGCTCGCTCCCAAATCGGCTTGACCTCAGGCGCATAGCGGCCAATGCTGGTCGCCTCTCGTCCAAAGCCCTGGAAACGCGGGTCCGTAATAGAGTCCGCCAAGCCCAGCGTCAGCATCAGCCGATCCCAATCCTCGCTACTGCCCCGGCGCAAACCGAAATAGACATGCCCATCCTTGGTTTTATAACCCTCGTCGGGCGGTCGGGTGTAATGATCGAGATGGAATCCGTACCACTCGTCCGGGTCCGTCATGGATGTCCACATAATGCCGCGCATATGGAGCAGGGTCCCCAGCATACTGACCGCAACCCGCTGCCCCTCGCCCTTACGCACGCGGTGAAACAGCCCGGCCGTTATCGCTTGGGAGGCCATAATACCGGTATTAAGACTGGCCACGTCCGTGCCTAAACGGACCGGCGCCTCTCCTATCTTCCCCAACGAGTGGGTATAATCGGCCATGGCCTGTACCACCAGCTCCGCTCCTGGCTGGTCGCGCAGCGGCCCTTCCTCCCCAAAGGCACTCATCGCGCAATACACCAGCGTCTCATGCGTCCGGCTGAGGTCTGCGTAGCCCAGCCCCAGCTTTTCCGCCTGGCCCGGCCCGAAGTCCTCCAGGACCACATCGGCCCGGGCAATCAGTTGTCGCGCAATCTCCCGGCCGTCTGGTGTAGTGACATCCAGGGCCACACTCTTTTTATTGCGATTGAGACTCAGGAAGACCGCGCTCTCGTCCTGGATGAACGGCGGGCCCATGGTCCGTGCGGTATCGCCGCTCAGCGGCTCGATTTTAATCACCTCGGCCCCGGCGTCCGCCAGGCGCATGGAGGCAAACGGCCCGCACAGCCCTTGGGTGAAATCAATAAGGGTAAAACCATCAAGCGCGCCGGGCATCACGGCTCCAGTCTCGTGTCTCTTCCGTTCCGCTCCGGCGTCTCTGCCGCTATCCCAAACTCGCGCAGGACTTCCTCGGTCTGCTCGCCTTGCAGTCCGCCCGGACGAATCGGACCAGCCGGCGTTTTCTCAAATTTCCACGGCAGCCCATCGACGCTCAGGGTTCCCCAGTGCGGTGTCTCCAGATCGACGATATGCTGATTGCGGGTGACTTGGGGGTCGGTGCGGAGCGCCTGAAAATTAACCGTGCGGTCCACCCGCGTGTTCGGCACACCGGCTTGCGTCAGCCGCAGACTCCACCAGCGGGTTGGCTTGGTTTTGAAATGGTCTGCAAGCACGGCTACCAGGGCGGCCCGGTTTTCGACCCGTTTCGGGTTGGTCGCAAAGCGCGGGTCGTCGCCCAGGGCTTCCTGGCCGATAGCGCGACAGAAGCGCGGCCACTGGTCCTCGCTCACCACTCCGACCGCCAGATATTCCTGATCCTCACACACAAAGGCCTGGTGCGGCACGGTCGTTGCCGCGGCACTGCCCAGGGGCTGAGGCTGTTCGCCGGTCGCGAAATACTCGGCCAGGCGGCTGGTTTGCAGCGACATCGCGGCCGAGATCATATCGATCTCAATATGCTGCCCCTTGCCCGAGCGCTCCCGCGCCAGCAGCGCCTGCAAAACCGCCTCAACAATCATGGTGCTGGTCGTAATGTCGAGATGGGCCAGGTGGCGGAACATCTCCCCCGTCGAGCCGGGCGGGCCGGTAATGCTGCACCAGCCTCCAAACGCCTGAACGGTCGGATCGATCCCGGCTTCCTTTGCCATCGCCCCGGTCCGGCCATACGCCGACGCGGATACATACACCAGGCGCGGGTTGAGCTGAGAGACCACCTCATAGCCCAGACCCAAACGCTCGACCGCGCCCGGCCGCATGTTCTGCACAAACACATCGCTCTTTTCAACCAGCTTGAGGGCAATGGCCCTATCAGCCTCCTCTTTGAGATCAAGCACGATATTCCGCTTGTTGAAGTTGGCCGAGATATACAGGACAGCCGTGCCCTTAATAGGCGGCGGGATGACGTGTGAGAGTTCACCGCCGGGCGACTCCACCTTCACCACATCCGCTCCCAGTTCGCCCAGCAGTTTGGACGCCCAGGGTCCGACCGCGGCAATGCTGAGGTCAAACACGCGAATACCGTCGAGGATACCGGGCATAGATACTCCTTCTCTCCTTCAGTGCAGCCGTGCCAGTCTGCCGCTATTCTTTTCGGGGTCGAAACTTTGCCAGGGTAACCTCGTCGGTCACATCAGCGAAGACGACCTCCACCGGCATACCGATGGTAATGTCCTCGTTCGCAACTTCGACCAGATTGGTCAGCAGGCGGGGGCCTTCTTCCAGTTCGACCTCGGCAACAGCGTACGGAATGTCATCCTTGAACGACGAGAAATACGCCTGATGAAAAACGACCCAGGAATTCACCACGCCCCGCCCGCTGACCGCCTGCCAGCGAAAATCGCGCGACCAGCAGTCCGGGCAAAACGGCGCCGGCGGATACCAGACCTTGTCGCACGCCTCACAATAGGGCAGCACCATCTGCCGTTGTTTCAGGCCATCCCAGTACGGCTGATTGAGTGTCGAAATCGCCGGGAGCGGTTTTGTATACGCGGCCATGGCCTCTCCTTTTTTTCAGCCCGCACGGTAGATTAACGAGTCTCCGTAGGCGTTGGCCCATTGGATGAGCTGCGCGTTCGGAATCTGTCGCTCCCCGCACTCCCCCCGTAATTGGCGCACAATCTCGACCTGGTGATTCCAGCCCATGATATGGCCCTCGGACATCAGCCCGCCATTGGTGTTCATCGGCAGTTCCCCGCCCAGCTCGATCCGCCCGTCCTGGGTAAAGGCCGCGGCTTCGCCCTGCCCACAGAACCCAAAGCGCTCCAGGGCGGTCCAGGCCAGAATCGAGAACGCATCATAGGTAAACAGCGCGTCCAGGTCTTTGGGCGCTACGTCCGCCATCTCATACACGGGCTGCGGGCCGGGCACATAATCAAAGGCGGTTTGTTGAGAAGTCCCAAAGCCGGGATAGGTCCAGATAAATTCCTCCCGGCCCGCGGGCAGGCCCTGCATCCCGCTCAGGCACACCGGCCGCTTGGCCATGTCCCGCGCGCGTTCCCGAGTAGTCACCAGAACGCAGGCCGCGCCATCGTTAATCAGACAATAGTCCAACAGGTGCAGCGGCTCGCACACAAAACGCGAGTTCTGGTGATCTTCGACGCTGAGCGGGGTCTGCATGACGGCATTCGGATTCATGCCGGCATGCTTCCGAAACGCTACCGCCACCGCGGCCAGTTGCTCACTCGTTGCGCCAAAGCGATCAAAATACTTCCGGGCGACCAGGGCCGCCCCGGCCCCAGGCGAGGTCATGCCGAACACCGGGTCTTCACCGTGTCCCCCGCCGGCCTCACGCGCGCCCTCCGCATCTCCAGACCCGCCCATCATGGGCTTGCGGAAACCGGAAAAACTGATCGACGCCATGCAGGCCACCACATTGGCCAGCCCGGCGCTGACCATCATCGCCGCCCACTGAATGCTACTGGCCGTAAACCGTCCGTGCGCCCAAGTCTGATTATACGCGTGCAGCTTTAATCCCAAGGCATAGGCCAGGGTGTCGGCGTCCGCCCCAATCGGCGTCCCGAAACTGACGATAAGCCCGTCCAAATCGTCCCGCCCCAGCCCGGCGTCATCGAGCGCGTTGCGAATGGCCTCACCGGCAAGATCGATCTGACTCCGATTCATTTTCCGACCGTAGGCCGTATGGCCCACACCACACACGGCCGCGACATCTTTGAGGTTCCCCGCAGGCATGTCCGCCCTCCTTTGGCCAGCGTCCTCGAATCATAGGCAGAGACACGGGAGGGGTCAAGGAAATCTGTCCTCAGTTATTGTCGTTTACGACTTCGATGGGTGTACAGTTGCGGGTTGACCTCAAGTCCAGATGATCTAAGCTTGGCCCGCAATTTCGGCAACCTGGACTGTGTTGCGGGTTGACCTCAAGTCCAGATGATCTAAGCTGATTCAGGCATTTTCCATATTATCTCTACAGGTTGCGGGTTGACCTCAAGTCCAGATGATCTAAGCTTCGAATATCAGTCAGCCGAAGAGGTACAGTGTTGCGGGTTGACCTCAAGTCCAGATGATCTAAGCTCTGCGCAGGAGCCCGTATCAATGGGCAATGGGTTGCGGGTTGACCTCAAGTCCAGATGATCTAAGCTCTGCGCAGGAGCCCGTATCAATGGGCAATGGGTTGCGGGTTGACCTCAAGTCCAGATGATCTAAGCTTTTCCCGCTTGACACGCTCGGCCCGGCCCCGTTGCGGGTTGACCTCAAGTCCAGATGATCTAAGCTAACAAGAAAAATCAGTTCGCCCGCCATTGGTTGCGGGTTGACCTCAAGTCCAGATGATCTAAGCTTTTGATTCCGCCTCTCTCTCGCCACGCACAAGTTGCGGGTTGACCTCAAGTCCAGATGATCTAAGCTTTCCTAGCGTGGTGCATAATAGACTTTTTTGGTTGCGGGTTGACCTCAAGTCCAGATGATCTAAGCTTGGAGGAGCCGCAAATATCCGAAGTTCTTGGGCATTTGCGGCTTTTTTGATTCCCAAAACGGTGCGCAGCCGGTCAGAACAACGAGAGTTGCTCCAGTTTTTTCGGCTTTTTTCGTTCTTTTCCTTCATAAATACGCAAGTTCTCATACTGCTTGTCCGTGATAGTAAGGATGTGAACAGACCCCTTGGGGGGAACCTTCTGGGCGATTTGCCGCTCCATCGCCTCAGCCGACTCCTTGCCATCGCGGAGTCGGTAGTACACAGAATATTGCGCCATATTAAATCCTAAATCGAGAAGAAAGTTCCGAAAATCTGTCGCGCGTTTTCGGTCTTCCTTCTTGACGACCGGCAGGTCAAACATGACCAGCATCCACAATGTTCTGTATCCGCTTATCCAGGTCCGTTGGTCGGGAACCATTAACGACACCAATTACTCAGATTGAGGCATTGCGGCGATAGCCAGTTCGGGCGTCTTGCTGGCAAGACTGGCGGCCAGAGACCGGGCAAGCCGGATGAGACAATTGCTGACCGGTGAAAGTCCGGTCTCCAGCAGCATGTCCTCACGCAACACTGCGGCGAGGTCACGTTTGTGTGGAGCGTCCAGTTCGGCTTCCTCCTCGTAGGTTTCATACGCGACCGAATCAACAAGCGGCCTGAATGGTTCCATCAGATCGTCAATCAAGGCGAACGGATTGACGCGGGTGCCGTGATGAATACCCAAGGACGGGTGTAAACCGGAGCCACACACCGCCCGAGCCGTTGCGGCACGCAGTATAGTATAGCCGTAGTTCAAGAACGCATTCATTCCGTCTGCGTGTCGGTCACGTCGAAAGTCCGGCCCCATCAGTGCGGGCCAATAACGTCGTGCGGCCTGCGCTTCCATGTTTTCAGGATCACCCGATCTGACCCGCCGACGCAGTACAGCCAATTCACTGATGGCCCGGGTTTCTCGTCCATGACGCCGTAACACCTCTGCCTGATTATCAATCTTGGCCTGGACGATCTGCTGCCAGAGACGTTTGCGCAACGGTTGGGAGGCATCGATCTGGTCACGCAGAATGCCAGCTGCCTCGTAATGCACGCCGAAGGGCAACGAGAGTGATATGGGATGCCAGTTCCGGCCACAGGTGACGATGATCGCCTTACGCTCGGCCAGTTCAACCATCAGGTTTTTGGACAGGGTAATTTGGGGGCCGGAAAGGATCAATGCGGTGATATCGTCGAGCGGTACACGCCCCAACTCTTCGCCCTTCTCCGAGACCTTCAGAAACCCACGCTGGACAGACAGGTAGCGTCCACTCTCTGCGACTTCGACAAGCCCACCAATCATCGTGTGAGCCCTCGTATTCGACCGTCTGGAAGCACCCTGAGTTTCCGTAGGCCTCCAGCCCCAAGTTTGTTGAGGGCCACAAAATTCTGTTTCGGGTCGGCGGCGGAATGCGGAACCACATCCAACTTATTATTTGTCGTGCTGAATCCGGCGACGCGCATGATCTGTGTTTGTCCACCTTCTTCGTAAGCGACCATATCGTTCTTGTAGAGACGAGCAACCAGCTTTGCAGCGGGATGCGGCTTCCGTGCGTGTGGAGGGGGTACTCCATTGGGCGTATCCGCATAGGACCAATACACCCCCAGATATTCGTATTGCCCATGCCGCCATCCTCCGGCCTTTCCTTTTGGACACCGCCACACATCACAACACACGTAGGAACCGGGCGCGTACCCTTTGTAGGGGGCGGAGGATACAGGCTTTACCGTTTGGTCAGTGACCAGAATCCGTACCCTGCCAACCCCGCGATTTGCTCCGAAGCGCGCTAATACTTTTTTCAATACGGCGTCCTTTTTAAACTCTTCTCCGTTTGCTTCAGCTTCGGTGAGGTATGCGTTCACGGCGGTACGAATACCCCTGTCGCGTATGTGCGTACATTGCTTGCGGGTAAGTTCTATCAGTGACTTGCGAACGACAAGATTGTGTTCGGGCATATCTGGGTCGCGCTGTTCTGGCGGAATGAACCCGTATGCAGAGTCTTTGAACATCGCTCCCTGCCAACCGTGGTCAGGCTTGAACGCTACGACGATTTCGGGAACACGCTCACAAATCGTGCTCTTAATCGAATTCGGGAGTTCAGGCACCCTAATATGTACGCGGCCATCCACGCCTCGGGCGGTCTGCTCGGAGACTCTGTTGAGTGTGACCCGGTCGGCCAGCCCAATGACGGCGGCATCAACTGCGTGGTGTCGGTGATCTGCACGGTCCTTGCGTGGGAAGTTCCATTTTCTACGCAGTAAGGCGGTCAGGCCGCCACGGTTGGGGACAATCTGTTCTACGCCCTTGAGGCAGCGGAGATAGCGCATAGCTGCGCGGGCGATATAGGCGTTGTCCGTCAATTGACGGGCAATGAAACCGTGCTCGCCCTCAAACCGTGCCATAGCATCGGGACTAAACCGCCATTTCTTGTTGTCCGGCAAGCGACTAGCTCGTGTGCGCACGCCCTCCCACTCGATGCCGTGGGCGGCGTGGGCGTTTGAAGCAAACGCCTTGTAGGGCGTCTGATTACCCTTGCGCCGGTTGGCCCAACGCATGGCCACGGTGAGGTTAGCCATAGAATCATCAAAGGTGCGCTTGAACGGCAGGATATGCTCAATTTCTGCCTCTCCGTTGAGAAGCTGGGCGCAGGAAATCGGCTTCCCAGAGAAGGGACAGCAACGAGCGAAGGTGTCCTTGCCAAGTTCCTCCCACAGCTTGTACTTCTTGATGTCACGTGCCGATGGCTGTGTGATGCCGTGTTTCGTTAGTTCCTCCCGGATGCGGGTGTTTTCCTTCTGGTTGTGAGCTTGCTGTTTCGCGTCTTCGTCGCGCTCTTTCCGAGTCCGTTTCAGGTCACGCGAGAGTTCTACATGGATTTCAACGGGTCGTTTGCCGTACCGTTCGATCAAGGTATTTACGACACGCCGAAGGCTGTTCAGCGCCACATGAACCGTAGGGTTATTGATCTTGCCGAAGTGCTTTTCAGGTGCCGTTTGGGGGTCGGCTGTAGGGTCTGTTCCCAACGTCGAGCCACGCAGTACTTCGCCGTAATAGGGGAGGGTATCGCGGTTTCCAATACCAGGCTGTTGGCTGTGATTCAGAGGGTTCCCATTCCCGTCTTTAACCTTCTTGACCGCTTCCCAGTAGAGAAACTTATGATCCCGCATGATCGGCACGATAGCTTCCATAAACCGCCGGGATACATTGGCCGTGACACGGGAGAGACGCCACGCAGTCAACTCGTGGACGGCTTCAGTGTCAAGTCCCATCCCAGCTAAGCGTATAGCGAGACTGTCTGTGTCGTCTTCTTCGTGCAACGCCTCAAAAATGTCGTCCAGTACCTCGGCGGCGGCAGCATCGGAACAGCGACGTTTCCATAGGGAGGCCAAGTGTGGGTTTGCCGCGAGTTTCACACCAATGGCGTGAGGCTTGAGACCCTTGCGCTTCTTATCTTCCAGATTAAAACGTATGCAGTCAGGAAACAGTGGTGTGCGAGCTTGGCATTTCTGTTTACGCAGTGAGTCGAATTTAACTTCGGATTTTCTGGTGAGCAAGAGTTGCAATACTGCTGACCTTTGCTCCTCGCTCAAGCAATGCTCCTGATGGTCAGCATCAACCCAACGCAGCATGTTGAGTTCCTGATAGAGGCGGAAATCGTGGCCTATAGGGGTGTCACGCCAATGCCGCTGTTCTTCGGGAAAGAATTCGCAACGTCCCCTTTCCACAGGTTTCAGAGGCCACTGGAAAAGAACATACCGATCCCGTAGGCGGTCCCAATCAGCGGGCTTTAGGCAGTGATAATCTTCCTGCTTCTTACGGATCGCGTCGAACTCCGTCGCATACATGGCTCGGTCCGGGTAGAATTCACCCTCGCCGCGGAATCGAATACCTGAGAGTTTTTCGCCTGACTCTTGTCCTTCCCTTTCTGCCTGGAATCGCGCCCACTGAAACTGGCCAAGCGTTTTTCCGTTCAGGGTGGTACGGAGTGCGTCAATGCGTTTCTTGTTCCTACGTTTGCCGCCCTCGTCATCCGCCTGTTCAATCCGGTTAGACTTGAATCCTCGCCGCAGTCCGAGATGGAGCAACACTCGTCCAAGTTCGTAGGGAGTAAGAAGCCGCTCTACCGCCTCTGCACGTAGCCGGTAGGGGTTGGAGCGGTCAGGGTCTTCTTCGCCTGCCCTCGTCTGGAATAGCTTGTCCCGCTCGTCTCGCGATTCAGGCATCAGCCCCAACTCAACAAGCTCGCGCATGAACGCCCGTAGGCGAGATTTACGGCGATCCCGGTTACGGCGTAAAGAGCGAGCATCACGGCGTTCTACTGCGTTGCTATCACCTATACGTCCATTTTTGGCCGGCTCGCGCCCATCCGGGAAGATGTACACGCCCCCATCAAGTGAGTCGCTGACTCGCCATCTACGACCTTCTTTTTCTACGCTGAACGCCCACCAGCCTAAAGAATTTGTTCCCAGATCAATCCCAAGACGCCACGCCATGTTTACCATCTTCTCCTTTAAACATTTCTTGCAGGCTAGCGTATACGCTGCTATGCTTCCATAGCTTAGATCATCTGGGCTTGAGCCAACCCGTTAACAAGGCTCAAGTCACAAAATTGAAGGGCTCGGTTCGCCGGGCCTTTCCCTCCCTTCCGCTGGCAATGCTATCTCTTCCCGCCCTAATGTCTTCGCCTTGACGCTCTGGCTGAGACAAGCAACAATCGCCACGCAACTCAGACACCGAGATGGTAGGGGCGGCCCGCTATGGCTGCCCTTTTTAGTATGATGTCACTCCCCGATATGCTTCTCATTGGCCTCAGCGGTCTGGCCGCCGGTTTTCTCAACGCGGTTTCCGGCGGAGGGGCCGTGCTGACCGTGCCCGCCCTCATCCTGATCGGCCTGCCGCCGGGAGTTGCCAACGGCACGAATCGTTTGGCCGTTGTCCTGCAAAGCCTGACTGCCCTGGCCGCGTATAAAAAACTGAATCAGACCGACACCGGCTTAGCCATTACGCTCATGATCCCGGCCATGCTGGGCTCGGTGTGCGGCGCGCTGGTATCGGTCCGTCTGGACGATGCGGTCTTCCAGACCTTGTTGGCTATCACGATGATGGTCCTGCTCATCCCGATCGTGTTTGAGCCGGTCCTCAATAGCAAACTGCTGGCCGTCAGCGAGACAGACCGGGGGCGACGACTGCTCCAGGGCGTCTTTTTCGGTATCGGCCTCTACGGTGGCTTACTGCAAATTGGGGCCGGTATTTTTATACTGGTGGCGCTAAGCACTATGGGCGGCTTGAATCTCATGCTGGCAAACGGTGTGAAGGTCGTTATTATCATGGGCTTGACCGGCATTTCCTGCTGCGTCTTTGCGCTGAACGGAAAGGTTGATTGGAGCGCGGGCCTGCTCCTGTCGATAACGACCAGCATCGGCGCGTGGTTTGGGGCGCACTGGGGTGTCAGCAAGGGCGAAGGCTGGATTCGGACCGTGTTGGCTGGGACAATAGTGGTCATGGCGTTCCAGTTACTCGGGGTGTGGGAGATGCTCGGCCGGCTGTTGGCGCTATCTCAACTCCTGCACCCGTCCGCTGTTGCCGCAGGCTAGACACCGCATGAGCACGCTCACCTACAAGGACCAATCCGCCGCCGAGCTCCGGCTTCACATTCTCGCCGACGGGGTGGATTTTCAGCAATTCAGACCGCTGGCCACGGTGCGCTTGGAACAACCCCAGTTCCAGATACAGGCGAGTATCATCGGTGCCAGCCACATTATCCACATAGCATATGACACTACTCAGCACGTTTGCGAAACCCTGGCCTGTACGGATATTCCTCCTGCGTTACAACCGACGTTCTCGGACTGGATTGTGAACCTGACTCGTCCTATCGACCTCCAGCTTACGCCCGCGCTGCACTATCATTTTGAAGCTCAGCGGACGGACAGCCAGCACGGCCAGCCCGCCTTTCGGGCACTGGCTCAGCGTATTGTCCAGGCCAGTGCGGACACGGCGCGCTCATCGAGCGCTGGTCTTGATTATTCTTTTCCAGCCACGCCCCGAGGTCCGGCCCCCCAGACGCTGGTCTGGGTTATGCTCGACAAACCGAACCAGCGCGTGAGGCTCAAAACCGCCCACAGTTATCCCAATGAAGATACGATTATCTTTTCGGATTCCTGCGTCACCTGGGTAGGAAACAGGGAACTGTAGGGGCAATTCATGAATTGCCCCTACAAGGGACACCAAACGTAAAGTTCTTACTCCCCCACGTAGAGGATGTCACACCGGACCTCCAATCGCTTCCGTTCGCCTTCTACTCGGTAGGAAATCGCTCACAGTTTCCTCGGGAACCAGCGTGAAAAGGCCAGGGCCAAGCCCACTCCTGGTATTACTTTTCTTCTCCACTCTCGAATGGATTCAATATATCTACACCAAGTTGGGTAAAATCGTTGACGTTGCGAGTCACGACGATCAGTCGGTGAACTACGGCTGTCGCCGCAATCATGGCATCCTCCATCAAGGCGTCCGACCGTCGGTGCTTGAGTCGAGCCCATACTCGAAAGGTAGCCGTGTCCATTGGCAAGATGTTGTAGGAAGTGAGCACCCGGCTAAGCCAGGCTTCCAGTTCTTCCGCCTTGGTGGAATCTTGCTCGCGAGTGATCTCAATACCAGCCTGGATTTCGCCCACGGTTACGGCGGAGAGAAAAAGCTGGCCAGCCTCTACCCCCGAGAGCCAATTCAGAACCCTCTGATGTGGCTTGGGGCGACGCAGTTCCGAGACGACATTGGTGT
The DNA here is from genome assembly GCA_965232605.1 of uncultured Binatia bacterium (SeqCode). Lineage (GTDB taxonomy): Bacteria > Desulfobacterota > Binatia > Bin18 > Bin18 > Bin18. Next base: position 280,067 of record CBDDQA010000004.1, on the reverse strand, counting down.
CAAGAAGATACACCGATTTACTCGAAGCTCGACAACCTGCGATGACGGCGTTTTTCTCGCGGTGGCGTCAGAGTGTCGGTCCGTGCTTCGGGTTCGAGGAGCAATTCCTTCAGGTCGGGCCTGCTCATCTGCTCTAACCGGCGCCACTGATCGATGGAGACCAAAACCGCAGCCTCCACCCCTCGTTTGGTTACGACTTGCGGCCCTTCGGCAAGGCTGGCTGCAAGGAATTCGCTGAACCGTGCCTTTGCGTCCTGTATCTGCCAGGTTTTGCTCATATAGACTCCAAACGTTTATGACCGCTTCTGCCTAGACTTATATCCAGTCCGTATTCTAAAGTCACGAGAGACAAAGCGGACAGATTTCCCCAACCCCCTGCCCGGTATAGCCATAACTCAACGATTTGCTACCCTGTCTCTGAGTTCAGGACCATCACGGAGGGAGTGTGGCGCATTTACGACAACTGCGGCTGGGCGCGTTCATGCGACCGGTCAGCATTCATACTGCGGCCTGGCGCTATCCGGGGGCCTTTCCGGACGCCAACTTCAATTTTGCGCACTACCAGCGCTTTGTGCATACCCTGGAGCGTGGGCGCTTTGACGCCTTTTTCATGGCCGACCACCTGGCCGTGCTCAATATGCCGATGGCGGCGCTCAAACGCAGCGCGACGGTCACTTCCTTCGATCCGCTCACCCTGCTCCCGGCGCTGGCCACGGTCACTACGCGCCTGGGCCTGATCGCCACGGCCTCCACCACCTATAACGATCCCTACCATGTGGCGCGGAAGTTTGCCTCGCTCGACCATATCAGCGGCGGGCGGGCCGGCTGGAATGTGGTGACCTCGGCCAACCCGGACGAGGCCTTAAATTTCGGACGTGAAGCCCATATGGAACATGACGCGCGCTATCGTCTGGCACGCGAGTTCTACGATGTGGTCACCGGCCTGTGGGACAGTTGGGCGGATGACGCCTTTATCCGTGATGTCGAGGCCGGCGTGTATTTCGATCCTGACAAGCTGCACGTGCTGAACCATAAAGGCCCGCATCTGTCCGTGCGCGGCCCGCTGAATGTCGCCCGGCCCATTCAGGGCTGGCCGGTCATCGTCCAGGCCGGTGCGTCAGAGGCCGGCCGGCAGCTCGCGGCCGAGACCGCCGAGGTGGTGTTTTCCGGAGCCAATAATCTGAAGGACGCCCAATCCTACTACGCGGATGTCAAAGGCCGCATGGAGGCCTGCGGGCGCTGTCGCGACCATCTCAAAATCCTGCCAGGTGCCTTTGTTGTTGTTGGCGATTCCCTGGCCGAAGCGCGGGCAAAGAAGACGAAGCTCGACAGCCTGGTCCACCCGGATAGCGGCATGGCCACCCTCTGCGTCCTGCTGGGTCACGACGTGTCGGGCTATGACCTCGACAGTCCGCTGCCCGACATCCCGGAGAGCAACGCCAGTCAATCCGGGCGGCAGAAACTGGTCGATATGGCCCGCCGGGACAATATGACCATCAGACAGCTTGCCCAGTATGTGGGCGGGAGTTTCAGCATCCTGGAACTCATAGGCACACCGAGCATGATCGCCGATCACATGGAGGAGTGGCTCGTGACCGCAGGGTCGGACGGCTTTAACGTCATGTTCCCCTATCTGCCGGGCGGACTCGATGATTTTGTGGATCGGGTCGTGCCTGAACTCCAGCGGCGTGGCCTGTTCCGGCGCGAATACGAGGGCGCTACCCTGCGTGAAAACCTTGGCCTGCCCCGGCCGGAGAACCGCTTTTTTCAGACTCAATAGTCTGGGACACGGACGAGGAGACAGCCTAATGGCCGACACACAGTCGTATCACGAGGCCGCCCGGTTTTTATGGAAAGAACGCCAGGCCGGCCGGCCCTTTGTCCCCATCCCGGAGCCGCATACCCCGCGCCGCCTTGAAGACGCCTACGCCGTTCAGGCAGCGTTTCAGCAACTCTTGATACAGACCGACGGTCCTATTGTCGGGCACAAAATTGCGTTGACCACGCCGGTGATGCAAAGAATGGTCGGTTTTGACGAACCCATTGCCGCCGCCATCATGGAAAAAACCGTCCATCATGCGCCGGCGCAGGTACGCCTGAGCGACTTCGGTCGCCTGGGAGTCGAGTGTGAGATTGCCGTGCAAATGGCGCATGATTTGCCAGCCGAGCGAGCGCCCTATACGCGCGACAGCGTGGCCGGGGCCATCGGGGCGGTCATGCCGGCCTTTGAACTGGTTGATGATCGCCACGCTGACTATACCAAAATCGCCGACAACATACTGACGCTGCTCGCGGATAACGCCTGGAACGGCGGCATTGTCCTGGGTTCGCCGCTGACAGACTGGCAGTCGCTCGACCTGGCGGCCATCCACGGCACCATGCGCATCAACGGCGAGGTCGTCGGAGAAGGTGATGGCCGGGATGTGCTGGGCCATCCGCTCGATGCCCTGGCCTGGCTGGCGAGTACGCTGGCCGCTCAGGGCAAGACCCTGGCTCAAGGCATGGTCGTCATGACCGGCAGCGTGGTGGCGACCAAGTTTGTGCGTCAGGGCGACAGGGTGCAGTTGACGATGGACGGGCTGGGTGAAGTGGAGTTGAGTGTTGAATGAACGGGGCAACCCACCCCGCCGCTGTGTCGTCGTCCGTCATTCCTGCGCAAGCAGGAATCCAGCCCCCCGTTCGTCCTGAGCGTAGCAAGGCGAAGTCGAAGGGCTGGATGCCGGATCAGGTCCGGCATGACGAAAACGGCGTACTATGGCGACACCTTATCGTAAACCGCTCCAGCGAATCCCGACTTATTTCCCCATTTTTTCGTCCAGGAATGCGCTGACCTTATCAATCCCGATACGTTCCTGCTCCAGGGTATCACGGTAACGTACGGTCACGGTCTGGTCTTCAAGCGTGTCGCCGTCAATCGTAAAGCAGTAGGGCGTACCGGCTTCATCCATACGCGCGTAGCGTTTGCCTATGTTCTGCTTCACATCAAACTGGACGGCGTATTTCGGGCGCAACTCCTGGTAGAGCTTCTCAGCCACCTCGGGCATGCCGCTTTTGTTGACCAGGGGAAACACCGCCGCCTTGATCGGGGCCAGCCGGGGGTGGAACTTCATATAGACCTTGCTCGGTCGGTTCTCGTCGGGTGTATAAGCCTCGCACAGCGCGGCCAAGGTTCCACGGTCGGCGCCGGCGCTCGGCTCAATCACGTGCGGGAAATAGCGCTCGTTGCGCTGATCATCAAAATAGCGCAGCTTGTCCCCCTGACCGCAATGGGTGGCGTGCTGGCGCAGGTCATAGTCGGCCCGGTGGGCGATGCCTTCCAATTCCCCGTAGCCGGGCGCAGTAAACGGGAAACGGTACTCGACATCGCTCGTGCCCGCCCCCTCTTTGGCGTAGTGGGCGAGTTCGTCCTGATCGTGCTCGCGCAGCGTCAGGTTCTCGCCGGCCAGACCAATGGACTGCCACCAGCGAAAGCGGGTGTCGCGCCAGTACTGATACCACTCCGCGGCCTCCTCGGGATGGATGAAGAACTCGATTTCCATCTGCTCGAACTCACGCGACCGGAACGTAAAATTACGCGGCGTGACCTCGTTGCGGAACGCTTTACCGACCTGCGCAATCCCAAACGGCACCCGCACCCGATTGGTATCCAGCACATTCCAGAACTGGGTAAAAATTCCCTGGGCCGTCTCCGGGCGCAGATAGGTAATTGCGGACGGGTCTTCGACCGCGCCGGTTGTGGTCTTGAACATCAGGTTAAAAGGCCGTGGCTCGGTAATCTCCCCGCCACAGAATGGGCACGGTGGCGGCGATTCGTCAGCCACCTGCCGCTCGGTGGCAAGCTGCCTGACGAATTGGTCCAGCCCGATGTCAAGCGGCGACTCTTCCTGCTCCCGCCCCTCAGTCAGGAGCGCCAGCGTTTCCGCCGGCTTACGGACAAGAGCCAGGTTCGGGGCGAGTTTTTTCGCGGTCTTTTCTCCCCAGCGTTTCACACTTTTTATGGTCACATTCCCCGCGCTATGCAGTTCTTGAAGCGAGGCATACCAGGCACTCTCGTGGATGATTTCCCAGATGTGATCGTACCGCACCAGCTTCTTGCAGTGACGGCAGGTGCTCATTAAGTCGGAGAACCCGCCCACGTGACCCGATGCTTCCCAGACCTTCGGGTTCATAATAATGGTCGCGTCCACGGGAACGATCTCGATGGGACGACCGTCCGGACCGGGGGCCGGACAGCGGACTACGTCCTGCCACCAGGCTTCCTTGAGGTTGCGTTTCAACTCAGCGCCGAGCGGGCCGTAGTCCCAAAAGCCGTTAATGCCGCCGTATAACTCGGACGACTGAAAGATAAACCCGCGGCGTCGGCATAGCGAGACAATCGGGTCCATTGATTTTGTTGCGGGTGAAGTTTGCTTGCTCATATGGCGGATCTCATGCTGTCTGTATTGAGTGGTGTCTCAGCCCCCTCCCTAGCCCTCCCCTCCAGGGGGAGGGAACAACAGCCCCCTCTCCCCTGGAGGGAGAGAGCCTGCCCCGGACTTGATCCGGGGGTTGGGGTGAGGGGGAATATGCGAGGTGAGGCACTATCCTGTCATCATCCTACCAGGCGTTTTTGCAGGCGGCATAATATTGGATGGCCCTGACCTCGGCAAGGGAGCAGCCCCGCGCCCCTCTTTGCGTCAGGAATCAGACGATATACAAGTAACCGCACAGCAGTCGTGGCTCCCTCTCCCGGGGGAGAGGGTTGGGGTGAGGGGGAATATGCAGAGCACGTCTGGCAAGGAGAAAACCATGGGAAAAGCTTTGGACGGCATCCGTGTTCTTGACATGACCCACGTCCAGATGGGGCCTTCTTGTACCCAGATGCTCGCCTGGCTTGGCGCGGACGTCATCAAAGTCGAACTGCCGGGGCGGGGCGATATCACCCGCCAGCAGCTCCAGGACCTGCCTGATGTCGATAGCCTGTATTTCACCATGCTCAACTGCAATAAGCGCAGCATCACCATTAACACCAAGACTCCAAAAGGACAGGATATTTTTCGGAAGCTGATCAAGAAGTGCGACGTGCTGGTCGAGAACTTTGCGCCCGGCGCTCTGGACCGCCAAGGCTTCAGTTGGGAGGTCATCCGGCAGCTCAATCCGCGCATAATCTATGCCTCCGGCAAGGGGTTCGGCCCCGGCCCGTTCGCAGACTGCAAGGCATACGAGACCGTCGCCCAGGCCATGGGCGGAGCCATGAGCACCACGGGCTGGGATGACGGCCCACCGACCAGTACGGGAGCCCAGATCGGAGATTCCGGCACGGGCATGCACCTGGTAGCCGCAATTCTGGCGGCCCTCTTTCAGCGCGAGAAAACCGGGGCCGGTCAGCGGGTTGAGGTCGCTATGCAGGACGCGGTGCTGAACCTGTGTCGGGTCAAGCTGCGCGACCAGCAGCGACTGGCCCACGGCCCCCTGAAGGAGTACCCGCAATATCCCGATAAGCCCTTTGGCCCAGTCGTGCCGCGTTCCGGTAATGCCTCCGGGGGCGGCCATCCGGGGGTAGCCCTCAAATGCAAACCCGGTGGTCCCAACGACTACATCTATGTGGTCGTCCAGGCTCAAGTCTGGGGGCCGCTGATGCAACTGATTGGCCGCGAGGAACTCATCGACCATCCGGACTATGCCACGCCGGAGGCGCGTCTCTCCCATCTGGATGACTGTTTCGCGACGATCGAAGCCTGGACCCAAAAACACACCAAATACGAAGCCATGCAACGCCTCAACACGGCCAATGTGCCCTGCGGCCCGATCCTGGACATGAGAGAGCTGCTGGAGGACGAGTCGCTGGCCGCGCGGGACATTATCGCCGAAGTCGAGCATCCCCAGCGTGGACGATTCAAAACGGTCGGCTGTCCGCTCAAGCTCTCCGATTCACCGGTCGATGTCACGACTTCGCCCCGCCTGGGCGAGCATACCGAGGAAATCCTGCGGGAGCTGGTCGGGTACAGTAACGAAGAGGTTGAGGCAGCCCAGGCCGAGGGCGCGGTCTGATACCGCTCAGCACCTGATTCCCGCATGTCACTCATTACCTGGTCGTGGATTTTTCTCCTCCTGTATATCGGCGGCATGCTGGCCATCGGTGTGCTCGCCCAACGACGGGTCAAACACGCTGACGACTTTGCCACTGCGCGCGGCGCGTACGGACCGCTCTTTCTGGCGTTTGCCTTTGCCGCGACCACGGCCAGCGGCGCTACCTTTCTCGGTAGCTCGGGCTTTGGCTACGAGTGGGGGCTGCCGACGATTTGGGGTTGCTTCCTGTACCCGGCCGGGATGTATGTCGGCGTGTTGGTCGCCATGCGCCTGGTTACCACCTCGGGCCACCGGTTCGGCAACCGCTCCATACCGGAATACCTGGGCGACCGCTACCAGTCCGATGGCATTCGGATACTCATCTCGGTCTTTTCCCTGGTGCTGTTTTTCTATCTGGCCGGGCAATTGGTGTCCGGGCTGGTGATGTTCGAGATCATGCTGGGCATGTCGCCCCTGTGGGCGCTGCTCATCACCACCACCGTATTATTGATTTATGTGGTGCTCGGCGGTGCGCATGCCGACATCCTGACGGATGGGGTGCAGGGCTTCATGATGCTGTTGGTCGCGGCGATGGTGATTGTCCTGTTCCTGACCGGATTTGGAGTAGACAGCGAAAGAGCGGGCCTGCTGGGCGTCATCGACCGCCTCACCGAGCAGGATGCGCATCTGGTCGGGGTGCTCAACGCCGAGACCCCGCTGTATCATTCCTGGTGGTCGATTGTCGCCATTTTTGTTTCACATATACCGCTCGGTCTGTTGCCCCATCTCGGCAATAAACTCTGGGCCTTAAAAAGCGTGAACCAACAGAAATCGTTTATCAAGCTGGCCTTCACGTTTGGGCTGACGCTGGGCATGCTCGGCTTGGGCGGTCTCCTCGCCCGGGCGATATTGGGCGATGCGCTGTATGCCGAGGGGGCGAACCCGAATCAGGCCCTGCCCCTCCTCTTTATCGAGTTATTCCCAACCTGGCTCGCCGCCCTCATTGGGGTGGGCGTGCTGGCCGCCATCATGTCTACCGCCGACGGGCTGGTCATATCCTCGTCCCAAGTGATTGCCAACGATCTCTACCGGCGGTCCATCGTGCCGCGCCTCAAGAATCCTCCGAGCGAGGAACAACTGGACCAGCGGGTTTTATCCATCAGTCGGGTGGCGACGGTTGTGGTGCTGGTGCTGTGTACGGCCCTGGCCTGGGCTCTGGTCGAGACCAATATCGCGCTGATTGTCTGGATCGGGAACGGCGGCATGATGGCGGCCTTTGCCGGTCCCCTTGTGGTCGGCGCGCTGTGGCGCGGCGTCACCCGCACAGGCGCCTATGCCGGCCTGGTCAGCGGCTTTGTCACCTTCCTCGTGCTGCACACCCAAATGATAGACCCGGCCTGGTTTGCGCCCGGTATGCTGCACACCGCCGCCGCCTGGCTGTATGCCGAGGGACCGAGCCCGTTCTCCTGCGCAACGATAGGAGAACTCATGTCGGTTGCTTGTACCTATGTTGTATCCAAAGCCACGCAGCCGCTGCCCGAGTCGCACGTGAAGGTGTTGTTTGAGGGGACGTAGACCGCAGGCGGTCTCTTTCTTAATTGTGAACTGCCCAGTGATAGGTTACACTCCCATGAATGCTCCTTGGCTTTCGCCACAGGGGCCTTGAGCGATTGTTCGAGAAGGGAGATCGCAAACGGGTTTCGCCTCTGTTGGTCGCCAAGGTCGAGCGTGTTCTTGCCCGTCTTGATGAAGCAACTGAGCCTGGAGACATGAACCTGCCGGGTTTCGGGCTCCATCCGTTGAGGGGCGATCTCGCGGGTTCTTGGGCAGTGAGAGTGTCCGGCAACTGGCGTATCGTCTTCCGCTTCGATGGACGGAATGTCAGGGATGTGGATTTGGTCGATTACCATTAGGAGGACCACAGCATGCCAATGAAGAACCCACCCCATCCGGGCCTGTCCGTGCGCCACGATTGCCTGGAAGCTCTGGGGCTCAAGGTATCGGAGGCCGCCCGTAAGCTGGGTGTCAGCCGTAAGCAGCTTTCGGATATTGTGAATTGCCGCTCTGGCATTTCGCCTGAAATGGCGATTCGTCTTGACAAGGCGTTCGGCGGCGGCGCCGAGACCTGGTACCGGCTTCAATCGGCCTACGCATTGGCCCAGGCGATGAAGAAAGCGGAGCAGATCAAGGTAGAGCGGCTTACGCCGGACCGCGACGCCTCTCAAGCACAATCATGAGCTTCTCTGGATTTTGCAATCTGCACATCAAGCGGTCGGCTGGCCATGACAGGCCCCGGCAACGAGATATCGTAATGTGGTAGTGCGTTACTTAATGCTGTTTGCCGTTGTGAATGTAGCACTTTTTCCTTACGCTTGGGTGACTCGCAACAAAGGCAAAGGAATCCGATATGAACTCGACTCGTAAGCCCGTCGCCGTCGTGGTGGGAGCAACATCCAAGTGGCAGTCAGATGGCCGTAATACCAAACTCGCGCACGGTAAGATGATCGACGACAGCGATATACCCGTCGGTGCGCGCTGGGGCATCGGCGGCGCCGTGGCTCAGAGGTTTGCCAAAGAGGGCTTCTTCGTCGTGTTGACGACCCGGAATGCCGCCAATGCCTCCGGGTTGGAGCAGGCAATCCAGGAGCAAGGTGGCGAAGGCATGATTGTCGAGCTGGACCTGGTGTCGCACGACTCCATATCACAGGCGTTCGCCCGGATTCGAGCGCAGGCCGGTGACCCGCATGTCCTGATCTTCAACGCGGGCTACCTGGAGGGGCGTGACTTGCCACCGGAGAAAGAATTGCTTGAACACATCCCGGTCGAACTCTTTGACACCGCGCAGCACATCTCCAGCCGAGGACCGTTCCTGGTCGCCAAGGAGGTGTTGCCCACCATGCGAGAGCGGGGCGCCGGCTCGTTCTTCATTTCCAATAACGCGGCGTCCCTGCGCGGACGCAAGCGACTGACGGGCCAGTCGTTGTACTATCCGCGCGTGATGATGCGCACCCTGGCGCAGGTGCTGACGGAGGAGTATTCCGAGCATGGCATCCACGTGGCCAACATCATAATAGACGGCCTCATCGACTCTCCAGGCACCCGCGCCCTGCCGCTGGCCCAGCAGCGGCCTGAAGTGGTGATGGACCCCGTTCAGATTGCTGAGGCGTACTATTATCTACACACCCAGGATAAATCCTGTTGGACGCACGAACTCCAATTGACTCCATTTTCGACCAGGCCGAGCTTTTAAGGGCGTAAACTGAGGACAGGCGACTAGGGAGCAGTGTCGGTTTCTTGGTCGTGGTTCAGTTTCCCATGGCTCCTGCCTTCACCCCTGGCGGGCTGACAGCAACTCCCCTCCTGAGAGGGCGGCCATCTTGGCCGCCATGCGGGCTGAAAGCCCGCACTCCTAAAGGATGTGTGATGCAAATGAGAAAAGGGCGGATGCCATGCCGTGTCACTCCCGCGCACGCGGGAGTCCAGGGAGGGGGCGAACGCCGATTCAGTTAGGCTCACCCAGGTTTTGGTGCCACACTGCGCAAGTAAAGGCAGCCATATGAAAGATCACAGCGTTGCCGTGCATAGTGATCCTGACATTCTCGGTGGAACTCCCGTCTTTATAGGGACACGGGTTCCGGTGAAGGCGCTACTGGATTACTTCGCTGGGGGACATACCCTGGATGACTTTCTTGACGATTTTCCTACGGCAACACGCGCTCAGGCAGTGGCAATCTTGGAGCAGGAGGGGCAGTTGCCGGCAGGTGTTCATGCGCGTTCTGCTCGATGAGTGCGCTCCCCGGAAGATTCGAAGCGAACTACCGAGCCATGATGTGCAGACTGTAAAGGATGACATCAAAGGTCCGATCATAAAGGAGGGTTTGGTATGGCCATGTCGGAACTGGAGCAGCGCATCACCCGGCTCGAAGACATTGAAGCGATAAAATAGCTCAAGGCCCGCTCCTGAGCTTCCCTACTGATAGCGAGTCGGTTTGCATATCTCCTCGCGCAGCAGTTCCCACTATGCAGGAGGGGTTGAGTGGGGTAGTTCAGTTGGTGAGGCGACTGAGCGGCGCTGCTCGTTAGGGAAGGAGCAGGTATGAGCATCCTGGCATTCGTAGTGGTCGTGCTGGGGCTGAGCCCGGCCTATGCGGCGGACTGGTTTCCGTCGAAGTATGGCGCGGAGGACCGGCTGGGAGCGATCAACAATCTGTCGGCGCAGGCCGTGGTTGAAGCGGCCGGTCTGATCACAACGGGCAAGGTCTATTCGCTCGCCATGCCGACCGGCCCGAAAACCCCGGCCTTTGGTCCTCGCAATTACCAAATCCGCACCGATAGGATTTTTGTCGGAGACAGCCCGACCGTCGGAGCCAACAAGCTCCAGGGCTTTGACGATCTGGTCATCTCCTGGCTGGGCGTTGGCACCCAGATCGACGGCTTTGCCCATGTCGGTGCTGACGGCAGACATTACAACGGCGTCCCGACCGAGGAGGTCATCCGTCCGGATGGCGCAATCCAATACGGTATCCATACCTTGCCGCCCATCGTCGGGCGGGGTGTCCTGCTCGACATGGCCGCCGCCACGGGCGTAGCCCAACTGCCCGAGCGGACCGTCTTTGAGAGCGCCGAGCTGCGGACGGCGGCCCAGCGTCAGGGTACGGAGATCCGCACAGGCGATGTTGTCCTATTGCACACCGGCTGGCTCAGCGTCGCCGACGAGGACGGGGGGCGCTTTCTGGCCAAACCACCCGGGATTGGCCTGGACGGCGCGGCCTGGCTTGCCGACCAAGACGTTGTGGCCGTTGGTGCGGATACCTGGACCATCGAAGGCTGGCCCACCAACGACACGCTACCGGACCACTTCCTGCCTGTTCACGATTTGCTCTTGACGAAACGGGGCGTGTATATTCTGGAAAATATCAAGACCGCCGAGCTGGCCGCGGATCAAGCCTACGAGTTTTTCTTCATGCTCGCTGCACCACGCCTGGTCGGGGCGGTGCAGAGCCCCGTCCATCCTGTCGCGATCCGCTAGGGATACAATAGTTGTCATTCTTACGACCCATGCGTCATAAACCGAAAGGCATTGCCGCCTAGTCAGCGAACCGTGTAGTAAGAATGACATCAAGAGTTCGGCCAAGTAAGGAGGGTTCGGTATGGCCATGTCAGAACTGGAGCAGCGCATCACCCGGCTCGAAGACATCGAGGCGATAAAACAGCTCAAGGCCCGCTACTGCGAAATCTGCGACGATATGCACAACCCCGACAGGGTCTCGTCGGTCTTTGCCGAAGATGCCATCTGGGAGAGCCCTGATTTCGGTAAGGCCGAGGGCCATGCGGCTATTCGCGAGTTATTTCGTAAATTCCAAAACATGTTCAGCTTTTCTCAGCATAACATCATGAACCCCATCATCGAGGTCAACGGAGACCGCGCCACCGGCGTCTGGTATATCATGGGTCCGTGGACGTATGCCGAAAACGACGATGAGAAATGGCTGGCACTGCGCTATGACGACGACTACGTAAAGGTCAACGGGGAGTGGAAATACCAACACCTACGGGTCGTCCTGCGGATGACGGCCGATCGATAAGGACACTGCGTCAATAGATACCGGGCGTCTATCACGTATAATTGAGGTCCTATGAAGACCAACCTCATACACTCTGACTCCTCAGTAATGATGGGGAAACCCGTAATCGTGGGGACCCGTATTACTGTTGAACTGCTTTTGGAGAAGATGGCGGCAGGAGAGACGGGCGAGATGATTTTGGAGTCTCATCCACGCTTGACCAGAAAGGCGGTGTTAGCAGCGTTTGCCTATGCCGCAGAATGTATCAGGTTTCATGACCGTGAGACAGCATTACTCCAGGCGTTCAGTGTAATCTCACCAGGACAAGTCAGAATCCGCCCCAAGGCCTGAGCTAAGGAAGCCAGCCCATGACGCTCATTACTTGGTCGTGGTTCTTCCTCGTCATCTATATCGGCGGCATGATAACCATCGGGGTTGTGGCCCAGCGGCGGGTCAAACATGCCGACGACTTTGCTACGGCGCGTAGCGCGTACGGCCCTCTGTTTCTGGCCCTGGCGTTTTCGGCCACCACTGTGAGCGGGGCAACCTTCCTGGGCATGCCGGGACTGAGCTACACCTGGGGGCTGACCACCATGTGGACCGTCTTTCTGACCCCGGTCGGCCTCGGTTTGGGCATGTTGCTCACCATGCGCCTGATTACCAGCTCCGGCCATAAGTTCGGCAACCGCTCCATCCCCGAGTACCTCGGTGACCGCTACCAGTCCGAAGGCATTCGGGTGCTGGTGTCAGTATTTTCCCTGTTGTTGTGTTTCTATCTGGCCGGCCAGCTCGTGTCGGGTCTGGTCATGTTCGAGATTCTGCTGGGTTTACCACCGCTCTGGGCACTGATCATCACCACCACCGTGTTGCTGGTTTACGTTGTCCTGGGCGGGGCGCATGCCGACATTATCGCCGACGGGGTCCAGGCCTGTCTGATGCTGCTGGTCGCCGTGGTAGTCGTCGTGCTCTTCCTCATCGGCTTTGGGCTGGAGGTGGGCGAATCGGGCAGGAGTGGGTTCCTGGGACTGATCGATAATCTGGCCACCCAGGATGAGCACCTAGTGAGTACCCTCAACACCAAAACTCCTCTCTACCACTCCTGGTGGTCGATCGTCTCGCTGGTGATCTCGCTCATTCCGCTGGGCGTACTGCCTCACCTGGGCAACAAGCTCTGGGCCTTAAAACACAGCGCGGACCAGAACCGCTTTCTTGGCCTCACGACCATATTCATCCTCACCCTGGCCATGCTGACCTTGGGCGGCCTGTTGGCCCGGGCGCTGCTGGGTGACGCCCTGTTCGCCGAGGGCGCGACCTCGAATCACGCCCTGCCCACGCTCTTCATCGAGCTGTTTCCGACCTGGCTGGCGGCGCTCGTCGGGGTCGGCGTGCTGGCCGCCATTATGTCCACCGCGGACGGACTCGTCGTGTCTTCCTCCCAGATTATCGCCAACGACCTCTACCGTCGGAGTATCGTCCCGCGATTGAAGCATCCGCCAACCGGGGAACGACTCGACCGCCAGGTCTTATACATCAGCCGGGTGGCCACGGTAGTCATTCTCGTCCTGTGTGCGGCCATCGCCTGGGCCTGGGTCGATACCAACGTCCTACTGATTGTCTGGATTGGGACCGGCGGCATCATGTCGGCCTTTGCCGGTTCTCTGGTCTTTGGGGCCCTGTGGCGCGGGGTCACCCGGGCCGGGGCATATGCCGGCTTGGTCAGCGGCTTTGTCAGCTTTCTGGTCCTGCACGCCCAACTGATCGACCCGGCCTGGTTTACACCCGGCCTACTACACTCCGTCGTCTCCTGGCTCTACATTGAGGGCGTCAATCCCTTCTCCTGCTCGGCCCTCGCCAGCCTCACCTCGGTGGTGTTCACCGTTGTCGTGTCCAAGGCGACCCGGCCGTTGCCCGAACCCCACGTCCGGGAACTGTTCGAGGGCGTGTGAAACGTAGGGGCGGGTTTCAAACCCGCCCCTACGCCTCTTCTGACCTCCTGGCATCAGAACCCCGGTCGCTTCTATCTCTACGTCTTTGCTCGGGTTATCACATATGATACCCTACCGGAAACGCAGGAGATCAAAAAATGACCCGTCCAACATTGGCGAGCTTCAAGCAAAAGGCGCTGAATGATCCGGAAGTCAGAGCGGAGTATGCAGAGGCGGGCGGCTCTCGCATAAAGATCAACTTCCTTCCCGTCTCGCATTCAACCTGATCTCCCCACACATGACACTCATTACCTGGTCGTGGTTCTTCCTCGTCATCTATATCGGCGGCATGATCGGCATCGGGGTTTTGGCCCAGCGGCGGGTCAAACATGCCGACGACTTTGCCACGGCGCGTGCCGCCTACGGACCCCTGTTTCTGGCCCTGGCGTTTTCGGCCACCACTGTGAGCGGGGCAACCTTCCTGGGCATGCCGGGACTGAGCTACACCTGGGGGCTGACCACCATGTGGACCGTCTTTCTGACCCCGGTCGGCCTCGGTTTGGGCATGTTGCTCACCATGCGCCTGATTACCAGCTCCGGCCATAAGTTCGGCAACCGCTCCATCCCCGAGTACCTCGGTGACCGCTACCAGTCCGAAGGCATTCGGGTGCTGGTGTCAGTATTTTCCCTGTTGTTGTGTTTCTATCTGGCCGGCCAGCTCGTGTCGGGTCTGGTCATGTTCGAGATTCTGCTGGGTTTACCACCGCTCTGGGCACTGATCATCACCACCACCGTGTTGCTGGTTTACGTTGTCCTGGGCGGGGCGCATGCCGACATTATCGCCGACGGGGTCCAGGCCTGTCTGATGCTGCTGGTCGCCGTGGTAGTCGTCGTGCTCTTCCTCATCGGCTTTGGGCTGGAGGTGGGCGAATCGGGCAGAAGTGGATTCTTGGGACTGATCGATAATCTGGCCGCTCAGGATGAGCATCTGGCGAGCCCGCTCAACACCAAAACCCCGCTCTATCACTCCTGGTGGTCCATTGTTTCGCTGGTGATTTCGTTCATTCCGCTGGGCGTACTGCCCCACCTGGGCAATAAGCTCTGGGCCTTAAAGCACAGCATGCACCAGAACCGTTTTCTTGGCCTCACGACCATATTCATCATCACCCTGGCCATGCTGACCTTGGGAGGGCTACTGGCTCGGGCGCTAATGGGTGACGCCCTGTTCGCCGAGGGTGCAACCTCGAATCACGCCCTGCCGACCCTCTTCATCGAGCTGTTCCCGACTTGGTTGGCGGCCTTGGTTGGCGTCGGTATCCTGGCTGCCATTATGTCCACCGCGGACGGACTCGTCGTGTCTTCCTCCCAGATTATCGCCAATGACCTCTACCGTCGGAGTATAGTCCCGCGATTGAAGCATCAGCCAACCGAGGCCCAGCTCGACCGTCAGGTTTTATACATCAGCCGGGTGGCGACCGTTGCCGTACTGGTCGTTTGCGCAGCAATAGCCTGGTCGTGGGTGGAAACCAACGTCATGCTGATTGTCTGGATTGGCACCGGCTGCGTTATGTCGGCCCTGGCCGGTTCCCTGGTCTTCGGGGCGCTGTGGCGCGGAGTCACCCGGGCCGGGGCTTACGCCGGTCTGGTCAGCGGCTTTGTCAGCTTTCTGGTCCTGCACACCCAACTGATCGACCCGGCCTGGTTTGCGCCCGGCCTGCTGCACTCCGTCGTCTCCTGGCTCTACATTGAGGGCGTCAATCCGTTCTCCTGCTCGGCCCTCGCCAGCCTCACCTCGGTGGCCTTCACCATCATCGTCTCCAAAGTGACCCAGCCCCTGCCCGAGGCGCATGTCCAAGATCTGTTCGAGGACGTTTGAAACAGCGCACGGCTTGGACGATGATACATTGCTCAGCCATACGTTCTATACTATGTTTAGCCGTACATTAAAGCGTTCCGAAAAGGATTATTTATGGCGAATTTGCCGAACATTATCCCTATCACCGCACTGCGCCAGGACGCTGCGACCGTATTAAAGCAAGTCAGCAAGTCGGACGACCCGTTTGTCATCACCCAACGAGGACGGGCCGCGGCAGTGTTATTGAGCGCAGAAGCCTACCGGCGAGCAGAGTCCGAACGGCAGATACTCAGACTTCTGGCTCGGGGAGAAAAAGAAATCGCTGAAGGGCGTGGTATCGACTTGGATACGGTGCTCGCCGAGGCCGACGCACTGCTTAAGGCTGACGAGCAGTGACCGTCCAATTCACCCCAGCCGCTCGGGTACAATTCCTGGCTGCCATTACGTACATCCGTCGCGACAACCCAGAGGCGGCGAGACAGTTTCGCCAACGCGCTGATCAGATTCTCCGTCGGCTCGGACAATTTCCAGGCTCGGGTAGAGTCATTCCCGAGTTTCCAGAATTACCCTACCGAGAAGTCATTATTGCTCCGTATCGTTTTTTCTATCGTCCAGAACAGAACACAGTCTGGGTCGTGGGCGTATGGCATGGTGCCCAGCTACCGGATGAACCTGTAGACTGAGAGGCGGTCAGCGGCTTTGTCAGCTTTCTGGTCCTGCACACCCAACTGATCGACCCGGCCTGGTTTGCACCCGGCCTGCTGCACTCCGTCGTCTCCTGGCTCTACATCGAGGGCGTCAATCCGTTCTCCTGCTCGGCCCTCGCCAGCCTCACCTCGGTGGCCTTCACCATCATCGTCTCCAAAGTGACCCAACCCCTGCCCGAGTCGCACGTCCAGGAGTTGTTCGAGGACGTTTGAAATAGCGCCAGCATTAGATGTCAACCAACGGGAAGGGAGAACGCAATGGAGCAATTCGGGGCTTATATTCGTGACAAAATACGGAGAGTCACGACTTCTTGGTCTGAACTTGAGGTGGATGATTTCCGCTACGTGTTCACGATTCCGACTGTGGATTCGGAAGAAGAGTTGCAAGCCGCCCAGGAAGTTGTTGCCGAAGCGCTAGAGGGCGGCTACGCCTTCGCCAAGGCCGCGAAGCAATTAGCCGCCGTGCTCAGGAGCACGGGCTGGACTCACAAGAGTCCAGAGATCGAAACCATCCTCCAGACCTACACCGGGCTGGCCTATGGAGACGCCCGGCGTGAGCGGCAAGCAAGGAACCGTGAGAACCGTCCCTATTGGCAATATGGTGCCAAGATCGACAACCTGACGCGCCCCGAATGCGCGGCCCTCGACGGCCAGGTGTGGCATGCGGACGACTTGATATGGGACACGATCTATCCGCCCAACCGATTAAACTGCCGGTGTCAGGTCCGGGCGCTCAGCGCGCGGGATATCGAACGCCGGGGCCTGACTGTCAACCCTCGGAGCCAAAGCTGGTGTCCTCTCTGTCACCGGGTAAACGAGGGCGGGCAGCAAGAGACCAAACCGCCGCGCGCGGTCGTGCATGTCTGCCCGGATTGTCACGGTCAACAGCCCGGCATTGACCCACGAACAGGGAAGCCAATATGGGTTCCGGACGCATGGTCATAGACTGGTAGTCAATGTATGAAATAATAGGATTCGTCATCTTTTGGGCGGCCGTTGGAGTTGGTTATTATTACTCGTGGACGTATATCATCAAGCCATTTTTGAGGCGCAAATACACGGCTGCGAAGGACGAACTGTCTCAGGCGAAGACTGAATTGAATGAGGAGTCTCGGTTTTGGCTGCCGGAAGTCTATATCTGGTGGCGCAACAAACAGGGCCGAAAACGTGAGCGTGCGGAGCGACGAGCACAGTATGAACGTGAGCAGCAGGAGTATTTTAACCAGCAGTGGGAGAAGAGCGCACTCTTCAGGATTTATCATAATCCGACGCTGAACTACCTCTTCTATATTGTGGGCTTACTTTTCTGCTTATATTTGATCTCATAATCATCCCACTGCGGAATGACTGGGAAGAGATATGAGTTTGATGCGTATTCTTGAGACACTAGTTGCCGGAGTTCTATTGCTGGCAATAGCGCAAGTCCCAACAGAATCTTTATTCAACTGCGACAGTATTATTGTCGGCACGACCCTTGTCCAAGCTGTCCTGATATTCCGACTCTATTGGCTTGCTCTTGAAAATTCACTTATTGAGCCGTTTATACTCATGACTGCCTTGAATATAGTTCTTGCCATAGAACTGAACATAACAGGGAATACTTGGGAGGCGTTTTGTGCGATGTTTCCTTCGGTACAGCAAGTCTAAACATCGAGAAGGCGGCAGACATGAGTGAGTCGCTAAAGACAATACGTGATAAGGTCGTGGCCGAAAAATCCACTAAAATAGACACCCGACGGTAAACCTATGGGCTGGAAAGAAGTCGCTGGTATTGCTTTTCTTGCTTTTGTCTCAGGTGTTGTCGGTACACTATGGTGGCAGCTAGATACTGAAAAAGATGCTGTCAAGCGGAAGGCTAGACGCGCTCCACCTGGGTACAGGTTTCATTTGACCAATTCAAATGAAGTCAGCCCGCCAACTAGTGCCAAAAGAGTAATCTGGCTGACCGCGGACGATGGAGTACTGGTGCTAAGTGGTTCCGTTCTCAGCGTAGGGCAATACGACGCCGTAGAAATCATAGACTATGCCTTGCGGGAGAAAGTCGGAGATTCCGTCGCGCACGCTGATACCTACACGATGGTCGACCTGGCGTGGACCCACTACGAACTCAGAGTCAACTGGTGGCATCGTAATGTGACACACTACGCGACTACATGGGCGGTCGTGGTCGCGCTATTCCTTGGGCTGTTATCCTCGTTCATCACCTTGTTCATCACATTTTCTGCGAAGGGCTGACTGTCTATGCGTGGTCGTGGTCCGAAACGCTGGACGAAAGAGGAGGACCGGGAGTTGGCGGAGTTAAGGGTAGGAGAGATCAAAGGTTGAGGCTCAGCAGTTTCCTGAGTGTGTGGTGCCACCCATTGGCGAACTCTTCAACAAAATCACTCTCGCCAAGCGTGTCCATGTCGTCCCCAAAAAGCTCGTGATAGAGCGCCTTGGTATCGTCTTCAAGAAGGCGGACCACTTGGCTCCGCACCTGCGGGGGCTGGGCGTCGATCAGGAGACGGACGACCGTGAGCAGTGCCGAGATTTTTCCCTGGAGATAGACGGGATCGGCAGGATGATTGGTTTCCATCTGGTGTCCTCCGCTCAATCCGAGCCTTTTACCCCATACAGCACTATTGCGGCCGTTCTGTGCCGGGACCAGTCAAACTCTCTAGCGGTATGCTGACCCACCCTTCTTCGTACTGACGGGTGGTCTCTTCTATGCTATCCCCATGCGAAGACCTCCACAGTCCGGGGGAGTCAGGTATTAGGGAATGAGACATGTCCGATTTGGGGTACTCCTGCTACCGAGAGAATGTATGGCGGAGATAGGTGGTTTGTCCAGTCGGCTCGTGCTGGCGGCGCATATTTGATTACTGGAAGTAGCCGAGCAGTGCTCAGGAATAAGGATATCTCCGTCAAGGCACGTCTAACCTCGTGGATTATTGAGCAAATGCGGTTAGGTGTTCAGTGCCCAGAGATTTCTACTGACATCATTGAAAGGGTAGAACAGCGCCGCCGACTATCAGTCCCCGAACGGGCAGACGGCTTGCTCGAATATCTGGAGCAACGCTTAACCCACCCTAGGGACACCTGCACACACCCATCATACGATCGTGCTCAAGAGGAGTTCTATAGCATTCTTGCCCGCATTAAGTCAGAGGTGGAGGTTGGGCTTATCCAGAGACAAAGGGGGGAAATAGGATTCTATTTTGATTATCTTGAAGGACAGAATTTAGTAAGGAAGGATGATCGCCGGGAACATGGTGGGGAGCTTCGATATGGTTTGACGGTAGCAGGCTATACCAGATTAGAAGAACTGCGCCATACGGTTCCTTCTTCAAGGCAGTGCTTTGTCGCCATGTGGTTCGATGACTCTATGCAGCAGGCCCGTGACGAGGGCATACTCCCAGCCATAAGGGATACCGGATATGATCCTGTGGGGATTGACCAGAAGGAACACCTCAATAAGATTGATGACGAGATTATCGTTGAAATTAAGAGATCACGGTTTGTCGTTGCTGACTTTACGCATGGGGAAAAGGGGGCGCGGGGGGTGTTTATTATGAAGCGGGGTTTGCTCACGGACTCGGCATCCCAGTGATATTCACCTCTTCCTATTATTGACCAGATCGCAGCAAATGTCACTACGCCTCAATCCAAGTGCAGCCACTCCCCCCATTCAAACGCAGACACTCAAATCGACCCGAATGGCTGCGTTTCAACACGAGTGGCTGAACTCAGACAGTACCCAATAGAGATAAATAGCACCAGTATATCGGCAAGCCTTCCTTGTTCAGGTTATCAAATATGATAACCTGCCATACATAAATGCAATGGCGCGTGACGTTCTGCAGCGAGAATGTGGAGCGAGAGACTCTATCCTTTCCGGCGGGTATCCTGGCCCATCTGCTCCATATCTTTGAAATGATTGAGGAGTGGGGGCCTGCCTTGGGCAAGCCATATACCGCACCACTGGGAGAAGGACTCTTCGAGATACGCGCCAAAGGTAAGGAAGGCATCGGACGTTCGCTCTTCTGCACGGTCAAAGGGCGGGAAGTCGTCATTCTCCACTCCTTTATCAAAAAGACTCAGAAAACGCCGAAGAAAAACTTGGACCTTGCCAAGAAACGAATGAGGGAGATCAAAAAATGACACGTCCAACGTTGGCCGGCTTTAAGAAAAAGGCGCTGGAAAATCCAGAAGTCAGAGCAGAATATGAGACCCTCTCCCCCGCCTATGACCTGCGTAGAAAGCTGATTGCCCTCCGTAAAGCAGCGGGCCTGACCCAAGAAGAGTTAGCGGAGCGACTCCATACAAACAAGAGTAATATTTCTCGCTTGGAAAACGTGAATTCGCCGATCTCCCCGACGCTGACAACAATTGAGGCGTATGCGGAGGCGGTCGGCTATCGGGTGGAGATCAACTTCCTCCCCGTCTCGCATTCAACCTGACCTGTGCGGAAGGGGCGTACACTCATACGCATTGACATTTACGGTGGGAGAGACGAAAAAAGAGCAAATGACCATGCACAAGACACAATTTGTCTACTGGGAAGACGAGGGAGCGTGGCTGGGCTATCTCCATGAGCATCCTGATTACTGGACGCAAGGCGAGACGCTGGACGACCTGAGAGACCATCTACGAGCCCTCTACATTGATCTGACTAGCGGAAACCTACCCGTCCTGAGTATCTGAACGAACACTGCAAGGAGGACACACTATGATCACAATCTATGGTACGACCCTGAGCAATTATTACAGCACGGCCAAGGCGGCGCTGGTCGAAAAAGGACTCGCCTTCGAGGAAGTCTCGATCATGCCGAGCCAGGACCCCGAGGTCCTGGCCAAAAGCCCGATGGGCAAGGTGCCCTATATTGAGATCGATGGGACGACCTTGACCGAGACCAACGTCATCTTCGACTATCTTGAAGATATCCAGCCACAGCCGGCGCTATACCCCAGCGACCCCTGGGCCAGGGCCAAAGCCAAAGAAATCATCCGCTTTGTGGAGCTGTATCTCGACGCACCGGCCCGGCGCCATCTGCCGGCCGTGTACTTTGGCGCGCCGGTTGACCAGGCCACCTACGACGCAGTCCGGCCATTGCTGGACAACGGGCTGCGGGCGCTCAAGCAACTCGCCCGCTTCGAGCCCTATATCGCCGGCGACACGTTCACCTTCGCCGACCTGACCGCCTATTTCGAGTTGCGCTTCACCAATCTGCACACCACCCAGGTCTACGACTGGGACATTGCGGATGACGTGCCCGGCCTTGGCGAGTATTTGCACATGGTCGGCGAACGACCAGCGGTCAACGCGGTCGATGCCGTCATGCAGCGAGATTTCGCGGCCTTCAAAAACAAGAGCTAGTCCGCAGTATCGAGCCATGAGCAGCAGCGAGACGACCCCGACGATTCACTACCGACCGATGACCGCCGAAGACCTCGGGGTAGTCCCCATTGGTCATCAGGGCGACGAGCGGGAGGTCCGCGCCCGTATCCGGGACCTGGGCTCGAGCGCGATATTGGCGTTTGACGGCGCGCAACACGTCGGCCAACTCCAGTTTCGGCGCTACGCCGCGGACACCCGCTCGCCCAAGGGGCTGTGGGACCCGCTGTATTGGGGCGAGTTCGGCACCGCTGCGCCCGCACTGCCTGACCGCAGCCTGTCCATTTACTGCTACCACGTCGGCCAACTCGACGACACCGACGACCGGGACGCGCGCTATCAGGGCCGGGGCATTGGCCTGC
This sequence comes from uncultured Binatia bacterium (SeqCode), assembly GCA_965232605.1. GTDB lineage: Bacteria > Desulfobacterota > Binatia > Bin18 > Bin18 > Bin18. Next base: position 258,232 of record CBDDQA010000004.1, on the reverse strand, counting down.
GTCTCCTGGATTATTTTCTGGACTGGGCCAGGCAGGCCGGATTCGCGGCGGTGACGTCCAAGGCCACCCCTACCCCACGGGCGGTCATGGCCTTCATGGGCGGGCATCCACCCAAAGCCTATCAGGAACGCGGGTTTGAGGTCTTTTCGAGCGTGGTTGATACCGAACTGCGCGACCTTGTGAAAGACCGGCAACTCGTGCCGGCCGATGCGGACCACGACAGCGCCGCGCGTATCAGCTATTGCGTGAAGTTTTTCTAACGCGCCGCGTTGATCTCCGCGTTGATGGCTTCCAGCGAGAGGCGGTCGGTCCCAGCTTTCAGAGAGGATCGTTGCAGGGCTGTGGTAGCGGCTTGGGCGCGCACACGACGCACAGCCCCTAGTAATACTTCCGGGTCTTCTCCCACCATAGCTGACAGGAGGGCGATGGGCTTGCCGTTGGAGGTAATGACCAAGTCCTTCTCTTCAGATAGCGCCTTCCATACCGAGGCCGACTGGTTGCGCAATTCACGAACGCTCACAAAGCGCATAACAATTTCCCGTTCCCTGCGTATACAGAATTGTGTATACGATAGTGACGCCAACGTCGAATCAGATCAGGCTGTCCACGTCTTTCGTCCTCCATATTCTCTAGCTCGTTGTATTCGGTTACGGCTGATCTGACGTAGGGCCTCCCTTCCTTCCCCCTTCCCTGTGGTGCCAGTTTTTGATACCGCGTGCTAATGAACAAAAGGGCGATACGCACGCTGGAAGCCGTCTTTGAGACGCCCGTTCGTTCTGATGTTCCGTGGAAAAACGTTGAAAGTTTGTTCAAATCTTTAGGCGGGGAGATATCAGAGGGAAAAGGTTCCAGAATCCGGGTCGCTTTGCACGGAGTCCGAGCCGTGTTCCATAGGCCACACCCACACAAGGAAACCGATAAAGGAGCCCTCAAGTCGGTTCGACGATTCTTATTGGAGGCAGGGATCACACCATGATGGCGTACAAAGGCTATATTGGGCACGTGGAGTTTGATGACGAAGCGAATGTTCTCCACGGCGAAGTGATCAACATTCGGGATGTCGTTACCTTTCAAGCAACCTCCGTCCAAGAGGTTCATCAAGCATTTCGGGAATCGGTCGATGACTATCTCGAATTTTGCAAATCTCGGAACGAATCACCGGATAAACCGTTTTCGGGCAAGTTTTCCCTGCGTATCCCACCGGAGTTGCATCGCAAGGTATACATCCATGCAAAACGCGACAGAAAAAGCCTGAATGCATGGGTGTCGGAGACATTAGAAGCGGCAGTGGCCGAGCAATAAAGAAGCTCGCATACGTCGCCTAGTCAAACCCCGTCACAATTGGTATCTTTGGCCGGACACAGCACACACAAAGGAGGCCAGGGATGAAAGTATCCATGTTTCACCTGATGCCCTACCGGGACCTGCCGGACGATTTTGAGCAAAAATACCACTCGGTCTGGGTCGATCCACCCTGGACGGAATTGGGCGACGCCGAGAAAGTCGGCCAGTATTACAACTGGTCGCTGGACGAACTGATCCATGCCGCCAAAGCCGGGATGGACGGTATCTGCGTCAACGAACATCACCAGAATGCCTACGGCTTTATGCCCAACCCCAACCTGATGGGCTCGGTTCTGGCCCGGGCCACCAATGATATGGACGTGGCGGTGGTGCAGATGGGCTCCACGCTCCCAACGACCAACCCGCCCACGCGCGTGGCCGAAGAGTACGGCATGCTGGATACCATCAGCGGCGGTCGCCTGGTTGCCGGCATGCCGCTGGGAACGGCGATGGATGCCACCTTGTGTGCAGGTATCACCCCGATTGAGCAGCGCGAGCGCTATTACGAGGCCCACGATCTGATTCTCAAGGCCTGGACCGCGGATGACATCTTCGCCTGGAACGGCAAATACTACCAGTTGCCCAAGGTCAACGTCTGGCCGCGGCCGATCCAGCAGCCCCATCCGCCCGTCTGGATTCCGGGACTCGGCAGTCTCAGCACCTGGGAGTTTGCCGCCCAGCATAACCATTGCTACTGCTTTTTAAGCTATTACGGTCCCAAGGCCGGCAAGAACGTGATGGACGGGTTCTGGCAGTTCATCGGCGAGCGCGGTATTGAACCCAACCCCTACCGTGCCGGCTTTTTGCAGCTCGTGGCCGTGGCCGAAACCGACGCCAAAGCCGAAGCCTTGTATGAAAAGCATATCCAATACTTCTACAATAAATCCCTGCACATCCCACCCGAATACTTCTTCCCGCCGGGCCACCAGGACTATCGCAGCCTGGAAAACAATATCCGCAAGGGCATCTTCAAGAGCTATTTCGATAAACTCGATGACATCCCCAACTGGAAGTTCAAAGACTTTGTGGACGAAGGTTTTGTGATTGCCGGCAGCCCGGCAACGGTCCGCGACATGCTCACCGATGCCGTCACAGACCTGCGGGTCGGCAATCTGATGGTCCTGTTACATATCGGCTCCATGCCGCATGACCTCACGCTCAAAAACATCGATATGTTCTCCAGCGAAGTCATGCCCCATATGCACGATATGTGGGACAACCAGTGGGAGAATCACTGGTGGCCGGAAAAGCTGCGCACCAAGCGCCAGGCCTCCATTGCGGCCCTGTAAGCACACAAGGGAAAAATAGATGGTCGCAGTCCAAGAACAAACCGTCAGTGTGTGGAAAAATCAGATTAACCCCAAAGTCCACGTCGCCGGCAGTGGCCCGGCAGTCGTGTTTCTGCACGGGGCCTACGGCCTGACCTGGGACCCCTTTCTGGACGCGCTGGCCGAGCAGTTCACCGTGTACGCCCCGGAGCATCCCGGTACCACCCTGGGTGATCCAGATGGCGTGAAGGCTTTGGATGATTTGTGGGACCTGGTGCTGTATTACGACGAGCTGTTTGCCCAGCTTGGCCTGGACAGTCCAACCGTCATCGGCCACTCGTTTGGTGGCATGGTCGCCTCGGAGATCGCCGCCTGCTATCCGCAACGGGTTGGCAAGCTGGTGTTGTTGAGTCCAATCGGCCTCTGGCGGGACGACGCTCCAGTCAAAAACTGGATGATCCTGCCCATGGAAGAGGTGGTCAAAGCCGCCTTCTATGACTCCAGTGGTCCACTCGCCCAGCAGATGCTGACCGTGCCGGAGGATGAGAAGGAAGCCCAAGACCTCCAGATTCGGGTGACGTGGTCACTCGCCTGTACCGGCAAATTTATCTGGCCCATTCCGGATAAAGGGCTCAAGAAGCGCATCCATCGGATTGCAGCCCCGACCCTGATTGTCTGGGGTACTGAGGACAAGCTCGTCCCACCGGCGTATGCCGAAGAGTTTGGCAGTCGGATTGCCGGCTCCCAGATTGCCATGGTCGAACAGGCGGCCCACGTGCCGCAGCTAGAGCAGCTTGAACGCATCTCCGGCTTGGTCCGGGATTTTATCCAACCCTAACCCTGTCACGAAAGAAGAAGGAGGTAAGTATGATTAGTTATGTCACAATCGGAACGAACGATTTGGATCGCGCGGCCAAGTATTATGACGAACTCCTGGCCGAAGTTGGCGCCAAACGCATGATGGAAAATGAGCGCATTATCTTATGGGGCACCGCAGGGGCTCCTATGCTGGCGGTGTGCAAGCCGTTTGACGGCAGTGCCGCCTCGGTCGGCAATGGAGTGATGGTCGCCCTCGCCGCGAGCAGCGCGGAACAGGTGGCGGCAATCCATGCGAAGGCGCTGGAGTTGGGCGGTACGGACGAAGGAGCGCCCGGACCGCGCGGTGGCGGCGGCATGACCATCGGCTATTTTCGTGATCTGGACGGCAACAAGCTCAACGCCATCCACATGGGATAACTCCGTAGACGCTGTTCACCCAAGGTGGGTCACCCGACCCACCTTTTCTTTCCCTCTCCCGCCCGTCCAGTCTCCATGATGATGCCGGCCAAGGTCTGGATTTTTGGCTATGGGTCGTTGATCTGGCACCCCGGTTTTGCCTTTGAGCAGCGTCAGGTCGGGTATATCCGAGGCTGGGTACGACGTTTTTACCAGGGCTCTCCCGACCATAGAGGTCTTCCAGGCTCCCCAGGCCGCGTCGTGACCCTGGTCGCCGATGTCCAATCGATGTGCTGGGGTGTGGCCTATCAGGTTGCCGGAGCGTCCCTGGAGTCGATTTTTTCTTATCTCGATGAGCGCGAGCAGGGCGGGTTTCGCCGTCATCAGGTCGCCTTTTACCCCAAGACCACTACAACCGATTCTCCTGCGCCCGCCGTGACCACCGCCGCTGTCTACATCGCTCAGGACGACAACCCGCACTATCTCGGTCCGGCCTCCGTACCAGAAATGGCGCTCCAGATTTTTCATTCCAAGGGGCCGAGCGGCTTGAATCGAGACTATCTGCTCCGACTCGCCGAGAGCTTACGCGGCCTGGGTGTGACGGATGCGCATGTCACCGAACTCGAACGTTATGTTCGTCAGCTCGAAGCCCAAAGGAAAGGTGGACCAAGCGGCTGAGGCGATGAATATGTTTCAGTCTTGTAGGTCGGTTAGCCGAAGGCGTAAGCCGACACGGACGCTCTTGTCGGATTACGCTACGCTAATCCGACCTACTCGCTACTTGAGACCACAGGCTACGGATAAACCAGCTCGTCAGATACGTGTCCTAGGGTCGCCTTCAATTCAGTCAGGCAGGCCAAAGGCGATCACGGCATTGCCCAGAGGAAAATCGAACAATTTGTGTCCACCGGCAGCAACCGCCACAAATTGCTTCCCGCCCACCGCATAGGTCACTGGCGGAGCGTTGACCCCGGCCCCGGTGTTGAAGTGCCACAGCGGCGTACCGTCCTGGGCGTTGCGGGCCACAAACTGTCCGTTCGATTCTCCGTAAAAAATCAGCCCGCCGGCAGTTGCGAGCGAGCCGCTGACCAGCGGCAAGTCCGTTTTGACCTGCCATTGGATCTTCCCGTCCTGGGGCGCAATAGCGCTCAGGGTTCCCCAGCGTTCCACGCCTTTATCAAACGAAATAACAATCCGCTCGGGCTGTCCGGCCTCCCCCGGTTTGAGTTGATAGCGCGTCGGGTTGTGGGTTCCTGAGACGTATAACCAGCCGGTCTGGGGGCTGTATGAGGTGGGCGGCCAATTGGCTCCGCCGGCGGCTCCGGGCGCGATAAACATGCCTTCAGTAGTTGGCCTGCGGAAGAGCAAATCGTTCTGGGGAACAAAGGCTTCCGAGCGGCGTAGTGGCTTGCCGGTCTCCCGATCGAAGATATACAGCCAGCCGGACTTCGAGGCCTCAGCCACGGCCCGTACCGTTGTACCATTGGCGGGGAAGTCGAACAGAACCGGAGGTGAGGCCACGTCATAGCCCCAGATGTCGTGCGGGACGATCTGGTGATACCAGCGCAACACGCCGGTCTGTATATCGAGCGCCACCAGGGAAGCGGTGTATAGATTGTCGCCGGGGCGCTTGTAGTCATCATAACCGGGCGACGCATTCCCGGTCCCGAAATAGATCAGCCCCAACTCCGGGTCGATCGACGGGGAAGAGTAAATCGAACCGCCGCCGGTCTTCCAGGCGTCGCGGTATGTATCCGCGTTGGCGCGTTCGGCATCCAGGTCACGGTCCAGCGCATCGCCGAACGCGGTCTGACCGACAAAATCGCCTTCCCAGCCTTCCGAAGCGGTCGCATACCAGCGCCACACCAACTGCCCGGTCGTTGCGTCATAGGCGGACAGGAAAGCCCGCAGGCCGCGCCGCGGGCCGGGCCGGCCGAGGAGGGACGGGTCGTCCGCTTCGGCTTCACCCAGCACGCCGCTATACCCGGTCCCGCTCACGCCGACGAATACCTTACCGTCGTAGACGACCGGCGCCATATTGCCGGCAAAGCGGGTCAGGGCCGCGAGCGTGGCCGCGTTCTCGGGCCGTGCTGCGTCTGTGGCTTTGATCTCTTTGAGCACCGTCAGGTCAGCCGGGTTGCCGGTCATCGGATCGACAACCGGCATATCCCACACGCGTGTTCCCGTAGCGGCATCGAGCGCCACCAGGCGCGCGTCCGCAGTGAGCATATACAGTCGTCCGTACCCCAGGGCGAGCCCTCGGTTGTGGGTACCGCAACACAGCGTGTCAACCGACATCTCATGCGTGTAGCGCCAGCGCACCGCCCCGCTTGCCGCCTCAAGGGCAACCACGTGATTGTACGGCGTAGTGAGATACATCGTGCCGTCGGCAACAAGGGGATTGGTTGGAAACGTCCCGAGTACGCCAGTCTGATAGATCCATTTCGGCACCAGCCGGTGCGCGTTGTCGGTCGTGATCTGCTCAAGACCGCTGTAGCGCTGATTGGCATAGCCATGCCCATAGGTCAGCCAGCTGTCATGATCTGCGTGGGCGTTGAGCAAACGTGTTCCCTCAACTGCTCCGGCCGCTCCACCTCCAAGACAGACGACAGCAGCGATACAGACCGTAATCCGCACGACCTGTCTGAGTGTAGTGCTTCGCCCCCCTCGTCCGTGCATAGAAAACCTCAATGATATGCAAGAGAACGGCTTCTACGTATAGGAAAATCGATACAGTGCCTAATCCCCTCTTGGGAGGGGTGCCGCGCTAGCGGTGGGGTGGGTTCTCCCTGGCCCGGCGGCCCCCACATCCGGCGAGCACTGGGTCCTGGGAATGTGTATCATCCCTCCGAGGAGGGGAGATAGAAGCTCTCCCCCGCTCCCGGTGAGTGGTCTTTTCACCCTGGGTGTGATTTGTTTGCCCGGTCGGATGAGCGATAGCGCGGACAGGAGCAGCCGATGTTGCAGCAAGCCCTAGATTTCCGGGAAGAGAGCGAGACGGTCTTCGCCCTGCTCGACGGGTTGAACGATCAGGATTGGGAAAGGAAAACGCAGTTCAAAGAATGGACGATCAACGATATCGTCGCCCATCTGCATATGGGCGACTACGCGGCTGATCTTTCATTACAGGATACGAATGCCTTCCTGGACCTGGTGCAGGAATTCACCGCTGGTCGCAAGCAGCACGGCCGTCAGGCATTTACTCATGTCTGGCTTGGCGGTTTGCGGGACCGGGCGCTGCTGAACCGCTGGCGGACTTTCTCTCTTGAGATGGCGGACCGCTTTGCGGTGGCAGACCCCAAAAAACGGGTACAGTGGTTTGGCCCGGATATGAGCGTGCGTTCCAGCATCACGGCGCGCCTGATGGAAACCTGGGCGCACAGTCAGGCCATATACGACCTGCTGGGTCAAACGCGCGCCAACACCGACCGGATCAGGAATGTTGTCGTCATGGGGGTCAACACCTTCGGCTGGACCTTTACGAATCGTAAGCTCGCCGTGCCGACGGATATTCCTTATCTGCGGCTCAGCGCCCCGTCGGGAGAGATATGGGAGTGGAATCAATCGGGTCAGGAGAACCGGGTTGAGGGCAGCGCGGTCGAGTTCTGTCAGGTGGTTACGCAGGTGCGCAATATCGCAGACACCTCACTTCGAGTGAGTGGCACTACGGCCACCAGATGGATGTCGATCGCCCAGTGTTTTGCCGGCCCACCGGAAGAGCCACCCGCACCGGGCAGCCGCTTCACCCTCGTCTGAGACCCAACGGACCCGACAGACCCTATAGACCCCAAGAGTCACCCATGATCACCGACACGATGTTTGTCATCGCAGTCCCAAACTTAGAGAGATCGGGGGCGTTCTATCGAGACGTGCTCGGGTTTGAAATTCAGGAAATCGGAGATCCAGGCTGGCGTCTTTTTGTGCGGGACTCATGTCGGATCATGGCCGGGGAGTGTCCAGATGCGATTCCAGCCGCAGAGCTTGGGGATCACTCGTACTTCGCCTATTTGGTCGTCGACGCTGTAGATGAATTCCACCAGAGGGTGCTGGCTCATGGAGTGGCACTCATCAAAGAGATTCGGGATGAGCCGTGGGGCATGCGGGAGTTTGGCCTGCGAACAGTCGATGGTCATCGTATCATGTTGGGGAGTCAGCTCCGAGGCTAAGCGTAGAGGTTCCCAGCGACATATTCGCAGCCACCCACCCTTCCCTCAGAATTTTTCTTTGAACGGCCGCACGTCAATCTCGGTCGTCCAGGAACTGCGGTCCTGATGGGCCATATGCCAGTAGGTTTCGGCGATGGCCTCGGGCTTGAGCATGTCTTCCTCGGTCATATTGGGATAGTTGCGGCCAGGGATATCGATCACGCCGTCAACATTGACCCAGCCCACGTGAATGCCCTTGGGCCCCAGGTCGCGCGCCAGCGATTGTACCAGTCCGCGCAGGGCGAACTTGGCCGGACCGAAGACCACTGAGCGGGGGCCGGCCTTGACGCCGGCGGTCGCGCCGGTAAACAGCATAGCGCCGCGTCCGCGTTCAAGCATGGCCGGGACCACTTCCCGCGCGCTCAGAAACGCGCCATAGGCGTTGACCCGCCAGGAGTTCTCGTACTGTTCCGGGGTCATATCGGCGATTGTGCCAAAGGCCCCGCCGCCGGCGTTATAGAGCAGGATTTCGGGCGGGCCGAGCTGTTCACGGATCGTCTTGAACAGAGCCTCAATCTGGGCGCGGTCGCTCAGGTCAGCCGGGGCCTCGCACACCTGTCCTCCGTCAGCGCGAATTTCTTCCGCCAGCGCGGCCAGGTATTCCGTGCGGCGGGCGTTGATTGCCACCGCATATTCTTGCGCGAACCGGCGGGCCAGTGCGGCCCCCAAGCCCGGACCAACTCCGAGCACTGCGGCAACTGGTTTTTCTGCCATACTCACGTCCTTTCGTTTAGAAGAATTGTAGCGCCCATCCTACCGATAGCAGGGAAAAGGAACAAGCGTTTGCAGCGGACATCCATCTGATATACCTATCGGCCTTTGTCATGGACAGCAGAGGGAGGCAGAGGAGAGACGCATGCACGATGTCAAGTTTGGCTTGTTCTTGCCCACGGGCGACTTTGCCGCAGCGAAGCAGGTTGCGCTGCAGGCCGAGAACGACGGCTTTTATTCGGTGTCAATCAACGATCATTTCTTTTCACCGTTGGGCACACCGCAAGTCCCGCAGTTGGAGTGCTTCACGACTCTGACGGCCGTGGCTGCTGTGACCAGCCGTATCCGTCTGACGCCCACGGTCACCGCCGCCTCGTTTCGTCCGCCGCCGTTGCTGGCCAAGATCACCTCCACGCTGGACCAGGTCAGTAACGGACGGCTCGTCCTGGGCTTGGGAGCCGGCTGGCAGCAGTCGGAATACGATGCTCACGGCTATGCCTATCCTTCCAACGCAGAACGTCTGGCCCAAATGGCCGAGGCCATTCAGGTGCTCAAGGCCATGTGGACCCAGACAGAGCCGACGTTTCACGGCCAGTATTACACCATCGAGAAGGCGTATAATAATCCGCGCCCGGTGCAACAGCCGCGCCCGCCGCTGATGCTGGGCGGCTCGGGGAGCGGACTGCTCAAAATCGCCGCGGCCGAGGCCGACATCCTCAATATCATCCCCCCTATTTTTAACGGCAAGGACTTTGTGAACGACCCGGTTGCCACCGTCGCCTTTGACATGGCCCAACTCAAACGGCGGATTGGCATGTTCCGCAAATATGTCGGTGAAGTCGGCCGCGATCCGCAGAGCATCGAGCTCGGAGGTATGGTCATGCTGTGCCTGTCCGATACGGCAGACGATCCCCGGTTCGGCAAAATCGTGTCCCGCCTGGGTTTTCCTGATGTGGAAACGGCCCGCCGCTCGCCGCTGCTCTGTATGGGCACCCCTGATGAGGTCAGGCGTGACCTCACCACACGCATTGAAGACCTGGGCATCACGTATTTCGTTTTCATAGCGACCTCCGCGGATACGCAGGCGCTTTTCGTCAAGCACGTCATGCCTGAGTTTGTGTCCCATTAGCGTGAGAGTCATTCCCACATGCCACACATCGGCCGGCTGAACACACTCCGGGTAGTCAAGGCAACCGACAGCGGAGTCGCTCTCGACGCGGGAGCACTCGGCGAGATATTCCTCCCGCAGCCCGATGGTCCCGCTACGTGTCGGACAGGTGAACGTCTCACCGTTTTTCTCTACACGGATTCCGAAGATCGTCCGGTTGCCACCACGCAATCGCCATTGGCCATGGTCGGCGACTTTGCGCTGCTCAAGGTCGCCGCCGAGACACCGGTCGGCGCTTTTCTCGATTGGGGTTTACCCAAGGACCTGCTGGTTCCTTTTCGAGAACAGAACACCCCGATGAAAAAGGGGCACTCCTATATTGTCAGAGTCTATCTGGATGAGCGGAGTCAGCGTGTCGTCGCCTCGGCAAAACTCGACCGCTTTCTGTCCGATACCGCGACCGACCTCCACGCCGGTCAGGAAGTGGAACTCTTCGTCTGTACCCAGACAACGCTGGGCCGCAAGGTCATTATCAATCGTGCACACTGGGGGCTGTTGCATTCCAGCGATATCTTTCAGCCGCTTCACCCAGGACAAGGGCTGACCGGCTTTGTCAAAACGGTACGGGCGGACGGGAAGATTGACGTCTGTCTGCACAAGCCGGGGTATGCAAAAGTCCAGGATATCAGCGCGACCATTCTGGATGCGTTGGAACAACACGGCGGACAGATTCCCGTCACCGACCGGAGTACGCCCGAGTCTATCCGGCAGTGGTTCGGGGTGAGCAAGAAGGCCTATAAAAAAGCCCTGGGCGCGCTGTACAAGCAAAGATTAGTCACCCTGACGGATGCTCAGGTCAGCCTGAACCGGAACAGTCGGACACATGCCAAGGAGACAGAGCCGTAAAGGCTACTTTTCCCCGTCTAGGCACTCTGCCGCGCAATCCGCTGGTGCAGCTTCTCCATATAGGGTTGGACATCCGGCGCGAACGCCTGGTGCTCGGACAGCTTGGTAAAATGCGCCAGCGCGCGCGGGTATGCGGCTTCCGCGTCGGCATGGAATACCAGGTCGAGCCCGTTGTCGGCCAACAGCTTGCCCTGAGCCTTTTCGTTGGAGAACAGGGCGATTTCCGCCACAAAGCAGATATCCGCCAGGGTGACAGCATCGCCAACGAGATAGTCCCGGTTCGGTGCCAGTCCCCGCTCAATACCGGAGAGATATATCCCAAAGGCGTCTTTCGCTCTGGCATGAATATCCGCGGTCAGCTTGCCGCCCATCAGGGCCAGGAGATAAATCTGCGAGTCGCGCGCAAAGACCAGGCTGGCGTCCAGAAAACTATCAATGCGGGCCGCCGCATACGCATCCGTTCCATACACCGGACAGGTCTCCTGCCCCAGACGCCCGACCGCGCGCATGATACTGTTCGACTCAAAAATCCCAGTCTGGCCGTCAGGACTGAAGGCGGCCGGAACCGTCCCAAACGGGTGCGCTTCGAGAAAGGCGTCCGTCTTGAACAAACGGCCGGAAAAACCGGCCCGGGCCTGCCGTTCCGTCTCCTGGGGAGCGGTCTTCTCTTCTTCGGTCAGTGGACGGGCCTCAAAATCCCACAGCCAGTGCTGCAAGTCGGGCGGCGTACTGCCTCGGATGTCAATGCGGATATCGCACAGGCGGGCCGCAATGGTGGCCTTCCAAATGCGCGGGTTGGGCAGATAAGAAAAAATGCGGAGATCAAAGTCTGACATGGTGACTATCCTTTCCGAACAGCATATATCTCAGGCGAGGGAGCATACCAGAAGAACTGGGTTGAGGACATGACGACACACATGCATACAGAAAAACCCGGCTATGGCGCCGGCGATGCCTCCTTTCAGGCCGCCGGCGGCGTGAGCGGGATTCGGCAGTTGGTCGATGATTTTTACGATCTGATGGAACGGTTGCCCGAAACCCAGGAAATTCGTGACCTGCACCCTGCTGATCTCACCCAGTCCCGAGACAAACTGGCCCGGTTTTTATGCGGCTGGTTAGGCGGGCCGAAGCTGTATCACGAAAAATACGGCCCGATCAGGATTCCGAGTGCGCATGCGCATCTGCACATCGGGACGAAACAGCGCGATGCCTGGCTGTCCTGTATGCAACAGGCGCTGGAGCAACAGCCCTACGCTACAAGCTTCAAGGCGTATCTGATCGCACAGTTGGCGATTCCCGCGGAACGGTGCCGGACGCGGGATTAGGCCGTGGAGTCCTCGGCCCAGGGTTGGCCGAGTCGCTCGGCAACTGCGTGGGGGGAATACGGAGACGAGTAGAAACCGACCTTATAGCTCGACCCGGCAGCAACATCACTCCCTTGCAGTTCGACCAGCACCATATCGGCGGACGACACGTCTTGGGTCGGCAGGCTGGAGTCAAGCGTGGGAGCCTGGTCCGTATGAAACCGATGGACGCCAATGTCCAAGGGCCACTGAATGCTCTCAAAAGGTCGCTCATAGGCCGGCTTACCGCCAACGGCAATCAACCGGTTTTGCTGTCGGATAAACCACACTTTTGCCATAGGCTCGGCTTTCCTCATGTGAGAATGGGGATGACTTCCGTTTGGACCGGGTCGCCGGTCACAATCGCTTCATTCTCGGTGATATAGACGTCCACCTCGCTGCGCACCCCAAAGTCTCCGGCCAGATAAATACCGGGCTCGACCGAGAAACAGCTATGGGGCAGCACCCGGCGCGTATCACGGGTCTCAACGCCATCCATATTCGCGCCGTTGCCGTGGACTTCCGTGCCGATAGAGTGGCCGGTTCGATGAAAAAACTGGTCGCCATAGCCGGCATTGGTAATGACGCTTCGGGACGCGGCATCAACTTCATGACCGAAAAACGACTGGCCGCTGGCCACGCGCTCTTTTACAAAGGCGAGCGCGGCATCACGCGCCTCACGAACGAGTTGAAATATCTCCTGGTAGCGCACGGGGACGACCGTGCCCATGAAGCCGGTCCAGGTGATATCAGCATACACCCCGTCCGGTTCTTTGGCCCACAGATCAATCAGCACAAAGTCACCGGGCCGAATCAGTGCCGTCTGCTCGGCCGTGGGCGTGTAGTGCGGGTCCGCGCTATGGGCGTTGGTAGCCACCACAGGCGGATAGTAGGTCGTCAACCCGTGCTGGGCAAAACAGGCCAGGATGAATTGCTGCACCTGATATTCAGACACCGGCGCGTTATCGCTCAAATAGCCAAAGGCGGCATCAACCGTCTGGCGGACCACGGTGGCTGCGCGGCGATGGCTCTGCCATTGCTCCTGGGTCCAGACCGCTTCAAAACGCTGTACCAGATCCGCGGACGAGACCACCTCAACCCCAAGCTGACGGATGGTTTCAATTGTGCCGGCGTCAACCCGAGAGATGTACGGGATGGCATTCCCCGGCGAATACTGCATGGCAATGCGTCGCCGATTGCGCAGCAGTTCGGCTAAGCGTTCTGCGTGCTGCTGCCAGGTAAAGAACGGCAGCTTTGGTCCGGGCAGGCTATCCAGACGATGCGGCTCAATGCTGGAAACGAGTCCGATTGGCACACCCTCGGCCGGAATGAAGTAATACCAGCGTCGCGTCGACAGCTCAGCTTCGTCAAGCCCGAGAATGCGGTAGGCGAGCGGGTCACTGCCCCGAAAATCATAAAACAGCCACCCGTCGAGCGTTTCCTCGTGCAATGCGTGCTGAATCTCGTGCAAGCGGTCTGCGTCCATACCCTCCTCGCTTGAGTTGCGGCCCCTCTGACGAGATGGTAATACTAGCCGCTGGAGGTTGAGAATGAAAGCAGGAATTCACCCAGAAACGTACCGAGATGTCGTCTTTCAGGACACCTCGGCGAACTTTGCCTTCCTCACGCGGGCGTGTATCGAGACGAACGACACGATTGAGTGGGAAGACGGCAAGACCTATCCGTTGTATAAACTCGATATTTCGAGCGCGTCCCATCCGTTCTACACCGGGAAACAACGCATTGTTGATACAGCAGGACGAGTTGAACGCTTTCGCCGGAGATATGGGTTGCCAGACCCGGAGAAGAAAGAAAAAGACGCCTAACCTGCGTCGGCGGACGCAGAGTAAGACCGAGCGGAGGGGCGGTTTTCTACCGCCCCTTATTATATTTGTCTCCGCTCTGGCCCCCGGTTACGATTATGAGCGAAGCCCTTGCGTTGCGCGAAAAACTCTCTGAGGTTGAGAAGCGTTACGAAGAAGTGGAACGCACGCTGGGCCGTCCCGAGATTGCCAGTGACGCCAAGGAGTATGCCAGGCTGGCCAAGGAGCATGCCGCTCTGGAAGAAATCGTGACGTGTTTTCGGGAATGGCGCAAAGTCCATGCGGACCTCGAAGGCAGCAGAGCCCTGCTTGAGGACAGCGACCCGGACATGCGCGACCTGGCGCAAGAAGAGATCGAGGGCCTGAGCCAACGGGCCGTCCGGCTGGAAGACCAACTCCATCTCCTGCTGTTGCCCAAAGACCCGCTTGACGAGAAAAACGTCATCCTTGAAATCCGGGCCGGCACCGGAGGCGAGGAAGCGAGTCTGTTTGCCGCCGACCTGTTTCGGATGTATTCGCACTATGCCGAGCAGCGCAACTGGCGCATGGAGGTGCTGAGTTCGAGCCCCACCGGTCTGGGCGGATTCAAGGAAATCATCAGCATGGTCACGGGCAAGAATGCCTACAGCCGACTCAAATTCGAGGGCGGGGTGCATCGCGTCCAACGGGTCCCCGAGACCGAAGCGTCGGGTCGGATTCATACCTCGGCCGTCACAGTCGCGGTCCTGCCTGAAGCCGATGAGGTCGATATCGCCATTGACGAAAAAGAACTCCGCATCGATGTTTTTCGGTCTTCCGGTCCGGGCGGGCAGAGTGTCAACACCACGGATTCGGCCGTCCGCATTACGCATCTGCCAACCAACCTGGTGGTCTCCTGTCAGGATGAGAAGTCGCAACACAAAAACAAAGCCAAGGCGCTCAAAATTCTGCGTTCCCGGCTGCTCGAACGGGCGCAGGCAGAACAGCAGAGTGAAATCACGGCCTCGCGGCGGAGCATGGTCGGCTCGGGAGACCGCTCCGAGCGGATACGCACCTATAATTTCCCCCAGTCGCGCATGACGGACCATCGGATCAATATGACGCTCCACACCCTGGAGCGTATTCTTGATGGAGAGCTCGACCCGGTTGTGGATGCCCTCGTCACTTCGCATCAGGCCGAAATGCTCAAGGCTGCGAGCTGAATGCAGCCCGACGGGGTTGTCTCCGGTGAAGAACGCGCAGACTCGCCCCGCCCCTCTCGTCGCCCCTCCACGTCTCCAGCCGGATTCTTTCTCCCGAGTCGAGACGGTCGCCCAGCTTGTGGCCTGGGCCGAAAACAGACTCAGGACGGCCGATATTGACACGCCTCGCCTGGACGCAGAAGTCCTGCTGGCGCATACGCTCCACGTCAGCCGGTCTTGTTTGTACAGCCGGCTCCAGGAGACAGTTACCGACTCCCAGAAAACCGCCTTCCAGCAGAGCGTCGTCCGCCGGACCCAACGCGAGCCGGTAGCCTACATCACCGGCCACCAGGAATTCTGGTCGCTGGAGTTCCAGGTCAACCCCGGCGTGCTCATTCCGCGTCCCGATACGGAGGTTGTCCTTGAGACGGCTCTAGGCCTGCTGGCATCGTCGCGGATAACCGCCCCTCGCATTCTCGATATTGGGACAGGCAGCGGCTGCATCGCCGTTGCCCTGGCGACTGAAATTCCACACGCAGACATCTGGGCGATCGATAAGACCCAAGCAAGCCTGTCCGTTGCCCAAAAGAACGCCCAGACGCATCAGGTTGGTCACCGCATCACCTTTGCCTGTGGAGACCTGCTCACCCCTGTTTCGCCGGGCGCGCCGTTCTTTGACCTGCTTGTGACCAATCCTCCGTATATCGCCTCGCAGGAATTCGACACGCTTCAGCCCGAGGTCCGGCTGTGGGAGCCGCGGGTCGCCCTGGACGGCGGAGCGGACGGTCTCGATTTTTACGCGCGCCTGTTGTACGACAGTCCAGACTACCTGCGGCCTGGCGGCTGGCTCGTCACGGAGATTGGGGAGACGCAAAAAGACGCCCTGGCGCAGCTCGGGCAAAAGGTGCAGCTCAGGCAAAAGGCACAACTCGGACACCAGCAGCGCCGCCTGCGTTTCCAGACGTGCCGGCAGGACTACGCTGGCCGGGACCGGGTGGTTGTCTTCCAAAAGGTTGAGTAGTCGCGAGTGGTGAGGGAGCGGGACGGGGCTATGGATACGATGCTCATTCAAGGCGGTATTCCCCTGCATGGGGAAGTGACGGTCAGCGGCGCGAAAAATGCGGCCTTGCCGCTCCTCTTCGCCTCTCTTCTGACCCACGAGGAGTGCACCCTGCGCGGCGTGCCACGTCTGGTCGATATCCAGACCGCCTTGGGCTTGCTGACCGAACTCGGGGTGCGGGCCGATTGGCTCAGTACGCATGAAGTCGTGCTGGATGCCGAGCGGGTCGATCAATTTGAAGCACCGTATGACCTGGTCAAGACCATGCGAGCCTCGTTTTTGGTGCTTGGGCCGTTGTTGGCTCGCTTTGGCAGAGCGCGCGTTTCAACACCGGGCGGCTGTGCCATCGGAACCCGTCCGGTCAATATTCATCTGGCCGGCTTGCAGCAACTCGGGGCCTCCATACGGATTCGGCAAGGCTATGTCGAAGCGCAGGCCAACCGGCTGACCGGGGCGCGTATCAGCCTCGATTTCCCTTCCGTGGGCGCGACAGAAAATCTCATGATGGCGGCCACCTTAGCCACCGGAACGACCGTCCTGGACAATGCCGCGCGTGAACCCGAAATTGAGGACCTGGCCGCCATGCTCGTTGCGATGGGCGCCCGTATTCATGGGGCGGGGAGTCGGACAATCGTAATTGAGGGCGTTGATGCGCTGCGCGGCGTCAGCCACCAGGTTATTCCCGATCGCGTCGAGGCCGGGACTTTTCTTATTGCCGGCGCAATCACGTCGGGCAATGTGCTGGTTCAGGGCGCCCACGCCGCTCATCTCACCAGCTTTGTGGACACTCTACAGCGCACGGGCGTCGCCATTACCAACGAACCGGCAGGCATTCGGGTCCAGGGTAATGGGCGGCCGACCGGCGTCCAGTTCGACACCCAGCCCTACCCTGGTTTTCCAACCGACCTGCAAGCGCAAATGATGGCGCTGCTGACCCTGGGTGAAGAGCGGAGCCGCATCACCGAAACGATTTTCGAGAATCGCTTTATGCACGCCCAGGAACTCGTCCGTTTAGGCGCGGACGTGCATGTCCAGGGCCATACCGCCACCATTCAGGGCGTCGCATTTTTAAGCGGCGCGCCCGTCATGGCGACCGACTTGCGAGCCAGCGTGTCGCTGCTCCTGGCCGGGCTGGCGGCTCGCGGCGAGACGCAGGTCTCCCGTATCTACCATCTTGATCGCGGCTATGAACACATTGAAGCCAAGCTGTCTCAGCTTGGAGCAAAAATCCAGCGCCAGACACGTCGGCCCGTCCAATGACACGCTCCGCAACAAAAGCCCTGGTTCCGCTGCTCTCTACAACGGATGTGGCCTGCCAGCGGCACCTGGACACACTGCGGTTGCGGGGCGAGAACGCCAGCACCCAGGTTGAAGCCGCCGTCCGCTCTATTTTGCACGCTGTTCACAAACGCGGCGACCGGGCGCTTATCACCCTTACCAAAAAATTCGATCAGGTCTCACTCTCGCCTCATGAACTGGGCGCGACCCAGGTCGAGATGGAGCAGGCGCTCAAGAGCCTTGCCCCACCCGTCAGAAAAGCGCTGCGCGCCGCGGCTCAGCGTATCCGTCGCTTTCACCGCAAGCAGCGCCAGTCGTCCTGGACCTATCGTGACGCGCTTGGCGTCACTCTGGGCCAGAAGATAACACCGCTTGAACGGGTCGGGGTGTATGTCCCCGGTGGCACCGCGGCCTATCCGTCCTCGGTGCTGATGAATGTGATTCCGGCGAAGATTGCCGGTGTCAAAGAAGTGATCGTGGTCTCTCCGCCGTCGCCTGAAGGAGATAATCCCGCCCTGCTGGCCGCGGCTCGTATTGCGGGCGCGGACACTGTTTTTCGGGTTGGCGGAGCCCAGGCCGTGGCCGCCCTGGCGTACGGCACCCAGACGATTCCGCGCGTCGATAAAATCGTCGGACCGGGCAATATCTATGTCGCCACCGCCAAGCGGCTCGTCTTTGGTCGGGTCGATATCGATATGATTGCCGGGCCGAGCGAGATTCTGGTCATCGCCGACCAGACCGCCAGGCCCGACTATATTGCGGCCGATATGCTCTCCCAGGCGGAACATGACACCCTGGCCGCCCCGCTGTGTGTGACGATATCCCGACGCCTGGGACAGGCGGTGGTCCGGGAACTCACCGAGCAGTTGGCCGGGCTTCCCCGACGCGCTATTGCGACGGCCTCCTTACGGCGCTTCGGCGCGGTCATTCTTGCCCGGCATCGTCAGGAAGTCGTGGAACTGGCCAATGCGATTGCCCCGGAACATCTGGAACTGGCCGTCAAAGACCCGCAGACCTGGGTCAAGGATATTCGGCACACCGGAGCGATTTTTCTGGGGCATCTTTCGACCGAACCGTTTGGCGATTATATCGCCGGGCCCAATCACGTGCTGCCGACCGGCGGGACGGCTCGGTTTTCCTCACCCCTGGGCGTCTATGACTTCCTGAAACGCACCAGCGTCATACGAGCATCGTCGCAGGCCCTGTCCGCCCTGGGGCCCGAAGTGGTGCGGCTGGCCGAGCTTGAGGGCCTTGAGGCCCACGCCCGAGCCGTACAATATCGTTTAGACGGAGGCAGGCATGGCCGCACGCAAAGCTGACGTTCAGCGCAAGACGAATGAAACCGATATCCGCCTGAGCGTCCAACTCGAAGGCGAAGGGCAGTACCAGGTCTCGACCGGGGTTCCCTTTCTTGACCACATGCTGGAACTGTTTGCTCGACACGGCTTCTTTGATCTCAGTGTGCAGGCGAGCGGCGATATTGCGGTGGACGACCATCATACGGTCGAAGATGTCGGGCTGGCACTCGGCCAGGCCCTCCGGGAAGCCTTGGGCGACAAACACGGTATCCGCCGCTTCGGTGAGGCCAGCGTGCCGCTGGACGAGGCCCTGGTCGCGTGTGTGGTTGACCTGAGTGGGCGGCCGTTTCTGGCCTATAATCTGGAGATTCAGCAAGAACGGGTAGGAAACTTTTCAACCGAATTGATCCACGACTTTTTTCTGGCCCTGACGAATCAGGTCGGCATGAACCTGCACCTGAATATGACCCAGGGCCGCAACCCCCACCACATTATCGAGGCCGGCTTCAAGGCTTTTGCCCGGGCGCTCAGCAGCGCGGTCGAGCAGGACCCCCGCGTTCAGGGCGTCTTATCCACAAAAGGTAGCCTGTAGATTCGAAAAGACAGACTTTTCAAATCTGCGTGGGTCACTCCGGTTTGTTGAGGTGCATACCGAGCAACTCATGCGCGATATGGAACCCCAGGTCCTGCACCAGCCGCTGCTTCCACTGCCGCCGCAGCACCGCACTCGTCATACGCCGGATCGCACGCGGCTTCTGCATGATCTTTTCGGCAATCTCCCATGCCCGTGGTTGTAGCTTGTCGAGCGGCAACACCTCGTTGACCAGGCCCAGTTCCTTGGCCGTCTGCGCGTCGATCGTATCGCTGGTGTACAGAAAGTATGCGGCGCGCTTCAGCCCCATCAACTCTTGGAACGTCAACCCCTGGCCGTCCCCAGGCACCAGGTTGAACTTGAAGTGCGGGTCGAACAGCTCGGCGTGCTCCGCGCACAGTGTAATATCGCATAACAGAGCGAATTCCGTATGCAAACCTGAGCCGTTGATGCAGGCAATCGTGGGAATATCGATATTGAAGATGAATGCCTCCAGCAGTTTGGTCGCGTCCGCGTAGATCTGATCGTAGAACACATCTGCGGACATCTCATGGAAGGGCAGTTTGGACATTTCCGGGTCAAACCCGGCGATCCACTTATCCCCCGTACCGCTGAAGATCAGCACCTCGTTGTCGGGGTCGTTGCCGATGTCGAGCCACAGCTGGGACCAGGCGTTGTGAATCGGCAGGCCGTAAATAACGGGGCCGCCCTCGGTGTGCATGTACACCTGGAGGATGCCGTCGCGGCGCTCCATGTTAAAGTAGGTGGCGTATTTCTCCTGGTAGTCCTCGAACCGCGGCCGGCTCACAAACCCCAGGCGTTGTTCCCTCTCTCGCGCGTTCGGTCGTTCGTCAGTCTTCGCGCTCATGCGTCTCTCCCCCTTTTTCTCGGTTCGCTGTCCTGAGGACTGGTGAGGGTGCCCTCTTCCCCAGGGCACCCTTGAGTAGCGATTGAGTATTAGCCAGCCGGCGCGTCGAAATCGCTGGCGCTGTGGCGTTCGATGAGCCGTTCTTCCTCTGGTCCCCAGGACTTGTTCACCCGCCGGCCACGTTGGACCGCTGGCCGGGCTTCGATTTCCTGCGTCCACCGGATCACATGCGTGTACGATTGAACATCAAGAAACTCGGCGGCTTCATAGATATTCTGTCCGACTAAGGCCCCATACCAGGCGTAGTTCGCGATGTCCGCGATGGTGTACTCGTCACCACACAAATACTGCCGGTCGCTGAGATGACGATTCAACACATCGAGGAGGCGTTTCGTCTCCATGGCGAAGCGATTGATGGGATACTCGAACTTTTCCGGCGCGTAGGCATAAAAATGTCCAAACCCGCCGCCGATATAGGGAGCGCTGCCCATCTGAAAGAACAGCCACGACAGACATTCTGCGCGGGCTGACGGCTCGGTCGGCAGAAAGGCGCCGAATTTTTCCGCCAGATAGACGAGCATGGCACCGGACTCAAAGACGCGGGTCGGGGGGGTGGTGCTGCGGTCGAGCAGCGCCGGGATTTTGGAGTTGGGGTTAATGGCCACAAAGCCGCTGCCGAATTGCTCACCCTCACCGATGTTGATGAGGTAGGCATCGTACTCGGCCGCCTTGATACCGAGTTCAAGGAGTTCCTCCAGCAGGACGGTCACCTTGACGCCATTGGGCGTGGCCAGCGAATAGAGTTGCAGGTCGTGTTCGCCGACCGGCAGTTCTTTGTCGTGCGTCGCGCCGGCGATAGGTCTGTTGATGTTGGCAAAACGCCCTCCACTTTCTTTGTCCCACTGCCAGACTTTCGGCGGTGTGTACGTACTGTCTTCTGCCATATCTTCTCCTTTTCTTTGGAATGGTTTTCCAGAGTATGTGTAATGGAGCTGATCAGCGTGCAACCGTGGGCGACCAGTTATAGATGCGGGCGAGGCTGCCGCCCATGAGCGCGGCTCGCTCGGAGTCGGACAACTGGTCGGTGACCCGGAACGCCTCGACACCTTGTTCGTAGGTCAGCAACCCGACCGCCCGGGTCCAGTCCGTGCCCCACAGGCAGCGCTCAAAGCCGTACGCCTTAAAGATATGTCCCAGGGGCTCCCAGATGTCGGCGTAGGGGAAGGGCTCGTGCGACAGGGTACACGCCCCGGAAATCTTGAGGGCGACATTATCATGCTCGGCAAGGGCGATGACCTTGCCGAGATCAGCAAAGGGCTCTAGCAGAGCAGGAGGCTCGAAGGGCTGGTGAAGGCCCACGTGATCCACGACGATCTGCGCGTTCGGATTCCTGCGAGCCAGTTCACCCAAGAGCGGGAGTTTCCCCCAACACAGCACATTCACCGGGAGACCGTGCCGCGCACCAGCCGCCAGTATCCGGTTCAGCCCCGGATCGTCGGCGGTCGCGTCACCCATCAGCATGATGCGCGCCCCAACCACACCCGGCCTTGCCGCCCATTCGGCAATCTCGTCGCTGACGGTTTCTGTCCGGGGATCGAACGGTTTAATCAGACCGAACCGGCCGGGATGCCTGGCATACACTTCAAGCACATAGCTTGCATCAAAACGGTACAGGGTCCACGGCGAGACCAACAGAGCCCCGTCAACGCCAACGGCATCCATCGCTGCCACCATGTCATCACCCGTAACCTCGGCTGGACCGGGCAAGGTCCTCCTCCACGGCCGCTCCGGGCGGTCACGTTCATAGGCATGGACCTGCGAGTCGATCGTCGGGGTCGAATCAGTACGCATCGGTTATGCGTCTGCGAAGTGGGGCAGCACCTCTTCAACCAGCATGCGCTGCGAGTTTTCCCAGGCTGCGTTGTTTTCCGACTGATCGAAGGTCAGGGCCAGCAGGCAACCGAAGCCGCCGGTTTGTTCGTACATATCGCCCAGCTTTTGGGTCACGGTCTGGGGCGAGCCAACCAGCCATACATAGTCGGCCAGGTATTCCAGCGTCACGTCAGAATCCGGAACCTCGGGATGGTGCTTGAACAAGCTCATCATCTCGAACGACTTGAAGAGCGGCAGCAAATACTCGCCCCACACCCGGCCCAGCATCCCGTTCAGGGCTTGCTCACGCGCCTCTTGGTCGGTCTCGGCAATATAGACCTCGCGCGAGATACGCCAGTCGCTGCGGGATGGCGTGACGCCGGACCGCTCGGCACCTTCGACTACGGCCTGCCAATGCGTGTTGAGATAGCTGTTGCTGAGCGCAATGCTGAGGGGCAGAAATCCGTTCTCACCCGCGAACTTCAGCGTGTCCGAGCCTGGGGTGAGGCCGGCAATACCGATGGGCGGGTGGGGCTGTTGAAAGGGCCTGAGGTGAAACTTAAGGGTGTCGAGCATGGTGTCAATGCGGTTGAACGACCAGAATTCGCCCTGATATTCGAACGGCTCTTCGCTCTGCCACAGCCGGAGCATGATATTGAGCGCCTCCAGCGTCATGCGCCGATTTTCTCCGGCCGCACCGTCCACATTGAACAGCTTCCAGTCGCTCGGCAGGCCGCTCGTTCCGACCCCCAGCATGAAGCGACCCTGGGCCATATGGTCCAGAAAAGCCACCCGATGGGCCAGCTCAACCGGATGATGGTACGGCAGGAGATGAGCACCGGGACAGAGTTTTATGCGCTGGGTGCGCAGGAGGGCCTGGGCAATGAGCAAATCCGGGGCGGGGTTGGGTTCCCAGGGTGCGGTGAAATGCTCGCCTATCCATGCCTCATGAAAGCCGACGCGGTCGACAAACTCCAGGTGTTGCAGGTCCCACGCATGGCCCTCATAGAGGTCTCTTTCAGGTGGGTGTGAGGGCATCATAAAGACTCCGGCTTTCATAGGCGTCCTCCTTCGGTTCCCGCTCCTGCGGACTGCGTGAACACGTATCGGTTTTCGCCCGGAGTCTCAAGGCCAGGATTTTTCCCCGGTGAATGCGGTGGTCCAAGGCTGTGACTCTCCCTTGATTCCCGCTAGGTGGACCGCAATAATAGCCGTCCTCTATGATCGCGATTATTGATTACGGCATGGGCAATCTACGGAGCGTCCAAAAGGGCTTTGAAAAGATGGGCCATGCGGCGACCGTCACCCGGGATGCGGCCCGGATTGAGGCTGCCGGCGGCGTTGTGCTGCCGGGGGTGGGCGCGTTTGGGGCGTGCATGAACGGACTGACCGAATGTGGCCTGGTCGATACGGTCCATAGAGTGGTTGAGCGGGGGACGCCGTTTCTCGGCATCTGTGTGGGGATGCAGATTTTGTTTTCGGAGAGTATCGAGTTTGGTCGGGTCCGGGGGCTGGATATTCTCAAGGGCAAGATCGTGCGGTTTGATCCGACGACCCTGGCCGGGCAGAAAATTCCGCATATGGGCTGGAATCAGCTCAGCATCACCCGCCGCCCTCCCCATCTCAACGGCGTGGCCGAGGGCGCGAGCGTGTATTTCGTGCATTCGTACTATCCGGTCCCGGATGACCCCGCGATTATTGCCACGACCACGGAGTATGGGCGGCCGTTTGCCTCCAGCGTGTGGTCGGGGAATGTCTTTGCCACGCAGTTTCATCCGGAAAAAAGTCAGGCGGTGGGCCTGCAAATTCTGGCCAATTTCGGCCAGCTCGTGCGCGAACAGCGCTCAGGCAGCCTGTCCCGCCCGGCGTCCGTCTCCGTGTCGCCATGCTGATCATCCCGGCCATTGATCTGAAAGCCGGGCAGTGTGTCCGCCTCTACCAGGGGGATATGGACCAGGCCACGGTCTACTCGGACGACCCGGTTGACACCGCGCTGCGCTGGCAACGGGAAGGAGCCCAGCGGCTGCACGTGGTGGACCTTGACGCGGCGGTCAGCGGCGCCGCGGTCAATACCGCTGCGATTGAGCGTATCGGTCAGGCCCTGAGCATTCCGGTGCAGGTCGGGGGCGGTATCCGCAGCCTGGCTACGCTCGAACGGCTGCTCTCTCTCGGTATCAGTCGCGCGATCCTGGGGACGGTAGCCCATCGTCAGCCGGCGCTGGTGGCGGAAGCCTGTGCCGAGTTCCCCGGCCGGATTACGGTCGGCATTGACGCCCGGGCCGGGCGGGTGGCGGTCCAGGGTTGGACGGAAACGACCGACCTGGCTGCGACCGAGTTGGCGCTCCGCTGTCAGGACCAGGGGGTGAGCGAAATCGTCTATACGGATATCAGCCGCGACGGGACCCAGCAGGGCGTGAATCATGAGGCCACAGGCGCTCTGGCCGAATCTGTCTCCGTCCCGGTCATTGCCTCGGGAGGGGTGGCGAGTACTGCCGATATTCAGCGGCTGCTGCCCCTTGAACCGTTTGGGGTCATGGGGGTGATTATCGGGCGGGCGCTCTATACCGGAGAGGTGCAGCTGGGAGAGGCGATTCGGCTGGGCACAGCCCAGGGATAAGGCGCCACCTTGTGGCGGCCCGTGCGCTCATTCCTGTGGCGCGTTCGGGGCAGCTTCCCGTTCAATATGCGTCTGGAGGTTGTGAAAGGCCTGGAGCAGGTCGGTCGAAGTCAGAATACCGCAGACCCGGTCGTTCTCGACCACCGGCAGACAGTTAATACGACGGCCCAGCATCTGGGCGGCGGCCTCGGACAGCGAGGTGTCCGGTTGCACGGTCACCACGGCAGCCCCCATGATGTCGGCGACCGTGACCCGCTCAAGGTCCGCCTCCCGGCTCATGCAGCGGAGCAGGTCGCGGTCAGAGATCACCCCGGCCAAACGGGCATCGGCATCGGTCACTAGCAAATGCCGAAACCGATGCTGGGCCAGAAGCGCCAATGCCTGCGCAAACGGTTGCTCCGGCCCGAGCGCAACCACGTCTCGGGTCATCACCTCTTTGACCTGCTGCGGATACGTTTTCTGGGCTGCCATGGGACCATACTCCGTCTGAGCGTTTTCACACCACGCAATCCTAGCATACAATTAAAGCGCCGAGCATATCCCTTGTCGTCTCCGGCTCGCTTCCTCTACAATGAGCAGAGGGAAGGCAGGGGATGGCACAAGTGATGTTTCACCCGCTTCGACGCCTCCGCCAGGCGATTGTCAAGCAGTTCGCCGCCCTGCTCACCAAACCCCTCAACAACTACGCGGTCCGTTTTCCGAATAATCTGGATGCGCTCAAGAGCCAGATACGCAAAGGGGATGTCCTGCTGGTAGAAGGCTCTGAGCGGATTAGCGAGGTTATCAAATATCTCACCCAGAGTTCCTGGTCGCACTCGGCCCTATACATTGGCGATGAGCTGATGCGCGGCAACCATCCGCTGGCGGAGCGGGCCCGGACCGCTTTTGGCGACGACGCCCGCTTCCTGCTGGTGGAAGCCCTGGTTGACGAAGGGGTCGTGCTGTCCTCACTGTCGAAATACGTCGAGTACAACATCCGCCTGTGCCGTCCGCACAACCTCCAGCCTCAGGACTGCCAGGTGATCCTGGACAATGTGATCGGTCAACTCGGCTATACCTATGATCTCCAGAATATCTTTGACCTGGGACGCTATTTCCTGCCAGTCAGTCTGGTCCCGCGCCGGTTCCGCCGGCGGGCGCTCCATTTTGGGAGCGGGCTGCCAACCCAGGTCATCTGCTCCAGCATGATTGCCTCGGCCTTTGGTAAAGCCCGCTTTCCCATTCTGCCCCACGTCGAGTCCACCCCCGACGCTCAGGCAACGCATCCACCCTTTTACCGCCGCCTCTTTGCCAAGGAACAGGACACGCGCGGGCGACCCGTCTTTCGGCGGCGGCACCCCACCCTGATTACCCCGCGCGATTTTGACCTGTCACCCTATTTCCATGCCATTAAATTCAATATCATCGGTTCGCAGCGGCTCGACTATCGGAATATCATCTGGGCCGAAGACAGCACTGCCGGAGAAGCGTCGGCCCACACCGCAGCGCCGTCCGCGTCAGCGCAACCAGACCTCGCCGCTTCCCCGGTCTCCTCCGTACCATCGGTTCAGGGTCGAACCGGTTGAGCCCTGGGCCTCTCTTGACAGTTTTCCGCAAACGCCTGACACTGCGCGCATGCTGAGCAAACGCATTATTCCGTGCCTGGATGTGAAAGAAGGCCGCGTGGTGAAGGGGGTGAATTTTGTCGATTTGCGCGATGCCGGAGACCCGGTTGCCGTCGCGCAGCGCTACGACGCCGAGGGTGCGGACGAGCTGACGTTTCTCGATATTACGGCCTCGCACGAACGGCGACAGATTATTCTCGATGTTGTCCGCAAAACCGCGGAAACCGTTTTTATGCCGCTGACCGTTGGCGGCGGGGTGCGGGAGAACCAGGATATTCGCAACCTGCTCAACGCTGGCGCGGATAAGGTCTCCATCAACACCGCGGCCGTCAATCGGCCTGAGTTTGTCAAGGAAGCGGCCGAACGCTTTGGGAGCCAGTGCATCGTAGTGGCGATTGATGCCAAACGGCGGGCGGCCTCCGAGCCGTCCGGTTGGGAGGTCTTTATTCACGGCGGCCGCACTCCGACCGGTATTGACGCCGTCGAATGGGCACAACGGATGGAAGCGTATGGCTCGGGCGAACTCCTGCTGACCAGTATGGACCGGGACGGCACTAAAGCTGGCTATGATATCGAGCTCACCTGCGCGATCGCGGAAGCGGTCACAATTCCGGTCATTGCTTCGGGCGGGGTTGGCAATTTACACCATATTTATGAGGGGCTTACCGTCGGTAAAGCCGACGCCGCGCTGGCCGCCTCGATCTTTCACTACCAGGAACACTCCATTCAGGAGTGCAAACGTTTCCTGGACGAGCGCGGGGTACGGGTGCGGCTCTCGGACCATCAGGGGTGAATCAGACGATCCAAAGGAGGAAGTATGGCCAAAATCATGATTGAGGCAGCCATTAACGGCAATTCCGACAAAGCCCGCAACCCCCATATTGCCTACAGTCCGGAAGACATCGCCAGCGATGCCATCGAGACCTGTCAGGCCGGGGCAGCGGCGGTGCATTTCCATGTCAGGGAGCCGGACACGGGCGAATGGGTGCAGGATGTCGGGTATTACAGCGAGGTATTCCGGCGAACGCGCGCGCAGTGCAACCCCATTCTCTGGCCTACGTTTCCGTTTGGCGACGACCCGGTTGCACGGTTTGCCCATTTTCTGGAACTGGCCAAAGACCCGGCCACCAAACCGGACCTGGGCTGGGCCGACCCCGGCTCGGTCAACCTGGTTTCGTATGACGCGCACACCAAAACGCTCTCGGGCGGGAACTTCGTCTATCAGAACTCGTATGATGCCAATCGGTATTTTCTGGAACAGTCGCGGGAGTGCGGGGTAAGACCGACCCTCCAGATTTTTGACCCCAGCTTTCTGCGGGCGGTACTGGTCTTTCTTGACCAGGGTCTACTGACCGAACCGCTCTTACTCAAGTTCTATTTTGGCGGATCGGAGCTACCGTTTGGCCTGCCCCCGTCGCTCAAGAGCCTGGAAGCCTATTTGGAGATGTTACAGGGCGTGCGCTGCAATTGGTTTGCGGCCACGCTCGGCGGGGATAATCTTCCGTTTATCCCGCAGATCATCAGCCTGGGTGGCCATGTCCGGCTGGGTCTGGAAGACCACCATTACGCGCAGGAAGGACAGCCCACAAACCCGCAACTCGTCGAGCGCGCCGTGGCAACCATTAGCGCTATGGGACACGAGGTGGCGACACCCGACGAGGCGCGGGCCATCATAGAAACCTAGACATGGCATCTGTCCACACCACAAGCATTGCCCAGATTCATGCCAGCTCTCTCAGGGCCCTGCTTGTGGTGACGGGTGGTGGAACCCAGGCAGTCGCGGATTTGCTGGCTGTTCCGGGTGCCTCACGGACTGTGCTTGAAGTGGTCGTTCCCTATAGTGAAGCGGCGCTCACCGCATTTCTGGGAGCCAGCCCCCACCAGGCCGTGAGCGTGGAAACCGCGGCCGCCCTGGCCAGGGCGGCCTATCAACGGGCGGTTGGCCTGCACGCGGCGGAGGACCCCCTGGTTGGGGTCTCCTGTACGGCCGCACTAGCGACGGACCGCCTCAAAAAGGGGACGCATCGCGCCCACATCGGCGTCAGTACTGCCGCGGAAACCCGTGTCTATTCGTGCACGTTGACCAAAGGCGCCCGAGACCGGCAGGGAGAAGAACGGGTCGTCAGCGACCTCCTGCTGACGGTCCTGGCCCGGGCGTGCGGCCTGGACGTGACACTCGACGGATCGCTGCTAGCTGACGAGTATATAGAGGAGCAAAGCGTCGAATAGCAGGCGGCGCGGTATCGTCCCTCTTGCATGAGCGCCGAGCAAACCATACACATTGACTCAACAAGACTGCGAAATAGTATCTCATAGGGGACAACCCACCCCACGGCTACGCGGCACCCCTCCAGGGAGGGGAGCGGAACACATCCCCTCTTGGGAGGGGTGGCGAAGGCCGGGGTGGGTTCCTTGTGACCCAACAGACCCAAACGACCCAATAGACTCAACAGACTGCAATATGAAAATTGGCATTGTTTCCGATATCCACGCCGACGCACAGGCCCTCCGGCGCGTGCTCAGCGACATGCCCGCCACTGATTTATTGTTGTGTCCCGGAGACGCGGTGAGTGAATATCGTTTCTGCCCGGACACGGTCTCTCTGCTGCAAGAGGCAGGCGTGCGCTGCATTCAGGGCAATCACGAGGTGGTTCTTTTTGGTGGCCGGAATCCTGCGTACCTGAAAAAATGTCAGGAAACCTTCCCGGCAGCGGCGCTCGCCTTTCTGGCAGACGCCCCACTCAGCCAGGAGTTTGCGTGCGATGGCCTGCGGATTCTCATGGTCCACGCCAGCCCGTGGGAACCCTATGAGGAATATATTTATCCGGGCAGCAAGCGCTTGGACGAGTTCGCCGCCCTGCCCTATGATATGGTCTGCTTCGGGCATACCCATGTGCCGCTGGTGCATCAAGCTGGCGACGTGGTGGTTATCAATCCGGGCTCGTGTTCGCAGCCCCGAGACCGGGACCGGCGGGGGGCGTATGCGCTGTTTGATACGCAGACGAGAGAAGGAACGATTCATCGAGTCATGCTGACCTGAATCCCGGCGCACTTGTGTCTGGGTCCAGGTGATCCTTTGACACCTGTCACAACGACACGAAAAAAGGAGGCCGTCCGCCATGCGTAAGCAACAGTCTGAGGCTCACCCCGCTTCCCAGCAGGATGAGCAGGGCAGAACGCCGACGAGTCGGCGCACGTTTCTGAGAAATGCGGCGCTGGGTACGGTCGGCGGCGCGGCGGTGCTGGCCGCCGGCTGCGAGTATAAAACCCAACTGTTTCTGTTGAGCCAGCCGGAAACCGAAGCAGAGGAAAAAAGCCCGGACTGGCAGCAGGCTCGCATTCGCAGCTATCGGCCATTGGGCAGGACGGGAATGGAAATGTCGGACATCTCGTTCGGCTGCTCCGGGCTCGACAATGCGGATGTCGTGCGGCGGGCTATTGACCGGGGTATCAATTATTTTGATACGTCTCCGGATTATTCGCGGGCCGGGTCGGAAAAAACATTAGGCCAAGGCATTCAAGGCTATCAGCGCGACAAACTCTTTATCGTTTCCAAGTTTTGTACGCCGCGGGGCCATCTGAGCGATACGACTCCGGTCAAAGAGGTCATGGCCGCGGTTGAATCGAGTCTGCAAAGAATCGGAACGGACTATCTTGACCTGGCCCATATACATGCCTGCAATTCTATTGAACGGCTCATGAATCCGAACATTCACGAAGCCTTTGATCGACTCAAAGAGCAGGGGAAGCTCCGTTTTCTCGGGGTCTCGTCCCATACCCCGCGGCTCGAAGAAGTCATGCGCCACGCCGTGGACAGCGACCGCTTCGATGTCATCATGGTCGCCTATAATTTCCGCAACTGGCCCGAGCTGACGAATATCTTTCACGATGCCAAGCGGAAGGGGGTCGGCGTGGTGGCCATGAAGACCCTCAAGGGGGCGCGCCATAGCGCCCTGTCGGATTTTACCCCAACCGAACGGGAATCGTTTGCTCAGGCGGCCTTTAAGTGGGTGCTCTCCAATCCTGATGTGAGTGGACTGGTGGTCACGGTCGGGTCATTTCACCACATCGACGAGTACCTGCACGCCTCCGGGCAGCCGTTTCAGCCGGCCGACCTGGCGCTGCTTGAAAAATACGACCGGCTGGTGGCCAACGACTATTGTCCGCCGGGCTGTGGCGAGTGCTTGTCCGCCTGTCCGTCCGATGTGCCGGTCGATGATATCCTGCGCTACGCCATGTATTATGAAAACTACGGCCAGCAGCGGGTGGGTATGGAAGAATATGCCAAGCTGCCACTCGCCCGGAACGCCTCCCAGTGTGTTGACTGTCGCGCCCCGTGCGAAAGCGCCTGCCCGCACGGGATTCCGATTCAGGCCAAACTGCTCCGGGCAGACCGGATGCTTCGATTCGTGTAGGCGTCGGCATGAAAAAACTGAGTCATACGGACGCTCAGGGCCGCGCCCGGATGGTTGATGTGGGAGCGAAATCCGCAACAGAGCGGGAGGCTATCGCAACCGGGACGATCCATATGCGCCCGGAGACGCTGCGCCTCATTACCACCGGGCAGATGCCCAAAGGCGATACGCTGGCGGTCGCGCGTGTCGCCGGCATCATGGCGGCCAAGAAAACGCCGGAACTCATCCCGCTGTGTCACCCGCTGCTCATCTCCTCGGTGCATGTTGAATGTACGCCGGACGAAGAAAAAGGCCGCGTTGACATTGAGGCGCGCGTCAAAGTTAATGGACAGACAGGAGTGGAAATGGAAGCCCTGACTGCGGTTTCCGTTACTGCGCTGACTATCTATGACATGTGTAAGGCCGTGGAAAAGGGCATGGTCATCTCAGACATCAGCCTCAGTCACAAAAGCGGAGGAAAAAGCGGCGTCTACGTCAGAGCAGATCCCTCCCATCGGCAGGGATGACCCCCGTGCGTCATCCCTGCCAGTCGAGAAAAACCGCTCTAATACTGGGCTCCGGGCAGGGAGGGGATTGAATTTTTCCAAGGAAAATGGAACCCTGGGCCGACAGTCGAGAGGAGCCCACCATGAAGAGCCGCCCGTCTGAAAAGCCTGCAAAGAAAAAGACGAAAAGTACGACGGCGGCGAAATCGGCAAAAGAACCAGTGAAAAAGTCGGTCGGAGCCTCTGCTAGGAAAGAAGCAGGTGCGAAAAAGGGCAAAATGGCAGCCAAGAAAACAACACCGACCAAAGCAGCCCCCAAGAGACTCCCTCCAGAGCCTGCTAAGGTGAAAGCGGCGTCCCCCCCTCCTCCTCCACCAGAGCCCGTCGCCCCTCCGGTCCCCCCCCCCCAAGCGTCCGCTCAGGGACTCGAAGAGGAATCGTCACTGTCCGCGGCATCTCCGGTCTTTGTGAAGCGAGATCTGACCGGACCGGATGGGAGCATCCGTCCCGGCTGGGAAATGTGGATTGGTGACCATTGCTTTGGACGGGCGGATAGCAAGGACCTGCTGCTGGCAAGCTTTGAACGGCTCCAGAGTCCGCCGAGTAGTTTTCACTGGCGTGAAGTCCGCAATCGGATGCCGATACGTGGTCGCGCCAAACGGCCTCCGGTCCCACAAGAGACGGAGCCTGTAGCCGACCACGCTGAGGAAATGCTCGAAGACCTGGACGATGTTGAGGAAACACAGGACGTTTCATAAGTCCTACGCGTCAACGCACTCGACACGCAGGGAAAAGGATACTCTGAAGTGGGTGTCCTTTTTTTGTATACGCTTCACACGGCTGTCGCTCAGTTTTTCAAGGAGCCCTGCCGTAAGCGGGTCACACACAGGCGTGTGCAAAGACCATAGCCGAGTATGAAAAACTGACAGCCTGACTAGCCATCAGCCCTACCCGTCCAAAAATACCCCCATCTTGGCCCCCGCCATTGGCTATGCTATAAGGGGCTACCCCGCATCTGGCGACAAGGCAACATCGAGGAGACTTTTTCATGTCGAGACTGTGTCCAGTCACTGGCAGACGCCCACGCACCGGGAACAATGTGTCCCACGCCAACAATAAAACAAAACGACGTTTTCTTCCAAACATGCAAACCCACAAGTTCTGGCTGGCGAGCGAAAAACGCTGGATACGTCTGCGTCTGAGCGCACGCGGGATTCGGACGATTGATAAGCTGGGCATTGAGCAGGTGTTGAAAGACATGCGCCAGCGCGGCATCAAAGTGTAGACCGACTTGACCAGGGGAGGACGAACGATGCGTGAAAAGATCAAACTGGAATCGTCAGCCGGAACTGGCCACTTCTACATTGCAACCAAGAACAAAAAGACCATGGCGGACAAGCTCGAACTCAAAAAATACGATCCGGTGGCGCGCAAACATGTCATTTACAAAGAAACCCGCCTGAAATAGCGACGCTCCAGCCTACAACAAAAAGGCCGACATGCACTGTCGGCCTTTTTTCGTGCTGCCGGCGGATAGCCCGCTTAGTCGAGCACCTTGCCGGTCCGTTTGCTGACGCGGACCTTCTTACCCCCAACGACCCTGAATCCGACCCGGGTCGGGCGGCATGACGTTTAACCATATGGAGAAGAGAGGAGGCACGATATGGAACGGATTGGTTTCATCGGACTGGGAATTATGGGCAAGCCCATGGCCCACAATCTCCTCAAAGCGGGCTACCCGTTGACCATTTATAATCGGAGCGATGGTCCGGTTGAAGAGTTAGTCGCTGCAGGAGCCGTCGCGGCAGCATCGCCCCAAGCAGTGGCGGCAAAGGCGGATGTCGTTATCACCATCGTTACGGACACTCCCGATGTGCAGCAGGTGCTCCTCGGGGAGAACGGCGTCATACACACCGTTGCGCAAGACGCCGTTGTTATTGACATGAGTACGATCTCTCCCACAGCAACCCGGGAAATAGCGCGCATCGTTCAAGAAAAAGGCGCGTCTCTGCTCGACGCCCCGGTCAGTGGCGGAGAGGGAGGGGCCACCGCGGGCACGCTCTCTATCATGGTTGGTGGAGAGGAAGCCGTCTTCAATCGGTGCTTACCCATCTTCGAAACCCTGGGAAGAAACATCGTTCATGTCGGTCAGAGCGGGGCGGGCCAGCTCACCAAACTATGCAACCAGATCGCGGTAGCGGTGACCAATCTGGCGATGAGCGAAGCCTTGATCTTTGGAGCGAAGTCTGGACTGGACCTGAAGAAAATGCAACACGCCATTCAGGGCGGAGCCGCGGGCTCATGGCAACTCTCGAACCTCGCCCCCCGTGTTCTGGAGCGGGACTTTGCCCCTGGTTTTATGGTCAAGCTCCAACAAAAAGACCTGCGGCTCGTGCTGCAAGAGGCCGACCGGCTGAAACTGTCCCTGCCCGCCACTAGCCTCGTCCACCATCTCTTTCATGCCCTTGAAAGCCAGGGGGCTGGAGACGAGGGAACACAAGCATTGGTCAAAGTCTTGGAACAGCTCGCTAGAGTTGAGGTGAAACAAGAGGACTGAGCAAAAAAGACAACAGGGGGAAGCGCAACGCGATGGTTGAGACGGCGTTGCGCTTCCCCCTGTACGGTCTAACCTTGGGACAAGGTCTTCAGATCTTCGGCCCAGTTTTCGTACGGACGCAGGGGCAGTATTTCCACGTCTGAGACAATATGCGCGTAGCCAAGCTTCCAGATCGGCAGCTCATTGACCGCTTGATCAAGCATATCGCCTGACTCCACATCCATGACCACCAGCACCTCGGGTTTGCCCGCAACCTTCCAAATCCCTTGAATGACGCCGGCTTCCTTCGCCCCCAGGGCAGCTTCGGACTCTTTCCGCCAGACGGTATAAAAGTCTTTATTCGACATGTCGGCAGGCTTGTTAATCCTCGCTTTGAACATGAGAAGCATAACGGTCTCCTTTCTGTCGTGTGCAATACGTTGACACGACCTATAGCCGACCTCCTCTGCATTCGTCAAATATATCTCACCCAGTGTGCTCACACGGGCCCCTATTTTCCGCGAACAGTGGACAAAATGACGCGGTATCAGGTATGGTGTATGTATCCCTATGGCAACTATATCTAGTGCGTTCTGGGCTCCTCCCCTACAAGAGACAGTAGCCCATCACACGCCGAGCGAGAAAGTTCTGGCACGGCTGCGCTGGCTTGCATTAGGGGTCGGAGTGGGTGTTCTCTGGTTCAATCCGCCTGCTCTTTTCCAAGCCGTCACGCAGTACTGTCTTCTTGGCGGCGTCCTGTATTGTCTCTTCGGTCAATATTTTGCCTACCGTCACTATAAAGGGACGCCTCTCCTCTTTCCCATTGGGTTGGGCGACGTGGTCTTTGTCACCGTCCTGTGTGGCGTCAATGGTGGTCTGTTGAGCCCGTTGTCTGTCTATTGGTATGGACTCATCCTGATCGCAACGCTCCGCTTTGGCTGGCAGGCAGGCTTTGGTATGGCACTCGCTGCGAGTACCGCTTCAGGGCTGCTGCTCTTCCTTGTTCCGCCCGCATCCGCCTCAATCCCTGAGTTCTACTCCAGCCTCGTCCTTCGCTGTGCCCTGCTTTTTGGCATTGCCGGTCTGGCCGGCCTTTTTTCTGCACAACACCCCTCGCAGGACAGCCTGCCGAAAGCGGCTTCAGACCCCCAGCCAGCCGATCAGATCGAGACCCTTCAAGAGAAACTCGCGCTCCTGGAAATTGATCCTCTCCTCCAACAGCTTGTTGAGGAAGTGTTGCGACGTATTCCCTGCCGCGGCGTGTGCGTTGTTCTTCTTGACCCAGATACCCAGGCGTGTGTCAAGGTCAAAACGGCAGGGTCTTTTCCAACGCTTGCCCCTTCTACGTGGGACCGTTCCTTTGCCAAAGGCGGCGCTCTGCGGGCGGCGCTCAACCTTGACCTCAATGTTCTCAATACTTCACAGGATATATATGCGCGCTTGCGAGCACTCTCTGAAAGAGAACTGGCGCAGCGACATCTCCTCATCCATCGGCTTGGGAGTGACTCGTTACTCGGCTGTTTTCTCCTGTCTGATAGAAAACAACGCGGCGGTTTTCGTCCCCAAGACAACGAGGTTCTCGCAGACATTGCGCAATATGCCCTGCCTGTCGTGCAGCGCGCCTACACACTTGCCGAGGCCCGGCGGTCGGTGAGGGAGCTGCGCGGCCTCCTGCATGCCGTGCTCAACGCCCAAGAAGAAGAACGCCAGCGCATTGTCAGCGAATGGTATCACCAGATAGAAGAACGGCTCTTTCGCGTCTTCCAGGACTTTCACGGTTTTCAGGAATTCGTCCTGCAACATGCTCCAGCGGGTCGTGAACGCTTTAGCAAGCTTGCCGCCGAACTGGATGCGATTTCTGTGCTCGTCCGTCAGTTTACCAATGGGTTGTTACCGCCGGTGCTTGAAGACTTCGGCCTGGTGCAGGCACTCCGTGCCTATGTGACCGACCTGCAGGAACACCAGCCCTTTGAGGTGGTCATGCAGGCCGATGATGGGGACCGGCCTCTTCCAACCCAAACCAGCCGCACGCTCTTTCGCATTACCCAGGAGGCCCTTCACAACATACAGCGGCACGCCAAGGCCAACCATGTGCAGATTGCCCTGACCTTTGAACAGCAGGGCGTGTCCCTCATGATTAAAGATGACGGGCAGGGTTTTCAGCCGGAACAGCCTCTTCCCGGCCATTACGGCCTGCTCTATATGCGCGAGCAGGCCGTCTCCTGTGGCGGGCGTTTCTCAGTGCAGAGCCAGCACGGGCGCGGCACCGAGGTACGGGTGGAACTCCCCATCACGGAAGATTCTGCCCCGGCACCTGACGCACAGGCGGAGAGCTTTCCGCCGACCCCTGCCGCCACCCCGCCCGTATCCGAGTCGTAGTCGCGCCCACGCTGTCGTGCCCCTGGCCTCACCGGAGCGCGCCCGCCTCGTATTGAGCTTCACATTCTTTGGCAGACCCGATAGCATAGCGGCCCAGGCCTGGTACCGTCTCGACCATACGGGAGTTTGTTACATGAAGTTTCACCTTTTCATCTATGCCACCTTAGGCCGTCGGCACGAACTCGAAGCCGGCATGGCGGGCAAGCGGCCCGAACTCTACCAGCGCATGCTCAGTGAAGTGGCAGAGTATGTCCAGTTTGCGGACGAGGTGGGCTATGCCGGCTTTGGGCACCCCGAGCATCATCTCCAAATCGAAGGCTTTGAAGCCAGTAACGAGCCGGGCTTATTGTCCATGTGGATTGGCCAGCATAGTCAGAAACTCCGCGTGAACATGGTCGGCTGGGTCGCACCGACGCATAATCCGGTTCGCACGGCAGAGTATATTGCGACCCTCGACCACATGCTCAAAGGCCGCCTGGCGGTCGGCATGGTGCGTGGCTATCAGGCGCGTTGGGTGCATAATTTTCGTATCCGTCCCGACCTGAACGCGGTTGGCGAGTGGAACCGCAATTCGGAAGACGACAATATGAACCGCGAGTATTTTCGTGAGTTCGTTGAAGTGGTGCTGACCGCCTTGAAAGAAGACACCTTCAGCTATCAGGGCAAATACTGGACGATTCCGCCCGAGGACTTTGTCAATCCGCACCGGCAAGGGGTGTATACGCAATATGGAACAGGCGTGGATGCGGATATGCGCATCCGCGAGATTGGCATTGCGCCCAAACCGTATCAGGACCCGCACCCGCCCATCTACGGCGGTTTCACCCATAGCCTGCGCACCGCGCTCTTCTGGGCGCGCTACGGAGGCAAGCCGATTGTCCTGGCCTCGGACCTCGATTTCTGTCAGCGGCTGTGGTCCGGCTACCACGACGAGGCATTAAAACACGGGCACGATGTTCAACCCGGAGACGAAGCGGCCTGGGGCGGCGCAATGATCTGTCATAAAGACACCTCAACGGCTCAGGAGTGGCTGACCGATCCCATGTGGATGTGGGACACCTGGTTTACCCCGTTTGGTCAGGGGCATCCTGAGTTATTGGTTGGCGACCCGGATACGATTTCTCGCCGTATTGAAACAGCCAGCAAGAAATTCCCCATTAAAGAGTGTTTTCTCCTCATCCAGCAAGGGATTCATGAGCGGGAACAGGTGCTCAGTTCGCTCGACTTGTTCGCCAACAAGGTTATGCCTCGCTTTGCCGATTAGAGCGGGCATGCTCTGTACACAGATGACGACGACCGTTGGCATTGACATTGGGGGGACGTTCACCGACGTCCTCATCCACGACGAAAGCGGCCCCGTCTTTCACAAGAAAATCCCGTCCGCGGCTGATCCAGTCGAGAGCCTTCGGGCGGCTTTTTCCGCCCTTCACACGCAGCATCTGCGCCCGAGTGCCCTCCTCTACAGCACGACGATTGCCACGAATGCTTTACTCCAACACAGCCTCCCGCGGACCGGCCTGCTCATCACCGCCGGCTTCCGCCATATTCTGGAGTTGAACCAACCCCAACAGGCGGAGGATGACGGATTCTCTTCGCCCCTGCCCTCCCGGCCGGTGGTCCCACTTGAGGATATCCATGAGGTGACCGAACGTCTTGATGCCCAGGGGAATGTGCACATACCCATTTCCGCAGAAGAGGTACGGGCAATCGTGGCGTGGTGTCATGCCCAAAACCTGAAGACCATTGCCGTCTCGCTCCTGCACAGCGCTCGCAACCCTGAACCGGAGAGGCGACTGAGAACGCTACTGCTCACGGAAGACTCCTCTTTAGACGTGCTGCTCTCGTCCGACGTCCTGCCCGAACAGCGCGAGTATGAGCGCACCGCGGCCACCTGTCTGAACGCGTCCCTCCAGTCATTAATGGGGGAACATCTCAATCGGGTGCGGCACAGCATGCAGGGGAGTGGCATCCACCGACCGCCGCTCATCATGCAGTCGTCTGGCGGCCTCCACAGCGGCGCGCGCGTCGGTCAGCGGCCTGTGGCCACCGTTTTCTCGGGGCCGAGTGCGGCAGCAGTCGCCATGGCTCGCGTTGGGACCGCAAGCGGATTTTCCGACCTGGTGACATTTGACATGGGCGGTACCTCAACCGATATCACCCTCGTCCAAGCCGGACAGCCGGTGCTCACCACGCACGGCCAGATCGGTGGATATCCACTTCGCACCCCTATGGTCGATATCACCTCTATTGGAGCCGGCGGAGGGTCCATTGCCCAGGTAGACCCGGATACCCGCTGGCGCGTTGGTCCGTTCAGCGCTGGCGCCGACCCCGGGCCGGTCTGTTATGGCCGAGGCGGGACAGCGGTGACGGTCACCGATGCCAATCTCCTGCTGCATCGTCTGCCCACGTCTCTGCTTGATGGGACGCTTCCTCTTTCAAGGGAAGCAGCTGAAAAAGCGCTGTCTGCCTTCGGACGGTCGCGCGACAAAAGCGCAAGAGAGACCGCCCAAAACATCGTCCAATTGGTGAACCACACCATGTGTGGAGCCATACGGCGCGTGTGTACGCAGCGTGGCCTCGATCCCAGGGAGGCGACCCTGATGGCCGTCGGCGGAGCCGGTCCGTTACACGCCGCCGATCTTGCGGCGCTGCTCGGCATATCAACGGTCGTGGTTCCAGCCCAGCCGGGGTTTGCCGCTCCCTTCGGCTTGTTCTGTGCCGATATCCGAGAGGATTGTGCCGCTCCCGCCCCATCCGATGCCGCCGCGCTTGACCCCCAACGGCTGACTCACTTCTTTACAGAGCTCGAACACCAGGCCCAGGCGACCTTGAACCAGCAACACCTGCCGGACATACCCAGGCAGTTCAGGCGGGCGGTGGATTTTCACTATGTCGATATGTCAACCCATCTCACTATCGACCTTCCTCAGGGCAGACTCAGCGGCGACACGCTCCACCAGGCAGTCGCGCAGTTTCATCATAGGCACGAACGGCTCTACGGCTTTTCGTTTCAGGACCGAAAGGATGTCAGTCTGTCAACCCTGCGCATAACGGCCATCGTGACGCGGCCAAAACCAGTGCTGCCCACGATTGCCGCACAGACCGGCCCCGTTCAGCCGCTAGACATGCGCTCGGTCTTCTTTTTTGAAGCGCGCGGCTTTCTGAGCTGTCCGGTCTATGCGCGGGCGCACTTGGGAGCGGGAGCGGTACTCACTGGCCCGGCGGTGGTTGAACAGTACGATACCACCACACTCATTCCACCGGACTGTCGGGCCACGGTCGATCGGTTTGGCACGCTGATTTTGAAGCGGACTCCTGTCCGGTAGGCAGAATCGTTTATCTCCATGTCCATGCACGCCCGACTCAACACCCTGGCCAGCCACCGCGCCCAATACGTCTGGCATATCTGTCTCAACCTCTTTCTGCTCTTGGGAGCCACGGCCATGTGGCTGTGGATTACTTGGCGGGCGATATATCTGATCGCCATGGTTCCGATTGCCATCGTGCCCTTCTCGTATGCCCGGCAACGTTTGCACGCCTCCTGCGTCAGCCTGCTGGGGCCGTCTTCCCTGGCGCTCGTGGTCTTCAGCGTGGTCGGCATGGTCTTCGATGCTATCATGGCGGTGCAGATCCTGACTTCCCGGTCCGGCAGTCCGCTGCCGTTTCTGCACGCGCCTGGCATCTCCTGGGTCGGCGCGCTGTGGTATAGCGCCTATGGCATCCTCCTGCTTGGCTATGCCGGCCTAGGCCTTCTCCGCGGGTTGACCCACTTGGCACGGCGCGGGAAAGCCTGGTTCCGACGGCAACAGGCCCAGCGCGCCCAACACGCCACCCTGCCCTCTCCCGAGCGGCGTCAATTCATGCAGCAGCTTGGCCTGCTGGGTGCGGGAACGCCGTTTCTCTTTTCGCTGTCAAGCGTCAAGCTCACCTATGATTTTCAGGTCGAGGAGCGCGACCTCGTCCTGCCCGACTGGCCCACGGCACTCGACGGGCTGCGGGTCGCCCATTTGTCGGACATCCATGTGGGCGGGGAAATGGATCGTCCCAAGCTACTACGTGTTGCCGCGCTAACGAATGCCGCCAAACCCGACCTCGTGCTGCATACCGGTGACTTTCTGACCCACCGGACCGGCGATTTTGACCTGCCTCTGTACGAAGCGCTGGCTCGGATCAACGCGCCGTACGGCCAGTGGGCCTGTTTGGGTAACCATGACTTCGACGCTCCCAACCGCCTCGTCCGGTATTTACGCCAGTCCGGCGTCACCACCTTACGCAATCGGGTGACGACACTCTCGATTGATGGACAGCCCCTGGAACTCGCCGGCCTGGACTTTCTCTTTCAGCGTTTTGAGCGAGACGCGCTCTACAGTCGCATCATCGACTCCTGGGGCCCACGGCAGCCGGCGCCGCGCATTCTGCTCAACCACGACCCGCGTGCCTTTGCCACGCTGCCGGCGCGCTGTGCCGACCTGGTGTTGTCCGGCCATACGCATGGCGGACACGCCGGTATTCAACTGGGCAAAGACCGGGCGCTGAGCGTTATCGGCCTGCTCGGCATCCCCGACCAGGGGCTGTACCGCCGCGCGGACATGCAGATGTTTGTCACCCGGTGCGTCGGGTTCTACGGCTATCCCCTGCGGCTGGGGATTCCGCCGGAGATTGCGATTGTGAGGCTGCGTTCAGCGCGAGATAAGGAAGCCGAAGCCGCTTAGCGATGAAGGCGTATATGCAGATTGATCTCGTCATACGGAAGAGTGGGAGCGTGCGCAACTCCACGGCCTTGCTCTTTGCATTCGACCAGGCCGAGACGGGAGAGCGCGGCAAGGTCTTGACTCACATTTTTGATATTACGGCCGACCTGTCCGGCCAACTCGCGCACCGACTGCGGCCTCTGTTCTGCAATAGCCCAGAGGAGAGCCAGACGTTTCGGAGAAAGTACCGTGCGGAGCGTCTCCATGTTGGAGAAGTATAATTCCTCTTCTCGTTCAGGCAGTTTCTCTCCCGCATCGATCTGCCGCGCTATTGACCGGGCTTCCTTGAGAGAATCTTCTGGGGGCCGTATTCCAATTTTCATACGTCGGACTTTCATAACTTTCCTTCCAGAACGCAACGGACATCTGTGGCGAAATCGTTGAGCAGTTTTTCAAGCCCTTGAAAGACATATGGGAATTCCTGTCCACGGATATGTCGATGGTGTCCTTTCCCAGGGTGGATATCATAGCCAATAATTTCCGTTCCATTTTCCGGGTTGACCAAATAACAAGAATACTTGATCCCCTCTCTGTAAGTTCGCGTCACTGGAACTTCAGATATCCGAATCTCTCTCAGAAGCCCGCCGGGCAGATAGTCCTTGAGATGTAGTAGCTGACGGGCCTTCGGCATTCTGATGGTGTTTTACACCATCACTTGGATTCATCCAAGACTTATTTTCGCCTGTAGACAGCTCTGGCCCAGCCCCCTACAGTGACCTCAAGGAGGGAGAGTATGACCTGGCGCTTAGCGGTAGATATCGGGGGCACGTTTACGGATGTGGTTGCGCTCGAAGAGGCCAGCGGGACGCTGCATCTGGCAAAGGTGCGCAGCACGCCGGACGACCCGGCCCAGGGCTTTGTGAACGGCCTTGCCCATATCACCCAGCGCGGGGAGATCGCGGCCCACGAGGTGAACGCGGTCTTTCACGGCACGACCGTTGCCACCAACGCTATCCTGGAGCGCAAGTATTCAGAACTCGGTCTGATCATTACCGCCGGCTACCGGGAAGCCCTGGAGTGCGCCCGCCAGACCGTCCCTGGAGAATTTGGCGATATCACCTGGTGGATTAAACCGCCGCGAGTGGTGCCACTGGAACGCATCCGGGAAATCGGCGCGCGAATGGATGTCCAGGGTACGGTCATCCAGGAGTTGGACCGAGACGAAGTGGCGACCATTGCCCAGGACTTCAAAGCCCGCGGTATCCAGGCCGTGGCCGTTTCCTTACTGCACTCCTACCGTAATCCGGAGCACGAGGAAGCAGTCCGGCGTATTATCCACAAGGTGTATCCGGACTGCCTTATTTCCATCTCGTCGGACATCCTGCGCGAATACCGCGAGTACGAACGGACTAATACGACCTGCTTGAACACCGCCCTGATGCCCCTCCTGTCCGCGTATCACACCCGGATTGAACAGCACCTGCGCGAGCAGGACATCAGCGCCCCGTTTTACATCATGCGCTCCAGCGGCGGACTGGCCCAGGCCCAGGAGGTCGCCCGTTTGCCGATTGCCGCGGCCCTTTCCGGTCCGGCCGCAGGGGTGATTGCCGCCACCCATTTTGGCACGCTGAGCGGCAACCAGGACATTATTACGTTTGATATGGGTGGCACCTCGGCCGATATTTGCCTGGTCGAAGGCGGTCAGCCGCGTATGCTGACGGAGGGCAAGGTCGATATCTATGATCTCAAAACGCCCATGATCGAGCTGCATACGGTGGGGGCCGGCGGCGGGTCGATTGCCTGGCTGGCCGGCGGGCGGAGTCTGAAAGTGGGGCCGGACAGCGCCGGCGCGAACCCAGGGCCGGCCTGCTATGGCCGGGGCGGCAGCCAGCCGACGGTGACAGACGCCAATCTGGTGCTGGGGCGCATCACGCCGACCATTGCCGGGGGGAGCGTCTCGCTGAATCTCGATCAGGCGACCCAGGTTGTGGCCGAACTTGCCGCCGGCCTCAAACTCGATACGATCTCTGCGGCAGAAGGCATTCTGCGCATAGCCGTTGAAAACATCGCTGCCGGCATTCGGACCGTCTCCGTAAAACGCGGGCGCGACCCGCGCAGCTACGCCCTGGTCGCGTTCGGCGGAGCCGGACCGCTCCACGCCTGTTATCTGGCCGACTGGCTCGGTATGCAGCACGTCATTATCCCGCCCAACCCAGGTGTGACCTCGGCCTACGGCCTGCTGCTGACTGATGTGCGAGTGGATCTCGTGCATACGGATGTCCAGCGTGAAGATCGCCTGGACGTGGCCCGTATCGCGGCCGAAATTCAGGACCTCGAACGCCGCGTGGCCGCCCGCCTGGAGGATGAAGGCTTGCTCACCCAGGATACCCGCCTCGATCATTTTGTGGACATGCGGTACGCCGGCCAGGCATATGAGATTCGGATTCCACTCTCGATTGATTCGGCAACAGCCGGCATCCAAGACCATATTCAGCAGGCGATCACCAGGTTTCACGCCAGCCATAAGGACCTCTACGGCTATTCCTATGCGGGGAAGGAACTGGTTGAGCTAGTCAACGTGGGTGTCACCGGGCTGGGACTGCTCAAACGCCCCCATGTACCGCAAGCGCAACCGGCCGGTAAGAGTCCGGAGCATGCCCGGACGGGCCAGACCCCGGTCTATTTCTCCAAAAACACGCTGGATACTCCGGTATACGATCGGTCAGCGCTGCAAACGGGCAACGAGTTGAGCGGTCCGGCCATCATCCAGCAGTACGACGCCACCACGGTTGTGGAGCCGGGTTGGAGCGGCAGGGTGGACCAGTGGGGGACGCTGCGGCTTGAGCGAACGCAATAACGAAACGCATTCTACGGAGTGTCAGCATGGCCGATCACAAACAATTTTCGCAGACCTATTATGACAAAGCCAATGAGGCCGTCGCCTTTCAGGACTACGCTCCGTTTCGGTACGGCCAGGTTGTCCAGGACCCGGATACTGTCAGCCGTATCGATGCGCTGAGAAAAGACCTGGACCCGATCCTGGTCGATATTGTGGACGGCGGGATCGAGGCGGCCATTATGGAAGCCGAAGCCGCGGTGGAGCGAACCGCCCGTTCGACCATTATCCGCGAACAGCACGACTACCGGGCCTCGCTCAACACGCTCGACTGTCTATCGGTCTCGCGCGTGTCCTGGGCCGCCACCGCCGATCCGATTCGGATGAAGTTTCCGGTCGAGCGTATTTATGAAGGCGATGTGTTTATCTACAACGATGTCTATCAGTCGGCCGGAACGATCGGTCATCTGCCGGACTATTGTGTGGTCACTCCCATTTTTTGGGGCGAACGGCTGATTGGCTTTGCCCAGATATTCGGCCATGTCAACGATGTGGGCGGCCGTATGGCCGGCTCCTGGCCGAGTACCTCAACCAGTATTTTTGAGGAAGGCACCATCTGTCCGCCGGTCAAGCTGTACGAAAAGGGTCAGCTCAACGAGGGACTGTACGATGTGCTGCTGCGGAACAGT
Source organism: uncultured Binatia bacterium (SeqCode) (assembly GCA_965232605.1). Lineage (GTDB taxonomy): Bacteria > Desulfobacterota > Binatia > Bin18 > Bin18 > Bin18. The sequence continues at coordinate 213,929 of CBDDQA010000004.1, read as the reverse complement.
CGTTTCCCCGAGGACCTGCGAGGCGATATTGACGCCTTTGTTGGCGCGAATGAGGTCATCCGCCGTCGGGTGACGGAATTATGCGATCGTTTTGGCGGGAATGAGGTCGAAGCCGCGTTTTATGAAATTCTCGACCGCTGCGCCGAGGTGGTGCGCGAGAAGGGCCTGCCCCTCTTCCCGGAGGGAGAATTCATCGGGGAAGATTTTATTGAGAACGATGGTCTGACCCTGGACAAGCCGGTCAAGCTCCAGATCACCATGCGCAAGTACCCGGACAAGATGGTGCTGGATTTCGCCGGCACCAGTCCCCAGGCCAGGGGACCCATCAACTGGCCAGTCGATGGCCGTCATTACTCCAAATGGCTCGGCGCGTTCTTCAAGGCACAGATTCCCGGCATCATCATTAACGAAGGTGTGACCCAGGTCTTTCGCTGTCGTATTCCACGGGGGACCATTCTGAGCCCGAAGTTCCCTGCTCCGGTGGTGAGTCGCATGACCTGTATGTTGCGTATGATCAGCGCCTATACCGTCGCCATGGCCAAAGCCTTTGACGGCGAGGTCGTGGCCGACATGCAGAACATTCAGATCTACGGCCTGTACGGACAGGACTTCGAGGGCAAATTGTTTCTGATGCGGGAAATTTTTGGGGCGGGTTCGGGCGCACGACCATACGCGGATGGCACCGATGCCGTGGATTTGGTTCCCTACTCCAAAAACCTGCCGGCAGAGTTCATTGAACAGCGTTTCCCGGTTGAAGTCCTGCGCGTGGGGCTGGCGACCGACTCGGGCGGAGCCGGGAAATATCGCGGCGGGCTGGGCTATGAGAAAGAGATACGCACCCTGGTTGACGGGTATTATCTGACAGTCACGGAGCGGACCGCTTTTGCCTGCACGGGTATCAAGGGCGGCAAGTGGGGCACGCCGAGTTCGTCCATCAAGAACCCCGGTACCCCGGAGGAAGAGGCCGTCTATTTCAGCCGGGATGCCATTCCGGTCAAAGCGGGAGACATTATTCGCCTCACTACCCCAGGCGGCGGCGGCTGGGGCGACCCCCTAGAGCGCGACATCGACGCCGTTCGTATGGATGTGGTCCGCAAGCTCGTCTCGCCCGAACGGGCCGAGCGGGATTACGGCGTCGTCCTGGACCCGGTTACGCACGAGGTCGATCAATCGGCCACAGTCCAACTCCGCAAACGGCTGGCCGAAGCACGCGGACCGGTCAAATTGATCGATCGCGGACCGTATGCAGAAACGTTAATCAAAAAAGGCTTGCTGGACGTATCCGACCCCGAGCTTGAGTGTCTCGACTGCGCCGACGATGCGGTGTTGGACCACTACTGGAAGGACTTGTATAAGTACACGCCGCGGACGGTGGGAGGGGCGTAGGGCGTCCTTCACGAGGACGGGAATTCGTTATGGAAACTATTTCTCTGACGTTATCTGACGAACTGCTCAAAACGAGTGGCCAGTGTGCGCAGCTTCTCCAGTTATCCAGAGCCGAATACATCCGCCGCGCTATCGCGAGGATGAACAGTAATACCCGAAAGCAGCTTCGAGCAGGACGGCTTGTCGACGCCTCCAGAGAGGTGCGCCTGGAGAGCATGCGCGTCAACGCGGAGTTCGAGGATATCGAGCACGACCCAGATGCCTGAGCGAGGAGAAATCTGGCTCGCAAACTTGAATCCGCAGCGAGGTACTGAGCCAGGAAAAACACGGCCAGTTCTCATTATCCAATCTCAAACACTCCTTGATGTCGGGCATCCCTCTACCCTGATCATCCCTCTTACGACACATCTTATAGAAGATGCTGCGCCTCTCCGTATTCGCCTTCCGGCTTCAGGTGAACTTCGTCGCCAATCTGACTTATTGATTGACCAGCTTAGAGCAATAGACAACAAACGGCTCACTCAGGGTCCACTAACGCGTATATCGGAAGAACTTCTCGCCCAGGTAGACGAAGAGGTCCGTGAGGTTTTAGACATCATGGATTAAAAAGTTGTATTTATAGGTGTGACGGCTGTATTTGTATAAATACACGCCGCGGACGATGGGAGGGGCGTAAATCTCCCCCCTGGAGAGAGCCTGTCCTGAGCGTATTTCGACTCCGCCCCTATGGGACTCCGCTCAGCACGAGCGGCACCTCCGTTCACCCTGAGGGAGCGAAGTCGAAGGGGGCTGGGATGTGGGGGAAACGCAAACTGGCTATTCCTCATGTTGACGGAGAATCTGCGCGTCTAACAAGTCTTTTTCTCTTCCGCTGGCTTCTTTGTTTGTAATCAAATCCGCGCGAGATAAGACCGGAATTGTTAATGCTTCGATTTCCACCGGTGAAGCGTTTCGCGCAGCTTCCGCAAATTCCAGCCCACTGATACCGGTCATGATATCAATCCGACGTGGAGCAACACCAATCTGAAACACCACGTCGGGATGTGAAAAATCCTGCGGTGTCACATCCTGGAGGGGCGCGCCAAACGCCGCGAGCGCGATGTAGACACGGCGTGCATTCCCGGACGAGGGGCGCACCCAAATATCAATATCTCCCGTGGCGCGCGGATGGCCATGAGCCGCAAGCGCATAGGCCCCAACCAGAAGAAACTCAACGCCGGCGTCTAACAAGCGTTGCAACATTTCTTTGTAGTCTTCGTTGAGCATCAGCCTGTTTCATGAAGGCCCAGGTCTCGCGAGTGATCGGCCACACCAGGGCAATTCGGGTCGCGGGGTCGCCTTCGACATACCCATCATCGTCAGCTTCCAGGCGTGTCAGGCGGGTGACCGAGCGGTCCAGTTTTGTTGTTGCCATCGTCTGTCGTCGCTTTTGCTTCAACCGTATTGAGGCTGTTAAACGCCAGCCCCCGCTCTCTCCACCAGCCGCCCTGGCTCAATTTTTTTCAATTCGTCCGTGAGACGCCGCTCGGCGTGCCAGACATCATGGTTCTGCTGCATCCGCAGCCAGAGCCCAGGGCCGTTGCCGGCAAGCTTCCCAAGTCGGAGGGCCATCTCAGTCGAGACCGGATGGGTACAGGCGAGGACGCGGTGGAGTTGCTGCCGCGAAACCCTGAGGCGACGGGCAGCCTCGCTAATGGAAAGGCCCAAAGCCGGGAGAAGGTCCTCACGCACCACTTCACCCGGGTGGAGGGGGGGACGTTTCAGCGGACGCTTGATGGTATACTCTGCCATGCTGCTCCCTCAGTGGTATTGTTCGAGGTTGACCCTTGTCGCCTCTCCTTCTTCCCATTCGAAGGTTATGCACCACGGACCATTGACATGGATGCTATAGCGTTTGGGGAGCCCATGAAGTTCATGAAGGTTAAATCCCGGAATGTCTAAGTCTTTCAGGGTTTCAGCCTGATCCAGAACTTCCAGACGACGCAAGCAGCGAGCGCGTAAATTCGGTGCCACCCTCCGACTCCGCCCTCGTTCAAATAGTTCGGCAAGTCCTTTGTGCTGGAAGCTTTTGACCACACCGAACTGTAACATAAAATGTTACAATTTCAACAATTAGGGAGGGAGGGTGTTCATTAGCCGTAGGTCGGATTATATACCCATCGTTCGCCCCGTTCCGGCAGATCACACATTTCATGAGACTCTCCATGAAAAATTGTCTGTCCACCGGAGCATATATGACAAGAGTGAAAGGAGAGAAAGCTTATCTCTGCATACAATATTTGGGTACTGTCCTAATTTGAACGCGAACGGCCGACTTTCAAGCCCAACGGCCTAATTAGGGCAGTACCCGCTTCCCTGGTGGTCGATCTTAATTCCGATAGGATCGCTTCCGTATCCACGGCCGTCGACCACGAGCCCGACATCCATCCCGACATCCATATGGTGATTGTGGCTATGGTAAACACGGAGACCGTCTGTGAGCAACAGATACGTGATGATGAGCAGGGTCAGAGAGACGACCTCTGTGGCCTTGAGCAGCTCACTTTGACCCTGCACAGCCCGGACCGCGGTCCAGCCTACCGCCGGATAGCCGCCCCATTCCTGGATTTTCCGGTGAACCAGAAAGCCGAACTGTCCAACGAGTATTCCCAGCCCCACGATGATGGTGGTGGATGTCCCGGCCGCCAGCCGGATTGCCCAGCCCCTCGGGGGCCGGACCCCCCACCATTCTAGGGTCACCACCATGATGAGTAGGAGTAGACCACACACAACCATGCCTATCGCATATCTTGTCATCCGAGACATAGCCCCTCCCTCCAACGGTTCGTCCCAGCCGGATTGCCGGGCCGTTGCACACGTCACACAGCGATAGAGTGAAGGTCCCGCGTATTCGCCACAGACACAGGGAAGCTGCTCCTGTGTGGATACTAAGTGGCTCTTCTATTGCGCAGGTGATCCGGCACGGGGCGCTGTGTAACATGTGCAGGACGAAAGATGGCAGAGCGGGAATTGCCCGTCAAGTGACGGGTGCGCAGATAGAGATTAGTCGGTTATGGCTTCAAGCGGGCAGCCCTTGCGGAGTTTCTCCAGGGCATTATGCCCATGCCATGTGAGCGTGATATGCCAGCCCGATGTGGGAGCCTGGATCCCGGCCTCAGGCCACCCAATAACCACCAGCCGCCCGAGCAGGGCGACTGCTATCTGTGGCTCACGCTGGATGGCCAGAGCAAGGCGGTGATTGCCTACCATCTGGGCAAACGGACGGCAGAGAACGCCAAGACATTCCTGGCGGATATCTGGGGTCGGCTCCGCAATCGACCCCAGATCACGACGGACGGATACGCCCCCTATGTGGACGCCGTGGAGGAGGCATTCGGCTGTGAGGTGGATTACACCTCGATCGTCAAGGAGGCGGGGTTTCTCAAGCGGATACATCAGGGGAGTCCTGACTTGGAGACCGTCAGTACGTCGCTGGTGGAACGGTGTAATCTCACGGTGCGCATGCAACTCCGTCGCCATGCCCGACGCACGAACGCGCACAGCAAGATAATAGCGGGCCACCATGCGGCGGTCGCGCTCCATCTGGCGTTCCACCACTGGTGTCGGGTCCATGAGACGCTGCGCGTGACCCCCGCGATGGAGTTGGGACTGACGAATCATATCTGGAGTGTGGAAGAGTTAGTGGAGCGGGCACGTGAGCACCGCGCCAAGACATCGCCCCCATCGCCGCGACCAGGACCGCCCAGACTGAGGCTAATCCGGGGCGGAAAACCCTAACCGTCTAATTTGATTTTATGGACGGCCTAATTAGGACAGTACCATATATTGTTGATTCTTGATTGATCTCCACAATATACAGTAGTCTAAGAAAAATACTTTTTAGGAGGCACCAATGGGGAAAAATGTTCATGTTATTCCACATCAGGGGCAGTGGGCAGTCAAAAAAGAAGGTGACCAACGTGCTACTTCCATCCACAGCACGCAACGTGATGCGATTGATACGGCTCGGGAGACCGCCAAGGCAGAAAAATCCGAACTAGTGATTCATAACCGAAACGGACAGATTAGGAACAAAAATAGCTATGGCAATGACCCATTTCCGCCGCGAGACACAAAGCCCTAGGGGGTCCTTCCGGTTGGAGATATAGAGCATAGCGCAGGGAGGAGAAAACTATGACGAAACAGAAGGACGTATTTCTGTGCCATGCCAGCGAAGATAAGAGGGCAGTGGTATCTCCCCTCGTGAGAGCCTTTGATCAAGCGGGTATCACATATTGGTACGATGAAGCCGAAATTATGTGGGGCGACAGCATAATAGCGAAAGTAGACCAGGGACTCCGGATATCACGGTACGTCATTGTTATCCTGAGTCCGTCCTTTGTCTCGAAAAACTGGCCTGAAAGAGAATTGAATGCGGCACTCAATATCGAATTCTCTTCAGGAGAAGTCCGAGTCTTGCCGCTCATCGTTGGGAATCAACAGGAAAGGAGCGAGATTCTTTCGGCATATCCACTCATCAATGACAAACGCTTTCAGGAATGGAGTGGAAAACCCGGTCCTGTGATTCAGGAATTGAAAACTAGGCTAGGGAGAGGTGGATCCGCAATCCAAGCACAACGGAGCACTCGAACGTCACCTCGGTTCAATATCCCCATGCCTGATACCAGAAAGGCTTTTACCCAACGCGAGAAAGATGGCTATTTGAGAGGGGCTTTTGATATCATCAGGGATTATTTCAGGGCAGGTACAGAGCAACTCAATCAGTCCGATTCAGGAATCGAAGCGGATTGCGAAGAGATTCAACGTTACAAATTCGTTTGCTCGTTCTATATCCAGGGCAACATAGCCAATCACTGTAAAATCTGGTTGGGCGGCTTCACATCGTCTGACCAGATCGCCTATTGGGAAGGCCAAAGTCTCAACTATCACGAGGATAATTCCATGAATGATTGGCTTGAAGTTGTTGAGGCGCACGATGCTCCTGCCCTCAAGGCTTCTGGAATGTCGTATTTCATCTCAGAAGAAGGGGAGGAAGAAATGTCCCCTGAGAAAGCAGCCGAATACTTCTGGCGAAGAGCGATTAGCCGCTTAGACCAATACTAGAAGGTCAGCCTTTCGGCGGTCTTTAAGGTGACGCTCCCCCTGAAGGCACGCAACATGTTGAGAAGAAGGGGCAGATACTCAACTGGAACTTTTTCGACTTCCTCCAGTAATCTTTTCCGATACGGTGTGTCTGGTTGAATCATGCTGCTCCCTCTCGTTTTCATCTCCTGGCGGTATTGAGTTAGCCATATTTCCTGACAGTCCCCTTTATCGCTCAACCCCGGTGAATCCGCCGATAGCGTTTGCCGCAGGTCACAACCTGGCCATCGGCCACGATCACGTAGTCACGCCAGTGTCCCTTAAGTCGCCGCGAAACGGCTGATCCCTTGGAGCGAAGAACGCGCCGCCGGCCTCGGTTCCCGAAATAGAAAATTTCCCCCCCACGGCGAGCGTGGGCCCGCTCGCCATAGTCGAGCAGTAAATCCACGACGCTCGACGGTACCGCGCGCTGCTGCATACGGACTTTCGCATGAGCCGTGTACATGGGTCCTCCTCTCAAGGGTAAAAACGCGGGGATTCCATTCACCTTTTAATTCAAGAGCTTTTGACAGGCCATACAGCATTTTTCCTCCTGCCCCTTCGTTCTATGTCCTCCCTTTCTGCATAGACGAGCGCGAACGAAACAAGCAGCCTAGGCCGCCTTTGCTTCAACGTCCCACTGCCGGAGTTCTGGAATGACTTTTTGCGCGATTAAACGCTGTGAGCGCTCGGCATCTTCAAACGGCATCCCGGCTCCGCGAAAGCCGAAGATCAGATCAAACCGTCCGACCACCTCTCGCCAGGGGGACAACTTGTCCAGAATCTGCTGCGGAGTGCCCCAGGCCTGAGAGTTAACATACATCTGGGCCATACCCTCAAGACCCAACTCACGTAGCGTGTCTACGGCGTCACCGTAGGCTTCGTAACCCTTGGCATTCTTGAAGTGATCGCCCATGAGTTCGTAATGGTGCATGGCCGACAGCAGATAGCCGGCGATATATTTGTGGGCCAATTCCTCGGCCCGGCCGGCGTCTTCGTGGCAGATGGACATGCCGGCCATTATGGGTGGGGGTGCATCAACGCCGTGGAGCTCGCGAAACAGAGCCCGATAGGGCTCAAAATCCGCATTGTGCTCCTCAATCGGCTTTTGGGTAAAGACCATCATCTGGGCGCGGTGCCTGGCCGCTTCCAGGGCCGAATCGGGCGACATCGCCACCTGGGTCGTGCGACCCTTGAAGGTTCGCGTAGGCTTGGGACGAATCGGGGCTCGTGGTTGCGGATAGTATTTACCGTTACCCTCAATAATGCCGGTCTCCAGGGCGTTGAGAATCATGGGCACGGCTTCGTCGAAGCGCTCCCGCGAGGTGTCCATATCAATACCGAACTGGTCATACTCCCGGCGGGACAGGCCACGACCCAGACCAAGGATGACCCGGCCATTTGACAGTTCGTCCAACAGCGCGACCTTCTCGGCCGAACGCAGCGGCGTGTTCCACGGCACGATCACCGCGCCGGTCGCCAGCTTGAGCCTGGTGGTAATGGCCGCCAGATGACCCAGATAAATGGCGTTATCGGGACAAAACGAGTAGTCCTCGAAATGATGCTCCACAGACCAGTGCGCGTCATAGCCGAGTTCCTCCAACTGCGAGGCCAGAGCCAACTCTTCCCGGTAGACCTGACTGTCCGTTACACTGTCGTCATAACCGTAGCGCTGAAAGAGCGCGATTGTCCCGATTTGCATAACCCACCCTCCTGTTCTGTATTTTCCTATGCTCGCAGCTCTCCTGCGAGCTCATCTGTCTGCGTCTTCTCGGTCTGCTTTTCCGGGCGCCGCTCAAGCTGACGGTTTCATCTTACCAGCGTGGGCTTCCAGATACGCGCCCAGACGTTGGCATTCCTCGTCAGAAACTCGGTCTTCCAGCAGACGGATGCGGTCGCCCTCAAAGACGGCCCGCTCCTCGCCTTCCAGGCGGCAATCGGACGCGCCGTCCAGGGTGTAGGTCGCGAGCCAGCGCATCCAGACCTCGCCGTTCTTTTCCACAGGGCCTTCAAGGAACTCAACCCGACGTGAGGTAAAGCGACGGTCGAAGCCATTCACCGCGACCTGAAAATCGTTCAGGATCGTGGCCCGGCTTTCATGCCGTGCGCCCAGCGGCGGCCCGGCAATAAAATCGTATACCGCATCCTCGGTAAAATAGGGCTCAAGCAGCGACCAGTCATCGCTGTCATACGCATCTTCAAAAGCTTGTGCATATTCCAGGAACCGTTCGACAATACCCATACGATGTCTCCTTTATGCGGCGGTCAGATTTCCGTTCGCCCTGAGCGTAGCGGAGCGAAGTCGAAGGGTAAAGCGAAGAGGGAATGCTTGTTGTAGGGGCAACCCCCTGTGGTGGCCCGCCCGCAGAACCGGCCTCGGGCAGGTATAATGGGCATCACCCCTCCCAAGAGGGGATTGTGACACGCCATTTCTTTGGTTCGTTATTTCGCCCCTTTTGTTGCCACCACGGTCCACGTACTGCTCACCGTGGCGACGACTTCGTCTTGCGCATTGCGGATGGTGGCTTCAACAAAGGCCACCCGCCGGCCTTTGCGCAGGACTTTGCCGGCCCCTGTGACCAGGCCCTTTTTGACCGGCTTGAGAAAACTGATTTTCAGCTCGGCAGTCGTGGCAAATTCGCCCTCGTCCATGACCGATCCGATGGCGCTGCTCAGCAACTCGTCAGCAAAAACGCTCAGATAGCCGCCGGCCACATAGCCGAACGGATTCAACACGCGGGGATGGCTGGCGTCCCACTCCCATGCGGAGGTGCCAGGACCGAACCGGACCGGCCGCAGACCAATCTCACGCTGCGCTTGGGTAATGTAGTCCTCGGGCCGGTTGTCGCGCAGGGCGGCGTTCAGTTTTTCAACGGGTGAAAGCATGGTTCCTCGTACCACCTTTTGGTCGAGTTCTCAAAAGGGTAGTATGAGCGCTCATGCGCAAAGAGATACTCACGGCCCGGCTGGCCGAGGTGAAAGAGAACGGCTTGTATCGTCGCCTGCGCGCGGTTGAGGGCGCGCAAGACGCGGCCATTGTCCTTGAAGGCCGAGAGGTCTTGCTGTTTTCCTCCAATAACTACCTGGGCCTGGCCAACCATCCGGCCCTCAAGCAGGCGGCCCAAGAGGCAATTGAACAGTACGGCTGTGGCAGTGGCGCTTCGCGCCTGATTTCCGGTTCCATGGCCGTCCATCACGAGTTGGAACAGCGCCTCGCCAGACTTAAAAAAACAGAAGCCGCCCTTGTTTTTCCGACGGGCTACCACGCCAATATCGGGGTGCTGTCCGCCCTGATGGGAGCGGGCGATACGATCTTGAGCGACAGCCTGAACCACGCCAGCATCATTGACGGCTGCCGCCTGTCACGGGCTGATACCCGGGTCTATCGTCACGCCGACACCGCGCATCTGGGTGCACTGCTGCAAGCCTGTCCAGCCACCGGCCAGCGTTTGATTGTGACAGACAGCGTGTTCAGCATGGACGGCGACCTGGCTCCACTGGCAGAGATTGTCAGCCTGGCCCAACAGTATGACGCCTGGGTGATGGTTGATGAGGCCCACGCAACCGGCGTGTTCGGGCCACACGGTAGCGGTCTGGTCGAAGAGCTTGGCCTGACCGGGCAAGTCGATATTCAGATGGGCACCTTGGGCAAGGCCCTGGGCTGCGTGGGGGCCTTTGTGGCCGGCAGTCATGAGCTGATTGACTGGCTGGTGAATCGGGCGCGGAGCTTCATCTATACCACGGCGCTTCCACCCGCGGTTGCGGCGGCGGTCCTCGCCGCTCTCGCTATTGTGGAGCGGGAGCCCGAGCGACGACGGCAGTTGTGGGACAATACCCGCGTGCTGGCAGACGGGCTCCGTTCACTCGGCTATACGCTGGGCGCGACCCGCTCGCAGATTCTGCCGGTCATCATCGGCGAGGCGCGCGAGACCATGAGCGTGGCCGCGGCTATCCTCCAGCGCGGCGTCTTTGCCCACGGCATCCGCCCGCCAACCGTTCCAGAAGGCACTTCGCGTATTCGCGTGACCCCGATGGCAACCCACACCCAGGATCACCTGTCGCACACGCTGGAGGCGTTTGCCGCAGCCGGCAAGGAGGTCGGGATTCGATGAGCAGCCCGTCATATGCCGACCTCAAAGCCTGGGATCATAGCTATGTGTGGCATCCGTTTACCCAGATGCAGGACTGGTTGCAGGAAGACCCGATTATTATTGCCAGGGGCGAAGGCAATTATCTGATTGATGTCAACGGCAAACGCTATCTGGACGGGGTCTCTTCGTTATGGTGCAACATTCACGGCCATACCCATCCCCGCCTCAACACTGCCATTACCGAGCAGGTCAACCGGATCTCGCATTCGACCATGCTCGGGCTGGCCAATATCCCATCCATCCTGCTGGCCAAAAAACTGGTTGAGCTGGCGCCGTCCGGGCTGAGCCGCGTGTTCTATTCGGACGCGGGGGCCACCGCTACGGAAATCGCCCTCAAACTGGCGTTTCAGTACTGGCAGTTACGCGGAGAAACCCGGCGCACGAAATTTGCCTCCTTAGTCGAAGCCTACCACGGCGATACCCTGGGCGCGGTCAGCGTGGGCTACTCCGAACTCTTTCATCATTTTTATCGGCCCCTTTTGGCGGACACGGTCCGGCTGACCCCACCGCATGTGTTTCGCTTTGTCCGCGGCATGTCGGCCGAGCGGGCCCTGGCCGCGGCCCAGGCAGAGGCCGAACACACACTCGCCCGACAGCATGAAGAGCTGGCAGCCGTGATTATGGAACCCCTGATGCAGGGCGCGGCCGGGATGTGGGCACATCCGGTCGAATACGTGCAGACCCTGCGACAGCTCACCCGGCAGCATGGCATCCTCTTCATCTGTGACGAGGTGGCCACCGGGTTTGGTCGCACCGGAAAAATGTTTGCCTGCGAACATGCCAACGTCAGCCCGGACTTGTTCTGCCTGGCCAAGGGCATTACCGGCGGCTATCTGCCACTCGCGGCCACCCTGGCGACCGAGGAAATTTTTTCCGCTTTTCTCGCGCCCTACGAAGAGTTCAAGACCTTTTTTCACGGCCATACATATACCGGCAATCCCGTGGCCTGCGCCGCGGCTCTGGCCAGCCTGGAGGTTTTTGCCGAAGAGCGGGTCCTTGAGCGCTTGCAGCCCAAGATCGCCTTGCTGACCCAACGCCTCCAGACCGATATCGCTGCCCTCCCCCATGTGGCCGATATTCGACAGTGGGGCCTGATGGTCGGGATCGAATTGATGCGCGACCCGGCTCAAAAAATCGCCTATGACCCCGCCGAAAAGATCGGCCTTCGGGTCATCCAGGCAGCCCGCCAGCACGGGGTGCTGATCCGACCGTTGGGCAGCGTCATCATTCTCATGCCACCACTCAGCATGACCGAGGCCGAGTTGTCACACCTGCTCGATGTCGTCCACTCCGCCATTCAGACCGTCACATGACCAGCCTGTTTATCACCGGCACGGATACCGGCATCGGCAAGACCCTGGTGGGTTGTGGCATTGCCGCGGCCCTGACCGCCCAAGGCAAACGGGTGGGCGTGCTCAAGCCGGCAGAAACCGGCTGCGACCGGCGAGACGGGGCCTTGTACCCGGACGACGCCCTGCGTCTGGCCGCTTATGCCCAGAGCGCGTTACCGCTTGAGACCGTGTGTCCCTACCGTTTTTCCCCGCCGGTCGCCCCGAGTGTGGCGGCCGAGCAGGCTGGTGTGACCGTCCGGCCGGATCGGATTGTCGAGGTTTTTCAGTCGATCGCCGGCCAGCACGAGGTGACGCTGGTTGAGGGCGCCGGCGGTCTGCTGGTGCCGCTCGTGGGCCGCTATTCATTTGCTGATCTGGCTCGCGATCTTGGGATTCCGGTTCTCATTGTGGTCGGCTCAAAGCTGGGAGCGTTGAATCATACCTTGCTGACGCTGCACTGTATTGAGACCCGTGGTTTACCCCTGGCCGGCTATATCCTCAACCATCCGACCCGGACCGCGGATGATGCCATCAAAACCAACGCGGCGACCTTGGCCGGCCTGACCGACGCGCCGTGCCGGGGCATTATTCCTCATCTTACGCTGAGCGAAGATATCGACCGGGACCGCAAGATGCTGAGCGAACTGTTCGCCACAGCAGTTGATCTTCCCGGACTGCTCGGATAGAGCAGAGTCCTGCGCAGCACGTTTTGACGGAAAGGGAAAACCTTATGAATAGCTTCTCGCACTTCGCGACCCAATCATTAGCCGGCGAGTTACTGTCGCGTAAAGACGCCTTTGCGGTTCTACAGACCGCCGACGAGGAGCTATCCGACCTGCTGCAGGCGGCCTTTACGGTACGGGAGAAATTCTTTGGACGGAAAGTCAAGATCTGCGTCTTACAAAACGCGCGCAGCGGTTTATGCCCGGAAGATTGCAATTACTGTTCCCAGTCCTCCATCTCCAAGGCTCCGATTGACAAATACCGCCTGCTCTCAGCGGACGAACTGCTTGCCGGCGCACGCAAGGCCGCCCAGGCCGGTGCGCGGCGCTACTGCATGGTCGCCAGCGGACGTGGCCCAAGCGCACGCGATATTGACCACCTGACCGCAGCGACACGCCAGATCAAAGCAGAGTTCCCCGGTCTGGAGATTTGTGTCTCTCTGGGACTCATGAGCGAACCTCAGGCTCGTGCGCTCAAAGACGCCGGCGTCGGCTGGGTCAACCACAACCTCAACACCAGCCGTGAGTTTTACGCGGAGATCTGCTCAACACATACCTATGAGGACCGGGTTGAGACCGTCAGAAATGTCAAGCGGGCTGGGCTGTCCACGTGTAGCGGCGGCATTATCGGCATGGGCGAAAAAGACGAGGACGTGGTCGAATTGGCCTACGCCGTCCGAGCGCTGGACATCGACTCCGTGCCGGTCAATTTTCTGTATCCCATCGACGGCACGCCGCTTGGTTCGCGCACAGACTTCAATCCTGTCCGCGGGCTGAAAGCGCTCTGCCTGATGCGCTTTCTGAATCCGCGCAGCGAAATCCGCATGGCTGCGGGACGCGAACTCTATCTCGGCCACTGGTCGGGCCTGGCCTTCTATCCGGCCAACTCGATTTTTGTCGAAGGCTATCTCACCACCCCAGGCCAGCAGGCCCAAGACGCCCATCAACTCGTTGAAGCCGCCGGGTTTGAGGTGGAGCAGGAAGACACGCTAGGTGCCGATGTGCACAGCAGAGCGTAGGCCCTTCCTCTGCATCTCCTCCCCTCTTGCATCTCGCGTCCGGTTGAGCCGTCTCGGTATAGCTGGTAGGCGTGCCAGGGAGGGGGATATCTTATGCGTATGTCTGTGTATTGGCTCGTGACTGCCTGTCTGGCGCTGTTGAGCGTTCCGGCACAAGCCGAAGACAAAAAGCCGGCGATTCGCTTTGGCCTGCAAGTCGCGCAGCAGCAAACCACGGTCGCAGAACTCAGAGACGTGTGGCAGGAAGCCGAGGCCCTGGGCTTCGATACCTTGTGGGTGAACGATCACCTGCTGCCCAGTGTGGGTCCGTCAGACGGGGCCATGCTTGAGTCCTGGACCTTGCTCGGAGCGATGGCGGTCTCTACCTCAAAAATTCAGATTGGCTGCATGGTCACCAGCAATACCTTTCGCCACCCGTCCATCCTGGCAAAAATGGCGACCACGGTGGATCATCTGAGCAACGGGCGGCTTATTTTTGGGATTGGCTCGGGCTGGTTCAAACGTGAGCACGAAGCCTATGGGGTCGAGTTCTCCACGATGAAAGGCCGCGCCCGCCGTCTGGACGAAGCGCTGCAAGTGATTACCAAGCTCTGGCAGGCCAACCCGACCGCGTCGCATGCAGGCACATATTATTCGCTGGTGGACGCGCCCTTTGTCCCCAAGCCGGTCCAGCAACCAATGCCGCCGATTATGATTGGCGGGGTCGGTGAAAAGCTGACCCTGCCAATTGTCGCCCGTTATGCCCAGATGTGGAACGCGCCGATTCTTTCGCCCGGCCAGTTTGCCAAAAAGAATCAGGTGCTTGAGCAATACTGTCAGGACATCAAGCGGGACTGTAGCGAAATTGAACGTTCCTATCTGACCCCGCTGTATCTCAACCCGAGCCCCCAAGCCTTGCAACAGGTGCTGCAACGCGCCATGACCCTACGCGGGCTGACTGAAGCAGAGGCACGCCAGACGATTATCGCCGGCACACCGGCTGAAATCCGCGCCCAACTCCAGACCTATATCGATATTGGCGTCACCCACTTCATTATTAATTTGCGGCGTCCGGGCCTGTACGATCGGGAAGCCGTGCGGGTGTTTGCCACAGAGATCATACCAGCCCTGCACTAACGCGATTCTCCCGCTTTGACACTCTCTGTGATTTACCCCGCGTGCATATGGCCCTCTCCCCCCAACGCCGCGCCCTGCTGCTGATGATCCTGACGGCCCTGGTCTGGGCCGGCCTGTTTCCCACCGGGAAGGTCGCCCTGCGCAGTATCCCGCCCTTTCCGTTTGCGGCCATTCGTCTCACCATTGGCGCGGCCCTCCTCTTTCTCTATCTCCAGCGCAAGAACGACGCGGAAGAACTGCCGGTTCGCTGGACCCCCCGTCTGGTCGGCAGTTTTCTTTTTCTCGGTTTCACCGGCTATCTGTTGTCTGTGGGCGGCAGTTATCAAGGGCTGCGTCTCACCACAGCCACGAATGCGGCCCTGCTCAACGCAGCCTCGCCGATTGCCATTGCCCTCCTGGCGGCCCTGTTTCTGCGAGAGAAAATGTCGACCAAGATGCTCCTGGGCATTGTGATCTCCATTGTTGGCGTTGGGGTGATTGTCTCGCAGGGCTCGTGGCAGGTCATTGCTGCCAGCGCGTACAACCCAGGCGATCTGATTATTGTGGCCACGCTGTTTGCCTGGGGTATCTATACGACCTATGGCTGCCCCATCTGCTTGGCGGGCTCATTGTGCTGGTTGGCGTTGGGGTGGCGGCCCGGCGCTGAGACGCGCCGGCTTCAGGCGCCTCATTATGCGCTGTAGGCGACAATCCACTCGCCTGTCCGACTGAGCGTAATACCGTCCGGACCGAGATCATCAGGGAGGTAGCGGGCGGATTGAACCGCCTTCTCAAAGGCGTCGTTGCCCTCCAGTCCTAGGGCTTTCAAGATGGGGTTATGGACCTGTTGACGGTGGATCTCACCACTGTACAGCTTGGTCCGCAAGACAGCGCGTAGATAACTGCGGGCATTCGGAATAAACCGCAGGGCCGGCATCTCAAACCCGCGAAAGACTGCGTTCATAGTCTCGAACGTGAGCGATGGGAAGTATTTGATATGGCTCTGGACAATCTTCAGAAAGAGACCATGATGGGAGATCTCATCTTGACCAACCACGCGCACAGCTTCCGAAGCTCCGATCTCAGAGCCGCGTTTCTTCTCTTGCTGCGTAGGCGCGACCGGCAGGCTGTATTCTTCACGAACGCGCGCCCGCATTTCTTGATAGTTGAAATAGGTCGCGCGCTCCTGAACCATGGCGTAGACCGTGCTTCCGAGCGGCGTATCGAGGCCGGAGTGCTGTTCTAGTTTCCACCGTGCTGCTTGCACCTTAGTGAGATAGGCTTGTATTTCTGCCTCAGTGCGGACCCCGGACTGCTGCAACACGATTTCCCAGGTAACGCCGTGGCGCGATTCTTCTGCCCCCCACTGTAACTGCATATTCCGTCGGGTGCGGTTGTGGCGAAAGAGTTCGAGCCCTGCCATCACATAGTCGGCAACGTATTCTTCCACGCCGAGGAAGCCCTCTAGCAGGTTGACCGTCTCTTTGCTCAGTCGCTCCCCGAACTGACGCATCTCTGTAAGCGAGAAATCGTGCCACGGTGACCAATTGCGCGTTTTCATGGCCCGGTTGAAATATTCGATATAATGCCCCAGCACTTCTCGCTCGAGTGCCTGCTGTTTGGCCACGGGCGTCCATGGGCCTTTCACAATCTCCAGGCGGGCGGGCGGCGTTGTGCGTTGTTGTGAAGACATAAACGGCTCAGTGTTCCTTTTTGCGCAACAGGCGGGTTCTGTTGCCTTGTGACACTTCCAGGTCTTCCGGGTATACCTCTGTGACCAGGAAACGAGATTGATGGAGTTTCCTCAGATAGGGTACGAGGTGCGTTTCTTCTCTCCATCCGCACCCTACACTATTCTTGAGACCGTTGTCACTCGCCCTCACGATCCCTCCTCGTGCAAAGAAGAATGCATACCGCTGAACGATCGAGAGAGAGGACGCTTTTTCCTTTCTGTCCTGCTTGTGCTATACCTGGCACCATATTACTCCAAGGAGGGATGAGTATGGCTATTGAAGTTGTGGAGCTGCATCATCACGGGATTCGTATCGGCAATACCCAAAAGGATGCGGAAAAAGCGCGGAAGTTTTATGCTGATGTTTTGGGTTTGGACACAGACCCGGCTCGGCCGGATATTGCGTCCATTCCTGGCTTTTGGATGTATGTGGGTGAAGGGAAAAACACCACCCAGATTCATCTGATGGGCGCTAAAGGCAAGTCGCCGATGGCCCGCTCCAGGAAAGAAGACCCCACCCTGCCCCATGTCGCCCTGGCGGTCAAAGACATTCAGGCCGCGCGGAAAGAGCTCGATAAGCGCAAAATCTGGTATTGGGGCATCCAGGGACTCGTTGGTCAGAATTCAGACCAAGTATTTGTCCGCGACCCCTTTGATAATATCATCGAGTTGCATCAAGTCGGGACGTGTACGTG
Source organism: uncultured Binatia bacterium (SeqCode) (assembly GCA_965232605.1). Taxonomy (GTDB): domain Bacteria; phylum Desulfobacterota; class Binatia; order Bin18; family Bin18; genus Bin18. Next base: position 196,677 of record CBDDQA010000004.1, on the reverse strand, counting down.
TAATAAAGTTTCGCTCAAGCCCGAGAGAAAACGGACCGCATCGGCAAAACGGGCGCCCTCCAAGAAGCGAGTGACGGCAAAAAAGAGGACGACGGCGAAAAAGGCGGGAGCTTCGAAGAAGTAAGACAGACGGGGTGCAAGCATGACCGAGCCCTATACCAAACGCCTCCTCTCAGCCGATTCTCATATTGTGGAGCCAGCCGATCTGTGGCTGACGCGGATGGACAAGAAATGGCGGGATAAAGCACCGCGCATTGAGGCCCTGGACGAGAGCGGGGATTATATTGTCATTGACGGTCTGCGGCCGCGTCCCTTGGCGTTTGAGGGGCCAATGCAGGACCTCAAGGCCCAGGGTATGGATATCCCCGCCCCGAAGGGCTTTCGGTATGCGGATAATCGTCCTGGGAGCTGGGACCCGCATGAGCGGCTGAAAGACCAGGACATGGATGGGGTGTCCGGGGAGGTCATCTATCCTGGGGTGGGACTGACGCTCGTGCGCGCCCCCGACGCCGAATATCTGTACGCCTGCTGCCGGGCGTATAACGACTGGCTGGCTGAATATTGCTCGGTCTATCCGGGCCGGTTGAAAGGGGTGGGCATGGTGCCGTGTCGGGGTCCGATTGAATGGGCCATTGCGGAAACGGAACGCTGCGCCAGGCTGGGTCTCGTCAGTGTGATGCTACCGGCCTGGGTGGACGACCGTCCGTATAATCTGCCTGACTGGGACCCGCTGTGGGCCGCACTCCAGGACATGCACCTCATTGCCAGCATTCATATTGGTGGCCGTGACCCGTTTGGTCGCTCCCACGGTCCGGGCGCCGGTGGCATCATCATCGGCATTGTAAAGTTTGAGATGAACGAGACCTTGCAGCAGATTATTTGGGGTGGCGCTCCGACCCGCTTCCCCAAACTGAAATGGGCTCTGGTCGAAAGCGGGATCGGCTGGATTGGGGCGGCGCTGGGCTTTATGGATCACTGGTGGCAGGATCATAAGGGCTGGATGGAACCCCGTTTACCCGAGCGGCCAAGCACGTATTTCCACCGTCAGTTTTATGCCACCTTCGAGGACGACCGCGCCGGCGTGCTCACCCGCGAGTTGATGGGCGTCGAGAACCTGATGTGGGGCTCGGATTATCCGCACACCGAAGGGGTGTGGCCCTTCTCGCGCCGGCAGGTGGCGGATAATTTTTCGGCTATTCCAGAAGACGATACCCGCAAGATCGTACACGATAACTGTGTCAGGCTGTACGGTTTTCCGGCGGAGTAGAATGGAGAGGATGGGGTGGTTGGGGACTCGGTGGCCGGATGAGCGTATTCCGGGGGCGGCTGTTTTGAGTCTGTATCAAAAATTTCTCCGCCGCTTCTTTCCTTCCCCCTCTGCTCCTTCTCTGCCCCCACCGCCTCCCGTGTGGGTTTCGCTCGGCGCGTTGGACGATTTTCCCGACGGCCAAGGCAAGCCTGTCGTCGTAGCCGGAAGAAAAATCGCGATTTTTCGACGAGGTGAAGAGGTGTATGCGCTGCATAACGCCTGTCCGCATTCGGGTTCCGCTGTCGGCTGGAATCGCGACGGGTCACACCCTTATATGCCGGGCGCACAGAGCCCGTTTTGATCTGGAAACCGGGGCAGTCCTCCGCGGCCCTGCTCGCCGGCCGGTTCGGACCTATCCTGTACGGCGAACAGGCGATATCCTCGAAATCGAAGTCGGCCCATAACAACTCACTCATGAGGACTGCGCTTGCTCGACTTCCCATTCCCAGGGCAGGGCATATTTTTTTTTGCTGTTGCAGTCCTTGCACGCGACGACCAGGTTGCCTTTGGTTGACTTCCCCCCTCGAACGAGGGGAATCAGGTGATCCATGGTGAGGGCGACCGGTGGAAACTGCTGCTGACAGTAGTGACACACCCCGCTCGCGCGTTTACGCTTCCACCAGGCAGAGCGGCGCAGTTCGCGGGCGCGATTTTTTTCGCGTTGGATGTCGGCCGATGTGACGTCCGAAAAGAACGCGCTCTTGAGTGGGGTTCGTCCCATTACTTCTCCCAACCCGGTTGTTTTCCGGCTTGGCGCCAGCATGAGGCTGGAAAGAGATGTTTGCCACGGCTGGGGTCTTGCATAAAAAACGGGGCGTTCTTTTGAAGAACGCCCCGTTCCGTATTATCGGAAAGATGCCAAGGGCTTAGTGTGAGCCCTCATGCTTCGCCTCGCCATCACCGCCGCCACAAGCGTCACCACCACCGTTGCCGCCGCTATCGTCAGAGGCCTCTTCTGTCGCCGCCTCTTCTGTCGCCGCCTCTTCTGCCGCCGCCTCTGCTTTCCCGTGGTCATCCGCATACACACCGACAGGGGCACTCATGAGACCGAGGGCCAAGGCGCAAGCCGTCACGATTGTCCAGTACTTCATCTGTAGCCTCCCTTCGTACAGTTACGCTCACTAAACTTCACCATCTATTTTTCGCTAACATTTTTATCTCTGGTCTTCAACCCTATTGTACCATTCTCAGGATTCTTGCCCAACCTCCAATTGCCCAAGACCAGCGGCCTTGGCCCAGCCTTCGGATATGGGCGTGAAGTAGAACATATCCACCCGGCGGGATTTGAACTTCCACACCCCGTCCACCTTGACGTACTCGTCATGCAGGCGACCTGCGCCAATGAGACTTTCGTCGCCGCGGGTGGCCCGGTTCTCAACCGAACAGATGCCGGTCGCGGTATCGCCATGAATCTGCATGACATGATTCGTGAAAAACGGCTTGACCCTGAGGGGCCAGGTTGAGCGGTAAAATTCCTTGATAGCGTCGGTCCCTTGTATCACGCCTCGACCCATAGAGCTGAAGTCCACTGAGCCGTCCGGGGTGAACAAATTGGCCATTTTCTCCTCATCCTGGGCCTCAATTGCCAAGCCGTATTGATAGGTCAGTTCTTTAATGTGTTCCCGGTCCCAGAGTTCTTGAACCATTTCTTCGTGGGTCATTGTTCCTGCTCCTTTTTTCTTGAGCCCTGCCAGCGAAGAGCACTATAAAGGCTTGCTCTCCAAACGACAATCTGTGTTGCTCCGGGCAGGCCTGTGTTGGCTGAGCAACACCCCGATGCCCGGGAATTTGGCAGTCTCCTGCCTGAGTCCCCCTTAAGAGAGTAAAATTTCTTTGTCTTCCAGGGATATCTCTCATGCAGCAGGCTGGCACCTGATTTGCTGCTTCATTCCTTTGACCTCTCTTTTCATGCAAGGGTCACGTCGATGTCACCGAGGAGACAAAAAGAAGGGTTAGTCTCAAAAAAACAGAAACGAAGGTCACATAGGTGACGAGGGCTTGCTTGGTCAAGTCCTGCAACCGGCGTAGAGTGCAAAATGTTCACACGAAACACATGAAGGAGAATGGCAATGGCAGAGACGAATATCGCGCATATGATGACGGACGCCATGAAGGTGTATAAGGCCCTGGTCTTCGACCTGCCTGTGACGGGTATACGGCAGGGTTTGAGTCTGGCGGATAACCAGGAAACAACGACCAGCGCCTGGGATGGCTATGATGCTCTGGTCCGGTTGACCTCTCAGGGTATTGATACCTTGTATCGCACCCCACAGTTTGCAGAGGCAACCGCGCGGGCGCTGGACGGATTTCTGCGCTGGCAGCAGGTCAGCAATGCCTTGACCAAGACCGTTCTGACTGGATTGACCCAAGCGGCGGGACTGCCATCGGCAAAGGAGACTCGGGCGCTCCAGGCCGAGATTCGTGCTCTCAGGGAAGAAGTGACTGCGCTCCGGGGGACGACAGAACTCAGAGCAGCCTCTCCCAAGGTTGAGCAATCTGCCACCCCTCTCAAACGTGTGGCAGCCTAGTTCGGTTTTCCCCACTCGCTGCAATCATAAGGAAGAGGGACTGCGGTTCCTCTTTTTTTCTCCCGGCATATCTTCTAACAAGTCAGTTATGGCTCAAGACAGGACGTATAGACGTTTAACTCAGACTGAGGCAGCATTTCTCTACACAGAGAAACCCCACACCCCCATGCATATTGGGGGCTGTAGTCTGTATGCCGGCACTCTGGCAAAAGACGAGCTCTGTGCGTTAATTGAAAGTCGTTTTGACCGCCTGCCCCAGTATCGCCAGAAGGCGGTTTTCGCTCCCCTGAACATTGCCCATCCGACCTGGGAGGATGATCCGGATTTCGATCTTGCCTATCATGTAGACGAAGTCACCCTCCCTCCTCCGGCCGATGATCGGGTCATTTCTCAGGTATGCAGTCAACTGTTCAGTACGCCATTAGACCGAGACCGACCCTTATGGAAACTGACGCTCATCCATGGCCGTCCGGACGGTGACACCATGGTCCTGGCCCGCGTTCACCAGGCGATGCTGGAGGGTGTCTCAGGCATCGATCTGATGCTCGTCCTGCATGACCTGAGAGCGGACAGCGAACCCGGCTCAGCGTCACCGTGGGAGCCTGAAGCCATTCCCGATGCGATGACGCTTCTGCAAGAGGCCGTGCGGGACCGCATGACTGAGGTGGTGCAGTGGTGGGCCGACCAGAGTTTCCAGGCCCTTCGCGCGCCGCTCCACGGCTCATGGTCACAACGATTAAGTAGCGCGCTGATGAGCGCCCTTCCCACCCTCATGCAGCCGGTGCCGCGCACCCCGTTTAATGCGACGCTGTCAGGCCAGCGACAGTTGACGTGGCTTGAGTTTTCTTTTGCCGAAGCGCGCTTCATTCGTTCGGTCCTGAGAGGAACCGTCAACGATGTTGTGCTGACGATTATTGCCGGAGGTATTGGACGCTATTTACGAGCCAAGGGACACAATACAGAAGGCATGGAACTCCGTGTTGCTTCTCCCGTCAACCTCAAACGACACGAGCCACGCAACCGGCGCGGAAGACGACCCACGGACCGCACGGCGACAATGTTAATCCCGTTGTATGTCGGTATCACTGATCCGATTTTACGGCTGTCCGCCCAAAAGGCGACAATTGAGGAGTTGTACGAGCAGGACCAGGCTGGCACCTTCCATACCCTGCAGTCCTTGGCGACCTGCATCCCGCCAGCCTGGCAAGCGCTCGCCGGCCAGGCGCCCTCAATGAGTGCGCTGGCAAACACCGTGGTCATGAATATTCCCGGTCCCCAAATCCCGCTGCACCTGGCCGGGCATAAACGACACGCGTTTTTTCCGATGGGCCCCTTAGCGGCACGAGTGGGCCTGTTTCATGCGGTGGCCAGCTATAATCAGAAGCTCTCGATTGGCGTCACGCTGGACCCACAACTCATACCGGACGGGTGGGCGTATGCCGACTGCCTGAAGGCGTCGTTCCTGGAATTGCGGGAAGCCGCGGAACGGTTTTCAAAACGCTCTGCTACTGCCGGGACACGCCCGTCCGAGGTTCGTCCGAGCGCCGCCTGAGCCACCGTTCTCTCCACTCAATGGACCGCCTAGGCGGAATGCACATGGCTGGACAGGCCCGTCATATCGTAGGCCATGATAATCAGGTCACGCGTCTGTCCCGAACGGTCAATGACAAAATCCGGCAGGAGCGCCTCGGTTTGGAAGCCGAGACGGAGGAAGAGCGCACGCGCGCCCGGTTGGTCCGGCATCATCTGCGCGACCACTTTACTCAGTTCCAAGTCCTGCGCAATGGCAATAATTTCCTCCGCCAGGGTCCGCCCTAATCCCTGAGAGCGATACTCCGGGGCAAGCAAGATACGAATTTCTCCAAGATGACGCTGCCACGTCACCATATTATGGTGCAGAATGGCGTAACCGGCTATCTCCTCTCCGTTTTCAGCAATGATCGTCACGGTCTTACGGGCTTCAAGGTTCCGCACCCATTGCTTCACGATTTCAGGGTCCGTAATGTCTATCCTCAGATGGAGGAGATCATCCGCGGGTAAACTATGGGCAAAACTCACAATACGGTCAGCATCAAAGGAGGTCATTAAGCGTAAGGTCACACTCGACCCATCACGGAGCGTAATCGTATGAGGGTAAGGACGTTCGATGTGCATCCGTGCTTCAGCCATATACTCCTCCTTCAAGCGGTATCAACCGCGCCAGCTGGGCGAAAACCATCCGGTTTCTTTCCTCTCGGCTTTTTGTTACGCTTGCAAAAGTTATCACCTATTGCAAGCAGAAATCCAGTCGATGTCCTTGGGGGAGGGAGCGGACAGCATGACACCGGATCATTTTCTTTCTGACGCCTGTACTGAACGGGAAGATGCCGAGCGTTTTAGCACGCTTTTCTGGCAATTAACGGCGGCCTTTCCAGATTCCTACCGTCAAATGTGTGCTCTTCTCCGGGACGATATCTATCGTCATCCACCAGTCCCTCAGGCATCGGGAGAGCCTGTTCTTCTGATCCCTGGATTCCTTGCCGGCGACTGGACCTTGCAACTATTAGCCGGGTGGCTGAGCCGTATGGGCTATAACCCGTATTTCTCCGGTCTGGACTGGAATATCGATTGTCCGAACCGGACAGGACATTTGCTCCGCTGGCGGCTGAACCAGATCATCCGGGAGACCGGCTATCCGCTCATTGTTTTTGGCCATAGTCTCGGCGGCATGCTCGCGCGTTTTCTAGGAACAAATTTCCCCGACCAAGTTCGCTATGTGGTCACGATGGGTTCTCCCATTCAACGGACAGATAATGTGAGCCCGCTGGTTTTGTTTGCCTCACGCGTGCTGCAGCCCTTTCGGCGCTGGCGCGGAGAGCTGCCGGCCGAGTGCGGGACGCTTCACTGCAACTGCCATTTTAACCGCAGCGTTATTTCATCCATGCCCGAAGAGGTCGGGTTTACTTCGGTCTTCTCCAAACAGGACGAAGTCGTAGAGTGGAACGCGAGTATCGATCCTGAGCGCGAGAACCGGGAAGTCACTGGACGCCATATTGGCCTGATCGTGAACCCACAGGTCTACCGCATTCTGGCAGACGTGCTCTCCCGCTTACAGAAACAGGGGCGAGAGCCTCATCTGACAGTTGCCTTGTCTTCACAAGACAACACGCCGGCCTGAAAAGTGGATAGAGTGTGTGAATGGATACGTGGTAGCGGCAACTCAGCCCTTCCCCAAGCTGCCGCGGTTGTCTGAAAAAACGACGTGGTGGAGGAGACCGGCGTCTTACTCAGGCAGCGACGTCATGAACTCTTTTGCCAGGTCGTTCTTTCCTCCAACATTCTTCTTATAGATATGGGTCTCCCAGAGCGCCTCGTGAGTCCCATCCTTGTCTGTATAGGTAAAGCGGACCCACCGACCTCCTGGAGCCTCGAAGATATTGAAATATCGACTCAGTTCGTCGTTGACCCGGTCTGCCTGGGAGAGTAGTCCAGCCTCCCACGGCCCCATAGTCCACGGGTTCCCGGCACGGCCGGCTGTATCCCGCCGTTTCTGTATATTAGAAATAATACTGAACCCGTCTTCAGTCGAATAGCCTTTAACAATCTGAATAGCCAACTCTTCTTTCTGTCCCATGGGCCGTTCGCCGCAGGCCCATAGAAAAAGACAACTGGCCATAATCAGGTAAGAAAATGGCTTCTGATACGTGTATACTTTTCGCATCCGCCCTCCTCCAGCGTAGAATAGCGGGCTCAGCGTCCCGCCCTGCGTTTTCTATAGGGTAGACATATTACAATGAAAAGCCGTCTGGGTCTACGGATAGCAGGCTGCATTCTTGCCCGGCGTCGTGTGGAGCAGACATAAGACCATCTTGCTTTATTGTCACTCAGGTGACAATAAAAGGGGAACTCATGAGAACCGCACAGCCACCGACTGGCTCACCGTTACGCTCCGTTGATGCCTGAGACAGGGTAGAACGCGTATGGTACGGACTCCTGTCCTGAATGTGACCACGATCCGGCGGCTGAAGGCTTTTCCCTGGGCTTCAGATCAACAAGTAGAGCGGCTTCTGGGCCAGATGGAGCTGCATCACATCGAAAAACGCACCGTCCTATTCAACGAGGGAGTGCCCTCAGATTCGGTGTATTTCCTGATTTCTGGCGTGGTCAAACTCTCCTTGCGCAGTCCGGATGAAGAGCGGGTTCTGGTCAGTCTCATCTCACCTGGGGAGTTATTTGGTATTACCTCGCTGATGCCAGGTATGTACCGTGCCTTTCGTTCGGAAGCGTTCAGCGACTGCTGGGTCAGTTCCGTCCGGCCAGAGATTTTTGTGACAACACTGCTCGACGTTCCATTTACGGATTTCAGCGCCCTGATGGAAGGAACCGTCGGCCGGTGGTTTGCTCTTCTCTACCGCTATACGCATTTTCAGGGCTCCAGCCTGAGACAAAAGCTGGCCCTGGCGCTGCTCGAACTGGCGCAAAAATTCGGCATTCAGGATGCCCGAGGGACTATGCTGATCTTACAGCTCACCCATGAAGATCTCGCCGATCTCGTGGGGGCGTCACGCCAGAAAGTGACGGAACATATGCAGGAGTTGGCACGGCAGGAGGTCTTGCTCCGCGATGGACGTAAGCTCATCGTCCATCCGGACCGCCTGCGAGAAGTCGCTGGCCTCTTGTTGGACGAGAAGTGAGGGAAAGACGGAGGACATCACAGCAATGACGATGTCCTCCGCTCAAGAGATCGTACCGATCTAATTGCTCGATTCGGTGGTAGCCTTTTCGGCCTTGGGCTCAAGCTGCCAGAGCTGACGGGTCAGTGCGGTGGACGAGTCAAAAATCTGACGGGCAAACGAGCGCTGGGTTTCAAAAATTGACGCAAGCGGCGTGTCCTTCGCCCACTCCGTTGCCTTTTCGTTCATCTCAAAAGCGCGGCTTGCCCATTTTTCGCTGGACTCAAGCGACTGCGCAGCCATCTGCTTCACTGATTCGCTGAACGGCATATTCATCCCGTCCATCATCTTGACAAACGGATTGTTGCCGGTGTCGAACATCTTGTTGAAAGCACTGCAATTCCATGCGTTATCAGCCATGAGAAGCCTCCCTGTTGGGTTGTGAGATTACCGACGCTGTCGGCTCGTTTCTTGACTGGTTCAATGCTAACTATATGCGCTAACTTTTGCAAGCATCCAAGGCAAAAAAATGTCACCTGGGTGACAAGAATAGTCTTTTTAGGACGGACCGTCGGCCTCATTCACCTTTCGGAAAGACCGATACATATCGATCATCATTTCACGCTGGCGGGCGGACAGGTCGGGGTCGTGCAGAATCGCTTTGATCACATCACTCTCTTCGGCCTCTCGCGGGTCAAGGATGCCAGCTTGGGTATACAGGGTTTCGGCCGAAATGCGCAGTCCCTTTGCGAGCGACTGCAGGATCATGCTGCTCGGCGTCCGTAGCCCGCGCTCAATCTGGCTGAGGTAGGGGTTGGAGATGCCGCAGATGTCCGCGAGCTGCCGGAGGGAAAGCTGCGACAGCTCGCGCTGACGCTTAATGAATTCTCCAAGCGTGACGTATGGGTCCGGGCGTTTCTGGTCCATGTCCGAGACGCTAACAAAAAACGCTAACTCTTGCAAGCGATTAAATTTTCAGGCCGCTCTTTCGGCGGGAATACTATGAGTCCAATACCCCCATAGCTTGCAACTCGCGCCGCAGCTCAGCCTGAGCAGCATCGGTCAGCGGCGAGATCGGCTGCCGAGTCGGGCCCGCCGGAAGATTGCGGAGCTGCATGGCGGCTTTGATCGGCGCCGGAAACGAGCCGAGGCCCATGACTGGCCAAAATCGCGTCAGGCGGTTTTGCACGGCCCAGGCGCGGTCATGCTGTCCGGCGTCAAAGAGGCGAACAACTTCCAGCGAGAGCTCGGGGCATACGTTTGCACTGCCTAAAATTGCTCCCTGACTGCCCGCTAGCAGGCCAGGCAGGAGCAGGGTATCGATCCCAGTCATAACGCTGAAATCTGATCGCCGTTGTACCATCAGGTTGTTCAGCAGAGTCAAATCTCCGCTGCTGTCTTTGATACCCAGAATGTGGGCGTAGCGTTCAGCCAATGTTCGGACGGCGGGTGGCTCTAAGACATTACCCGCCAACATCGGGATATTGTACAGCAGCAGGGGCAGGGTCGTGGCTTCGGCAATAGCGCTGTAGTGCTGGATCATTTCGTCTTGGGTTGGGCGAATAAAACTCGGCGGCACGGCACACACAGAGTCGGCACCCGCGGCCTGAGCCGCCTCAGTCAGTCGTACCGCTTCACGCGTGGAGGGAACGCCCACACCCGCAATCACGGCAATGCGTTTGGCGACGATCTCTACCGTGTGTCGAAAGAGCCGCACTTTCTCCTCAAAACTGAGCGCCCAGGATTCTCCCGTGCTACTGACAATAAACACGCCGTTGAGCCCCTTCCCGATTGACCATTCCAGGAGCTTCTCTAAGCCACGTTCATCAATGTTCTCATGCTCATCAAACGGCGTAATCAGCGCCGAATAAATGCCGCGTAACATGATCTACTCCTTTTCCCATTTTGGCCGGTTGTTCCGATCCTGGACTTATCTCTCAGCAGCCTCTAGCACACTTTACCCTCAGCGCCCAGCGTGCGCGTAAGCCCTCCCTCTCCTGGTTGACAGTCGCCCAGCCACAGGGTGTATGATTCGCCAGCTATACAGAGCACGCAGGAGGAGCGACGATGTTTCATGCCACAAAAGATAAAAAGCTGCCGACGGCCATGGTCGGCTCGTTTCCGAAGCCGACTTGGTTTACCGAGAGTTTACGCGGGCGGCCGTTCAAGGTCGCTATGGGCGACTCACTCTATCGGGAGCAGTATATTGACGCGGTTGCCTGTTATATGAACGAGCAAGAACAGGCCGGCCTTGACATCTTCACCGATGGAGACACCCGTTTTGATCTGGAAGTGGGCGGGCGCTCCTGGTTCTTTTACACGATTGAACGCCTCAACGGGGTAAGCGGCTTTCGCGACTCCTCGCATTTTCTCGACTATGCGGATATCAAACCCGGCCATATCCTGTACGAGGTGCAGGAAGCCTACCACCCTCCGGCGGTCACGGACAAAGTGACGCGCGGTCCCTTGCACTTTTCTGCCATCTGGAAAACCGCCCAGAAGATGACCAGCAAGCCGGTGAAGTTCGGCTCGATCAGCGCCACCTGCCTGCCCATGATGCTGTGGAACGAGTACTACAAAACCGATCACGCCCTGGTCATGGACTTGGCTGCGGCGCTGAATGAAGAGTTACGGGAGTTGGCGGATGCCGGCTGCCCGGTTATCCAGATCGAAGAACCGCCCCACCATTTCGCCTGCTGCACGACCCCGCCAGCAACGGACAAAGAACTGGAATCCTACACCCAGGCGTTCAACCGTGAGGTCGAGGGCGTCAATACGGAGATCTGGGCGCATACCTGCTGGGGCAATCCCAACCAGCAGAGCTTCTACTGGGAGCGGCCCAGTTATGAACGCTCACTGCCGCATCTGCTCCAGCTCAATGCCGATGTCCTCACCCTGGAAGGAGCGAGCAACCAAGGCCGCGACCTGCCGTTGCTCAAGCACTATAAGACGGACAAAAAAATCGCCATTGGCGTCATCAACCATACCGTCACCACGGTTGAGCCGCCCCAGATGATCGCCGATTTGATTCGCCGAGCGCTCGAATACGTCCCACCGGAACGACTCATTATTACCGCAGACTGCGGCTTTGGGCGGGAAGGCCTCTCACGCCGTATTGCTTTTTACAAATGTATCGCCCTGGTTCAGGGCACCAATATGGTCCGCCGGGAACTCGGTCTGCCGGAGGCCGAAATCCGGGCCGCGGACCCCCGCTTTGCCTTTCGGTCGGTAGAGTAAGGAATGGGGCCGGTTCACCGCCTGCCTCAACCAGAGTCTGATGAAGCCGCTTGGGTCGAGGGCGCACGGCGAGAACGCTCGGTCTCTCCACGTGCCAACAGGAACTCCAGCAGATATTGATTCACCGCTTCAGGCTGTTCCTGTTGGACCCAATGACTGCATTTGGGGATATACTTGATCTCAAAACGATCGCTGAAGTACTCGTCCATGTCGTGAGTGAGCTCTTTTCCCAGCGCGCTATCTTCCTCACCCCAAATCAGGAGGGTCGGACTTGGGATTTGGGGCAGGTGTACTGCACCATGGCGGAGACGGTGGCGAAACGCTGCTCGGTAATAATTGATGGCGGCCCGGGTACTGCCAGGGATACGCAATGCCTCGGCGTATTGATGCAACTCTTCGTCGGGGAAGGCCTCTTTCCGCACGGCCATGCCACGAAACGCCTGCTCGATAAAGCGTCGTCTGAACAAACGCAGACCCAGCTCAGGCAACCACGGAAGCTGGAAGTAGAAGATATACCAACTGCGTCGAAGCTGCCGGCGGTTCTCTTTGAGCGCTTTCTGAAACGCTCCCGGATGGGGACAATTCAAAACAACAAGCCGTTCGGTCAGGTGTGGATAGTTGGCGGCAAAAGCCCAGGCCACACCGCCACCCCAATCATGACCGATAATAACGGCCCGTTTTTCATGAAAGGCACGAATGAGACCCTGCACATCTCCGGTGAGCCGGTCAATATGATAGCTGGCGACGCTGGTTGGCTTCTCGCTCTCATTGTAGCCTCGCATGTCCGGCGCCACGACGGTGAAATGTTTCGCCAGAGCCGGGATTTGATAGCGCCACGAATACCAGAATTCGGGGAACCCATGCAGCAAGATGAGCAGTGGACCTTCCCCTTGGGTAACGTAATGCAGGCGGACTCCGTTCACATAGGCCGAACCGTGTTTCAGAGTATCGCGCGCCATAGGTCACGGTTTCCTAGGAGGATACGTCCATGCCGGCCTTACGCGCCCGATCCAATACGATTTTTTCAATGTCGGCAATCGGTCCATCAATCATCCGCCCTCGGAAGGAGACGGCTCCATGTCCTGCGGCCACCGCTTGTTCAAAAGCGGCAACCAGGGCACGCGCATACTCGACTTCTTCCGTTGTCGGGGTGTACACCGCGTTCACGGGCTCGACCTGGCCGGGATGAATACAGGCCTTGCCCTCGTAACCGAGATTCTGGCCCTGCTGCGTTTCCAGGCGCAGCCCGTCGAGGTCCTTAATATCGAGATAGACGTTATCAATCGGCGTCACGCCCGCAGCCTTGGCGGCCATGACCACCTGACAGCGTGCCTGTAAGACAACGCCGTCGGTTGAGGGTGCGGCTTTAATCCCCATGGATAAGGAGAAGTCGCCATGCCCGAAGGCGATGCCGGCAATCCGGGACGTTGCCGAGGCAATGGAAAACGCGTTGCCAATTGCCTGGGGCTGCTCAAACAGGGGAATCAGGACAACGTCTCCAGGCGAGCGTCCGGCGCGGTGTTCGGCCAGGGAAACGAGCTGGTCCACGAACCGAATGTTCTCGGCGCTGTTTGTCTTGGGTACGACGAGGCCATCGGCTCCGGCCTCAACCATGGCTAACACATCATCCAGGAAGTAGGGGGTATCAAGGCCGTTAATACGCACGGTCCGCTCAAAGCGTGCAAAGTCAGTGTCTTGAAGGACCTCCCGCATGGTCTCGCGCGCTTCGGCCTTGCGCTCCGGGGCCACCGCATCTTCCAGATCAAAGATCAGCGTATCTGCCGCCGACCCCTTGGCTTTGGCAAAGAAGCGCTCGCTGCTCGCCGGGACAAATAATAAACTCCGACGCAGCCGGGACATTAGATCACCCCCTTTTCTTTTAATTCTGCCAGTTTCTGCGGCGACAGGCCGAACTGCCGGCCATAGATTTCTTCGTTGTGATGTCCCATATGGGTGGGCGCCGACCAGCGTATTGCGCCAGGAGTCCGAGAAAATTTCGGGACGACATTCTGCATTTTAATGGGTCCCAGTTCCGGGTCAGAAACGGTGGTGACCGTTTCACGCGCCTGAAAATGCGGATCGGATAGAATGCCGGTAATGTCGTACACCGGTGCGCAGGCACACTCGAATTCGTCAAATCGTTGCAGGACTTCTTCGGCAGTGCGCGCGCCAATCCAGCCGCCAACAATGGCATCGACTTCGTCAATATGCTCAACCCGGGCACGGTTGTCGGCAAAGCGCGGGTCATCATTCAGTTCAGGCCGGCCGATGGCGACAAAGACCCGTTTGGCCAAGGCGGGCGCATTGGCCGAAAGCGCAAGCCAGTGACCGTCCTTGGTTTGATAGGTATTGCGGGGAGCGCCAATAGACGGCACCCGGTTCCCGGTTCGCTGCTGAATGACGCCAAGCTGGTCATAGGCCAGGGCTTGATCGCCGGTTGTCGTGAACAAGGGCTCCAAGACACTCAGGTCGAGCATCTGGCCCTTGCCGCTCTTATGATCCCGCTCATAGAGCGCAAACATGACTGCCCAGGTGCCAAACTGGCCGGCCATGGAATCGGCCAGACCAAAGCCGGGCAGAGTCGGCGGGCCGTCCGGCTGGCCGGTAATGTGGGCAAAGCCGCTCATCGCCTCGGCAAGAGTGCCGAATCCCGGTTTGTCTTTATAGGGTCCGGTCTGACCAAACCCGGATACCCGGACAACGATCAGGCGAGGGTTGATCGCGTGCAGGGTCTCCCAACCGAGACCCCATTTTTCCAGGGTTCCCGGTCGGAAATTTTCTGTCAGCACATCGGCATCAGCGATCAGTTGCTTGAGCAGTTCCTGGCCTTCTGGAGCACTCAGGTTGAGCGTCACACATTTTTTGTTACGATTGGTAATCTTCCACCACAGCGGGATGCCATCCTTGGTTGCCCCGAGTGAGCGCAGGCTATCCCCCATTTTCGGATGCTCGACCTTAATCACCTCCGCCCCAAAATCGCCCATATTCTGGGAAATCGTAGGTGCGGCAAACAAGACGGCAATGTCAACGACTTTGAGACCTTCGAGTGGCAGGCTGGCCATGGATCCGTTTCTCCCTCACTCATGTTTGCCTGCGGTTGTAGCGCGTTTCCCAAATCAGCGCAAAGTACAGACAGATCATAGCTGATTCACGTACTCCCAGCCGGTCAGGGCTCTTTTTGCAGAACAGAAACCAGCGGATTCTCCAGCAGGACATGAAGATATGGAGCAAGAGACCGCTCCAGTACGCCGGCTGAGCCGCGACTGATCAAGCATCCTCTTGGAGTAAGGACACGCATAATCTCTTGCATGGACCGCTCAAACGTCTCTGCGCTCATAGGAATCTCACGGTTGAACATATTGGCCGTATAGATGAGAGGGATGGAAGAGGTATTCAGCACACTCAGGTCACTCACCGTCCCGTGATGCAGGCGAATGTGCGTTGTGAGCCGAGGGTCATCCGCGCGGAGCATCTCAAATGCCTTGGCTGCTTCAATGATGTGTTCGCCGATCCATTCGTAGGCATGAACACAGTCCAGCTCAAAGGTCTTGAGCAGATCGTAAGGTTCTTGCGCATTGCTGCCAAAGCCCAGGCTGAGGCCGACTGCCGGACGGTGACTGCGGACGACATCCAGGAGATTTACCTGGGTCATTGCCCGGACCAGTCCAATGGCCTGCAGCAAGGCAGGAGCAACATGGCTCCCGATACTGTCGCGCAGTCCGGGGTATTCAAGAATGGTCGCGTAGGCAGGGTCATGCTGCCAGGGGACTGCGTTATCAGGGTAGACCGAGCCTTCAATGAAATCGGACCAGGGCTCAGAAACAAATGAACCAGCCATATCTTTCGATACTCTCATTCATCTCTCGGCCCTTGCAATAGCATAGGAATTCGTCCATTTCCTGGGGGATACAGACACGGAGGAGGTTATGTGAGCGTACTCGATAAATTACGGCTGGACGGGAAAATCGCCCTGGTGACCGGGGCGGGGCGGGGTTTGGGTCGGGCAATGGCACTCGATCTGGCAGAAGCCGGAGCCGATGTTGTTGTCGCTTCACGAACGCAAAATCAAATCGACGAAACGGCCGCTCTCGTCCGGGCGCAAGGCCGTCGCAGCCTGGCGGTACGGGTTGATATTACGGATTCACATTCGGTCAATGCCATGATCGAAGCCGGGCGGGCCGCGTTCGGACAGATTCATATTCTGGTCAACAACGCCGGCGGCGCGACGAAAGGCATGTTTCGTCCACTCGATACTATTCCCGACACGCATTGGCATGTGGGCGTGGATACCAACCTCTCGGGCGCAGTGTACTGTTGCCGGGCGATTCTGCCCCTCATGGTCGAGCAAGGCGGTGGGAAGATCATTAATATCACTTCCGGTTTTGGTGTCCGGGCAGCAAAGAATAATTATATGTATACGGCGGCCAAGGCTGGCTTGATCAATTTCACCCGCGCCCTGGCAATGAATTACGCCGAGCACAATATTCAGGCTAATCTGATTCTGCCCGGCATCTTTCCGCACGATGATCCCGAACTGATCGAATTTTGGCGTGGCGGGCAGTTCATACCGGTTGGGCGGGTCGGCCAGGATGCTGAGCTGGGACCGGCTTGTGTCTTCCTGGCGTCGGACATGTCCAACTATATGAACGGTCAAATGCTCGCGCTGGAAGGCGGTGGTCTGGCAGGAGGGCAGGCACCGTGCGGATTTGCTCCAGTTGTCCCGCTAGAAGAGGATAGCGTATGAGTTTGGTCGCGTTTTCTTTAGCAGGAAAAAACGCGTTGGTACTCGGAGCCAGCTCAGCTATTGGCAGGGCTGCCGCCTGTGCGCTGGCCGAGGCCGGCGCGGATGTCGCAGTGGGCTCGACGCTCGCCACACCGCGAGAACAAGAGGCTGTCCTCACATGCCGAGATGCGATTCAATCTCAGGACAGGAAGAGCCTGGCTCAGACGATAGACGCCGCGAGCGAAGCTGATGTGCGGGCACTGGTGGAGCGGACTGCCTCAGAACTTGGTACGCTCGATATTCTCGTCAATGCTCACGACCTGCCGTTTGCCAAGCCGCTCCGTGACATTTCATCCCAGGAATGGCGACGAGTGCTGGAGGTCAATTTGACAGGCGTGTATTTTGCCTGTCGGGCAGCGGCCGAGCCCATGCTGGCTCAACACAGCGGACGGATTATTAATGTTGTCTCATTGCTCGGCGAGCGGGGGATGATCAATGGCAGCGCGTATTGTGCAGCGCAAGGCGGGGTTCTTAATTTGACCCGTGCCTTGGCTCTTGAATGGGCTCGAAGCGGAATCACCGTGAATGCTGTTGGAGCGGGTTGGACCGAGGGTATGGGCTTGCTCAAAGACACGGCCGTACAGGAACAGTTGCGTCGCTATTTGCCGCATAAACGCCTGGCACAACCGTCTGAGGTCAGCGAAGCCGCAGTGTATCTGGCCTCAGACATGGCGGGCTTTATCACCGGCCAAACCGTGTGGATTGAAGGGGGAGCGCTGAGTCATTTGTAGACCAGCGAAGTTGAGTCCCACGCCACCACCCCCATTTCTGAGAGTGAACTTAGCCCTTCACCCGCATCCCATCAAAGAGGCGTTCCATGCTGGCGCCCATTTCTTTTCGCGCAGTGGGCATATCATCCGCACGGGCAATATATCTCGCCGCTTCCCTCTCTACACTTAAGACAAGGTGAGCCAGCGGTTCAAGTGGTTGCGGAGCAAGCAGCCCGGCGTCCATGAGTTCTTGGATGGCACCACGGACGACACCCAGCCCATATTTCTCATCCAACTCCTGCTCGGGGCGGCCAATCGCGACCCAGCCCATTTCCCCGACCCTGACCAGCTTGATATTACCCGCCAGGAGAATCCGCACCTCACCTTCGGTCACGGTATTCACCATTGCTTAGGGGCACCGCTCGCCCGGGTCGAAGCACAGATTGCTATCAACTCGATGCTAAGCCGGATGCCAGATATACAACTGGCAGCGGATCAGCTTGAGTGGCGCGATATGTTGACCCTGCGGGGCTTAAAGGCGCTGCCAGTAGCGTTTTAGTCGTCCGGGCGATGGCAATCCGCCTGTAAACGTGCGATATGTCCATTACTCTATATCATTACGGGAGGGACTATTATGGGTGCTGCTGAGAATAAACAATTGGTTCACGACACATTCGCCGCGTTGAATGCCGGTAATTCGGAAAAGTTTTTCAGCCATTTATCAGATGATATTCGCTGGACCATTATCGGCACCACGAAATACTCTCACACCTATACCGGCAAGGCGGATATCGTTGAGCGGCTCTTTACCCCTCTGACTGCGCAACTCGACGGCTTCATCACCAACACCGTTCTGAATACGATTGCCGAAGGGGACTATGTCGTCTTGCAAACCCAAGGCAAGTCACAAACAAAGACGGGCAAGTCGTATAACAATACATACTGTTTAGTCATTCAGCTTCAGAACAGCAAAATCCAGCAGATTACGGAATATCTGGATACGGAGCTGGTGACGACCGCGTTTGAATAGAGGTACCGAGGAGCGACCGCCCCCTGCGCCCTTGCTCGCGCTCAGTCATTACGCTCACGCTTGTCAACGCCGAGTTCCCAGCCCTGTGCCTCTTTTAAGCCTGCCCTACAACTTCTCCATGACTTTCCGGGTGAAATCCTCAATCGCCCGATACTGTGTCGCGAGAGAGGGGAGCAGCATAATTTGATCCAGGCCGGTTGCCTGGAGGCGTTTGATTTGTTCGATGACCTCCTCTGGTGTACCAGCTAGACAGGTCGACTTGATGAGCTCGGGCGTAATGAATTTTTCCTCTTCAGGCAGATGGTAGACGCAGTGGCCGGCGTGAATGCGCAGATGACGGTGCGAGGGCGGCGTTCGCTCGACCAGCGCGCTGTATTCGTCCCAAATATGGGCGAGGTGCCGGGGCGGCTGTCCACCAAACTGGCGAACCTTATCGTACAGGTAGTGGAGCGACGCAACGGCAAACGGGCCACATTCGCGCAGAATACGCTCCGAACTGAGCGATTCGCCCGGCTCTAACAGGGCAACCGCGCTGAGGGCGCACGTATAATAATGGTCTCCATCCCGTCCGCCACGTTCGGCACCAGCCTTGGCGTTGAGCAGTGCCCGGCGCATGAATGCCGGGTCTGGGGGGATGGAGACGACCAACCCATCGCCATACTCACCCGCCAATGCCTGAGCCTTTGGGCCAAAGCCGGAGACGTACAGGGGAATATGGTGTTCGACATCAATGAACTTATACTCCTGCATCTGAAATTGGACCGGCGTGGTTTGACCTTGCCAAGTCATGGTCACTTCTTCACCGTGCAAGAGCGCCCGGAGTACCCGTAAATACTCACCGAACTCTCGCAGCTTCATGGGTTTGTGACCCATGATTCGCATGGCGGTATTGCCGGTGCCAATCCCAAGAAAGGTGCGTCCTGGTGCTAAGCGGTTAATCGTGGCGATGCTATGCGCCGTCACCGGAGCTATGCGCGTCCCGGCAACAGACACACCTGTACCGATGTTCATCGTGCGAGTTTGCTGGGCGGCCAGGGCCAGTACGGCGTAGCAGTCTGACCAGATCATTTGACTGTCAGCGACCCAAGCGTGGGAGTACCCGAGATTTTCCGCATGGGTAATGTAACCGACGTCATCAATTTTTGCGGCAACACAAATTCCAAAATCCATCAAATTCTCCCATCGTCTTTGTGAGTGGAGCGTTTACCTGCATCTGAGCAGACTCGTCATAGTGCGTCAGTCTTCTCCGGTCGCTTCCTTGATCGCCTTCCGAGCCGTGCGTGTGACAATGGTGGTTACTACGATGGTAGCGACCAGACCCAGGAGGAGCACTCCGTAGTCAGCAATCCCTCGTTCCGGCGCAGCCCCTCCAGCCAGAGCTGCCACATCTCCGGCCAGTTTTCCGTAATAGACATACAGAATCGTCCCCGGCAACATGCCAAATGCAGCGATAGCATAGTCCACAAAGCGCACATTGGTCAGTCCCAGGGCGTAGTTCAGAAGAGTAAACGGAAAAACTGGAGACAGTCGCAACAAAAAAACGATTTTCCGGCCCTGGGCACTCACCGCCCGGTCGATAGCGGCAAATCGGGGCGTATCGGCCAGCTTCCGCTCGATAGCCCCCCGAGCAAGATAACGCGCAACCAGAAACGCGAGGCACGAACCCAGGGTGGCGGCAATAAAGACATATACAATACCGTTCACCAGCCCGAAGATTGCACCCGCAGCCAAGGTGAGGACAGAGCCGGGAATAAAAGCTACGGCGGCTATGGCATAGCCAGCAATGAAGACAAGCGGCCCCCATACTCCAAGCGTCTCCACCCAGGCGGCAAACACCGGCACATAGGCCCCAGCCTGACGACCGAAAAAGATGAGCAGGGCGACCCCAACAACAATAAGCGTGATTTTACCGAAAAGGCGACTTTTACTCGCTGCGTGGGCCTGGGCGTCTTCTCCATGCGTGTATCCTTCTTCCACGTGCACGCTCCCTTCCAAGAGCATCAGGTGCCTGGCTTCACCCTGGCGTTTCAGGCCTTTGTCCGAGAGAATGATCCGGCTATAACGCAGACTGCACAAACTGGACAAGGCCATCTTGCCAGGGCGGGAGATGTATAGAGGGCTCTTGGAGTGTTGTCAGTACCGCATAGGGGGGGCATTGTGCCAGGCGAGGCATCTCTGTGCTCGGAACGGGTTTCACCTGAGAGCGAACGCCAAGGAGTGCATATAAAGTCCGAATGAGGTCAAAGCGGCTCGTACCACCTCGACCGGCCATATGGTAGGTCCCAAAGGCTTCAGTGGTCACGAGCCGGGCCAAGGCCGTTGCTAAATGCGGGGCATAGGTCGGGGAACCGAATTGATCGTCCACCACCCGGACTTCGGGCTGCTGGGAGAGGGCACGCATGGTTTGTATAAAGTTCTTTCCGTGCGTGTGGTACACCCAGGCAGTGCGCACAATATAATGCCTTGGATTTAAGGCTCGCACCGCCTCTTCTCCGGCGAGCTTGCTCTGCCCATAAACCGACTGGGGGCGAGGCATATCAAATTCATGGTACGGCCTGCGGCTCAGTCCATCGAAAATATAATTCGTCGATATGTGCAGGAGTGGAATCCCACGGGCTGCGGTCACGAGGGCAAGGTTACGAGGGCCGAGAGCGTTTCCCCGATACGCGTCCTCAGAGTCTCGCTCCGCTTGGTCCACGTCATTATACGCCGCCGCGTTGAGTACCAAGTCGGGAGCATGCATTGCGACCGCTGCGCGGACCGCATCAAGGTCGGTAATATCGAGCTGCTGCCGGTCGCAGGCGACAATCTCGTGATTACTGAAGATGCCTTGAATGGCATGGCCTAGCTGACCGCCGGCACCAGGGAGAAGGATGTGCATGCTTGTTCTCTTTGACCTTGCTCACGCGTTGGACATACGCGCGAGACGAGCACCCCAAGGAAAGTCAGAGATCGCTATTGCCATCATACCAATAAAAAAGGGCGTGCCCCAAGACACGCCCGATACAGAGAAAAGGAATCCCCAGAGGTAAGCTTAGTCTTTGAACTCCGGTAGGATTTTGGTCCCAAAGATTTCGAGCTGACGCTTGGTCTCTTCCCAGGGCATCATTCCTTGATCAAAGAACCAGCCAAACCACTCGATATTGCTATTCTTCTGGAGGGCTTCCAGTTCGCGTTTGACATCATCGACCGTCCCCACCAGCGAATACTTCGCCTCGACCATACGCTCGAACTTCCAAGGAACTGGTGTCGTCTCGCCAGGATAGCGGTAGGCCTCAAAGAAGCCGAACCCGGCGAAGTATTGGATGAAGCCGGCTCCCTGCGTTTCCGCTCCCAGAGAATAGCCTTCGGTATACGTATTCCCGATATGCACCGACCGAAAGGCGCCGACGCTCTCGCCGAGTTCGAGATGCCGGCCATGTCTGGCCGCTTCGTCACGATAGGCTTCGCACAGCTCCCGGAACGCAGGTGGATGCGAAATCAGAATCCACGGCACAATCCCTTCGGTGGCACACCAGCGGATCGTTTTCTCACTCACCGAAAACGGCTGCCAGATCGGCGGGTGGGGTTGGGTATAGGGTTTGGGGACGACACAAATTCGCTGCACCGCTCCGTTTTCATCCACCTCTCCCTCAGCCCCGTATTTCGAGGTCCAGTTTTTGGCGACCGGCCAACGCTGGATGCCGTGTTCGTAGGGGGTCGGGACTTCGTAGTACTTGGTCTTGAGCCGAATGGACTCTTCGGTCCAGGCGGTCTTCATAATCTTGAAGACTTCTTCAAAGACGGCCCGGTTATGCGCATCTACCTCAGAGCCATCCATGGGCGCACCGGTCACATGGTAGTGCTGGCCAAGCACATTGGTCCAACGATCCTGATAGCCTCGGGCAAAGCCGGCAATAAAGCGCCCTTTGGTCAGATGGTCGATGACGGCGATCTCTTCCGCGACCCGGAGCGGGTCCCAGGTGGGCAGGACCAAGCCGAGCGAGGCAAACTTGATGCGCTCGGTCCGTGCCGCAAGGTCGGTATACAGCATCAACGGCGCAATGGACGCCTCATAGCCCTCGGAGTGAAAATGGTGCTCGGTGGTGGACATAGCGTCAAAGCCGAACTCTTCGGCCAGTTGCGCAATCTCGCGCAACTCCGTGAGCATTTCTTGATATTTGTCGTTATTGCGGCCGATAGGCCGGAGTCTTTCGCGCTCCTCGAATGTCGCCGGGATGGTCGGCAGGACAAAAAGATTAAATTTCATAGGACTTCCTCCTGACCTCGAGCGGCTTGCCGTTACAGTCCCGCTCCAGCATACTCTCCCAGCCTTAGCCCGTTTGGAGAATCTTGGCTAGGACTGGCATCAGATATTTTTTGAACGTCACGGGATTCTCACACATGGGGAAATGGCCGATTTCTTCCATGATGATACACTCGGAGTTCTTGACTTTTTTAGCCGTTTTTTCCGTCATCTCCGGCGTACAGGCAAAATCGTATACACCCGTCATGAAATAGATGGGAATGTCACCCGGCAGTTGTTCCGCCACTTCACGGAAGTCGTGATCAACACTGTAGAAATATAAGTCTCCCTTGAAGACGCCTGGACCGCTTTGTGAATAATACCACCAGGTCTCTCGACGATACTCCTCCGGGCTCTGCGGTGCCATCAGCCCATACACAGAGGTGGCACACGCTTCGCCGCCATGCACATGGGGATTCCAGAGCCAGTCCAGCCACCAACCGGGCGAGTAGTCGCAGGCTTCAATCGCAATCAGGGCGCGCAGGTCGGACGAGAAATTGCGCGCCAGGTGCAGGCAGATATTCCCGCCCATTGAGCTGCCCATAATAACCGGATTGTCGAGTTCGAGCTCTTGACAGAAAGCCATCAGGAATTCCGAGTAAAACTGGGCCGTCAGTTTATACTCTTCTTTCCACCAGCCCGTGGGCGGAATGGATTTTCCATGTCTCGGCAGGTCGAGCGCAATCACCCGAAAGTCGCCGTTGATATCAGCATCACACAATTGGTGGCGCCACTCGCGTGTATCCGTGCCGGCCGTGTGGAGACACACGAGGGGGATGCCCTGTCCGGCTTCCTCATAAAACACCCGATAGTCTTCTCCCTCGTACGGGACACGCACATAATGACCAGTAATGGGTTCAATATTCGCCATGGCTCTTACTCCTATTCTTGCACGTTGCGCATCAAATCAAGCGTCCAGGTAAAGGCCCGCAGGTTCTGCCACATGACTTTGACATCGCCTTCAATCTGCAAGCGTCCGTGCAGCGGATGGGCCATGGCCCAGATATCATTATACATGGGCGGAGGGATGGGCTGGATAAATTTTGCCCAGGTGTCCGCGGGCCCGCGCAGAGCAAACGCGTAGGTCGATTCGGGTCCGATATCGGCCGAGACTTTCGGTATCGTCCCGCCTGCGAATGACACGACGTAGGCGGTCTCACCGAAAGCCAGCAGGACATCCGTAGTCAAATGTCTGCCAATGATCTTGGTCACGCTGTCCTGGTTGACCAAGGCTTGCCAGCGCTCCATCCAGCCTGTATCGAACGCAGCCATATATTTCCTCCTGTGCTGATTTCTCTCCGGTTCTTCCTCCCGGCTCAACCCGAAGGCCGAACCGACGGCTTCTTATCAAGCGACCTGTCGGACGTAAAGGGCCGAACAGCTTCTACCTTGGTGACCGTCCTCCTTGCTGCAACAGACGATCGCTGATGAAAACCAGGGCCTCCGCAGAGGCGTGCCGCACCGTTTCTTCTTCTGCGGCAAGCATGTCCAGGAGTTGAGGAACACTCTCGGCCCCACCGATCCGTCCGATCGTCCATAACCCCTGCGCCTTGGCATACAGGTCCCGCTCTCGTCCTACCGCCGCAATCACCTCAGACGCGACGCTGGCATCCCGATTTCGGCCAATGACCTGATACGCGTTGGAACGCGTCAACGGGTCCCGGGACTGCAAGGCTTTCACAATCAGCGGCTTCGCCGTCCCATAGTCCATACGGGTGAAGGAAACGGAGGCGGCCAGACGAATACGAAAATCAACATGCTCCAGCGCTTGCTGGACCAGGGGGAGGCCGCTCGCGTCCTTGAAATGTGTGAGGGAGGCGGCGGCTGTGGTACGGACCATTTCAGACGGGTCAGATTGAAGGACGGTCCGCAGCAACACAACGATGCTCGGGTCATCGAGCGAGCCGAGCAATCCAACTGCGGCATCACGGATTTGCTCACTTGCATCGCTCAGTTTGGCGGTGAGGTAGGCGAGTCCGGTTGCATCACCTGTCGCAGCCAGTGACCATGCCAGCGTGACGGCAACGATGGGGTCTTTTTCGGTTTTGAGGAGCGTGTGTAACACCGGAGACGCAACCGCAGAGCGGAGTTCGCCCAGACCACCCGCCCCTTGGGTGCGTAGTCGGATATCCGAGCTGTTTACGGCATCAAGATAGAGCAGGAGCGCGGTTCGGTCCCGCGTCCGTCGTAAGCCCGACAACGCCAGGCGCTTCCCTACTGCGTCTGTGTAATAGAGCCGACGCAGCAGCCCGACCGCATCGGGCGTCGCCATATCGCCCAGGGCGTCGGCTGCGGTACGACGAAGCATGGGCCGGTCTGACCGTAAGGCCTCATCAAGCACCACGATTCCAGCGGAGTCACCTCGTCGCCCAAGGATGCCGGCAATCACGTTCCGCTCATGCGGGTCGCTCAATCGCAGTCCCAGTCGCAGGACCTCAAGCGCGAGTTGTTGGAGTGCGGCAAGCCCGCGCTTTGCGGTCGGGTCATGCCTGGCCTTATAGGTGATAACCGCCCCGAGTAAATCACCCTGCCTGGCCTGCTCCACTGCGGATTCTTCCTCACCAGCTGCGGCAAAGGAGACCTCGCTGACGAGCAGCAGCAAGGGCAAGAGAATGAGAAGACGGTAGGCATGACGGTATTTCTTCATCCTTACTCCTTTCGTCTAGCCCGAGGTACGCACTTGCCAGCTCTCCCTCAGAGGGCGACCTGCGGCCCAACTATGCGAGTTGGCCTATCTGCCGCAGTACCGCGGCGTGGTCCCAGTAAATACGTTCCGCGGACATCTTCCCCTCACGGAACTCAATGATAATGACTAATTCCGCCGTGACGGTCTTGCCGGTCGGAGGAATCCCAGGCAGGAACCAGTCCATCTGCTTCGAATGGACCATACGGACTGTGGCTTCCTCGACAATACAGTCCTCAGTCACAACGCGGTTCGTCATGACATGTTCCCACTCATCGGGAATCGAGGGGATGAACATGTCCCGATAATAGGTGTGGAGTTCGGTCTTGCCCTTTCCGCCAGAGCGCGTCGGCATGTGCATGACCGATGCATCCTCCACCATAGTCGAAAGCGAAAGCTCTTCGTCTTTTTCGACAAACTCGCCTATCACATGCTCTTCCCAGAGTTTGACCAGATCTTCGGCAGCCATCTCGGCGTCTCCCTTTTTCCGGCTCTCCACACGTCATCCCACTGAGGGGATGACTTCTTTGGCAAATCGTTCTAGCGTCGTACGCGCCGCAGCTTCATTCTGGGTAGTGACAAAAATAGCAAGATCGGTCAGGCCGGCGACTTTGAGCTCACGCGCTTTGTCAACACAGTCCTGCGGCGTGCCCGCAATGGTACATTTCTGGGCAACGACATCAGGAATAAGTTCCCGATGTTTGGCGGTTAAGTCAAGATGCTCATAGAAGCGGTAGCTTTCGGTCACCGCTTTCACGACATCGGCATGCTCAAGGCCAAGCGTGTCCGGGAGCCAGAGTTTGTTGGCGATATTCCGCGCCGCAGTCGGACGTACTTGATCGAGCGCCGCACTCCGATCATCGTCAATAGCCGCGTCAATCGCGGCGATAAAGCGCAGTCGGGCCGGGTCCCTGCCCGCTTTTCGCGCGCCTTCACTCGCCGCCTCGACCGCAACCCGCGCGCCCTCCCCGTTTCCGCCCATATGACCGTCAACAATAAGACCGTCGCCTATTTCACCGACCAGCGTGGCGGCCCGTGGACTCATGACCGCAATCTCAATGGGCACCTTCCCCCACTCTTCGGCCCCAGCCACCCTCAGCCGTACTTCCTGTCCCCAGGTTTTCTTATCTCCAGGAGTTGACACAGCCGGAGCTTCTACCTCTTGGCCTGAAAACAGGTTGCGAATGAAAACAACATCCCGACGCAGTTGATCTCGTTGAGCCGGAGAGAGACCCGCGGTTCTCACGGCCGAGTCCCCCGCGCCGATACCGAGCACGGCTCGCCCCTGACTGAGCATATTGAGTGAGACCATTGCATTAGCCGTCACGGTTGGATGGCGGGTGACCAGATTCGTCACGCCGGGACCGAGTTTCACCCCGTGCGTGGCTTGGGCGCAGCAGGCCAGACAGACGTAGACATCGTTCCACAGCATCTGTGAATCGCCGACATACACCGTCTCAAAGCCACAGGCTTCGGCGCATTGGGCGAGGCGGACAACCGGTTCTATCGTTTGGCCCGAGTAGGGCCAAATCATGACACTGAATCGCATTGCACCTCTCTCCGCTGTACTGGCAGGTTTGAATGTGTATGAATTTATATCTCCGCGAGGAATTCATCGGCAGATGGTTAGGGGCATCCCCTTTTCCGCTCTCACCTCAAGGCAGAGGACGATAGCTTCCTTGATATTGTCGAGGGCCTCGTCCCTCGTTTCGCCCTGACTCACACAGCCCGGAATTGCCGGACATTCGACAATCCATATACCATCTTCGTCTCGATCAACCGTCACGTTAAATTTCATTTTTCTTAGTCCTCCGACGCCATTCATGCCAAACGATTCTTGAGAATCACTTGAGAAAGTCCGCACAGATTACTCCTGTGTTCCATCCCGCCGCAATTGCGCGGTTTTCCTTGCATCAACCTCAAATGTCGCTGGATCCATCACCACTCCGTAGTCCCGCCGCGCGCTGGCCATTGAGACCAGTCCATCCCTTACGTCTTGTACGACTTTTTCGATCGCGCGCTGCTTCGGGTCGCCAAATCCGCCGCCGCCACTTGAGAATAACTCCACCTCGTCTCCTCTGGACAGGATACTCGTGGAATTGGCCAGACTCTCTTCCGTGCGGCCATCAGCGTAGTGAAAAACCTGTCGGTTGGGCGGCGCGCCCTGGCCGCCCCGCAGGCCGAACGGTGCCGTGGCGGGTTGGGTACCGCTCCCAAAGTTTGCACATGCGATATTGTCGGCTTCGACCCGCCAGCGATAGGCCACCCCCATACCACCTCGCCATTGCCCGGCTCCAGCACTGTCCGGACAATACTCAAACTGTTCAATGAAATACGGGTTGACCAATTCGTGCAGTTCGGGGTCGGGCGAACGCAGCCCTCCCAGGCAGATGGCCGTTCCGATATGGTCCCAGCCGTCAAAGCCGGCCGTGGCTCCACCGCCACCTTTGCTTAAAAAATGAATCTCCCCGAACGGCCGGCCGGTGCGTGGGTTCATCCCCGTGGTGGCCGGCGCACACCAACGTCCCCAGGCGGCCTGAACGCGCTCGGGGACAACCTCCGACAGGGCCAGCCAGACCGCTTCGGTTATGGTTTCGCCCGTTAAGACCGTGCAGGCCGTGCTTGGCGCTGGTTCGACCGGGTTCACCACACTCCCGCTCGGCGCTACGACGGAAACCGGACGCATGGCCCCTTCGTTATGCGGCACATCGGGGTTGACCAGGGTAAACAGCGCCAGGTAGGTCGCAGAGGCAGTATTGGCAAACGGACTGTTGACATAGCCGGGAACCTGGTCATCCGAGCCTGAATAATCGAACCTCACAGACTCGTCCTGCACCTCGACTTTCACTCGAATGGTCACCGGCCGACCGTAGACAATTCCGTCGTTATCAATCTGTCGCTCGGCCAGATACCTGCCGTTTGGGATCGCACGAATTTCCTCGCGCATATGCTTTTCCGAGGCAGCCAGGAGTTGCTCAACAACCTGTTCGACAGCAGAGAGGCCATGTTTTTTCACCAGCGCGATCATATTGCGTTCGCCCAGGCCGGCGGCACCAACCAGACAATGCAGATCGCCCTCGACCAGAAATCGCAGGCGCACATTGGATACAATCATCTCCCACAGGCCGCGATTCACCTTGCCCCGCTCATAGAGTTTGGCCGGTGGAATCCGCAGCCCCTCATCCCATACGTCGCGAGCCTCCGGGTGATAGCCGGCCGCGCCGCCACCGCCGGTGTCGGCCTGATGACCTTTTGTGACCGACCAGAAACGCAGTTCTCCGTCAAGATAAACCGGCTTGGCAATCGTGAAATCGGGCGGATGGTTATTGCCCCGATACGGGTCGTTGAGAATGAAGACGTCGCCTTCGTGCGTGTCGTCGGCATAGGTCTCAGCAATCGAGCGGACCGCCCAGGGCGTTGCGGCCAGCAGGATGGGGATATAGGCCGTCTGGGCGACCAAACGGAGTTGGCGGTCATAAATGGCGGTCACAAAATCGCGCGCCTCACTGAAAATGGGCGAGCGCGAGGTCCGCAGCATGGTCTGGCCCATTTCTTTGGTGATTGAGTCCAAGCGATTCGCGATGACCGACATGAGGATCGGATCAATCCTGTTCGTTTGCATTCCACGTCCCTTCCGCGCCGACCGGGCGCCCGCCCAACTCGGCGAGGATTGCGTCGAGCGTTCGTTCGGCCGGGTGCATGACATAATGACGGTAGGCATCACAGACCAAACGATAGCCGGGCGGGACCAGGACGGTGGTGTTGGCCTGTTCGATCAAGGCCGGTCCGGCAAGAGCCATACCACAGTCGAACAACTTCCCATTATAGACAGCAAGCTGATACGGCGTCCCGGAGAAGTACGCTTGTCGCTCGCCTTTGAGCGCACCGGCCGGGTCTGTACCCACAAGCGGACGTGGCGTGAGTCGCGGTTTCCCCGTGAGCCCCAGCGCCTTGACCCGCAGATTGATCATTTCCAACGGAGCTTCCGGCATGGCATACCCATAGAGCGCCTCGTGGAGACGATGAAAACGGGCGGCTGCCGCATCCAACTCCGATGCAACGAGAGGGGGCTGAACCGGGACTTCAACTTCATGAAATTGGCCAACGTAGCGCACATCGAAGGTTGCGCGGATTCGTACTTTCTCCGTGGAGATACCTTCCGAGGCCAAAGTTGCTCGGGCGTGTTCCTCAATCTCCTTCAGCCTAGCGCTGATATCGTCGGGAACGATGGCGGCCCAGTCTCGGGTGAAGGTCTGAACGTAGTCGTGCTGCAAATCAGAGATCAACATGCCGGCCGCACAGAATACCGACGACTCCTGGGGAATCACAATGAGTGGGATATCCAATTCTCGGGCTATCATTCCGGCGTGCAGTGGCCCTGCTCCACCGGCAACCACAAGCGCAAACTCACGCGGATCATAGCCCCGTTCGACCGAAACACCCTGAAGCGCGGCCGCCATATTGGCGTTCACGATACGATAGATACCCTCGGCGGCCTCAACAGGAGAGAGGCCCAAGGGCTCGGCGATCCTGTCCGTCAGCGCGCGCTGAGCCCCGTGATAATCGAGCGGCATCTCTCCGCCTAACAACCCGTCTGAGGAAAGATAGCCCAGCACCAGGTTGGCATCTGTCACCGTGGGCTCGACCCCGCCCCGGCCATAACACACCGGACCTGGCTCGGCTCCGGCGCTCTTGGGCCCGACCTGGAGCATCCCCCCGGCATCGACCCAGGCAATACTCCCCCCACCAGCGCCAACCGTGTGGATGTCCAGCAAGGGCAGAGCGAGCCGGTGGCCACCAATCTCGCCCTCTGTTGTTGTCACGGGCTGACGGTCGTGGATGAGACAGGCATCAAAACTGGTCCCGCCCATGTCAACGGTCATCACATCGCGCAGAGCGTAGGTGTCAGCATAGAACACGCCGGCCGTAGGCCCGCCCGCCGGACCGGATAAGAGGGTATTTGCGGCAAAGCGTCGTGTCAGGTGGGGCGACATCACCCCGCCGTTCGACTGCATGATAAGCAGGACACCAGCAAAGCCCGATGCGTCCAACCGGCGTTCAAGCTGCGTCAGATAACGCGCCAGCGGAGGACCGACCGTGGCATTGAGGACGGTGGTGGAATGGCGCTCATAGGCCCGAATTTGCGGCAGCACCTCGGAGGATAAGGACACATACACCTCGGGCAGGGCCTCCCGGATGAGCTGACCGGTGCGGCGCTCATGGGCCGGATTTAAGAAGGACCACAGATAACTGACCGCCACCGCCTCAATGGCATGCGCCCGGATGTGTGCAATCGCGTCCATCACATCCGCTTCGTGCAGGGGGGTCACGACTGCGCCCTCAACATTGACCCGTTCGCTAATAGGATAAATATGCGCCCGAGGAACCAAAGGCGGCGGCGGACCGTATTTGCTATCGTACTGGCGGGCGCGCAGCCCCCGCCGCATATTGAGCACATCACGAAAGCCACGGGTCGTCAGAAAGGCGGTTTTGGCTCCTTCCCCAGTCAAGACGGCATTGGTCGTAATGGTCGTCCCATGAACGATGACGCTGACTCGACCGAGGAAATCCGACAGTTCACGATCAAAAGAAGCGGCGATCTTCCGCAGTCCCTGCAAGACACCGACCGCGGGCTGCGGCGGCGTGGTGGGCGTCTTATAGACTTGAGCCGCGCCCTGCGTGTCAGTGACAAGAAAGTCGGTAAACGTGCCACCCACGTCGATGCCGATCTTGTATTTCATGCTGTGACAATTTTCACGGGGGAAGTCTCCCCCGCGCCCCCTCGGGCCAGGGTAAATGTCGGCACATAGCGCTCAAGGCCCTCGGGGTCCTGCCCGACCGCGGACGGCAGGAGACGCACAGCACGCCCCCGCTCAACCCGGTTGGGCTCTGTTTCAACCAGTCGGGTGAAGATCCTCAGCCCTTCGACACAGACCACGGCGAAAATCAATGGGCGCGGAAAGCCCGGAGGGACGCCGGTCTCTTGGATGGTATAGGCGTGGATCGTCCCCCGGCTCGGGAGGTCAATCCAGTCGAGCCGGTCTGAGAGACACTCCGGACAGACCACACGCGGCGGCCAGTGACGCAGGGCACACTGCGGACAAGACGTGGTGAGCAGCCTGTGCGATCGTAGGGCTTCATAAAACGGTGCCAGTCGCGTGTTCTGACTGCCCTGGAGCGGAAAGGGATCAATAGCGCGGAAATATTCGCTCATAGGCAGCTACTCCCGCCCATAAATCATGACCACATGCTCGCCCATCCCACTATTATTATGCGTCAGCCCGATATGCGCCTCCGGAACCTGCCGTTCGCCGGCTGCCCCGCGCAGTTGCCAAAAGGCTTCGACCGCCTGAGCCACACCCGTGGCCCCCAGCGGATGTCCGCAGCCCATCAGCCCACCGCGCGGATTCACGACCACGTCCCCGCCATAATCGGACCGGCCCTCCATAACAAACGGACCGCCTTCGCCCTTGGGACAGAAGCCAAGCTCTTCATAGGCAATAATCTCGGCGATGGCGAAACAGTCGTGGACCTCGGCAAAATCCACAGCGCTCGCCGGTATCCCGGCCATGGCGTAGGCGTCCCCAGCCGCCTGTTTCATGGCCGGCCAACTGGCATAATCGGGGTCGAGGCTGGAGATCGAAAATCCGTGGACGGCCTGCCCAGTGCCGCGAATAAAGACCGGCTTGTCCGTTATCTCCCTGGCCCGCTCTTCGCTCGCCAGGAGAACGGCAGCCGCGCCATCGGTGATAGGAGAACACATAAACAGCCGCAGCGGGGAGGCGATCATGCGCGAGCACACGACCGCATCCAGGGTAACGCCATTCTGAAAATGGGCGTACGGATTCTGGCTTGAATGCGTATGGTTTTTCACCGCCACACGGGCAAGCTGCTCCTCTGTTGTACCGTATTCGGCCATATGCAGTTGGGCGGCCAGGGCAAAGGCAGGCGGGGCAGTGAGACCGAAACAGGCTTCCCAGTCTCGGTCCACCCCAGTCCCCATATTCAGTACGGCCTCACCCATATTGGGCAGATTGAGCTTCTCGACCCCCAGCACCATAACGACATCGGCCAGACCGGCGGCAATAAACGCGTAGGCATAGCGTATGCCGGCAGTGCCGCTGGCGCACATATGTTCGGTCCGGGCCGAGAGCTTGCTCGGCTGAATGCCCAGCGTTTCCGCGGCAAGCGGAGCAATATGGCTTTGAAAGGCCGCCCGTTCGGGCAGGACGGCGCCGACGACCAACCCTTCGATATCCTTGGGGGTCAAGGGAGGAACAGAAGCAAAGCAGGCCCGGCCGGCCTCGGCAAGCAGTTCCCGAAAGCCGGCGGCGCGCACCCCAAAGCGTGACAGCCCCGCCCCAACCAGGGCAACCCGACGCATACACAACTCCTTTATGTCCGAGACAATCCTACCTAATCAAGAATCCTGTTTGCTGAAAAGGCTGTGCTTCTCTCCGGGGGCGGTCTTACTCTTGAGGAGAAGCCGCTTGCAGAGCTCTCAAACGGTCACGTGTCTGTTTGGCCGTGTCCGTCTTCCCGGTCTTTTCATACAGCCGGGCGAGTTGTTCAAGCGTCTCGCGGATCACCGG
Source organism: uncultured Binatia bacterium (SeqCode) (assembly GCA_965232605.1). GTDB lineage: Bacteria > Desulfobacterota > Binatia > Bin18 > Bin18 > Bin18. The sequence continues at coordinate 163,868 of CBDDQA010000004.1, read as the reverse complement.
GCTGTCCGCGGGCAGGGCCTCCTCTTGGATGTGGACCGCTCGCTCCGTGAGCGACACCGCCTCTTCATTTTTCCCCTGCTCTGCATAGAACATCGCCTGGGTGCGGAGATTCAGCGCGACGTTCGGATGATCTGCGCCAAGCGACGCCTCCATGACCGAAGCGGCCTGCTCGTACAGGGGTAAGAAGGTCGTATAATCCTTGGTGTCCTGGAGAAGGTCAGCGATGCCGCTCAGGGTCGTGGCCAGATTATTCAGACTGACCGCAATATCCCGCTGCCCAGGAAGCAGCGCCTTGGTCTCAACCGCCAAGGCTTTTTCGTAATACCGCCGAGAGGCGGCGAGGTCCCCGGCATCTTTCAGGAAGAGCGCAAACTGATTCAGGCTCGTAGCAATATTCGGGTGATCCTCACCCAGCGCGGTCTTCATCACCCGCACGGAGCGTTCAAACAGCGGACGGGCGGTCTCAAAATTGCCATTCTGATGGTGCAGAGAAGCCAGGTTATTCAGACTGACCGCAACATTGGGATGGGCCTGGCCATAGGCCGCCTCGGTAATCTGAAGCGCGCGCTCGTACAGGGGCAACGGGCGGACGCTATCTCCCCCCTCGCGCAGGGCTAAGGCCATATTGTTCAGATTCATCGCCACAACAGGGTGGTCTTTGCCCAGCGCTTGTTCGTTGATCGCAATGACGCGCTCATAGACCTGTGCGGCCTCAGCGTAGTTCCGGACCTGGTACAAGAGGGACGCCAGGTTGTTCAGGCTAGTGCCTACGTCTGGATGCGTCGAACCATAGGCAGCGGCATATATCTCGGCGGCCCGCTCAAACATGGGTCTTGCTTCGGCGAATTCTCCTACTTGATATAACGCCGATCCGAGATTGTTGAGGCTCGCAGCCACATCGGGATGTGACGGGTCCAGCGCCGTCTCTCGGATTTCGAGCGCGCGTTGCTGTATTTCTCCTGCCTCGGTGTAATTGCCCATTTCCTTCATAAGCAGTCCCAACCGGGTCAGGTCATCGGCAACAACAGGATGCTGAGCGCCGTGCGTGCGCTCATGAATGGAGAGCGCACTCTGGAGTAAGGTTCGGGCGCCGTTATACTGCTTGGTCGCAATCAACAGCTCGCCCAGATTAATCATACTCAGCGCAACAGCCGGATGTTCGTTCCCGAGCTGCTGTTGGTGGATCGTCAAGGCCCGTTCAAAAAGCGGACGGGCCTGCTCGTACTGCTTTTGCTCCTTGTACAGCATGGCCAGGTTGCCGACACTCACGGCAACTGCGGCATGCGACTGCCCATAGGCGGCCTCTGTAATGCTCAGGGCCCGCTCGAACAGCGGATGGGCAGCATCAAACTGCTGCTGATCCTGGAGCACCAGGGCCAGATTGGTCAGACTGCGGATAATGCCGGGATGATTGTTCCCAAGCGCCTTCTCGTCAATGCCCAGCGCCCGTTCGAAGAACTGACGAGCTTCCGTGTATTGACGGGTCTGCTGGAGAAGGAGAGCGAGGTTGTTCAGGCTTTGAGAGACGAGCGGGTGATCCGGGCCAGCGATCTTTTCCGTCTGCTCAAGCAGTTCACGCGCAACGGGAATGGCGGCTTGAAATTTTCCGGCCGCGTGCAAACGCCCGGCTTCTTCGGCTAATTGCTTGAGGCGGGTACCCGGCACCTCGTCCGCACCGGAAATAAAAGGCACCAAACAGAAGACAGTAATGGCAACAACGACGCTGAGGATTCGCCTTGGACTATTCACTACAAGTGAGAGCCGAGACATGAGGAAGGGTTCATAACCCTGCGAGACAGACTATTCCGTCTGCGTCGCCTGCTCGGGAGGCACCGAAATGACGTCTTCGGATGGCTTATGAAAGGTTTCCGCCACGTCAAAAGAGCCGCGCAACGAATAGACGTCATCCTTAAACATGGGGAGGTGAGAATAGTAGGCACGGTGGTAATAGCAGCCCAGGCCCTCACCTGGAGCGGCGGTCTCCTCCTCGACGCTGGCGTCGGGAACCGCAACGCTTCCGCTCTCTGCCGAAGGGAGTGTCTTGACTGAAGCGATGTCGTGTTGCGCGGCCTGTTCGGCCTGACCTTTTTCAGTCAGCGTATCGACACCACTCTTCTGTATCGGTGTCGGTCGGTGAGACGGGTTTTCAAATTTGTCCAGCCAGCCGTAATACGCGGTGGCTTTGGGTGCAGTTGGTCGCGGCTCTCCTTCTGCCCGGAGACCACCGGCGACACATAGAACGCCAAGGCTCACAACGATAGTCAGGATACTTTTCATGCCGAAGCCCATGTTCTCACCATTCGTAACCCGAAAGGACAAGGGGGAGCAGATATCTGCTCCCCCTTGGAGATGTCTTCTGAGGCTGTTTAGCGGTGCAGCTCAGTCAGACGGTTGAGGTCGTACAGGCCATTAATATAGTCCATCGAAAAGTCGGGCAGACCGCCAGCGTATTCACGCCACAGGTTGCCACGACCGTTCTGGATATCGACCGTGTCCACGTTCCGCCAGTGAATCGCACCACGATTGGCGTTCATGTATGTGTACTTCTTGGAATCGTCAGCCCACTGGTAGCCCCACTGCCACAGCTTCCACAGTTTGCCTTTGCGGTCGAAAGCAATGTGGTTCCAGGTCTCCCAGGTTTGCGGGTCGATCGCCATGATCGCGCTCTTGTACGGATGGCGCGGGTCCTTCGGAATACGTTCCACCACGAACAGCTCGCGGACCTGCCAGATGTCGTCGTTGAGCCAGCCGTCGGGCCCGCCGTAGCGCACGCCGTCGTCTTCCCATTTGGTCAGGGCGTGCACAGTCAGGAACTTCTTGGGACCCCAGAACACCCAGTCCCACTCGAGCGGGCGGCCTGAGAAGCCGTAGAAGTCTTCCAGGGTATGCTCGGTGCCCATCAGCGAGTCAGACTTCACCTCGGCCGAAATACGCCGCACGCGCCGCAGGCTCGGAACGTAGGCCCAGCCGTCATCGGTCCGGCGCGGGTCAATATAGCGCTGGATGATGAACGCGGTGCCCCGCACATCGTACGGCTCGAAGAAGCCGGTGAACTCCTTCCAGTGCACGGTGCCGGCGTCATCGTTTTCGGGCAGGTTGTAGTTGTTTTCCGGAAACATGGCCATCTGGGAGTGATAGGCCTTGTGATAGAAGGTTCCAAGGCTGCGCTCGTAGGTGCCGCCGCCGCCATAGATATTCTCGAAATCGTAGTCCCAGTCCGTGTCGATATCGATTTCACCACCAATCCAGGCATCGGGCGGTTTCGTCGGCTCCGGAGTCTCGTGCTCACCGCCGAACCTCAGCCACGTGCTCAGCGCGTTGGCGACGAAGTAGCCGCGCCAGTAGAAGCGCTTGTCGTAGTTCCAGGCCACCTTGAGGCCGGCAACGCTCATGTCCGTCTCGGTCCGGATATCATCGTTAGAGAATGGATAGCCACAGACATAGTTCTCGAGCGCGCCGTCCGCGGCCAGCGTGACCTGCTTCTGGAACTTCTCGTCGCAGTCCCGCACGACCTGGTGCGGTGTCACGTTATAGGTTTCGGCCACCTCCATTTGCAGCGAGCCGTCGTTCCACTTCTCGAACTGCTCGAAATAGCCGGGAAACATGAACGGCCTCACCTTAGGCAGGTCGGCGTGCGTCAACGTGTCACCGGGATTAAATTCCGGCTCGGCGTCTTTGGTCTCGTTGAACCATTGCTCGAATGTATCGCGCGTGTACGTGGTCGCGTCGCCACCTTGCGCCAGTACGCTGGTCTGCGCCCACAGCAGGCTGCAGGCCGCGAGAAACGAAAACACTATAAGTCGTTTCATAAATCCTCCTCGTTAAGAAAATTTACCGCCCTATTTTTAGTTGACTTTTTTAGGAAGTCAATAATTCTTCAGCAGGTATTTTTATACTGTTGGCATCACAATAGGGGGCGGTGTATGAACCGCCCCCTACACCTTAGAACCGATAGCGCAGTCGGCCCCAGAACTCGTTCATCTGGTTCCGCTCCGAGCCACCGGCCTGCATATGGAACAGGCCGAAGCCGGCTTCCGTAAATGGTCCCTGACAGGAGCCGGGGCCAGCAAAGCCACCATAGCACGAGCTGTCGTTGAACACCCCGAACGTGCCGAGGTCGTGGCGATGCCGTGCGCCCAGAAACGCGGTGAAACCGAGCGTCACCGACCAGTTGTTGGTGATCAGATATTCGATATTACCGCCGGTTGTACCGTCCTGGGCCGCGGTACCGAACGCGCCAAAGACCAGGTATACCAACTGGTCGCGCATGAAGTGGTTCTGCGCGAACACGGTAAAGATGAAGTTGTTGTTCTCGCTCACGATACCGCGACGACCAGCCCGCGAGTCGGGATAGTGGGTTCCATACGCCTGGGCGCTCAGGAAGAAACTCCGCGTCGGGTTGAGCCAGCGGATCAGGGTCGGTCGGTCGATCCCCAACACCCACTTGAAGGCATTACCGTCGCCCATCAGGTCAATCTTGGCCGTATCGTTCAACAGGGCGTTGGTGGTCCAGGACGATTCCCAGCGGACCACAAAGCCGGTGTACGGCTCGAACCAGTCGAGTGACAGACCCAGCGTGTTCGTCTTGCGATAGCGGGCAGACAGCGAGCCACCGAAACCGCACAGGTTGGCATATTTGGCATGGCGGTTTTTCGCCTTGGTGCCGTAGGCGGCTCCACCCTCTTTGAAGATACCGGCCTCGCGGATATTGATGTGCTTCGGCTTGACGCCAATGAGCTTGTCACCGTATACCGTACCGCCGTCCTTGTGAAATGACTTGTGGTCTGCGCCGGCCAATTGTTCCGCCGTAATAGGCGCGTCATTCCGGTCGGCAGGCAGAATGCTGTTCCCATTCCCATCCGTTGCACAGCCCGGAGAGTTGATAACGTTGATGCGGTCCCATCCGGTCACCGGCAGATCAGGAAATGCGAAGTAGTTGGTGAGCTGGACACGCAGGTTGCCGACGGTGGCTTCCCAGCGCGTACCAATACCGCCGTTCTTCAGATTCCAGTGCGGGGCGCGGTTTTTGTACAACGCCATATTCTTGAACGGCAGCCACGGCCTGCCCTCGCCTGCCATGGCGTAGTGGTCGGACGTGCCAGGGAAAAGGGCGGTTGCGTACAGATCGTTCCCGAATACGAAGCCGTCGATCGTTCGACCGAAGCCTGTGGCCCACGGCTGAGCCGGATGGCCGAGACCGGTCGGCGTGTGGCGATCGAAGACATAGATCACGCTACCGGCCACGTCGCGCAGGAAGCCGATGTTGCCGAAGCGGTGCTCGAACAGGGCTGACCACAGCGGCACGCGCGTGTCGTCGAACAAGTCGATGAAGAAGTGGTCGCCAAAGTTGACCGGGTTCACGATGTCTTGCAGGCGGAAGAAGTCGGCCTTCCCCCACACATGCTGCTGTTTTCCGATACGCAGCCAGTTCCTGCCTCCCAACCCCCTCCAGAAGAGGTCCAAATACGCCTCGCGGACGGGATAGTAGAGGTCCATATTGGTCTCGCGCAGCATCCCGAAGCGCAGGTCGTTCTGGCTGGCGTCCAGGCCGTAATACCCTCTGCTCCGCGAATCCACATCGCGGCCGGGTACGCCGTACGTCGAGCCGGGAGTCAGGGTGTGCAAGAACTCAATATTTCCACCGCCGGTCGCGTTCGGTTCCTTCGGCCAGAACCCACCATAGTTGCGGGGGGCAAGTCCGAAGGCTTGGAGAAAAGCCGCATTGTTCGGACTGGGCTTACCAGAGCGCCCGGAGACCTTACCATTTCGACCGTTTCCGAACCTGTGACTTATGTCGTAGATCGACTCGTACTCAGGCCGCAACTCGATGAAATACTCAAAGCGTTGGAAATAGTCCTGCATGACGTACAGGGGACCGGCCAACTGCACGCTGGCCCGGTAGCGGGACGACGCGACATGATAGTCGTCCTTAAAGTTATCGCTTCGCAGAATGGAGAAATTATCCACATAACCGTGGATCGCCATTCTCTCGAAACTATCCATGAATCCTCTATCTTTGCGCCCTGCCGCATCCGCAGATGGAATAGCGAGCGCCATACTCAGGCCAATGGCTGTTATACCCAGCCAGAGCCCGGTAAGCTTCCCTCTCCCTGCTCGTTTCATAACGAGGCCTCCTTCCTTGCCCTTCGCCCTCACGAAGGGAAAATCTTTACTACCCCCACAGGAGGGGCCATTCTTCACAATAATCCCTCAAACTTCTATCAGCTCGTTGGTTGCGGGCTCGGCTCCGCCATCACCGGCTGATCTTCCTCAACCTGCACAGGCTCCCCAACCACAAACCTCGGCTTCACAATCGCAATCATGGCCGGGATCATGGTCAGCGCCGACAACCAGTGTGTCACCAGCAGAATGGCCAAGAGTAAGGCCATCTCCGCGGAGAAACGCAAACTCGACATGAAATACCACGGAATCACACCGGCAATCATCGTCGTGGCGGTAAAGGTCACAGCCATACCCGTTGTTGACACCGTGCGTTTAATGCCGGCAACCAAATTGCCTCCTGCCCGCGGGACTTCGAGTCGAATCCGGTCAACGACGTATAAGATGTAGTCCACCCCAATGCCCATCCCCACCGCGGTTACTGGCAGCGAGTTGATATTAATGCCGATGCCCATAAAGGAGACATACATATAGCTGGCCACCCCCGCGGCAACCAGCGCGAGCATCACCAGAGTTGCCGCAATGATGGAACCGTAACTCAAAAGGACCAGGGTGTAAACCGTCGCAATGACGAGCATGGCGGCCTGCTTCTCGGACCGATCAATCTCTTCATTCAGGGCCGCCGTCGTTCCGATAAATCCGCCGGCCAAGCGCAGACTCACCCCCTCAATGGGATGCTCAACCATGAACTTCTTCGCCCGGGCGATCGCCTCACGAACGGTGTCGCCTTTTACGTCCTTGTAAAACACGACAAACTGGCCGTTCTGGTAGACCATATCGGTGTACTCAAGAATAACACCCGATATGGGAGCCGAGGCTTCATACACAAAGATTAAATTCCCAGTGATCAATCTATCAGGCGGAATGACCTGCCAGCGTGGGTCGCCATAATGATAGCGGCGGTTCAGATTCCGCGCCAAAGTGTACAGCTCACGCGTGTCCCCCGCCTCAACCTGCTCCAACAGATAGCGACGCATCTCCTCAAGCGTATCGAGCACGTGCGGCTCCTTGAGGATATGCTCACGCTCGCCTTCCAGGTAGATCACCAGTTGGTTGGCCCCAGCGAAGCGCTCGTTAATCGTCCGGGCGGACACATTATAGTGGGCATCCTGCCACAGCAGCGGCGAGCCGGCTTCCTGCTCGCCAATCGGTACGGTGATCGCGGTTCGCACGCCAAAGAAGATGGTCACCGCGGCGGCGACCATAATCACCCAGCGGCTGGTCCGCCCGGTGGCGATATTGCCGACTGTAATCAACGTGACCTCCATCCAACGCGGAATAAAGTGTTCCGTTTGCTTTGGCCTCGGGAAATATGACAGCAGGATGGGCATGGTATGCGTAATGCAGAAGATATTGGCAAAGGCCCAGAAACTCCCGTAGTAGGCAAGCTTCTCGATCAGCGGGATAGTAGCCACGGACAGGACGAGAATCCCACCGGAATCGCTGATGACACCCGTCACGCCCGGCAGGAATAAATCGCTCAAGCAAGTAAAGGCCGCTTTCTCCTGGTCTTGCGAGACCTCGAGTTCTTCGAAATAGCGCTCAATCATCTGCACTGCGTGGCTGACCGAGCGCGCCGTGATCAGCAGCGGAATCACCAGGATGAGCGGATCAAGGTTAAAACCCCACCAGCCAACCCAGCCCAGGCCCCATACGGTCTGGATCGCTGCGCCAATCAACGGGACGAGCACCCCGTAGGCTCGCCGAAAATAGATAATCAGCGCGAGAAAGACCATTATTCCGGTGAAGGTGAAGATCATGAACAGCTCGCCGGTGAAAAACCAGACCCAGCCTTTAAGCGCCGGCTCGCCAGCGACGTACACTTTTGTGTTGTCGTCTTCTATTTCACTCCGGATGCGCGTGATCTCGCGTTGAATCTCCCGGTAATCCAGCCGGTCTTCGTTAAATCCGGCAAGAACGAGCGCGGCTTTACCATCCTCTGAGACGTATTTGTTCATAACGATATCGTTATTGAACATCTCGAATTTCAGCGCGCTGAGCTCATTGGGATCATCCGGTACATCAACGGGCAGCACCGGGTACGAACGCACCATCCCGCCCGGCAAGGTCTTGATATTGCGGATTTTGACGTGGGAGAGCGAAGCCACCTGGTTATGGTCCACACCGGTAATCTGGTCGAGTTGGTCCGTGAGGTAACGCACCTTTTCCAGACTTTCTTTGGTGAAAATATCTCCTTCCTCTACCTGGAGGACCGCCGTCACAATATTGGCCCCACCAAAGGTCGTCCGATGCTGGTTATAGGCTTGGATGTAGTCGTGGCCTTGGGGCAGGAGGTCGGCAAACTGGCTGTACATTTCGACCTTACGGGCTTGATAGCCCCAGAGGACAGTCGCGATCGCCAAAGCAACCATATACGCAAGACGGTGTCGCCAGAGAACTGCCAGATAGGCTTCAATGATACGGTCGGCGGTGCCTTTTTTGTGACCTGGGGGGGTATGGGCCATCTTATTCCTCCTTACGCGAGCAGGAGCGTAGTAGTGTGTGAGTAATATGTTCTGTTTAGCGATATGTCAGTTATGACAGCGCCGTTGAGCGAATGCGTTAGAGAGACGGGTTCGCGGCATACAGCTTTGCCTTGTCCGCGGTAGTCCAGCTCTTGCCACTATCGGTAGTGACCAGGACCGTGCCCTTCCCTCCGCACGCAACGCCAAACTGCCCATCAGGAGCAAAAGACGCCGTGCGAATCCACGTCAGCACATCCTGGCGGACATTCTCGTCAAGCTGCCATGCGTCACCTGTGGCTGAGGCAAGCGTGCCGAGCACACCTGTGGCAAAGTCATCGCGGTTGTTATCTGGAGCGGCGGTGACGGACAGGAGCGTATTAAAGCTCCCACTGGGAATGTTTGTCCACGTTTCCCCCGCATCTGTCGTTTGTAACAACGTGCCACTCTCCCCGGTGACATACCCCTCCTGGGCACTACGAAAATCCACATCGATCAGGAAAAGGTCTTCAATATAGAGAGGGGGGATACGCTGTCGGATCGCTTCCTCTTCAGGGAGTTCCGGGCGAGTATATTTCGGCAGGTTGTGCACATTGCGTTGCCGCTGCCAGGTGACGCCACCATCCTGGGTGCGCAAGATAATCCCAAATTCGCCCGCGAGCCACCCGTCCGTATTCGTGGGGAAGGACACCCCGTTCAGCGTCACATCGCACGGATTCAGCCGCAGGGTTGACTCGGGATCATCCGCGGGGTCCGAGGTTGCAAAATTATCGAAACTCATATCGCACCACAGCGAGAGATTCTCCCACGTCTCTCCACCGTCTTGTGAGCGGATAATGGCGCCCACCGGACCGACGGCCCACAGATGTTGCGCGTCCGCACCACGGCTGACCGCAAAATAGTGGGGCTGGGCTACCTGCCAGTCCAGCAGCGGTAATTCGATAGGAATGCGAGTCCAGGTCTGTCCGCCGTCGTTAGTCTTGAGGACTATGCCATCCTGCCCAACGGCCACCCCGTCCTCGGCGGTCGCAAAATCAACCTCATAGATTGCCTTTTGGACCCCGGTCTCCAGCATGGCAAAATCCTGCCCGTTATTGGTCACATGCAGGATAAGCCCCCGTCCGCCAGAGACCCACGCATTGTTCGCGTCAAGGACAAAGGCATCATAGTAGTCTTCACGGTCGGGAAACACATTCCCTCTGGACGCTCCCATTTCGTTGAGTTCACGCAGCACCTCTTCGTCGGCTGCTTCAATACAAGCTGACAGCGTAAAGAGGGCGGCGACCAGAACGCTCCAAGCCGTGTGACGCCACACCAAACGTATTTGTCTTTTCAAGATATTCTCTCCTTAACTGATGCGGGGAACAGTGTTGTCGCTTGTAAGATTCCGAGGTTAAGCTCCCTTATCTATGAAGTACGGACAGAACTGTCAAGTGACCCCTCAAGAGCCACTTCACCAGCATAATTGAAGGCATTTACAGTTCAGTTTTGTTGTGTATATCGAATGGCCAAACCAACCAGTTGAAATTCGTAGTCTGACCGGCTTCGGTAGTCTCGGGCGGTACTCGCCCCGACATGGGCCACCGTTATTTCGTCCTGGAATTCTCCGGCTTTCATCCGTTGCAGGACAATGGCCTCCGCCCCTATCGCACACGCCTCACGGTGCAGTGCCGTCTGCATGGCTTCCATGCCCGTACCTGGATTGCCATACGTTTTCACGCGGGCGATCACCTCATGGGCTAACACGGGGGGAGAATCAAGAATGGGAATCTGACAGTTTGTTGCCGTGAACTCGATAGGCAACGCCCCCACCTGTTCAGTCAAAACCAGCGGTTTTGTCGGACGACTCACGCATCCAGTCAGGGCGCAGCCAACCAGAATCGTCAAAAGAATTCTCAAGGCTTTTCCGAACAGAACCGCTCGGGTCTCTGCATCCTCTACAAAAGTAAGTGTCTTCGTAGCATACTCGGAAAAATTACTCCACATTTTTTTGGCCACAAATATCAAACCATGTTATAGGCGAGGAGGTTTTTCCATGACCCAAGTCCAGTCGTTCAAGTGGGGCGTTCTCTTTAATGGAGATAAGCTGAGCCTCGATCATATCGTCCGCTTTGCCACACAAGCGGAAGACGCCGGAGCGGAGAGCATTTGGGCCGCTGAGCTGTGGCGGGATGCCTTTGTGCCACTGACCGCCATAGCCAGTGCGGTTCGGACCGTCCGCCTCGGGACGGCGGTCGCTCATTTTGCTCGTCCGCCGATGTTGACCGAGTTGGGCGCAATGTCACTCGCCGAATACACTCACGGGCGTTTCATTCTGGGACTTGGGACTGCGCCGAAGGACTGGAACGAGCAGTGGCACGGCCTGGAATACCGCAAACCCGTTGCCCGCATGCGGGAGTATGTTGAGTGTATTCGCACCATGTGGCAGGGCTCACCAACGCAGGCAGTCGAATATAGCGGTGAATTCTACCAGGTGCGCAACTATCAACGGCTCACCGAGCCGGTCTATCCCAACGTCCCTATTTATCTGGCCGCGGTTCTGCCCAATATGATCCAGCTCGCCGGGGCACTGGCCGACGGCATTATCCTCAATGTGCTCAATACGCCTCAATATTTTACCGATGTTGTCCATCCAAATCTGAAAAAAGGTTTCAGCCGCAGCGGGCGGGACAGAGACGGCTTCGAGATTTGCGCCGTGAAATGCTGTGCAGTCAATACCGACCGCCGGCAGGCCCGCGACCTGGCCAGACATGCCGTCGCCTTTTACGCCACCCTGCCCTATTTCGACGTGATCCTTGACCCCCCAGGCTTTACGGAGGCCAAGCTCACCATCCGAGACGCGATGACCCGCAATGACGTTGCGGCCATGCTTGCGGCCGTGAGCGACGAGATGATTGATGCACTGGTCTTGGCCGGGACACCGGACGATGTCCGGCAACAGTTGGCCGCCTTTGAGGGCTTGTTTGACACCCTGCTCTTGCTCAGCCCTTCTTTTGCTGCCGACCCGGAAGAGGTCCGTCACAATAACGCCGCAATGATTGCCGCCTTTGCCTAATAACGATATGGAGAGAGTACACATTGAATGGAGGAGTCATTATGAATACGCAGTTACAGCACGACCTGCTTCCGACAGCCAGCCATGATGAGTTGGCCCGGCAGAACTTTGTCCAAAGCCTCAAGGTCCATCTGGCCACCAAAGTCTCACCTGGCAATAAGACTATTTACGAGCATAGGGCGGCCCCTCGCTTTGCGCGTGAACATCAGCGCCCGCCCCAAGACCGGCACGAAGTCCGTAGCGTCATGAAGGACGAGCCCTATTACCAGATGTGGAGCACCTTGCTGCGGACCAGCCAGGAAATGATGTGGGATGCGGTCAATGTGAGCGTGGAACGCCAGCTCCCGCAGCTACGGGAACGTGCCGCGACAAACGGGAAGCCGATTGGCTCTCTTCGCTTGAATCCGGATTTACCCATTCCGGCCTACCACACAGCGGTGGACATTCATTGTCAACCGGGCGGCTACCACACCGAACTGGAGCAGGGCGACGTGGCTGCTGGAGCGACCTATGACCGGGCCGTCTATATTTACGCCATGAGCCGCTTGGGAAGTCTGAACGACGAAATGGGTCAGTCGGTGGTGCTGCACCTCAAAGAGCAGCATGCGGACTTCCAGCCCCGTCGTATCCTGGATATGGGCTGCACCGTCGGGCACAGCACTCTGCCCTATGTTGATGCCTATCCCGAAGCCGAGGTCTTTGCCGTTGACGTGGGCGCACCGGTCCTGCGGTATGGCCATGCGCGTGCCGAGGCCCTGGGCAAACGCGTCCATTTCTCTCAGCAGAATGCGGAGCAGACCAATTTCGAGGATGGCTCGTTTGACCTTATCGTTTCTCATATTTTGCTGCACGAGACTTCGAGCCAGGCCATTCGCAATATCATGCAAGAGTGCCACCGCTTGTTAAAGCCGGGGGGCATGATGCTCCACCAAGAGGTACCGCAGTATGAAGGCCTGCCGCCCTACGAGGCGTTTATTCTCGACTGGGATACCTATAATAACAACGAACCCTTCTGGGGGACGGTGCATTCCATGGACCTCCCAAAACTGGCCGAAGAGTCCGGTTTTGCCGCAAAGAGTGTCATCCAGACGATGATCCCGAGCGCCCTGGAGCGAGCGCAGGCGCGTACGAAGAAATTTCAAGGCGGCGATTTCGGCGGTGGCGGGGCGTGGTTCGTCTTTGGCGCGACCAAGTAGTAGCAGGGAAGTTCCATGATACGTAAAGCTAAAGGCAAGCGCCCGGCTTTTTTCAACGATCCCCAAATCGATACGGTTATGGGGATCGTCATGGCCCTGGCCGGCGAGGTCTCCGTGCTGCGGGAGCGCCTCGATACCGTTGAGCGTCTGGCGGCGGCCAAGGGCCTGTGCACGCAGCACGACATCGAAGCCTATCACCCGGATGAGGCCGTCATGGCCGAACGGGAACGCTGGCGCACGGAATACCTCGAACGGGTCCTGCGGGTCGTCCATCAGGAGTTGGAGGAAGCCGGCAAGGGCGAGACCACGGAATCATACCAGGCCGCGGTGCGCACGGTTTCGTCCTGACGGCCAGAGCGCCCAGAAAAAACGACCGGCCCGTACCCGCACATTGAACCAGAAAGTGCAGGCTCTTCATGTCCTTCAAACTTGGTGTTGACGTCGGTGGAACGTTTACCGACCTCATCCTTTTTGACGAGGAGAGCGGCCGGCAGGTCCGCGCCAAAACTCCATCCACCCCCAGTGATCCATCGGTTGGCGTGCTGGCCGGGATTGAGAAAATCTGCCGCTCGGCCAATATCTCACCCGGTGACATCGCTCAGATTATGCACGGGACGACCGTGGCAACCAACGCCGTCCTTGAGGGCAAGGGGGCCAAGGTTGGCCTGATTACGACCCAGGGCTTCAAACAAATCCTCCACCTGGCGCGCTCCTGGACGCCGGGTCCGCTCGCCGGCTGGATGATTATGGAGAAACCGGACCCTCCAGCGGCCATAGAATACACCCGTGAGGCTATTGAGCGCATCGACACCCGCGGAGAGGTGGTCACCCCGCTGGATGAAGACGCGCTACGCGCCGACCTGCAAAATTTGGGCGCCCAAGGAATCGAAGCGCTGACGATTTCCCTCATCAACTCGTACGCCAACCAAAGCCATGAAAAGCGCGTCAAAGAGATCGCCCAGGAAGTGCTGCCCAACACGCCGATTACCGCCTCATCGGAAGTGTTGCCGGAGTTTCGGGAATACGAACGCGCCCTTACCGCGGTGATGAATTCGTACGTGCGGCCGAAAGTCTCCCAGTATATGCGCAGCTTTGCGGACCAGCTCACGGCGCATGGCCTGAAAGCGGACGTCAACATTCTCCGCTCTGACGCCGGACTGATGACCTTGCGCATGGCCCAGGAACGGCCGGTCTACGCCGTGATGTCAGGCCCGGCCGGTGGCGTGGCTGGGGCGCTGTATATTGCGAAAAAAGCTGGCTTCCCACATCTGTTGACCCTCGATATGGGCGGCACGTCCACCGACGTGGCCCTGTGTCAGGATGGCAGTCAGACTATTTCGCGGGAAACGACCCTGGGCTATTTCCCGATTAAGGTTCCTTCGGTCGATGTCCGCAGTATCGGGGCCGGTGGCGGCTCCATTGCCCATGTCCCCGAGATTACCAGCGCGCTCCGGGTCGGCCCACAGAGTGCCGGCGCGGCTCCCGGTCCGGCCAGCTACGGCCAGGGCGGGACGGAGCCCACGGTGACGGACGCCAACGTTGTCCTTGGCCATCTGCCGCCCAATCTGCTGGGCGGCGAGATGACGCTGGATACGGAAGCCGCCCACGCTGCGGTCGAGCGCATCGGGAAAAAACTCGGCCTCGACGTGTATCAGACCGCCCAGGGCATCCTGGACATTGTGAATGAGAATATGCACGGGGCCCTGCGCCTGGTCTCCGTCCAGCGCGGCTACGACCCACGCAATTTTGCCCTGGCCGCCTTTGGTGGCGCCGGTCCGCTGCACGCCAACGCGGTGGCCAAGCTGATCGGCTCCTTCCCGGTTATCGTTCCCCCCGCACCGGGTATTTTATGTGCCATGGGCGATGTGTGTTGCGACTATCGGGAAGAATTCTCCCGGACCGTCTTCCGCACCCTGGATCAGATCACTGCGCCGGAGGTCGTTGCAATACTCGAAGGACTGAGTGCGGAGGCGACCGGCTGGCTGGAGCAGGAAGGCATCTCTCGACAGCAACAGAAGATTTTCTATAACGCCGATATGCGCTACTTCCGCCAGGGCTATGAACTGCCGGTGACCACAACCCTCGACGAGTTGCAAACCAACGGCACCGCAGCGCTGGCGGAACAATTCCACGCTTTACACGAGCAGCTCTACCGCTTTCGTCTGGACGCCGAATGTGAGATCGTCAACCTCCGCGCGGTTGCCCTCGGCACGGGAACCACACTGAATTGGCCCGAAGGCGAAACGGATGGACCCTCCGCCGCTCACGCCCAGGTTGACGAACACCGGATTTATTTTGACGGCGACTTTTTGACCACCCCGATTTATGATCGGGCCAGACTCACACCGGGCAACCGCCTGCCCGGCCCAGCGATTGTGACCGAGATGGACTCAACCACGGTCGTGTTACCGGATTATACGGCCGAGGTAGACCGCTATGCGAACATCCTGATTCGACCGGAGGCATAAGGAGAAAGCAGCGATGAACACTCCGTTGACCATGGTGTATTGGAAGTCGGATACATTCTGGCTGGGTAAGCTCCTCGAACATCCTGAAATCATGACCCAGGGCGAGACGCTGGAAGAGTTGGAAGAAAATCTCAAAGATGCCTACCTGCTGATGGCTATGGATGATGTTCCTGATGAGTATCAGACAAAAACAATTCAGTGTGAAATCCAGACATGAAGCGGACTGAGTTTGTCCGCCGTCTTCTGGCCGAAGGGTGTATTCTACACAGACACGGTGCCCGGCATGACATCTATCTCAATCCTTCCACAGGAGAGAAACAACCGGTGCCGAGACATACCGAAATTGACAACCGTTTGGTCAGGCATATTCGGAAAAACCTGGGACTGAAGGATCGCACAGACTAATCGCACAGACTCAAGGTACGGAAGCCTGCCCGGCCCGGCGATTGTGGAGGAACACATCAATGGAAGCTTCACCTGTTCACGTCGTTCAGTATTTCGATGGCTCTAAGCAAGGGGTGATCCCGCTTTTTCAGCGGCCGTATTCGTGGGAGCCAAAAGATTGGGACACCCTATGGGCCGATCTCATGGCTCAATACGAGGAGTCTGAGCGAGCTTCCCATTTCATGGGCGCAATAGTAACGGTTCCGGTGAGGTCTGTGCCCATTGGAGTAACGAAGCACCTCGTGATTGATGGTCAACAGAGACTTACTACCCTTTCTATTCTGTTGGCAGCAATTCGAGACAAAGCGTCGAATCTTGACGATTCAGCGACAAAAGGAATCGTTGGCGATTTATTGGTCAACAGACACTACGACGCGCCCGACGATCTCAAGCTGCTTCCGACACAGGTGGACCGCGCAGCGTACAACGCTTTGATCTATAGCCACGAGCTTGAACCATATGAGGAATCTCGTGTAGTACAAGCCTACCGTTACTTTTTGGACAAACTAGACGGCTTCGATACAGAAGACCAACCATTGGTACCTAGTCAAATATTGCAAGCGATTCAGCAGTCCTTACAAGTCGTAATGATTAACCTCGGGGAGTCTGACGATCCTTACCTTATCTTCGAGAGCTTGAATCACAAGGGTAAGCCGTTAAATCAATCTGATCTGGTACGCAACTATGTGCTGATGCGGTTTCAACATTCTACAGCCGCAGGCGGCGAACAGGAAGCCGTTTACGAAGAACTCTGGCGACCAATGGAAACGAGCCTCAATGACTCGATGACTGAATTTCTCCGACACTATGGGATGCGTCACGGTAGGAATGTCCGAAAGGGAGATATTTACACGGCGCACAAAGTTGAATTTAAGCAGCTGCCGCAAGCTGATGACGTCAAGTTCGCGCTGAAAGAGATGAAGCTCGCTGCATTGGCCTACGAGAAATTTCTGAGACCAGATGAGGAGCGAAACAATCGTATTGCTAAAGGCTTCCAAGCAATGCTTGATCTCGACTCTACGGTATTCTATCCGCTCTTGATAAGACTTTATCAAGGATGGAAGAAGGAAGTATACATCGTGAATGATGTTGTCGAGTGCTTAAACATACTTGAGTCCTTTTATGTTAGGCGGCTTGTATGTGGCGTTCCTACGAATGCACTGAACAAGACTACTATGGAAATTTGTCTTGGTCTCTCTGAAAGCGGCCCGGTTTCATGGCTCCGGGAAAAGCTCAGTAACGGTTCTGGCGGACGTCGATGGCCCAGAGATAGAGAATTCTTCGACGCGCTGGTTAGCAACCCCATCTACCCGCGGAGGAAGATTGCGCGTTACATGCTCATATCTATCGAGGAATCATTTAAGCACAAAGAGGCCGTGGATACTGCAACGGCAACCATAGAACATATCATGCCTCAGGTGTTATCAGATTCATGGGAGAACTCGCTGGGCGAGAGCTATACGGAAGTTCATGAAAAATGGCTGCACACCATCGGAAATCTCACGCTAACTGGCTATAATGCCGAGCTCAGCAATGCGCCATTCTCAGACAAGAAAAGTCTGCTGAAAAATACTCATTTCGAGTTGAGTAAAACCATTCTTGAAAAGATGAACTGGGGAGAAAAAGAAATCAAAGAACGAGGCGCTGAACTGGCGAATGTGGCTCTCAAACGCTGGGAACTATGAGCATTAAGTACTGAGGAATACATGAAGGAGACGACCATGCGCGATGTGAAAATTGCTGAGATTCCAGACATCGAGGTCGATCCCGTCACCCTCGACATTATCGAGAGCGCGCTCAAGAACTATCGCTATGAAATGGATGCGGTGCTGTTCCGCACGGCCATGTCACCGGTGATCCGTGAGCAGCACGACGAATTTCCCATGATCTGCGACCCTAACGGCCGGATGGTCGTCGGACAATTTGGCTCCTATATCCGGGAGATGATGGAGCGTTTTGACCAGCCGCTCTATCCCGGCGATGTCATTCTGCTCAACGATCCCTATCTGTGCGGAGGGGCCATTTCCCACATCAACGACTTTCTCGTGCTGGTTCCCGTCTTTGACGGCGACGAGCTTATTGGCTGGACCTCCATGTTCGGCCATCAAATGGATGTGGGCGGCCCGCTGCCCGGCTCGTTTCCGACCAACGCCACCTCAATTTTCGGCGAGGGACTCCGTATTCCGCCGGTCAAACTGTTTGAAAAAGGGGTGCTCAACCAGGCCGTCCTGGACCTGATTCTGAATAATGTCCGCATTCCCATGATGAACCGCTCGGACCTTATGGGGATTGTGGCCGGCTGTAAAACCGCTGAACAGCGCGTGCAGGAACTGTGCGAGCGCTTTGGGCGGGAGACCTATCTGGCCGCCTGCCAGGCATTGCTGGACCGGACCTACCGGGCCGTCCAGACCCTCATCCAGCGCAATATCCCGACCGAGCCCCAGTCCTTCGAGGACTATATTGATGATGACGGGCTCGGCAACGGCCCGTTCAAAATGAAACTCACCATCTGGCGTGAGGGCGACCGGGCGGTCTTCGACTGGACCGGCACCGACCCGCAGGCTGTTGGGCCGATCAATTTTTATCTCAATCCGGGCATGTTCAAGATGTTCATCGGCGTCTACCTCATCATGGTCTACGATCCCCAGATTCTGTTTAACGACGGTTTTTACGATCTGATCGACGCCCGCATGCCGGACGGCTCCCTCCTCCATCCGAAATTCCCCGCCCCGCTGGGCTGTCGCACCCATGCCCTGGCCCGCCTGTTTGATGTCATGGGCGGCTGTCTCGGCCAGAAGAGCCCGGAACTGACGACCGCGGCCGGCTACGGCACCAGCCCCCACCTGCTGTACAGCGGCAACGATAAGGACAACAATTTCTTCTTTATTATGGAGATCGGCTACGGCGGCATTCCGGGACGGCCGATTGGCGACGGCATGGATGGCCATTCCTGGTGGCCGCTCTTCACCAATATTCCAACCGAATACCTCGAAAGCTATTGCCCCCTGCGCGTGGACCGCTATGCGTCGGTCATCGACTCCGGCGGAGCCGGTTTGCATCGGGGTGGGAATGGCATCGACAAATGGTACACCTTTCTCGAACCCGGAGAGGTCGCCATTCACGACGACCGCTGGCTAACTCCCCCCTGGGGGATTCTCGGGGGCAAACCAGGAATGCGCTCAACAAAAATCCTGGTCCACACCGATGGAACTCGAACTGTTCTTCCCTCAAAATGCGACCAGATCAAAGTCGAACCGGGTGACCAGCTCATCTTCCAGACCGCGGGTGGCGGCGGCTGGGGCGACCCGCTGGAGCGCGACATTGAAAAAGTCCGGGTTGACGTCGTGCGCGAGTTGGTGTCCGTGGAAAAGGCCGCGTCCGATTACGGCGTGGTATTCGACCCGTCTACGTCTGAAGTTGACGAGGCGGCCACCCGGGCCCTGCGTCAGCGCATGAGAGAGAGCCGGGGCGAGCTACAGACCTTCGATTTTGGTCCGCCCCTCCCAGAACTCCTGGCCCGCTGTAAAGAGGAAACCGGACTGGAGCCGCCGGCCGCGCCCAGCTTACCGCCCGGCTGGGAGACAAACGGGGTGAAGAAAGTCGCAGCCTGACGCCCCTCATGAGTAAGGATGGAAGTCAGAGGAATCGAGCATCAGCCTGTCATTCGAGACCGATGATAGCCCTCAACGCTCCTCCTGTCGGTTTGAACCGGATAGCCTGGCGTGTGCTCGTCCTTGCCTTTCTTTTTCTCTTCTCCTGCGACCAACTCCGCAACCAGCCGCTGACCGGACACCGCGACATAGCAGCCGCTCTCCGACCCTTGCTGGACCTGGGGTATGCCGGACTGGACTATCCGACCTACCATACCGAGTTCCAGGCGTTTCACACGCTTGTGCGGCAAAAAATGGAGGAAACGCCTCACGAAATGCGGCCGTACGTCAACACCATCGTGGCCTATCTGCAAGTCGCAGACAAAGTGTTGGAGTGGCAGGCGCAACAGCCCGAAGCGCAGCAGCCACCCCAGCTCACTACCTGGGTCGCCAACTACCCGTTTCTGAAAGCCGCCCTGGGTGCCCGGCTCGAAGCGCCACAGGCTTTTGATACGGAAACCGCGCTCCAGCTCCTGTTTGAAAAAACAGACGAAACACTCGTGGCCATGCAGATCAAGAACAAACCCATATAATCGCAGTCCGTCACAAAAACGAGGAGAGACCAATGGGAAAACTCGACAACAAAATCGCCCTGATCACCGGCTCAAGCAGCGGTATTGGCAAAGCGGTCGCCCTCGCCTTTGCCAAAGAGGGGGCCGACCTTGCCCTCAACTACCCGAACGACTCCCAGGCCGATAATGCCGCGGCGGTCCAGCAAGATGTTGAAGCCCTTGGCCGTCGGGCAGTCTCCATCCGGGCGGACGTCTCCCAGGAAGATGATGTACAGCACCTCGTTGATACCACGGTACAGACCTATGGCCGTATCGACATTCTGGTCAACAATGCCGGCATTGCCTCTGCCGCAACCGTCGAGAACATGCCGGTTTCCATGTGGGATCAGATGTTGGCGGTCAACCTGAGAAGTGTCTTTCTGTGTACGCGCCTGGTCTTACCGCTGATGTATAAACAGGACTACGGCAAAATCATTAGCACCGCCTCGCAACTCGCCTACCTCGGCTCGCCCAGTCTGGGTCATTACTGTGCGGCCAAGGCGGCCATCATTGCGTTTACCCGCTCGCTGTCGCGTGAAATCGGAACCCGCAACATCAATGCGAATTGCGTCGGCCCTGGCGCGACCCAAACCCCGATCCTCAAGGGCATCAGCAGCGAGGCCCTGGAAGCCATTCGGGCCAGCATTCCCAAAGGTCATCTGGCAACGGTCGATGATATTGCGCCGACCTATGTCTTTCTGGCCTCCGACGAATCCAGCCACTATGTCGGACAGTGCCTCAGCCCCAATGGCGGTGATATCATGCTCTGAGAATCCGCATCTCTTGTCCCTCCCTGCTGCCGCCTATAGACTCAGCCGCCGTGCCTGAGCCGCCCTCCCCTTCGCAAAGTCCGGAAGTCTTATTTACACGAGATTTTATCCTGCTATGTCTGGGCACCTTTTTGTTTGCCGGCAGCATGTTCCTGCTCTTTGCCGTCCTGCCGGTCTTTGTGGTTGAGGAACTGCACGGCGCAGACTCCCAGGTCGGCCTGATCATGGGCGCGTTCGCCGTTTCCGCCCTGCTCGTGCGCCCCATGACCGGCCGTTTGGTTGACCAGTGGAGTCGAAAGACCATCCTCAGTATCGGCGCTCTCATCTACTGTCTGGCTCCCGCGCTCTATACCCAGGCCGAGTCCGTCCCGGTCATGCTGGGTCTGCGCTTTTTTCACGGATTGGGGATCGCCGCCTATACGACCGCCGCCGGGGTCATCGTTGCCGACCTGGCCCCGTCGAGTCGGCGCGGAGAGGGGATGGGCTATTACGGCATGTCCCTGAACCTGGCCATGACCATTGGCCCGGCGTTGGGGGTCATGCTCATCGGCCACATCGGTTACGATTCCCTGTTCTGGCTGTGCGCGGCCCTCGCCCTCGGCAGCCTGGTCCTGTCGCAGCTTATCCGGGAGCCAGCGCACGCGCCGTCTCCACACCAGGCAGGCACCCAACCGCACCAGTGGGTGAGCCGGGCCGCACTCTTTCCCGGTTTTATTGCCGTCTGCATGACAGTCACCTTTGGCGCCGTAGTCTCCTTTCTGCCGCTCTTTGTCAAAGCCGCCAACCTTGGCAATCCGGGCATATACTTCAGCGTGTATTCCATTGTGGTCGTGGTCTCACGTCCTTTTGCCGGACGGCTGTCCGACCGCTTTGGCCGGGCTGCGGTGATTGTTCCCGGCCTGGTTTGCCTGGCAGTCTCAATGACCACGCTTGCCTTTGCGGCGTCTCTTCCCGTCCTGCTGATGGCCGCTGCCTTACAAGGCTTGGGCTTTGGCGCGGTGCAACCCGCCATCATGGCTCTTGTTGTTGATCGTGCATCCCTGCACGAGCGCGGGGCTGCGCTGGCCACGCTGATGGGAGCGTTCGACGTTGGGGTGGGGCTGAGCAGTATCGTCTTGGGAGCGGTCCTCGAATACACCGATTTTACAGTGATGTTTTTGTGCGCGGGTGGCGTGGCTCTCGGCGGTGCGTTTGGAGCGGCATGGGGGACGCGGGAAAGACCCGAGCCGGAGGGCTGAAACATCCTTCCCCGGAGCGTGTCACGATACAGTGTAGCCCGGTATTCCGTTTGCGTCATTCCGGGCTTGACCCGGAATCCAGCGGCCGGCGACACCGTAGCGTGAATCGCTCCCACCCTCCGGTTCAGTGAGTAACACGTCCTTTGTCAGTGCGAGAGCCGGCCCTATCCTTGCGACAGGCCAAGGGCTCGGTTAGGCTGACGGCCACAGCGGCAGACCGGGAAGGAAACGGAATCAATGCGCAAAACGGCTTTTTCCATGTGTGGCGCACTCATTGCGCTCATGCTGAGTGTCGTGTTGACACCCCATGTCCACCCACAGGGCCAGGATCTCCCCACTCGGGAAGATATCCAACAGTGGATCAGCATGAATCTGACCACGCTTCCCCAATTCAAAGAGGGCGATGTTCTGGGACAGGCTGACCTGGAGAAGCTGCGCCCCTTCCTGCCGCCGCGCTATATTGACGAGTTTGATTTTCCTGAGGTCGCGTTTCACGTTGCGCCCACGGGCCATTACCCGCCCCACCCCGATTATCTGGCGGCAACCGAGCAGTACGCCAATCAAACCAGCCTCGCCGCGGACGGGGCACTTGAGAATTATATTGCCGGGCGACCATTTGCCCAAGCGCTGATCAATCCTGACGACCCGACTTCGGGGGTCAAAGCAGCCTGGAATTTCAATTACCGCTGGCAGTACTACGGGATGAACGTTGAGCGCTATCTGGGCGCGCTCATTGCCAAGGGCGGAAGCGCGGCACGGCTCGCCGGGTTCCCGGAGGACCTGATTCAGGGCGGCGGGAGAGCCATCCGCCATCTCGTTGCCTTATACCAGCGCGTCTACCACAACCATTTGGCCCAGTTATCACAGCAGGGCCACCTCCTGCCTTTCACTGATGCGGGGCGATTTGAATACAAGGATTATGTCGAGGTGCTTGAGCCGTACGATGTCCGCGGACAACGGTTTATGATCTATCGGTATGACAACCCGCGTCAGCCGGACGACGCCTGGGGCTTTCTGCCCCAATTGCGCAAGGTTCGCCGCCTGTCCACGCATGAACGGGATGATTCCGTTGCCGGAACAGAAATGACGCTGGACGATTTTACCGGATTTTCCGGTCGTATCCTTGACCATGAGTGGAAATTCCTGGGGTGGAAGGTGCTGTTGCATGTCATGAATTCTCAGCACCCGTACGCCCGCTTCTACGGTCCCAACGGCTGGCTGCCCAACGACCGCTGGGAGTTGCGTTTATGTGCCGTTGTCGAACAAACGCCGACCATGCCCCGTAACTACAGCAGTAAAATTTACTTTTGGGATGCGGAGACCTATGAGACGGCGATGGTCCTTGTTTTTGACGCGGCTGGCAAGCTCTGGAAGGTCAACGACCTACTGCACGGCTGGTCCGAAGACCCGAGTCAGGCCGAGTCGGACCGGGGTAAGCAGGTGCCCCGCAATATCGGGTTCACGATTGTTGATGTCAAACAGGAGCAGGCCACGATTTTCTCCGCCTACACCATTGAGTACCCCGACGTCGATCTCGAACACGTCGAAGAACGCTACGACGTGAATATCTTAAGCCAGGGGCGAAGATAACATGAGGAGGTAGTCCACATGTTGACCAAATTGCAGAAATGGGGAAATAGCCAGGGAGTACGGTTCACAAAGGCAATTCTAGATCAAGCCCAAATCCGTGTAGGCGACCAGGTCAACGTCTCGGTTCGGAAAGGGCGGATTATCGTTGAACCTGTGCGTACAGTACGGGGGGAATACGACTTGAAGGACCTAATCTCGAAACTACCCGAAGATTACCGGACTGGAGAGGCGGATTGGGGACCACCAGTCGGCAAGGAAACATGGTAAATGCCCGATTATGTCCCGAAGAAAGGGGATTTCGTGGTTTTGACCTTCGATCCGCAAGCGGGGCACGAGCAAAAAGGCCGGCGGCCAGCCTTGGTGGTGAGTAATACCTTGTTCAACTGCCATACGGGGCTCGCCATGGTCTGCCCCATCACGAACACGTTTAGAAATATCCCCTTTCACGTCGAAGTTCCCGAAGAATCTTCTCTGACCGGGTACATCATGGCAGAACAGATCAAGTCGGTCGATTACAACAGCAGACGGGTAAAGTTTCGTCGAAAAGGCTCCCGATTTCGTTCTGAATGAGGTTCTGAGTATCCTCGACGCCTGCCTGTACGAACCATCTTCATGAATGCTGCCTTATACGCTTCCCGTAATCAAACCACCCCATCCTCACGCAACTGTCGAACCTCCTGGTCCGAATAGCCCAGCAACCCGGTCAACACCTCGTCCGTATGCTCTCCCAATAAAGGCGGCGGGAGGCGGAACTCGACCGGGGTCGCGGAGAGTTTGAGCGGCGAGCCGGCGAGCAGGACTTCGCCCGCGGTTGGATGCGGCATGGACACGCGCATGTCGCGGGCAAGTACCTGTTCATCCGCAAAGACTTCGTCAATAGATTGAATAGGCCCACACGCAATCCCCGCAGCGCGAATTTTTCGCAGCCAACCGTGAACTGTGTCCGTACCAAAGACGTCTTGGAGAAGAGGAATAATAATCTCCCGGTTTTGCACGCGCGCGGGGTTGGTGGAAAAACGTTCGTCAGTCGCCAGCTCGGGGCGGGCAATGAACTGGCAGAGCTTCTGCCATTGGCTATCGTTGCCAACCGCCAGACAAAAATAGCCGTCTTGGGCCTGAAAGGACTGATACGGCACAATGGACGGATGGGCGTTGCCATATCGACCGGGCTTGGTGCCGGACACTAAATAATTACTGCCAACGTTTGCCAGCCACGCGACCTGGACATCCAGCAGAGAGATGTCGATCGCCTGCCCTTGGCCCGTTTTCGTTCGGGCGAGCAAGGCGGCCTGAATAGCATTGGCGGCGAACAAACCCGCAGTAATGTCGGTAATGGCGACCCCGACTTTCATGGGCTCGCCCCCGGCCTCACCGGTGATGCTCATCACCCCGCCCCGGCCTTGAATAATGAAGTCATAGCCGGGTAGGTCTTTGTCCGGACCGGTCTGGCCGTAGCCGGTAATCGCACAATAGACCAGCCCTGCGTTCTCCTGCTTGAGCTGTTCATATCCAAGATTCAGCGACGCCATTTCCCCGGATTTGAAGTTTTCAATGAGCACATCGCTGACTCGAACGAGACGGCGAACCAACTCCTTGCCCACATCCGATTTGAGATTGACGGTGATACTTTTTTTATTACGGTTGGCGCAGAGGTAATACGCGCTTTCTCCGCCCGCAAACGGCGGCCCCCAGGCACGGGTATCATCACCGCTTCCCGGCCGTTCGACCTTGATGACCTCAGCCCCAAGGTCTCCCAGGGTCATGGCGCAAAACGGCCCGGCTAATATGCGCGAAAGATCAAGGACCCGAAAACCAGCCAACGGTTGCGCCACGTTCATTCCCCTCTGCGATATACTCACCCGGTTCCCAGGATATTTGACTTGGGCCGGGGAGTGGCGGTGAACTCGATAATCGCGCACGGATTGACCCGTGTTTGCATTTCGCGAGTCAGACCGGTTACCGCGTTATGCGCCTCATCCACGATCATCAGCGGGCGGTGAATGTGCAGCAGGTTGGCGAAGGAGAGCTTGACCCCACCGCCCTCCAGTTGCTCCAGGCCCGGCGTAGCATCCTGGACCCCGGAGAAGTGCGGTTCCATTTCCTCATGGTGGGCGTAGACCTTGCGGCCTTCGGTGTTCGTCACCCGCAACGTCTGAATGGTGCCGACCACAATGCAGCAGTGGTCACGCAGGTCATGTGTCCGAATATGAGTAAAGTCGGCAATATCGAACACGCGCACCCGACTGTCAAAGTCTTCATCCAGCGCCTGTCGGTACGGGTGGCTGGCGTTCTTCAAGGCTTCGACTGTTTGCGAACGGATCGTCTTTGTCGGCGTCAGCCACAAGACTAGCGGATAGTCTTTCTCTACCCAGGCATCACGCGCCACAGCAACGGCGTGAGCACCCAGAATCGTTTTGCCGCCACCGGTCGGCAGACGCAGGCAGACATACGGCACATTCGGCAGGTCCGCGAGCGGAGCGCGATACGTTCCGCCATAACGCCCGAGCCTATCCGCATATTCGGGTTCCTTAGTAATGGTTTCGTAGGCGTTCTTCGGCCCGGCCATGCGGGCTTCTTCAAAGAAGCGCCGTAGAACAGACAGCGCATCGGCCTGATACTGCTTCAGTTGCACAATTCAGGCCCTCGCCTTAGGGGACTTCATATTTTCTTCGTACTTCCCGCCTCTCTCAGAATAGCGTTTGCCGTATGGCGGCTTTTCAAGTTGCGCGGGACCAGCAAAATCCTACCAGTTGTCAGGCTTTTCCACTTTTCGTGTGAACCTTTTGCACTTTTCCAATACTCAAAACCAAGTTTTGAGATTTCTTTGGCGACCCTCTTGTAGAGACTGACCGCCAAATTATGCCCCCGCCTTCTCAGTCTCCGGACGCTGCCATACAATGGCCGGTATCAGTTCCTTGAGCGAGTGCTCGGCAAGCTCGGAGGCGCTACGATGGTTCACCATGATGAGTTCAGGCGCTACGTCCAACATAACTGTTTCAAATTCATCCAGGGTAGCCGCCTCAATGTGCAAGCCCTCGATATCGCTTTCAGAGTAGAACACTTCTGCCTGGGCGTCCCACACAGCTTTCACTCGAAAGGTCTGCTGCATTCCTCTGTCCTCCTGTGGAGTCATGATCTGACAATCAGGTACAAATTGTCCTGACACTCGTCAACCAATCAGGTTCTTGCCTTCACCTCATACGGCATCTGCTTGAAGGTGATCCCAGCCCGTTCCAGAGTCGCAGCAGCCAGGCGCGACCATTCGCCATAGATCGTCAGCGGCCCGTTGAAATGCCCTTCCGTTCGCTCAATCTCCTCCCGAATCGTAGCAAGTGTGGCCCGTGTCAGCACGTTGCCACCATTCGGACGCCTGTCGCCCAGGATACCGTTGTACAGCAGCGCATAGGCGTGGCCGTCGTGCAGACCCAGGAAGGGCGAACCCCCACTCCCGTTCCACGGATGCCCGGTCTCACTGAACCAGACATGGGCAGCCAGCACCGGAAAACGAATGTCCGCTCGAATCTGCCCCGCCTCATCAAACACCGGTGGCCCGAGCCGGTAGAAACGGAACCCGCCGCCGCCCTGACAGCCCACGCTTTTCGAGATGCCGCCCTGCTCGCCGTCAATCACCTTGCGCAGGCGAGGCACGCAATGCGTCACCGCGTGCTCACCCATCTCGATGCCGATATAGCGCCGGCCCATCTTGTGGGCGACAGCCGCCGTGGTGCCGGAGCCGAGGAAGGAGTCGAGTATCAGGTCGCCGGGGTTGGTGGCGGCCTCAAAGATATATTCAACAAGCCCTTCAGGCTTAGGAAAAGTGAATTTGTTCTGCAAGCCAAACAGCTCCATACTTTGATACGTTCCGTGCTGCGTGTAATGTCCCTCGATTATAGTTTGCGGCTTACGTTTTCTTTCTTCGCCTCCCTCATCTTTGAGGTATTGCTTGTAAGAAACGACCGTTTTCCCCTTTCTTTTGGAAATTACCAACTCCCCGTCTACAAGCGCTCGGTGGGAACGTTCTTTTGACCATTGCCACTGCTTTTCCGGCCAAATCTCTTCACCGTTCTCAAGAGTAATCGGATATCTAAGATTCGGGCGGCCATCCATGCTCGTAGTTGCCAATGGTTGCAAACGATACGGCCCTCTCTCCGCGAATTTTTCATCCTGATATTTGTAATACTTTCTCGCGACATCGGGGTCGGGGGGCAAGAACATCTCGGGGAATTTGCTCATGTCTTAACTAGCGCCGTTTGGTATGCCGCCGCGGCCAGTCATACAAGGGCTCAAACCGAAAACCGGCGCTTTGATAAAGACGAGATACAAAGGTCCATGTCGCGTCGGCATCAGCCGTCAGATCGACTTCGTTGATCGCCAGAAAGGTGTACATCGCCGCAAAGGCCGTGCGTTTATTCCCATCCACGAAAGGATGGTTCTGTGACAGACTTTCCCAAAGCGCGGCAGCTTCCGCAATCACATCTTCATAGTAGCCGGATTGCGGGCGGAGCAATGCCGCCTCAAGCTGACCGGCATCACGCACGCCGTAGGCACCGCCGTACTTGGCGATTTGATCGGTATGGATGGCGAGGACATCCGCCAGGGTGAGATAGTCACGCTTCAATTTGCGAGCTTCTTGTACAACGAGCCGAAACGGGCATGGCTCTTCTGGTAAGCGTCCAGCACATGCGTTCGCGCTTTCCCCTGCCGGCGCTCTTCGAGTAGCGCCCTCACAGCTTCTTCAACAAGAGCCTGAATCTGGCAACCCTCGGCCTTCGCCAATATCCGCAGATCCGCCAGCAGGCTGCTCTCGATTTGCGTTGCAAATTTCTCGCGGGTTTGCGGCATCTTCCTTCCCACCTTTCCGACACAGTTACGATAGCTTCTCGTTTCTTGAAACGTCAAGGCAATGGACCGTTTCACATTCCTCAACAATACGGGTGCCTTCGTCTCGGGTCAGCCGGTACAGATGTGAAATAAAGGGCATTATTCTATCCATCGTCCGTTCCGATTCATCGCTTCATAACCTGCCTCAATAATTCCAGAGCGGATTCCGACTCTGCCCAGTACTTGCCGAACGATTCCCAATACGCATAGGCTTGGTCAGCTCCTCCATGGCTGATGTAGCCTTCCAGCACGGATTTCGGCCTGGGATGTCTTTTTTTCAGCAGTTCCCTGCCAACCAACGGCAGCTCAGCGATACAATGCTCCAGCGCCGTTCTCGCCTCCTCGCTGCGTCCGAGACGCGCGAGCGCCAACGCCTCCGAATAGAGGATTTCGGGGCAGGCATCATTCGCATACTTGCGACAAAGAGTGAGAATTCTCGATAACTCGTTTTTTTCAAACCAACATTCCGGCAGCAGATACCTCACCCCCTGATTGTCGTTTGGATTCACAGACAAAAGCCTCTTAAAAATCTCGATGGCCTCATCGTACCTCGCATTGTCGAGATTCCACATTCCGAGGTTATGGTACGCTCTCATAAATGGGCGATTCTCCAACCACGCCCATTCCATCCTCGCGGTTTCCCACCTGAATTTCCTGGGAAGGGCATGGAGTCCGATACCAACGGCTGCTTGACAATAAATGTATGCTTCCATCTCTCCCCCCTGCCCACTGTAGAGCAACGAGAGGTGATGGAGCGCATCTATGTGATTCGGGCATTCCGTTACGATAGCGTGGAGCAGTTTTTCCGCGTCTTCATCATGCCCCTTCTCCCAAGCATCCAAGGCTTGATCGAACCTTTCAAGTATCTCACTGGTGAAGGTCGAATCCTCCTCGAAACACCAGTTGTTTTTCTCCATCTCCACCAGTTTCATTGGACCTCTCCTCTAAAGGGGTTTAGGGAGCATTTTTTATCCTTTGTGGTAGTCAAGGGAACGCCTCAACCAGTCCCGTACCGTAGCCAGCAGGGAGGACGGCGGGGATGGCGCGTCGGCTGGCGGGGGGGCCAAGCTGCGGCTCTCCTCCCACCATTCGACGTGGGTCAGGTGGAGTTGGGCGATACGAGTGATGGCAGGAATGAGTTGGGTCGTGATGAACGCCTTGTTCACGGCACTCTCCAGCAGCAGGTCCGTCTGGGCGATATAGTTCTCGGTGCTGGAACTCAGGCTTGAGATAAGAGCACCGTCCGTCATACCGGGCACGGCCGCTTTCAGAGCACTACCCTCAAGTCGGGCCAGGGCTCTCTGGACGACGAGTCGGGTTGCGGAGTCATGGGTGTCAACCAGAAAAATGAGGGAGAGATAGCGCAGCGTCGAGCGGTGGGGCTTGGGCTGGGCAATACGGCACAGCCCGGACAGCGCTTCGTTTCCGGGACGCTCCAGCGTGAACTCAAAGAACGCCAGCATTTGTTCGCCGGCATACAGGTCAATCAGCTCTTGTCTGAGGTCGATGATGCCCTCGGACCCCTGTCCGGTCCCTGTGCCCTTTGTGTTCTCCATGCCCGCGCCCTGCTACAGCCTAGACAGAGTATAGAGGCTAACGACCCTCCCCGGAGATCGACGCTCCCGACATTCAGTCGCCCTTCGACCTTTGATGTACGCCAAGCAGCAAGCCTTCGACGCTGAGGTCCTCGTCAATTTCCGGCCAATGGATGCCTTCACCGTCTCCGAGAAGCTCATATCTCTGCAATTGGGCCTGCGTTGCGTCAGCCAGACGTGGGAACCACACTAAGGGTATGGCGAGCGTTCGCCCGTCTACCAACGACACGACGAGTTCGTCGTCCGTGCATCGCACCTTTTGCGCTAACGGGTATGCTTCAACCTCTTGCGTGCGCATTCCAAGCCTCCAGAAGAGGATCTTCGTATTCTTCGACGATCCGCTTTACAGCCGCTCATTCGTGAGAATTGAAGCCTTTCGAGCGGGCCAGGGTAACAGGCCGTAGCCAGAACTTTGACAGACAACGGTCTCTCTGCACGTGAATATGGGGCGGTTCCCCTCTTTCATTACTGTAGAAATACAACCTATACGGCCCTTGTCTCAATCTGGTTGGCATATCACGCTCGGGTGAAGCTACGCCGTTTCGCTCTCGTCATGCCGGACCCCGGATCATGTCCGGGGCAGGCTTTGATCCGGTATCCAGCAGGCGGAGGCTGGAGGGCCTGGATTCCCGCTTGCGCGGGAATGACGGACAGCTACACAATATCGTCATCCGCTCCGGGAGCCGCTTCCCCCACGGTCTACCGAAGACGCCATAAAAAAGGGCGTCCGTTCTGGACGCCCCGGTTTGTACGCTTGCCAGCTTTTTAGTCCAGGTTGTACAGCTCGGCCACATTGTCGTGAAGAATCCAGTTCTTCTCTTCTTCGGTGAGATGCGCCGTATGCTCCTTCAGGAGTTCCTGCGACCACGGCCAGGTCGAGTCGCTGTGCGGGAAGTCGTTGGCCCACATCAGGCGGCGCGGGTTGCACATGTCTTTCATGCGGAACGCCACCCAGTCGTCCTGAAAGGTCGTGTAGATATGCTCGCTGAAATACTCGCTCGGCATCTTTGACAGTTCCTGGCCGGGTTTCAGCCAGTAGCGGTGCCGATCGTAGGCATGGTCCATGCGGTACATATAGTGTGGCACCCAGCCGGCGTCGGCTTCGACACACACGATTTTCAGTTTGGGGTTGCGTTCAAACACCCCGCCCAGAATAAACGTCCCCATCAGGTCCTGGTTGCCCCGAATAATGGACAGGAAGCCGTTCAGCTTGGGCCCACGGGGCGAGGAGCCGACCACATCGCTGCGGCTGGTAAGGATGTGAAAACTCAGCGGCATCTGCAAGTCGATGGCCGCCTGCCAGAACACGTCATAGAGCGGATCGTCGTAGTCGGACACCTGGGGGTTGCCCGGCATCATCACCCCGCGCAGACCCAACTCTTTGATCTTGCGCAGGTCGTCTATGCCCTCATCAACCGAACGCATGGCGGTCTGACCCAGGCCGATCAGGCGGTCCGGGTGAGTGGAGCAGTATTCCGCGATCCATTCGTTATAGGCGTCAAAACAGGCCTTCTTGTAGTCAAAGTCGGAGTGATTACACAGCAGCATCCCCACGGTGGGATAGATCACCTCGGCAGCCACGCCGTCCCGGTCCTGGTCGGCCAGACGCGCTTCCGGGTCCCAGCCGCCACGGTGCAGGTCCTCAAACTTGGCACCGAACATGGCCAGGTCTTCGGCCTTCTGCCCGGCCGCGGCAACCAGCCCCATGGGGACCGGCTGCTTCATGCCGCTGATGACGAACAGATCACCCTTCTTCTCGTCGTGGATCATGTGCGGCGCGGTATCTTTATACTTCTTGTCAATACGATCCACATAGGTGCCCGGCGGTTCGGTGATATGCGAATCAGAAGAGATAATGGGTTTGAGCATGTATGGCTTCTCCTTGTGTGACGACCTTATTTTGCCGAGAACAGCGTTTCCTCGGTCGGTCCCGCTTTGTGCGGATTAAAATACGGAATCACATACTGCCCGATCCGATTAATCGAGCGCATGATGTTCTTGTGCGGAATCCGACCGGCCTGCTTGAAGAAAATCACCTGATCCAGGCCGGCCTGGTCAAAGGTTTCGAGCTTGCGATTGACCTCATCCGGGTTGCCGACCGTGACCATGGGGTGCTCTTTGATCTGCGCATCGCTCAAATCGTTGGCGTCCGCGTCCAGGTCGAACAGGGTGCGCAGATATTCATACGAGTACAGATTGTTCTTGACCATCAGGGGCTCGAACAGCTTGGCCACGTTGTGCAGAAACCAGCGCGCCCCGTCAATACCAATCGCCTCTTCCTCTTTGTTCTCGGCCACGTGACAGATGGCCACCCCGGCAAAGCGCTCGTTGATCACCTGCGACACCACGTCGCTGCGGTCTTTGCACTTCTCCCGGTAGGTGTCCATGGTCTTCTGGACCTGTTCCCAGTTCAGATTGAAACTCAGCACCCCCAGGCCGCGGTCGGCCGCCATCTCATAGCTGTCCGGGGCCACGCAGGCCATCCACATCGGCGGGTGCGGCTCCTGAATGGGTTTGGGCACCACCCGCCGGGGCGGCACCTGAATGGTTTTACCGTTGTATTCCAGAATGTCTTCGGTCCAGGCTTTCACGATCACGTCGAGGGCCTCACGCACCTCCTCACGTGTCCGGTCGTAATCCACCCCAAAGCCGTCCAGCTCCTGGGCCGTGGTTGACCGGCCCGTGCCCAGGTCCATCCGTCCGTTGCTCAGAATATCGAGCACGGCGGCCTGTTCCGCCACCTTGATGGGGTGGTTGAAACGGTGCGGCAAGAGGCGCACACCGTGGGCGATACGAATATTCTTGGTGCGTTGTGAGACCGCCCCGTAAAACACCTCGGGGGCCGGGCTGTGGGAGTATTCCTCCAGAAAATGATGCTCAACCTCCCACACATAGTCAAAGCCAACCTGGTCGGCCCGTTCAATCTGGGCCAGGGCTTCGTGGTAGACATTGTACTCACTCAGCTTGTTCCACGGGCGGGGCGTTTCCATTTCGTACAGTAGACCGAATTGCATAAGCTACTCCTTTTTTGGTTATTCGTTTCTGTATACAGACGCGCGCTCAGGGTCAGGACAGCCCGTACACATGGGCCACGTTCTCACCCAGGACTTTCCGCCGACTCTCTTCGGACAGCGGCTCCACCATCTTCGTCAGGTCTCTAATATAGTCGCAGGTATGATCGTCGTGAGGGAAATCGCTTGCCCAGAAGAACTTGTCCGCGCCGATATACTCAATCAGGTACGGCAGGGCGCGCTCATCCGGGTCGGCCGATATCCAGCACTGGCGCTGAAAGTAGTAGCTCGGAACTTCTTTGAGCGGGACGCTTCTGCCGAGGGCGGTTTTATACGCCGCGTCCATGCGGTCGAGCATATGCCCGATCCAGCCCGCCCCGGATTCGAGTACGACGACTTTCACTTTGGGAAAACGGTCGAACAGACCGTATTGAAACAGCCCCAAAAAGGCTTGCTGGGGTCCCTGACCGCCCAGCATGTCCACCCACCACTCGCCCCATTTATACATCTCCCGGAAACGCTGGTAGACGCGCCGGTTCGGCGGTTCGGCCACGGGATGTATCCCGATCGGAACGTCCAGGTCCTGAGCCATAGCCCAGAACGGATCGTGATCTGTATGCCCGTGGGCTTTGTCGGTCAGCGTATAGGGAGAGATGAAAGCCCCCTTGGCCCCGGCCTTGACGGCGCGTTCCAGTTCCTGAGCCGCAGCTTCACCAGAGGTGAGACAGATATGGGCGATCGGAATCAGCCGGCCACCGGAATCGGAACAGAAATCGACGATCCAGCGGTTGTAGGCGCGGGTATAGGCCTGGGCCAGCTCGTGGTCGGTGACTTCGGTTTCCCATTCCAGACAGATCGTTGGATAGATCAGCGCTTTGGCCAGGTTTTCCTGATCGAGTAGGGCTAGGCGTTCTTGAGGATCGTTTCCTCCAAAGGGGACGCTTTTGGTGTAGCCCTGTTGCTTGATGCCGGTGCGCTCTTCAAACGTGCTGCCCATGCTGGTGCCGCGGGCCAGGATTTCGGCGTCAAAATAGCGCGAGCGCTGGCCGTTCAGTTCCAGATGGTCGAGCCCGTCCGGGCCGGGCCGAATTCGGATGGCCCGCTCACGATATTCCGGGTCAATATACCGCTCCCATAGATCGGCGGGTTCGTTGATATGGCCATCGGCATCAATAGCCCCTGCATACGGTAGCCGTGAGGTTTGAAACACCTTCCCTCCTCCGTGAATGCGCCGGTGAGTATTGAAAACTCCCGTATTCGTATGAGGCGTTATTGTTACAATGCCCCTCCGGGGGTGTCAATCCGAAGCAGGCCCGGCGTTTTGAAAGAAGTCCAGCACTCGTCCTGCCAGTTCGTCCGCCCGGGTGTCCAACTCGTCTTCCGTCAGATTGGCGATGGGGTGGGCAGTCACCAGAAACCGATAGTCCTGCACCCCCCAACTGGCGGCCATGGCCCGGCCGGTGGCAATAAAGGGCGTGGTCACGATGGATGCGGTGGGGATACCGGCGCGTTCCAATTTCAGTCCGTCGAGCACACTGCTCGAACTGCACGAGCCTCAGTCACCCACACCGGCCAGCACAATATCGACCTGTTGCTGAAACAGCGCAATCGCCTCCTGGCTGACGGCGTGGCCGGACGACTGTTTACGATTCACGGACACCAGGCGCATGCCGTGCTGCTGCTCCAGGCGCTCGGCCACCTTGCACAGCAACTCCTTGGAATTGAACTTGGTGTTTTCCACCAGTCCGACCCGGAGCCCCCGGAACGCACCGGGTCGCGGCGCATACGCAAACGCCTGCGTTTCCAAAGGGAGAGTCGGATCAAAAACCGTGCGACGCATTACCTTCCTCCTTATCGTCTCAGTGACACCCGCACCAATTCGGTCACGCTGCGCGTCCACTTATTCCCCCAGCCCGGCAGGCACGCCGACCAGCTCCCGCC
Organism: uncultured Binatia bacterium (SeqCode); assembly: GCA_965232605.1. GTDB lineage: Bacteria > Desulfobacterota > Binatia > Bin18 > Bin18 > Bin18. The sequence goes on along the minus strand of CBDDQA010000004.1, from coordinate 128,836 downwards.
CTGGGCTCCCGCGCAGACAATCAACACATCATCCGGGTCACGCATCACATAGCGCCACGTTGTTTCATCCTCGGGCCGAATCTCCCCCGGCAGCCGTCCGGCCCGTTTGAAATCCGCCACACTCCGGCGCGCCTGTTGAATCACCCGCTCCTGAACCTGCCGCCGGCTCCAGCCGCTGTGTTTGACGATCTCCGCGTGCTCACCGGCGAGCACCAGCAGGCTTTGATTAAACCCATACACGTTTGGCGAGGCGAGATTGCACACGGCATCGGCAAATTCCAGCAACAGGGGCTCGGGGGTGCTGGCCAACTGGTTATACACCCCCATGAGGGTATTGGAGGCGTACACCGTGACCGTGCTGTCCTCGGGCCGAAAGCCGCGTTCAACGTGGAGCGGTTGCCAGGGATGGTTCTCTTCATTCTCGGCAAAACAGAACGCATATTTCCCCGGTGAGCCCAAGGTAGCCTTGTCCAGCAGACCGGGGCGGGTATTGAGCACATTGAGCATGACCAAACGCAACGCCCGGCCGATGGTCGCATTGGGACGAAATCCCGGCCCAAAGGCATTATGGGTCGCGTTGATCCCGAGCGTGGGACCAATCGGGCCGTTCACGATCAGGGTCAGCGCCGACCCGCCGGTGCTGGTGGCCGGATTGTGATAGTGAAACTCGGGTCGGCACAGCCCTCGCACCGCGGCCAGCACGACGGGGAAATACTCGGGCAAACAGCCGGCCATGACCGCGTTGATGGCCACCTTCTCAGCCGGGATGGTCACGTTGCGTTCCGCAATAGTCCCCAGACTCTCCTCCGCCTTGACCTGTCCGGCCTCCAGCATCGCCCGGACCGACTCCTCGGTTGGCGGGACGAGCGGCAGCCCGTCACTCCAGCCCTGCCGGTAATAGAACTCAACCCAGGCCGCGGCTTCAGCCGGGTCGGTTGGGGGTATGTGTTTTTCCATAGGCTATCAGACGCTTCAAAGTCTCATAGCATAAGCATTGCACGAGAGTCAGGAGCCAGTACAATATGAACAAGATACGGAGGGCCTTGGAACATATTTTTGGGAGACCGACATGAATGAGGCGAAGCTGCTCGAACGCATTACTATCGATCCGAAAATCTTCAGCGGTAAGCCCATTATCCGAGGACGAAGACTCGCGGTCGAACATGTTCTTGGTATGCTGGCAGCGGGAGATACCGCCGACACCATACTTTCAGGCTATTCCTGGCTTGAGCCGGAAGATATCCAGGCTTACCTCCTCTATGCGCGGCAGCTTGTGAGCCATGAAGCACGCCCGGCTTCGCCCACTTCCTCTTCATAAGTTGCCCTCTTGACGTGTGATGCCTGCTGTGTAGAGACCCTCGCGGGCAGTCGGGCGGCCATCCCCCTCACCCTAGCCCTCTCCCTCCAGGGGAGAGGGAATGCACATTGTAGGGGCAACCCCCTGTGGTTGCCCGCCCTGTGCCTGAGCCGCCGTTCATCCTAAGCGTAGCCTCGGAGGGGCGAAGTCGAAGGACACACTGGGCACCCAGCCGCTCTGCAGCCGCCGCAAGAGTATGGTATGGAAAGAAAAAAGGACCACCCCGAAAGGACCCTGCCATGCCACACCGCTTTATGACCTTGCGCGAAATCCGACGCGCCGCAAAAACCATCCTGCCGCCCGGACCGTGGGCGTTTGGCGCCGGGGGCGCGGAAACGGAAACCACCCGCCGCCGCAACCGCCGGGCGCTCAAGCGCCTGGCCATCCGCCAGCGGGTTCTGCGCGATGTCCGTCATGTCGATATCAGCACAACCTTTCTGGGCCTCGAATTGCCCACCCCCTTTGCCATCGCGCCGATGGGCGGCCTGGTGCTCTTTCATCCGGAAGGCGACCTCGAAATGGTGCGCGGAGCAAGCCCCAGCCGCAACCTCGCCTTTGTGAGCGGGGTCACCGGCTGGTCGGTCGAAGACCTGGCCCAGACCGCCCGCGGCCCCTTGATATATCAGCTCTACTGGAGCGGCCCGCGTTCCTGGTGTCAGGATTTGCTCGCCCGGGTGGAAGCCTCGGGCTATCACGCCGTCTGCCTGACGGTGGACGTACAGACCTATAGCCGCCGCGAGCGGGACGTTGAGTTGCGTTATGATCCGCAGCGGGCACGGGCAATCGCCCCCAACGAACAGCCGCCGGAGTTCGACTATCAGACCCGCCTGACCTGGGACGATGTGGCCTGGCTCAAGAGCATTCTATCGGTTCCGCTTGGCCTCAAGGGCATTCTCACCCCGGAAGACGCCAAGCTGGCCGTTGAGGTCGGAGCCGAGATCATTTGGGTATCGAACCACGGCGGCCGTCAGCTCGATTCCACCCTGGCAACGATTGATGCCTTGCCGGATATTGTCGCCGCGGTTGAGGGCAAGGCCCAGATCGTGATCGATGGCGGCTTTCGGCGGGGCACGGACATCATTAAAGCCCTGGGGTTGGGAGCCAATCTGGTCACTATGGGCCGGCCCATGCTGTGGGGCCTCGCCGCGGACGGTGCGGCCGGAGTGCACCGGACCCTCGAATTGCTCCGCGACGAACTGGAGACCAACCTGGCCCTGTGCGGGCAAACCAGCGTGCGCACGCTGGAGCCGAACCTGATTCGCAAGGTGGACTACTGAGCCTACGGCTTCGATCGAGAAGCGACACGCCTGAATCGCACCCAGGAGGACACATGCAGTTTGGCATTATCTTTCCCACCCGCATTGATGACTGGCAACTGGTGAAAGACGCCGAGGACCTGGGCTATGACCGGGCCTGGGTCCCGGACTCCCAGATGATCTGGTCGGACTGCTACGCCACCCTGGCGCTGGCCGCCCAGCATACCTCGCGGATTCATATTGGCAGCGGAGTCTCGATTCCCGGCAGCCGCATCGCTCCGGTCACGGCCCATTCCATTGCCTCGATCAACCAGATTGCGCCCGGTCGTGTCTTCCTCGGCCTCGGCACCGGGCATACGGCCATGCGCGTCATGGGTATGAAGCCCATGCGCATCAAACCCTTCCGCGAGTATCTGCGCGTTGTGCGGGCGCTCCTGCGCGGGGAGGAGGTTGACTACACCTTCGGCGACACCACGCGCACGATTCGCTTTCTCCACCAGGACCTGCGTTTTATCAACCTGGAAGACCCCATTCCGATTTATGTTGCCGCCAACGGGCCACGGGCGCTTGGCCTCACGGGTGAATTCGGGGACGGCCTCACCACCCTGCTCTACGAAGACACCAGCGTCCTGCGCGATCATTTACAGTTGATCCGGGCAGGAGCGGCCAAAGCCGGGCGCAGTCTGCCGGACCCCTTTCACGTTTCCGCGGTCACCGCCGTCGTGATTCTGCGCCCGGGCGAGACCCTGGAATCGGACCGGGTCATCGACGCCTGCGGTGCCTGGGTCACCACGGCGCTCCATTTTGTGTATGAGGTCTATCAGTTGACCAAAGATGAGACAGTCATTCCACCGGCGTTTGCGGATACCTGGGAGGAGTATTGCGCCTATGTCGATCGGATGGAGACGCCGGCCGACAAACGCTATCTCCAACTTCACGACGGCCACAGCACCTATCTGGTGCCGGCCGAGCGGCGCTTTGTGACCCCCAAGGCGATTCAGGGCACAAGTCTGGTGGGTCCGCCGGAGGAGATTATCGAACGCATCCGCGCGGCAGAGCAAGCCGGGATGCACGAGCTGACCATCCTGCCTCCGACCCAGACAAGCCGGGAGATGCTGGCAGAGTTTGCCGAGTTGGTGATGCGCAAGTATTGAGATTCGCGGGTGAGGGCGGTGGCCGTCTGGAGCGGTTTTCATTCTGCTGGAGCGAGGTGCTCTCCCGAGGCACGCCGCCCCCGGGCCCCCTCACCCCGACCCTCTCCCTCCAGACGTGTGCTGCACCTTCCTTGAAAAGCGCCGGTCCTCCGCCCCCCGGCGTCATGCCGGGCGTGACCCGGAATCCAGTGGCTCCAGAAGCCTCGACGGGGCCAGCGCGTTGCGCCCACCACCGCCCGGGACTCCCGCTTACGCGGGAGTGACGACCCTTTGCCCTTGGCTGCCTGCTCGGCAACGCTAGACTCCCGCTTGCGCGGGAGTGACGCGGCATTGCCTCCACCCTTTGCTCATACGCAGCATACGTGGGAGAGGGGTTCCTTTTTTCCCTCTCCCCTGGAGGGAGAGGGCTAGGGAGAGGGGGCCGGCCCCGCACTTGATGCGGGGGTGAGGGGTCTCCGGCCGGCCCCCCGTAGGGACCGCCGCACAATACGCATCACACGTTCCAGGGGAGAGGGAATGTTTTTTGTAGGGGCAACCCCCTGTGGTTGCCCGCCCGCTACACGACGGTGAAAACTGCTCTACCCCTCAAGCTGTTCATTCAATCTGGCGATGGCTTCGACATAGCCCTCCACCATTTCCCGCACGACATCGCGGGTGGCCCGCACGCTGTTTTGCGTGCCGATGCCCTGCCCGGCGGGGTAGGAGTACAACTGATAGGCACCGGACTCCGGGGTCACGCCGGGGGCCTTCAGGGCGTGGTCGATGCGGCGCAGGGAGGGGTAATTCAAAACACTTTGGAGCGGAGTTTTGAGCGGCTCCGGGGTGTCGGGCCGATCCCAGGCTTCGGTCCATGCCGAGCGTAAAAATCGGGCGTGCTTGCCCGTCATGGAGCGGGTTCGTACCGTGTCATCCGTCCCCGCGACCAGTAGCTTTTGCCTGGCCATGCGGTCCAGCTCGGACTCGGCCGTCGTCAACCAGACGGAACCGCACCACACGCCCTGGGCACCGAGCGCCAGGGCCGCGGCCATCTGCCGCCCGCTGCCTATGCCGCCGGCGCCGAGCACCGGGGTCGGGGCAACGGCATCGACAATTTCCGGGATCAGCACCATGCCGCCAATCTCTCCGGTATGTCCTCCGGCTTCGTACGACTGGGCGATAATCACGTCCACACCTGCGGCTTTGTGGCGCTCGGCGTGCTTTTTCTTGCCCGCCAGGGCACCGACGTAGAGACCGCGCGCATGGGCCGCCTCAGTCACCCAAGCCGGCGGGGTGCCGAGCGCGCTGACCAGAAACCGCGCCCTGTGCGCAAACGCAATGTCCACGATACCCTTGGCCTGTTTCTGGGAATAGCGTAAGCCGCGCTCCTTTTTTGAGGCGGTCAGATGGTCCGGCAACTCGGGCACCCCGGCGTCCTCCAGCAGTTTCCCCACGAACTGCCGGTGCTCGTCCGGGATGTACTCCTGGAGCACCTTTTGATTCATTCCGCCGGTTGCAGCGCCCACGTAGTTTGCGGGCATCATCAGGTCCACGCCGTACGGCATGTCGCCGAGTTGCGCGTCTATCCATTGCAGATCGATTTCCAGACGTTCGTCCGTATGAATCGCGGCCCCGAGCACGCCGAGTCCGCCGGCCTTGCTGACGGCGACAACGACGTCGCGGCAGTGGGTGAAGGCAAAGATGGGGTATTCGATGCCAAACATGTTTGTGAGCGCCTGTGTCATGCTGTGCTCCTCAATCTTTTTTCGCCCGTATACAACCACGCTTGAGACAAAGAGGCTACAACCTCGGTACTAGGAGTAGAGCGAAGAGTGCGCTAATCACTCACTCATGAGCACTCACACGAGCGATCAGGCGATCAAACGCATTAGCGTCGTTGGCGCAGGCTTAATGGGCCATGGCATTGCACAGGAGTTTGCCTTGGCCGGCTATCGCGTAACCATGCATGCGCGCACCCAAGCGAGTCTGACCCGAGCGGAGGAAAATATCCAGGCCAATCTTGCCCGCTTGATCGCACTCGGCGCGCTGACTGAGGACCAAGCCAGGCCGGCCCTGTCCCATATTCGGGCTGAGCTTGATCTGAAGGGAGCGGTCGAGGATGCCGATCTTGTGATTGAGTCGGTGTTTGAAGAGGGAGAACTGAAACGACACATCTTTGAGCAGCTTGACCGCCTTTGTCCGCCGCATACCATCCTGGCGAGCAATACCTCGACGCTCATGCCCAGCCAGTTCATGCAGACCGTGCGGCGCGGCGACAAGGTTTTAGTCGCGCACTATGCCAACCCTCCCTATCTCATCCCCATTGTTGAAATTGTGCGCGGGCCGGCCACGTCAGATGAGACGCTCGACACCCTGTCCGGATTACTCACGCGCGTGGGCAAACGACCCGTCGTCGTGCAAAAAGAAGTGCCGGGCTTTATTCTCAACCGTTTGCAGGGTGCGCTGCTGCGTGAAGCCCTTGACATGGTGCAAAACGGTATTGCCAGCCCGCAGGATATTGATACGGCCATGAAGAATAGTATTGGCCGACGCTGGGCGGTTGCCGGGATTTTTGAAGTTTTTGAGTTGGCCGGCTGGGACTTGATCGCCGCCGCCATGCGAGGGCTGTACCCACATCTCACAACGTCGCAGAAGATCCCGCCGGTCCTATCCGCGAAAGTTGTCCAGAACGAGCTTGGGGTAAAAACGGGCAAAGGGTTCTATGATTGGACACCGGAGTCGGCTGACGCCCTCCGCCAACGGATCGCTCACGCCTTGGTTGAAACGGAGAAATGGACTCAGCAAGCCCGACAACAAGATCGGGCGAAACCGCATTGACACTGAAAACCTCAGAGCGCTAGGCTCCAGCACTATACAGATAAAAAGGGACTCTTCAGCATGGCATATATCGGCAGTGCGGTCAGTGGCATCCTGGATACCAAACTCGTGGCCGGCAAGGGACAATACACCGCGGACGTGAGTCTGCCGGACATGGGCTATATGGCCGTTGTCCGCAGTCCCTATGCCCACGCCCGGATTCTCAGCATCAATACCGACGCGGCGCAGCAGCACCCCGGCGTGCGTATCGTGGCCACCGGGACGGATATCAAGCAGTGGAGCCAGCCCATTCCGCACACCTTGAACCCCAGCGCCTTTGGGGGAAAAACGACCGATATCTACTGCCTGGCGCTTGGCCGGGTGCATTATGTCGGCACGCCGGTGGCCGCGCTGGTGGCCGACACCAGACACGCCGCGACCGAGGCGGCCAATCTTATCGAAGTCGAATACGCAGACCTGCCGGTAGTGGTCGATGCCGAACGGGCACTGGAACCGGACTCCCCCCTGCTCTACCCCGAGTGGGAAACCAACGAACTGATGCACGTTCGCTTTCAGGGCGGTGACGTTGGGCAAGCCTTTGCCGACGCCGACCATATCCTGGACGACACCCTCCGCCTGCACCGCCATACGGCCACGCCGCTGGAACCGCGCGCGGCCCTGGCGCATTACGACGACCGCGCCGAACACCTGACCCTGTGGGTCTCCACCCAAGCCCCCCATCCCCTACGCACAACCCTGGCCACCACCTTGCAGATGGATGAAAACGACATCCAGGTGATTCAGCCCCAGGTGGGTGGCGCGTTCGGGGTCAAAATTCCGACCTATCAGGAAGACCCGCTGGCCTGCCTGCTGTCGAAACGGACCGGCAAGCCAGTCAAATGGGTCGAAGAGCGCACCGAACATTTGATGGCCGGCGGTCATGCTCGCGAGCAAACCCTCAAGTTCTCGGTCGCCTGCAAAGCGGACGGAACCGTGGTCGGCCTCAAAGTGCGCATCATCGGCGACGTCGGCGCCCTGGCCGCGGTGGCCGGTTGGGGTATGTCCTATGTGGCGTCTTTTGTGGTGCCCGGTCCGTACAAAATCCCGCACTGTGAGGTAGACCTGTCCATCGTGGTCACCAACAAGGGCCCCTGGAATGCGTATCGCGGGTTTGGCAAGGAGGCGGCCTCGTTTCTCATGGACCGCGTCATGGACCGGGTTGCCGATACGGTCCAAATGGACCGCGCCGCGGTGCGGCTCAAGAATTTTGTGCCCAAGGACGAGTTTCCTTATGTGCAAATCTCGGGAGCAACCCTGGACAGCGGAGATTATGCCAAGGCCCTGCAAGACGTCATGGACAAGGCCAGCTACCACGGCTTTGCCGAAGAACAACAACGCCTCCGCGCCCAGGGCCGGTATATTGGCCTGGGCGTGGGCTTTGAGCTCACACCCGAAGGCGGCTGTATCCCCGACTCCTTTATCGGCGGCTATGAAGGCGCTACCGTCCGCGTCAGCCCGAGTGGGCAAGTCACCGTCCTGACCGGCGTCACCTCGCCCGGCTCGGGCAATGAAACCGGCATTGCCCAGATTGTGGCAGACACTCTTGGCGTTCCGCTCAGCACCGTCAAGGTCGTGCAGGGCGATACCCAGGCATGTCCATACGGGCTGGGCAACTGGAGCTCGCGCAGCCTGTTCATGGGCGGCTCGGCCTCGCTGTACGCGGCCCGGGAAGTGCACCATAAGATGTTGCGGGTCGCGGCTGGCATGTTAGAGGCAACACCGGAAGAGTTGGACTGCGAACAGGGCCGCATCCGCGTCAGAGGGCGGGCCGACCAAGAAGTAGCTTTCAATGACGTTGCCGAGTACGTCCACAAACGCGCCTTTGACCATCACGCTTTTGATATGGAGCCGGGTCTGGAGTCCACGCGCTATTTCCGTATGGGCAATATCCACCACGTGCCGGACGACAAGGGCCGCATCAACACCTATCCCTCCTATCCCTATGCGGCCTGTGTGGCCGTGGTGGAGGTGGATGTTGAAACCGGCGTCGTCACCCTCCTGCGCTATGTAACCGTCCACGACTGTGGCACGGTCATCAATCCCTTACTGGTCGAAGGACAGTTTCAGGGCGCCGTCGCCCAGGGACTCGGGGGGCTGGTCTATGAACAGCTCAGCTATGATGACACCGGCCAACTCCAGACCGGAACGTTCATGGACTATACCCTGCCCACCGCCGTGGAAGTGCCGAGCGTTGAGATTCACCACCAGGAGGTCCCGAGTCCGTTTACGCCCCTCGGCACCAAGGGCGCGGGCGAGTCCGGCGTGTCCAGCCCGTTCGGGACCATCGTCAGCGCGGTGGAAAACGCCCTCGCGCCCTTTGGGGTAAAAATTCACGCCACCCCGCTGACGCCTCAACGGGTGTGGCGCATGATTCAGGCGGCCAAGAATGGCAACACCGGAGGGGCGAAGGCATGATACGCGCGCCCTTTCAGCTCCATAGGCCAGACTCGATCGACGCAGCCGTCCGCCTCCTATCCCAGTGCGCCCAAAACGGCGAAGACGCCAAGCTGCTGGCCGGGGGACAGTCGCTGCTGCCGAGTATGAACCTCGGCCTGGTCGCGCCGGCCCATATCGTCAGCCTCAACCATATTGCCGGCCTCGACTCCATTCGCCGGGACAGCGAGACGCTTGTCATCGGAGCGGGAGTGACTCACCGTGCCCTGGCCGAGTCCGAGGTCGTGCAGGCGCACTGCCCGGTCCTCAGCGAGACCGCGGCCTGTATCGGCGATGTTCAGGTCCGCAACCGCGGGACCCTGGGTGGCTCGATTGGCCATTTTGATCCCGCGGCTGACTATCCGCCCGTCCTCGTCCTGCTTGACGCAGCCTTTCGGATTGTCGGCCCAGGCGGCGAGCGCACCGTTGGCGCCAAAGACGTCTTCGTTGATTATATGACCACCAGTCTGGCTGCGGATGAGGTTCTGACCGCAATCCGCGTTCCGGTTCTCTCCCCGGACACCGGCACGGCCTACGTGAAATTCACTCGGGTGGAGGGCGGCTTTGCCATTGTCGGCGTGGGCGCATACCTGCGGCTCAACCCGGATAGGACCTGTCGGGCCATCCGGGTCGGTATCTGTGGCGCGGCCCCCGTCCCGGTCCGTTTGACCGCTATCGAGGAGACGCTGACGGGGAGAGCCGTAGACGACACTTTTGTTGAGGCGGTTGCAACCGCTGCGTATGAGACGGCCCACGACCCGGTCGCAGAGTTGCATGCCGACGCGGATTACAAACGCGAGATGGTCCGGGTGTTTACCCGTCGGGCGGTGAGGACGGCCTTGGAACGAACGCGAATCCAGGGCTCCATTCCCTCTCCCCTGGAGGGAGAGGGCTAGAGCCTGCCCCGCACTTGATGCGGGGGTGAGGGGGTTCAGGGGATAGCACCGCGGGAAGGAGCAGCGCTCATATGCACACAACCATTCAACTGACAGTGAACAATGCCCCGTGTGAAGCCACGGTCGATACGCGCACGCTTCTGGTTGATTTTTTACGCGACCAACTCGACCTCACCGGCACCCACCTCGGCTGTGCCACCGGCAATTGTGGCGCGTGTACCGTTGTGCTGGACGGTCTGACGGTCAAGGCGTGTACCGTTCTGGCTGCCGATGTCGCCGGCTCCACGGTCACCACCATTGAAGGCTGGACCCAAGACACAAGGCAATCGGGCGACCTGCATCCCATCCAGGCTGCCTTTGTCAAACACCACGCCTTGCAGTGCGGCTTTTGCACCCCCGGCATGGTGTTGTCGGTTCAGCAACTGCTGAAAGAAAAGCCGAACCCGACCGAGGCAGAGATTCGGCACGGCATAGCCGGCAATCTGTGTCGTTGCACCGGCTATGCCAGCATTGTCAAGGCGGTTCAGGAGGCCGCTGGAGCCGATGCGGCCTAGCAACCAAGGATACTCGACCCTTACGCTTTTCACTCCGCCGGCTTCTTGAACTTGAGCGTCATGCGGTCGCTCTCTCCAATCGCCAGATACTTTTCCTTGTCTTCGTCTCCGAGACTGAGAGCCGGCGGCAGGGTCCATACGCCTTTGGGATGATCGCGCGTATCTTTCGGATTGGCGTTGATCTCAGTCTGGTCCACGAGCTTGAAGCCCGCCTTTTCTGCCATTCGAACGGTCGCCGCCTCGGTCACATAACCCGAAGCCGCCTTGGCGTCCTGTTCCGTATTGGGGTCGGCCCGGTGCTCCACCAGACCGAGAATCCCGCCCGGCTTGAGCGCCGCATACATGGCGGCAAAAACCCCGTCGGCCGTCCCGGCGCTCATCCAGTTGTGGACGTTGCGGAAGGTCAGCACCATGTCCGCCGAGCCGGCGGGGGCGATATCGACCTTGTTGGGCGGGGCGAGTTCGGTCACGGTTGGCGTGCCGTACACCTCGGGATTGGCCGCCAGTTTTTCGTCCAGGAGGGCGTTCAGCCGCTTCATGTACGCCACCTCTGATTCTCTATCGAAGCCGGCCAGGTAGAAGCTTCCCTGGTCTTTCAGATAGGGAGCCAGAATCTCGGTGTACCAGCCTCGTGACGGTGAGATTTCGACCACCGTCATATCCGGCTTGAGGCCCATCCAGGTCAGGGTTTGCGCGGGACGGCGGTATTGGTCGCGCGCCTTGTGCTCGGCCGAGCGATGCTCCCCGTCAATAGCGGCTTGCAGGGCAGGGTCAACGCCTTCTGCCGTCGCGTGATGGTCGGCGCGGACCTGACCGGCAAAAAGCAGGCTGATACCCACCAGACTGATTGCAACACCGGAGAAAAATCGGGACATCGATACTTTTTGCATGACTCTTGCTCCTTCCAGTATAATCCACCATCAGCCTGCAAGCCTGACCCGTTCCGGCCATTTCTGCAATACCCCCACGAAAAGGCGCCCACCCCGGCCCTTTTGGGCCACCCCTCTCCCAGGGGGAAAGGGAGGTATAACCGATCAACTATTTTGCCGCCAGAGAAGCATAGTAGTTCACCCCGTTGTTCCGCCGGAGCAGGAGCAGCAGCGGTTTGTCTTCCGTCACTGTGGCGATTGCCTTTTTGAGCTCGTCCACGGTTTTGACCGGGGTTCGGTTGACCTCAAGGATGACGTCCCCCTCACGCACCCCGGCCTCCGCGGCCGGGCTGTCGGGCCGCACGCCAGCCACGCTGACCCCCTCACCGGCTTTGAGACGCATCCGGTTTCGTTCTTCCGGCGTAAGCTCACGTAGCGCCATCCCCCACTTGCCTCTTTTGGCGGCCACGGGTCCGCTGACGACTTCGGGTTCGTCAAGTTTAGCGATTTCGACCGTCAGCGTCCGCGTCTTTCCATCACGCACCACCTCAACAGGCACTTTCGTTCCGGCTTTCGTGTTGGCGACCAGCAGAGGCAGGTCGGCATTTTCTTTCACCGTGTGGCCGTCGTAACCGACAATGACATCGCCACGTTCCAGGCCGCCTTTATCGGCCGGGCTGTCGGCGGTGACATCGGCCACCAGGGCCCCACTTGGCTCGTCAAGACCGAGGGATTCCGCCAGTTCCGTAGTCATCTTCTGGATAGAGACCCCCAGCCAACCGCGCGTCACCTGACCTTTGGTCTCCAGGTCGGGCACAAGCTGCTTGGCCAGATTGATCGGGATGGCAAAACCAATACCGATATTCCCGCCGCCATTGCCGAAGATCGCGGTGTTAATGCCAACGACCTCGCCCTTCTCGTTAAACAGCGGCCCCCCTGAGTTGCCGGGGTTGATGGAGGCGTCGGTCTGGATGAAATCATCGTACGGACCGGCCCCAATGGTTCGACCTGTAGCACTGACGATGCCGGCGGTCACGGTATTACTCAGCCCGAACGGGTTGCCAATGGCCATAACCCAATCCCCGACGCGGATGTCTTCGGAATCGCCCAGAGTGGCGACCGGCAAATCCTGTTTGGCTTCAACCTTGAGCACGGCCAGGTCGGTTTTGGGGTCGCGGCCAAGGACCGTCGCCTGATATGTGCGCTCGTCCGGGAGATTGACCATAATCTCGTTTGCGCCCTCGACCACATGATTATTGGTGATAATCAGCCCGTCTTTGCGGATAATGAATCCGGAGCCGGAACTGCGACGCGGCATACCCTGGTGCGGGCGCGGGCCGCCAAATCCGGGCGGGAACGGGAATTGGGGACCAAACGGATTGCGTGGACCGTCCCTTCTTCCAAAAGAGGGCTGGCCACGCTCGGACGCCTTTTCTACGCCAACAACGCGCACGTGAACCACCGCCGGCGAGACCTGCTCGGCCAGGTCGGCAAATACGGGGAAGCCGGACGGCGTTGCGCTAAGTTTGGAAGCTGTCGTTTCCGGCGCCGCTTGGACCACGTCCATTTGGGTCACCCGGCCCAAGGTAAAGCTCCCGAGCGCCAGGGAAACCGCCATCGCTCCGGCCACTACTTTTTTCTTTGTCTGCATCGTACTCCTCCTCTCATGAGCATTGCTGTGTTCTTTGACGTTCAGTATGGCAACTGGATATGAGAGAAAGATGAGACCAGGATTAAAGGTTTCTCATGGGGGGGGTTGGGGGTTGGGGGTTGGGGGTTGGGGGTTAGAAAATAACGTTGGGGCGCTCTGGTCAGGCCGGGTCGGGCAGTGGTATACGGGAGGCAGCGCAGGCACATCACATACGCAAGGGGAAGAAGACTATGCCCAATGTCAAAACCGGCGGGGTTGAGATGATCCCGATTGATGGCAAATACACCGTCTGGACCAAGCGCTTTGGCTCCGGGTCGATTCCCCTCCTCACCCTGCACGGCGGGCCTGGCTGCACGCATGAGTATTTTGAGTGTTTTGAAGACTTCCTGCCGCAGCACGATATTCAGATTATTTACTACGACCAGCTCGGCTCGGCCTATTCCGACCAGCCCGACGATACCAGCCTGTGGACGGTGGAGCGTTTTCGGGAAGAAGTCGAGCAGGTTCGACGTGCGCTTGGGCTGGAGCACTTTTATCTGCTCGGCCATTCCTGGGGCGGACTGCTCGGCATGGAGTACGCCCTGGCCTATCAGCAGCACCTCAAGGGACTCATGCTCTCCAATATGACCGCCAGCATTCCGGCCTATGTCGCGTATATCAACGAATTACGCGCCCAGCAGTCGTCCGAGGTCCTGCGTATTCTTGAAAAATATGAGGCGACCGAGGACTATGATGCGCCGGAATACGAGGAGACCCTGTTCACGCATGTGTACCGGCAGCATTTATGTCGGCTCGACCCCTGGCCGGAACCGCTGGTGCGCATGTTCCGCAACCTGGCCAAGCCGGTCTATAACACCATGCAGGGCCCGAACGAGTTTGTGGTGACAGGCACCTTCAAGGACTGGGACCGCTGGGCGGACCTGCCCCGGATTCAGTGTCCGACCCTGGTCTCCGGGGCACGCTTTGACACCATGCGCGTGTCCGAGATTGAACGCATGGGCGAGTTGATCCCCAACTCGCGCGTAGCCATATGCAAGAACGGTAGCCATTGCGCCATGTATGACGATCAGGAAGCGTATTTTCGGGACGTGGTGCAATTCATTCAGGATGTCGAGGCCGGGTCGTTCTGACGCTTCCAAAAAAGATTCAGATTTCCCTGACACAGGAGCAGCACCGCACTCTGGTTGAGATTGCCACACAAGAGGGCAAGGACATTGAGGTCATCATCCGCGAATCCTTAGAGCGAACCTGTCTGGCCCGGCGGAAGGCCGAGACCGTCCGCCAGGCCGCCGCCACCCTGCTGGAACTGGCAAGCAAAGCAGACACCGAACCTCCAGAGAACTACCAGACCTGGGAGGAGGAGTATGCTCGCATGAAGTGGTCCAATTAGTCTCCGGTTGGCTTCTCTGGATGGCGCGTTTGGATATCCTTGGCCAATGCCCTGACATCCGGGTCGCCCAACCACTGGTGTCGCTCCTCGGTGTAGTTGCCCCAGCCGGTTTCCGACTGTTGCAGAAAGCGCACCATCCCTACAATGCCCAACTGCTCCCCAAGCACCTGGAGACCCCTGGCACGAATTTGCTCCAATGTCAGTACGGCTTCGTTCATTGCTTCAGTTCCTCCTGTAACCAAGTTAAGGGGTTCTCGACGCGCACTTTGAGACGGTGGGCATTCCGAATCGCCACCCGGCACAGTCGGTCGTCTGTTGTAAGGAAAATATCAACGTGCGCCTGTTCCGCACAGGCGACATGAAGCGCATCATAGGCTTTGAGTCCCATGCCTTGTAATTCCTCTCCCCGCTCAACTATTGTGTCACTGAGTGGAACAAACAGACCTGCGTTCTTGAGTATCTCCTGGAGTCGATGCCTTCGCTCTCGATTGGGAACGGCCTCCACTTCATGGGACACGACAGCGCTTGAGACCCACTGCCACTCTCCGGCCTCACAATGCTTCAGGATTAAGAGGACGGCCTCCGCTTCCAAGCGCAGCCGGTCTTGTTCTTGGGTATCAAAGGGACGGTTGAGACAACAGACATCCAGATAGACTCGGCACATTCCACGCACTATACAGCCTTATACAAGCAGGTGCTATAAATGGGGGCATCATCGTGCATTCCTATCCAAAAAAGATTCAGATTTCCCTGACACAGGACCAGCACCGCGCTCTGGTTGAGATTGCCACAAAAGAGCACAAGGACATTGAGGTCATCATCCGCGAATCCTTAGAGCGGACCTGTCTGGCCCGCCGGAAGGCCGAGACCGTCCGCCAGGCCGCCACCACCCTGCTGGAACTGGCAAGCAAAGCAGACACCGAGGCTCCAGAGCACTACCAGACCTGGGAGGAGGAGTATGCTCGTATGAAGTGGTCCAACCATGGCGGATGAGGGAAGGCTGTTTTTTCTCGACGCCAATGTCCTCATGTACTGTCTCGGCAAGGAGCATCCGCTCAAGGCTGCTTGCCTCCGTATTGTTGAACAAATCCGTAGAGGCGCTCTGCTGGTCTGTACGAGCACTGAAGTCCAACAGGGGATGCTTCATCGCTATTACGCTCAAAAGCGGCCTAGTGTCGGTCAGCAGGCATACCGCCTGCTGACCGACCTCTGTCAGACCATCTATCCAGTGACTTCCGCAGATATGGAACGCGCACTTACTCTTCTGAACACCGTGCCGACAATCAACGTTCGGGATGCTGTTCATGCTGCCGTGATGCTGAATAATGGCCTTACCCAGATTATCAGTGCCGATAGTCATTTTGACCAGATTGCCGGGCTTACTCGGATGAAGCTGGAAATGAGAAAATCATAGCTGCGCTCGCCTGCCCTGCGGGCCTGGAGCGCTCACCACCGCAGGGGCCGACGAAGTTCTGGCCGAAGCCGTCGTGGCCACGGTCGGCGACGCAGTGAGCGGCAACGTCGCCACCAAAGACGACCTCGCCCGCGTCGAAGCCGAATTGAAAAGCGACCTCGCCGAGGTCAAGGCCGAGGTTGCCGGGGTGCGGGCCGAGTTGAAGGCCGACCTGGGGGACTTGGAAGCGCGGCTGCACCGCCATTTGTGGGTGATGGCCGTCGGCATTGTCGGGCTGACCGTGGCCTTAGTGAGGCTGACGGCGTGAACGGCGGTCAGGAGCAGAACGCGCGCCTGGCGGCCTGATACACAATGCCCCCGACAGCCGGGACCGTCATCAGTGAGGATGTCAGGTTACGCTTCGCTAACCTGACCTACGAGGCTGGTCGCGCTCCTTACTGTTTGGTGAGTGTGAAAAGACCGTCACATCCAAAATGAGAGTACATCCATCTCCCAGAGACAGTTCCGTCCTTTTGTAAAAAGCCTGCTAGGCCACCGACCACGGAAAATCGATCGTCTCTAGGGCCGAAGTGGTAGGTTCCCCTCAACTCGCCATCGGCTTCGACGACGATGCCGTAGAAGGAGAATATGAATTCATCCCCAGCATTGTTCGAGAAACTCTAAGAGGCTGAGACGAAACCGTCCTCAATGAGATACCTTCTAAGGATGGAAGTGGCAGAGGGTAGAAGGGATGAAATAGCATCACACGTGTGGTCAGCGGAGTATCTTCCTGAGAGTTCCCACGCCCCATCGAACGCCGTCGAGACCGGCACCACCACGTCCTCGCCAACCTCGGCCAACTCCAGATGTTGCGTCCCCGTGCTCCACTCGAAGCGGGCGTTGGTCCCTGCGTCTGGGAAATCGGGGACCGTACATTCGGCGACCACGTCCGGTAAAAATCCGCTGTCCTCACTTGCCCGGACCACGGTAAAGGTACTCCGGGCAAACTCTACGCCATTATCGTAGGCCACCGCGGTATGTTCTCCAGAATCCAGATTGCCCCAATTCCAGATGGCCACAAAGCCTACATCCGCACTACTACAAGCGCCCGCGTCACGGACATCAGTTCGCTCGCTGCCGTAGAGCAATGGAAGCGCGTCGCCGTCGTCAAAGCGGACGGTCAGCTCTCCGTTGGCTGTACACTTCCAGCCTGAAATGACTCCAATGCCCGACAGCGTGGTGCCGGAACCGGGAATCTCCAGCGTGGCGGCGTGAATCAGCGACGGAGCCACGAGAACGACACTTACGAATAGACGCAGCAAGATAGACATACGCAATCCCTCCTCAGAAAAAGATAACTTGGCCCCTACCACACCTCCCAACCCGATTTCGTACCCAATTCTAGGTATTTTTTGGATATTTTTTCGGAAATGGACGAAAATTTTGGGGTGGAGAGGGGCAGTCAGGCGCGCGGCAGGGGCAGCCCGGCAGTCGTCAGCACCAACCGCACTAGGTCGGCCTGATGGGAGAGGCCCAGCTTGCGGTGTATGGATCGGATGTGAACGCGCACCGTCGCCTGGGTCCGGTGCGTGGCCACGGCAATCTCGCGGACACTGTAACCGGCGGCCAAGGCAGCCGCGACGTGACTCTCGGCCTGGGTCAGACGGAGGGTGGCTTGGAGGATGGCGGGATCAATCTGGGGGCGCTCGACGGGATCAACGAGCAACACGAGAGCGGCGATACGCTGGGCGCCAAAGTCGGCGCGATGTTCCACCGGGCTGATATGCAGGGTGAGCGGAAGCCGACCGGAAGAACGCCGGACCAGCATGGAGCCGCCGGAGACGGTCTGACCCCAGTGTGGCAAAGCGTTGGCTATGAGGCGCTGGAGCTTAGCGTGGTCGGTCGGGAAGCGGGCGTGCAGGAAGCCGTCCCGGTCTATGACGCCGTCGCCACGCCGGAGAATGCGCAAGGCGCGGGTGTTGGTCTCGACGATTCTCCCACGGCGGTCCAGGGCAAGGACGCCGAGCAGAGTGGTGTCGAGTAATTGGGCCAGCGAGGTGCGGAGCGCTTCGGCTTTGGCCAATGTCTGTCGGACCCGGACGAATTGGCGAAGGTGGGGCAGCAGGTATTGTATCAACGCGATCTGCTCGGAGCCCCAGCCGCTGGGGTCGAGTGGGTCGGTCAATCCCCAGGCGATGTGTAAGCCCTCCGGGCCGTCCATGCGCAGGTCCAGACCGTTACGGCCACCTGCCCGTCGCAATAAGTCGTTATACGTCGGGATATTTTCAGTGTTGAGGCGGGGAAGACCTCGCTGACGTGAAACACTTGACTATCCGGCAGGTGCGACAAACGGGGCAGGCGCTCGTCGTGGGAGAAGTAGTCTCTGGCCCATATTCGTCCCCATTCGTTGAGTTCGCCGTGGTCATAACGGTCCCCGAAGAGAAGCTCAACGTCGTCCCGCGTATGTCCACTTACGACCGTCAGATGGCTCCCGGCCATGCCGACCGCCTCATCAATCAGGGCTGATGCGCTGGGCCACAGGGTGTCATCCAGCGCGGCGTCGTGCAGGGCGGTGACGATACGGTCAAAGGCGTCCTGTTGGCTCATGGCTGCGCTGAATGGGGAATATGAGCGGTCCGCTCGTCAATACGACCCAGGGTGTATGCCCAAAAGGTGTCTTCAGCAGTAGCCATGCTGCGTACTATGACGCGGAAGGGTCGGTTTCCGTGACGTGCTGCCGGGCGACCCGAATCAGCAGACGGAGCGCCGTATTCACGGCTTCGGAATCAGGGAATGCGGCCGCAACATCAGGCTCTAGCACCACAATGTTTGTCCCCTGCCGATAACGTTCGTAGTACTTCCCCCGAACCCCGCCCCGAATGTCATATTCTGCTCGCATCGGTGTATCTGCATCGGTCTTATTCGCCTGACTCATACATCCTCCGTTCACGCGGCGTTGCTTCACGCGCCCCAATGATACGAATTACGTCTTCTTCTTCGGTGTGCCACACGATGAGCGACCGTTGCTGTCGAGAAAGGCCCGTTGTCAGAAATCGCTCCTCGCCGACAGAATGGTCAGGGTCCATAATGGTTGTGGCCAAGGGGTCACCAAAGACAGAATGCGCTTCCTCGAAAGACACCGCATGGTTCGCTACGTTTTCCACCGCTTTCGTCGGGTCCCAGGCAAATCGCATGAACGGGGCGCAGGATAGCGCACCTTCTCGTAAAGGTAAACGAAAGGAGCACGAGTGTCGCGGTAGAAGACAGGGGGGTAGGGAAGACGGGGGGGAAGCGGAGTCAGGCGCGCGGCAGGGGCAGCCCGACGGTGGTCAGCACCAGCCGTACCAGGTCGGCCTGATGGGAGAGGCCCAGCTTGCGGTGTATGGATCGGATGTGAACGCGCACCGTCGCCTGGGTCCGGTGCGTGGCCACGGCAATCTCGCGGACACTGTAACCAGCGGCCAAGGCAGCCGCGACGTGGCTTTCGGCACGGGTGAGACGGAGGGTGGCTTGGAGGAAGGCCGGGTCAACCCGTGGACGCTCGACGGGATCGACCAGCAGCACGAGAGCAGCGATACGCTGGGCTCCGAAATCGGCCCGATGTTCCACTGGACTGATATGCAGGGGGAGCGGGAGGGGGCCGGAAGAACGCCGGACCGTCATGGAGCCGCCCGAAGCGGTCTGCCCCCAACGGGGCAGAGCGTGGGCTATGAACCGCTGAAGGGTGGCGTGGTCGGTCGGGAAGCGGGCGTGCAGGATGCCGTCCTGGTCTCTTACGCCGTCGCCACGCTGAAGAATGCGCAGGCCGCGGGTGTTGGTCTCGATAATCTTCCCGTGGCGGTCGAGGGCAAGGACGCCAATGAGGGCGTTGTCGAGTAATTGGGCCAGCGAAGTGTGGAGCGCCTCGGCTTTGGCGAGGGCCTGTCGGACCCGGACGAACTGACGAAGGTGGGGCAGCAGGTGTTGTATCAATGTGATCTGCTCGGAGCACCAGCCGGTGGGGTCGGTGGAATCTGCCAAGGCCCAGGCGATGGAGCAGCCACCCGGCCCGTCCAACCGCACATTCAACCCGTGACGACCAGAAGAGCGGCGCAAGAGTTCGTTAAAGGTCGAGGAGGTCTTCCGTTCTTCTCCGGTGTAGAGGGTGGGGACGTGCGAGAGGTGGCGGTCGGGCAGACGGAGGAAACGGGGGATGCGTTCGTCGCGGGGGAAGTAGTGCTGGGTGTACTCCAGGTCCCATGTGGCGGATCGGTAGGAGTAGGTTGAGCGCTCGAAAAGGACTTCGAGGTCGGCCCGCGTGTGCCCGCCGAAGATCAGCAAATGGGTGCCAACCATGCCAACGGTTTTATCAATCAGGGTGAAGGCGCGGGACCACACGGTATCGTCGAGCGCGGCGTCGTGCAGGGCGGTGACGATACGGTCAAAGGCGTCCTGTTGGCTCATAATGGCTCACAGCGCTTTCCTGATAGGACTCCATTTACAATGGCTAACAGATATAGGGTTGGCACTCCAGTTGATGACCCGCTCGGCGCAACAGATTCGCGCTTGCCCAGGCTGTGAAAAAATCATACCCTCCCTACCGCGAGGAGGATGGACACAATGGCCCACTTACTTATTGCCTTTAGGCGGAAAGATGGTCTCAGCCTGGCGGACTTCTCCCGCCACTGGCGCGAAGTGCACGCCCCACTCGCCAAGCGGATGCCCGGTTTGCACGGCTATGTGCAAAACCACAGCTCGACCGTGGTGAGCCGGAGCCAAGCCTATGACGGTGTGGTGGAAATCTGGATGGACAGCGAAGCAGCCATCACCGCCGCCTTTCAGAGCAAGGAATATCGCGAAGGCGCGTACGCGGATGAGCCGAATTTTGCAAATGTCAAAAACGTGGTGCGGCTCGTCACCGCAGACCATGTGCTGCGCACAGGCGAGGAACGTAACAGGCCCGAGCCACAGGTCAAACGGCTGTCTTTCATCAAACGCAAGCCCGACTGGGACCGGGACGAGTTCTTCCGCTATTGGAAAGACGTGCACGGCCCACTAGCGCTCGCCATACCTGGTGTGCAGCGCTACGTCCAGTGCCACGCCCTGCTCTCAGCGTATGCGCAAGGCGAGCCGCAGTACGACGGCGTGGCCGAGCTGTGGTTTGAGACCTTGGGCGATCTGAATTTTGCCTTGGCGTCTGCGGAGTACAAAGATCATGCCCAGCCGGACGGTGCAAAATTCGTTGACCCGGCATCAACACTCACCCTGATTACCGAAGAGCACCGGATTGTGTAGCGTCGTTCCGCGCTGTGGCGCAGTCTCTCCGCCTACGGGTCTCAGGTCCGAGACGGCAAGCGCACCACACCGGTACTCAGCACGGACAGTTCGCCGTCCTGGTTTCTGGCGTTTTGCTGCACCTCGACACAGTGATGACCGTCGGCCTCGAAAATCCGCGTCACCTCGCCGTTGATAAAAAGCGTGTCGCCGACCGGATTGTGACGCCGTATCTTCACGGTAATCTGGCGCAGAAAGCCCCGGTCGCCCATCCAGTCGGTCAGATGGTGGGTCATCCATGAGGTGCGCTCCGGGCCGTAGTCGTAGGCTTCGGGCGTGCCGACCCGTTGGGCCAGGTCAGTATCCCAGTGCACCCGCTCGGGCACGTCAGGAATGCCAAAGCGGTCGGGAATGCCCAGCCCGGGATGTTTTTGGAGCTGCTTCCAGGCCAGGCGGTTGGCCCGAATATACAGCCCGCCCCAGCCCTGGGCGTAAGCGATAAAGCCGGTAACTGTCATCGGACCTTTAACCATGGTCGGCAGACTGTCACCAACACTGACATCTTCGATATAGCGCGGTGTGGCCCCGCGCACTGCTTCCTGCGCGTACTGGGCAAATATCTCGGCGATTTGCTCGCGGCTATAGCTGACCGGCGCGTGCTGTTTGACCTCGGCGTATTTTGTGCCACGCTCCCGGGCGGTATCGCGCTCGGTCCGAAAACACCAGCTATCGCCCTCGATCACCAGCTCGTCGTGCTGGTTGTAATAATCCACGTGGTAGATTTGCTGAATCGCCCGACCGGCAAAGCGCGTCTCATGCTCGACCAGGTCTTTGAGATAAGCCTTGGTCGTAAAAGCGTCGTTGCGAAATATGGGCTTATGCCAGGTCAGATCCGCGCCGGCCCACATGGCGTGAATCCCCGGCAGGCCGCCTACATAGCCGCTCAGGACCCGATTGAGCGGAAAGACAAACGACGGTGGGGCGGTAATTGCGCCGTAGTGGGTCGTGGCGGCGTATTCCGGGTCGCACCACAGGGGGTTATCGTCCCCTATGCCGTGCGCATAGTGGCGGATGTTATCGCGCGTGGCCTCATAGCACCACGGCTCCAGGGTGTCTTCGATAGGGACATGAATGAGCTTGCGCAGGGAATCCAGGGCTTCATCGGTGATAATGGCGAAACGGGGTTCTTGGGCTGACATGGATGTCCTTTTCTCTTCGGTAGTATACGGACTGAGTTTGGCTGTTTGCCTCCCACCATGTGGGATTTGAAGCCGGAGTGCAAGGCGGGACGGCTCGCAGCACAATTGCCAGGCGCTTCCCGCAGACCTCACGTTCTACCGACCGGCGCACGCTCAAAAAAGACAAAGAAGCGTTCTCGCACCCAGCGCTGTTCGTCCGCATCGGGCGGCGCCAGCAAGGTCACACTGACGCACGCCACTGCATTGAGCAGAAAGCCGACCAGACCGGCGTCAAAGATCAAGATATGCTTCCAGCCAGCCAGCAGCATAGCGGTCACGCTCAGGGTCCCAACGCCAATCCCGGCAAAGGCCGCCCGGCGCGTAAACCGCGGCCAGTACAAGCCCAAGATCAGGGGCAGATAGAGCTGCATCAGAAATTCAAACTTGATAATCGTGAGCTGCCACAAGGTGGTCATGGGCTGAAGCGAGAGCCCCATGACAAGCAAGAGGAGCAGCACGGTGAAAATCCGCCCCGCTCGGGCAATTTCATCCTCACTCGCGTTGAGACGAAAGCAATGCCGGTAGAGATCGTGGGTCACGATAGACGAGAGGGTGAGCAAGACGCCCGCCGCGGTAGACATGATAGCCGCCGCAGCGCCGATAAAGACCAGAACGACGACCCAGTACAGATTCTGGGCCTGCTGGCCGAGCAACAGACCCAGAATCTGGTCGGCCTGTATGGTCCCCAGCTCGTGGAATCGCACCACCCCGACCAGCCCGATCAATACAACGCAGAGCATGATGAGGATGTAGTTGGGGATCATCATGACGACACTGCGCCGCAAATCAGCCTCGGTCTTGGCGGCATACACGCTCTGGATAATCTGGGGATACATGCAGCCCCCCAACGCAAAAACTACCGCATACAACAAATACGAACGTGTCAGCGTGCTATACGAGCCCGCGACCTCCACTTTTTCAGGCGCAACCCGAACCGCCTGCTGAATGACGTTGGCCAGCCCGCCTTCGGACGCGACCAGCACCACCGCGGCAATCACGATTGAGCCCAAGAGCAGACTGCCCTGCAACACCTCGGCCCAGACAACGCCGCGCCAGCCGCTCAGCAGTACATAGGCCAGCATGACAGCGGAGATATACACGACCCCGCTGGTGAACGAATACTGGCCGCCAGTGAATCCGACAAAGGCATGGCCCATGCCCGTAGCCTGAATCATCAGATAGGGAATCACCGACAGAATCAGGAAGCAGGCGACGATGAGTCGCAAAGGTCGGCTCTGAAAGCGGTCGGCGTAGAAATCGGCCGGTGTCAGGTAGTCATATTTCTTTGATAAGACGTAGAGACGTGGCGCGTAGGAGAGAAAGCCTACCGCAATCACAACCATAAACGGCACCAGCAGAACCGACATCAAGCCGATCCGGTAGGCCTGCCCGGGCAGACCGAAAAAGGTGTTGCCGCTGAATTTGGTCGCCAGCATGGCGAAGAACAGCACGAGCGCGCCGGTTGTTTTTCCACCCAGAAAATAGTCGCGAGCCACCCAGGTCTCGCCCGATCGGTAGGCAAAAAACCCGATCAACAGATTACTCAGCAAATATACGGACAGGAGAACCAGGGCGCCAAAGCCCAGGCCGACCGTCTCAGCTGGACCGCTCATGTTCCTCGTCAAGGATAAAAGCGGCCAAGCGCCAGTGCCGGACCGCCACATACATGGTGAAGCCGCCCAGGAGGAAGGAGCCCAACAGCGTCAACAGGAACCACAGCGGCAGGCCAAAGACGAGTGGCTGATGGGTGCCGACGAACCCATACGGCACACAGATAAACAGCAGCACAACGAAGGTTGCCCATATCCAGGCACGGGCCGGTTCTCTGAGGGACGCTTGTGAGGGTTTCTGCATGGCTCTGGGATACGCAGTACAAGCCGGCGCGGGCCGATCCCCTACTCAAGACCGGAGTAGTCGAACGGCATGGGTTCGATATCGCCGGCCTGAATGGCCTTCAGACGAGTATCTGAGAGCGGATAACCGAATTGTTCGTTACGCATGAAAAGCCGTTGGACCAGAATCGTGCGGACCATATCAGCGACCTCGGCCCACTCCTCGGCAGACAGGGTCTGCTGCGCCAGGCCGACAAAGCCCAAATGCATATGCCCGATTTCATCGTTATAGACCTGCTCACACGCTTTGGCGATGCGGTCGTTAAGCTCACCCGTACCCGCCAACTTCATGCCGGCCACAAACATGCTGCAATATCCGCCCTCGGTAAAGCGCGAGGCAAAGTGACCCAGTTGTCCCCGCTGCTCCTTGCAGTCGTAGCGCAGCCGGGCGAGCGTGTCGTCCGCCTCCCAGCCGGTGAGTTGCTGCGGGTCCAGCCTGCTGCCGCTGATAGAGTCGTATATGTCGGCAAACAGGCAGTAGTGAGAGAACTCGGAACGCAGGTCGTCGATGACGTCCAGGACCGTGTGGCGATCAACCTCACGGTCAATCTTGGGAAAGACGGCGTCCAGGTAAGCGACCGGTCCCTGAAAGAGGCCCTTCTTCTTATCGCCGATACCCGACCCCCAGATCTCCTTGAAGCACTGCCGTTTGAGCCACAGCAAATCGGTCTCGTTTGTGCGCTGCGGACTCTGAAAATAGGTCCAGACGATTTCTTCCTCGCCGGCCCACAAGGGGGCGGCCAGTTCAACCAGCCGTCTGAGATTGTCGTGTATCGGCATAGTCTCAGCGTACGCACCCTGCCCAGCTAAGCCGCGTTCTTACTGGCGTCAATGTGATCGCCCAGTTCGCAAATCCCCTGGTAGAACAGCTTATCGGCCGTCAGCGCCAGCTCCATACCATCCAGGACTTCCCGACGCTCGGCCTCGGTTGTCACATGTCGGGCGATAGGCTCCCAGACCTTGCGGCCGGCATGATCGTCGTCGGCCTTGGTGTGGTAGGAGAAAAAGAACACCTGCTCGTCGTTGAGATGAAAGGTGGCCTGCCAGGCTTCAGGCCGATAATTATGCTCGCCGGACATGGCCGTCAGCATGAACTCATCCACCGAAGTTGCCAGCCAGCCGGCAACCCAGTGTTTTGAGCGGGCGATATTCTCCCAGACGTTCAAGGCCACATCGACCAGCGGCACGGCCCGGGTATGGTCCATTTCCTCATTGGTCAGGCCGACGTTGCGTCCCATCTCCCACAACAGGGTGGTATGCGGCTGGGCGATCTCGTCATCAAACACCAACTCCTCCCGCATCTGGCCGATGGTCTTGCGGACAATGGCCAGGTCGGGACACCGGCTGATCCAGGCCGGCCGGATGACCGCGCTGAACAGCCGGTTGCGCAGAATATGTTGCAGGATGAATGCCTGGCCCCGCCCCGGAGTCAGCGGCTCAACCAGCCAGGGCACCTCGGGGGCAATCTCAAGGGCACGCTCGCAAATAACATCAACAATGGAAGACTGTGACATGTTTGCTCCTCACTTGCTTTCTCGTCGCGGCCTCAGGGCTGACCAAGCACGGCCACGCACGACACGGCTCCGGGACCACCCACATTATGCACAAGGCCCAGCTTTGGGTCTGTGACCTGACGCGGACCGGCCTCCCCTCTGAGTTGGGTCACAATCTCATACACCATACGCACCCCACTCGCACCGATGGGATGGCCAAACGACTTGAGCCCGCCGCTGGGGTTGACCGGGATATCGCCGTCCAGGGCGGTGCGGCCTTCCTCAATCAGCTTTGCGCCCTCGCCCTTTTGGATAAAGCCCAGGTCTTCATAGTTGGAAATCTCCGTCCAGGTAAAGCAGTCGTGCACCTCGGCGACATCGATCTCCTTCAGCGGGTCGGTAATGCCGGCCATGGCATAGGCCTGGGCCGAGGCGTTCTGGGTGGCCCGAAAACCGAGATAGTCAAAATTCGGATCCATGAACGGTCGCCCGCTCGTCACGGACAGGCCCACGCCTTTGACCAGGATATGGTCGGCCCGATATTTTTTTGCCAGCTCGGCCCGACACACCACGGCCGCGGCCGCGCCATCAGTCGTCGGACAGCAGTCGTACAGCCCAAACGGATAGGCCACAATCGGTGCTGTCAGAACGGCTTCCGGGCTGACTTCCTTTTGCAGGTGGGCCTTGGCGTTGAGCGCGCCGTTGCGGTGGTTCTTGACGGCCACTTTGGCCAGGGTCTCACGGGTCAGGCCAAACTCGTGCATATAGCGGGTGGCGGCCAGGGCGAACAGGCCCGGAGCGGTTGAGCCGTCGTGATAATACGGATGCACGCCCTCTCGGGCCAGGCCGCGGCCAGGGCGATCCTTATATTTTTCAACTCCCAGGACCAGGGCCGTATCATACATGCCGGAGGCAACCGCGAGGACGGCGTGCCGAAACGCGTCGGTCCCGGTCGCGCAAAAATTTTCTACCCGCGAAATCGGCTTGTTGTATAAGCGCAGCGCATCACCCAGGGAAACCGCTGCCTTGCCGTGTCCCTGGGCCGGCGAGTAGGTGCCAAGCCAAGCGGCATCGATCTCTTCCGGGGCAATGCGGGCGTCATGAAAGGCCGCGTAGGCCGCCTCGACCGCCATGTCTTCATAGCCCTGATCAAAATTATCGCCGAACTTGATACAGCCCACACCAATCACCGCAACCTGGTCTTTGAGTGATGCCCCCATCTGCGTGTCCTCCCTTCCAGAAAGAGTAAATATGTCCAGCTTTGTATGCTTGTTTGGAGGACACGTTTACTCTTTGGCGTCCCATGCTAACCGAGCGCGTCGCCTTTCGCCAGACCGAGATTAGCGCATCGGCCGGCATTTCCAGTAATAGTTGTGCATCGTGGGTCCTTCTTTTCTGCGTCTCAGGGTCAGGACCACCGAGTCCTCTACCCGGACGTCTTCCGGGTCCACGTCGGTCATCTGGAGATAGAGACGACCGCCCCGGGCGACATCGACCACACTCATGATGGTCGGGGAGTCGGGAGCCACATACAGATGGTCGCGGGTAAAGGTAAAAATCTGGCCCGTGTGTTCGAGCGGGACTTCGTTAAGAGAGTCACGGTTCTGACACCCTCCGCAGACTGGGGTGATGGGGTATTGGCGCGTCCCGCAACGGAGACACAGCGTGCCGTGCAGACGAATGTTCTGGCTCTCTTCTTTTTCCAGGAGGACGTTGGACAGCTCAGCCGCCTCCTGGTGGTGTTTATAGTAGGAGCGCATTTTCTGAAAAATCTGGTAGGAGGAATATAGCCGTTTCTCACTCAGATGGTCCGAGAGCGAGGACGGCAGCGGGCGCTTTCGAATGGCCTCGGTCACGCGCAGCAGGACACCGTCCGCACCGTCGCCATAGTTGAGTAGCAGGAGGAGGTCGCCCGGATTTGCCCCTTCCAAGGCGGCGGCCAGCAGGAGAAAAGGAGCGGCGCTGCCGGGTGCGCCAATCTCCGCAAAGCACGGATCGAGTAACTGCGCGTCCTGAAAGCCGAGGTGTCGGGCGGTTGCGCTATGGGCCCGACCATCCGGGGAGGGGAGGATCACCTTGGCCACCTGCTGGGCTGGCACACCATGCTTTTCAAGCAGCGCTTTGCCGACCGCGACGAGGTTTTTCTGGTAGCCCCGCTCGGTTGAAAAGCGGGACGCCTGGGTCCGAATAAACTCATCGCCGTCGCGTCGCCACTCATCCCAAAAATCGCTGGAGTGGGTCGCCAGACCCATAATTTCGGCCAGCACATTCTCCCGCCCGAGGGTGACCGCACTGCCGGCGTCGCCGAACCACTCTTCTTCGGTTTCTCCCGGCTGGCCGTCGCGCACCTCGCCGGCTGCGATCAAGAGCGTGGACAGACGGCGGCTGTTGAGCGCGTCAACCCCGGCGCGCAGCGCCGCGGTGGCTGAGCGTAAACTGCCCCCGAAGTCCGAGGTTTCGCACGCCGCCGACAGGTCGCAGGCCGCGGCCAGGAAGCTGGCGGTCGAACGCTGCCAGAACGGAGCGGAGGTTGAGGAAAAGAACAGGGCATCGACTTTTTTATTGCCGGTATATTCCAAACAACGCTGGGCCGCCTCAAAGCCGAGGGTCAACGCGTCTTCGTCAAAATAGATGGCGGCCCGCTCGCCCGTGCCGGCGCGGCGATTCCAGGCCTGAGCGAAGTGCGCCCGCTCCAGGCGACAGAAGGGCACATGATAGCCGCAGCCGGTAATGCCAATCATCGTCCGGCCTCTGCCAGCCTGGCCCGTTCAAGAATGGTCCGTGCCCGCGTGAGATGCGGCACATCGACCATCTGGCCCTTGAAGCTGAAGGCCATTTTCCCGGCCTTCTGGTTTTCTTCAAAAGCCGCCAACAACTCCTGGCTTTCCGCGACCTCTTCCGCCGAGGGCGTGAATACTTCGTTGACGATATCTACCTGGTTGGGATGGATGGTGATCTTTCCGGTAAAGCCCATCCACGCCCCCTCGATACATTCCTGGCGCAGCCCGGCGCTATCGCGGATATCGACGAAGACCGTATCCAGCGGTTGGACCCCCGCGGCCGTTGCCGCCAGCAGGGTCATGATCCGGGCATAGCGGAACACTTCGAGAAAGCTGCCGTCTTCAGCCCGGTTGCGCCGGGCGCCAATCGCGGCCGACAAGTCCTCGGCCCCCCACGACAACGCATCGACCCGCGGGCAGGAGCCAAAATCCTTGATATTCAGCAAGCCCTCGGGCGTCTCTGTGGCTAATATTACCAGCTTGACCTCACCCGGCGGATAGTCGCACGCCTTTTCCATGCGGCTGATAATCGTATGAATCTTCAGTACATCATCCCGGGTTCTCACCTTGGGGACGAGGTAGGAGTCGGGTCGCCCCTGCATCGTCACTTCCAGATCGGCCACCCCCCAGGGGGTATCCAGCGGGTTCATGCGGACCATACGTTCCTGACGACCAAAGTCCACCTGCCTGAGCCAGTCCGTCACCGTCTCCCGAGCCGCATCTTTATTGTCCGGTGTAACCGCGTCTTCGAGGTCCAGCACGAGCGTATCCGCTTCCAATGCCAGCGATTTATTAAGCATTTTTTCATTGGCCCCAGGCACGAAATGGACGGCACGGCGTAAGCGGGTCATAATCTCCCCTCTCTCGCTATGAAATCCGGGCCTCTTTTTTGCGCATCATGGCCCCCCGGCGGCAGCTCATCACAATCTCGCCCCGCTGGTTCCTGGCCCGGTGCTCGAAGGTCACGATCCCCCACTGCGGGCGGGAACGCGATTCTCGCTTCTCGACGACTTCGGACTCGGCGTACAGGGTATCCCCAATAAAAACAGGCTTGGGAAAGACGACTTTTTCAAAGCCAAGATTGCCGACCGTCGTCCCCAGAGTGGTATCGCCGACAGACAGGCCGACCGCAAGTCCCAAGGTGTAGATACTGTTCACCAGGCGTTGGCCAAACTCGGCTTTCTTGGAAAACTCTTCATCCAGATGGAGCGGCTGGGGGTTGTGGGTCATCGTCGAGAACAACAGGTTATCCGTCTCGGTAATCGTGCGTCCGGGTTGATGCTGAAAGACATCCCCAACGTTCAGTTCTTCAAAATGCTTTCCGGCCATACGGTCCTCCTTCCAGTACAGTCCGCTCAAACACGGGCTGGCGTGGCTGTCTGCTTACCATGTCCGCCACAGTCGTGCCAGCGAAAGGCATATGGGAAGGACCGTCAACGGGGTCCGTTAGAGACAATAGGGGGAATCAGTGCAGCACGGGCCAGGAGAGCGAGAACGACGGCCAGCGGGCTCGCCTTGGATGACCCACGCCAGACCACCTCATCTTGCTCGGTCGGCCTGATACCACACCCGTCCATCTTTGACCGTGAGTTGGGCGACCAGTTTTTTCTCGCCGGTCATATGGTTCTGGTCGGTGTCGATAAAATCGAATGCTCCCTGTTCAAGACTGAGTACGGCGACATCGGCAGTGGCACCGGGCCTGAGCGTTCCGATTTGCTCAGCCTCTCCGATCACCCGGGCGGGATTGGTGGTAACGCAGCGGATCACGTCTTCCAGGCCCATGCCCAGGTTGAGGAGCTTGGACATGGTCGTCGGCAGATCAAAGACCGGCCCTCTGGTCGCGCTGGGGAGCGTCAGGTCGGTCGCGATCGTGTCGGGCAAAAATCCGGCGTCCAGGGCCTGCCGGACAAACGGAAACGGGAAGTGCATGCGCCCGTGCGCGCAGTCAAAAATAATCCCCTCTTTCTGTGCCTCCCAGACTTCTTTGAGAATGGCTTTCTTTTCCGGCCCCATGATGCCGTATGCAAACCCGTGGAAACAGTGGGTTACCACATCGCCCGGCTTGAGGAATTCCAAAATCTGCGGGACCGGCAGCAGCGCGTCGGTGATATGCACCATCAATGGCACGCCTGCCATATCGGCCGCCTGGCGGGCGAGACGCAACGGTTCGGTCCCGGCAGCGTCCGGCACGACGTTATTGCTGAAGCGCAGCTTGACGCCAATGGCGAGGTCGCGATTGTCGGCAATCGTGCGCGCGCAGCCCTCAGGGTCGGCATAGTCCATAAGCATCAGCTCTCCGACCCGAAGGTGAATCAGACCCAGGGCTGATAGATGAATGAAACAGCGCAGCCGGACCTCGCTCGTATTGGCCACATACTGCCGCAGTCCAGGGAAGGTGGCTGAACCGGCGCTGCCGGCGTCAATCAGCGTAGTCACTCCACTCGCGGCACAGCGCCGGTCGGTTTCGGCGCCCATATCGTGGGCGTTCACAAAGGTATGGGCGTGAATGTCGATCAACCCAGGACAGACAATATGACCGGACACCTCGCGCACGCGGGCCGCTTGGTCTGCAGGGATGGCGGCAGCGACGGCCACTATCTTGCCGTTCCGAATCGCCACATCTGCAGGTTGGAGTTTGTGGTACTGCGGCCAGCCGGGATCAATGACCTGACCGCCTTTGATGAGCAGATCGTATTGCATCAGCAGTCCCGTCTACCACGCTACCCAGGAGGCTGGGGTGTGCTCCAATTAGAACCCGTTCTCGCGGTTGACGAACCGGAGGCCCGCACCGGCTTGGGAGTGCCCCAGGTCAATTTTCTTGAGGAGTTTGAGCGTGTCGGCGTCAAACACGGACAACGCGCTCCAGTTTCCACCGCAGTAGACCTTGGTCCCGTCAGGATGGAGGAAAGAGCCGAAGACGCTGTTGGTGTCGAACTGCGCCACTTGTTCCATCTGGCGCGTCGGGATGTCCATCTTCCACAACTTGTCCCAGCCGAGATATGCCTTCTGGGTTTTGGCCGATACCGCCCCGTGAGCCGTCCACCACTCGGCCTCATAGGGCTGAAGCTCCACCACTTGCAGCTCCGGATTGGCCTGTTTGAGGTCAAGGGTGGCCACGCCAACGGTGGCGTGCTGGGTAATCGTGTCCGTCATATACACGGCAAACGAGGCCAGGAAGTCGTTTTCCTGATAGGGGTTCCATAAGGGCAGTCCCTCCAGCTTGCCGGCACCGGTCACGTTCCAGTCCGCCATGGGGATCACGTCCTCAACCTGACCCGTCTCTGGATTCAGCACCGAGATATCTCTGCCAACGCTAAAGGCGTACAGCTTTTTCCCGTCTTGGGACGACGCCAGCGCCATCACCTGACGAGGAGCAGGAAACACGTTGGCGACCGTATTGGTGTCCAGATCGATGACGCGGATGCGGGTCTCCAGTATCTCGTATGTGCCCAGGTCTTTCTTCAGCGGCATTTCATGGATGTAGAGGCGATTGCCCTGCGGGTTGACATCAATGGCCATGGTTCGGACCAGTTCGTTGTCGTTGGAGAGATTAAAGCGCAGGACCTCTTTGCCCTCGTCCAGGTCAACCAGAGCCACGCTTTGGCTGAGGTTGGTGACCGCATAGGCGAACTGGGGTCGGGCTGGATTCGGCGCTACGGTAAAGATCGGCCCTTTTCCCTCAAGCGGGATGGTCTTCACGACCGTATCGGTTTCCGCATCAATCACGTACACGGAGTTCGGATGGGCCCCGGTCAGGATATACCATTTGGCCCATACCAGGCCGGGTAGACTGCAAACGAGGATCAGCGCACTCAGCGTTGACACTGCCCAGAACAGACTCTTGCCCTTCATAAACGCCTCCTTGTTGGAAACATAATCTCGACCAGCGCCTTTTTGGTATAGCTATCCGGCACCATAAACACCTCAGCTCGAATCGGCCGCCGCTCGGCCTGGACCACTTCCTTGACCACCTGGGTGACCAGGTTCACGGTCCTGACTGGGTAGCCCACATTGATCAGTTCGGTTAACTCGGCGAGCACGGCTCCTGGCGGTGTGGTTCGAGACGTTTGCAGCGTGTCGATAAACGCGTTCAGCCGGGGCATATCAAGGTCCGTACTCAGCTTGATCTTCTCAGCCAGCCAGGTTTCTTCATACGCGAGGCCGTTCCGCTGGATACGATACTTGTGAGCCGCATAGCCGGCGACCGACTCGGCCCCCGACATCGGGGTGATGGTAATCGTCAGCCTGGGGCTCAGGCTATCAAACGGACCGGCTCGTCTTGCTACGAATTGTTGCGACCCATGAGGGAGTTGGTTCATCAACCGTTCCGCCTGTGCCCGCCGTTCCTGGGTGCGCGCTGCCATAATCGTGGCGTAGGCCTCGATTGGTCCCCGCCAGTACACCTGCTCCAGGTGACTGATAATCGAGAGCTGCTGCGTGTTGAGGTCGATAATTTGCGTCCAGGCTCGGGTCTCGTAGGTCAGCCGGTTCTGGGCAACACGCGTGACGACCTGAGGAGGGCGCCAGGCAGAAGCGGAGGAGTTCGGGGGGATGGTTGTCGAGGCGATATACCAGCCCGCCTCAACGAGCCGGGGGAACCCGTGCAGGAGCAGGAGTAATCCCCCCAGGCACAAGCCCGCAAGGAAAACGCCTCGGCTCCACATTTGCCCAGGGTTCATGCTGGATTGTTCCCCGCGTGGATTTTGAGACGGCAGGTGCGGCTATTTCTTCTCGGGGAAGACCAGCTCCAAGCTGCGCCAGTCCTCGGCGTTGACACCCGAACAGGCACTGGCCCACTCCGGGTAGTTTTGCAGGCTGTCGGGCACCTGAGCCGGCCACCAGCACACATTGGCACAGCCAAGCAGGTCAGCCTCCATCGGCGCGCACATGCCGGCGGTACCGCCCCAGGGGTTCGCCTCCCAGCCGGGGTTAAAAATCGTCGTGCAGCCCATCGGCTGGGCCATGCCCAGCACGTCTTCCGGCACCTGCCGTCTGGCCGCGGGAGCGGTCTCGACTCTATGCGCTTTATGGTTCGCGGCCTTGAGGTGTTTCATCACGCCCTCCTTGCGCTGACCGGAAATTCTCGCGTCTCCTCTCAGCCTCGTAGCATACTGTCCACCACAACGCCAGGGTTTGTTCCATCTCTATTCAATTGGTTGAAAATTGTACTTTGCCGGCATGACCAGCAGATGGGCGCGCGCCCCCATAGGCCGACGGGCGCCATCTGGCTGATACCAGGCCTCCACCCAGACATCGCCGACATTGCCCTGCTGCAAGTGCCGTTCTGGATTTGGGCCGTCCTCGGCCGGCGTGAAAAGACCGTGGGCATCCATGGCACCGACAAAGCGCACATCGTCATCGTTGACGCGCTGCACGTACTCGTTCAGCTTCCACGTCACCGGACCGACGCGTCCCAGCTTTATATCGTCGTCGGTTCCCTTGCGTCCGTCCGGACCATTTGTATACCCGACCGCCTCAAACTGCTGAAAAATCTTTGGGGTGCGGATACCACCAGGCCGAGAAAACGCCTGTTCCGGAGAGAGACGGATATAGTCAACCGTAGCGTAGACGGCCAGCGACTGTTCCCCATCAACTCCCCGAATCCGAGCCTGTCGAGCGCCCATTTTTGCCTTTTTCCCCACAACCACCTCGGCCATGACCGTATCGGCATCAACCCTCCGCAGGGACTGGACCGTCACACCCGTTCCCAGAGAGATCGAAGCCGCAGTCAGGGACTCGGGGAGGTTCATGCCAAACAGCCTGAGCGTGGAGCGCTCGCCTATTTTGAGCGCGGTCGGGCTGACGGCTAAGAATCGCGCCTGACCCGTATTCCGGTATAACGTCTCTTCCATGCCCAGATCGCCAACCAGCGTCAGCAACCGTCGGCCGCTGACGACCGTGCCGTCCTCATTGGCAAAAAAGATTTCTTTGTGGGTCTTGCCGTCATCGACCTCGGCCACACCCCGCCACTGGAAGCCGGTATACATCGTCACAGTGTTTTTCCCGGTCATGCGCGACCCATCGGCAAAGTCGTAGGCGAGCTGACCCTCATAGTTATCGTTCCCCGACGCGGTGAGTGTCATCCGGCCGGTGTAGGTCCCGCCCTTTCCAGGATCGTGACCGACCACATTCCAGAGCCCGGCGTAGTCCGGTTTGGGCTTGGCCTGCCACTGCTTCCAGGATGCTGAGTCAAACGGGTAGAGCTGCGTCAGATAGGGGACGGTATCCTTCCGCACCAGCGTATACCAGAAGTCGCCCAGCAGCCCTGTTGAGGCGACCTGGTTTTCAATATTTGGCAGTAAGGCCGCGGTCAGGTCCGGCAGACGCCCCCACGATTCGGGCGTGCGGCGCTGCAAGGCGATCCGCGCATAGGAGTGACAGGCCACACAGGTGCCCTTCACTTCCTTAGGAACATGTTTTTCTATCGTATTGTTCCGTTTCTCTAAGGCGTACCGAAAGGGTTTGACTTCCGACGGTGCCAGGCCATATTGATCGCTCAGATATTTGATCAGGATGCGAGCCTCACCCGCTTCCAGATTCGCTCCGTGGGTGCGCAACATGCGATAGATGGTCATCTCCCAGGCTTCGGGGGGCTTGCGCTGGTGTTCGATCGCATCAAGCTTACCCCCTTCTTCATGGGGAGGATGACAACCCGAGCAACGCGTTTCCAGCAAGGCCGGCCCGGTCATCTCCTGGCTCCACGCGGGTTGTCCTGCGAAACAGAGTGTGAGGCCCAAGACGAATCCGCTGAGTTTACCCAGCAACAAACCGCGTCTCCTCCATACGGTATTCATGATCGCTCCCCCCGTTCCGGTTATGCGTTCACACCCGAATATGTCTTAAACTCCTCAACACCTATAGGCCACTCAAAATTCATGTCAACAGATAAGGCTCAATACTGGCGGGCAAAGGGTTTACTTTTTCAGTAAACCCTTCTAAATGAGAATCCATGAGTGTTCAGCGGAGTCAACGAATCAAGCTCGGCCCGGATGCCGGCCTGGAAGAACGCCCTGCGTTTGGTCAACGGCTCCGCGAAGAGCGTCGGGCAACAGGCCGCTCGCTGTCGGACCTGGCTCAGACACTCCACATCACAAAAGGTTATCTTTCTCGCCTGGAGCGAGGAAAGGCGAAACCCTCAAAGGGGATTATCGAGTCGATAGCCCGAGCTCTGAGGATTGACCCCGGTCCGCTGACCGTTCTTGCCGGTGACCTCCCCGCTGACGTCAGGCAGATTCTCTATCGTCACCCTGAAGAGGCTCCCACCCTGCTTCGAGAGACGTTCGGAGAGTATGGTTCTCCCGGTACTTCTCGTACATCCGACAATGCAGCGCAGAGCATTCCGCAAAAGAAACAGCGCGGAGCCTCGCTTCAAGAGGAGCCCTATGAACTCGTTCAGGCCGACTGTTTTGACTGGCTGGAGCACCGTGCCCCCGACAGCATCCATGCGGTCGTCACGGACCCGCCCTACGGTTTGAAAGAGTATTCATCCGAGGAAAAGAAAAAACTTCGGCGTGGGCGTGGTGGCGTCTGGCGCATCCCGCCAACACTTGATGGACATACCCGAAGTCCACTGCCTCGATTCACTGTTCTGACGCAGGAAGAGAAAAATTCCTTACGGAAATTCTTTACACAGTGGGCAATCAGAATTCAGCGCGTTCTCGTTCCCGGTGGGCATGTGTTCATTGCGACCAACCCCCTTCTCTCCCATTTCGTGTATGCTGCCTTGGAGGAAGCCGGTTTCGAGAAAAGAGGCGAGATTATCCGCCTCGTACAAACCCTCCGGGGCGGTGACCGGCCAAAGAATGCCCACAAAGAGTTTGAGCATGTCACCGTCATGCCTCGCTCCGGTTGGGAGCCGTGGGGGCTCTTTAGAAAGCCCTGTCGGGGCCGGGTGCAGGATAATCTTCGCGAGTGGAGGACAGGCGGCTTGCGGCGAGTCTCGGAGGAGCAACCTTTTGGGGATGTTATCAAAAGCGCGCCGACCAGGGGGATAGAGCGGGAAATCGCTCCTCATCCATCCTTGAAACCGCAGGCTTTCATGCGGCAGATCGTTCGCGCCTCTTTGCCTTTGGGAGAAGGGGTTGTCCTTGATCCCTTTATGGGCGGAGGGGCCACAATAGCGGCAGCCAGTGCGGTCGGTTATCGCAGCATTGGGATCGAGATGGACCAGGAGTATTACACAATGGCAGTTCAGGCCATACCAAAGCTGGGGAGAATCTCCCTTTAGAATTTCCCCCTCACCCCCGCATCAAGTGCGGGGCAGGCTCTAGCCCTCTCCCTCCAGGGGAGAGGGAATGGAAGATGTAAGGGCAATTCCCTGTAGTTGCCCGGTGACAGCCCACTCCCCAGACAATTTCATTTGCATCATGCCTCTAAGACGGCACAATTCCCACACCTACCACGTATTCTCGTGGATCAGGTTCTCAAGCGGGAGTTTCTTATTGGTCGGCTTGCGCGGCTTTTCGGCGGGATAGCCGAGGGTGATGAGGCCGACCGGGCGGACGTGGGTGGGCAGCCCAAATATCCTGGCGACTTCTTCCGGATTGTACGCGCCAACAAAGCAGGCCCCGAGCCCGCGCTCGGTCGCGCCCAACAAAATGAGCAATGAGGCAAACGCGGTATCCACCAGACTGTAAAAAGCGCCGCGCGTGCCGTATTTCTCGCCCATGCGTTGGATATCGGCGCAGGTGGCAATGATAATCGGCGCGGTGGCAACCGAGTGCTGATTCATCGCCGCCTTGGCGAGTTGGGCCCGAACCTCGGTATCCCGCACCAGAATAAACTCCCACGGCTGGAGATTGCCCGCGCTGGGCGCGCGCACCGCGTAGCGCAGCAGCGCTCTGATCTCTTCTTCAGGGACCGGCCGGTCCTCATACTTGCGGATCATGCGCCGGCGCTTCACAACCGAGGCGAAGCTGGCGGTATCGCCTTTTTCAACGGCGTGCGCCAGACTGTACGCTTGGCCGAGAAGGGCGGCGGCGCCGACTCCCTGAAGAATGTTTCGGCGGGTGAGTGTTGTCCGAGACATGCCGGGCGCTAACGATTCACAAAGCGCAGGACGCTGACCCCTCCGGTCTGCGAATGACCCAGGGGGACCTTGGTGAGCAGGTCAAGCGTTTCCGCGTCGTAGACCGCGACATCGTGCCAGTTGCTGCCGCAGTAGACCTTCTTGCCTTCGGGGTGAACGAGCGGCGCAAAATAGGTGTTGGACAGCGATACCTTTTTCTCAATGTGGCGGGTTTTCGGGTCAACCTTCCATAAACTGTTGTAGGCGAAATATGCCTTGTTCGTATGCGGCGACAGCGCACCCGTGAGCACATAGTCGCCTTCGACAAAAGGCTGCAATTCAACGACCTTCAGTTCCGGGTCTTCCTGAGTCAGGTCGAGCGAGCCAATACCGAGCGTCACCTGTTTGGTAATGGAATCGGTGGTAAAGGTCCCGAAAGAGACGAGGTGGCCGCTTTCCTGATAGGTCCCGCCGAGCGGCAGACCGTCGGTTCTCGCAATGCCGCTGATGTTGCGGTTTGCCAGCGGAATGACATCGAGCAGGCGGCCATCTTCCGTGCTGTGCACGAAAATGTCCTGACCGACGCTGAACAGATAGAGGCGTTTGC
The DNA here is from genome assembly GCA_965232605.1 of uncultured Binatia bacterium (SeqCode). Lineage (GTDB taxonomy): Bacteria > Desulfobacterota > Binatia > Bin18 > Bin18 > Bin18. The sequence continues at coordinate 90,760 of CBDDQA010000004.1, read as the reverse complement.
CGTCCTTTGAAGAGGCCAGCCCCATCACCTGGCGGGGAGCGGTAAACGTGGTCAACGTCTCATTGGTCTCCAGGTCAATGACCCGTATCCGGTTGTCCTGGGCCGTATAGCGGCCCATGTCTTGCTGAACCGGCATTTCGTGCACGAACAGCCGGGTGCCCTGCATATTCACGTCGATCGCCATGGTGCGCACGAGTTCGTTGTCGCTCGACAAGTCAAAGCTTTTGACCTGCTTGCCCTCGTCCAGATCGACCATGGCAACGCTTTTGGCCAGGTTGTTCACGACATAGGCGAACTGTGGCTGGGCCGGGTTCGGTGCGATATAGAGCGCCGGCCCACGGCCCTCAAGGGCGATGTCCTTGACCACCGTGTCGGTTTCGGTATCAACGACGACCAGGCTGTTAGGATGCGTACTGGCCAAGAGATACCACTTGGCCCAGGTCGTCTGCGGCAGGACCAGCAGCCCGAACACAAAGAGCACCCCCCCCAGCAGCGGCCTGTTTTTCCCGTGCACCACCGGCTCCTTCCGCCCGCTGCGTTTATCCGGACGTATCGGTCTTGGGGAAAACAACGTCGAGGTTGCGCCAGTCTTCCTGATTCATACCCGAGCAGCCTTTGGCCCACTCGGGAGCGTTCTGGAGGCTGTCCGGCACCTGAGCCGGCCACCAGCACAAATTCGCACAGCTCAGCAGGTCGGCCTCCATGGGAGCGCACATGCTGCTGGCCCCGCCCCACGGATTCGCCTCCCAGCCCGGATTGAAGATCGTCGTGCAGCCGATGGGCTGGGCCATCCCGATAACGTCTTCCTCAGGGGGAGTCGTTTGGGCCACACTGGCGATGACGGCCCGGGCCTTGGAGTTCGCTGCTTTGAGGTGTTTCATCCCACACTCTCCCTTAGGTCAATTCTTTTGGGGCGTCTCCACGCCCGCGTAACACATACTGCTCGACAAACCCAGGGGCTTGTTCTTGCAACTGCATATACACGCCAATGCCGTATTCCGTCCATGTCCGCAAGAAATCGCAGTAGTGCAGGTTCGGCAGCGTCGCATCCCCAAACTCGGTCATGGCTTCGTGATAGCACCCACCGCCACACAGGCCCCGAATCCAGCAGGTTTGACACACCGGCTTATTACCCAGATGGGCACTGTTGATAAACGTGTTCAGACGGTCGTATTGAATACCGTCTTTGACATTGCCGTATTTTTGTTCCTCCGTGCCCGGAAAACGATGACAGAGATACACATCACCGTTGCCGTCCACGTCCAACAGGCCCAGGCCGGCCCCACACGGAAAGAGCTTGTTTGTGCCCAAGTGAATGTCTGTCAGCATGGTGCTCAAATTCGAGAACCCGGTGTACTGCTGGTTGAGCGCCCGCTCGATATACACTGCACCAAGCTCGCGAAACTGCCGCAGCAATTCATGCAAATCGGCCGGCTCCAAACCATAGTCGGTCTCGGCTTGGGCGGTAACTGGCGAAAAGCCGACCTCAAAAAAACCGAGCTGCGTGAGATGCTCGTAGGTGCGCACAATATCGATGGCGTCTTTTGTGACCGTCACCCGGGCGACCACCGGCCTGACCGTATAGCGTTCCAGCAGGCGTTCCAGACGGGGCCGTAAGAGATCGTAGGAGCCTTTCTGTTCACCCCGCTTCGTAAGAAAAACGCGCCGCTTGTCGTGGAGATCTTTTGGACCATCAATGCTGATGGTCACGCCAAAGCGATGGGCCTGGAAAAAGTCGATTACCTCGTCGGTCAACAGCGTCCCGTTGGTCGTGAGTGAAAAATCGACGACCTTGTCTTCGGCCTGGGCCTTTTCTTCCGCATAGGCGACGACCCGACGCATGAGCTTGAAGTTCAGCAGCGCCTCTCCGCCAAAGAAAATCAAATTGACTTCTTTGCTGGCGCCGGACTTCTTGAACAGAAAATCGACGCTGTCGCGCGCGGTCTCCCAATCCATCTGGACCGGCGACGGGCCGTACTTCGCCCCCTCGGGTTCGTAGCAATAGGTGCAGTGGAGGTTACACTTATTGGCCACATTGACCACGAGCGAACTCACCGGGAAATGCTCGACGTCGAGTACCGGCACGGGGGGAGCGGGAGTAGCGGCACGCTCCTGGGTGTGCAGAATTTCTAAGGTGATAAATTCCTGGATCGTCTCGGTTATTTCAGCCAGCGGGAAGTGCTCGGCCAGACTGGCGGTCAGCTCTTCCTGGGTCGCGTGCGGATGCGCCTGCATATAATCGAGGACGGCCTGGGAGACCGGGTCCATGACAAACATGGACATGCTCTTGGCCGCGACCAGAATGTTCTGGTTGCCCTGCGCTATGGCGTGGGCGTTTTCCGCACGGAAGTGCAATTCCATATCGCTGTGCTCTCATATGGTCTGTAGCATGTTATTCAATCGGTGGAAAGACAAACTTGGCCGGCATCACCAGCAGGTGAGCACGCGCCCCCATGGGCCGTTTCGCACCCTCGGGCGTATACCAGGCTTCCACCCAGACATCGCCCACGTTGCCTTCCATCAGGTGTCGTTTGGGATTCGGCCCATCCTCGTTGGGGTGAAACAGGCCGGTCTGATCGACCGCACCCACATACTGAATATCGTCGTCGTTCGGACGTTTCACATATTCTTCCAGATTCCACGTGACCGGACCGACCCGTCCCAGCTTCACATCGTCGTCCGTGCCCTTGGCATTATCCGGGCCGTTGGCATAGCCGACCACTTCGTACTGCTGAAAAATTTTCGGCGTCCGAATGCCGCCAGGCCGGGCGAAGCCCCGTTCCGGCGTGAGGCGGATATAATCGACCGCCTCGTAGACCGCGACCTGCCCCGTTCCCGCCACACCTTGAATGGAGACCGTGCGCAGCCCTTCTGCCACGCCGGCCTTGGCAAAGACTTCCGCCACAATCGTCTGCTTGCCATCGAGCCGCAGGGACAACACGCCCACACCTTCGCCAAAGGAAACCTGATCCGCCGACAGCGTGTCGCCGGAGAAGCCCATCCCGAAAATTTTTACCGTCTGGGGAGAGCCGGTTTGGATCATGGCCGGACTGACCGTCAGCAGCCGCGCCCCACCCTGGCGGCGATACCAGGTTTCGTCCATGCCCAGGTCGCCGAGGTTGGTCAGCAAGCGCCGCCCGGTCAGGGTGTTGCCATCTTCAGACGCAAAAAGGATTTCGCGCTGTCGCATCTCCCGGCCGGCCGGTCCGCTCTCCTGGGCCTGAGCAACGCCGCGCCATTGGAAGCCGGTGTATATCGTCCCGGTCGTGGAGCCCTCCATCCGCGAGTCGTCGGCAAACGTATAGGAAAATGTGCCCGTGTATTGATCGTCCTCCCCCGCGGTCAGCGTGAGTTGCCCGGTGTAATCCCCGCCGTGACCGGGGTCGTGACCCACCACCAGCCAGGTGCCGGCATAGCTGGGCTTTTTGGCCGCCTGCCAGGCCGTCCAGGCTTCGGTCTCAAACGGCTGGTGCTCGATCAGATGGGGCACCGCCGCGTTCTTGGCGTGATCAAACCAATAGGCTGTCAACTGGCCGGCAGAGGCGGTCTCACTGCCGATATTCGCCATGAGTGCGACCTTGGCGTCCGGCAGCCGCTCCCACGAGTCCGGCGTCCGGCGCTGCAAGGCGATGCGCGCGTAGGTATGGCACTGGATACAACCGGCCTGGAGGGGTTTGGGCACGTCCTGCGTGGTGCGGATATTGCGCTGTTCGAGAATAAAGCGATAGGGCTCGACTTCTTTGGGCGCCAGCCCGTAGCGATCGCTCAGATATTTGACCAGAATACGGGCATCTCCGTCCTGCAATGCGACCCCGTGCGTGCGGACCATACGGCTGAGCGTCATGCTCCAGCCTTCGGGTGACTTGCGCTGGGCTTCAATCGCGTCAAGCTTGCCATTGTCTCCTTGCGGCGCGTGGCACCGTATACAGCGGATCACTAATGTTTCTCGGGCAGAGGGCGTTTCTCGGGCAGCAGGTGTTGCCTGGTGTTCTGCGGCCTTGATCTCGCCGGTCGTGCCAACCAGCCCCGCCAACACGAGCAACCCCCAGAGGCGCCATCTCATCCGTTTTCCTGTTTTTTCGGTCGTCATACCTGTCCTCTCCTCCAGGCTGGAACACTGGATTCCATCGCTGACGCAATAGCCGGATTCTATACCTCTCGGAGTGAGAGTCAAATGGAAAGAGCCGTGGCGGCCGTTTTCTCCCTCGCATAAACGGACATATTTGGTATGCTTTGTTTATAAGGGACAAGGCATGGGTCAGGACAGGGACGGGGCGCCGACCGGGGCAGGTGTCAAAGTCGCGCTTATCGACAGCGGGGTGAATGCCCAGCATTCGCATGTTGGCAGTGTCGCGGGCGGCATCCATTTTTTCTTGAACGAGGAGAACGAGGTCCAGACCAGCCCGGAGTACCCCGATCACATCGGGCACGGGACCGCCCTCGCCGGGGTGGTCCGTGCCAAAGCTCCCCAAGTCGAGCTCTACGCGGTCAAAATTTTTACCGACCATCTGGCCACTGCGTTTCCGGTCCTGGAGGCGGCCTTGGGCTGGGCCATTGAACAGCGCATGAAAATCATCAATCTGAGTCTGGGACTGATTAACGCGCAGCATCGCCAGCCGCTCTCGGCCCTCATCGCCCAGGCCCAGGAAGCAAATCTCATCCTGATTGCGTCTTCTCCCCCGGACCGCTCGGATGTGTTGCCGGCAAGCTTACCCGGCGTCATCGGCGTGGCCGCGGATGAAAGCTGCGCCTGGGACGAATACCGCGCCCTCACGGACAGCCCGGTTCCCTTTCGCGCCCATCCCTACCCACGCCCCTTGCCCGGCCCGGCCCAGACGCAGAACTTTTACGGGCATAGTTTTGCCTCCGCGCATATTGCCGCCGCCCTCGCCCTCCGGGCCGAGCGCCACCCGGACCTGACGCCCGAAGCCGCCCGGACCTATCTCCACCAGACGAGTCACACGTGAGAGGGCGAGAAAAAGTGCGAACACTACCCGGTTGCGGCCTGTAAGATATCGGGCGCTCGGGTCAGTTCCCGGTAAGTCCCCTGCCACTCGACCGCGCCGTGCTTGAGCACGATCACCGCATCGTCGGCGTGCAGGGAACTCAAGCGATGAGTCACGACCAGGGTCGTACAACCTTGCATTACCGCAGACAGCGTCTGACGGAGGGCGGCTTCGCTTTCGACATCAAGGCCGGACAGGGCTTCGTCCAGCACCAGAATCCGGGGCTTTTTGAGCAGGGCGCGGGCCAGGGCAATGCGCTGACGCTGGCCGGCCGACAGGCGTGCGCCCCGTTCGCCCACAGTGGTCTCGTAGCCGTCCGGCAAGGCGGTCACATGCTCGTGCAGGCCAACCGCTGTGACCGCCGCAATGATCTCTTCGCGAGTTGCCTCCGGGCTGGCGTAGGACACGTTTTCCAGAATCGAGGCGTGAAATAGAAAGGGCTCGTGGCCGATGACGACCACGTGTTGGCGCAGCCATACCAGGTCCAACTCCCTCACGTCATGACCGTCCAGGCAGATAGTCCCGGCCTGGGGTTCATACAGCCGTATCAGGAGGTCGACGAGCGTGGACTTGCCCGTTCCGCTCGGTCCCAGAACGGTCAGGCGCTGCCCGGCCCCCACCCAAAAACTCACCTGACGCAACACCGGCTGACTGGCCGGAGGGTTGGTCTGATAGCCGAACGACACCTCACGAAATTCGATCTCCCCCCGCAGGTCTTCGAGTCGTCTGGTCCCGCCGGACGGCTCGGTATATTCCTGTCCGATATCCAGAAACTCGAACACCCGGTCCACGGACACGCCGGCCCGCTCGATGCGCAGGTACAGGTCCATCAGAACCTGGATAGGGCTGAAGGCGCGCGACTGGTAGGCGGCGAAGGCAACCAGACTGCCAATACTCATCTGACCCTCAATCACCAGATAGCCCCCGTACAGGGTAACCAGGGTACTGCCCAGAAACGTTGTAGCCGTCGCGGTCGTGCTGCCGATATAGCCGATCATTTCAAATCGCGTCACCAGCGCAACAAAGCGTTGACCCAGTCGGCCCAAACGCCCCAACTGAGTGCGCTCCGCACCAAACTGCTTGACGAACTTGATGGCCGACAGGGACTCAACCAGAAAGGCGGAAATCGAGGCGTTCAACTCGCGCACCTTGCGGGTTTCCTCGACCATATACGGCTGGATTTTGCGCACCCCATATATTTGGAGCGGGATAACGAGCAGACCGACCAGAAAGAGCCGCCAGTTGAGCCAGATGAGAAATCCCACGGTGGCCAGCAAGACGAAGATATTGGTGACAAAGGTGAAGGCCGCGTCGGTCAGGACAGACTGAATCTCAGCAATATCGGTGTTCAGACGCGACAGGAGGTCGCCCACTTTGACCTGGGTATGAAAGCGGAGCGAGAGCTTCTGCAAATGGGCGAAGAGGTGCTGTCTGAGCGCAAATAAAACACGTGCCGTCACCTGGGTGTAGAGATAGCGATTGACCGCCCCTACCCCGTACCCGAGCAGCGTGACACCCAGCATGATCCCGCACAGCGTCACCAGGAGCGATATGTTGCGTGCGAGCAAAACGTCGTCAATCAGGATTTTGGTAAACAGCGGCCAGAGCAGGCCGAGAACGGTGCCAAAGGAGGACAGGAGGAAGACGAAACCGATTCTGCGGATATACGGCTTCACAAAGGGCGACAGCCGATAGAAGCGGGAGAGTACCGAGGCAATACGCATAGCGACAGTCCTGGCGCCCTCACCCCTGCCCCTCTCCCAACGTGTGATGCAAATGAACTGGTCCGGCGGTTTTTCCCTCTCCCCAACCCCTCTCCCAGAGGGAGAGGGGCTCCTTATTTTTCCCTCTCCCCTTGGGGGAGAGGGCTAGGGTGAGGGGTCCGGTCGGCCGCCCGTCGGGACCACCACGCAATACGCATCACACGTCCAGGGGGAGAAGGGTATTGCAGGAGGACGAATACCAGGCCGACTATACAGCAGCTAGGCCGGAGACGAAATAGACACGGCCCTCGTGTTGCTCTTCCCGGTCCGACGGCATAAGCTCCGAGCAATAATTCTACGATTCACTATTGGCAGTCTGACGTGACACTCCCTTCCGCAGCAGACATCGTGGTTGCTGGCGGCGGTCCGGCCGGAACGACCATCGCCCACCAACTCGCGGGCTTCGGCTATCGGGTCGTGCTGATTGAGAAGCGCCGTTTTCCACGGCACCAGATTGGGGAGTCCCTGACCCCCAGCATCCTCCCCCTGCTCGACTTTCTGGGGGTCCGAACGCGGGTGGAACAGGCCGGCTTTCTGCGTATGGCTGGCCACAGCGTGTGTTGGGGCTCGCCTCGACCGCGTACCGCGTATTACAGTGCGGATCACCACCGGCGCGGTTTTCAGTCTGTGCGCGCCGACTTTGACCTGATTCTGCTCGACCACGCTCGCCAGGCCGGTGTTCAAGTTGTGGAAGGACAACCGGTGCGAGACGTCCGGCCTGACGGGGAGCACGACGTGACCGTCCGCTATGGTTCGGGAGGGCGCATTCGGGCAGCCTTCTGTGTTGATGCGACCGGCCATGCCGGCATCTACGCCCGCCACAACCTGCGCCAGCGAGACCGCGTCTTTCAAACCCTGGCTCTGACGGGCTATTGGCAAAACGCGGGGAATCCACCCGGCGCAGACTCCGCCAACACCCTGCTTGAAGCCTATGCGGACGGCATGGTCTGGTCAGTCCCGCTGCACACGGGCGAGCGGAATGTCACGCTACTGCTTGACTGGCGACACAGCCACGCCATCAAGCGGGTCGGACTGCAACGCTTTTATATCGAGGAACTCCGCAAGGCGGCCTATGTCTCGGGCTTTCTGGCTGACGCGCACCTCCCCCGTCCGCCCCAGGTCTTTGATGCCAGCCTGTACACCGCACGGCAGTTTGTCGCCGGCCGCACTCTGCTGGTCGGTGACGCCGGCCTGTTCATTGATCCCTTGTCCTCAGAGGGAGTCCGCAAAGCCATGGCCTCCGCCATTACCGGCGCGGTGGTGGTCAACACCCTGCTCCAGCGGCCCGCCATGCGGTCCCAGGCTGCCGAACTGTACGAAGCCGGTCAGCGAGACACCTATCACAGCCACTATCAGCAATCGGCCCGCTATTATGCCGAAGAGGGCCGCTGGCCGGACCGCCCCTTTTGGCAGCACCGTTGCCTGCGCCCTGAGCCCGACGCGGGTCCCGTCGCTCCGCAGCAGCCGTCCACGGCCTTTTCTCCATTTGATTCCCAGCCGGTTTCGCACTTAATGGTCAGGCCCGACCTGCGTATCCAGGCAAAGCCGGTTATCGAAGGCGCGTATGTGGAGCTCCGGCCCGCGGTTGTGACCCCGCGTTACCCGCGCGGCCTGCGTTTTCTGTCCGGGGTCAACGTCCCGACCCTGCTGCGCTGCGTGCAGACCCGGCGCGCCGTGCCGGACATTCTGGAAGCCTACCAGCGTCACTCCGACGGGCGGCAGAGCCGGCCGGCTCAGGTCCGTCGGGTCCTGGCCCAGTTGTATCAGGAGGGCCTGCTCAGGCCGATTTCGCCAGGCGAAAGCCAATCAGATTGAAGCGAAAATTAGGGTTGTTGCGGAAGCGGTAGGACACCCGACAAAACTCGGGGAAGAGCAACCAGGCTCCTCCGCGCAGCACCTTGACCGTTCCAGTCGCCGGGCCCTGCGGGTCCTCGGTCGGAGAAACCGCGTAGTAGTGTGGATCGTACCAGTCAGCCACCCACTCCCAGACGTTACCGGCCATGTCATACAGACCATAGGGATTGGACGGATAGCTCCCGACCGGGGTGGTCCCGGCCCGATTGTCATAATTTGCCAGCTCCCGATTGATCCCATCTCCCCACGGATAGGACTTGCCTGCTAACCCGCCCCGGGCCGCGCTCTCCCATTCAGCCTCGGTTGGCAGCCGTCCCCCGGCCCAGGCACAATATGCTTGAGCGTCATGCCAACTCACCAGGACGACCGGATGGTCCTCTCGCCCCGCCGGCGGAGCGTTTCGTTCCTGGTCCCAGTTCTCACGTTCCACCCGGGGGTCATCGAGATAGGGCGCGCGGTGGCCGGTATCGAGGACGAACTGCCGGTATTGGGTATTCGTCACCGGGTGTTGGGCAATATAAAAACTCCCCAGCGAGACCCGGTGGGCCGGACGTTCGGGCAGTGTCCCGCTCTCGCTTCCCATACGGTACTCGCCTGCGGGGATACGAACGAGCAGACTGCCATCTTTTGGGTTGACGATAGGCTTCATGAGTTGACCAGGCGATAATCCCGCCCCAACGAGTCAAAGAGTTCGGCCAGGGCGCTTTCAACGCTGCGTCTCAGTCCTGCTCGCGGCACCATGGTCAGTGTTCCCTCCGTCCAGGTTGGGGCCATGAGGTGGACCTGCTCCGTTCGTTTCAGATGGACGACTTGTTGGACTTGCAGTTCAAGCGAATAGGCCAACACCGAGGCCGGGTGTTCCACAACCCGGAGCGAGATATTCAGCACGGCCGGGAAATCTCCGACCGTCAGCGCGTTGCGGCGCAGATGCGTGACCGCCAGCGTGTGAAGCTGCGATTCTGAAAACCCCATTCGCCGCGCCGGAGGGCTGAGGGCCACAACAGCCACCCGAAAACCCTCAATCCCGAACAGCGTTGTGGCGTCGGAGCGGATGCCGGCCACCGGGGCGGGCCAGACCAGACAGACGAGCAGACACAGGACGCGAACGGCGGCACGGTGGGCTGAGCACGGCATACCTCTTACTCGGGCTGACCTCTTACTCGGGCTGACCTCTTACTCGGGCTGAGGAGCGGCTTGTTGTTTGGCAAGCTGGAGGGCAACCGCCTTTTCGACCAGAGCGAACCAGCGTTGATTTTTTTCTGGCGGCAGCGTCCTGAGCGCCTTTTGGATCAATCGGCCTATCGCCGTCACCTCCGGTCCGCTGGCCTGGGCTGCACGCTTTCTCAGCTCTTCCAGTTGCAGTCGCTCTCGCTCAGGTAACGACCGGAGGGCCTCGGCATAGAGCGCGTCCATTTCGGCTCGCTCGTCGGGCGGTAAAAGCTGGCGGCCGGCCTGGGCAAGTCGCATTCCCCGTTTTGCCGCCGGCATCCCACGGGCTTGCAGGACCGTCTGTAATGTCTCTTTGGGCAGGGGCCGATGGCGATAGGTAATCGTCACCGCCACCACACCTATGGTCAGGAGTCCTACCACCAGGAAAACGCCTTTATAGGAACGCGCCGTTGCCATGCGGACCTTATACGCGCTTCGGCCCGGTCTGAGTAGGGGAGGAGACGGGGCCGGGAGTTGGTCAGCTTTCCCTGCAACCGGAGAGACGTTATGCTCCCCGCTTCATGGCCCAGGAGCGTCTCTTTCCGCTGCCCGACCTGAACGGCCGTCTGGCGGTGCTGGGCGGGCAGCCGCGCGACCGGACCGAGTTATGCCTGGGTCTTGCCCTGCGTCAAGCGAGCCAACACGGCGGGGTGGTATGCCTGGACGCCCACGGTCGCCAGCAACTCGAAATGCCCTTTCGTCTCCTGCTGCGCGCAGACACGGCCTATATTCCCCTGCCGGCAGAGGGGACGGTTTCGGACGATATCGCTCAGCAGGTGCTTCAGACGCTACAGACCGGTCTGGGGCGGACGCCTTCCCTGCCCCCTCTTCTCATCGTTGATGGTGCCCAAGAGACTGCCGACTGGGAGCACACACTCACCTTCTTCTTACGCACCGGAATGGTGGTGGTCGAATTCCTTCCAGACCCGTCCCGTCTCGTTTTTGGGCGGTACGAAACAACGCTGCTCTTGCGCGCAGAAGGAACTGAGGCTGAGGCGATCAGTCAGGCCGTCGGCCGAAAGGTCACAGCCGAGAATCTGGCAGCATTGAAACCGGGAGAGGGGTATTTCATCCACCTGTCACGGGTGTATCGGGTCCGCTTCCCGGAGCAGCCCTCGCGCCTGCGTTGACACTATCGAGCCGGACCCGCCATAATCCCGTGCCAATACAATAAGGGAGGGCGGATATGCGGGTTGTGATTCTCGGTGCCGGTGGTGTGGGTTCGGTTGTTGCCGGGCATCTCGCCCGACATGGGGTAGACACGGTTATGATTGCCCGGCCAGGCCACGCGCGGGCTGTCCAGCAAAACGGTCTCCGCCTCACCGGACTGTCCGACTTTCGGGTCCGGCTGCCAGCGTACACCGATGCTTCCGCCCTCGCCACGGCCGATGTCCTGTTGATTACCGTGAAAACCAAGGACATGCCGCGCGCCTTGGCCAGCGTCAAACATCTGCGGACCAACACTGTCGCCTCACTTCAGAATGGCGTGGTGAAAAACGCCCAGATGGCTCGCGTTTTCGGTGCGGGTGCCGTGGTTGGCGCGACTACCATGATCGGCGCGACCCTGGTCTGCGATGGCGAGGTCCATTATACCCTGGACGGGATTACGTTCTTTGGCGAACCGGACGGCACGCGCTCAACGCGGGTCGATCATCTTGCCCAGACGTTTATTGACGCCGGACTCAAGGCGGCCGCGGTCGAGAATATCGTCTCGATCGAATGGACGAAACAGGCCATCCAAAACCCCTTTGCCCCGCTGGCGGCCCTGACCCGCCTGCCGGTCCATTTGGTCTGGTCAAGCCCGGAACTGGCGACCCTCTCAGTCCATATGTTTCGAGAAGTGGCGGCCGTTGCGGATGCCCTGGGCATTCCGCTGTCCGACCATGCGGCCTGGAGCCTGTTCGATCAGCACACGCTCCGGGACGCTCCCTTCGACGAGGCCGTGCAGATGCTCGTCCGGGTGGGCCAACAGGTGGCGCGAAGCGGACGGACGCAGATTATTCCGTCCATGCTCCAGGATGTCCTGGCAGGAAAAAAAACGGAGATCGAAGAGACCGTCGGACACGTCTTCAAGGAAGGGCAGCGCCTCGGCATTCCCGTGCCCTACACCGAGTTTGCCTATCGTGCGGTCCGAGCCATAGAGGACCACTACCCGGCCCGGCTTGACGCCGCTGAGTGAAGGGCCGCTCCTTCCCGTCCGGCCTTTTATGGCGCGGGGAGACGCAGCACGGTGCCGGCCTGAATATGGCGACTGCGGAGCTTGTTGAGCCGGACCAGGGCCGCCACCGTGGTATTATGGCGGAGAGCAATCTCTCCCAGGGTATCCCCCCAGCGCACCCGGTAGAGCCTCGTCTCGGCCCGACTGGCGGGAATCCGCAGGACCGCACCGATATTGATTTGTGTTCCGCGCAGACCATTTGCGGCCCGCAGGGCAGACACCGTCGTCCCGTAACGCCGGGCGATTCTCTCCAGGGAATCTCCACGACGCACGGTATGCCGCAGGTCCCGCTCGTTTGCTTCGGCAGCCCGTCCCGCGGCAGCCGGGGGCGGTGGGGGCGCGCCCATGCGTCTGCCCAGCGCTGCCGCCGGGGAGGGTGGCAGGGCAATTTCTTTTCCAGCCGTCAGAGGATGCAGATACCACAGCTGATGCTGCTGGCGGAAGGTCTGCGGGTCAACCTGAAAGACGTTGGCCAGCAGTTCGGGCGTGTCTCCGATGCGGACCACATACACCGGCTTTTCCCCCACACTGGCCAGGTCCGCAGGGACCTCCGTGGGATAGACAACAGTCGAGCCGCCCTGGAGAAAACGCTTCGCCAGCATGGGATTGTACAAACGCAGGACGGTCGGCGTGAGCCGCAGCGCCCGGGCCACAGAGGTCCAGGACTCCCCGGGTCGGACGGTTCTGAGCGTGAGCTGTTCTGCGCGGCGACGGACTTCGGGCTCATATTCCTGCAACACGGATTTATAGTACCCGACGCTCACCACGTATTGCAGCGTCTTGAAGTGGATGGGCTCGTCTTCCTGCACCCGGTCGGGACCGAGCTTATAGGCGGCCAGGACATAGTCCTCGCGCCTGAACTGGTTTTGCAGCTGCGCCAGGTATTTTATCCCGGCTTCCATACTGGTCGAACTGCCAAGCAGGCGCACGAGGCCGGAGGGCATCTGGAAATAGCCGACCCCTCCGCCCGGGGACACCCACTCCGCGTTCCCGCCCGATTCCTGGAGAATCACCGCCCGAGCGAGCCGATGGTCTACCCCGTAGCGGGCGGAGTGGAGGTAAAGTTCCCTCTCAATCTCAATGGTCTTGCGGTACATGCCCAGGAGAGCGGGAGAAATATCCGCCGCCGCCCAGGCGGACTGCACCCACAACAGACCGCTCAGAAATACTATCCACCGTGTCATGCCGCATCCTCCAGGGTGGCTGAAGCACAGTCTCACTATACGCAGAGCCGCCCGAGAAGGAAAGAATAAGGCCCCCTGGCGCTGTTGAGCGGTGTCGTCTCGCCCCCGGTCTCTTTCACCGAACTTGATCTCGGTATAATAAGGCTTACATTCTCCTGAAAAGCGCCGCGCTGTTTGTCGTGTCGAGCGCCAGGCAGTCTCATTACAAGAAAGTCTCTGCTCCCGTGTTTGAACTGTTCTCGGCTTCGGCCATTGATTCCTGGGTTTCCTCCCTCACCTACTCACCCTATATCACCATCTTGCTGCTGCTGATTGCGGGGATATGGTTTATTCCACTCGCCGAAGAAATGGCCCTCGTCGCCGCCGGCTATCTCTACTACTCGGACCAGGTACAGCTGACCACCATGCTCATACTGCTCGGCCTGGGCGTCTTTTGTGGCGATTTTGTGGGGTTTTGGGTCGGACGCCACTGGCGGGGCAGAAGTCCGCAGGCCGCCTTGCCCTTTCTCCATCGCAGCCGATGGGGTGAGCGATTTCAGACCTGGCTTGACCAGCATCGGAATCGGGCACTTTTCTTGACCCGCTTCCTGCCCGGCCTGCGCCTGCCCGCCCATATTATTGTTGGCGCTCACGGGATGCCGACACTGGTCTATGTGCGGATCTGTCTGATTGCCATCGTCGTCTACGTGCCGGTTATTTTTACGCTGGCCTATTCCTTTGGCGCCGAGATAGAGGCCGCCCTCGCCTCTATCCAGCGGCTGGGGCATGTGGCCTGGGGTCTGCTGCTCGGCGCGGTGCTCGTCTGGAGCCTCATTCGGTTCTGGGCCGCCCGCCGGTCCCTTTTCGACCCGCCTCGGTGAGGCGCTGCGTGGACGCTTGGGTCTCCACCGACCACATTGAGTCAGCGCCCGGTTTTCCGTATGCTAGGCTCCTGCAATCAAACCGTTTCAGTTGGAGGAAAGAACATGGAAAATCAAGGACAAGGACAGGGACCGGCCTGGGTGGTTTTTCTGCTCTGGATGCTCGCCCCCCTGCTGCTCTTCTTTCTTATTTTGACTTTTACCGGCTAGCCGAACTCAGAGAAGGAGGAACGATGAAACCACACGGGCGGAAAAGCCTCAGCCGCGTCCGGGCCTTGCTACTAGCAGGAATGGTGCTGGCTCCAGGCGCACTCAGAGCCGACGCCACCAGCGCGGTGCTGGCCACAGTTGGCGAGAGAAGCATTACCGAGGCAGAGATTGAAAACCAGATCAAAGGCCAGATGCTCCGTTTAAACAATCAAATCTACTCGCTCAAAAAGCAAGCGGTCGACTCGATCATCAACGCCCATCTGCAAGAGCAGGAAGCAAAGAAGCGGGGTATCACCCGCCAACAACTCCGCCAGCAGGAAGTCACCGATAAAACAGAACCGGTGAGCGACACAGAGGTCGAGGATTACTATACGAAGAACAAAGCCCGGTTTGGCGAGAGAAAGCTGGAGGAGGTGCAGGCTCAACTCAAACAATCCCTCCAGGCCCGCAAGCAGCAACAGCGCCAACAGGCCTTTGCTGCCGAACTGCGTAAAGCGGCCACGATCGACTTTAAGCTGACGCCGCCCATTGTTGACGTTCCGACCGCCGGAGCACCCACAAAAGGACCGCAGGACGCGCCCATTACGCTGGTCGAGTTCTCCGATTATCAATGACCGTACTGTGCCCGAGTGCAGTCTGCGCTCTCCCAAATCCAGGAGACCTACAAAGATAAAGTCAGGTTCGTGTTCCGGGATTTCCCCTTAACCCGGATTCATCCCCAGGCGTATAAGGCGGCCGAGGCGGCGCGCTGTGCCGGAGATCAGGACAAATACTGGGAATACCACGACATCCTGTTTGCCAATATCAAAGCCTTACAGCCCGAGGAACTGAAACAATACGCTGCCGACCTCAAACTGGACACGGCGCAGTTTACGGCCTGCCTGGACAATAACGCCTATACCGCAGCGGTCAGCAAGGATCTGGCACTCGGCACCCAACTCGGGGTGAGCGGGACGCCAGCCTTTTTTGTGAACGGCCGTTTTCTGTCCGGTTCGCAGCCCTACTCGGCGTTTGCCGAATTGATAGAGGAAATGCTGGCAACGCAGTAATCCATAGGGGTGACCTGTCGGTCGCCCCTAGTCTCTCCCACCCGATCTGTCTGGAGGCAGCCGTCGCGGCAGCGCTCCGCAGTGCTGCAAGGCTAAGGCATCGAGACGGTCCTGGAACGCCTTTTTTTCAACCGCGGTCCGGCAGGGCAGAGCGCACAGGGCCTGGCGATCCTCCAGGGGGAAGGCCTGCCATTCTCTTAAATGGAGTTTGATGCCGACCTGGTCGAGCTTGTCTCGAACAGAACGGGGAATCCAGCCAAGATCATCCGTCTCCATACCCTTTCCCTCTCCTCACAGCGGTCTGTTCGCCCCTACCCGTTTTCCCCACGTCTGGCAAGGCAACCCTGCCCCTATTGGCGATTCAGAAAGGGGTGTGGTAATGCTTCAGCCCATGTCAGCCAAGAAAGCAAAAGCGGCCCGCCGTCAGGCAACTACCCCGGCCTCGCACGCCGAACGCCCCATCCTCAGTTGGCCACCGCTCGCCATACGTATCCTTGGGGCGCTCGGGCTCGTTATCGGGGTCTATCTCTCGGTCCTCCACTATCAGGCGGGGGCGGGCGGGAGCATTGAATCGGCTTTTTGCGGCAGCGGGACCACGGTCAACTGTAGCCTGGTCTTGAGCAGCGCCTATGCCACCCTCTTTGGCGTTCCGGTTGCCGTCCTGGCCGCCGGCAGCTATGTGATCCTCCTCGCCAGCACCTTCCTGGCGGTGCCTGGGCTGACCGTCCTGCTGTGTGGCTGGATGTTTGTCTTCTCGCTGTATATGGCGGCGGTCTCCTTCTTCTCGATAGCAGCGGTCTGTCCCCTGTGTACCGGTCTGTATCTGGTGAATCTGGGCCTCTTGGTGAGTGCCGTCGTGCAGGGACGGGCGGCCCGGACGATGACCCTCCCCCGGCTGGCTTACGCCGCGCTGGGGTTTGCCCTCGCCTTGCTGGGCATCGGCCTGACCCAGACAGAAGACGCTGCCCACGTGACCCCCCTGCGGGAATATCTCGCCCCTCTGCCAGCCGAGATGGACATGGGTTTTGTGCGCTATTATTACGACCAGCCGGCCGTGGTGCTGCGTGGGTCGGAACGGCACGTCGAGGGTCCCGCCAATGCCGTCCTCACCATTCACGAGTTCGTTGACTTCCGCTGCCCGCAATGTGCCCGAGCCCGGGACACCCTGCTGAAATTTCAGCATGCCAACCCGGATGACGTCCGCATCGTGTTTCGGCACTATCCGCTTGACCAGCAGTGTAACACCGGCATGAAGAGCCAGGTGCATCCGGGTGCTTGCGCGGCGTCAATGGCTGCCGAGTGTGCTGCGGAACAGGGAAAATTCTGGGAGTATGCCGACCTCTTGTTTGCGGATCAAGCCAATTTCAAGCGGACCGACTTTGACACTCATGCCAGGACCGCTCAACTGGATTTCGAGCAGTTCAGCGCGTGTATGGATGACGGGCGGACGGAGGCGCTGGTCAAGAACGATATTGACGAGGCCCTGCGGCTTGAGATCGAAGCCACGCCCACCCTGGTGGTGAACGGGCGGCTCATCCGGGGTCTGCCGCCCGTTGGCAAACTCGCCTCACTCGTCACCCTCCAGAAACAGCAGGCGGCCGGCGACACCCCCTGAATGTGAAAAATCGGTCCTTTTTTGGCAGGGTAACGGTTAGATTCCTGGCGGCACTTTATCAGCTCACACGGGATGGGATAGGATAGACCTGCCGGGGGAACACTGCCATGAAGTGGGACGAAGTCTGCAAAGATACCCTGCTCCAGGATTTGCCGTACAAGATTGAACTCAACGAGTGGGGGAATATCGTCATGCGCCCGGCCTCCAACCGGCATGGCAATCTGCAAACCAAAATTGCCTTTCACCTGATGAGCCATATGCCGGACGGCACGGTCCTGACCGAATGTTCGGTGGAGACAGCCAAAGGCGTGAAAGTGGCTGATGTGGTCTGGGCGTCTGACGCATTTCTGCAACGCAATAGGGGCGCAACGCCCTATATCAAGGCCCCCGAGGTGTGTGTCGAGATTCAATCCCCTTCCAACTCCGACGCGGAAATGGCGGAGAAACGCTCCTTGTATTTTGCCAGGGGTGCACGTGAATGCTGGCTGTGTGACGAGGACGGCAATCTTTCGTTTTTCAGCCGGCAGGGAACAATGGACAGCTCGCACCTCTTCCCGGCCATGGCCGTCCGGCTTGAAGCCGAAGCCTGATCGCTCCGAGAGCAGATTACGATGCGGTGGCGCCGCTCGTCATTCCTGCGCAAGCAGGAATCCAGGTTCTTTGTCGCCGGATAAGCCCTTCGACTTCGCTCCGCTACGCTCAGGGCGAACGTGAGGCCGTTTGTGCTGAGCGTAGCCCGCAAGGGCGGAGTCGAAGCATGGATGCCGGATCACGTCCGGCATGACGAGGGCAATACTTTAACCCACGATGACGTGTTCGCGGGTAATGATAAACGGCAGTTTGGTGCCATCGATAAAATTGGCTTCATCCGCCCGCGTTGCCGCGTATTCGGGCAAGCTCGCTGAGGTCCGCATAGCCTGCGTGTCAGCAAACCAGGTCATGGCCACCCCGTCATAGACAGGCGTTTTTCCGGCTTTATACGCGGACAGCCGGGTATGGCTCTGCACATAGCGTCTGACCACCGGAATGGCCGCTCCGAGCGGGCCGTGGACTTCCCGCCAGTGCTGCTGAAACACCTCAATCGAGAGGTCGGCCCGATGGGTGACAAACTCCATATTCTTGACCGCATCGGGCGGGACACTCTCAGCCTTAATCGTATGCTCCTGGGTGATAATGCTGCCCATGGTTGAAAGGTCAATGAAATTCGGCTCGTCAGCCCGAACCGCGGCGTATTCCGGCGTATCGGCCTGGGCCCGCAGCACCTGGGTGTCCTCGACCCATACCTCGGCTACGCCGTCGTAAACCGGCTCCCCTTTGCGGTAGCCGGACAGCAGCGTATGCGACTGCACATAGCGCTGAATGCCCGGCAGCTTGACGACCACGTCGGCATGTTTCGTCCGCCAGTACTCCTGGAAGGCTTCGACCGGCATGCCCGGTTTGCGCTTAAAAAATGACATGAGTTTGATCATACCTCGCCCTTTCCTCGGTAGATGCTACGTGTATACGCACTGCCTTTCCCTTACCTATTGGACACCACTGTCACCGGTCAAGCCAATCCCTTCGCATTGAGTCTGCCGGACCAAGCACGTATAAGAGTTGAGCGTTCCATCGAACGCGGCGGAATGGCATAAGGAGGCAGCATGATTTCGGTCGGCTATGTGCCCGATACCCACGGTGGCCCGTATCAACAACCGGAACCCGACCCGGAGCGCTCGGCCGATTTTGCCCAGCAATTGCTCAACGAGGCCGAACAGGCGGAACAGGCTGGCTTTGACGCCCTGTTCGTGCCCGAACGACACGCCCGCACGGAATGCATGTTTCCCTCGACCCTGACCCTTATGGCCGCGCTGGCCGCCCGTACCGAGATCGTCAAGATTGGCTCCTACGTCATCATGCCGCCCCTGTATCACCCGGTCCATCTGGCCGAGCAGGCCGCCATGATTGATGTGCTGTCACGCGGTCGCCTCATCATGGGCCTGGGCGTGGGCTATCATATTGATTACTTCAACCATTTTGGCGTATCGCTGCGGCAACGCGAGGGCCGCTTTGAAGAATGTCTCGACATCATGCACAAGGTCTGGACCACACCGGGGCCGATTGCCCACCACGGCCGGTATTACGATTACGACGCGATCCACATCACGCCCAAACCCTACCAGAAACCCCGTCCTCCCATTTGGATAGGCGCCTTTGGCCCGAAGTCCATCGCGCGGGCCGGGCGCTTGGGCGACGTCTGGTCGATGGCACCGTTTTTTGACACCTTTGACACCCTTAAAGGCCAACTGGAAATCTACCAGGAGGCGGCAATAAAGGCCGGGAAAACGCCGCAGGTGGCGCTGTTACGGGACGGCTGGCTGGCCTCCAGCATGGAAGAAGCCGAAGAGACGTTTGGCCGCCTCTGGCTTGAAGAGTGCAAGTTTTATCTGCGGATGGGCATGCTCACGCCGACCAAGGATTTTCGCTCAGAAGCGGATTTCACCCTGGATAAGGTCCGCCCCTATCTGGTGATAGGTACCAAAGACGACTGGCTCGAACACCTCGACCTGTGGCAGAGAGAACTCGGGGTCGAGCATTTCGTGCTGCGCTGCCGGGTACCCATGGGGCCCAAGCCGGAGCAGGTCACCGAATGTATCCAGCGGCTGGGCGAAGACGTCTTGCCCACGCTCAAGACGCTGGCGTAAACGGCCTGAGTACAAAACGAAGAGAGGAAGCGTATGGATTTTCAATACACGCCTGAACAGGACGCCTTTCGGGCCGAAGTCCGCGACTGGTTGGCCGCGAATCTGGACCCCGCCCTGTGTGTCGACGACCCCAAAGACGAGCGGGTCGCCCCGGACCGGGCAACGTTTGAAAAACGCCGTGTCTGGCAGCGCAGCATGTACGCCGGCGGCTGGGTCGGTATTGCCTGGCCCACAGAATACGGCGGACGCGGCGCCGGTCTGCTGGAACAGGTCATTTTTGACGAGGAATACACCAACGCCCACGCGCCGGTCCTACCCGGCTACTCCGGCATTGCCCTGTGCGGTCCGACGCTCATGCACTGGGGCACGGATGAACAAAAGGAACGCTTCCTCAAGCGGATACTGAACGGCGATGATGTGTGGTGTCAGGGGTATTCCGAGCCCGGTGCCGGCTCGGACCTGGCCGGCCTGCAAACCAGGGCCGTGGCCGAGGGCGACGATTTCATCATTAACGGCCAGAAGGTCTGGACTTCGGGCGCGCAGTACGCAGACTGGATTTTCATGCTGGTTCGGACCGACCCGGACGCGCCCAAGCATCGCGGCATCAGCTATATGCTGGTCAATATGCAGACTCCTGGGGTGACGGTTCGGCCCTTGGTGCTGATGAACGGTCATGCGCATTTCAACGAAGTCTTTTTCGAAGACGTGCGCGTGCCCAAGGCCAACCTGGTCGGCCCGCTCAACCAGGGCTGGAAGGTCGCCATGACGACCTTGATGTTCGAGCGCGCCTATGCCGGAGTCGCAAATTATGACGACCAGATTGGCCGATTGGTGGAACTGTCCCAACAGGTTCCCATCAACGGCAGCCCGGCCTGGGAGCAGTCCTGGGTGCGGCACAAGCTGACCCAATTTCACATTGAGAGCCAGGCCCTGAAATACACCCGCTTACGCGGCCTGACCAAGTTGCTCAAGGGTTTGCCCCCAGGTCCGGAAGGCTCCATGCTGAAGCTGTGCGGCTCGGAGTTGGGTATTGATATTGCCGCGTTTGCCAGCGAACTCCTCGCCGGTGCGGCTATTACCGAGCAGGCGACCGACATCGTCCCCGACGCCCCACGCTGGTTTAACCGTGTTCTCAGCGCCCGGCAGTACACGATTGCCGGCGGAACAAGCGAGATTCAGAAGAATATCATGGGTGAGCGGGTGCTGGGGTTGCCGAAGGGGTAAAGGGACGAAATATGCTAGGGGCGGCAGGCTTACTCCTATCCGTTATGCTCTCACATCTCTTCTTACCTGCCCCATCACAACGGTGTCGGCATACCGTCCATTAAGACAGCGGTCCTGTCGCAGGGCTGCTTCACGGACGAAGCCCTGGCGTTCCAGCAGGTTGATGGTCCGGGCTTCCGCGGCATCGACGTACAGCCACAGACGGTTCATGCCGAGGGTTTCAAACACATAGCGTTGCATCAGCTCGACCGCCTCAGACAGGCAGCGCTCGCCGTCCGCCGGCTGCTCGCCAAGGAAAAACCCGAATTGAACGTGGCTGTTTTCCTGGTCAATGCCATTGAGACCGATGAAACCGAGCAGGGTCTCGGTTTCCTGCGCGACAATCCCCAGGGCGATATCGTGCGCGTCGTTTTTGGTGCGTTCCAGAAACAGCGCTGCGGCGGACTGGTCCAGCGGACGGTACAAGAGGTCCAGAGCAGTCCGTACTGCCGGCCGGGTTGTCCAGTCGGTCAGGCGAGGAACATCCCCAGGCTCCAGGGGGCGGAGATAGATGCCTGTGCCGACACGGAAGGGGTTACGCATTACTCATTACATATCCCCTCCTCGGAGAGGATTTTCAGGTTTTGCCTGGCTCGGACGCAGGCAAAGCCGGCCTTTTCTCCCATTCCTCACGCAAGATCGCCATGACGACCGTATCCCAAAAACGGCCGTCGTACTTATGCTCCTGTCGTAGCACGCCCTCCCGTCGGAAGCCGACTTTTTCGTACACGCGGATTCCACGCAGATTATATGCGTACACGTGGAGTTGGACACGATTCAGATGGAGTGCTCCGAAAGCATAGCGCACCAGCAGTCTTGTCGCCTCTGTGCCGTACCCTTTGCCCCACTCACTCTTTTCGCCAATCATCATGCCCAGACTGGCGCTCCGATGTCGAAAGTCGATCTGATTCAGCCCGACCGAACCGATAAGCCGGTCGGTCTCCTGTACAGCAATGCCGAAGAGCACAGCGCTCCCACTGGCATTCATCCTTTCAATCCAGGCCCGCTCCGCCTGTCTGTCCATAACAGCCGCTCCGGCGGCCAGGGTGCGGGTCACCTCAGCATCGTTGACCCACGGCACAAAGGCGGCCGCATCCTCGCCTGTCAGCGGTCGGAGGGAGACCTGACGACCAATTATCTTTTTTCCCTCACTCACGTCCTCACCCTTCCACACCGTGGGCGCAAACACCTCGTAACCCAGCGCTCTCAGGCGCAATTGTCTTTTTGTTCGTGCCAGGTATAATGGTTTATCTATAATGAATCGTCCGAACCATTATCTGTTCCAGCATAACCGGAATTGGTGGTGGCTGCCTGAGGAGGTGGCCCGGACGTAGGAGAACGACTGAAATCGGAGCCGCCTTTTCGCTGAGAGGCGGCTCTCTCTTTTTCAGGCCGCCGCCTCTCCCAAGGTTGCGGCCTTTTTTGTATAGGCCCGGCTCCAATAACGGAGGATAGCGAGGCCAAGATGACATCCCTGCTCCAACACACAGACCATTACCATACCCGTGGGGGGATCACCGTTCATCGGGTGATTGACGACCTGCCGGCGGCAGACACCATCGAGCCCGTTCTGGACGCGCTCGACAGCCAGCGCGGAGCCCTGTTTGCCTCAAGCTATGAATATCCCGGCCGCTACACCCGCTGGGATATGGGCTTTGTCAACCCACCTCTGGCGATCGGAGGGCGTGGTTTGCATTTTTGGGTGTCAGCCCTGAACGAGCGCGGCACCCTGCTCTTACCGGCCATCACCACGGTGCTTGAGCAGCTTTCCGCCGTCGCCTCGTTAGAGGTCCGGGGGTCGGACCTGACCGGCTCTATCACCCCAACGCACGAGCGCTTCCCGGAGGAGCAGCGCAGTCAGCAAGCGTCGCTTTTTTCGGTACTGCGCGTGCTGGTGCAGCTCTTTTACAGCACCGCGGAGCCTCATCTGGGTCTGTATGGCGCGTTTGGCTACGACCTCGCCTTTCAGTTTGAGCCGATACGACTGCGTTTGGAACGTCCGGCCGATCAGCGCGACCTGGTACTCTATCTCCCTGACGAATTGATTGTGGTTGACCATCGACGCGAGCGGGCGATGCGGCGCAGCTATGAATTTGAAGTAGATGGACACTCGACGCACGGCATACCCCGCACCGGCGAAAGCCGGACGTATCAGGGAAACCCCCAGGTGAAGCAGGGCTGCGACCACGAGCCGGGGGAGTATGCCACGGGGGTCAGCGTGGCTAAAGACGCCTTCAAAAAAGGAGACCTGTTTGAGGTGGTGCCCGGACAAACGTTTTTTGAAGGCTGTCCGGCTTCTCCGGCAGAACTGTTCCGCCGCCTCCGGGAACGCAACCCGTCGCCGTACGGCTTTCTCATCAACCTCGGACAGGACGAATACCTGGTGGGGGCCTCGCCCGAGATGTATGTCCGGGTTGAAGGTAGGCGGGTCGAGACTTGTCCCATATCGGGCACCATTGCCCGCGGGCAGGACGCGATCACCGATGCCGACCGGATTCTTGAACTGCTGACCTCAAAGAAAGACGAGTCCGAGCTGACCATGTGTACCGACGTGGACCGCAATGACAAGTCTCGCATTTGTGAGCCGGGCAGCGTGCGTGTGATTGGGCGGCGTCAAATCGAAATGTACTCCCGCCTGATTCATACCGTCGATCATGTGGAGGGCTATCTCAGAGACGAGTTTGACGCGCTCGATGCCTTCTTGGCTCATACGTGGGCCGTGACCGTCACCGGCGCCCCCAAGGCCTGGGCCATGCAGTTTATTGAAGATCACGAAAAATCGCCCCGCGCCTGGTACGGTGGCGCGGTGGGTCTGATCGGGTTTAACGGCAGCCTGAATACCGGCCTGACGCTACGGACCATTCGCCTGAAAGACGGAGTGGCCCAGGTCCGGGCCGGCGCCACCCTGCTATACGACTCCGACCCGCAGGCCGAGGAGGAAGAAACCCACATCAAAGCCGCTGCCTTTCTCGACGCTATCCGCCGCCCGCGTGGTTTTACCCCGGAAAGGAACAGGCCCTTGGCGCCTGTTGGCCGGAATAAAAAAGTCCTGTTGATCGACCATCAGGACTCCTTTGTCCATACCCTGGCCAATTATCTGCGCCAAACCGGAGCCGAGGTCCTCACCCTGCGGACCGGTTTTCCCGAGCGCGCATTTGATACCTACCGTCCCGACCTGGTAGTCCTCTCACCCGGCCCGGGGGAACCTGAAGATTTCAAGCTCTCGGAGACGCTCGGCGTCATACTGAAACGACATCTGCCCGTCTTTGGCGTATGTCTCGGCCTTCAGGGCATTGTCGAGTACTTCGGGGGCAAACTCGCAACCCTCTCCTACCCCATGCACGGCAAACCGTCACATATTCACGTCCGCACTGGACACGGGCTGTACGACAATCTCCCCGCAACATTTCGGGCGGCGCGTTATCACTCGCTGTTTGCCGTGCGGGACAGCCTGCCGACCTGCCTGAGTGTCACCGCCGAGAGCGACGATGGGGTTGTCATGGCAGTGGAACATGCCGACCTCCCCATCGCCGCAGTACAGTTTCATCCGGAGTCCATCCTGACGCTTCAGGAAGACCTGGGTCTGCGTTTGATACACAATGCGGTGGAGACGCTGACCGCCCCGCGGAAGGTACAGGCGGCCTAAGGAAGACCTTCGGTCTGGAATTCTCCGCCAGGGTCGGCTAGATTCGGGCAAGGCAATCGTCGGAAACACACCATCCACAAAACGGAGGAAGCAATGAAATTCACGTGGTTCAATCTTATGCCGTGGCCGAGTCTGCCGGATAATTTTCGCGAAGAACACCATTCCGTGTGGGTGGATATTCCCAACACGCTGTATGACCCCAACAAGGGCCACTTTGTCTACCACGAGTATATGGACCAACTCGAATACGCCGACTCGCTCGGCTATGACGGCATCGGCGTCAACGAGCACCACCAGAACGGCTACGGCCTGATGCCCTCGCCAAATATCATTGCCGCCGGTCTGGCCCGGCGCACGTCCCAGGCCGCCCTGGCGGTGATTGGCAACTCACTGGCCCTGTACAACCCGCCGCTGCGGGTGGCCGAGGAATTTGCCATGCTGGATGTCATTTCCGGCGGTCGCCTGCTGGCCGGCTTTCCGGTCGGGACCTCGATGGACACCAATTATTGCTACGGCCAGATTCCGGGCCTGACCAGGGATAAATATGCCGAGGCGCACGACCTGGTCATGCGCGCCTGGCACGAGGACGAGCCGTTCGCCTTTGACGGCAAATACAATCAACTCCGCTATGTCAACCTGTGGCCCAAGCCCATTCAAAAGCCGAACCCGCCCATCTATATCCCCGGTGGCGGCTCGGTCGAAACCTGGGACTTCTGCCTGGATAACGACTACAACTACTCCTACCTGTCCTTCACCGGCTATCTGCGCGGCAAGAAACTGCTGGACGGCTACTGGGACCGCGTGGCCGCCCGCGGCAAAGACGAGTCTCCCTACCGGGCGGCATTTGCCCAGACCATCTGCGTGGCCGATACCGACCAGCAGGCCGAAGAGATGTACGCCGAGCACGTCAGCTATTTCTACAATCGCTGCCTACACGTCCACGGCGGTTTTGCCGACGCACCGGGCTACCGCACGATCAAGACCCTGAAAGCGGATGTGCTCAACGCCCTGAGCGAAGAGATGCAGAGTCTGTTTCCGAACCTGACCTGGAAAGAACTGGTTGACGAGGGCTATATCATTGCCGGCAGCCCGGCCACCGTCCGCGAACGCATGGAGGCGCTCATCAAGTCGCTGCGGGTGGGGCATATCTTCTGCCTGATCCATATCGGCAATATGCCCGACTGGAAAACCCGCTACTCGACCAAGCTGTTTGCCGAACAGGTCATGCCCCACCTGCGCGATATGTGGCCGGAGTGGAAGGATGACAATCGCTGGTGGTGCAAGCCGCTCGACGAACGGCTGCACCCCGAGACCGGTCTTGAGCAGGCGCGTCAGGACGCAAGGATGCCGCTATGAACAGCCGCATGATCGAGACGGGACGTGGAACCAGGGTCCACGTCCTCGACGCGGGCAGCGGCGAACCGCTGGTCTTTATGCACGGCGCCGGCGGCTTGTTCCCGGAGAATCCCTTCCTTGACCAACTGGCCCGACACTACCAGGTGTTCGCCCCGGAATTTCCGGGCTTTGGCGAGTCCACCGGCGAAGCCTTGCTGGAAGATATGCTGGACTTCACCCTGCACGGCTGGGATGTGGTGCACGAGTTGGGCTTGACCAGGCCGCATATTGTCGGGCATTCGATGGGCGGCATGATTGCCGCGGAAATGGCGGCCCTGGCGCCGCACGACGTTTCCAAGCTCGTCCTGGTCGCCTCAGCCGGTCTGTGGCTGGCGGAGCATCCGATCCCGGATATTTTTTCTTTTCTGCCGCATGAGTTCGCGCAATATCTGTTCCACGATCGGTCTCAGGGTGAGGCCATGCTGACCGGTGGTCTTGACCTCAAGAACCCCGAGGCGCTCAAAGAGTTCTATATTGGTAATTCCCGTCGGTTGAGTATGGCCGGAAAAATTCTTTTTCCGGTTCCCAATCGGCGGCTTTCAAAGCGCCTGTACCGCCTCAGCGCGCCAACCTTGCTCGTCTGGGGGAAGAGCGACGCTCTCATTCCTCCGGTCTACGCGGAGCGGTTCAAAGCGCAGATTGCCAACGCCGAGATTATTGAAATCGAAAAAGCCGGACATATGCTGCCCTACGAACAGCCGGAAGCGTTTGTTCGGGCAGTGACGACCTTTCTGCAGTAAACGGCACGGGCACAACGCCCGTGCCGTCTTTCTCGCCCAGAAGCAACATGCCGTGTAGTACTGTCCTACTTTCACCCCGCACCATCTGCTTTCAGCGCCAACGGCCTCGTTTGGGTGGGGAAACCTTTGCTCCACGGCCTCCTGCGCGCCGGCACAGACTGCGGTTGATTCAAGTCAGGGAACGGGGGGAATGGGGGGAACGAGTCGATTCGGAACGAATTATTGCATTGACGCCGTGAAAAGCTACTGTTGTCGTATCGAGAAAGCGAATGAAGGAAACGTTATGGCAGAACGTAAGAAGACAATACAGACCCAAGACGGAGAGACTCTGAACGGTTCTCTTGTTGACATCATCGAATCCACAGAGCGGTTTAGCGAGGTGCGACTCTATGATGGCACAACTCTGAGAACCAAACTCGCGGTGACTGAAGTGACTCGCCTTGATGGCCAGTGGGACAATGAGGGGAATCCCGTATATGCCGTCAAGAGCCAGAACATCGTGGTCGTGGCCGAGGCATCGGAAACCTTCAAGAAAAAGGTACAGTAGGATGCGCACTTATATCACCGGAGATACGAGGCCACCAGTTCTGTCTGGCCGCAAGGAACAGCTTCTGGTCATAGAGGGGATGACGATTGGGGTAGGGCCAGATTTTGAAGCGCAGGTGCGGACGAGAGATTATGAGTGGGAGTGCACAGACGAGCCATTCCAGCAGGCTGTAGAGAACGGACAGTACACCCTTGTACAGGAGAAGGCCGTGCTCTTCGCACGGCTCGTCGTCCAATGGCATCAGGAAAGGGGAGCCACCTCTTCTCTTTCAGAAATGATCCTGTGCCCTTCCTATCTGAAAATTATTGGGATGGGAGAAGCAGCGCTCCCCTTGATCTTGGCCCAAATGAAGGACGAAAAGGATGATCCCGATCACTGGTCTGCCGCTCTTGAGGCTCTCACCGGGATCGACCCTGTTCCAGAAGAGGCATATGGAGATACGGTGAAAATAGCGGAGGCGTGGTTTGCATGGGCGGAGGAGAATAATGTTTGGCGGTCTGTCAGATGAATTCCCGAACCTGCACCCTCAGAATTATTCGATCACAAGTCCCTGTAAAAACCGGTATAATTGCATCGCGTGGGCGGCTGGATGTGAAACGCGCTGGTGGTGGCCGGCCGAAAAAGGATTCTGGCCCGAAGGTATTCCCCGAGAAGTAACCCTATCCGCCTTCGTCGCTGCCTTTGGCACCCTCGGATATGAGCCGTGCGACGACAGTTCTTTAGAGCAAGGATACGAAAAGATCGCCCTGTTTGCGCGAAAGGAGCACGACGGAACTCTCGTGCCAACGCACGCGGCGAAGCAACTGAGCAATGGGCACTGGACGAGTAAACTTGGCGCTCTCCATGATATAGAGCATCTCAAAGTAGAGGACGTAAACGGACCAGGATATGGAGCTCCAGTTCAATTTATGTCACGTCCAATTTCCCCATCTTAGGTAACGATGGCATATATTTCGTCTTCAAAGGCCCGTACAAATAATCCAGGCATTGTCTTTTGGACAGCCTGACTTGAATTTCTCTACGGCTTGGTCAGGACAGTACCCGTTACGCCCACGCCTTTCCTCAACCGGCCCGAAGTGGTATGGCGGGAAGGCTACGGCAATAACCGAGGGAGGGAGCCCATGCCGATTCAAAGCGTTGAGCGCACGGCTGCGCCGGACGATATCCTCGCCATTCTCAAACGGGACGGGGTGGTCATCATCCGGGAGTTGATTGACCGGGCCGCCATGCAAGAGATTATGGGCAAGGTCGAGCCCAGACTCGCCGAGCGCAAAACGGGCGGTGGGAAGTTTTTCGGGTATCGCAAACGCAGTATAGGCGCGTTGTTTGCTCACGGACCGGAGCTGAGCCAACTCCCCCTCAACCCGCTCGTTCAATCACTCGCGGACCAGGTGCTTGGTCCAAGCTGCCACGCCTACCAACTCCATGCCACCGGATCGATACAGGTCTGGGGCGGTGGGCAGAACCAACCCCTGCACCGGGAACTCGACGCCTATACGCCGTTCATCAAGCTCAATCCGGCCGACCCGGAATATATTCTCTTTTTCATGTTTGCCGGGAGCGATTTTACCGCCGAGAACGGCGCAACCCGGCTCGTGCCGGGCAGCCATCGTTGGCCGGCAGACCGGGGTGCAGCCGAAGAGGAAGTCTGCCAGGCCGCCATGCCCCAGGGGTCGGCGGTGGTGTGGCTTGGCAAAACGCTGCACGGGCTGGGTACGAATACCACCGACAGCCCGCGCACCGGCCTGTTCTTTTCCTTTAGCGTGGGTTGGCTGCGGCAGGAGGAGAATCAGTATCTCGCCGTCCCGGTTGATATCGCCAAGGAACTGCCGGAACGTTTGCAGCAGTTGCTCGGCTATCGGGCCCACGACACCTTTCTCGGCTGGGTTGATGGTCGGGATAGTGAACTGCAAACCCGCGAGACCCCGCTCGAAATGTTCGAAGATGTCGAAGGGGTGACGTATTGAGGAGCGACCCGCATGGCAGAGTTTAACTACTCGGCTTTTTTCCGCCGGATTCAAGACCTCAAGCAGTTACAGATCAGGGCGGAGGATGTCTCGTGGATCGAGAAGCATCAGACGCCCGACCGCGCCTACGATACCGTGCTGTATCTGGGCTGCAATATTTTACGCACACCACATATCGCCAGGCAGGTCATTGACGTGTTCACCCACCTGGAGATCGATTTTATTCCCGTCGGCGGGGTGCAGTTCTGCTGCGGCATCGTGTGGGACAAATTTGACGGTCCCAAGCGCGGCAGTCAGGTTTCTGATCGGACGGTTGAACGCCTGGAATCCTATCAGCCCAGGCAAGTGGTCATGTGGTGTCCGTCCTGCAACGTCCATTTCAAGGACGTTGTCATTGGCCGCGACAGCCGTCACCCCCAGTTCGAGATCACCCATACCACCCAGTTCCTGGCCGAGATGGTCCGGCGCGGGGAGATCGCGTGGCAACGCGCGGTTTCCGGCAAGGTCGCGCTGCATACCCACGTGGGCCGCACCGGGCATGAAGAGGGACAGCGGCGGGCCAAGCGGGACCGGGAGGCCGCGGCTACCCTCCTGGATTCGATTCCTGGGCTCGAACTGCTCGACGAACTTCAGTCCCCACCGGAGCTGGACTACGACTGCGGAGCGGCCGGCCTGCGTCTGCAGCCACAACGCTTTCAGGCCATCCGGGCCGAACTGGTCCGCTCGCTCAAGAGCACGAGTCAGGCGGATACCTTGGCAACGATCTCACACGCCTGTCATCGCGAGTGGTGCGACATCGGCGACACGCGGCTCACCGTCCGCAATTATATCTCTTTCGTTGCCGAGGCCCTGGGGCTTGAGACCGAGCACGATCAGCTCGGCGATTTCAAAAAGGCCACCGACCTGGAAGACATCCTGGACCGTTCGCGTGACGCCTGGGAGTCACACGGCCTCAGCCGCGAGCAGGCCAGAAATCTGGCTGCTAAATACTTCGCGGACGGCGCCATGGCTCCGTAGTCCGCGGCACCTGGAGCAGATATGCCGACCTGTCTTTTCTCTATAGTTCGGCCTTGAAGGTATCCGTCAGGCCGTTGGCATACGAGACTCGCTTGGGAGTCAAGCGCATCATGCGTAAGCTGTCGTAGCCAAAGAACGGTTCTTCAAACGGATTCTTGGTCAGGAAACGTTCTTTTAACTCGTCCCATTCGGCGCTGTCCCGAGCGACCTCTTTGGCCAGTCCCTGTATCGTCGCGCGCGCCACTTGCAGGGTTGAGACATCAGCCGTGTCTCTATTATCAACCACAACAGTCGCCTGGGGACGCGTGAGCAGATTGTGATACTTCTCCGCGTCGGCCAGCATAATGAAGATCAAATCCAGCTCGTCGGTCTGCCCGAAGGCTTGCAGATGGGCCGTCGGCCAGGCTTCCCCTTGGGTTGTGAGGATGGCCACGTGCTGCTGCACGCACAGGTCTGTGAGTTTTTGCTTTTGCTCGGCATCCATGAATGTCGCCCTTTCATATTCCATGCGAGTCAGGTGAAGAGTCTACACCCGGCTATGCCTGCTCCCGATCGTTGAACGTCATGATCGTCCGAAACTTGCGGAGTACGTCCTCCCCGTAGTCGGCACGAATCTGTTCGGTGACCTTCGGTGGTACCCCCACGTCATCCCGGGCATCGGCTGCACCGCTAATAACAGTCAGCAACACGCTGTCTTTGGGCGCGCTGTTGCGGAAGCCGCGATACACCCCTGGCGGGCAGGAGAACACGTCCCATTTATTGAGCGTGACGGTTTCCTGGCCTTCCTCGCCAACCGAAAACTCAAACGCACCGTCGAGGACCATGAAGGTCTCATAGGTATCGTTGTGCGAGTGGAGGCATGGCCCTTGTCCTGGCGGGCAAACGGAAACGTGCATTGTTGTTCCCGCCGCTCCAAATATCGCGGCAGTCTCACCAAACGGATTCTTGGTCTTCTCCAGAAGGACCGGCATCAGGGTGCGCGCAAAGATGACATCCATCGCGTCCTGCGACACGTCCGCCATATCCTTGGCCGTGGACATGGGCTGGAGCTGATCGAACCGGGCCACTCGCCGGGCAATTTCCTCTTTGGTCATGTTGCGATTTGCCATTGCTCCCTCTCCTTCAGACTCGTGGTCTTACCATAAACGCCCGGACGCTAAGGCCGCGCCCTGGCTCAGCACCTGTAACTTCGCCCATACCACATCGTCAGCGACCATGGTATAGCCGGCAAAAGTCGAAAACCCACAGTCCGTACTGGCGATCACCCGTTCCCGCTCGCCCACCACGTCGATCAGCCGCGCAATGCGTTCGGCCACGACCTCGGGGTGTTCGAGATAATTCGTCGTCACATCCACTACTCCAGGGAAAAGCAACATATCGTCCGGGAGCGGGTAAGATACGAGCAGCTCGGTCTCATGCTGGTGACGCGGGTTGGCAAAGGGGATACTCAGCCCGCCGACCTTGGCCTGGTAGAGCAGCGGCAGGAGCGGCTCCAAATCCATGTCGTCGATGTGGGGACCGTCCCAGTTCCCCCAGCACACGTGCAGGCGCACGCGGTCCTTGGGGATGTTGACCAGGGCAGCGTTGAGTGCCTCAATGTGCAACTCGACCCGTTTGAGAAAGGCGTCGAGCGGTTGGTCCACATACAGAATCTGGCGCTCCAGGGCCAGGTCGGGTGCATCGACCTGAAGAATATGGCCGTGCTCTACAATGAGTTCATACTCACCCCGCAACTCCTCGGCCAGGGCCATCACATACTCCCGGTCGGTGGCGTAGTCGGGATTATTCGGATTGCGCAACAGGGTGGTAGAGACAATGCCCGGAGTGGCGGCGGTCACAAACGTCTCGGCTGCCTGGCTTCCGACCTCCGTTCGTTCCAGAGATGCTTTGAAGAGCCGCAGCTCTTGCTGCGCGGCGTGCTGCTCCGTGTCGTACTTCACGGCGCACTGGCATTCCGGCATCTCGTACAGGGTCGCGCTCTTGGAAATCTCGTCTCCCCGTGACGCCTGCTGTTGCTTGAGTTTGGCGTAGCCGGGGAATTTTGCAAAGTCAGTCACCGTGCCCCGCGGTGAGTGGCCCCCAAAGCCCGACATGCGATCCTTGACATAGAACGAGAAGCCGAGCCGGGGCAGTTCGCCATCGCAGACAATATCCACTCCCACCTCGTGCTGTTTTTGCAGCACATAATCGAGGTCGTGTCCGACCTGTTTTTCAAATGCGGCTTCATCAATTGCCTGGCCGGCTTCTCGATCGACCAGCATCTGAAGCAGTGTTTCACTGCGCGGCAGGCTGCCAACATGGGTGGTGAGAATACGATCGGCGCTGTGTTGCATACAAATCTCTCCGCCTCCATTACGAGCCGTCGGAATCCAGCAAGAGTGAATATCAATAATAAATTGCCACGCGGCAAGCAACATTATCTTTCTCCCAATCCATTCGCTATACTCACCCCGCAGCGTTCCGCAGGAATGTCCTGCAATATAAAGGAGGACTGTATGTCTGCCGATGCCCTGACTATTCGCACCCTCCGCGCCCGCGCGGTCAGCTTACCCATGAATCGCCCTATCTATACCGGGGGTGGATCAGTCACAAAGTTTCCCATGGTCCTGGTTGACCTTGAGACCGAAGAAGGCATTGGCGGGTGTAGCTATATCTTCTGCTATGCCTCATTTGTCATGCTGCCGCTAGTAAAACTGCTCGAAAATCTGGGCGAGCTTATTGTTGGCGACAAGGTTATCCCGCTCGCCCTGGAAGAAAAGCTCCACAAGGCGTTCCGGCTGCTCGGGCCACAGGGTTTTACGGCCATGGCCGCGGCCGGGATCGACGCGGCGGCCTGGGATGCCTGCGCCAAGGCGGCAGGCCAGCCCCTGGTACAACTCCTGGGCGGAGAATCACAACCCATTCCGGCCTATAACAGCACCGGCCTGAGCATTACGGACGTCAACCGGGTACGGAGTGAAGCCCGCGAGTTGGTTGAGCCGGGCTTCAATGCCATAAAGGTACGGCTGGGCTATGCAGACGCCCGCGCGGATGTCGAGATTGTGCGGGCAATCCGCAATGCCGTGCCGGACGATATCACGCTTATGTCAGACTACAATCAGTCCTTGACCGTGCCGGAGGCCGTACAACGCGCCCACGCTCTTGACGGCGAAGGGCTATGTTGGATCGAGGAGCCGACGCGCGCAGACGACTATGCCGGCCATGCCCAGATTCGCCAGGCCACCCATACGCCCATTCAGCTTGGGGAGAACTTTTGGGGACCGCATGACATGGCCAAAGCCATTGCGGCCGGGTCAGGGGATTTTCTCATGCCGGATGTCAATAAAATCGGCGGCGTGTCCGGCTGGCTGCGGGCCGCCGCCCTGGCCGAGCCAGGCGGGATTCCCGTCTCCTCTCATCTCTATCCGGAAATCAGCGTCCATCTGCTGGCCGCCACCCCGACGCGACACTGGCTGGAGTATGTGGACTGGGCCGAGCCCGTGCTCCAGGAGCCAACACAGCTTGAAGATGGCTATGCCTTTCCCTCGTCAACCCCAGGGACCGGCATTACCTGGAACGAGGACGCGGTCGCCCGGTACTTAGTGTAACAGCGGCCCGATACAGGAGGTTTCCATGAAATTCATGCTCCACCTTACCCCGGTTGTTCCCGCTACCCCGGCGGAACGAGAACGTCTGGCGCCCATTGCCCACCGCACGGATAAAACCCAGGAAATGCTCGAAGAGATGGTTGACCTGGCGCAGTTTGCCGAAGGGGCGGCGTTCGACGCCCTGAGCTATTCGGAACATCATTTCTATACGGAGGGCCTTGAGGCGGGAGCCACGCCGATCCCGCATATGCTCAACCTGACCCACCACACCAAACGCATTCAGGTTGGCCCGGTCGGTTTTGTCTTACCCACCTGGGACCCCATTCGTCTGGCCGAGGATATTGCCTGGGTGGATCATATGTCGAAAGGTCGCATCTTTGTTGGTCTCGCGCGTGGATTTTTTCCGCGCTGGGTGAATGTGTTGGGACAGAAATATAGCGTTGAGCCGGGGACCTCGGGCCCTGACGCCGAACTCCGCAACCGTGAGGTTTTTCAGGAGCTTTTCGAGGTCATGAAACTCTCCTGGAGAGACGAGCCGTTCTCTTTTAACGGGAAATACTATCAAGTCCCCTTTCCCGCCGGCGGACATGACTGGCCGGCCCACGAGGCAACCCGTCGGTACGGCGCGCCGGGCGAGGTGGATGCCAAGGGCTGGCTGCATAAGATATCACCCGTGCCCAAGCCGTATCAAAAGCCGCATCCGCCCCTGTTCCAGGCCTTAACGACAAACGAAGAAACCATCCGCTGGGCTGCCCGCGAAGGGATTGTCCCGATGATGTTCCTGCCCTTCCCGGACCTGGCCATCCAGGGCGCATCGACCTACACCAAAGCCGCCAACGCCGCCGGACACGATATACAGCTCGGCCAGAACGTCGGCCTAGCCAGACTCTTGTATGTCGCCAGGACCCGCGAAGAAGCCCTGCGGCGGGCCCACGACGGCGCGATTTTCCTGTTCAGCCGGTTCCACGCCAAGTTTGCCCAAGAGATTCCAACCACGATTGAGCCGTTTATCGAGGCCGGCATTGCCTTTGTCGGGACGGTCGATGATATCCGGCGACAACTGGAAGCAGTCAGAGAAAAACTCAACCCGGACTGGTTCATGATTCTCTCTGACCAGGGATTCTTGCCTCGGGACGAGATGAAAGAGCAGTTGGATATTTTAGGGACAAAAATTATTCCCGAGTTTGCTCACTAGGTGGGCGGTCGAGTTTCGCTCCGCTCCGAAGGCTCTCTCCCGGTGAGAGAGGACCGATCTCAGCTTTGGCTACGGGCACTGTTTGCGCATCGAGTTCTTGATCAAGATTTTACCGTCCCTAAAGGTCAGCACATCACACCCACGCGCCCTCACCTTCATCCCGTCTGCTGCCCTGGTCCCGGTAAATATCCACTCACAGACCCCTCGATTGCCGGCAATAAAGTCTCTACCCACCGGCTCGAAGTGGGCGTCCGGATAGCCTTCCCACAGACTGGCAAAGCCCTTGCGGACTTCTTCTCTGCCCTCCCACTTGGTCCCTTCGGTTTCGGTGCCGACGGAGGCCATGAACACACAGCCATCGGCCATGTGCTCCATCAGCTTGTCGAGGTCTTTGTCGTTCCAGGCCTGGGTGAAATTCGCCAGAAATTCAGGGGTGACTTCGTTTGTGTCAGACATACACGTGTCCTCCGTCGCAGTAGCGTTCCACTCATACGGGCTGATACTATCACCGCATTCTTTATGAAAGATACGGGGGAGCGCCATGATTATCGGTCACGAACTATACGGCAGAGGCCCGGAAGGTGTTATCGTCATGCACGACTTCTACGGCTGCCGGGACACCTGGGCGTTCGCCCGTAATTTTTTTGATACCAGGAATTTCACTTTTGCGTTCGTTGAGGTGCGCGGCTACGGCGCGTCGCGCCACATTCCCGGCGAATATACGCCGGTCGAGGCTGCGTCCGACATCCTGGCTCTGGCCGACAATCTGGGCTGGCAGCGGTTCCACATCGTCGGCCATTCCATGAGTGGTATGCTGGCCCAGAGAGTGGTCCTGGACGGCGGCGAGCGCGTCAAGTCGGCGATCCTCAATACCCCCGTTGCCGCGACCGGCTTGGCTTTCTCCCCCGAGGGTCTGGCCGTTATCACCGACTCGATCACCGACAACGAGGCCCTGGCCCAGGCCTTCGACGTCCTGACCGGCAACCGGCTGTGCCGGGAATGGCTCGACTTCAAAATCCTGCAGACCCGCTCGACCCGCAGCAAAGCAGCCCAGGCCGGCTATTTGAAGAGTCTGGCCAGCCAGGGCTTTCTCGACCAGATGAAGGGCAATCCCACGCCCATGCTCATCATCATTGGCGAGTTCGACATGGAGCCGTTCACTGAGGCGACCACACAAGAGACCTTTCTCACCTGGTATCCCAAGGCCGAAATGGCCGTCTGCCGCAACGCCGGCCACTACCCGCAGCAGGAAGCGCCGGTCTACGTCGCCACGGTCATCAATCGCTTTTTGCAGCAGCAGCTTTGACGCCGTCCTTCGCTTGACTTGAGAGCCTCACTTTCGTATGCAGTCAGCAGCTTGTTTAGAGGAGGATGCGCCATGAGGTTTTTTCGAGCGTTGCGCAAATTCAGAGTGGCCCATGTGTTCGGCGCTGGCGCCTGTCTGTTCGCCCTGACAAGCGCAGCCCCGGAGGCGCGCGCCGAGGAAGCCCAGGACAGTGAGGAACGCACGGCCTACGCCCTCCTTTTCTCCTGCGACCGTCAGTGGCAGCGGGTCGGCTCGGTCTTCCTGCGAGAGCGGCCGTCGGCTGAGGGCGTCAGGCTCGTCGATGTCATGGCCCGGGCCTGGCGCGGTCTTGGTCCCGGTCAGCACGCGGTCCATATCCACGAGACGGGCGCCTGCTCTCCCTGCTCAGCCGCCAAAGGTCACTTCGACCCCGGACCGGACAGCAACTCAAGTCCAGACGGCAACCACCCGTTCCACGCCGGTGATTTGATCAATCTGACTATTGGCGACAACGGACGGGGCAGCCTGATGACCGTCACCTCGCGCGTGACGCTGTCCGAAGGACCGCTTTCGGTGTTCGATGAAGACGGGAGCGCCGTCATTGTTCATGTCAGCCCGGATACGTATTGCCCGGACGGTGAGGAAGCTGGGTGCGCCGGCGGCGCGCGGGCCGCGTGTGGCATTATTCGGAGCTACTGATTGCAACACAGAGCCCCTATGAAAATCGTCGATGGCGACAGTCACTTGATCGAACCGCTGAATTTATACCTCCAGTATATTGAGCCGGCCTACCGCGAGCGGGCCATGCACGTGGAGCAGGATAGCGCCAGCGGCAAGCTGCGTATGGTGGTGGATAACAAGTCCATGCGGCTGGGAAGCGAGATCGACGAGATGCTCAGCATTGTCGTCGGCTATGGACAGAAGGAAGACGGGAGCGCGCTCAACGAGTTTGACCAGTCCCTGTACGAGGGCGGCGAGTGGCAGGACATGGACAAGCGCATGCGGTTTCTGGACGCCGAGGGCATTGATTATCAGGTCCTCTATCCCACCCTGGGCCTGTTATGGGAAGGCGAAGTCCAGGACCCGCAGCTCGCCGCGGCCCTGTGTCGGGCCTATAACACCTGGGCGTTTGAGATCAGCGCCGGCCATCGGGACCGCCTCTTTCCTGCGGCCCATATCTCGCTCCGCGAGCCCACGCTGGCCGTGCAGGAGATCCAACGGGTGGCCAAACTCGGCGCGCATTCGATCATGGTCGGCTCTGCGCCTATCAATGGGAAAAGCTTCGGCCACCCGGATTACGATCCGCTCTGGGCAGCCGCCCAGGATTGCAATATCGCCGTCAGCATTCACCCGGCCGGCAACAAGGAATATCTCGGCAGCGCCTGGTATAAAAACCGCAACCCCGGCTTCATGTTTATCTCCATGAATGTGATCCAGGACCCTCGCATGTCGCTGAGCACTATGGTGTATGACGGCGTGTTCGAGCGCTTCCCCACACTGCGCGCGGCAACCGTAGAATCCATGGGCAGTTGGGTTGGGGAGTGGATTGAGCGTTTTGACTACCGCTACCAATACATGCGCCACACCTCGCAGATGAAACGCCCGATCCGGGAGTATCTGGCCCGCAATATCTGGATCAACGCCGACCCGAGCGAAAAGCTGCTGCCGTATATCGTCCAGTTTGCCGGGGACGAGAAATTCTTTGTCGGCTCGGACTATCCGCACGCCGAGGGCTTTACCAAACCGGTGGAGACCATGCGCGAGCTGCTGTCCGCCCTGCCAACCCAGTCGGTCGATAAAATCCTGGGGGCGAACGCCGCCGCATTTTATGGGATTGTATGACTAAAAAGGAAGTTCGCTTTCTATTGTGATGTCTTTTGGAAAAACATAGAGTGCCTGAAAGTCCGAATATCAGGCAAAATCATGGAAACTCCAAACACGAGCAAAGTAGGAAAACGAGGGGCAGTCGTCCTGCCAGCCCGCCTCCGGCGTCGTTTTGGGATTGAAGAAGGCTCCTTTGTGATTGCCGAGGAACGCGCCGAGGGCATTCTTATCCGTCCTGCCGTTGTAACTCCCGTTGAAATTTACACTCCAGAGCGCAGAGCAGAATTCTTGCTGTCAAACGCGGTTGACGCAGACGATTATGCAGAGGCAGTCCAAGAGGTACGGAAGCTCGGTCTTGATCCGGATAAAATTCCTCATCGCCGAATTTCAACAGACTGAATTATCTCAAGGCAAAAGATCGGCCCATCCTGGCAGCGGCGATAGCCGCGCACTGTCATTATCTTATCACCGGAGACAAAACAGACTTCGGGTCGTATTACGGTCAGACGGTGAGTGGAGTCCGGATTCTCCCTCCTGGAGAGTTCATTCGGCTCTCCACTCGACAATAGAAGGAGTCTCCAGGCCTCAGAGGGCGGCCGCCGGCTGTTCCTGGGCCGTGGCGTCATCCGCCCGGAGGAATCGATGGCGTATCCTTTCTTTCCCTCGTCCTGGCGCAGTCGGGCTGCATTCTAGCCGAAAAGGCGTTATGCAGATAGTCGTTTGCGAGAGGAGGGCACGATGCCAGTGAGTCGTCTGTCAGGCATGGCCGGGATTGGGGTTGACCGCATGGGTAATCTGGCGGACCAGTCCCAGGACGGAGCGATACTGCGTTTGGAGAATCTCGACACCGACCTGCGGCCGCCGCCCGGAGTCGAAGAGGCGACCCGGCAGGCGGTAGGGGAAGACGACGCCAACAGCTATCTGCCGTTTCTGGGTGCCGACGCCCTACGGCAGGCGGCCGCCGCCCTGGTCAGTCGCCTCTCGGGTGTGGAGTATCATTGGCAGAATTCCACCATAGTCAGCGCCGGCGGCCTGAACGGCATTCTCAACGTGCTGTTGGCTCTGCTTGAGCCCGGAGATGAGGTCATCCTTACCGACCCGATCTATATTGGTCTGGTCAACCGCGTGCGTCTGGCCGGCGGTGTCCCGGTTTTTGCGCCGTACCAGATTGAAGACGGCGTCTGGCGTTTGGACCGTGACCGCTTGCGACAGTCCGTGACCGCCAAGACAAAAGTCCTGCTGATGATGAGCCCCTCCATGCCGACCGGCGCCGTCTTTACGCGCCAGGACTGGGACAGCATCTGTGCAGCCTGCCAGGAGGCCGACGCGTGGCTGCTGTATGACAGCGCCATGGAACGCATCCTGTTCGACGGCCTGGACTCCACGCACCCGGCCTCGTTCCCCGGTATGGCCCAGCGGACCATTACGGTTGGTGCGGTCTCCAAGGAATACCGGATGATAGGCTGGCGGGTCGGTTGGATCGTTGCCCCGCCCGCCATTATCGATGATATCGGTCTGGTGAATATCTCCAACGTGGTCTGCCCGGTCGGCATCGCTCAAGCCGCGGCAACCGCAGCGCTGCAAGCGCCCGACGCTGATATTGCCGCGGCCAGTGCGGAATGGCAGCACCGGCGAGATACGATTCTACACGAACTTGAGGGCTTCCCCATCGTCAAGCCTCAAGGCGGCTGGTCCATGCTGCTGGATGTCTCGGGTTTTGGCCTGACGGGGGCGGAAGCCTCTCAGCGCCTGTTGGAAAAAGGGAAAATCGCGGCAACGGCCATGACGGGCTGGGGCAGCGAGCGGAGCGCAAACTTTGTCCGCTTTGTCTTCTCAAACGAACCCGTCAGTCGTCTGCGCGGCCTGCGGCAACGGGTAGAAGCGGCTTTATCCTGACGTAGGGGCAATTCATGAATTGCCCCTTCAGAAAATCTCCTCTTGGGAGGGAAAGAGGAAACGTGTCCAGCATTTGCTTGGCTGTTGGAGGACACGCTTCCTCTTTGTGCCGCGGAGCGGCGGGGTGGGTTCTCCGGCCTGTTCCTAGCTCGGCGACGCTTCGAGTATCCGTCCGATTAGGGGACTCTGGTGCCAGCAGACCAGCTTCCAGGCTCCGTCCCGATACACCCAGGTCAGGGTAAAACCCATAAAGCGCTGGCGGAACCCGGCATCGCGCGGTTTGCCCCGAAACGTCGAAAAGCCGCTGACATGGCCGGTCTCCCCAAACACCTTGAAGTGCATCTCGCGCGGCTTCCATTCAAAAGACTCCCACATCCCTTTCCCACCGGCATGAAAGGCAATATGGTCCTTGAAGTCGTCCAGGTCCATACGCCACGGAAAGTCTTCGTCCAGAATTTCCGCCTGTGCGTCAAACGCCTGCCAGAAGGCGTCCAAGTTGCCGGTATTGAGCCCGTCATTCCAGGCGTGAAAGGCTGCTTCCAAACTGTGTATGTCTGCTGCCATGATGTTCCCCTTTTCTCTTTCGGCCTGTATAGCGGGTTGACCAGCGGAACTCTATGGTGTTTTGAGAGAGATATCCAGCATGGCACTATACCGGCCTGACACAAGGAAGGGGCATTATGAGACAAGAAATCACACACAGGCTCAGCGTCCTCTGCCTGCTCGCGAGTGTCTTTGCCGGGCTACCAGCGGCCCGAGCCGAACAGCTCGGAGAACTGCATTTCCCGACCTCCGGCTCAGCCGAAGCCCAAGAGCACTTCCTGCGGGGCGTCAAATACCTGCATAATTTCGGATTTGAGGACGCCGCCGAGGCGTTCCGGGCGGCGACGCAAGTCGAGCCGGACTTTGCCCTGGCCTACTGGGGAGAGGCGCTCAGTCACAATCATCCGCTGCAAGCGGCGCGCGACCTTGAAACACCCAGAAAAGTCCTGGCCCGGCTCGGCGCTTCACCGGCCGAGCGTGCCGCCAAAGCCCCGACTCCGCGTGAAGCCGGCCTGCTGGCCGCGGTAGAGGTGCTGTATGGAGAGGGAGACGATGACAAACGCGCCTTTGCTTACGCGGAGGCCATGGGTCGGTTGGCGAGCCGTTATCCCGAGGACGAAGAAATTCAGGCGTTTTACGCGGTTGCCCTGCTGGGGACGGTCCGCCATCTCGGAGACACCTGGGGAGCAGAGTCAACGTTTGGGGTGCGGATGGAAGCGGGGGCCATAGCTCAGGAGGTGTTTCGCAAACACCCCAACCATCCCGGTGCGGCCCATTATATTATTCACGCCTTCGACGACCCTATTCACGCGCCCCTGGCCCTGACGGCAGCCCACCGCTACGCGACAATCGCTCCAGATGTCTCCCATGCCTTGCACATGCCCTCGCATATTTTTATTCAGCGTGGCATGTGGACCGAAGTGGTGGCTTCCAATGAAGCCTCATATCAGGCCGCTTTCGCGCGGTGGTATCAGCGAGACGGTTTTTCTCAAACACAACGATATTTTAATGACGTGTATATCTGGCACGCTTTGGACTGGGGCCAGTACGGCGCGCTGCAGCTGGCGGATTGGACCAGGGCAAAGCAGGCCATTGCGTTGCTGCGACCAGTCGCACAGAAAAGCACGGTCTCAAGGGTCAAGGAAGGCGTCGGCGAAATGACGGCCCGCTATATTGTTGAAAGCGAGCAGTGGGAGCAACTGCCGTTTTCTTCCGACCTCACGACTCACGAGTTGCTGGCAACCGGCCTGAGCGCCGCGCGCCTGGGGAATGTGGCCATTGCTCAGCAGGCGGAGGCCAGGTTGAGCGCACGCGAGCAGGAAGGGGCGACGACGCGCTTCAAACGGACCCAACAGGCGCTGACGATCATGCGTCTTGAGGTTGCCGCCCTGGTGCGTCTGGCACAGGACCGGGGCGACGACGCCATCGCCCTCATGGAGGAAGCCGTGACGATTGCCAACCGTATGGGCCTGCCCAACGGCTCAGCCACCCCCATCAAACCCGCGCACGAGTTGTATGGCGAAATCCTGCTTGAGCTTGACCGGCCGCAACAGGCGATGACCTGGTTCGAAGCCTCCTTGCGGCGAACCCCGAACCGCCCCCTCTCGCTGCGCGGCCTGG
This sequence comes from uncultured Binatia bacterium (SeqCode), assembly GCA_965232605.1. Classification (GTDB taxonomy): domain Bacteria; phylum Desulfobacterota; class Binatia; order Bin18; family Bin18; genus Bin18. The sequence continues at coordinate 48,586 of CBDDQA010000004.1, read as the reverse complement.
CGCGCGCCGCCGCAAAAAACGGTGACATCGGCACCGCGCGTCACAGTTATCAAAAGCTGCTCGCCGTCTGGGGTGACCGGCATACCCCGGAGGCCCTGCAGGAAGCGAGCCTGTTTCTGGCCGCAGCGGATCAGTAAGAAACGATGAACGAGGAGAACGCATGTCCAAAGAATCGTACAGACAGGCCATAGACACCGGGACCGACCAACTCCTGTGCCATATCGAAGAGCGTGTGGGCGTGGTGACCCTGAATCGCCCCGAGGTCCGAAACGCGCTGTCGGATACGCTCACCCCGGCGCTCCGCGCCATCATCCCGGAGTTAGCGATCCGCCCCGATGTGGGCTGCATTATGCTCACCGGAGCCGGGACGGCCTTTTGCGCCGGCGGCGATGTCAAAACCTTTGGCTCGTGGTCCAAAGAAGAACAGACGCCGGAGGAGAAGATCCAGCTCTTACGGCGGCGACAGAGAACGCTGACCGGCATGATTTACGAACTCGAAAAACCCGTGATCGCCGCCCTGCCCGGCCCGGCCGCCGGAGCCGGACTTTCGATCGCCCTGGCGTGCGATATCCGCATTGCCGCGGCGCGGGCGTTTGTCACCACCGGTTTCGGGAAAATCGGGCTGCCCGGAGATTACGGGGGAAGCTGGTTTTTGACCCAACTGGTCGGCACGGCCAAGGCGCGAGAACTCTATTATACCTCCGAGCGTATCGACGCTGCGGAGTGTGAGCGTTTGGGCATTTTTAACCGGGTCTTTGCGGACGAGACGTTTGAGACGGAAGCCCTGGCCTTTGCCAACCGGATTGCCGCCGGCCCACCGCTGGCCTTGCGCTATATGAAGGAAAATCTGAATCGGGCCACGACCCAGGACCTGCATACCTGCCTGGATATGGAAGCGGATCGGCTGATCCGGGCGTCCGGGACACAGGATTTTCAGGAAGCGGTTCGCGCTTTCAAAGAGAAAAGATCGCCCGTCTTCACCGGTCGCTGAACTTTCCCATGACGACAAATATCCTCTTGCTCGATGTCGATGGTGTGCTGAAATCTCTCCAGGGTGCTGCTGGCACCATATGCGGGACGGATTGGAAAGAGGGAGTCCAGGAATTCGTCGCGTGGTGTCAGGAGCAGTTCCACGTCGTCCTTATTCTCTCTTCGTGGCAGGCTCACATCCACCTGGAGTTCGCAGCGCTCGATATCCATCTGCCGTCACTGTCCTGGAAGGCTACAAAAACTGAAGGGCTGGCCGGCCTGGTCGGGCCAGGAAAAAAGATCGTGTGGGTTGAGGATGGCTGGGACGCCGAGGATCGAGCGATAGCGGAAAGTCTGGGTATTACACTGGTGGAAACGCATTTTCACGAACCACTGACACTGACGCGCCAAAAGATCGCCGCGGCATAAACACCGTCACTGGTCAGCAGTTCTTCAGACTGATACACGAGAACGCCAGCCCTGGAGGAGACACCACGACATCGGTTGGAGCAGTATATGGCAAACGGACAGACCAACGCAGAGCAGATTGAGTATTGGAACGAACGGGGCGGTCCGCAATGGGTCAAACTCCAGGAGCGGCTCGATGCCCAGATCGGTCCGTTGGGACTTGTTGCCTTGGAACAAGCGGCCGCGCAACCGGGAGAGGCCGTGCTCGATGTTGGCTGCGGGTGCGGACACACCGCGCTCGCTCTGGCAGACCGGGTCGGTCCTCACGGCTCGGTGACGGGGATTGATGTCTCCCGCCCCATGCTGGGTCGCGCTCGTGAGCGTCAACAGGAACAACAGCTTCGGAACCTGAGCTTCCTGCCTGCCGATGCCCAGACGCACCGCTTTGAGCCGCAGAGCGTCGATCTGCTCTTTTCTCGTTTCGGCGTCATGTTTTTCGAGGACGCTGCCCAGGCTTTCGGTAATCTGCGGACCGCGCTCCGCCCCGGGGGGCGACTGTGTTTCCTGTGCTGGCAGGAGTTGCAGAAGAACGATTGGGTTCGGGTGCCGCTTCAGGCCGCGGCTCAACATGTACCGCTTCCGCCTCGTCCCGAGCCCGGCACCCCCGGCCCCTTTTCCTTGGCCGACCCTGACCGCGTACGCGCTATTCTCGACTCAGCCGGATTTCGTAATGTGCGCTGCCAGTCCTACGAAACGGATATCAGCGTCGGCGGCGCATCCGGCGTAGACGGAGCGGTCGCCTTCCTGCTCGCCATCGGGCCGGTTGCATCCCTGCTGCGTGAGTCCGATGCCGAGACACGCAGCCGCGTTGCCGAGGCCATCCGTTCAGCCCTGCTCCCGTATGCGGACGGAGACAGTGTCTACCTGTCGAGCGCCACCTGGGTCGTGCAGGCAGACGTCCTCCCGTAAAACGGCGTGGAGGGACCCGGCTATTCTCGCCAGGTAAAGAGACGCAGGCAGTCCGTCGCCAAATCAAACAAATGGCGACAGCCGGTTGAGCCCCCGATCCGGTCGACGACCGGAGGCGTGAAATTTTTTCCGAGCCTGAGGCCGTTGAGCCCTCCCGTTCGGGAGTGAGGCTCTTCGCATAGCCCGTGGAAGGGTAGCCGTCCGGGCCGACTGGTGGCGTTGGTAATCGTCCCCTCGGTGTCGATATCAAAATCGAGCTGCATCTGCTGAAAGCGGTCATCCAGTGCATGCTGACAGTGAAAACTCGCCCGGTCAGGGCGTGGAGTAATCTGTAAGCGTTTGGTGCGCCAAAAGAAGCGCGCCTCCCCCGGTTCAGGGACGGTCATATCAGGATCGAAAGGCTCAATCGTCCGTTCCTCAAACAGTCGGGCCGACTGGTCACGATACGTAAAGCACGAATTCTTCAGCATGCTGAAATCGGCGCGGTCCCGTTCCCAGAGCATACGCGCCAGCCGGCTCGGTCCGGGCGGCATGTCCGTCACAAACGACGCAAACCGTTCATGATCGTCTTTGGGAGCCGGAAAGGCCTGGAGGCTGACGCGCGCCATTTCCGTTGCTAACGTCCGGTGCTCTTTGTGACCTGGCAGGTTGCCCAGGGTCGCTCCCATGATCCGGCTAAAGCCCTGACCAATCGTTGCGCCCTGAATGGCAGGAAGACGCGTGATCAACGCCGGCGAGAGCACATCGGGGGCACCGGAGAGATGCGTCGCGGAGGCCTGGCGGATTTCATACGTCGGTAGACGCACCACCCACTCGGAGGTCAGTGTACAGCGATGGTCGGCAAGCGTTCCCCGGACTCGCATTTCCGAGTTGACCGGATTGTCAATCTCGGCCTCAAAGGTCCGCGTATACCCGGCTTCCGCAAACGGCAGAGAGCAGGCGGAGGCTGCGGTCGAGCGAGTCATGGGGGAAACGGGCAGGTCCGCACACGGAAGGTCAACGATAGTCGCCAGGCGGGAGAGTCGCCTATACCGACCGCGCGCTCATGGGCTCGGTGGAAAGCGTCACCTCGCGTCCCGCCCGCATTTTGGTGAGGACGTGATCCACCACCGTTCCATAGTGAATGCCAACAATCGACAGTTCGAGGGCCTTCACGAGATGCGACCCCGGAAACTGGAACAGGGCGCGTTTCGTATGCAAATACTCGCGGGCGGCCTCATAGACCGATTGGGCTTCCGTACGTGGCAGGACACCCTGGGCAACCTCTTCTCGCACGCGTTGGACGAAATCCTGGACTTCCGTCAGGCCCATGTCGGGCCGGCAGCGCACCAGCGCATCCTGGGCGTAGGACAGCATCTCGGCAAACCGCTTCGCATCCTGTCCGTCCAACTCAATATAATTCTTGGCCGCCGCCCCGACCTTGTCCCAATAAGAGCCCAGATTCCGGGCTTCCGTGCGGATATCCCGCAGGAATTGTCGGTCAAGCTGGACGGCGCGCCTGAGCAGATGGAGGTAACCGCGCTGTTCCTTGGTCCACAATCCGCCCAAGCCCTGCCTGGCAAACGAGCGCAGCGCCGCCGAGACCTGGCCCGCATCAAGATGGCTGTTCGTAAAAATATGGACATCCAGACGACCGATCAGACGCTCCGCCCGTCCATACATGGCCTGCTGGCTGAACAACGATTCCAGGATATGGAGGAAGCCACTCTGCAAATTGTCGAGGCCCATCACGGGCTTGAACTGAACCGTGTCGTCCACATTATTGCACGCCAACTCGGCTTCGAGCAGGCGGCCCTGTTCTTTGAGCTCGACGTAGAGCGGCGTATGCGGCAGCGGGGTCAGGGTGCCGGTCATGGCCGAGAAAACCCCATTCTTTTCGACAAAGTCAACAATATTGTCGGCCGTCTGTCGGGTATCGGTATCGCCCCCAAAGATAAAGCCGGCCTGGACCTCAATGCCATGTTTCTGGAGCAGTCCAATCGTATCTTTTGGCGCGGTTTTGATATTCTGAATCTTGTTCATCTGCCGCAGGGCCGCGGGATCGGGATTCTCGATGCCCAGGAAGACGGTGGCAAACCCGGCCTGCTGCATCAGGGGCACCAGATAGGCCAGCGATTCTTTGCCCAGGTCAATGCTCGCCTGAGTAAAGAATTCAAAGGGATAGTCGTGCTGACGCTGGAATTCCGTCATCGCGTCCAGGATCTCTTCCATGGCCTTGGGTTCGGACACAAAATTATCGTCAACCGTGAACACCCCGCCACGAAAGCCGGTGTCATAGATGGCTTGTAACTCGCGCGTGACATCGGTGCCGCCCTTTGCCCGGGGGAATCCACCGTTGAACTGGATGATGTCACAGAAATTGCACCGAAAGCGGCAGCCGGCTGTTGTTTGCAACATCAAGGCCCGGTAGTGACCGACATCAATCAAATCCCAGCGTGGGCTGGGCAAGCCGTCAAACGGTTCGAAAATTGAACGATCCTGGAGATACTTGCGGGATGCCTCGGGTTCGTTGAGGACTCGTTCGGGGATGAACAGAAAGGGGGACTCGTCGCTATGTGTGGGAATTTCCTCCAGGCGACGATTGAGCTCGGCAATCCACGGACTCGTCTCGCCCCAGACCAGGTAGTCGAGACCCCGATGCAGCACCGCATCCTGCTCGTTCCGCGGGTCCATAATGGAGCTGCGATAGGTCGAGGCCAGGGGCCCACCAAGAACCCAGGGCGTATCCGTGCCCAGGGCCGGTCCTTTGAGGAGGTCAACCAAAGAGTCGCGTTGGACATTCATCGCCCCGGCAAAGACGGCGTCGCTGTCCTGGATCTTTTTTCGGAGCTGCTGAGACGAGAGTCGCCCGACGTTCAGATCAACCAGTTCAAATTCCCATTCGTCCTGCGGCATCAGGGCCGCGAAGGTCAGCAGCCCAAGGGGTGGGAACGGCGCTTTGCGCCGGATGTACTTCATCACATACTTAAAGCTCCAGAAGGAGTCAGCCGGGAATTCCGGCGCAACCAGCAGTCCCTTTTTCATACGCATGGCATTACCCCTTCACTACCACCCGTTATGAGGAAGGAAATCCTTATCTTGGTTCGTCTGCACAACTGGGCCACCCTACCTTGTTCTCTTGTACAGTTCAATGCTCTCAAGGAGCCAATGATAGTCAACGAAAAAAATATGATGGCGAACCGCGCGAGAGATAATCGGCTGAGAAAGGTGAGTTGGGGCGGTATCGTTACCGCCCCTTTCTGTCGCTCGCGTTACGCCTCTGGAGGAGAGAACCCAAAGAGCCTCATGGCATTATCCCGCGTCAATTGACGGCGTTCGTCCGCAGGTACCCCGGCAAACATCTTCTCCAGGAATTCCATCGATTTCGGCCACGTCGATTCCGAGTGCGGGAAGTCATTGCCCCACAGCATGGTGTCCATGCCGATCCGGTGTCGCAGCAGAACGCCGACCTCATCTTCCTGAAACACGGCAAACATATTTCGGCGCCAGTAGTCACTGGGCAACAGCCCCTCCTTGGATTTGAATTTCGCATACACCGGCCGGTCCGTATACGTATAATCCATCTGCCGTAGCCAGTGCGGAGCCCATGAGATCTCGTGCTCGACAGAGCCAATCTTGAGGCGCGGATAGCGCTCGCACACCCCAGCGAAAATGATATCGGTCAGCGCATAGCGGACCCAGTAATCCTGGGTTGGCCGGAGTCCGGCTGGCGTGAAGGTCGAGAAACTGATCGAGATCTCACAGCCAGGCACGTTGGCCCGCTGCGTCGCCAAGTGCATTAAGAGCGGCATCTCCGTCTCTTGGGCAACCGCCCAGAATGGCTCGTACAGAGGATCGCGGTAGGGCCGTCCGGGCAGCGGAGTGACGGGAATAAATACTCCGGCCAACCCGAGCTCGGCACAGCGCTTGAGCTCGGCACTCGCCTGGGCAGGATCATCGACATTGATCATGCCAATGCCACGCAGCCGTTCGGGATAGGCGGTGCAAAAATCGGCAATCCAGTCGTTATAGGCGGAACAAATGCCGGACAGGAGCTCGCTGTCCTCCAGGTGGTACCAGAACAGCCCCTGACTCGGCTGTAGCACGGCTCCCCAGATGCCATCCATCTCCAACTCGGCAATCATCGCCCGCGGCTCATACGCCCCTTCTCTCACGTCTTCCCAAATACTGACAAAATCGATGGTCGAACCGTCATCAAAGCGCCGCCCCGCCTGGGTCACGCCTCCCAGAGTGGCGATCTGGGTGTCGCCGATAAACCACGCGTCCCCGTCTCTTCCATCCTCGGTTTTATAGCGCTTCATCACCGGCGCCCGGTCCAGCAACTTTGCGGGCATGCCCCTGGTGTAGAGATCGGGCGGTTCGACAATATGACTATCACTCGAAATAATGACTGGAGCTACCATGCGTCCCTCCTCAGTGCACTGAGCCGACACCTAGCAGGCAACCATTCGGGACACAAGGAGAAGGACCACTGCGCTGGCTTCGTTGCTGGAGATCGAACGAACTGGTATAAGACGGCGTTATCGGTCGGCGGCCCGCTCGGTTTTACGGGCCGGGGAAACCGCCGACCAGCAGGGGGAAGTATGCAAAAATTGCTCTGGGTTTTGAGCGTGTGTAGCCTGCTCTGGTCGTCGCCGGCCTGGACGGAGATGTCCGCCACGGCCATACAGGCGATGTTTCATCCCTATGTCAACGGCAAACCATCGGTGGAGGGGCTGGCTCCCGGAACGAAGATCGGACCAGATTCGTGGCAGGCAGCCCAGGAGTATCTGCCGGTCGAAATCCTCGACAGGATCAAAGCCGGTGAGTTTGCGTTTGAGGTCCGGGAAACGACCGACCTGCCGGTGAGCGACGCCTATATCACGGCCACCCAGAACCACGCCGAACACGTGCAACTGGGCGCCGACGGCGAACTCGGTGGCTATGTGGCCGGTATGCCCTTCCCCATGCTCGACCCAGCCGACGAACAGGCCGGGCTCAAAGCGGCGTGGAATTATCGCCACCGCGACTTTGGCAATATCATGCAGGTGTGGAATACGTTTCGCCTCATCGAAGAGTCGGGCGCCGTCAATCGGGAGATCGAAAACTATTATGTCGTGGCCTTCGGCATGCATCGACCGCCAACGGATGGCCCCGACCCCAACATCTGGCAGGAAGAGGGCTTGCTGTATAAGGAATACTACCACATCACCGCGCCGTTTGATCTGAAAAATACGATCAGTCTGAAGCATCGTCATATCCGTGACCAAGCCAAGGATGACGACTGGGTCTATTCCCCGGCCGGGCGCAAAATTCGCAAGATCATTGTGAAACACGAAGATGCTGCGCTCGACTCGGGCATGCTGAACGACGACTACTTTGGCTTCTCCGGTTATATCCGCAGCTATACCTGGAAGCTGGTCGGCATACAGACCCTCCTCGCGCCGGTCGGTGTCCAGGCGGTCAAAACGACCTTTGGCGGGCGCGGCGGCTGGTATCCGGTCGATCCCTGGGAGTTACGCGAGATGGTCGTCCTCGAAGGCGTGCCCAAGGCCGACGATCATCCGTATGGCAAGCGCGTGCTGTATCTCGACCGCCAGATGTTTGTGCCCGTTTATGCGCTCATGTATGACCGCAGCGGGACGCATATCAAGACCATGTTCGAGCTGTACGGAAACCCGAAATTCAACCCCGGCAACGAACATGTGCGCGTGCCGGTGTGGACCGGTGAGACCATGATTGACTATCAGAACGAGTTTGGGTCTGTCACTGAAGTGACCAAAATCATCTACAATGAGCCCATACCTGCCGACTTTTTCAACCTCAACAAGATCGTCGCCAGGGGGCGCTAGCGGCTTCAGTGAAGAGGGCGACGGGCACGCTCTGCTCGGCCTCCTGCTTTCCCACTCAATCCCGTTTCGTTATGAACATATTTCATTACAAGGCCCTCTTACGGTCTGGCTGTATTTGCCTTGCGCTGTGCGTGCTGACCCTCGCCCTTCCCCTCTCCTTCGTCCACGCGGATTTCACCTATGGTGATCTTTCCCTGTCCGGCAATCTGCAAACGCAGCAGATCTTTCGTCACCCGGAGCCGGATAAATGGTCGATCATTCAGCAGCGCAACGTCCTGCGGGCGCGGGTGGAATATGACTGGATCAAAAACGGTCGGGCCTTCGGCCGCTTCTCCCTGCCGGGCATAGACTACGCCCACTTCGTCGGCCTGTACCGGGGCGTGTATGACAGCGTGTACGATTTTCAGCCGGGTCCGCGTCAGGACGTGTTTCCCTATCGCGGCCGGGCCGGTCGGGACGGCAAACTGTCCGAGCTCTCCCACAAAGCGGCCCACGCCCTGCGCTTTGAGAGCACGTTTCGCGAAGTCTTCACCGACATCGAGTTTGCCAAGCTCCCCCTGTCCTTGCGCATTGGCCGACAAATGGTGGTGTGGGGCGAGTCCGACAACCTGCGTATGCTCGATCGGACCAACGCGCTGGATACCACCTGGCACGGGGGTGGCGTTGGCCAGGAAACCTGGGACGACCTGCGTATTCCGTACTGGATGCTACGCGCCACCTATCGTTTTGGGCGGATTGGGGATTTGAGCGACGTGTATACCGAGTCCTATTGGGTGCCGGGGCTGTGGGTGCCGCTCAAGTTGGGCTTCTCTCCGGGTCGGCCCTGGAGTTCGCCGTATGCGAACCCGTTTGCCGGCAGTCCGACCGGCGGCAATTTCAAGCTCCTCAACCGCACGGTCCTGGGCCGACGGGGCAACTATAGCAAAAGCATTGATGAGAACAGCCAGGTCGGCTTCCGCCTGGGCGCAACCACCCCGCAGGGCGTGACCGTGACGCTGAACTATCTGTATCAACGCACCGCCCACGATGACGGCGTCAACACCTCCGCTCTGCGCGGCCTCAACCAGTGCCGGCACGGCACGGTCGGATGTGAAACCATAGCGGATGTGGCGCGCAGCAATGCCGCCCTGCTGGGGCGCGGTATTCTGCCGGCGGAAGCCTACTATCCCTACACCCACACGGTCGGCATCTCTGCCAGCTATGCGGACGATGAGTATACCGAGGGCGTGTGGCGCATGGAAACGATTTATGAGTTCGGCAAGCCCTTCGCTGATAAACGCAAGCCCATTATGATTCTGGACGAGGGCGAGAACCCCATAGAGAGCGGCTTTCTTGGGATCAAGAAGAGCGATGTCTGGCAGGCGTTTATCGGCTTTGACCGACCGACCTGGATTCGCACCCTCAACCGCCGCTCCACGTTCTTTCTGACCTCGCAGGTCTTCTGGCAGTATATTCCGACCGGCACGTCCCGTTTTCAGGGCCAGATTTCAGCCACGGATAAAGTCCGCAATTGGGAAGCCGTCGGCACGATTGCCGCCAGCACCACCTATATGCGGGGCAAGCTCCTGCCGGTGGCCTTCTTTGTCATTGACCCGATCAACCGCTACAGTTCCCAGTTCGGCTGGGTGGTGGATTACTATCTCACGCCCCGGTTGATCGTCCGGCTCGCCCAGAATTATTTCTTCGTGCCCGGCTTTGGCGGCCAGGTGGACGAGAGCTGGGGTCTCGGCGGGCTGTACCGCAAGCGGGACGAGACCGTTGTGCGGATGACCTATCAGTTTTAGCGGCAGTTTTGACGGTCAGTTTTGATAGCAGGCTGCTTGTATGCTTGACGAGCCTGACACCTTGAACCACAAACCTTGTCTGCTAGAACGGAGCCAATAGCGCAGGGTGAGCGGAGCGTCACCCACCAACAAGAAGGTGAGTCTTAATGACCCATCCTCCCTCATCTCAGTCAAGAGGCAAGGCCATGACAACAGCAGCCGAACTCACAAGTCAAACAACATTACAGACCGGTCTGGTCAGCGATGCACCAAGCAGCACGGAGATTCCGGTTCTCGATGTCGGAGACTATCTCTCCGGCGTCCCCGGGGCGTGCGAACAGCTTGCGTCAGTGCTCCACCTAGCCTTAACCGAGGTCGGCTTTTTCTACCTCGTTGGTCACGGCGTTTCCCGCTCAGTGATTGATGGCGTGTTTCGGGAGGCTAAGCGGTTTCTTTCTCTTCCCCTGGAACAGAAGAATACCATCAAGCTCAACGATGTTTTTGTTGGTTATATGGGTGATAGACAACAACTCGGTCGCACCTCGGAGTACTATGAGGGTCACACCAAGCCAGACCGGGTCGAAGCCTTTTTTATGCAGCGTGATCGAGCTCCTTTCGAACTCCCGTTTCCAAACCAATGGCCGGAGGGCCTGCCAGGCTATCGGGAAACCTTGAACGAGTTTTTCGAGGCGATGGAGGATCTCTCCATTCAACTGCTGCCGCTGTTTGCCACTGCGCTGTCTCTCCCCTCGGACTACTTCGATCCGTTCTTTCCGAAATATCGCACGATTGCCTTCCAGCGACTGTCCCATTACCCGGCCGACCCTTTGGAGGAAGGCCAGTATAATTCTTCCCCGCATACAGACGGTACATTCCTGACCCTGCTTGCAACAACCGACGTGCCGGGGCTGGAAATTAAGCCGAAAGAGCAGGACTGGATTCGTGCTCCAGCCTGGCCGGAAGCATTTCTGGTCAATTCGGGCGATCTGCTCACGCGCTGGTCCAACGGTCGCATCCTGTCCACCCCACACCGGGTACGCAATCTGTCAGGCCAGGATCGCTACTCTATCCCCTTCTTTTTCCTCCCCAGTCCGGACACCGTGATTGAATGTCTGCCGACCTGCCACGAGGAGGACCACCCACCCCAGGACGAGCCCATAAGCGTCCAGGAGTATCTTCGCTGGTACTTAGAGCAGAATTTTACGCAATATGGGAAGTTCGAGCACGATTAAGCCGGCGGTGTCATAGAGATATCGGCGGGCTTCCTGGTAGCTGAGCGGAACCCCACCAAAGGCAGCGGTTATTTTTCAACCGGCGTATCCGGCAGCCGGCCCCACAGATTCCACGAGGCATCGAAACTGCGGACGGCCGGATAGCCGAGCAGTTGCGTCAGCACAAACCAGGTATGGGCCGAACGGATGCCAACCGCGCAGTACGTAATCGTTTCCTTGTCCGCGGTGACGCCGCGGCTCGCGTACAGGGAGGCTAGTTCGTCTGCGGACTTGAACGTCTCGTCGTCATTGAGAGCCTCTTCATAATAGAGATGGGTCGCGCCTGGAATATGGCCACCCCGCTCGCTGCCTTGGGGCGGCTCCAGCAGAAACAATTCGCCCCGATATTCCTCGGGAGTGCGGACGTCCAGCAGGACTTGGTTCTCTTTCCCAACGGCAGCCCGGACCCTCTCCTGTAGCGCCCGCAGGTCCGGGTCGGGCTCGCGGGCGGTATAGCTCGTAGCCGTCACGGTCGGCAGCTCGGTCGTCAGCGCCTGGCCGTCGGCAACCCACTTCTTGCGCCCACCGTTGAGGACACGCACGTCATTGTGACCAACGGATTTGAGAAACCAGAACACCCACGGCCCAATCGCACTGTGGTCGCTATAGGCGATCACGGTGGTGTCGTTCTGAATGCCCGATTGTCCGCAGAACTGTTCGACTGCGGCGGTGTCAAAATTGATGCGCCAGTCCGGAGTGAGCAAGGTCGCAAAGCCGTTCCAGAAAACGGCGCCGGGGATATGGCCGGATGCGTAGGGCGCAGGATCGATATGCGCCTCAACGACTCGTACCTTCGGGTCATTCAGATGTTCGGCAACCCACTGCGGATCAACCAGTACCTCAGGATGTGCATAGTCTGTCATTGGTTCTCCCTCTCCTGTTCAGGCTGAGAAATACGTTGGGCATCCTACATAACCGGCGACGCGAGAGCAAATAACGATGCTGTGTAGCCGTCCGTCGTTTCTGCGCAAGCGAGAATCCCAGGCCCCCGACCGCTGGCCCCTCTCCCTCCGCCGCGCTAGAATGCCCCTGGAGAAACCGGCGGACTCCTTGGTAAGAAAAAAGAAGGCGAAGAAGGTGCCACAACGTATTCTTGGCCGAATTCGAGAGCGAGTACGCGAAGCGTCATACGATATGACTATCCATGCGGTGGAGGAGATGGCGGAGGATAATCTGGACATTGTTGATGTGGAAACCGCGATTCTGAACGGGGGTCTCGTCAAGACGGAAAAACACGAGCCCCGAGGAACAAAATATACTCTTCATGGTATCGGAACAGATGGGACGACCCGTGTGGGAACGGTTGGCCGATTTACTGGAACAGGCCGCTATCTCATTATCACCGTGTATGAAGTAACGGAGTCAGCACTATGAAAGAGCACTTTGGCTATCGGTGTGAGTATTGCGAGGGAACGGTTCGAGAGAAGCGTGTTGAGCGGGAAGCGTTCAAACACAGAGCCGGTTTTGTCATTCTGGAGGATGTGCTGATTGGCGTCTGTGATAGGTGCGCCAATCGTTACTACAGTGCTGAAGTCCTCAGACACGTTCAGGCTGTCGTCACCGGCAAAGTTCGCCCGGCGCGTACGGAACACGTTCCGGTTTCCCAGGTTCAATAAGAAACTCGTTCTCCTGTAGCCGTGCTGTTTGGCTCTCCGTCATGCCGGCCCCCGGATCGTGTCCGGGGCAGGCTTCGAGCCGGCATCCAGAAAAGGCCCCGCCCTATCAAAATTGATAGAAATGGCCGGAAAAGTGACGAGGGGAGACGAGAAAACAGGGCTGAACCGAAATTTCTCTCCTGTTGACGGGGAGGAGGGGGACGTGAAAGACAAACAGCAGTAGCAGGGCTGTCAGATCACATCAGCCAAAAAGGAGAACGCCATCATGGCTGACAAACGAGACGTGCAGGTTCCGGCAACCCAGGGCGCGGCCTGCGTGGTCCGGCAAGGGGAAACGATTCGTATCGTTGATGTGGCCGGCCAGCAGATCTGCGATTTCGTCTGCTTTCACCTGCATCACCTGGCAGAAAAGCTGTCTACCGGTGAAACCGTGAATTTCAATACCTTGACCGGGAGCGGTTCCCTGCATTTCACGCTTGGCAGCAGGTTCTACTCCAATCTTCAGCGCCCCATGTTCGAGATTGTCGAGGACCAGGCCCACGGCGTGCACGACGCCCTGTTTGCGCCGTGCAGCAGCGCTCTGTATGCGGCCGCTGGCGCCCTCAACCATCGCAATTGTCGGGACAATCTCACCGAGGCGGTGGAGCCGCACGGGCTGGGCTATCTCGACGTGCCCGACCCCATCAACCTGTTCCAATATACGCGGGTCCGCTCCGACGGCACCATCGACGCCCGTCCCGCGGCAACCCAGGCGGGCGAATATGTTGCTCTGAAAGCGCTGCTGGATTGCCTGGTCGCGGTCTCGGCGTGTCCGTACGATATAGAAATTGACGGCCAGCAGCCCAATGGGGCACAGTGTACACCACTCAGGATTGAGTTCGTTTCTTCATGAGCAAAGAGAGGAGGCAGTATGGCAGTAGCACAACTGAAAGAAGCGTTCGCCAACCAACTCCAGGCTTTTTATACCGGGACGCTTGATGGGGGAGAGTATGTTCCGTTCGAGTACCCCGGCCCGGACGGAAAACCGGAGACATTCGGCGAGATCCAATTGATTCGCGAAACCGGTCATGACGGCAATAGCAGCCTGGCGGTCGGTCTGTGGAAAACGGAGGCTGGCCTCTCACCCGAATACACATTCCCAGGCGGAGATGAGACCTTCCTTGTGGTAGAAGGCTCGGTCACGATCACCCTGCTCGATACGGGCGAGGAAGTGTCTCTCAAGGTCGGCGACTTTGCCTCCTTTGTGAAAGGCACCCGCTCGCAGTGGAATTTTCATACCGCCTTTAAGAAGTTTGTCATTGTGTCGGATTGTACGCCTGGGGCTATCACACGGGCAGAATTGACAGAGTAAGGAGGAAGGACCATGAGCGATCAATTTGTCGCGTATCTGCACGAATGTTTTCAGGGTGAAGTGATGGGAGAAGCCCTTGGAGTCGCCCTCGCAGAAGCGGCGCAGGACCCCGTTCACAGCCAGAAGTGGCGTTTTGTGGAACAGCTTGAACGCGAGACCAAAGGCCGCATTCGGGCCGCGCTCGAAGCCCTCGGTGAATCGGTCGAGGAGGACCCTGAAAAACGGGCCGAGGGAAAATCCTGGGGCGAGAGGTTCGCCAAACTGCCCTGGTCCGAGGCGATGGATAAGCTGAAACCCGAGTTGGAGAAGTATATCCGTTACTTTGAAAAGCACGAGAAAACGGCCCCGTCCGATGGGCTGGCCATCGCCCAGCATATTACGCGCCACGAGCGCGCCTTGTTGGAGTTCACCGAGCGTGAGATTGAAGGTCAGCCGGACAACTCGGTTGAGCCGATTGAGCGCCTATTGGACAACCCGCCTCTGGCGGCCTAGGTCCCCTGATAGGCTCCCTGTCGGCAGGTTCCTCACCCCTCAAGGGACGTGTGATGCGAAAAGGAACCCACCCCGGCCTTCGGCCACCCCTCCAAGGAGGGGACTAGAACACCTCCCCTCTTGGGAGGGAAAGAGGAAACGTGTCAACATCTACCTGTTCTGTTGAAGGACACGCTTTCTCTTTGTGCCGCGATAGCGGCGGGGTGGGTACTCTCCGGCCCGGCGGCCCCCTCCGTCTGGCGAGCGCTGGTTCCTGGGAACGTGCGTCACACGTCAAGGGTGAGGGAGCTGCGAGTCAAGAACATCGCTCCTACTCCAACCCCTCCCGCAACGGCGTGTGCGGCACCCGCTCCGTCCAGGGTTTATACGTCTGGGCGTTTTCGGGCGTGATGAGCCGCCCCAGGCCGGCAATAAAAGACTCGCCGTGCAGGTCTTCGCCGTCAACCAGGACCCGCGCGACCAGGTCGCCGACCGCTGCCCCGATGCTGGTAATCTCAATATCCCAGGTGCCGTGAGACCTGCCGGCGCGGACGGCTGCGACCGCCTTGGGACTGCCGTTGCGCGAGACCATTTTCATCTCACCGGAGCGGCCGGCCGCCTCAATCGCATCGAGTGTTCCCAGCATGGTTTCGTCGTTGAACGGAATCAGGCCGGCCAAGTCGGTAAAATCGGCCAGCAGGCGCTGGGCGGCCCCCCGACCGCCCGCGGCCACGTCTTGCAGGTTCCGATAGCGTTCCTCAAACGGGTCGTTGACCAGGGTGAAGCCACTCTGTCTGACGCCGTGGACGATGCCAGTGACCAGTTCGATGTCGTCAATGACTTCCGGACCGCCGATGATCGCCAGCCTCGCCTCGGCCGGCAAGAGCGAGGCCAGATACTCGGCCATATACACGCCGTGATTAAAGTTCGGGTAGACCAGCGACGCGGCGACCGGAAAACGCGGGCGCTCAAACGAGAAGACTGGAATCCCCTGTTGGCGGGCGGCCTTGACCGCCTCGGCGGGCTGGAGGGGATCAAGGACATACACAACGACTCCGTCCACCCCGGCCTGAATACCGCGCCGAATCGCCTGGTCCTGTCCTTCTATCCAGTCCGGTCGGCGCACATCGACCGTCAGTGTCCGCAGTTCAATTCCCGACTGTTGCAAGCGGTGGTCAAGTCCGTGGGCAAGGGCGTCAAGACCCGGATGCGCCCCGTATTCCATCACATTCACGTAGAGTACACGCACCTCGTCCTCCGCTTTAGAGCCCGACGGATAGCGGCGTGCAGTCCACCCGCTCTGCCCAGGGCTTCCAGCTTTCGATATTGTCCAGGGTGATCATCCGGCCAACCGGGCTCATGCTCATATAGTCTTCCAGCACCTCGCCGCCCACCAGATGACGAACAACCAAATCGCCCAGCGTCGTGCCTATGCCCGAGGCGTCCAGGTCCCAGGTACCGAGCGTTTTCCCGGCCCGCACCATCTCGACCGCCTGGGGGGAACCATTCCGGGAGATGATTTTGAGGTCGCCCAACCGGCCCGTTTCTTCGAGCACGCTCAGGCAGCCCAGCATGGTCTCGTCGTTATAGGGAATAAGCCCCTGGAGTTGGGACTGAGGGACGTTTTCCAACAGGCGGAGGGTTGGCTCGCGCGCCCCTTCCGAGACATCCTGAACATTGCAGTAGTGTTTGTCCTCGGGGTCGTTCAGCAAACGACAATGGCTCCGTTTCAGGGCATAGACCAGACCGGCCACCTCCTCGGCGTCGTCCACCGTATCCGGGCCGCCGATTACCCCCACCCCGCTGTCCGCCGGCAGCACTGAGGCGAGGTATTCGGCCATGAACACGCCGTGGTTGAAATTTGGAAAGACCACGGACGCGTTGACGACGTAGCGCGGTCGGACAAAGGAAAAAACCGGAATGCCGGCCGAGCGGGCCCTGGCCACCGCCTCACCAAACAGCGTCGGATTAAGGGCATACATCACAATGCCTTCGACCTGGGCGCGTATCCCTTCCTCGATCGCGGCCTCATACTTTTTTCGCATGCCCGGTTCGCGAAAATCGGCGAACAGCACCGGCATCTGAATATCCGCCGCGTGCAGGACCGATTGCAGTCCGTAGGCGAGCGCGTCTATGGCGGGATTGGCATCGAGGTAAATGGGGTTCACGTACAGCACTCGCTTTGTCATGGCCGACCTCACGCGGTGTTTTCTCGCCACCTAGCATGAGGGCTACACGAGGTGCAAGCGGCAGACCGAACTCTTTTTCTCATCCGTGTGGGAGAATGGCACGGAAGATGGTATATGGATCAACAGCTATGAACGCCTATGAAGACAAGCTCAAGCAGTTTATTGCCGCCGGTCGTATTGAGGCGGAACATTTATCCTTCGAGCAGTCATGTCACTCGGTGGCCGAAGCGGCCGCAGTGGTCGGCACGAGGCCGGACAATCTTGTCAAGAATATCTGCATGACGGACGCCCAGGACCAAGTGATCGTGGCCATTGTCAAGGGCGAAGATCGAGCCAGCACCTCGCGGGTTGCCAAGGCGCTCCAGACCGAGCGGGTGAGAACCATGACGCCGGATGAAATGCTGGCCAAAACGGGCTATCCGTGCGGTGGGACACCGTCGTTTGGGTTTGCCGCAACCTTTCTTATTGATCCTCGGGTCATGCAGAAAGATGCAGTGTATACCGGCGGCGGATCGGAAACCGCCCTGGTCCGGGTCTCGCCCCAGGCGCTCCTCCAGGCCAACGGGGGCAGAGTCGTCAGGGTCCGGAGATAAGACGGCGGCTGGAAAGAACGGGGGAAGGGCGGTATGCCGATAATAGCAATTGTGAAGGGGGGCATATGAGCACAGTCACACTCACGACCGTAGGACCTGACGTCAGCGCGCAAGACTACCTGTCCGTGATCGAGCGGGACGGCGGGGTGATTATCGAAAACCTGCTTACGCCCGATCTGCTCAGGCGGCTCAATACCGAACTCGACGGCTATATCGCCACCCACCCGCCCGGCAGTCGCAGCGACGAAGAACTCTGGCAGGTCTTTCATGGCCAGAAAACGATCCGTTTTTGCGGTCTGGCCGCGAAGTCACGGGCGTTTATCGAGGTCCTCCTCCACCCTACGCTCAAAGCGTTTGCGGATCATTATCTTTTACCCAATTGCGGTTCGTATTGGCTGAATACCTCTCAGACCATGATCATTGGTGGGGGAGAACCGGCCCAGATGTTGCATCGCGATGAGGCCAACTGGCCCCACCTGCCCTGGTTCGGCCCGGAACTCACGGTCAGCTCGCTATTTGCCCTGAACGACTTCACCGAAGAGAACGGCGCCACGCTCGTCGCGCCGGGCAGCCATCGCTGGCAGGACCCGGAGCGCGAGGCTCGCCCCGAAGAACTGACCCAGGCAGTCATGCCGGCCGGTTCTGTCCTGCTCTACACGGGGAAAGCCATTCACGGGGCTGGGGCAAACCGCACGCCAGACACCTGGCGGCGCGGGATGCACGTCAGCTTTGTTCTTGGCTGGCTCCGCCCGGAGGAGCACCATTCCCTGGCCGTTCCTTTGGAAGTCGCCCGCCAACTGCCCGAACAGGCCCAGCGCCTGCTGGGCTATCGCTCCTATCATCCTCATCCGTCCGTCTTTGGTGGCCGTCTGGGTCTGGTGAATTTTGACGACGCAGCCCTGGTGACAGCCCAGGATTGAGTGAGAAGCGATGTTGTCTTATGGATAAAAGCAGGAGGAAGCGGATAGCCGATATTGCAGAAAAACTCGGAATCGGGCTGTTGCTGGGAACTCTCATTCAAGGAATATTCAGAGAGTTTTCCTTCCGCTCCTCTCTCATCGGAGTTACTATACTTGTGGTTGCTGCTATCCTAATCGTTACATCAATCTCCCTTTCTCAGGAGGAGTAAACCCTATGGAACTCATGCTACTTGCTGCAATCGCCGCTCTGGTGGCCGTATTTGGTTCGTTATGGTTTTTTTCGCGGGAGTCAAAACAGAAAGAGCATTGAGCGTCCTGGAACGCAGCACGCCTGGTAGGCCTTTCGGACACTGTCTGGATTTTCTCCTCCTCAAAGCCATACGACACCAGCCTTGGCGGCCAAGCGGCTGCCAACGCCGTACGCAGCAATAAGATAACCGCCGCCTGAGCCCTTCTCACCTCCGTAGTCTCATAGTCAGTTTTATCGTATGAGCCGACCTGCCCTAGCCGGTCTGCTGAAACGCCGCTTCCCAGGAGCCCCTACTTACGGAGGCCCATTTTGCGCAGGAGGGGCAACACCTCATCATGACACAGGTGCAAGCCTTTGATCGGATCGAAAAAGCCTAGCAGGACCCCGCGTTGGCCGGCCCGCTGGTGGACCGCGCGGAGCTGCTCGGCCACCGTTTGCGGGCTGCCACAGATCTGATACCCCGTCAGCCCCAGGGCGACCTCACGGTAGGCGTCTTCTCCCACCTGTTCCCGCATACGCTTCGTTGCGTCGCGTTTGCGGTCCGGCGCGAAGGAGTGCGGTTGCGCCGTGGCTCGCTCCACAAAGGTGTCCGTCGCGTCTTCGTCAATCTCTTCCACCAACCGGTTGTAGACGGCTTCCGCCTTGGCGTCAGTGCCCTCAAGAATGACATAGGCAACCGCCATAGGATCGACGTGGCGGCCATACTCCGCCGCACGGTCGACCACGGTATCGGCCGCCAGTTTCATCTTCTCGATGCCGCCGGAGCAGAACAACCACTCACAGTGTTTGGCCGCAAACTCGATACCGGCGGGAGAGGACCCGGCGTTGATCAGATACGGCCGAGGCTTACGGGTGGGTTTTGGACTCACGTAGGCCCCATAGGACTTGTAGAACTGCCCTTCGTAGGTGACAGGCTCCCGGCTCGACCAGGCCCACTTCATGAGGGTGACAAACTCGTCCGCCATTTCGTAGCGCAGATCGTGGTCGGGAAAGGTTTGCCCGAACAACGCCTGCTCGTCTTCAATCCAGCCCGTCACGACATTCAGGCCCCAACGGCCCTGTGAGAGATAGTCGATCGTAGCTCCGAACTTGGCGAAGTGCAGCGGGTGAAATCCGTAGGTCACGTGGGCCGTGGAAAAGAGCAGAATCCGACGGGTCAGCGGAGTCAGTGCGGCGGCCGTCGTCAGGAAATCGAGCGAGTCTTCATTAAAGCGCGTTTCCCCACCGTGCCCGAGCCAGCGGCCAAACGGGATCTGGAATTCGAGTCCCATCCGCTCGGCGAACTGGATCAGGTACTGGGCCGTATCCCAGTGCCAGAAGTTTTGATACCGGTCCGGGTCGTCGAGCACGGCTTTGGAGATGGTCGCCCCACCGGTCAGGTTCCAGGCAAAGAGCCCCAGTAGGAGGGGATGCGGACTATCGATCGCGGGCTGCCCGCCCGGATCAAACGGCCCCCGGGTAGTCTGTACCCGTTCTCCATAGTGCCCTACTCTGCCCACTCGCTCGCCCTAAATCCCGTTGCTGGCGCCCTGAGGCAAACCGCGCAAGTCAACCAGCGCTTCAGGTTTCAGTTGCCGAGGGATCGCCCCTAAGGTGCACATCGTCTCTACCGCCACCGCCAAACCGTCCATATCTATCAGGCCCGTCGTGTTCCAAATCGGCAGAGTCCGCGTCAACGCTTGCTCAACAGTGGCCGGCTCGTACCCTGGCCTATACTCGCAGACCATGGCTTTGGTTTCTTCGGGATGGACGGTACAGTATTGGGCGCCCCTGAGATATCCCCGTAACAACTTCCGCAGCAACCCTGGTTGTTCCGCGATAAAATCCTCGCGCGCCACCAAAAGTCCCCATTGAAAATGGGGTTCAACCCGACTGGCCGGCTCCACCACCCGCAGCGCTCCTTGCCGTTCACCCAAAGAGACCCACGGCTCTATGATCAGTTGGGCGGACAGCTCCCCGGAAGCGAGGCCATCGATTTTGTTATAGTCCTGCCACAGCTCCCGGTAGGCAACGTCTCGCTCGGGATCAAGGCCGGCCCGCTTCAACTCCAGCTTCATGAGATGCCCGTCACAGCTCCCGTGGGATAGCAGGCCAACCGTCTTCCCCCGCAATTCGGTCAGCTCCCGGATTTCCGGGCGGACAACAAACAAGAAGTGATCGAGATTCCCGATCACGCTGCTGGCAATAATCTTGCCGGGGAGCACCCCATTGCCAACGGCTGTCAAAAAAGGGGGACTCCCCATCCTGCCGACCTGAATGTCTCCGCGTCCCATCGCCTGCGCCAACGCGTCTCCGCCGGGAACAACCCGAATGTGGAGATTGATCCCCTCTTCCAAGAAAAACCCCTTCCGAAGCGCCATCACAAAGGGCCAGTCATGCTGACCGCCTTGATTGGCATGCCCCCACGTGAAGTCTACGCAGGTCTGCTCTGCCATTGATGATCCTCCTTGGCTGAGTCTGGACAAGAGATATGCGACCGCGTTACTCCTGAGTAGCACCATTCATGAGGATGTGAAATGTCTCGATCCAGGGGGGAACTGTGCGTGCGACTTCGACGCCTTCGATAATTGGAAATTGCTGGCTCAACAATATCAAGCCACCGCGCGGCGGCTGGCTGTGATCCGGGGCGTGTGGAGTGCAAGTAGGAGCCAGCATGACGACCTTACTCACCGACACATTAGAGTCGCCCATCGGTCGCCTTGTGTTCGTATTTGACGCGGGTCGGTTATGTGCGCTTGACTACGCAGACAGCCACACGCGGATGACCCGGTTGTTACAACGACGCTATCACCGGTTCCGGTTAGGTGCAGCCGCCAAACCCCTCGGCGTGACACAACAGCTCAGGGCCTACCTCGGAGGCAAACTCAACGCGATCGACAGCATTCAGGTGGACCCAGGCGGAACCGCGTTTCAGCAAAAAGTCTGGGCGGTGCTACGCACTATTCCGCCGGGAACCACACGAACCTACCGTGACGTGGCCGAACAGATAGGCCGGCCGAACGCCTGGCGCGCCGTCGGCAGAGCGAATGCCCTCAACCCGGTCTCCATTGTGCTGCCCTGCCATCGTCTTATTGGTGCCAACGGCGCTCTCACCGGCTATGCCGGAGGTCTGGAACGTAAACACTGGCTGCTTCGACACGAAGGGGCATGAGTATGAAAATTTTTGTGACTGGCGCGACCGGCGTCATCGGACATCGCGTTGTTCCCCAACTCCTCCAGGCCGGGCATCAGGTGACCGGCCTTGCGCGCACAGACCAGAAAGCGGCACTTCTTCGCCATTTCGGAGCAACCCCGGTTCGGGTCGATCTGTTTGACCCGGCAGCGCTGGTGCCTGTGCTTGCCGGCCATGAGGCAGTCGCCAACCTGGCGACCAGTGTTCCGCCGCTTGAACGGGCGCTGGAGCCGACCGCCTGGGACACGCATAATCGCCTCCGCAACGAGGCGTCCCGGAGTGTGACCCGAGCGGCGACTGAGGCGGGCTGTCGGATTTTTATTCAGGAGTCGATTACCTTTCCGTATGCGGATAAAGGGGCGGAGTGGATTGAGGAGACCGCTGCGGACAACTGTCCGCCAGAGATGGCCAGCAGCCGCGTAGCAGAGGAACAGGCTGCCTGGTTCAGCGAAAACGGCGGGCGCGGCATCGTGCTGCGCTTCGCCCTGTTTTACGCCCACGACAGCTCGCATACCCAGGAATTTCAGGCCGCCATCCGTGCGGGCCAGTCTCCGTTTCTCGGCGACCCCGCCAGCTATATGAGCCATATTCACGCCGAGGATGCCGCTGCGGCCGTTGTGTCCGCGCTCAATGCGCCCGCAGGCATCTATAATGTTGCCGATGACCAGCCGCTGACCCGTCAGGAGTTGGCGACTGCCATTGCCGGGCTTGAAGGGGTGGCGTCTCCCGCCCCCCCTGAGCCCATGCAGGGAGAGTTGCCTGGGAGTATTGAAGCCTTAACGCGCTCGCAGCGCATCTCGAACAGGCATTTTAAGCGCACCACGGGCTGGACCCCGCGCTATCCCAGTGTGAGAGAGGGCTGGCGTCAGATGCTCAAGAGCTGAAGTAGGAGGTAGACATGACTGTTGATACACGTCTGCGTGTCGGTCTCTGGTTTCTCATCGCGAGTGGTGTCATGGTTGGTGCGTGGGCGCAATTCTTTCCCCAGGCGTTCTACGATAGCTTTCCCGGTCTTGGCCGCAGTTGGGTTTCAGTTGATGGTCCGTTTAATGAACATCTGGTTCGGGACGTGGGCGGCCTCTATTTAGCCCTGAGCGTGGTGACCCTGATTGCGGTGTTTGCCAAAACCCGCGAAACGGTTCTTGCTTCCGCGCTCGGCTGGCTCGTCTCCCAGCTTCCGCACTTCGCCTACCACATGACGCATTTGCACGTGTACACTTCGATGCTGGATAAAATCGGAAATGTAGTGACGCTGGGCCTGCTCGTCCTGGTGCCGGCCTACGTGTTCGTGCGGGCAATCCGCGAAAAATGAGGGGAATTTGCATCCGAAAGGTCGCTCTCTTTACGAAGCTGCCCTCTCTCTTGAAAAGTAACAATTGTCACTTGTATAAAAATATGTGGTTAAAAGCTTTAAGCATCGTGGACTGAAACGCCTGTATGAGCGCGGCGACCGTAGTCGGATCAATCCGAATTATGTCGGCAAAGTCGAGTTGATCCTTGCCGACCTGGATGCTTCCGAGACCCTTGAGCACATGCGCCGCCCCGGCTATCGGCTTCACGAGCTCAAGGGTGAGAGGAAAGGGTTGTACGCAGTGGATGTCTCGGGGAACTGGCGGATTGTCTTCCGCTTTAAGGAAGGTGAGGCATCGGACATTGATTTGATTGATTATCACTAGGCGAGGAGAAAAATATGGTCATGCATAACCCGCCCCACCCCGGACGCCATGTTCGGGATACATGTTTGGAACCGCTCAAACTGTCTGTCACCGCAGCGTCAAAGGCTCTCGGTGTGACTCGGCAGACCCTTAACAATCTGGTCAACGAGAAGGTGGGGATTTCCCCGGAAATGGCAGTACGGTTGGAAAAGATGGGTTGGGGGACGGCTGATGGATGGCTCCGGCTTCAAATAAATTATGATCTCGCACTGGTGCGTCGCAGAGAGAAAGACATTATTGTCCACCCCTCTGCTTCGGCGTAGCCTTGCACGACACCCCCACGCTTGTCAGATGACGCTCCGCTCATCCGGCCTACTGCGCGAACGCATCCAACGCGGCCCGGACACTCCGGTCCAGGTCTCCGTCAATGGGCATCGGATAGAGAATGGAGTACGCAGCCCCGGCCTTTTCAAAAGCTTCCGCCTGGTCTCGACACTCTTGCGGAGTGCCCGCAAGCGCACATTCGGCGACCATGCGTTCGGACACGGCATCAGCCGCACCGGCCTGGTCTCCCCTGAGCGCCGCATCCATGATGTGGGCCGCTTCCCGCTCAAAGCCATGCCGGGCAAAGATTCGATTGTAAAACGGCATCTGGCCGTAAAAGGCTAACTGTTGTTGCACCGAGCGAAGCGCGAGGCCACGATCTTCACACACGCAGCAGTGGACAATAGGCGCAATCTCTACGTCCCGTGGAGAACGACCGGCTTTTTCCGCCCCGGCCGCAACACCGTCGATAATTTCTTTCAACATCGTCGGGCCGTATTGGGCCGGGATGCTCCCGTCAGCGAGTTCGCCGGTCATCTGAATACTCTTGGGCGATACCCCAGCGAGATAGATCGGGATTTTCCGTTCGGCCTTCGGGACCGGCAGACCCGCGGCTCCGAGTTGAGACAGCCCGGGATGATCGCCATTCAGGACACTTTGCAGCTCTCCAATATAGGAGCGTAGTGCCGTCAGCGGTTTGTCCATAGGCAGGCCATACGCCTGGTTCAGGGCGGCATGACTCGTTCCGAGCCCCAGAAAGAGGCGGCCGGGAGCAATTGTATCAATCGTCAAGGCGTGCAGCGCCGCTTGGAGGGGGGGATGCAGAAAGATATTAAAGATCGCGGTGCCGACCTGAATCCGGGAAGTCTGGCTCGCCAGATGTTGGGTGAGGGCTAAAGCGTCTGAGGCTGCTTCGGTAACCAAGAAATTCCGAAAGCCGCGCTCCTCAGCCATTTTGGCATACTCGGTTGCACGCCCCAGCGTCACGCTGGCCGATCCCGTGAACAGCAACATCCCAGGTGTTTGCATATCTCCCCCTTATTCACTGACGCTTCGTTACCGGACCATTCCTCTTGCCTTGGTATACACCCGCTCTACTCCCTTGGGGAGAGACGCGCTTTCTTCGTCAAGCACCCGGTACACCGTTGTATATCGGTCGGCGTACACCTTTTCCATAAGTGGATATCGGTCAACGTGGCGGCTATCAAGAATCTCTCCTCGTTCAGCGGCGCTCATGGAGAGGCACTTCTAAGGGTTTGACCCACGGCTTTGGCCAAATCGAGCGTGGTTCTCGCAACCCTATGGCTCCTTCCCTGGCGCTCATTTCATGTTCCTCGAGAAAAGCTCCAAAATTGTGCAGATTAGGCTCCTACTCCCAGTCCACCGCGTAGCACCTGGACAGCCTCTACGACGCACTGGTAGCGCTACCCAGAGCAGCAGGTTGCTTCCTTTCCGGAGCGTCAATTCCCTAGAGTCTCACCCGCTGGCCGGTCTCGACCTGTCAGTCCCGAATTTTCCTGACCCCGCCTGGGCTCTCTTAGCTACGCCCAGTTGGCGCTGCATCCTTCCTGCACCACCAAACTTCAGCCGCAGCAAGCCCTTCACATCCTCCCAGACGGTGGAGAAGAGGCGAACACGGCTGTCCGGGTCGTCGCTCCAGTTCACCGGCAGCTCGCGTATCCGGTAACCGCATTTCTGAGCCACGATCAACAACTCGGAGTCGAAAAACCAGCCGTTGTCCCGTACGAGCGGCACTAAATCGTCGGCCACACCGCGGCTCACTGCCTTGAAGCCACATTGGGCGTCTCGAAACGGCGTCCAGAACATCATACGGAACAGCACACTATAAGCCCGCGAGACCAGCTCGCGGACCAGCGCACGGCCTGCAACTCGCGACTCGGGCAGCAGACGTGAGCCAATGGCGATGTCGTACCCCTCGTTCGCGATAGCCCCGACCAGGGCCGGTAAATGGACCAAGCTCGTAGACAGGTCAACGTCCATATAGGCAACAATGTCAGCTTTGCTTTCCATCCACGCCTGTCGCAGAGCGCGTCCGCGCCCTCGGTCCGCTAAGTGTATATAACGTGTGGAGGCTAACTCTTCGGACAGAGTTGCGGCAGAAGCGAGCGTACCGTCGGTAGAGCCATTGTCGGCAATGACAATGCTCCACGCATAAGTAGCCATCTCTGCTGACAGAAAGGCGTGCAGCCGGCGGACGCTCTGAGGCAGGGTGCGCTCCTCGTTGAGACATGGAATAACGATATCGATGCTGGCTGGAATGATTCCCATGTGTACAGTGATCCACACTGTCGCGCCGCTAGAGCAACGGGGCTAGGGCTCACTTCGTTTCTTAATCGGGTCGTTTTCCCGCGTTGTTACGACGTGTTGGCTCGGCATTTTCATCGAGCACTCGGTACACCGTTGTATGCCGGTCAGAGTACACTTTTTCCATGAGCGGATCCCGGTCGGCAAGGGCGATAAACTTCCGGTGTTTATTATCGGTAAAGGCGTGGGCACACCCAAACCTCTGAAAAATGACCCTGGCCGGCAGGCGCACCTTCCCTCTGGTGATGTCTTTCCAGCGTTTATAGCCCTCGGGGTCTTTGAGTCGCATGAAGTCCGGGTCAAGCCCCACGATGTAGGTATTATGCGTGTTCAAGAAAAACAGGCGGGGAAAGTCGTCCCAGTCGGTATGAAACACGCGCGCTCCTTTGGGCGTGTTCTGGGCTAACCACTTCGCTCCGCCCCGATACGCCTCAGACGGTGGGAGGCGGTGAATGTCCTGCCAGGCGGCTTGCACGGTGGCTTGCAGGCCGGCAACGAGTACGAGGCTGGCCAGAATAAGCCCGCCAATTTTCCTCTCGGTCCAGGCGAGAGCGCCGACATCCAGGGTTTTCACCCATTCCCGCGTTCCGACCGCCAGGAGCAGCACGGCAGCCGGCGGATAATACTCGACAAAGCGGCGCGATTTGAACAACAGCAAAGCGTATAATGTTGCGGCTAAAAACAGGAAAAGTCGGGGGGCGTCCTGACGCCATTCTTCTCGGTTGGTCAAGAATATGGCGCTGCCATAGGCGAGGTGGGCTCCAAGCGACAGGCGCAGAAAATCCCAGGAATTATACGGACGCCACTCCCCTCCGACCGAGGCCACATAATCCACCACGGACAGCTTGGGCACAATATGGTCCCAGAGCAGAAAGATATTCTGTGGAAAGTACGGATTGACAACAAGGCCGGCGGCGACCCCGATACCTGCTCCGATAAGGAGAGAGTATTCAAAAGTGCCGTCAACGAGGTAGTGCGTCAGCAGGCCAATCAGCACCAGGAGCAGGAGCAGCGGAAAGGCGTTATACGCCCACACAAACAGCATCGCCACGACCCCGAGCGCAACCGGGCGACGTTGCAGGATCAGATACATTGCCAGCAATTGAAACGCCAACCCCAGGCTCTGCCCCCGAGCCATACTCATCCGAAACAGAAACGGCGACGATGACGCAAAGAGGACGAGCAACCAGACAAACGGATAGCGGACCTCATACGCAACGAGGAAAAAATAGAATACACAGTAGGCAAAAACCGCCAGGGTCACGGCCGCCTATTTCGACGCCAGACCCAAATCGGCAAAGGCGGTGAAGGGGGCTTGCAGCACATGGAGCAGCATATGGCGGTCGCTGTAGCCGCGTTCATCCAGAATGGTGAGAGGCAGCCAGGGGAACGGAAGCGGAAGACCCTGCTGGAGCGTCAATGCTGCCATCTTGATATGATGGTATCCGTCGTTCCCCACGATATGCGGGCTGGCAAACTGGATATAGGCGAGGAGGGTTCCAGAGACCGCGACAGCGCTCACAACGTGGACGAGGGAGCGCCGCTTCACCGCAGGAAGAACGCGGCTGACCAGAGCGGCCATCGACCGGGTACGCTCGGGGTGCTGGGGCGGAGCAGTTTCTGCCTCTGACATGAAAATCTCATCAAGCCCCGCACGCTACGCCCCAATTCGGTCCTCCGCACGGCAATGACGACACGTCCTTAATCGTCATCGTCACCATCGTCATCATCGTCATCGTCGTTGGTGTTCGTGTTGCCAGTATCGTCGTCATCATCGTCATCGTCGTCCTGGTCGGCCACAAACGAAATCGCCGCAAGCTTATTGGAAGGCGGGTCATATTTGAGGACGGTCGTCAGCGATTATCCGCCGATTGCTACGCCCTCCACCAATACCTCCGTCTTGCCCACGACACGCAGCCGGGCTCCGCTCAAATCAAGGTTAACCTTGCGGGGGTTTTCATCTCCCGGCGCGTTGGACACCAGGAGGCGGACACTGCGGCTCGCGGCTTCCCCGTTCATGTCCACCGCTCTGACCGTCAGCCGGTGGGCGCCGTTGGTCAGCAGCCGTGAATTCCACCCGAGCGCATATCCAGAAAAGTCGGCGTCGGGGATATCAGGAAACGCAAGACCGACATCCGTTCGTTCCGTACCGTAGCCGGTGGGGGTGGAGCTTTGACCGTCAAACGACACCTCCACGTAGTCAATCGGTGCGGTAATACCGACTGCCCAACCTAGGATGTTGAACAGCCCTGAGACGTGTTGCCCGTCGGTTGGGTTATCAATTGCCAATCGTGGTGGAGCGGCCGTAGCGCTTGAGAACCAGAGGAGGCTGCACATAACTCCAGTTGTGACACGCGTTTTCCAGCACACGTACTTTCTCTTACCGTCCTTTTTACGCTTTGACATAGACTCTCCAAGTCTTGGGTATAAAGAAGGTTTTCAATTGATTTTCCCGAGCCGAGCCTCATCCCTTCTCAGCACGATGTCCTCGGAGTCGCAACCCTCTCTACATGTTTTTCTCAAGATTCAGGGGCATATAATATAGAGGTCCCCTCTTCCCTCCACTTTTGGTAATCAACCAGCGCAGGTAGGTTCTTACTAATGGGGAAACGCCTCGGACAAAGGTTATACCTTGGGATCATTATGACCCTTCTCCTCGGAGGCACGGCTTGGTCCGCACCCCTCGACGGCCCCATCCTGTATGAAGGGGCGTGTGAAAGCTGTCACGGCAAAGACGGGCGGGGGTCACCAGAAGGCACCGGTCTGACCGCTCCGCTGCCGGATTTTACGGACTGCTCGTCCAATAGTAATGCATCAACCAGTGACTGGACCGATATCATTACCAATGGCAGCGCATTCATGGGCCTCTCGGACCAAATGCCCGCCTTTGGCGAGGTTCTGAGCCCAGAGGAAATCCGGACCGTCCTCAAATATGTCCGAAATTTTTGTCAGGAAGAGGGCTGGCCGTCCGGCGACCTGAATTTCCACAAAACCCTCTTTACGTCCAAAGCGTTTCCAGAAAATGAAGCCGTGCTCAAACAGGAATTCATCAAAGGGAAAAAAGGAGCGAAAGAGTGGACCACAACGCTCTCGCATGAGCAACGGCTTGGTACTCGGGGTGAGTGGGAGCTCAGCCTGCCGTATATCGTCAAAGAAACGCGCGAGAAGACGACCGCCGGCCCAGGTGACCTGTCTCTCGAATACAAACACGTCCTGTCCACCCACACGGAAAAGCGCGCACTGACGGCCGCCGCCCTCGAAGTGGCTTTTCCTTCAGGCGACCGCGCCCGTGGACTTGGCGATGGCACGTTCAAGTTCGAGCCCTCCTTTTTGAGTGGGATTGTGCTGCGCCAGTTTGTGTTCCAAAACCAGATTCAAGCAGTTCTTCCGCTCGACGAGGATCGGGCAGACCAGCAAATGCGCTATCGGGTCGCCGGAAGTTATCCGACCTCACTCTTTAGGCGCGATTTAGTCCCCAGCCTGGAGGTCGAGTTCCGTCATAACCTGCGAGGTGAGAGCAATGAGGTACTCCTCCTGACCCCTCAACTCTATACCGGCCTGCGCTTTCGCGGTCATGTTGCCCTGCGCATTGGCGCTCAAATCCCCATAGCCGGAGCGGACCCCTTTCATTACCGTATCGGTGCCGCTCTCGTCTGGGAGTATCTCGAGGGCGGGCTGTGGTGGTAGGGAGCAGATGTTTTCAGCTATAGAGAACACGACAGGGGAGCGTATGGATGCGTCCTGATCTGAGCGCTCAGCTCCCTTTGTCCACTAAGGCTGCAGGAGGGCGGCGGTGTCTCGATGGATACGCAATAACTCGGGCAGGGTGTCCGGTTCCCGCCGTCCGAAGCCACACTCGGTCGCCACGCCAAAATGACTGAGATATTTCCGGGCGGTGGCGAGGCGGCTGCGGGTTCCGGCGAACCCGTCGGTATGGTGAATCAGACCGATAAACACCCGTGTGTCACCGACTGACAGGTCGTGTAAGGGCGTAAAATAGGCATCATCGCTGCGGTTACGTGGCACCGGCATATGGACCCAGTCGACCCGGCGTCCGGCCTCGGCGACCGCGGTGTTGGCCATCCGTACGCTCAAACCTAAATCCTGGGGCTGTTTCATATGTTGATGGCCGAGGTCGGCGTAGCAGAAATGGTAGCCCAGCAGGGCTTCCTCCGGGATGGCGGCGGACAGCGCCCGGACCGCGTCGAGGTAGCGCTGCCAGGCGTCTCCCGCCGGCGCCCAGGGAAAGACGCCTTCAATTTCCAGGACTTCCCAACACACATCCCATTGAATCGCCACGTCCTGGGCCGGAATCTGCGCCAGGAGCTTTTCCACTTCATGAATCATCGCGGCCTGATAGGGGGCGACGAGACGGTCGAGTTCCCCTGGACGCTGAAAGAACCAGCACAAGCCGCCGAGCGGGGTTGGCAGGCAGACTTGAAAACGGACCGTGGCTGGAATTGTTCCCGCGTCACGCAGGCGACGGAAGGTCTGATAGGAATCAATCGCGGCGCTGGCATACTTCAGGTCGGAGAATTGGACGTCTTCGATCCCGTCTTTGATGGCAAACCGCCACACGTCGGTCAGGTCGCCCGGGATCCACGGCTGCGGGCCGCGTTGGGGCCGCTGAAGCGTGACCAGGTCCGGGTGTTCGTGAAAGACGCGATAGGCCTGAAAGACGACCCAGATAGCCCGGTCGCCGACTTCTCCGTCAGGGAGACACCACACATACTCCCCGAGTGCCTGGGAGCAGGTGCGGAAAACCGCTTCGGCGCTTTCCAGCGGGACACTACCGACGAGGAGCACTGAAGCTGGCTTGTCAGACATATCGACTCTCCTGTTCTGCCTGGCCCGGCGAGCTTTCGCCCTCCAGGCGCTTTCGCATTCTACCATATTATGCGCTATACGAAACAAAACCATCTTTGCAGGCTGGTAGGAATTCAGGAGGGAAGCGATGACTGGCAGCACGAGCGTCACGACGGATGAGGCTGAGCGGATTGTGGCAGCCGCGCGTGCCCTTGGCCCGCAGATCCGGGCTGCGGTCGAGGAAATGGAACAGGGCCGCCGCTTACCAGCCGCCGTTGTGCAGGCCATGCAGCAGGCCGGGGCCTTTCGGATGACCATGCCGCGCGAGTGGGGCGGCCCGGAGGCCGACCCGCTTACCCAGGTGCGGATAGTCGAAGCCTTGTCCAGGGCCGACGGCTCGGTCGGCTGGTGTTCTATGATCGGCTCGGATGGCGGCTATTTCACCGCGTTTCTGGACCAGGCGGTCGCCCGCGAGATGTATCCGGACATGAACGCGGTGACCGCCACGGTGCTACGCCCGTCGGGCCGGGCAGTCGCCGTGAAAGACGGCTACCGGGTCAGCGGTCGCTGGAAGTTTGCCAGCGGCTGCCAGCATAGCACCTGGATCGCCAACGCCTGTGCAGTCTTTGATGACACGACCCCGCGGCTGAGCAAAAAAGGCACCCCAGAGGTGCGGGTATGTTTCATGCCCACGCCTGAGTGCGAGATCATCGATACCTGGACCACCACCGGGCTACGCGGGACCGGTAGCCATGATGTGGAGGCAAAAGAGGTGTTTGTCCCAACCGAGCGGACCTTTAACCTGGCCAGACCGGGTCAGCCGGCGTCAGAGCCCGCTGTACGCTCTGCCCTCTTTGTTTCTCTCCAATCTGCCCGGCGTACCGCTGGGTATTGCCCGGAGTGCGATTGATACGTTGACTGCGCTGGTCGGCCAGAAACCGGTGATGTTCGGCACCCATCCGCTGTGCGAGGAGGCGCATATCCAGGCCGCCGTGGGGCAGGCCGAGGCGCTGTTAGGCGCGGCCCGCAGCTATCTGTTCGAGGTCATGGGCGACCTGTGGGACACGCTGTGCGCGGGCGACCCGCTGTCCCCCCGGCAGCGGGCCGGCTATCGGCTGAGCATGACCCATCTGACCGATTCCTGTGTCCGGGCGGTCGCGCTCATGTACAAGGCCGGCGGCGGCTCGGCCCTCTACGCCGCCCATCCCCTGGACCGGCATTTCCGTGATATCCATACCTTGAACCAGCATGTAGTCGTGTCCCACAAGACCTACCAGTCCGCGGGCCGGATGTTTCTCGGGCTTGAGCCGGGCGAGCCGTTTTTCTAGGGGAAGGGACGGACAAGAGGGTGTCATCATTTTGGGTATAAGGAGTGACTGGAATGAAGAGTTTTTGGGGGTTGGTTGTCCTGTGTTGTTGGGTAGGCGCGGGATGGGCGGCGAATGAGAAGGCGCCGGACACGACGCAGGAAACGGTCCTCCGCTGGGTCGAAACCTTTCGGAGCGCCACGCCCGAGTTCCAGCCAGGCGAAACCTTGAAACTCGATGACCTGGAGAAGGTGCAGCCATTTCTTCCGCCCGGTTATTTTGAGGAATACGATTTTCCGGATGTTGAGTTTGTCATAACCCAGACGGGCGATTATCCGCCCCACCCGGCCTATCGCGAGGCCACGGAAAAATTCGCCGGCCAGACCCGACTGGCCGCAGACGGCGCCCTTGAAAACTTTACAGCTGGCCAACCGTTTCCCAACGCGAGCCTGGATACACAGGACCCGGAGTCTGGGATAAAAGCCGCTTGGAATTTTAATTTTCGCTGGCAGCACTACGGCCAGCGCGTGAATAGATATGCCTACCTATTAGTCCGGGGGAGCGGAACCCACGGTCCCATCGTAGACCTGCCGGAGGGTATAATTCGGGGAAGGGGTGGGCAGATTGAGCGGGTCCTGTGGCAGCGCTACCAGCGGGTGTACTTCACCCATCTGGCCATACTTCCGACAAACAATTATACCTTCCCCGCGCCCGAGGCCGAACAATTCGAGTTCAAAGATTACTCTGAATTTCTGGCCCCTTACGAGCAGCGTGGACAACGCACCGTCATCCAGCGACCGGCTGACCCACGTTTGGCCGATCAGGCTTGGTCGTACTCCCCCTCGCTCCGCCGGGTCCGGCGCTTTTCCGCCGAAGAACGGGCCGATTCGTTTGCCGGCACTGACGCAACCCTGGATGACTTTTATGGATTCTCGGGCCACCCGCTGGACTACAACTGGACCTTCCACGGCTGGAAGGAAGTCCTCCACGTCATGAACTCGCGCTATCAGTATCCGCATTACTACGGCCCCAACGGCTGGCTGCCCTACGACCGCCGGGAGTTGAGAAGGTGTGCGGTTGTCGAGATGGTGCCCAAGGACCCGAGGCATCCCTATAGCAGTAAATTGCTGTTTTGGGACGCGCAGACCTACCGGACTGCGATTGCCCTTGCGTTTGATCGAGACGGCAACCTGTGGAAGATATGGCAGCCTCAGAACTCCTGGTCGGAGGACACGGTGGAAAAGCCGAATCCCGACCAGGGGCTCTTTGTCGCCCGGTACGAGGGTGTAACCACCATCGACGTGCAGAACAGGCGGGCCACACTCTATATTACTTTTGAGATGGACTATCCCGCAGTGACTCCTGTCGATATCGAGGGCCTGTTCGACCTCAATAAGCTCACGGAAGGACGGCGCTAAAATTCCGTCTCTCCGCTCCTCCCATAGACAGAAGAGTGGATTGGGAGGAGACTATCTACTCTTTGAGAGAAATCAGACTCTCCGGATTAAAAGAGAGCAGTCGTCTTCCTTTAGTCAGATTAAGGAGGAAAGCGGATGAAAGCTGCCGTCATAGAAGCGATTGGGCAGCCGCTGGTGGTCAAAGAAGTCCCTATTCCAGAGCCGGGACCGGGGGAAATTCTCGTCAAAATCGAGGCCAGCGGCGTCTGTAACGGTGATGTTGACGCTCATGCCGGTGATTTCCCCACTCCAGCCCTGCCGCAGTTGCCGCGCATTCCGGGCCACCGGGGCGCCGGCACAGTCGAAGCGGTTGGCGCGGATGTCAGCCGCGTTGCGGTCGGCGACCGGGTCGGGGTTCCGCTTGTGCACCGCTCGTGTGGGCACTGTGAATACTGTTTTAACGGCCAGCATATGCTGTGCAGCGCTGTCGTGCTGACCGGGTTTCAGGTGGATGGCGGCTATGCCCAATACGTCAAAGCCGCCGCCGACTACGTTGGCCGTATCCCCGACGGATTGGACCTGGAACAGGCCGCTCACCTGACCTGCACCGGAGTGACCGCCTGGGGTGCGCTCAAGGCGGCCGAGCTTGAGGCCGGCCAGTGGTGTGCCGTGTTCGGCTTGGGCGCAGTCGGACAATACACGGTCCAGTATGCCAAGGCATTCGGCCTGCGGGTGGTTGCCGTCAGTGCCCATGACGAGGCGCTCGATATCGCTCGCAGTCATGGCGCGGAGGTGACCGTCAATAGCAGAGCGGATGATCCTCCCAAATATATTCGTACCCACATCGGCGGAGTCCATGCCGCGCTCTGCAATAGCATCAAGGTGGAGCCGTTTGTCCAATGCTTTCACGCGCTACGGCGGAAAGGCACGCTCGTGGCTGTGGGCCTGCCGGTCGCCGACCTGCCGATTCCGATTTTTTCGTTGATTATGAAGGAAATAACCGTGCGGGGTTCGTTTGTGGGCTCGCGGAACGATCTGGAGGCCGCGTATCATGCCGCCGTTCGCTTGGGTATTCGTCTCGACACGGAAGACGCGCCGTTGGACGCGGTCAACGAGGTCTTTCAGCGCATTCGAGAAGGAACAACCAGCAGCCGCATCCTGCTCCGCCCCTAAACCACGCTCGTACAGGTTTGCCATGCTGAAATCAGTATCGCCGGTCTCAGTCTGAGGGTCTCTCCATGCCAGCCAAACGGATTCGCCTCCAGGACCTTTCCACCCTCGTCGGCCAGGAAGTCGGCGTGTCGGACTGGTATCTCGTCACCCAGCCGGCCGTCGATGCCTATGCCGCGGCAACCGATGACCATCAGTGGTTTTGCGAAGATGTGGAGCGAGCGAAAAAAGAGTCGCCCTTTGGCGGGACGGTGGCGCCGGGCTATTTTATTCTGGCCCTGGCTCCGGGACTGCTGAAAAAAATCTGGTATCTCCACGGGGCACGCCTCGGCATGAACTACGGCATCAATCGTCTGCGTTTTCCCGCGCCGCTGCGCATTGGCAAACGGGTGCGACTGCGGGTCAGCGTCCGGCGTGTCACCCCTGTTCAGGACGGACAGGAGGTGACTCTGGAGCTGTCGTTTGAGGTCGAAAACGGCCAGAAACCCGTGTGTGTCGCCGAGGTGGTGTACCGCTATCTGGGCTGAGAGAACAAACACCGCTCCGCTGACTCAGCTCAATAGCGCACTCTCAGGAGCGCATATTGTTGCCTGCCGGGATTGACGGTAGAGTAGCGAAACAAAGGGGACAATATGGCAGTTGACCCGGACGGCATTCGCTTGAGTGAGGCTGACCTGGCAGTGTTGAACACGCTCGCCGCTAAGAGCGGTAAAGAATTCTCCACAGCGCTCCGGGAGGCCGTGGATGTCTATCTGGAACGCTCGTCCGAATCAAATGGCCAGCCTGAATCCATGCAAGGGCGCAAAGAAGCGTTTCGGCGTGCTGCCGGAGCGTGGAAGGACATGGATGCAGACGCCATGATTGAGGAAATTTACGCGCTACGCTTGCGCCCCTCCCGTCCGGCCCCAGAATGGTGAGCCTCAAATATCTCATTGATACGGACTGGGTCGTCTATTATTTCAAGGGTCGTCAAGCTATCGTCAAACGCCTCGATGCGCTTGAAGACGAGAGCCTGGCGATTTCCGTGGTGACGCTGGCCGAACTCTATGACGGCTTGTATGGGTCACGCAACCCGAGGAAAAGGGAGCAAGACCTGAAGGGCTTCCTCCAATGGGTTACGGTGCTCGGGCTCGATGAGGAAACCTGTCGATTGTTTGGGCAAGAACGGAGCCGCCTGCGGCAGGCGGGCAGTCTCCCTGGAGATATGGATTTACTGATCGGGGCAACGGCGCTCCGGCATGACCTGACCATGCTCACCAACAATAGCAATCACTTCGCACGTATCGCGGGCCTGCGGATAGAATCATTCGCTTCCGAATAGCCTCTGGCGGATAGACCCAGGGTCTTCGCCGGCGCTCGCGCTACGCCCTTCGACTCGGCTCAGGACAGGCTCGGACCGAACGGAAGGGGGCTGCCGGGCCGGGGAAAACCCGCGGCTCCGCGGCATGAAAAAGACGCCCGCCGAACGCGCCCGGTCGCTCCTGGGTCGCCTCAGGGCAGTTTGTGGTATACTCCGGGCAGTCACTCATGCGTATCCGTCACACCCATCCGCACCCCGCCCGACTCACGCGGTCTGGTTCACCGCTCGTTCCGCTGTTCCTGGTACTCGGCGGCCTGCTGTTCGGGGCCTGTCAAAAAACCGCCGAGCCGGCGCGTAGTCCCGTACCGCCACCCATCCCGGTACAGACACTGGCACTCAAGGCTCAGCACCTGCCGCGCACGGTCTCGGCGGTCGGTGGGCTGGAGAGTCCGCAGACTACCCAGGTGACCGCCGACCGAAGCGGCAAGATCGTCTTCCTCGATATTCCGGAAGGGCAGGAGGTTCGGCGGGGTCACGTCCTGGCGCGTATCGACGCGGCTGAGGCGCAGGCCGCGGTTGACGTGGCCCAGGCCCAATATCAGAACGCCCAGGCGACATTAGAGCGGCTCATCAAGCTGCCGCCCAGGGCGCGCTCCCAGCAGGCGCTGGACAATGCCCAGGCCGCGGTCCGAACGACCAGGGGCGAGCTGGACGAGGCGACAACGATCTTACGCAAAATGACGCTCCGTGCGCCCTTCACCGGCCGCCTGGGGCTGCGCCAGGTCAGCCTGGGCACCTATCTGGAGCCCGGCGATGCCGTGGTCCGGCTCACCCAGGTTCATCCCCTGCACCTGGTCTTCAGTCTGCCGCAGCACTATGTCCCCGACCTCGCAACCGGCCAGCGCCTTCGCGGGGTGGCCGGTCAGTGCACGAGCCGGTTCACGGCAACCGTCAGCGTGATAGACCCCTTTCTCAATCCGGACACACGTTCGGTCACGGTGCAGGCCGTTGTCCCGAACGAAGAGAGAACGCTTTTGCCCGGTATGGCCGCCGCCTTACGCCTCGAAGTTGCCAGTCTCTCAGACGCGGTGTCCATTCCTCTGGAGGCTATTATTCGGCAGGGAGCCAAACGGCTCGTGTATACGCTGCAAGCTGATAATCTGGTCGCGAGCCAGCACGTCCGGCTCGGACAATTCGCCCTGCAACAGGTTGAGGTTCTCAGCGGGCTCAAGCCCGGAGATACCATCATTGTTGCCGGACACCAGAAACTGCGACCCGGAGACCGGGTCCAGCCAAGCCCGTATGAGCCGGTTGAGAATACCAACCTTGCACTCGGGGCGAGCAGTGCGCTGCTGACGACGTGTGATTTTTAATCCATGCTGCTTTCCGACCTGTGCATTACCCGTCCGGTTCTGGCGACGGTGATGAGCCTGCTCATTGTCCTGGCCGGGATTGCCGCCTTTTTATCCATACCGGTCCGCGAATACCCCGATGTCGATAACCCGGTAGTCTCGATTACGACGGTCTATGTCGGGGCCAGCCCGGCGACAGTTGAGAGCACCATCACCGAGCCGCTCGAACAATCCCTCAACGGGGTCGAGGGTATCCGCAATATCACGTCGATCAGCGGCTTCAGTCGCAGCTCGATTACGGTCGAGTTTCTGGCCGGGCGCGATATCGATCTGGCCGTGACCGATGTCAGCAATGCGCTCCAACGCGCGTTTGACGATATTCCGGAAGAAGCCGAGCGACCGGTTGTCGCCAAGTCCGGGGCCAATACCTTCCCGATCATGTGGCTCGGTTTGCAGAGCGAGACCTACTCAACGGAAGACCTGACCGATATTGTGGACCGCGTTGTCAAGCCGCCGCTTCAGATTCTGCCGGGTGTGGCCGAGGTGTTCCTCGGTGGGCGCAAATATGCCATGCGCATCTGGCTCGACCCCGCCAGAATGGCGCTGCACGGCGTGGACCCAGCCGATATTCACCGCACCATTATTGAGAACAATCTCCAGGTGCCGGCCGGCGAGGTCGAGGGCACGACCCGGAAATTTACCGTTCTGGCCGATGCCCAGATTGACGACCCGAGCGTGTACGAAAACCTCATCATCCGCGAGGAAGGCGAGACCAGGGTGCGCCTCAAAGATATAGCTTGGGCCGAGCTGGGCTCTGAGAATTACAATGTGCTGACCCGCCTCAACGGTCGCCCAACAGTCGGCGCCGGTATCGTCCGGCAGTCACGCTCAAATCAGCTCGAAGTCTCGGATGCGGTGCGGCGCAGCCTGCCGGCTATCCGGGCAGCCCTGCCGGACGGGGTCGATCTCCGGGTGGCGGTCGATAGCACGATCTTTGTGCGCGCCTCTCTCGCCGAGGTCTGGTTCACCCTAGGTGTGGTCTTTGGCCTGGTGGTGGTCGTGAATCTGGTCTTTCTCCGCTCCGCGGTGACGACGCTGATCTCATCGATTGCCATTCCCGTCTCTCTCATCGGTACCTTTGCCGTCATGCTCATCCTCGGCTTTTCGGTCAACGTCCTCACCCTGCTCGCCCTGGTCCTGGCCATCGGTCTCCTGGTTGATGACTCCATTGTGGTGATGGAGAACGTCTACCGGCGGCAAGAGCTGGGCGAAACGCGCCGGGTCAGCGTCCGCCGAGGGGCAAAGGAAGTCGGCTTTCCGGTCATCGCCACGACCGTGGCGCTGGTGGCCGTCCTCATTCCACTCTCCCTGCTGACCGGCAACCTGGGTCGCCTCTTTCGCGAATTTGCCCTGACCATGGCCGCCAGCGTCCTCATCTCAACCTTTGTCGCCCTGACCCTGGTACCCATGCTGTGCTCCCAGTTTCTGACGGTGCGGGCGGTTCATGGACGCTTCTACTATGTCCTGGAGCCCTTCTTCGCCCGCCTGAACCGCGGCTATGAGATCGCCCTCCGTTGGGCCCTCCACCATCGTCCGGTCATGGGCCTGCTGCTTGTGGCGACCATCGGCTTCGGCCTGCTCCTGCTGCACGCCCTGCCCTCCACCCTGGTTCCGGTCGAAGACCGGGGGCGGATTATCACGGTGATTAAAGCGCCCCAGGGCTCGACCCTGGCCTACACCGCCCAGACTCTGGAGCGGGTGGAAAAACGCATGCAACAAATTCCGGAGGTCGAAGCCTTTTTCGAGGCCATCGGACTGTCTATTGGCGGGCCACCGAATACCAGCGACGGTATCGTCTTTGCCCGCCTGACCGATTGGGAAAAGCGCAGCGTCGCCCAGCAGGCCATTGTCGCCCGGCTCTTTCCCGAATTCTTCGCCCTGACCGGAGCCCTGGTCTTTCCGATCAACCCCCCGTCCCTCAACCAGCGCAGCATTAATGATTTGGAATTTATCCTCAAGAACGCCGCCGCGACCCAGGAGGAATTTACCCAGACGGTCAGCACCATGCTGGAGCGGGTGCGCCAGCTCCCCAGCCTGATTAACGTGGACAGCGACCTGCGGCTCGACAACCCCCAACTGGACATGATCTTTGACCGCGACCGGGCCGCCGACCTCGGGGTGCCCGTTTCCAGCGTGGCCCAGAGTTTGCAGCTCCTGCTGTCACAGGCCAAAATCGACGAATTCATTATGCGCGGCAAGCAGTATGATGTGGTGACCGCGCTGGCCTCACGCTATCGGAGCCTGCCCGACCAGATCGGAGAGATTTACGTCCGCAGCCAGACCGGGACGATGGTGCCGTTGTCCGGCCTGGTGCACGCCGCACCCAGCATCGCTCCAGCCCAACTCAACCGCTATGACCTGCAACGCTCGGCTACGATTACGGGCAGCCTGGCCCCTGGGGCGACCCTG
Source organism: uncultured Binatia bacterium (SeqCode) (assembly GCA_965232605.1). Classification (GTDB taxonomy): domain Bacteria; phylum Desulfobacterota; class Binatia; order Bin18; family Bin18; genus Bin18. Next base: position 8,708 of record CBDDQA010000004.1, on the reverse strand, counting down.
GGCGAAATGCTGACCGGCGTGCAGCGCATTGCGGGTGAGGTCCTGCCGGCCGGCTTTACCACCGCCCTGGGAGGCAGCGCGCGCGAGTTTGTGGAATCCTCGGCCGAGATCTATATTGTTTTTCTGATTGCGCTGGTCTTCATCTATCTCGTTTTATCGGCCCAGTTTGAGAACTTCTTTCACGCCCTGACCATACTCGGCAGCGTGCCCCTGGCACTCTTCGGGGCCTTATTCGTGTTATTCATGACCGGCCACACACTGAACCTCTACAGTCAGATTGGCATTATTCTGCTGATCGGCCTGGTGACAAAAAACTCGATCTTACTGGTGGACTCTGCCAATCAGTCGCGGGCCCGCGGCACCGAGTTGCTAGCCGCGGTACTGGCCGCGGGGCGTAGTCGTCTGCGCCCGATTGTAATGACCAGCGCGACCTCTATCTTTGGGGCTCTGCCACTCGCCCTGGCCGTCGGGGCAGGGGCGGAAAGCCGTCGTCCGATTGGTGCCGCGGTGGTGGGCGGGCTGGCCTTTTCCACGGCCTTCACCCTGCTCGTCATTCCCGTGGTCTATCTGTTTGTGACCTATGTGGGCGAGCGGCTGGGGATCAATATGGTCCCGCCCAGAGTAAAGTTGATAGAAGACGAGCAGGACCAGGAGGCTGTTGCTCACCCGGCGAGCAAGAGTGCAACGGTATAGGACCCACGTTCATGATTGAGGGAAATGGCGAGCAAAGGCCGGGCAGGCCCCTACGACTTGCATTCCCTCTCCCCCGGAGGGAGAGGGCTAGAGCCTGCCCCGCACTTGATGCGGGGGTGAGGGGGAGTAAACAAACTGAACTGCTACCGAGTCTCATGCGGCCCTTCTTTGCCTGGACTCTCCCCCTCCTCTTCTGCCTGGTCGTCAGTTGCACGGTGACTCCAAAACGGCCGGTCGCTTCGGTCACGCTGCCCGAGACGTGGAGTGCGCAGCCTGGGCCAGCAACCGGCGCGCAGCCGGTCGCGCTCACGCGCTGGTGGAAAACCTTTCAGGACCCCACGCTCCAGGCCCTGATCGAACGGGGGCTCAGCCAGAATCGAGATATCCAGGAAGCTACCGCCCGGATTCAGGAGGCGCGCGCTGCACGGCTGGTCAGCCTGGCTCCCCGCTGGCCGCGCCTCGGTTCGGCTACGTCGTATACGCGCAGTCTGAGCAGCCGCACGACCACTTCCCTGTCGTCCGATTTTCTCGATGACGAGTCCACCCGCACGAACAATAGTGAGAGTCCGGTCGGGACGTCGTTGGGCTTTGGACAGGAACGGAATTTCTACCAGGTGGGCCTGGACGCAAGCTGGGAGATTGACCTGTTTGGTCGCCTGCGCTGGGCCGAGCAGGCCTTGAGCGCCGATATCAGCGCGGCCGAAGAACACCGGCGCACGGTGCTGGTGGCGCTGCTGGCCGAGATTGCGCGCAACTATATTGCCCTGCGCGGCGCGCAACAGCGGCTCCGTATTGCCGAGCGGCATATTCAGGCTCAGCAAGATTCGGTTGAAGTCACGCAGTCTCGCTATCAAGCCGGCCTGACAAGTGCGTTAGACGCGGCCGAAGCCGAAGCCCTACTGGCGAATATCCGCGCCCAGGTTCCGCCCCTCCAAACCACAGTCAAACAGACCCTCCACCGTCTGAGCGTTCTTGTAGGCGAGCCGCCCACCGCTTTTACGTCCGCCCTCGCCCAGGACTATCCGATCCCGCAGGCCGACCTGACCAGTGATATCGGACTGCCGTCCGAGCTCTTACGCCGGCGTCCCGATATTCGGCAGGCCGAACGTGAACTGGAGGCAGCCACCGCGCGGGTTGGGGTGGCGACCACCGACCTCTTTCCGCGACTGACATTGACCGGGCGACTCGGGACGCAGGGCTTGGACGTGACGGACCTGGCCAAAGGTGCGGGCCTGTCCTGGGCCACCGGCCCTGCGCTGAGCTGGCCGGTTTTTGACGCGGGCCGCATACGGGCGGCCATCAAGGTGCAGGACGCGCGCCAAGCACAAGCCCTCGCCCGGTATGAGCAGGTGATTCTCACCGGGCTCGAAGAAGTTGAGAATGCCCTCGTGGCGTACAGCAAAGAGCAGGTCCGCCAGCAATGGCTGACCGCATCGGTCGCGGCGCACACCGAGGCCGTCGAGATTGCCACTGACCGATATCTGAGTGGCCTGGAAAACTATCTGAGCGTCGCCCTGGCCCGCCGCGCGCTCCACACGGCCCAGGATGCCTCTGCCCAAAGCCAAACCGCGCTCGCCACTCACGTCGTCGCCTTATACACCGCGCTCGGCGGGGGCTGGGAGACGACCGGGCATAAATGACGGCAGCTTCCAGCCGGGCACGGGGCCGATGAGATACGGAACCACGGTCAGGGAATACGCGACATTGACTTTCCGGGCCGGGTGGCATTGTATGGGTTTCATGCCGAGCCGCTTCATTCCTGCCGCTCTTTTGGCCCTGTCCCTCCTGCCCGGTCCGGTGTGGGCGGTGGAGGCCGCCCCGGCCCTGACCGACCGGGAGATTGTGGAGCGGCTGACCCGACTGGAGGGAGGTCAGAGTGCGATACGGGCCGAGTTGGGCCAACTCCGGGCGAACCTGGACAAGCAGGGCAGCCAATTCCGGGCGGATCTTGCCCTGCCCTGCCCTGTCCTGTCCTGCTCTGTCCTGCCCTGCCCTGCCCTGTCCAGTCCTGTCCTGTCCTGTCCTGTCCTGTCCTGTCCTGTCCTGTCCTGTCCTGTCCTGTCCTGTCCTGTCCTGCACTACCCTGCCCTGCCCTGCCCTGCCCTGCCCTGCCCTGCCCTGCCCTGCCCTGCCCTGCCTCTGCCCATTCACACGTCAACTAACTCACTAAAGTGATGTTAGGAACTGGCGATGAGGCGTCGGAATATAAAATACCTGCCTCACTCTACACTCAGCCTCCATAGCGCACTATAAACTGACCGTGTTATACTCTGCCTATTCACAGCTCACACCCCTCTAATGTACTATCGGCCTAGAAAATGCACGAGCATCGAGTCGCAGGAAATTCTTCGATATATGGAAATGAGGTGGTAGATTCAGTAGTGTGATCATCTATATTATTTTACCCTATAATAGATGATCGATGATCAAAGGACGTCATATATATGTACGTCAAATTACATCAGTATGGAGAGGGTTTCCTCGGAGGGGCCTAATATGCATTGGTGTTTCTTGATGAACAGTATTTTTAAGTTACGCTGAGAAATGCCAAATTACTTTACTAAAACACGTCACACGTTCTTCCATTAGTGTTTACGCACTCTATTCTTTCTAGCGTATTGATACAACATATTATTCAAAAAGCTATAGCGTATAAGCAGCGTTTAACTATAGACACGCTATAGCGTATATGCAACGTATAATACGTAAAATGCTTCCGACGAAGCCTAAATAGATTTTATGTTTCAACTTCCGGCGGCTGAAACATAATCTCTTTGCTTTACGGCGAGATGTTTGTTTAGCTACCTGATGTTGATAATAATTCTGTATACACACTAAACAATATTTATTCGAACATATTATATTGATGTTCGCACAGGAATAATACAGAGGGACTTTATTGAGAATTCTTCTGCTGTGTTCGAAGATCCTTGAATTTATTTCTCTTAGATGCATCCGATGTCGAGTGATGTTCTGTGTTAGTGATGCATGGATGTTATGTGTGATGCAGGGATTGTGTGGTGTGTTGTTGAGTGATGTACTGCCCTGTGATGCACGGTGATGTTGCTCATGGTGACACAAATTCAAATGTTAATAAGACTTGCGGGTTCTATTTAAGCATTGCACCCCTGAATAATTCGCTGATAGAGCAAATTATGCACTAGGCTAGGTAGAATAATATACAGCAACAGTTTAACTCAGTTAAGCAGAGCAGTGTTCTCATATCTCTTCTGCCCAGAGTAGAAACATCTGATTCTCATATTGAGATGTTCTTAAATATCTAAACTATTTGCGATATGGAGAAGAGGGTTGTATGGATTTTTATTATAGTCTTAGAATTTTAAAATCGCACACACACACTCCGTACAATTTTTATCAGTTTTTGTTGGAAGATTCGCATGTGATAAATCCGAACCAAATGTAGTCCGTATGATGAAATTTCTGAGAAATATGGCCTGACAACTTCTATATTATAAGGCAATAATTCTCTTTATATTTCATTAATGACAGTTTGATTGAACTTAAAATATATTTTGGAGCTTGTATTGCTTCTGATCTAATTTTTCTCTATAATAAGACGCCCGTACAGATACGCCTAATCCTAGCCGGGACAAACAGAATTCCGGAAAATGTTCCCAATTCTAACTTGATTCAAACTTCTAATTCTATCTGTAGACCTGGTAGCAGAAATTATCCCGCGTGTGTGATTCCCTCCGTGAACACGTCGTGATCTTTTCGCGTTCCTCTGAACAGGACACGGCGTCCCATCTCAAACCGTACGTCATCATACGTTAAGCAAGTTAGGCAATAAGAAACGCTCGTGGTGACATTAATAGGCGGAATACATCACACGCAATCACCACTAACTATCGTCACCAATAACCCTAATTAAGGATGTTTTGTGGCGGCCATATTGGAAAAGTTGTAACTGGTGTCGGTGTGTGAGGAAGTTACATCTCAAGATGCACCGTGGACGCCTCCGTCATATTGCTGGCTAACTCCCTACACTTGTCACCTTAATAGCGAGTGCTGGGTGACGGGCACCGGCACACTCGACATATCGGGGGTGTGTTATATCATTCGGCGAGTGCTGGGTGACGGGCACCGGCACACTCGACATATCGGGGGTGTGTTATATCATTCGAAATATTATTAGGTATACACTGGGAAAAATTTGAACTCAGAATACCTTATAAAAGACTGAAGCGAGACTTTTCGAATATCATACGATAAAGTACCTGAAGATTTTTCCTTTCTGCTTTTTTATTTTAGAGAAAATTAGATTTATGCAGAGTATATGAAACCAGAAACAGTTTGCGTCTAGTTTCATTATATGACCACACAATTTCTCGATATCCTGTTGAATACAATCAGCAATTTTACACTCAGTTATTTCGATGTATGATGTCAACATTGATTATCACATACATATAGTCAGTCAACTGCGACATCGTAGTTCGTAACGTGATCGGTAGACAACAGTATTCTATTTATCCCTATAATAACGGTTATTTTATCAATTCCATATGAAGAAAAATAGGAACAGTTTAGACGTAGTTTTCTTCGATAAACCTCGCGGAGTCCCGCTCTTCAGAGGCTATATCGGAGCTATCGGATGAACTACAGCCGCAAGACGCAGGATATCATTTGCAGTATTTCCTATTGAGTCGCTAGTTAAGTTCAGCTGAGTGAATAAAGTTGGCCTCAAGTTGAGCTATTACAGAGCAACTTAGACAATGCATCGTCGTTAGCAGAGATGCAGTGGACCGCAGGATTAGGATGGTGTGACGGCGTAGGATGTAATTTGATCCTGTGGTTTGACTGCGCAATCCTCAGGAGTATAAGGATTCTGACCAGAACTCGATGGTGTGACGCCATAGGATGTAATTTGATCCTGTGGTCTGACACAATCCTCAGGAGTATGGAGTGTGGGAGTGATGACGTCATAAGTATGAACCAGAGGTATGCAATGGCAGCGTATCATGACTATGCTACTAAAATGTTGTAATTTCCTATATTAAGGCGATGAAACTGAGCTGTAGTCGGCACAGATCGTTCGTAATCGAACAATTTTGTTTCAAACCTCGCTACTTTATAGGATTCAAAACTGTAACGTGATTCTGTGGTTTGTTACAATCCCCAGGGATATAATATAACCCTGTTCAGTGCAAATTATGTTGTAATATGTTTCTATCTCTCTCACTGATCCCTGTATTCAGTTCTGGTTGTCTTCTCACACTGTTGGCGGCTGAAACACACCTCTGTCACTCTAAACTTGTTCAATAACGATAAAAATGTAAATTTCGTATCGATACCGCCGCGTCTCGTGTCTATACCTCAATATAAAATCACCGCCGCTAAACTTGAACTATATCACATTTATAACGATATGCCTCGCACTTTACACGGATTGTATGCGTCATAAAGTTATTCGGATCAGCGTCTCAGGATAAAGTGGTAAAGTGTGAGATAAAGTTTGGCTTAATATGAGACTCGCCTGGTATAAATCGATGCGACAAGGCGAATTGTAAAGACCGTTTAAAAGTTGTGATTGCGGCTATTTGTGATCGCCACACAACTTATGCTAACACCCGTCGTGTAGTGCCGCTATATAGCGCCGTGTAGCGCCGCTATATAGCGCCGTGTAGCGCCGCTATATAGCGTCGTGTAGTGCCGCTATATAGCGCCCTGTAGCGCCGCTATATAGCGCCGTGTAGTGCCGCAATATATAGCGTCGTGTAGTGCCGCTATATAGCGCCCTGTAGCGCCGCTATTGCGAGATACCCTACTGCACTATAGCGGAGTACCGCTGTAGTGAAGTACCAATAGTTGAGTATTCCTGTGATACAGTTTTATTATTGTACTCCTAGTAGAAATCTATCAAAAGCTCTATTTAATATGGCACTTGACGCCATCTTAATATCTTTTTCTCGATGAAAATTTTTAGGCTTTTAGGAAAATTGGCTTATGAGAGTGAATATATGAAGTATTTATTTGTGCATGAGAATATAACGAAAAAATTTCAATGGATTTTTACATGGCTCCCTAGATTGATATTTAGGAATTCTGTCACTATTTCTCTACTAATATCAAAGTATCAGATAGTATATGGATAATAACTATAAACTCATAACTACAGCATAACTACTATTCTGAATTCTAATTTACGAACCGATATTCATGAGGTTCATAATGAAGGATTCTAACCTCGAGAATAGGTTCAGAACCTGAGTGGAAACGATTCTCCTTCGGATTTTACCTTAGAGTCGGTCTAATTTACGGACACCTGTGAAGTTTGGAAGTTAAATTATGTCGTTGTTAGAGAGAGGCTGAAGTTATCATATTTTGTAGACAAACTTGTGTCGGAGGTGGTGTAGGGGTGGTATATAGGGGTGTGGTAGTGGTGTAGTGGTAGTGTAGTGGTGGTGTAGTGGTAGTGTAGCGGTGGTGTAGCGGTGGTGTAGCGGTGGTGTAGCGGTGGTGTAAGGGTGGTTTATGTGGTGCTGAATTGTGTTTATTAATTTTGTGTATTATAGGGTAATTGCAGTTGTTTAAATGTTAGTTTGTAATCTATCGATATTGCTCAAGGCAATAATGTCTTACAGTGGTTATAATAATCGTCATTTAGCCTCATTTGTATTGAGTGATATTGCATAATGATCAATATTGATAATTTGTCGCATAATTTGAGTCATATCAATCATTATAGTTGCATAATTTGGTTCATATTAAACAATTATTTCATATTATGATTCATTATTCACATAGCATTAAAATAATGTAACATCGCAACATCAATTACTGTGATTAATAACTCAATATATATCAGCCAGGTCTAAAATAACTCTTTTATATACGATCGTTCAATTTAGCACGGATATAAAGCTTATCTCTGCTGCAGTTGTACATTCGATTCTATATATAATTGCTTAGAGATTGCCACGGGCGATAAGGATGGCCAGGAAATAGCTCGATTTACTATTGAAATCCGAATCTGATTGCATTTTTGTCATTGACTCTCAACTTGAAAAAAAAAGAACCTTAACGAGCTAAAGATCGCGTCTCAGATAGAGTACGAAATGGAGGGATAGGGAGAAGTGGGGAGCAAGTGGGAGGAATAGAGGAGGAATAGGAAGAATATGAAGGGAGGAAATGGATGAGAAAGAAGCGAGAAGGCGTGAAAAGGGACATAATGAACCAGAATGCGGTACGAGAGATGAAAATGCGAAAAGTTAGGATGAACAAGTTGAAGTGAATCATCGTAGCAGATGCTGCCGAGTTAGTGTCTGAGATAAATTCGTTCAATAATAGTTCGAAGTTGAGATCTCTAAGCAGAGATCATCATCCAAAGGCAGCTGAAGTTACTACAGAGTATCGAGGCTTGAAACGAAATGGTTCGATTACGAACAATCTACGCCGACTAAAACAGCTCATTTTAGACCTTTAAGGAATATCTTATTTCTTTTGTAAAACAATGCCCCATTCTAGTTGAGTCTGAGAGTAGATTTCAAGCTGGAAAAGTAGCTTCTATATATCATCTCAAATTGATATTGCGTATGCAATATAATTACAACGTTATGATCGATTATCTATTTTTGTTATGAAAACGAGTATATAATAGAAGACAGCTCGCTAATAATGGCAGGGTATCCTGACTACGGCTTCCCCGAGTTATATCTCACCATGTTATTTGGGTATCCTGACTACGGCTTCCCCGAGTTATATCTCACCATGTTATTTGGGTATCCTGACTACGGCTTCCCCGAGTTATATCTCACCATGTTATTTGGGTATCCTGACTACGGCTTCCCCGAGTTATATCTCACCATGTTATTTGGGTATCCTGACTACGGCTTCCCCGAGTTATATCTCACCATGTTATTTGGGTATCCTGACTACGGCTTCCCCGAGTTATATCTCACCATGTTATTTGGGTATCCTGACTACGGCTTCCCCGAGTTATATCTCACCATGTTATTTGGGTATCCTGACTACGGCTTCCCCGACTACGTTAT
>CBDDQA010000003.1:0-467386 GCA_965232605.1 uncultured Binatia bacterium (SeqCode) | reverse complement strand
GATTTGCCACACCGGCGGAACCCAACCAAAACGATTCAGGAGATCATGCAGGAAACCGGCCTGGTTCTGTTTTTTGATCTGATCGACAGCCGCCCGCTGTGCGGCGTAGCGTTTGAGCGGGTTCTGCTCATCAATGAAGAGCGGAGCGAGCAGCATGGAAACCCGATTGCCCAGGCTGCCCTGTTCATCTTCCTGCCGCATACTGACCGGACACATGGTCCGCAGCACCCTATTGGCCGTGGAGTACTGTTGGGCGCGCAGATACTTTCCCAGTCCGCCGGCGATGATGGTCAGAACGACGTCATTGACCGTGCCCCCCAAGCTGGCCCGGACCGCACGGATAGCCGCGAAAGGAAAATCGACCCAGACAAACTGTCGTGACGCTGACAAGGGCTTGTTGAACGGCGTTGTCGGGAGCGGCTGGGACAGGCTGGGCAGCGTGTGCATGAAGGAGAGCAGGGCCTGCGAGGACCCTTGGAGGGCCTGCGCCGCCTGTGACGGCCGGAGCCATTGGACGCTATCGGTCCAGCTTCGGATGGTCTCTGTCAGTCGGTCGTTGAGGGCAGCTCGCAACTGGCTGGTCATATCCGGCAGAGGCTGCGGCTGCCACGGCTGGGGCGGAGACGAGGGTGGAGAGGACTGGGGTGAGCTGTCATGCGTGATCGTCATCAGGTCAACCCCGGACACGCCATCGACCATGGCATGGTGGACTTTCCAGATAATGGGCGTCGCCCCATCCGCCCGGCCGCGCAGGATGATCATCTTCCACAGGGGATGGGCGCGGTCGAGTGGCGGTGCGTATCTCTTGCCCCCAAATTCAGACAACACCCGGTCGTCTCCGGGAGCGGGCAGGTCCACCTCTTCGATGTGCCGCTCAAGGTCAAACGCCGGGTCATCCTGCCAGGTCGGGTGGGCAATCCGCAAAGGGGGAAACATGACTTTCTGGCGATAGCGCGGCAGGAGGTGGAGGCGCTCCCGGAGGACCTGGACCAACGCGGCTTTGGAAATATGGCCGTCGTAGATGAAGCATGAGCCCACGTGCAGGGGCTCGTTGGGCTTTTCAAAATACAGAAAGGCCGCGTCTGCCGCGCTTAAACGCTGGCTGAGAGGCTGCTGGGCCGCTGACGCAAGTCTGCTCATTGTCTTCTCCTCACTGCTCAGGATGAACGGCGGGCTGGAGACCTGGAGCCCTGCCCCTGTTTTCACAGGGGTGACGTTCTTTTGCGGGCATGACGGCGGGCGCGTCTTCGCCTGTCTTCCCCCAGCCCCCAATCCCCAGTCCCCAACCCCCAACCCCATTTGCCCTAGCGGCCAAACAAGGCGTCGAGTCCCTTTTGGAGCAATTGTTCTTCCAGGCTGGGGGGCTGTTCGGCTGGCGTGCGGTCGGAGCGGTCTGCCGGCGGCTCCTCTGCCGGGCGCAGCCGGTCCAGAATTTTTTCCTGTACCACGTCTTGCAGGGCTCGGGTCGCCGCGCGTTGGATAAGGGCGCCGAGCTGCCGCGCGTCCAGGGTCGGGCGAACCGCGGGAAAAACACCGGCCAGAGCAAACGGAATTTCCACGCGGTTCTCAGCGTCCGCAATATATCTCAGTTCCTTGGTCACGCGCATGAGGTCAGCTGAGAGGGGTTGAGACAGGGTCAGGGAAGCGGTCGCCTCGACCTGTTGTTCAAAGTCCATCCAGCCGGCTGCCTGTGTCCGAAAGTCACGCGCGGCAATACGCAGGCGGTCGAGCGTAATTTTTCCCTGACCGAGCGAGAACTGACTGGCAAACTCATCAAACTCGGTATGGGGCGAGGCGAAAATTTCCGGATATTTCTCTCGGAGTTGCGGGGGCAGGACGAGCGATAAGCCCGGAACGCCGGTCAGGCCGGACAGGACGCCTTCGGCCAGATTGAACTCTCGGAGCGCGCCGTCCGTAATGGCGGCTTTTCCCTGCCCGCGCAGGGCCGGCCTGAGGGTGTCCCAGGTGTGGCCACGCCCCGAGACCGTGAAGTCGAGTGCCGCCGTCCCCTGGACCGGCGGGTCTGTCTGAGCAAGCGCCGAGCGGAAGAATGTCGCCAGGTCGAGGGCTTCGACCTGAGCGGTGACCGCCATGTGCGGGGGCTCCGCTCCAAAATCATACTGTCCGCTGCCATCAAGCCTGCCCTCAAAGGCGTGCAGCTTGAAACTGTCGATTTTGGCGACCTGGTCGGCGACTGAAGAGTCCAACTGCAAGTCGGTATAATATACCTGGGCAACGCGGCCCTGTTGTGAGGACAGTTGACCTGCATGACGGAGGTCGTCGCCTTGCAGCCAGACCCGACCCGTGGCGGACACCGTTTCGAGCCGGTCCTCCGAGGCCTGGGCTTGAAGGTCGGCCAGTCTCAGTACCGGCGCCTGCAACTCATAGGCGGCGTTCAGCGGTTGAAACTGTTCAACCTGGGCCTCAAGCTCAAGCGCCGATTCGCCGATGCGGGCCGTTGTCCTGGTCAACTCGGCCCCTTGACCCGTCAAGGTGATAGCGGCCTGAATATCCGTCAGCGGCTCTGGCAACTGTTCCAGAGTGGCGCTTCCGTCCTGGAGGCTCAACGTTCCTGTGAGTTTGGGGAATTGTTCCGTTGTCAGTGGCCCGGCGACTTGTACCTGCGTCTCGAAGCGGCCCGCCGCGCCATAGTCCCGGAGGAGGGGCAGAAGGTCATGCAGTTCTGCCAGTTCGGCCCGATTCGAGTTCACAGTCAGGTCAAGGGTCGGAGCGTCGAAGTCAATAGTTCCGCTGACCGTCAGTGCCAGCGTATGCAGATTGAGCGTGAGTTCCTGGAAGGCGGCAGCCTGTGGCGTCAGGCGCGTCTGGGTCGAGAGGCTGAAGACGCGCCCGGACGGCTTGTTGAAGAATTCGCCAAAACGCAGCGCGCTGTCACTTGCCTCGACCTGGCCCGTCAGCGCCAGATTGGTGGGTATGCCGCTCGCCTGGACGGTGACGGAAACAGGGCCCTCAAGGCTGAGGTTCGGGGGCAGGTGTTCGCTCACAGGACCAAACTGTCGGATGCGCTCAAGGGCGAGCGGTCCCAGCACCACGGTGGCGTCCAGAGTACTCTCGGTGAGCGGGTCCGGGACCTCGGCACCCAGCGGACCGAAGCTGCCCGTGACCTGGAGATTCGGATCACCGGAATCGAAAATTGCCGCTTGCAGGTCCATATTGGAGAGGTGCAGGGCACCGACACGACCGGACACATCGGTTTTCAGACTGAGCCGGCCGGCAAGACCCAGCCCTGACGGGAGGTGTTGAGCAATATCCGGTAGGGCCTGTTGCAGCGCGTTCACGTCGAGTTGACGGATCGTGACGCTGCCGTCGAGCGGAATGGTATGGGGATTCTCCAACTCCTGGCCGACCGGCCCGGCCTGCACGTCCAGGCTGATATTCTGCTGGTCTGAGAGGACGGCGGCGTCAAGTTCGAGGCGGACGGGTTCGTCAAGACTCACATCGTGGGCCTGAAGGTCGAGTTGGGTCACCCGAAAATCCGTCCCGGCCTGTTGGTCCGTATAGCGGACATCGCCATTGTGGATATCGAGGAAGGCGACCAGGAGTAGCAGGGGCGGGGCGGCTGTTGCGTCACGCTCTGGCGATGTCTCTGGCGATGTCTCTGGTAGTGTCTCTGGCGCTACGCTCGCCGTCGCGGTCTGGCTCAGGCTGGTGAAGTTGAACTGTCCGTGTTCATCGCGGATAAGCTGAATCCGCGGGCTGTGGAGGATCAGACGGCTGACCTGGATTTCCTGAGAGAGGAGCGGCCACAGCGCGACATTGACCTGAAGGTCATCGGCCCGGACAAAGGCGTCAGCCGAAAAGGCCGGATCGTCGGCAATGCGAAACTGGCTCAGGCGTGCGCCTATCCCGCCCCACACGGTCACACCGATTTCCTGGACCTCAACCTCTCGACCGAGCGTCTGCTCGACTTGGTGCAGAATCCGGTCTTTATTGCTGGCAATCAGGTTGTTGAGGTTGATGAGAGCAAAGGTGAGCAGACCGACTGCAATAAGAACAACCGCGCCGATAATCAACAACGTACGCATCGCACTATCTCCTCATTACCGCCGCCTGCGCAGCGCCCCCCTCCCTGGCCCTCCCCCTCAGGGGGGGAGGGAATGTCTGCCTCTCCTCATTACCGCCGCCTGCGCAACGCCCCCCTCCCTCACGGAGGGGAGGGAATGTCTGCCTCCTCTCCCCTGGAGGGAGAGAGCCTGCCCCGGACTTGATCCGGGGGTTGGGGAGAGGGGGAAAAATCAAATGAGACACGACCAAAGAACCTACACGATGTCCAGAATTTCAGGAATACGGCGGATCACATGCCGGGGAGGAGCCGGGCTGTCCGGTGGAGCAGTATCCGGCCGCGACCAGAGCAGAACCGAGCGCATCCCGGCCCGATTGGCGCCGGCAATATCCTGCTGGAGGGAATCCCCGACAAAATATGCCTGCTCCGGCGCACAGCCGGCCTGGGCAAGGGCGTGGGAAAAAATGGCCGGGTCCGGCTTGCAGGATTGGGCGTCTTCACTGCTGAGGAGAGAATCAAAGCAGGGGCCGAGTTGGGAGAGTTGCAGCAGGTGCGAAAACTGGTCGTTGTCGGCATTGCTGACAATGCCAAGGTGGAGGCCCCGCTGGCGTAATGCGGCCAAGGTCTCAGTGACCCCGTCCCGCAGTTGAAAGTCCTGCTCCCGGCGTTGGTGTTGATGATCCCGGTAGCGGGCGAGCTGTTCTTGGGTGAAGGTTGTCCCAAACTGGGCGGCGGTGGCCTGCAAGGCGTCCTGGAACATATCGCGGTGGAGATAATAGGGACGGGGCAGGTATTGGTAAAAGACCTTTTTCAGAGCGGCCCGGTAGGCGTGTCGAATGTCTCGTGACGTTGCCGTAATCCCGGCGGCCTGGGCCAGCTCGATCAGGCAGGCACGTTCTCCCGGTGCAGTGGTTTCATAGTCAAACAGGGTCCCGCCAAAATCAAAGAAAACTGCTCGGGTGTCTGTCATACCGTGCCCTGACGCTCTTCACCTCTGCGCCAGGAGAGTAGAGAGGCCACGGGGGCGTGTCAAGCAAAGACGCGGCTGACGACAGGATCAGGGACCGCGGGGCGTTCTGACCTTGCAGTTATGATTGATTGAGCAATACTCTTACTGGTAATACTCAATGGCCGGTGGAGGAGATACGATGAAAGTCACGGTGAAAGGTCAGGTGACCATTCCAATACAGATTCGGGAAAAACTTGGCATTACGCCCAATAGCGAGGTAGACTTTGTTGAGGAAGACGGGCGGGTATACATCAAAAGAAAAATCTCGGCCATTCCACCCACCAATCGCTTTCATCGGTTCCGTGGGGCAGCAACCATCAAAATGACAACGGACGAGATTCTCGCGTTGACCAGAGGCGAAGAATGACCCCCTTTCTCGTGGACTCCCATATTCTCCTGGATATTTTTGAGAACCGAGCAGGAGCGAAGATATATGCAGGCTCCTATATCCGCAGGACCGCCGCTCCGTTAAGCTGTCCGTTTTTCATGCGCCTGAGTGCGGTGTTCGCCTGTGCCAGTGGGTATTCTTCGGTCTCGGTATGAAGCGGGATGCTGTGGGCCAGGTGGAGCAAGTTCCGCCCGTCCTGGCGGGTGTTGGCCGTGACGCTGCAAATGGTGCGCTCATAGAAGAGGGTATCGGCATAATCGAGCGGTGGAATCTGGGTCATGTGGACGCCGGCCAAGGCCAGGGTTCCGCCCCGGTCCAGCGCTGCCAGGGCAGGGGGGACCAGGCCGCCGGCCGGGGCAAAGATAATCGCGGCATGAAGCTTCTCCGGCATAGGGTCGGTGATCTCCCCGACCCAGGTGGCGCCTAAGCGGGTAGCGAGATCGCGGTGTGTCTGGCCGCGCGTCACCACATAGACTTCACAGTCCCAATGCCGGGCAATCTGGATGACAATATGGGCAGACCCCCCGAAGCCGTACAAACCCAGGCGCTGTTTGGATTGGACACCGCAGCGCTGCAAGGCGCGGTAGCCGATAATCCCCGCGCACAGAAACGGAGCAGCCTCCACAGAGGAGAGCGCAGCGGGCAGGGGGTAGACAAATGCCTCAGGAGCGACGACATATTCGGCATAGCCGCCATGTTTGGTATAGCCGGTAAATTGCGGCTGCTGGCATAGATTTTCATCTCCGCGCCGGCAGTAGGCACACTGCGTGCAGGCGGCGTAGAGCCAGGCCACGCCGACTCGGTCGCCTTCCCTGAGATGCTGTACGCTGGCTCCGCAGCGTATCACGCTGCCGACGATTTCATGGCCGGGGATGAGGGGGCTACGCAGGGCCGGCAGGTCGCCTTCGGCCACATGCAGGTCGGTCCGACACACCCCGCATACCTCAACCCGAATGAGGACTTCGCCCTGGGCCGGCTGGGGAGTCGGAAGGTCCAGCGAGTGGAGCGGGTGGGTCTCGATCGGTCCGGGAGTCACAACGGCCATGGCGTGCATCGGGTTCCCCCTGAGAGAGCGGCGTCGGTGGGGTCAATACCACGAAGGGTCGCAAAGAACCACTGCGAACCGTCCCTATACAGGCGGGGCCAGACGAAAATACCGAAAACCGCCACCGCCCTTCCAGTTGAGGCGCTTGCTGACGCCAGTCTGATCCGTTCCATCGATAACGGCTCGGAGGCGGGGCAGGATGTGTGTATTGCACTGGGGACCGTTCTCAATCAGCAGCCACTGGCGGCCCATCTTGTGGGCCACCGCGCCGGTGGTCCCGGACCCGGCGTAGGCATCCAGAACCCAGTCGCCGGGCTGAGTAGTCATGCCGATAATCCGTTTGAGTAGCGCTTCCGGTTTCTTGCCTTTGATAAAGGTCACACGGCCCTCCTCTCCCAGGCCGGTGGTTTTAATATCGGCCCAGAAGTCGCCTGGATGAAGAGTGAGATAATCATCGGCAAATAACAGGCGCATGCGTGGCTGGGCGCTGTGCATATTGTAGTGGGCCGTCACGATATAGAGCCGGCGTTGGACGGTTTCGACGCTGAACGCCCCTGTCTGTGGAGGAAGGGTCGCCCGTTTCTGGTCCGCCCGCTGTTTTGCCGTGGCACTGGTCGAGCAGGTTCGGACGATGCGCCAGGCATTCTCAGCCAGCCATTCCCGGGTTGGATGGGAGCGGCCCTCACGCTGGCAGACGGTGGTCACAGGTTCCAGGGAGAAGGGGCGACAGATCGCATCGGCCTGCTGAATATCGTCTGCGGTCCGGTCCGGATTGGCCAGAATCGCTTTGAGCCGGCGGATGGCCTGTCGAGAGGCCTGGCAGACGACCCAGCGATACTCCGGGTCCCAGGTGGTTTTGGCGATGCGTTCGGGATGCAGCTTGCGAATGCCCGACTTGCCGACCAGGATGATGTACTCCTTGAGCCGCGGCAGACTGCCCTGTGTCATGACGTGTACCATCTTGAAGCCGGTTGGCTCGGCCATTTTGACACAGATCGTCTTCAGGTTCTGCTCGCCCATCATATCAGCCAGCAGGAGATAGAGGCGGGCAAATTCGTTGTCGTCGATCTGGATGGCGAGAAATCCATCCTCGCGCAGCAAGGCCCACAGCAGTTCGAGCCGGGGCCTGAGCGCCGCAAGCCATTGGTGATGGTCGCTCCCGTCCGGGTAGAGCGGGATAGCATGGCCGGTGTTGTAGGGCGGATCGAGATACACGCATTGGATGCGGTTGGCATACTCTTCCGACAATGCCTTCAGCACGGGCAAATTATCGCCAAAAATAATCCGATTCCCGAAAAAGGCCGGCCCAAGCGGCAAGGTGGGCGCAGTCCAGGCCAGGGAGCTGTCTTCAACCAGGCGAAACGTGCTGTCAGTGGATGTGGTCATTGAGTCATTGGGTCTGTTGAGTCATTGGGTCTATTGGGTCCTGACCCAACCGACCCTATAGACTCAACAGACTCAATAAACAAACGTCCGGGTCTCTCCCGGCCTGAGTTCGGAGACTTGTCCGGCTATACCAATCCGAGCCGGTGGATGCCAGCCGGAGTCAAATGTGACGGACAGGCTCTGTTGCGTCGCGCTAATAGAAAACCAGTTGCCGCGGTATTGAAAGCGAAAGGCGAGACCGGAGGACAATGCCTCGGGCAGACAGGGCCGAAACCAGACGGTATCTCCCCGTGTTTCCAGGCCCAGATAACAGCGCTGGACCAGGTCGAGGGTGCCGGCCATCACGCCGGCGTGAATCCCCTCGGCCGTCGTGCCGCCCTGAATATCGTTGAGGTCGCTTTCCAGGGCCTCAAGAAAGAGCTGCCACGAGCGCTGAGGGTTGATACGGGCCAAAACCCAGGCGTGGACGACCCGGCTCAGGGTCGAGCCGTGTGAGGTCCGTTGCAGATAGTAGTCGATAGTCGCCCGCAGGACGGTGTGATCTATGGGATAGCCGAGTTGTCGGAAGAGGCGAATCACTTCATCTTCCGGCAGCAGATACAACAGCATCAAAGTGTCGGCCTGCTTGGCAACCTGATAGCGGTCCGGGCTGTCGTTCTCCGCCTCAAGAATGCGGTCGAGTCGCTGAATGTCTCCGTATTTTTCCCGATAGCCGTCCCAGTCAAACTCCTGCAAGGTTTCAAAACCCTCAAACTGACTCAGAATCCCCTCTCCGTGGAAGACGACGCGCATCTTCCTGGTGATATCCGTCCAGCGCTCCAGGGTCTGCTCGCTCAGTTCCAGTTGTGAGCGGAGGACCCTGCGCCTCTCCGTCGGCAGGAGGGCGAGGACATCGAGAGCGCGCTGGAGGGTCCAGACCACCATGACGTTAGTATAGGCGTTATTGTTCAGGCCGGGGGTCTCGGAGTCAGGATAGCGTTCGTGGTATTCGTCCGGTCCCATCACGCCACGGATTTCATAGCGGCCATGCTCGGGGTTATAGGTTGCGGCGCTGGCCCAGAAACGGGCAATCTCCACGATCATCTCCGCGCCATAGAGCGCTAAAAAGTCGGTATCCAGGGTCGCCTGGTAGTACTGCCAGACATTATAGGCAATAGCGATGTTCACATGTCGTTGCAGCGCGCTATGGTCGGGAATCCACCGCCCTGAACTGGGGTTGAGGTGGACGACCTGGCTTTCTTCACGTCCGTCACTGCCACTCTGCCAGGGATACATCGCGCCTTGATAGCCGGCCTGACGAGCGGCCAGCCGCGCCTGGGGAAGGCGACGGTAGCGATAGCGTAACAGGGCGCGGGTCAGTTCGGGCAGGCGAAAGGTGAAGAACGGGAAGATAAACAACTCATCCCAGAAAATATGCCCCCGATATGCCTCGCCGTGAAGGCCGCGCGCCGGGGTGCTGACATCGAGCTCACAGGTATGAGGCGACGCGGTTTGGAGCAGATGGAAAGCGTGCAGGCGTAGTATCCGCTGTATCCGTGGCTGCTCGGCGACGACACTATCGCACCTCTCCCAGGCACGCTGCCACGCCTGCGCATGTTGCTCCACGAGGGGCGTAAACCGTTCGGCGTGACGGACAGCCTGCTGCGCGGCCAGGTCGCACTCGCTCACCGCCCGGTCGCGGGAGGTGAAGAGCGCCGCGATTTTTTCAACGCTGACGGTTTCTTCCGCAGCGACAGGGATGGCCATGTCCTGGGCGATATAGCTGGGCGTTGTCCGGGTCGTGCGCTCAGGCGTGACCCCTGTCTGCCGTTGGAAGACCTGCGTCCGGGCGGCTTGCGCGATGGTGAGCCGGGATTGATTGGTGCGGACTACAAGCGCTATCCCCTCCGCGCCGATGGGCTGGCTGAGGAGGGCGTCCAGATGGTCGCTGCGTAACTGTTGGTAGCGCTTCACCCCGGCATTGCGTACCCGTCCGTCCAGCCCGGAGCGAATGTGCAGCCGGCCGGTCCAGTTCTCAGGCGTCAGGCTGAGGCTGAGGCCGGCAAGGTGGGGGTCGGCCAGGCTGACAAAACGCCGATAGCACAGGCGGGTCTCCCGACCCTGGGGGTCACGAACGCGCAGGGCCCGCGTCAGGATGCCCTGTTTGAGGTCCAGCTCTCGTGTCCAGCTCAAAATCTCGTAGGCGTTGGGATGAAACCACTCGCCATCTTCGGGTCGAAAGGTCAGGTCGAGCCAGTTGGGCAGATTCACGAAATCTTCATTTTCAATCGTGCGTCCGGCTATTTCTGTTTTCCGGCGATTATAGCCGCCAGCGAGATAGGTGCCCGGATAGTGGACGGCATCCGCCGGGGTCTCTTCTGCCGCCCCACGAGTAGCAAAATAGCCGTTGCCGAGCGTACACAAGGTCTCCCGCAGCCGCTCCTGTTCCGGGTCAAACCCCTCGAATCGGACTATCCAGTCAGTCTGTTCTGCCATGGTCGGTCAGGGGTCGTTATGGGGACAACGACGCGGCGAGTCTCTGGAGCAGGGTCTGGACCTGAGCGGGGTGCTGAACAGCATAGCGAGCCGCGGTCCGGCGCGGAGTATCGGCCACGACTATAGTGAGACCGTTTTCGGCCAGGGTATGGAACGCGTCCTCGTCAGTGATGTCATCGCCGATATAGATTGGGACGACGTCCGGGCTACGCAGGGAGAGGGTGTCCAGCAGCCACAGGACGGCCTTGCCTTTGTGCCAATCGAGCCGCGGTTGAAGCTCGAAGACTTTTTTCCCCAGCCCCTTACGGAGTTGAGGATGCTGCTTGAGCACCGCGTCAACCAGCGTCTCAATGTGCGGGGCTTGTTCAGGCGCAACATTCCGAAAATGGACCGCGATGCTGAACTTCTTCCGCTCGACAAGTGCGCCCGGGATTGGGCCGAGCTGGTGGTGCAGATGGGTTTCGACCGTATCGAGCAGCGGCAGAAATGCGAGTCCTTCGGCAGGCTGCATGCGCACCTGGTCAGGGCCCGCAATGTCAAAGCCATGACTCCCGGCATAGTAGACGGATTCGAGTTGCACCAGGGTCTCCAGGTCGGCGCGGTCCCGGCCACTCACGATGGCAACCGGACACCGTTCGGCCAGCATTGCAACGGCCCGTCGCATGTCCGGCGCCAGGCTGGCAAGTTCGGGACGGCTGACAATCGGGGTCAGCGTGCCATCGTAATCGAGAAAAACAGCAGGTCGTTTCTCTTGTATAGTGTGTATGAAGGTCGGCAGATGGCCGAGAGCGGACGGAAGGTTCAAGACGTTCCGGATACGTGGCTGCTCTGGAGTAGCGTGAACCTGCACGTCCTCCAGGTCGGTCACAACCGCATCGGCGCCGTGCCGTTCCAGAGCAGCCTGATTGTCCTGTCTGGCCACGCCCAGGACCAGCCCGAAGCCGCCTCTCTGCCCGGCCTCAACCCCCGAATTGGCATCCTCGACAATGGCTGCCCGCTCCGGCCTGACGTTCAGGCGTCGGGCTGCCTCCAGATAGGTGTCGGGCGCCGGCTTGCCCGGCAGTTTATAGGTCGCACTCTCAACCCCATCGACGCGGGTATCAAACAGGTCGGTCAGCCCGGCCTGCTCCAGTACGATTTGACAGTTCTTGCTCGACGAAACGATCGCGATTTTGAGCCCTTTTTGGCGGAGCGCTTTAATGAGGACGATAGTCGATGGAAAGACCTCGACGCCTTTTTCCGCCAGACAGTCAAGAAAAGTGCGGTTTTTCTTATTGCCCAATCCACAGACCGTTTCACGGCTACTGTCGTCGTCCGGGTCGCCGTACGGCAGCGTAATGTCCCGTGCGGCAAGAAAGCTGGCCACGCCGTCATAGCGCTGCTTGCCGTCCACATACTGCAAATAGTCGGTCTCGGCGTCAAACGGCACAAACGGGCTGCCGTGTCTGCGCGCGTACCGGCTGAGGAACTCGTCAAAGAGGGCTTTCCAGGCAATCGTGTGTAATTTTTCGGTTTGGGTCACGACCCCATCAAGGTCGAACAGCACCGCGTCAAAGTCCGTGGTTGAGAGCGTAACCGGCATATCGGTGGGCGGGACCTGCGGCTCGTGTGGGGTCCGCCGCGGGCCTAGGAAGGGGAGCGGGTGGCGGCCATTTGTTTGAGTTTCGCCTGGAGCTTGCGCACCAGTTCTTCGTAGGAACTCTTCCCGATAATACGATAGAACTGCGTGCGAAAATTTCGGACCATGCTGATATTCTCTACGACCACGTCATAGATGAGCCATTGCCCATCGACCTGGTGCAGACGGTAATTGATCGAAAAATGCTTGTTCTGAGAGGGGACGAAAATACGGGTGTTGACTTCGGCGAAATTCCCGTCAATCGTCTCCTGATCGTATAAAAACTCCACTTGATCCAGATATTTTTCAGCCTGCTTGTCAAAGGTTTCCCCATAGGATTTTTCGATGAGTTCGGTAAAAATTTCGATGAATTCTTCGCGCTGCTCCTCTGTCCGGTCACGCCAGTACACCCCCAGGGTTCGCCGGGCCACTTCTCGTCGGTCAAACAAGGGTCGCACAATTTCGCTGACCTGCTTGATACGCTGCTCTCGCAGGTCAGGACCTCGATTCTCCGGGGCCTTGAGCACCAGGACCACGCGGTTGGTGGTGGAACGAACGGCCTCCAGGGGTGAGTCTGTTGTCAGCCCCTGTCCCGGCAGAAAAAGCATCGGCAGAAAAAAGAGCGTGAGGCCACCAAGCGTCAGCAGGAAGGAAAGTCGTGGCAGTTTCATGGACCGGATTCCTATTGCTCCGATAGCGCTTCTTGAACAATCCGTTCGCGTTGCTGGAGGTATCCGTCTTGAACGGCGCCGTACAAATCAACAGAAAATCGGTCAACATTCTCAAACAGGTCAAGATTGAGCGCGCGGAAGTTGACGGCGTTGCCCATGACCCAGCCGCCCCGCGCGGCGAAGGTCTCGGGATATGTTGGTAAGAGGTAGTTCATGGGTTGCATGAAGCCGTCAACGCTGAGACCAACAGCATCGCGAACGGTTGAGGGGCCAAAGAAGGGCAAGACCAGATACGGGCCAGGGGAGAGGCCGTACTGCGCCAGCGTCTGTCCGAAATCAGCATGGCTGGCTTCCAAGCCAAACCAACTGTCCGCTACATCAAAAAACCCAAGGCTGCCGAGGGTCGTATTGATGACGAAACGACCGGCCTCCTTGCCGGCTCCGACCAGTTTCATTTGCAGGAGTTTATTGCCGAGCCGTGGAGCAATATTGATATTGTGAAAAAAACGTCCTACCCCTTGCCGGACGCCGAGCGGCAGAATGGCGGCATAGCCGCTGGCAACCGGGTGCAGAATATACTCGTCCAGCTTGAGGTTAAAGCTGAGCATGACCTGGTTAAAGGGTTCAAACGGGTCGGCGTAGGGAGCCACCTCGTCCTGCCCCGCGCTCCCCATTTGGGCCTGGGCCTCGGTCAGCGAGAATCCAGACTGGGCTATCCCCACGATACTTACGACCAGGACCAGTTTTTTCAGCATCCTCCCCCCCCTTATAAGCTCACGAGGGCTCATCAAGACCGAGTGACCACAGGTCCGTCCCCCCCTCGCCGTTCTGGCGATCCGGGCCGTTTCCCGTTGTCTGGTCTGAAGCCTGATTATTCCCGACATTGCCGAAAATGAATTCTCCTATTAATTGTTGAATGTCGACCGGCTCTCGCGTCTTGTCAATAGTCCCGCCGGGGGCAATGGTGTCAGAGGAATAGCCCGGCGTGATGACGATATAGCGTTCACCAATCAGGCCCTTGGTCTTGATTGCTGCCTGGGTGTCCTCCTGTAAGGCAATATCGTTCCGAATTTTCAGGGTAACGCGGGCCTTGTAGTCAGCCAGCCGCACGCCTTCGACCCGGCCTATTTCCACGCCGGCGAGTTCGATGACTGCGCCGTCTTGCAGCCCGCCGGCCGTAATAAAATCCGCATACACGGGATAGCTGTCAGAGCCCAGCTCAACCTGGCCGAGCTGCAGGGACAGATATCCCAGAAAGCCGCATACGCCAAGCAAAAGCGCACCGACAAACAGTTCCGCGTCAGCCTTCATACGCCCTGAGCCCGGATTTCAGTAGACATCAATAGGACCTTCGAGCTGGCCGCTCATAAACTGCCGCACGACCGGATTATCCGAGGCCTGCATGGCGCTGGGCGAGCCAGACTCAACAATCACTCCCTGGTGCAGCATAGCGATATGGGTGGCCAGAGAAAAGACCGCCGGAATCTCGTGGCTGACGATCACCGCGGTAAAGCCCAGCAACTGATGGAGGTCAAGAATCAGGCGATGAATGGCATTGACCCGGATGGGATCAAGGCCGGTGGTCGGCTCATCAAATAAGAGGATCTCAGGGTCGGAGACGAGCGAGCGGGCCAGGGCCGCCCGTTTGCGCATTCCGCCTGACAACTCGGACGGGAATTTGGCATCCACACCGGCGAGTCCGACCTGGAACAGGCGTTCATGGACTTTGGCCCGAATTTCGGCTTCGCTTTTGCGGGTCTTTTCACGCAGGGGAAAGGCCACGTTGTCATACACGGACATGGAATCGAACAGCGCCCCGCCCTGAAAGAGCATCCCAAACCGATTCCGCACCCGATTCAGGGCGCGTCGTCCCAAGCTGGTAATCTCTGTATCGTCTATCCAGACCTGCCCGGAATCGGGACGCAGCAAGCCGATCAGATGCTTGAGCAGGCAGCTTTTGCCGGCTCCGCTGACCCCGACCACGACATACACCGCTCGGTCGGGGATATCGAGGTTCACCCCGGTCAAGACTTGTTGGCTCCCAAAGGATTTACAGACATTAACGAGGCGGATCATGCGGCAACGCTCGATACGACTACACGAGGACCGAACCAATGAAATAATCCCACACCAGGATCAAAACCGCACACATCACAACGGATTGTGTTGTCGCGTGACTGACCCCCTCGGCCCCATGCGCGGCATAGAAGCCCTTAAAACAGCTGACCCAGGCAACAATCACGCCGAACGAGAGCGATTTATACACACCCATCCAGATATCGCTGGAATCCGCGGCGCTGCTCATCTGCGTAAAATAGGCCCCCGAACTGCCACCCAGCAACTCAACGCCGACAATATAGCCGCCATAAATGCCAACCGTCACAAAAACGCTGTTCAAAAGGGGAAAGGTAATGCAGGCCGCCAGAAAAATTGGGACTACCAGATACTTGATGGGGTTGAGGGCCATGACTTCGAGCGCGTCTATTTGCTCGGTAATCCGCATAATCCCGAGTTCGGCGGTCAGAGCCGAGCCGGCGCGGGCCGTAATCATCAGCGCCGACAGGACCGGGCCAAGCTCGCGAATCAGGCTCAGGCCGACCATCGGGCCGAGCGCCTCCTCGCCCCCAAAGCGCCGTAGGGCAATATAGCCTTGCAGGGCCACGACCATGCCCGTAAAGGCTCCGGTAAAGACGATGAGCAAGAGAGAACGGCTGCCGATAAAGTAAATCCGGCGGACCAACTGACCGCCTTGCAGGGGAGGGCGAAAGGTATCGATCAGAGTTGTGCCCAGAAAGACCCCCATGCGACCCATTTCGCGCAGGGTGCTAAGGGTCAGACGCCCACACGAGCGGACAAAGCGGAGCACTCCTCTTCCTTTCTCATGATGGTCTGGAGACTGACGGCATGCGGCGTGTAATGAGCGGGTCTGCTAAGAGCGTGTTGGGACTGAAGCCTCTCTAACGATGTCCCGTCCCCTACCATAGGCGCGTCGTTGACTCAAGAGAGTCTTGCACTCGGGGAGGGGCGAAAGGGGGGTGCGGTCCTCTTGTCAGATGGACCAAAAGAGGGATATGTTTTCTCTATTGTCTACAGTACGTGGAGGAAACACTATGGCAAACGCTGGTGGCGTATCACCTGTGGAAGAACCCCCGCTACGGGTTGTTGAAGACAGTGCTGTTGCTGAGAAAGAATCGCCAAAAAAGCAGTGGAAAAAATTGCGTGAGATATTGGCCCGCCACCATGGAGAAAAAATCCTCATCATCCTGGTGGGCTACCCTGACCCTGATAATATCGCTTCCGGTCTGGCGCATCAGTTTTTGGCCAAAGAGTTCGACATCGAAGCGACGCTGCTGTGCTTTCATGAGGTCAGCCACCATGAAAACCGGGCCCTGGTCAAGCGCCTTGAGATCGACCTGCAACTCTATGACGAGGAATTCGACCTCACGCCGTATGCTGCCTACGCCCTGGTTGATACCCAAAGCCCGGAGACGCCTATTTCAGAGAAGCTCGGCGGCAAGACCCTCCTCTCCTTTGTCGACCACCACCGGCGTCTGGGGACTCCGCTGGCTGAATTTGTGGATATCCGGGAGGACGCAGCCTCGACCTGTGCCATCTATGCCGAATATCTCCGGGCGCAATATCCCGACGGCCTGAACCCTGGCGAGACTGACCAGGTGCGGCTGGCCACCGCCCTCATGCACGGCATTCGTTCTGACACGATGGCGCTGATTGAGGCGAGTCGATTGGAATTTGAGGCCGCGGCCTATCTCTGGCCGTGTGTGGACCAACCCCTCCTCAAGACGATTTCGGAAAAATCGCTACCGCCGATTGTCATGGATATGGTTCAGAAAGCCCTGGAGCGGAAGCAGGTGTTTGATTCCTTTGTGTTGACCGATGTGGGGTTTGTGCGGGGCGAACACCGCGACGGCATCCCCCAGGTGGCAGAATTCCTGCTCCAGCGAGAAGGCACCGACACCGTCCTGGTCTTTGGCATCGTGGACGGCAAGACGGTTGATGGCTCGCTGCGTACCCGGAGTGATACCGTGAACCCGGATGCGTTTTTGAAAAAGCTGTTTGGCGTGGATGAAGACCGCAAGGCGTACTACGGCGGCGGGAACATCAAGGATAAGGGCGGCTTTCAAATCCCGCTGGGCTTCCTGGCACAATCGCCCAATAGGGACATGCTCTACGAAATGACCTCTAGCGTCGTGCAGGAACGCTTCTTCCAGGCCCTCGGCATTAAAGAATAAACGCTGCTATCAGCCTGGTCGCCGTCCCTCAAAGCGACCCAGGCCAGCGGGGGGAGGCCGTGTCTTCAGGAGCGGTTTTGTCAGCACCCCTTTCCTGAAAGATGCAGGCTGCGAGCCAATCCGGTGACGCCGCCGGTGACGCAGAAAGACAGGAGGCCAGCATGGCAGACGAACAGAGCGGTGACCTGACCTATGATATTCCGGCTGCGGTACAGGGGCAGACTGCCATTGATGCGGAAACGTATCAGCAGATGTATGAGCGCTCGGTCCGCGACCCGGAAGGATTCTGGGCGGAACAGGCCGAAAAACAGGTCGAGTGGTTTCAGAAATGGGACAAGGTCCTGGAGTGGGACTTCCACCAGGCTGATATCAAATGGTTCCTCAACGGCAAGCTCAACGTCTCGTATAATTGCCTGGACCGGCATGTGAGCGCCGGGGCCGGCGACCAGACCGCTCTCATCTGGCAGGGCAATAATCAGGACGAAAGCCAAACGTTTTCATACGCCGAGCTTTTGGAGCAGGTCTGCCAGTTTGCCAATACGCTCAGAGCGCTGGGCGTGAAAAAAGGGGATCGCGTCTGCATCTACATGCAGATGATTCCCGAACTGCCGGTGGCCATGCTGGCCTGTACGCGGATTGGGGCGGTCCACTCCATCGTGTTTGGCGCATTTTCACCGGATTCCCTGCGTGACCGCATTCAAGACTCGGAATGTAAGCTGTTGATTACCCAGGATACGGGCCTGCGTGGGGCGAAGAACGATATCCCCATGAAGACCAACGCCGATACCGCGCTGGCCGAATGCCCGTCCATCGAGCGCGTCGTTGTCGTCCGGCGCACCGGACACGCGGTCCCCATGCAGGCCGGCCGCGACGTGTGGTGGCACGAGCAGGTGGCCACCCAGCCGACGACGTGTGAGCCGGAATCCATGGACGCGGAAGACCCCTTATTCATCCTGTATACCTCCGGGTCGACCGGCAAGCCCAAGGGCGTGCTGCATACCACGGGCGGCTATCTGGTCTATGCCTCCATGACCCACCGCTATGTGTTCGACTATCGGCCGGGAGATATCTACTGGTGTACGGCTGATATTGGCTGGGTGACCGGGCATAGCTATATCGTCTACGGTCCGATGGCGAACCGGGCGACGACCATGATGTTCGAGGGTGTCCCCAATTACCCGGATTTCGGTCGTTTCTGGCAGATTGTCGAGCAGCATAAGGTGAATATCTTTTATACCGCGCCAACCGCCCTGCGCGCGCTGATGAAAGAAGGCGACTCCTGGCCGGCCCAGTACGACCTGTCGAGTCTGCGCATTCTCGGCACGGTCGGCGAGCCGATCAAGAGCCCCGAATGGCACTGGTATTTTCAGACCATCGGCCAGGAACGCTGCCCGATTGTCGATACCTGGTGGCAGACCGAAACCGGCGGGATTCTGATCACCCCCCTCCCAGGAGCGACCAGAACCAAGCCCGGGTCGGCCACCCGGCCCTTCTTTGGCGTCCAGCCCTGTCTGGTAGACGACCAGGGTACGGAAATCGCAGGCAACGGGGTCTCAGGGAATTTATGCCTCAAGTTCCCCTGGCCGGGCATTATGCGCACGGTCTACGGCGACCATGAACGCTTTATTCAGACCTATTTCTCCAGCTACCCCGGTAAATATTTCTCGGGCGATGGCTGCCGGCGGGATGAAGACGGCTACTACTGGATTACCGGCCGGGTGGACGATGTGATCAACGTATCCGGGCACCGTTTGGGAACCGCCGAGATTGAAGGCGCGCTGGGCAAGCATCCGGCGGTGGCCGAGGCCGCAGTCGTGGGGATGCCGCACGACCTCAAAGGGCAGGGCATTTATGCCTTTGTGACGCTCAAGACCGGACAGCAGTCCTCTGCCGACATGGTGAAAGAGCTGAATAGTACGGTCCGCCGCGAGATCGGCCCGCACGCCACCCCGGATAAGGTGCAGTTCGCCGACGGGCTGCCCAAGACCCGGAGCGGAAAAATCATGCGGCGCATCCTGCGGAAAATCGGCGAAGGGGCGATCGATCAGCTCGGCGATACGTCTACCCTGGCCGACCCGTCCGTGGTCGATCAATTAGTCGAGGGCCGGCTCTAAACACGCGTGAGAAAGACCTTATGGCCCTGCGTTTTCACAACACCCTGACGGGAAAAACCGAAGCGTTTGTTCCGCTCAGACCTGGCGAAGCCCGCATGTATGTGTGTGGGGTCACGGTCTACGACCGCTCTCATATTGGTCATGCGCGGGCCCTGGTCGCCTTTGATGTCATCTATCGTTATCTCAAGTTCTCCGGTTATGCGGTGACCTTCGTGCGTAATTTTACGGACGTGGATGACAAAATTATCAACCGCGCCAACGAGCGCGGCATTTCTGCCGCAGAGCTGACCGACACCTGTATTCAGGATTTCAATAACGATATGCGGGCCTTGCGCTGCCTGCCGCCCACGCATGAACCCCGGGCCACCCAGCACATCCCGGACATGCTCGCCCTTATTCAGGAACTCGAAGCCAAACGGCTCGCCTATGCCGTAGACGGAGATGTGTATTATGCGGTGGACCGTTTTGCCGAGTACGGCAAGCTGGCCCACCGGCGGTTGGAAGACATGGCGGCCGGAGCGCGTATAGAAGTGGACGAGCGCAAGCGCCATCCCATGGACTTTGCCCTGTGGAAGTCCAGCAAGCCCGGCGAGCCGGCCTGGGACAGCCCCTGGGGCAAGGGTCGGCCTGGCTGGCATATCGAGTGCTCGGCCATGAGCAGCACATATCTGGGTCAGCCCTTCGATATTCACGGCGGCGGCGCCGACCTGATTTTTCCCCATCATGAAAACGAGATTGCCCAGTCCGAAGGGGCCAAGGGCTGTGCCTTGGCCCGCTACTGGCTGCATAACGGTATGGTGACTGTTGAGCAGGAAAAGATGTCGAAATCCTTGGGCAACTTCCTGACCATCGAGACCGCGCTGAGCAAGGTCTCCACGCCGGAAGTCCTGCGTCAGGTCTTGCTCTCGTCTCACTATCGAATGGCGCTTGATTTCTCGACCCAAAAACTGGCAGAGGCGGAAAAGGGACTGGCGCGTATCTATGAAACGCTCGCCCGCGCCGACGAAGCGATTGGTGACAGCGGGAGAGGGGCGGGGACTGATGACTCTTTCGTTGTCAATCGTTTCCGCGAGGCAATGGATGATGACTGCAATACGCCCCGCGCCCTCGGCGTGATTTTTGACGGTGTGCGCGAGATGAATCGTGAGTTAGACGCCGGCCAGATCACGGAGGCGGCAATACTTCGATCTGAAATCGCAAAAATGGGAGGGATTCTCGGCCTGCTTCAAGAACCGCCGGCACAATTTTTAGCGCATCAAAAGCAGACTGGCCTGGCCGAAGCCAGCCTCACGCCTGAGGCCATCGAGGCCCTGATAGTCGAGCGGGCTGCCGCTCGGAAAGAAAAGAATTTTCAGCGGGCGGACGCAATTCGCACCCAGCTTGCCGAGCAGGGCGTTCTGCTCAAGGACAGCCCGACGGGAACGACGTGGACGGTGAAGTAAGGGTCGCTGCGGGTGGCCGGCCGGACCCCTCTCCCCCGCCCTCTCCCTCAAGGGGAGAGGGAAAAAAGAGCCCCTCTCCCTCAAGGGGAGAGGGGTTGGGGTGAGGGCCAAACCGCCGGTCCCGCGCCAGACAAGGGCCTCTGCATCACCCGCTCAAAGATGTGCTTCCACCCAGACCAGGCCGGACCGGTGCAAAGGTGAAACCCGTTGCGCTCACAGCGCTCGCCCTCATGCTGCTTCTCGCCGGCTGTGGCCCTCACGGCTCGTCCGAACCGGAAAGGCCAGCGCTCGTCGTGTTTGCCGCGGCCAGCCTGCGCGAGGTCGTCCGGGACATTGGCGCGCGTTTTTCTGAGGCACACCAGGTTGACTTGATCTATAATTTCGCCGGGTCCAATACCCTGGCGCAGCAGCTTCGGGCCGCTCCGGTAGCCGACGTTTTTTTGTCGGCCAACCTGAACTGGGTCGATATGCTCGAAAGGGCGGAGGTGATCCTGCCTGGGTCGCGCCGCAATTTTCTGTCGAATCGTCTGGTGCTCATCAGTCGAAAAGATGCGGGGTTTCAGTTGTCCGCGCCCAGTATGCTACCCGCGCTCGCCTTCAGCTTCCTGACGCTGGCTGACCCTGAGGCTGTGCCCGCCGGACGCTATGCCAAGACCTTCTTACAGACGGTCGAAACGGCAGACCGCTCAGTCTGGGAAGCCGTCAAAGATAAAATCGTTCCCACTGCCGATGTCCGGGCGGCCCTCGGCCTGGTGGAGTCCGATCCCAACATCATTGGGGTTGTGTATCGAACGGACGCCCTGAGTTCAGACCATGTGCAGGTCGTGTATGAGGTTTTACCCAGTCTGCACCAATCGATCGTCTACTGTGCCGCGGCCCTCAAAAATCGTCCGCGCCCCGCACTCGCGGCTCAGTTCCTCGACTTTTTGCACAGCCCCGCAGCCCGCGCAATTTACAACACGCACGGGTTTGTTGTAGACGAAGGAGAACCTCGTCCGCTGTCGTGACTGCCATGAGTCCCGAAGTATTGCCGGTTATCCTGCTGACGCTCCAGGTCGCAAGCGTATCAACCCTGATTGTGCTGCTGCCCGCCACAGTCTTGGGTTACGTCCTGGCCCGTCATGAATTTTTCGGTAAGAACGTCCTGTCTGCGCTGGTCGGCCTGCCACTCGTTCTGCCGCCCACCGCGGTCGGCTTTCTCTTGCTGCGACTGCTTGCGGTCGATGGACCCCTAGGGCGGGAGACGCTCGGGTTTGATCTGAACATCCTGCTCACCTGGAAAGGAGCGGTGATTGCGACGGCGACCATGTCCCTGCCGCTCGTTGCCCGGACGGCAAGGGCCACGTTTGAAGGCATCAATCCGCGGCTCGAACTGATGGCCCACACCTTGGGCCACGGCCGGCTGGCCACTTTTTTTCAGTACAGCCTGCCCATGGCCCGGCGCGGCTTGCTGGGGGCTGTCATTCTCGGCTTTACGCGCGCCATGGGTGAGTTCGGCGCCACGGTGACCATTGCCGGCAATATCCCAGGCCAAACACAAACCATAGCCTCAGCTATTTTCAGTGCCCAGCAGGTTGGCGCGCAGGCCCGAGCTGACTTTTTCATGTTGGTTGCCATCGTGTTGGGCTTCCTGGCCATTCTGAGTGCTGAACTGCTGGGCCAGGGGCGCTCATTCCCCAGTCTGGCCCGTCCATAATGACGAGTGTCCCACCTACCCACGATAGTCTACAGGACGGTTCGCTTGATGGCCTGACTGTACAGGCCCGCCTCCCACTGGACCGTTTTGAGCTGAATATAGATCTGCATACCGAAAAACATGTGACTGGGATTTTTGGTGTCTCCGGGGCGGGCAAAACCAGCCTGCTGGAAACGATTTGTGGTGTCCAGCGCCAGGCGCGAGGAATTATTACGCTGGGGAAAGAGACGTGGCTCGATAGCGACCGAGAGGTATTTGTCAAGCCATCGCAACGCCATATCGGGTATGTCCCCCAGGATGGTTTACTCTTCCCGCACAAGGATGTCTGGCACAATCTGCTGGCCGGCAGGAAACGCGCCGTCCGGCGCGGCCACCCCGTCCAGCAGACGTTTGAGACTGTCGTCCACATTCTCGAACTCGATCCGCTCCTCAAACGCGACGTGCATACCTTGTCCGGTGGCGAACGGCAGCGCGTCGCCCTCGGACGTGCCCTGTGTTCCGGACCGCGCTTGCTGCTGCTTGATGAGCCGTTTGCCTCGTTGGACGTTGCCCTGAGACGTAAACTCCTGCCCTTTCTGCGGCGGGTGCGGGCGGAATTTCAGATTCCCATGCTGTTCGTGTCGCACGACCCGCTCGAAGTGCAGGCTTTGTGTGACGATCTGATCGTGCTCAGAGACGGCACGATTATCTCGCACGGCGATCCACGCAGCGTGCTGACCGCCTCCGATATCTTCCCCCTGGCCGAACAGCACGGCTTCGAGAATATTCTGCCCTGCTATGCGGTGGAGGGAAGTGGCAGTACCGGGCAGGTGCGTTTGGGCGAAGGGGGAGACGCCGAACGAGTACCGGTCGAGCTGGTGACGCTCCGCTCCGAGGCCCAACCGGGAGAGGCGCTGCTGGCCGGTATCCCCGCGCACGATATTATGCTGGCCACCCAGCGGCCAGAAGGGCTCTCCGCCCGCAATGTGCTGCCCGCCCGTATCACCCAACTCCGTTCTGTCGGCCCTGTTGGACTGGCAACGGCCGAACTCAATCCCGCTCTGCCGCCGCTGACCGTTGAGGTGACTGAGAAGTCGTTTGTTGAGTTGGGTTTGCGGGTTGGGAGTGAGGTCTTCCTGGTGATTAAGGCCACCTCGTGCCGATTGTATCGCACGGGAGAAAGTCGCAGGACATAACCTCCTGCCCCTTGACGGTTGGACTTGCGCTTTCACGGTCTGCGACGTAGGCTTGTGGCCCGATTTTTCCACAACGCGCCCGTAGCTCAATTGGATAGAGCACCGGGCTTCGAACCCGTAGGTTGGGTGTTCGAGTCACCCCGGGCGCGCCTTTTGGAAGAAATCCCTTGCACTTCCCACACAAGAGAGCCGGGCTTGAAAATTCTGAAAATCGCTTTGGGATTCGCGCTGAGCCTTGGCTGCGGCTATCTGGCCGTGCGTGACGTGGCATGGCCCGAAGTCGTCCAAGCCTTCCGCTTCGTAGACCTCGGCCTCATCATCCTTTCGACCCTCTGGCTCGGTCTTGTTTTTCTCGTGCGGGCGTATCGCTGGCAGTTGCTCCTTGCGCCAGTTGCTTCTGTGCGGATTTGGGTCTTCTTCTCGGCAACGCTCATCGGGTTTATGGGCAATAATCTTCTTCCGTTGCGGGCTGGAGAATTGTTGCGGCTGTACGCCCTGGCTCGTTTAGGGCCGGTCTCTACGAGTCACGCCCTGGCAACCGGAACCCTGGACCGGGTGTTTGACATGCTGCTCATAAGTCTGCTCCTCGGTCTCAGCCTCCCCCTCATACCTGGCCTGGAGGGCTATTCTGTAACAAATGCGCTGTTCTTGAGTCTCGTCGTTATGCTGCTCGGATCAGCTTGTTTTCTGGTGCAGGAAGACAATCGGAGGTGGGTGCGAAGAGTGCCGCAGCGGATACAGCCCAGGATCGAAGAATTCCTGGATAGTCTCCAGGTTATGCGCAGCGGCCCACTCTTCTTGAAGACCCTGGTACTCTCGGCGGCGATATGGGGCGGCATGGCCATCTATTTTTGGCTGCTGTTGTATGCCTGCGCCTTTTCTCTGCCGCTTGAAGCGGCGCTCGTCGTCATGCTGCTGCTGGCTGTGGGTGTTGCGCTGCCGGCCGCACCGGGTTTTATTGGTGTTTTTCAATATGCCGTGGTGCTCGCCTTGTCTTTCTTCTCCGTGCCCAAGGAAGAGGCGCTCAGTTTTTCTGTTGTCGCCCACCTTGCCCAGTATGTGCCTATTACGTTAGGCGGTCTGTTCCTCCTGCTGCGCTCCGGCCTATCGCTCTGGCCGTCTCAAGTTGCGCTTGCAAAAAACGGGCGAGCGAGCTGAGGCGTATGGATTTCTCGCCCGTCGTCAGCCAGATACAGAAGAATCTTCACTGCTCCCATGTCTGACCGCCGCCTTTCTTTCTGGCTGACCGTTCTCGGTGTGCTCTTGCTTGTACTGTATGCCGCTATCGCCTGGCTGAGCCAGTCGTTCAGCTATGGCCATGGGCACCAGGACCGTCCGATCTTGAGCTTTGTGGGAGTGTACGGTGTTGCGTTTATTGTCTATGCCGTGGCGGTCTGGCAGGTCAAACGACAGGCCACCGAGTCCGGGCCACTCACGCTGGTGTTGATCTTTGCCGCTCTCTTTCGGCTTGTCCTCCTCTTTTCCGAGCCCATTCAGGAGGACGACTTCTATCGTTATCTGTGGGATGGCAAGGTGGTTGCCAGCGGTCTAAACCCCTATCGTTTCACTCCGCGAGAGGTACAAACGGACAACGGAAAAGAAGGGCCGCTCCAACCCTATCGAGCTCTGGCCGAAACGGATGCGCACTTTGCCCTGCTCTTGTCGCGCATCAATCACCCGGACGTGCCGACCCTTTACCCTCCGGTTGCGCAAGCCGTCTTCGGTCTGGCTGCCCTGATTGCACCGGGCAGCTTGTTCGCCTTACGTCTCGTCTTCTTCTGTTTTGACCTGGCAGTGTGTCTCGTCATAGTCAGACTCTTGGGTCACCTGGGGAGGTCTCCGCTGTGGGTGCTGGTCTACGCCTGGTCGCCGCTGGTCATCAAAGAAACGATCAACTCGGCCCACTATGATGTCGTGCCGACCCTTCTATTGGTGCTGGCCCTGCTGGCGGTTATCACCGGACGGCTGCCGGCCGGGTTTCTCAGCCTCGGTGGAGCCATATTGGGAAAGGTCTTTCCCGTTGTCTTGCTGCCCCTTTTTGCCTGGCACGCCTGGCAGCGTTACGGGCTTGGAAGAGCGTGGGGCGGACTCGCGCTGACCGGTCTGGTGCTCACTGGCGGCTATGCCCCATTCGTGGCTGCCGGGAGCGGGTTGTGGCAGGGCTTTGTCACATTTGCCGAGCACTGGCAAACCAACAGCTTTGTCTTTCCCATATTCCATCAGCTGATCGCCGATCGCTGGCTGGCGAACGGTATTGTGGTGGGTTGTCTGGGAGGAGCGGTGTGTATTGCTTTACGCTGGAATAGCGAGGGGAATGACGGCAGGTTTTTACACGGATGTTTCTTTGTGATGGGGGCATTGCTCCTACTCAGCCCGGTCGGCAATCCGTGGTATTTTATGTGGATGATACCCTTTGTCTGTCTCTTTCCGCGCGCTTCCTGGCTGCTCTTGTCCGGCCTCTTAGGGCTGTATTACACTGCCTTTTACTTTCTCTATCGCGGCGAGCCGGAAATGTTTCGCTGGGTAGTCTGGTTGGAATACCTCCCCTTTTACGCCGTCCTGGCGTGGGAAGTACGGCGGATGCGGATGGGGAGGCCCACGCTGGTATGAAGAGCCATAGCGCAGCATGGAAATTTTACGCCGCCTGCCTGAGCGTCGTTTGTCTCTTGGGGGATAGCTTCTCGCTCGCCCGAGCGAGTCAGCCGGCAACGATAGAGACGCCGCTGATTATTTCTTCAGAGTCGAAACAGGTCACCCTCTATGGTGTCATCTATCCCGCCCGCTTTAATCGGGCTGAGGGAGACGAGGCGCACTATCATTTGTTGACCTGGAAGGGCGGTCACTCCAAAAATGCGCTCATTGAAACACCGGTTGATGATCTCTCCTTTCACGACGCCTTGATCAAAATTGGAGGCCAACCGGGCAACACCCTGCCGATGGAGGCGTGGACGCAGCGGACCGACCCGGACAATCCTGCCTCTCAGCAGCAGGCCAGGGGCAGCCGCTTTGCCGTGTTTCTCTCCTGGCAGGGCGCGCCTGAACGCCTGCCGGTCCACCGCATTTTTCGTTCGCTTCCCCAGCTTCCGGTCTGGAATTTCGAGGGCAATAGGGACCGCTGGTTTAATCAGGTACCGTTTGCCCCGCGGCCGGGCTGTCTGGTGTGTTTATACAGTTGCCCGAGCGGCAAGCTCAGTAACGGCAGGTTGAGTATCGCTGACTATATGGCCCGTCCGGGGTGGTTTCAGGCGGATACGGAGAGATTGCCGCCTGACCATACCCCCGTACAGATCATCTTTGAGTTGCTGCCGTAGCGTATGAAGACAGAAAACCCGGAACGTATTGCGGTGGTTATTCCTGCCCTCAACGAAGAGGCATCTCTGCCCAAGGTGCTGGGCGACTTGCCGTGGGAGCGGCTTGCGGAAGTCGTGGTTGTAGACAACGGGTCATCCGACCGGACCGCAGCGGTGGCCCAAGCGCATGGTGCGACCGTTCTCAGTGAACCGCGTCGCGGCTATGGCTGGGCCTGTCTGGCGGGCATT
The DNA here is from genome assembly GCA_965232605.1 of uncultured Binatia bacterium (SeqCode). Classification (GTDB taxonomy): domain Bacteria; phylum Desulfobacterota; class Binatia; order Bin18; family Bin18; genus Bin18. The sequence goes on along the minus strand of CBDDQA010000003.1, from coordinate 440,554 downwards.
GAGTATCTGAAGGACAAACAATTCGATATCCTCGTTTTTCTCGATGGTGATTACAGCGATTATCCCGACGAACTCGGCGACGTCGTGCGGCCCATTCTTGAGGAAGGATATGACCTGGTGATCGGCTCCCGGCCGCAGCGAGCTGGAGCGGGAGCGCTGCTCTCTCATGCGCGGTTGGGTAACGCGCTGACAACGTGGCTCATCCGTCTCCTGTACGGGTTCAGCTATACCGACTTGGGGCCGTTTCGCGCTATCCGCTTTCCGCAACTCCTGGCCATTGAGATGCAGGATAAAACCTATGGCTGGACGGTCGAAATGCAGATTAAGGCGATACGCTACGGGCTGCGCATCACTGAGGTGCCGGTCCGCTATCGTCAGCGGATTGGTACCTCAAAAGTGAGCGGGACGATCAAAGGGACCATATTAGCCGGGTGGAAAATACTCTGGACGGTCTTTCGATACGCGAGGAGAGCCGCATGACGGATTTCACAATGGAATGGAATGTGGCCTTTTCCCCGGACGAGGTCATCCCTCGCCTCGAAAACCTGTTTCGTCAGCATGAGTATACGTATACCCAGGAAGACCGGGCCGCGGACCGGCATTACCGGACGGCTCTCGGCCAGGGAACGCTTGAGTTGGTTATGCATCCACTCGAACCGAAGCGGAGCCCGTTCAGCTCCACGCTTCTTGTCCAGCGCACGCTTCTGCGTATTGCGTATAAAAACGTCGCTGAAACGGACCAGGTACGCTTTAAGCACCAACTGACCATGGCTTTTCTACGAGTAGGGGGCTGATGCGCGTCAGCGTTATTATTCCGACACTGAACGAGGCCGGAACCATTGAGCGGACGCTGAGTTGGGTCCGACAGGCGAGTGCCGGCGAGATTATTGTTGTGGACGGCGGCAGCGAGGACGGAACGGCAGAGTGTGCGCGCCCATACGTTGACCAGCTCGTTTCAGCGCCACGTGGCCGCGCCCGTCAGATGAATGCCGGAGCCCGAGCCGCCAGCGGAGAAGCGCTACTTTTTCTCCACGCGGATACCATCCCGCCGGAACGGTTTGCCGAGTTGATTGCGACTGCGCTGGTCGACCCTGAGGTTGTGGGCGGACGGTTTGACGTTGATGTGGACGCGCCGGGCTGGCTGTTTCGGGTCATCGGCAGCCTGATGAATATCCGCTCCCGTCTGACCGGCATTGCCACCGGCGATCAGGGGATTTTCGTCCGTCGTGCAGTGTTTGAAACGATTGGTGGCTACCCGGAATGGGACCTCATGGAAGACCTGGAACTCAGCCGGCGGCTCAAGCGGGCGGGAAAAATCGCCTGCCTGCGGGCCCGGGTCAAAACCTCGGCTCGCCGCTGGCAGCAGCACGGCGTCACCAAAACCGTGCTGCTCATGTGGAGCCTGCGGCTGTGCCACTTCTTTGGGGTTTCGCCGGCTGCGCTCAAGACGTTTTACGCGGATACGCGCTAAGGACGGAGAAAAAGAAATACCGCTTCCCCTCCTGGGAGGAGCGCCGCGGAGCAGCGGAGTGGGTTCTGTGAAAAGAGGGTACCTGGGAAAACCCACCCCGGCCCTTCGGGCCACCCCTCCCGAGAGGGGAGCAGGGCCGCCCGGATCGTGTCGCTCCCCATCTCCGCAGGTGCGGGAGACGGGCCGGCTACCGCACCGACCCTTCGTAAATCCCCATCACGGTGTCCAGGAATTGATGCGCGTCTTCTTTGATGCGCTGAAACGAGTTCCGACCAATGATCGAGCCAAACCCGCCGCCGTCACGAATCGCGCGGACTTCATCGAAGAGTTCTTCATCGCCTTTGGCCGCACCGCCGGAGAAGATGACAATCCGTTTGTTGTTGAACGCGCTCTGCACAACGTGGCGGACACGTTCGGCCGGTGTTTCTATGGGCACGTGGTGTTTCTGATACGCCTTTTGCGCCTCGGATAATTCAATATGGCTGCTGGGCAGCTTGACCTTAATGATATGCGCCCCCATCTGGGCGGCGATCTGGGCGGCATAGGCCACGACATCAATCGCCGTCTCGCCGGCCTTGCTCAGGTCCGAGCCGCGCGGGTAGGACCACACCACGACCGCCAGTCCCTTGGACTTGGCCTCTCTGGTGATTTCCCGCAGTTGTTCGTACATGGTCTGGGCCGCAGATGAGCCCGGATAAATCGTAAAACCGACCGCGGCACAACCGAGCCGGAGCGCGTCGTCAACGCTGCTGGTAACCGACGACAGGGGGTCTTTTTCATCGTGCAGCACGTCGTGGTTGTTGAGCTTGAGGATGAGAGGAACCCGGTCGAGGAAGGTATCGGCTCCGGCTTCGAGAAAGCCCAGCGGAGCGGCATACGCATTACAGCCGGCGTCAATGGCGAGCTGGAAGTGGTAGTCCGGGTCGTAGCCCGCAGGATTCGGCGCAAAGCTTCGGGCCGGCCCGTGCTCAAAGCCCTGGTCAACCGGCAGGATGACCAGCTTGCCCGTGCCGCCGAGGCGGCCATGATTGAGTAAGCGGGCGATATTCGTCCGCGAGCCAGGATTGTCACCATCATACCAACTCAGGATCTCTCGTACGCGTTCCGTCATGATTCTACCTCCTCACGTGCGCTCTTGAGATACATATCAGGGCAGTTCAGGCATAAAAAGACTCTGCCGTTTCCACATCCTCCATGCTGCCAATGAAGAGGGGGGTACGTTGGTGCAGGGCCTCGGGAACGAGGTCAAGAATCGGCTGTCGCCCATTGCTGGCCCGGCCGCCGGCTTGTTCGATGACCAGGGCCATAGGCGCGGCTTCGTACATCAGCCGCAGCTTGCCGTTCGTGTTCTTGGGGTCGGCTGGATAGAGAAAGATGCCGCCCTTCAGCAAGGTACGGTGAAAATCCGCGACAAAGGAACCCACGTAGCGCCCGGAGTAGGGCCGTCCGGATTCTTTGTCTTTCTGCTGCACGTATTCGACGTAGTGTCGCGTTGCGGGAAACCAGTCGTTGCGGCGACCCTCGTTGATGCTGTACGTCGAGCCGCGGCGCGGAATACGGATATTCTCGTGCGACAGAAAAAAATCGCCAATACCGGGGTCAAGGGTAAAACCGTGCACACCCGCGCCCGCGGTGTAGATCAGCATGGTGTTGGGACCATACAGGGCATAGCCGGCTGCAACCTGGTCTCTGCCTTTGAGGTGGAGCGCCTTTTTTAAGGCGTCACCGCTGCCCGCCGGACGACGGTGTATGGAGAAAATGGAACCAATCGTGACATCGACGTCGATGTTGGACGAGCCGTCCAGCGGATCGACAAAGACAACGTACTTCCCCTTGTCCGCGTTCCCCAGAATCTGGGCCGGCTGGTCCATCTCTTCGGACACCATGTCCGACACGAGTTCGCCGTAGGCAAACGATTCGAGGAAGGCGTCATTCGAGATTTCGTCTAATTTCTGAACGATTTCGCCCTGTACATTGATCTCGTCTTTTGCCCCGAGCGCCCCGGTCAGCCCGGCCACCCGTAGCCGTCGGGAGATTCTCTTGGCGGCCAGCGCAATTTGGGACAAGAGGATGGAGAATTCTCCGGTTGCTCCCGGATGTTGCTGTTGTTGCATGAGAATATGACGGGTTAATGTGATCCTCTCGTCGGACATACCATCCTCCTTACGCAGCTATTCTTCGTATTTACACGACCCGGTTTTCTTTCCTATCACAGGAAAGAAAAAAGCGCCAAAACTGGGAGAAAAGTGAGCAGACTACGTCACGGACGAGGCAAAGTCCGGGAGCTCGTCATGGTGTTCCACGGGGTCTGCTGCGGGGAGCCGCTCTTGCCAAAACTCCGCCCGCGCAAGACTGAAAACGAGGGCTGTGCCAACGAGATAGACCAAGGAGAGCAATGCATGCCTGGCGCCCATACCAGTGTGCACTTTACTGCAAAAACCGCGTGACGATTTCTGCCGTATGTTGCGGCTGTTCAAGCCAGAGGGCATGCGCGGCATCCGTAACCCGGACAAGCTCGGCCTCGGGCAAGCCAGCCTGATACACATCGGCGACCGTGGTTGGCACAAGCTTGTCTCCCGCCGCGGAGACAAGAAGCGTCGGCACTGTGACGCGGAAGAGACGATCTTTCAGCCGGGGGTTGTAGAGCGACGGAGGGGTCCAGCCGATGCGGGCCGAGACCATCTGCGCCTTATAGAACAAAAACTGGGACTCGGGCGACATGTCATCCGGGATAGCCCCTAGGGCCAATTCCGAATTCCGATCAGAAAAGATCAACTCCCGAACTTCGTGATTGCCCCCTTCCGCCTTGGGCGTCACGGCATAGAAGAAGTTGCCGATCCGGGCTTCCGGCGTAGAGATGCCGAGCGGGTTAACGAGCACGAGCTTGTGTAAGCGGTGTGCATGACGGGTTGCCAGTTCGGTTGCGACCCAGCCACCCAGGGCCGTGCCGACCAAGTGCACGGTGTCCAGTTTCAAGGCGTCCAGCACATCGAGGCAGAAGAAGACCATGTCCTCAACCGTCTCTAACTCGTCATAGCCATCGGTCTCCGCATAGCCGGGCAGGGCGGGTGCGTAGATAGTAAACGACTGCGCGAGCGTTTCGTGAAAAGCGGTCAGCCCGCTGTCGATCGGAAGGCTATGCAGGTCCGCAACCAGGCCGTGCAGATAGAGCAGGGGAGGGCCGGCACCGCCTTGTAGGAGGTGGACCTTCTGGTCGCGGATGGCCAGGGTTTCTGAGCGAAGTGTCATGGCATCTGTCCTGTCGGTAGAGACCGGGAATCCAGGAGGAAGAAATCCGAAAATCCCCGCTTGGGACGTGTGATGCAGATTACCTCGCCCAAGGGGCGAGGGGCTCTTTTCTTGCTCTTGCTTCCTGGGAGCGCGGCCAGGATGGCCGCGTTGCGGGCTTCCAGCCCGCACTCCTGGAGCCCCATCCCTTCAAGGACGTGTGCTGCACATTCCCAGGAACCAGCGCTCGTCAGACGTAGGGGGCCGCCGGGCCGGGGAGTACCCACCCCGCCGCTGGCGCGGCACCCCTCCGAGGAGGGGATGACGTGGCCTCTCCCCACGCTTTCGTAAAACTGTCGGGTCGTGAGCCTCCAGGGGGAGGAAGCAAACTGAACCATGATCCGGTGTCTCGTTCAGGCCGAAGCTGGAGCGGGCTGGGCTTCCATCGCCGGGACACCCTCAAACTCTGCTCCGGCATGTTTACGCACATAGGGAAAGACTTCGCCAGCTAGCAGTTCCATATTCTTACGGGTCAGATGATCGGGCAGACTCCCGAACTGCGGCAGAGCAAGAATATGTCCGACCTTGAACTCCGACACATATTTGAGGAGTTGTTCCCGCACGGTCTGCGGACTGCCAATCAGGACCGAACCGCCCGCTTCGATATCATCCCAATTCTTGGCATGGCCGAGTTGCCAGTTGCTCTCCGAGGCGTGACCGCTGCCCGGATCGTTGAGTTCCTGGAGACGCTGGAGCGACTGGAGCGAGGTATAGCCTGGGGGCATCCAGGTTCGACCCTTGCCGGCAAAGCCTTTGAGCAGTTTATCAATGAAATACCAGATATGTTCTTCCGCTTCTTCCCGCGCCTTCTGGTCGGTTTCCGCCACATACATGGGAACCAGCCAGCCCAGCATTTCCGGGTGATAGGGGGATGTCCCGACCCGCGCCACGGTCTCTTGAAAGAAAGCCGCATTACGACGAAAGGCCTCAACGTGCGAGTAGGTCAGAGCCGCATAGATAAGCCCCTTCTGGGCGACGAACTCCATGGTTTCAATACTACCCACCCCGGGAATCCACACGGGCGGGTGCGGGGACTGTACGGGTCGTGGCCAGGTGTTGACGTATTGGAGCGGAAAATGTTTGCCCTCCCAGGAGAACGGGCCTGGATCGGTCCAGGCCTTGAGAATGAGTTCGGTGGCTTCGCGGAAGCGTTCTCGGGCATAGGTCGGATTCTTGCTGTACGAATAGTACTCGGGGCCACCGCCGACGACAAAGCCGCAGTCAAATCTCCCTCGGAACATATTGTCGAGCATGGCAAATTCTTCGGCGACTTTGAGCGGAACATCGTAGAGTGGCAGGCCATTGCCCAGCACCATGACGCGGGCCTGTGTGATCCGTTGCGAGAGCGCGGCGGCGATTAAATTGGGAGAAGGCATGATGCCATAGGCATTCTGGTGGTGTTCATTGATGACCACCCCGTCGAAGCCCAACGTATCGGCATAGGCGAGCTGATCGATATACTGATGATAGACCTCAGGGCCGCGCTCGGGGTCAAACAGGCTGTTTGAACACGTGACCCAAGCCGTATCGTATTGCTCGGTAAAATTCTCCGGTAGATGTGGCCACGGCATGAGATGAAACATCCAGAATTTCATAGGCTTGCCCCTTGAGAGTTGAGTATCCGCTCCTGACTACCACAGACAGTCACGGGGGCGCAAAGGCAGGCGCATTCCAGAGCGACCGCAAGAGAGAGCGGGTCAGCCGGCTGCCGCGGGGGGTTCCCGGTCCGTGTCCTGGAGCGATTCAAGCGGGAGGATCACCCGCATCTCGGTGAAGACGCCTTCCTCGGTGTCGAGACGGATGGAACCCCCGTGGCGGGTAAGGATGTCCATGGTCAGCGACAGGCCCAGCCCCGTTCCTTCGCCCGGTTTCTTGGTGGTCATGAAAGGCTCGAAAATCCGCTCGCGCAGTTCCTCCGAGATACCGGGGCCGTTGTCGCGGATATCGAACTCGGCGTGATCTTCCAGGCGACGGCTGGCGATCCGTAGTTCCGGCTCAAAGCCGCCGTCCGATGTCTGGCGTTTTTCATCCAGGGCCTGGCAGGCATTCGTGACGAGATTGAGGAATACCCGGCCGATATCCTGGGGCACAACCGTGAGCATACCCATTTCCGGGTCAAGGTCCTGGGTCAGCGTCACATTGAAGTCCGGATTGCGGGCGCGCACCGCGTGATAGGAGAGGTCCACGTATTGCTTGAGCAGGGCGTTCAGGTCGGTCTCCCGCCAATCTCCCGGCCCACTCCGAGAATGTTCGAGCATGCTCCGCACAATGCCGTCGGCGCGTTGGCTATGCTCCTTGACCTTCTGGAGATTCAGCCTGAGGTCCGAGAGGATAGGGGGGACTTCTTCAGACAGCTCGACCTCTCCGGTCTTGGCTTCCTCCATGACCTCCTCGATCTCATCGACCAGCTCGACAGACACCTCGGAGAAGTTGCTCACAAAATTGAGCGGATTCTTGATTTCATGCGCTACACCGGCGGTGAGCTGGCCGAGTGAGGCGAGTTTTTGCTCGGCGACGATCTGTTCTTGGGCCTGTTCGAGGTGCTCCAAGGTCTGCTCAAGGGTCTGGTTCTTCGCGTCCAACTCTTTGGCCAGCTTCTCGACCAGGTTCAGCCGTTGCACTTCCAGGGCGTAGCGCCGGAACACTTCCAGAGCGTTGGCCATATCGGTCACCTCGTCACGACCCTTCACCTCGACCGGCACTTCCAGGTCGCCGCTGGCCATGGAGCGCATGGCCGTGGCCAGTCCGACCAGGCGGCGGCTCATATAGCGCCCCACGAAAAGCCAGCCGATGAGGATGGCGCCCGAGATGCTCAAGACGTTGAGGATGCCGAGGATCAACCGCCCGGTCTGGGCCGCAGACTGGGCCGCAGTGCTGGATTCGACTGCCTCGTCGTTGATCTCTGCTACCAGGGTGTTCACCTCGGCCAGGAGCATGGCAGATGCCTCGCGGCCTTTCGCCAGCGCGGCCTGTTCCTGCTCCAGGCGCAGCAGGGTCTCTTCGCGCAGGGGAAGGATGCCTTCCTCCGATTCCCCCATTTGTGCCAGACGCTCCAGGTCTGCCCCGAGAACGCTGTCCAGGGTGCGGGCCGACAGTTGCTCATAGGCGCGTCGGAAGTTCTGCACGGCGCTGCGGAAGCGCTCGCGCAGGGGCGGCAGCAGGCCCCGGTCGGACAGGGTCAAGGCATTGCCCAGCAGGAGGACGGCCAGGTTCGCCTGGTGGTTCAGGCTCGTCAGGTCTCGGGAGTAGGTCAGCTCGGTTTCGGAAGCGCGCTCAGTAATCGGGCTGGGCTGGTCTTGCAGGCGGCGCAGCCCTTCCACCAGATAGAATTCCTGGTCGTCGATCAGGGTCACGATGCGTTGCTCGATCCGTCGGTTCGCCTCGTCAAGTTCCAGCTTGAGGCCCTCCAGGGTCTGAGAGATGACCAGCCGGCGGGCGGCCGACTCCTGGATGAGTTCCAGGTGGACACTCAGTTCGGCCAGGTGGTCTTCGATCAGCCGGGTCTGCTCACCAAAGGCGGTTTGGGACGCGAGTTCCTGAATGAGGGTGCTGAGGGCAGACTGTTCTCTGGCCAGTTCCTCGGCCACCGTGCCGTGTTCCCGGAGCGAAGAGGCGGAGATGAGGCGGAGCGCGCCGTTCACCACAACCGAACTCTGGCGCGCCGCGTCGACCGCGCTGCTCAGGTTGGGGATGCTGGACTCCGTGAGCCGGGAGCCATGCTGGACAATCTGGTGAAAGGAGAAATAGGCGACCAGGCTGGCGCTCAGGGTGAACAGGACGCCGCCCAGCAGACCGATATAGAGCTGCGGCCTGATCCCGAGACGGAGCCGGCCGCTCTTGTCTGCTGCCTCTCCTGTTGAAGAGGGGGAAGGGCGCAGGGCCAGTGTTTCCCCAGGGTCGGTGGCGGGGCGGTCGTCGTGGCTCATTGCGGCACCATGCGTTGCACCGACTGAAAACGTCCCTGGCTGTCGATGACGGTCAGATAGACCCGGTCGGAGCCCTGATTGTCAGACGGACCATAGCGCAACAGGAAACCGTCGAGGTCGATGGTCTCCGCCTTTCGCAGTACGTCCAGAAATCCTGCCCGGGTCGGGTTGGGTCCGGCCAGACGGAGGCCCTCTGCCACCAGGCGGCCGGCCAGATAGCCTTCCAGCGACACGAAGCCCGGCGTGCTCTCCGGGTCCACCGCGGCCAGGGCTTGCTGATAGTGGGCGACAACCGGGAGGCTGACGTCACTGGGGAAGGGCACGACTTGGGTCACATAGACCCCGGCCCCGTCGGGACCGAGTTCTCTGGCCAGGGCCGAACTGCCGACAAAGGAGATATTGATGAAATACGGGTTGAAGTCGAGCCGCCTGGCCCAGCGGATCAGGGCGGCCGCCGGCCTGTAGGCTCCGATGATAACAATCGCCTCGGGCCGGGAGCGGCGCAGGTCGAGCAGCGCGACTTTGACCGCCTCGGTATTGCGCGGATAGTCCGCTTCTGCGACGAGGGGCAGGTTCAGACGGGCGACGGCCCGCCGGACGCCCGTCAGCCCGGCGCGCCCGTAGGAATCGTTCTGGTAGAGAATACCGATCCGCTGCACCCCCAGGTCGGCAGCCAGACGGGTCACCATCTCTTCGGTTTCCTGATAGTACGAGGCCCGCATATTGAGGACATTGGGCCGGAGTTGGGCATCACGCAGGAACTCCGCCCCGGTAAAGGGCGCGAGATAGGGAACGCCGGCCTCAGTGGCAATCGGCTGGGCGGCCAGAGATGTCGGGGTGCCAACCGCACCGATCAGGGCGAAGACGTCACGCTGGATGAGTTCGCGGGTGTTGGCGACGGCCGCCTCGGGTTCATAAGCATCGTCCAGGGAATCCAGGACGAGGCGCTGGCCGTGTATCCCGCCTTGCCGGTTGATCGCCTCGAAAGCGGCCAGCAGGCCGACGCGCATCCCCTGGCCCAAGGCGCGGGCCGGGCCGCTCAGGGCCGCGGACTGGCCGAAGACCAACTCTTCGGCGCCAGCCGTCTGTACGGCTTGCAGCATCACGCCGACCCAGGCAACGAGACCCAGGCTGGCGCGAAAGAGGGCGGGGGCGGAGATCATCAGGTCCCGTCGGCAGTGGAGGAAGAAAACGGAGCGGTGAAGCGCATGGCGAGGCAGGTAATATCGTCCGATTGCGGCGCATCTCCGGCAAAGGCCTGCACTTCATCGACGACCGTGGTTACGATTTCATGGGCGGATACCTGCCCATGGCTGGCAAGTATCGCATCGAGGCGTTCTTCTCCAAACTCCTCATTGGCCGTGTTTTGGGCCTCGGTCACGCCATCCGTATACAGGAAAAGGGCATCTCCGGGGGCAAGCCGGATCTCACCGTTGTGATATTCGTGTCCGGGCGCGACTCCGAGAACCACATTCTTCGTGACCGGTAACTCCTCAACCCTGGAATCGTTCCGCACCAAACGGGGAGGGTTATGCCCGCCGTTGCTGTAACGGAAGACGCCGTTCCGCAGATCAAACACCCCATAGAAAAGGGTGATAAAGATGAGGGTCTCATTGTCCTCGGCCAGCAACTCGTTCACTTGGTTCAGGCAGTCAGCGGGTGACAGAGCGTCTCGGGCCGTCCTTTCAGCGGAGGACGGGGCATCTCGGGCGGTCCCCTTGAGGAGGGTGCGCGTCATCAGGGTAAACAGCGCCGCCGGAATGCCCTTGCCTGAGACATCGGCGATGACCAGACCAATCTGTTCATCGCTCAGGGGAAAAAAATCGTAGAAGTCCCCGCCGACCTCCCGGGCCGGGATCATCAGGGCCTGAACATCGTGGGTTGCACTGCTCGGAATCTCCTTGGGCAGGGCGGACATTTGCACCTGCTGGGCCACATCGAGCTCCCGCTTGAGGAGGACGAGCCGGTCCCGCGCCTCCTGGGCGGTTTCCAGGGCGCGGATATGGCTGAGCGTCTTTTCAATCGTGATTTCGAGATCGTCGAAGTTGATCGGTTTGGTCACAAAATCAAAAGCGCCCCGGTTCATGGCGGTGCGGATGTTCTCCATATCACCGTAGGCGGAAACGATGACGGCCTGGACGTCAGGGTTGGTGTATTCGAGTTTGCTCAGCAGGGCGAGCCCGTCCATGACGGGCATGTTGATATCCGAGAGGACCAGGTGAATGTCCGGGTTCTCGGCGAGCCTGTCGAGCGCTTCCTGGCCATTGCGGGCGAAGACGAAATCAAATTCGCCTTTGCGGATACGACGGCGGAATTTCTGACGAATGAGCAGCTCGAGGTCTTCTTCGTCGTCTACTACAAGGAGTCGGACGGGTGCGGTTGCCAAGGTCTGGTCCCTCTCTTCGGAGTCGGTGTCTATACGGCGGCCAGCGCCTCGCTCCGATTCTGACAGATCGTCAGGATGTTGGTGAACCCACTGATCTCAAAAACATGGGCGATGTGTTCGGCCAGCCCGCAGAACAGGGCTTTTCCCCCTTCCGCCTGCGCCCGGCGGGCCGTCACGAGCAACACGCGCAAGCCGGCACTGCTGATGTAGTTCAGGTCCTCAAAGTCGAAGATGAGCGTCTTCTGGCCGGCAGCGAACTGTTCCTGAACAGCGCTTTCCAACACCCCCACATTGCTCCCGTCTACACGTCCCACCGGACAGATGATAACGGCCTTTTCGCTGCGTTCGGTTTGCACGGACAGCGCGCTTTCATTCGCCATTGGTTTGTCCTCCAATCCTGGTTTTCAGGGTAATACGATTACGCCCGTCGATGCGCTCATAGGTGCAGCTGTCGGTCAGCTCCTTGACAAAAAGGATACCGAGACCGCCGATGGGACGCTCCGCAAGTCCCTTGCTGGTGTCCGGTTCCGGGGCCTCCTCAAACGGGTTATACGCCGCACCGTTGTCCTCGACTTGCGCCACAACGGTGTCTTGGTCAACAAACAGGCGGAGTCGAAGCTCGGGTTCGGCGAGGTCGGACAGGGCATAGTCTACGCTGTTCGTGACCAGTTCGTCCAGAGCGAGGTTCAGGCGACTCTGAAAGCCCTGACTGAGGGTATGGGCAGTCCCGAATTCCTGGATAGCCTGAGCAAGCATGGGCAGGGCGGACAGGTCGGGGGCGAGAGAGATATCAATGCTTGGTTGGGGTTCGCGGGGTGGCATCGGTTTCACCATGACACGCGTGGGCCGTCCGCCGGACATTCAGGAGGCCGCCTGCGCTTCGGTTGGATAATAGACATAGGTCCGCTCCAGGGCCTCATGGAAATTCCGACACAATATAACAAGATCGGCAAGGTCATACCAGCCTCCTCCACCGACCGTCAGATTGACCATATGGTGGGAGAAGGCCGAATCCAGACGCCCGACGATCTCATATGGCTCCACCGGTAAGTGTCCGCGGACCGGAGGGTCAATCACCTCCAGGCTCGTCCGGAGTTGAGCGATGGCGAAACGTAATGAATAGGACAACTCCGCGTCGTACACCAGAAAGCCCAGCACCTTGTCCCTGCCGACCTGGGCCCCGTGGAGTTGGCAGTAGGCTTCAAAGGCATTACAGGCCCGCAGGAGGCCGGCCCAGTCGCTCTCCTCCTCGGCCGTATCCCTGACGTTGGCACAATGCGCCCCAAGGAGAGAGCCGACGAGTTGGGCCCGCTCGATGAAGCGGCCGATGCGCATAAAGTGCCAGCCCGTGTCCCGGCGCATGGAACTCGCGCACACGCCGTCGAAGAGTTGGACCGTCTCAACAATGTCGCGGTACAGCATCACGGGTTCCCTGGACCAGATGTCGACCAAGTTGGTGTCGCGCAGGCGCAGGTAGGCGCGGTTGAGGCTCGACCACATCCCGTTGCTGATGGCGTCGCGGACCTGACGGGCGTTTTCCCGCGCCGCGGTCAGGCAGGATACGATAGAGGTGGGATTGGTGGTATCGAAGGTCAGATAGTCGGTCAGGGTATAGCCGTCGGCGAAAAAGAAATCATCCTCGTCCTCCGGACCGCCGTAGATATCCGCGCCTGGGGGACGCGCCTCAAGACTGCTGAAGAGCCGTCGCCAGCCATTGGCGATTTCCTGGACCGGGCTGGAGGGGAGGTGTTCGAGCTGGAGCCCCAGGAGACGCGCGGTGTGCTCCACCCGTTCCAGATAGCGGTTCATCCAGTAGAGAGAATCTGCGACACGGGCGAGTATCACGGCACATCCTCCTCAATGATCCAGGCGTCTTTGGAGCCGCCGCCCTGACTCGAATTCACCACCAGGCTGCCCTTGCGCAGTGCGACCCGGCACAGCCCGCCGGGCACGACCCGGGTCTCCTCCCCGTGCAGCACGAAGGGTCTGAGGTCAACGTGGCGGGCCTCAAGCCGCCCGTCAACCAGGCACGGGGCACGCGACAGGGCAAGGGTGGGCTGAGAGATGTAATTCTCGGGCTGGGCGCGCAGCTTGTCAGCAAAGGCTGAGCGCTCTTCCCGGCTGGCGTGCGGTCCGACCAACATGCCGTACCCGCCGGACTCGCCCACGGCCTTGACCACCAGATTTTCAAGATGCTCAAGCGTGTAGGTCAGCCCCTCGGGCTCCCGGCAGAGAAAGGTTTCGACGTTGTCGAGAATCGGTTCCTGATCGAGGTAATAGCGGATCATGCGGGGCACATAGGCATAGACTGACTTATCGTCCGCCACCCCGGTGCCGGGCGCGTTGGCCAGCGCGAGACGCCCGGCGCGATAGACCTCAAACAGCCCCGGCACGCCCAGACGGGAATCCGGGCGAAAGGCTTGGGGGTCGATAAAGTCATCGTCGAGGCGTCGATAGAGGACGTCTACCGGCCGCAAGCCCTGGACCGTGCGCATATACAGCTGGGTTCCCCGCACGAGCAGGTCGTCGCCCGTGACGAGTTCAACGCCCATTTCCCGCGCCAGAAAGGCATGTTCGTAGTAGGCCGAGTTATACACGCCGGGTGTGAGCAGGGCGATGCTCGGCTCTTCGCCCTGCCGAGGCGAGAGGGAGCGCAGGACGCGCAGGAGTTCCTGGCCGTAGTGGTCTACCGCCCGGACGTGGTAGCGCCGAAAAACCCGTGGAAAGGAACGCCGGATGGCTTCCCGGCAGGCGAGCATATACGACACCCCAGAAGGCACCCGGAGGTTGTCCTCCAGCACCATGAAGCCGTCCGCGGTCCGCACGATGTCACTCCCGCACACCGACACATAGGCTCCGAGCGGCACGTGTACCCCTTCCATCTCGGGGCGGTAGTTCGGACAGCCCTGCACCAGGTCGCGCGGGACGGTGCCATCGCCAAGAATATGTCCCTTGCCGTAGACATCGGCGAGAAAAAGGTTCAGCGCCTGGACGCGTTGAATGAGCCCCCGCTCGATATGCTCCCATTCTCGGGCGAGCACGAGGCGGGGAACGCAATCGATGGGGATGACTCGCTCGATAGACTCCTCATCTCCGTACACGGTGAAAGTGATGCCCTCGTGGAGAAATGAGCGGGTCACGCGCTCCTGAAGGCGTGTGACCTCCTCTTGGGACATCCGCTCCATTTCGTCGATAAGGAACTGGTAGTGAGGGCGGGGCTGCCCTGCGGACTCAAAGGTCTCGTCAAAAAACTGCGCGTCAAGCTCGTAGTGCCCAAAGAGTGAGGGGGCAGGGTCGCCGTCTCGACTATGCCGCGCTTCAGACACATCACGCGAAGCCATGGTGATACTGCCACCCTTTCTGCCATCGTTGGCCAGAGAGTCGAGATTATCGTCACGTTCGACCGAGCGATCAGGAGAAATACTAACACCTGCCCGCCAACTCTACAACTTTTTTCAGGATGCCTCACTCTCAGGCGAACGTTGCTTTGGGTCCGTGATTCTTCCAAGTAATCTGCGAGCAGGTTCCCTCCGCTTCATATGGTCAATTGCAGAAACTCAGCGGGTGTTACAATCTCTATGCCGCGAAACGGGCTGAGAACGAGCAAGTCGGCATCCCCGGTGACGATGTATGTGGCATTGCCGTTGACAGCCAACTCCAGGATTTGGTCGTCTTCGGGGTCGCGACATACTCGGACCGCCTGGGAGATTTCGACCAGGTTCAATTCCCGTATGAGGGAGGCCAGAAAAGCGTCGCGCTCCTTGCGGGTGACATACCTGTCGAACCTGTCTCGACCAAGTACACGGCTCAACTCTCCCACCAGTGCCTTGGAAAGCAGAATCATTCCATGACTCAAGGCCCAGCTAAACGCCTGCCCTGGTACGGAATTGTTGAAGAGTACAGCACTGATAATGACGTTCGTATCGAAGACGAAGCGGGTCATTCGTCGGCCAGGATGGACTGCAAAATTTTCGGAGTCAGACCGCGACGTTGCGCATTGCGGCTGATTTCCAGCATTGTGTCCTTCAGCGATTTCCCGGAGGCTGTCGCATCACGCAAACACAAATTGACAAGCAAATCCAGTTTGCGGCGCTCAGGGTCGGAGGCCGAACGGTAGCGCGTGGCTACATCGGAATCAACTGACACGGTGATGTGCTCTGCCATTATTGTTCCTCCAAAATGAACGACTTCAGGTCGCCGGTCAACAATCGGCTATCGGACTACACGTCTTCTCAAGATACGGAACGCAACAGTGCGAATTCCTCTCCCACTACGAGAATCCCATCTTCTTCAGGTGGTCTTCGACTTTATACGCTGAACGCGCCCGGCCTGACGTGAGCGGAACGGCATGGCGACAGCCCAGCATACAACGCGCTAACGAAACAGGTCGGCGTCGGCCGGTCGTTTCAGGGCCTCGCTGCCAACGTCGGCTGGTTTGAAGCGATAGCCGCGTATCAGAACGGCCGGCATGGCGGCGCTCTTTTCCATCAGCAGGCCGGCGGCCGCGGCGAGTTCGTCAGCCACGGCAATGACCGTATGGTGCAGCTCGCGGCCCTGGAGGTCTTCCTCGCCGCGCTGGTCGTCGAGCGGGTCAAGGCCGGAAACGCCGAGCGCGAATTCGACCAGGCCGTCGCGCCACGGCCGGCCAAAGGTGTCGGTAATAATGACGCCAATAGCAATGTGACGCTGGCGCTCAATGGTCAGGCGAAGATGCCGGGCCGAAGCGTCCGGGTCCTTGGGCAGAAGAATGACGACATCGTCGGCAATGGTATTGGAGGCGTCAACGCCGGAGTTGGCACACACCCAGCCGTGTTTGCTCTCGGTGATGACCACGCCGTTTTTCATGCGGACAATCCGACTACTCTCGGTCAGCACGACCTCGACCATGCGCGGGTCCTTCTCCCACATGTCGGCGATTTGTACGGCAAACGGCGACGGGGTGACGGTCCGCAGGTCAATGACTGCGCCCTCGGCTTTGGAGACGATCTTCTGGCAGAGGACCAGAATGTCTCCATCCTTGAGGCCGACCTTGGCGTCATCAATCGCTTTGAGCAGAATGGCCGGCAGGTCATCGCCAGGCTTGATCTGAGGAACGCCGGGAATGGGGATAATGGCAATCGTACTCATGAGAAGTCCTCAAGGTCCTCCGCGCGACTTATGACATCGCTTTGGAGCGCTTCTGATGGGCAAATTCAATAATCGTTCGGGCCAGGGCAATCGACTTGTCCATAGCGCTCATGACGGTATCGGTGACAATAACAGCCAGCCCCATTTTTTCCAGGCGTTCGCGCGGTGCTGGGCCGTGTTCCACGTCTTGCTGATCGAGGACAAAGGTATCCACAAAATCTTGATACAGCCTGGCGACCCCAACCGACGAGACTTCGATCCCCAGACCTGCAAGCATCCGGTCGGCCGGCCCTTTAATGGGCTTTCCGGCGACCAGGGGGCTGATTGCGACCACGGGCGCGGTGGTGTTTCGCAGGGCCTCGCGCACCCCGGGCAGGGAAAGAATGGGACCAATACTGACAATCGGGTTGCTCGGCGGGAGGATCACCAGGTCGGCGGCGTGAATGGCCTCGACGACGCCGGGCGCGGCCCGAGCCGTTTCAAGGCCGCTGAATTCCACTTTTGAGACCTGCCCCTCACTGCGCTGTTGCACGAAATATTCCTGAAAGGGCAAGGGGCCGGCCTCGGTATGCACGACGGTCCGAACGTGCTCATTGCTCATGGGCAGCACGGTGGCTTCAATACCCCACTTCCGAGTAATGGCCGCGGTCACCTGGCTGAGGGTCTGCCCCTGGCGCAGTGCTTGGGTCCGAAACAGGTGGGTGGCAAGGTCGGCATCACCCAGGCCAAACCAGGTATCGGCATAATAGCGCCCGAGCGCCTCAAGGCAACGATGGGTTTCCTGGGGTAAGCCCCAGCCTTTCTCGGAGTCAACGGCATTGGCCAAGGTATACGTCACCGTGTCCAGGTCAGGAGAAACCGACAGGCCAAAGAATTCTTCGTCATCGCCGGTATTGACGATCACACTCAAATTTGTCTCCGGTACAACCCGCACGACCCCGCGCAGGAATCGAGCGGCACCCACACCGCCGGCCAGGGCGGTGATGCGTAAGGAGGTCAGGTGAGACACGGTCGAACGGGCGGAGTTGTCCCTCCGCTGCCAGATTAGTGAGCGGTTTCGTGTTTGTCCCGCTCGAACGGGTGAACGTAACGGAACTGGTCCGAGGCAGCGAGCTTCCGATAGGAACCGAATTGCTCGTCGGCATTCTCAACCATATCCAAAGGACTGACTTTGTCGTCCGTTCCGTTAAAAACCGTCCGCAGCTTATAGGTGGTTGAACGCTCGGCCGGGGTGCGGCCCACGTCGCGGATCAAACGCCGCAACTCTTTGGGCGGAACCAACTGACCGTACTGCGCACCGGCTGAGGTTGAAATGCTCTCGTTAATGAGGGTGCCGCCAAGATCGTTCGCGCCCACCGTCAGCAAGTGCTGTGACAGCTTGGGACCCTCTTTGACCCAGGAGGACTGGATATTGCGGAAGGTGGGGCCCAGCATCAGCCGGGCAACCGCGTGCATCTTCACGACCTCTACACCGGTTGCGCCCTGACGGACGCCTGTGACGAGTTTGCGCTGATACATGGGGGCTTCCTGGTGGATGAGCGACAGCGGCACAAACTCGGTAAACCCGCCGGTCTCCTTTTGAATGTCGCGCAGCAGGTTCATATGTTTGACCCAGTGCTCGGACGTCTCGATATGGCCATACATAATGGTTGAGGTGGTCGGGATGCCGAGGCTGTGGGCCGAGGTAATGACCTCGATCCACTGTTTGGTCGAAATACGCCCAGGGGCGATGATATCGCGGATGTCCTGATCCAGAATTTCCGCTGAGGTGCCGGGCAGGGTATCCAGGCCCGCGTTTTTGAGCTCGCGTACATACTCGAGAATGGAGACCCCCGAGCGCAGCGAGCCGTACAGGACTTCTTCGGGCGAAAAGGCGTGGATATGGAGGTCTGGAAAAGCCTTTTTCACGGCTCGGGTCAGGTCGATATAGAGGCTGCCATTCATTTTGGGTGGCAGGCCGGCCTGCATGCAGACTTCGGTTGCGCCCATGTCAACCGCTTCTTGGGCCCGCCGAACGATCTCCTCCTCGGGCAGGAAGTAGCCTTCTTCCTCGCGGTACTCCCGGCTGAACGCGCAGAACGTGCAATGTTTAATGCACACATTGGTGAAGTTGATATTCCGGTTGACGACATAGGTTACCACCTCACCGACCTGGCGACGACGCATTTCGTCGGCAACCAGACAGACGGCGTGAAAATCGATGCCATTGGTCTGGCATAACTGGAGGCCGTCTTGCCAGGAGAGTTCTTCCTCTTCCAGGGCGCGATGAAGAATAGGACGAATCTGCGGATCAATGTGATCGAGAATGCCGGCAATGTGATCGGTTGCCACGGCTGGGTCTCCTTAACGCTCGAAAATCGTTTTTATCCTCAGGTGCGAAAATCAGGCCGTCACTGCGGCCTGCAACTCGCGCGTACGCGGCTGTAAGGCCGGCAAGAGAAAACCTGGACGGTCTATATATTCTTCGTAAATGGCCAGCCGCTCCCGTAAGGTAAAGCCGGCGTCCGCGCACGTCTCCGAGAGCAAATGAAGATGCGGCCAAGCTGCCTCTGGATTGACATAATCTATCGAAACCGGTGAGATGCCGCCCCAATCGTTAATCCCTGAACGCAGCAGCAGCCGGTGGTCGTGCGGACTGAGATTGGGGGGTGCCTGCACGTTCATCGGTCCTCCCAAGAGCAGCCGCGCAACGGCAACCGTTCGGGCCATTTCATAACTTTCCGGCTCCGGGGCGTCGGCCATTCTGGTATTGGGCTTGGCCCGGAAGTTCTGCACGATCACTTCCTGAATATGGCCGTATTCCTCATGCAGGGCGCGAATCGCGAGCAAGCTGTCAACCACTTCTTCGCGGGTTTCTCCGATCCCAATGAGAATGCCGGTGGTAAACGGAATCTCCAACTCGCCGGCCTCGCGAATCATCTTGACACGGACTTCGGGCCGCTTGTCGGGCGCGGAAAAGTGCGCCATGCCGCGCTCGCACAGCCGGGGGCTGATGTTTTCCAACATGAGGCCAAGACTGACATTGACGTCCTTGAGCCATTTCATCTCGTCATAGCTCAGCACCCCGGCATTGGTGTGGGGCAGGATGCCGTAGGACAGGGCGATTTCACACGCCTGATAGACGTAGGCCGTTGTCGAGGTGTGGCCAAAGCCGGCCAGGGTTTCCCGATAGCTCCGAAAGGCTTTTTCGGGTTTATCCCCCAAACACATGAGGGCTTCTTTACAGCCCTGCTTTTTGGCACGCTCCAACCAGCTTTGAATGTCGTTGGGACTCATGGTCCAGGCGTCCGGGTCGCGGGGGTCCTTGCGAAAGGTACAGTACGAGCAGCGGTCCCGACACAGGTTGGTGACGGGCAGAAAGACTTTCCGGGAATAGGTCACCGTTCGGCCCTTGTGTCGATCGCGTAGGGTCCCGGCCGCCTCCAGGAGGGCGGGAAAGTCCTCCTCGGAGCAGTTGATGAGCTGGTAGCCGTCCTCAGCGGACAAAGCGGCATCTGAAAGCGCCTTGTCCAGTATCACCGAAATGTGAGATTGCACCCGATGTCTCCCATGCTGAAATGCCTCTGCGACACTAGTGGAGCGGGGGGGGAATGTCAACTGGGGAATCGTGAGAATATCACTTTTTCGTGATATTGGCAGCGAAGCGGTTCAAGCGGCTCCACGCCGCGTTGCGGAATAGACCCCACTACCTTCTCCCCTCTCGGGGGGCTATGCAAGGGGTGTGTCTGGGGAAACCCACCCCGGCCCTTCGGGCCACCCCTCCAAGGAGGGGATGTGCCGCTCCCTCGCCTCGGGAGAGGAAAAGTACGACCTACCCGCGCTCTGCCGAGGACGACACCCAGCGTGGCTGTCGATAGCGCTGGCGACGAACCGCTATAATCGTACACAGCGCACCGCTGCCCAGCATGAGCCAGCCAACGTTGTGCAGCACGTGGTAGAAGTCAAGTTTCGCCTGGTTGAGGGAGCGACGGCTCCAGGCTTCACTCGAAAAGTGATGCAGCTTGGTGTTCTTCCCGAATGTTTGCCCGGCCGCAACAGGAGGGGGTGTGCGGGCCAGGGCGCTCTGATACTCCCGGACTTTGAAGTGAGCGACCAGCGTGTTGCCCAGGCCAAGGGCAAGCAG
This sequence comes from uncultured Binatia bacterium (SeqCode), assembly GCA_965232605.1. Taxonomy (GTDB): domain Bacteria; phylum Desulfobacterota; class Binatia; order Bin18; family Bin18; genus Bin18. The sequence continues at coordinate 420,233 of CBDDQA010000003.1, read as the reverse complement.
GATGAGGCCGGCCGCGAAAAGGGGATTGCGAAACAACGCCGAGAGAGTACGCATGACAAGTACACTCGCGCTACCACCCGAGGAAAGGACGGTCAAGAGACATGCGCTGCCTATTCCCAAGCATCCCCTGGAATACTGCGCAGCTATGGCTGACCATTAACGTCGCGGAGGCGGAACGTTGCCTGGTCTCATTCACTGCGTGCATCTGGGGCTGACCGCCTATGCCCAGGCGCTTCAGGTGCAGCGACGCTGGCACGCCTGGTGTGTTGCGCGACGGACCAACGTGCTCCTGCTGACGCAACACCAGCCGGTCATCACGCTCGGCTACCGCCGGCCGTGTGAGCAGATCAAGCTTTCTGTCGCCCAGCTTCGGGAGAAAGGGCTGCACGTCGCGTATGTAGAGCGGGGTGGGGGTGCGACCTATCACGCCCCAGGGCAGCTTGTTGTGTATCCGGTCTTTTCTTCCCTGTTACAGAGATATGGGGTGCGACGTTTCATTGCGCAGCTTGAGGAGGTCATGCGGCAGACCTGTCTCCGCTTTGGTGTCCACACGAGCCGCCAAGATGGGTATCCCGGGGTCTGGGTTGGCGAGAAAAAAATCGGGGCGGTCGGTATTGCTGTTCGCCAGCGCGTGTCTTTGCACGGCTTTGCGCTCAATGTTGATCTCGACCTGCGGCCGTTTACGGACATTGTGCCCTGTGGCCTTGCTGACAGGGGAGTGACCAGTTTACAACAGGAATGCGCTCGGCCCATCGCTTTTGCCGATGTTGAGCGGGCTGTCGTTGAGAATGTCGCCTCGATTTTTGAGGCGCGTATGGAGGAGGTGCGAGATGGAGAATCTCCTGACTGACACACACGATCATATCCGGTGGCTGACGCTGAATCGCCCCGAGCGCCGCAACGCGCTCGACCGCGATACGATTTATGCCCTGAAAGCGGCCCTGGCCGAAAGCGCGCGTGACACGGATACCCGCCTGGTGGTGTTGACCGGAGCCGGCGGTGCGTTTTCCTCTGGCGCGGACCTGCTGGCCGCCCCCTCGCAGCCGACAACTCCCGGAGAAGAGCTGACCGAGGACGGCTTCAACGCCGTGATTCGGATGATCTGGAATCTCCCTAAACCGGTCATTGCTGCGGTTGACGGGGTTGCGACCGGATATGGCTGCTCGTTGGCCCTGGCTGCCGATATCCGTCTGGCTTCACCCGCGGCGCGTTTTTCCCTGATCTTTGTGAAACGTGGGCTGACGATTGACGGTGGGGCCAGCTATTTCCTGCCCCGTCTGGCCGGCCTGCGCGGTATGGAAATGGCCCTCACCGGAGACATGGTTGAGGCGACGGAAGCGGCCAATATGGGTCTGGTCAACCGTATTCTCAGCGGAGACAATTTCCGGGAGCAGGTTGCCGCCTATGCCGCTCGTCTGGCAAAGAACGCGCCCCTGGCGCTGGCGACGATCAAAGCGTCCATCCATCACGCCTTGGGCGCCGGCCTGGGCGATGTGCTGACCGCTGAAATGGCAGAACAGCGAAAACTGCTCCAGTCCGAGGATGTGAAAGAAGGGATTCGCGCGTTTCGTGAGAAGCGCGACCCGGTCTACACGGGACGATAAGGAGGCATTGTGGCAGAGCCAGCCGGCCGATTGTGTATTGTGGGTGACATCCATGCCTGTCCGGCAGAACTTGAGACCCTTCTTGCCGCGCTGTCCTTACAGCCCGAAGATCACCTGGTGTGTCTGGGCGATTATATTGACCGCGGCCCCGACGCCAGGGCCGTGGTTGATCTGCTCCTGGGGATAAAAACGGCTGAGGTCTGTCGCTGTACGTTTCTCAAGGGCAATCACGAGGATATGTTCCTCGACTTTCTGGGCTATGACGGTTTGTACGGTCAGTCCTTTCTGATGAACGGCGGGGACCAGACCCTGGCCAGCTATGAGTGCGACCCCTGGACACCCGGCCACGAGGTTGTGGCACTCCTGCCCGCCGCCCACCGGGAGTTTTTTCTGAATCTTGGGCTCTATCTGCCTGACGATGCTGTTCTCTGTGTGCATGCCGGGATCAACCCGAGCTACAGCCTGGAAGACCAGATGGCGGAAGACCTGCTGTGGATTCGTGAGGATTTTTTTGCCCACCCACACGACCTGCCGTATACCGTGGTCTTCGGCCATACCCCCCAACGGGAAGTGGGTTTTGACCTGCCGTATAAAATTGGGATTGATACCGGCCTCGTCTATGGCGGAAAACTGACCTGTCTCGAAATCACGGAGAAAAAGCTCTTTCAGATCGAACGGGGCAGCCGACGGGTCGTGATGACCGATTGGGAAGGGGCTCGTGCCGAACGGTAAACCCTCTCTGCTCACGAAGAGTGGAATGTCGCTCTGTCCCTCCGGTAGTGTCTCACTTTGAATTTTCCCCCTCACCCCAGCCCTCTCCCTCCAGGGGAGAGGGAGCAGCTATTCCCTCCCCCCTCATGAGGGGGAGGGTCAGGGAGGGGGGGCTGGGCTGGCAGCGGGGAGCAGAGATTTGAAACTGAGACACTACCGCCCCTCCTCTTGACTTTCCCCGAACTGCCGGATTTAACACCTTGTGGCGGCGTAGCTCAGGAGGCTAGAGCGAGGGTCTCATAATCCCTAGGTCGGCGGTTCAAGTCCGCCCGCCGCTAGGCTGGAGCGCTCTCACCGCGGCATTCAAAATTGCCGTTGATAAAGGAGTAGACTATGGATCCACTCGCGGTATTTATGCAGATAGTAGCTGGGATTGCCGTGCTCTGTACGCTCGTTTCTACCATCGCCGTCATCATGCGGAATGCAAAAGGTGACGGGTAGGGTCAGTCTGAGAGACCGTGACCCGGCAACCTGCACACCAAGGGCGTTCCACAGGAGCGCCTTTTTTATTTCAGCTGCATGCGGCCCCTTGAGCACAAGCTGTGGGCTTCTCTCCAAAAACTGCTTCCGGACACGTCCGGCCTGCGTATTGGGGTGGCCTGTTCCGGTGGCCCCGATTCGGTTGCCCTGCTCTCCGCCCTGCTGACGATTACGCCGTTACGGAGCTATCGGCTGCGGGTACTCCACGTCAATCATGGCCTGCGCCCCGAGTCCGACCAGGAACAGGATATGCTGCAAACCCTGTGTCAGCAGTGGCGGGTGCCGCTCTCAGTCAAAAAACTCCAGCCTCCTCCCGTCCTGAAAGGCATCGAAGCCTGGGCGCGGGAAGCGCGCTATGCGTTTTTTCAAGAGAGTCTTGCCGCGGCTCGGCTCGACTATATTGCCACTGCCCATACGCAGGATGACCAGGCTGAGACGGTGCTCTTTCGGCTCATGCGCGGCAGCGCCCGGCGTGGGGTGGCCGGTATTCCTGCGATGAGAGACAACTGGCTGATTCGGCCTTTCCTGCCCTGTTCACGCCAGGAAATCGACGCCTACACGAAGGAAAAAAATCTGTCCTATGTCACCGACCCGAGTAACGCTGACCTGCGTTTTGCCCGGAATAAGATCAGGCATGTGCTCCTGCCTTTTTTGGAGCAGGAATTTTCTCCGCAAATCCGGCGGCATCTGGCCTCTCTGGCGGAAACGGTCCGGGAAGAGGAGGACTGGCTCGAAGCACTGGCCACGACCGCCCGCGCGCGCATCATCGGACGTGACAACAGCGTCTCTCTCTCCGCCTTGGACAGAGAGCCGGCCGCCTTACGGTCGCGCATTCTCCGCCAGTGGGCGGAAGGGCGGGCGCAGGGTTTGAAAGCGGCCCATGTGCGCCGGTTGAGGGAGCTTGGCGAAGGAAAAATCCGGGGCCGGGTAGAGTTGCCGGGCCGGCGGGCTGTCGTGCGCCAGGGAATGCGGCTGATGTTTCAAGCCCGGCGGCCCTCTGTCACGGAGCGAGACTATTCCCAGGTCTTACAGGCCGGCCAGACCTGGCGGTTCGCTTCGCGCTGGGAGCTGAGCGTTTCCGCGGCTCTCGCATGGCACGCTGACCTGAGCGCGGCTCGGTGTGCGGACCGCTGGTCGGCCCTCTTTGATTGCGACCTTGCCGGCCCTGCGGATACCTGTCTTGTGCGCAACACCCGGCCAGGGGATCGTATTCGCCCTTTTGGGATGCAGGGTCACCGGAAAGTTCAGGACGTCCTGGTTGACGCAAAAATCCCGCCCGCGCTCCGTCCCGGATTCCCGGTGGTTGAAATGAACGGGGAGATTGCCTGGGTCCCGGGCTGTGTCAGGGGCCAGAATGGGCTGGTGACGGCGGCGACCCGACAGGTCTATCGGATGCAGGTCAACCCGTTGCCGGTCGATGAAGAACTGTGGTAGGCTAGACACGGCTCTACGAAAGGTGACGGAGTGAATAAGGTTTCTTCTAATCTCGCACTGTGGTTGGTCCTCGGGGTGATCTTCCTGTTCATGTTCAACCTGTTCAATCGCCAGCAACCGAGAGAACCTGAAGTGGTCTTCAGTGATTTTTTTACGGCTGTCGAAAAAGGTGAGGTCTCCGAGGTCGTCATTCAGGGCCAGGTCATTCGTGGGAAATTCCGCAATGACGACCGCTTTAAGACCTACGCTCCCACCGACGACCCCGACCTGATGCGGACCTTGCGCGACCGGGGGGTGCGCGTGGCCGCGCGGCCGGAAGAGGGCGACCCCTGGTATATCACCATTCTGATTCAATGGTTCCCGATGCTGCTCCTTATCGGCGTCTGGATTTTCTTCATGCGCCAGATGCAAATGGGCGGCGGCAAGGCCATGTCTTTCGGCAAGAGCCGGGCCAAACTGCTGACGGAAAACCAGCAGCGTATCACCTTCAGCGACGTTGCTGGCGTGGAAGAGCCCAAGCAGGAGTTGGAAGAAATCATTGCCTTTCTCAAAGACCCCAAAAAATTCACCCGGCTGGGGGGACGTATCCCCAAGGGCGTCCTGCTGGTGGGGTCTCCCGGCACTGGCAAGACCCTGCTGGCTCGGGCGATTGCCGGGGAGGCCGGGGTGCCGTTCTTCTCGATCAGCGGCTCCGACTTTGTTGAGATGTTTGTTGGAGTCGGGGCCTCGCGCGTCCGCGACCTCTTCATTCAGGGGAAAAAGCAAGCGCCGTGCATTATCTTTATTGATGAGATTGACGCGGTTGGACGTCATCGCGGCGCTGGCCTCGGCGGCGGGCATGATGAACGCGAACAGACCCTCAACCAACTCCTGGTGGAGATGGACGGCTTTGAAGCAAACGAGGGCGTCATTCTGATTGCGGCGACCAACCGTCCGGACGTCCTGGACCCGGCCTTACTGCGCCCTGGGCGGTTCGACCGGCGGGTCGTCGTGCCCTCACCCGATGTCCGCGGTCGAGAGGAAATCCTCAACGTGCATACGCGCCGGGTGCCGCTGGACGACAAGGTCGACGTCTCCCGGCTTGCCCGGGGGACGCCGGGGTTTTCCGGGGCTGACCTGGAAAACCTGGTCAACGAAGCGGCCCTCCTGGCGGCGCGTAAAAACAAGGAAAAAGTCGAAATGGACGACTTCGAGTTGTCCAAGGACAAGGTCCTCATGGGCGCCGAGCGGCGCAGTATGATTCTCAGCCTCGATGAGCGCCGCAACACGGCCTACCACGAGGCCGGCCACGCCCTGGTTGCCCGCTTGATTCCGGGGACGGACCCGGTCCATAAGGTGACCATCATTCCGCGCGGCATGGCCTTGGGTGTGACCCAGCAGTTGCCCGTTGATGATCGCCACACCTTTTCCAAAGACTATATTCTGAAACGCCTCGCCATCATGTTCGGTGGCCGCGTGGCCGAAGAACTGGTCCTTGGCCACACCACGACCGGCGCTGGAGACGATCTCGAAAAGGCGACCGAGCTGGCCCGACGCATGGTCTGCGAGTGGGGTATGAGCGAGCGTCTCGGCCCCATGACCTTTGGAAAAAAGGAAGAACAGATATTCCTGGGTCGGGACATTACTCAGACCAAAGACTACTCTGAAAAGACGGCCATTGAGATTGACACCGAGGTGCGCACCATTATCAAGGACGCCTTCGACCGGGCGCGGGACCTCCTCCAGACGCATATCGAAATTCTGCACAAGATGGCTGAAGTCCTGCTGGAAAAAGAAGCCTTGGACGGACCTGAGATCGACGGCATACTCAAACAGTTCAACATTGAAGTTGACCCGGAACCGACCGGTGCGTAGTCCGGCCCAGGCCGTCATTATCCCTTCCCCATTCCAGCGCAGTCGGTGCTTGGCGGATAGTCGCATGACGGGTGGGTGCAAGAAGGATTCCACTGTTTCGCATCCGCTTTTGTCTGTTGACCGTAGACGTGTCGGTCTTTTGGCGGAGAGGCTTTTGGCGGAGAGGGCCATCTGAATGCCGCTCGACGGAGCGCCCGGCATATTCGGCACGGACGGGATTCGCGGGGTGGCCAATATCGAGCCGATCACGCCGGAGACGGCCCTGCGCGTTGGTCGCGCCCTGACCGCCGTTTGCCGCAATCGTCCCGGTCGCCCCCGCATCGTTATCGGCACCGATACGCGTGTATCGGGTTATATGCTGGAAGCTGCGCTCGCGTCCGGCGTGTGTTCTCTGGGCGGAGAGGTCTGCCTCGTTGGTCCCATGCCAACACCCGGCATTGCCTTTCTGACCCGCAGCCTGCGCGCGGACGCTGGGGTGGTCATCTCTGCCTCGCATAATCCCTTCCCGGATAACGGCATTAAAATTTTCTCAGGCGACGGGTTCAAGCTGCCCGATGCAGTGGAGGATGAGATAGCGGAACTGGTGCTGGGGGGCGCGCTCGATGATGAGCGCCCTACGGCCGGGTCCATTGGCAAAGCGGTTCGCATTGACGATGCCCTGGACCGCTATCAGGCGTTTGTCAAAAATGCCTTTCCGCGTCCTCTCAGGCTGGACGGCATAAAAGTCGTGATCGACTGCGCCAATGGGGCCGCCTCTACCATAGCGCCGGCGGTGTTGGCCGAGCTTGGCGCTGAGGTGATTTCGACCGGCACCGCGCCGAACGGCACAAATATCAATCTCGACTGCGGGGCCTTATATCCACAGCGGGTGCAACAGCTTGTCCGTGAGCGCGGCGCCCAGTTGGGTATTACTCTGGACGGCGATGCCGACCGGGCCATTCTGGTTGATGAGACCGGAGCAATCGTTGATGGTGACGCCATGCTGGCCATTGCCGCCCAAGCGCACCTCCGGCAGGGCACACTGCCCCATAAAACGATCGTCGCGACCGTGATGAGTAATCTGGGTCTTGAGATGGCGCTGCGTCAGATGGGTGGCAAACTGGTTCGGACCCCGGTTGGCGACCGCTCTGTTGTCGAGGAGATGCGCCGCGGGGGATATCGCATTGGGGGCGAACAGTCCGGACATATTATTTTCTTGCATCTGAACACCACGGGCGACGGCATGATTACTTTTCTTTCGCTGCTGGCGATCCTCGTTCAGAGACAGCAGCCGCTCTCTGAACTGCGCCAACTCGTGCGACGCTACCCGCAAACGCTTATCAACGTGCGTGTCCGAGAACGACAGGATTTGCAGACCGTCGAACCAGTGTCACACGTCATCCAGCAGGTCAGCGACAAACTGGGCGAGACTGGCCGGCTCCTCGTCCGCTATTCCGGGACTGAGCCACTGCTGCGGATCATGGTCGAGGGCGAAGACGAGCGCCTGGTGCGCGCCTATGGTGAGGAGGTCGCTGACGCGGTGCGGACCCACCTCGGGGCAGGGGAATAAGGATCGTCTCATGTATCTCGTCTCTGCCGCTCAGATGCGTGAGCTTGATCGGCTCACAATTGAGAAATATGGCACCCCCGGTTATGTCCTGATGGAACGGGCCGGCAGCGGCGCGACGCAGGCCCTGCTCGACTTTTTTGAGAAGCGGCCCAAACGAGCGGTTGTGGTCGCCGGCAGAGGCAATAACGGCGGCGACGGCTTTGTCATGGCCCGCCTGCTGAAACGGCAGGGTATCGCCTGTGAGGTGATTCTTGCGGCCAAAAAAAGGGAGGTCGCCGGCGATGCCAGGCGCAATTTGCGGGCGTTCTTGCGCCTCAGCGGTCGAGTCGAAGAAGTGACCGCGCTGGAGCAGATACCTGCCGCTGAGAAGCGACTCGAACGCTGCGATGTGATCGTTGACGCCCTGCTGGGGACGGGGCTGAATACCGCAGTGCGCGGTATCCAGGCTGCGCTCATCGCCAGCATGAATGCCCGCGATGTGCCCATTGTGTCGGTTGATATACCGTCCGGTTTGCACGCCGATTCCGGACAAGCTGTAGGCAGCGCCGTTGAGGCCGCGCTGACGGTGACCTTCGGCTATCCCAAGCTCGGCCAGGTGCTCTATCCCGGGACGGCTCAGGTTGGACAGCTTGCCTGGGTTGATATCGGGATTGCCCCGCAGGCGCTGGCCGAGGTTGCACCCCAACTGCACGTCCTGACCCGCCGCGAGATGGGCGGACAGATACGCGCCCGTCGTCCCGAATCGCATAAGGGCGATTTCGGCCATTTGCTGGTCCTTGCCGGTGCGCGCGGGAAGAGCGGCGCGGCCGTGTTAAGCGCCTCTGCCGCCCTACGGGCCGGAACCGGTCTGGTCACCTTAGCCGGTCCACAAGGGCTCATACCCATATTCTCCTCGATTTTGCTCGAAGCCATGACCGCCCCTCAGCCCGAGCGCGCGGACGGCAGTCTCCGGCTGAACGCGCGCGTATTAAGCCAGGCGTTGCACGGAAAAAGCGCCCTGGTTTTTGGACCCGGTATCGGTGTGTCTGTTGAAACGAAGCGTATGGCGCGCTGGCTGCTCAAAAACAGCCAAGTCCCTCTGCTTATCGATGCTGACGGGCTGAACTGTGTGGCGTCTCAGGTGGCCATGCTGAAAACGGCCAAGATGCCGGTCGTGCTCACCCCCCATCCCGGAGAAATGTCTCGGCTGGCTGCACTATCAACCGCAGACATCCAAGCCCGGCGACTGGAGGTTGCGCGTCAGTTCGCCACTCAGTACGGCTGCTATCTCGTTCTCAAGGGCGCCCGGAGCGTTATCGCCGCTCCCGACGGTCGGGCCTGGATCAATCCGACCGGGAATCCGGGTATGGCCAGTGGTGGCATGGGCGACGTCCTGTCCGGCATTATCGGCGGCCTGCTCGCCCAGGGCTATGCGCCCGATGAGGCGTGTTGCCTCGGCGTGTTTCTGCACGGGGCTGCCGCGGACACTTTTGCCCAACAGCATGGCCAGGCCGGGCTGCTGGCACGCGACGTGATTGACAACCTGCCAGACACCCTGCACGCCCTCTCCCGGGCCGGTCAGAGCGCTACGCATGCCGCATATTATTCAGACATTCTCGGCTGAAGAGACCATGTCCCTCGGGCGCCAGATTGGGCACCTCCTGACCCCCGGTATGATCCTTGGGCTGTGTGGCGACTTGGGCACGGGCAAGACCTGCCTGGTAAAAGGCATAGCGGACGGACTCGGGATTGCCCCTGAAACCATTACCAGCCCCACCTTTACTCTTGTGGCCGAGCATTATAGGGGAAGGGTGCCGCTCTATCATATCGATCTCTACCGGCTTGAAGGGGTAGAAGACGAAGAACTGGGCTATGAGGAATATCTCTTTGGGCACGGGGTTGCGGCTATTGAGTGGTTTCCGTTTCTGCCGAACGATGTGCGTGATTCGCTAGAAGAATACCTGCTGATTGCGCTCGAGTACGGAGAGGGGGACAGCCGCACGCTGACCCTGACGCCGTACGGGGAACGCTACGAGCGAGTGGTCGCCCAGATACGCAGAGCCATATATGCAGAGAGTAAGAAGCGCTGATGTTGATTGTTCAGAAATACGGCGGCACTTCGGTCGGCTCGATTGACCGAATCCAGGAAGTGGCCGAACGTGTGGCTGCCACACGCGACGCCGGCCATCAGGTCGCCGTCGTGCTGTCCGCGATGAGCGGTGAAACCAATCGCCTGCTTGCCCTGGCGCGACAGATTGCCGAGCAGCCTGATGCGCGTGAGAGCGACGTGCTCGTCTCAACGGGGGAGCAGGTCTCAATCGCCCTGCTTGCCATGGCCCTCAAGGCGAGAGGGGTACCTGCGGTGTCACTCCTGGGCCATCAGGTCCAAATCGAAACCGATGCCGCCTATGGTCGGGCGCGGATCACGCAGGTCCGGACGCCACGCCTGTCGAACGTGCTGAAGGACGGTAATATCGTGGTGATTGCCGGCTTCCAGGGCGTAAACGCACAGCAGGATATTACCACTCTGGGACGGGGCGGCTCGGATACGACTGCGGTGGCCATTGCTGCGGCGCTCCAGGCGGATGTGTGCGAGATCTACACCGATGTTGACGGCGTGTATAGCGCCGACCCGCGCATCTGTCCTCATGCCCATAAGCTGGAGCGTATCTCCTATGATGAGATGCTCGAACTCGCCAGTTTGGGCGCAAAAGTGCTCCAAATCCGCTCAGTAGAATTTGCCAAGCGCTACCAGGTCCCGGTGCATGTCCGCTCAAGCTTCTCGCAGGACGAAGGGACGTGGTTAGTGCCGGAGGATCAAAGCATGGAAGAGGTGACGGTCTCGGGTGTCACGTCTGATCTGGATCAGGCCAAAATCACTCTGATGCGAGTGCCTGACCGGCCAGGCCTGGCCGCCAAGCTGTTCGCACCCATCGCGCAAGACAACATCGTCGTGGACATGATCATCCAGAATGCCAGCGCGGACGAAAAGACCGATGTCACCTTTACGGTCCCGCGCGGGGATGTGCACAAGGCGCTTGAGCGGGTCAAAAATGTGGCGCCGGAGATCGGGGCCGAGGACGTTGTGTACGACACCGAAGTCGTCAAGGTCTCGATTGTGGGGCTGGGCATGCGCAGCCACGCGGGGGTGGCTTCTCGCATGTTTGAAGTGCTGGCCGCGGAAGGGATCAACATCCAGATGATTTCAACCTCGGAGATCAAAATCTCCATCGTGATTGCCGCCAGGTACGCCGAACTGGCCGTGCGGGTGCTGCACGATGCCTTTATCTCCTCGACCTAGCCAACGCGGCGGGTACGCAAGACGGTCGGGAAATATGTGAGAGAGTTATGAACACGACGCCCACGATCACGCTCTACGACACCACCTTACGGGACGGGTGTCAGTCTGAGGATGTTTCGCTCACCCTGGATGACAAATTACGCATTGCCCAGGAACTAGACGCCTTCGGTGTGCACTACATCGAGGGTGGCTGGCCAGGCTCGAACCCCCGCGACGAAGAATTTTTTGCGGCCGTCAAAAAGCTCAACCTGAAACAGACCCGGATTGCCGCCTTTGGTTCCACCCGGCGGGTGAACAGCACGGCCGCGGACGACCTGAATATCCGCCTGCTCATCCAGGCTGCCACCCCGGTGGTGACCATTGTGGGCAAGACCTGGGACCTCCACGTGCGAGACGATCTACGCATCTCACAAGAGGCCAATATCGAGGTCATCGGCGATTCGATTGCCTATCTGAAACAGCGCGTCGATGAGGTTATTTTTGATGCGGAGCACTTCTTTGACGGCTTCAAGGCCAACCCAGGCTATGCGCTGGAATGCCTCACCGCCGCGGCGCAGGCCGGCGCGGACATCCTGGTGTTATGCGACACGCGCGGCGGGAGTATGCCGCACGACATTCGGGCCGGGATGCAGGCCGCCTTCCAGGCGGTCGAAGCGAAGCTGGGGATTCACTGTCACAACGACTGTGAACTGGCCGTGGCAAACTCGCTCGCCGGGGTGGAAAGTGGGGCTGTCCAGGTCCAGGGAACGATTAACGGCTTTGGCGAGCGCTGCGGCAACGCCAACCTGTGTTCCGTCATTCCCAATTTACAGCTCAAGCTGGGCTACCGCTGCGTCGGTTCTCAGCAGCTTCAGCAGTTGCCCCAACTCTCCCGGCTGGTGTACGAGCTGGCCAATATCGAGCCGAATAAACGCCAGGCCTATGTCGGCGCGAGCGCCTTTGCGCACAAGGGCGGCCTGCATGTTGCCGCGGTGCAGAAAAACAGCGAAACCTATGAACATATTGACCCGGAACTGATTGGCAACACTCAGCGGGTGCTGGTCTCCGACCTGTCCGGGCGGAGTAATGTGCTGTACAAAGCCAAAGAGTTCGGCCTGGATATCGAGAGCGCCGACCCCGCGGTCAAGACCATTCTGAATGAGGTCAAGCAGCTTGAGCACTCCGGCTTTCAGTACGAAGGGGCCGAGGGCTCATTTGAGCTCTTAATGCGCAAGGCTCTGAACGGCACGGTCCGCCATTTTCGTCTCATCGGGTTTCGGGTGATAGACGAAAAACGGAAAGAGAATGAGCCGCCACTGTCCGAAGCCACCATCATGCTGGAAGGACCGGACGGCCAGATCGAGCATACTGCGGCCCAGGGCAATGGGCCGGTCAATGCCCTGGATCAGGCCCTACGCAAAGCCCTGACCAAATTTTACCCCCAACTCGAATCGGTCGAACTGCACGACTATAAGGTCCGGGTCCTGGGTGCGGGCGAGGGGACCAGCGCCACGGTGCGGGTCCTGATTGAATCCGGCGATGCAACCGACCGGTGGGGCACCGTGGGCGTATCGCATAATGTCATAGAGGCAAGCTGGCAGGCATTGGTGGACAGCATGGAGTTCAAGCTGCAAAAAGATAGCCCCTGACATGGCCGAGCAATGCAGGCCGCCGGCAAGCCGGCTCATTCACGCCGTCATTGGCGGAGCGCTGATGGGACTGGCCAATCTCGTGCCTGGTATCAGTGGCGGCACCATGCTGCTGATCACTGGCGTCTATCCCGGCTTTATTGGGGCCATCGCTGAAATCACGATATTACGCTGGCGTTGGTCGTCCGTGGTGCTGCTGGGGACGATAGGCAGCGCTGCGATTGTGGCCATTCTGCTCCTGGCCGGACCTACCAAAACACTGGTGATGACGCACCGCTGGGTCATGTACAGCCTGTTCATTGGCCTCACGCTGGGCAGCGTGCCGCTCCTGTGGCGTCTTGCTCAGCCGGTATCGTCGCACTTTTTCATCAGCGCCGGGGTCACTTTTCTGCTGATGGCCCTGCTCGCCTTTGGGACGCCGATGCAAACGGGACCAGGGAACGAATCCCTCGGCCTGCTCTTTCTGGCCGGTCTGGCCGGGGCCAGTGCCATGGTGCTGCCCGGCGTATCCGGAGGCTATCTCCTCCTCTTGCTCGGCCAGTATGTGCCCATCCTCAGGAGTATAGAAAAACTGCGCCTGGGCCTGTTTGGCGCGGGCGAGCAGACTGGACTGCACTGGCCCCTGGTTCACGAGGCAGTATGGGTCGTCATCCCGGTCGGTCTTGGTGTGGTGGCGGGTATTGTCGGGGTCAGCAATCTTATCCGCTGGTTGCTGGAACACCATCGAACGGCCACACTCGGCGCTCTTATGGGCCTGGTGCTCGGCGCGATTGTTGGCCTGTGGCCGTTTCAGGCCGGCATTCCTCCGCAGGTCGGCGATCAAATACGTGGTCAGGTCGTCACCTCGGAAACCCTGGCCCAGATCGAGGCCGAAGACTGGCCGGTCCGGCGCTTTCCGCCCAGCGCCGGGCAGACAGGCGCGGCGTTGGGCTTGATCGTCCTTGGCGCCGGCGCGACGCTCGGTCTGGACCGGCTCAAGAACCACCTTGCTCCGGCGCGTTGAGCCGGTCCTTCACTGACCTTCATTCCTTGACAAAGCAGCGCTGGCGTCTGACAATAATTCATAGCGCGCATAAGAGCGGGCGAATCGTTTGCTTGAGGAGAGGGAAGAAGCAGTGTGGCGGTGGGGTGGAGTGGTCCTCGGCGTCTTCCTATGTGTACTGGTTGGCCTGTCAGCGTGTTCCCGCACCCAGTACAGATATCACGTCGTTCGGCCTGGTGAGACATTGTCCGAGATCGGGTATGCCTACCGCATTCCGTATCGGGAGTTGGCAGCGCTGAATGGGATACACAATCCTGACCGTATAGAGGCCGGACAGCGCCTGCGGATGCCGCCTGGGGCCAGATACAACCGGGCCAGAGCCGTGGCCGCCCGCTCCAGACCCGAAAAGCGGTCAGGCCGGGGGTCGAAGTCCCCGGCGGCTATTCCCCAGGATACGGAAAAGCTCTTCAGCTGGCCGCTCAGCGGCAGGTTGACCTCCCGTTTCGGCCCGCGTAAGGGGAGCTTCCACGATGGTATCGACATTGCCGCCCCAGTCGGCACTCCGGTCCGGGCGGCGGCTGCGGGGCGGGTCATCTTCAGCGACGCCTTACGCGGCTATGGCAATGTTGTGATTGTCAAGCATGCCAACGGCTTTACCACTGTGTACGCCCACCAGCGCCGCAATCTTGTGAAAGACGGTCAGGTCGTCCAGCGGGGCGAGATTATCGGCGAAGTTGGAGAAACTGGCCGGGTCACCGGCCCCAGCTTACACTTTGAGGTCCGCAGTGGTAAAAACGCCCGCAACCCGCTCCATTATTTGCCCCCTGTGCGCCATGCGACGCAGCGGAAGTAAAACCGGACAAAGACAAGGATTGAGGAGACTCGTATGCCGGACTTGAAAACATTGATTCGTGAGGTCCCGGATTTTCCCAAACCGGGGATCGTCTTCAAGGATATTACGCCCCTCCTGACCAATGGGCCGGCCTGGCAGCAGGTCATAGACCAGCTCGGCGACCGCTATCGCAACAAGATCGACATCGTTCTGGGGATTGAGTCGCGCGGGTTTCTCTTCGGCTCGGCATTAGCCTATGCCTTGGGCTGTGGCCATGCTCTGGTTCGCAAACCCGGCAAGCTGCCGGCCGCAACCTTTGCGGCCAGCTACGAACTTGAGTATGGAACGGACACGGTGGAGATTCATCAGGACGCGTTCCCGCCGAACAGTCGCGTCTTGCTGATCGATGACCTCCTCGCAACCGGCGGCACCGCCCAAGCCGCCCTTGCCTTGGCGGAAAAACTCCAGGCCCACATCGTCGAAGCCGCCTTTCTGATAGAGCTGTCCTTTTTGGGCGGTCGGGAACGCCTGGCCCCGCACCCCGTTTTTTCCTGTATCCAGTATGACGGGGAATGAGGCCGCCAGCCGACAGCGGGACACATTGCCACACCCCTGGCTGTGATGAAAGGATAAGGCATCCGTGGCGGCCTATTTTCTCCTTTTTGGGGTGGTGTGTTTATGGGCAATGAATTTTCCGGCCGGGAAGTTCATGCTCGGTGCGGTTGGGCCGTTGACCCTGATCGCTCTCCGCACGGTTGTCGGCGCGGTGCTCTTGACGCTCATGGGCTGGAAGTCGCAGCCTGACTGGTGGGCTGAACTCCGCAAAGACCTGAAGAGTACGGTCGTGATGACCCTCACCGGCGTGATTGGAGCCGGCACGCTTTTTTATATTGGTCTCAAGACGACCTCGGCCTCGAATGCGGGTATTATCGCCGCTTCCACCCCGATGTGGGTCGCCCTCTTTTCCTGGGCTTTCTTGAAAGACCAGCTTTCCCTGGTCAATGTCTCGGGCATCCTGCTGTCCTTCGTGGGTCTCGTTGCCATTATCTGTCAGGGCTCACTGGATATACTCTTTGCGCTGTCGTTGAATTGGGGAGATTTATACATCCTGCTCGGCCAGCTCAGTTGGTCGTCGTATACCGTCTACAGTCGGGTGGCGCTGGCGCAACGTTCGGCGGCCGCGGCAACGGCGAGTTCGTATATTGCCGGGACTTTTATCCTGGTTCCGCTGTGTTTGATTGAAGCCCCGTTCAGCGCCGGCTTGGATTTTTCGCCCCTCGTCCTGATTGCTCTCGGCTTTCTCTCGGTGCTGTCCCCGCTGACGAATTTCCTGTACTACCAGGCCCTGACCAGGGTAAGCCCCCATCGCGCGGCGGTGTTCATGAACCTCATTCCGATTATCGTCATGATCTCGTCGGCCATTTTTCTCGGGGAACAGATCACGCGGGTGCAGGTCCTCGGGACGGCCGGCGTGATCGGCGGCGTCCTGTTGACCACAAAGCAGTGATGCTCTGCTCTGGCCGCATCCCATGACCGGGCGTATTGACGGCGTGCGCAGCAGCGCGACGCGCTGGAATATACAGCTGCGCTTGCGGGAGGAGGGGCCTATCGGCTAAATCGATAGGGCCACAAGGGTAATCCCTCCGTAGGAGCAAAATATGCAGGAGCCTTCTCGTCCAGTTGAAGTGCAAAAGCTTCGTCGAGCCAAGCGCTCACGAGACAGTCTGATGAAGGGAACGGCGCTTCTCCTTCTGCTTATCTTCGGCACGACAACCCTCTTGCGATTCTTCGGTCCGGGTTCCATTCTCTGGCTGGCGGGTGGTGTTGGGGGCTGGTTGCTTATCAGTACTTTTATGCGTCGGCGTCCCAACGGCGCTGACCGCTCTCGGCAAGCGGAAGCGTCTCAACAGGTTGAGATTGAGCGGATGGAGGGGACAGCCTTCCTGGAACAGGCCATTGGCGTCCTTCAGGCCCAAGGGTATGAAACCCAGATGCAGAACGTGTCCGATGACGCGGCCACCTATCTCCAGCTTGACAGGGGTGACGAGCGAGTCTGTTGTCTGGTTGAATATGCAAGCGTGGACGAGGCGGTGATTGAGGCCGCTCTTGAGGCGTCGAAAAAGACCGACTGCAACCAGGTCATGATCCTGAGTCCGCACAAATCGCCCTCACCAGTCCAGGTGGCCGCCTTGCAGCAGGGCGTGGTACTGATCGACCGGGACGAGTTTCTGAGATTGCGGTCCTTGCAGGTCAAGGGGCACCGCGTCCATGCCCTTCGTTCCGGGGATGCGCGCCAACCCCCCACCCGCATACCCCGCCGCAAACGCTAGTCGGCTGCCGTGTATCGTCATGCTGACTTTTATCTCCGGGAATACACACAAGGTCCGGGAATACGAACGTCTGCTCGGTACGACGCTGGCGCATGCCTCGCTGCCGCTCGACGAAATTCAGTCCATTGACCCCCTGCCGGTCGTCGAGCACAAGGCCCGTCTGGCCTACGCCGCGCTGAGCCGTCCCGTCCTGGTTGAGGACACAGGACTGGCCTTTGTCGCCTGGAATGGGTTGCCCGGCGCGTTCATCACATGGTTTCTCAGCAGTCTCGGTCCCGAGGGCCTGTGTCGGATGATGCGGGCGGAAACGAATCGGGCGGCAACAGCCACAACGCTGCTCGGCTATTGTGACGGTGAAAGCGTGCGCACCTTTGCCGGAACGGTTCAGGGCTCCATTCCCGACCGGCCGCGGGGCACGCGAGGGTTTGGCTGGGATGCGATTTTTCAGCCGGAGGCGAGCGCTCTCACTTTTGCCGAAATGAGTGCCGCGGAAAAAGATCGTTTTTCCATGCGGCGCAAGGCGCTTGAGGCATTCCGGGCATCGGGTTTGCTGGCCGGCTGAGCCCTTGGTCCGTATGAGTCTGACCCGCATGAGTCTGACGCGCATGGTGGGGAAGCGCTCCGCTGAAAACACGCTCCTGTTCGACATCCTGCCGCGGGTGAGTCGATCGTTTTACCTGAGTGTCCGCGTTCTCCCCAAGGTGCTCCGACGACCGATCGGGCTGGCCTATTTGTTCTGCCGGGCCGCGGACACCATAGCGGATACGCGCCTCGTTCCGCGCGCGGACCGCTTGGAGCGCCTGCTGGAGTATCGAGCCGCATTTGCAGAGCGGAATCTGGCGGTCTGCCAGACCTTGGAGCACGCGCTTGCCCCGCGCCAGGACAATCCCGCCGAGCGTACTCTACTCTCAAGTCTCGGACAGTGCTTCTCATGTCTGGACGCGCTCGACCCGCAAGACCAGGCTCATATCCGTACGCTTGTCCTCACCCTGACGCAGGGGATGCAAATGGATTTGACGGTGTTCCCATCCGAAGAGGAGGGGCGGGTAGGCGTGCTGGAAACGCGAGCCGACCTGGACCGCTACACCTATTTTGTGGCCGGCTGTGTCGGCGAGTTCTGGACGAAAATCTCCCTGGACCATATTGCCGCGCTGCACCACTGGAACGCCGAGGACATGCTGGCGCGGGCGGTGCGATTTGGCAAAGGCTTACAACTCACCAATATCCTGCGTGACCTCGCACCAGACCTGCGGATTGGACGCTGCTATCTCCCCCGGATCGATCTCTCTGCTGTTGGAGTGGAACCGGAACAACTGCGCGGAGCGGACCGGCGGGAGGCCCTGAAGACGATCCGACCGCTGTTGAACGAGTTGCTGGAGGTTACCCTGAGCCATTATCAGGAGGGCTGGGTCTATACTCAGGCCATTCCCAGGCGCGAGTGGCAACTGCGCCTGGCCTGCGCCTGGCCTTTACTCATTGGTGCTGCAACCATCCATCTCCTGCGTGATGCGCCAGACCTGCTCGACCCGAATGTCCGGGTGAAGATTCCACGTTCACGCCTCTATCGACTCCTCCTCGGTTCCCTGATGACGGTCTGGTCAAATCGGGCGCTGACCCGCCATTCCCGCGCGGTCCGCTCTTCAGGTCAGAGCCTGGATTCAGTCGAGCACTCCCTATGAAAAAAGAAACACATGGACAGAGCCGGCGTGGAAACGCCCGGCAAGAGCGGACCTTGCCCGACTATTTACGAAAAAACCTGGATATCGTGTTTGTCGGCCTGAATCCCGGCCTCTATTCTGCCGAGGTTGGTCATTATTTTGCCAACAAGGTCAATCGTTTCTGGGAGGCGCTGTCGGCTTCAGGCCTGGTTCCCGACCCGGTCGGGCCGGAAGATGACGCCCGACTCATGGGCTGGGGTATTGGGCTGACCGATATCGTCAAGCGTCCAACCGGGGGCATTCATGAGGTCTCGCAGGCTGAGTTTCGTCGTGGCGCCAAAGCGCTCCGCGAGAAAATTGTTCACTATGCGCCGCGTATCGTGTGCTTTAATGGGTTGACCGGCTATCGCATCTGCTGCGGCAAAGATGCCGGGTTGGGCGACCGGGACCACCGCTTTGGGGGCGCCCATGTGTTTGCGGTGCCATCGACCAGCCCGCGGAATGCGTACTACTCACTGAGCGATATTGTCGCCGCGTTGCGCGACCTCAAGGAATTCAAGGAATCGCTCCAGGCCAAGACGCGCTAACACCGGAGTCTCACACCAGGTTCAGGCATCGGCACGATACGGACGGGTCACCACCCGGGCGCCGTTATGAATAAAGAACGAGCGCACGATGTTCTCCAAATCGTGTCCGACGCGTGAATTCGAGGTCTGGGTTTTGACGAATCTCTTGAGACGGCGAATAAAGTCAACCTTCTCTCCTCTGTCCGCGAGGGCCTCGGCAATAACCGTATCCGGGTCTTTATCCTCGGACCGGCAGAAATCAGCCAAGGTCTGAATGCGACTGTCCCACTCCTCATCGCTGAGATGGTAATAGCGATTGACGTTCTCGATCCACTTTTGGACGCTGGGGTAAGATTTCAAGTCGTTCATGGTTGCTGTATTTTTCTCTATTAGTCTGCCTTCACCAGGCTGAAGGCCGGGTGAGGGGGCATATATTCCTACAGCGGAAAACCCAACATGCGGGCCAGATGTTTGAGTTCTTCAAAACGTCCGGGCTTGGGCATTTGTTCCTGGAGCAGCTTTTCTTCTTTTAATTCTTCGACCACCTTGGCATCGCGCGCAAACGGCTTGCCATAGAGGCCGTCATAATAGAGCGTTTCAAAGGGCAGGCGCGGTCGTTGGCCGCCCCCATCTGGAGACTCCGCGGGATAGCCGACTAATTGACACCAGACCGGTACCCAGCCTTCGGGCGCGTTCAGGACGGCGTGCAGGTCGGGAGTTTTCTCGGCCGAGGCGGCCATATGCAGGCAGGTGCCCAGGCCTTCGTTGACCGCGGCCAGGACGGCGACCGCACACACCCCAACCGTCTCCTGCCGGGCCACGGCTTCCGCTGCCTCACGCGGGAGACCATGAATCAGTGAGTGGATGGCCGGCATCCCTTCGGGCGCGGTCTCGCCTTTGACAATGGCCGAATCAATCGTCTCATGCGTCCAGCCGTAGAAGGTCGGCAGCGCACCGAGGTCTACCAGATCGTGGACCCGAGTCCGAAAGGTGTCTGCGGTAGAACCCTCCACGTCGGCAAACCAGTAGATCCAGACCGGCGCGTTGACGTGCGCCCCCTGATAGTTATCACAGGCCAGCAGGGTTTCCCGATCTTCTTTTGACAGCTTGTCGCGTTCAACAACAATGGCGCGCCACGGCTGGAGGTTGCCCGGGCAGGTGGTCAGACGGGCCACTTCGAGAATCCGTTGTATCTTCTCCTTTTCGACCTGCTCCCAGGGCTTGAAAATCCGAATGCTGCGCCGTGAACCAACGACTTCGAGAAAATCCATGCTGTCCTCCTTACGCCGTATGCCAGCTTATGACAGTGGGCTCGTTTGTAATAAGACGCCGTTATGGATCAAAAAGCTGCGGATATAATTCCCCTTTTGTCGCTTTTCGCCCGCGCCCCCACCGATGCCAGATTCAAACTCGGTGATCCTGTCCGCGTAAAAACGTCGGCCCTTGGCCCGAATTCTTTTTCCACCTTCCACCTCGCGCAAGCACTCCGCAATGATCTGATCCGGCTCTTTGTCTACCAGGGCGCAGAAATCTTGTAAGACGGCCACGCGCTGCAATCCCTCGTCGCGGGACACGCCGGACTGGTCTTCCAGGCCCTTCAGCCAGGTCTGGACCGTTTTCATATCCTCTATATCCATCGGCTCTATATTCATCGGCATAGGATGCGGTATCCTCTCGGCGAGCCCTCACCCGGCTTTCGGCCACCCTCTCCCAGAGGGCGAGGGGATAAAGGCATCATTCTTCCGGCAAGCCCAGCATCCGGCTCACCGCTCGAACTTCTTCTTTCCGCCACGAGAAGGGCGCCGGGTCCTGAAGCATTTTCGCCGCTCGCAGCCGGGCTGCTCCTTCTTCTGTGCCTCGGAAGGGCTGGCCGTATTTCCCCTCATGGAACAGTTCGCCCAGCGGGGGACGGGGGCGTTGGCCGCCGGCTTCCCAACTCTCTGCCGGGTAGCCGACGAACTGGACCCACAACGAGGTCCAGGAATCCGGCACCCCAAGCACCTGGCGGGCCGGTTCTTCAGGATAGGTACACAGCATGGTTCCGAGCCCTTCATCAACCGCGGCAAGGAGTGCCTGTGAGATGGCCAGGCCGGCTTCACAGCCTGTCACCTTGGCGCATAATACCTCGTCAGAACTGAAGGCCTGAACGACCTGGGGATAGGCGACTTCGTTGATGAAAGTATGCGTCCAGCCATGACTGATATTCAGGATGCCCATATCGACCTGCTCCGCGGCGCGGGAGGGCATGTCGCGGGCAAAGGCTTTGAGGTCGCCCCACCAGTAGATATGAATGGGCGCCATTTCGATCATGCCGGCGTTCACCGGCAGCGTCAGCGACTCAAGGTCGGCCTGTGACAGGGTATCCCGCTCGACAACGATGGCCCGCGCAAAGTCGGCGTTCCCGGCCCGGCTCGCCAAGCGCGCGGCCTCAAGAATGGTTTGCACTTTGTCCCGTTCGACCGGACGCCACGGCAGGAAATACCGAATCGAGCGTCTGCGACCAACCACCTCTTTGAATTCCACCGATCTGTCCTCCGAAAGACGGGCTGCGTTGTGAGCGATGCGTAACGGGTGGGAAGTGTACAGACTTTTCTTACAGGCTGGAAGGGTCGTCGGGCGGACTCTCATCTGTGTCGCTCTCCCCCCGACGCTATGGTAGGATGCCGGCCAATCAGACAAGACTGCAAGGAGCAATATCCATGAAGATGACCGTCCGTCCCGTTCGCCTGACTGCGTGTGTCCTCTCGCTTTTTATCCTCAGTTGCGCCGCCCCAAAGACGCCACCCCGGGTGGTGCGAGAAAAGCCCAAGCTGACAGCAACGTCCTGTGAAGAGGCGAATCAGCTGGTGTACAAAGCAATCCAGGCGATGGGCTATACTATTGCTGAGTACTCACTCGCACGGCCGGGGCAGGTCGGGCGCATTTCTGCCGTAAAGGAGAATGCCACCTCTGGGATCGTTACTATTTCATGTACCGAGAGCAGCGCCACCATCGACGCCCGGAATGCGGTCAATGTCCCGTCGCTGATTGGTGCGGCTGAGCGTCCGCACCATTTTGTGAACAGCTTTCCTATGTCGTATCAGATGATCCAGCGCCGCGAGGCGTATCAAACCGCGAACCCCGAAACCGGCACGCTTCAACTGACCATTGTGCCGCTCAATAGTTTTGAATCCCAGAACGTCCTGGGCTCCGATATCCAGGCGAGCGGGATTCTGCCCGTGCGAGTGACGGTCCTGAACAACACGCCCCGGCCCTATGCGATTGAGGCCAGCAAGATTTTTCTGGTGCCCGAAGGGGGCGGGCGGGTTGCCCCGGTCTCCTCCCCGAGCGGGAGCAGCGCGCTCCAGGATATGACCGTCGAGCCCGGCCAGAGCGCGTCCGGCTTTCTCTACTATCCGGCCGGCAACTATTCTTCCGCCCGCACGTCCGTAATTGACAAGGAGAACGACGAACGCGAGGGGTTCTCGGTGCAGTTTTAACCGCAGACCCGACCCTTCTCTTCCGTCAGGGCTATGAGGGGATTAGCGAGGCCGGCGTATACGGACCTTACGCTCTGTTGCCACTACGAAACACTGGGTCCAACTCTCAACATCTTCAGTCGTAAAAATTTGTCGGATACGATTTGCTAAAGCCTGTCGTCCTGGGAGGCTGAGGCGGACAAGCAGAATGCCGGCGTGCGATCCAGGCTTGAACTTCCGAATATCGGAGAAGTCAAGGTCCTGAGTAATAAGAAAACGGTGATTGTGTTGAGCCGAACTCAACACGACGGAATCGGGTTGACCCTTCAGCCCTTCTTCAATGACCGTATCACAGTCATGACCTAATCTTGTCAGATCATGGGCGAGTGTTGTGGGGAGATTTTCGTCTAGCTTGATCTTCACAGATTATCTGGAACGCCGGGAACGGGAAGGTCTTCGTGGGCAGAAGCCGCGGCAAAAGCGATTGCCGCACGAACGTCTTCTTCGGCGAGCGAGGGAAAATCGGTCAGGATTTCTGCGATGCTGGCTCCCTCGGCTAAGCTCGCTAACACCGTGCCGAGCGTTACTCGTGTCCCTTTGATGACCGGTTGGCCGCCACAGACTCGTGGGTCACGGATAATCCGATCCTGGTAATTCATGGCGTTCTTCTCCTGTACACGTATATACCGCCGCCAAGGGCAGAATGCACACCCTAATGCCCCACCTGCTCGCGCGCTTTATCAACATAGCGCTGAATCAGCAGGCGCATGGTTTCCGCCGGCTGAATGCCAATCAACGGAAATTCGCCGAGCAGAAAGGTGGGATAGCCGACTATGCCAAACCTGGCGGCTTCCTGTTCGGTTGCCCGGACCCGCTGGGTCAGTTCGCCGGATTGTAGCGACTGCTCCAATTCCGCCACGGGTAAGCCCACCTGTTCGGCCACGCCAAGCAAAACAGACCGCTCGCCAATATCCTGCTCTGCCTCAAACGCGGCCACAAAAATCGCCTCGTGATAGGCGGCAAACAGATTGTGGCCTTTGGCGAATTCGGCCGCTTCCAAGGCATGGGCCGAGTCCAGCCATTTTGTCGGGATGCGCAGCGGGACGCCGGTCTCGCGCGAGATGCGAACAATTTTGCCTTTGGCCTCGTCTCCGATCATCTCGCCGTTCTTCCAGCCCTGGTGACGGCGAGCAATGTTGAGGCCTTTCCACAACAGTTCGATTGCGAGTTGACCGTCAAGCTGTTCCAGCACGCGCTTGGCGATATAGCTGAGGGAAGAGGCATAATCGTAGTAAACCGGGATTTTGACGTTCGCCATGGCGCTATTCCTGATGTGATGGCCTGATGGTCGAAACTGTACCCGGCGTTCCATTGCACGGGCAAGAGGGTTGGACTATATAGCGAAGAGCAAGGGAGGTGCGTATGGGACAGATTGAAGTCCTCAGCCCAATTGGAGAGGCGCAAGCCGGTGACCTGCCGCTTGCCCGACGAGAGGGGAGCCTGCGCGGGAAAACCATTGGTTTTCTGAATAACCGGAAGGCCAACGCCGGCCTGCTGCTCGAACAGGTGGAAACGCTGCTGCACGAACGTTGCGGGGACTTCGCCGTCATCAAGGGTGAGAAAAACGCCTCGCTCGGCGCACCCAAGGAAGTTCTGGCCCGCCTGTCAACCTGTGATGCGGTTGTCGTGGCCATAGGCGATTGAGGCTCGTGTACGTCGTGGGGTCTCCACGACACCATTGAACTGGAAAAGCAAGGCGTTCCGACCGCCATTATTTGCAGCGACGAGTTTGCTCCGCTCGGTCGGGCCGAGTCCCGCACCCTGGGTATGAGCGGGGTGCCCATTGCCGTGATTCCCCATCCCCTGGCCGGCAATACGCCGCAGGTGGTGCAGGCCAAGGCCGCGGCCGTGGTGGATGAAATTCTGGCTATTCTGACCCAGCCGGCAGAACAGTTGGCCGACGCGTATCGCGGGCGGTTTCTCAAGCCGATGGAGAAAAAGATCGAGCGGGTGTCAGCGTAATTGACCCCCTTACCCCGGCCCTCTCCCTCCAGGGGAGAGGGGGTCGAAGAGAGCAGTGGCGTCATGCATTTCCAATCAGACCGCATCTCTCTGGACGACGCTCTCGAAGCTGTCAACGACTGGTTTTACGACCAGGGCTGGACCGACGGTCTGCCGATTATTCCGCCCACACCAGAGCGGGTGGAAACGATGCTGGCCTGGACGGACCGCGCTCCCCAAGACGTCCTGGGACCGATACCGCCCAAATACGGCCTGGCCACCCTGGAAAAACTGGCCGTGAACGCAGTGATGGCCGGTTGTGTCCCCGAATACTTTCCGGTCATTATTGCCGCGGTCGAGGCGCTGCTCGAAGGCCCGTTCAATCTGTACGGAGTCCAGAGCACCACCCATCCCTGCGCGCCGCTGCTGATTCTCAACGGCCCGATTGCGACGGAAATCGGCGTCAACTCGCGCTATAACGCCTTTGGCCAGGGCTGGCGGCCAAACGCCACAATCGGCCGGGCGATTCGTCTGGTCCTGCTGAATGTCGGCGGGGGAACGCCGGGTATGCTGGACCGCTCAACCCAGGGCCAACCCGCAAAGTACAGCTATTGCATTGCCGAGAACGAGGAAGAAAACCCTTGGGGGCCACTGCACGTCGAACGCGGCCTTGCAGCCGAGACCAGCACGGTCACGGTGTGCGGGGCGGAAGGGCCGCATAATATCAACGACCATATCAGCAGTGCCGCGCCGGGGATTCTGACGACCATCGCCAGCACCATGGCCGGTATGGGCTCGAATAACGCCTACGCGTTCGGTGAGCCGATTCTGGCGCTCGGACCGGAGCACGCCGAAATCCTGGCCCGAGACGGCCTCTCAAAAGAGGACATCCGCGCCTATGTGTTTGAGCACGCCCGGGTGCCGCGCGAACAATGGGAGGCCGGCGGCATGATCGGCATGGGATTTACCCCCGATGAGGCCTTTCCCGCCGCCGCCGCCATCCCGCTGATTCGCCAGCCGGAACGGCTCATGATTCTTGTCGTCGGCGGTCCGGGTCGCCACTCGTGCTGGATGCCCACGTTCGGGGCCATGACCCGCTCCGTGACCCGTCAGATTGCCCTCAAGGACGGCCGGCCGGCCACGTCCATTCAAGAGTTTCGTCGTTAGCGCAAAACCTCAGGACCAGAAACGCCGTTAAATGCGTGACAACACCAAGCCCGCGTTGCGTGTCTGGCGAACCTGCTGGCCAAGCTGGTCGGCCTCAAAAATCGTTAAATGTGTGACAACACCAAGCCCGCGTTGCGCGGGCTGTGAGCCCTAGCGGCGCTTGAGCGGTGCAAATATACCCCTAAGCTGCTAGACTCCGGCCTATGAAAGTCGGCCTAGTCGGATTTGCCCGTTCGGGAAAAACCACCATCTTTAACGCCCTGACCGGCATGAGCGCAGAGGTCGGCAGCTTTGAGACCAAACGCGACGCCGCGATTGCCGTGGTCAAAGTGCCCGACCGCCGGGTTGATGCTCTGGCCGAGATCGTTCAGCCCGACCGGAAAAAATATGCGGAAGTGACGTTTCTCGACTTTCCGCCCTCGACCGAGCGCAAGGCCGCGCTCGATACGCGCTCGCTGGCCCAGATGCGCGAGGTCGAAGCGCTGACCCAAGTGGTCTGCGCCTTTGACGACCCGCTGGCGACCGCGCCTGCCGACCCGCTCCGAGCGTTGCGGGACTTTCAGTCAGAGTTGATCCTGGCTGACATGGGGGTGATTGAGAAACGCCTGGAACGCCTGCGCAAGGAAAAGGGCAAGGAGCGCGAACGCGAGTTGCTGGAGAAATGCCAGGCCGCGCTCGAAGCAGAGCGGCCCTTGCGGAACGAATCGTTTCTGCCCGAAGAGAAGATGCTGCTGTCGGGTTTTGCCTTTCTGAGTCAGAAACCCCTGCTGATTGTCTATAACCGGGCAGAAGAAGAGATGCAGGCTGAAATGCCGCAGGGAGTCGTATCCTATATTGCGGAGCAGGGGCTCACCGCCGTGCCCATCTGCGGCAAGGTGGAGATGGAAATCGCCGAACTGGAGGAAGACGAACGCGGCCTCTTTCTGGCCGACCTCGGCGTTGAGGAGTCGGCACGGGATCGGTTTATCCAGTATGCCTATCGGATGCTGAACCTCATGAGCTTTTTCACCGCGGGGCCAATGGAAGCCCGCGCCTGGACCATAGAGCGCGGCATGTCGGCGCTCAAAGCCGCAGGGAAAATCCACTCGGATATTGAACGCGGCTTTATTCGAGCCGAGGTCATCGCCTACGAAGCCTATATCGAACACGGCGGCGAGGCCGGCTGTCGGGACGTGGGAAAAATGCGGCTCGAAGGCAAGGATTACGTCATGCAGGACGGCGACGTAGTCCACTTCCGCTTCAAGGTGTGAGCCGGGGAAGGTGTCGAAACAGGGGCGGGCGAGAGCGTGTATAGCCGTCCGTCATTCCCGCGCAAGCGGGAATCCAGCGGTCTAGTTTGTCGCACGAGAAAGGAAGAGGGTGTCATTCCCGCGCAAGCGGGAATCCAGGTCTCCAGCCCCCAAGCGGTCCGACATGGCTACGGCCTGTCGTGATTGACGCTGGAACACCACGTTTCAGTCGGTGGAGAAAATATGACCCCACCGGCCCCGTGCGAGGTCGGTGACAAAGGCCATATTACCCTCAAGAAAGTCGTAGTCGAGGAGCTGCCTCGGCTCCACCCAGGCGAGGGTCTCAAAAACATTATTGGCCAGAGTCCCGTGGTAGGCCGGGATATGGAAAAAGGTCAGGGCCACCCGCCGACCATTCGGATAGGTATGGCTGGTCCGGTGGAGCGCTTCTCCCACTGTGGCCTGAATCCCCAGCTCTTCTGCCAACTCGCGCAGCAGACCGGCCGCCTCATCTTCGTCGGCTTTGACTTTGCCGCCGGGAAATTCCCATTTCAGGGCGTGCAGGGCGTCTCTGCGCCGCTGACAGATGAGTAACTGGCCGGAGCGGGTCACGAGACCGGCTGAGACGCGGACAGGCCGAATGGCGTTGGACATTCCCCCTCACCCCGGCCCTCTCCCTCCAGGGGAGAGGGTGTCGCATTTCAGTTGAGCTGGGCGACCGAGCGCTGGATAAGGGCGCGGATGTTGGCCGCGTCTTCGGCATTGGGCGCCAGTTGTAGATATTTCTTGAAGTCACGGACGGCGCCCTGCATGCGGCCCAGGCGTTGCTGAACGGCTCCGCGGTCGCGGACCTCTACGGCAACGTCCGGCGCCAGCAAAAGAATTCGATCAATAATGCTCAAGGCACGGGTAAAATCGCCCTTTTGCAGATAGACGCCCTTGAGGTTGCGGAGCATACGGATGAGAATTTCTTTTTTTGTTGCCGGGGCGAGTAGCTGCGAAATCTGAGCCACAAAGGGATTATTATCTCCATACATGCTCTTGAGCTTGGCAGCGAGTTGCTCTTCGGTCACCGTCGTGCCACCCGCAAACGGGTCGAGAATCTGCTCCTCATCCGGGCCGGTATATTTGACTAAAAAGTGCCCCGGAAAGCCAACTCCGGCCAAGGGGAGACCCAAGCGCCGACCCACCTCCATATACAGAACGGACAGGGTGATCGGGATACCGGTCTTGCGCTCCAGAACCTCGTTCAGAAAGCTGTTGCGCGGGTCATAGTATTCGCCGGCATTGCCTCTCAGCCCTTCCTCAAAAAAGAGATGGGAGTTGAGGGCCTGAATTCGGTCTTGAGGGGTAGGGGACTCGGGCAGCTTGGCGCGCACCGCGTCCGCGAGTTGGTCGAGACGCTGCAAGTAGTGGGCAACGTCGAGGTTGGGCTGTTCTTCCTGCGCAATCAGCAGGGCGGCTTCGGCAAGGTCCAGTTCGGCTTCCGGTCCCGAGACCAGGGCGGTGAAACGTTCGCGTGCCGGTGTCGCCATACACACCTCTCTTCCTTGCACCTTATAGTGCCCGGAAAAGGGCAGGGGTGCAAGGAAGAGTCAGTCGATATGCCTCCCGCGAACCCGCGGCCTTACCGCAGTTCTGGGTAATCGTCGGCCATTCCGAAGTCCCACGGGTCCTCCGCTACTTCCCGGTGGTGGGGCATGGAACGGGCTCTTTGTCGTAAGGAATAGGCAGTGCACATCTGGGAGGGATGCGGAGTTGGGCGGACAGGTCGAGTCCAGGCAAACCCACCCCGCCGCTCACGCGGCACAAAGAGGAAACGTGTCCAGCTTTTTTTTGACTGGAGGATACGTTTCCTCTTTCCCTCCCAAGAGGGGATAAAAAAGCTCCCCTCCTTGGAGGGGTGGCCCGAAGGGCCGGGGTGGGTTCCCTCCGGCCCGGCAGCACACGTGTTTTGACAAGCGGAGCGGGGTCTTCTATGTCTCGTAAAGCTGTGTGAGAAAGGAAGACTATCTATGGCACTCGCCCGTATCCCACGCTATTCGGCCCTGGGCCTCAGCCTGATTTCGTTTGAGACGCTCGCGTCACCCACCAAGGCCGAGATTATTCCGTTTACCGCGGAGGACCGGGGCGAATCAAAAGGCGTCTTGTACACCCGTGGCGGCGAGAAAACCGTGGTGTGCCTGATGCACCCGCGGGCCGACATGAGCCGTCACTATGCCATCCCCTATCTGCTTGACAGTGGCTATGCCGCGTTTGGTCAGGAGGGCCGCTGGCCCAGCAACGATATTGCCTGTATCCACGAAATGCTGCTGCTGGATATCGCCGCCAGCCTGCGTTACCTCAGAGAAGAGCGGGGCTTTGAGCGTATCGCGCTGATCGGCAATAGTGGCGGCGGTTCCCTGTATTCCTTTTATCTGGCCCAGGCCGTGACCGACCCGCCGGGCCGGCTGACAACGACCCCCGCCGGCGACCCGTACGATCTGAATCGGTTTCAACTGCCGGGCGCAGACGGCATGGTCTTTCTGGCGGCCCACCTGGGAGAAGGAAAATTCCTGGAAGGCGCTATCGACCCCTCCGTCACAGACGAGGACGACCCGCTCTCCTGCGACCCCAGTCTGGATATGTATCATCCGGCCAACGGCTTTTGTGAGCCGCCCCAGCCCAGCGCGTATAGCGCCGAGTTCATCGCCCGTTACCGGGCCGCTCAGGTGCAGCGGGTAAAGCGGATTGACGCCATTGCCCGTCGCCATGTTGACGAGCAGCGCTATTTTCAAGACCAGATTCGACAGCCGGACTTTGACGGTCAGTCGCTTGAGCGGAGAGCTTTTCTCAGCCGGCGGGCCCTGGTTGGGCGCTATATGGAGATTCACCGCACCGAGGCCAATCTGGCCTATACGGACCCGTCGATTCACCTCTCGGCGCGGGACTATGGCTCGCTCTGGTCGCCGCGACCGGACCTGTTCAACTATCTTGAGGCCGGTTTTGCCAAATACCAGACACCGCGCGCCTGGCTGAGCACCTGGTCGGGCCAGTCCTCGCGAGCGGCTGTCCTGGACAATCTGCCCCAACTCAGCCTGCCGACCCTGGTCGTGAATCACACCGGAGACCACGCCATCTATCCGCAGGAGTCGGAAGCCGTCTATCAACACTCACCGGCTGACGATAAACACCTCGCGCATGTAGACGCCGACCACTTTGGTTTCCCGCTCCCATCGAAGCCCGACCACGGCGGACGCGACGCAACAATGCAAGTGATTATTGACTGGCTGCGCGAGCGATTCCCCGGACGCTAAGGTATGATGCAAAAAGGAACCCACCCCGGCCTACGGCCACCCCTCCAAGGAGGGGATAAAAAAGCTCCCCTTCCAAGACGTGTGATGCAGATCGTGGCGTGAGCCTCCCGGGACCGGTCCGGCGGCCACCGCCTCGGGCCGCTCGCCCTCCCGCTTCCAGCCCGCACTCCTGGCCCCCTGTCGCAGACCGACACAGCGCAGGGGAGTGGGGGGCAGCCGAGTAATGTAAGGTGCATCACCTCTCCGAGGAGGGGATAAAAAAGCTCCCCTCCTTGGAGGGGTGCCGCGCTAGCGGCGGGGTGGGTTCTCTCCGGCCCGGCAGTCCCCCACGGCTGGCGAGAACTCATGACAATGCGTATCACACGTCAATAGGGAGAATTAGGTGGCGGACGGCTTGCGAGGGCAGACGGTGCGTTGCTCTCTTATCTTGACACCCTTTTGTCATCCGGCGTACAGTTCTTCCGCTAAAGAATGTTCCACAGGAGGAAATTATGGGTGCAGCGGAGAATAAGGAAATCATCAGAAATATGTTTGCCGAACTCTCGAAAGGGAACGCGGACGCCTTTTTGAACACTCTGGCGGACGACGTGAATTTCACCCTGATCGGCTCGACCAAATTCTCGGGCGTATTCAAGGGCAAACAGGAATTCGTTGAAAAAGTCCTGGCACCGCTCGGGGCACAGCTCGAAAACGGGCTGACCATGCACGTGGAGAATCTGATTGCCGAAGGGGACAACGTAGTCCTGCAAGGCCACGGTGAGTCCATGACCAAGTCCGGTAAGGCGTATAACAACACCTACGCCCAGGTCTTCCGACTTGAAAACGGGAAAGTGCAACAGGTCATGGAATACCTGGATACCGAACTCGTCAACGCAGTCTTTGGGAAATAGGCCCCAAGGGCGTCCGGTCCGGCGTCCTGCTCCAACCTATGGCCAGCCAAGAATCCGTCGTAGCGCCGGATCGGACCTGTCTGATCGGGCGCGTTCTGCCTCTGGTTCACTACACCATTCGTGAGGATGATATCCAGGACTATCTCCCGGTTGCGGGTGAGGAGCAGGCCGCCTTTCTGAGTGACGGAGCAGCCCAGGCCACCGGCTACGAGCGCCGGGTTATTCCGCCCTCGTTTGCCCCCTTTGTTGCGGTCCAAGCCTTGCTCCGGGCTTTTGATTGGGAGCGAGACTTTTTGTTTAACTACCGGACTGGAACCGCCATGTTCGGCGAGCAGGAATTGGAATACCTGCGACCTCTCTATGTGGGTGAAACGCTGACCGTGCGGTCCGAAGTGGCGGACGTGTATGAGAAAAAGGGGAAACGCGCGTTTGACGTGATCCAGGTCCGTTTTACGGCGACGGATAACTCCGAAGCGGTGGCCTTTCAGGGGGCACAGTCGTACATCCTGTTCAAATAACCCATGGACACTCGACCGAAAATCTTTTTTGAAGATGTGCATGAGGGCATGCCGCTCCCCCAGGCGACCTATGGCCCGATGGACCGCCTGGCGTATATTCCCGTGGCTATTATTCTGCGCGACAATAATCCGCTGCATCTCGACCGTGTCTACGCGCAGGAACGGGGGCTGCCCGATGTTGTCCAACAAGGGCCGCTCAACGAAACCTTTCTGTATCGTTTTTTGACCGACTGGCTGCACCGTCCCTGGGACCTGCGAAAAACCAGGCTGCGTTTTGCCGCCAACGTTTTTCCGGGGGACCGCTTGACCTGTGGCGGAGTGGTGACGCGGACGTATCATGCCCATGACGAGCCCTTGGTCGATTGTGAGATCTGGCAGCAGAATCAAAAAGGGGAGAAGATTCTGACTGGCGATGCGACTTTCACCCTGCCCCAACGTGGGTAGGGGAGGTCTGTTGAGTCTGTTAGCTTGATTGGGTCGGGTGGCGTTTATGCTGGCTGAAAAACGACGGCTGCGGGCGCTGCTCCGTCAGCGGCGGCGGGCGCTTTCAGCCCAGGTAGTCAGGAAAAACAGTCGGCGTATTGCTGCTCGTCTATGTGCGCAGGCGATGTTTCACCGGGCCCGGCAGATTTCTCTGTACAACTCTGATGAAAATGAGGTGGACACCGAAGGACTGTGGCAGGCCGCCCGTCGGCAAGGAAAATATGTCTATTACCCGAGAGTGACGGTGGATAAACAGGACGTTGAGTTTGTCAGGCGTCACGATAATGAGCCTCTGATTCCGGGGGTTTTTGATCTCCTGGTTCCGCCCGGAGAAGATATTCTCAGGAGCGTCGCCCGGACTGATCTGGTACTGATTCCCGGCGTTGGTTTTGACCGGGCCGGCCACCGGCTTGGACGGGGCCGGGGCTATTATGACCGGGCTTTACGAGGCGTATTAGCCGGGGCGCTGCGCGTTGGTCTGGCCCATGAATGCCAGGTCGTCCCTCACATCCCGGCTGATCCGCACGACGAGTGTGTGGACTATATTGTCACGGAAAAGAGACTGATCGAATGTGGCGGGACCAGGGCGGGAGAAAATGCCTAGACGGCAGCCTGGAGGACGGTAAGAATACGCCGCCAGCAGGGTGGGTGGTTGGATTTGCCCTTCTCGTACCATTTCGGCTATAGTGTCCGGCGCTAGAGAACGCCAATGCCAGAATACGATGTTCTTATTGTTGGTGGCGGGGTTGCCGGGCTTCAGGCCGCACTTGCGGCCAAGCATGCCGGAGTACAGGTTGCCCTGCTCAGCAAGACCCATCCGCTGCGCAGCCATTCTGCCACATCATCAGACGGATTGAATGCGGCTTTTGGAAACGACGATTCGTGGCAACAGCACGCCCAGGATACCATACGGGCCGGGGCGGGCTTATGCGATCATGCGGCTGTTGAGGAGATGTGCCGCGCCGCGTCAGACGACATTATTCGTCTCGACCATATCGGAGTGCCGTTTAACCGCAATGCTGAAGGTAAACTCGACCGATGGACTCTCTGCGGGCATACCCTCCCACGCACGGCATTTTCTGCCGATATGACCGGTCACGCCGTGCTCAACACGCTTCATGAGCAATGTATGCGGGAGGATATTCCCAGCCATGAAGAGTGGCTTGCGACTTCCCTTGTTGTTGAGGACGGACTCTGTCGCGGGGTGCTCGCACTGGAACTTGGAACAGGCAACCTTGAGGTGTTCAGTGCGTCCGCTGTCGTGCTGGCCACGGGCGGGAGCGGGCGTGTCTATGCCCCGAGTACGGCCTCGCAATCGTGCTGCGGCGACGGCATGAGCCTGGCCTATAGGGTCGGGCTGAGCCTCAGAGATATGGAGATGGTGCAATACCATCCCCTGGGGTTTTGTGAACGGGCTGCTTTTGCCTCTGAAGGCGCTTTGGGCGAGGGCGCGGTGCTGTGTAACACGGACGGACAGCCCATCCTTCAGACAAACGATTTGTCGCTCCGGGACGCGCTGTGTCGCTCGGTCGCTTCCGCCGGAGACGGTGTAGCGCTTGATTTCCGTTCGCTCGACAAAGAGCGTATTCGCACGCGATTCCTGTATCTGGAGCGAGCGGCCACTGAGATGGCTGGTATCAGTCTGGATATCGCGCCGCTGCCTGTCATGCCGCGCATGCATCGGGTCCTGGGTGGTATCCAGACCGATACGAGCGGAGCAACAGATATTTCCGGGCTGTTTGCCGCCGGAGAGTGCGCCTCCCCTGGGGTGCATGGGGCCAACGCCCTGACCGGGAATGCCCTGACCGCCAGTGTGGTCTTTGGTCGGCGGGCCGGCAGCGCTGCGGCTGCCCATGCGTCCAACTCCTCTCCCCAGGCGATTGCCGCCTCTGCCCTGCAGGACGCCCAACGCACGCTGGAGGCGATTTTTTCCCGCCCCGTGTCAGGGGATACGGTGGTCACGATTCAGCGTGCACTGGCGAACACAATGGCCGAGCACGTTGGGCTGGTACGGGACGAAGCCGGGCTGCAGGAGGCCGCCCGCGGTGTTGCCGACCTGCAGGCACGGTATGCTCAGGTTGGGCTCCGACACCACGGAAAGATGTACAACCATGAATTGCTCAGCTTTTATGAGCTGGGCGCGCTGCTCGACGTTGCCGGAGCCATTGTGACTGCGGCCCAGGCACGACAGGAGAGCCGTGGCGTTCACCATCGAAGCGACTTTCCGGCAACGAATGATGCGGAGGGACCGTATCACTTGCTGGTGACACGCGGAGCCGATGGACCAGTCCTGAGCACCAGTCCGGTCGATGCCGGGCCGTCGGCGTGAGGGGAATTTATTACTGAAGGCAGAGAATGGAGGGGTGACCTATGGAAACAACATTTAAGGTCTACCGTTTCGACCCTGAAAACGGGAGCAAACCGGATTTTGCGACCTACCAAGTAGACCTGCCGGATTCGGCCACCGTGATGGATGGACTCAGGCAGATTCGGGATGAGCAGGACCCCAGCCTGGCGTTTCGGGCCTCGTGCGAGCGGGGGTCGTGCGGTGACTGCGCGCTCCGCATAAACAAAAAGGGCCGGCTCGGCTGTACCCTGAAAATCGCCAAAACGGTCAAGAACGGTGTGGTGACCGTTGAACCGATTCGCAATATCCCGGTGCTGAAAGACCTAGTGTACGACCTTGAGAGTTTCCTCTGGAAGAAAATCAAGTCGGTCCAGCCGTGGATTACACCCCGCAGACCGGAGCCCGAGGGCGAATACGTGGTCGCCGAGGAGCAACTGGCCGAAGTCCGCAAAGCGATGAGCTGTATCATGTGTGGCCTGTGCGACGAGGGCTGTGCAGTGATTAAAATTGACAAGGACTTTGTCGGTCCGGCCGCCCTCACCAAGGCGTATCGAGCCGTTTTCGACCCGCGCGATGGACAGCACAACGAGCGCCTCACGCTGGTCAGCGAGCCTGGAGGTGTCTGGGACTGTACGCACTGTTTTGAGGCCAATGGGCATTGCCCCCTGGGCCTGGAACCGACCGACCGCCTCTTCGAGGTCCGTGACGAGGCGATTCGACAGGGCATTCGCTCCGGTACGAGGAACCCCAAGGTGCAGCGGCATTACGACAGCTTCCTGAATTCGGTCAAGCGCAGCGGCTGGCTGGACGAAGGCCGGCTGGCGATCGAGAGCGAGGGCCTGACCAATGTTGCCGGCTTGGCGAAACTCCTGCCCACGGTGATCCGGGCCATTCCAAAGGGCAAGGCCCCGATGCCGTATTTCCATCCCAAACGACCGGGTGCCCAGGCGATTCGACGCATCATAGACAAAGCCCAGAGGAGCGAAGTATGAAGTATGCATTCTATCCAGGCTGTGTGTCCCGTGGAGCCTGTCCTGAACTCTATCCCGCTTCGGTCAAGGTGGCGGAAACACTCGGGATCGAAATCGAAGAAGTGACCGATGTCGGCTGTACCGGCGCCGGGGTGTTGAGCCGTGACCTGTCCGACCCTATCAACGCGCGGACCCTGGCCAAGGTGGAGGCAATGGGACTGTCCTCTCTCATGACGATTTGCAGTACCTGTCAGGGAGTCTTCACCCAAGCCAACCACCGCTTCAAAAACGAGCCCGAGTATCGCCAGCAGATCAATGCCGAATACCTGGCAGAGGAAGGACTGGAATATAAAGGCACGGTCGAAGTCAAGCATCTCTTATGGGTGCTGATGGAAGACTATGGAGTGGAGAACCTGAAACCGTATATCAAGCGGAAACTGACCGGGCTCAAGGTCGCGCCCTTCTATGGCTGCTACATCCGGCGTCCAACCTCCATCATTGCGCCCAAGGGCCTGTCGGGGCGGAAAACCTATTTAGAGGACCTGCTCGACATTCTTGGCGCCGAGTCCGTGGATTCGAGCGGGAAGTCCAAATGCTGTGGATTTCCGATTCTGACCGTCAACGAAGAGAATTCCATGCGAATGGTCAGCGATCATACCGGTGACGCCAAGACAAAGGGGGCCGACTGCATGGTGACGCCCTGTCCGCTGTGTCATTTGAATCTTGACGCCAACCAGCCGACGGCCGAGAAACAGGCCGGGACCCAGATAGGAATGCCGATTATCCATCTCCCCCAGCTCCTGGGCCTGGCCTTTGGCTTCGATGAGAAAGAAATGGAACTCCAGCGGCACATCGTTTCGACCGAATCCGTTTCGCGTCAACTGGAGGTCAGCATCAGATCATAGCGCGCCCCTCTCTCTCATACAGACGGGAAATGCAGACGAGAAAGACGTTTCGCCAACCCGACGAAATTTTTGCGCTCCTGACTAAAGAGCCTCTCTCCCCGCTCTATCTCTTTCACGGCGAGGAGGCATACTTCATTAATCGCGCAGTCGCCCTGGTACAGGCGCGTCTGGGCGAAAACCTGGCGGTGCAGACGTTTTATGCGGGAGAAGACCCGCTTGAGCAGCTGCTTGAGGCCTGGGGCAGCGCCTCGCTTTTTGCCGAACGTCAATTAGTCGTCCTCAAGAGTGCCGGCCAACTGTCTGCGGCAGACCGGGAACGTCTGGCGACCGAGGCCGAACTCCGGGATGAAAGCCAGCCTCTGGTCGTCTGCGTGCAGGGCAGGGTCAACCTCAGCCAGAAATTCTTTTCTGTGTGTGCCAAGCGGGGTTTTGTGGGCGAATTCCGTTCGCCTTTTATCAACCAAATCCCCGGTTGGGCGCAGCGTTTTGCCCGGGAACGGGGGGTCCGGCTCAGCGCTGAGGCGGCCTCGTATGTGGCCGATCATATTGGAACGGATTTGCTCGCCCTGTCCACCGAGATCGACAAGCTGGTCGCCTTTGTTTTCCCGGCAACCGAAATAGATCAGGAGGTGGTCAGGCAATGTACGGGAGATCTGCATCAGCACTCGGCCTTTGAGCTGGCCGACGCTTTGGGGCGACGTAACAGCAAACGGGCCGTCCGCCTGGTACAGGACGTATTGAACGATGAGAAGCGGGCACTCCCAGCCTTACACGCGCTGGTCAGTCATTTCCGGCGTCTGTGGCAGGTCAAGGATTTGTCCGACGCTAAGACTCCGAGCAGTCAGATTGAACGGGCGGTCGGGCTGCGAGGCCAACGCCTCCGCGCTTTGGTGGAGCAGGGACGGGTCTTTTCGGGCGCAGACCTGCGTCGCATCTTGCGTCACGCCTCGCAACTGGACCTCGCCCTCAAATCGAGTCCAACTGCTCCCCGCCTCTTGTTCGACGCCTTTATTCTGGACGTCTGCGGGAGCACGGCCGTTGACGGCAGGTCCAAACGGTGACGGACAAAACGGCCCGCACACAAAATTCCGATCAACTGGGCCTTGCTTTCGTTTCTGCGGCAAGGGAGGCGGCGTCGCCTCAGGAAAGTGCCCAGGCAGGGCTTGCTGGCCTGTTGCCCCCCGTCCAGACGATATTCCTTGAGGCTCCTTTAGACGAGGTGGACCGGGAACTCCTGCCCTTACTTGAGTTGTGTGAAGCGGTGCTGACGCGGGCGCTCGACGTTGCCCGGAAAAGAGGGGACCGGGGCTGGTCCGAGGCGGAGTACCGCAGCCTGCGCGGAATCGGCCAGGCTCAATGGTTGCTGATTGAGGGCCAAGCCAAGAAACGCTAAGGCCATCTGGCAGCATCAAGAAATGGGACTCAGCAAAAACCCCGACAGCGCTACGTCCCTGAGGACGTCCCGTGGGTGATGAACACGGGCTGCCGGGGTCACGGTGGTGCCTGGTCCTCCCAAGCGACCACCCGATTTGGGATAGGTCGGCCTAGGAGGCCACCACCTCACTGATCACCGTCGTTGATAACTGCACTAGACCACCTCCTTTCTCGGCGCACCCACCGCGGGTCCAGAGTCCGCTCAGCCAGGAACCGATCGCCGCTACCGGCCCGAGGCTCGGTCCGCTCTGTCCTGCCGTATTGCAGGGACAGAAACGGGACGGGCTGTGTCAGCCCGACCGAAAAACTTCTCTCACTCTACGCCCAAACCCGCTCAAGGTCCAGAGTCCACAGGAGAATATCAAGTCGGTCACGGCCTTTTTTCCGTGCTGACGGCTCTTGCGGACATGCGCTGTGCTCTATACAGTCCTGTAAGACATGCCCAATTTTCACGCCTTAGCCGTTTTTGAAGCCTGTGGACCGTCGACCGAAGAGGTCCAGGCAACCGTCTCCTCCCTTTTTGAGTCCCTCTCTCATCAGCGTGTCCGCTATCATGAGCACGAACTGAGTGAAGGCCCGAGCGCTGCGTCAGCAGGAAAGAACTTCTACTGCATGGTGTTCGTCGATTGCGATGTTGATGCCTACACCGAAGAAAAGGCGCTGGATTTCGCAAACGATGCTTTTGAGTATATTGCGACGGAAACCTGTCAATATCTGGCCTTCGGGCTCGTTCCCGGTCGCCAGCGGGTGCAGCGCCGCCGGGAAGAGGCGAGCGAGGCCGACGCAAACGACCGGGGCAGACGCCGGCGTGGAACGTCAGGCCGGGGTCGGAGGAGACGCGACGATCGGGAAGACGACAGAGGAGCGCGGCGGGAAGCGGATCAGACCCAGGCGGCACCAGCCGGAGTCACACCCGAGCCGGCACCGAGCGAAACGCCT
Organism: uncultured Binatia bacterium (SeqCode); assembly: GCA_965232605.1. GTDB lineage: Bacteria > Desulfobacterota > Binatia > Bin18 > Bin18 > Bin18. Next base: position 381,627 of record CBDDQA010000003.1, on the reverse strand, counting down.
CCCGCTCCAGAGCCCGAGAGAGCGGCGGTGGCAGTTGAGCCGGAGGAGGTTGAAGCGCCAACCGAACTGGAAATTGACGTTGAGGCCAGTGAGCCGCCTGCACCGCCACCCCGTAGTTCTGCGGCCATGCAGGTCACCGTCACCGTCAAGCTGCGGGCTTCCGAGCTCAAAGACTCGCTGAATGGCGAGGCGCCGCAGCAAGACCTCGTTCAGCTGGCGATTGCCGAGGCGCGGAACCGTCACCCGGAAGTCCCGGCCGATGTGGCCCCCGAGTCGGAATCCAGTCCGCTTCCCGGTGGCGATACACTGCTGTCGTTGACCTGGAAATACCCGGCCCCGGTTCCTTCTTCAGAAGAATCGACCGCGTAAAGTCTCCGGCAGTTGCGCCCGCCCGCCAGTCCACCCGAACAGCCCCGCTCTTCTCGTCAATGCCTGAAAAAGCCTCGCTTTTTCAGGGGACCCATGTTACACAGCCGTCGTACCGGCACGGATAAAGCGGAGGTGCGACATGCAGCAGACCAATGGCCAAGCGTATATGCTTTCCGGCGTGACCGTCCTGGATTTTACCCAATACCTGGCCGGCCCGACCGTGACCCGTCTCATGGCGGAGATGGGGGCCAATATCATCAAGGTGGAACAGGCGCCCATGGGCGACCCGTCGCGCTTGCTGCCGTTTATTCAGGATGAGCGCAGCGCGTATTTCGTCCAGCAGAATCGCGGCAAAAAAAGCCTCTGCCTGGATTTCGACCAGCCGGAATCCCTTGAAATCCTGCGAGCCCTGATTCCGACCGTAGATGTGGTGGTTGAGAATTTCGGACCGGGCGTGATGGAGAAACGGAATCTTGACTATGCCTCGCTCAAGACCATCAATCCCCAGATTATCATGGTCTCGATTTCCGCCTTTGGACGCAAAAGCCCGCTGTCTCACAAGGTCGGCTACGATTTCATTGCCCAGGCCTTCTCCGGCATCATGCATATGACCGGCAGTCCGGACGGGCCGCCGCAGTTTGTCGGGCTGGGGATTGCCGATGTCAGCAGCGGCGTCCACGCCTTTGCCGCCCTGGGCTATGCCTTATACCACCGGGAACGTACCGGTGTCGGCCAGTATATCGACCTGTCCATGATTGACGCCATGTTCCATATGCACGAGGTTAATGTGCAGGGTCACACCATGAGCAAGGGCGCGTTTGTGCCGCTCCGGATGGGGTCACATCACCCTTTGGTATGCCCGTGCGGGGTGTTCAAAGGGCCCGAGGGCTGGATCGTTGTCCTCGTCCTGGACCGACAGTGGACCAAGATGTGTCAGGCCATGGGCAAGCCGGAGCTGATTGAAGACACGCGCTTTGCGACCAATGCGGCGCGAGGGGAGAACCAGGGCGCACTCATTCCGATGATCGAAGCGTGGATGCAGGCGCAGCCGAGCGATGCGGCCGTTCTCCAGATTTTTGAAGAGCATCGGGTGCCGTCCGCTCCCGTTATGTCCATCACCGATATTTTAGCCCATCCGTATTTCAAGGCGCGGGAGATGGTTCGGACGGTGCCTGACCCCATCCTGGGAGAAGTCACCATCCCAGGCTTCCCGCTCAAGTATTCTGAATTCCCCCGGCTCCCGGACATTCAGGCCCCGCTTTTAGGCCAGCACAGTGCCGAGGTGCTGCGAGAGCAGCTCAGCTATAGCAACGACACCATCGCCGCACTCCAAGCGAAAGGAGTGCTGTACGCAGAGGACCGTTAGCGTGTGCCGGGCAGACCCGGCTACACCGGTCAGCTTCTCAGTCAAGACAGGGAGAACATATGGCAATGATTCCCGTTGAGCAGGTGGAAATTTTCGGCTCTGGCGTGCTCAGAGCCGAAGGGGTGGTCATTGATAAAGAAGGCAACGCCTGGGGCGGCGGGCGCAATGGCATCGTCTATAAGGTCAGCCCGGACGGGGTCGTCCACGAGGTCGCCCAGTTACCGGACCGGGCCATCCCCAACGGCGTCACACTGGACCGCGAGGGCAACTTCGTCTATTGCGACCTCAGACATAAAGCTGTCATGCGATTGTCACAAGACGGGAAAGTCTCCCTCGTCGCCGACCACGCCGGAAACTTTCCGATTTCGATTCCAAACTTCGCCAGCTATGACGCCGAGGGCAATCTGTACGTCTCGAACTCCAGTTCCCAGCCGGGCCGCGAGGTGTTCAAGGAGTTTGTGCATCCCCAGCCCAACGGCGCGGTGGTGCGTATCCGTCCCGACGGTCGGGGCGAGGTCGTCGCCACCGGCATTTATTTTGCCAATGGGACGGCTATCGACCCCAACGAGGATGCAGTCTACGTCCTGGAGAGTTCGCGCAACGACTGCGTCCGTATCCAGATCAAGAAGGACGGCAGCTTTGGTCCGCCCGAAATCTATGCCAAAGGCTTTCCGGCCCTGCCGGACGGGATGGCCTTTGACGTGGACCGCAACCTGTATATCACGCTGCCCGGCGTCCCCGAGAACGGCAAGCTGGAGCCCCGAAACCGGGTCATCAAGGTTGACTCGAACGGTAACTGGGAGACCTTCGTCCACGACCCGGACGGCGCGGCCCTGGCCTTTCCGACCAACTGCGCGTTTGGCGGCCCTGACATGCAGGACCTTTTTATCGCCAATCTGGAGGGGGAGCATATGAATAAGGTCCGCACCCCAGTCCGGGGCCATCCCCTGTATCACCAGCGCTAAGAGTATCGTCAGCGCTAACCATACGGAGCCTTCCCATGCAAAAGAGCGACGAACGGATTCTCACCACCCACGTCGGCAGCCTGCCGCGCAATCCTGAGCTGACCGATCTGCTGATTGACCAGGAGCAGGGCAAGGCCATAGATACCGCGGCCCTGGAGCGTCAATCCGAAAGAGCCGTCCAACACGTGATTGACGAACAGCTCAAAGCCGGTGTGGATATCATCAATGACGGCGAACAGCCGCGCATCGGTTTTCAGACCTATGTCCCGCAGCGTATGCGCGGCTTTGGCGGAGAGAGCAAACGACCCACGCCGCAAGACATGGCCGAATTCCCGGATTTCATGGCCATGATGCAGCGGCGCAATATGATGCGGGCCAAGGTCTTCGACGCCCCGCAGGCCGTTGCCGAGCTTGCCTACGACGATCTGTCTGCGGTGGAGCAGGAATGTGCCTTGTTTCTGCGCTGTACGGAGCAGGCGGCGTGCACCGAACGCTTCATGACCGCGGCCTCGCCCGGCATCATTGCCACGACCATGCTGAACGCCCATTACGACTCGCACGAGGCCTATGTGCTGGCCGTGGCCGAGCAGATGAAGAAGGAGTACGAGTACATCTACGCCCAGGGTTTGCTGCTGCAACTCGACGCCCCCGACCTGGCCATGGAGCGGACCTTCCTCTTTCAGGAACAGACCCTGGCAGAATTTCAGAAGACCATCGAGGTGCATATCGAAGCCGTCAACCGCGCGACCGAGAATATCCCGGCCGAGCGTATTCGGCTGCATATCTGCTGGGGGAATTATGACGGCCCCCACAATCACGATGTGCCGCTGGCCGATATTCTGCCCGTTCTGTATCAGGCCAAGGTTGGAGCCCTGTCCATCGAGCTGGCCAACCCCCGCCACCAGCACGAATATAAAGCCTTCCGGCAGCATCCTTTGCCCGACTCGATGCTGCTCATCCCCGGCGTAATCGATTCCACCACCAACTATATCGAGCACCCGGAAATCGTCGCCGACCGCCTGTGTCAGGTGGTTGAGGCTATCGGCGACCGGAGTCGGATCATTGCCGGTTCGGACTGCGGCTTTGGCACATTTGCCGGCTGGGAGATGGTGTCCGAGAGCGTGGTGTGGGCCAAGCTGCGGGCGTGCGCCGAAGGCGCGCGTCTCGCCTCGCAGCGTTTGTGGGCAGGGTAAGAGTAAGTGGACCGCTCGCGCACTGCCGCAAGCGGTCCGGTATCGTGTCAGGCTCCGGTCACATTTGCTGTCCAGCCTTTGTCTTTATCGACCGTTGTGGCCGAAATCTTCTTTGAGGCGTAAAAACCGACCAGCCCCAGGGCGTCTTTTATCTGGAGGCGCCCGATTGGCCCCGAGGTATAGGTCACGTTCAGGATATTACGTGCAGGGTCGATGATAAACGCCGCCGGTTGGATGATATTGCGCTTCTCCTCGTACCAGCAGGTCAGGGTCGCGGCCGTGGCCGGGCCGTCCACGCCGTAGATGACGGGAAACGTCAGCCCCGACTTATCGACTGTCTGCTGGGCCTTGTCGAGCGGGTCGGTTGAGATGGCATACACCGAGATCCCGGTTGCCTGGGCCTGCTCAAGATGGGCCTGATAATCAGCCAACTGCTGATCGCAGAACGGTCACCAGTGAGCCCGATAGGTCAGGACGATAGCGTACGGGGTCGAGATGTCGGCCGGCAGATTAACCGTCCCGCCGCCGACGCTCGGACCGCTGATGGCGGGAAAAGGATCTCCGGGGTGAAGGCGTTCCATAGCTGTGCTCCTTTCTGGGATGCGCGCCGGATCGGGGCGGACAAGGCGCGGTGGGCCACCTGTAGCCATGTCCCAACGGCGCGTCAAGGCCAGAGCGTGTTGGTCTTCTGCAACAGGCCGGCCCTGTGCTATAACTCTGGCCCATGACTAGTCCGTTGCCTCCGTCTCCCACGCCTCCTGGCCTCATTTCAGAATTTGCCGCGCTCAGCCTGTGATATTGTACGCATGGCCAGAGACTCTCGATCACCTACGTCTAAGCAGGCCGCCAAGAAACCCCCGCCCCGGACCCTGCTGGGTGCCATTGGTGCCATGCTGCGGAAAATACCGACCACCTTTGTCCTGGTGCTGATCGGCCTTTTTATTGTTTTTCGCTCGGCGGACGAGGAGCAGCCGCCAGAACCACCACCCGAAGACTCGATATCACAGGAAGAGCCGCAGCCCCCGGCTGACCTGCCTGCCAATATCAGCCCGGCCTTTTGGACCTGTGTCTACCGCACCGACACCCAGCTCTCCGAAAGCCTCTGGGCGGATGTGTACTACGGCATGGAGGCCAGCGACGCCGGGCGCTCGGTGTCCGTCTCCGTTTCTCAAAAATGGACCGACCTGACACTCGAACAGCGCTCCACCGTCGTCGAACTGGTGGCGACGACCTGGCAGAAGAACAGCCAGGACCTGGACGTCTTTGAGCCGGGAGTTGGGATAGAAAGGGTGACGCTCAAAAGAGCGGAAGACGACACGGTGGTGGCGGTCTGGACGCCGCACGACGGAGTTGAGCTCATTGAGGCAGGTTCCGAATCGTCATACCGCGGAACAGGAAGAGAAGGCGAAAGGAAGGCATGAAGCCTGATTCGTTTTTTACCATAGACTGGCGGGATGGGGCGGTGGTGATGATCGATCAGCGCGCTTTACCCACCCGGGAAGTTTATCGTACCTACACGGATTACCGCCGCGTCGCGCGCGCCATTACCGATATGGTGATTCGCGGGGCTCCGGCGATTGGGGTTGCCGCGGCCATGGGGATCGCGCTTGGCGTGCGACAGCTCAAACGGAGTGGACAGCCCGACGTGTTTGCGCGCATCTGTCAGATCTTTGCCGCCACCCGACCGACCGCGGTCAACCTCTTTTGGGCCATTGACCGCATGCAACGCCGGTATGAGAAAGTACGGGCCAAAGGCCGTGACGCGCTGATTGCCGCCCTGGAGCAGGAAGCCTTGAAAATCTATCAGGAAGACCTGGCCGCCAATCGACGCATAGGTCGCCACGGCGCCCAATTGATTCCTCAAGGGGCGGCGGTTTTAACCCATTGTAACGCCGGGGCACTGGCCACGGCCGGGTATGGAACCGCCTTGGGGGTGATCCGGGCCGCCTGGGAGCAGGGCAAGAATATCTCCGTCTTTGTGCCGGAGACCCGGCCATATTTACAGGGCGCGCGTTTAACCGCCTGGGAACTCGTGCGCGAGGGGATTCCCGCGACCCTGATTACCGACAATATGATCGGCCATTTCATGCAGCAGGGCGCGATTGATTGCGTGATTGTCGGCACAGACCGCACCGCGGCCAATGGAGACGTGGCCAATAAGATCGGAACGTACACGTCTGCGGTGCTGGCCGGACGCCACAAGGTGCCGTTCTATGTGGCCGCCCCAACCACGTCGATTGACCTGGATTGTCCCTCGGGCGAGAAGATTCCGATTGAAGAGCGGTCCGCCCGGGAAGTCACCCATGTGCTGCGCCAGCAGATTGCCCCCAGCGAAATCGCGGTTGCGCATCCGGCGTTTGATGTCACCCCCCATCGCCTGGTCAGTGCGATCATCACCGAAAGGGGGGTCGCCCGCGGTCCGTATGCGCAGGCGTTGCCGAAATTGGTCAAAAGAAAACGGTGAGACCTAGAGCCGCTCACGTTCACTAGAGTGGCTTACGATACATTGTAGCCTTCGTCATGCCGGACCCCGGATCATGTCCGGGGCAGGCTTTGATCCGGCATCCAGAGGGTGGAGAGGCCGAGAGCCTGGATTCTCTGGCGCTTTGCCCGCGATGACATTAGAGGCACAGGGAAGCTGGAGATCATAAACATGACTGCGGCGCTCTATGATTACTGGGTGAATCCCCCCGACCCGTCCGAAACACTCTTTACCGCTAATCCTGTTGTCTATCGTTCAGCGGCCACTGAATAGCCGGCGGGCAGACCGGCCGTGCGCGCGGCCTCCTGATCCTCGGTCTGCAGCACGACCGGGATGCCCTCGTAGTGACCGGGTGAAGACATCGCTGTGCGCGCATACCTGGAGAGCCAGTCGCTGGCCAAGCTGAAGGCGTTTGTCGGAGGGCGGCAGACGCTGATCGTGGATGAAGCCCAATACGTGCGGCAGGTCGGCTTGAACTTGAAGTTGTTGGCCGACCACGTTGAGGGGCTGCGCATCATCGCAACAGGCTCGTCTTCCTTTGATCTTGCCCAGCAGACCGGCGAGCCCCTGACGGGCCGGAAAACCACGCTGCTGCTCTTGCCCCTCGCACAACTGGAACTGCGCGCAGTGGAAAGCGCCCATGAGACAGCGGCTCATCTCGAAATGCGTCTGATCTATGGCTCCTACCCGGAAGTCATCCTGATGGAATCGAACGAAGAGCGTGAACTCTATCTCAAGGAACTCGTCGCTGCCTACCTGTTCAAGGATATCCTTCAGTTAGAAGGCATCCGGCATACTGACAAATTACTGCGTCTGCTCCAGTTGGTCGCATTCCAGATTGGCCGCGAGGTTTCGGTGACGGAGTTGGGAGCGCAACTCGGTATGAACAAGAATACGGTAGACCGCTATCTGGACCTGCTGGAAAATGCCTACGTCATCTACGGCCGGCGTGGTTTCAGCCGGAATCTGCGGAAGGAAATCACCAAGAGTCGGCGATACTATTTTTACGACAACGGCATCAGGAACGGGCTGATCAGCAACTTCAATGTCCTGTCACTGCGCGACGACGCCGGCGCCTTGTGGGAGAACTACATTCTGGCCGAGCGGCTGAAATACAATCTGTACACGGGGCACTTGGCTGAAAGCTATTTCTGGCGCACCTACGACCAGCAGGAGATAGACCTGATCGAAGAGTGGGGCGGGCGTTTGCGCGCAGCCGCAATAAAGTGGTCCCCCCGAGCCGCCGCCCGCGTGCCGCGCGGTTGGCGCCACGCCTATCCCGGCAGCGCGTTCCAGGTCGTGCACCAGGGGAACTATCTGGATTTCATCGTGTAGTGTTTCCGTTCAGTCACGGGTCTGCCGCACGATCGTACTGACTAGCCTGGTGTGTTCCGGCGCGCCGATGGCGGGCAGTGGGAGGGGGGGCCGGTCGGCAAGGCGGCGCCTCAGCCGCTCGACACGTCGCTGCGCTTCGGCCACCCGCTCCACAGTCAAAACGCCTTGTTCGAGTGCTTGCCGACACGCATCCCGAGCGCCGAGGGCATGTTCCAGGCTCTGGCAGACCAATAGGAGGTCGGCTCCGGCGCTGAGCGCCTGCACCGCGGCCGCCGCAACCGACGAATGCCGGACAATAGCGCCCATCTCCAAGTCGTCCGAGACAATAACGCCCCGGAATCCGAACCGTTTTCGCAGCAGCTCGTTCATAATGACGGAGGAGAGCGAGGCGGGCTGCTGTGGGTCCAGGGCGGGATACACAACGTGGGAGGTCATCAGGAGTTCGATCTTCTGGGCAATAGCGGCTTGAAAGGGGAGGAGGTCAACTGCCTCCAGGGTCGCGCTGTCTCGCTCGTCATAGGGCAGGTCGTCGTGCGAATCGGTCACGGTCGCCCCATGCCCAGGAAAATGCTTGCCGCACGGGAGCACGCCGGCCGCGCGCAGCCCGTCGGCAAGAGCACAGCCAAACTCGGCCACTCGCTGCGGGTCAGCACCAAACGCGCGGTCGCCAATAACCGTGTTGGCGGGATTGCTGTACACATCCAGTACGGGCGCAAAGTCAATATCTATGCCCACGCTGCGCAGCTCCCGCCCAAGGGCGACCCCAACCGCATGGGCGAGTTGCGGCGAGCCGGTCCGGCCGATCTGCAAAGCGGGCGGAAAATGGGTAAACGGCGGTGAGAGACGATGGACCCGCCCGCCTTCGGCGTCAAGCGCAATCAAGGGTGGGTGCTCGGGGGTCAGGGCATGGATGTCCGCACACAGGGCCCGCAGCGTGTCCGGGTCCGTATAATTCCGCTGAAAGAGGATAATGCCACCGGGCTGCAAGTCAGCAAGTATCCGGCGCGTCTCAGTATCAAGCGTTGGCTGGGGAATGCCAACCATCAGGCAGAGACCAATATCGTCTGGAGCGGGCCGGTTATGCACAGCCCCACTCTAGCAAGACGGCTGACACGAGGAAAGGAAGGCCCACAACACCTAGACAATCCTCGGACAAATATGCTATCAGCACGCCCATACTATTGCTTTGCTCTGGACGGGAGAGCCGCCGGGCGACAAACCGGTCGACCCACACAGGCTCTGTCAGGGCAAAAAGATAGTGGCGGCAGACCGCTTGGATCCAATTGTACGGACCGAGACGGACGGCAGAAACCATACGGCAGGGAATAGTGACAGCGGGCCGCTCTGGCAAAAGCCCGCATAGTCCTCACACCATCCTCCCTGTCCCCACGCCCTCCGACTGTGGTCCATGGCGAAGCTGTAGAAGGAGGGACAATATGCAATCCGCAAAAATTTCGGCTCCTGAACTGCAACGGCTGAAGGCGTCCGGGCAGAAGATCACGGCCCTCACCGCCTACGACTACCCGTTTGCCCGCATCCTGGACGAGTGTGGCATAGATTTTCTCTTGGTTGGCGACTCGCTGGGCACGACCGTACAGGGGGCGGATACGACCCTGCCGGTCACGATGGACGATATGGTCTACCACCTCAGGCTGGTCAACCGGGCGCGCCCGCGTGCCCTCATTGTGGGTGATATGCCGTTTCTCTCCTACCAGGCCGGCATTTGTGAGGCGATTGCCAATGCCGGACGCCTCCTCAAGGAAGGCGGAGCCGAGGCCGTCAAACTGGAGGGCGGGGTCAACATCGCCCGGGTCATCAAGGCCATCGTGAATGTGGATATTCCCGTGATGGGCCATATTGGCCTGACGCCACAGTCGGTGCATCGCATGGGCGGCTATAAGGTCCAGGGCAAGAAATCGGGCCGCCAGCCCGGCGCGCGGGAACGGCTCATCGAAGACGCCGAAGCCGTCACCAACGCCGGCGCTTTTGCCGTGGTCCTGGAGGGCGTCCCACTGGATTTGGCCGCCGAGATAACGGACATGCTGCCGATTCCTACCATTGGGATTGGTGCCGGTCCGCACTGTGACGGCCAGATTCTGGTGATGCATGACCTGCTGGGCATGTCCGGTGATTTCACGCCCAAATTTGTTAAACGCTACGCCAATCTGGAACAGGTGGTGGCCGACGCGGTGCATGCCTATATCAGCGAGGTGCGGGAGCAGGCCTTCCCCCAGGATGAGCACTCGTTCCATTAGAGCCTTTCGGGAAACTTCACGTGCAGATTATCCAGACCGTTCGAGAGATGCAGCGCTGGTCGGAAGACCGACGCCTGGAGCGTAAGACCGTGGCCTTTGTCCCCACCATGGGGTTTCTGCACGAAGGCCATCTCAGCCTGGTGCGTGAGGCGAAGAATCGAGGCGATGTGGTCGTGGTCTCCATTTTCGTCAACCCCATGCAGTTCAATCAGACGTCCGACTTCGATACATACCCGCGTGACGAGGCCCAGGACGAACGCGCCCTGGAGGCACTGGGTACCGACGTGCTGTTCATGCCGCCGCCGGCTGAAATCTATCCCAATGGCTACCAGAGCGCGGTTGAGGTCGAGAAAGTCAGCCAGCCCTTGTGCGGGGCCTTTCGCCCCGGCCATTTTCGAGGGGTGACAACGGTGGTGGCCAAGCTGTTCAATATGGTCAAGCCGCACTGCGCCCTGTTTGGCGAAAAGGACTTTCAGCAGTGTGTGGTCATCAAGCGCATGGTCCAGGACCTGAACTTTGACATCGATATCGTCACCCTGCCGACAGTGCGCGAAGACGATGGCCTGGCCATGAGTTCCCGGAATGCCCGGCTGAGCGCGGCCGAACGAGAGACGAGCCGGTGCGTGGCGCGCGCACTCACGGCTGCCCAGGAACTGGTCTCCGGCGGCCAGACCTCCTCGGCCGCGATTCTTCAGGCCGTGCGGCAGATATTAACCCAAAACGCCGAGGTGCGGGTTGAGTACACCTCTCTGTGCCAGCCTGAAACGCTCGAAGAGGTGGAGCAGATATCCGGTCCCACCTTGTTGGCTATCGCGGTCTGGGTCGGCGATGTCCGGCTGATTGATAACCGTGTACTACACTAGTCGCAGAGCGTGAACATGGCCAAAGAGAAGTCCGCCCAGAGAGCGATCTGCGTCAATCGCAAGGCACGGCACGACTATATCATCAACGAAACCATCGAGGCCGGGATTGTGTTGAACGGCGGAGAGGTCAAATCGCTCCGGGACGGTCGGGCCAACCTCAAGGACAGCTATGGCCGGATCGACAAGGGCGAGGCGTTTTTATTGAACGCGCATATCAGCGACTACAAACCGGCCCATTATTTCAACGGTGATCCCAACCGCCGGCGCAAGCTCCTGCTGCACAAAAGAGAAATCCTGCGCCTGATGGGCAAAACACAAGAGCAGGGATTGACCCTGGTTCCTCTACGGCTGTACTTTAAGGAAGGCCGGGTCAAGGTTGAGTTGGCTCTGGCCAAGGGTAAACGGACGTATGACAAGCGTGCTGCCATTCGCGAACGCGAGATGAAGCGCGATGTTCAACGTGCCATGCACAGACGAACAGGCTAGGGGGGTATGTCTCCCGGTCTTTTCCCTGTGTGAGAGACATAACTGCGATAAGGGGGCGATCTGGTTTCGACGGGGGCTAGAAAGCCAAGGCTGCATGCCGGGGTTCTGTCCCGCCCGTAAAACGGACAGGCTGCAATTTAACTGCAGACGATTTTGACTACGCTCTTGCTGCCTAGAGCAGCTTGCGTCTTACCGATCCGCGCCCGTAGGGTCGGCTAAGGCGACACAAATCGGGATAGGGTTTGCATCGTGCCGAAGGGTGCGCGCCCGAAACTCTACTTTGGCTGGTCTGAGGGCATCCTGCTCGTAGGAGGCCCGAGGATGAGATCAAAATACGAGCTACGCATTGTAGATGCCTTGAGTGGACTACTTTCGGACGCGGGTTCGATTCCCGCCGCCTCCACCATTCTTCAGGACAGTACACGTCTCTTCGAGGAGACGTGTGTCCTATAGCTTCTTTTCATTATGGGCGCTCGGAGCACCGCCTAGCACTGACTCTGGGAATGCCTCAAATATAGAGCCTACTCGGCCCTGCGGGACTCCAGTCTTGGCAGGATGTGTTCGCCAAATGTATCGATGTCGTGCTCAAAGTCGGGAAAGGCGAACATACAGGCAGCCACTTCGGCTTCATCGTAGATCCTGTCCAGGTAAGAGGCCACTTTCCGGTAAGAGCCCACCAAGGTCGGCAAGCCCATGAACATGGATTTACGTTTCAGGCTCTCGGACATGCCTTCGGACTTGTCCAATTCCGCTTGGCCGACAAGGTTGGCGATGGCCACCTCATCGGCGCCGGCGACGATATGCTCGAAACGCTTTTCCGCCTCCGCGTCTGTTTCCGCGGCGAAGACATTGAACAGGGCAATGGTGCCCACGTCACGGTCAAGCTTTCCGGCGTGGTCCTGAAGCTTTGACGTGATGGCGCTGAACGTTTTGATGTCCGCTTCGATGTCGTGAGTGTTGCCGCCGGCGATGACAAAATTCCGGTCACCCATTTCGGCGGTGTAGCGAATGCCGCGCTCCGACTGACCGGCACACACCAGGGGAATGCGCCTTGACGGCACCGGCTTGATCTGGGCGTCGTTCATGGTGAAGTATGTACCCTTGAAATTGCTCCTGCCGGTGTCCCAGAGATCCGTCAGGATCGTGACATACTCGGTCGCATAGTCGTAGCGGGTTTCGTAATGTTCGTCGCCCGGCCACAAGCCCATTTGATTGAACTCATCCTTATACCAACCGGAAACGATATTGAGCCCGAAACGGCCTGGGCAGACGGCTTCGATGGTCGTGGCCATACGGGCCGCCACCGCTGGATGAATGGACAGAGTGGTGACCGAAGGGAACAGATGGATGGTCTTGGTCACCGGAGCCAATGACGCGGTTAAGATAAAGGAATCAAGGGCATAGTCCCAATATTTCGTCTCCCCACCAAAGCCTCGGAATTTCACCATAGATAGGGCAAACTCGAATCCCAGCGCTTCACATTTCAAGGTGACGTCCCGGTTCAGTTCCCACGTGGGCCAAGTGGGCGGTATATTGCGTGAAATGATAAAACCGCCCTTGGCGATGGGCAGGAAAATACCAATTTCCATCATGGCGGGGTCTCCCCTTTGTCATGTATCCTAGGGCGTGTCATCAGTTAGTACGCATCTCTGGTCGGCTTTCCAGTCTCGCTGCGGTATACTTCCTTGGTCAGCACGAGAGGAGAGAGGAGCGACAATGGCGAGACGGTATGCTCTGCGGGAGGACCAGTGGGAGCGGATTGAGGCGTTGCTGCCGGGCCGGGCGGGGCATGTGGGGGGCACGGCGCAGGATAACCGGTTGTTTGTGGAAGCGGTCTTATACCGCTATCGGGCGGGCATTCCCTGGCGGGACCTGCCGGCGCGGTTTGGGGATTTTCGGGTGATTCATACCCGGCATATGCGCTGGAGTCGGAGTGGGGTGTGGGCGCGGGTGTTCGAGCACCTCGCGGCTGACGCTGACAACGAATACGCTATGATTGACGCCACGATCATCCGGGCGCATCAACATGCGGCCGGGGCAAAAGGGGGGACCAAAGGACGGAATGCCTCGGGCGCTCGCGCGGGGGCTTGAGTACCAAGCTCCATGCGACCTGTGATGCCTTGGGCAATCCGACCAGCTTCCATCTCACGCCCGGCCACGCCTCGGACCTCGCCGGGGCGGATGCGCTGCTCCCGGACTTAGTGCCGCACGTCCAGGCCGTGCTGGCGGATCGCGCCTATGAGGCTCAAGCGCGCGTCCTAGACCTGTTAGAGCAGGCGGGGGTGACGATTGTGATTCCCCCCAAGGCCAATCGGACCCAGCCCCGCGCCTATGATACGCACCTCTATCAAGCGCGTCATTTGATTGAAAACTTCTTCGCCAAACTCAAACAATATCGGGCGCTTGCCACGCGCTATGACAAACGCGCCGTTAGCTTTCTGGGCGCGATCTATCTCGCCGCCTCGGTCATCCTCCTTAACTGATGACACACCCTAGCAACGCCATTTTGCATTGGATAGTCCCGGAAAACCGTTTGCGACCTGTAGGGGCGACGTATGCGTCGCCCCTACAGGTCGTACCCGCCCCGCCGAGCGTCTCACCCCACGCCGGCCTGCTCGTGGGCAAGCCCGAACACCGTATCGGTCAGCCAGCGCTTGAAGCTCTGGTTATCCATAAACTGTTTGAACATCTCGGTGTCGAGGCTGGCCTTCAATCGACACCGGAAGAGGTAGACGACTCAAGGCCAAGGTTTTAATGTACGAAGGCTATAAGGGAGGAGCATGATGAGTTCCGATAAAACCGGCAGCCCCGTAGGTGCGCCGACAGACAGCGAACTGCGGGCGGCCGCGCAGGCTTTATTTCTCGATCTGGACCGGGGCGATTTGGATTTCTTCGCAACCGCGATGGGCAGGCTCGTCGACGATTACAATGCCATCGACGCGATGGACGCGCCGACCCTGCCGACGAAATACCCGCGCGGTGAGGGGTATCGCCCGACTGGCGATGAGAACCGTTACGGTGCCTGGCAGTGGAAGTGTTCGGTCAAAGGCGCGGCGTCCGGCAAGCTCGCCGGCAAACGCGTCGCCATCAAGGACAACATCAGCGTTGCGGGCCTGCCTATGCTGAACGGCTCGGCGCTGTACGCAGGCTTTATCGCCGACGAAGACGCGACCGTCGTGACCCGCGTGCTCGATGCCGGCGGCGAAGTGGTCGGCAAGGCCGTGTGCGAAAACTTCTGCTATTCCGGCGGCAGCCATACGTCGGCGTCGGGTCCGGTGAGGAACCCGCGCAACCCCGACTTCATGACCGGAGGCTCGTCGAGCGGCTGCGCCGCATTGATTCTGACGGGTGAATGCGACATGGCGATCGGCAGCGACCAGGGTGGCTCCGTACGCATGCCGAGTTCGTGGTCTGGCTGCGTCGGGATCAAGCCGACTCACGGCCTCGTGCCCTATACCGGCGCCGGACCCATTGAGCACACGATCGATCACCTCGGGCCGATGGCGGCCTCAAGCCTCGATTGCGCCCTGTTGCTCGAAGTCATCGCCGGCTACGACGACGGCCTCGACCCGCGTCAGGTGGCGGCCTTGCCGGCAAAACCCTATAGCGAACTCGTCGGTCAGGGGATCGCGGGGCTGCGGGTCGGTATCGTGCGCGAAGGCTTCGGCGCGCCGGGCTCGGAAGCGGATGTGGATGAAGCTGTGATGGCCGCGGCTTGGCGGCTGCAGGAGGCCGGGGCCGGGGTCGAAGAAATCTCCATCCCCATGCACACCGAGGCCCTGAAGATCATGTTCGCAAGTTCCGTCGACGGGACGCTGTCAACGTGGAGCGATCAGGGGCCGGCCGGCGGAAACGCAGATGGCCACCACCCGCTCGGAGCGATCCGCTTCTTTCAGGCGGCGCGCAAAACCCGGGCGGCAGAGCTGCCGGACATGGCCAAGACCGTGCTGCTGTTCGCCCAGGTCATGCGTGCCCGTTACGGCAACTATTATTCCGCCAAGGCACAGAACCTCGTTCGCACGCTCCGCGCCGCCTACGACCGCGCGTTCGATACCTGCGACCTGCTCGTGATGCCGACGACCGTGATGAAAGCCCACCGAATCCCGCCACCGGACGCCTCGCGTGAAGTCGTCATGGGACTTACGCTCGACATGATTGGCAACACCGCGCCCTTCGATGCGACGAGCCACCCGTCAATGAGCGTGCCGACCGGTGTGTCGAACGGCCTGCCCGTGGGTATGATGATCACGGGACGCTACGGTGAAGACGACGTCGTGCTGCGCGCCGGGCATGCGTTCGAGACCTTGCGTGGGCCGTTGTGAGCGCTCGTGGAAGGCTGCCGACGGGTCGGCCCTGCCGCATCGGCGTTGGACGGCTGTCAGGAAGAGACCCGTTAATGACGGGTTTGCAGCACTCCGGCCTTCAGGGCCGCAAGCCTAATCAGGGGAGAGGGCAATGAGTTCACATAGCGCAATTCACTACGAAGTCGTCTGGCCGAAATCGCCGCTCGCGGTACAGCCACGGCATCTCGCCGAGCGGCTCGACACGCTCGAGGGCAAACGCGTCGGGTTTCTGTGGGATTTCCTGTTTCGCGGTCACGAGCTTTTTCCGGTCATCGAGAAAGATCTGCAGCACCGCTTCACCGGGATCGAAATCGTCGGGTACGATGAATTCGGCAACACGCACGGGGGTGATGAAGCCGAGGTGATTGCCGCCCTCCCCAACCGGTTGCGCGACCGCGGTATCGACGCCGTCGTCTCCGGGGTGGGATGTTGAGGGAGTTGTACGCCCGCCGTGATGCGGGCGTCGGTTGTCGCGGAAGCCGCCGGGGTACCATCGGTGTCGCTGGTCTGCGAAGGGTTCGAACGCCAGGCGGCGGCCACT
The DNA here is from genome assembly GCA_965232605.1 of uncultured Binatia bacterium (SeqCode). Taxonomy (GTDB): domain Bacteria; phylum Desulfobacterota; class Binatia; order Bin18; family Bin18; genus Bin18. The sequence goes on along the minus strand of CBDDQA010000003.1, from coordinate 365,429 downwards.
GGTCGCGGCGCGGGATTCGACGGGCTTCCCCTCGGCGTGCTGCGCGGACACGTGGACGCGCAGAGCTACGACGAGATGATCGGTTCCCTGCGCGACGCGACGCTCGACCAGATCATAGCCGGCCTCACCAGCGCGCCGGTCGTCGGTGAGGCCGCTGCCGCCGAGCCCGCGCCACTGGACGTCGTCGCCACGGGAACGATTGACGAGATCAACGAACGTTTCACCGTTGAGGGCTGGAGCGATGGACTGCCGGTCGTTCCGCCGACCCAGGACCGGGTCGCGGCGTTTCTCGCCGCGCTGAACGATGACCCCTGGAGAGTAATCGGCACCGCCCGACCCTCGGGCCGCGATATCACGGTCTGGTCGGTTGCCGTCAATGCCGTCATGACCGGCTGTCAGCCCCGGCACCTGCCCGTGCTCTTGGCGCTCGCCGAAATCATCGCCGATCCCGGTTACGGCGTCGAGCACTCGGGTAATACCACCGGGGCCGACGCCCTCGTCATCGTTAATGGGCCGTCGATGGCCGAACTCGGCTTCAACGCCCGGCAGGGTGTCCTTCGGGAGGGCGCCCATGCCAATACCAGCGTCGCCCGATGGCTCCGGCTGTACCTGCGCAATGTCTGTGGATTCACCGTCGACGAACACGACAAGGCCACGTTCGGTAACAGCACCCGGGTGGTATTGGCCGAAGATGAGCAGACGCTGACCGACATCGGCTGGCAACCGCTGAGTGCGGAGTTCGGGTTCGGGCGGGACGACGACGTGGTCACCATGGTCCGCATGAATAGCAGCCTGATCCTCGGCAGCGTCTTCGGATCGACGGGCGAGGCGCTCGTGCCGTATCTGGCCGACGGCCTCGTTCGAGTCAGTGGCTGGGACCTCGCGCACATCTACGGACTCGGACAGGGCCATTATCGACCGCTGTTGATCCTTTCCCCGATGCTGGCGCGCACCTTCGCCCGATCCGGCTGGGGCAAGGATGACGTCAAGCGGGCGCTGTTCGTGCAGGCCCGGCTGCCGGCGGCCAGGTTCGAGCAGTTCATCGGCGAGTGGAGCAACATCGATGCGGGGGGCCGCACCCTGTTCGAACTGGCGACCGAGGGTCTGATCCCGCCGGTCTTCGGCGAGTCCAACGACCCGCAACGCCTCGTGCCGATCGTGACCGAGGCCTCGAAGTTTCTGATCGCCGTTGCAGGCGACCCGAACCGGAACAATGCGTACGTCATGAGTAACGATGGCCCGCACGGTGACTGGACGGCCAAGGCCGTACCATGAACCCCTACGCCTTCGGCATCATCACGAGCATCGTGATCTATCTGCTGATCGGCAATTACGCCGGCCGGCGGGTCAAAGATGTCGATGATTATTTCGTTGCGGGGCGTGACAGCTCGACCCTGCTGATAGCCGGCACCCTGGTCGCGAGCTATCTGAGCACCGCCGCCTTCCTGGGTGAAACCGGGTTTACCTATCAGGGCCACGGCGCGATCCTGCTGATCCTGGTCGGGGTCAATATCGTCGGCTACGTCCTGGGCGCGGCGTTCTTCGGCCGCTATGTCAGGCGCAGCCAGGCGATAACCGTGGCCGAGTTCTTCGGCAAGCGCTTCAACAGTCGGCGCGTTCAGGCTGCCGCCGGTGTGACGGTGATCGGGGGGGTCACCGCCTATTTGCTGGCGGTGACCCAGGGAGCATCACTGGCGATATCGGAAGTGATGCATATTCCCTATGAGGTGACGTTGCTGATCGTCTGGGTCGGCTATACCTCGTTCACGATCTACTCCGGCTCAAGAGGCGTGGTGCTGACGGATACCGTCATGTACCTGCTGTTCACCTGCGTCGGTTTCCTCTCGCTCTACTACATCCTGGGTGAGACCGGGGGATGGTTCGCCACCATCGAGTCCCTGGCGGTCTACGAAGCCAAGCCGGCAATCATCTCCTGGCACGGTGTCGTCGGAGCCGATGCGCGCTGGCAGACGCCGTTCGATTCGGTTGGCTGGGGTCTCGTGCTCGGGATCGCGTGGGCGTTCACGATTGCGGTGAGCCCGTGGCAATCGAGCCGCTACCTGATGGCGAAAAATGAGCACACCGTGATGCGGTCGGCCTGCTTGGCGAGCGCGTCGGTCGTGGTGCTGTATTGGGCCTTGGTGGTGTCCGCCGCGGCCGTCAATCTCCTCAACCCGGATATCGAGCCCAACGAAAGGGCCATGATCTGGGCGGCTTTCAACACCATGCCGACCTATGCGGGCGTGTTGTTCATGACCGGCGTGGTGGCTGCGGCTCTGTCCTCGGCGTCGACGTTTCTGTCCTTGATCGGATTCAGCGCGACGAACGATCTGGTCGAGATTGGCGAAGGCGACGAACGCCGCAAGCTCCGATTGAGCCGCTCCACCATGCTGGCGGTCGGGACCGTCATCCTGATCGTCGCGTATTTTCAGCCGCCCGCGATCATGATGATCAGCTATTTTGCGGCAACGCTGTTTGCATCGTCGTGGGGACCGATGGCCTTCATGAGCGTGTGGAGTACACGCATCACGGCAGACGGCGCTTTTTGGGGGATTGTCGTCGGCTTTGTCGGCAACCTGATCCCGAAGGTCCTGTCGGTCTTCGAGGTGATATTCCTGCCGGTGTATCTCGACCCCTTCGTGATCGGCATCGTCTTGAGCCTCATCACGATTGTTCTCGTATCGCGCAATGGCCGGGTCACCGAGGAGGAACATCTGTATCGCCGGCAAATCCATCAAACGCCGCCCGCGGAATACGATCCCTCCCTGACCGCCACAACCTTGTGGTTCGCGAAGGGTTTGATGGTCTGTGGCGCGGTCGTGACAATACTCATGATCGTGTTTTACGTGTGGCCGTACGAACAGGCGGTCGGGCACAAGGCCGACTCCCTGTGTCTGGCCCGGTGGTGCTTGTCATGAGCGGCGAGCTGATGCTCTCGGTCGGGTACGGCGGCATCCTCTTCCTGTGCGGCGCGTTCGCCTACTGGTGGACCAAGCGCGCCTACGGCGAACGGCGCGAGGAGCCGGATCGACATTCGTAGCCCCTGCGGCAGTATGCTCACGCAAAAGGATTCAGAATCTCCAAGTCATTGATCCAGAGAAAATCTTTGGTATTCCTCGTGACAAGCGTGTAGTGATGGGCAAGGGCTGTCCCTGCCACCAGAGAATCTCCCAAGGTCATTCTCCGCCTCAGGCCGAGCAGCATAGATAATGATATTGCTGTCGATGAGCACTACGCTTCTCGGTCTGGAAGGGGCTTATCCTGGCGCTGTTCTCCTTCCCAACCCACAGGATCAACATCCTGTGGGAACGTGCTCAATTGTGCAATCTGCTCCAGTGCATTTGCCATGCGTTGGCCGCTATCACTGCTGGATGCTGGAGCTAATAATTGCTCCTGCAAAATCGTCACTTGAACAGGAATAGGCCGCTCCACTCCAATTGGTTGCCACGAAGGGTTGCTTTGTACGTTGTCGGCATGGTTCTCCCCTACCTCGTTCCGACGAACGAGACGGGCCTGCTACTCCAGCACCTCGGCAATCACTAACTCGGTGATCTTCTCTTCGTTATAGCCCAGAATGTTCTCCAGTACGTTCTGGTTCTCACGTCCCAGCGTCGGGGCCGCCGGGTTGATCTGGGCCGGGGTGCGGGAGAATTTGAAGCGGGTGCCCTCGACCGTGGTCGTGCCGAAGTCGGGATGCTCCAGGTCGACGAAGTGCTCGCGGTGCTGAAGCTGCTTGTCCTCGTACAGCTCGTTGATGGTTTCCACCGCACTGGCCGGGACGTTTTTGGCCTGAAGCTGTTCTTCGGCCTCATACGGGCTGAGTTGGCTGCTCCAGGCGTTGACGGCCGTGTCGATTTCGTCCTGATTGTCCAACCGGCCTTTGGCGGTGGCCAGGCGCTCGTCACTGCCGAGGTCCGGGCGGTTCATGGTCTCGCACAGCGAGCGCCACTGGTCGTCGGTTTCCACGCCGATCGCCACCCAGCGGTCCTCTCCTTCGGCCTCATACACCCCGTGCGGGGCGAAGTTCATATCCCGGTTGCCCATCCGGGTCTGGGTTCGTCCGTTGACGGTTTGGTCTAAAAGAAACGGCGCCAGAAAATGGAGCGAGGCTTCGGCCTGCGCCAGGTCGATATGCTGGCCCTTGCCGGTCTGGTGCTTATGCTCCAATGCCGCCAGCACGGCCGCGGCGTTATACCACGGGGCAATATAGTCGGTGTAGGCTCCGAACGGCCCAGCGGGTGCGCGGTCGGGCCAGCCGGTGGGGTCGAAGAAGCCCGAGACGGCAGCCGCCAGATTGCCGAACCCGGCAAAGTGCGAGTGGGGGCCGGTCTGACCCATCAGGCAGGTGCTGAGCATGATGATATCGGGCTTGATTTTGGCGAGCGACTCGTAGTCAAAACCCCACTCGCGCATGGCTTTGGGAGAAAAAGACTCGGTCACGACATCGGCCCAGCGCACCAGATCAAGAATAATCTCACGCGACTCCGGTTTGGACAGATTCAGAGTCATCGGCAGTTTGCCGGTGTTCATATTATTGTACAGACCGGAATTGTTCGGGCCGGGCTGCTTGTTTTGAAAGGGACCGACCATGCGCACCGCGTCAAAGCGGGTAGTGGATTCAATCCGCACAACGGTCGCTCCGTAGTCGGCCAGAATACGGGTCGAGCCGGGGCCGGCCATCGCCCACATGAAATCGAGCACCTTGACCCCAGCCAGGGCTTGATTGCTTTCGCTGCCGGTCTGTTGTCCCTCTGCCATGGTGATCCCCTCCTGATTGAGTCTTGGTTAGATGATCCCTTTGCCCTGCAATTCCGCTAACGCTTGGGCGTCAAGGTCGAGTTCAGCATAGACCTCGGCATTGTGCTCACCAATCTTCGGCGGACGACGCTTATAGGAAATCGGCTGCTCGCTGAACTTGGCAAACGGACCGGGATAGGCAAACGCTTTGCCGACCTCCTCATGGTCAACCGTGGTCCAGTATTGACGGGACTCCAACTGCTTGCTCTCGACGACCTCGTCAATCGTGGTGACCGGAGCGACGAGCAGGCCACGGTCCAGGGCGTTCTGGAACAGCTCCGCCTTGGTTTTGGTTTTGGTGAAGTCTTCAACGATCAGTTTGAGGCGTTCATAGTCTTCAATCGTTTGCGGGTCGCCACCAAAGAGGCCGCCGCCCATCCCAACCCAGTCCATCTGTTGGACTTCTTTATCGCAAAACCCTTCCTCATAGATCCAGTCCATCAGACGCTTGGTGAAATGGGCAAAGGCCGAGCCAAACAGATAGGCAATCGAAACATGGCCGTCTTTCGCCGGCCAGAGCAGGCGGATTTCCAGCGGTCCCATTTTTGCCCCGCCGGCCATGCGGCGGGTTTCCGCATCGTTGAGCGGAGCCGAGAGAATGGTCGATTGGGTTGCATGGGCCGCGGCCTGCTGGGCGGAAATATCGATATGCTGGCCGCGGTTCGATTGATGGGATTCGTACAGGGCAATCAGCGCGGCCGGGGCCGCGGCGGCGCTGGCGTGCAGATAGCCCTGGGGAACGCTCAGGCGGACGGGCGGACGGTCTTCGTCCCCGGTAATGACGAGCGGCCCGCTGCTGGCCAGAATAATCAGGTCGCTATCCGCATAGCTGGCCTTTGGCCCGTCTTGTCCAAACGGCGTAATCGAGACATAAATCAGCCCCGGATTGTCTGCCGCCAAGTCGTCATAGCTCAGGCCGTATTGGGCCAGGGTGCCGGGGTTGTCCGATTCGATCAGGAATTTTGCGCCCTGGGCCAGGCGCCGCAGCATATCCTGGCCTTCGGAGCGCGTTATGTCGAGGGTGACCCCCCGTTTATTGCGGTTATAGGCCCACCAGTAGAGCGAATTTTCCGCATCCTCCTGGTCCTGATAGAAGGGTCCCAGCTTGCGGGCCGAGGAGCCTCCGGGGGGTTCGATTTTAATCACGTCAGCGCCCAGGTCGGCGAGAATCTGGCCGCACAGCAATCCGCGTTCGGTTGTCAGGTCAAGGACTCGATAAGGGTTGAGCATTCGGTGACTCCCACACTAGCAGTGGCGGTGATTTTTCATCGTCCGCGTAAGGTCTCCCCATAGCTCCCTTGACGAGAACAGGCAAGCCCCGATCTGATACTCGCCGGATAATCCGGATGGGGCCCGCTCGGGCGATATGATATTGACGGAGGGCATCATGATCTGTCCGCGCTGTCGAACAAAAATGAAAGTGGAGGCGCACCGGCCCCACAAGCAGGAGAAATGGCGTTGCCCTCAGTGTGGCAAAGTCCGTATGAAGCCGGCGTCGTACCGGCGGCATACTCGACGGGGACGGGCGGAATAGGGAATGTGCCGAGTGCGCAGCCAGAATGCCCATCTTCAAGGTGTGCTGCAAGAGAGTGGCTGGTGTCCCAGAGCATCCTTCGACTTCGCCCCTTTGGGGCTACGCTCAGGAGGAGCGGAGTCGAAGGGGCGGCGGGCGGTCGCTCTGTCCCCCTGGCCTCATCTGCCTCACACGTCTTCAGGGAGCGGGAAGCTCCTCGCCCGTATCCTTGCGGCTGGCAACATAGGCGTCCATGAGTCCCGGCAGGTCAATGGGTGATTCTGTCTCTCTGATCACTCCGCCGGGGGGGATGATTGTATCCGACCCGCCAAGCGAGATCAGAAGATAGGGGCCGCCGAGCAAACCCTTGGTGTGAATGGACGCGATCGCGTCTTCCTGAATCTCAATATCACTGTCCATGGTTAAGCGGACCCGCGCCCGCGCGCCCCTCAGCTGGACGGTATCAACCCGGCCGACGCGGACGCCGGCGATCTCGACCGGCGTGCCGGGTCCCAGGCCGGTGGCACTTTCAAAGTCGGCATAGATGGTATACCCCCAGGCGTTATACAGCACTGTTTCTCCGAGGGAAGAGAACAGATAGAAGGCGCTGGCGGTTCCGATAATCAGGAAACTCACGACGCTGAGACCGAGCCGGTGCATGGCCTGACAGCCTAGCAGACCACTTCGTATCCCCCAAGACCGCCACCCATGCTCATGGCAGATCACACCGCTCTCCAAGAGGATATGAAAAACGCGGGCGAGAAGAGCGCTTTGCGGCTTTTCTGTCTTTTGCTGCTGTGCAGCTTTTTGTTCAGCCCTCTACCGAGGGTCTGGGCTGATGAGGCGACCCTCGTTGCCCAGGGGCAGTATGTGTTTGCCTTGGCCGGCGGGTGCGGCTGTCATACGGCGGCCAAGGGATCCACCAACGCGGGTGGGCGGTGGATTGAAACCCCCTACGGGCGGTTTTACGGAACGAATATCACACCCGACCCGGTCCATGGGATTGGAACCTGGACGGACCGGGAAATCATTGATGCGATCCGGCTGGGGGTGAAACCCGACGGGACGGTCATGAGTCCGGTTATGCCGTATCCGGCCTTGGGCGGTATGACGGATGAAGACGCCACGGCGCTGGTGGCCTTTCTGCGCAGCCTGGAGCCCGTGGCGCAAGAAAATCTCCCCCATGAAGTCTCCCTTCCGTTTTCCGGGCTGGCCATGCGCGCCTGGCGCTGGCTGTTTTTTGAGCCGGTCGAAACCCGGTCTGCCGCTTGGGCAGACCCCATTGCCCGAGGCCGCTACATCAGCGAACACCTCGCCCATTGTCAGGAATGCCATACCCCGCGCACGGTGTTTGGCACGCTTGACCGGACGCGCGACCTGGCCGGGAATCCGGCCGGTATTGACGGCGAGGTCGCGCCCAATATCACCCCGGATGACGAGACAGGTATCGGACGGTGGAGTGAAGGGGAGATCGTTTCCCTGCTGCGCACCGGGTTTCTTCCGAATTTTGATAACGTCCAAGGGCTGATGGCGGTGGTGATTGATGGGGTGCCTGGGGGCGGGTACAAAGACATGACGGATGAAGATGCCCACGCTGTTGCCGCATATCTGAAATCGGTTGCGCCAAGGCGTCAGGCAGAACAGGAATAGCGCAGGTCTTTCGTAAGAGGAGGGAGTATCATGACAAGGAGAGTCATTCGTATCGTTCGTGGAGTGTGCATCAGTGTGGGTGTGGTGGCAGGGGGGCTGCACAGCCTGGGTGGGCTGAGTTTCGGGCACGAAAACCATCCGACTCAGATGCCGGACCCGCAGCAGACGGTGGCGTTTCGGACCTATCTGATGGACAACATCGGGGCCAACGCCAAGGAGATGAAAGGCAAGATTGACGCCGGCAAGCTCGAAGAGGCCAAAATGAATGCCGCGGCTATTGCCCTGCATTCGACTCGCGTCGCCGCTCTCTTTCCCGAGGGCAGCAGTGGAGATTCCTCTCGGGCCAAAGAAGAAATCTGGCAGAACTGGGACGCATTCATTGCCTCCGCCACGGAGTTGGGTACGGAAGCGAACGCGCTGACCGTGGCTGCGGGAGAAAACAATGCCGCCTCGGTCAAAGAACATATGCAAAAGATGTTCGGAACATGTAAGGGCTGTCACGACCAGTTTCGTAAGCCGGAGGAGTAATCCTGCCTGGGAGTTATATTGCTCCCCGGCAAAAAACGTGAGATAAAAAATTCAATAAATTCCTCGGTAATAAGGAGGCTTTCGTGTCTGGTGCTGTTGGGTTCCAAGCGCTGACAAGCCGTGATGCCGTTCTGAGCAGTGCGGAAAATTTCATCCTGTACCTGCTCATGGAGACCAAGCCGCAGGGTGGGGGGGTACGCCTGCCGCTCAATCTTGGCATTGTTCTTGACCGCAGCGGTTCGATGTACGACGAACAGCGGCTTGATTATGTCATCGAGGCCATCAAATATCTGATTGATAATCTTGGTCCGGATGACAAGGCCGCGGTGGTCGCGTTTGCCGACCGGGCCGAAGTGGCGGCAACCGCAGACCGCGTCACGGCGGATGCCGCCGGAGTGAAGCGGGCCATTGACGATCTCGATCTCCTGGAGATTGGTGGCGGGACGCAAATGGCCCTGGGCATGGAAGCCGCGCTGGCCGAGGTGGAGAAGTATTATTCGCCGAACCGCCTGAACCGCCTGTTGCTTCTGACCGACGGTCAGACGTACGAGGAGCGCAAATGTCTCGATCTTGCCCGTCAACACCGCGACCGTGTTTCGTGCAGCACGCTCGGGGTCGGAATCGAGTTCAATGAAAAGCTGCTGATGGAAATGGCCGAGGAGAGTGGCGCAAACTATCATTTTATTGACGCTCCGGCCTCCATTCCGAATATTTTCTCCAATGAACTCCAGGGACTGCGGAATGTCGCCCTGACCAACGCGCGGATTGAGATGCAACTCAGCGCCGGGGTGCAGGTGAAAGAAGCCTTTCGCGCCAGCCCTCAGATTTACCCGATCAAAGAGACGACACCCGACGCCAACCGGACGCTCTCTCTGCCGTTGGGAGATATTGAAGCAGGAACACCAAGTTCGGCCTTAGCCGTCTTGGTCTTACCGCCCCGCCGACCCGGCCGGGTTCGGCTGGCGCAAGCTGAGCTGTACTACGATACGCCCGAGGCCAGAAACCAGCACGAAAGCGTGGACGTGGTGGTGCATTACACGCTTGAGCGCTCGGCCCTTGGCCAGGCCAACGGTTATGTGATGAATCTGGTCGATCAGGTCAGTGTGGCCAAAATTCAGTTGCAGGCCGAGGCGGCTATGGCTGCCGGCAATACGGATAAAGCCACACGGCTGTTGGGGAATGCCATAGCCGGTACGCAGCGACTGGGAAATGCGAAAGCAACCCAAGCGCTTGAGGGGCTCCAGAGTGAGTTGAAGAAAACCCAGAGTCTTGCGACCGGGGCAGCCAAGACTCAGTTGCTCACCGCTCAGGCAAGCCTCCGCAAGACGCAGCAACTCGACCCTGAGAGCGTCAAAGACGCGCTGCAAGATTAAGCTTCATCCCAGATGCAGCCCATGAAGGAGATGTGAGAATGATTCGCTGTGCGGAATGCAATGAAGAACAAATGGATGGCCTGGAGTACTGCGATAGCTGCGGAGCGAAACTTGAAGCCGGAGCGATCGTTCTGGGTAAAGTCCAGACCACAGAGGAAGCTCCCGCAGAAGTTGAGGCCAGTACGGAGGCCGCAGCAGAAGAAGCTGTGCCAGAAGAAGCTATGGCTGAAACGGCTGAAGCTGAGGACGAGGCGAGTGTCGAGGCGGCTGAGGAGAGTACGGAGGTGGCCGGAGATGTGCCTCCGGAGACTCCGGCAGAAGAAGCCGTGCCCGAAGTCGCCGCTCTCAGCGATGACCAGGCAGCGGTCGGCAGCGCTTCGCTCACCATCACCCGGGGGGGCACTGTGGGAAAAGTCTTTGAGCTCCAGGCCGGAGACAATCTGGTGGGTCGGTGGGACCCGGATTCCGGTTCTTTTCCTGAAGTTGATATGGAAAACGACGACCCGGAAGCACGTATCTCCCGCAAACACGCGCTGATAAAATTCGGGGCCGAGCTGACGATTGAAGATATCGGGAGCCTGAACGGGACGTTTATCAATCGGGGACAACGCCTTGAGCCCGGCTCGCCCGTTCCGCTCAAAGACGGCGACGAGATCATCGTCGGCAAAACCTTTTTCAAGGTGTCGCGCGCGCAATGAGGCTGGCTTGGCCGTTCTGGAACTGGCGAAACCGAGAACCTTCAGTGGACTGGTGACGTATGGGTTCCGCGCCGCTGATGACCGAGCCGACGGATCGCGAGGAGAGTTACGTTTGTGGTGAGTGCGGACAGGCCAATGTTATCGGCGAAACGTTTTGTACGGCCTGCGGCGTCGCGCTTGAAGAAGACGGCGAGGGGGAGTCATCTCCCGCCCTTGAACCGCTGCCGGTCGGCACCGTTCTGGCCGATACCTATCGTCTGACCGCACTCCTCTCGACCGGACAGGAAAATCGTTACCGGGCGGTTCGTCAGACTGACGACGGCCAAGCCTATCTCATAGCGGAACGGTCACGCGACCAGGCCGATGCCCATTTGGGTGGCGCGTTTCGCTTGTCCGAACAGTTGGCCGAGATTTACCATCCGGCCCTGATTCTCCCCCAGGAACGTTGTGAACGTGACGGCCGGGTCTACCTCGTCACCCCGCATCAGTCCGGTCTGCCGTTGAGTCAGCGCATTGGCCGGACAGCGGAGCGGGAGGCGGCCGGCTGGGGTGTCCAGCTCTGTCAGGCCGTGGGCGCTTTGCACCGGCACGGCTTCCTGTGCGTTGAGCTGCCGCCGGAGCATATCCTGCTCGACAAGACGGGCCGTCTGCACCTGACCCGATTCGACGCGATTCGTCTTAAAGACTCGATTGAGGAGAACCCCGTATTGACGGACGGCTATGCTGCGCCCGAGGCATATAAGGCCCAGGTATTAAACGAAGCCGCGGACGTATTTGCGCTTGGGGCATGCTTGTATGCCGTGCTGGTCGGGCGGCGCCTGCCGGTTGAGGGCTGGGCGGTTCAGCCCGAGCCACCCGTATTCTATCCGGAGAAAGTCCTGACCCCCGAGTTCGAGCGTGTTTTAAGCAGAACCTTGGCCCTTGAGCCGGCGGAGCGCTATGCCGACCTGCACGCGCTGAAACACGACCTGCTCGGGCTGAGTCAGTCCGGGCACATCCGCTCGGCCTGGCGGACCGATGTCGGACAGGTGCGTGACCACAACGAAGATGCCGTGCTGGTCAAAGAGGTCGGGCGGGGCAGCATAGCCGGCAGTGATTTCCGGGGGCTGTATATTGTGTCAGACGGGATGGGTGGCGCCGAAGCCGGGGAGGTGGCGAGTCAGATTGCCATCCGGACCGTCGCCCGCCATGTCGAAGCCGCCTGGGCTGGAGCGGAAGAGGCAGTCGATGTTGCCGCTTGGGAGCGCTGTTTGCGCGAGGCGGTCGAGACGGCCAATACCCGGATTGTCCAATACGGAAAAGATCATCCCGAGTCGGCTGGCCTGGGGGCCACGATCGTTGCCGCGTTGATGCAGGCCGGACAACTGGCGCTGGCCTGGGTTGGGGACAGCCGGGTCTATCTGCTGGAAAACGGGACCTTGCACCTGCTCTCGCACGATCATTCCCTGGTCGCCCGTTTGGTCGAAATCGGTCAACTGACCGAAGAAGAGGCGTTGACCCACGAGCACCGCAACGTCCTGATCCGGTCTTTGGGCAGCAAGGAAAACGTCAAGGTTGATACGCTCTCGCGCCGGCTGAAGCGCGGCGTCCGTCTCCTCTTGTGCAGCGATGGGCTGACCAGCCATGTCCTTGACCCGGCGATTGCCGACATTGTGAGTCGCCACCGGACCCCGCACGAGGCCGCCCTGGAATTGACGGTTGCGGCCAATACTGCCGGTGGCAGCGATAATACCTCAGTGGTCGTGGTCTTTTACGAGTAGCGAGGCATGGTCGATGTCGCGAAATGAAAGCGGTCAACTCGAACCTGGAACGGTCCTGGCGGGCCGGTATCAGATTGAGCGTTTTCTGGCCGGCGGCGGGATGGGTGTCGTCTATGTCGCTCAGGACCAGCGGCTGGCTGAGCGACAGGTCGCTATCAAGGAAATTTTTGATCGGTTCACGAACCCCGAGGAGCGGGCTCAGGCCATTGAGTATTTTCATCGAGAGGCCGACACCTTGGCCCAGCTCACCCATCCGGCCATTCCCGCTATTTTCGATCGCTTTGGTGAGGGTAATTGCCATTATCTGGTGATGGACTTTATCGAGGGGATCAACCTGGAACAGGAAATCGCCGGATTGGGCGGTCAATTTCCCGAAAGCCGGGTCATCGAGATTGGCCGGGAGCTGTGCGATGTGTTGACCTATCTGCATAGTTTTTCTCCGCCCATCATCTATCGGGACATGAAACCGGGCAATGTGATCCTGCGACCGGACGGACGCATCACGCTGATTGACTTTGGCATCGCCAGGATTTTTTCCCCCCAGGGCAAGGCCACCCTGATCGGCACCCCTGGATTCGCCCCGCCCGAGCAATACTCCGGACAGGTCGATGAACGGTCCGATATTTATGGCCTGGCCGCCACCCTGCACTATATCCTGACCGGTCGGGATCCGGAGAAACATCCGCCGTTTTCATGCCCGCCGGTACTCTCGGAGAAACCCGACGCCTCTCCTTTTCTCGCCCAGGCGATTGATCAGGCCCTGGCGTATAAAGCCGAAGAGCGGCCCAAGAGCGCGGAAGCGTTCAAGGACATGTTTCTGTACGGGCGTGGCCTGAGCGCGGCTGGTCCGCCCAGTTCGTCCCAAGCCGCGACCCAAATCCTGGAACCGCTGTCGGAGTCGGTTGCAGAGCCCCTCGCAGCTGAGCCGCCGCAAAAGAAACGGCGCTGGGGGCGGATGGTAGCAACCCTGGTTTTTTTATTGCTGCTGAGTGGCGGGGCGTATGGCCTGTTCACCTCTCCTGAGCTGCTGCACGGCAACCCGATTGAGCGCGTGGGAGAAAGGATTCCGTGGCAGCAGATTGAAACTTGGCTGCCGGAATCCCAGCGGCCAAGGTTTCGGGCCTTTGTGGCGGATTTACCCTGGGAGCGGGAGAAACGCTTGCGCGCGCTGCGGGCCGACCCGCTCGAACTGGTTTCCCTCAACCTGGTCAATACTTCGCGGGACGGCACGCCCCTGTCGGAGGTCAAGGACAGCTATACGCTGAGCGAGGTGCAATACCTGACCTGGGAAGCGGCGCTGAAAAACAGGCTGTTCGGGGTTGAAGGCGGGAATCATCGGTTGGAAGGCCGCTTTTTCGACCCTGAAGGCGGCCTGGCCGGGAAAAGCGAGGCCGGTCGGTTTGTGCGGCCCGAAGAGGAGGCGCTTGAACTGCGCGGCGTGACCCTGCTTGAGGGACTCAAGGAGCGGGCGACCGGTGATTACCAGCTCGATCTCTATCTCGGGGATGCCAGGCTGGCCAGCCACACGGTCCGAATTGAACCGGACCCGGTCCAGGTCGTAGCAGCCGACGTGGCGGAAGAAAAAGAGAGCGGTGTCGCTGGCGGGTCAGATGTCCCGGTCGCGAGTGGGCCGACCCCGGAGGAAGAGGTCGCACGGCGCGCCGCCGAGGAAAAACGGCTGGCCCTCATCCAGGAAAAGAGCAAAGAGCCGCTTTCTCTGCTCGCCGTGCGCTTTTTCAATACGGCGCAGGACGGCAGCAAACTGTCTCAATCCGCGAGTTCGTTCGGCACGTCCCAACTCCGATACCTGGCCTGGGAGGCGGATTTTCAGAATCAACTCCATGCCCTGTTGCCCTCTCACCACCGGGTCACCGCAACCTATTTTGCCCCCAACGGCCAGATTCTGGGGACGGTCGAAGACGGAAAGGATGTATCGGACAAAGCAGAGAAGGTCACTTTTACGGCCAGAATCGGCAATGCCAGCGGCGGCGCCTTTCTCCCCGGCGAGTATCGAGTTGACTTTTATGTCAACGGCTATCCGCTCTCGGCCAGCACCTTCAGCGTCACGGACGACCGGGACCTGGCCTATATCCTGGCCTCGCACCAGGGAAGCATCCTCGGGCTCGGCCCCGAGCGTGAGGCTCTGCTTGAAGTGCATTTTCAACCGCACAGTAATGGGGCCTTGCGTGGCCGCCTGGTGATTCACGCGCGCGGCTTTGGTGCCGCCTCTCTGGAAGGCACAACGCAGGGCAACCAGATTGAGTTTACCAGTGCGGTTGGGAATCGCGTGTATCATTTCCAGGGCTGGCGTGAAGAAAATCGGCTCAGCGGAACCTACCGTGTCGGGTCGTCCGAAAATGTGAGCGGACACTGGTCCCTGCAACTCCAGGTCGGGTCATGATGGCGGCTGTTGGCATACACGTGGGGCGTTGAGCAGACTTTGAGCGGAGGAGTATGGAACTTTCACGCGAACGCCTTGTCCTGTATAGCGGAGCCGGTCTCCTGGGCGGTCTTGCCGGCTGGGCCGTGGCTGACCCCTTGGCCGCGATGGGGAATGTCTATCTCCGGGCCATGGCCCTGGGTGGCGTGACGGGTGTGTGTGTTGGCGCGTTCATGGGGGCCATTGAAGGGCTCAGCGCGGGGCATAAGAACAAGACCTGGCAGGGGGTGAAGCTGGGTGGACTCGCCGGTCTGGTGGGCGGGGCGATTGGCCTCCTCATGGGAGAGTTGGTGTTTGGCCTGTTTGGCGGTCTTGGCGGGCGCGTTATCGGCTGGGGGATTTTTGGGCTGGCCGTCGGACTGGGAGCCGGCTGGGTCGGCCAATCGCTGGTCCGTTTACGCAATGGCGCGATTGGTGGCTGCATTGGCGGAGCCATCGGGGGGGCGCTCTTTCAACTGGTCACCGCCCTCCTGCCGCAGACGGCTGGTCGCGGGGTTGCCCTGGCCATTTTGGGAGCCATGATCGGTCTCTGGATTGGTCTGGTCAGCGAGATATTGAAGCGCGGCTGGTTTATGGTGATTCGCTCGCAAAGCCGCAATGCCCGTGAAGGCCGTGAATACCATCTGACCAAGCCCAAAACGACAATCGGTCGAGCCGAAGAAAGTGATGTCGGCCTGTTTGGCGACCGTTCCATCGCCAACCTGCACGCGGTGGTCGAAAAACGTCAGCATACTTTTGTGCTTGCCAAAAACGAGGGCCAGGTCAGCGTCAACCGGACTCCGGTTACCCAGCCGGTCCAACTGAAAAACGGCGACCGGGTAGAGGTCGGCGGAACCCTGTTCCTCTTCCGAGAGCGGGCCGGCAAGGAGTAGGCAGGTCGGACAATGAGGAGACTCTCATGCGATTGAAAGCCCGGTCCTCTCGGCAGAGCTACACCCAAGCTGTGTGTGTATTCATCTCTTGCCTTGCCTTCTGCTCGCCGTTGACACCGCGCGTCTCTGCGGCCGATTCGGTGGTTGTCTCTGTCACCAACCCTCAACTGGAGAATTTTACCAATGGCGGCGCCGTTGGCCTGTATTTTAATGCGACCGATTTGGGTGGGCAGCCGGTCGGACAACTCACGCCGGAGCATGTGAGCGTGCAGGAGGACGGGCAGGACGCCCGGATCATTGACTTCCGGGGCGAAGAACAGGGCCGGCCGGTCGATATCGTGGTGGTCTTCGATGTCACGGAAAGCATGGGGCCGTTTATTGACGGGATGAAAGAAGCGGCCATTGATTTTGCCGACCGTCTGGCCAAGGCCAACCGGGATTACCGCCTGGGCCTGGTGACGTTTGAGGATTATGTGATTCGGGACGAGCGGGTGTTTACCCGGAGCGCCCGAGAGTTCAAAAGCTGGGTTGGCGCGCTACGCCCAGCCGGCGGGGGGGATATCCCGGAGAACTCGCTCGATGCGCTGCTGCTGGCCAGCCGCTTTCCGTTTCGGCCCGATGCCCAGGCGGTCCTCGTCCTGATTACCGACGCCCCCAATCATACGCGCGGGGACGGCTCGGAAAAAAACAATCCCTACGGTCGAGAGATCACCCAACTGTCCGGTGCGGAAGTCCTGGCGGAAATCAAAAAGGCGAGCCTGAACGTCTATGCCATCTCTCCGCCGCCCTTTATGGCCCCCGACCTGCATCGGATCGCCAAGGAGAGCGCCGGGCGGCATTACAATATCGTCAGTGAAGGAGAACGCTTTCCCGAACTGATCAGCGAGATCGGCCGCTCGCTCGCCTCGCAGTATTTCCTGACGTATACCAGCCCCCGCCCGGTCGAGGACGGGGCGGAACGCGACGTCGTGCTGACCCTTCAGCATCCGAACGGGGAAGGGGAGGCGCGGGTGTCCTATCAGGTGCGTGGGATTGGCGGCGCGATCGTCGTTCCCAGCAGTTCAGGACCGGGTTCCACCCAGCCGCAAACCGTTATTGCCTATGGGGTGTGGAATATGGTGGTGCCGCTCCTGGCCGCCGGAGGGTTGCTGCTGTTGGCGCGCGTCCGACTGAATGAGATTCCGGCTGAGGTGTTGAGTCTGGTGAAGACGGCCACCCGCAGCCCCGCTTCCACCGGCCAGAACGCAGTCCCTGAGCCGGCCGTGCCGAAGACCGCTGCGCCATACGCCCGCCTGGTGCGCCACAGCCCGTTCGAAGAAGCGCCGCGCGAAATCGCGCTTTCCCGCGATGAGATGACGATTGGTCGTGGAGAGGAATGCGAGGCGATTATTCTCCACTCCTCGATATCGCGCGAACACGCGCGCATAAAAAAAGTCAAACAGGGCTATGTGCTGCTCGATTTACAGAGCCGAAACGGCATCTACATCAATGGGAGAAAGGTTGCCGAAAATCTTCTCAGAGACGGTATGCAGGTCCGTATCGGAGACGTGGAGTTTATCTTCTACGCCGCGAATGCGTAGCCAGATATGAAGCGCCCAATTTGCTCCTACTTGGCTGTCCGTTCAAGGAGTGCCTGTAAGGCTTTGGTTTGGGTCTCTAGGGCCTTACTCTGTTTCATCCGTTCCTCGTTATTGCCTTTCATCATGCGCAAGCCCCACGCAATAAGGGCGCATTGCAACAGACCAATACCGAGCGCTATCCAGTCTCCGGGCGACATCCCAGGGTTCGCAATCGCGGCCAACACCTGGAGGGTGTATTCTCCTAGCTCAACTGTCTGTGGAGTGTCCATGCTGCCCCTTTTCTGAAGACCGGCTCACGCACTAGCGGTACAACTCCTCGTGCTTGACCGTATGGTCCGGCAGCCGAATACGCGGGTAGAGTGAGGGGAGGCCGTCGCGGCCGAGGAGGAGAAAGTCAACCGGCACGAGCGGCAGGGGCACGTCAAGGCCGACATAGCTGCTGAACTGGTCCCTGCCAAAGGCCAGTCGGGTCCCGAGGATATCTCTGGGCAGTGTCCCCCGGACGTCGAACCCTTCTCCCAGGCTCCCGGTCAGATAGGGCAGCACGCGCCAGCCGTCCGCGTCATTTTTTTCAAACTGACTTCTGAGGGTGATATCCGCGGGCTCCGCCCCTCGGACCAATTTGGCAATTTTCCGGTCCCCACGGTAGAAGGCGTCTTCATAGCCCTTTTCCCGGAACTTGCGCCAAAACTGCTGCCACGACGCGGTGGGCACCCCGTACACTTTGGTGCGAGGGCCGGTGTCACTCTCCAAGCGCAGGGTAATGTCGCCGTGCGGAGAGAGGATGATGCCGTCGTCCGTGAGTTCAACATTCCGCCAGTCGCCGTCATACAGCTCCCGTTTGAGGCCGAGCCCCTGGACGCCGAACAGGTCCGGGTTGTCGCGCAGAAATCTTTTCGTGAGCCGTAAGCCCTGGTTTTCAGGCCGACTGAGCTGCTGGAATTCCTCCGCCGCTTCTTTGGCCGCCTCAGTCTTGGGATACTGCTCCAGTAGACGACGCAGATATGCCTGCTTCTCTGTGTGATGCGGACTGGAGGTGGCCTGTTCGAGCAGGGCCGTTGCTGCGTTCTCCCGGAGCTCGGGAATCTCTTCTTCCATGCCGGCCAGGGTGTAGTACTCAATGGCTTTTTCCACCTTGCCTTCCCTGGCATAGGCTTTGGCCAGGAGGGGGTAGATCTCCGGGGAGCGTTCCTCCGGGGGGGTCTGCTGCAAGTACTCTTCGCCCGCAGCAATAATGCCTTGTTGGGAGACGGCTCGTCCGGTCATGACCTTCCAGAGTTTTCCCAAGGTCTGGACCATGGTCAGCCCGCCAAAGGTCGCTGCGCCAACCAGCCCTTCCGTGCCGAGTTGGAGGCCGGCCACAACGACATTGTCTTTGACAAAACCGCTCCCCGGCAGCATATAGGTCAAGGTTTCTTTGCTGTGCTCCCACTCGGCCTGTTTCACGCCGGCCAGCGGGTCTTGGGGAGCCTCCGGGTCGTACTGGTTGAGCGCGTCATAGTGTTGCAGGCGGGACTCGACTTGCCGGACCCCAGCCCTGGCTTCTTCAGCGGTTTCATCAACCAGCAGGGCGAGTTGATAATGGAAATTGGCCTTCCAGTAGTCTTCTTCAGCGAAGGCCTGCTCGGCCTGGGCTAACTCAGCTTTCACAACGGCCTTTTTTCGTTTCGTATCCAGGGCCTCCATCCTGGCTCGGACTTCCGGGACCCGCGGGTCATCCGGGGCTTCTGCGAGGAAGCGCCGATACAGGGCCAGGGCTTTTCGCTCGCGCGGACTGGGTCCTGAGCGCTGGCTCACCGAAGAGACGACGCCTTGGGCGGCGTAGGGACTTGGGCTGGCGGGCGCGCCCAGAAACAGCCGAGCCACGTCAAAGGTCGAGAGCGCCCAATTGAACAGCCGGCCAACCCGGTGGCGCCTTTCCGAGGCGTAGAGGCGGTCGGCCTGGGAGAGCAGTGCATCCGGCGTCGCGTCCAGTTCAATAAGCGGGAGTTCCTCTTGCTCGTCCTGCTCTACGGACCGGTACAGCAGCGCATACACCAGGGGGGTGACGCCCGTGGTCTCCTCTCCCTGCGTTTCGAGCTGGGTGTCGTGCTGCGCCAGTTGTCCGATTCTGCCGCGTAATGCCGACGAATCGTCCAGGTAGCCGTCAATAATCGCGTCGGCCACCTGTCTGCCGACTGCATCTGGAAAGTAGCGTTCCGGGGGCAACGGAGGCACAAACGGATTATAGGCCGGCAGAAACTCCGTCACCCGCTGGGCCAGGGGGTCGGCAAAATCCCGCGCGTGCAGAAGCGGCGCGGACACGAGCTGGCAACACAGCAGCAGAAGGAGGACCCGATACCACATGGCGTTTTCTTTTCGGGCCGCTTAGCGGCCTAAACGTCCGACCCTGGCCATATAGGCTTCAAGCGCTTCGAGTTTGCCCTTGGCTTCAAGTTTTTCCATGATGCCGTCCTGTTGCGCAACCGTGGCGTAATGCTGGAGCGCCGCTCGTCCCAGGGCTTCAAAGATGTTCGTATCAAAACGGAGACTTTCCGGGTCGTTCTGGGCCGTATATTCGCGGGCGAGGGTCACGTAGAAGTCCCCGAGTTCCAGCCGATACCGATAGCGGTTTTTGCTCTCCCGGTGTTTATCAAGTAACTGCTGATAGGCCAAGATGACGCTCTCGTTGCCATCCTCAATCCGGTAGCGGTTGAGGATAAAGAAGGCGACTCTCGCCTGGTCAAGCCGTTCTTCTTCTTCCCGGGCCAGGGTCCCGTACGATGTGTTGTCATACTGCTGGGCGAGGTCTCGCCACTGGCGCGCCTGCTCGTCAAGCGCCTGCACATACTCAAGAGCGGTGGTGGCTGTCGGTGCCTGCTGAGCGAGCGCCTGAAAGGCGGTCAGCGCTTCAACGGCTTTCAGCGCTTCCTGTTTGAGGCGGCTCTTGCCCTGGGCGACGCGTTGATACGCGGCCAGGGCCTGTTCATAGGCGTGCAACCCCTCATACGCCCGCCCCCGCGTGAAGGCGATAACGGCGGGATAGGCCCCAGGGTGCCTGGTTTCATAATCGTTGATACGGGTGAGTGTCGCCTTATGGACATTGGCTCCGGTCACATCTTTGGGGAGCGGAAAGCGGTAGGTGTCTTTTGTCGCCACGCGCTGAAACTCGGCGACCGCTTTGAGAAGGTCTTGTTCGGTCCGATACTGCGTATTGCCATTCGGACCTGTCTCGTCGGGAGACAAGCCCGGCATCCAGGTGAGCCAGCCCGAGGACGCTCCTGCCTGAGGAGGACCGAGCGCCGGCAGGGGCGGCAGAGGGTCGTCAGGCTGGGCCGGCGGCAGTTCGGGTGGAACGGACTCGGTCGGCGGAGGATGCGGAGCAATGATGCCCATCTCATCGACGCGGGCTAAAAAATCCCAGGCCAGTTCTGCCTCCGGGTCGTCTACTTCTGCTGCTTCTCTCTGCGGCGTGGGTGGTGGGGCTGACTGAACGGCAGCTCGTGCGGGCTCCTGGTGCATGAACGGGGAAGGGCGCTTCGCCTGACAACCGGCGAGGAGCAGGCCGGCTCCGACCACGCAGAGCCAGAAAATCAGGCTGATAGAAAATTCTCCGGTCGTGTCAGGATAACGACGTAACATGGTCCTATGCCGTAGAGCCGGCCGCAGCCGTCCCATCTGGTCGGATATCGGCTGACCGCCCGCAGACTCACTCTCAACTTAAAGTGGGAAGCCAGGCGAGTCAAAGGCGGCGACCAAAGGGCAGGGCGGAGAAATTGCGGTTGCCCGGAACGAATGATACAGACAGGCGGTGACACACTGACGAGGAGGCATCGCATGCAATTCAGTATTACGGCCCATACCAAAATCGATAACTGGGACCTGTATCCCTATATTGAGAATTTAGGCTTTGACGCGGCCTGGGTGCCTGATTCCCAGATGATCTGGTCGGACTGTTACGCCACTCTGGCGCTGGCCGCCCAGCACACCTCGCGCCTGCGTATCGGGACCGGGGTCGCGATTCCGGGGACGCGGATTGCCCCGGTGACCGCGCACTCTATTGCCTCGATTAACCGCCTCGCCCCTGGCCGGACCTTCCTTGGCGTGGGGACCGGTCATACGGCCATGCGGGTCATGGGCATGCAGCCTATGAAGATCAGAGATTTTCGTGAATACCTGCGCGTGGTCCGCACGCTGCTGCGCGGGGGAGAGGTCGAGTATACCCTGAATGGAACGACGCGGACGATCAAATTCCTGCATCAGGACCTGAAATTCATTGACCTGGAACAGCCGATTCCCATCTACGTTGCAGCCAATGGACCGCTGGCTCTCCGCACCGCGGGAGAGTTTGGCGATGGGCTGGTGTCCCTGTTTAACGAACAGGGTGAGGTCTTGCAGGCGAACGTCAGCCGGGTACAGGCCGGGGCCGAGCGAGCCGGGCGCACCTTGCCCGAGAATTTTCATACCACGGCCCTGACCACGGCGGTCGTCTTGAAACCGGGCGAAGACTTAACCTCGGACCGGGTGATCGAGGCGTGTGGCTCCTGGGTCACCTGCGCCCTGCATTTTGTGTATGAAATTTACGAACAAACCGGGGATGAGAGCACCGTGCCCGAGTCGTTTCAGGACGTGTGGGAGGAGTATCGGGATCAGGTCGAGAACATGGAAACGCCCCAGGCCAAACGTTACCTTCAGATTCATGATGGGCACTGCACCTACCATGTCCCTGAGGAGCGCAAATTCATCACGCCGAAAACGATTAAAGGGTCGTGCATGGTCGGTGAACCCGATGAACTGATCGCGGCCATCCGCCAGGCCGAGCAGGCCGGGCTCCGAGAGATTTCTCTTTTGCCGCCGCTCAAGACAAGCCGCGCAGTCTACAAGGATTTTGCCGAACAGGTCATCGCGAGATATTAGGGCGTGTCATCAGTTAAGGAGGACAACCGAAGCGGCGAGGTAGATGGCTCCGAGAAAGCTGACGGCGCGTTTGTCGTAGCGGGTGGCGAGAGCGCGGTATTGCTTGAGTTTGGCGAAGAAGTTTTCAATCAGATGGCGCGCTTTATAGAGGTGCTTATCATACGTACGGGGCTGTAGCCGGTTGGCTTTCGGGGGAATGACCACCGTCACCTTCGCCTTCTCCAAGCGGGCAATGACACGCTCTTGGGCGGCATAGGCTTTATCGGCGAGCAAAGCGTGCACGTGCTTCAGCAGAGTGGGTAAGAGGGCCTCCGCTCCGGCAAGGTCGGAGGCGTGGCCGGGCGGAAGATGGAAGCCGGTCGGATTCCCGAGCGCGTCGCACGTCGTATGGATTTTCGTGCTCAAGCCCCCTCGGGAGCGGCCGATGCATTCGGCTGCTGGGTCCCCCCTTTTGCCCCCGCCGCATGTTGGTGGACGCGGATAATCGTAGCGTCGATCATGGCATATTCGTTATCCGCATCGGCCGCGAGATGCTTAAAAACCTTCTCCCAGACTCCGCTTTTACTCCAGCGCATGTGGCGCGTATGGATCACGCGAAAATCCCCAAACCGGGTCGGCAAATCGCGCCAGGGAATCCCCGCGCGATACCGGTATAAGACCGCTTCCACAAATAGTCGGTTATCTCGCGCCGTGCCCCCGACGTGGCCCTCCCGGCCCGGCAACAGCCCCTGAATCCGTTCCCACTGGTCCTCCCGCAGAGCATACCGTCTCGCCATTGTGGCTCCTCTCTCCTCTCGTGCTGACCCGGGAACTATACCGCAGCGAGACTGGAAAGCCGACCAGAGATGCGTACTAACTGATGACACACCCTAGGTCGGCTGCGGCGGAAACGGGAGGGAAAGTCATTTCTACCATGCCGGAGGCGGGGCTCGAACCCGCACGGGGCAAAGCCCCATGGGATTTTAAGTCCCATGTGTCTACCAGTTCCACCACTCCGGCATGTGGGCGGATTGTAGGCGAAGGGCTATCGTCTCGCAACACTGTGGAGACGGAACCTTTCCCAGGAAGGCGGCATAACTTACCCGACTTCAAGTTCCTTGCTACGACCCAGCGCCTCGTCCAGGACGCTGGCAGGCACCTTATCGTAGTGATCGAACTCCATAGTGTAGGTCGCCCGTCCCTGGGTGAGTGATCGAATGGCTGTGGCATAGCCGAACATCGTTGCCAGCGGGACGTGGGCGGTCACGGTGCGCTGGCCTCCGGCCCGCTCGCCCAACTCGGTCACCTTGCCGCGGCGTGACTGGAGGTCGCCCATGGCCGTACCCATATAGTCTTCGGGCACGACCACTTCGACTTCCATCATAGGTTCCAACAGGACGGGCTTGGCTTTATTCACCGCGGCTTTGAATCCCATGGAGCCCGCCATGTGGAAGGCCAATTCTGACGAGTCTACTTCGTGATAGTTGCCGTCATACAAGGTGACGGTCGTGTTGAGGAGAGGGTAGCCGTAGATGACGCCGTTCTCTGCGGCTTCGCGAATGCCTTTTTCGACTGAGTTGATATACTCGCGGGGAATGGCGCCGCCTTTAATGGCGTTGACAAAGACCAAGCCCTCGTTGGTATTGGGCTCGATCTTGAGGAAGACATGGCCAAACTGACCCCGGCCGCCCGTCTGACGGACATAGCGCCCCTCGGCCTCTGCTCCTCGGGTAATGGTTTCGCGATAGGAGACCTGGGGGGCGCCCGTGTTGACTTCGACCTTAAACTCTCGCACGAGTCGGTCCAAAATCACTTCGAGGTGCAGCTCTCCCATGCCGGACAGAATGGTCTGGCCGGTCTCAGCGTTGGTTTGAATAACCAGGGTGGGGTCTTCGGAGGAGAGGCGTTGGAGGGCGAGCCCCAGCTTTTCGGAATCGATTTTGGTTTTGGGCTCAATCGCGACCGAGATAACCGGCTCCTTGAAGGAAATCGATTCGAGCAAGACGGACTGATGTTTTGTCGCGATGGTGTCGCCGGTTGTAAAGTTCTTGAGGCCCACGATGGCGATGATGTCGCCGGCTGCGGCACCCTCCAGGTCTTCTTTCTTATCGGCGTGCATGCGGACCAGACGGCCAATGCGCTCGCTGCGTTCGGTGCGTGGGTTAAAAATCGAGGCGCCGGTCTTTAAGTTGCCACTGTACAGACGGACAAAAGTCAGTTGTCCGGAGTAGGGATCGTGCATGGTTTTGAAGGCTAGGCCGGCCAGGATGTCATCCGTGACCTGCCAGGTACGTTCTTTCCCGGCGAGGGTTTGGCCGGCCACCGGTCGGACCGGCGGCGGGAGATAGTTGACCACGGCATCCAGGAGCGGCTGGATACCTTTATTGCGCAGCGCGGTTCCGCACAGGACTGGAAAGACGTCGAGCGCCTGCGTCTTGAGGCGCACCGCGGTCGTGATTTCTTCCGGCGTGAGAGCTGCACCGCTCAGATACTTCTCCAATAAGGCGTCATCGGCATCGGCCACGCTTTCGACCAGCAGCTCGGAAAATTTCGCCGCGTCCGTTTGGAGTTCGGGCGGAATTTCCTCTTCGTGAAACCGCGCCCCCAGCGTGTCCTCCTCCCAGACGAGGGCCTTATGCCGAATCAGATCGATTATGCCCGTCATGGCATCTTCTGCGCCGATCGGCAGTTGAAGAATCAGCGGGCGCGCGCCCAACCGATTCTTGATCTGATCGACCACCCCATGAAAGTCCGCACCGACGCGGTCCAGTTTGTTGATAAAGACAATACGCGGCACGCCGTATTTGTCCGCTTGCCGCCACACGGTCTCCGACTGCGGTTCAACTCCACCAACCCCACAGAAGACGACAATGGCGCCGTCCAGCACACGCAGGCTGCGCTCCACCTCGGTGGTAAAATCCACATGGCCGGGCGTATCAATGATATTGATCTGATGGTCGTTCCAGTCGCAGGTAATGGCCGCCGCCGTAATGGTGATGCCTCGCTCACGTTCCTGCGGCATCCAGTCGGTGACGGCCGTCCCTTCGTGCACTTCGCCGATTTTGTGCGAGAGACCCGTATAGTATAGGACACGTTCGCTCACCGTTGTCTTGCCGCTATCGACGTGGGCGACGATGCCGATGTTTCGAGTTTTTTCCAATGTGGTAGACATATGCTTCTCCCGACTCGGGGCAGTGCCCCGAGAAGTCTGCGCAATTCGACACAAAAATGTAACGTTCGATTAGAGGGAAGGGCCGGCGTGTGAGCCCGAGCTGTGTTGGTGAAAGACCATAACGAACACTACGAATAACTGAGTGTTTTCATCACCATACACAAAACACTGGGACATGCCAAGCCGAAAGACCGGCCTGGAGTGGCACCTGGGTGACAAAATTGCGAGAAACAAGCGGCGACGCTAGGCTCGATATTTTTTCAGGAGGTTACGGGCGATTACGAGTTTCTGAATTTCGCTCGTGCCTTCCCCAATAATCATGAGGGGCGCGTCCCGATAAAAACGTTCGACCGGAAACTCCTGGGTATAGCCATACCCGCCCAGCACGCGCATCGCTTCCAGGGCGACTTCTTCACACGCCTCAGACGCAAACAGCTTGGCCATCCCGGCTTCCAGGTCACACCGCTCACCGTTGTCCTTCTTCTCGGCCGCCTGCCGGACCAGGAGGCGGGAGGCTTCAATTTTGGTGGCCATATCGGCCAGCTTGAGCTGAATGGCCTGATGTTCGCAGATGGGCTTGCCAAAGGTCTCGCGCTGTTGGGAATAGCGAATGGCTTCCTCAAAGGCAGCCTGGGCCACGCCGACCGCCCGGGCCGCCACATTGATCCGGCCTACTTCCAAACCGCCCATGACCTGCTTGAACCCCAGGCCCTCTTCGCCGCCGATCAGGGAGGCGGCCGGTGTCGGAAAGTCCTCAAAGGCGAGCTCACACGTATCCAGACCTTTATAGCCCAGCTTCTTGATGTCCCGGCTGACCGTCAGTCCCGGCGCGCCTTTCTCCGCAGCAAACAGGCTGATGCCGGTATAGGCCGGTTCGGCGTCGGGGTCGGTCTTGGCGGCGACAGCCAGAATATTGCCGTGCCGCGCATTGGTAATAAACATTTTCGAGCCGTTGATCAGATAGCCGTCGCCCCGTTTCTTGGCCGTGGTCCGAATGCGCTGCACATCACTCCCGGCATGCGGCTCGGTCAGGGCGAGGCCGCCGCGTTTCTCGCCGGTGGCCATAGCCGGCAGGAGGCGTTGTTTTTGTTCCTCTGTGCCAAACAGCGCCAGGATGTGGGCGAACAGCAGGTGGGAGTTCAGGATGCCGGTCAGGCTCATCCAGCCGCGACAGATTTCTTCAATAATCATGGCATAGGTCGTAAAGGACAGGCCCATACCACCATACTCGGTGGGGATAATCGCGCCGAATAAACCGAGTTCCTTCATCCGTTCGACCAGGGCGTGAGGGTATTCGTCGCGATGCTCCATTTCACTAGCGACCGGCTTGACCTCACGCTCAACGAAACGGTTGAGCGTGGACAGGATTTGTTGTTGTTCTGAGTCGAGCTCGGGCATGATGGACATCCTTTCTGCCTGGGGTTACGGACTGGTGCTCATTGTCCAGCTTTATGATCTGAGATCAAGGGAGCGCCGGCGCGCCCGTCGGACTGGCTGGATCGGGAGAAAGCAGATAAGAAAAGAAAACAAGCCTGCCCCTGGTTGCGGACACCCGTTAGCGAAGAAGAACAGCATGGCGCTCACCCCCCTGATGCAGCAGTATTTATCGGTGAAGCAACAGCATCAGGACGCGGTTGTGCTGTGCCGCCTGGGGGACTTCTACGAGATATTTTTTGATGATGCGCCGCTGGTCGCGAACCTGCTCGACCTCACCCTGACTGCCCGCGACGGCGGAAACGGCAAGATTCCCATGTGCGGGGTGCCTTACCATGCCATACAGGGCTATATCGCCCGGCTGGTCAAGGCCGGGAAAAAGGTGGCCCTGTACGACCAGGTCGAAGACCCGAAAACAGCCAAGGGCCTGGTCAAGCGCGCAGTCACGCGGGTGATTACCCCTTCCACATACGTCGAAAACGAGGCCGACGCGGCAAGTCCGACCCTGCTGGGGATGTTTGCCAACGGGCGACAGTGGGGGCTGGCGCTGCTCGAACCAACGACCGGAGCGTTCCACTTCTGGAATGAGGCGGAAGCGGCCCTGGCTGATACCCTCGCCCATCTCGCGCCGCGCGAGATTGTCGTCACCAAGGGTATGGCCGGGCATCCCGCCCTGGCTGCGTACAGGAACAGTCAAGCCGGGATGAGTCTGACAGCGCTGGAAGACTGGCAGGCGGCCTTCGATGATAGCGTCGAGTGCATCCAGTCCTTTTTTGGGCTGGACTCTTTGCGCGCCCTGGAATTGGACCCGGAAACCACCGTTGCCATCGCCCTGGTGCTCCGCTTTCTCCAGCAGCATATGCAGGGCAGCCTGCCGCATATTGGTCTGCCGAAACGGCTCCAGACTGGCGAAACCATGCTGCTGGGCCCGGTCGTCGAGCGCAGTCTGGAACTCTTGCGCCCGGCGAACCCCGACATCCGCGGCAAGGCGCTGATCGACGTATTGGATGCCACGGTCACGCCTATGGGCAAACGACTGTTGCAGCACTGGCTGAGAAACCCGCTCTTATCCGTGGCTGCTATCGAAGCCCGGCATGACGGGGTGGCCGAGTTGGTCAACGCGCCGGCCGTGCTGGAGGCGGTCCGCGGGGCGCTCGCCCCCATTCGCGACCTGGAACGCCTGGTGGCCCGTTTCAGCTGTCGCGTGGCGAATCCCAAAGACAGCGCAGCACTGCGAGACTCGCTGGCGCAAATCCCCGGCGTCAGTCGAGCATTGGAAACGCTCCACAGCTCGCTATTGAGGCAGCAGCGCGAACAACTGCACGCCGACCTGGGCTCCTTGCCGGACACCCTGGCGCGCGCCTTGGTCGAGGTGCCGCCCGTTCACCTCCGGGAAGGCGGTGTCTTTGCGCCAGGCTATCATGCCGAACTGGACCGCTTGCAGACGATTGCCTCGGATGCCAAGCAATGGCTGGCCGCACTTCAGGCCCGGGAAAGTGAACGCACGGGCATTCCCTCGCTCAGAATCGGGTATAACCGGGTCTTTGGGTATTATCTGGAAGTCTCCAAGGCCCACCTCAGCAAGGTCACTGACGCGTATACGCGAAAACAGACCCTCGCCAATGCGGAGCGCTTCGTGACGCCTGAGCTGAAAGAGTACGAGGATCAGATTCTCAACGCCCAGGACCGTTCGGTCACTCTGGAGCAGGAACTCTTTGCCGAATTATGCGAGTTGGTCCTCCAGTCTATGACGCAGATTCAGGCGCTGGCACGGGCGTGTGCCCATCTCGACGTTTTGGCCGGCTTTGCCTGGGTGGCGGTCAATCAGCACTACGTTCGACCCGAAATGTCGGAGGCGGCCGAACTGGCGATCGTTGGCGGTCGGCATCCGGTGGTCGAGTCGCTGCTGGGACGGAGCGCCTTTGTCGAGAACGATGTGCAGCTCAATCGCTCGGATCACCAGTTCCTGTTGTTGACCGCCCCCAATATGAGCGGCAAATCCGTGTATCTGCGTCAAGTCGCGCTAATCGTGCTGCTGGCCCAGGTCGGCTCGTTTGTGCCGGCCACGCGCGCCCGGATTGGGATTGTGGATCGAATTTTTACCCGCATTGGAGCCTCGGATAATCTGGCCCTGGGAGAAAGTACGTTTGCCGTAGAAATGATTGAAACCGCCCAGATTCTGAACGCGGCCACCGAACGGAGCCTGCTGCTGCTGGACGAGATTGGACGCGGGACCTCGACGTCCGATGGGCTGTCCATTGCCCGAGCGATTATCGAGTTCCTGGTCGATGACGACGGGCCGCGGCCCCGTACCCTGTTCGCCACGCATTTTCACGAACTCACGGACTTGCAACGGCTGCTGCCCGGCCTGGTGAATTACACCTTTGCCGTTCGTGAATGGCAGGATGAGGTTGTTTTTCTGTACAAGGTTATCGACGGGGCCTCAGACCAGTCGTACGGCATCCATGTGGCCAAGCTGGCCGGGCTGCCGCGTGCGGTGACGGAACGGGCGGAAGCAATCCTCAAGGACCTCGAAGGGTCGGCCGGGCTGATCCGTCCAGCCAAAAAACGTGCACGGGGCAGGGCGACCAAAGCCCCCACCACGATCAAAGAAGCGTCTGCCCAACTCGGCCTGTTTGGGCACGCCGGTGAGTCCTAGCATGGACCGTATTCGTCTTCTGGATTCGCACACGATCGAGCAGCTCCGGGCGGGCGAAGTGATTGAGCGTCCCGCCTCGATTGTCAAGGAGCTGGTCGAGAATGCGATTGACGCCGGCGCGCGCGCAATCAGCGTATCGATTACCAAGGGCGGGATTGACGAAATCGTTGTTCAGGACGACGGGCGCGGCCTGACGCCGGAGGATGCGCCGCTCGCATTCCAGCGTCACGCGACCAGTAAAATACAGTCCAGCAACGATCTCTTTCTCCTCACCAGCTTGGGTTTTCGGGGTGAGGCGCTGGCCAGCATTGCCGCGGTGACCCAGGTCGAACTGCTCTCCCGGACAGCGGAGGCCATCGAAGGGGTGCGCGTCCGGGCGGGCGGCAGTGCGCCCATAGAGACAAGCCCCGCCGGTTGTCCGCAGGGCACGACGGTGACCGCGCGCCATCTGTTTTTTAATACCCCACCGCGGCGGGCCTTCCTCAAATCTCCGACCGCCGAAAGTCATCAGGTGCATGAGGTCTTGATCGCGCTGGCGCTCTCGCGTCCGTCCATCCACTTTCGTTTTCAGTCAGACGGACGCGAGGTGTTTCATGCGCCTCCTCAAGAGGAGCTGGCCCTGCGGGCGCGTGCGGTTATAGGCAAGGAATGGGCCCAGGAATTCCTGGCGCTCCCGAGTGCGGAAGCAACCCTGGCCGAGGAGGGCGTTGGAGTGACCGGTCTCATCAGTCCGCCCAGTCGCAGCCGCAATACCCGGACCGGACAATACTTTTTCGTGAATGGGCGGCCGATGAAAAGCCAGCCGGTCTCCTTTGCCTTGAGTCGCGGCTACGGGGAACTCCTGCCCGCGGGCCGTTTTCCCTTGGGCATCCTCTTTCTGACGGTCCCGACCGACCAGGTTGACGTCAACGTCCATCCCACCAAGCGCGAAGTGAAATTTCAAGCGGAACGCGAGCTTCTCCAGATGGTCGTTCAGTCCGTCAGAAAGACGCTTGATCGGGCCAATCTGTTCAAAACAATCGAGCTTCCGGCCTCTGATCTGCCAGGCGGTAATCAACGGGCTGACAGCCGAACCGCAGGTCGGCCACGCACCGAGAGTCGGGCCTTGGACAGCTCTGTTCCGATACCCGACCCGGCCGACTACCCCAGACCCCAGAGACGCCGCAAGACCGCCGAGGCGTATGGAGCCCGGTCTGAGCCCGGCTTACGCCTGCTGGACAAGCCGCTGGTCCAGGAGTCGGAGGCCGATGCGCTGAGTCCGACCCCCTCACAAACGACCTTGTGGCAACGACCGGACGGAGTCGAATTCCGCGTGATTGGCCAGAGCCATGAGTTGTTTGTTCTGGTTGAAGTGACAGGCGAACTCTGGATTGTGGATCAGCACGCGGCGCATGAGCGTATCATGTACGAGCAGGTGCTCGACAGCCTGCAACACAAACACGGTGCGACGCAGCCATTACTGATACCCGTGACTTTCGAGTTGTCGCCGGCCGCATGCAGTGCCCTGGAAGAACTGCACGACTACCTCGCCCGGGTCGGCTTTGACATTCAGCCGTTTGGGGGGAACACGTTTCAGGTGCAGGCGACGCCGGCGTATTTTCGACCGGCCGACACGCCGGCGCTGTTGAGCGAACTGGCCGAAGCGCGGGCCGAGGGGCATTCGGCTAATTCCATTGAGGCCAAACAGGAGGACCTGGCGGCGCGTATCGCCTGTAAGGTAAAGTCAATTAAAGCCGGCCAAACGCTGACCGAGGAGGCCATGCGTGCCCTGGTGAAAACTCTGCTGGAGTGTACCTCGCCGTTTACCTGTCCGCATGGCCGACCAACCATGGTCCGCTATGCGGTGCGTCAGCTCGAACGCCAGTTTGACCGGCGCTGAGGGTGGAGTGCCGAGACCCGTCCCTTTCTCTCATGGTTGTCTTCAGCGCTCGATCCGATTATGGTTGCAATATGGTTCCATTTTGAATCTTTCCGGGAGAGCAGATAAAGATGCCCACGTTGACTATTAAAAACATCCCTGAGGCGTTGTACTCAAGACTGAAGCGGCGTGCGACCGACGAGCGTCGAAGTATGAATAATCAGGCTATTGATTGTTTAGAGCGAGCGTTACAGCTCCCATCTATCGACGTTGAGCGAGTGCTCGCACGGGCTCGAACTATTCGAAGAAAAACGACGGGGCTTCCCTTGACGGATAAGCTGCTGGCTCGGGCAAAAAGTGACGGCCGTCCGTGATTGTAGTCGACACCAATCTGATTGCTTATCTCCATATAGAAGGAGAACGAACGACCCAGGCCCAACGGGTACTGCGGAAAGATGCTGAATGGGCTGCCCCGCTTCTCTGGCGTTCAGAATTTCGTAATGTGTTGGCATTCTACCTGCGCCAACAGGTCTTCTCACTTGATGACGCTCAGGCCATTATGCAGCAAGCAGAATCTCTCTTGCAGGGAAGAGAATATGAAGTGGCATCGCAGCGCGTGCTCGATGCCGTCATGTCTTCTCGCTGCTCGGCTTATGACTGTGAATTTGTCGTATTGGCACAAGACTTACAGTGTCCCTTGGTGACGGCGGACCGACGAGTCTTGACGAATTTCCCGGCAGCGGCTATTTCGCCGGATGTCTTTATTGCGGAGTCTTAACTCGTGCAACTCGGCGAATTAGCCCTCTCAACGAATTTGTTCCTGGCTCCGCTTGCGGGTTACACGACCCTCCCGTTTCGGTGGTGTATGCGCGAAGTGGGCGGCTTCGGTCTGGCGACCACCGAATTGGTCCACGCCCGGTCATTGCTCGAAAAAAATCGTCGGGCCTTTGAACTGATCGAAACGCGCCCGGAAGACCGCCCGCTGAGCGTCCAGCTCTTTGGCCCGGTGGCCGAAGAAGTCCGCGATGCGGCGATCTGGCTTGAGGAGCAGGGGGCGGATGCCATTGATATCAACATGGGCTGCCCGGTTGAAAAGGTCGTCAAAATTGGGGCCGGTGCGGCCATGTTGAAAGACCCGAGAAAAACCGGCGCGTTCGTCCGCACGGTGACCCGAGCGGTCAACATTCCGGTCACCGTGAAGACGCGTCTGGGCTGGGACCGGACGCAACTCGATGCGCCCGTGCTGGCACCCATTCTTGAAGAGGTCGGCGTTGCCGCCCTGACCATTCACGGCCGCACGCGAGCCGAAGCCTTCAGCGGCTCGGTCAACCTGGGTGGTATTCGCGCAGTCGTGGAATCCGTCCGGGCCATGCCCGTTTTCGGAAACGGCGATGTGTGCGACCCGGCGACGGCGAAACGTATGCTCGAAGAAACGGGCTGTGCGGGCCTCGTGGTCGGTCGCGGCGCGCTGGCCAACCCCTGGGTCTTCCATCATATTCAGGCCGGCCTGCTGGGGCAGCCCGCTCCGCCCGCGCCCTCATTAGGGACGCGCGTTGCCTTTATGACACGGCATTTTGAACGCGCGGTACGGCAGCGTGGGGAGAAGCTGGCCTGTACCCAATTCAGGAAGACCATCGACTGGTATGCAAAGTCTTTTGGGCCCTGTCGGCCCCTGCGTTTAGCCATGAAGGAACTCAGTAGCCGGCAGCAGTATTACGATCTGGTCGGCCAGTTTTTGGCATACCGGAGCCAGCATCCGCTCTTCCGGCGTGAGAACCATTCGGCTGGTGAAGCCGTACCCGCCTGATCCCTCTCCCGTGTCGTTGGGCCGAATAGTGATGTATGGTAGCCTGAGTATCGGTTCTTAGACTGAGAGGAACGCACTCGCATGATCATCCGTATACTCGTCGCTCTCATGCTCATCCTGGGGTTTGGTGCGGTGCTCATGACACCGGAGCACGTCGTCCTGGCCGAGATGAGTCCGGCTCCTGAAACGACAGCAGGGTCAGAAAAGCAGCAATCAGCAGGAGCGCTCTCAAGCCATGCCAGTCTGCCGGCTACCTTATCGCCCGACCTGTTCAGCGGAGCAGTCAGAGACGGTTACATCATTGCCCAAACCATCCCGGACGTGTTGGCCGGGCTGCACTGCTACTGTGGCTGTGATCGGTCCATGGGCCACGGCAATCTCCTGGATTGCTTTGTCGATGATCACGCCGCCGGCTGACCGCACTGTTTACACGAAGCGCAGGATGCGCTGACGTTATTTGAAGCAGGGGCCCCGCCGGAAGTCATCCGGGATTTTATTGATCAGAAGTACGGCAACTAGGGCAGGGAGCGGCCTACGCGTCTTTGAGATAAAAACGGACGCCACAGACATCAACCCGATCGTCCGACACCCGGCAGCCGCGTTGCTCTGCCCGTGTCAGCAGCCCCTGGACGTCGGCAACAACGAGATCAACTCCACCCAAACCGTCTCCGCGCCCATCCGTGGCCTCAACGAACCGTACGCCGGCATTCTCCAGCGGAAAGCTCAGGCGGCCTTGATCGTCCTGTCGGAGTGGCATACCGGCAATGTCTGCCCATCTCTGAGCCATGGATTGTGGGTCGTGGGACTGTAATTCAACGGCTGAGTAGCCGCTGACCACCTCAGTTCGTCGGGCGGTATCCCAACCATCCCCACCGGCAGGCTCCCAATGCCCCTCGGGCTCGTTCTTCGGGTCCCAGTCGAGTTCAAAGAAGGCACCCCCTGTGTCGCCAGGGTGAAGCTGCATGCACTGAAAGCCGTGAATATCCTGCTCCCAGGCAATACGCACGCCGAGTTCCTGCGCCCGGGACCTGCGGGCCTGTTGCGTTTCAGGGCTGTCGCACTGGCAGATGACCATATAGCCGCCATCGCCGTTACGACGCCGGAGAAAGCGGCCGGCCGCAGTGTTGTCTTTTGTTGGTGCGACCACTTCAAAAAAGTCTGAGCCGACCGGAAACAGCGAGTTCTCCAGGTCGAAAACCCCTACGCCTTCATCAACAAAACACACCTCCAGGCCAAAGATGGATTTCAGGTCCTCGACCACCGGAGCAAGCTTGTCCGCAACGAAACATATCTGTCGTAACCGTATCGTCATCACTCTCTCCTCTTAGATGTCAGAACATTTTCGACTCCGGTTCTGGTATCGGAACTCTCCGGGTATTGCTACCTATCCGGCGCGCTTGCTCGGGTTGCGGGAAGTATTGTAACGTTGAGCCTCAGATTACAAGGAGGCCCCATGGCTCAAGCTGAACGTGGCAGCGTACTCACGGTCTTTGCCGTCCTGTTTGCTGTCCTGGCGGTGTCGAATTTACTGAAACCCCTCCAACTGAATGAAGCGACCGGCTTTGTGCTTTTTGGTTCGCGGTTGTCTGGGATGCCGAACACGATAGCCGGCATCTTGGCCGGTCTCTATTTGCTCGTCTATGCCTACGGCATCTGGCATATGAAACGGTTCGTGGTGGGCATGGCGCATGCGTATGCGCTATATGTCATTTTGAACCTGCTGCTCTTTATGTACAGCGATGATCAGGAGACCGAGTTGGGTCTCTTCTACCTCCTTTACTCCGTTGTTGCGGTTGGTGTCTCGCTGGGATCGGCCATCATCCTGACGAAACGCAAAACCGAACTCGCGTAGGAGTCGAATGGCCCGGGGCGAGAAAGAAGCTCCGACTAGTATTCTCACTCTTTGTCAGGTATACTGAAGACGTATAGTACGAGAACGAACCGCGAGCAGGTCTCTTTCCCCTTGTAAGAAATCCCGCTCAGAAGCGGGTCTCGGGTTGCCCAGACCCGAATTCCACGTTTCCCAGGTTCTACAGAATAATACGGTGTGCCGCTGTTTTGCGCGCGCCCCTACCCACCCGTGCATCTGGGTAGCACGGAGAAAGAGATGGTCCTTTGACAACAGAGAGTAAAGGGAACGATCGTGCCGATTGTTCTGAGTTTTCCGAGCTTGGGCTGATACCCGAACTCTTACGCGCCCTGGAAGACGCGCAATACGAAACCCCAACCCCCGTGCAGGCCCAAGCCATTCCGGTTGCCCTCAGCGGCAAAGACATGCTCGCCTGTGCCCAGACCGGGACGGGCAAGACCGCCGGATTTATTCTGCCCATCCTGCAACGTTTCGCCCCGGCGACGTCGAAAACCGTCCGGGCTTTAGTCCTGACCCCAACGCGCGAACTCGCCGTCCAAATAGGAGAAAGCGCCCGCACCTACGGGAAATACGTGCCGGTCCGCTCAACCGTGGTCTACGGTGGCGTCGGGCTCGGTCCCCAAGCCGACCGGCTCCAGCGTGGAGTGGATCTGTTGGTCGCTACTCCGGGCCGCCTGCTCGATCACCTCAATCGCGGTAATGTCCGCCTCGCCGACGTTGAGGTGCTCGTCCTGGACGAGGCCGACCGGATGCTGGACATGGGCTTCCTGCCTGATGTCCGGCGTATTCTGGCCGCCTTGCCCACAGTGCGCCAGACCCTTCTGTTTTCCGCAACCATGCCACGGGAGATTGAACGTCTCGCGCAGGACACTTTGAGAGAACCCGAGGTGATTGATGTCGGGCGTCGCGCCACGCCGGTCGCGACGCTACGTCACGTGCTCTATTTGGTGGAAGCCGAACGCAAAAACGATCTGCTGCATTACCTCCTCCAGCATGGTAGCCTCAAACACGTGCTGATCTTTACGCGGACCAAGGTCCGGGCGGAACGGCTGTCCAAACGTCTGGCGCAGACGCATCGCCGGGTCGCCGCCCTGCATGGCGATAAGACCCAGCGCGTTCGCACCCAGGTGCTCAATAACTTCAAGAGCGGCAAGGTTGATGTCCTAGTCGCAACCGATGTTGCCGCGCGTGGCCTTGACGTTGAGGGTATTTCCCATGTGGTGAATTTTGACGTTCCCAATCGGCCGGAGGATTACGTCCACCGTATCGGCCGGACTGCCCGGGCCATGGCGACCGGAGAAGCGCTCACGTTTGCCTCGTCCGACGAGGTCGAAGCCGTGCGCGCCATTGAAAGCCTGTTGGGCAAGGAGATTCCCCGCAAGATGATTAAGGGTTTTGAACCCACACATTTCACCCTCCGCCGGTTTGCCAAGCCGGCGGCCTCGCGCGGGGCGCGCATTGCCAGTGGCGCCATCCGGCACTTCAGTCCTGGGGGGAGACGGCGGAAGAGCGCGTAAGTTCGTCTCAGGAACCGAAGAGGGCAACCACAGGGGGTTGCCCCTCCCTTAGCCGCGCTCGACAAACTCCAGGATATTGCCCTCGGGGTCTTTGATCATGGCGATTCGGGTGCCGGGGCGGATTTCGGTTTCCGGGATGGTGAACTCCGCGCCTTTTTCCTTGAGGGCCGCACACAGCCCGCTCAGGTCTGTGATCACAAAGGTGAGATAGCCAATGCCCAAGCGTTTGCCAAAACCGTTTGGTGCGGCCGGCGGGACTTCTTTGGGGTCCATGAGCTTGATGTCGCTCGTGCCATGCCGGAAGCGATGGATGGTACCAAAGGCGGTCGGCACTTCCTCGGTCTTTTCCAGGCCGAGCGTACCCTGATAAAAATCGAGCATGGTGCTGATGTCTTTGACAAAAATCCCAACGTCAATTGAGTCTTTTGCGGGTTGTAGCACTGGGAACTCCTTTTCGTGATCTTCTATCCGCGGGCGCCTTTGAGATCGATCAGTTCGACCTTGTAGCCATTGGGGTCTTCAATAAAGGCGATAACCGCGCCGCCGTGCGCCATCGGGCCGGGCTCACGAACCACGTTTATTCCTTTTCCTTTGAGCTCATCGCAGGTCTGATAGATATCATCCACGCCAATAGCCAAATGCCCAAAGGCGTTCCCCTGGTCGTAGCTCGAGGTGCCCCAGTTATGCGTCAGTTCGACGACGGTGTTGTTCTTTTCGTCACCGTAGCCCACAAAGGCCAGGGTAAACTCACCGCCTGGATAGTCCTGTTTGCGCAGCAGCTTCATTCCCAGCCCGTCGCAGTAGAATTTGAGTGACTCGTCCAGGTCGTTGACCCGGATCATGGTGTGTAAGAACTCCATACTCTGCCCTCCTCGTATTCATGAGATTCGCCCGCACCTTCTCCTGCTTCCCCTATCCGGTTGTGACTCCGACTGTCAAGCAAGACCGTCACCGATAACCTGGGAAATGGCTTTTTCTATGCGCATTGCCTCGGCTTCGGAAATATGCGTCTCGTACATCGGAAAGAGCTCACGTTCTTCACGCCGGATATGCCGCTCTAAGAGTGTCCCGAATGAGGACAGCAATTCCGGCAACTGCGGCCCGGCAGGAGGCTGCTGGTCAAGTTGCTTCACTAACTCCCGCATGGCCGCATGTTCCTCAATGAGCTGGTCGAGCAGAGTAGATGCCTGAGGCTGCATGGCTCGAATGGCCGGAAAGAGAATGTCAGCCTCCGCGGCAAAATGGAGTGTGAGACTTTTCCGAAAGAATTGCACGGTATCTGTCGCCTGCTCTTGTGGACTGTCGTGGGGCTGGCGCGTTTTCGGTAGCCCATGCTTGATGCGGAACGCGAGCAGGAGGCCGTGATGATGCTCGCGAGAGAGCGGGACCAGGCTGGGGTGACGCTTCGGCATTACACGTCTACGTCTTCGACCCGAGGCGCCCGCTCCATGATAAAGCTGAAGCGCGGCTGGACATCTTTGCCCATCAGGGTTTGAATGGCCTTTTCGGTGCGCTCGGCATCCTGAATAGAGACCTGGAGCAGGGTGCGCGTGCGCGGGTCGAGGGTCGTTTCCTTGAGGGTGTGCGGATTCATCTCACCCAGGCCCTTAAAACGCTGGACTTGGGCCGTGCCGGCATGACCGTTCTGCTGGGCCAGCAGGCGCTCCTTGGCCGCGTCATCGTCCGCCCACAGGACTTCTCTGCCGATCTCGATTTTGTACAGCGGCGGCTTGGCAATATAGACACAGCCGGCGCGAATCAGCTCAATCAGGTGACGGTAGAAAAAGGTCAGCAGGAGCGTACAGATATGGTTGCCGTCCGAATCGGCGTCCATCAACAGGCAGACTTTGTGGTAGCGGAGCCTGGACAGGTCAAACGCCTTGCCCACGCCACAGCCCAAGGCCGACACAATGTCGTTTAACTCTTTATTGGTCAGGATTTTATTGAGCGAGGCCTGTTCCGTATTCAACACCTTGCCGCGCAGCGGCAGAATAGCCTGGAAGCTGCGGTCTCGGCCCTGCTTGGCTGAGCCGCCGGCGGAATCTCCCTCAACAATGAACAGTTCGCTCTTTGCCGGGCTGGTTGAGGAACAGTCGGCCAGCTTGCCGGGCAGGTTCAGACGATGGGAGACCGACCCCTTGCTCCGCACGGTTTCCAGGGCCGCGCGTGAGGCCGAACGCGCCCGGGCCGCCAATATCACCCGCTGGACAATCGTTTCCGCCTGGGAGCGGTTCTGGAGCAGAAAATTCTCCAGGGCGGTCCGGACCAGGCCGTCAATTTGCGCCGTTGCTTCCGGGTTGCCGAGTTTTTCTTTGGTCTGGCCCTGAAACTGCGGGTGTTTGAGATACAGGCTGAGGATGGCGACCAGCCCTTCGCGCGTGTCGTCAGCCGTGATCGATATTCCTTTGGGCGTCAGATTGTTGACGTTGATGTAATTGCGGACGGCCTTGACAATAGCGGTTTTTAAGCCAGCTTCATGCGTGCCGCCGAAGGGCGTGGGAATACCGTTCACAAACGAGTGGATGCGCTCTTCCGGTGATTCCGTCCAGGTCAACACGCATTCCAGCGGGGGCGAAGCCGCACGTTCAATGTGAAAGATGTCCTGAATCACCGCCTTTTTGTCGCTATCGGCGATCAGCTTGCGGAGATAGGCTTTGAGGCCGTCTTGATACACAAACTGCTGGGTTTGCCCGTTTGTCTCGTTCCGAAAGACGAGCATCAGCCCTTTGTGTAGATAGGCTTTGGATTCCAATCTTTCGGCAATCCGCTCGGATGTGAAGGTAATGGACGGAAAAATATCGGGGTCGGGGTGAAAGGTCAGGCTGCTGCCGTGGCCGCGCGCTGCGCTTATCCGTTTGAGTGGTGAGGTGGCCTTGCCGCGCCGAAAGCGTTGTTCCCATTCCACCCCATCTCGACGGATACGGACAACCATACGGTCAGCTAGGGCGTTGACGACGGAAGCCCCCACGCCGTGCAGCCCTCCGGAATGGGCGTAATTCTGATCGCCAAATTTCCCGCCAGCATGCAGGGTGGTCAGAATCAGCTCCAGGGCCGGCTTCTTGAACTGCTGATGGAGGTCTACCGGAATCCCGCGCCCGTTATCGGCCACGGTGACGGTTGAGCCGTCCTTATGCAGCGTCACCTCAATCCGACTGGCATGGCCGTTCATGGCTTCGTCCACCGCATTATCGAGCAGTTCCCAGACGA
Source organism: uncultured Binatia bacterium (SeqCode) (assembly GCA_965232605.1). GTDB lineage: Bacteria > Desulfobacterota > Binatia > Bin18 > Bin18 > Bin18. The sequence goes on along the minus strand of CBDDQA010000003.1, from coordinate 325,819 downwards.
GGTGGTGCAGCCCCGTCGTATCAACCCCACCGATATACATGCCGGGTCGTTTGCGAACCGGATCAAGGCCCTCAAGAACAGTAATATCTTTTGCCGTGTAGGCTTGCTTTTGCGCTGCCATATTACACCCCAGCCCCCTCCACTCCACCATTCGAGCCGCTCTGAGTGCCATTTTGCTGCACTCCCACCAGCGTCGAGCGTTTGACCACTCGTCGGCCCTTTCCGGCCCGTTTGCCCAAGGGAATATCCCGCAGTGGAATTTTCCGCTCTTTTCCGTCCTTGTTGATAACCGTCACACCCGCGCCCGGTTTGCTCGTGACCGCCCCAACCAGACGGTCGTCCGTATCCAGGCGCATGAGCATCACCCCGCGTCCGGCTCCTGATAACTCGGTAATATCCTCGGTGGGAAAAGCCAAGAGATATCCGGCCGCAGTGGCGCACACCGTCCGGCCACTGCTCGCCGGCCGGACGGTCACGACTTCATCATCGACGGCCAGGCGAGCGATCTTTCTGCCGTTGCGGGTGGTTTCTTCGACATTGGGTTCAAAACGAAAGCCCAGGCCCTTGGCTGTCGCCAGAAGCAAGGCCGGCCCCCGCTCGACCGCGGCCTGAGGGGAGGCGCTGAGCGCAAACAGATCATCCTGGCTCGACTTGGCCGCTTCCGCCCCGTTCTGCCGGGTCGGGCTTTCCGGCGGGCGATCCGGGATAAGGCGGGTCGTTACAACCTGTTCACCATCCTGAAAATTGAACAGGGTCTGGATGGGCTCTCCATAGCCGGTGGTTGCCGGCACAGTGTTAATGCGGATGACGTAGAGCATGCCGCGGTTGGTGAAAACGGCCAGACGATCACGAGTCGTCCCCTGAAGAACGGCTCTGAGAGTGTCACCCTCCCGGAGACGGGTGCTGGTCGGGTCCTTGAGTTCTCTGACACGCTTAATCCAGCCATCCCGGCTGAGGACGACCGTGGCTTCCTCATGCACAATATAGGCGTCGGGATCGTAATTGAGCTGTTCGCCCGAGCGGAGGGCCGTCCGGCGTCGGTCGCCATACTGTTTGCCCAGGGCTGCCAGTTCGCCCCGGATGACCGCCCAGCGCTGGCCCTTGCTGCTCAACAGCCGGCGTAACTCCTGCGCACGGGCTTCTTTCTCCCGGCGTTCGGTCTGAATTTTTTCGACTTCCAGGCGGGCGAGTTGGTAGAGGCGAATATCGAGGATGGCGTCGGCCTGGACCTCGGTCAACTGAAAACTCTGCTGGAGTTTCTCCCGCGCGTCCTTGCGGGAGGCTGCACGCCGGATGAGGCGGATGACGGTGTCGAGCTGGTCGGCAATGAGGGCCAGACCGGCAAGAATATGCAGACGGGTTTCCAACTCGTCCAACTCATGCTCAAAGCGTTTGGTGACCACCGCAAAACGGAAGTCCAGAAAGTGTCGGCACAGGTCGGACAGGGTGGCGCGCAGGGGCTGGCCGACTTCCGGGTTGCCGGTTGGCACCAGACAGGTCAGATTGATCGAAAAGGAGGTCTGCAGCGGCGTATGCCGACAGAGATACGCCATGGCCAACTCGTCCGAGGTGTTGCCTTTGAGCTCAAGGACAATACGAATATCGTCGGTCGATTCGTCCCGGACATCGACGACCTGCGGGATTTTTCGGCTGCTGACGAACTCGGCGATTTTTTCCACCAGTTGGGCCTTGTTGACGGTATACGGCAGGGAGGTAATGACGACCTGACGCTTGCCGCGCGGCAGGCTCTCGACCTTCCACTCTCCGCGCAGTTTGACCGTCCCCTGGCCCTTTTCATACATCTCGCGCAGCTCGCGCTTGCTGGTCAGGATTTCCCCTCCGGTTGGAAAATCCGGCCCCTTGATGTGTTTGAGCAGTCCCGCGCTGGTCAGTGTCGGGTCATCGATCAGGGCCAGCAGGGCCTTGATGACTTCCGTAAAATTATGGGGCGGAATGCTGGTCGCCATGCCAACCGCAATGCCGCTGGCGCCGTTAAGCAGCAGTTGAGGGAGAGCCGAGGGCAGGACGACCGGCTCGTCCAGGGTGGCGTCGTAGTTGGGACGGTAGGGTATGGTTGCGCCGCGCAGGTCACGGAACAGCTCTGCGGATAAGGGGGCGAGCTTGGCTTCGGTGTAGCGCATGGCCGCCGCGCTATCGCCATCGAGCGAGCCGAAATTGCCTTCTCCCTGCACCAGCGGGTAGCGGAGCGAGAACGGCTGGGCCAAACGCACCATGGCCTCATAGGCGGCCTGGTCTCCGTGCGGATGGTATTTACCCAGGACCTCGCCCACCACCGCAGCGGATTTGCGCGGCCGGGCATCGCCTCCGAGCCGCAGGTTTTGGTGCATGGCGTACAGCAGCCGGCGCTGGACCGGCTTGAGGCCGTCGCGGATGTCGGGGAGGGCCCGCGAGGTAATCACGCTCAGAGCGTAGTTCAGATAGCGCGCTTCCGCTTCAGCCCCGAGGTCTGTGGTCAGGATTTGTTCCGCCACCGCCGCTTTCTTCATACATCCACCTCTACCACCCGGATTATAGGCGAAGTCAAGTGCTGTTCCAACGACCGAAGGAGCAGACGTTCACTCGATGTCTATTCTTGTAAAGGACCAAAAAACTCCCGGGCCTGGGCAATCACGAAATCCGGCTTTTCTTCCGCAATAAAGTGTCCGCACTCTTCGACCTGCCCGCCCTCGACGTTGTCCGCCACGCCTTGCCAAATCGGGACAATATTTCCCAAAAATTGGCCGCCCCAGGCGCGGACCGGCATCTTGAGTTTTTCCGTACATGCACTCAGGTTCTCCAGATCTTCATTGATGCCCGTGCGGTAATACTGGAACCCGGCGCGCAGCGCCCCCGGTGCGGAATAGACCCGGACGTATTCAGCCACATCCTCGTCTGTGAACACCTTTGGGCTGTAATTGTACACGGTCGAATTGTAGAAATGCCGTAAATAGGTCTCGACATTATTGCTGACCAGCTTTTCGGCCAGGTCGGGCATACCGGCGTGAAAGAAGACGTGCCACAGCCGCTGGGCCACCGCGATATCCATCTTTTCGCCCTTGCGACCCAGACCCGGAATCATATCCAGGATCATCAGTCGCTCGACCATTTCCGGGTGATCGTAAGCCAGATAGTAGGTGACCGCGCCACCCCAGTCATGGCCGGTCAGGCCGATTTTCTCAAAGCCGAGTGATGTAACGAGTTCATATACATCCGAGGCCAGGGTGCGTTTGTCATAGCCGCTCAGCGGGCGCTCGGAATCTCCCAAGCCTCGCAAGTCGGGTGTGATGACCGTGAACTGCTCCGACAACGGACCGATGATCTTGTGCCACTCATAGCTGCTCTGCGGCCAGCCGTGAACAAAAACCAGGGGGTAGCCTGATCCGGCAATCACATAGTGCATCCGAAAGCCGTTGACCGTTGCCACATGATGGGTGCCTGTGTCTGTCATACGTGTACTCCTTTTATTCCTGTTTTGTATCCGAAGCCCGGAACGGACAGCAAGAGGAGTGGGGCTGCTGCTGTCCGTTCCGTGTGGTAATTTAGCGAGTCATGGAGGCTCCGGTTTTTCTACGTGCCTGTCGGGGGGAGCCGACCCCGTATACCCCGGTCTGGCTCATGCGGCAGGCCGGACGCTATATGGCCGAGTACCGGGCCTTACGCGAGCGGGTCCCTTTTCTTGAATTATGCAAGACCCCCGACCTGGCCGCGCAAGTGACGCTGGAAGCGGTTGAGCGCCTCGGCGTGGATGCGGCCATTCTCTTTTCGGATATCCTGCTCATTGTTGAGCCCATGGGCGTTGGACTGGAATTCTCCGCCGGCGAGGGACCGGTTATTCACCGACCGGTACGTTCGGGACAAGATATCGACGTTCTGCATGAGGTGTCGCCCCAAGAATCCGTCCCCTTTGTGTTTGAAACCGTCCGCAAGCTTCGCAATAGCTTACCCGGTCATATCCCCCTGATCGGTTTCTCCGGCGCGCCTTTTACCCTGGCGTCGTATGTGATTGAGGGCGGAGCGTCACGTCAGTATCTGGAAACCAAGCGCCTCATGTATCAGGACTCCGGGGCCTGGGAGGCGCTGATGGCGCATTTGGTGCGGACGATCACCGCCTATGTGAACGCTCAGATTGCAGCCGGGGCGCAGGCCATTCAGCTCTTTGATTCCTGGGTCGGCTGTCTGGCTCCCCAGGACTACCGGACCTTTTTGTTGCCCCATATGCAGGCGCTCATCCAAGGGCTGACACTGGGTGTCCCCATCATTCATTTCGGCACGGGAACGGCCGGTCTGCTGGAACTGCTGGCCGAAGCCGGCGGGGATGTGATTGGCGTGGACTGGCGCATCGATCTTGATGTGGCCTGGCGGCGGGTCGGTGAGGACCGAGCCGTGCAGGGCAATCTTGACCCCTTAGCCCTTTTCGCTCCGCTCGATACCTTACGTCAGCAGGTGCAATGTATTCTGGGTCAGGCCAGGGGGAGGAGCGGACATATTTTCAACCTGGGCCACGGTATTTTACCGCAAACTCCGGTTGATAATGTGATTGCGCTGGTCGATATGGTGCACGAGTTTTCGAGTCGGACAAGCTGATACGTCACGCTGTCCGAAAATGCAAATCACAGCCTACTCCCTATGCAATACGACGCCGTTCTTTTGATTGCCTTTGGCGGGCCGGAAAAGATGGACGACGTGCGGCCCTTTTTGGCGAATGTCCTGCGCGGTCGGCCCGTACCGCCGGCCCGGCTGCAAGAAGTTGTCCGCCACTACGAGCTGTTTGACGGTCGTTCGCCTTTGAACGAGATGACCCTTCGTCAAGCGGAGGCAGTCCGACGCTATCTGGCCCAAGAAGGTCAGCCGCTGCCGGTATATGTCGGCATGCGGAACTGGCATCCCTATATCGCCGAGACCCTGAAACAGATGGGGCAGGACGGAGTAAAAAACGCGGTTGGCTTCATTCTCTCCGCCCAGCAGAGCGAAGCCGGCTGGGAGCGCTATCAAACGAACGTGGAAGAGGCCAGAGCAAGGGTGGGGTCGCTTGCGCCCCAGGTGAGCTTCAGCGCTGGTTGGCATAATCATCCTTTGTTCATCCAGGCGGTGGCCGATCTGACGAAACAAGCGTTCTCGTCTCTTCCAGCGGCCCGCCGTGAGGCGGCTCCTCTGGTTTTTACCGCCCATAGTGTGCCGACCGCCATGCCGAGCAGCCGGGAATATGTCCGACAGGTCGAAGCGGGCGCGCGTCTGGTTGTGGAGCGTCTTGCGCATAAAAACTGGTCGGTCGCCTATCAGAGTCGCAGCGGCCCGCCCCAGGTACCGTGGCTGGAGCCGGATATCGGCGAGGCGCTCCAGGCGCTTGCCGCTCAGGGGGCGCGCGATGCCGTCGTCGTGCCCATTGGCTTTGTGTGCGACCACATCGAGGTCCTGTACGATCTGGATACAGAGGCGAAGAAGATTGCCGAACGGAGCGGCCTGAATATGGTCCGTGCCCGGACGGTCAACGCGCATCCCGGCTTTATTCAGATGATTGCTGAGATGGTCCGAGCGACCCTGAATCAATAGACCGGGTGAGCATCGCATAACCCGCTACGAAACTGCCGTATGTCTCTTTCTCCAGAGAGCAATCCCAGAGCGCCTCATATCGTTATTGTCGGTGGTGGTATGGCCGGTCTGGCCGCGGCCTACAGACTCGAAGAATTGAGCCGAGAACGAGAGCAGCCGATTCGATTTACGCTGCTGGAGGCCAGCGACCGATTTGGTGGAGTCATTGCAACGGAACAGAGAGACGATTTTCTACTTGAACTCGGGCCGGATTCTTTTATTTCGGAAAAACCCTGGGCTCTGGCTCTGTGTCGTCGTCTGGGGCTGGAGTCGGAACTCCTGGGGACCAACGACGCGCACCGTTCTACATTTGTCGTGCACAGGGGGAAACTAGAGCCCCTGCCGCAAGGGTTCATGTTACTGGCCCCTACCCAGTTTGGTCCCCTTGTGCGCTCGCGTATTTTTTCCTGGCCGGGAAAGCTGCGTATGGCGCTCGATCTCGTGCTGCCCCGAGCCAGGGAACAAAACGATGAAAGCCTTGGCTCGTTTGTCCGCAGACGGCTCGGGCGAGAGGCGCTCGAACGTATTGCTCAACCTCTCATTGGCGGTATCTATACGGCCGACCCCGACCAACTCAGCCTGGCCGCGACCATGCCGCGTTTTCTGCACATGGAGCGTGAGCATCGGAGTGTGATTTATGCGCTCTGGCAAGCATCTCGCCGCAACCCTCAGACAACCACGGGCACGAGCGGTGCCCGCTGGAGTTTGTTTGTGACCCTGCAAACCGGTATGCAGCGCCTCGTTTCCGCCCTGGCCGAACACCTCACCATCGGAACCCTGCGTCAGCGGTGTCCGGTCACGAGCGTCCGCTATCAACCGGCAAACCTGGACGAAACCCGCTGGACGGTGGACTGTGCCGACGGCTCCAGCCTCCGCGCCGACGGTCTGGTACTGGCAACGCCGGCCTTTGCCACAGCGCGTCTGGTGCGTGGGCTTGACCGCGCCTTGAGTCAGCGCCTTTCCGGTATCCCCTACAGTTCCACGGCCACGGTGAATATGGCCTACCGGCGCGACCAGATTCCCCATCCGCTCAACGGCTTCGGTTTTGTGGTGCCACGGGTGGAGCAGCGTTCCGTTCTTGCCGGGACTTTTTCGAGCGTGAAATACGCCGGCCGTGCGCCGCGCGATCATGCCCTGTTCCGTACCTTTGTGGGGGGAGCGCTTCAGGCCGAGCTGTTTGAGCGGGATGACGCTGAAATCCGCGCTCTGGTCCGCAGCGAACTGCGCCAGTTGCTTGGGATTGAGGCCGAACCCCTCCTGACTCGTATTGCCCGCTATCCGCAGTCCATGCCGCAGTACCGCGTCGGGCATCTTCAGCTCGTTGATGAGATCGAAAAACAAGCAGCCGAGCATCCGGGTCTGGCGCTTGCCGGCAACGCCTATCGCGGCGTTGGTCTGGCCGACTGTGTGCGCAGTGGAGAAGCCGCGGCTGAGGCGGTGTTTGCCGGGTGTGTAGCCAAGCCGCTGTAGCCTCATCCCTTACCCCTCAACTTCTCAGGTGTTTACTTGAGTACTCGGGGAGGGGTTGCTATGGTGCTGCCTTACTGTCGGTAATGGAGAGGGGTTGGGGCAAGTGATTCGGGTATTCCCCCGCATTGAGAACGCCAGGCTCATGGACCTGTTTCGGAAGGGCGTTGAGGGGCAGTGGTCAGCGGCCGAGATTGACTGGGCGCAGCCCTTGTCGCTCGACCGTCACGAACAGCGCGCTTTGGCCATGGTGCTGACTCCGATCTATCTGGGTGAGCAAACGGCCATGATTGGGGCCAGCTCGACCATCCCGCAGTGTTTCGCCGCCCATGAGACCGAAGCCCAACTCTATCTCTCCACCTTTCTTTTGGACGAAGCCCGCCATTTCGAGACCTTGACCCGCTTCTATAACACCCTGAACCAGCGTCCGCTCGAAGTCCGTCAGCTCAAAGACATGTTCCGCTATCAGGCGCGCCTGTTCAAATCGCGCGATCGGATTGAATGGCTGTGGGGGATCCTGCTCAGCGATATTCTGGCCCGCCATTTCTACAGCATCCTGGCAAAGGCCCACCCCACCTCTCTCTTTGCCTCCATCGCGAATCGCATCTTACGCGACGAGGCCCGCCATCTGGCATTTGCCGAGCTCTATTTGCGTGCGGTGTTGGAACGTGAACCGCAGTTCGGTCCGGTCTTTCTCAAGATGCGAGACGAACTCCTACGGCTGATGGAGGCGATGTATGAGGCCCTGAAAGCCGAGGCGCTGCTGATCGGCATTGATGGGCAGACTTTGTTCGGGAAGGTAAAGCGGGACATCGAGAACAAGGCCCTGCGGCTTCACCTCTCCGAAGCAGAAAGCCCGACAGAAGAATGAGTCGGCCGTCCCCACCGACTAAAAATACCGCCGCTGCGCGTTTTCCCCGTTGGCCGCGAGGCAATACATCCCAATGGATTACCGAACGCCAGGAACGCCTGCGGACACTGACCCACTGGGAGGCTGAATACCAGCACGTGTTAGACGGCCAACTCGATGCGCTGACCCCCTTCCAGGAATGTCTGACCGGCCAGATGACGCTGCCCGTTGGGGTCGTCGGGCCGCTGACGCTGAACTGGGGCCAGTACGCACTCGACCGGCAGGGACAACTGCACGAGCGCGACCGCCAGGAAGACCAGGTTTTCGTGCCGCTGGCCCATACCGAAGGCGGACTCTCGGCATCGATTCAACGCGGAGTGACTGCCGTAGCGCTGGCCGGGGGCGTTCGCACCTATGTGCTGGCCGACCGGATCACCCGAGACTCGTGCTTTGTGTTTTCTTCTACGCGAGAGGCGCTCAGTCTGGCTGATTGGGTCGCGGCCCATGCCGAGGACATGGCCACCTGGCTCAAGGACTCGGCCCAGCCCTCGCTCTCGGATCATTTGCTCAGCCGTCATGCGGTGCTGCGCGAAGTGCAGACCCATGTGGTCGGCCCCATGTGTCACGTCTTATACCGTTTCACAACTGGTGACGCCTGTGGGCCCAATATGATGACGCGCAACGCCTATGCGCTCAACCATGCCTATATTAGCGAACGCTTTACAGCCGAGTCCGGCCTCAGGCCGCTGCGCGTCTTTCTCGAAGCCAATATGGGAGGCGATAAAAAACCGAGTCATGCCTTTTTTCAGTTTCCGGGGCACGGCAAGGTCGTCCATGCTGAACTCACCCTGCCCAACGCGGTTCTGCGGCGAGTCCTGCGCGTTGAGGCGACGGACATCCTCGCCCTGGAACATGCCGGACTCCACGGCGCGCACGCGAGTGGCATGCAGTCTTTTGCTTTTACTCCGGCCTCAGCCATCGCGGCTATTTTTGCCGCCACCGGCCAGGACCTGGGCATGGTCGGTACGAGCAGCATGGCGCAGGTGACGGTCAGCCCGGTCAGTGCCGGCCTGCACCTCTCCATTCGATTTGCCGGCCTGGAGGTGGGCACCCTCGGCGGAGGAACGAGCCTGCCGCACGCACGCTCGTATCTGCAACTGATGGACTGCTGGGGAGAGGGCAAGGTGTACCGGTTTGCCCAAATCGTTGCGGCCACCGCCCTGTGCCTCGAACTCTCGGCCTCGGCCAGCATGGCCGCGGATGGGAGCCGGAATTTTCTGCAAGCCCATCTTGAGCGCGGTGGACTGCGAGCGGACGAGTAAAGACGAGCGATGCCCACGGCCCGCCTTATTGTCAACCCGACCTCGGGGGGAGGCCGGGGCGCGAGGATTGCTCGCCAGGCCAGCCTGGAACTCCAACGGCGTGGCTGCCGGCATGAAGTGCTGTATAGCCACTCGCCAACCGACCCCGGTGTCTTGGCCCGTCAGGCAGTGGCCGCCGGCTGTCCGCTGGTGGTCGGCGTAGGGGGCGACGGCTTAGTCCATGCGGTCGCAAACAGCCTGGTTGGAACGCCGGCGACGCTGGGCATTATTCCGGCCGGTCGCGGCAACGATATTGCGCGCGGCCTGGGTATTCCGCTGCGCCTGACCGAGGCGTGTGAGTTGATTGCGCATGCCCAGCCCGTCCCCCGTATTGACGTTGGGCAGGCACATGGGCGGTATTTCTTTTCGGTGGCGCTGGTCGGCCTGGCCGCAGAGATTAACCGCCGCTCGAACCGGATGGGCCGCTTTCGCTTTAATGCGGTGTATTCGCTGTTGACTGTTCTGTCCGTCTTCCTTTCCGCGCCACAGACGTTCACGATTCGTTGCGACGGTCATGAGCAGCGCTGCTATAGCTGGCTGATTGCGGTCGGCAACGCGTGGAGTTCGGGACGGGGCATGCAGCTCGTGCCCGGCGCTCGGGTCGATGACGGTGTCCTGGATGCCTGTGTAGCGCATGGGATGGGCAAGTGGGAACTCCTGCTGCGGGCCTTCCCGCGCGTCTTTCACGGCACCCACGTCTACCTGACCGGCATCGAGAGTTTGCGTGGGAGAGAAATGCTTATCCGTTCGGAGACCCCAGGAGATATCTACGCCGACGGCGAGCGCCTGGGCTCCCTGCCGGTGACGTTGCGAGCGATTCCCCAGGCCCTATCCGTCATCCGCCCGGCTCACAATCGCTAGGCAAACCGCCAGGGGTATGGTACACGGGGGTCGAATCGACCACGAAGACCGCAACCAGACATCAAGGAGAGATCATGGCCTTCCGGGAAGAGTTTCTTGATATCCGTGGCAAGAATATCCAAATGCTCAGCGGCGGGGATGGAGACCCCCTCCTGTACCTCCATAGTGCGGGCGGAGAGGTGGCTTGGCTGCCCTTTTTTGAACAACTCGCGCAACATTACACCGTGTATGTACCCGGCCATCCGGGCTTTAGCCGCTCTGAGGGGTTGGAGCAGATAGACACTATAGAAGACCTGGTCTTTCACTATACGGATTTGATGGACCATATCGGGCTCGACCAGCCCTATGTGGCTGGTCTCTCGCTCGGAGGCTGGCTGGCCGCCGAACTCGCGACGCGCTACAGCAACCGCCTCAAGAAGCTGGCCCTGATCAACCCTGCCGGGTTGCGCGTGCCCGGCTCCCCCATGGCCGATATTTTTGCGGCAGACCCACAGGAAACGCGCCGTCTGGTCTTCCATGCGCCGGAGTCGGAACTCGCCCGGGGTTTTATCCCGGATGATCCACCCCAAGAGGTCCTGGAAAACGCCCTGCGCGCCCGCGAAGCCACGGCCCGGGTGGGTTGGAATCCCTATCTCTGCAACCCAAAACTGCGCAGCCGGTTGTACCGGGTGACCGTCCCGACCCTGATTGTCTGGGGCGAGTCCGACCGCTTGATCCCGCTCGCCCACGGGCAGGCCTATCACGAGGGGATTGCAGGTTCACAGCTTGCCATGATTGCCGACTGCGGCCATGCGCCGCCGTTTGAAAAACCCGAAGAAACCGTGACGCATTTAACCGCGTTTTTTCACTAAGGCTCCGCCCTGCCGACACGCCATGGACCACCGTTTGACCCCGGACATGTTTGAGCGGCTCGACGAGAACGACGATGCGCTCTTCTATACGCTGCCGCGCAAACTGGTGCATATCGACGCCGGCGCGATTGCTGCTGCCGGCCAATGCATGGCCCAGACGTTTGCGCCGGGCGGCGTCCTCCTGGACCTCATGAGCAGTTGGCGCACGCATCTGCCCAAAGGATTTGTGAAGCAAAAATGTATCGGCCTCGGGCTCAACGCCGAGGAGATGGCGGATAACCCGGACCTGGACGAATACATTGTCCACAATATCAATGTTGATCCGCAGCTTCCCTTTGCTGACGCCTCCTTTGATGGGGTAGTCGTGACCGTCTCGATTCAATACATGATCCAGCCGGTTCAGGTTTTTGCTGAAGTGCATCGGATATTGAAGCCCGGCTGTCCCTTTCTGGTGCTCTACTCCAACCGCATGTTTCCCACCAAAGCCATCCGCCTGTGGCAGATGTTGAGAGATACGGGTCGGGCCGAGTTGGTTAGCGCCTATTTCCAGCAGGCCGGTGGCTACGAGGCCGCGACCTTTGAGGACTGGAGTCCCAATCCGGGTGGCTCTGATCCCATGTTTGCCGTCTATGCGCGCAAGCAGAATGACCCGGAAACGTCGGAAGTACAATAGAAAACCCTGTGGCTTCCCGCCTGACGTATCCGCAACTAGTTGTTGAGCAGAACCTATGGCGAGCCGGGATCCACATTGTTGCTGGCGTAGACGAGGTCGGCATGGGACCCCTCGCCGGTCCGGTGGTGGCAGCGGCGGTGGTTCTTCCGCCCAGACTGTCGGATGCGCGTCTGCCGGAGTCTTTCCCCGCCGGCGTGCGCGATTCCAAGACCTTGACGCAGAAAGCTCGGGAACGTCTTGAGGTGGCAATCCGTCAGATCGCAACGGGCATTGGGATTGGGCTGGTTGAGGTCGGGGAGATTGATCGGATCAATATCTATCAGGCCGGCTTAAAAGCCATGCGTTTGGCCCTCGACCACCTCCCGGTTCAACCCGAACACGTGCTGATAGATGGCCGTCTGCTGCCGGACTCTCCGATACCCCAGTCCACTTTCAAGAAGGGGGATCGGGATATCTACTCCATTGCCGCGGCCTCGATTATTGCAAAAACGTATCGCGACCGACTCATGCTTGAACTGGACCAACGCTATCCGCAGTACGGATTTGCCCGCCATCGAGGCTACGGCACGGCTGCCCATCGTGAGGCCCTGCGCGCCTACGGACCGTGCCCGGCGCATCGACGTTCATTTCGGTTGCTCTAGTGGCTCCGGTTCACTTTCAACCCGCCCCGCTTGGTGGCTATACTATACTTATACTAGGGGAAAGAGGAGAAAGGTCAGGAGGAGCGTATGGCGACTGAAGTGATCATGCCGCGCATGAGCGACACCATGGAGGAGGGCAAGATCCTCAAGTGGCTCAAAAAGGTCGGGGACCGGATTGAGGTTGGCGATATTATTGCCGAGGTGGAAACCGATAAGGCCGACATGGAAATGGAAGCCTTGGACGACGGCTTTCTGACTGAGATTCGAGCCCAGGAGGGCGAGTCTGTTCCGGTTGGAGGGGTGATTGCTCTGTTGGGAGAAGAGGCTGAAGTTGGAGTTGCTCCAACGCCACCGGCTCGAACGGCAAGCTCATCTGCCTCGACTCCACTGGCTGGGAAGAGGGCGGATGCCAAAGCGGGCCAGCCGGCAGCCAAGAAGGTGCGGAAAATCCGGGAAGCCGCACCAAAGAAGCCGCCGGCCCGAAAAAAGAACGAGCGGATTCTCGCCTCGCCCATTGTCCGGAAAATCGCTGCGGAGCGCGGCATTGAGCTCGCCAAGGTGCGGGGCAGTGGACCGGGCGGACGCATCATCAAACAGGACCTTGAAGGCGCTGAGGCCATTCCGGTGGCGGCTGAATTGAAGACCCCGCCGGCCTCCCCGTCAGTAGCCACCACGCCAACCGGCAGGGTGGAGCCGTTCTCTCGGATGCGGGCGACGATTGCCAAACGTATGGCGGACAGTATGCGGGAGGCGCCACATTTTTATATCACCACTGAGATTGATATGTCCGAGGCGGTGCGCCTGCGGACCTCGTTGAAGCTGAGCGACCGGGTGAGCGCCGATGTGACCTACACCCATTTATTGGTCAAGGCGGTCGCGGTTGCGTTGGGGCGGCATCCACGACTGAATGCGTCTTTTACCGGTGACGGGCGGGAACTCAAGGCTGAGATCAATATCGGGATTGCCGTAGCCCTTGACGATGGTTTGATTGTGCCAGTGCTGCACGACTGTCAGGCGCTGTCGCTGCTGGACATCGCCGCTCAGGCCAACGCGCTGGTGGAACGGGCGCGGACGGGCAAGCCGACGACCCAGGACCTTTCCGGCGGCAGCTTTACCATTTCCAATTTGGGCATGTATCCTGTGGAGCACTTTACCGCGGTGATCAATCCACCCCAGGCCGCGATTCTGGCGACGAGCGCCATTAAAGAGCGCCCTGTGGTCAGAGAGGGGCAGGTAGTCATTTCACGGACCATGATGGCAACGCTGTCGTGCGATCACCGCGTGTTAGATGGGGCGACGGGTGCGCAGTTTCTCCAGGAACTGAAGAATTTGCTTGAAAACCCTGTGGGTTTAATGGTGTAAAGGAGAGCAATGGAACGCTACGACTTGGTAGTCATTGGAGCAGGACCCGGGGGCTATGTGGCGGCGATTCGGGCCGCCCAGCTTGGCCTGAACGTCGCGGTCGTGGAGAAAGACCAGCCCGGCGGAGTGTGCCTGAACTGGGGCTGTATTCCGTCCAAAGCCATTCTGACCTCGGCAGAGATGTATGAGGACCTCAAACACGGAGAGCACTACGGCATCAAGGTGAGCGGGCTGTCCTTTGACTATCCCCAGGTCATTAAGCGTTCGCGCCAAGTTGCCGGCCGCCTGGCCAAAGGGGTGGAATACCTGCTCAAAAAGAACAAGGTACCGCTCCTCAAGGGAACGGGCCGGCTTGCAGGCAATAATCGCGTGGTGATCGAGGGTCAGGAGACGCAGCAGGTCGAAGCCGAGCGTATTGTGATTGCGACCGGTTCCCGCGAGCGGACGCTGCCCGGCCTTGAGGTCGATGGCAAACAGGTCCTGACCAGTTATGAGGCCCTGACGGAGCAAACCATCCCCGAATCCATCGTCATTATCGGCGGTGGGGCGATTGGGGTGGAGTTCGCCTATATCTACAGCACATTTGGCAGCCGGGTGACGGTCGTTGAAATGGAAAAGCAACTCCTGCCCGGGGTCGATGCCGAAATCGCCAAAGAACTGGAGCGCGCCTTCAAGAAAAAGGGCATTGAGGTCCTGACCCAAACCATGTTTCACAGTCTGGAAAAATATCCGGGCCGGGTTGAGGTCAACCTGGACAGCAGCGGCACCCTCAAGGAACGCACGGCCAATAAGGTCCTGGTGGCAGTTGGTCGGGCTCCGATTAGTGCCGAGCTTGGTCTGGAAGGGGCTGGCGTCGGGATTGAGCGCGGCTATGTGCAGGTCAACGAGCAGATGCAAACCGCGAATACCGCAGTCTATGCGATCGGGGATGTGAACGGGCCACCGCTGCTGGCCCATGCCGCCTCGGAAGAAGGGATGGCCGCGGTCGAATACATGGCGGGCGAACGGGAGAAAGGGCTGGATGCGTCCCGTATCCCGGCCTGTATCTATTGTCAGCCCCAGGTGGCGGTCTTTGGGCTGAGCGAAGAACAGGCCCAGGCGCAGGGTTATGAAGTCAAAGTCGGGCGATTCCCGTTCCGCGCGCTGGGAAAGGCGCTGGCTGCCGGCCATGACGAAGGTCTGGTCAAGCTGGTGGTTGATAAAGAATATGGTGAAATCCTCGGTTGTCACATCGTCGGGCGCGGCGCGACGGATCTCATTGCCGAGGTCGGTCTCGCCCGAACGCTGGAAGCGACCACGGCCGAACTGAGCGAGACGGTCCATGCCCACCCGACCTTGTCCGAAGCGATTATGGAAGCCGCGCTGGACGCCGAAGGGCGGGGGATCAATTTTTAGGGCAGCCCGGCCCGAGCAGGTCGCATGAAACTTGTGTGTATCACCCCCGGCCTGGTGGATTACCCTGCCGCGCTGGCCTGGCAGCAGACCTTGGTCGAGCAACGGAGCGCTGCTGAAATTCCGGACTCCCTCGTTCTGCTCGAACACCCGCCCGTATTCACCCTGGGCCGGGGCGGCGACGAGAGATATCTGCTTGACCCCGGTCAGGCGCCGGTTCATCGCGTCGGTCGTGGCGGGGAGGTGACGTTTCACGGGCCGGGCCAGCTGGTCGGCTACCCCATTCTGGACCTGAAACAACACGGCAAAGACGTGCATCGCTATCTGCGTCTGCTCGAAGACGTTGTCATAGCCACGCTTGCCGCCTGGGGCATGACGGCCACTCGGAGAGACGGCCTCACCGGCGTGTGGGTAGGAACTGACAAGATCGCCTCAATCGGCATCGGCGTTCGCCGCTGGGTGACGTTTCACGGTTTTGGGCTGAACGTGAATACTGAGCTGTCGTATTTCTCTGCTATTGTCCCTTGCGGGCTGCCCGGCGTGCGCATGACGTCCATGCAGGAATTATTGAAGGAAGAACTCTCGCTCGATACAGTGCAAGTAACGCTGGTCCGCAGTTTTGCTCGGATATTTGGCTATCAGGAGATCGTATGGAACACGAGCGTGCCGACAGCGGCTCTCAAGCCAGAACGTCTGGCCACCGTCCCGTAAAGCGTCGCCACCCGGACTGGATTAAGGTCCGCATGCCCGCCGGCCCGGGCTATACGCAGACCAGGGCCATTGTCTCGACGTTCAAGCTCAACACGGTGTGCCAGGAAGCCCAGTGTCCCAATATCGGTGAGTGCTGGGGACACGGGACGGCGACGTTCATGCTCATGGGTGACGTGTGTACCCGCAACTGCCGGTTCTGCGCGGTCAGTCACGGTCGCATGGTGGCCCTCGACCCGGGAGAACCCCGTCGCGTGGCCGAGGCGGCCCGGAAAATGAACCTCTCGCATATTGTCGTCACGTCGGTCAACCGAGACGACCTGTCGGACGGTGGAGCCCAGCATTTTGCCGAGACCGTACACGCGATCAAACACCTGAACCCCGACTGTACGATTGAGGTACTGACCCCCGATTTTCAGGGCAATGAAGCTGCTGTTGCCACGGTTGCCGCATCGCCGATCGACATTTTCAACCATAATACCGAGAGTGTGCCGCGGTTGTACAAGCGCGTTCGCCCAGGGGCGAAGTACGAGCGCTCCCTCCGTGTCCTGGAGAAAGCCAAAGCCGTCCGCCCGAATCTGAAAACCAAGACCGGCCTCATGCTCGGTCTTGGCGAGACCTACGAAGAACTCCTGACCGTCTTCGGGGATCTGCGAGCGGTGGAGTGTGATATTCTGACGCTCGGACAGTATCTCCAACCGTCGAAGGAACAGCTCCCGGTTGAACGCTACGTCCATCCGGACGAGTTCAAAGCCTTACGCGCAGAGGCGCTGAGTCTGGGCTTTCGGCATGTCGAGTCCGGCCCGCTGGTGCGCAGTTCCTACCACGCCTGGAAGCATGTTGAGTAAGAAACGACGAGCGTCTTTACTCGTAATGCGTCCACATCCGAATAATTTTGATAACTTTCTCTGTGCGGTAAACTTGGTAGACAATGCGGTGTTGGATATTGATTCTTCGTGAGTAGAGCCCGGCGAGATCACCAACAAGTTTTTCAAACGGGGGAGGGGTTCTTAACGGGTCTTTTTCGAGAAGAGCCAGAAGTGGCTGGACCTTGTTCCTTAATCCACTGGCAGCGATCTTTTTGGCATCTTTTAATGCTTGTTTCGTATAGACCAGCCTCCAACTCACCAGTCCAACTCCTCGTCACATTCTTCAAGAGGGGCAGCCATCCCCTCACGCAGCGACTCACGCATTCCTGGAATTGAAAGCAGAAATAAGGTCTCTTGCACTGCAGACCAATCTTCTTCGGAAAGGAGCACCGCATTGTTCCGTTTGCTCGTGATGAGAATTGGTTCGTGAGAATGCGCTGTTGCGTCAATGAGCCGATAGAGATTTGCTCGTGCCTCACTTGCGGTTCTGCTCTCCATAATGGTATCCCCGGTGGCAGTCTGTATTTTCTAAAGCGTACGAAATGCGGTACGCCTTGTCAAGTTGAGAAGGGATGGAGGCAAATCCATGACACTCCCCAGCAAAGTCAAAGTCGTCGATCTGACCGCCCGAGATGGCTTGGAAGGCTTCAAGCATTTGATCCCGGTGGATTTTCGGATTGAGTTGGTCAATCGGCTCTCCGCGGCCGGGTTTCCTGCTATTGAGGTGGGAGAATTCGTGAGTCCCAAGGTCATTCCGGCCATGCAGGGCTCGGATCAGGTTGCCCAACAGATCACGCCCAAACCGGGTGTGGAATACAGCGCGCTGGTGCCGAATATGCGGGGCTTTCACGACGCGCTCAAAGCCGGGGTGCATGTCATCACGATCTTTGGTGCGGCCACTGAGCAGTTCAGCCAGGCCAATATCAACTGCTCGATTGAAGAAAGCTTCGGACGCTTTGAGCCGGTCGTGGCCGCGGCAAAAGAACATGATGTCAAGGTGCGCGGCGCGGTCTCTTGCGTTGCCGGCTGTCCGTACGAAGGTGATGTCGATCCTCAAGCAGTCGGCCGGCTGGTCAAGAGATTCCACGCCATGGGCTGCTACGAAATCGCCCTGGGCGACAGCATTGGAGTGGGCACCCCGCGGTCGATCAAAGCCATTATCCGGGCCTGTGAAGACCAGGGTGTCCCCGCCTCTGTCTTAACCGCGCATTTTCACAACACCTGCGGAATGGCCCTGGCCAACTGCTACGCGGCCCTGGAAATGGGCGTGTCCATTCTTGAGAGTGCCTGCGGCGGGCTGGGCGGCTGCCCAAATGCGCCGGGCGCAACCGGCAATCTGTCATCAGAAGAACTGGTCTATATGCTGAACGGTCTTGGGATTGAGACCGGGGTAGACCTTGACCAGGCCGTAGCCATAGGCAAATGGGCCACCGAGGCGATGAATCATCGGCTCGATTCAAAGCTGGGTGAGGCCATGACCAACCCCAATATGACCTATTTTGAGAAAGTCGTCCGTGAGCCGCAGGCTCCGGCCTAGCACGCCGTCTGTCAGAACTTCTCTTCGACCCGCAGAAACGAGGCGAACCGGGGAATCCCGGATTTGGTATAACCCTGGTGCTTGAAACGAACGGTACTGCCGACTGGCGGGGGGTTGTCGCGCTCCGCATCGGAAAAACCGGAGCCGATGGCAAACCGGACGCCGTTTGACAGTTCAACCCGTAACGACCCCAGCCGTCCCGCATTCCGCCCTGAGCCGGGCAGGTGTTCCAGCACGACTGCCCGGGCTTCCTGAAAGGTTTTGACTTTCAAAATGGTAGGCGAGCGCCCGGCGGTATAGGCCGATTCGGGCTGGCGTAGGATCAAGCCTTCCCCGCCCAGGGCTTCGACCTCGGCAAGCTTTGTCCGCAGATGCTGCTCGTCCTGGCAGACTTCGTGTTCGATGACAGACACGGAGGGGTTGGGATGCTGCTGAAACCACTCACGAACAAAGGCCAGGCGCTGCTCAAAGCCGCCCTCGGCCTGGGGGGCGTCAAAGATCATATACCGGACCGACTTCCAACCGTCGTGCGGTGTCTGGCGCCGAACAATGCTGAGGGTCTCGGCGAATCGCTGCCGCCCGACCCATAATTCTCCGTCTAATGGCACGGACGGAAAATGCTCGGTAAACCAGGCCGGTGCGGCAAACACCTTGCCCGACCGGGAAACGAGCTGCTCACCCGTCCAATAGCCGCGCACGCCGTCCAGCTTCTCGCTCATCCACCAGCCCCGGATGTCCCTATCCGGCTCCCAGGCGTGAGCCTGCATGACCGGTGCCGGCTGGGGTTCGGCAAACAAGAATGACGGAGCGCAAAAAAGAACGAAGACCAGCGCCAGGCCGGTCAGGCCGGACGAGCGTGGGCGGAACGGTTGCAACATGACGATCACAGGAGATGGGTGTTTGCTGTCTATCTCTCAACCTGCTGTATGACCTGGGTGGCGAAGTCGCTCATCTCTTGCTCTCCGCCGGTGATGCAGACCTGGCTGATGCCCAACTCCTTCATCTTTCGCACCCGCTCCTGAAGCTCCTCGGGGGTGCCGGTCAGCGTGGTTTCCTTAATCATCTTTTCGGTGACCAGCGGCGCGTGTTCCGGCTTGAACGCGGCGCAATAGTCCGTATAGAGGTCCAGATGACGGGTCTCGACCGGGGCGTCCGGGGTACGATAGGCGTCCTTAAAGGCCATGAGATCGTCCCGGATGTCTCCCGGTAGCTGAAAGGGGTCCTTCACCGACAGGGCGAAGATATTGCACTCCGAAGAAACCAGCGGGCCGACCGCCTGCTGAAGGTCTGCCAGGGTCTCTCCGGGTTTTCTCAGATGGAAGGCCGTCACCACCGTGACATACAGGTCTTCCAGGCGCTTGCCGGCGCGTTCGGCCCCGCGTCCAATATGGTCCAGCGTATATTTGAGCAGGCTGTCGCCCACCGTGCCAAAGAGAATCACGCCGTCTCCGATTTCCCCGGCCAGTTCCAGCGTCTTGGGGCCGCTGCCGGCCACGTGAATCGGGATGGGATTCTTCAGGTTGATGAACTCGCTATTGGGGTTGAGAAACCTGATCTGGCGTTTACGTTCGCCTTCTTGATACGGAACGGTCTCGCCTTTCAGCAGGCCGCGACACACCTCCACATTGGCCCGCAGGACTGCCAGCCGGGCCGCCGGCATGCCGAGCGTCCGCCGGGCCGTATTGCCTGTCCCGATACCCATGATGACCCGACCCGGAGCGAGCACATTCAGGGTGCCAAAGCTACAGGCCGTCACCGGGGCAATCCGCGAGCTGGGGTTGGTCACGTTGGTGCCGAGTTTGATCGTCTTGGTATGGGTCGCACACAGCGCCATGCACTGAAACACATCGCTCCAGACCATCTGGGAATCACCGAACCAGGCATGGGTATAGCCCTTGTCCTCGGCAATCATCACATCCTTATAGGTCTCCACGTGGGAAAGAAAAATCACTCCGTAGTCCATTTTGACCTCCCTGTTCATCATTTTGTTTGAGTCGGGCTGTTGATTTTTATACGGTCAGGCTACTCAGGCGCTCCGCAGTTTCTTTAAGGGTGTATGCACAATGCCAAGCAATCCATCTATTGATATATCTTCGTCGAGTAAGGGCCAATGAATTCCATACCCCGATGGGGAAATCTCAAATATCCGGCGGTCTTTCTCTGGGGCAGTGCGGAGGACCTGAGATATCTCAGGTATACTGAATCTTCACCAACTTAGGCTCCAGGGAACTCAAATACCGGCGTCTCGATGACTCGGCTTGGCGCTTTATCATCCCAGACAATGGTCTGTAATTGCTCGACCGTATCTGGTGAGAAGCATCGCTCCCCCGTTTGCAAGGAAACACGGGCAGGTACGTGTTCAATGATGACAAAACGACCTTGGACTTCGAGGGTGTACGTAACCTCTTGCTCTACAAACGTCTCTGCTGGCATCTTCCCAGGCATGTCACTTCCTCCGCTGCTCGTAACCAATCCATGAGGACGGGTCAGGTTCGTAAAGCGTAATAATCTTGATTAAGGGACGAGATGGATAGCTACATTGGGCATGGATTGGCCGGCCATCTGGAGTGAATCCGAGAATCAGACAACTCGGTCCATACTTATCGTTGGGGTAATCTTCAATCACTTTACCAACCATAATGGAATCGCGAAGCTCCTGCACGCTTATATGGCGGAGAATGCTTTGATCCACAGCATGTTGAGAGAACTCGAATGCCCCCACGGCTATCTTCTCGCGGATTTTCTGAATCAACACTCTGACCGCGATCGTAACTGAGCAAAAATTGTTGGACAAGAATAAATCTCATGTCGGTCCATGCCAGGCGTGCGATCTGATACTCCGTGAGCTTCCCCACCCACTAAACAACCCTCAGCAACTCATCTCGTTCACTGTAAGTGAAGGTGGCCGGCTTGCCGTTCCATCGAGCCCGGATACCGGCCTCCGGAGTAACGGTCCCGATGACCTGAGCCGGAATGTTTGCTGACTGAAAAATCCGTTCGAGACCTGGCCACCTCTCCGCAGCAATAGTCAGGAGCAGGGTGCCGGAACTGATCAACCCGAGCGGATTGATATTGAAGTATTCACATATGGCGCGGGTGGAGGGGAGGGTGGGAATAGCGTCGAGGTCAAGCTGCATGCCGAGGCCGCTGACCGCGGTCAGCTCATACAACCCCATAGCCACGCCGCCTTCTGTTGGGTCGTGCATGGCTGTTGCGCCGTGTTGGGCGGCCAACACGGCTTCTTTGACAATGGAGATGCCCCATGTTGCGCGGATATGCTGCGCCTCGTCCTGAAGCTCGGGCGACAGGATATCCCCCAGTTCCTTGCGCTTCTCGGCAAACACAATACCGGTCCCCTCAAGACCGGCTGTCTTGGTCATCACGACCAGATCTCCGGCTCGGACTCCCTGCGTGGTCACCAATCGGTCCTTGGCGACCACACCCGTCATACTGCCGACAACGACCGGCTGAGACACGGCCGCGGTGACTTCCGTGTGGCCCCCGGTCACGCTAATACCCAAATCTCGACACGTGGAGTCAATCTGGGCAAAAACCTGTCTGACTTCGTGCTCTGAGGTATTGGGGGGAAACAGGAGACATGCCTGAAACCAGGCTGGCTGTGCGCCCATGGTCGCGACATCGTTGGCATTGATGTGCACGGCGTACCAGCCCAGGTCGTCAGCCGTGAACGTCACCGGGTCGGTTGTGACCACCAGATATTGCTCGCCCATATTGAGCACGGCGCAGTCTTCGCCAAAACGCGGGCCAACGAGCACCCGCGGGTCTTCTGTCCCGACGTGGGTGATGCAGGTTTTAAGAAAATCGGTCGGGAGTTTGCCTGGGAGAAGCATGTCCGCTCACTCCGCGCGTCGGGCGACGCCTCACTCCGCCACGGTCGCGGCAGGGTTCGGTTCTTCGGTTGCCGCTGGTTCTGTGCCCCCGGCGGATGCGCCGGCATTGGTCTCAGTCTGCTCCAGGCCGGCCTTTCCCAAGTCGGCGACAACCACCTGGAGGAATTGGTCCGGGTGGAGGTGTTGCTCTGCCGCGGCTCCCACCTGCTCAAGCGTGACCGAGCCGATAATGTCCGGGTAGCGGTCCGGGTAGTCGAGTCCCAGCCCATAGAACTCGAGGACCGGGAGCATCCCGGCTACATCCGAGTTGGAAATGAGCCGGAGCGGAAAACTGTTCACGAGATATGCCTTTGCCGCTGCGACTTCCTCTGCGGTCGTCCCTTCTTGCCTGAAATGCCGAATGACGGCCAGGGTTTCAGCAATGGCCGGCTGGGCGCTCTCATTCCTGGTTTGCAAGGCAACCGTGAAAGGCCCCGGATGCTTGCGAGCCGAGAAATAGCTGCCGACGGAGTAGGCATAGCCCTGCTCTTCTCGAATGCGGTCCATGAGCCGCGAGCCAAACCCCCCGCCCCCGAGAATGTGATTCATGACCAGCACAGCGTAATAATCAGGGTGGGAGCGGGCGATGCCCGTGTGGCCGATCATGATGTTGGCCTGGGTAACCTCTTTATCGAGGTTTACCTGTCGAGCCGCCCGCTCGGGTGGGTCCGGCCACGAGAACTCGGGCAGGTCGGCCGCTTTCCAGTCGGCAAAATGAGAAGCAAGCAGGGAGCCGACCCGGTCCTGGGTGATTTCTCCGGCAACGGCGATAATAGCGTTGTTCGGCCGATAATACGTGGCGTGAAACTGCTTGATATCGTCCGGCGTCATACGCGCCAGCGTCTCCGCCTGGCCTGAAACCAGCCGCCCGTAGGGATGCTGAGGGTAGAGATGCTCTCGAAAGGCTTTGCCGGCAACCCAGCCTGGGTCTTCTTCGTTGCTGTGCAGACGGCCCTCAATCTCCTTGCGGATGCGCTCGAATTCCTCCTGCGGAAAGCGTGGAGACAGAATGACTTCGGCCAAAAGGGCGAAGGAGCGGTCCAGGTTCTTGGTCAGGGTCGTCAGGCTGATGGTCGTGGCATCGTTGCCCGTGTCAACCGATAACGACGTTCCGAGGAAGTCCAGCTCTTCGGCCAGCGCCTGGGCGGAATAACTCCTGGTCCCGCGCGTGATCAATGCGGCGGTGAGATTTGCCAATCCCTGTTTATCCGGCGGGTCAACCGCGGCGCCCGTTTTGAGGATCATGCTCAGCACGACCATGGGCAGGCCGGGGCGCTCGGCAACGAGCAGTGTTGCGCCGTTATCGAGCACGGTCCGGGTTCCCAGCGGTGCGGCCGATAGAGACGAAGCAAGACCGAGGCTGAGCATCAGGCCGATAAGAAGGCGTCGTGTCATAGGCTACTTCCTTACAAGCGATGGGACGGAGCGAACCGGCACAGATTGGCTAATGCGTCCCCCGGTGTCCCGGGCCTCCCTGGGGGGATTCCCGCAGGGGCGTGCCGTCAGGTTCCAGGATGCCGACGGTCCGGTTCGTATCGATCAGATATTTTTGGGCCACCTGTTGCACCTGTTCCGCAGTGACGGCTCTGAGGCCAGGAATGACTTTGAGGATGAGATTCCAGTCGCCAAGCGCGGCGTACTGTCCGAGTTGCAGGGCGCGATAAAAGAACGAGTCCTGGGCATAGGTAAACCTCGATTCAATCAGATTCTTGGCCCGCTCCAGCTCTTTTTCCGTGACTAAGGTGGTCTTGAGCCGGTCTATCTCTTCAGACAATGCCTGTTCCGCGGCCTGCCAGGTCTTTCCCGGAGCGACCCGCATGGACAGGATGAAGAGGGTGGGGTCGAGTGAAGTCCGGTCATAACCGGCGCTCGCACTCAGGACCAACTGCTGCTCTTCGACCAGCGAGCGCTGCAAACGGGCACTCCGACCGCCGCCCAGAACCGTGGCCGCAATCGACAGGGCGAAACTCTCGTCGTGCTCGAAGGTCGGAACGTGGTAGCCGGCAATATACAGCGGCAGCGAGGCCGGGCGCTTGAGAAAAACGCGCCGTTCGCCCCGCTGTGGCGGTTCCACCGAGGTGACCTGGGGAATGGCCGGCCCGGCCGGAACCTGGCCGAAGGTCTCATGGATGCGTGGCAGGAGGCGCTCCGGGGTCACGTCCCCCGCGATCACCAGGATGGCGTTGCCGGGGGCGTAATAGGTCTGCCGATAGGCTTTGACATCGGCCAGGGTGACGGCCTCCAGGTCGTGCATCCAGCCGACCACGGGCCACCCGTAGGGATGGGCCGTAAAGGCGGCAGCGCTGACTTGCTCCCACAAATCGGAACTTGGCTCGTCCGCGGTCCGCAGCCGACGCTCTTCCATGACAATTTTCTGCTCGGCCAGAAAGCCCTCCTCATCCAGCATGACATGGGCCATCCGGTCGGCTTCGAGTTCGAGAAAGAGGTCAAGATGCTGCACGGCCGCGCTTTCAAAATAGACGGTCTGGTCGGCAGAGGTGAACGCATTATGCCGTCCTCCCCGTTCCTGAATCAAACGCGAGAATTCTCCTTTGCCATGGGTCGGCGTTCCCCTGAACATGAGATGCTCAAGCAGATGCGAAATACCCGTAATGCCCGGTCGCTCATTGCGCGAGCCGACCTGATACCAGACCTGAAGGGTAGCGACCGGCGCCCGGTGGTCTTCCAGTATGAGAACGGTCAGGCCATTGTCGAGCAGGTGTTGCGTCACCTGCCAGCCGCTCGTGTCGAGGGGCTGACTCTGGCCGGACCGAAAGCCGACCAGGAGGACGAGGGTGCAAACGAGCGCGGAAAAGAATCTCAGCAGTTGCCGCCGTGTAACCATAGCGGTCATAGTTGCGAACGCCAGACCTGTTTGCAAGGGGAGGGCGGCCCGGAATGAGCCAGGCACAAGGTCGGAGGGTCGGCTCAGTACACCCATTCGCCCTTGGTGTAGCGAAATATCTCGGAGACCTGGCTGGTCTCGGCATGTTCAAACAGACCGTTGATCGCCTGTTCTTCTGTTTTGCCCACACTCCGCATGGTCTTTTTGTAGTAGGTCAGGGTGCCGATAAAAGGCGTCGCCTTTGATTGGGTCAGCTTGATCGTCGTGTAGCGATAGGGAAGATAGCCGGTATATTCGGCGACGAATCCCTCTTGCGTTTGTCTGATCTGCATCCTCTTTTTCTGAAAGTCTTCTGTTCCTGCCAGCTTCCGCATCCATTTGCGGGTAAAGACATCGAAGCTCGCTCGTACTCGGCTTTCCTCCTCTTCCCCGGCTGAAGAGGCGGGGCTGGAGGGTGTCTGGTTTTGGGCAGCTTGGGTCTCTCCCGGATGAGGCGACGGAGCGCTTTGTTGAGGAGGAGTCTCCTCGGCCGGCGCTGAACGATACAAGGACAGGACAAGCAGTCCAGCCGCGCAAATCGGGAAAAGGTGTTTACGTAACTGCATACGGGTGAGATGTGAAAAGGGCGGGGCCGGTTGCTCGAACCAGGCGCCCGCCCTGTTAATGCTGAGCATGGCTGAGACACGCCGGCGTGTCTCAACCTTTTCAGAGCGACGTATCATTCACCGGCAGTTTGCACGATCAGTTCAGCCCGTCGGTTCATGGCCCGGCCTTCCGAATTGTCCGTCCCGTCGTCGTTCGTATTGGGGGCGACCGGGTCGTCTTCCCCGCGCCCGACGGCTTCGAGACGGTCCGCGTCTACGCCTTTATCGACCAGATATGCCTTGACTGCCGCGGCCCGCTCTTCTGATAAGCTCTGGTTATAGGACTCAGAGCCTATCGAGTCCGTATGCCCTTCGATGAGAACCGGACGCTCCGGATTATCCTGAAGAATCTGGACCGCTTCATCAAGGACTGGCTCGAACTCAGGTTTCACGTCCGACTTGTCAAAGTCGAAGTTAATCCCGCGCAGGATGATCTCCTTGGGTTCCGGTGGTGGCGGCGGTGGTGGCGGTGGTGGTGGTGGCGGTGGTGGTGGCGGTGGTGGTGGCGGTGGTGGCGGTGGTGGCGGTGGATCGTCCGCCGAATAATAGCCTAAGACCGCCCCGACCAGGGCCCCGATTCCGGCCCCGGCCCCGACCGCCGCGTCCGTATCGTTGTCACTGGCTCCACTCCCGGCCGCAGCGCCAATCGCGGCGCCGAGTGTGGCGCCATAGAAGGCACGTTTCTGTCTTTCCGTTGCGCAGCCCGCAACCAGAAAGAGGATGGCCAAAACCCAGACAAAATGAAAACCTCTCCCTCCTCGAATCATCTCCTGATCTCCCTTCTTTGCTGTGGGTCTGTCGGCAAAAGAACTCCTCCGACCGGAAATACTTTGCAAAGCTCTAACAGAAAACATAGACCCCGACAAGATCAAAACTGAGGTGTTGGAAATGCCAGGCCGCTCAGTGGCTTACGACCGTAGTGCGGCAAGACCGGGCAGGTCTCCCGATTCGAGAAAGGCTAAGGAAGCCCCGCCTCCGGTTGATATATGACTGATATGGTCGGCAAGGTTTGCCTGGCTCAAGGCGGCGACCGTATCGCCGCCCCCAGCAACACTGAAACAGGATGAAAGAGAAGCGACCGCTTCCGCCATAGCGCGAGTGCCCCGGTCGTACGGAGACATCTCAAAGACACCCATAGGGCCGTTCCAGAGAACCGTCCGGGCCGACTGCACAACGGCCTGAAACGCGGTAATACTGTGTGGCCCGATATCCACTCCAAGCTGCGTGTCGGGAATATCGGCTCCTGCCGTGACGGTAGCCGTCGCTCCTGCTGTCAGTTCTGCCGTCACAATATGGTCTTGGGGCAGGTGAATAGTGACACGCTGCTTCTGAGCCTCTTGCAGCAGGCTTTTCGCTTCGTCGATTTTCTCCGGTTCGACCAATGAGTGGCCCGTTCTTACCCCTTGCACCTGCAAGAGGGTATAGGCCATGGCTCCCCCGATGATGATAGCGTCTGCACGGGGCAGCAGGCTGTGTATCAGTCCGATTTTGTCCGACACTTTCGCTCCGCCGAGGATGGCCACAAAAGGGCGGTCCGGGGCGGACAACAGGGATGACAGCGCCTCGACCTCCCTGCGCACGAGAAACCCGACCCCCTTGTCCTCAAAGTGTTGCACAACGCCCACAACCGAGGCATGAGAGCGGTGGGACGAGCCAAACGCATCATTCACGTAGACGTCGGCCAAGTCGGCCAGGGCGCGACTGAACGCCGGGTCGTTGGCTTCTTCCTCAGCATGGAAACGCAAATTCTCAAGGACGACCACCGCCCCGGTCGGAAGCTGGTCGAGCTGCCGCTCAACCGTCGGTCCCACACAATCCGGAGCGAGGCTCACCGGACGACCCAGTAGTTCCTGGAGCAGCGTCGCCACCGGTTTGAGACTGAGCGCCGGCTTGACCATTCCCCGAGGCCGTCCGAGGTGAGACGCGAGCAGGACGGTCGCACCCTGGGCGAGGGCGCGCCGTATGGTGGGCAAGGCTTCCCGGATGCGCGTCGCGTCGCCTATTTTTTGTTCTGGCGTCAGCGGCACGTTAAAATCGACGCGGATCAGCACGCGCTTATGGGCCAGAGGGAGCTGATCAATAGTTTTGAGTGCCATGCGCTGTCCCTTTCGTTCGTGCTGAGCCGAGTCGAAGGGCGTCGCCCCGGCGAAGTCGAAACACGCTCAGGCTCGGCCAAGCATTCTCAATCGGGGTCCGATAAGACCGACAGGGAAGGGGGGGTGTCGCAGACCTGCCACGGGTGGGTCGCCGGCCCCCTCGGGCGGGCCGCCGGCCCCCTCACCCGGCCCCCGTATCCAGTACGGGGCAGGCTCTACGGGCCACCCTCTCCCTCCAGGGGAGAGGGAAAGATGTACGGACCCAATGGACTCAATGGACTCCATACCCCTCACGAGGGTGGGACTTCGGGTTGAAATCCGGCCTGGGCGGCGGTGACGTCAACCGTGGCGGATTCCAGCGCATGCTCAAGCACCTCGTCAATGGACTCAACAAAGCGAAACTGCATTTCCTCTCGCACCGTGGGCGGGACATCTTCCAGGTCTTTCTCGTTGCGTTGGGGCAGGATGACGGTCGTGACGCCGGCGCGGCGGGCTGCCAGGACTTTTTCTTTGACCCCACCGATCGGCATCACCTTGCCCCGCAGGGTAATTTCGCCGGTCATGGCCACGTCCTGACGGACTTTGCGTTCGGTCAGCAGGGAGGCCAGGGCCGTCACCATGGTAATCCCCGCAGACGGCCCGTCTTTGGGAATGGCGCCCGAGGGAACGTGGATATGAATATCGCAGTTGTCATAAAAGTCGGCCGGAATATGCAGCTGGTCGGCCTGGGAGCGGACGTAGGACAGGGCGGTCTGAGCCGACTCTTTCATCACGTCGCCGAGGTGGCCGGTTAGGGTGAGGCCCTTTTTCCCGGCCATGCGGGTCGCCTCAATGAAGAGGATATCGCCTCCATTTGGAGTCCAGGCCAAGCCGATGGCGACGCCGGGTCTCTGGGTGCGCTCGGCCACTTCCGGGAAGAATTTGATCGGCCCCAGCAGGTCCGAGACTTTTTCCTGCGTCACGATGACCTTTTCCGTGTTCCCTTCGGTGACACCCCGGGCGACTTTGCGACACACGGCCCCAATCTCGCGTTCCAGGTTCCGCACCCCGGCCTCGTGGGTATAGCCACCGGCAATACTCAGCACCGCCTCATCGGTAAACTCGATCTGCTCGTCGGTCAGGCCATGCTCAACGACCTGTTTGGGAAGAATATGACGCTTGGCAATTTCGAGCTTTTCTTCCTCCGTATAGCCGGCCAGTTCAATGACCTCCATCCGGTCCTTGAGGGCCGGCGGAACCGGCTCCAGGTAGTTGGCGGTGGTAATAAACATGACCTTGGACAGGTCAAATGGGACTTCCAGATAGTGGTCGGAGAATGAGAAGTTCTGTTCGGGGTCCAAAACTTCCAGCAGCGCCGAGGCCGGGTCGCCACGAAAATCCATACCCAGCTTATCAATCTCGTCCAGCATGAACAGCGGGTTATGTGACCCGGCGGAGCGCAGGGACTGAATGACGCGACCCGGCAGCGAGCCGATATACGTCCGGCGGTGGCCGCGGATTTCCGCTTCGTCTCTGACGCCACCCAGCGAGAGGCGGACAAATTTGCGTCCCATCGCTCGCGCAATCGAGCGCCCGAGCGATGTTTTGCCGACCCCTGGAGGGCCAACGAAACATAAAATGGGTCCCTTCGAGTCCTGCTTGAGCTTCCGCACGGCCAGATACTCGAGGATACGGTCCTTGATTTTCTCCAGGTCGTAATGGTCTTCGTCCAGGACCTGGCGGGCATGCGGAATATCCAGATTATCCTCTGTCATGACCGCCCAGGGCAGGTGGATGAGCCATTCGAGGTAGGTCCGAACCATCGAGTGTTCTGCCGACTCGGGTGGAATGATTTTCAGGCGCTCGAACTCGTTATTTGCTGCCTTGAGCGCCTCCTCGGGCATCTTGGCGTCGTCTATTTTCTGGCGCAGGTCATCCAACTCGTTGGAGCGGGAGTCGCCTTCTCCCAACTCCTTTTGAATCGCCCGCATCTGCTGGCGCAAATAGAATTCCTTCTGATTTTTGTTGAGTTCGCTCTGGACCTGGGACTGGATTTTATTTCCCAGCTCAACCAGTTCGACTTCCCGATTCAGAATGGCGGACAGCTTTTCCAAACGGGTGCGGACGCTCAAGGTATTCAACAGGTCCTGCTTTTCATCAACCGAGATATTGAGGTTGGAAGCGATCAGGTCCGTCACCTTGGCCGGGTCTTTGATGTTCATGACCACGCCCTGCAGTTCATCCGGCAGGTAGGGAACCATGGAGACGAACTTGGCAAATTGACTGACGAGATGGGCTTGGCGCGCGTCTACATCCCGGGAGGTTTCCGCTTCGCTCTCCAGTGGCGTGACCTGCGCCCGATAATAGGGCTCGATTTGTCCGTATTCCCGAATATCGATTCGCTTCAGCCCCTGGACCAGAATACGGACGCTATCATCCGGGTATTTCAGCATTTTGAGGATACGCCCGGCACTCCCCCGTGAAAAAAGGGCCTGGGGCTCCGGAGCTTCGTCTTCCGGATTTTTCTGGGCGGCCAAGCCTAGGAGATTATGGCTTTTCCGGCAGTCTTCAACCAGCTTGAGGGAGGACTCGCGCGAAATCAGGAGCGGGACGATGGCGGAAGGAAAGATGACGACGCCCCGCAGAGGCAGGATCGGAAGTTCTTGAGGAAGCTCGACATCACTCAGGTCTTCTTCAAACCCCACAACACTCTGTTCAGTGGTTTCTTCCCCTGCACCGACCTTGCTGTCTGCCATAGGTCTCCTCCAATACGCTTGCCAGTGACGCTCTCGGCCTGCGCAAAACCATAATACATGGTCTCTGCTTGCACAAGTAGGAAACTCCGGTTAAAAACTTCGGCACTTTCTATCCGCTTGGGGCCATCCGCTTGGGACGCGGCTGCAGAAGCGGCAAGACCCTCGGTCTCCGCATAAAGGACTGGCGTGAAACATTACGACGCTGTGCTGTTTGACCTCTTTGGGACCATTGCGCTGTTTAATCCGGGCAAATTGCCGGTTTTTGAGTGGAAGGGACGGACAACACGCTCGACCATGGGCCAGTTGCGCGCTGTGGTGGCGGAAGTGGTTCCGGCCCTGTCTTTTGAGCGGTTTCATCAGGCCCTGGGTGAAGTGAATCAGGAACTCGGTGCCATCCGCTCCACACACATGCGCGAAGTCAGCTCTGCGGAGCGCTTTCGTCGCACCCTGGTCCATGCCGGCCTGGACGATAGCCCTGAAACCGCTCGTATGGGAGCCTCTCTGTCTTTGGCCCATATGGACCTGCTCGCCGCCGCGACCGAAGTCCCGCCCGCCCATACCCAGTTCGTGGTGCGCGTAAGTGAACGCTACCCGACCGCGTTGGTCTCAAATTTCGATCACGCGCCGACCGCGAGACGAGTCATCCAAGAAGGTCGGGTCGCCGACTGCTTTCGCTGTACGGTCATCTCGGCGGAACACGGCTGGCGCAAACCCCACAAGAAGATCTTTCATGACACGCTGGCCCAGTTGCAGGTTGCGCCCCAATCCGCCCTGTTTGTCGGTGATTCTCCGCACGACGATGTGACTGGTGCCCAACAAGCGGGGATGGATATCGCCTGGGTCAACGCCGCTGGGACTGAGTTGCCTGCCCACTGCCCGCGTCCCCAGTATACGATTCGGGCTATCCCGGAGTTGGCGTCGCTGCTGTTTCCGTAGGTGCTGTTTTCTACTAAGCGTTGGGCGCGCACGAACCGCGGATGTCACGTAAGATCCAAATTGCCGTTATTGGTGACAGTCAGCCCTCGGCACAAGTCGCCGGCTGGGCAGAGAAGGTCGGCCGGCTGCTTGCCCAGCACGACGCCGTCCTGGTATGCGGCGGTCTCGGCGGTGTCATGGCCGCGGCTGCCCGGGGCGCGGCGCAAAACAACGGCACCAGTGTCGGGATTCTCCCCACCTATGAGGCGAACACCGCCGCGCCCGGCATCTCGATCGTCATTCCCAGCGGACTCGGGCACGCCCGCAATATGCTGGTGGCGGCCTCGGGGGATGTGGTGATTGCCCTGCCCGGTGCGACTGGAACGCTGTCCGAAATTGCACTGGCGCTGACGCTGGGCAAAACCGTGATCGCCATACGGGCCTGGTCCCATATTCAAGGTGTGTCCGTCGTCCAGACTCCCCAAGAGGCCGTGCAACAGGCGTTACGCGCTGCCCAGAAACAGGTTGCACCTAGTGGAAATTGAGAAACGGTTGCAGACAGCCTATAAAGAGCCGCTGAGCATATGAGGAGAGAAAGGAGAGAACATGCCACCCAAGGATTCTCGTTCCGCAGATGAAACGGTTGTCGTCATGAAACGGGTTGATAAATTTCTTCGGCTCCTGACCTTTCAATTCTTTTTTATCATTGCCCTGTTGGTCTATCTCGCCTACCGGCCGCAGGCCGGACGGTATCAGGTCATCTCTGCGCAAGCGGTCATGGAGGGCACAGTTATTTTTTTTGATACGATTACCGGACAGGCTGGTGGAACGTCGGTTGAGGTCCGTGACCGGAGCGATGCTCCCGTGCCGCTCGACTAGGAGCACCCTCGCCTCATCGGTCCTGTCCGACCGGACAAAGGAAAAACGTATGCACCCCTTAGGTATTGTCCTCTCAACGGCCACCGCCGCCCCCCCGCAGGAGTTTGTTGAAATCGGCCAGCTTGCCGAAGACAAGGGCTTTGATGCTGTTTTTGTCAACGAAGGTCGGGGGGACGCCCTGGCCTGCGCCGAAGCCATTGCGCTGGGCACGTCTCATATCAAGGTCGGAACGAATATCGCCAATATCTATTTCCGCCATCCGTTTCTGGCCGGCATGACCGCCACCACGATTTCGGAACTCTCGCAGGGACGGATGATTCTCGGCTTGGGCATGAGCCACCGCCCGCTGCTCGAATCCCTGGGCATCACTATGGAGCAGCCGCGGCAGTATATGCGCTCGTATGTGACGGCGCTGAATACCCTGTTTCGCGGGGAGTCGCTGAGCGCCTTTCACCGTCCGCAGCAGAGCAACTATAGCGTGCCGGTCTATGTCGGTGCGGTGACCGCCGAAAGCGCCGAAATCGGCGGCGAGCTGGCCGATGGGATTATGCCGTTTCTGCCGGCCTTGCCCTATTTGACCCAGCTTGTTGGGGCGGCCCAAACCGCGGCACAGCGCGTGGGGCGCGACCCGGACCAGGTGGGCTGTATTGTCAGCATCCCGACGTTTATTTCGGACGATATTGAGCAGGCCCGCTCCGCGGCGCGCTACAATCTGGCGTTTTTCGGGAATCTGCCTTTCTATCGCAAACAATGGCGACGCTGCGGCTTTCGGGCTGAAGTCACCGCCATGCAAGAGGCCTGGAAGAGCGGCGACCGCCGCGCCGCGGCCGCCTGCGTGTCCGCACACATGGTCGATCAGGTCTGCGTGTTTGGTCCCCCCAGCCAGTGTCGCGAGCAGCTTGCCGCCTTCCACGAAGCCGGGGCGGCCATGCCGGTCCTGGCCGTCAGTCCGGTCAACGAAGACCGCCTGGTCGCCACCCGAAAAGCGCTCAACCTGCTGGCTCCAGGATAAGAGCCGGCCGGGTCAGCGCGACCCGGCCGCCGCCTCCGCTTCTTCATCATATATAACCAGAACTACTACAATTTTCACAAATAATTCATCTTAACTTATATTGCTGAATGAAGGTTCAGACTTTATAGTGCTGCAACACCGATGTTGGGGTAGGGTGGTAGTCATGTCCCGTAGCCGTATAGCCTGCTGTGTTCTGCTTATCTGTGGTGTTCTCGTATTTCCTCGTGTGGACCTGGGAGCCGAGCCAAACCGCGAGACCTCACAGACCCAACGGACTCAACCGACCCAAAAAACCTGGAAAACAGTCGAAGAGATGTCAGCAGAAGAGTTGGCCCAAGTTCAGCTTGAGGGCGACACACCACGCCATGCCCAGGTTCCGTATCTTCCGGCCGAAGCCTATCCGTTCGTCCCGCCGTATACGGCTGAGGAAATGGGCTACCGCGCTATGGAATTCACGCCGCGGACGCGCTGGTCATCAGTCGTGGCCAACTCCTGGGCGTCTATTGCGCCGCAAGGGGTACTGCTCAACCCCGGCACCTCCATTACCTTCGTCAACTATGATTCCGAAACAAGCGGCGTGCGCAAAGTCCTGTCCGCCGCCCCCGGTGAAGAGATATATCGCTCGCTGAGTCAGGCCATTGCTCCGCCCGCTGCCGAAGGCGGTCAGTGGCTGGCGATTCGGTACCGGACGGACAAGGAAAAAATTACCAAGGAGGAGCGCTTCGCCTACTCGTCTTCCATTCGACGGGTGCGCCACCAGGCCCCGTTTCGTCGCCAGAGCAATTTCCCCAACATGGCGCTCACCCCGGACGACGCCTGGGGGCGGGACGCCTGGGAGTTTTCCTGGCGGCTGGTCGGTACGGACGTGCTGTACCGGACCGTCCGCTTTCCCAACACGCGTCCGACCGTGATCCTGCGGAACGGGGAAACCGGACAGTCCCAGACCGTACAGACCGCGAACATCAAGCTGATGGGTGAGGTCTTTCCGCACTATACGATGGACGGGGGGGTTGAATGCTATGTGGTTGAAGCGGTTGTGCGCACGGAATGGTTGCCCGACTATTATATGCCCCGTTTTCTCTATTGGCTGGAGAAGTCCTCATTCTACCCGCTGCGCGGCGAGCAATACGGGCCGGACGGGGAGCTGGATCATATTGAGGTGAGGCTGGCCGAGTTTTTCAATCCCGCACTCGAAGAACTGGGTTATGGCACCCTGTTTATCTCCCACTGGGATCTGCGGACGGACATCATGTCCTATCTGGTCAACGACAGTCACAGGCTCATGGATTGGAAACCGGAAGAATCTACGGTCTTTTTCAGCCCGGACTTTATGCGTCGCCAGTGGTATCTCGATACCTCCATCAAGACCCAGGCGGCCGTCTCTCATCCGGATGAATACTTCATGCGTCCGGCCGTTGAGGCCGACAAATTCCCGAACGAGCGCCCGATCAACCTCCCGCCTGACATGGCCGCCCGTATTCAGGCCCAGAACGCCGCCGGGCGTCTGGTCTTTGACGGCACCTGAACCAATTCTCTCTCCCCCTCTTTCCTTGCCCCTGTGCTCCGCATGGATAGGCAGCGTATATGCGCGTGCGCTACGGCATGGTCCACGGTCGTTTTCAGCCCTTTCATACCGGCCATTTGCACTACACCCTGGAAGCGCTCAGCCGTAGCGAGCATCTGATTATTGGCATCACCAATCCCGACCCGTCCGAAACGCAGGTAGAGGCCGCAGATACGCGGCGACATACACTGGAGGCCAATCCCTTTACCTTTTTTGAGCGACAGTGGATGATTCGGGCTGCCCTGATCGAGGCAGCGATTGATCTGAGCCGTGTTTCCATCGTGCCTTTTCCGATTCATGCTCCCGGGCGCTGGACGTCTTATTGCCCCAAGGAGACCGTGCAGTTTATCCGCGTATTCTCGGAGTGGGGCAGGGAGAAAGTCGCCCGCCTCCAAGCGGCGGGGTGGCTGGTCGAAATCCTTGATCCCGGCGCGACCAAGCAGGAGAGCGGGAGTACGGTCCGCCGCTGCTTAAGCCAAGGGCGAGGCTGGGAACAATTCGTACCGCGCGGCGTGGGCGCAGTCCTCAAGCAGATTGGGGCTCACGAGCGGCTGGCTCGCCGCGTGTCCGTGTAAGCGCTGCTTATGCCAACTTTGCCGATCCTTTTCATTATTCTTGACGGGCTGGCCGACCGGCCCCAGCCTGTCCTGAACGGACAAACTCCGCTGGAAGCGGCTCATACCCCCCACCTGGACCAACTGGCCGCCCTCGGCACCACGGGTCTGCTCACGCCGCTCGCGCCCGGTGTTCCCCTGGAGAGCGAAACCGCCCACTTTATTCTGTTTGGCTATGGGCTGGAGCACTTCCCTGGCCGGGCCGCGTTTGAGGCTATTGGCCGGGGGTTTGCGGTGCCGCCCGAGTCGGTGGTGCTGCTGGCAAGTTTTGCCGAGACAACGGTGATTGACGGCAAGCTGCGTCGGGATGCCCTCTTATGGGAAAAACGGCAAACCCAGGATGAGGAGGCGTGCGCCCGGCTGTGTGCAGCCATTGCCGCGTACGAAACCCACGGGCTGCAATTTGCCCTGACCTCCTGCGGGCGCTGTGAAGCCATACTGACGCTGAGCGGCCATCCGAGCCGGGACATTACCGATGTCGATCCGTTCTATGACAACGCCTATGTTGTGCGCGCTCAGCCCCTGGCCGAATCCCGACAGCCGCACAATGCCCAGCGTACTGCCGCCGCGCTGAACGCCTATCTGACTTGGGCGCATGACCAGCTCGGCCCGCATCCGCTCAACCGGGAACGCCGGACGCGCGGTTGCGCCAGCATCAATTTTGTCCTGACCAAGTGGGCCGCGGTGCGACCCGATGTCGCGCCGTTTCATGACCAGAACGGTCTGCGGGCAGCCAGCATTGAGAACTATCCGTTATACGTCGGGATTGCCCGCGTGTGCGGTATGACGCCGGTCTCCACCCCACGGGAGGCCGACACGACTGAAGACTTCAGGCAGAAACTCCGCACCGCGGACTCCCTCTTCGTCCAGGGGTATGAGTTTGTACACGTCCATTCCAAGGCCCCGGACGTGGCTGCCCATCGCAAAGACCCGCTGGGTAAAATGCGGGCTCTTGAGGCGCTCGATGCTGCGCTGGGTCCGCTTGTCGAGCGCGTGACCGAGCGAGCCGACCTGCTGGTAGTGATAACCGGCGACCACGCCACGCCGAGCAGCGGGCCGCTCATCCATTCGGGCGAGGCCGTGCCCATCCTGCTTGCCGGTGGACCCAACGTCTTGTCCGACCCGGTAGCCACGTTTCACGAACGCGCGGTGATGCGGGGCGGGCTCGGCCATATTCGCGGGGTGGACGTCATGCCGCTGCTGCTCAACGCAACCGACCGCATCCGCTTACACGGCGTGCGGCACCAGGCCGAAGCCCGCCCGTATTGGCAGGGCCGGCCCGCACCTTTTCGGCTGAAATCGACTTCGCCCGACTAGCGGCTGTTCATGACCTGAACGGATTGACGACCGTCACGCCGTCAAGAGTCTGACCGTGGGCCAGGTCTTCGGTATACAGGGTTGCACAGCCGGCCTCGGTCGCAGCGGCGACGATAAGGGCGTCGTAGAAGCCGAAACGGTAACGGGACCGGACATAGAGGGATTTTTGATAGAGGCCCAGACTGGGTTGAACTCGGTACAGGGGGGCGAGGACATCTAGCATATAGAGGCGCATCTCCGCTTCGGTCAGGGGGATTTCAGCCTTGCGCAGCGTGGTATTGAGGCACTCCTGGATGACCTGAAAGCTGATGCACGCCGTTTGGCTGGCAATCCCCTGCGCAATCAATGCGTCGGCAATATCGGCTTTCCGCATATCTTGACGCTCAAGCTGATACACAAAGATATTGGTATCGAGGAAACTGCTAACGCTCATTTCGCTCTTCCCGCGTCAATCTACGCCCGACCCGCAGTTTACCTTGCAGGGCGCGCACGGTCCTCATCGCCTGGGCCGCTTGCCGTTCCCGCCCAACGTAGTCCGTAAGCCACAGCCGAAACTGTGCGTTCAGGGTCGTATGCTGGGCTGCGGCCCGGCGACGTGCCGCTTCGATCAAATCTGCATCAGCGCTCAGGGTAATATTTTTCATAATAGTTTCCTTCACTTCTAAATAACACTATCTAAGTGTACACCTTTCTCGTGTCTCCTACAATGGATTTCCTCCCACCTCATCGATAAGCAAGGCCCTTCAGGTCTATCCCCGCGTGTGCGGGGGAACCAGGATGCAGGCTCGCACGCGCCGCTGGGCCTGGGGTCTATCCCCGCGTGTGCGGGGGAACCGGCCAGAACCTGGCACTACTGACATAATCGATAGGTCTATCCCCGCGTGTGCGGGGGAACCACCCCGCGGTCAAGCTGGTGTGGCTCAGCAGTCGGTCTATCCCCGCGTGTGCGGGGGAACCCTGGTCAAGGTCTCAAAGCCATTGCTGATATCGGGTCTATCCCCGCGTGTGCGGGGGAACCACAAGACCACGCTCGACGTTCTGAATGAGCTGAGGTCTATCCCCGCGTGTGCGGGGGAACCGGGTTTGCTTCCACCAGAACCCGCCCTATAAGGGGTCTATCCCCGCGTGTGCGGGGGAACCTCAATATCGGGGCGGAGGTCGTCACCGTCAGTGGGTCTATCCCCGCGTGTGCGGGGGAACCACCACAGCACCACAAGCGGTCTTGAATATCAAAGGTCTATCCCCGCGTGTGCGGGGGAACCCAAATAAACAACGTACCCAAAGAGCCCGAAATCGGTCTATCCCCGCGTGTGCGGGGGAACCTCAGCAAGCGTTTGAGATCATCACGAAAACGGGGGTCTATCCCCGCGTGTGCGGGGGAACCGTCATTATCCGTCGCTATACTGTAGAAGAAAGGGGTCTATCCCCGCGTGTGCGGGGGAACCGTCCACGCAATCGTTCTCAACGTCTGTGACTACGGTCTATCCCCGCGTGTGCGGGGGAACCCGTACTGCTGATACCCGTCGTCGGCCCGGAGAAGGTCTATCCCCGCGTGTGCGGGGGAACCACCTGCGCTTGCTCGCTCGCACGCTGCGTGCCGGGTCTATCCCCGCGTGTGCGGGGGAACCGCCAGCGTATCCCAATCCTCCCCTTTTTCTCGCGGTCTATCCCCGCGTGTGCGGGGGAACCATCCAGCCGCGCCTGTATTGCCCTTCGGGCCTGGGTCTATCCCCGCGTGTGCGGGGGAACCCCGATAGCCGTGTCGCCGATCAAGTCATAGACGGGTCTATCCCCGCGTGTGCGGGGGAACCTCCAACATATCGAACCCTCCTAGAGACCCTATGGGTCTATCCCCGCGTGTGCGGGGGAACCCTTCACCGGTACAGACCGTTCGCTGGAATCAAGGGTCTATCCCCGCGTGTGCGGGGGAACCATGAGTGATGGTCTTATGGGCGTTTGGGGAGAGGGTCTATCCCCGCGTGTGCGGGGGAACCCACTGGAGAATCTCCCTAGTGCAATCAAACAAAGGTCTATCCCCGCGTGTGCGGGGGAACCAGCTTTTGCTGTCCACGCGGGCCAAGTGACCACGGTCTATCCCCGCGTGTGCGGGGGAACCTCGGATAGCAAAAAAGCCAACGCGGTCAAGGGGGGTCTATCCCCGCGTGTGCGGGGGAACCCAGTCCAGCAGCCCATTTTCCAGAACGCACGGCGGTCTATCCCCGCGTGTGCGGGGGAACCGCGTCCTTTGCAGCAGCCCCAATGAGCGATGGGGGTCTATCCCCGCGTGTGCGGGGGAACCTTAGCGACAAACCTCAACACGCTGGCTGATGCGGGTCTATCCCCGCGTGTGCGGGGGAACCGTCGTTGCGTCCGGAGTATTCGTGATGGCGTTAGGTCTATCCCCGCGTGTGCGGGGGAACCACCTGGGTCTTTACTGGTCTCTCCAGCGAGAAAGGTCTATCCCCGCGTGTGCGGGGGAACCCAAGCGGTGCCTCTCAACACTAGCCCCCTCTACGGTCTATCCCCGCGTGTGCGGGGGAACCATGCCAGGCCGATCCGCACGCGATTTTGGAAAAGGTCTATCCCCGCGTGTGCGGGGGAACCGCAATGCTCGGCCGCATCAGTCGCCAACGGTAAGGTCTATCCCCGCGTGTGCGGGGGAACCCCGGCAGTGGCGAGTATGGCGTTTCCGTAGATAGGTCTATCCCCGCGTGTGCGGGGGAACCTCCTGCGTGGTGGTCCGGACCACACGGCCTTGCGGTCTATCCCCGCGTGTGCGGGGGAACCGCTCTCTGCTGAGGCCGGCAGTTCTCTTAGAAGGGTCTATCCCCGCGTGTGCGGGGGAACCTTATACAGACACAGATTCACTGTTTGTGGATGAGGTCTATCCCCGCGTGTGCGGGGGAACCGTAAATTCCGTCATTCTGTCGGCACGTTCATCAGGGTCTATCCCCGCGTGTGCGGGGGAACCCTGCGAAAGCTGCAAGGTGGAACATGTCCTTAAGGTCTATCCCCGCGTGTGCGGGGGAACCCTAGGGAGGTCTGAATGAGTGCAACTGGACAAGGGTCTATCCCCGCGTGTGCGGGGGAACCGGCGTTGTGATCGGGATGGTCCTGGCAAGCGCAGGTCTATCCCCGCGTGTGCGGGGGAACCTGACGTAATCCCCCTAGTCTAGGACTTCCTGAGGGTCTATCCCCGCGTGTGCGGGGGAACCGAGGCATGGGGTTTTCCGCTTCAAATAATACCAGGTCTATCCCCGCGTGTGCGGGGGAACCATGGGGAATTTGCTGTATGGGAGAAAGCAGCGGGTCTATCCCCGCGTGTGCGGGGGAACCGACAGTCCTTCACCGGCTAATCTCTTAACGGGGGGTCTATCCCCGCGTGTGCGGGGGAACCCAAAGAGACACTTGACTACACCGACGTTGATAGGGTCTATCCCCGCGTGTGCGGGGGAACCGTTTAACATCTCCGCCAACGCTCTTTGAATGCGGTCTATCCCCGCGTGTGCGGGGGAACCAGCTAATTTCTTCAGAGAACAGGACCGTTTGAGGGTCTATCCCCGCGTGTGCGGGGGAACCACGGCATGTTTAACCTCCTGGGTATGTAATGGGGGTCTATCCCCGCGTGTGCGGGGGAACCGTCAACCTAGACGGGACTGTTTCCCCCTTGAGGGGTCTATCCCCGCGTGTGCGGGGGAACCGGTATTGGGTTC
Organism: uncultured Binatia bacterium (SeqCode); assembly: GCA_965232605.1. GTDB lineage: Bacteria > Desulfobacterota > Binatia > Bin18 > Bin18 > Bin18. The sequence goes on along the minus strand of CBDDQA010000003.1, from coordinate 285,434 downwards.
TGGTCTCCAAGTCTCCGCGAGGGTCTATCCCCGCGTGTGCGGGGGAACCGCACCAGTCTACTATCAGCCAAGTCTGGCGCTGCGGTCTATCCCCGCGTGTGCGGGGGAACCGGAAGCCAACCGATAGTGCTTGTATCAGTCGGGGGTCTATCCCCGCGTGTGCGGGGGAACCTTGCCTGGTGTTACGGTAACGATCTCAGATTAGGGTCTATCCCCGCGTGTGCGGGGGAACCGGTTAGGGACACTCCGACTCGGCTTGTTACCAGGGTCTATCCCCGCGTGTGCGGGGGAACCTAGGCTTCCGGCTCGGTAACATAGCGGTCCCAGGGTCTATCCCCGCGTGTGCGGGGGAACCTTCGTAACCCGGATCGTATTCTTACAGGTCTGGGGTCTATCCCCGCGTGTGCGGGGGAACCTATTTTCGTAGCAGTCGCATATTTTTCTTTTCAGGTCTATCCCCGCGTGTGCGGGGGAACCGGGTTCCGATTCTGACACAGTATTCCTTTTTCAGGTCTATCCCCGCGTGTGCGGGGGAACCTCCTGACGTTGATTTCCGTTCTTTTTATGGCGGGGTCTATCCCCGCGTGTGCGGGGGAACCACTGTACAGAAATACTGGATTCCAGGCAAAACGGGTCTATCCCCGCGTGTGCGGGGGAACCCGGAAAAAAGGCATGGACGGACTACGTGCTGAGGGTCTATCCCCGCGTGTGCGGGGGAACCGAGTTTGGTAAGCTCGGGGTGACACCGGAGCAGGGTCTATCCCCGCGTGTGCGGGGGAACCGACCACGCTGACCGGACCTCACAAGAGAGGGCAGGTCTATCCCCGCGTGTGCGGGGGAACCACGGACAGCCGGGAACAGGCCGCGCTTGATTGGGGTCTATCCCCGCGTGTGCGGGGGAACCTCTACTGAGTTTATTAGACTTTTCGCCGCCATGAGTCTATTCCCCGGCGTGTAGAGGGACGCCGTTCAGATTGTCAATGAGCTATTTGTCCTGAGTTTGACGGGTTCGCCGCGACAGGATGAGGCCCTCCTGGTCCACCAATTCGACCGGTGGCGACCCCAGGACGCGGACGCCTTGTCCTCCCGGCTCACGTGAATCCTGCCACGTCATGACAATAGATTGGCCCCCCAACTCCAGGAACCATTCCTCTATCACGGCCCAGACCCGCTCTCTGACGCGCCGAGACAGCCTCGGGGCGGTATACACCCCAGGGGCAATCTCAATCATGCAAGAGGCCAGAAACCCACGGGTGCGCGGGGCAACGTCACGTGTCACGACTACGGTCATCGTCATCTATCAACTTTATGATCCGATCGATCATTTTTGAGATGATCTTCATCTCTCTGAATTTGCGGCCCGCCAACCGCCGGACATGCCGTTCGAGCGGTATCTGTCCATTTTTGTGATGCTGGCCCACGGCCTCAAAGGCGACCGGGATCGTCACTTCAGTCCGGTAGAGGTCGGCAATGTCCAGACAAAAGGCAATCGACGCATCCTCGTGAATAAAGCCCAGCGGCGGCAGCGTGCCGGTTGCGGCCACGGCCACGATGGCTGCGGCTTCGATTGCCGTGGCCGCATGGTTAATGGCCTGGTTCGGAGCGTCAGCGATATCCGGGTTCTGTCGGTCGTAGCGCCGTCCATGCCACGCAATGCCATACTTCTGGGCCAACAGGCCGTAGGCGGTTTTCATCCGCGCGCCTTCGACCCCGCGCAGGATGGAGATGTCCTGTTCGGGCAGCACTTCGCCTAAACGCCAGGCGTACATGCGCCGGGCCAGGCGAAGCCGGGAGCGCATGTCGTTCCAGAGTTTTGCCTGCCGGCGCGCTCTTTTTGAATCGTTCGGCCCGAACGGTTGAGCGCTATACATCCGCACTCCGTCTTCTCCGACCGCCACCAGACCGGTCCCGTGGCGGGCGAGCAGACGGAACACGTCGTGGCTCACGGTCGAGCCCGGCCCGAGCAGGATGAACGAGATATTCTGAAACGGAATGGCGTAATCGCCGGCAGCCATATCCGACGACCCGGCCGTCCGAAAATGCAGCGTCCCATCCTCCACGGTGAGATTCCCCCGCGCCAGCCACAGCAGCCCATGCCGGTCGGCGTGCGGAATCCGCGCGGCCTCAAGCCCCAATCGTCCTTTCAGCACAGTATCCCCTCCGTTCAGTCCGCCCGCCTCAGGCTGGCCGCAGGAGCAACATCCCATAACCGTAGGCGCGGTGCCGTCCAATACCATGCGCCAGTAATGTTGCGAAGCGCTCTGGATCATTTACCTTCAACGTGCCGTGGAAGGTTGCATCCGGCCCTTCAGGTCCCGCCGTACCACGCGAGATACGGCTGCGTTGAAAGTGAACAAGGCGTGTATCCTTACAGTCCAGTTCTGCCGCCGGAGTCAGCCGTTCAGACAGCCAATCAAGATAAACCGCTTCCCTGGCTCGGGCGTCTCCAGCCATACCATTGCAGTCGCCGAAATGCTGGCGCAACGCTTCAATCAGAAAAGCGTCCAGTTCCGCGCCCTTGCGGAAGCGCTTCTTGTCTGTACCAAGCTCTGTCTTCAACCTTCGGACGGGACGTACTCGCAGGTCAAAGCCGATCCGTCGGCCTTCTACCCATTCCGCAGGCATGGCTTTCGCCTCTAAACGGTCAATGTTGAGAACGCTCAGATGCTCAGGCGGAGCCTGGATGTAGCCTTTCTCCCGCAAGACTTCTCCGTCGCTCTCGCAATAACCGTAGAGACTCCCTACCCTGCGCCGTGGTGCAACCAACAAACGAAACGGGCGAAGTTCGCCAGGGCCAAATACCTCATCAACCAAATGGTGCAACGCACGACCTTCATCAAATCCTGTCGCATGACCGCGGTGGCGAATCCAGCCGCGTTCCCCAGCCCAACACGCCAGCCTGTCCATTTCTACAGGCATACGGATCAGAAAAAGCGAACTCATAAATTGACTACTCCCTTGATCTGCCCTTCCACGATACGGCGTGATCCACCGTGCAGCCCTGTCCGCCAACTCCGCAGATCAGCAAGATCAGTGACCCGCTCAACCTGCGGGCCTGTCTCCGGTCCTTCGCCTGCTGGCCAGAGTGCGTGGAACGATCCTGAGCCCGACAGAGCACGGAGCGCTGTATAGGCGGTCTCTCCATCTGTCCAGCCGTCCATGAGACGGCAGGAGGGGAGACACGGCTTGCGCCCGATGAAAAGTGGACGCGCTGGCCGGTCAAGCGCTTTGGCAAGCGTCTCCAGAGTGGGTGCAGGCTCCGCGGGGTCGAACCGGAGAACCACTCGTACCGCTTGGTCGGCTAGATAGCCCCGCGTACGGCGATGCGGCGCATTATAGCTGGCTCCACCGCGTCCCTCTGGAGTGCCGAAAGTCGTCCAACCTTTATCTGTCTTATTGAGATGTGCGTTCTGCATATCCGTGACGACTCCTGCTGTGTCAGGCTTTCGTTCGTGTCGAGCGGCAAAAATCAACCGATCTTGTAACGCCTGATGTGCCGAGCGATCCGACCAATGCAGTCCGAGAGCATTGGCAAAGAGTCCGGTCAACATTGAGGCAGCCGGAAAGTCACGGGTCGGACCCACTTGGTCTACCGCAACGCCGCCAAAAGCCATCAGTGGCGCTTCAAGCCGAATAACAAGCCATTTGTGGCTCATGAGAGCGCCCCTGGCAGCTTCTCCGCCCATTTAGCTAGGTCTGTGAGTGAACCGCGCTCCGTTCCTGGCAGTTCGATATCGGCAAGCGTCATTACCCGCCGCTCCTCGCCCGTGTCGTAAGCCTCATCAAGCCGCTTCAGATAAGCCGCCAGCACGCCCACCGCAGTGTCGGTATCCGGCGCACAGGGGCGACGGTACGCCTCAGCCAGGGTCCGAGGCTGCCGGTCGCCCGCTTCCAGGAGCATCAGCGACGCCCGTCCATAGGGCGCAGTAGAGCCGAGCTTCGCGCCTGGAGAGACCTCGGCGATCAAATAGATCAGGTTGTGCAGGACTGCGCCCGCCATATCCGTATCGCCGCCGAGATTGCCAAGGAGTCCCGGCAGATCGACAACGACATAGCCGTAAAACAGGCATGAGGTCAGCTCGGTCTCCTGAATCGTGTCCGCTCCTGGTTCATCCTCGGACAGGTCATCCACGGCGGTGAAATAGTCGCTCTCCGCTTCCTCTTCATGAACAGTAAAGGCGTGTGCGACATGGACCGGTGCGGTGATATTGGCGTCAGTATCGGAGGTTACCATCCGTCCGAACATCGCAGCCGCCAGTCCGGCGGGGAGCGTTGCGCTCTCGCGTATCACTTTGATATTGGCCCGAAAGTCTTTCCTCCAGTCCTTTGCGGTTTTTGTGGCGACCTCAGCGTCGCCTTCGGCTTCCTGGGCTAAACGCGCGGCTTCCTTGGACAACCAAGCGATCTCGGGTTCCCCGAATAGAAGAGTCTGACGGCTTCTCTTTGTCGTTCCCTTATCTCCATATACGGCCTGCTGAAACTCTGGTTCCAGCGCCTTCACCACTTCGTCTGGAAAGCGGTCATACAATGGTTCGATGACTTTATGTGTCACGAGTTCACGAGAACGGTAGGCTGCTTCCGTGCCGTCTATCCGTCTTAGCGCATGGGGATCATCCGCGATGCGCCAGTGCCGTTTGAGGCATTGGGACGAAACGCGCGTGCGCAGTGCGCCGCCATAGGGCAGGCGTTTGGCCAGCCCTGCGTCGTCGCGATTTAAGAGGGCTCCCGTGTAAGGGCTGAGAGTGTGTATTTGCAGAAAACGTGGTTTGGTCATTCTTCGCTCCTTCTTAGTCTACCTGATTGTTGCGCTCAGCTCGGTCGAGCCTGCGGTAATAAGATTCAGCAATGCGTCGCCCGGTGCGCCCGCTGTCAGCGTCAAGCAGTGTCCACGCTATATCGGTGACGTTGACGCCACTGTCCTGCTGGCGGGTCCGGCTGATTGCGCTCACCGCACGATGCAACAGCACTCCCCTCTGTTTCCCTCGTGCGGCCATGAGGCGTGCGAGCCGCGGTTCGCTCAGCACCGGGCGAGGAGGATTCGAGTCGGGCCAATTTGGATCGCCGCCGTCACACAGGACTTCGCCCAATCGGCGCTTGGCATCATGTAACGGCTTGCGCTTCGCTGGGTCGCCCTTGGGGGTCAGAATGGCGAGAATGCGAACGATTGACATCCAGTCTTCGAGGCCATTGTTGATCGTATCGGGATGTTGAGCTGCCAGTCGCCAGAAGCCGGGCGCACCGATCGAGATATTCATTCGGCGCAATTCGGCCAGAGGTCCCGGCTCAAGTCTCTCAAGCATACGAGCCGCAGCTATCGCAGTTCCATTCACGGGGTGTACATCAGGGTTCGGCATCGACATCCTCCTGCGTTGCAATGGTTTGGGTGAGTTGCGAGTCAAGCGTGTGTATCCGTGCATAGAAGGCGCGCCACGCCCGTGTCTCAGCCTTCGGGCGCTGGAGTGCCGAGCACGGAACGCCAGACAGGGCAGCAGCGAGCTCCGCCTTCGCGGCTTCAAGCAGCTTGCGCCGGAAATCGCTCCCGGCCTTGTCGACTTGGTCATGGTCGCCCGAGGTCTCAGCCTCAAGCCGTGCCCAAAGGTTGGGGAAGAACAAGGTGTCGGCTGTCCGGTCGAATCGCGCTCTTGTTGGTATTGAAACAGCGTACTGAGACTTGCCCACGCTTTCCCAATCGCCACGGGCTGCTAGTAGAGCAATGGCGTTGCGTAAGGCTTCATCGACCGCTTTGATCTCATCTAGTTGGAGCTTTGAGAGTGTGGCGGCAGTCGGGGACTGAAAAAACCGCTTGACACGAACTGGAACTGGTACGATGCGACTCTTGAAACCGTCTGTCTTGCTGTTTCCGCGGGATAGCGCCTCGGCAACGAGCAGTCTGTCGTCCACCATTGTTTCTTCTTCCGGCCCAAGCTTGGCCAACACCGGTACCTGCCAGTCTCCCCCGAACATCAGTTCGGCCAGCCTCTTGTAATGGAAATCACTACCTCCCAGGGTCAGGCTCTTGCCGTCCTTTCTGTGTACAGGCGCCCAAGGGTCGCCGACATTCCCACGGTACATCTTCGCGTCGATGCGGGACGCCTTCGATATCGCCCGAACGGCAGACAGCCGCATTTTCGTCCGGGTCAGCCGTACCCGACGGCAAACCTCAATGAACCAGGGATCAAGTTCACGGAGGTCGAGTTGTTCACCCTCTGGCCAGTCGAGACACCAGAGAAGTGCCGGTCCTCCCTCACAGCCGAGTTCGAGACCGTTACCTGCCTGGCGCTCTGCCAGAAGCCGCCGAACATCCCGCCTCCACCACGCACTCGGGTTCAGGGTATAGTCCTTGCCCTTGGCAGGTGCCAGCCCAAGCATCGGACGGCTGGAAGAGCCGCCATTCATACGCGCGATTCCATGGTTGCCCACGCCGCCGTAGCCTTCCGACGTTTGCAAGGAGACAAGAGCAAACAGCCAGTCTTCGGCCTCAGCTTCACGCGCAACCGACTGTTTAAGATCGTGGTTCCGCGCAGTAATGGGCACATCTAGCCCATCTGGGGTGGCCACCGGCGACCATTTCAAATTGTTCGGTGCTGGTGGTTGAAGGAAGGCAGGTTTGGTGTGATCTTCGACCACCATGCACCAGGGTGCATCATCTAGGTGATTCGATGTCAGCCCACGTAGCAACGCGGCCCATGCCGCAGAGCCCTCAGGCAGGTCAGTCTGTTCCGCTGTCCAAAGCGCTTGGGCTGCCAGTTGCACACCAAACATGTGCCACGCCGGACGTTGATGTGGTCTCAGTGCAGGAAACTGTGTTACTTTCTCTCGCGCCATTGCCGCGAAAAGGGCGGGAAGCGACAGGCGGTCGTGGCTGGAGATTGATATGATGGGTTCGGCCAGAAGGTTCATACGCTATGTTCCCCCTTGTCAGGCCCCATGAGAGATGGGGAATCGTTTCGTCCGATTATCTCTGTCTCGGACACCACAGGTCTATCCCGAGTTACGTCTCGGGGAATTCCTGTTAGGGTAAGGGAAAACATTGAGCATATTTCTGTCGTCCATTGTCCGAGACGGTTGTAAGATTTCCGTAGCGTTAATCCCAACTTGCACTGAAGTTGAAGATTCATTACTTTTTGCTCCTTTCCAATATGAAAACGTATCGGACACCACATTAAATGAAAAATATAAAGTAGGGCCCACATGAAGCTGTGTCAAGCCAGGAAATTATTTATCTTTCAAGATTGAGCCCCGACCGGGAATACCTGAACCTCCGGTCTCCAGCCGTGAAGATAAGCCCATTCCGAATTGAGCGTGTCTGAACCGCCTCGGTGTCGTTTGACGAAATCCCAGCCGACCACCGCGCTGGTAGAGTGATGCGTGTGATGAGGGCTCCGAACGGCCCCTGTGGCCGGGAATCAAACGTTAACACTACTCCCTCTTCCCCTAGTCGGGTCATAATCCGTTCATCAAGATTGGGAAAAGGCAGACTCTCGTATGGCTGATTGCGGTCGAGGCGCTGCAAGTCACCCAAACTTCGTTCGGCAGCCTTGGCGCCGCCAAGTTGACGGTCGTAACGCTTCCACGTTTCTCCTCTTTCCTTGAGCAGCGCGGTAATCCGCTCAGGGTGTGTCGCCGCTTCGACCAAACGTCGGTTCATCTCGGGAATACGCCACAGCGGTTCATCTCGGATCAACTGTCGCGTTAGCTCCAACACTGCTAAGTCCCGGTAGATACCCTGGAATCCTCTACTTTTGTCGTTCCAGCCACCAAGACCGTTCTCAAAAGCGGGTGCTGTTAGCCGGTCAAGCCCGCCTTCGGGCGTCATGACCACGGCTCTCGGCTCCTGAAATCCATTGGGGCGCGGAAGCGAATGGCGATGCAGCCGACCGGTCCGTTGCAACAGTACGTCCATGGGGCAGAGATCGGTGATGAGAAAATCAGCATCAATGTCAAGTGACTGTTCCAGGGTTTGCGTTCCAATTACCATGACGCCCCGAGGCGTGCGGTCGGAGGATGGCGTCAAAACATCCTCTACCGCTTGATCCAGCAATGCCCGGTCCTCTGCTGCGAATCGACTGTGATGGAGCGCTGGGCCGCCCGCAACCGATAAGAGTTTTGCGGTGCCACCGATCTCTTGAACGGCCTGCCATGTCTCTATTGCCATCTTCACCGTATTCCGAATCATGAGCACCCGCGCCCCTTGCTCGGCGGCTTCAAGGGCCAACTCGGCCGCTCTTCGAGCAGCCATGTCATCTAAGGTCACGCATACGGCCTTGTGTTGCCCAGCGCCCTCTGCTCTCTTCGGCGTTGCTTCGTCGCCCACCCAGACTGCGGGATACGGAGTGGTGGCCGCTGTATCGAAATTCGGTTGAGGTTCACCCGTCCAGCGGACTCGTGCCCGCGACCCAAGCGTTGCGGACATCAGCATTGCGTATCCCCCAACCGCTAGATGGGCGTCCAGGAGATATTTAAGTACTCCGGTCATGTATGCGTCCGAGGCATGGACCTCATCAATCACTAACAGACTACGGCTGAGCGCACTGCCCCGCAGATGGGCGTGCTTGACCATCAGCCCGGCCAGCATAGCTTGGTCCACAGTTCCAACCGCAACCGTTGCAGCGAGGAATCGCGTTGCGTGTTCCGCCGCCCAGCGCGCCGGCACGGTGTCCTTCCTGTCCTCCCACAGCACCTTCCATTTAGGGAGATGTTGTCCACTCACTTCTCCTGCCTTCAGCATTCCGGGGATGGCTAGAACTGCCTCGGGAGCCCGCTCTCCGAAGACCCGTTTCATTGCTGCATTGACACGGCCATGTAGTTGCCGCGCCGCTGCTCTTGTCGGCACTGCGAAATACAGCCCTTCAACGCGACCGGCGGAGAAAAGCCGGGCAAAACGCCACAGCGCAGCCTCGGTCTTACCTGACCCGGTTTCGGCCTCAAGGATGACCAACTGTTTGTCCGGTCTAATCTCACCTATGGCAGCCTGCGCTGGGTTTGGCTGTGCGAAGTCAGTCAGTTCGGCAAAGGAGAGAGAGGACCTGCGGGGCAGATTTCCCACATCAAGCCCAATCTCGACCAAGGCTCTATCCGCTCGGTCATGGGCTTTTTGGTTGTAGTGCGGATCGAACGTAGGGATAAAGTCACCAAAAAACCGTCTGTCCGATCCCACCCAATCGGCGAGCGCTACGAGCCCTGCGATGAAGTGGATGAAAGGCGGTTCAGCAGTCAGCGTCTCGTCATCATCGCCAAAAGCTTCAGGAAACCAGCTACGTAGCGCCTCAATCATCGTCGCCGTTTCTCCACGCCAGCTATATTGTGGAAGGTCTGGCCAATCTCTTAGAGAAGCCTGCGGCCCTTCTGCTATCGGCCGCCCGTGGTGGGAGAAGCTGGCCAGGATCAACGGAGAAACCCCCTCACCCCACTGCGAAATGGTCTGCGTCATATCATGAAAAGGATGCTCTGGTGTCCGCCACGCGAGTTCCAAAAATGACAAGCTTTCTGCCACATGGCCACGGAGTGGCTGACGCCAAAGTCCCTGTTGCCAGCCCTTTGCCTGAAAGCCCGGATGGAGCTTGCCGATATCATGCAGGAAGACCGCCGCGCCCAGCCGCTTGACGGTTCGCTGTGAAAGACTGCTTCCTGCCGATTTTTCGGCCCGGAGCCTGAATGTTGGCAGTTCCAGGAGGCGCTGAAATACCGCCGCTACATCCATCGAATGGTGAGCAAGGTGGTGAGACGAACCGTTGGGTCCGTCTGTCTTTCCCCAAGCAGGTAAATTCATGCCAAGCCCTAATTTCTATAATAATTATTAAGGCTATACTTAGCATATCGGTGCGACACCCGGAGTCACTTTTGCCCACAAATCTTTCGAGCCTCTGCGCGGACTTTGCCTCTGAACGAGTACGGGCTGATGACCTGCGTCTCGCTGCCGAAATGCAGCACCCAGCCGACCAACTCTCGGATGGCAGGAAAAATCTTCAGGCAAGTAGGTGGCCAGCTCCGCGGCTTGTACAACGGCTGTATTTGGTATTACGCTCCTGACCAGAGCAGTCTTTTAAGTAAAGATAGATTGAACTGTTCTCCTCCAGACGAACCGGGAGAGACGATGCAACCAGACTATACGGGAATCATCACGGTCGAGCCGGGTAAGCGTGGGGGGAAACCCTGCATTCGCGGGCTGCGCATCACGGTCTACGACATTCTGGAGTATCTGGCGTCCGGGATGACCGAGCCTGAAATTTTGGCTGATTTTCCCGACCTGACCCGCGAGGATATCCGGGCGTGTCTGGCCTTTGCCGCTGAGCGGGAGCGGCGCCTGGTCTCCATTCTGCCAGAATGAGACTGCTGTCCCCCCTGTCGGATGACGCTTTGCTCATCCGTCCTACGGACCGTCCTCGCTGGTAAACTGTCGGGTCCTGAGCCCGCCAGGGGAGAGGCGACCCGCGTCCCGGCCTTGTCAGAAGCGGTCTATATGTGAAAATACGAACAGTTGTCAAAAAAAGGATAGCCGCATGTCTCCACCCCTGCGCTTCGGCACCTATGTCGAGTTTCAGTGCCCCCCCGGCAAAGACCACGCCCAGTTGATCGAAGAAGTAATCGCCCTCGGCATTCATGCCGACCGGAACGGCTTCTCCGTTTTCACCACGCTCGAACATCCGTTCTTTGAACGGTTTGCCATTAATCCCAATCCGCTGGCCCTGTATTGCACCCTGGCCGAGCGAACCACCCAAATTCGCTTCCGCACGCTGTGCCATACGCTGCCGCTGCATAATCCCATGATCCTGGCCGGTGAAATCGCAGAGGCCGATATTCTGACCAAGGGCCGGATCGAGTGCGGAGTCGGGCGGGGGCACGCCTGGTTGAATGAACCGGCTAATATCGTGCTGGAAGAGAACCAGCAGCGCTATATTGAGGCGCTCGATATTCTGATCAAGGCCTGGACCGAAGAGCGCTTCTCGTACGACGGCAGATATTACCAAGTCAAAGACCTGTCGGTGGTGCCCAAACCCTACCAGAAACCGCACCCGCAGATTTTTCAGGTCGGCACCAGCGCCAAGTGGTTCAGCCTGGCCGCCCAGAGAGAGTGGGGCGTGTGCATCGGAGGGCCGGCTCCCACCTCGGTGTTTCGGGAACCGGCCAAGCTGTATCGCCAGGCATGTCAGCAGGCCGGAAAGCCCTCTTATCTTGGCTGGGTCAAGGCCATCTATATTGCCGAGGACGACCAAACGGCCCTGCGTGAGGCCGAGCGGCCGGTGCGTAATTTTATCGACTTCAACGTGTCGCCCATGGACTCGCTGGCCAGAAACAGCCCGGCAGAAAAACAGCGTCTGGTCGACGCCGGCTACGCGTTTTACGCCGCGGACGATTTCCCGAACCTGCGCAATCTGTCGTATGAAGAACTCGTCGAGATGGGTATCGTGTGCGTCGGCTCGCCCGACACCGTGGGCAAACAACTGCTCGCGCTGTGGAAAGAGTTCCGGTTCGACGAAATGATTGTGATCAGCCACTATGGCGGCATTGACAAAGACCGGGCGCTGAGGACCCAGGATTTATTCGCCAAAAAAGTCATGCCCATGATGCAGGCTGAAGTGCAATATGCGTAAGCCTGCCAGTATCTGTACATCTGTTGAAGGGCGCATTGACGCATTCAAGGCAACGGCGGGTAGCCTTGTAGGTCGGCTTAGCCGCAGGCGTAAGCCGACGCAGCCGGCCGTGTCGGATTACGCTGCGCTAATCCGACCTACTCGCTGCACATTTCCAGAAACCAGCGCTCGCCAGGCGCGGGGGACTGCCGGGGTGGTGCCTGTTCGCATCCTACGCCATAGAGGAGGAGGGCTATGACAAGCGCTATCTTTGATGTCAATAAGCGTTGGTCGGAAGAGTATCCCGAGTTGGGAACTGACCCCGTGCCAACCGAACCCTGCATCTCTCCGGCCTATTTTGAGCTGGAGCGCGAACGGGTGTTCCGCAAAGTCTGGCTGTACGTGGGCCGTGAGGAAGAAATCCCCCGTCCCGGCGACTATATGGTGCGCAACCTCAAAGCCTGTCGGACCTCGGTGATTTTTGTGCGTGGACAGGACGGCGCCATCCGCGGCTTTCACAATATCTGCTCGCATCGCGGCAATAAGCTGGCCTGGGAAGAGCGGGGCAACTGTCGGAACTTTTCGTGCAAATTCCACGGCTGGGTCTATGATACGCACGGCCGGTTGGTCGGCGTGCCGGATGAGGCGTTTTTTCACAACCTGGACAAAGCCGCCAATGGTCTGGTGCCGGTGGCGACCGAACGCTGGCAGGGTTTTCTGTTTGTCCATATGGACCCCCAACCAACGCAGTCGCTGGAGGACTATCTGGGCGAGCTGGGCCGGCGCATGGGCAGCTTTCCGTATGCCGACCTGACGGCGCGCTACGCCTATCAAACCGAGATTCGGTGTAACTGGAAAGTTGCCCTGGACGCCTTCTCCGAGGGCTATCACGTGAATGTGATCCACGGCCGGTCCTACCCGGACACGTTTACGGGCAAGAACAACCCCATGTGTCATCTGCCCGAGGTGCGCTTCTACGGCCCGCACCGCTCCTGCATCGTGTACGGCAACCCCAAGCACCAGCCGAGCCCGGCCGCGGCCGTGGCCTATCGGTTCGGCGAAACCGTGACAAAACGGTCCGCGGCCCAAGACCAACTCCCGCCCGAGGTCAATCCTACCCGTAGTGCGGAATTCGGCTTTGACCTGGACGTGATCTTCCCCAACCTGATTCTGCACGTTCTGCCGGGCATGTGGTTCACCCACCAGTTCTGGCCGCTCGACGTGGACCGCACGCTGTGGGAAGGCCGCGCCTACTGGCCGCCGGCCACAACGCCGGGCGAGCGGTTTGCCCAGGAGTTTAACAACACGGTGCTGCGCAACGCCTGGCTCGAAGACACGGGGACCATGGAAGCCACCCAGGAGGCGCTCTCCTCCGGGGTGAAAACCCACTTCCATCTGCAAGAGCAGGAAATCCTGATCCGCCACAGCTATAAAGTGCTCGAAGACTACGTTGGCTTTTACGCTGCCAACGGAAACGCCTAGGGGCGAGCCATGGCCACCACCCTACCCAAACCGTTTGCCGACCTCGAAGTCTTTGTGGCGGACTGGTCGCTGGCGACCCAACGCGAGCGGGAACGGCAACGCTCTGCCAGCACCGCCGGAGAACTCACGACTTTGTATCAGGTCCTGCTGCCCCGGCTCGATGCCATGCTGGAATACTTGAACCAGTACGAATTGGACCGACTCCCGGCAGACGCCAAGCGGCTCTTCTATCTCAGCCTGTCGTTTGCCGAGATCGCCCCGTTTGTCGAGTGTTACAAGGGCGAACCGCGGGTACCCAACAGCTTTGACGAATCCCGTTTTATTGCGGTCCACGCCGACCGCTTACCTTGATGGAGAGAAGCTATGGCTGAGGTCGATATCCAGCAACTCGCCGCCCGCGTTCAACGCCTGGAAGATATTGAGGCGATCAAGCTCCTGGTGGTGCGTTACGCCCAGGGCGCGGACCGGGGCAATGATCCCGACATCATGGTGCCCCTGTTTGCGGACACCGGAGTCTGGGACGGCGGGGAACGCTTTGGGGTCTACACGGGTAAGGAGGCCATTCGTCAGTTTCTGGCCGAGTCGGGCGCGTTTATCGGCTGGACCCTGCACTATATGGTCTCGCCCGCAGTAGACGTGGACCCCGACGGCCAGACGGCCAGGGCGTTCTGGTATTTATGGGAAACGGCCAATATGCCCAACCGGGAGAGCGGCGAAGACGACGCCTTTTGGATCGGCGGCACCTATGAGAGCGAGCTGGCCAAACAGGCCGACGGAGCGTGGAAGTTCACCCGCGTGGCCCTCAATCTCAAATTGCTGAGCCCGTATGCGGAAGGCTGGGCCAAGAAACAGTTGCCCGACCAGCGATAAAGGCTGGACACGTTTACTCTTTTGAGCCGTAAGAGGGGGGAGACGAAAATGAGCATTGAGACCGCCGCCTATATTGCGATTGACCGTTCCAAAACGCTCCAGGAAGAACCGGCCTGCGGGCATAATCGCTGGCACCCCGATATCGAGCCGGTCGCAGAAGTCGAGCCCGGCCAAGTGGTCGGACTGGAAACGCGGGACGCCTTTGACGGCTTTATCAGCCCGGCAACTACGGCGGCCGACCTCCAAAACGCCAACCTGGGTGTGGTGCATCCGCTGACCGGACCGGTCCATGTCAAAGGCGCCCAACCCGGCGATATTCTGGAAGTCAGCCTGATTGAAATCGAGCCCCAACCCTTTGGCTTTACCGTCCAGGTGCCGGGCTTCGGGTTTTTACGGAACGACTTTACCGAGCCGTATATCGTGCGCTGGACGATTGAGAACGGCTTTGCAGCCTCCGCCGACCTGCCCGGAGTACGCATTCCCGGCGCGCCGTTTATGGGGGTCATCGGCCTGGCGCCCTCGCACGACCTGCTGCAACAGATTAACCAGCGCGAAGCCGACCTGGCCGAACGTGGGGGCGTGGTCCTGCTGCCAGAGGCCACAGATGCGGTTCCCGCAGATATGGGGATTGCCTCCACCGCCATGCGGACCATTGCCCCGCATGAGACGGGCGGGAATCTCGATATCAAACAGCTCACCAAGGGAACGACCATCCGCTTCCCCGTCTCTACGCCGGGCGGCCTGCTCTCGGTTGGCGATGCCCATTTTGCTCAGGGCGACGGAGAAGCCTGCGGGACCGCGGTCGAGATGGGCGCCACCTGTTACTGTTCTTTCAACATTCTCAAGGGCCTGGCCGCTCAGCACAATATCCGTGAGGTGCAGTTCTATCGCGAGGACTATTATACGTCGCCGGAAATGGCCGCGCCCAAACGCTTCTTCGCGACCACCGGCCAGTCGTACACGCGTGACGGTGTGGCCCACTCCGAGGACACGACCCTGGCGGCGCGCAACGCCTTGCTGAATATGATCGACCACCTGGTCAGCGAGCGCGGCTATACCCGCCAGCAGGCCTACGCCATTTGCAGTGTGGCGGTGGACCTGAAAGTCAGCGAACTGGTTGATGTCCCGAACTTTGTGGTCTCGGCATTCTTGCCGCTCGATATTTTCGTGTGAGGCTACCGCTGACGGTGGAGGACCAGTCGATGAAACGTATCCGCTACGACTTCATGCAAACTGCGCGCGACCGCGCCAAAGCCGCCATTCGGGACGGCCGCACCCAAGACGCACTGAAAGCCGTTGACGACATCTGGGAAGAGGGCCGGCCGATCCACGACCTGTACGGTGATATGTCCGCGGTTTTTCTCGATTATATCCAGGAAAAGCTGGGCGAGGACGCGGTGGAAGAAGCCTGGCGCTATGTGGGCGAAAAACTCTGGCGGCCGGTGCTGGAAGCCTACCGGGACAAAGACCCGGCCCTACTGGCCACAACCTATGCCATGTTCCTGCGCTCGCACGGCTACGATTTTACCTGCGAAGAAGACGATGAGAAGTTCCAGTTTCTGCTGCACTACTGCCCGAGTGGAGGGCGCATGCTCCAGGAGGGCAAGGCCGCAACCTCCGCGCGTCACCCCACGGCACTGGGGGTGACGAAGCAGCCTCATGCCTGGAGTTTCCACCAGAAAGACGTCCTGTATTACTGCGGGCATACCAAGCTCTGGTTTGATACCCAGCCCAGGGAATGGGGCATGGATGTGTTCCAATCGGAGTATGGCGAGTTTAACGACCAAGGCGAGGTGGTCGGGCGGCCCTGTGCGGTCACGATTTATAAAAGAGCGCGGGATGGTGCGACATCTGGAACTCAATAGTAGAAGGGAATGCATTTCCAGATTCTCGGAGAAATTGCCAACGTAGAGACTATTGCCTCTGGGAACCGCATTCGAATACTCGCGTTTCTCAGAAAACAGTACGGACCGGGGCGTTGGCGAAAGCTGAAAGGGGTCGCCCGGATTCGGCTCTCTGACGGGACTCTACGCCGGGCAGAAATCCACTGGTTTGAGGCGCATGGAATTGGTAGAAAGAAAATGAGGATTAAGAGATTCTTGGATTGACCAGTATGGCTGCTCCAGTAAATTCCGGGCAAAGGTTTGTAATCTGCATCCATTCCGACGACGCGGACTTGCTGACTCCTCGTCGAGTGTATGAAGTGCTTCCTGATGAAAGCGCGGCTCAATCTCAATACATTCGAGTCATAGATAACGAAGGCGAAGACTACCTCTACCCTCTAAAGAATTTTGTTTTCATAGATATTCCTCCAGCAGTTGAAGAGGCGTTGCGGCGGGCTTCCTGAGCGCTACGAAGAGCAGCGCTGAAATAAGAATGGCAAGAGGCGACCATCTCAGCGTGCGGCGCGGCTGGTACACCCACCACGCAATTGATCTCGGAGACGGCTATGTCGTGCAATACGGACGCGGCGTGTCGAATAGTGTCGGCGCAACGGTCCAGGTCAGTTCCTATGCCGCGTTCTCCAAAGGCCGTCCGATTGAGACCGTCGCCTCTCCAACCTTGTATGAGGCGCACGAGGTCGCGCTCCGGGCGCTGAGCTGCCTCGGCGAGCGGGACTATCATATTCTGTGGAATAACTGCGAGCACTTCGTCACCTGGTGCCGGAGCGGTAAACGCGAGAGCCAGCAGGCGGACCGCTTCGTGCAGACCGCCGCTGAAGCGGTGACAAAGGTGGCCGTTGGCTTAGCCGCCACGGGCGCGGCCAGGTTAGCGCTCAAGGCTTCGTCCAGACTCTCAACCAAAGCTGCGGGCAGGGTGGCCGCGTCCCCCTGGCTGATTGCTGCGGATGCCGCCCAACTGATTGCCGAATCCGCGGCGAGAGCGCTCGGGCAGGAAAAAAACGCAGCGAAACGGACCGGCCAGGCGGCTGGGGCCGGCGCCTCGGCCGGGATAGGGGCGCTGACTGCCGGTGCGGTCGGCGCGGTGATTGCCGTCGGCCTGTGGGCAGTCGGTGAAGCGGTCGGAACGGCGCTCCCGTCCAGGAAACGAGGGTGAAAAAGGCATGACACACGAACCCCTGGTGTATATCAACGGCGAGTATAAACCCCTGGGTCAGGCCAGCATCTCCGTGCTCGATCAGGGCTTTCTGCTGGGTGACGGCGTGTTTGACGTGGTCTCGGCCTGGCGGGGCACGATCTTCAAACTCGATGAACATCTCGACCGATTTTTTCAGTCGCTTCAGGCCGCCCGGCTGACGACCGCCATGACGCGAGACGAGTGGGTCCAGACGATCGTTGAAACCGTGCGCCGTAACGAACTCCACGACGCTACTATCCGCTTTATTGTGACGCGGGGCATTGCCAAACAGGTGGTCGCCGACCCGCGCGATTACGATCCGACCATCATTATCTGGGCGGCGCCGTACATATTTTTAGCCGACGAGGAAAAGCGGAATACCGGCATCCGCCTGTTTATCAGCCATCTACGCAGCTTTACGCCCGACACGCTTGACCCACGCTATAAATGTCTGGATCGTCTGCATTTTCAACTGGCCAAAATCGAGGCCCTGGAGGCCGGCTATGACGATGTGATCTGGCTGTCCGCCGACGGCTATGTGGGCGAGGGCCCGGCCTCGAACGTCTTTCTGGTCCGACAAGGGACACTCTACACGCCCGGACGACAGGTGTTGCGCGGCATCACCCGCCAGACCTTTCTCGACTTGGCCCGCGAGGCCGGCATCCCCACGGTTGAGGGCGATGTCACGGCCTTCGATCTCTATTCTGCGGACGAGGTGTTTACCTGTAGTACCGCCGGCGGTGCCCTGGCCGTGCGGGAAGTGGCCGGGCGTCCCCTGCGGGGCGCGGTGCCCGGTCCGCTGACCCAGCGCCTCAATCGTCTGTACTGGCAGTTACGCGAGTCCGGGGCGCATGGGACGCCGATCTATCCCTGAAGACATCGCGAGCAGAGGACCCATGCCTCAAAAGAAAGTCGTGCATACGGCTGGCAGCTTTGAGATCAAAAACTCCCCCGGTCGCGGCAAGGGATTGTTTGCCAGAATCCGCCTCAAGAAAGGCGAGACCATCGGCTATTACACCGGCGAGATCATTCGAGACTGGCACGCGAACCGGGAACCCCACCGTTCCTCGCTGTATCTGATGTGGGTGTGCAAAAATCACTGGATTAATGCGGTTGGCCCACGGGCAAACTACACGCGCTATATCAATCACAGCGATACGCCCAACGCCGAACTGATCGTGTCGACGCGCTGGAAAACCGCCCGGATCGTCAGCCTGCGCACCATTCGACCCGACGAGGAAATTTTTTACAGCTACGGTGACGAGTATTGGGAGGTCCTGGAGATCGATCCGCTCTAAAGAGGAAACGTGTCCAGCCTCGTCACTCCCGCGTAAGCGGGAGTCCAGAGCGGGGCGGCGAGCCGGGTAGCGGTCTCAGGTGGCGGGCACTGGATTCCGGATCACGCCCCGGCATGACGCCGGCCCGGCTCTTGTCAAGGCAGACGCCTCACCCCTGTCTTGAGCGAGTGTATCCGAAAATGGTACATTCCGGCCTGACATTGATGAGTGGCCGGAAACACGTCAGGAATAGGAGGGCATGATGGCTAATCGGCGAGAAACCGCAACCCTGGGAGCGGGCTGTTTCTGGTGTATTGAGGCGGTGTATCTGGAGGTTGAAGGCATCGAGAGCGTGGTGTCCGGGTATACGGGCGGTGCGGTCGAACATCCAAGCTACGAGGCGGTCTGCTCGGGGACAACCGGACACGCCGAGGTCGCTCAGATTGTCTTTGATCCCGAGATGATCTCGTTTGCGGAAATCCTGGAAATTTTTTGGCAGACCCACGACCCGACGACGCTCAATCGACAGGGCAATGATATCGGGACGCAGTATCGCTCGGCCATCTTCTACCATGATGAAGAGCAGCAGCGCATAGCCGAGCAGTCGAAAAAAGAGGCCGATGCCTCCGACCTATGGCGCAATCCGATCGTCACCGAGATCGTCCCGCTGACCACCTTTTATCCCGCGGAAGGCTATCATCAGAACTTCTATCAGCAGAATCCCTACCAGCCGTACTGCATGATGGTCATTCATCCCAAGATGCGAAAATTCCGCAAGGCGTTTGAAAGTAAGTTGAAAGCCTCAGCCTCGGCAGCCTAAGCTCAGTCTACCCCATATACGAGTGGGGTCCGCGAACAAAAAGGGAAGGGCATGACTGCGACCCTGGACTGGATGGGGTGTGCCACGTCTCGACTGACGCTGGACAATCAGGTCGTCATGCTGGACCCCGGCTCATGTCCGGGGCAGGCTGTGATCCGGCATCCAGTCCTTCGACTTCGCTTTGCTACGCTCAGGACGAACGGGGGGCCGGGGGCCTGGATTCCTGCTTGCGCAGGAATGACGAGTGGCCACACAGTATCGTGATTTGTTCTAGGAGCGAAAGACAAAACGAAAACCCTCGTTCTTGCTGACGATCCGTCCCGCCGTTGGTGTTGCAAAATGGGCCGGAAGGATCAGCGCATTCGAGTCGGCGTATTGCTCAATAAATTTTTGGCGCGTCTGACGGGACTGCTCCGGGTCAAAGCAAAAGGCACTGGAGACCTCCGGGTACACGACCTGGAGGGGGTGGTGTATCACGTCGCCAGAGAGTACGGCGTGTAAACCCTCTCGCTCTATCTTGAGTATAGCGTTGCCTGGGGTGTGGCCGGGCGCGGCCTCGACCCAAATGCTCTCTTCAATGTGGTGCCCGCTGCTAATCAACTTGGATTGCCCGGCTTCGACCACCGGCAAAACACTATCCTGGTAGGAATCGCGCAGCACCTGTCGAACCGGCGAAGGGTAGGGATCATCCGGGCCAGCCGGGTCTGTCGTATAGGTCTGCCAGTGTTCCCATTCCCGCCTGGCAAAAAGATAGGTCGCATTGGGAAAAGTTGGCACCCAGCGACCATCCTCCAGGCGCGTATTCCAGCCGATATGATCGACGTGCAGGTGGGTGCAAAAGACAAAATCTACGTCTTCGAGCGCGATACCCAACGCGTTGAGGTTTTCGACATAGGGCGTGCGTTGCTGATGCCAGTCGCCAAAATCGGGCCGGTGTTTATTATTGCCAACACAGGTATCGACCAGAATGACATGCTGCGGAGTCCGGATAATAAAGGTGTGCAGGCTCATCACCAGCAGACGCGTTTCCGGGTCAAAAAATCGAGGGGCAAGCCAGGCCCGATGGGCGTCTATGGCGGACGGGTCCAAGTCGGGCAGGAGCGCCTGCGGGGGGTAGAGCGGGCCTTCTGATTCCACCAGCCGCTCAATGCGGATGGTGTCGGTGATAATTGCTTGCATAGTGCCCGTCCTTTTGAAAAAGTGGCTTTTCTTGTGAAGGACACTCTACTCCCTCGGACCGCTTTCTCCAACGTATAGGCAGATGTATGGCAGCCGGACACGCTGAAATTGCTGGAGCCGGCTTTGCCGGTCTTGTTGCTGCGATTGCCCTGGCCGACCGCGGCTGGACCGTGCGTGTGCATGAGCGGACGCCGTTTCTCCGAGCCGAAGGGTTTGCGTTGACCATCCACGGCAACGGGGTGAAAGTCCTCAAGGCGCTCGGCGTTTTCGAGCCTGCGGTAACGGGCGCCATGCGAATCAGCCGCCTGGAAACGCGAAATGCCCGAAACGAGACTACCCTCGCCCTGACTCCGGCGAGCGCGCTGTATCGCATTTCCCGTCAGCATCTGATTGCGACCCTGGCCGCGGCGGCCGAGCAGCGTGGAGTTGAAGTCCTGGTTGACTCCCCGGTCGTGTCCGCCGAGCCGGACGGCCAATTAATGTTGGAGAATGGTCAGGTCTGTAAAGCCGATCTGGTCATTGGGGCTGAGGGGGTCAACTCGCGGGTGCGCGATACGGTCGGCGTGCGCGTCCGTCGCATTTTTCTCCAGGCCGGCGGCGCGTGCCGCATGGTCATTCCTCGAAGCGCTGCCGAAAAGGCAATAGAGCCGGGAGACGAAGCGGTCAATTATGAATATTGGTCGGGCACGCGTCGTATCATCGCCAATCCGTGTAGTCGTAACGATCTCTACCTCGCCTTGAGCTGTCGAGATACCGATTCCTCAGGCAAACGGATACCGCTCGACGTCCCGTCCTGGCAGGAGGCGTTTCCGCATCTGGCTGCGGTCATCGAGCGCGTTGGGCGGGATACCGAGTGGGAGCGGGTGCTGTGGGCGCGATTTCTCATCGTCCAGCTCTCGCGTTGGTCTGCGGGCCGCGTCGCCATTGTCGGTGACGCGGCCCATTCCATGCCGCCGGACCTGGGGCAGGGTGGGGGGACCGCCATGATGAACGCCCTTGCTCTTGCCGTGTCCTTAGCGGAATCGGCCGATATTGAGTCCGGTCTCTCCTTATGGGAACAATGCGAGCGGCCGTTGACCGAGCACACTCAACGTGTAGCGCGTATCTATAACCATTCGACCTTATGGCCTGAACGTTTACGCACGGGCGTGTTCAAGCTCATTGGTCGAACGGCTTTTTTACGGGAACAAGTGCAGCGAACGGCGAACCACACGCCGCGCGGATACCAGAACGAAGGAGGGGGCTATGTTTATCGATCTCACGGCTGACCAAGAGCGCATTATCAATATTGCCAAGGAGCTTGCGGCTGAGTTTACCGAACGGGCCGAGCAGCACGACCGTGAGGGCAGCTTTCCTTTTGAGAATATCACTCGACTCAAAGAGACCGGCTATACGACCATGACCACACCGCAGGAGTTCGGCGGCTGGGAGGCCAGCCCGCTCACCTTTGTGCTGGCCCAGGAACAGCTCGTCCAGGGCTGTGCGGCCACCGCCTTTGCCATCAATATGCACTGCAATAGCGTCGGCTTTTACACGCCGTTCATGACACAGGCGCAAAAGGCGCTGTATCTGGGCAATGTCGGTCGCAGGAAAATGCTCCTGAACGGCTTTTATACCGAGGGCGGTGGGGCGCGCTCGATCATGTCGCCGGCCTCGACCGCGCGCAAGGTGTCAGGAGGTTATCTTCTCAACGGCAAGAAGGTCTTTGCCACGCTCGTCCCGGTGGTGGATTATTTTGGCGTCAGCGTCTCGCTGGAAGGCTACACTGGCCCCGGGTCCGGGGGGTGTATCTTTCTCCTGCCGCGCGACACACCGGGGCTGGAGGTCGAGGAAACCTGGGATGCCATGGGCATGCGGGCCACCGGCAGCCATACCATTACCATGCAGGATGTCTTTGCCACCGCCGAGCATCGCATCGGCGAGGAAGGGCGCCTGGCCGAAGAGTTCGCCCAAGTCGCGCACTGGTACTGTCTGTCATTTTCCGCCTGCTATCTGGGCATCGGTCAGGCCATGTACACCCAGGTCCTGGACTACGCCCGGACGCGCAAGGTCCAAAAGACCGGCCAGCGGGTGGGCGACCTGGCCTGGAATCGGTTTGCCATAGGCGAGATGTATAACCGCCTGGAGGCCTGCCGCACGCTGCTCTACATCACCGCCCGGGAAATCTCGGAGCAACGATCGTATGGGGAGCGGCAGATTCCTACGGTTGAGATGCTCCGCACCTATATGGCCGAAAACATGCTGGAGGTTGGCAATCTTGC
Organism: uncultured Binatia bacterium (SeqCode); assembly: GCA_965232605.1. Lineage (GTDB taxonomy): Bacteria > Desulfobacterota > Binatia > Bin18 > Bin18 > Bin18. The sequence continues at coordinate 262,897 of CBDDQA010000003.1, read as the reverse complement.
CACCCGCATCGCCGGCGGGCTTGGCTACCTCAAGGGCAGTCCGGTAGAGCGGGCCTTTCGCGACCTGCGCTCCGCACCGCTGCATACCCTGAAGCGCGACGAGGTGCTGGAGCTGCTGGCCGAAATGGAGTTGGGGTTTTAGGCGGTTTCCGAAACCGTCACCTGCTCCCCGGCCTCGTTATAGACTTTATCGCCCAAGGCAAAATTCTCTTCCAGAAACCACTGGAGATAGGCCGCGCTGGTAATGGGTGGTTCTTTGGCCGGATTATCCGGCCCGCAACATGTGGGCAGACATTCGATGACGGTCTCCCGGGTCGGGTGCAAGAAGAACGGAATGGAATAGCGATAGGTGTCCGAGGCGTTAATCACCCGGTGTGGGGTGGACAGCACGCGACCGTTCGACCAGCGGGTCAGCATATCTCCGGAGTTAATAACAAAAGCATCCGGAATGAGCGGCATTTTCAGCCAGCGACCGGACTGGCTGAGGATTTCAAGTCCAGGTTGGTCTGAGGTGGCCAGCAAAGTCATAAACGAGCTGTCCGTGTGCGGTCCCACGTTGAATTCGTCTTCATCCAGCCTGCCGGGCGGCATCCGTGCCACGCGCAAGAAGTTCAAACCCTGACATTTGGGGAACTTATCGTCAAAGAAATCCGGTTCCAGGTCCAGAGCCAGGGCATACAGCGGCAACATGCGGATACTCAAATCTTCCGCGGCCTCAAAGAATTCCATCACGGTAGGACGAAAGCCGCTCTCATTCTCGGGCCATTGATTCTGCGTGGGCCGATGACCGGGACCCCAGTCACGCTGGAGCAGATAGCACTCGCTCACATCAGGCTTTCTGGTCCCAGTGTAATATGGCGAGGTTTTGGGCAGCTCCCCGCGGGTCGGGACATACCCGTTGCCTTCTTCATTCACCTTGAGGGCCATCTTGTGTTCAAGTGGAAGATCGTAAAAGCGGGCCGTTTCTGACACCATTTTATCTCGGAGAGATTTCGGGATGCCGTGATTAATAATGAAAAAGAAGCCGATCCGTTCCAGGGCGTCGCGCATCTCGTTGGCCGTCGTAAAGGCTGCGCCTGGTTCTTCGGCCAGGAAAGGACCAAGGTCAATAATCGGAACGATTTCCCCGGCAATCGCGTACTCTTCCTGTAGGGCGTGTTTGTCTTGTGCGGTCTGCATATTATCTCCCTCTTGTCACCGCACGAACGGCGCTGGATTGAGAAACCGCTCCAGCACGTTGTGCGTAATGCGCGAAACATTATTGTCGTAATTGTTGTGCGACAGGCTGCCGGCCCAGGCAATTGAGCTTGACGACCACACCGCCCCGCCGTCGGGAGTTTCATAGAACACCATATCCGCCCGGACCAGTTCGTTCTCGGTCCCGCCCAAGCCCGGTGTGGTGACCAGTAATTCTTCGCATACCACCAGATAGATATCCGTGTGACCGCCCTGGGAGGTGGCCAGCACGAGGGTGTGCGGGGGGGTGCCCAAACGCTCGTCCGCCCGGTCGATTTCCAGGCCCGCGGCCCCGCCGCCGATCAGACCGAAATCGCCGATAAGCTCGTCCTTGCCGATGCCCTCAAAAATAAAGGTCGCCCGCGCGTCAAAACTGCCCGGCAGGCGGTGATAGGGCGCTGAAATATCAAAGCCCTGGGCGCTAAACCCCGTACCCAGCATGACCTGGGGGGCGCGGCCCTGATTACGCCACAGGCCGCCGTACTCGCCCGTAAAGCTGTGGTAGTACTCACCCGGATCGGCGGCCCAGGTCCGAATACCGCCCTCGTTCCGCCGCACTTCCATGAGACCCGGACAGTCGGGATGAAAGGCCACCCGCCAATACCAGCCGTTGGCGCCCATATACATGAGCCGCCCGCCCTGATTCTGATAGGCTTTCATCGCGTCCCACATCTGGAGGGAGTGATATTCCGGGTGAGTGCCGGACAGAATCACCTGGTAGGGCTTCAGCAGGGCGAGCCCCTCATAGTGTAAATCCTCATCGGTAATGACATCAAAGTCATAGCCCTGGGCCTCAAGCCAGTCGGTAATATGCGTGTCCGCATTAAACTGCCACAAGGACGAGCCGTCCCCGCCCAGGGCGGAGATATGCTTGGGCCGCATATTCAGAATGGGCCGCAGCCGGGACGAATAACACACACCCGAGCCGTCCGAGTGGGAGTCATAGCACGAGCCGCCGTACTCGCGGTGTTCGTTGAGAAACAGACTGTTCTTATCGAGTGGGGCCAGACGACCGCTGAGCAGCTCGATCAGGCCGGCGTTGGTGGCCATATGCTCGTTGGCATAGGCCATATAGCTGGCGGTGGGGAGCAGAAAGGCCAGCTTTTTTTCCTGGCCCTTGGCCGGTTTGACAACAAACGGAATATAATCCTCTTCGTTACCCGAACGCAGCCGGGCGGCGTACAGGCCGCTCTTGAGCTCGGCTGGAACGGTCAGCGAAAAATCGACCTCCCAGCCGGCATCGTACACATCGTCATCGTGAAAGTGGATCGCCCCGTACTGTTCCGGCGTCTGTTTCCAGTCCATGCTTTCGCCGTTCCAGTTATGGCCCTTCATGCCCCGCGCCGGCATATTGACCGTCTCGCCGTGCAGCCGGTTGGGCGAGGCGTCGGTCACCCGGGTCGAGCTGATATCCTGGGAAAAATCCCAGGCGCCAACCACGCTCTGCTGAAGTTGGGCGGGAACGCCGCGCTTGAGTTGTTCCATCTCGGCCGGCTCCAGGACGCGGTTGGCCAGACGCGGGCTGTCTATTTTGCCGTTGAATTTCTGGTCGAGCCGGCCGCGACCCGAACCCGTCCGCAGTGCGCCGAACATCAGGGCAGACTGATTGGAACCCACACCTTCGAGTTTGATCTTCTTGCGCGCCCGGCCCGCGTCCGCAACCGTGGGATAATCGGTCTGGGGTTCTTGATACAGAATGACCCGCCGGGTTTCCGCGTCATAGCTTGCCGCCACAAAATACCACTGCCGGGCGAGGAGTGGTTTGTTGCTGCTCACAACCTCGACATTGCCGTGTCCGTCGCCCAGTTGCAGGGCCAGCCGCCCGGCCTGAATCACCAGCGCAAAGCCCGAACGCCGCCGGTCCTGCCACTTCGACACAATGGCCTGCGTCCCCTTGTCCGGCGTAGTCGGCCACAGCATGGCCTGGACGGTAAAGCTCTGGAGGCCTTGCAGCGGCGGGCTGTTCGGGACCAGCACATACGAGCCCGCTTCGATCTTTTGGGAGCGGCCCTTATACGACTTATTAGCCGGTGTTGGCACGACGTGTTCCCTGATCCCCGGCCCCTCGGGATTCAGGTCGCCGCAGACCAGACGAACCATGTCGGCCCGATAGCGTGGTCGTTCGCAGTTGACCATGAACTGAATGGTCTCACCGGGGCGCGCGCTGATTTTGTCGGTGTAACCCGTAATTTTCATACGTCTTCCCTTTGCTTGTGCATTGATCCGGCATCCAGAGGCCGGGGAGTCAGGGGCCTGGATTCCTGCTTTCGCAGGAATGACGGGTGGCTACACAGCATCGTGATTTGCTCCGGTATGCAGCTCCCAGCGGCGTCGAAATATCTCTCGCTCCGCATCCACGACCGAAGTGAAGACCTGGTCCTTGAGTATTCTGACCGGCTGGCCCCGTTCGCCAGTGAGCTGGCCGAGCGTCCATTCCTTATGGGGTTTGGTGCAGATGAGCACGTATTTATCCCGCACCGGCTGGCCGCGAATAACGTTCAGCACGCGCTGTAAAGCGGGGCTGTGGTGGCCGATCGGCTTGGCATTAAATTCCTCGACCACGGCCTGGTCGTCCGCACTGATCTTATAGACCGTATGCATGCGCCCCCTCCTTTGGCTGGCAGGTCGTTGCCGACCGAGACTAGCACACCGTCCTGTTGCAAGTCGAGAATCCTGGCCGCGGCGGGTGTCATCGGGGCCGGGCACCCACCGGGGGTTGCCCCTACAACAAGCATTCCCTCTCCCCTGGAGGGAGAGGGTTAGGGAGAGGGGGCTTTGCGTCGCCCCTACCGCACATCCGTAATCACAAAATTCTGCCGGCTCTGCTGCCACTCCAGCGTGACGATCTCGCCCGGACTCGGAAACTCCTCCACCGTGCACCGGCCCGCCACGCCCCGCACGAACTCCGCACCACCCAGCGTCGTCACCCGCACCCGCGTCCGCCCGAATACGGTCCCGTCGGCCAGCGCTTCGACCTCGTGCTCGCCATCCCCCAGCAGGTTCCAGTTGAACAACAACCCGAAGCCGTTGTCCGTGTCGCCGCACACCGACTCTGTGTCCGTCCGCTCGGTCCCGTAGGCCGCCACATGAGTCTGCCCGTTGAGGCGCACCGTCACGTTCTCAGCGTCGCACACCCAGCCGGAGATCAAGCCGATGCCGCTCTGGAACGAGTTGCCGCTCGGGTTCTCCAACCGCCTCACGCCTTCGGTCCCGGCCTGCGTCGTCCCGGTCGGGCGATCCCCGGCCGCAATCACGAAGTTCTGCTGCGCTTCCTGCCACACCAGGCGGGTCGTGTCGCCTTCCCTGGGAAAGCCCGTCACCTCACACGTCCCTTCCGCCCCCTCTACGAACTCCTCGCCTAAGGTGGTCACGGTCACGGTCGCCCGGCCAAATTCTTCGCCGTCGGCCTGGGCCACGACGGTATGCGTGCCGTCACCGAGCAGATTCCAGTTGAACAGCAAGCCAAAGCCGTTGTCCGTGTCCCCGCACGCTGAGGCCGTGTCGGCCCGCTCGGTGGCGTAGGCTGCCCCATGCGTCTGGCCGTTGAGGCGCACTTCTACTCGATCGGCGTCGCACACCCAACCCGAGATGAGCCCGATGCCGCTCTGATACGAACTCGCGCTCGGGTTCTCCAGGTTGCCCTGGGGCGGCGTGATGGTGGAGGTGGGCAATGGCGGAGAAGATGGAGAAGATGGAGAAGGCGGAGAAGATGGAGAAGGCGGAGAAGGCGGAGAGGACAGAGAGGATGGAGAGGGCGGCGGGGGCATCTCCAGACCCAGCGTATCCGGTAGGGAGTTCCCGACCAGCACGCCCTGCAGAGCCACCGTCTTCAGCACGGACCCCCCAAGAACCCCGCCATCCACGGTCCAATATCGGTCCTTCACCAGGACAGTCAGGTGGGTCACGTTGCCCGTGAGGGGGATATCCGTGCCCGTCTGGGTGATGCCCGTGGGCGAAATGGTGGCGATGCTCCCGTTGATGGTGGCGGCAAAGGTGACGGGCGAGCCGATCCACACGCCGGCGGGCGGCGAGTAACTGTCGGCAATCCCGCCCACCACAACCTCAAATATGTTGTCAATGGTGTCGTCCGTGAAGGGCGTAACCGTGCCGGAGCAGACGCGCTCGGCCGCTGACGTATCGGTCTTGGTGGAACAGTGGCCCACCGACTTGCTGAAGGTCACGTCAAAGGCGTGGTTGTTACCCGGCGTTCCGAAGGACACCGATGCCACCCTGTCCCTCTCCTTCGGAGTGGTGTCAATCTTGACCAGCTCGACGTACCGGTTGGCGTAGCCCGTCGCCGAGAGGGTGACGAGGACGCGTTCATCATCGGTATCAGCGTCCTCTTCGGTGAGGAAACGAAGGCCCTTGCTGTAGCTGGAGGAGGTGAAGACGCCGCTGCTTTCGAACTGGTTGGTGAACTCCCCGGTGGGGGCCTCTGCTACCGAAACGGTCACGTCGGACGAGGGCGCGGCGGGGAGCTCCACCGTTCCGTTCACGTGCCCGCCACCGGTGATGGTGACCTGGTACGCCTCCTGCCCACCCACCAGGAACTTGAGGGGGTTGGTGATGGTGGCGTCGGTAATCTCCACGGTCAGGAGCCGGGTGGTGACGTCGTCATAGTCGCCGTTGCTGCCCGCGGCCGCGAACTGGATGAGCTGCGTCGCGGAGCCGGTGGTGTTGTCGCCGGCGTAGAGCGTGACCGTCTGCGCCGTCTTGTAGTTGGATTCGGTGAAGGTGAGCGATGCCGGGCTGGGCACCAGGGGGACGTCCGGGTGCCGTTTCATCCAAACGGTTACATCGTCGCTGGGCTTCTGGGCGAGGGACAATGCGAACGCGCCGCTGCCCCCTTCGGCGATCTTGATGGTCTCATCCGGCGAAACCAGAATGGCAGGCGTAGAGACGGTGTCCTTCACCGTCAGGTTGATGTCTTCCTGCACTGATGCGAAGGGGCCCTTGGCCTGAGAGGCGAATATCCGGATGGTCGCCGTGCCGTCGCTGTCGTCGCTGTCCACCACCCCGTCGATGGTCACCGTCTGGGCGGTGGTGCCGTTGGATGGGGTGAAGGTGAGCGTATTTGGCCCGCGAACCGTGGCGATGCGCCCTCCGCTCTTCGGCCAGATGCCGACAGCGACCTTCACATCGCCGTCGCTGGTCGTCGGGTTGGAACTCAGGGCCACGTTGAAGGTGTCGGAACTGTCGTCGCCCGATTCGTTAATTGTCAGGTCGGTTGTTGTCAGAACCAGTTGCCCCACCGATGGGTTCACAATGACGAATACGGGGTCAATATACTTATAGCTTGCGTTCTGTGGAGAATTGCCATCAACTTCGTTGCCGGCGAAATCCTGGGTATTCAAACCGCCTGCCTCATCTATGGCAAACTGGATCTTGCCGTCGTCCGGCATGTTCGATGGCACCGTGGTGCGGCAGAGGAAGGTCCTGGAGCCGGTACCGACGGTGACGCAGTTGTTATTGGCCGGCTCGGTAGCGTTCGAATAAACGCTAAAATATTGAGACGTCCAAAACCAGCTGCCATTCGCATTCAAGAAGCGCGCCCTAATTTCCGGCGACGTGTTGCCATTCTTCACGTACATATTCTCGGAAAAGACCACCTTCATGTAGAAGGTGGCCCCTTGCATGATGGCGGCCATGGGTATGGTGGCCTCTTTATCGGTGTAGAAGCCGGCGGACCGAATCTTGGGGGGCGTGTAGTCGATAACAAAGACGTGGGAACTGGCGGCCGCGGCTACGTTGCCCGCCGAGTCGTAGTAGGCCGAACCGATGGACACGCAATAGGTGCCCTGCTCCAGATCATTCGTGGGGTTGATGGTAATCCTCTTGTTGGCGTTGCTGCCCGTGGAGGTCATGGAGGCGCTGTAATCGACTTCGTTACCGACGGCGGTGCAGCTGTTGCCGCTCTTCAGCGTGGTGATGCCCTTGGCGGCGGTATCGGTGAACGCCGTGCGGCTGGCGTCCGAGTACACCGCCTCGCCGAAGCTGATAATTATGTTGCCGTCGTCGTCGTTCGAATAGAAGATGTTGCTGTGTTGGTACAGGAAGTGCTGGAATGGGGTGCTTTCCATCCAGAAGCCGTTGTTATGCCCGAGGAACGTGTACCCGTAGGTCACGGGCGCAACGGTATCAATGCCCAGCTTGGTGGAATGGGTGTAGGCGCTGGCCATCGCAATCGGGGTATCCGACGTGTCCGTGGTCGCCGTGCCCACCCGGAAGTCGAATAAGCCGCTTCCGTTGCTCAAGGTGGTGTATTTGCACACGTATTCGCGGGTTTGCGTCGCGTGGGTGGACTTGCAGTCGCCGCTGGCCAACGTGTCATCGTCCTCTACGATGTGGTACTGGGTGGTGGTGGTGTTACTGCCGATCTTGATGCCGTAGCTGATTTGCGGGCGCGCAGCGGCGAGGTCGCTGACGTTCTCGGCCACGTCCTCGCTGAAGGTGATCTTGGTATAGATGTCGAAGCTGCCCTTGACGTTGCCGGTGATCTCGTTGGTGAAGGCTTCTTCTTTATAGTAGCCGCTGCTGGCGGAGGTGACAGTCGGCGCGGCGGCTTTGGCCACAAGGGGAAACAGCAGCAGCAACAGTACGGCAAGGCCGGCAAAGCGGCTCATGATGCTACTCCCAAATGTGCGGGGGGGGGGGGGGGGGGGGGAGTAAGGCGGGGGCTGGCGTCCGGTCGGTGACGGTGAACATAGTATTTTTTTCTCCTTGGGGGGGTGTGAAATGATACGGATTTCAGTATCGTCCCTGCTGTTCTTGCCTGTCAACCTTTGACCAAAGGAATAAGGCCCTCCTGGGAGCGGGTTGCGGCAGACCCCCCATCCCCGCATCACGTGTGGGGCAGGCTCTGGCCTTCCCCCTTGGAACGTGTGCTGCACCTTCCTTGAAAAGCGCCGGTTCTCCGCCCCCCGGCGTCATTCCGGGCTTGACCCGGAATCCAGCGGCTCCAGAAGCCTCGGCGGGGCCAGGGCGTGGCGCCCGCCCCCGCCCTGGACTCCCGCTTGCGCGGGAGTGACGCTGCATTGCCTCCACCCTTTGCTCATACGCATCATACGTCCTGAGTGGGTGGGGCCTGTCCCGACAACAGGCCCTCTCCCAACGGGTGCGGCAAATGAACTGGTCAGGCGATTTTTCCCTCACCCCAACCCCTCTCCCGGCGGGCGAGGGGTTGGGGTGAGGGCGCGGCGGACGGCCTCCGGCTCGCGGTCAATCACCAGCAGAAACGCTCGCGCCGCCCCTGACGGTACCCGTCTACCCTGTTCCCAATCCTGCACCGTGCGGACATTCACCCCAAAATATAAGGCAAATTCTGACTGGCTCATCTCGGCCTTCCGCCGGATGCGGCGAACATTGATTTCTTTCGGAATATGCACGATACAGCCGTGCTCCCTCTCCCCTCGGGCAAAGGCCAACGCTTGCCGGGCACTGCGGATCATCCGTTCTCCTGCTTTCGACATCCTATCGACTCCTTATACGATATGATTCGGCCAATGTGGCTAACACTTCTTTCAACTCATTCCGCTCTTTCCGGGTTAAATCAATCTTTTCATTCTTGGCAAACAGGTTGAGCAGAAACACGGGAAGATCAGGGCCCGTATAGAACGAGATCACCCGCCCTCCACTGCGTTTGCCTCTCCCTTTAACCGCAATACGCATCTTACGGGCGCCGCCCGTTCCGGGGATGGGATCGCCAGCGTCGGGATGTTCGGCAAAGAAATCTACGAGTAACTTCCGTTCCTCCTCGGACAAACCGACGCGGCGGGCGTCTCGCAAATACTCTTCTGTCTCCACCCCGGTCTGCATTCTCTTTGCATACGGCAATGCCGTATTACAGTCAACACAACATGCGGTTGACTGCATGAAATGCCCGGCCGTTTGGCTCCAGGTGTTGCTATGGGCAGCGGCGCTGGAGAAGTGGGGTCGGACTGAAGCAATGACCAGCCTTGTTCTGTTGACGTGGGGGGGCGAAACGTAGACACCGTCGCGTCTCGCGCTGCCTCGCCTTAGGCTATCTCTTGGTGTATGCTCACGCTTCCGTTGTCCGTGGGAGTGAGGGAGCGGAAATAGCACAGACGAGGAGACTTCGAGCATGAGTGCAGTGCAGGTTGACCCATCCATCTCCAAGATGCCGATTGAAACCAAGGCCAAGGACCAGACGACCGTCTGCGTGCTGTGCAGCCATAACTGCGGCCTGACGGTCGATATCAATGACGGCCATATCGAGAACATCCGGGCCGATGCGTCCAGCCCGCTCTCGCACGGCTATATCTGTAATAAAGGCTTCAGCGTTGATCATTACGTCAACCATGCCCAGCGGCTCAGCCATCCGCTCAAGCGCAAGCCGGACGGCGGGTTTGAACAGATCGGTTGGGACCAGGCCATTGCCGAAATAGCCGAGCGACTCACGACTATTATTGCCCGACATTCTCCGCGCGCCTGTGGCCTGGTGGGCATTGGCGGCCAGGCCAACCACCTGGACGCGCCGTATGGCGTCACGTTTCTGTCGTTGATGAAATCCCGCCGCTTTTTCAATTCGCTGGCCCAGGAGAAGAGCCAGCATTGGCTGGTCGAAAAATGGATGCTGGACAGCTCGTCCGGCACCATGCTGCATCCCGACCACGACCAGGCCGACTTTCTGCTGGTCATGGGCACCAACCCCCACATCAGCAATCGGGGCCATAATCCCACCGACGCCCTGAAAAGTCTGGCCCGCAATGAAAACCGGACTATGGTCGTGGTGGACCCGCGCATTACCGAAACCAGCCGTCAGGCCGACCGCCACCTCCGGGTCCGGCCCGGCACGGACGTCTATCTGCTGTTGGCCATGGTCAAGGTCATTGTCGAACAGGACCTCGCCGACACGGAGTTCATCGCCAACAAAACACTCGGCTACCAGGAACTCAAAGCCCAACTGGCCGAAGTGGACATCGCCGACATGGCCCGGCGCTGCGGCCTTGAGGTGGCCGACGTGGTGGCCACGGCGACCGAATACGCCAGTGCCAAGAGCGCGGCGTTATTGTGGGACCTCGGGGTGGAGATGACGCTGTTCTCAACCCTGAACTCCTATCTGATTCATCTGCTGATCGCTCTGACCGGCAATATGGGGCGTCGGGGAGGCAATGTCTTTACCTCGAATCTGAACCCGCCCACGCCGGACAATCGGCGGCACGCCGAGCCCGAGCGCGCCCTGGCGTCCGGCATCAGCGCGATCTCGGCTCTGACCCGGCTGGGTATATTCTCGCCGGTACTGGTGCCCGAAGAAATCCTGCACGACCATCCCGAACGGTTGCGGGCCTTGATCGTGGAAGGCTCCAACCCGCTGTTGTCTTTTCCCGACACTCAGCGCTGGCTGGAGGCGCGTGAACACCTCGATCTGCTGGTCGTGATCGAACCGACCATGACCGAGACGGCCCTGGTGGCCGACTATATTCTGCCCACTCCGACCGGGTACGAGAAATGGGAAATGGCCAGCTTTCCGCGCGGCTATCCGCGCGTCCAGACGCAGTTGCGGCCACCCATCCTGCCGGCGCCGGGCGAGGCCCTGCCCGAAGGCGAAATCTATAATCGGCTGGCCGAGGCCATGCGCCTGGTGCCCGAGCCGCCCCAGGAACTCTACGAGCTGGCAAAAGACGCGCATGAGCCCGCGGGGGCCGCGGCCTATCTGAAGGCGCTCCAGACCGCGGCCAAGGCCGTGAAGTTCTCGGCTCCGCTCTACTGGGCCTACCGCACCCTGGGACCGCAACTCGATTCGCCGGTGCTGTCCAGCGTCTGGTTTCAGGCCGTGATGAACGGGCTTGTCCGCAGGGACGCGGTCGTGCGCGTCCTGGGGCCGGCATGGCAGGACAAGGATGCCTTTGCCGTTGGTCTCGAACTGTTCCGGCGTCTGCTGGCCCATCCCGAGGGGACCGAGGTGGCCGAGCTTGACATGGACATGAATCTTGACGAACGGATCGGTTTTGAGGACGGAAAAATCCGTCTCCTGCCCCAAGAAATCGTGGCCGAGTTGGGCCGTGCCGTCTCGACCAGACCGGCTGAGGACCCGGACTATCCCTTTGTGCTGGCCTCCGGCCTGCGCACCCGCTGGACCGCCAACACCATTCAGCGCGACCCGAGCTGGCGCAAGGGGCGCGGCCCGCACTGCGCCCTGAACCTCTCTCCCGGAGATGCCCAACGCATGGGGGTGATGGACGGCGACCGGATTCGGCTGCGCACCCGGCGGGGGCAGGTCGAACTGCCGGCCGTTGTGGACAAAAAACTGATGGAGGGTCATGTCTGGATGCCGAACGGTTTCGGCATGATCTACCCGACGGAGGGCAACGACGCGGACCGGAACGGCGTCAATATGAACGCCTACACGGATACGGCCGCCCGCGACCCCTTTACCGGCTGCCCCCATCATCGCTTTGTGCCGTGTCAGATTGAGCGCGTGTAAAATGTGGCCTATCCACATGGGAGGTCCTTATGGCTACGCAAGCTGATACCCGACCGCCGGTGGCCATCGGTCATGCCACGCTGCGAGTGACCGATCTCACACGGGCAACCGAGTATTTTGTCTCATTGGGGATGCGCTTTATTCATCAATCGGACACGATTACCGTGCTCGAATTGCGGGGTGGCACGCACGTCGTGTTGCGTCCCACCGACGAGCCCATCCCTCCACGGACAAAAGCTCCTTTTGATCTGATGGTCGATGACGTCGAGGCGACCAGACGGGCGTATATGGACCTGGGCCTACAGCCGTCGGAAATCGAATCGGGCACCGTCCATCGCTGGTTTACGCTCGTTGGGCCGGACGCCTACGAGTTGACCATCACTTCATCCCACGCGGGAAAACGGGCGGTGTAAATCAAGCCTGACGAGGGAGAGGACCTATGCAGCAGCGTGTCCTGGGCAAAACCGGCTTTTCCGTCTCGGCCATTACCTTGGGTGGGGGTGGGATTGGGATGGTATGGGGGGCAACGACCGAAGACGAGTGCATTGAGACGGTCAAGTACGCCGTGGCCTGCGGGATCAATAGCATTGATGTTGCTCCCGTGTACGGAAAGGGGAAGGCCGAGGAGGTCGTTGGAATGGCCTGGCCCGACCTGGCCACCAAGCCGCTGCTCGCAACCAAAGTCTTGATCCGTCCCCGTGAGCGAAGCGATCTGTCCGGAGCCATCCGACGCTCTCTGGAGGGCAGCCTCACCCGTTTAGGGCGCGAACAGATCGACATATTCCAACTGCACAACCAGATTGAACCCCGGGAGCCGGTCTCTCCGCTGCGACTGACCTTGCAAGAGGTGGTTGGAAGCGGTGGGGTGCTTGAGACCATGCAGCAACTCAAGGAAGAAGGTCTTGTCCGAGAGATTGGGTTTACCGGCATTGCGCGCCACGATGTGGTGAGGGAACTCTTTACCGATGGTCGGCTGGCGACGGTTCAACTCGTGACCAATATCCTCAATTCAGAAGGAGAGATGGGGGTCGCAGAGGATGGGACATACCGCGATCATCTGGAAATGGTCGACCTGGCGCGGTCCGCGCAGTGCGGCATATTTGGTATCCGGCCCTTTGCGGCCGGTTCTCTGACCGCGGCCGTTGATCGCTCGCTCCCCACGGATCATCCCGTAGCCGTAGACTTCGCTTTCGGGCAGCGGCATTTAGGCTTTCTGACTGCCGAGACCGGTTCTTCCCTGGCCATCGCAGCCATGCGCTACGCGTTGAGTGTACCTGGGGTGAGTACGGTCGTCACCGGAGCCAAGAACCGGGCCGAACTCGATGACGCCATAGTCGCCGCACAAGCGGGGCCACTCCCGTCCGCTCTCATGGAACGCATTGCGACCCTCCAGCAGACCCGCAGGCCGTAAGGAGAAAGGGGCCTCGTACTCATGAGCACCACGCACTCAGACGACCTGCCCAGCATTGCCGGCGTGCTCGCCCCGGTTGTGGCCCGCTTTCCGCGCCAGCAGCAGAAACTTCTCATTGCCTGGGCCGAACGCCAGGCCGCCGAGAGGTATCAAAGCTGGGCCGAACAGGTCGGCGGCGCGGAGCGTGACGGCTTCCTCGAATGCGCCGCGCGGGAGGAAGATATTGCGACCCGAATCGAAACCCTCGACCCGGCCGCAGCCGCCATCCAGCAGCAACTCCTGGCCGAGTTGCCCGACCTGGAGGCCCAAGTCCTGGCGGTCTACGCCGACCGGTCGCTCGAAGAGCAGTGGGAAATCCAGCGCCGGGGCGAGCGGGCCGGGAAAAAAACCTGGGAGGCTTTCGCCGCCGCGGAGGAAGATGCCCAGGCCCATGCCGTGCTGTTGGCCTGTGCCGCGCTGGAAGACGAAAACGCGAGTTTCTTGCGGAGCGTCTTAGAGGAGCGGGGAGGGCGGTAGGACCTAATCCCGCTCGATATCAACCTCGTCCGCATGAAAGTGCGGCATGTCCAGAACGCCGCGCTCTTTGATAAAATCCCAAAAGGTATCCGGGTGCTTCTGCATGCCCTCATAATAATGGTCCAGCGGCTGAGTATACTCGTAGAGACGCCGCAGTTGGCTGACCGCATGCGGATGGTAGTCCACTCGCAGGTCAACCTTGGGATACGGATTTTTTCCGTCAGCCACAAAAACGGCGCATGACAGCTCGCCCCAGTGCTTGCCCGTTCTGACATCGCCCTGTCCGCCCGCATCCCGGCCGGCCTCAAGGGCGCGGACAATCCGTTCGCCCAAGGGCTGGCCCGCACTCTCTCGCATCGAGGCCGCCATACCCTCAACGGTCTTGCTGCTGGCCAGGGCATTCCCGGACACGGCCCACTGATCCTCGACAATATGGCCGGCGTACTCAAACGCCTTGTCGCCGGTATGCACCCAGAGGTCGCCGGCGACGGTGAGCACACTATACTGGCGATAGCTGAAATACGGGTCCGTTTTCGGCAGCTCTGCCTTGAGCTGTTCCAGGCTATAGCCCTGCTCAAGCAGCCGAAATGTGTCATACGCCAACTGCCGATTGGCATACGAATGGGGCAGGACGATGGCGCCACTCGCCTGGAAGGTCGGCAGCAGGCCGCTGACGACCGGGCTCACACGACCGACATTCACTGAAAAGGTTGTCAGTCCGGCACCGATGGCTCCGGTTTCCGGGCATTTCCCGATAACGGCAAAGGTCATGGCTGTCTCCTCTCGCTCTTCTCGATCAGGTGATTACGGTGGCTCGCAGACCGATCCTAGTCCTTTTTTTTACGCGGTAACAGAGATGTCTGCTTCATTGCCGGGGGAGGCTGTGCTACAGCTTCAAACAACGCTGACTCTGGAGTGATAGCCATGACTCGGAAGACTCCGCGGCTCCTCGTCTTTCAACATCTCAACGTCGAACACCCCGGCGTATTCCGCGATTTCATGCGGGAAGACGGCATTGTATGGCAGGCGGTCGAACTCGACCGGGGCGAGCCCATTCCTGACTTGAGCGACTACGACGGGCTGTGGGTGATGGGTGGGCCCATGGATGTCTGGGAAGAGGAGCAATATCCCTGGCTGAAGGCCGAGAAAGCCGCCATCCGTGAGGCCGTCATAGATCGGCAGATGCCTTTTCTGGGGGTCTGTCTCGGCCACCAACTGCTGGCGGATGCGCTCGGCGGTCGGGTGGGACCGGCCGCTGCCCCGGAGGTTGGCATATACGAAGTCGAGAAAACCGCGGACGGTGAAAAGAGTCCGTTTCTGCTGGGTCTGCCCGGCACAATGAAATGCCTCCAGTGGCACGCGGCTGAGGTACAGCAACCCCCTGACGGCGCATCCGTCTTGGCGACGAATGCCGGGTGTGCCATCCAGAGCCTGTCGTTTGGCGAAAAAGCGCTCAGCACCCAGTATCATACGGAAATATCTGCCGTGACGGTCGCCGAATGGGCCAGCATTCCCGCCTATCGCGCCGCGCTGGAAAAAATACTCGGCCCAGATGCGCTCTCCCGGTTTGAAGCCGAGACCCATCAGCATCTCACGCTCCTGACCCAATCCGCCCGCCGCCTGTTTGACAACTGGAAAACGCTTGCGTTTGGAGCCTGGGAGTAAGGTGGCGAGGCGAAGTTGCCCTTCGGTGCACTGTTTTATAGGGACGCGTGAAAGGAGACCGGGTATGGCAATCCGTCAACGACGAGCTCTGGCAGACACGGTCCTGCTTAACGGGACCATTTTGACTGTTGACAAGGCGTTCAGCCGGGCTAAGGCAGTTGCGATGTCAGGGGGCAGGTTCGTGGCCGCTGGCAAGAACGCCGAGGTGAAAAAGCTGGTCGGTCCTGACACAAGAGTCCTTGATTTGGAAGGGAGAACCGTAGTCCCTGGCTTTATTGATACCCACGGGCATATCGGCTTATTTGGCTTAGAGACCCTGGCTGTTTCCCTGGCCGGCGCTCGGTCGATTCCCGAGATACAGCAACGTATAGCCAACCGGGCCAGGGAGACTCTCCCTGGCCAATGGATTGTGACCCTGCCGGTTGGAGATCCTCCATACTTTTTCAACGTTCCGAACATTCTCCAGGAAAATCGCTTTCCTCATCGCTGGGACCTCGACCCCGTCTCCCCAGATCACCCGGTCTATATTACTGCCCCGACTAATCGGGTCCCTAATTCGGCTGTGCTGAATAGTCAGGCTCTCCAGTTAGCCGGTATTACGAAGGACACGCCGCAACCAGAGCATATAGAAATTGTCAAAGACCCAGACACGGGCGAGCCGACGGGAGAGTTGCGTGGCGCCCTGCAGCCGATTTACAATCCGAATCCCTTCTTTGTCGAACTGACCAAACTGATTCCCCCGCCAACCTATGCGCACGTACGCGAAGGCATCAAAAGACTCGCGCCAGATTTCCTTGCTGGTGGCACAACAACGTTACTAGAGGCGCATTTGAATTCTCCAGAGGAGCTTCGAGCCTACGCTCAGCTTCAGGCGCAAGGCGAGCTTCCCCTGCGGATATTCTATACCTATGAAATCGACCCACATCAGTCGCTTGAAACGATTGCCGATTATCTGCGGACGGTGAGCTTTGCCGCGGGCCGTGGCTTTGGGACAGACCAGCTTAAGGTCGTTGGTGTGAGTATTGGGCTCGACGGTCCCTATTGGCACGGGGCTGCGGTGAACGATGCTCCCTATACCGGCCCCTTTGGCCAGAAGGTCGCTCCGGAACCTCTGGTATCGTGGGAAAAATATGCTGCGATTTTGTGTCTGGCGGCGGAGTTCGACCTCCGAGTGCATGCCGAAGCCGCGGGTCGAGGCTCGATTGAGATAGCGCTCCGTGCCATGCGTGAAGCCCATGCGGTGATGCCGATTCACGACAAGCGTTGGGTCATCGGACATGTAGAATTTCCCACCCAGGAGCAGATTGCGCAATGTCGGCAGCTTGGCGTGGTTCCTACGACAGCAACAAATTTCATTTGGGGGAAAGGGGCAGAAGTCTATAAGGACCGCCTCGGGCCTGGCTATGCCAAAGATGCGATTCCTCTGCGGTGGTGGCTCGATGCGGGGGTGCCCGTGAGCCAAAGTACGGACTGGGGGCCGCGCGGGGCACTGTTCACGCTCTGGCAGTCAATTGCTCGGCAGGCTGGGTTAACCGGCGAAGTCATTGGCCCAGCCCAGCGCATCTCACGTGAAGAGGCGCTCAGGATTTTTACCAATAACGGAGCGTATGCTTTATGGATGGAGGATGAGCTAGGTTCCATAGAGGTTGGTAAACTTGCCGACTGTGTGGTGCTTTCCGACAATCCTCTCAAAGGCAAACGTGATGCCATTCGAGATATACAGGTCGATCTCGCTATAGTAGGGGGGAGTGTCGTCCACGGAGAACGATTTTAGACCCCTAAAAACGCGAAGATACTGTTCCTGATGGTGCGGTCGTTCAATATCTGAGAATGGGCGGCCTGACTGTCACATTCCGTCACTGCTGCCAGCGCGTGCATATAGGCCGGGGGGAGTTGGGCCGACTGAACGCTGACTGTCTCGTCTCCGTCTTCAAACAGTGCCCGGTAGGGCTGTTGTGGCAGATGCCTGGCGAACTCGTCTCTGTGAAAGAGCACAGTCGGAACGGGCTCAGCGTCGAGCAGTACCGCCCGCGCAAGCGTAGGGTGCGACCTGGCAAAGACGTACAGCATCTGCGTTGTCAGTGGCGGCGAGTGCCTGAGAGGGGCATGGAGTCGCTCGTACAGGTGTTTGCCACGGCGTAGCGCGTCCGTCACCAAGGCCAGTCTTTTTTGCCTGGTTTGTTCCGATGGTGCCGTAGCCAGGAAACCCCAGCCATACCGCTCCCACAGTTCGCTCTCATACAGCGTATGGGGGAGGGGGTTGAGCCCGCCATCGAGCAGAACCGGCGCATACGTGGGCATCATTTCATAGACCGCTGGAAAGGTTGCAAACGCCTGGGCCTTTATCAACGTGGTGTTAAGACCAAAGCGAGCCCCGTGTTTCATATTATGGAAGGCGGTCATGGAGCCTTTGAAGGGCACAGTGGCGAGCACGACCCTGTCTACATGGCTTGCTCCCTCCCAGGTTTCGACCGCCTCTTCGGGGGCCTGGGAGCCATAGCGCAAGTAATAGCTGGTGATGAGTCCGCCCATGCTATGGGCGATAATGGTAATTGACGTAGCACCCCGGTGTTTCAGCTCAGAGACCAGACGGGCCAGTTGTTTTACCGCCGCAAAATAGTCCTCGCGCCAATCGTAGGCGAAGAGATGGATTCGGGGGCGCGTTCCGAGTCGGGCTCGAAGTTTGCCGAGAAATGCGGCGTACACATCTTTGCTATAGATTCCAGGGATGACGGGAATGCGGTCCAGCACCGTACCGGGAACGAGGGCTCTTTCCCCGGCTACCCCAAATCCGGTGCGTGCCGCTGTCTTTGAACCGAACAGGGCCTGCCAGGCCGAGAGCCAGACGACTTTCCGGTCACCCGTTTGGACGAGTCGCGTTCCGTAAAAGCCTGGGATAAAGATGAGGTGCTGCATATCCGGAGTGCACTGTGTGAACGGCCTTCGGCCGGTGATACTACGTGGTGGTGAGGCGAGAGCCAAGCACGGTCTATCCCCGCGTGTGCGGGGGAACCACTCACGTCATGCCGGACCCCGGATCGTGTCCGGGGCAGGCTTTGATCCGGTATCCATGCTTCGACTCCGCCCTTGCGGGCTACGCTCAGCACAAACGGCCTCGCGTTCGCCCTGAGCGTAGTGGAGCGAAGTCGAAGGGCCTATCCGGCGGCGGGGGGCCGGAATGACGGAGCAATATAAAAAATGTCCATATCACCCATTGACGCCTGGAGTGTGTTTATTGACCTGGGCTGCGTCTCGGTTCTGATCTTAATCGGATTTGCCGTTCGGACCGCATCCGTGTGGGTACAGCGGCTGTTTCTTCCCACCAGTTTCATCGCCGGGTGTGGCGGTTTGATGTGTGGGCCGAACGGGCTCGATATTCTGCCGTTTTCGGGCTTGCTGCCGCAATATCCCAGCGTCCTGATTACGCTGGTGTTTGCCGCTCTGCCGTTCACCTCCCGGTCTGTCAGCCAGGAGGCCGGTTCACGACGCGCAGTCGAGATCGGGTCATATTCGGCCGCCATCGTCCTGCTGCAATGGGGGCTGGGCGTGCTGTTTGGCCTGACCGTGCTGTCATTTGTCTGGCCGGATTTGCCGCGCGGCTTCGGAACTATACTTGCCAGTGGGTTTGTAGGCGGGCACGGCACCGCCGCGGCGCTGGGCGCGGCATTTAACAACCTGGGCGAGCAAAGCTGGCCTGAGGCCGGCGCCTTAGCCATGACCTCGGCTACGGTCGGTATTCTGAGCGCGGTGGTCGGCGGTATGCTGTGGATACAGTGGGCGGCCCGCAACGGCACGACCCGGTTCCTGGCCCGATTTGACGACCTGCCCGATGAGCTGCGCACCGGTCGCGTCCCCGACGACCGACGCAGCCCGCTCGGCTACGAAACCCTCTCACCCCTGGCGCTCGACCCGTTGATCTTCCATGTCGCGCTCGTTGCCACGGCGGCTTTTGGCGGCTACCTGCTCACCGGTTTGAGCGGTGTGTATCTGGGGGAGTATCGACCGCCGAGCTTCTGCCTGGCCTTCGTGTGCGGCTTTGGTCTCAAACATTTGTGCGCCCGTCTGCGGTTTGCAGACACGGTTGACCGCACGGTCATGCTGCGGCTGAGCGGCGCGCTGACCGATGTGCTGGTCGTGTGCGGCATTGCCGCGGTCAGTCTTGAGGTTGTGGCCCGCCACGCCCTGCCGTTGCTGGCGCTGTTTGTCTTTGGTCTGGCGCTGTGCTGGGCGGTGTTCTATGTCGGTGGCCCGCGCCTGTTTCGCGATCTCTGGTTTGAAAAGGCGCTGTTCACCTGGGGCTGGGTGACCGGAGTGATGGCCATCGCCCTGGCGCTGCTGCGCGTGGTCGATCCGCGCGACGAGTCGGAGATTCTGGACCCGTTCGCCCGCGCCTATCTGTTCGTGGCGCCGCTGGAGGTCGGTCTGGTGTCGTTTGCGCCGCTGCTGATTACCCAGGGCTTTGCCTGGAGCTTCGTCGGGGTGACCGTTCTTGCCGGCTTCGCCGCCCTGCTGTGGGGCGGGTGGCGGAATGCGAGGTGAGGCGTGGGCTAATCTATCGCGCCTGAAGATAGCGGCTCGGTTTCACTCTCCAGGAGGAGGAACCCACCCCGGCCCTTCGGGCCACCCCTCCAAAGAGGGGATTTTTCTACTCCCTCTCCCCCGGAGGGAGAGGGTTGGGGTGAGGGGGAATATGCAAACGGAAGCACTCCCCATACAGACTCAGTACAGCCCCAGATAATTCTCCACTTCCCACTGCGAGACGGAATCGTGGTAGCGCTTCCACTCGTCGCGCTTGACCTGGATATAATAGTCAGCATACTCGCGTCCGAGCGCCGCTTTGATGACCTCGTCCTGTTCAAGCTCATCGAGCGCCTCGCTGAGATTGGTTGGCAGAAAGCCAATTCCCTCGGCTTTCAGCTCCGCTTCCGGGACTTCGTATAAATTGCGGTCGTTCCGACTCCCAGCCTCCATTTTGTGCGCAATGCCGTCGAGCCCGGCGGCCAGCATGACGGTCGGGGCCAGATAGGGGTTGGCCGCGCCGTCTACGGTCCGGTTTTCCATCCGGCCCGGCCCGGGAATCCGAACCATCTGGGTCCGGTTTGAAGCCCCATAGGTCACATAGACCGGCGCCCAGGTTGCCCCCGAGAGCGGAGCGCCGCGAATCAGCCGTTTATAGGAGTTCACGATGGGGGCGGTCACCGCGGCGATTGCCCGCGCGTGGTGCTTGAGGCCGCCGATGAAGTGATAGGCCAGCTCGGACAGGCCGTTTTCGTCCGACTCGTCGAGAAACAGATTGACCTCGCCCTCGGCATCCCACAGGCTGGTGTGAAAATGGCAGCCGTTGCCGGTCAGGTTCGAAAACGGCTTGGGCATGAAGGTGGCGATGCTGCCCCGTTCCTCGGCCAGGGTGCGCACCATCCAGCGAAAAAAGGTATGCCGGTCCGCGGTGGTCAGGCAGTCGGAATAGGTCCAGTTGATCTCGAACTGACAGTTGGCGTCCTCGTGATCGTTGGCGTAGGGGTCCCAGCCGAACCCCTGCATATAACTCAGCAGCGTCGTGGTGAAATCCAGATTACGGTTCAGGGCGCGCAGGTCGTAACAGGGCTTGCTCAGCGTGTCCAGCGCATCAAACGGCTCAAAGCCGCCCTGCTCGGTCCGCCGGGTCAGAATAAACTCCGGCTCAACCCCGGTTCTGAAGGTATAGCCCTTGTCGCGGGCCGTGGCTAATTGACGCTGTAAAATCGTGCGCGGACAGTAGGGCCAGGCCTGGTCATCGACGGTGATGTCGCTGGCGACCCAGGCCACGTTGGTGCGCCAGGGTAAAATGGTGAGGCTGTTGAAGTCCGGTATGGCCAGCATATCGGTATCGTGCGGACCCTGGCCCATATGGCCGGCGGCAAAGCCGGCAAAGCCGGCGCTGCCCTCGGCCATGTCCTTGAGATGGACGGCCGGCACCACTTTGGCCTTGGGCGCTCCGCTCATCTCCACAAAGGAGCACAGAAAGAACTCGATGCCGTTGTCCTGAACAATTTTTTCCACGTCTTGTACTGTTGCCATGAGTCCCTCCTTTTGGTGTCGAATGTGTGTTGCCTAATGCGACACCGCGGCCGCGGCTTTCTCTCCTACCAAGCGGTCTTCGTAAAACCGAGACAGCGCAAACGGCTCGATGAGTTTGGGCGTCTTATTGGTCACAATCAGCTCGGCCACCGTCTTTCCGCCGGCAGGACCGGCCTTGAAACCATAGGTGCCCCAACCAACATTCAGGATAAACCCTTTGACCTCCGGCACGGTGCTGATGATGGGGCTGAAGTCGGGCGTCATATCACAGATGCCGCTCCACTGACGCAGGACACGGGCTTCTTCCAGTATCGGAAACAGCTCCAGGGTATGGGCGGCCATCATCTCCAGGGTGGGCAGGGTGGAGGCGCTGTTGTACGAGGCGTAGGGGTCGATCTCCGCGCCGATGACCACCTCCCCCCGGTCGGTCTGGTTCACATATACGTGCAACGTGGCCGACACGATGACCTTGTCCAGAAAGGGCTTTAAGGGCTCGGTGACACAGGCCTGGAGCGGATGGGAGACGATGGGCAGGTCTACGTCCACCATGCGCGCAATGGTCGAACACCAGCCCGAGGTGGCGTTGACGACCGTATTGGTCGCAATGCGACCGCGACTGGTGTGGACCGCGCTAATCCGACCGTTGTCGGTGTCGATAGCCTGGACTTCCGTATGCGGATGGAGCTCTATGCCCATCCGGTCCGCGCCGCGCGCATAGCCCCAGACCACCGCATCATGCCGGATGATGCCGCCCGGCGGATGATACAGCGCCGCCTGGATGGGGGCATGGGCCGTTTTGCTGACATCCATGGCCGGCACCAGGCGTTTGATCTCCTCGGGAAAAATAAGTCGGCTGTTGACGCCAAGCAGAGCGTTGGCCTCGGCCCGGACGCGCAAGCCATCAACGCCGGTGTCCGTATGGGCCAGCGTCAGATGACCAATCTGAGAAAAAAGCACGTTAAAGTCGACTTCCTGAGACAAGTCCTGATACAGCCGCAGGCTCTCATCGTAAAAAGGAATGGCTTCGGCTGTGCGATAATTCGCGCGCAGAATAGCGGTGTTGCGGCCGCTATTGCCGCCGCCGAGATAGCCCCGGTCGAGCACCGCGACGTTTTTTATCCCCTGTTTACCGAGATAATAAGCAGTCGCCAGGCCGTGGACGCCGGCCCCGATAATCACCACATCATACTGATCTTTCAGATCATGCCGGTGCCACATCCGTTGGGTGCGAAAGAGCTGCAACATGACTCATCCCTGTGCCTGTAACTGACGCTGGGCGGCCAGGCCAAACGGGCGGGCGCCGAACTCCTGGCCCGCGTCCAGCAGAGCGTCCCACATATAGGCGCCAAACTCCCGTCCACAATAGACCTGGTAGGCCAGATGCGCCTGAATGTCCGCGCGCAGGACCAGAGCATGGATGCCCGCTAGGCTGCCTTGCACGCAGGACAAATCCGGGAACTGGGCCGGCCTGAGGTCCAAGGCGGTGAGTTTCCGCAACATCTCTCGACTGCGCGGGCCCACGATCTGTATGGCGGTAAAATTCGAGCTGACATCCGTCAGGTGGATGCAGGCTGAAGCGGCTGTCTGTTGTATGACCGATGCGACACGGGCATGGACTGGGCCGGCTGTTCCGGGTGGCGAAATAAGCCGCGCGTGGTTCCTGGCCAGGGAGCACAGCAGTCCGCTCGCTTGTGCGTCGAGCTGAAGAGCTTGGGGCGGGATACGCACGGCCCGTCCGACCGGGACGGTCTCAAGCGAAATCCCGAGCGAGAGTCCCAGCGAGAGCTTTTGTCCGAGCGAGGCGAACACGTCGTTGCCTTGAATATCGAGCTTGGCCAGCGGACTGATGTCGCTGAGCCCCACCTGTTCCCGGAGCGCCTGCACTTCGGCCTCAACCGCGCCGTAGGAGTCGGCACACTGCCAGCCGTGGTCTTCGAGCATACTGGCCTCAGCCAGATGAAAAGCATGGAGCGCCGAGCGTCGAATGATGGGTATCGCTGCCATATCCTAGCTCCTGAGGCGCTCTCCTCGCGGGTCGTAGAAGGCGTCGTCAATGACATCGGCCTGGGCATCCGTTCCGTTGATGCGGATCTGAAACGGACTGGTGCCGCTCGCCACCTCAACCGGCACCCAGGCCAGGCCAACGCACTTCCCGGCAGTCGGGCTGAAGGCCGCGCTGGCAACCCTGCCGGCCGGCTGTCCGTTCACCACCACGGCTTGACCGCCTTCGGCCATACCGGAGTCGCGGAGCGCAAAACCAACCAGTTTGTGACGCGGGCCGCGTTCCTGTATGGCCTGGAGGCCGCGTTTGCCAATAAAGTCGTCCTTATTGAATTTGACCACCCATTCCATGTCGGCTTCCAGGGGATTGGACAGCGCGTCCGTGTCCTGGCCGACAATGACATGCTTTTTCTCCAAACGTAAAATACGCTGCGCCCCAACGCCAAACGGGACAATCTGAAACCCCGCCCCGGCCGCCATAATGGCGTCCCAGACCTGCTCCCCACATTCGGCCGGCACATGAATTTCCCAGCCGGTCTCTCCGACAAAGCCGATGCGCAGCAGCAGCGCCGGAACCCCGGCCACGGTGGCCTGCCGGCAGGCCATATAGGGAAAAGCTTCCGAAGACAGGTCAGTATCCGTGAGCTGGCTGAAGACCTGTCTGGCCTGCGGCCCGGCGATATTCATGGCCGCCAACCCACCGGTCATATTGGTCACATGCGCACACAGGTCCGTACCGGCGGTCCACCATTTGAGCCATTGCTCGACGAATTCGACATTGCCGGTCGTGGTCGTCAAAAAGAAATGGTCGTCGGCCAGGCGTGAAACCGTGCCATCATCAATAATGATCCCACTGTCGTCACACATCACCCCATACCGGATACGTCCGACCCGGAGCGTCGAAAAGGTATGCGTGTAGACCTTATCCAGCAGGCGCGCGGCGTCCTTGCCCTTGACCTCCAGTTTTCCCAGGGTGCTGACGTCGATGAGGCCGACCCGTTCGCGAACCGCCTGATGTTCCTCACTCGGCGTGGTATACGCATACGGTCGTTTCCAACTGCCGAGCAGCATCATCTCTGCCCCAAGCGCGATATGGCGCTGGTGCAGGGGCGTATGTTTTTCCGGCTGACGCCCACGTCCGGCCAGCACGCCGAGGGGAACCGGCGTCACGGGCGGACGGGCCGTGGTCGTTCGCGTTGCCAGCTCAGCGCCAGCGTATCGGGCACAGATCCGTGCCGACGAAGTCGCGCACATGCGACCCTGACATGGCCCCATTGAAAACGTGCTGTAGCGTTTCAGGGTTTCGACCTCATCAAAGCCCTCGGCCACCCCCTGAGCCAAGTCCTTATGGGTAATATCTTCGCAGACACACACAAACTGCTTTTTGTGGGCCCAGACGTCGCTGAGATGCGGGTAGGGCTCATAGTGTCGCCGATACTCCCGCTCCAGGGCATCGCACTCGTGTTGCAAGGTCTGAATAATAGAAGAAGAAGCAGACGTTTCCGAGGCGCGCAGACTGTGGGCGGCCCGGAGCCCGGCCAGGCGTCCTTGGACAAGGGTCGCCGGCAAATGATGAATGCCGGTCACGTCTCCTGCACACAACACCTGGGGAGGGAGTTGCTGCGGAACCGTCTGGCCCAGCGCTGCGTCGTAGCCGAGTTCGCCCCCGCTCTGCGCCACCAGAGCGGCCGTTGGAGTCTGGTCGGTCGAAAGACAAATCAAGTCGCACGGAATAAAACGGCTGGCCTGCGGAAAGGGACGGCGCTGGGCATCAAGGGGAACAACCAGGGCTCCCTCAACATGCTTTGTCCCGTGGGCGGCCTGGATAACGTAGGAGGTGAGGACTTCGACGCCGCTGTGCTGGAGCTGGTCTACGGAATCCTGGGCGTCCGGCATCTGATAGCGAGAGTCCACAACCGCCGCGACCTGGATGCCGGCACTGAGCAATTCACCGGCAAGCGCCCAGCCCGGGTCATCATGACAGACTACCACCGCTCGTGTCCCGGGCTGCACGCCATACAGGTGCAGCAGCCGCCGGACACCGCTGCCGAGCATAACTCCGGGTAAATCATTATTTGCAAAAACGGCGGGATATTCGTGGCTCCCGGTGGCAATAATCACGCCTTGGGTGCGCAGATGGATCAGCCGCCTGGCCTGCATGACACCCAGCAGCCCGCCTTCATAGCCACCAAAGACGGTGGCGGACGACAGAATATCAATGTTGGGCTGTGCCGTGACTTGATCCCGCAATGTCCGGGCGAGGGCGAAGCCGGTTACACCGCT
The DNA here is from genome assembly GCA_965232605.1 of uncultured Binatia bacterium (SeqCode). Lineage (GTDB taxonomy): Bacteria > Desulfobacterota > Binatia > Bin18 > Bin18 > Bin18. The sequence continues at coordinate 237,284 of CBDDQA010000003.1, read as the reverse complement.
CTGCTCGCCAATGTTCTCGCAGGTCCCGGTCTGAAACCGCAGGTGGCCCCCGAGTTCCGGCTGATCGTCAATCAGTGTTACCTGACAGCCGAGCTTGGCCGCCTCAACCGCCGCGGTCAGACCGGCCGGTCCACCGCCGATCACCGTAATATCGGTGTGGCGGTGCTCGTGGTCATAGCCGCCTTTTGGCTTTGCCTGGGTATTGATTTCTCCTAAGCCAGCAGCGCGGCGAAGAAATTTTTCTGCCAGGGGCCAGAAAAAACGCGGACGGATAAAAGTCTTGTAATAAAAGCCAATCGGCAGCAGCCAGTCGAAGCGGTCAATAATGGACAACAGGTCATGCCTGAGCGAGGGCCACGCATTCTGCGGCTGGACGCGCATACCCTGCCGGACGGGGCTCGGTACAGGCGCGGACACTGGGGGTGCCATCCACGTTCATGAGACAGTTCGGACACTGCCCCGCACCGCATAACAGCCCGCGCGGGCGATGGTATTTGAAACTCCGGCTGAAAGTCCGCTGGCCGGCGGCGTAGAGCGCCGAGGCAATAGTATCGCCGGCCCGGGCCTGTATGCGTTCCCCGGCAAAAGAGAAGGTCAGGGTTTGTTCGTGGTCGATGACGTGAGCCGGGTGGGGCGGGAGTCTAGTCGTGCTCATAGGTTTCTTTGACAAGATTTGTGCGCGTGTCACGAACGGCTAAAAACCAGCGCCGACAGCCCAACTGATGATACCACCACTCGGTCGTCTGACCGGCCTCATTCTTTCGGAGATACAGGTAGCGCGCCCACTCGTGCGACGAAACCGACGCAGGCGGGCGTTGCCGGAACTCCCCACCCGAGCGAAACTCGTACACGCTCCGCTCGCCGCAGTTGGGACAGGCCAGAAGAAACGACATGGAGACTACCGTTCGGACGACGGCTTCCAGCCCGGCCCGCCGGCAAAGACCACGTTGGTTCCAACCAGGGGAATCCCGGTGATCATGGAGGACTCCAGCGTCAAGGCGCGCAGGTCTTCGGGCTCTAAGGCATGGACATCGGATTTCCCGCAGGAGCGGGCCAACATCTGGATTTCCAGGGTCATGGCGTTAAAGAAGTTGCCAACCCGCTCCGCACCCGCGTCAATATCCAGCCGTTTCATCAACTCCGGGTCCTGCGTCGTAATGCCGACCGGGCAACGGCCGGTATGACAGTGATGGCAGGCGTAGGGCTCGGCGCCGATGGCATGATAATCGTCCACGTACAGCGGCTTGTTGCAGTTCAGGGCGATCAGCGCCGCGGTGCCGATATACACGGCATCCGCGCCGAGCGCCAGCGCCTTTGCCGCGGCAGTGCCGCTGTGTATACCGCCGGCAATAATGAGCTGGACCGTGCCGTACAGCCCGCATTCCTCCAGGGCGACGCGCGCTTCGCTCACCGCGGCCAGGGTCGGAATCCCGGTATGGTCAAGCAGGATATCCGGCGAGGCACCCGTGCCGCCCTCCATCCCATCGACCACAACCACGTCGGCTCCGGCCTTGGCCGCCAGCTTCACATCGTCGTACACGCGAGCCGCGCCCATTTTGACAAAAATCGGCACCTGCCAGTCGGTTGCCTCGCGCAGCTCCTCGATTTTTGTCAGCATATCGTCCGGGCCGAGCCAGTCGGGGTGACGGCACGGGCTGCGCTGGTCAACACCTGGGGGCAGGTCGCGCAGCTCGGCGATTTCGTCCGAGACCTTGGACTCCAGCAGCAGCCCGCCCGTACCGGGCTTGGCCCCCTGTCCCACCGTCAGCTCAATCGCGTCGGCCTGCCGCAGGTGGTGCACGTCGATACCGTAGCGGCTGGGTAAGACCTCGTAGATCAGAATATCCGAATGCTCGCGCTCGGCGGCCAACATGCCTCCATCGCCGGTTGTCGTGGACGTGCCGGCGCGCGCCGCAGCCTTGGCCAGGGCCACTTTGGCGTTGTAGGACAGCGCGCCATAGCTCATCCCGGTGACCATAATGGGAATGTCGATCTCAATCGGCTTTTGGGCAAAACGGGTGCCGAGTACGGTCCTGGTCGAACACTTTTCACGGTAGCCTTCGAGGGGCACCCGGGTGAGGGTACAGGGCACAAATGTCAGATCGTCAAAAGAGAGCAGGGGGCGGTCGCGTAAGGCGCTGAAGCCCCGAATACGATAGCGGCCCAGGTCGGCTTTGGCCTGGATGTCTTCTATGTTCTCGGGTTTCCAGATGGTGCTGTGTCGGACAACCGGACGCTCGCTCGTTCTGTGCGCACTCACAATGCCTCCCGCCAGGTGTCAAAGTCTTTTTTGTCAAACTGCCATAAGCGTCTGCCGGAGACGATCTTTTGAAAGGAGGCCGGCGCTTCAATATCGTACTCGGCCAAGGTGGTTGTCAGAAAGGCCCGGTCCTGGTCCGTAACCTCCGCAATGACCGCATCATTGCCCAGGTCCGAGATACGGCCACCCACGAAGATACGCCCCTCATACATGGAGTCACCCAGCGCTTCGGCCGTATCGCCGCAGACAATAATCGTGCCTTTCTGCATCATGAAACCGGTCATATAACCACTATTGCCCTGAACAATGAGCATTCCGCCCTTCATGGCAATACCGGCGCGTGCACTCGCACTCCCCCGGACCACGACCGTTCCGCCTCGAATGGAGGCCGCCGCGCTATTACCCGCGTTCTGGTTCACGATGACCGTGCCACTCAGCATGCTTTCCGCCAGGCCCCAGCCGCAACTTCCCTGCACTTCAATCCGCGGCCCGTCAATAAGCCCGCCACAGTAATAGCCGACGCTTCCGGTCATGGTCAGGCTGACCGGCTGGAGAACCGCCACGCCGAGATTATGACGTGCCTGAGGGTGATGGACGCATATCTCGGTTTCGCCAGCCTGGATGTGGCGGCGGATTTCCTGATTGATGACTCGGGAGGTTTTGTCCGTGCAGTCGATGTCTTTCACAATACGTCCTTACGAACCGACTCCATTCTCTACCGTCCAGGTCATGACGGTATTCACCCCCGGCTCCCACACCGGAAAGTCATCGCCCAGGGCGGAGCGCAGGGCTTGTTCTTCGGTGGCAATGGCGACATAGGCCGGTGTGTCGGTCACCACCAGGGGTTTGAAGGCAAACGGGTCTTTGACATAGCCCAGACTGTCCGCACTTGCGGCCAGATAGCTGAACGCTCCGTCAAAGTCGGTCAGTGAGGTCTGGAGTGCATCCGCAAAGCTGGCGCCCTGCGCCATACGGTCGGCGAGATACAGGCCGATAATTTCCGAGTCATTCCCGGTGTAAAAACGATGTCCCTGTTGCTCATAGATGCGCCGCATCTTGTGATAATTGGTGATATGCCCGTTATGGACGACGGCAACGTCGGCGCGGCCATGCGCCCAAAAGGGCTGCGAATGGCTGAGGTCAACGCGACTCTCGGTAGACATACGGGTATGGCCGATGCCATGGGTGCCCACATAGGACGAGACCGCGTAGGTAGCTTCAAGATTTGCCGGAGAGCCGACCTGTTTGACCAACTCAAGGCGGCTGCCCAGGCTGACGACTTCGATGCTGCTATCTACCGCTTCAATGGTCCGTTCCAGAGATTCCGGGCTCTCCGGAGGGGTGACGACTAGACGCAGAGACGGACCCTGGACGTCTACCGCAGACACCGAAACGAGGCTTTTGACCTGCTCGACAACCAGGTCGGCGAGGGTCTCGAACGGCCCGTGCTCGCCCAGCTTGATCCGTAAGACACAGGCGTCCGCGCCCCGGTCGGCATACACGGCAACTCCACTCGAATCCGGGCCACGGCGGTCAAGGGCCGACAGCATGTCGAGCAGGGTTTGTCCTACTGCTGCCTGGCGATTGCCGCTTTTGTCTAAAAATCCGACGATGCCACACATAATCGCCTACCCGTTCGGTTTGGTGTTCAGGATAACGGCGCTTTGGAAGTGTATACGGCTTACCGGCGCAGGGTGTCAAGTTTGAAAACCCTAGCGCGTTTCACGATAGGTTCTAGCCGTTCCGGGATGCTCGCGTCATGCCGGACGTGATCCGGCATCCAGTCCTTCGACTTCGCTTTGCTACGCTCAGGACGAACGGGGGGCTGGAAGCCTGGATTCCTGCTTTCGCCGGAATGACGGACGGCTGCAAACGGAAGTTTGACGTGACGCCTGTGTCAGAATAGATAGAGGTCATGAACACAAAGCTCACCTTACGCATGGATGAAAGGCTCGTCGAAAAAGGAAAATTTGAGGCAGATCGCCGAGGCAAATCGGTTTCTGAAATGGTTGGCGATTTCTTTGATTCTCTCAGCACGCCCGGCCAGCAAGCCGCAAAGAAACTCCCTCCCCTTACGGCTTCGCTTGTCGGGGTACTGAAAGGACACTGGATGAATACCGACTCATACAAAGAGCATATCCGGGAGAAATATCTATGAAAATACTGATGACACAAACGTCGTGCTTGACGCTCTATTGGACCGAGAGCCGTTCGTTTAGAGGCCAGCGGGCGTCTGAACGAACGGTTTGCGCTCTCCTCATTGCATGAAATTCAGCGGGCTGCCGGCGATGAGGGGTTGCAGGTTGCGACGGTACTCCTCCGGTTTAGCCACCTCTTCGACCAGCCATTCAATATCGCGCTCGTAAAAATACGACATCAGGGTAAACAAGGTGTTATAGGCATCGACATAACGGTTGCACACATACGCGACCGTCTCCGCCCCGCGGCGTTCGACCGGGGCATAGTGGGTGATCAGGTCGGCGTCGCTCATCGCCCGCTGGGTATCATCATCGACAAAGCGTTGATTCTCCCGCTCCATATCGGTCACCACATCATTCGCCTCGTGGCACAGATCAAGCTCGACCGTGACCGGTAAGGCAATATCCAGAGTTGGTGGTTTCCGTTTGGCAAAGCGCTGCAGGGCGCGTCGCGCGCCCTCGCGAATACGGGCGTGGCTCTCGCTCAGGGGAAGATGCAGGCCCTTAAAATAGCCGAGCGATTTTTTGACCTCGACATATTCGATGTCGCCGAGCAGCGGACGGGCCTGCTCAATGGTTTTGTCGTCACCGGACAGCATCAGAATAGGCACGCCGAAGCTGCTGACCAGAAAGCCGTTCAGGCCATACTCCCCAACCGACAGACCGTTTATCCGCACATCCTGAAAGGCCGGAATCCAGGTGTGGCTGAGGATGCCGTCCTGCGTCCCGGCTTTGGAGTGATAGCCAATAAACAGCGCCCCATCAAAGCCGGGGTGAAAGCCCTTGAACTGGCAGAGATTGCGCTTCATCCCGGACTTCAGGGTAGCCTTGCGATGGACGTCCTTGGGGCGGATATTGCACATATAACCGTGCGAGTCTGAGACGACAATGTCGGTCGCTCCGCCTTCGATCGCGCCCTGAACGGCGGCGTTCACGTCCCCGGCCATGATCTGTCGAAAAGTTTTATAGCCTGGCAGGCCCTGAAAGACCTCCTCCACGGTTTCCACTCCGGAGATGCCTTCCATATCCACCGATATGAAGATTCGCATATGACCCCCTCACCCCCGCATCAAGTGCGGGGCCGGCTCCAGCCCTCTCCCTCCAGGGGAGAGGGGGTGTGTCTCGTAGGGGCAACCCCCTGTGGTTGCCCGGCCTTCGCTTGGCCCACCGTTCGTCCTGAGCGTAACCCCGGAGGGGCGAAGTCGAAGGATGTGTCAGTCTGTCCATCGCCGGGCAAGTTCCTCTGCATCCATTTCCCAATTTTCAATCCTGCCAGGCCGCGGCCGCCTCGCGCATGGTTGTGAACCAGATCCCGGGCTTGGCGTAGACGTGTTGGATCACGCTCTCCAGCCAGGCCGGCTTAAAATCCCGTCCGCAGCACTGTGGGTGAAGGATCGTATTCCAGATGCCGCCCGGGACGTGTTCATAACAATAGTCGAAACTCGACGTAAAAATTTCCTTCGACTGAGATGGGGTGTGGAAAGGGGCCGGGTTGAACCAGGGATTTTTGGGATCGAGATAATAGCCCATGAATTCAAACTGAGCGAAATCGTTGGTATCCCAGTGCAGGGGAATCTCAAGGAGTTCCGAGGGCTGCCCCCAGGTGACCTCAAAGGGCTCCTCGGTCTGAATCGTATCACCTATCCGCAGTCGATAGGGCAAAAAATCATGACCCTGCAAACTGCTGTCATAGACAAAACCCAGGTCGATGAGATGCTGCGGCACATGCTCGCCCAACCAGTCGCCAATGGGCGAACGGAACCCGATGGGCCGTTCGCCCACGGTTTTTTCCAGCAGCTCAATCTGCTGTTCGAGATAGACGCGCTGCTTCTCGGGCGAGGCCGGCTCGACTCCACTCATAGCCAGACCAACCTCGGAAGGCTGGTGGTACATGCTATGGGCCGCGATTTCATGACCCCGGCGATGGGCCTCCTGCACCACGTCTCGAAAAAGTTTGGCACTATGACCGGGAGTAAAGAAGGTGGCTTTGATGGAATACTTATCGAGGATGTCCAGGATACGCGGCATGGCCACCCGAGGGCCGAATTCTCCGCGTGAAAGGGGGTTGGCGGTCGGAGAGCGGAAGAACCCCAGCCACAAGGCCATGGCATCGATATCGAAACAAAAACAGCAGGCCATTTTTTTGCCGTCCGGCATCTGTACCTTGCCCATAGACCCTCCTTAGTCCGAGCGTTAAGACTGCTCTAGCGTGCGCTGGCGTGTGATCTACCTCTTGGTCTGTCCCTCCTTTATTGAGTGTTCCCGCTCGTTTTCTTCTACTGAACCTGAGAAGAAGAAGGCAAGGGCGCGCACCAGAATTTTTCGCCAAGTTGCGCCGGCTACCGGAAATGGGGGATGACTTTTTCCGCAAACAGACGCATCGAGCGTTCAACCCGGTCCTGCGGCAGTCCCCCGAAATTCATCCAGCACAGCAACTCTCCGACCCCGGCCGCTTCCATTTCACGCACCCGGTCCACAATCCGCTCGGGCGAGCCGAACAGTACGGTCTCTGCCACAAGCTGCTCCCAGGTAATGGTGGCCAAACGAGCGGCCAGAGCGCGAAACTGTGGTTGCAGGGCGGGGGGAGCGGCCTCGATATGCTCGGGAACAAGAAAGCGGGCCAGGGATTGTTGATACCACAGCTCCGCCTCTTGGGCTTCGCGCAAAGCCTGAGCGTCGGTTGGCGCGACATAGATATGGCGCGACACTCCCCACGACTGGAGCGCTGTCCGTATGGCGGCCTCGGAGTGTCCGGCTTCACTCAGGGCGGCAGTATAGATGTCCCGATTCTGCTCGATCTGGCTGAACGGGCCGAACAGGATGGAATTCAACATGGACCAGCCACGCTGTGCCGCCATCCGCATGGTCTCGGGACTGACGCAGACGAGGGAGAGAGGCGGATGCGGTTTCTGGTGAGGCTTGGGAATAACCGGAATGTCTTCAATGCTGAAGAACTTCCCGTGGTACGAGACTCGCTCCTGCGTCCATGCCTGGAGCATGATGTCTACGGTCTCCCCAAAGCGCTCTCGACTTTCTATCTGCGGAACCCGGTAACCAACAAACTCTACCGGACGATTCCCTCGTCCGATTCCAACGCGCAGCCGCCCCCGGCTGAGAATATCGACAAAGGCAATTTCTTCGGCCAGACGAATGGGATCATGAAAGGGCAGGATCACCGCGGCCAGCCCGATGGCGACCCGTTCGGTCCGAGCGGCAATCGCCGCGGCCAGCGCCATGGGGCTGGTTGAAATGCCATACTCAATAAAATGGTGCTCGGTCAGCCAGACGCTATCGTAGCCGAGTTCTTCACTGAGCAGAATCTGCGCAAACTCCCGATGAATGACCTCTTCGTGCGAGCTACCTGGGGGAGCCTGAAGAAAATAATAGGTGCCGAAACGCATGGTCTGTTCCTTTGCTGCTGTCGGAAGAAGAGGGGCCTTCCTTGTTCCTAGCAGAGATAGACCGGAGTGGGCAGGGCAAGGGGCAGGTCGTGTATCAGTTTGGTATTGTCAAATTATCGCAGAGACAGCGAAAAGTGGTAGGGGGAGTAGGAAGAATATCTGGCTCATGATCTGTTGCTCTATCCGGGGTGGGAGGTACGGCCCACCTGAGGCCCATTTTTACCCTCGGGTGGGAAAGCCAAATTCGCGAGTTCCATCACTTGACAATACCCTTCGTTAAGTTGACGATCCCCAGGTCTGTGCTCCCAGAATGCCTATGAGGAGCGGGCGATGACGAACGAGCGGGAAAAATCAAAATGCGGCAAGAAACGTCCGCCAAGTAAGAATCCAAGGAGGAGGAAATGATGGAATCATTCTTTCGGGCTGTCATCCGTTTCCGCTGGCTGGTCATTGGCCTGGTCCTCGGTAGTACGGTGCTGGCCGTACTCCCGATTCAAACATTACGCTTTGATAACGATGTTGAGGCCATGTTCCCCTTCGATGATCCGATCCTCACCTATAGCAGAGTGGTTGAAGAACGATTCGGCATCCGTGATCTCATTATGATCGGGGTACTGAACGACAACGCCGACGAGAATGGCGTCTTTAATCCGCGGACCTTAGGCATTGTCAAAGAGTTCTCGGAACGCCTTGCTCTGCAACCCGGTATCAAAGCCATCCGGGATGAAGATGTGGCCAGTATCGCCACGATGGATAATATCACTGGCACCGTAGACGGTATAAACGTTGATCCGTTTATGGAAGCCGTTCCCGACGCAGCCAATGCGCTGGCAGATCTTAAACAGGCCATCTTCGCCAATCACATGTTCGTCAATTGGGTCGTATCGCAAGACGGGACGGGATTACTCATCATGGCCAAGATGGAGCCAACTGAAGACACACAGGCAGGCACGGCGCAACGGATGACTGTGTATACCACGATCCGTGACATGGTCGAGGCTAAAAAGGCGACGGGCGTGCCGGAAGAATTTCATATTGCCGGGCGTGGAGCGATCGAAGTCACCTTGTCGGAAGAGGAAGCGCGCGACATGGAAACCTTCTTACCCCTGACCTTGGTCGTGCTTCTGGGAACCTTATATTGTACGTATCGAAGCCTGCGCGGCGTCCTCCTGCCGCTGGCAGTCGTTGTCGTGTCGGTGATCTGGACCCTCGGGATTATGGCCGCGCTTGGTATTCCTATGTACTTTGTCACCTCCATAATGCCGGTCGTGCTCATGGCCATCGGCGTGGCGGATGGCATTCATATTCTGAGTCGCTATTACGAAGAGCTGTTGGAGCATCCGGATATTTCCTCAGCTGACGCCGTGATCGTGACTATGCGAGAGATGTGGCAGCCCGTCATTTTGACCTCGCTGACCACCGCAGCGGGATTCTTATCCTTTCTGACTGCGACCGTTGTCCCTATCCGCTATTTTGGGGTGTTTAGTGGAGTGGGAATCTTGGCCGCGATGCTCTTCTCGCTGACCTTTTTCCCGGCCATGTTGAGTGTGTTGTCGCCGACCGTCAGCCGGGGCCTGCGCAATCAAATGCGCCGGAGTGGAGACCTGGCAGCCGCCGGCTGGGCAGCCAGCTTCTTGGCGCGCCTCGGTCGCGGTGTGGCACGGCATCCACTGGTCGTGTGGGTGCCGGCCGCGCTCGTTGTTGCGCTGTGCGTGCTCGGCACGCAGCGGATTGTCGTGAACTCGACCATGGTCGGGATGTTTCACCCATCCCACGAGCTGCGCGTGAGCGATAGGGTCCTGCGCGATACATTTCAAGGCACCGTGCCTATCTATGTGGCGATCGAAGGGTATGAGGCTGATCGGCTCAAAGATCCGGTCCTGCTCGATCAACTGGACCGCCTGCAAACGCGGGTGGAGCAGGATCCTGATGTGGGTGGCTCCTTGTCATTAGCGGAATACATCAAACGGATGAACCGAGTCATGAATGAAGATCGTCCCGAGATGGAAGTCATCCCGACCTCTCGTGACCTGGTTGCCCAGTATCTGCTGCTGTATTCGTTTTCGGGTGATCCGGATGATTTCGACGATGTCGTGGACTATGACTACCAACATGCCAACGTAGCGGTCTATATGCGGTCCGATAGGACCCGAGACGTCGAACGTGTCGTGCAGATTGTCAGGGACTTTGCGGTCCAGGAATTCGGCCAGATTGGAACCACCGACACGGACGCGCATGATCCGCTGGGACTCCGCTTGGGCCGCTGGTTGGCCGGCATTGATCCCACGGTGGCGGGGTGGGAGACAAACAGCGGCTTTCGGATCGGGATTGCGGGCAATGGCTACCTCCTGAACCGCCTGAGCGAACTGATTGTGTCCGGGCAACTGGCGAGCTTGGCGACCTCGCTCGGCGCGGTCTTTCTGCTCACCACGATCATGTTTCGCTCGTTCGTTGCGGGGCTGATTAATGTCCTGCCGATTAGCCTGGTGATGATTTTTAGCTTTGGGCTGCTGGGGCTGCTGAATATCCCGCTGGAGATTGGGAAATCGCTCACTGCCTCGATGACCATCGGGATTGGCATCGATTATACGATTCACTTTCTGAGTAAGTATCGGGTCAAAGTCCGAGAGGGGCTCACAGACCCCACGCAGATTACAGCGGCCACGATGGCCACCTCCGGCAAGGCCATCTTTTTTAATGCGGTCGTGGTTATCGGCGGCTTCTTGATTTTTCTCACCTCGAACTTCGAGTCCCTCTTTTACCTGGGTGTCATGCTTTCACTCAGTATGGGGGCCTGCTTGATTGTGTCGATGACGATCCTGCCGGCGATCTTGAATCGGTTTCAACCGCGTTTTGTGTATGGCGAAGGAAGAACTGCTGGCATGAGCACCGCGCCGCAGCAAGAAACGGCTACCTGATAAGGAACGAAAGAGTACCCCCTCATGGAATCATTCTTCCACGGCATCATCCGTTTTCGCTAGCTGGTCATTGCCCTCGTCTTGGGCTGTACGGTGCTAGCCTGGCTGCAGCTAGACAAGCTGCAGTTTGACTCTGATCTCGAGGCCATGGTCCCGTTCGACGATCCCATGCAAGCCTATAATACCGTAGTCGAAGAGCGCTTTGGCGTCCGCGACCTGATTATCATTGGTCTCCTCAACAACAACCCGGACGAAAATGGAGTGTTTAACCCCCGGACCTTAGGTATCGTCAAAGAGCTCTCCGAGCAGATACCGCCCCATGAGTGGTAAACGCTCGGGCCTAAGGAGGGAGGCTTGCTGCAATCTGTAACAGCAACATATCCGCCCCGCGTGGCCCAATGAGGGATATGCCGACCGGGCAACCATCAAGGGTACCCAACGGCAGGTTGACTTGAGGGAGACGGGCCAGGCCGGCGATACATAAGAGACTCAACGCCTGAGCCCGAAACGCCTCCAAGTCATCCGCAGGCGTGTTCCGAAGCGGGGCAATGCCGGGTGCGGTCGGGAGACATAAGACGCTATCCTCTCCGAGGAACGCGTCCATTCGAGCGGCAATCTGTTCTCGTTTTTCCTTGGCGCCGTCCACCTCGGCTTGCTGAATTGTTGCTGTCCACTCGAAACGTTTATGAATATCCGGCCCGAAAGCAGGCTGGACCGCGCGAATCCAAGCGCCGTGGTTGGCCCAGATCTCCGCGCCTTGCAGGACACGGAAAAGCTGCATCCATTCCGAGAGTCCCCCAGGGTTGATGGTGACAGACTGTGCCGGACCAATAGCCTGGCTGAGTTTTGTGACTGCGGGTTGGAGTGCGGCGGTGACCGCACCGCCGGCCAGAGTAAATGCGTCTGAGGCCAGGAGCAGTTGGCGTGGAGGCCGAGCGTCGCTCTGATCGTCCAGGAGCACCCGACCGACCTTTTCCAAGAGTCTGGCGTCTCGGGTAAACCAACCGACCGTGTCAAAGCTTGATGCGAGCGGGGCTATTTCGTCGAGCGGAATACGCCCGTGGGTCGGTCGAAAACCAAATATCCCGCAGTAGCTGGCCGGTAAACGCACCGAACCGCCACAGTCGGTTCCAATGGCAAAATCCACCAGACCGCCAGCGACCGCGGCAGCCGAGCCACTGGAAGAGCCCCCTGGGATACGGCCCGCTGCGTTCGGATTCACCGGCGTGCCGTAGTGGACATTTTCGCCATTGAGACTGTAGGCCAGCTCATCCGTGTGCGTTTTGCCCACAATATGGGCGCCCGCGTCGAGCAAACGTTGCACCGCAGGCGCGGTGGTCTCGGCTACGGGATGGGTCCGCAGCCAGTCCGGATTGCCCGCTCCCGTTCGGTGCCCTTTGATATGGAACACGTCCTTTATCGCAAGAGACAGACCGGCGAGCGGCCCGGTCTCCGAACCGGGAAGCGTGACGTGGGTGTGGCGACAGAATGCGCCTAAAGGGTCGTTCATGGTAGCCTCAGGGCCGATGCAACTCAGCCGGTTTTCTGGTGAATGTCTGCCGGCCGCGTTTGAAGCCGTACAGCGGGAGGACGACTTCTGCCACGGCTGCCTCGGGTGTCGTACAGTCCAGGACAACCAGATCGGCCGCTTTTCCGACCTCCACGCCATAGTCCCCGAGTCCCAGTATTTGGGCTGAATATTGAGTGATCATATCAAAGCAGGCCCGCACTTCTTCCTGATTATCGACCTGGCAGATATTGGCATACAGGTTGGCCATGCGAATCAACGAACAGTCGCCAAACGGCGTGAAGGGATTAAGAACATTATTGGTCGAGAGGGAACAGGTAACGCCTCGCTGTACGAGTTTATGTGCCGGAGTCACGCCGCGGATAATATTGTGATCCTGGTGACGGCCCATCAGGTAGAGGTCTGTCGCGGGCAGCACGGTGACCGCGACGCCGATATTCGCCAGACGCTGGGCGAGGGCGAAAAATCGTTCTGGAGAAATGGTTGCCATCTTGGTCACATGGCCGACGGTGACCCGGCCCCCATAGCCGAACTTTTCAGTCAGATCGCACACATACTCAATATCCAGCTCGTCCGAGGTATGGCCGAAGTCCAAATGCATATCGATATCAACGTTGAACTCACGAGCCAGTTCAAAGATGCGATCTATCTGACCATGTGGATCAGTGTCCGTGTAAGGGGCTGCCCCAATAACGCTCGCGCCCCGATTGAGCGCGGCAACCAACAGTTCATCGGTCCCTGGATTATTGAGTAAGCCTTCTTGCGGAAAGACACACACCTCAAGATCCAGCGCCCACTTATATTCCTGGATGAGGGGGAGCACCCCGTCGAGTCCACGTAGTCCTATGCCTGGGTCAACCTCAAGGTGAGTACGGACATGGGTGGTCCCGTGCAGGATGCATTTTTCTAAGGTGCCCGCCGCCCGTTGGCGTACATCTTCTGCGGTGAAAGCCTGTTTGGCTGCCGTGACTTGGGTCAGGACTTCTTCCAGATCACCTTCGGCCGACTGGCAGCGGTCTAGGATGCAGGATTTGTCCAAATGGATATGGGTTTCAATGAAACCTGGTGCGACTAAACGACCCCGCAGGTCAAGCTCACGCCCTTCGGCTGACAGCTTGGATTCCATAGCTCCTATGCGGCCATTCTGGATACCAATATCAACGGTCGTTTGATCATCCTGCCCGACAATGCGTCCATTTCTGAGAATAAGGTCCATGTTGGCCCCCTTTGCCGTTCATCCTTCCTAACCCATCTTGACGCCCGCCTTTTCAATACTGTGACTTGGGCCGTTCCGGTCTCATTATAGGGAGAGACGGGTTTGGGGAAAATAGTAACCCGACCAGTTGTCCTCATTGGCCATCACCCCTACAATCCCTCCGGCTACAAGGAGGATGGCTTGGGCGCACATATTGCACCACTCAAAACTGCGGACCTGCCGCCGCGGACCCGCTCGTTCTGGCAGTTGGCCGGGCCGGGGGCGGTTCTGGTCGGGCTTTCCATCGGTGCCGGCGAACTGGTGATGTGGCCGTGGATTACGGCCAAGTTCGGGGCCAGCATGGTCTGGGCCGCGGCCCTGGGCGTCTTTCTGCAACTCTGGGTCAACCTTGAGATCGGTCGCTGGACCATCGTCACCGGCGAAGCGCCGTATACCGGCTTTGCCCGGGTCTGGATGGGCTTCATTTATATCCTGCTGTTTCTGACTTTTGCCGGACTGTTCCTGCCCGGCTGGGCTCGTGTTTCCGGCGCGGCCCTGAAGGGCCTGATTTTCGGACCGGACGGCCCCGGAGCCGACTGGATGTGGACCGGCCTGACCTTTGTGTTGATCGCCGCCACGCTCTTTGGCCCCAAAGTCATGTATCAGGCCATGGAACGGATCGTCATCGGTATGGTCGTCTTCATTACACTGGGGCTGACTTTTGTGGCTTTTCAGGTCGGAACCATGGAACATGTTGCCGAGATGGCCCGTGGGCTGGTGAACTTCGGCCACATTGAATTGACGGAGGATTTCCCCTTCAGCCGCTTTTTTGGGGCCGTGGTGTTCGCCGGTGCCGGCGGGGCTGGCAACCTGTGGTACGCCTTTTATCTGCGTGACAAGAACATCGGCATGGGGGCGCGTATGCCCCGGCTTCAAAACCCGTTGCGGGGTGGGTCGAACGAGGAGGAGGCAACCGGCTATCTGTACCCGGAAACGGAAGCCAACCAACGCGCCTTCCAGGGCTGGTTTCGCTGGATACGCCTGGACCAGTGCCTGTTCTTCTGGGGGCTGAACAGCTTCACCATGTTCCTGTTCATGTTTGGGGTGCTGTGCGTCTTACGCCCCAGCGGCGTCGTTCCGGCCGAGGGACGTATTATCTGGGATATGTCGCTGATTCTGGAAAACTCCATGGGCGCGGTGGGATTTTATCTCTTTCTGGCAATCGGCATGGCCACGCTCTTCAGCACCCAGTTGGTCAGCGTCGATGGCAACGCCCGGGTCTGGTCCTATATCATCCGTACATCGTTCCCGTTTGGAGCAAAGATCGACCAAGCCAAATTATACATTCCCTTTGCCGTGCTCTTTATGGTTGCCGGCACGGTCAGCACCTGGTTTTTTGAGCGTTTTGCTGTCACCGGGCTGGGCTTTCTGTTTAACGCCGCCCTGCTCAGCGGTCTGACCATGGCCCTGTATGTGCCATTGATGTTGTATATGAATCTGCGCAATCTGCCGCCCTCGGCCCGACCGGGGCCGGTGTCGATTGTCATGATGCTCATCGCGTCCGTGGTGTACGGCGGCTTTGCGCTGTACTCGCTATGGGTCACGATTTTCTAAAAGCGACTCTCTTTTCGTCCTGTCAACGTGGCGGGATGATGCGGAATTTCCGTCTTCCAACAATGCGATAGGTCTCGAAATCGTTGTGGTCGATCGTGCAGATCGTGGACAATGACTCTCGTCGAGCGAGATGCACCAGGGTTGCGTCGGCAAAGTCCATGGGATGGTCGCTGTATCGTTTCATGAGCCGGTCCAAGTCTGGCATATCGGAGTCCGTTATCGGCAAAACAACAATGGCCCCTGAGCGCACGAATCGCCATGCCGCTTCAACATCATGTGGGTGATCACTGAGAAGATGGAAGAGTTCTGTGAGCACAGCGGCCGTCGTGGCGAGGGGAAGACGAAGCGCGGCCAGGGCTGTGACACATTGATCGTGCCAGCGATCCCTCCCATTCAGAAGGGCGAGAATCGCTCCCGTATCAATGAGCCCGTGTGCGTGCATGACGCTCTCGAATTTTCTGACGAACCCGCTCTTTCGCCAGTGTTGCCAGATCGGGGTCTGTGCTGCGCAGCGTTCCGAAACATTCTTGGGCGGCAGAGTGTAAACGCTGCTGTTGTTCGTTCTCCCCATTAAGCGAGGAAGATTCTTGCAGCCAGGCGCGCACAATAGAGTCAAGTAATTGGGCAACGCTGGTCTTTTCGGCCCGAGCGACTTGTTCGAGCGCACTTTTCAAGTTGGTGTCCACCCGCCAGCTATACACTGCTGTCTTGTTCATGCACGACAGCGTAGGACGTTCTTAGTGAGGTGTCAAAAGAGGATTTAGGGCGTGTCACGATAAGTTGTAGCCGTGTCAGTACACTCTTGTCATGCCGGACCCCGGGTCGTGTCCGGGGCAGGCTTTGATCCGGCATCCAGAAACCGGGGGGCCAGGGGCCTGGATGCCTGCCCCGGCGCTTGGGCCGGGGTGACGTTCTTGCGCAGGAATGACGGACGGCTATACAGCGGCGTAATCTGCCCTGATGCGGTTCGGCTGAGGCGAACAGGACGGTTGCGGGGGGCGGCCCTTCTGGGTAGAAATTCCTCACGACTGCGTATGGAGGCCGATATGTCCCGGCTGATAAAAATGACTGGACTCCTGCGGCGGGATCATCTGCTGAGTCTGTACGGACGGTGAGAAGGGAAAGAGTATGGCTGGACCTGTGTGTTTGATTACTGGGGTGGGACCTGGAACCGGAGCGGCGCTCAGCCGCCGTTTTGCCCAGGGCGGCTATCGTGTGGCCATGCTGGCCCGGACTCAGGAGCGTTTGTCGCAACTGGAAAAGGAAATTGCCGGCTCGCGCGGCTATGTGTGCGACGTGTCTGACGAGGCCGCCGTCAACGCCGCGGTCGCCCAGGTGAAAGCAGAAATGGGCCCACCTGAAATCCTGATCCACAATGCGGTGGGTGGCGCGTTCGGCACCTTTCTCGAAATCGAGCCGCAAACGCTGGCTGACAATTTTCAGGTCAATACAATGGGATTGCTGTATCTGGCCAGGGCCGTCGCCCCGGATATGATCGAAGCCGGCAAGGGCGTGATCATATCCTCCGGGAATACGTCTGCGTTACGCGGGAAGCCCCGTTTTGCCGGCTTTGCCCCGACCAAGGCCGCCCAGCGCATCCTCTCGGAGTCCATGGCCCGCACCCTGGGCCCCCAGGGTATTCATGTCGCCTATATCGTCATCGACGCGGTAATTGACCTGGCCTGGACGCGCAAGATGCTGCCCGACAAGCCGGACGATTTTTTCATCCAGCCGTCAGCCATCGCCGATACGGCCTACCACGTCGCCCATCAGGACCGCTCGGGCTGGTCGTTCAATGTGGAAGTCCGACCGTTTGGCGAGGAATGGTAGCGCCTGGATGGGGTGGTACAGTTAAAGGCGCTGGCACTGCGGACAAAAATGCGTGCTGCGTTGCCCGACCAGGGTGCGTTCGATCGGAGTCCGACATCGCCGGCAGGGCTGGCCCGTTCGACCATAGACCCGAAAGAAATTCTGATAGTTGCCCTCAGGATACACCCAATCAATGGCCGCGCCGTTGTGCTTGAGGCCGTCGTTCAGCGCCGCTCGAATTGCCTTATGCAGCGCTGCCACTTGACGGGCGTTAAGGTCAGCGGCTCGGCAGCAGGGGTGGAGCCGGGCCCGCCAGAGCGCCTCGTCCGCATAAATATTGCCCACCCCGGCAATAAAAGACTGGTTCAGCAGCAGGGCCTTGAGGCCGCCGGTTTTTTTGGCAATGAGCGGTCGAAAGCGCCGCAGCGTAAAGCCTGGCGCTAACGGTTCCGGGCCGAGATGGCCGGTCACGGTTTCGATGTCATCTACGCAATAGACCCGCCCGAACTTGCGCGCGTCCTGAAAATGCAGGCTATAGCCCGTACTGAAATCGCAGGTGAAATGCACATGTTTATGCCGCGGATAGCCGGTCTCGCGGACCTCGATCCGTCCGCTCATTTTAAGATGGATGACGAGATACCGAACGGAGCCGTCTGCACCGGACCGCAAGGTCAAGACGATATATTTCCCGCGCCGTCCGAGGGATGCGATCCGGTGGCCGGGCAAGGTGCGGGTGACCGCTCGAATGGACGGGCGTATGGAATTCTGCCAATTCCCCCAGGCGTGCGTGATCTCCGTCCCTATCAGAGACGGGTAGGTCGGCAGGCCGGCCTCCGCGGGTTCACCGCGTGTGAGCTTACGCACAATGGTTTCGACTTCCGGGAGTTCGGGCATAGCCTATAGCCTCTCCATGAAAAAGTTGATAGCTGAACGCCAAGGAACGAGGAGGACATGCAGACATGGCAGTGAAAAAGTTTTCAAGCGCGTACTACGTGGTCAACAATATGGACCAGGCCGTCAATTTTTACCAGGATATCCTGGGTCTCGATGTCAAATTTCGTGATGGCGACCGCTGGACCCAGTTCGATGTGAATGGGGTTGGGGTGGCCCTGGCCGACCCGAGCGAAGGCTCGGTTCCTCCGGGCGGCGGAGCCACCGTAGTGCTTGAGGTCGAGGACCTCGGAGAGATGCGCGAGAAGCTGACCCAAAACGGTGTCACGGTCAACGAAACCGTCGACATGGGCGGACACGGAAAATATTTCACCGCGGTAGACCCGGCCGGCAATATCGTCCAGATTTTCGCCCGCTCGTAGGGGCGGGGTGTGTGCTATCAGGGGTGTAAAATTCATCTGGAGGGAGAAGGTATGAGAAGCGTTCTACTTGCCACTATCGTCCTGGCATTATTCTCCTCTCCCTCACTAGCGAGTGTTTGTACCCACTTGCGAGCCGATTTGGAGACTGCTAAAGGCGCGCACGAGCAAGCTGAAATCGAGTTTGAGGCCGCTAAATTGGCCTACGACCAAACCCAGATAGGGCGAGATATCGCCGATATCAAGCGTAATCAGTTGCGTAATGCCTTCCAGACCGCCCGTTTCAATAACAAAATTGCTCCGCACCAGAGAGTGCAAGCCCGAGCGGACTGGCAACAGGCTGTAGACGAATTCCGCACGAAACTGGCCGAGCTGAGACGGGCGATGGACACCCTTGATAGGGCGAGTAACAGGCGAGAGCAAGCCTACGCCGATTTTGAGTCAGCCCGACTTGCTTATGACCAAGCCCGAAAGTGTAGTCCTTTGGGTTGGGTAAGGATCGTCGCTTCAACGGCGGAGGATGCTGCTGAAACGGCTGTGGGTCTCGCCGCAACGGTAGCGGTTCTTGCTGCCTACCCCCTTTATCTGGCTTGGCCTTTTTTCGTCTTTTAGGTACCGAAGAGTCAGACAAATTTGTCAGGAGCAGATATCATGAAGCAACGGTGGTCGGATTGGATAAAGAGCCTTGTTGTCATAGCGGGTCTGGTGGGGTCAGCCTCAATTGCGTACAGCCACGGGACGGGCGAAGATGCCGTCCCGCTCTGGCAGTGGGAGCCGGAGCAGTTTCAGCAGCACGTGGCCACGGTTCGGAGCGGGAAAGACCTGACACCTGAGTCCTGGCCGGACGGGACGAAGGTTGCGGTAAGTTTGTCGTTTGACTTTGACACCGAGCCGGTCTGGATGGGGTTTCAGGGCCAGCAGAGCCCCTCGTATATGTCGCGGGGGGAGTATGGCGCGCGCTCGGGCATGCCGCGCATCTTCAACCTCTTGGACAAGCACGACATCCCGGCCACGTTCTTTATTCCTGCCATCTCAATGGTCCTGCATCCGCAGGTCATTGAGGAAATCAAGAAACACGCCGACTATGAGATCGGCTTTCACTCCTACGTACACGAAAATCCGCTGACGCTGAGTGAAGCGGAAGAGCGCGCCGTGTATGAGAAAGCCATGAAAATTTTTGTCGAAAGAGTGGGCAAACGACCGGCCGGCTTTCGGTCCGCGGCCTGGGACCTGACCCCGGCGACCATTCAGATCGTCAAGGAAATGGGCTTTTTGTACGAGAGCAGCATGATGGCAGATGACCGTCCCTACAGCCTGCTGGCCAACGGAGAAGAAACCGGACTGATTGAGCTTCCGGTCGAATGGATCCTCGACGACTGGCCCTTGTTTCAAATAAGCTGGCCGAGCCGGCACGTCAGCATCCGCAACGCCGACGACGTGTATTCGATCTGGAAAGACGAATTTGACGGAGCCTATGAAGAAGGGTCCATGTATATCCTCACCATGCACCCCCAGGTCATTGGTCATCGCTACCGCATGAAAATGCTCGACAAGCTCGTCACCTATATGAAGAGCAGGCCCGGCGTGTGGTTCGCCACCCACGAACAGATCGCCCTCTATGTCAAAGAGCAGGCCGGACTCGGGGACGACGACCCTCCGGCGGCAAAGCCCGCAGGGGATTAACCTGCCGGATAAAAGCCACTCATACGGCTCTTTCGTATCCTGGAATCCCTAGGTACCAGGAGCGGTCTAAGCATTGAGTGGGAAGAGGGCATGGAGAGACCGGTATCGAAAAAAGGAATTCCGATACGGATTACAGATGAACGTTGGATACATGTCGTGGAGTCGCACGACTATACGGCAGGAAATCTGGACCTGGTTGTGGAAACAGTCGAAGATCCAGATTACATTGTGGCAGGGAGAAAGGGAGAGGTCATCGCTCTTCGTCATTACGAAACCACCTCGATATCCGAGAAATCTGTCGTTGCGGTGTATCGAGAACTTACGGCTGACGGGTTTCTGATAACAGCTTTTATGACGTCGCAACCAGAAACGATTTTGCGAAAGGGCATATTATGGCGGAAGCGGATGTCATCCTGGAGTCGGCCGCTCATTTCCTCAAACTGGGAGCAAAAAAGATGTGGCTGGACTACGACGAGGAGGCGGACGTATTGTATGTGAGTTTCCGCCGACCACAGAAAGCCACCGATAGCCGCATGGAGGATGATTTAATGTACCACTACCGGGGTAAAGAACTCGTGGGTGTCACGATTCTCCATGCGAGCCAGATTGGCCAGTGCCAATAATAAGGGGAGAAGCATGGCCTACGACCTGCTCATTACGGACGCTCGGATTTGTGACGGCACTGGCGCGCCGCTCTTGCGCGGTGCTGTTGGAGTCAAGGATGGGGTTATCACCGACGTTGGCTCAGTATCCGGACCGGCAACGCGGACCATCAACGCCGACGGTTGCGTGGTCGCACCGGGCTTTATCGATATCCATACCCACTACGACGCCCAGGTCTCCTGGGACCCGCTGCTGACCTGTTCGGGCTGGCACGGGGTGACCAGCGTCCTGATGGGCAACTGCGGGGTAGGGGTTGCGCCGTGTCGCCCGCAGGAGAAAGACATTGTTTCCTGGGACCTGGTCAATGTGGAAGCCATGCCGCAAGAGGTGCTGCTGAATGGTGTGGCCTGGGATGAGTGGGAGAGTTTTCCGCAGTATATGCAGGCCATCGGGCAACGCGGCACGGCCCTCAACGTGGGTTTTCTGGTGCCGTTATCCAGCTTTCGCTATTTTGTCATGGGCGCCGCAGCCTCCGAGCGAGAGGCCACAGGCACAGAACTCGCCCGCATGACCGTTCTTTTTCGGGAAGCCATGCAGGCCGGGGCGTATGGCTACTCGCTGAGCCTGCTCGACCAGCACATCGGCTATCAGGGTAAACCGCTGGCGAGCCGTATGGCCACCCAGAAGGAACTCTGCGCGCTCGGTCGGGTGATGCAAGAGCTGGGCAAGGGCGTCATCGAGATTGCACTGACCCGGAGCGTGAGCGTGCTGACCGACGAGGAGTTGGCGTTGCTGCTGGCCATGGCCGAAGCCAGCCAGCGCCCAATCACCTGGCTGGCGCTCCTGGGACGGTCAGATAAACCTGGTGTCTACCGGTCGGCCCTCGATCGCTTACAGCCCTTCTTCGACAAGGGGCTGCGGATTCCACCCCAGGTCACTCCGCGCCCTATCCAGCAGTACTACACTCTCAAGGTGCCCTTTATCTTTGCCAGCCTGCCGTCGTGGAAGGAGGCGTTCAATCGACCGGTTGCGGAACAGATCGCGCTCTACCGGAAGCCGGAGTTCCGTGCGGCCTTTCGCCAGGACCTGCAAATCGGCGGCGCCATTTTTACCAACCAGTGGAATCAGGTTCACGTGGTCAAGGTGACGAAAGAGCAGAACACCCGGCACTTGAATAAAAGCATTGCGGACATTGCCGCGGAAACGCACAGCGACCCGGTTGATACGATCCTGGATTTGGCCATTGACGAAAACCTGGAGATGGGCATTACGCTCTCGGTCATCAACACCAATCCTGACGAAGTGCGTGAGCTGATTACCCATCCCGACTGTCTCATCGGGCTGTCCGATGCCGGGGCGCACGTGGACCAGCATTGCGACGCCGGGGTGCCGACCTATCTGCTCGGGGAGTGGGTGAGAAAACGCCAGGCCATGACGCTTGAAGAGGGCGTGCGCCGTCTGACCTCAGAGCCGGCCCGGTTTCTCAATCAGCCCAAGAAGGGCCGTCTTGCAGCGGGCCTTGATGCGGACCTCGTCATTTTTGATCCCGAGACGATCGGCCCTCAGCCGCCCGAATGGGTCAACGATCTGCCGGGAGAGAAGCCCCGTCTGATTGAACGGGCGACCGGCGTCCAGCATACCGTTGTCGGGGGCAATATCGTTTTTTCAGACAATGTCCACCAGGGCGGGCTGCCCGGCACGCGGCTCCAGCCGCTCTGACGGATACGCTCTGCGCCTTACCAGGACACTCTCCCGTAGGGTGCGTCCTACGCACCAACTCCTAATACGCATCACACGTTCTCAGGGGGGAAAAGAGTGCCGGCCTCCCCCTGAGAAGGGGGATTGAGGGGGACTTCCGCACCCTTCCGGGGGAGGAGAGGGGGATGATCCTACGTGCGGCCAAAATGCTTGAAGATGCCGGTGTAGGCCTTCTTCTCCGGCGGGCGGTAGGTTTTATACTTGCTCGTGGTCTTGCCCAATTCGACCAGCGACTCGGCCATCTTGACGGCACACACCACGCCGTCAAGGACGGGTATCTCAAGTTCTCGCTCCAGCTCGTCCGCAAACTGGGTAAACCCGGCGCAGCCGAGGAGAATAGCCTCAGCATCGTCTTCGTCCCGTGCCCGACGCGCTTCGATACGCAGCTTTTCGAGCGCCCCGGCCGGGTCTTTTTCCACATCAAGCACATACAGCGGAGAGGTACGGATACTCACTACTTTTTCCCGAAAGCCATACCCGGCGACCATTTCTTCGAGCATGGTGTGGGTCCGCGGAATCACCGTCACAATAGAGAAGCGCGCCGCCAGCATGGAGACCATATACAGAGAGGCTTCGGCGATGCCGACCACCGGCCTGGTGGTGCATTCGCGCGCGGCGTGCAAACCTGGGTCGCCATAACAGGCGATAATATAGGCGTCGCACCGCTCGGCCTCTCCCCTTTGAACTTCTTCGAGCAGGCCGGGAATGCTCAGATAGTCATCGTAGTAGGACTCGATGGAGGCTGGCCCGAATCGGGGGCTGACCGCTGTGATCCGGGTGCCCGGCCGGGCTACCGACTCACCGGCCGCACCGATTGCGTGGGTCATTTCCTCGGAGGTGTTGGGATTGATGATCTTGATCTTCATGCCAGTCCTTTCTGCCGGGCCAGTAATGCCACCGTATCAGCCAGAATATCTGCGCCCAGACAGATATCTTCCGCGCTGGTGTCCTCGGCGACATCGTGGCTGCGACCGCCGATGCTGGGGATAAAGAGCATGGCGGTCGGGACAGAGCGACTCAGGACCATGGCATCGTGCCCGGCTCCGCTGGGCATACGCAGGGCAGGGACGGCCCGCTGCCGGGTGGCAGCCTCAAGGGTATCGACCAGGGCGGCGTCCATATCCGCCGGGGCGATACTGAGCAGATGGGCCACCTCAGCGCTGACGCCCTGTTGTCCATGAAACGCAGCGACCGCTGCATTGATTTCAGCCTCCAGACGATCAAGCACTTCCGGCCGAGGGTCGCGGAACTCGACCAGGACCTGGGCCGAACCGGGCACGACATTGCCGGCGCCCGGCTCAAAAACAATATGGCCCAAATTCCAGACGCTCAGCTCGCTGCCGGCATTCGCAAACCGGTTGAGCAGCTCTGCGCAGAGACGAATCAGGACGGCCCCGGCGTCTTTACGCAAATGCATCGGTGTTGTGCCGGCGTGGTCGGCCTGACCGGTACAGGTGATGCGGCTGCGGCGAATGCCGACGATGGCGGTCACCAGACCGATTTTTTGTCCTTCGACCTCAAGCCGCGGCCCCTGTTCAATATGGCCTTCAAAATAGGCCAGATGGCGACTCGGATCGAGCCGGGCGCGGGCTTGTCCGGCGTACCCGGCTTCGGTCAGAGCGTGTGTGAGTGAGACGCCGTGCGTATTTTTCGCGTCTTCAATATCCACGTCCGACAACGCGCCGCAAAACGACAAGCTGCCGGCCAGGGCCCGATACGTTCCTTCTTCATCGGCAAAGGAGATCACGTCAACGCCGAGGCCGGGCCGAGGATTCGATTCGTTCCGCGCCCGGGCGACCTCCAGGCCGTACAGCACCCCCAGCGCGCCATCCAGCCAGCCGCCTTTCGGTACGGAGTCGGTATGCGAGCCAATCAGCACGGCGGTGTCCACCCCGCGTGTCCGCCCGTACACATTTCCAATCCCGTCGATCTCCGCCTCAAGGCCGGCCTCGCGCATCTGTTCGACCAGCCATTGCCGCGCGGCTCGATCTTCGGGCGTGAAGGACAGCCGATTCACCCCGGTGCCGACTTTTCCGAATTGGGCGAGCTGTGTGAGGCTGTTCAGCAGACGGGCGTGATTGAGTTGCATGGAGAGAGCCTTATGGGACAAGGCTATCTCACGGAAATCCGGGAAAGTCCAGCCTGCGTGTTCTGAGCGCGTTTCCGTCGACTCCCCGCTGGCACCCGTCCCGTCGCGTCACGCCGCGCGCGGGGCGATCTCCCGCTCGATCTTGCGCCGCAGCGTATGCGCGGCGACATCAAGATCATAACGGGTCTGAAGATTGAGCCAGAACTCTGGTGTCGTCCCGAAATAGTACCCCAGGCGGAGCGCGGTATCAGTTGTCACGGCCCGGCGGCCATGCACGATTTCGTTCAACCGCGGCCGGGATACTTTGAGTATCTGGGCGAGCCGGTACACGCTGAGGTCTAGCGGCACTAGGAACTCGTCACGAAGAATCTCGCCAGGATGGACCGGCGGTAGCCGCCGCCCGGATGTCACATCCGAGAAATCCACCTGTCCTCGGTCCACATCGCTCCGCTTGATAGTCATGTCACCCTCACTCCTCAGTGGTAGTCAACGATCTCGACCTCCCAGGCATCACCAGCGCGCCAGACAAAACAGATACGCCATTGGTCGTTTATACGCAGGCTATACCGCCCTCGCCGATCGCCCCGTAATGCTTCCAATCGATGACCGGGCGGTACCCGCAGATCATCAAGCTGAGCGGCGGCCTCAATCGCCAGGAGCTTCGCCCGTGCCCGTCGCTGAATCTGCATGGGTAAGCCACGAACGGCGTGACCCGCAAAGACCGCTGCGGTGTGCTTGTCGGCGAAGGTCTTGATCACGAACGAAGCGTAACGTTTATCGTTACGCTTCGTCAAGTCCCGTAGACCGGCTTGGTGTAGCGTAAGCCGACCGCCTCTCTCCAGGATACGTGAGAGCCCAGCCCGCGCTTTCTGATCGCGTTCCAGTGCTCATGGCGAGCTGTCGCCAGGTTGACTTTTGTGATGTTTTGTTTAGGGAGTGGACTGTTGGCCCGACGGCCTCAGGCTTCACCTATGCAGCTCGGAATCACCCTAATCCCACCAAGAGACATCGGGCAAAGCGTTCGAGGAGAACTTTGGAGGAAGCGACATGATCGAAGAACAACACGACCGGGACAAAACGGCCATCGCCGAGCTGATCGCGCGGTATAATTTCGCTATTGACCACGAAGACTATCAGGGCTGGGCAGACTGCTTTGCTCCGGACGGCGTCTTTGACGGGGTGATCGGCAAATTTGACGCCCATCGGGAACTCGGTCGCTTTACCGCCGAGGTCAAGCGGCTGGCGGCCGAGAGTCCCAAGCTGCGCCACTATGTGACCAATATTTTGACCGAGGTGGACGGCGATACGGCCCGCTCGAAGTGTTTTTTGTTGCTGACCTCAACCACCAAGGAAGGCGGCAGCCGGGTGGCTATGGCCGGGGAGTACGAAGACCGGCTGGTCAAACATGAGGGTCAGTGGCTGTTTTCGTACCGCAAGGTCCATATTGACGGGGCGCTGGGATAAGCGCGCCGCCCCTATCGTCTCGGGGGGGGATGTTTTTGACACAATGCATCAATTAGTCTCATCTTCTATAACGGGCAAAACATGTTGACGTATAAAGCCCTGTATAAATTCCTCGATCACGGCGTCCATGCCGAAGTGCTGGATTTTCCGGGCACGATCACCTGCGGCGCAACCCTGGAGGAAGCCCGACGGTTGCTGGCAAGCGCGCTGGCGGACATGGCCGAGACGAATCTGCTGCGGGGTGAGCCTGTACCCCAGCCCGACCCCTCACTGACTGATCCGGAGGCTGACCTGGAAGAGCCTATCCACCCCGTACCCTCATGAGCCGGTCTTCCGCTCGTGCCGAAGCTGCTCTGTCCCCTCACGGTCCAACTGCATCTCTTCGGTAATCACGACGCCATATGCACGCCGGGCGGTTTCCCTGGTGTAGTACTCGTCCAACACATCCTCCAGGACCTGCTGCGGGTCACGCCGGAACGGGTCGCCGTAGCCACCGCCGGTCGCGCCAATGGTAATCAGGCGCTCACCGGCTTTGACGCCGCGATAGGGGACCTTTGAGGGCAGAGCGATTTCTTCGTTCTCCAGGGTTCTCAAGGTCAGGGTGCCGGGGATGCCCGTGCTGCCCCCGTCAAACCCCCAAGCGCCATAGACAAACCCGTCGGCTTCGACCGACGTGCCACCGTCACGCAGATAGTGCAGCTCCTTGATCGACCCCATGCCGCCCCGCCATTGCCCAGGCGCGCACGCATCCTCGCGTAACTCGTAGCGTTCGACCCGGAGCGGCACGTGGGACTCCACGTCTTCAATGGGGTTATTGCGGGTGTTGGCGTACAGCGTATCAACGGTGTCCATGCCGTCGTGACCGTACCGACCGCCGTAGCTGCCCTCAAAAATTTCCAGATGCACCCAAGGGTTGTTGTTCTGCCGCATCCCGCTTGAGGCAATGGCCTTGAGGTTGCCGATGCCGGCACTGACCTGGCGAGGAACGGCCTGGGCCAGGGCCTTCATGACGGTATCACTTAAGACGTTGCCGGTGACAAAACGGGCAATGGTCGGGGCCGGAAAAACAGGATTGGCCAGCGTGCCACGAGGCGCAATGATCTGAATGGGCCGGTAGAGCCCGGCGTTTTGCGGCAGGTCGCCATAGATTTCGGTATCGAGCAGGACCGAGCGCAGCACCAGCCAGATGGCGACGTCAACCGTGCCAACCAGGGGCATATTGATGGGCCGGTCCGACACCTGCGGCGCGGTGCCGGTCAGGTCTACGCTCAGCTCCGATCCGCTGACCGTCAGGGTGACGCAAATGGGCAGGTTGCGCCGACCTGGGTCGGGATCGTCCATATAGCCGTCCATATGGCCGGTGGCCGTATAGCGGCCGTCCGGGATCTGTTCGAGCGCCTGCCGCATCAAGCGCTCGGAGTAATCAAACAGGGAGGCGCCGGCCGCTTCGACCGTGGGGAGCCCGTAGCGTTCGATGAGTTCGATATAGCGTTCGGCACCGATGCGACAGGCCGCGATCTGGGCCTCCATATCGCCCACCACCAGCTCGGAGATGCGGATGTTATCGCGCAACAACTGCCACACCGCCGCGTTGCGCTCGCCCTGCTCATAGACCTTGATCGCCTTGAACTGCAAACCCTCGGCATAGGCGTCAAACGCCTCGACAATGCCGGTGCTGCCCGGGGTCTGACAGCCGATATCGAGGTGGTGGGCCGTGGTGACGGAAAACCCGACCAGATCATCCCGATAGAAAACCGGCACGCAAAACCCGACATCCGGGCCGTGGCTGGCCCCGCCGTACGGATCGTTGTGCATGATGACGTCGCCGGGCAGGATGGATTCTCTCCGTGTGGCGAGCGCGTCGAGCATCCCGTGCACATAGCCGGGAATCGGGCCGGACTGGAGGGGGGTGCTCTGCTTTGACTCGCATAATTGTTCGCCCCGCGCATTGACCAGGGCGGTACCGAAATCCTCGGACTCCCGAATAATGCTCGAATACGACATGCGCATGAGCTTATAGCCCATCTCCACCGCGATATTCTCCAACGCACCCAGGATGACGCTGGCCGTAATCGGATCAATGTCGTGGCCATTAGGAGCGTTGTCTGCTGGGGTCCTCATGCTGCCCCTCCTGTCTGAATGAGCAGATTCGCGTGGGGGTCGAGTCGAAAGGTACAATCCGGCGGAACCACGGTGGTCGAGTCTGTTTGCAGGATGACTGCCGGACCGGCAACCACCTCGTCGACCGGAAGCCGTTCGCGCCGGTAAAAGGCGGTCTCCAGACTACGCAACTCGTTCTGAACCCGAAACACCGACGGCTGAATTTTGACCAGCGCGGCCTGGAGCGAGCCGGAGCCGGCTGAAGACGCGGCGTGGATTCTCTGCGCCTGGCCAACTCCGACCAGACGGATGGTCACGATTTCAATCGGGCTGTCTCCAAAGAAATGACCGTACTCCAACTCGTGCTGCCGATGAAAACGGTCGGTGAGGCGGTCGAGCGCGACGGCATCGAGTGGACCCTCGGGCACGGCGACCCGCAACTCATAGCCCTGGCCGACGTAGCGCACATCGGCAAAACGCGTAAACGTGACTGCGGTCTGGGCGATACCGTCGTCGCTGAACTGCTGGTGCAGTTCGTTTTGCATCTGCGTAAACGCCGTGTTGAGCCGAGACAGATCAAAAGCGGTCGAGACCTGAAAGGCGGTCCGGGTCGCATCGTATTTGACATCCGTAGTAAGCAGGCCAACGGCCGAGGTAATACCGGGGTAGGGGGGAATGATACACTCCGGAATGCCCAGCAGGCGGGCGACCTCCGCGCCGTGGAGCGGACCGGCCCCGCCAAAGGCGACCAGCGCGTAGGCGCGCGGGTCAATGCCTTTCTGTATGGTGCGCGAGCGGATGGCATTGGCCATATTGCTGTTGAGAATCGTCACGATCCCTTCGGCCGCTTCCAGTTCCGACAGCCCAAGCGGATCGGCCAAAGCCTGAATGGCCTGTCTGGCGGCTTCGGCATCAAGCGCCATGGCCCCGCCAAGAAAATTATCCGTGTCCAGCCGACCCAGGAGGATATTGGCGTCCGTGACCGTGGGCTGGGTTCCTCCGCGCCCATAGGCCGCCGGGCCCGGCTGGGAGCCGGCGCTGTGTGGCCCGACCCGAAAACCTCCGCCTGGGTCAATATGGGCAATGCTGCCGCCGCCAGCGCCAATGGTGTGAATGTCGATCATCGGGACCAGGACCGGATAGCCGGCTATCCAGGTATCGCGGGCCGTGGCTTCGCTGAATTGCCCGTCCGTTACCACGCCGATATCGGCGCTGGTGCCGCCCACATCAAAGGTAATGAGTCGGGTGCGCTGCGCCCGCTCGCCGGTCCAGGCTCCGCCAAGTACGCCCGCGGCCGGGCCGGACAGCAGGGTCAGGGCGGGCTTTTGGGCAACCACCCGGGGTGTGGCCAGCCCGCCGTTGGAGCGAATGATACGTAGCTCGGCCCCCATCCCGGCGCTGCGTAAGCGCTGCTCCAACTGCGAAACATAGCGGTGGACGGTGGGGCCGATAAAAGCGTTAATGGCGGTCGTGGTAAACCGTTCAAACTCGCGGAACTGGGGGGAGAGGGAGGCTGAGGTGGTGACAAAGACCTCGGGGTATTCTTCGAGAATGATCTCACGGGCGCGCTCTTCATGACTGGGGTTGAGATACGAGAACAAAAAACAGACCGCAATCGATTCGACCCGGGCGGCTTTGAACTCGCGGGCCGCCTGACGGACCGCAGCTTCATCGAGCGGAACCAGGACCTCACCCTGCGGCGGAATGAGCCGCTCCGGAACGCCCTTACGATAGCGGCGGCGGACCAGGGGACGGTCCTGCCAGGGAATCTCCTGCTGGATGGAGTAGTGATGGGGCCGCTGGTGGCGCCCGATATGGAGAATATCGCGGTAGCCCTGGGTGGTCATCAGGCCGGCGGTCGCGCCTTTATATTCCAGCAGGGCGTTGGTGGCGATCGTGGTGCCGTGGTAGATCAGAGCGATACTGTCGAGCGGGAGGGCGTGGTGGCGGCACAGCTCGGTAATCGCGCGCATGACCCCCAGAGAAGGGTCGCCCGGGGAGGTCGGCACTTTATGGATGGCCAAGCGGTCCGTCCGGGTGTCGGCACAGACCGCGTCGGTGAATGTCCCGCCTACGTCAACCCCAATGAGTCTCATGTGTCGCTCCTGGGCTTAACTCTAGCGAGTTTCTTGCGGCTTGACAAAAGACCGGCCCGTATCGTATGAGCGTGGAATGAACACTCACTCAGTTTCTGCCGCGCACCGGACCCTGGCGAAAGGCGCTCAATAGTGAAATCCCAGGTCTTACGCAAAAAACGCAAAGCCCCCTCCCAGGTGACCGACGAAAAGCGGTTGCAAGAAGGCCAGGAACGCATTGCTGCCGCGGCGCTGAGTCTCTTTCTCCAGAACGGCTATCACAACACCAGTGTCCGTGAGATTGCCCAAAAAGCCGGGCTCAGCGTGGGCTCGGTTTTCAACTATTTTACCAGCAAGGAAGAGGTGCTCTTTTTTCTGCTCTCTTCCGGTCAGGTTCGGACCGAGGCCGGCTTTCAAAAACAGCGCACCGAGTTTGAGCGACTCAAGCGGGAGGGCGCCAGTCCGCGCGACCTGTTTCTGCGCGCCTATGAGCAGTACGCCACGCTGACCGATGAACTGCGGCGCAATACGGTTCTGGCCTATCAGGAAACAAAGTCGCTGACGCTGACGGAACGCAAGCGCTTTCTTGAGGGCGAAGAGCGGATTCAGCATTTTTTCGAGGAGATCATTGCCTATGGGGTCGCCCAGGGGGCATTTCCGGCCGGAAATGTCCGACTCAAGGCCCACTGCCTGTTGGTGCTGGCCCAGTCCTGGGCGGTGCGGCATTGGGCGCTCAGCAGCTTTACCAAGCTCGACGAGTATCTGGAGCCCCTAAAGTCGATCGCCTTGGGGATTCTTGAGAGTGACTCCCAGCAGACACCGGCTCTGGTCGCGGCGCAGGGCGGCAAGGATTTTGCGCTCTCACGAGAGATGACGAGCTGAGATAATATGCGGTGCAGCAGACTCCAGTGCCTCGACCCACCTCTTCCTGACACCCTCTGTGCGGCTAGCGCGCCGTACGGGGACTCCGGGGAACCCTGGGAATAAAGGAGGGGAGGGCCATTGGCCCTCCTTCCTGGGGACAGTGGTATGGATGGATTTCTGTTTGATGTCAAAGTCCTGGAACTCGCAGATGAAAAGGGAGAGTTCTGCGGCAAGCTGCTGGCCGGGGCCGGCGCGGATGTGCTCAAAATCGAGCCGCCGGGCGGGCAGGCCACGCGTGAGATCGGTCCCTTTTATCACGACCAGGTCCACCCCGAACGCAGCCTGTATTTCTGGCACTATAATTTCGGCAAGCGCGGTATGACGCTCGATATCGAGTCGCCGCCGGGAACAGACCTGCTCAAGCAGCTCATTGCAGAAGCTGACGTCCTGATTGATGCCCAGCCGCCGGGCAGGCTGGAAAAACTCGGGCTGGACTGGAACGCCCTGCAAGCGCTCAACCCGCGATTGATTTATGTGGTCCTGTCCCCGTTTGGCAACAGTGGTCCGTGGCGTGACTATAAGGCCAACGATCTGGTCCATCTGGCCCTGGGCGGGCAAATGATGTGTTGCGGCTACAGCCCCACCGACGACGGCAGCTATGACACCCCGCCCATCGCCCCGCAGATGTGGCAGGCCTATCACATCGCCGGCAACCAGGCCTTTATTGCCGCTGTCGGTGCGCTGATTGGGCGTGAGATGACCGAAGTCGGCGAGATGATTGAGCTGCCTATTCACCAGGCCGTCAGCGTCTGCACCGAGATCGATGTCCCACACTGGATTTATGGCCAGACGCCGTGCTACCGCCAGACCGGCCGTCATGCCCAGCCGGCCATTGGACCTGAGGTGCAGTTTCCGACCAAAGATGAGCGCTATTCCATTGTCCTGCCCAATCCGTTTCCGGGCGGCTATGAAACCCTGGTCGGGTTTCTGGAGGGTAAGGGCAAGGCCGGCGACCTGAACGAAGACCACTATAAAGACCCCGGGAATCGCCGCGGCCGCGCCTTTGCCGAGCATTTTGCCGATATCCAGGCCGCCTGTGTGGCCGATTTTGATATGGAAGAAATCTGGCATGAGGCCCAGGAACTCGGTATTCCCTGGTCGCCCATTCGGCTGCCGGAGGAAAATCCCGACGATGTGC
This sequence comes from uncultured Binatia bacterium (SeqCode), assembly GCA_965232605.1. Taxonomy (GTDB): domain Bacteria; phylum Desulfobacterota; class Binatia; order Bin18; family Bin18; genus Bin18. The sequence continues at coordinate 205,217 of CBDDQA010000003.1, read as the reverse complement.
AGTGGCAAACCCGCGCCACGTTTTCTCAGGTTGAACACCCCGAGTTGGGCGAGTCCTACACCTATACGGGCGCACCCATGCTGCCGAATGAATGCGCCTGGCGACAAGGCCCGCGGGCGCCGCTCATCGGTGAGCACAACCGGGAGGTCTTGTGTGAGCAGCTTGGGTTGAGCGCGGAAGAGCTTGCCGACTTACGGGACAAAGGAATCGTGTAGGGTGGACGTGAAAAAAAGAAGACCTTTGGAAGGGGTGCGGATTGCCGACCTGACCTGGCTGCTGGCCGGGGCCGGCGGGCCACGCTTATTGGCCAGCCTGGGGGCGGAGGTCATTCGGATTGAATGGCGCGACCGGCTGGATTTTCTGCGCTATATGCCGCCGTTTGCCTCAAAGAAAGGCCGCGCGGAAAAAGCCGAAGCCATGGACCTGACCGGCCTGGATAGCGGCAAGGTCCAGAGCGTCAATCGTGGCGGGTATTTCAACGATATCAATGCCGGTAAATACGGAATCAGCCTGAATATGAAAGCGCCCCAGGGCCGCGAGCTGTTCAAAAAGCTGGTTGCGGTCAGCGATGTGGTCGTTGAAGCCTTTACGGCCGAGACCATGCAGAAATGGGGACTCGGCTATGACACCCTCAAGGCCATCAAGCCGGATATTATCTATATGCAGCAGCCCGGTTGGGGCTATAAAGGTCCCTACGTGAAATACGCTTCCTACGGACCGATTGCCCAGGCCGTGAGTGGCCTGACCGAACAATCGGGCTTGCCGGCACCCCATCCTCCGGCCGGCTGGGGCTTTTCGTATATGGATTGGAGTGGCGCGTATTATTGCGCCATGACCATTCTGATGGCCCTGTACTATAAAAAACGGACGGGCAAGGGCCAGTACCTGGACTGCTCGCAAGTAGAGCCCGGCATTGGCATGACCGGCACCGCAGTGCTGGACCACGCGGTCAATGGCCGCCACTATCAGCGCAGCGGCAATCGTTCGCCCTATAAACAGGCCGCGCCGCACGGCGCTTATCCCTGCGCCGGCCAAGAGGGAGAGAAGGACCGCTGGATTGCCATCGCCGTCACGTCCGAAGAAGAATGGCAAGCCCTCGCGCGCCTCATGGGCAACCCCGACTGGACGGCCCAGGAGCGGTTCGCCTCGCTGGCCGAGCGGGTCAGGCATCAGGACGAATTGGACCGTCTGGTCAGCGCCTGGACGCAGGCGCAGGAGCCCTTTGGCCTGCAAGAGCGTTTACAGGCCGCTGGCGTTCCTACCGGAGTGTGTCAGACCGCCCAGGACCGGATCGAACGCGACCCGCAGCTCAAACACCTGAACTGGCTGCTCCCCCTGGAGCACAGCGAGATCGGAACCTGGCCGATCAAGGATATTCCGTTTCATTTTGCCAACGGTCGGGTGAGTCAGAGCGGACCGACCGAACGCGCTGCGCCGTGCTATGCGGAAGATAATGAATATGTCTATAAAGAATTGCTCGGCTTGAGCCAGGCAGAAATGGACGCGTTTCAGGACGAAGGGATAATCTAAAACGAGGGATTGGGGATTGGGGGTTAGGGGTTGGGGATGAACAAATCCAACCCCTAACCCCTAGCCCCTGACCCCCACCCTAACCCCCAAAGGAGGAGCCATGTCGTACGATCTCGTCATCAAAAACGGAACTGTGGTGGATGGAACCGGTGCGGAACGCTACCGGGCCGATATCGCGGTAGCCAACGGAAAAATTGCCCGGATCGAGAAGGGCGGTAAAGTCTCGGACGGAGCCAAGCAGGTTGTGGATGCCTCCGACCTGATCGTGGCCCCCGGCTTTGTTGATCCGCATACCCATTATGACGCCCAGATTTGCTGGGACCCGCTGATCACGTCCTCTTCCTGGCATGGGGTCACGAGTCTGGTGATGGGCAATTGTGGGGTCGGCCTGGCTCCGTGCAAACCCGAGGTGCATGAAATCGCGGCCTGGGATCTGGTCAACGTGGAAGCCATCCCGTTTGACGTGCTGGGCAAGGGCGTGACCTGGGACTGGGTCACCTTCCCCGAATACATGAATGCGGCCGAAAAGCGCGGAAGCGGCATTAACATCGGTTTTATGGCCGCGCTGACGCCGTTCCGCCACTTTGTGATGGGCGAAGAGTCAATGGAGCGGGGCGCAACACCCGAGGAAATCGTACAGATCAAGGCCCTGATTAAAGAGGCGGTTGCCGCCGGCGCCTTTGGCTTTTCGACCACGAATGTCGCCCAGCATATTGGCTATAAAGGCCGTCCGATTGCCTGCCGCAACGCCAGTTGGGACGAACTCAAGGCCTACTGCAACGCCCTCAAGGAACTCGGCAAGGGCAGCATTGAACTCGCCCTGACCAATAACGTCTCTATTGTTGACGAAACCGAGCACGCCTTACTGGATATGCTCCTGACCGAAAGTGGCCGCAAGGTCACCTGGCTGGCGCTGCTGAACCGGGACGATCAGCCGGATGCAGCCATGAATACCCTGCGCACGATTGAGCCGCTGTTCGAGAAGGGCGCCATTCCGCAGGTGACCTGCCGGCCGCTGATTATTCAGATCGACCTGCGCAAACCGTTCATCTTTGCCAATCTGCCGTGTTGGAAGCCGGCCTTTGACCAGCCGATTGAGAAGCAGCAGGCGTTCTACCGGGATGAGTCCTTCCGGGCCGCATTCCGCAAAGAAATGGAGTCGCCCAAGGTGTTCTCAGGCAAATGGGAACGCGCGATCATCCATGAGGTGGGTAATCCCGCCATGCAGTCCCTGATTGGCAAGAGCGTGGCCGAGATTGCCAGAGAGCGCGGCAAAGACGGGCTCGATACCTTCCTGGACCTGTGCATCGAAGACGACCTGCAACTCCAGTACACTTATGAGCTGTTCAACGCCGACGAAGACCGCATTCCTGAGCTGATTACGCATGATCAGGTCATGGTCGGTCTGTCCGACGGCGGAGCCCATGTGGATATGCTGTGTGACGCCGGCTACTGCACCTATCTGCTCGGCACCTGGGTGCGGGACAGACAGGTCATGACGCTTGAGCATGCGGTCAAGCGGATTACTTCCGAGCCGGCCGCGTTCTACGGGATGACCACCCGGGGCAAGATCGAAACAGGCCTGGCGGCTGACTTTGCGATTTTTGACTACAACACGGTTGGCTCGGCCCGCCGTGGCGAAATGCGGGCCGACCTGCCCGGTGGCGGACGGCGCCTGGTCATGCCGGCCCAGGGCGTGCAGTACACGATCGTGAACGGAGAAGTGCTGTTCGACGATGGCAAACATACGGGTGCCATGCCGGGCCAGGTGCTGCGTTCGGGTCAAGTCTAATCTTCTCCTAACTCCCTCTCCCCTTGAGGGAGAGGGCCGGGGTGAGGGGGCTTCGTGCCACGAGCGCGCCCCGGCCTCCCACTGAATGAACCCCTTGCGTTGTCGGATTACGCTACGCTAATCCGACCTACAGTGACCCAAAGGACCCAAACAAAGGAGGCAAACATGCTGACTCGTTTATTTCACGTCAACGTCTGTGTAAGCGATATGGAGCGGTCCATCAGTTTTTATGAACGACTCGGGTTCAACAAGGTCAACGACTTTACGCTCGAAGACCCGACGGTCGGTGAGGCGCTCGGCCTCGATGCCCGCAAGCTGCGTGGCGTATTCATGCGTCTCGGAGACGATGAGAACGCTCCGGTCCTGGACCTGGTCCAGTTCATCGATCCGCCACCACAAGGCCAACCTTACCCGTCCCTCAATAATATCGGGATCTGTCGTATTGCCTTCGACGTGGACGATATCGACCAGACCTATGCCGACCTTCAGGAAATGCAGGTTGAATTCTTAGCCCCGCTCAAAAAAATCGACGGACCCGGCGGCGCGGAGATTGGGGTCGTCTGCTTCAAGGACCCGGACGGCACTATTCTCGAACTGATCAGCGGGATGTAGTCCGGTTATTCGATATGCCGTTTCGCTTTTCCCGTTCCCCTCTTGGGAGGGGTGCCGAAGGCGGGGTGAGTTTCCTCCAGTCGGACACGAGGCAGCACCCACCCCGGCGCTCCGCGCCACCCCTCCGAGGAGGGGATATGATTTATGAAGGCTGGAGAACCTGAGCATATGTCAACACAGCAGTCACGCGAGCAGATAGACCCGGACAAACTCAAGGCCGGTGGCCAAAAAGTCTTTGGCCTGCTGAGCGGCGCCTTAATCTCGGCCATGATCCATCTGGGCGACCGGCTCGGACTGTACCGGGCGTTGCACGGTGCCGGGCCGGTGACCAGCGAGGGTCTTGCCGAAAAAACGGGCTTGAGCGAACGCTGGGTGCGGGAGTGGCTGAGGGGGCAGGCCGCGGCCCAGTTGCTTGAGTATGCGGGGGAGGACCGCTTTTCCCTCTCGCCAGAAATGGCCATGATTCTTGCGGACGAGGACAGTCCCAAGTTTGCCGCCGGTATTTTCAGCGATTTTCCACAACGCATGGCCATATTGGAAAAACTGCCCGAGGCATTTCGGACCGGCCTGGGGCTGCCCTACGACGCGCGTGGACCGGAAGGCGCACGGGGCATCGAGCGGGTCTTTGCCCCGTGGTATCGGCACGCGCTGATTCCCATTGTGCTACCGGCCCTGGACGGGGTCGAATCCAGGCTGCAAGTCGGCGCAAAGGTGGCGGACGTGGGCTGCGGCGCCGGGATTGCGCTGGTGCAAATGGCTGCGGCCTTTCCGCAGGCAGACTTTCATGGCTATGACATATCGGGGCACGCCCTGGCCCGCGCCAACGCCAACAAAGATGAAGCCGGGCTGACCAACCTCCGGTTTCACCATGCGGTCCAGGACGGGCTGCCGGCCGACGCGAGTTTTGACTTCATCACCACGTTTGACTGCATCCATGATATGACTCGTCCGGCGGAAGCCATTCGAGCCATCCGGGCGGCGCTCAAGCCGGATGGAACCTGGCTGATCGCCGATATCAAGAGCGCCCCGACGTTTGAGGAAAATCTGAAGAAACCCATGACCGGGCTGATGTATGCCTTCTCGGTGATGGGCTGCATGTCCTCGGCCTTATCTGAGCCGGACGGGGCCGGCCTGGGGACCCTGGGTTTTAACGAACAGGTGGCGCGGAGCATGACGCGCGACGCCGGGTTCACCCGCTTCACCCGCCACGACTTTGACAATCCGTTCAACGCCTATTATGAGGTGCGGCCCTGACAAGGAAAGACCGAGAGAAGAAAACCCCCTCACCCCAGCCCCCGGATCAAGTCCGGGGCAGGCTCTCTCCCCCAAGGGGAGAGGGAGAAAATGTAGGGGCAACCCCCTGTGGTTGTCCGGTTCTCAGAGGGCATAAACATGAGGAGAAACGTATGGAAAAGGAATTCCTGAATCCCGCCGGTCTGCCCGTTTTGCCGGGCTTCTCTCAGGTGGTGACCGCAACTGAGGGAAAAATTGTTTTCATTTCGGGCCAGGTCGCCCTGGACGCGAACAACGAGGTGGTGGGCAAGGGCGACCTGCGCGCCCAGGTCGTCCAGACCTTTGAAAACCTCAAAGGGGCGCTGGCCGCGGTTGGGGCCACGTTTGACGACGTGCTGAAGACCAACACCTATATCGTCAATTATACGCCAGACATGATCGGCGTGGTCCGTGAGGTGCGCAGCCAGTATCTACCCCAGGAAAAAGCACCGGCCAGCACCCTCATCGGCGTGCAGGCGCTGGTGTTTGAAGACCTGCTCATTGAGATTGAGGCATTTGCTCTGCTCACGGCCTGAGGCCGGCGTGTAGGCGCTTCGCCTTCCTCTGAGCCCGGCATAACTCGGCATGTCTACTCCCGCCAGCCTGCGCGTTGCCTTTGACATTGGCGGCACCTTCACCGATGTCGTCATAGCTGGCGGCGGCGGCCAACTCCTGACCTATAAAATTCTGACCCTGCCCGATTCTGTTGGCGCAGACCTTGGGCGCTGTATTGCCGATGCCGAGCGCCAGTATCCGGAGAGCCCTGTGGCGAGCCTCGTCCACGGTACGACCATCGCTTCCAATGCGGTCCTGGAAGAACAGGGCGCACGGACTGGTCTGATTACCACCACCGGCTTTCGGGACGAATTGGAAATCCGCCGCCTGGGCCGTCCCAGCGTCTACAATGTTTTCTGGCAGCGCACGCCACCCCTGATCCCGCGCCGCCGGCGGCTCGAAGTCAGCGAACGCATGACCGTTCACGGCGAGGTGGAAACGCCGCTCAATCAAGAAGAGGTCCGTCAGGCCATACTCAGCCTCAAACGCCAGAGGGTCGAAGCCATTGCCGTGGCCTTTCTGCATTCCTACGTCAATCCCAGCCATGAGCAACAGACCGTGGCGCTTATCCGCGAGCTATTCCCGGAAGTCCTGGTCTGCTCCTCGGCCGACATCCTGCCCGAGGTACGCGAGTATGAACGCACCTCCACCACGGCGCTGAACGCCTCCCTCATGCCCGTGGTCGGACGTTATCTGGACCAGTTGGAAACGCAGTTGCAGCACTATCCGCCGGCCCTGCAAATCATGCAGTCCAACGGCGGGATCATGAGCGCCGCGCACGCCCGTCACCGCCCGGTGCACATGATCGAATCTGGTCCTGCGGCCGGCGCCCTGGCCGCGGCCGGCCTGGCGCGAGAAATCGGTCTGGCTCAGGCCGTAGCGTTTGATATGGGCGGAACCACCGCCAAAGGCTGCCTGATAGAAAACGGCCAGCCGGTTGAAACCGCGGAAGGCGAGGTTGGGGCGGGCATCAACCTCGCTGGGCGTTTGAGCAAGGGAGCCGGTTATGCGCTGCGCGTTCCCGCCTACGATATTGTCGAGGTCGGCGCGGGCGGCGGCAGCCTGGCCTGGGTAGACGACGGTGGCGCGCTGCGCGTCGGTCCCCGTAGCGCCGGCGCCGTCCCCGGACCGGCCTGCTATGGCCGGGGCGGAACCGAACCAACCATTACCGACGCCAACGTGGTCCTGGGATATATGAACCCGGCCAGCATCGCCGGTGGGACCGTCCCCATTGATGCCACTGCGGCACAGACCGCCATACAGACGCGGCTGGGCGCACGTCTCGGTCTGTCGGTTCACGAGCTGGCCTTTGGGATTCATCAGGTAGCTGACGCGACCATGACGCGCGCCATCCGCGCGGTCACGACCGAACGAGGCCGTGACCCGCGTGAGTTCACGCTGATCGCCTTCGGGGGCTCAGGTCCGCTGCACGCGGCGACGCTGGCCGATAATCTGGGCATGGCGCGGGTGTATATTCCGCTTTTCCCTGGGGTGTTCAGCGCGCTGGGCCTGTTGGTGGCCGACCTGCGCTCCGACTACGTGCAGAGCGTGCCGCAGGAATTGGATGCGGTTGATCCCGCGGCGCTGCTCCGGGAATTTGACGCGCTGGCAGCCCGCGCGGAGCAGGATGTTCACAGCGAGCAGGACGGTCTCAGCTATGAACGCCTGATCGACCTGCGCTATCAGCGCCAGTCGTCGGAACTGACCCTGACGCTGCCGGCTCAGGTCGAGGCCGCTGACCTCCGGCGGATACTGACCGACCGCTTTCATACCGCGCATGAACAAACCTATGGATACCGCCGTGAAGACGATACCATTGCCATCGTCAGCGTCCGCCTGAAGGCAACCGTCCAGACGCCGAGCCTGTCCTTCGGCGAATTGGGCGGGTATTTCAGGCAATCGGCAAAAAAGGCCGCCCAGCCGGGCTCCCGACGCGCGTATTTCGGCCCGCAGCAGGGTGAACTTGATACCCGGATTCTGAGCCGAGGGGACCTGCTCGAACAGGCTGTCGTCGGTCCCGTTATTGTCGAAGAGTTCGACACCACGGTTGTCGTCCCGCCGGGCTGGCAGGCGCGTGTCGATGCGTATGGGAATATCGTCTTGCAGGTCGTCAAGTGAGTACCCAATACAAGAGGCCGGGCAACCACAGGGGGTTGCCCCTACAAGACGCATTCCCTCTCCCCTTGGGGGAGAGGGAATGCCCCGGACTTGAGCCGGGGGCTAGGGTGAGGGGTGGCCGGCTGCTCGTAGAGGCCGCCACATAATCTGCATCATACGTCCCCATTCTGGAGAAGAGGAAGGAATCCATGTTCCAAGAGCTTGATACGGTCGTTCTGACTCATAATGTTGAAAATCATGGCCTCAAGGAAGGCGATATCGGCGTTGTGGTGCATTGCTACCGGGATGGTCAAGGGCTTGAGGTTGAGTTTGTGACAGCAGAAGGGAAGATGATAGCACTACTAACGCTGACCCCATCCGACATTCGCCTCATGCGAGAGCGAGAAATTTTGCATGTGCGCGAACTTTCAGCCGCATGAGAGGCACGTGAAGGAAGAAGATTCATGCCAGGCGCATTTGACCCCATTCTGATCGAAGTCATGAAAAACGAGTTGACCGCGGTCGCCGAAGAAATGGGCATTACCATGAAGCGGACGGCGCGCTCGCTGGGGGCCAAGGAAGGCTCTGATTTTTCTACCGCGCTGGTCGATGCCCAGGGCCGGCTGATCGCCCAGGGCCTGACCATCGGCGTCCACCTGGGCTACATCATGGGGGTCATGCCGTGGGTGCTGAAGAAATTTGGCGACGACCTCCACCCCGGCGATGTGATTGTCTCAAACGATCCCTACGGCGGGGTGTCGCACTTCCCGGACATCGTTCTGATCATGCCGATTTTCTGGCAGGAACAACTGGTCGGCTTTGCGGCCATCGTGGAACACCACACCGATATTGGCGGGCGCTTCCCCGGCGGTATGGGCATAGCCAGCGCCGAAGTCTACGAAGAAGGGGTGTGTATTCCGGGGGTCAAACTCTTCAGCCAGGGTGAGCTGAATCACGACCTGGTTGAGATGATTGCCGCCAACGTCCGGGCGCCCGAGGATGTGCGCGGCGACCTGGACGCCCAGGCCGCGGCCTGTCGGCGTGGCGCGCAGGGAGTCCGGGAACTGCTTGACCGTCACGGGCTGGAACAATTTGCAGCCTGCAACGCACAGCTGCGCCAGTACAGCGAACGGGCCATGCGGGCCTGTATTGCCGCTATCCCGGACGGCTCGTATGCGTGTACGGACCTGTTTGAAGATGACGGCCTGGGCGGGGAGGGGGTCAGCCTGCGTCTCGCGGTGACCGTTGCCGGCGAGTCCGTCCGGGTGGACTTTGACGGCACCGGCCCCCAGGTTCGCAGCGCGATCAACGTCCCCTTTAATCTCACCCGTGCCTGTGTGTACGTGGCCTTTCGGTCCATTCTTGAGACGGATGCGCCGGCAAACTCGGGGCTGATGGCCCCCATTCAGGTCACTGCGCCTGAGGGCTGTGTGGTCAATCCGCAATTTCCCGGCGCGGTCGGCGCGCGCGGGATGCTGATGTGGCGGATTATCGACATGATCTTTGCCGCCCTGGCCCAGGCCATTCCCGACAAAGTCTACGCCGCGGGCGAGGGCGGGGCGAATTTGCTGGTGTATACGCCCCAGGTCGAGGCCGGCGTGCCGTCCATGCTGCTGGATATCTACACCTCAGGCTGGGGTGCGCGGCCCGATAGCGACGGTGTGGAAGGTGTCACGCCTATGGCTGCCGGCGGCGCCATGCGCAGCATTCCCGCGGAAATGATCGAGCGCGAATGTCCGGTCATGCTGGACGGTTTCGGCTTTTTGCCGGATACCGGCGGTCCGGGCCAATACCGCGGCGCTCTGTCCGTATATCGCAAATGGCGTTTTCTGGGCGACGGTCGGGTGATGCTCCGAACCTGCCGGGTCAAATCCGTTCCGTATGGGCTGGCCGGCGGAAAGGACGGCACCCCGTTTGCCGCCAGGCTGCGCTCCGGCGAGGTGGAAACCCCACTCCCGTCCGAAATGCTCATTGATACCGCAGTACAAGCCGGACAAACCCTGCTGCATGTCCAACCGGGCGCGGGCGGCTATGGTGACCCGCTCGTGCGGGACCCTCAGCGCGTCCTCGACGACGTGTTGGACGAGAAAATCTCAGCCACGTATGCCGAGCGGGAATACGGGGTCGCCGTTGACCGGAGCGCGGAGCGGGTTGACTGGCAGCGGACGGCGCAACTGCGGGCAAGCTTGCGGGAGGGGTGAGGCAGAAGGTAGAAGGTAGAAGGTAGAAGGTAGAAGGTAGAAGGTAGAAGGAGAGGAGAGCTATGGCATTTGATCCTGTTCTGGTTGAGGTGGTGAAAAACGAGTTGGCCGCCATTACCGAAGAAATGGCGATTGCGGTGTGGAAAACCGGCCGCTCGCCTATGGTCAAAACCGGAGATTTTGCCACCGCTATCTGCGACGGCCAGGGCCGGTTAGTCGGTCAGGGCTATGCCGCTCCGTTTCAACTCGCCTTCTTTATTGCGGTCATGCCCCACATCCTCAAAAAATACGGGAACGACTTCGCGCCCGGCGATGTCATTGTGGTGAACGACCCGTATGCCGGTGTTACCCATATGCCGGACGTGATGATTATTGCGCCCACGTTCTGGCTGGGGCGGCGGGTCGCCTTCACTCTGGCCTATTCGCACCATACCGATATTGGCGGGCGCTTTCCGGGCGGGTTCAGCAGCCAGTGTACCGAGACCTTTGAAGAAGGGCTCCGCCTGCCGCCGATCAAACTGTACAAAGGGGGGGAGCGGAACGACGCCCTGCTGGAGACGATTCTGGCCAACGTCCGGGTGTCCGACGAATGGCTGGGAGACGTGGAGGCGAAAATCGCCGGCTGCTGGCGCGGCGAGCAGGAACTGAAACGTCTGCTCGAAAAATACGGCCTGGACACCTTCAACTCGTGCTGTGACTATTTGATCAGCTATGCGGAAAAGGCCACCCGGGCGGCTATCACAGAGATTCCTCCGGGCGAGTATGTGTATGAGGACGCCTTTGAGGACGATGGTTTCGGCTCCGACGGTGTGGCCCTGCCGCTCAAGGTGACGCTGCGCGCCCAGGGCGAAACCCTGAGCGTTGATTTCACCGGCACCGGCCCGCAGGCGCGCGGCGCTATCAATTTGCCGCTGAGCATGACGGAAGCGACGGTTTATGGCGCGGTCAAGAGCATTGTCAGCCCGGAGGTGTTGACCAACGTCGGCTTCATTCGGCCCATACAGGTCGTTGCACCACTCGGTACCCTGGTCAACCCGCGCTTTCCGGCCGCGGTCGGTGGCCGCGCACCCTTATTCTTTCGGGTGTTCGATATGCTGTTTCGTGCCCTGGCCCAAGCCCTGCCCGACCGGGTGCCCATCCCCGGAGAGGGTGGGGACGTGTTGCACTTCACTGGTGAGAGAGAAGACGGGACGCCGTTTGCGGTCATGGATATTTTCTTTGGCGGCTGGGGCGGACGGCCGCACAAGGACGGGATTGATGGCGTGGCGCCCATGGCCTTCGGGTCGTACGGAACGATTCCGGCGGAACTGCTCGAACGTGAATTCCCACTGGTCGTTGACGGGTTTGGCTATGTGCCGGATACGGGCGGCGCCGGCAAGCACCGCGGCTCGGTGTCCATCTATAAACAGTGGCGTTTCCTGAGCCCCGGCCAAGTCATGGTCCGCACCAACCGTCTCATGCGCGCCTCCGGGGGGCTGGCCGGGGGCGCGCCCGGTTCGCTGTCCAAGAACATTCTGAATCCTGAAGCCGAGGGTCGGGAACTGCCGCGCAAGGCCCATCTGCACATGGCGGTCAAGCCGGGCGACCGCATTCACCACGTTGTGTCCGGCTCGGGCGGACACGGCAATCCCTTGGAGCGCGACCCGGCCCGGGTGCTGGCCGACGTGCAGGACGAAAAGCTGTCTGCCGCGCAGGCGCGAGATCAGTATGGGGTGGTGATCGATACGGCCGCGGCTGCGGTCAATATGCCGGAAACCGAGGCGCTGCGGACCGCTCGTCGGTCGGTTTGAATGCCGTGTGTTGACACACGGGGGGTCCAGTCGGGGGCAGGAGTGAAATGGTCCGGCGGTTTTTCCCTCACCCCAACCCCTCTCCCAGCGGGAGAGGGGCTCCTTTTTTCCCTCTCCCCTTGAGGGAGAGGGTGGCCGAAGGCCGGGTGAGGGGTCCGTCCGGCAGCCATGCCGACCATACACCGTTTGGATAGACGATTCGATATGGTATAGGCTCCCCATGCGTATAGGCTTTGATATTGGCGGCACCTTCACCGATGTAATTGTGGTTGACGACGACGGACGCCTGTTCACCACAAAAGTGCTCTCGCTGCTCGACCGAGTGGGCGAAGATATCGTCCGCTGCGTGCGTGAGGTCGATGCGTCGGCCCAGGTTGAGGGCTTTGTCCACGGCACGACCATTGCCTCGAACGCCGTCATCGAAGACACCACCGCGCGGACCGGCCTGATTACCACCCAGGGCTTTCGGGACGAGCTCGAAATGCGCGGGCAGCGCCGGCCCAATATCTATGACGCGGACTGGGACCGCCTGCCGCCTCTCGTGCCCCGTTCCCTGCGTTTGGAAGTCCAGGAGCGCATCCTGGGCAACGGCCATATTGAGCGCCCGCTCGATCCGACGCAAGCCCGAGCGGTGATCGACCAGCTTCTGGCCGCCGGAGTGGAAGCGATTGCCGTTTGCCTGGTGAATTCCTATCTCAACCCTACGCACGAACGGCAGTTGGGACAGCTTATCGCTGAGGTAGCTCCGGATATGGTGGTGTGTCTATCGTGCGATATCCACCCCGAGATTCGCGAGTACGAACGCACCAGTACGACTGTCATCAACGCGTCGCTGATTCCGGTCGTTGATCGCTATCTCAGCCGACTGGAACGACACCTTTCGACCTATAGCGAGATCGTTCTGATTATGCAGTCCAACGGCGGCATCATGAGCGCCCAGGCCGCCCGGCGCCGGCCGGCGTATATGATTGAGTCGGGTCCGGCTGCCGGCGTGCTGGCTGCGGCGCGCTTCGCCCAAGAGACGCGGCAGGATCAGGTGCTCGCGTTTGACATGGGCGGGACGACCGCCAAAGCCTGTTTGATTGAAAATGGCGTGCCGCTTGAGAAGCCGGGTGGGGAGATCGGGGGGGGCGCAACCATGACCACGCGTTTGTTCGGCGGCGGTGGACATGCCCTGCGCGTCCCCTCGCTCGATATCGTGGAAGTGGGCGCCGGCGGCGGCAGTATTGCCTGGATAGATGACGGGGGCGCGTTACGGGTCGGTCCCCAGAGCGCCAGCGCGGACCCTGGCCCGGCCTGTTATGGCCGGGGCGGAACCGAGCCTACCGTAACTGATGCCAATGTCGTGCTGGGCTATATGAACCCCGACGCTATTGCCGGGGCGACCCTGGCCATCGACCGTCAGGCCGCCTGGACGTCGATTGCACAAAAAATCGCTCAACCGCTCAATGTGGAAGTCCTGGCCGCAGCCTATGGCATCACCCAGGTGGCAAACGCGACCATGATGCGTGCCCTGCGGGCCGTTTCGACCGAGCGCGGTCGGGACCCGCGTGACTTTACCCTGATCGCATTCGGCGGAGCCGGGCCGATGCACGCCGCGGCCCTGGCGGACAGCCTGAGTATGAAGCGGGTGCAGATTCCGCTCTACCCGGGCTTGTTCAGCGCCCTTGGGTTATTATTGGCGGATTATCGCCACGATTATATCCGCAGCGTGGCCGTGGCCCTGGACCAGCTTGATACGCAGGCCGTGCTGCGTCATTACCAGGAACTTGAGACCCAGGCGCGGGCCGAGTTGGCCGAAGAGGGCATTGCCGCGGAGCAGATTCGTTTTGAGCGTCAGGTCGATCTCAAATACGGCTATCAGGTCGCCGAGTTGAGCCTGCCTTTTCCCGACGTATCGGGCGCGGACATGCAGGACCGCCTGGGCCAGCTCTTCACCCAAGCCCACCGGCAGGCGTTCGGTTATGATCGGGCCGATACGATTGAGCTGGTCAGCGTCCGGCTGCAAGCCGTGGCGTCCTCCGGCCATTTACGCTTCACCGAGTTGACCGGGACCGGGAACACCCCTCCGTCTCCAGCCTCCCGCACGGCGTATTTCGGTCCCCAGATGGGCGAATGCCAGGCCGCGGTCTATCAGCGCACCGCTCTTGAACAGGCGCGGAGCGGCCCGCTCATTGTAGAAGAACCGGATACCACGGTGGTTGTACCGCCCGGCTGGACAGTCCAGTATGACGTGAGCGGGAATTTGCTCTTGCAGCATGAATAACGTCCGGTCGTTTTTTGCTTCAGAACGAGAACCCACCCCACCGCGGTGCGGTGCAAAGAGGGGGTGGGAGAAGCATAAAATCCCCTCCTGGGAGGGGTGGCCGAAGGCCGGGGTGGGTTCCTACGGTACTGAAGGATCGCTTTTGTGAGGCCGCCATCCACTCCGATAGTCAAAGATTTGGTCCTGGTCGGCGGTGGCCACAGTCATGTCACCGTGCTGAAACGCTTTGGCATGAAGCCGCTGCCGGGTGTCCGCGTGACGTTGATTTGCCGCGATACGCACGCGCCGTATTCCGGCATGTTGCCCGGCTATATCGCCGGGCATTACACCTTCGATCAGGCCCATATCGATCTTGGGCCGCTGTCCCGGTTCGCCGGAGCGCAGTTTTTTCACGATGAAGCGGTCGGCCTGGACCTGACCAACAAGCAGGTCGTGTGTCGTACCCGGCCACCCGTGGCCTATGATGCCTTGTCCGTTAATATCGGGGCCACACCGGCTGTTGCGCATATACCCGGTGCCGGGCACACCGGTGTGGCCGTCAAGCCCATAGACGGTTTTTGGCGGCATTGGGAACAGCTTCGCGCGCGCTGTCTGGCCCGGACCGCACGCACGACAATCGGCGTTATCGGTGGCGGAGCCGGAAGCGTGGAACTCCTGCTGGCCGTCCAGTATCGTCTCGCACATCTGCTCGCCCAGCAGGGGCGGTCTGCCGACCATCTCGTCTTCTATCTCATCAGCGGGACAGCCGAGATTCTGCCGACCCACAACCCGCGTGTCCGGGCCGCGTTCAGGCGTATTCTCCAGCAACGTGGTGTCGAAGTCCGAACGGATTGTCTCGTCACCGGCGCTGCCGAAGGGTGCGTGCGGTTTGCCGATGACACCCAACTCGCTCTGGACGAGATGCTGTGGGTCACCACGGCCGGTGCCGCCGGCTGGCCGGGAGAGGCCGGCCTGGCCACCGACGAGCAGGGCTTTATCGCCGTGCAGGACACGCTCCAGTCGGTTTCCCATCCCGAGGTGTTTGCCGCCGGGGATATTGCCGCAGTCGTCAACCACCCCCGTCCAAAATCGGGTGTGTTCGCCGTCCGCCAGGGCCCGCCGCTGGCGAAGAATCTGCGCCGTTTCCTGCGCGGCCAGTCCGTCAAAGCCTTTGCGCCGCAAAAGCAGTTTCTGAGCCTGATCTCTACCGGAGACCAATATGCGGTGGCCTCGCGTTCACGCTGGGCGTGTGAGGGGAGGTGGGTCTGGCAGTGGAAAGACTGGATCGACCGACGCTTTATCCGCAAATACAACGAGCTGCCGGATATGCCTGACGACGAGCCGGCCCAGGTAGAGCAGGGACTGGCCGATGCCCAGGTCCTCAAGGAGATTTCCGCCTTTGCCATGCGGTGCGGCGGCTGTGGGTCCAAGATCGGCAGTACGGTCTTGAACCAGGCTCTGGCGCGCCTTGAGCCGGTTGACCGCTCCGATGTCATTGTCGGCCTGCACGCGCCGGACGATGCGGCAGTGGTCACCGTCCCGCCCGGAAAAGCGCTGGTACAGACCGTTGATTTTTTCCGGGCCTTTATTGAAGACCCGTTTGTCTTCGGCCAAATCGCAGCCACCCACGCCCTGGGTGATATCTTTGCCATGGGCGCGGAGCCGCAGACCGCCCTGGCCATGGTCACCATCCCGTATGGCCTGGAACACAAGGTCCGGGACCAGCTCACCCAGCTCATGGCCGGGGCCTTGGAGGTCCTTAACCGGGAACATACGGCTCTGGTTGGCGGGCATACCAGTGAGGGCAGCGAACTGGCGCTCGGCTTTGCCATCAACGGTCTGGCCAGCCAGGAAT
Source organism: uncultured Binatia bacterium (SeqCode) (assembly GCA_965232605.1). Taxonomy (GTDB): domain Bacteria; phylum Desulfobacterota; class Binatia; order Bin18; family Bin18; genus Bin18. The sequence continues at coordinate 189,268 of CBDDQA010000003.1, read as the reverse complement.
CCGTGCTGAAAAAAAGTGGCATGCAGCCGGGCCAAGCGCTGATTCTGACTAAGGCGCTGGGAACCGGCACGCTGTTTGCCGCAGACATGCGACACAAGGCCAAAGGCCGCTGGGTCGAAGCCGCGCTCGCCTCCATGCGGCAGTCAAATCGGGCCGGAGCGGACTGCCTGCGTCAGCACGGCGCGACCGCCATGACCGACGTGACCGGATTCGGCCTGCTGGGCCATCTGGTCGAAATGGTCCGTGCCTCGGCTGTTGACGCGGTTCTCAATATGGAACGGCTGCCGATCCTGCCCGGTGCGCTGGAGGTCGTTCTGAAGGGTATTTTTTCGTCCCTGCAACCCCAGAATGTCCGGCTGCGGCGGGCCATTCGCGAGGTAGAGCGAGCGGCCCGGCACCCGCACTACGCGCTGCTGTTCGACCCGCAGACCGCCGGCGGACTCCTGGCCAGCGTCCCGGCAGAACAGGCTCAGGCCTGCGTCCGGGAGCTTCAGGCGCTCGGCTATCAGGACGCGGCCCTTATCGGCACGGTCCAGGCGCAGGGTGATGCGCTTGAGCCGATTACGCTGCACGCGTAACCGAAGGCTGTCTTCTCATCGCCCTACCACCTCATTCAACTCATCAATCACAGCATCTATCCGCTCGCCGAAGAGCTTATACATCTGCCCCAGGCTGCCTTTGCCATTGAACGGTGTCTTGCCAAGACTGCGGCAATGCCGCATGATTAACAGCCCATGCACCTGTACTTTACCCGCACTTATGAACGTGCCATTCGCAAGCTGCTTTCGCCACAGGCCCGGAGGGCAATGGAAGCGACGATCATGTCCGCTCCCGACACGGCACCGGTCATCCGGGGGACGGGCGGCATCCGCAAGTTGCGTTGGGCCGGTTCCGGTCGTGGCAAGCGGGGGGGCATTCGCGTAATCTACTTCTACCTTGGCCCCGCAGCCATCTACATGCTGACGGCCTATGCGAAGGCGGACCGCGACGATCTGACGGCGGCGGACGTCAAGGCGTTGTCCAAGCTGGTAGCGGCGATCAGAAAAGAGAGGCGAGAAAAATGAAGGAACGCACCACTATCGGTCAAGAGATTGAAACCGCCCTGGGCGAGGTGCTTGCCCATGTGCGCGAGGAGACAGCGCTTTCCTGCCGGATCGTGGACGACCCCAGCGCGGGGCGGATCGTCGCTCTTCGCAAACGTCTGAAGCTGAGCCGACAGAAGTTCGCAGACCGTTTTGGCCTCGATGTGCGCGCCGTGCAGGACTGGGAACAGGGCCGCCGGGTTCCAGACCGGGCCGCCCGCGTGCTGCTGACCGTGATAGACCACGATCCGGATGCGGTCGTGCAGGCGCTTGGCGCGGAGGGAAGAGAGACGAGGGGCGCCCAAACTGCGACTCCGTGAGCACCGAGACCGGCCACCTGTCTCCATGCGGTGCCGCGTCAACGGCAGGGGGTGCCCTCTATTCACGTATAGGCTCTTATCCTTACGACTGCGATGGTTGCAGTCGTAAGGATATTCGTACCGTGGTGGGGCAACAGAGAATTGTCAAGAATATAGAGGTTTGCTACCTTACCCCCGTCCATATCTCGCAACGACGTGCTGAGTTGAGCCGCCTGCTCAATACAACAAGCACCATGAGGAAGCTATGCTGCGATGTATCGCTACCTTCACTCGTGTAGGGATGGTCATTACTGCGGCACTATTCGCAGCCGCGTGGCTACCTTTCCCATTTTCCTTAGGGCTGTCTTGGCTGATCCTTCTTCTTTTTGATCCAGTGGGGGATTTGGAGAAATGGTACAAGGAATCGCAAATTAACAAAGAACAATCGAACAAATACTATAGGAAGGAGGGAGAGAGCTACACGGAATGAAAAAAGAGGAATACAAGAAGAAAGTCTATTCCAAGGCTAACTCCCAAGGCGCGGCGCCGGAACAGGTAGCGTGGGCGATGCTCAAATATCGCCCAAAACTTGAACTAAAAAACACTCACAAGATTCACGTATAGGCCCTGAGCAAAAAGAAGACGAGCACGCCGGTGACCGAGACGTAGAGCCAGACCGGGAAGGTGTAGCGCGCGATCTTTTTGTGGGCCCCAACAAGCCGTAGCGTGCCCCGACATCATTCATGTGGCGTTATTCTTCCTTTTAGGCGGATTGGGTATTTGATATGGAGTTTCCACCGCGACCGGGCCGCCAGCCTTGAAGTCCCGAGTGTTTCGCGTGACCAATGTCAGACCTTGCTGAATGGCGATGGCCGCCTGAATCGCATCCGGAAGTTTCCAGCGCTGGGTACGCCTCAACTGTGCGGCGGCATCGGCGACTTCGACGGTTACGGGTAACGTCGCAAACGTGTCCAATAGCTCGCGGGCCAAGGACTCCGATGCCGCAGGGAATCCAGCAAGCGTCTCCGCACGGGTGATGACGGAAATCACGCAATCGCGCCCGTGGGCGGCAAGAAACTCCGTCGCCGCCTCGACGCCGTTAAAGTGATCGATGACGATGACCGAGTCGAGCAGATATCTGGCCATCCCTCAGGGCCATTCCTTGCGAATACGCTCCTGGTACTCGAGTCCGTCCCCGCCCTGCCAGATGCCCGCCGTCTGCTTGAGCACCTCCCGAAACGAGGTAGCCGAGCCGCGCTGCTCCCGCATACGAAATTCGCTGACCGCCTGGCGAATCAGCGAGGCCATGGATACGCGGCGCAATGCGGCCTGCCGGTCCAGCCACGCCTTCTGTTCGTCATCCAGGCTGATTACTGTTCTGACAAGCACTTTGCCCATAGTCTCATCCGATATCAGTGTATTGAGAAAGCGATATCATCATTCGGAAGATGACCACAAGCGCTGGTTGGTGGTGTGGCATACTCGTCGGCCATCTTGAGGCTGGGTCGTCATACATCCTTCCTGATCCCCTCCGAGAAGGGGGACCGAAGGCTGGGGTGGGTTGCCCTTTATTCACGTATAGGCCCTGAGCAAAAAGAAGACGAGCACGCCGGTGACCGAGACGTAGAGCCAGACCGGGAAGGTGTAGCGCGCGATCTTTTTGTGGGCCTCAAACTGTTGGCGGGCCGCATGGTAGAGCGTGGTGAAGACCAGGGGCAGGGCGATAATGGACAGCACGATGTGGCTGATCAGGATGAAAAAATACAGCAGCCGAATCGGTCCCTGACCGGGAAAAGGGGTATCACCATGAAAATGGTGATAGACGATATAACTCACCAGAAAGAGGACTGAGAACCCGAGCGCGGCCAGCATACAGCGTATATGCCTTTCCCGGTTGCCGCGCTTGATGTTGACAAACCCGCCGATCAAACAGCCAGCGCACAGGGCGTTAAAACAGGCGTTGGCCGCCGGAAGGCAGGCCACCCACTCTCCCTCTGTGGTGGCCGCCGGCTTATAGTAAATCAGCCAGATCAGAAATCCGCTCAGGAGCAAGCCGAGGAGCAAAAACCAGGAAAACGGGTTGCGCGTAACGGCCGGGGTTGGCATGGGCTCGAAGCTAACCGCGGAAGAGATGGAGATCAAGTCTCCGCGTATCGCGCCGGCCGCACTATTCCGCTAGAATGCCGCGTCATCAGAACGAAGCGAAGGAGGACAGTATGCAGTTTGTCAGTCTGGAAGAAGCCAAGCAGGCCTCGGGTCTGCGCCTGACGTTTGTGGCCAATGCGCCGAGCCCGTGGGGAGAAGCGATCAAGGGGATGCTCAAGACCAAGGATATTCCCTTTACCGCCACGCTCTATATGCCGGGTGACCCCGCGGCCAATAAGGGCTTGGTGGAGTGGACGGGCGAAGATAGCGCGCCGTCCGCCATGTATGAAGACGAAGCGCCCCGGTCCGGCTGGGCGGAGATCCTGCTCCTGCTCGAACGCCTCCAGCCCGAGCCCGGCCTGATTCCGGCGGACCCGGAGCAACGCGCGCTGATGTTCGGGCTCTCGTATGAAATCTGCGGCGAAATGGGCCTGGGCTGGTCCGCTCGTCTCATGATGTGTGACGCCGCCATAGACCCGGATGTGGACTACCCGATTCCGGCCGAGATGGGCCACTATCTTGGTGCGAAATACGGCTATCGGCCCGGCATCGGCCCGGAGGCGACCAAACGGGTAACCGACGTGCTGAGCCTGCTGTCCGTCCGTCTCAAAGCCGAGCAGGCAAAAGGCAACCGCTTCCTTATGGGCGAACACGTCACGGCCCTGGACTTCTACTGGGCCACGTTTTGCGCCCTGATGAAACCGCTGCCGCCCGAGCAGTGTAAAATTATGGATGTCTTACGCGCGGCCTTCGAGTTCCCCAATCCGGCGATTGAAAAAGCGCTCGACCCCGCTCTGCTCGAACATCGGGACTTGATGTATAACGAGTACCTGGGGCTGCCCATGGTGCTGTCGTAATACGACCGGGAGACACCAGCGTCTCCCCTTTACATTGCTCTGCCCCGAACGTGATGCTACAGTCGGACGTGGCGACAAAAGCCGATTTGAACGAACTTGAGGCAAAAATTCTCAAGCTCATGATCGGTCAAACCCTGACTATTGTGGCTTTGGTCTTTGCCCTCCTTAAGTTCGTGTTGCCCCAGGTCACTCCGTAATAGCTGCGCGACTCCACTCCGTATCCATGCCCATTCCCGAACGGTATAACCGCGGCTACAACCTTGGCGTTGGTGGGGCGGTCGTGCGCGACAACCGCCTTTTGCTCGTGCGCCGCGCCTCACGGCGGGGCAGGGGGAACTGGCAGGTGCCGGGCGGCTTTGTCGAGCCGGACGAAACCATCGAAAAGGCCGTTGTCCGCGAGGTCCGGGAGGAAGCCGGCGTGACCGGAGCGGTGCAGGGCGTCGTTGGCCTGCGGAATCGGTGTGATCCCGACATTGGCAACAGCCTGTACATCGTCCTGCTGATGAAACCGCTGAGCGGTGAACCCACACCCGATATGGAAGAGGTTGACCGCGCCGAGTATTTGACCCTGGAGCAGATTGAGCAGTTGGAGCAGGTCCCGCCTATCAATCGGGAGATCGCCAGCCGGGTGCTCTCCCAGGAAAAATGCCTGCTGGTCCCGCAGGAACTCATCCATCTGAACGGTAAACCCTACACGCTTTTTGTTGGCTAGTGGCGAGGTCTGTGCGGCTTGACCTGCGGCCCTCTATTGAAAGGAGGCGTCGCAGGCGGCAACGGTGTCCGGGTCGGTCGCGACCTGGTCGGCCCACTCGCGAGTCTCGAACCAGTATTTGTTACGCTGGTCGAGCCAGCCGCTGGCCGTGTTGGCCTCGATCCAGGTATTGAAGAAATTCAGGCTATCGAGGTCCCCTTTGCGTATGGCTATCGCCCCAGGTAGCGAGGCAAACGGCTCCTCGAAGGGCAGGTGCAGGGTCTTCGGGTTGGCGTCAACCCACGTTATCCGCGTCGTCGCGAACGCCGCCGCGGCATGGGCGTCTCCGGCGACGACGGCCTGGAGGACAGCGGTATCGCTCTCAACGAGCAGTAGCGTGGCTTCAGGAAAAACATTCTCGATAAAATTGACTGCCGCCGTTCCCCGATGGGCCACAAGCGTGACAGCCGAACTGTTAAAATCCGCCAGCGTTTCCAGGTCTGCGGTTTGCGCCGTATTCGCCACCAGGTAGGTACCGGTAGAGAAGTTGTGCGGGGACGTGAAATTCACCTTGAGGCTGCGTTCTGGAAGGATCGCCATACCATTGATAATGACGTCGAACTCCTCGGCGATCAGTGACGAAATAATATAGTTCCAGTTCGTCCGGACAAATTCGACCTCAACCCTCATGTCCTCGGCCACTTTGGTCGCGACATCGACTGAGAAGCCGATCAGCTCGCCGTCCGCATTGCAGGCCGACCAGGGCTCGAACAGCCCGAGCCCGACTCTCAGCGTCCCCCGGACCTGGACTTCCTCAACGACGCTGTTAAACGCCCACCAGGGGAAAAACCTAGCCATCGCCTGCGAGTTGAAGCCGCCAATCAGGGCAACCACGACCAGACCGCCCAATACGTGCTTTGTCCGCATGAAACACCTCCCTGAGACATGCGCTGAGAAGTGCGCTCCTCCTCCTAGCATGGATGGGAGGGGGGCGTGAGTCTGGCGTGGACAGACAAGCCCTTCGCCGTTCAGCCTCTCAGTCTCCCTCGGTCCTCCCGAACCTCAAACCTGGCAAGAATTCATTCATCTAAACGATATCTCCCTGTTTGCCAGATAGTTGTTATATGTCGGGCTTCGTCTATAAGGAAAAATTACTGAGTATAGTCAAAAACAAATATTCCAGGCTGTAGAACTACTGAGATTATGCTAACCCTAATCGCAAAAGGGAAAATCTGTGAGCATGACTCCGCAACGCGAAACGCTTGAACTGCCTGGAGATGGCGCAGCGCAGGACACTCTTCAGTTTTGCTACCATCGGGCCGGCCGGGGTCTGCCGCTGGTATGGCTCCACTGGTTATGGGGCGAGCCGGGCTGGATGGACTACCACCAACGGCTCGCCGAACGTTTTCAGGTGTTTGTTCCCGACCTGCCGGGCTATGGGCAATCCACATTGCCGGAGTGGGCAAAGACGCCGCACGACTTGGCGGTGTTGCTGCTGCAATTCTTTGATGCGCTGTCGCTCAAACGGCCGATTGTCGTCGGCTCGTGCCTCGGCGGATGGGTAGGAGCTGAACTCGCTCTGCTCAGACCGGAGCGCATTGCCAGGTTGGTTTTGATCAGCCCGCTCGGCTTAGTGCAGGACTGGACCAAGGTGCCCAATCTCTTCTATACGGACCCGGCGCGCTTGCCGCAGTATTTTTTTACGGATGTAGCCCTGGAGAATGCCTCACTGTATGTCCCAGAGCTGAGTAACTGGACCGACGCATTCATCAACAACCGAAACGCGAGTATCCGCCTGGTGTTTGACCCCTACCTGCACAGTCGCAGCCTGCGCCATCACTTGCATCTTTTGACTACTCCAACGCTTGTCGTCTGGGGCGAGCAGGACCCCCTCTTGGCGCCAGCGCACGCCGCGCTGTGGACCGCGTCGCTACCGCACGCTCACAGCGTGATAATTCCGCGGGCCGGACATCTGCCGTATGTGGAAGGGTGCGAGGCCGTTATCCAGGCTATTCACACTTTCATTCCGCCACAGGAGAGGGGAGGCGCATGAGAGTCTTTAATATGGTGCTGTTTGGCTGGCCGCACCTGCCCGACGACGCTCCCGTTGGCACGCCTGGATCGTATCCACTCTCGAATCGGTATTTTGATCCTGTTCAGGGAAACGCGTTACTTCAACAAGAATTGGACCGGATCACGCTCAGTGATGAGCTTGGGTTGGATGGCTTCACCTGTCAGGAGCATCATGGCGGCGGCGGATTTTGTGCCATGGTGCCCTCGACGCACCTCATGGCAGCAGCCGTCTCACAACGGACCAAACATCTGCAAGTGGCGGTCACCGGCACCTGCATTCCGTTACACCACCCGCTTGCCATTGCGGAAGAGGTGGCCATGCTGGATCACCTGAGCAATGGGCGTTTTATTTGGGGGGCGCTGCGTGGTTTTCCGACTGAATACCTGTCCTACAACGTCAATCCGGCGGAATCTCAGGCGCGGTTTCGGGAAGGGTTTTCCTTAGTCCTGAAAGCGCTTTCGAGTGAGGGGCGGTTTGATTTTGACGGCCAGTTTTACCGCGTCCGGGACTATAATATCTGGCCGAAGCCCTTGCAGCAGCCCTATCCGAAAATCTGGATGGCGGCCAATAGCCTGGACTCGCTCGATTTTGCGGTCAGAAATAGCACCTATATTGCCACGCCGTGGGTCAGTATTGAGCGGACGCGCGCGGTCCACGAGACGTATTATCGGCTGGCTCAAGAGCAAAGCATCACCGTCCCCGAGGATTTTGATGATATGTTTGCCTCGATCTGCGCATTATACGTTGGCGAGAGCGATAAAAAGGCGCGCCAGGAGGCTGAAACGCATTTAGAATACCACTTCTTCCGCGCGCTGGCGTCGTTTGATATCGGCACTGTCTCGCTTATTCCCGGACATATGAGTGTCAATGGCATGCGCGATTGGCTCAAGAACGTCACGAGTAAAGACACGGGCAAGGCCATGGGCTATAGCGTCGATGAAGGAATTGAGAATGGGACGGTCATTTTGGGCGGCCCGGAAAGTGTGATCGCGCAAATCAAACGCCAACGCGAAGAGGGCAAACGCGGAACCTTACTGGCGATGTTTCAGTTTGGCTCCCTACCGGATGAACTCGCCACGCAGAGCCTGCGCCTCTTTGCCCAAGAGGTCTTGCCCAAGATGCGCGCCATTTGAGGATGTGTCACCGCAAGGGCGCGGTTCAGCTTGCTTATTCCCCCTCACCCCCGCATCAAGTGCGGGGCAGGCTCCAGCCCTCTCCCTCCAGGGGCTCAGGTCACGACAGTTTGGGGTAAGGTGGGGAGATGGGGGACGAAGCGGAAGTCCTCCGGTAAGGGGCGGCCTAAGGCGCGCCAGCGGGCGAAGAAGCGCAAGCCGAGTTGGAGGACGCTGTACTGCCGGCGGTGGCCCCGGGTGAGTTCGCGGCGCAGCCCCCGCGAGCGGACCACGTGGGTCCCTAAGCTGCTCATCCAGGCGGTGGCGAGCGCCAAGACCAACCAGAGGCGATTGGCATGGGCTGGGAGGCGCACGTGACTGCGCTGCCACTGCCAGCCGCTCGACTTCAGGTCCTTGAAGGCCGCCTCTTCCCACATCCGCAGCCCCTACCAGCGCGCCTGCGCCTGGGGCCAATTGGTCACTAACAGCCACGGCTGAGGGGCCCCCCGCTGCCAGCGCCCCACGCCCCAGTAGGCAGGCCACCCCGCCTGCTTGAAGACCCGCCCGGCCCCCGCCCAGCGCTTGCCGGGCGCGGGGACCAAGGCCCCGATCTCCATCTCGTGGCCCGCCACTTGAACGCGGACCGTCCGCTGGACCCGGACCAGGCAATACCACCCACGCTGAGCAATCGCCGCGCGCAGGGCCGGACTCGTGCCGATGCCCCGGTCGGCCTGCACGAGCACTTGGCGCTGCGCCGGGAAAGCGGGGGCGAGTTGATCCAACAAGCGCGTAATCAAGGCCACTTGCCCTAGCGGCCAGGCCGCCGGCCGATAACACCACCACGCCACCGGTAAGGCCCGCCCCCGATAGGCAATACTCACCACCATCGCCTTCAGATGCTCCTGTAAGCTCGTCTCGTCCACCAGCAAGACTATGACTGCGCGGGACTCCAGGCGCGTCACCACCCAGGCCGCGAGCGCCGCCGCCCCGCCCTGCCAGTCCACGCGCGGGTTGGCCACAAAGCGCTGTAAGCGCCGCTCTACCGTATCCGGTTTCCCCCACTGCGGCAGCGCCTCCGCCACTAGGCGCAAGGTACACCGCCGACTCACTACCACCCCCCAACTAAAGGCCGCTAACACCTTCGCTTGCGACGCGCGCAACTGCGGAAACTGCCGTGCAATCTGCTCCGTCCATTGGTATACTGCCCTTGGCTGACTCATGACTCCCTCCCGCTTGCTTGGGACCTTGGCTACCCGAAGCATGACGAGAAGGAGCCTCATGAGTCAACCGCCTCCCAAACTGTCGTGTCCTCAGCCCCCAAGGGGAGAGGGGGCAGCTATTCCCTCCCCGTGAGGGAGAGGGGGCGCACATTCCCTCGCCCTGTGAGGGAGAGGGCGAGGAAGCGAGGGAGGGTCGTTCTCGCCCTGCCCGTTTGGGTGGCAGGAACTAGGTGCGTAGGACGCACCCTACGAGCGGGCGTCCTCTTGCAGGGTGCGCCCTGCGTACCATCTCACTACCCACCGCAATGGAGTACGGAGTGCCTTGAAGTCGCCGTTCCGACCTCCGTCAAAAACGACCGCCCTGGACGGATAGGCGGCCGGGCCTCTATACGTAGCGGCATGGCAGGCCGGGACGGAGGATTGAGCGAGGGGGCGCCCGCGTTTTTTTATGGCTGGTGGATTGTTGTGACATGCTTTGTCAGCATGTCGATGGCCGGTGGTGTTGGTAATCTGTCCTTCCCCGTCTTTCTCAAACCGCTGACCGCCGAGTTCGGGTGGACCCGGGCGCAGGTCTCCGGCGGGATTTCGGCCTTTATGTTGGCCATTGCTCTCACCGCTCCCTTTGTCGGGCGCGCGGTGGGGCTGTACGGGCCGCGGGCGGTCATGATTCCGGCGGCCGTATTGGTGGGCCTGTGCCTGATGCTGCTGTCTCAGATGACGGCCCTGTGGCAACTCTATGTGCTGCGTCTCGGGGTCGGGGTTGGCTTTACGGCCCTGGCCCATGTGCCGGTCAATATCCTTATTTCGCGCTGGTTTGCGCGCAAGCGCGGTCGGGCCATGGGTACGGCCATGATCGGCGCTCCGGTGGGCGGGCTGCTGCTGACGCCCTTTGCCTCGTGGTGTATCGAGTGGGTGGACTGGCGTCTCACCCTGTTGATCCTGGGCGGGCTGCTGTGGCTTATCCTGCTTCCGGTGTTGTTTGGGCTGTTGCGAGATACGCCGGCTGACCTGGGTCTGCTGCCGGACGGCGAGACGAGACCGACCGCGGACGACTTGCCGCCCAATACTGGCCCAGGGGAGGGGATATCCGCCCGCGATACGCTCCGCACCGGTCGTTTCTGGGCGCTCATTGGTATCTATTTTCTGGCCTATGGCTGTCTCTTTTCCGTGATGATCCATCAGTACCCCTATTTTACGGATCAAGGCTTTTCCGCTCAGCACGCGGCCCTGCTGGTCAGCGTGCTGCTCAGTACGTCCGTACTCAGCGGGCTGGGTTTTGGCTGGGCGAGTGAGCGTTATGATCCGCTGCAACTGGCGGCGACCTGTTATGCCCTGGGTGGTATCGGCATAACCCTGCTCTTATGGGCTTCTCCCGTAGTTGCGGTGGTCGGCTTTGTCGCCTGCTTCGGCTTTTTCTTTGGTGGCACCACTCCGCTGACCGCCCTCGTGACCGGGCGCATGTTCGGTATGAAAGCGCACGGCGTGATCTACGGTTTCTATCAGACGGTTATTTGTTTGAGCGGCTTCGTTGGCCCGACTCTCATGGGCTTTCTGTATGACACGACCGGAAGCTATCACCTCGGATTTACCAGCGTGGGTATCGGTCTGCTGTGTGCTGCCACGTTGATGCTGGTCGTGCGGGCGAGAACCATGCTCCTTCCCGTGTCTGTTGCATCCCCCTGAACAAACAGACCAGATTTTCCTCTTGTGGCTCAAATCTCCGGCTGATACAACTTTTTGCACAAGGATTAAGGAACCCACCCCGGCCCTACGGGCCACCCCTCCAAGGAGGGGAGCGGCATTCATCCCCTCTTGGGAGGGGTGCTGCGAAGCAGCGGGGTGGGTTCCTGATGTTCGTTCCGAGCCGTCAATGAGGAGGGCCTGTTATGAAGAGTCATTGGTTTCATTTAATGCCGTATCAAGACCTGCCCGAAGACTTCAGGGAAAAACATCCGAGTGTGTGGGTAGATGTTTCCAGTGAATTATTCGATCCTGCTCGGGGCCATCAATTTTACAACGAATATCTGGATCAACTGGAGTTTGCGGACAGTCTTGGGTTTGACGGTATTTGCGTGAACGAGCATCACGCCAACGCTTACGGCCTGATGCCGTCACCCAATCTCATTCTGGCCGCGCTCGCCCGACGGACTTCCAAGGCCGCCCTGATTGTGCTGGGCAACTCGATTGCGCTGTACAACCCGCCGATTCGCATTGCCGAAGAAATGGCCATGCTCGACTGCATCTCGGGTGGCCGTTTTGTGGGCGGCTTTCCGGTCGGCACCTCGATGGACACCAATTTTGCCTACGGCCAGACACCCCTGACGCTGCGCGAGAAATATCGGGAAGGCCACGATCTGATCATTAAGGCCTGGACCGAACCCGAGCCGTTTGCCTTTAACGGCAAATACAACCAACTCCGCTATGTCAATATCTGGCCCCGCCCGGTTCAAAAGCCGCATCCACCGGTGTGGATTCCAGGTGGCGGCAGCGTCGAGACCTGGGACTGGGTGGCCGCGCATGACTATATGTATGCCTTCCTGAGTTATTTCGGCTACGAGCCGGCCACGCAGGTGATGCGGGGCTATTGGGAGGCGGTAGACCGGGCCGGCCGGGACCGGAACCCCTACCGCGCCGGCTATCTGCAATTCATCGGGGTGTCCGAGACGGACGCGCAAGCGGAAAAGGACTATGCGGAGGCGGCCTCGTATTTCTACCACCGCTGTCTGCACGTGCCCGACCATTGGGCTGCCGCGCCAGGCTATCTGACGCTCAAGACCATCAAGTCGCTCAAATCGCCCTTTAGCTTCGAGCAGTTGGCCGACCTCAAATGGAAGGACTTTGTTGAGCAGGGCTATGTGATCGCCGGCTCGCCGGCGACCGTGCGCGAGCGGCTGGTGGAAGTCATTAAGGAGATGAATGTCGGGCAGCTTTTCTCCCTCCTCCATTTCGGCAACCTGAGTCGCGAGCTCACCCGGAAGAATACGGAACTGTACGCTAAAGAGGTACTGCCGTTTCTGCGCGAGCAGTTGTGGAACGAGTGGGAAGACCGCTGGGCGCCGCACCCGATGAATGAGGAAGATCGCATGCCGGTCGCGGCCCTCTAGGACGCCGTCCCCGAAGGGAGATCGTTTGGAATGCAAGAAGTGAAGGTCGCTATTCGGAATGGAAAATTTACCACCTCAATGCAGTGGGGCGGCAACGGCGAGCCGCTGCTGTTTCTGCACGGCGCCGGTGGCCCCATGGTGGGCGCCCCGTTTCTCGAGGAACTTGCCCAGAATTTTACCGTTTACGCCCCGGCCCATCCCGGCTTTGGCCCCGGAACGGGTATCGAGCATATTGACGACGTGATTGACTTTGCCCTGTACTACCACGATTTTCTCGACGAGTTACAGATCGATAGCCCGCATATTGTCGGCCACTCGCTGGGGGGCATGTTGGCCGCGGAGGTCGCCGCGCTCGCCCCGTACCGGATCAACCGCCTGGTGCTGGTCTGCCCGGCAGGACTGTGGCTCGATGACAACCCCATTCCGGATTTCTTTACCTTTAACCCGCAGCAGATGGTCGAACATGTGTTTCACGACCCCAGCGGTCCCATGAGCCAGATGTTTACCGAACAGTTGCAATCCCCCGAAGCCCAGCTTGAGATGTATAAATGCCTGGCCTCAACCGGGAAATTCCTGTGGCCGATTCCTGATAAAGGGCTCAAGAAGCGCATCCACCGGCTGCAACTGCCGACCCTGCTGCTGTGGGGGAAATCCGATAAGCTGATTCCGCCGGTCTATGGGGAAGCGTTTCAACGCGCCATTCCCGGTTCGCGCCTGGTCCACTTCGCGAGTTCGGGTCATATGATTATGCTGGAGGAACAAGAGGCTTTTGTTGACGCGGTCTCGGACTTTTTACTGGAGTAACCCGAAAGGAGGGGAATATGATCAAGGCGAAATCGATCCGCCATACCGGGGTGCCGGTCTCGGATGTCAGAAAGGCAAAGCGGTTCTATGGCGAGATTCTGGGCCTGGGTGAGATTGAGCGACCCAAGATCAAGGGTGTGCCTGGAGCCTGGTATGAGGTGGACGGAACCCAGGTGCATATTATTGGTCAGCGCAACACGCTGGCCGACAAGGATATTCCGGGTATCGGCACCCATATCGCGGTCCAGGTCGAAGACCTCGAAGAGGCCAAACGGGTGCTCAAGAGAAGGCGGGTGAAGTTCCAGGAATTTGCTCCGCCGCCCAGTATGGGTTTGGCCCCGGTGGTCTTTGTCCGTGACCCGGACGGCAATGTAGTCGAGCTGCGGGCGGAAGCCTGAGCGTACTGTCCCTTGAGTGGCATACGGTCGAGAGAAACCCACCCCGGCCCTACGGGCCACCCCTCCCAAGAGGGGAGCTTTTTTTATCCCCTCCTTGGAGGGGTGCCGCGCTCGCGGCGGGGTGGGTTCCTTATTATCGAAACATAAGCAGGAGAGAGATCTGATGCTGATCGAAATTTATCCAAAACCCGACGGCATGCAGCACATCAATCTCATGTTCTGCGAGGCCGAGCCTGACCCCGAGGACGGCTGGGTGCGCTCTCATATTGAGGCGTTTCCCACCCCGCCCAAGCGCATTCTTGAAGAGGAACGGGCCGGCCGGACGTATACTACGCTCCAGTACGGCCAATGCGTCATCGGGCATTCCATGTTCTCTATCGAAAAGCATAAAGGCGTGGTGGACAAGCTGCTCGGGGTCTGCACGAGCGAGCTTGAGCAGGCCGCCCTGGACCAGCCCACTCGCAACGCAATGATCTCTCGCCTGGCGCTGGAACTGGATAAACACGCCCGGTTTTCGGTGGACGAGCAGGGCAATCTGACCATTGCTCTGAAAGATATGGAGGCGGCCACAATTCACAAACGCCTGGGTGAGCTCATAGCCGAAGAAACCCCTGTCGAAACCGCAGGAAGTGAGGCCTGAGGTGGCAGGCGTAGCAGGCAGAGTCGCGTTCATAACCGGAGCCGGGTCGGGTATTGGGCGCGCGACCGCGCAGGTGTTGGCCACCGGTGGCGCTGATATCGCGGTGACGGATATCAATCTGGCCGGGGCTGAGGAAACGGCCCAGGCCGTCGCTGAACTGGGCCGCAAGGCGCTCGCGCTTCGGGTCGATGTGTCAGACCTGCGTGCAGTTGAAACCGCAACGGCCCAGGCGCGCCAGGAGTTGGGCGCGGTCGATATTCTGTTCAGCAACGCCGGTATCGGAACCCAGGTGGTGTTTACGGACATGACCGAGGAAGACTGGGACCGGATGTTCGACGTGCATCTCAATGGGACGTATCACTGCTTTCGCGCGGTCCTACCCGAGATGAAAACCGCCGGCTGGGGTCGGTTGATCAGTACCTCTTCTATGGGGGCCTTTACCGGGGGAATCCGTCTGGCCCATTACTGTGCGGCCAAGGCTGGTATTGCCGGACTCACGGTGGCCATGGCCAGTGAGCTGGCGCGAACGGGCATTACGGTCAATGCGGTGGCCCCCGGTGTGATTGATACCCCGATGGTCCGGCAGAGTCCTGAGCGCTGGGTCAAGAACATGACCAGGACCATTCCGATGCGCAAACTGGGCCAACCCGAGGACATCGCCCATGCCGTCGCCTATCTGGCCTCGGAAGAAGCCGGATTCATGACCGGCCAGATTCTCAGCCCGAACGGCGGCTCGTATATGAAGTGGTGTTAAGATGCGACTGACAGGCAAAACCGCACTGATAACCGGCGCCGGGTCGGGCCTGGGCCAGGCGACCGCTCAGCTCTTTGCTCAGGAGGGGGCGCAGGTTGTTGTGGCTGACATCAGCCAGCCTCGCGCCGAGGCTGTCGCCGCCGAGATTAACCACACCAAGGCTTCCCAGGCCCTAGGTCTTCAGGCCGATGTGACCCAGAGCCAGGCCGTCAGGGCTGTGGTTGAACGGGCCAGGAGCGCGTATGGACCGATCAATATCCTGGTGAACAACGCCGGGATTGCCCAGATCAAGGACCTGCTCGATATTACCCCTGAAGACTGGCAGCGCATGATCGACGTCCACATGAAGGGAACCTTTTTGTGCACGCGGGCCGTGGTCGGAGATATGATCGCCGCCCAGTGGGGGCGGATGATTAACACCGCCTCTGTGGCCGGCATGACCGGCGGTCCGCAAAACGCGCACTACGCCGCGGCAAAGGCCGCCATTATCGGTTTTACCCGCTCGCTGGCCCTGGAGTACGCGCGGTCGGGCATTACCGTGAATGCGGTTGCCCCCGGACTGATTGAAACGCCTATGGTCAAACAAGGCACCGGACCAGCCGCCGAGAAGGTCGTGGATTTCTTTATCCGTCGTATTCCCATGCGCCAGATGGGCACCCCCGGAGACATCGCCGCGGCGCATCTGTATCTGGCCTCGGACGATGCGGCCTATGTGACCGGACAGGTGCTGAGCCCGAACGGCGGCTATCTGGTATAAAACATTTTTCCTTGACGTTTCCGGACGCTGGTTGTAGCGTGGCGGTGTGAACGAAGCCTTTGAACACCGCTCGCTCATCGACCGCACCCTCCTGCGCACCTTTCAGCAACGCCAAGACTGGCCGTCCATTATCCGGCTGATCCTCCATCTGTCCGCTTTCCTGCTGTGTGCGTACGCCGTGCTGCTCGTCACGCCGCATTCCCACCTGGCGGCAGGTCTGCTCTCCATCCTGCTTGGTGGGATATGGGGCTCGTTGTTCGCTCCCTTTCATGAGTGTACACATCAAACCGCCTTTAAGTCCGTCTGGCTGAACTCCCTGGGCGCGTGGCTCAGCGGCTTTCCCTTTGGCATGGCACCGGCTGTCTACCGGGCTTTCCATTTCGACCATCATCGCTACACCCAATATCCCGATAGGGACCCCGAGCTGCTGTTCTTGGGCGGACAGCCGGTGTCCTGGCCGACCCAATGGAAAAACTGGCTGCGCATGATTAGCGGCTGGGGCCTCATTCAGTTCAAAACCGGCGCTTTGGTGCGCTTGCCCTTCCTGGCCTATGAGAAGTGGGTGGCTTTCGCGCCCTGGGCGCCGCCCGACCAAGGTCCCACACTGGCCCGGCAGTCGAGTGTGATCGCCCTCTTTTGGGTCGGGCTGATTGTCGCGGCCTGCATCGGGCCGGCGGGTATGGGCTGGGTGCTGTTTGCGGGTTTTCTCAGCCATACGTTTCAAGCCATCTGGGTGACCACCGAACACACCGGCCTGCCGAATGAAGGCTCCATTCTGGCGCGCACGCGCACCATGCAGACCTGGCCGTTTTTCAGCTGGTGGCTGTGGAATATGAACTTTCATGCCGAACATCATGCCTGGCCGGCGGTCCCGTGGTATCGGCTGCCGGCCCTGCACCAGCAAGTGGCAGAACACCTCGACGCCATGGAGCGCGGCTATGCCCGTCTCCAGTTCAAGGTCTGGAGCAAGGTCGGGGTATAGGGCCTGACCCGCCTCGTCTTGACCCTCCGAAACCCAGCGTCTAGGCTCAAGTCAACCGCACATCAGGAGGTCAGGAATTACGATGCTCACCGCACCGACGCGCTTTTTTACCGAAGACCATGAGATATTTCGCGAACAGGTTCGTAATTTTGTGACTAAGGAAGTCCACCCGCATATTGACCAGTGGGAAGAGGAGGCCCTTTTCCCCAAGTCGCTCTACCAACGCATGGGTGAACTCGGGTTTCTGGGCATCCGCCACCCCACGGAGTACGGGGGCAGTGCCGGGGATATCTGGATGACGCTCGTCTTTTGTGAGGAGTTATGTCGCTGTCGGGCCTTGGGCTTACCGACCAGCGTGCTGGTCCATACCGATATGTCCTCGACCCATATCGCCCGCAACGGAACGGCAGAGCAGAAAGAAAAATACCTGCGGCCCATGATTACGGGTGAGGCGGTCTGCGCCATCGGCGTGACCGAACCCTCGGGCGGCTCCGACGTTGCCAGCATCCGCACCACGGCGGTGAAAGACGGCGATTCCTACGTCATCAACGGCGCTAAGATTTTTATCACCAACTCCGTGCACGCCGATGTCTTTTGCGTAGCCGCCAAAACCGACAAGGACGCCCAGGCCCGCGGCATCTCCATATTTATCGTTGAGCGCGACACCCCCGGCTTCAGCCTGGCCAAGAAGCTGGACAAAATGGGCTGCCACAGCTCGGATACCGGCGAGTTGGTCTTTGAGGACGTGCGCGTGCCGCGTCACAACCTTTTGGGCGAGGAGGGCAAGGGGTTTTATTACATTATGCAGAATTTTCAGGACGAGCGCCTGATTGCGGCCAGTATGGCCGTGAGCGCGGCCCAGCAAGCCCTGGAAGATACGCTCCGATACACGCGCGAGCGGCAGACGTTCGGCAAGCGCGTGTTTGATCATCAGGTCATATCCCATCGCCTGGCGGATATGGCTACCGAACTGGAAGCCGCCCGTCAGTTGACCTACTACGCGGCTGACGTGCTGGCGAGTGGGCGTGACTGTAGTACCGAAGTCTCGATGGCAAAGCTGTATGGCTGTAACGTGGCCAATAAAGTCGCCTATGAGTGCGTCCAGATGCACGGCGGCTACGGCTATATGAAAGAGTTTGCAGTCGAGCGGTTCTACCGCGACATCCGTCAGACCACGATTGCCGGCGGGTCTGCCGAGATCATGAAGGAAATCATCGTCAAGCGCGGACTGGACCGGGACCTGTAGGCCGGGAAGGGGGGATACTCTCCCTCAATCCCCTTTTTTTAGGGAATTACATACTTTTACGGTCGGGATTGAGATTGCGACCGCCGGGCGGCAGGGGGTGACGTATGGAGTCTGTTGGGGATAGGGAACATACGGGTGCTGGCGCATGGCCCTGAAGAAATCTCAACTCTACTCCTCTTCATGATCGACGCGAGCAAGGACTTCACCTTGATTGAGACCGAGTCCAACGCAGGCAAGGCGGTCAAGGACGCCCAGGCCGAACTGGCTCAAAAGGTGTTGGACCACTACGCCGTGCTCACCGAAGCCGAGATCAAGACGCTGGTGGTCGAAGACAAGTGGTTTGCCAGCATCCGGGCCGCCCTTGAGAGCGAGGTACAACGGTTGACCCAGCAGCTTGCCGGCCGTGTCAAAGAATTGGAAGCACGCTACGCCAGTCCACTCCCGGATTTGGAGCGGGAGGTGGAGGAGTTCGGTACAAAAGTGGAAGGTCATCTGAAGAAGATGGGGCTGTCGTTGTGAGTCAGGAATTCGATTTCGAGCAGCTTGTCGAACTGTGTCGGCAAACCCACGAGGAGACACGGCAATCAGCGGCGCGTGCGGTCGACCACTCGCTCGTCGTGCGGAATTGGCTGTTCGGCTGGTACATTGTTGAGTACGAGCATGGGGGGGCGGACCGTAGCGAACTCTACGGCAAGGAGCTGATTGCACGCTTGTCCAACAAGCTCAAAGCCTCTGGGCTCAAAGGCTGCTCACCTACAAACCTGCGTAAATTCCGCGAGTTCTACCAAGGCTATCCAGAGATTCAACAGACGCTGTCCGTCAATTCTGTTCTGGTACCCACAGGTATCGCAGCTACCGTATTCTCGGCTATCGAGAAACGATTCTCCCTCGGCTGGTCCCACTACGTCACTCTCCTGACCATTGACAACCCGGACACGCGCCGCTTCTACGAGATTGAAGCCGCCGAGAGCGACTGGAGCGTGCGCGAGTTGGAACGGCAGATAGCCAGTTCCCTGTACGAACGGCTTGCGCTCAGCCGCGACAAGAGGGAAGTGCGCCGGCTCGCCCGTGAGGGACAGGTCGTCGAAAAGGCTTCAGACCTCATCAAGAACCCGCTGGTGTTGGAATTTTTGGGCTTGGAGGAAAAGCCCACCTACTCCGAGACCGAGCTGGAAACGGCCATCATCGACCGGCTTCAGCACTTCTTGCTCGAATTGGGGAAAGGCTTCTTGTTCGAGGCGCGGCAAAAACGCTTCACCTTCGACAACCGGCACTTCTTCGTAGACCTTGTTTTCTACAACCGGTTACTCCGCTGCTACGTGTTGATTGACCTCAAGCGCGGTGAGCTGACCCATCAGGACCTGGGCCAGATGCAGATGTACGTCAACTACTTCGACCGCTACGTGAAGACCGAAGGCGAGCTTCCGACCGTCGGCATCGTGCTGTGCGATAGCAAGAGCGATGCCGTAGTTGAATTGACCCTACCGCAAGATGCCAACATCTACGCCTCGAAATACGAACTCTATCTGCCGTCAAAACAGGAACTTGCGGCCCAGCTGAAAAGTGTCCACAGAGAACTCGACAACCGGAAAGGAAACGGCGCATAAGGGACGGATTACGTTGCCGCCCCTCCTGACCAAATGGGAGCAGAAAGTTGGTGTAGCGGTTGAGGAGGTGCGGATCAGGAAGATGAAGACCCGTTGGGGTTCGTGCAACAGAGAAGCCCGCCGAATCTGGCTGAATCTTGAGTTGGCAAAGAAACCAGTATCCTGCCTGGAGTACATTATGGTGCATGAGATGGTCCATCTCAGAGAGCGGGCTCATAATGAGCGGTTTCGCGCGTTGATGGACCAGTTGCTACCGCAATGGCGCTTGCACCGTGATGTACTGAATCAGGCTCCGCTCGCTCACGAAACGTGGCAGTACTGAATGCTGCCGTATTCTGGCAAGAACCGTGCTGACCTTTCCAATGATCTGGTCCAACAACCCCTCGGTCTCTTTCTCCAGTGATAGAATATCGGCCCGGATTTCTGCCAGCGTCCGCAGGGGCTGCGACTTGTAGAAATATGGGTAGCAGGGGCGACGCATGCGTCCCTACGGGTGGCTCATTCCTTGGAGTCCGCCCGGCGCCTGTGGTCAAATCGTCACCGTGTAGTGGTTCACCACAACCGAGTCCGCGGCCGGACCGCCATTCCGCTCAAGCTCCCCGAGATACAGCCTGAGCGCGTCGGCGACCAAGGCGCGCACCTCATCCTCGGTCTCCCCGGCAACCCCGATGCCCGGAAGCTCCGGTACATAGGCTCCATACGCTCCGGGGCCGTATTGCTCTACAATGATCAGATACTCAGTCTGGGCCATCTTCATCCCCCGTGTCGCTCTCTTTCAAGCCGGCTTGTTTGAGCACTTGACTGAGCGTACCGGCTTTCATGTCTGCGTTTACATTCCCAGCTACTGTCGTGTGGGGAAAGCCCTGGGTAAAAATGCTGTCTCCAGCGGCCTGTGGCGGATATCACATTTCCTTTGAATCTGTTATACTCTACCAGAAACGAGCGACACCGCGGTGTTGCATGGGATGGGTGGAATGGATCCGTTGTGTGGTGGTGGTATGTGGAGGAGGAATCCATGGGAGTGGTGCTGGAGGTCGAAGTCCCACAGAGAGCGTTTAATCGTCGTATCCAACCCTTTGCTATAGCCCTTGCCGAAGTCTCCTGGCGCGTGAAGATGTTCACGCACGAGGGAGTGGTTCTGGCAGCCTTGTATCTTGAGGAGCCCGATCTCATTCTGGCCATGGTCCTGTGGCCGAATGTGGACGCTGCGCGGCGTTTGTTCAAAGGTCGTTTTGAAATTTGTTTATGCTCGGCCGCGGACCCGGCGGGGCGGGTGCGTCTTGCCGTGCAGATTGATCCCGACATGGTCGAGGAACTCTTTGTCGCGGCCGAGTTGATTAACCCCAAGCCGTCAAAGGCGGGTGCGAAGCGGGCGGAAAAATATTTTACCGATTTCCTGGTCTTGGGCTTCCCGGACTCTCAAATCGTCTGGGCCCGGTCGTGTCGATGGCAGGATACGCCCGAGTACCTGGAGGCGACGACACCCATCCGGGTGGGCTGAGAAACGGCCTCGCATTCGGACAAAAGACGTGGTATGCCGTGAACCTCACTCATCCGCCGGGTGACTGAATTTCATAGGCCACGAGACTGAAAGGCCAACGCTACGCCGGCCTTTCCACTGGAAAACCCCATGCCTGAGAAAATTGAAAATTCCCATCTCATTGAAATGACTCCCCTCGTGTCCCCTCGGACGATCAAAGCCAAACTCCCGTTGACCGAAGGCGCGGCCGGCCTGATCATGCAAACCCGGCATGCGATCTGCGATATCCTGCACGGTCGGGACCGGCACCGCCTGCTGGTGGTCACCGGTCCATGCTCCATTCATGACCCCCAGGCGGCCTATGACTATGCCGAGCGCCTCAAATCGGTCATTGACGCAACACGCGAGCATCTCGTTGTGGTGATGCGAACCTATTTTGAAAAGCCGCGCACAACCATAGGCTGGAAAGGGCTGATTAACGACCCGCATCTTGACGGGTCGTGCGATATTCCGGCCGGTCTGGAACTGGCCCGCGAGATTTTACTCCACATCAACCACATGGGCGTACCCTGCGCCAGTGAACTGTTGGACCCGGTGACGCCGCAATATGTCGCCGACCTGCTGAGTTGGGCGGCCATAGGCGCGCGGACGACCGAGAGCCAGACGCATCGAGAGATGGCCAGTGGGCTCTCCATGCCGGTCGGTTTCAAGAATACGACCGGGGGGCAGGTTTCCGGGGCGATCAACGCCATGATTTCGGCCGGCCACCCGCATAGCTTCCTGGGCATTAACGTCGATGGCATGACCTCGGTCATCAAGACCTTGGGGAATCCCGACCGTCATATTATTTTACGGGGCGGGGGAGGGCGGCCCAATTACCGCCAGAAGGATATTGCGCAGGTGACGGGGTTGGTTGCCAAAGAAGGGATCGCACGTCCCATTATGGTGGATTGCTCTCACGGCAATTCAAACAAGGATTATACCCGTCAGTCTGCCATCTGTCGGGACGTGTTACAGGTGCGCCAAGAGCAAGAGTACGATGTCATGGGTATCCTCCTGGAGAGCAATGTGAAACCGGGAAACCAGTCTTGGAAAGAAGGTTCCCGCCTTGAATATGGCGTTTCCATTACCGATGCCTGTATCGGTTGGGAAGAGTCGTGCGACTTACTGTATGAAATGGCTGAAGTGGTGCAGTCCAACCCGCTGGCTGTTCCCGCATGATGGGTCCGTCGGAAGACCGGTCTGCCGCGTCTTCTGTTTGTACAGCCTGCTGGTACTCGTTGCCGTAGGGGCTGCCTCGTGCAGCTATGCCGAACGCAAGTGGAATCAGAAAATTTCTGAGTTCAATAAGGGTATCGATCAGCAAATGGCGCAAGCCGAAGGCAAGGCTGGCCGCTGTGAGGCCCGCGGCGGCGTTCTCTATAATGAGCAATGCTATATGCCCGATATGAACCCTGCCGTTCGAGATGAACAGACCTGTCGTCTGCACGGCGGGCTGTTCATCAATGAGGAATGCCTGACTGACCAGCGTCGGAAGGCCTCATTTCAATAGCCGCCGGCAACGGCTGGGCCAGCCCGAGGGGCGCGACCTCAAAAGAGGAGGAAGTCATGGACGAACCGGGGAAAAAAACGGAACTGGTCCGGGGAAGCTGTTTTTGTGGCACTATCCAGTTTGCGTTTGCCCTGCCGACGCTCTTCTGCGGTCACTGTCACTGCTCAATGTGTCGGCGCATGCACGGGGCCGGCTATGTGACCTGGATAGGGGTGCCCACGCCGCAATTCAGCCTGACTGCGGGGCAGGAGCAGTTGACCGTTTTCGCCTCTTCGGCACATGGCAAGCGCTCGTTCTGCACTACCTGCGGTAGCTCGCTGTTCTGTCAGTCGAGCACGCATCCGGAGATCATGGATATTGTCCTGGCGAATCTGCACGATGCCATCGACCGCGAACCGCAAGCCCACTACTATTTTTCTGACCGCGCGGACTGGACTGCTATAGGCGACGCCTTACCCCGCTTTGGCGGAGAAACCGGGACCGAACCCCTGGCGGCGGAGTCTGCTGGCCATATGACAACGGAGAAACACGCATGACTTACGAGCAGATTTTATACGACGCCCAGGATGGTATTGCCATGATTACACTGAACCGTCCGGAGAAGCTTAACGCCTGGACGAATGTGCTGGAGCAGGAGGTTCGCCACGCCATGGCCGAGGCGACCGCGGATGCGGCCGTCCGGGTGATTATTCTCACCGGCGCCGGACGCGGGTTTTGTGCCGGAGCGGATATGTCTGTGCTGAACGCGGCCCGAGAACGGTCCGAAACCGCCTCGGCGGCCGAAAGCCCGGTGGCCTTTCCTGGGCCAATCCCGGGCGGTCTCGATCTGCCCCAGGCATTCTCCTATCGCTATGCGTATTTCCCCACCGTCCCGAAGCCCATCATCGCCGCCATCAACGGTCCGGTCGCTGGCTTGGGGCTGATCCTCTCCCTGTACGCCGACGTTCGCTTTGCGTCGGATACGGCCGTCTTCACTACGGCCTTCTCGCGGCGCGGGCTTATTGCCGAACACGGGGTGGATTGGATTCTGCCGAGGGTTGTCGGTCTGCCGAACGCCCTGGACTTGATGCTCTCGGCCCGAAAAATAACCGCCCAGGACGCCCTCCAGATGGGCCTGGTGAATCGCCTCTATCCGGCGGACTCCTTTATGTCGGATGTTCGGGCCTATGCGCTTGAGCTGGCCACCATGGTCTCGCCGCGTTCCATGCGGGTCATGAAATCTCAGCTCTTTCGGGCTCAGGACGTTGATTTCGCGACCTCGCTGCAGGCCGGTCTGACCGAGATGAGCGCCAGCTTCGGCAGCGAAGACTTTAAGGAAGGGGTGGCCCATTTTGTGGAAAAGCGTCTACCCGAGTTTTCCGGCAAATAAGGCGCTCACATGGAGTCTACGGAGGACGCTATGCGAATCGGGACGATCAAACAGATCTGGCGCTATCCGTTCAAGAGTATGCTGGGCGAACTGCTGGAGCAGACCGAGGTCAGCCCCCAGGGTGTGGTCGGCGACCGGGGCTGGGCCGCGCGGGACGAGGTGCGGGGGGGCATTACGAGCGCCAAAAAAATCCCGACCCTGATGCACTGCCAAGCGCGCTATCCGGCCAGCCCGACCAAAGAACAGCTCGGCCCGGTTGAAATTACCGCCCCGGACGGCACGACCTTCTTGTCCAACGACCCGGATGCCGCGGCCCAACTCAGTCAGGCTCTGGACCACCAGGTTTCCATCTGGCCGATTCAGCCGGCCGAAAACCTTGAGCACTATCGACGCGGCAAGCCGACGCACAGCAATCCATCAGAAGAGTTACGAAGCCTCCTCGGTTTGGAGCCTGACGAACCGCTGCCGGATTTATCCATCTTCCCCAAAGAAATCCTGCAATACGCCTCGCCGCCGGGCACCTATTTCGACGCCTTCCCGCTGCTGCTGGTGACCGAGGCGTCGCTACGGCAGCTACGCTCCCTGAGCCCGACTTCGCAGATCGATGCCCGGCGCTTTCGCCCGAATTTTTTGATTGAGACCGAGGAGGCGAGCGGTTTTGTTGAGACCTCGTGGCCGGGCAAACAATTCCGCATCGGGAATATGACCCTTGACGTGACGATGAAATGTCTGCGCTGCGTGATGACGACCCTCGGCTGCGCGAACCTGCCCAAAGACCCCAAGATCATGCGCACCCTGGTGCGGGAGGCCGACCAGAATTTTGGGGTCTACGCCACCGTGAAAACTCCTGGGCAAGTCGCGGTTGGTGACCCGGTCGAGATCGCAACGTAGCCCTCATCGCCGAAATATCCCCTCTTGGGAGGGGTGGCCCGTAGAGCCGGGGTGGGTTCGGCTCTACAGGTATGCTTTTCCCTAATACCGTGCCATGACCCTGTCCTTAAAATCGGTCAGCACTTTGCGGGCGCTGGCCATCGGCGGAAGCAGGCTGACTTCTTTAAGTCCGTTTTTCTCTGCGGCGCGCAGCTTGTCAATGATCTCGTCCGGCGTACCCACGATGCACGAACCCTCGATGGCTTTGGGCGTGATAAAGCGTCGTTCCTCGGGCATCAGAAACGTGCAGTGGCCGTTGTGAATCTGGAGATAGCGTTTCTCCGCCGGGGTCTCCATTTTTTTCACATAGGCGCAGTATTCGTCCCAAATATCGTGGATGGACGGGGGAATCATCTCTTCCTTGCCGGTGAACTCATAGATTTCATAGGCAAAGTGCAGGACCGCGGACACCCATGAGCCGCATTCATCTATGACGCGGTCCGAGGTAAGGTCCTCGCCCGGCTCCAGCACAACGACCGAGGTGAGCGAGACCGTATGATAGTCGCTCAGGTCCCGGCCAACCCTGGCAGCCCCCTGACCCACATAGTCCATATTGAGATTGAGGACGGCCTCCTGCTCGTTCAGCACCGAGATCAGACCATCTCCGAATTCGCCGGCCGCTTTGAGGGCCAACGGGCCATTGGCCGCAACAATGATGGGAATGGGATGCTCCAGGTCGATGAATTTCAGGTCCTGGTGCAAAAACCGGATGGTCCGGGTTGTGTCGTTGAAGGTGTACTCGACCTCTTCGCCTTGAAGAAGAGTCCGCAGGACGCGCAGATACTCGCGGAAGTCGCGGATTTTCATGGGATTCATGCCCATGACACGCATGGCAGTATGCCCGGTCCCAATGCCGAGAAAGACGCGGCCCGGCGCAAGCCGATTGACCGAGGCGATCGAGTGGGCGGTGACCGGAGCGATCCGGGTTCCGGGGATGGCGACTCCGGTGCCGAGTTTAATCCGTGACGTATTTTGCGCCGCTACGGCCAGCGTGGCATAGCAGTCAGACCAGATCATCTGGGAATCGGGCACCCAGGCCCGGTCATAGCCCAAGTCCTCGGCAAATTTAATGAGTTGCCAGTCTCCGATATTGGTTGCTACCGTGACGCTGAACTCCATGGCCTCCTCCTTACAGGGAAAAATTCTCTTGGGGATCACCGGAGGCATACCATACCGGGATGTCTTTCGCCATGTCCGCAGCAGCCTGAAACAATTGACAAAAGGTAGGACTGAATGAGACAGAGGATAGGGGTTAGGGATTAGGGGTTAGGGATTAGGGGTTAGGGGTCCTGCTTGCCACTAACCACTCGCCACTGGCCACTATCAGACGAAGGGAGTCGTCAAATGGAAACATGCGATTTTCTCATTATCGGGGCCGGTATAGCCGGGGCGTCGGTTGCCTTTGAGCTGGCCGCGCATGGTCGGGTCATTGTCCTTGAACGCGAAGCCGTGCCCGGTCATCATTCGACCGGCAGGTCGGCCGCGGTCTTAACCCAGAATTACGGGAACTCCATTATTCGCCGCCTCACCCTGGCGACCCGCCCGTTTTTGGAATATCCGCCAGACGGGTTTACGGAATACCCGCTGACCGCTCCCCGCCAAATGCTGTGGATTGCGCGCGAGGATCAAAAGGCCGGTCTGGAAGCAACGCTTGGCGAGGCGCAGCGGCTGGTCCCCACGATTCGGGCGGTTGAGCCGGCAGAGGCATACACGCTCTGCTCCGCCTTGAGAACCGGCTACGTCGCCTATGCGATCCTGGAGCCCCACGCCTTGGACCTCGACGTCCATGCGATTCATCAGGGTTTCTTGCGGGGATTAAGAAACCGGGGTGGAACGGTGATCACACACGCCGAAGTGGTCCGCTTTCGGCAGACGGACGCGAGCTGGGAGGTCCATACGCCTGACCAGCAATACGCAGCTGCGGTCGTGGTGAATGCGGCTGGTGCGTGGTGTGATGTCATTGGCCAGTTGGCCGGGGCGCGACCCGTCGGCCTGGTGCCGAAACGCCGCACGGCCTTTACGTGTGATGGCCCTGCGGGGATACCGCCGGAAGAATTCGCGGCCTGGCCGGTTATCATCGATAGCGATGAAGAGTTCTATTTTAAGCCCGAGTCCGGAGGGATACTTGCCTCTCCCGCGGACGAAACCCCGATGGCCCCGTGCGATGTTTTTCCGGACGACTACGATGTAGCGGTCGCCATAGACCGGGTTCAAAAAGCCACGACCTTGTCCATTGCCCATATCAATCGCAGATGGGCTGGATTGCGCAGCTTTGTCCCGGATAAAACACCTGTCGTGGGCATGGACAGTGAACGCGCCGGATTTTTCTGGCTGGCCGGGCAGGGCGGCTACGGCATCCAGACCTCGTCTGCCATGGGCCGTACCGCGGCCAGCCTGATAGTGGATCAGTGTTTGCCGCAGGACTTAGCCGATATGGATCTCACGCCCGAGGACCTGGCGCCGATTCGGGTACAAGAGAAGGACAACCGATGAATACGGAGAAACGCATGCCTGACTTAGAACTGCTCTCTCCGATTTCCCCCTCACCCCAGCCCTCTTCCTCCAGGGGAGAGGGGGCAGCTATTCCCTCCCCCCGTGAGGGGGCAGCTATTCCCTCCCCCCGTGAGGGGGAGGGCCAGGGAGGGGGGCCTTCCGCCGACAGAGGGCAAGAGCAATGGGAAACTGAACCACTACCGAAAAAATTCTTCCGTCGCTATGGCTGGCTCATCATGCTCGGACTCCTGGGTGCGTGCGCTCCGCGCCCGCAGGGGGACCTCGCGGCGCTGCGGCGCGCCGAAATCCCGAGCGGTATCACGGACGCGCGTGGTCGGGCGGTGTCAAGCCGGGCGCTGAAAGCCTATAAAACCTCCCAAGTCCGTACCGTCGAAAAGCAGTACGCCACGGCCGACCATGCCCTGTCTCAATTGCCGGGGGTTGTGGCGGTGCGGCCTGGCTACGGAGTCGTGTATGTCTATACCAGTCGGCCGGCGGAACTGCCGGCGGAATTTGAGGGAACTCCTATTAAGGCTTTACCGCCGGAATTTGTGAACGGCGTCTCCGAAGAGTGGGTGACGCCGGATCAACTCCCACCGCTTGGTCAGGGCAATTAACAGCAGAAGCAAAAGGAGAACATCTATGGCCGAATATATCAGTGTTGCAGAAGCAAGAAAGCAATCCGGTATGCGGATGGTCCTGGGCCAAGGTATCCCTGGGCCGTGGGCGGAAGGAATTCGCGGCATTCTGGACGTGAAGAAGATTCCGTATACGCGCGGGCTGTTTGAGATCGGCTCCGACCACGCCGACCTGATTGCCTGGACGGCGCAGGCCTCCGCGCCAGCAATTGCCTGGAATGAGGAATTCCCAAAATCAAACTGGGCCGAGCAGCTCTATCTGGCGGAACGCATCCAACCCGAGCCTGCGCTTATTCCGGCCGATCAAGCCGACCGGATCACAATGTTCGGCTACGCCAATGAACTGTGTGGTATGCACGGCTTTGGCTGGAGTCGGCGCCTGATGATGGTACATCAGGGTCTGTCCACACCGGACCTGCCGGAAGGGCAACGGGCTTTCTTCCAAGCCTTTGGTGCAAAATACGGGTACTCGCCCGAGGCCGCGGAGGCGGCTCCCGCGCGGGTCATCGCAATCCTGAACGCCCTGAGCAGCCTGCTCGAAGAACAGCAGGCCCGGGGCAGTCGCTATTTTATTGGCAAAACGCTGTCAGCGCTGGACATTTATTGGGCCGGCTTCTCGCATCTGATTGAGCCCCTGCCGCCTGAGGAGTGCCCGATGCTTGAAGACTTCCGCCCGCTCTACCAGAACCATGATCCCGGCGTGGCCGCTGCGGCCACACCGATACTCATGGATCATCGGCATTTTATCTACGCAGAGCACTTGGGTCTGCCTATGGATTTGTAAGGTTCGGCGGAGGGGTAGGGGCAATTCATGAATTGCCCCTACAGGTTTAGCGCTGATGATAGAGCGGATGCCCGCGCACGCTGGTACGCACGCGACTGAAGTGGTCGCCTTCCAAATTGGCAAAATAGAGGTCCTGCATATCCGGACCGCCGAACGCGCAGTTGGTGGGAAAATTCAGCTTTTGCCCTTCCGGGTCGTCAATCAACAGACTCCACTGCCCATTGGTATCCACTTTGATGATCTGATGGGCCGGAGCCATATTGACGCCTTGATGGGCAATACCCTGGAGCGCATGTGAGCCGCCGATCTTGGCCGGCAGCGTGACGTAGAGATTGCCGTCCACGTCAAAAGCCATGCCGTCGGGCAGGGCGGGGAAGTCCTTTGAGTATATTTCGGGTGGGCCAAAAGTCCCGTCCTTCTTGATTTGAATGCGCAGGCAGTCGTCCCGGGTGCTTTCCAGCACATAGACCGCGTCTTCATCCGGCGCGATGGCCGTCCCGTTGGCCAGATAAATCCCGGTGGCAACGACATCACCCCGTCCGTCCGGGCGGATACGGACCAGCGCACCATTCGGGGCTGGCTGGGCCAGTTCGTCAAGCGCCTTTTCCAATGTCGGGGCGCTCGAAGAATTGGAGACGTATAAATTCCCCTCCGCGTCATAGCTGGCGAAATTCGGCATGGTCAGCTTCACATCGCCCACCCGGTCGGCAATGAGCGCGACCTGGCCGCTCTGGGAAACGCGCATCACGGCCTGCTTGGCCAGGTCGCAGTAGACGATATTGCCCGCACGGTCCAGGGTCACGCCGTTGGGCATGGAGCCCTCCGGCAAGTGAGCCATTTCACCCACTGTCCCGTCCGGGGTCACTCTATACACAATGCCGTTGCGACCCGCGCCATAGGCCGAGCCATCTTTATCAATGACCACGCCCTCGGCCTGAAGCACGCCTCGTCCGAAAATTTCCACCTGGTCCAGAGAAAATGTCGCCACCTTGCCACCTTCCTTTTGCTGTACTAACGCGCTGCACGCTGCCATCTGTCATTCCTGCGGAAGCAGGAATCCGGCCCCCCGTTCGTCCTGAGCGTAGCAAAGCGAAGTCGAAGGAGTGGAGGCCGGACCAAAACCTGCCCCGAACACGATCCGGGGTCCGGCATGACGAGAGCGGAACGGTATGGCGACAGCCTGGCGTGAAATGCTCTCATGATCCCTTACGGCGTCGTCAGACGCACCCGCTCCCCGTCCAGTTCGAGCGTGGTCTTGGAGTAGGTGAGTTTTTGAATGATCTTGCCGTCTTTGAAGTGCAGGATGTCGAGGCCACGCCGGGCTTCGTGTTTGTTTTCCTGGCCCTTCTCAAATGAAGGGGAGTCGAGCTGCCAGCGGTAGAGCATTTTTTGTTCGAGCTCGTCGATAAAGGTCTCTTCGTCCGTAAACGTGAATCCGCCGTGATTGGCAAACCAGGGGGTCCAGGCCTGGCGCAGATTCTCCTTGCCCCTGACCCAGCCTCCGGTCCAGTTCTCGAAGTAAATCTCGTCGTGAAATAAATCCATCACGCCGTCGAGGTCGTGCTCATTCCAGGCAACCCCCCATTTAGCGAACGCGCTGGACATCTCGTCTCGTGTCAGCATGGTCTGCTCCTCCTTTTTCTTACGATACGTCCTGGACTTGCTTGGCAAATGATCGGACTTCCTGAGCAATACTATCCGGGTCGCGGCTGAGCGGAACGGTATATAAGACCTTCACCCCCAGGTCGCGGTAGGTTTTGATATCGTCCGGCGTGGTCCGGGTCGGGTCGGTCATGGCCGTCAGTTCGAGGTCGTCATAATTCCGTCCGGCCTCGTCCATGAGCCGTTTCAGTTGGTCCAGCATGGGCCGAATCTGGTTAAAGGTCAGCAGGGCAATATGCCAGCCGTCGCCAAACCGGGCCACCCGTTTCAGGGCGTACACCGATTCTCCGCCAACCCAGATGGGCGGGTGGGGCTTCTGAAGGGGACGCGGGAGTACATTGACGTCTTCTTCCAACTGAACGAACTCCCCCGCATAACGCGGGCTGTCTTCGGTCCACAGCACCTTCATCATCTCGATATATTCCCGGGTGCGTTTGCCGCGGCGCTGAAAGGGAACGCCCAGCAGATTGAATTCTTCTTCCAGCCATCCCACCCCGGTGCCGAGAATGAAGCGCCCGCCGGACAAGACATCAATGGTGGCGACGCGACGCGCCACATCAAAAGGGTGGCGGTAGGGAACAATCAGGACGCTCAGGCCGAGCCGGACCTTTTCGGTAATCCCGGCGACAAAGGCGATGGTGTCGAACGGGTCCAGCCATTCCATGCTGGTATAGATATCGTAGTTGGGTTTTCCGTCGTTATACTCCTCATACGGCCACGGCGAGGCAATGGTTTTGGGCAGGACAATATGATCACCGATAAGGAGCGAGTCGCAGCCTTCCTCCTCGGCAATACGGGCAACGTCCATGAGAACCTTCCGGTCACACACCGACGCGCCACCGGCTAAGTGCAAGCCGTATTTCATGAATCCCCTCCTTTGGCATCAATAGAGAATAAAACTGCCCACGTCGTAGCGAAAAGATCGGTCTCACGCAAGGGAGAGCGACTGCTTGCCCGTGACGAGGAACGGTCCTATAGTTGTGCCATGAGCATGATGGTGACTGAGCTGTATGACGCCCTGATAGCGGCGGGAGCGCCGGAAGAAAAAGCACGGGCGGCCGCCCAGGCCATGTCAGAAGAAAGTCTGGCGACCAAGGCCGATATTGCGCGCCTTGAACGGGAACTGTCGGTCGTGAAATGGATGACCGGCGCGATTGTCGCCGGCGTCGTTTCACTGCTGCTCAAGACATTTGCCGGTTAAGGCACTTTCCGTCACTTCTGTTAAACGTAGGGGCGACCGGTTGGTCGCCTCTCCTCGACATGCAAGCCGGCGCGCGCTGGAAATCAGGTTCGGCATCTGTCATAAGTGTAGTTCATGAACGAGCGGCGCACGATGATGAGACGGACAGCAAGAACAGCCCCGCACCAACGGAGCCTGTGGCGCGGGAGTTATGGCCTGCTCCTCGCTGCCTGCTGCGCCCTGCTGCTCTCGGCCTGCTCCTCCTCCAGTCCGCTTGACCGGTTGAAATCACAGCTCGCCTCTGCGCCGGAATACGCCATTATTCTGAGCGATATGCGCGAGGAGGGTACGTTCTTCTCTTCGTATTTTCATCAATACCAGGTGGTCCAAGGGGAAAACTCCTGGACGACCGACTGGCTGCAAGTCCCGGAATCCGTGTATCGCGCTAATGAGAATTTTCTCGGTATGACGCTCGCCTCCAAAACGCCTAACGGCGAGAACAATGTCCCCCATCCGCCCGGCTATGATTACGTCGGCAATCCGCGCTACGGCTCGTGGCAGACCAATAGCAGCGGCATGTCGTTCTGGGCGTTTTACGGCCAATATGCGCTCATGCGCGACCTGCTCGGGATGGGCCGGGGGTCCATTTTTCGGAACGACTATGATTCCTATCAACGCTCGCGCTCGGAGCGACGGCCGTACTATGGCCGGACGGGACAAGAATACGGGACGCGGGGCACGGTCACGCAGCAGCAGAAGCCGTCTTTTTTCGCCCGTCGCCGCGCCCGGGAGGCCGCGCAACGCCAGCGCTTCCAGCAAAAATTCAATAATCGCTTGGGGCGGAGCAGCGTTTCGACGCGCTCGCGTGGCTTTGGCTTTGGCAAATAGGGGCAGGTCATGACCCTCGACACCGTGATTCTGGCCAGCATCTATCTCTTGCTTGCCTATGTCTTGTTCTGGCTGGGAAAGCGTGTCTTTGATTTTTTGCACCGAGATTTTCACGTCCGCGAGGAATTGGTGGAGCGGAAAAACTCGGCCCTGGCCCTGGCCCTGGTGGGCTATTATCTCGGCCTCGTGTTTGCCCTTGGCGGAGTCCTTGTCGGCCCGTCAAGCGGCCTGGTTGACGATGTGCTGGATATATTTCTGTACGGCATCCTGGCCATCATCCTGCTGAATATCTCCACGCTGGTCAGCGACCGCCTGATTCTTTTCCAGTTCAGCAACACCAAGGAGATCATTCAGGATCAAAACATGGGAACTGGTGTCGCTGCCGGGGGCGTGTACGCGGCCACCGGCCTGATTCTGTTCGGTTCCATATCAGGGGAGGGCACGGTCTGGACGGCGGTCGGCTTTTGGGGGCTGGGTCAATTGGCCCTGATTCTGACCGGGCTCGTGTACGAGTGGATCACGCCGTATAGCATTCATGACGAGATCGAAAAGGATAATGTTGCCGTTGGGGTCAGCTTTGCCGGAGCGCTGCTGAGCATGGGCAATATCCTGCGCCATGCGGTGAGTGGCGATTTTTATTCCTGGCAGGCAAATCTGCTGACCTTCTGCTCTCTGGCCGTGGTCGGCCTGGTGGCGCTGCCGATTATCCGCTGGGCCACGGACAAGGTGCTCTTACCCGGAACGACGATCACGGCCGAGTTGGTGGAGCATGAACAGCCGAATCTCGGGGCTGCCTACATCGAGATGTTCTCCTATATTAGTGCGTCTTTTCTCATCACTTGGTGTCTCTAGTCTGCTGAAGCTATGCCTGTTTGCCACGGGCCTGGCCGGCATCGTCGCCGAGTTCGTACTGTGCACGCTGGCGACCTATTTCCTGGGCAACGCAGTATTGCAGTGGACGCTGATGATGTCCTTCATGCTGTTTGCCATGGGCCTGGGCAGTCATCTGAGCCGCTATTGCAGCGCCCATCTGCTGGACACCTTCACCGTTCTCGAGTTCACGCTGTCCCTGCTATGTGCCAGCGCCGCGGCCGCGGCCTACGTCCTGTCTCCGTTTCTCAATAATGTGGGCGTAGTGATTTATCCGCTCGGCATCGCCATCGGTCTGTTGATCGGTATGGAGATTCCGCTCATTACGCGGGTCAACGCCGGCTATGAAGAGCTTCGGGTCAACATTTCTTCGGTGCTGGAGAAAGACTATTACGGCGCGCTTATCGGGGGGCTGTTCTTCGCCTTTGTGGCCCTGCCGTATTTCGGACTGACCTATACCCCGATAGCGCTTGGCGCGGTGAATTTCGGGGTTGCCTCGCTGCTGTTGTTTCGCTTTCGGTCCCTGCTGAGCGCGCCGCGCCTGCTGAGCGGCCTGTGGGTTGGGGCTGGCGCCGGGCTTATCGGGCTGTTTGTCCTGGCGGAACCTATTCTCCTGTTTGGTGAGCAGGCCCTATATAAGGACACCGTTATTCTGGCCAGACAAACGCCCTATCAGCGGCTGGTGATGACGCGCTGGCGGAATGATTACTGGCTCTATATCAACGGCAACCAGCAGTTCAGCAGCTACGATGAAGAGCGCTACCACGAACCGCTCGTCCATCCGGCCATGGCGCTGACCGGCAATCGCGCAGACGTGCTCATTCTCGGCGGGGGTGATGGCTTGGCGTTGCGGGAGGTGCTCAAATACTCCCAGGTCAAAGCCGTGACCCTGGTTGATCTCGACCCGGAGATGACGAGCCTGGCCGCTACTCATCCGGTCTTCCTGCAACTTAACGCGCACGCCTTGGCCGACCCCCGGGTGTCGGTTGTCAATGCCGATGCCTTTGCCTTTCTCCAGGATACGTCGCATTTATTTGACGTGATTATTGTTGACCTGCCCGACCCTAATTCGGCGGAACTGGCCCGGCTGTATTCGCTCAATTTCTACCGACTGGGCAAGAAGCATCTCAAACGGGGCGGCATTCTGGTGACGCAGGCGACCAGCCCGTTTTTCAGCCGTCGGGCTTTTGTGTGCATTCAGAAAACCATGGCGGAAGCCGGCTTCAGCGTCCTGCCCTACCACAATCATGTTCCGACGCTGGGCGAGTGGGGCTTTGTGCTGGGGGTGGAGGCCGAACTGCTTGAGGCTGCAACCCTGAAGAAAACCGCCCAAGCATTGTCTTTTCAAGGAGTTGAGACGCGCTTTCTTAACCAGGAGGCGATGATTGCCATGGTGCATTTTGGCAAAGGTGTTTTTCGGGACGCGGACGAGATTGAAATAAATCGGGAGAGCCGGCCCGTTCTACAGGCGTATTATCAGCAGGGCCGGTGGGAGGTGTATTAGGGCGTAATCTACGATTTCTCTCGTGGCAGAATATGGGAAAACTCGTACTCGTTGACGTATTTGCCGACCGCGGCTTCAAACTCGTCTTCGTCCCACTGTTCGATGGTCAGGGTGTTGTCTTCCGAGGCGTCCATATAGTCCCAATAGATCATCTCATCGCCGGCAACCCGTCCGTTGGGATGGTAATAACCGGCCCCGCTTTCGGCCAACCGAAAACGGATGCCTTGATATTCGATTTCCTCAGGCGGGTCGTCATGCTGCCTGATATGCTCCCGCACGTGCTGGCCCAGGGCTGAAAAGTCTATTTTGCGCGAGATATTCCATTCGACGCTGTCATCCTCTTCACGCTCAAGGAAGAACGAGTCGTCTCCGGCGTCGAGTTCCCATTCCTGCGTCTTGGTGTCGTCAAAGGTGTAGCTGCTCTGACCTTTGACCTGCCAGGTCTTGAGGTCATAATCGACCAGATAGCCGACTTGCAGGTTCGAGAGGGTGAGGTCACTGAGCGGGTCAAGGGCCGCCGGCTCGTCTTTTTTGCCAAAGAGCTTTTTCCAGAGAGACATAGGGGGGCTCCGTTTTGGGTGAGGGGAGAGTGGCTGGTGGCTAGAGCGGTTTACGATAAGGTGTCGTCATATTATTCCGTCTTCGCCATGCCGGACCCCGGATCATGTCCGGGGTCCGGCCTCCAGTCCTTCGACTTCGCTTTGCTACGCTCAGGACGAACGGGGCGGGGCTGGATGCCTGCTTGCGCAGGAATGACAGGCGACTACGCAGCATCATATGACCACTAATTCCCAGCCGTAATCCCCATCTTGGCCTTGAGCGCGGCCAGGGAATCATTCGCCGTGGTATTGCTCTGGCTCAGAGCCGCATCGATCTCGTTGTCCACGCTCTTGTCAATATCGGCGACTTGGCCATATGCCTGAGCTAACGACTCGTCTTCTTCGACCTTGTTGCGCATCTTTTCCAGCATGGAGATCGTGCTGGAGGAGTCGATCTTGGCGAGTTGCTGGTTGATCTTCTTGGTCGAGGCGGCCGTGCGCGCTCGGGCCTTGAGGGTAATCAGGTCGTTCTCATATTTGGTGATCGTGGATTTCAGCTTCTCGATCTTGCCCTGCAACTGGTTGGCCATATTATCCTGATTTTCCCAGTCCTTGAGCGCCTGGGCAGCCTTCTGGCTGGATTCTTCTTTCTTTTTCAGAGCCTCTGTCGCCAAGCGCTCGGCTTCGGCCTGGTCCATCTCGCCACCTTGCATCTTTTGTAGCAGCAGCATGGCTTTGCGCTCATACTCGGCGGCCAGAGATTTGCTGCTATCCCCGTCCTTTTTCAGGCGAATAGCCACACTCTTGACCTCGGCCAGACTGGTCATGCTGGCTTGGAGGTCGTTCTTGAGGTCACGGATACCCTGCTCGGTCATACGGATAGGGTCCTCCATATTGTCAAGAACGGCGTGGGCTTCGGATTGTCCGATTTTGAATAAACGCTGAAAAAAACCTGCCATAGTTTGCTCCTCCAGAGTGATGAGTGCTTGAAAGGGTAAATGTGTCCAGCATCTGCATATTTACTGGGGGACACGTTTACTCTTTGCATAGTGAGAGTAATTCTCCCGCGTTCTCGGCCAGGGCCAGACTGAGCGCTTCAATCGAGCCTTCCAATTCGTTGCTGTCCAGATTCTCAATACGTAGCGTATCACGGAAGAGAATGGTCTGCGTCTCTTCGTCCAACACAAAGGCGCCATGCACCAGCAGCCGGTTCATTTGCAGCAAACGCCGGAACAGATTCCCCGGCTCCTGCGGAATGGGCATAATGACCTGTTCCAACACGAGCAGGGGGTCTTCGCAGTCAACGATCAGGTTGTTGATGCCGCTGTCCTCGTCGGCGACGATAAACAATTCCTGGCCTTCGTCCTCTTGCGTAATCGCATAACCTAAATCAAGCAGCAGCGATTGTACTTTCTCAAAATACTCTGACGGCATACGTCGTTTCCTCCACACTTATCCCTGGTTGGGACGTTCCTGGCCGATAACGATGAGTTGGTCTTCTACCTGGATTATATAGTCGCTCGGTGGGTTTGCAAGAAACCTTGCCTGGGCCCGGCTTTCTACGGCGACAAGCAGGAGATTCTGTTCTCGTTTCAGTGCGGTCAGGGCGTCCAGAAAAGAATGGCCAACACAGGCTTGCGGCACCGGAATAGTGTACAGCGCGCTCCCGAAGCGATTACTGACGAGTTCGTTGATCAGCAGGGGCACGCCCCGGTTCAAGGCGGCCTGAACAAGCAAATTGGTACTCATTGCGCCGGTGACGATCACCTCATCCGCCTTGGCTCGCTTGCCGTGGGCAATGTTTTGCTGGTCAAGCAGTTCGATGCAGGTGTACAGGTTCGGGCAGGTGGTTTTGATGGTGAGCGTATCCAGGATGGTCGTGGCGTCCCGGGTATGGACCTCGCCCTGTTCATCGGCCAGCACAATGGCGACCTCTGCCTCTTGGGCATTGGCTCGTGCCAAGGTTTCCGGGCTGACGACCCCGCTGACAAACTGGACCTGTTCACCGTCCAAAGGATTCTCCGGTAAGTCGGCGATCAGCACAACCGAACGGTTCCGGGCCTTTTCGTCGGCCTTGACTTCTTCAATAATTTCCCTGGCTTTGTAATTCCAGCCGCACAGCACAAAATGTCCTGTACTTGAGAGCGGTTTCATCCCTTTTCCCTCCTGCCGCCGGTTTTCAACAAAGGTACTGGCCAAGGTGGCCGTCAGCATACCGAGAAATCCGATACCGAACAGCATCAGCAAGATACCGACGAGCCGGCCTCCCAACGAGGTCGGGTAGATATCGCCATAGCCGACTGTGGTAATGGTCACGAGCGTCCACCACACCGCGTCCACCACGGATAACTGTGGCTCAAAAAACGAGACCCCCACGACCCCGCTGACAGCGATGGCAACCAGCACCAGGAGGACCACGTCCAGATGGTCTTTCCGGAGTTGGTGGGCGAAGCGTCTCAAAAGGACCAGGATAGCCGGCATGGGGACAGATTATGACTTGTCCGGCTTTTCCACGGGCAGCCCGGCCTCGGCCCAGCCGTTAAAACCGGCTTCCAGATGGGCGATATTGGGAAACCCCATATCTTGTAAAGCATCGGCGGCCAGCGCCGACCGGCCACCCGCGGCGCAGTACACGACAATACGTTTTTCGGGGTCAACCTTGCCGGTGCAATACTGAGAGGAGGGGTCGAGCCAGAATTCCAGCATCCCGCGCGGCACGTGCATGGCGCTCGGAATCCAGCCCAGCTTTTGCCGTTCACGCACGTCCCGAATGTCGAGCAACTGTGTCTCTCCGCATGTTAATTCCTGTTGTAATTGTCCCACGGACAGGTTCTCAATGCGCGTCTTCGCCTCCTCAACCATCTGCTCCGCGGTCTTCTTGAGTGTGAACATACCGGTCCTTTCTGCGGCATCTCGGCTGCAATGCTAGAAGGTTTCCTCAAGAACGGCTACTCCCTGTTGTGCTCGGTCGGAGCCTCCACGCTTACTCCGGACGACAGACAAGGCTGTCCCGAGGGGCGTTCTGGCAAGCAATGGTGTCCGTGACACCGGAGGCGAGCAGGGCGCAGGCATTGGTAATCGCGGCCATCTGGGCCTCATGCTCTGTCGCTCCGTCCACCTCACGGCAGACCTGACGGCCGTGGAAAGTAATGCAGACCTCACACCGCACCCCGCCTATCTGAAACGTCGAATACACGACAATCACCATCACCGCCAGAATAATGCCAAGCGCCACCCAACTCGTCCGCTTCATAACCGGGTCATATTCCTTTGTTTGTGAGACTGTTATGGTGTGTAGCATAGCTCCAAACGCTCCGCAGCCGCTCCCATAATGAACTGGATTTGGTTCAGCCTGATTGTTGGTTCTGTTGTGACCGCCGCTTTTACCGGCAAGATGGCTGAGGTCACCGCCGCCTCAATAGACTCGGCCAAATCCGCAGTCACGCTGGCCATCGGTCTGGTCGGCGTCATGGCCTTCTGGCTGGGCATGCTGCGCATCGTACAGGTCGGCGGTTTTCTGCATACCCTGGCGCGTTGGCTACGTCCCCTCATGGTACGATTATTTCCCGAGGTTCCGGCCGACCACCCGGCGCTGAGCGCCATGATTATGAATATCGCCTCCAACATGTTGGGTCTGGGCAACGCGGCCACCCCCTTTGGCATCAAGGCCATGCAAGAGCTTGATCGCCTCAATCCCCACAAAGGCACGGCAACCAACGCCATGGTTTTATTCCTGGCCATCAATACCTCGAACGTCGCTCTGGCCCCCCTTGGCGTGATTGCGCTGAGAGCGTCGATAGGATCGGAAAACGCGGCCGGCATTTGGCTGCCCACTCTGCTGGCCACCGCATTCTCGACCTGCGTCGGTATTCTCGTGGCCAAGCTCTTGCAGAGACTCCCTGTATTCAGCGCGGACGACCGAGTTACTGAGCAGGAAGAAAATCCCTCTGAGATTGACGTGCCGGATCAGAAAACGCTGGGCGCTGAGCAGCCGACCTCCCGACCGGGCTGTCTGCTGGCCCTCTTGTCTGTCGGAGCGATTGGCGTCGCCTTTCTCTTGTTCCTGCAATCCGGCTTGAGCGATGGTCAGACGCTCGGCCCGCTGCTGCGGAACGCCGTATCGGCCTGGCTTCTGCCGGTGCTGATCGTGGTGATGCTCGGCTACGGCATTGCCAAGAGAGTGGCCGTGTACGATGCCATGATCGAAGGGGCAAAAGAGGGCTTTCAGGTGGCCATCAGGATTATTCCGTTTCTTGTCGCCATTCTGGTTGCCGCCGGCATGTTTCGGGCTTCGGGTTTATTGGATGTGCTGATCGCCGGCGTCCAGCCGGTTCTGAGCCTGGTCGGATTTCCCGCCGAGGCATTGCCGATGGCCATCCTGCGGCCCTTATCCGGCTCTGGGGCCTACGCCATTATGGCCGAGATTCTGCAAGCCGAGGGGCCGGACAGCCTGGTGGGCTATCTCGTTTCCACACTCCAGGGCAGCACGGAAACGACTTTCTACGTTTTGGCCGTGTATTTTGGTGCGGTTGGCGTGGTCCGTATTCGACACGCCCTGGTCGCCGGCTTGACCGCGGATATGGCCGGAGTCATCGGCGCGGTCGTCGCCGTCCAGTGGCTTTTGACCGGATAACGGCTGAACTTTTAGACCTCCTGGAGCCGACGCCACGATAGGGAAACATGAAAGAGGCCGGTCAGGCGGTCAGCCTCACCAAGGCAACGGTGAGGCTGACGGTCAGACCGACAATGCCGGTGGCCATGACCCACAGGTGGCGGTGGAGCCGGGCTTCCAATTCCGCGATATCGGTTTTTAATACGGCCTCCACTCGGGCGATATCAGCCTGTAACTCGGCCTTGACTTCAGCGAGATTGGCCTTGGTGGCAACGTTTTCGCCCATGGCCTCGCCGACTGTCGCTACGACGGCTTCGGCCAAGGGTTCGTCGGCGCCGGCTTCCCGGAGGGCCTTGACCGCCTTGTGGGTGTCGAATGCGAGTGTGGTCATCCGCTTTCTGTTACTTCACGCGATCGGGGCCGTCAAGGCGGCTACTCTGCTTGCTGACGCGACATCTCTCGAAAGCGGAGAAGTTGCAGTTTTGCAATATCTGGCAAACGGGAGCCGCCATCCAGTACTACTTGCCGGGAGACGAAGCCGTTTGGGTGCCGGTGCGTAACTCCTCCACATCGTCCGGGTCGGGCATGACCACAAACTCGGGATAGGCTTCGATGCCGAGTTCCATGGCATCCTGACCGACCTCTTCGACGCTAGGCGAAACTCGGACGCCGATGGTCTTGTCCAGCGCCAGCCAGACTCCCCACGAAGCCACGAAGGCAAACACCCCTATGGCCAGCACTCCGAGGATCTGTACGCCGATATCGCCGCCGGCCGCGATACAGACCGCTAGCGTTCCCCAGGCACCGGCGAACAGATGGGCCGGTATCGCACCGACCACATCGTCCAGCTTCATATTCTCCAGCAGCCTCATGCCGCCCAGACACACTACCCCGCCAATCGCTCCGATGATGACCGCCCAATACGGCTGCACGATATCCGGGCCCGCGGTAATCGAGACCAGGCCGGCAATCGCACCGTTGAGAACGGCAAGCAGATCAACTCGTCCGAGTAAGGGCCGTGAGACGCATAAGGCGGCCACGACCCCTGCGGCCGCCGCCAGGTTCGTGTTGGCCAGCACATTACTCATCGCCACCGCGTCCACCGCGCCACCCAGGGCGAGTTGTGAGCCGCCGTTAAAACCGAGCCAGCCAAACCACAGAATGAGCACGCCTAAGGTCACGAACGGGACGTTCGAGGGAGGGGTGGGTTTGACGCTGCCGTCGGGTCTGAACTTGCCCGTTCGCGGCCCCACGACCATGGCGCCGGCCAGCGCGGCCCAGCCGCCGGTCGAATGGACGATGGTGGAACCGGCGAAGTCCTGAAAGCCCATCTGGTTCAGCCAGCCTCCGCCCCAGGTCCAGGCTCCGACAATGGGATAGATAATGGCCGTCAAAACGAGCGTGAAGGCGAGAAACGACCACAGTCTGACCCGTTCGGCCAGGGTGCCGGATACGATCGAGGCCGCGGTTGCGACAAAGACCATTTGAAAGAACCAGTCCGACATGACGGCGTAGCCGTTGGCGACGACCGCGGCCAGGGCCTCTGCCTGGTCGGACAACAGGGCCAGCTCATCGGCTGAAGGGCCGTACAGCAAGGTCACCGAGCCGACCCAGGACCCGACATCGACGTACATCAGGTTATAGCCGATGAAGTAATAGGCCAGTCCTGCGATCGAATACAACCCGATGTTCTTGAGACAGATGACAGAGGCGTTCTTGGTGCGCACCGAGCCGGACTCCAGCATGGTGAAGCCCGCGCACATCCACATCACCAGCGCGCCCCAGATGAGAAACGAGAAGGTGTTCAGAACAAACTGTGACTCTTCGTCTATGGCCGCCTGCGCAGCATCGGCCACGAACAGGAGGCTGAAAGCCGCGAGTGCCACTCCTGTTTTCACGACCCGCCGACCGGACCTCCCGCGTCCATTGCTGCCTCTGTTCATGCTCGCCTCCAATCCTGTTTCGACTAACTGGCTGCCACAAGAACTACGAACAAGAGTAAACGTGTCTAGCTTTTTTGGATGATCGGAGGACTCGTTTACTCTTTCAAGCAGATGCATGCAGTCTCGGGCAATACCAGACCCATGCATGTATTCCGGGTAGGGGGAGTCCTCAGACCGACAGGGCTT
This sequence comes from uncultured Binatia bacterium (SeqCode), assembly GCA_965232605.1. Lineage (GTDB taxonomy): Bacteria > Desulfobacterota > Binatia > Bin18 > Bin18 > Bin18. The sequence goes on along the minus strand of CBDDQA010000003.1, from coordinate 146,866 downwards.
CAGACTTCTCTACCGTATATTTCTTTGCATCCAGGGCTCCCGCCAGCAGGCTAGGGGCTTCTTTGAGAAAATTTTGCAGATGCTCGGTCTGAAAGTGGGCGGCAAGCGCCTCTTCCGACTCCCATTCCTCGAAGAGGAAGAAGGTATGTTCGGCGGTTGCCGCAGTGTGGAATTGATAACTGATGCAGCCCGGCTCTTTGAGCGTCTCCTCCACCATCTTGGCGGCCAGAGCCTTGGCGTCGTCCCAGCGTTCCGCCTTAACCGGGATTGTTCCCGCAATAACAATCATGGGTATCCTCCTTATCCATGAGACTTTGAGATAGTGGTTCAGGCATAGAACTACCAGGAATATCTGTCAAATGAATAATTTTCTCAATCGCTCAGGAGAGGAACTGTAAGTGTAAATAATAGACTATAGTCAAAAACGAATATTCCGGGATTTTGAGATTATCCATTTGGCTAAAATGGACATTTTCCGACAAGTTCTCTGCGCGAACTTCACGAGAAGAGCGGGGAAGGGTACAGTGGGAGCATACTAAAAGAAGGAGGGTAGGATGTCGGACTTTGAATCTGTTGTGTATGAGACCCCTGCGGAGCATATAGCCCGTATTGTATTGAACCGGCCGGAGACTCGGAACGCGCAGGATACCAAACTGCTGTATGAATTGAATGCGGCCTTTGACCGCGCCGCCCAAGACGATGCCATCAAGGTCATTATCCTGGCTGCAAACGGGCCCCATTTTTCGTCCGGCCATGATCTGCGGGAGCCCAACGCGTACGAGAAAATGTCTGGATTCGACACGGTGGGAACGTGGTGCGGGTTTACGTGTGCGGGTGCTGAGAGACAGATGGCGCGCGAGAAAGAAATCTACATCGGCTTTTGTGAACGCTGGCGTAATATTCCCAAGCCGACGCTGGCCGCGGTACAAGGCAAGGTCATTGCCGGAGGACTGATGCTGATCTGGCCCTGCGATATCATTATCGCCAGCGACGATGCGCAATTCTGTGACCCGGTGGTGAACTTCGGTATCGGCGGGGTAGAGTTCTTCGCTCACCCCTGGGAAGTCGGCGCGCGTAAGGCCAAAGAGATGCTCTTCACCTCGGACTGGCTCTCGGTCGAAGAGGCCAAGCAACTCGGTATGGTGAATCAAATCGTCCCCCGGGAGAAACTCGATGAAACCGTATTAGCCATGGCCCAAAAAATTGCAAAAAAATCCCTGTTTGCCCTGAAGCTGACCAAAGAGGCGGTCAACGTGGCGGAAGATGCGCAGGGCCGGGTCCAATCCATGCAAACGTCTTTTGCCTTGCATCAACTGGCCCACACCCACTGGCTGGAGCAGTACGGCGTACTCTTGGATCCGACCGGCTTACCACCCGAAACGGCCAAAGCCATCGGCGCAAAACTCAAGCAGAAAGGGGCATAAAATTCAGGGGGCCGGTTTCCAGCCTCCCTGGGGCTGGATGTTCTTGGCTTCAGGAATAACGCTGATGCTGAACTGCTGCATCTGGTCTTCAAGCTCGGACAATTGTCCGGACGGACAGTCAAAGAAACACACGACCAGACCGTAGCCTTCTTTGGCAAAACCGTGGAGGTCGTCGAGGATTTGTTCCGCCGTGCCGGTACAGATACGGCGTGGCTGCTCCTGACTGAGAGGATCAGCGGACGAAGTGAGGCGGGCCGAACTCACGCCCATCATGATGAATTCATCGTGCGGGCGACCGATTGCATCCAGCTCTTTTCGGATCACCATTTGTTCTTTGGCGTAACGGTCCGGTCGCGCGAAGGGGTCGAGGAAAATCGGATAAAAGCCGTCGCATAAGCGCGCTGCCCGCCGGGCGCCGCCAGGGGTGACGCCGCCATAGATAATCGGGGGTGGCTGTTGCCGCGGTTTGGGGTCCATGGACAGCGAGGCAAACTGATAGAAACGGCCCTGGTAGCTGACAACATCGTCCGTCCACGAGCGCTTGTAAACTTCTATGCACTCGTCGGTTCGCGGGCCACGTTCGGCATAGGGAATACCGATGGCGGCGAACTCCTCCTGCATCCAGCCGGCCCCAACTCCGAACAGCAGCCGCCCCTGCGAGAGCTGATCGATGGTCGCAAACTGGCGGGCGTCGCTGATGGGGTGGCGATAGGGGGAGATAAGGACACTCGTGCCGAGCTTGAGGCTGGTCGTTGTATGGGCAACCGCGCCCATCACCACGGCGGCGTCGAACATGGTGTGGCGCGACTCGTAGGCTCGGCTGCCCGAGGCGTTGGCGACATGCTCGCTTTCCGAGGCCATGGGCATACACACATGGTCCGGAAACCACATGGAGTGAAAGCCCAGGCGTTCAGCGAGCTGGGCGGTTTCTACGGGCCGGAGCCGGTCTGCCGGAAGAGAACGGGCCAGGACATTCAGGTCATCCCGATAGGCCAGACCGTGCGTCGTCGCATATATGCCAATTTCCATACGTCTCCCCGTGTGCGCCTGTTACGGCGCTGTCAAGTCAATGAAGATATTGAGAGCGCAGATGCACGAGTGCTCTTTGCTCTACGAAGCGACCCGGTTAAGCGGCTTGCTTCTCCAGCGCGGCTTGGACTTCCCCATTGTCGGGAAAGACGCCGGTTTCGAGCTTGGAGTAAATTTTTGTCCCGTTGATAATGACCTCAAAGCGGCCGTCGTCATACGGAACCAGGGTCAGTCCCTGAACCCGTTGTTTGTTGTGAGTCAAGAGATATTCCGCCAGACTGACGGCTTCGGGCTCATAGCTTCACGCTGCGCAATATTCAATTTGGATGTTCATACTGCCTCCTGTCTGCGATCTGTACCACACTCGGGAATCGGGCTCAACGAAACGCGCGACACGAAACAGGCTGACTTTGCTTTCTTGACCCGTGTGGTCTATGCTCCGGCCAAAGAAACGTAAAATTCCTGTGTGAAGGAGAGGGGCTATGAACTGGCGTGATCACTGTGGAGACAAACTGGTCTCTGCTCAAGAGGCGGTCGGGTGTGTACAGAACGGCGACTCCGTACAGTTCAACTGGCTGCACGCCACCCCGCTCTCGCTGTGCGAGGCCCTGCTCGGGCGCAAAGAAGAACTGCGCGAGGTAAAAATCGGCACCATCGGCCCGCTCTTTGATTGGGGCCAGCCCGGCGCGGACCAGGCCTTCACCATTCAGACCCCCTATCTGGGTACGACCACCCGCCCGCTCATGGGAAAAAAGAATATGGACTTCATTCCGGTGATGTATTATCGCCGGGGTGAACTCCCCCCAGGCATCGTCTGCGACGTGTATATGACTCCGGTTTCCGCGCCCGACAAGCACGGCTATTGCAGCTTCGGACATAGCTTATTCATGTCCAAAACGATGGCTGCCGCGGCCCGGACGGTCGTGGCCGAGGTCCAGGAAGACTTTATCCGCACCGGCGGAGAGAATTATATTCATGTGTCTGAGATCGATTATTTTGTCGAGCCCACGCGGCCGGCGGCCGAACTCCCGGCCACGCAACGCAGCGAAGAAGAAACTGCCATGACCGAGGTCATCTGTACCCTGGTGTCGAATGAACTCATTCACGACGGCGATACCATTCAAATCGGTTTGGGCAGCGTTTCCTCCCCGCTCGGCATGTATCTCGGCAATAAGAACGACCTGGGTATCCACACCGAGGTGATTCCCGCCGGCATTGCCCGCCTGGTCAAGGAAGGCGTTATTACCGGAAAATACAAGACGGTGGACCCCGGTAAGGTCGTGGCCAGCGCCGGGATTGGGGTGTTCCCGGATGAGTTGGCGATTATCGACGGCAACCCGAAGTTTGAGTTTTACGACTTCACCTACACGGATGATTTACGGCTGCTGGTCAATCAGGAGCACTATGTTGCCGTCAACAACGCCCTGGCGGTGGACCTGGGTGGACAGGCCTGCTCCGAGTCGTTCGGGCCGTTTATGTATACCGGAACGGGCGGCCAGACCATTTTTACGATCACCGCGGCCTATTGTAACCCGGGCCGGTCGGTGATTGTCACGCCGTCGAGCGCCGAGGTTCATGGCCGCCGGGTCTCGCGGATTGTGCCCATGCTGGAGCCTGGCAGCGTGGTGACCGCGCAGCGGACCTTTGTTGACTATGTGGTGACCGAATTCGGGATTGCCGAACTCAAGGGCAAGTCTCTCAAACAGCGGGCGGCCGCCCTCCTGGAGGTTGCCCATCCCGATTTCCAGCCGGACCTCAGACGGGAAGCCGAGCGCATTTATCATATTTAGTGGGGAGAGGGAGTAAAAAGCGACAGGTCGGCATGCCGGAAAAATTCACGAACCGTTTGGCGACGGAGACCAGCCCTTATCTGCTCCAACATGCCCACAACCCGGTGGACTGGTATCCGTGGGGCGCAGCGGCTTTCGCCAAGGCCCAGGCTGAAGACAAACCGATTCTGCTGAGCGTCGGCTATTCAGCCTGCCACTGGTGCCACGTCATGGCCCACGAGTCCTTTGAGAACGAACACATTGCCGACCTGATGAATAAGCTGTTCGTCAACGTCAAGGTTGACCGGGAAGAACGGCCGGATGTTGATGAAATCTATATGAATGCGGTGCAGATGCTGACCGGCCGCGGCGGCTGGCCGATGACGGTGTTTCTCACCCCGGATGGCAAGCCGTTCTATGGCGGCACCTATTTTCCGCCTGAGGACCGCCATAACCTCCCCGCGTTTCCGCGCGTCCTGGCCGGCATTGCCCAGGCCTATCGGGAAAAACCCGAGGATGTCACCAAATCGACCGCCGAGATTCTGTCCCGGCTCGAACAACTGGCCCGGCGTGAAGCAACGACCCGGCCGCTTGAGGTGTCGGCGCTGGAGAAAGCGGTCGAAGGACTGGCCCAGCACTATGATGAGACCCACGGCGGCATAGGGCAGGCTCCCAAATTCCCGAACACCTCCGTTTTTTCCCTGTTTTTGCGCTACGCCCACGCAACCGGCAATCAGCGCTACCTGGACATGACCACGCATACGCTCCGCAAAATGTCGCAGGGTGGCATGTACGACCATCTCGGCGGAGGCTTTCACCGCTATTCGGTCGATGAGCGCTGGCTGGTGCCCCATTTTGAGAAGATGCTGTACGACAACGCGCTGCTGGCCCGGCTCTATCTTGAGGGCTATCAGGTCAGCGGAGAGCCCCTCTTTCGGCAGCTTGTGGAGGACTTATTAGCCTATGTCGAGCGGGAGATGGTCAGCCCGGAGGGCGGATTTTATTCAACCCAGGACGCCGACTCGGAAGGCGTGGAAGGCAAGTTCTTTGTCTGGGACCAGGACGAAGTGATGCGGATACTGGGCGACGAGGTGGGGGAGATATTCTGTCGTTATTACGATGTCACGGATGTCGGAAATTTCGAGCATAAGAACATCCTGCATCCCACGCTGGAACTGGACCAACTGGCGCGGCTCTTCCGGCGTGAGGTGGATGACGTCAAGCAGTTGATCGGCCAGGCCAAAGACACGCTCTTCGCCGTCCGTGAACAGCGGGTGAAACCCGGCCGGGATGAGAAAATTCTGACCAGTTGGAACGGCCTCATGATCTCGGCCTTTGCCGAGGCGTATAAGGTCCTGGGCAAGCCCGGCTATCTTGAAGTCGCACGGCGCGGGATCCGTTTTATTCAGACTGCCTTATCTCATGAGGGCCGCTTGCTGCGCAGTTACAAGGACGGACAAGCCAGATTCAACGCCTATCTCGACGACTACGCCTGTTTCAGCGCGGCCCTGCTCGACGTGTACGAAGCGACCTTTGAACCGCACTACCTGGACGAGGCAGCGGCCTTGACCGATGTGCTGCTGGACCGTTTCTGGGACGCACAGGAGGGAGGCTTCTTTTTTACCAGCTCAGACCACGAAGCGCTGATCAGCCGCCCAAAGTCCGCTTTTGACGGCTCTGTTCCGTCGGGGAATTCCGTGGCCGCCTCTGTTCTGCTGCGCCTCTATTACGCCACTGAGCGGCAAGACTATCTGACCAGAGCCGAAACGATCTTCCGGCTGTTCTACGACGCTCTGGAGCAAAACCCCTTCGGCTTCAGCAATATGCTGTGCGGGCTGGATTTCTACCTGCGCCGACCCAGGGAAATCGTGCTCCTGGGAGACCTGGCCGCTCCTGAAACCACAACGCTGCTGCGCAACATTCATGGGAATTTCATTCCGAACAAGACGCTGTTGTGTTTTGACCCTGCACGCCCACCGCAGCAGGGTGTCCCGAGTTTGCTCGAAGGCAAGACGCAGACCGATAAGCAACTGACTGCCTATGTCTGCCATAATTTTGCCTGTTCCTTGCCGGTCACAAATTGGGAAGCGTTACGACCCCTGGTTATGCAGGATGGATGGTGATTGATGTGATGAGGCATGCCTGAGGGGAGAGGGTTATGCGATTTGTGAGCGGACTCTTGCAGGTTGTTTTTTTTCTGGCTGTGGTGTGGGCGTCCCTCTTGGCCGCCGGGCTGATTTCCAACGATCTGCCGTGGAGTGATCCCCCAGGAATGATGACGCGGCTGATGACCTATCTGACAACGAATGTGGCGGAAACCACGTCAGACTCGGCCTTTCCCGAACTCCGGCCACGCAGCTATGCGGCCCCCGCGGCTTTGATGTTTGATGTTACCCGTCGGGCCGCCGCGGCGCTCCACTGGGAGTTAAGTACGGTTGAGCCTGAGGCGCGGAAAATAGAAGCCGTCGTGACGACGAGAGTCATCAAATTCAAGGATGATGTCACCATCTGGGTCGAGGCTGAGGGGGGGGAGCGGAGTACGCTCTTCGCGCGCTCCGCCTCACGCGTCGGCGTGGTAGATTTAGGGGCTAATACGCGCCACATCATGAATTTGTTTGAAACCGTGGCTATCCTTGCGCCGGTCACGGCCATTGTGGCCGAAGAGGAAATGGCTGAAGAGGCGGCGGCTGAAGAATCCCAAGCCTCTCCCGCGGCAATACCCACGGAGGGTGATAGCCCGTCTGCAACGGCAGAGCAGCCGCAGGAATGACACCGGAACACCGTCGCCCCGCACCGGAGCCTGGGCCGCATTGATCGCTAACGGCATCCCACTGTGACCTGGGTTGAAATTTCCCTTGCCGCCGGCGTCTTCCTGACGCTGCGGAACGCGCTGGCACGGACCCTGTCCGGCCGAGTGTCTCCCGTCCTTATCAGTTGGGCCCGCTTTGCGTTTAATTTGCCTTTCTCAGGCCCCGCGGTGCTCATGCTGATGGCCGCGAGTGGCGTACCGCAGTTGTCGTTCGCATTCTATGGGTATTGCTTTTTGACGGGGGTTACCCAGATTCTTGCCAATATCGCCCTGGTCTCTGCCTTTCAGCATACCAATTTTGCGCAGGCTATTGTCTTGCACAAACTGGAAGTGCTCTTCACCGCTTTGTGCGGCCTCATGTTTTTTGCAGAATATCCGTCAGCCTTCGGTTGGGTCGGTATTACCGCTTCCAGCCTGGGTGTGATGCTGATGAATCTCGGCAAAGAGGGCGGGCCGGCGGGTCTGCGTCGAGCCTTGCACTTTGACCTGGGGGCCTTACTCGCTCTGGGGTGCGCCGTCTTTCTGGTGCTCGCCAGTTTTCTATTGAAGGCAGCGACCACGGAGTTTGCCACCTTAAACCCCCACTTTGGAACAAGTCGCTTCGAGGCTGCTGTTCACGCCGTATTTCATACCACCTGGATGGAGGTTGGGATGCTGACGGCCTGGCTGTGGTGGCTGAAGCGCGAGGAATTGCAGGATATTACAACCCACTGGCGTCGGATGGCGCTTATTGGGGCGACGAGCTTCGGCGGTAGCATCTGTGCCTTTTGGTCATACTCGTTGACCCTGGTAGTCTACGCCAAGGCCGTTGCCCAAATTGAAGCCGTCGCGGCGATTGGGTTGGCACTCCTGCTGTGGCGTGAACAAGAAGTCTGGCGTCAGCTTCCCGGTATCGTCCTCGTGCTGAGCGGCATAGCGATGGTGCTGCTGGGGTGAACCTACGGGGCAAGGTAACGGACCAAGGCTATGGCTGTGCCTGTGATTGTTCCTGCAATTCGTCGCCAGGGCCCGGGGTCAGACCGGCGGCCGGGCAACCACAAGGGGTTGCCCCCACAACAAGCATTCCCTCTCCCCTGACGTGTGCTGCACCTTCCTTGAAAAGCGCCGGTCCTCCGCCCCCCGGCGTCATGCCGGGCGTGACCCGGAATCCAGTGGCTCCAGAAGCAGCGGCGGGGCCAGCGCGTTGCGCCCGCTACCGCCCTGGACTCCCGCTTGCGCGGGAGTGACGATTCTTTGGCCTTGGCTTCCTGCTCGACAAAGCTGGACTCCCGCTTACGTGGGAATGACGGAATGTATATCGGCGATACCGCGGAGAGAGGCCCTGGACTCCCGCTTGCGCGGGAGTGACGATTCTTTGGCCTTGGCTTCCTGCTCGACAAAGCTGGACTCCCGCTTGCGCGGGAGTGACGCGGTATTGCCTCCCCCCTTTGCTCATCCGCAGCATACGTGGGAGAGGGGCTCCTTTTTTCCCTCTCCCCTGGAGGGAGAGGGCTAGGGAGAGGGGGCCGGCCCCGCACTTGATGCGGGGGTGAGGGGGCCGGCCCCATGTAGGGGCGATTCCTGAATTTGCCCCTACCGCACCTCGGTGATCCCAAAGTTCTGCCGGCTCTCCTGCCACTCCAGCGTCACCGCTTCGCTCGCACTCGGAAACCCCTCCGCCGTGCACCGGCCCGCCACGCCCCGCACGAACTCCGCCCCCAGCGTCGTCACCCGCACCCGCGTCCGCCCGAAGACCACCCCGTCCGCCACCGCCTCAACCGCGTGCTCGCCATCGCCCAGCAGGTTCCAGTTGAACAACAAGCCAAAGCCGGTGTCCGTGTCCCCGCACGCCGCGGTCGTATCCGTCCGCTCGGTGCCGTAGGCCGCCGTGATGGTCTGGCCGTTGAGCCGCACTTCCACCCGATCGGCCTCACACACCCAGCCCGAGATGATCCCGATACCGCTCTGAAACGAGTTGACGCTCGGGTTCTCCAACCGCCCCACGCCTTCTGTCCCGGCCTGCACCGCCCCGGTCGGGGGATTCCCCGAGGCAATCACAAAGTTCTGCTGCGCTGCCTGCCACACCAGGCGGGTTGTCTCGCCCGTCTCGGGAAAGTCCGCCACCGTGCACTCTCCTTCCGCTTCCCGCACGAACTCCTCGCCCAGCGTCGTCACGGTCACGGTCGCCCGGCCAAACTCTTCGCCGTCGGCCTGGGCGACGATGGTATGCGAGCCATCGCCCAGCAGATTCCAGTTGAACAGCAAGCCAAAGCCGTTGTTGGTGTCCCCACACATGGAGGCCGTGTCTCCCCGCTCTGTGCCGTAGGCGGCTTTCAGGGTTTGGGCCGTGGCTGTGCCCGGATTAAGCACGAGGGTCACCTGGTCGGCCTCACACACCCAGCCGGACAGGAGGCCCAGGCCGCTCTGAAACGCCTCGGCGCTCGGGTTCTCCAGACGGCCCACCGGGGCCGGCACGGGCTCCGGCAGGGCAGAGACCGGTGACGGTGGGGAGGACGAGAAGGGCGGCGACGGCTCCACCGGGGCCGGCGCGGACGACGGCGGGGCCGGTGACGGCTCCACCGGCGACATGCCGACCCAGAGGCTGTGCAGGAGCAGGCCGTTGAGGTTGAGACCATTGGACAGCGCCATGCTGGTCGAGTACTTCGCCCCCTGCGGGTTCTTGTACACGGTGGCGTTGAGCGCGTTGCCGGCCACATCCGTCGTCAGCGGCACGAGGTCGCCGGCGCGGCTGGCGGTGGCCGCCACCACGAAGTCGAAGCTGCCGGTGTCGCCGTCCTGCACCGTGTACAGGCAGACGTAGGTCGTGGTCGGGGGCGCTGCCGTGGGCTTGCACTCGCCGCTGTCCAGCGTCTCAGTCGTGGCGACGACCGCGAACTGCGTGCCGGTGGTGTCATCGCCGATGGAGTAGCTGAAGTGCGGGCGGGCGCTGGTGTCGGTGGCGGCCTGGTGCGCGACGTTCTCGCTGAAGACGATCTTGGTGTAGACCGGGTTGTCCTCGTCTAGCGTGCCCGAGATGGCCGTAGTGGCCGCCTCGTTGCTGTAGTAGCCGGCGCTGGTCACGGTCGGTCCCGAGGGGTCGATAGTGATGGCGGTGGGGAGGTGGGTGCTGGCCAGCGCCACGCCGCCCAGGTCTGTTGAGTCGGTCAGCACAGCGATGGTGAACGGGAAGTCCTTGGCGGGCGGATTGCCGAAGCCGTGCAGATGCCAGGCCGGCTCCGTGACCATGCAGGTGAACACGGTGTGCGCGTCGAGGTGCGGATAGAACGGCGCGCACTGGCCCGGCAACTCCACGCCGCCCGCGTTGATGCGCTCCAGGACCTTGAGCCGTGGCCCCACCTTGCCATTCACCACCCGGGCGAACGCCGGGCGCGCGTCGTCGCCCCAGTCCGGTGTGAACGTCATTGCCTTGCTGAAGGTCAAGCGCACGAACAGGGCCGTGCCGTAGGGGTGCGGGCCGGTGAGGGATGTCGCGGACGGGTCGTGCGCGTCCGCCCAGGTGTGATAGCTGACCGCGGTCACGGTCGGCGCGGTCTCGTTCGCCGCGGCCACGGCGAGGCTGAAGGTCAGCGTGTCTTCGTCGCCGCTGCCCGTGGTGTTGTCCGCATCGGCGACCGTGTAGGTGTAGGTCGCGCTGGTCGCGGTGGCCGTCGGTGCGCCGGAAATCGTCCGTTTCTCGGCGTCGAAGACCAGGCCGGCGGGCAGCGGGGACAGTGAGTAGCTGAGCGGGCCGTTGCCGCCGGAGGCCGCCGGCAGCGTCAGCGTGGGCATCGCCACATATCGGACAAGGGACTGGGTGGCGATGGTGGTGCCGGACGCGAACGCCGGTACGGCGTTGGCCGACGCCACCGTCACGTCGAAGGTGGTGGTGGCTGTGAAGGAGCCGTCGCTGGCGGTCACGGTGATGGTGGCCGTTCCAGCGGCCACTGCGGTGAGGGTCAGCTTCGAGGTCTGTGCTATCGCCACGGTCGCCTTGGTGGTGTCGCCCGAGGTGGCGGTGTAGGACAGCAGCGTGCCTTCGGGGTCGCTGGCGTAGTCTTCGAGGTCCACGGTTACGGTCGTGCCGGTCTGGACCGTCGTGGCCGGGACCGTACTCCAGACCGGCGTGCTGTTCTGGCCATATATTTCCAGGTCGAAGGACTGGCTGACCGACGAGCCGCTGGCCGTCGCGGTCACGGTGATTGTGGCAGCGCCGGGCTTGAGGCCGGTGAGGGTCAGGGTCGAACTGGACACGGTCGCGGTCGCCACCGTGGCGTCTGAGGAGGTGACGGTGTAGGTCGTGGCGCTCGGCCCGTTGAACAGGTAGTCGAGATTGAAGGTCCGGACTCCGTCCTTGCGCAGAGAGCCGTCTTCTACTTCGTGATAGACCTTGAGCGTGGTGGGGCCGAGCACTGCGAGGGTGAAGGTCAGCGCGTCCTCGTCGGTCGAGGCGGTGTCGGCGTCACTGTCGGACACCGTGTAGGTGTAGGTCGCTTGCGTTGAAGTCGCCGTTGGCGTGCCCGAGAGCAGGTGGGTGGCGGCATCGAAGCGGAGCCCCGGCGGCAGCGTGGGCGTGATGGTGTAGGTGAGGGCTCCGTTGCCGCCCGTGGCCACGGGTAGCTGCACCGTGCGCATGGTGCGGTTCTGGATGAGGCTCTGGTTGGCGATGGAGGCGTTGCCGGCGAAGGCCGGCGCGCTGGTGGTGCTCCCGAGTCGCACGGTCAGGCCGGCGCGGTGTAAGCCGGGGGGCAGCCGGCCGGTCAACGGGTTGTTGTTCAGGTACAGATGGGTCAACTGGCTGAGGCTGCTGAGCGCGGACGGGATAGCGCCCGTCAGGCTGTTCTCGGACAGGTCGAGGACCCGGAGCTGGCTCAGACTGCCGAGGGTCGTGGGGATGGCGCCGGTGCGGTTGGTCTTGCGGAGCAGGAGATGGGTCAGGGTGCTGCTGACATTGCTGTGGAAGGTGGGGAGCGCGCCGGCGGTGAAGTTGTTGTCGCTGAGATCAAGGTGCGTGAGCCTGTTGTAGCTGCTTAACGTTGGGAAGGTCCCGGTGCGGTTGGTGTTGCGGAGATTCAGATGGGTCAAGCGGCTGCTGACATTGCTGGACAACGTTGGGAACGCCCCAGCAGTAAAGTTGTTGTCGCTCAGGTCCAGGTGGGTCAGATTGCTATAGCCGCTCAAATCTGGGAAGGTCCCGGTCCGATTCGTGTTGCGGAGGCCGAGCGTACTCCAAGTGGTCCGGCTGCTTATCCAGGACGGTATCGCCCCAGCAGTGAAGTTGTTATCGCTCAGGTCCAGCCAATAGAGGCTGGTCAGGGCGCTCAGGGCGGGGATACTGCCGCTCAGGTGGTTGTTGTGGAGGTCCAGGTAGCGGAGGCTGGTCAGGGCGTTCAGGGCGGGGATACTGCCGCTCAGGTGGTTGTTGTGGAGGTCCAGCCAATTGAGCTTGGTCAGGGCGCTCAGGTTGGGGATACTGCCGCTCAGTTGGTTGTTGTGGAGGCGCAGGTGTCTGAGGCTGGTCAGGTTGCTCAGAGTAGCGGGGAGGCTGCCGGTCAGTTGGTTGTTGTAGAGGTTCAGGGTCCAGAGCTTGGTCAGGGCGCTCAGGTTGGGGATGCTGCCGGTCAGTTGGTTGTTGTAGAGGCGCAGGGCGGTGAGGCTGGTCAGGCTGTTCAGAGTAGCGGGGATACTGCCGCTCAGGTGGTTGTTGTGGAGGTCCAGCCAATTGAGCTTGGTCAGGGCGCTCAGGTCAGGGATGCTGCCGCTCAGTTGGTTGTTGTTGAGCGCCACCTGCGTGAGGCTGGTCAGGGCACTCAGGTCGGGGATACTGCCGCTCAGTTGGTTGTTGTTGAGCTTCAGCCAAAGAAGCTCGGTCAGGGCGCTCAGGTCGGGGATACTGCCGCTCAGTTGGTTGTTGTCGAGGAACAGGTACACGAGCTTGGTCAGGGCGCTCAGGTCGGGGATACTGCCGCTCAGTTGGTTGTTGTTGAGCGCCACCTGCGTGAGGCTGGTCAGGGCGCTCAGGTCGGGGATACTGCCGGTCAGTCGGTTGTAGGTGAGGATCAGGTTGGTGAGGCTGGTCAGGGCGCTCAGGTCGGGGATACTGCCGCTCAGTCGGTTGCTGGTGAGGATCAGGTTGGTGAGGCTGGTCAGGGCGCTCAGGTCGGGGATACTGCCGGTCAGTCGGTTGTAGGTGAGGCGCAGCCACGTGAGGCCGGTCAGGTTGTTCAGGGTCGTGGGCAGGCTGCCGGTCAGCTTATATGAGAGGCTCAATTGTGTCACACGCGCTGGCGTGCCCGACACGGTAATGCCCTCCCAATCGTCCATATTGAGTGTGGTCGCCCAGTTCAGGCTGGCGGTGCCGCGTAGCGTGTCCTTGAGGCCCAGCAGGGTAGTGCAGTCGCCGGCCAGAGCCGACCCCCGGTTGTTCACTGCGGTGCTGCTCTCGGCGCAGGTCTGCGCCGACACGGCAGACGGCTGGCCCAAAAGCGCCAGCCCGAGCAGGAGGCTGCTCAGGACTGTCCCCACCAGGCCCCTGCTCGCCACGGGTCGGGGCCTCCGCCCGCCACACCGACTATCGCCTCGCTTCAGCAGCATGAAAACCGGAATACGACAGCACGGACGCAGCAAGATGGACATACACAATCCCCCCTCAGAATAAAGATAGTGTGGCGACTACCACACCTTCCGCTCCGATTTCCTCCCCAATTTTGGGTATTTTTCGGGTTTTTTTTCGGAAATAAGCGAAAATTTTGGGGTAGATTTGACAGAAGAAAAATTATTAGACGTAAAGATTGAGTCCGTAGGGTGCGTCCTACGCACCACCTGCTGGCCGTGTCGGGGCGATTGCTGAATTAGGCCCTACGGCCCGAGCGCCGCCCCCTGACCCCCTCACCCTAGCCCTCTCCCTCCAGGGGAGAGGGAATGTGTCTTGTAGGGGCAACTCCCGGTGGGTGCCGGTCGGACCGGCCCTGGGCAGGATAATCGGCGGCATACGTCGAATGGGCGCCTTCCCCTCCAGGCTCCTATCGTGCATCATGCGGATGCAGGGCCGCCCGGTCGGTCGTCCAAAGGAGAGTCGTATGGTTCATCTTCCTTCGCACGCGCAGGTTGTCATTATTGGCGGTGGCATCATTGGTTGCAGTGTGGCCTACCACCTCTGTAAACTTGGCCTGACCGATGTGGTCTTGCTCGAACGCAAAAGCCTGACCAGCGGCACGACCTGGCATGCGGCTGGCCTGGTGGGACAATTACGGGCCACCCAGAATCTGACCAGACTCGCCCAATATACGACGACACTCTTACAGGAACTTGAAGCCGAAACCGGACAGGCCACCGGCTTTAAGCAAACCGGCTCCCTGGCCATTGCCAATAATACCGAGCGTTTTGAGGAGCTGAAGCGCGGCGCGTCCATGGCCAAATGCTTTGGACTTGAGGTGGAAGTGATCGGCCCGCGGGAGGCGGCCGAGCTGTGGCCGCTCATGAATGCAAAAGACCTGGTGGGCGGGGTGTATTTACCGGGTGATGGGCAGACGAACCCAACCGATACGACCCAGGCCTATGCCAAGGGCGCTAAAATGTACGGCGCCCGGATATTCGAGAATGTGACGGTGAGCGGCATTCACCAAAAAGATGGCAGAGCCAGCGGAGTTGCCACAGAGTACGGCGACATCCACTCCGAATATGTCGTCAACTGTGCCGGCATGTGGGCGCGGCAGGTCGGTTGCCTGGCCGGGGTCAGCATTCCTCTGCACGCCGCGGAACATTTTTATGTGGTGACCGAGCCGATTGCCGGTCTGGCCTCGGGGTTGCCGACGCTGCGCGACCCCGGCAGCGCGACGTATTTCAAGGAAGAAGTCGGCTGTGTGCTGGCCGGTTTCTTTGAACTCCAGGCCAAGCCCTGGGGTAGGGGAGGCGAGGCCATTCCCGAAGACTTTGCATTTGGCACCTTTGGTGAAGACTGGGACCATCTTGAGGATGTGTTCAAGCAGGCGATGCACCGTCTGCCGGCGTTGGAGACCGCGGGGATCAAGCTGTTTCTCAACGGGCCCGAAAGCTTCACCCCGGACGACCGCTATCATTTGGGCGAAGCGCCCGAGCTCAAGAATTTCTATGTCGCCGCCGGCTTTAACTCTATCGGCATTCAGTCTTCCGGCGGGGCCGGGAAGGTTTTGGCCGAATGGATTGCGCACGGCTATCCGCCCATGGATCTGTGGGACGTTGATATTCGACGCAACCGGCCCTTCCAGAACAACCGTCGCTATCTGGAAAAGCGGGTCTCGGAAACCCTGGGCCTGTTATACGATATGCACTGGCCGTTCCGGCAGTATGCAACCAGCCGCAACGTGCGCCTGTCGCCCCTGCACGACCGGCTGGCCGCTCAGGGGGCGTGTTTCGGGGAAGCCGCCGGCTGGGAGCGGGCCAACTGGTTTGCTCCTCCGGGTGTGGAACCCGTCTATCAGTATTCCTATGGCAAACAGAACTGGTTTGCCTATTCCGCGGCTGAGCATCGGGCCGTGCGCGAGAATGTCGGTCTGTTCGACCAGACCTCTTTCAGCAAGTTTCTTCTCCAGGGGCGGGATGCGCTCAGCGTGCTGAATCGCCTGTGCGGGAACCAGATTGACGTTGCGCCGGGGAAGGTGGTCTATACCCAGATGTTGAACGAGCGGGGCGGCACCGAGGCCGACGTGACCGTCACCCGCCTTGCGCCGGACTGTTTCTACATCGTGGATGCCGCAGCGACGCAGACAAAAACCTTTTCCTACATACAGTCGCATATTGCCGCGGACGAATACGCCTTTCTGACCGACGTGACCTCGGCCTACGCGGTGCTCGGTGTCATGGGTCCGAATGCTCGGACGCTCTTGAGCAGCTTGACCGATGCGGACCTCTCCAATCAAGCCTTCCCGTTTGCCAGCGCGCGGGAGATCGACTTTGCCGATGCCAGGCTGCGCGCTATCCGTATTACCTATGTGGGTGAACTGGGTTGGGAGCTGCATATCCCGACTGAATGTACTCTTGCGGTCTACGACGCGCTGACGCAGGCCGGTCAGGCGCTGTCGCTCCAACACTGCGGTTATCACGCCCTCAATTCCTTGCGCATGGAAAAAGGCTATCGCCACTGGGGCCATGACGTGACCGATGAGGAAACACCGCTCGAAGCCGGGCTGGGGTTTGCCGTTCGGCTGAATAAAGACCACCTCTTGGGCCGGGAAGTCCTGCTGGAGCAAAAACGTACAGGTGTCAAAAAGCGGCTGGTCCAGTTTGTGTTGGAAGACCCGGAGGCATTGCTCTATCACAACGAACCCATCTGGCGGGACAACGAAATTGTCGGCTTTATTACCTCCGGGATGTTCGGCCATACCCTGGGCGCGGCCATTGGACTGGGGTATGTCAACCGTGCGGATGGCGTGACACCCGCATATATCCAGTCCGGTCGCTATGAAATAGAAGTCGCAGGCAGGCGTATTCCGGCTCGGGCTTCGTTGCGTCCTTTATACGACCCGGAGAACGAACGGATAAAAATGTAGTGAGAATCTCATAAATGGCACGAAAAGGGCAGGACGTCCCATTTATTTGTTCCTGTAGCAAATAGTGTCTACTCGCGAAGCAGGCACGAGACCGGCCCCGTCGTCCAGACCCTGATCGGTTGCTCTCGGACGCGGACGCCCGTCAGCGTATCACACATCCGGGTGAGATACCGACAATCGTCAGAGTGTTCGAGAATAAGTAGCACGCCAGGACGTTTCTGGAGGAGTTGGGCGTAGTGGGCGGCCTGGCCGACCCCTTCATACCACTTATTCGCAAAGTCCGCCTCGACCGCATACCTCGGCAGTACGCAGTCTGCCCGCGTCCCATCTGACAAGCGGACTTCCTCTCGCCCGCCTTGAGCGGTACACCAGGCGGCTACGTAGTCTGCTTCCGGTTGAAGGCGAAGCATCTGTATGGACATGTGGTCCCACCGGTCTAGCGCGGGCACGTCCGCTTCATTGTCAATGAGCATCTGAACTGTTTCAAGATTGCACTCTCCTCCGTCCACAAGTGCCGACCCGCTCACTTCTGCTAACTCAAGATGTTGCGTGTTCTGATTCCACACAAAGCGGGTCCGTTCACCCGGTGCTGGGAAATCTTCCACCCACACTTGAGCGCTGGCTTCGCGCAGAAACTCTTCTCCGGTCGTCCCGACCTGGAATGTACTGCGGGCGAATTCCACGCCATTGTCATAGGCGACCGCGGTGTGGGACCCGTCGCCGAGGTTTGCCCAGTTCCAGAGGGCGATAAAGCCGACATTCGCACTGGCACAGGCCCCAGCGTCGCGGACATCCGCCCGCCCGCTACCGTACACCAGGGGAATGCTGTGTCCATCGTTGAAGCGGACGGTGAGGAGGCCGTTGGCTCGACACTTCCAACCCGAGATGACGCCAATGCCAGAGTACAGTTGATTGGAGCCGGGGTTCTCCAGTATAGCTGCCTGGGCCACGCCGGAGAAGAGTAAGAGTCCGAGCACGCTAAAGAGATGGGACATGGCGAAACCTCGCGTTCTACTTCACTCCGTGGCTCTTACACCGAGAAACGTTTGGCAACGTTCCGGGCGAACTCAGCCACGATTTTATCCGCCTTTTTCCGAATGACGGGCTGGCCGAACTCGCCCAGTTTGCCCATCAGCCGGGCTTCGGTCCGGATAGACAGTCGGGTGTGCGCCTCTGCCTGTTCGACTAAAGTCAGCTCGGCACTGATATGGACGCCGCCGCCAACACGGCGGTCGTTGGCTTCCGCTCTGCCAACCGCACGCCAATTTGTTTGATCGAGTTCCTGTATGCTCAACTCGCCCTGTAGGCTGAGTCGAATAGGGCCGAATGTCACTTTCATCCGGCCCGCATACTGATCCTCACCGGTGGCGACAACCTCACTCACCCCAGGTACACAGGTCGCCATCTGCGGAACATCCATGAGAAAATTCCACAGGGTTGCGCGCGCAACCGGGACCGTACAGCTATGCTCGAAATTCATCCGCTCCCTCCCGCTTCCTGAGCGTGTGTGACTGCCTGTTCGATGGCCCGCTGGGTAAAGACGACGGCCATGTCGCGCTTGTATTCCGCTGAGCCGCGAAAGTCGGCCAGGGGGTCAACTTCTTCCGCAACAAGAGCGGCTGCGTCACGAATAACCGGAGGGGTTGGCGGCTGGCCGTGGAGGGCGGTTTCAACTGCCCGTGCCCGGAGTGGGGTTGCGGCGGCGGCGCCCAGGGCGACCCGGGCCTGAGCAATCGTGTCGCTGTCCAGGGAGATTCGTGCGGCGACGGCAATGGTTGCATAATCGTCGTGTGTCTGGGGCAGGAATTTCAGGAAGGCAGTCCCCGCGCCGGCAGGTTGGGGCGGGATGATAACGGTGGTGATGAGTTCTTCGGGTTCGAGCGCGGTTTCATAATAATCAACAAAAAAATCGCTCAACTCAATTTCCCGCGCGCCGTGGCGCGATTGGACTCGAAGCCGTGCGTCCAGGACGAGCAACGCGGGAGGTGGGTCCTGGTTTGGGTCGGCATGGGCCAACGAACCGCCAATGGTGGCAGCCGTCCGAATACGGACGCTGGCCACCTGCTGAAAGGTCGTAGCCAAAAGGGGAAGACGCTGCCGAATCAGGGCTGAGGTTTCTATGGTCCGGTGCGAACACAGCGCCCCAATCGTGAGGCCGGCGTTGGGCCGAATCTCAGCCAGTCCCGGGCTGCGGGCCAGTTGGCGGAGACCGATCAGATAGGCCGGCTGAACCAGACGCTGCTTCATCAGGTTGACCAGCCCGGTTCCGCCGGCCAGGACCTTGGCGTCCTCGCCGTGCCGTTCAAGCAGGGCTAATACTTCTTCGAGGCTTTCCGGTTCGACATATTCAAAGGCAATCATGGCCTGATCTTTCCGTCCGCCACGGCCTGGACCGATGCGATGATTTTGTAATAGCCGGTACAGCGGCACAGATTGCCCATCATCCAGCTTTGAATCTCGTCTTTTGACGGATGCGGGTTTTCATCCAATAAAGCCTTGGCCGCCATGATCTGACCCGGCGTACAAATGCCGCACTGAAAGCCGCCATAGTCGATAAACGCCTTTTGGAGCGGATGGAGTCTGTCGCCCTCAGCCAGTCCTTCGATAGTGGTGACTGCACAGCCGTCTGCGGTGACCGCGAGCGTCAAACAGGAACTGACGGGCTGACCGTCAAGCAGGACGGTACACGCCCCGCACACGCCTACGCTACAGCCTTCTTTGGTCCCCGTGAGATCAAGACCGTTGCGTAATAAGTCGATGAGCAGGGTGTTATCAGGAATGTCTCGCTCAACGGCTTGGCCGTTGACTCGGAGTTGAATGGATTTCATGTGTTTCCTCTACTCATCGCTCTCGGCGATGATGTTTTTCTCTCGGAGGGCCGCATACACTTTCTCTGCGGTCACGGGTAAATCCATCAGACGAACCCCTACCGCGTCAAAGACGGCGTTTGCCACCGCCGCCGGTACGGCCACATTACTGTGCTCGCCAATGGCTTTGCCGGCGTACGGTGCCGGGCCGGCGTCGCTTTCGACCAGAACGGTTTTCAGCTCCGGAATATCCATGCTGGTTGGCAGTTTATAGTCACCCAGATGGACATTCGTCACGGCTCCGTCCTGCACAATCAGATGTTCGG
Source organism: uncultured Binatia bacterium (SeqCode) (assembly GCA_965232605.1). Lineage (GTDB taxonomy): Bacteria > Desulfobacterota > Binatia > Bin18 > Bin18 > Bin18. The sequence continues at coordinate 127,199 of CBDDQA010000003.1, read as the reverse complement.
TCAGCGCGTGGCCGACCCCTTGGACCACCCCACCTTCAACTTGTCCCTGGTGGGTGAGCGGATTGAGCACTGTGCCGACATCGTGCGCGGTTGTGAGTTTCTTCAGGCTCACCTGGCCGGTGGCCGGGTCAACCTCGACTTCGGCTATCTGGGCGCAGAACGAGGTCACATCAACGGGGTCTTCGGCCACATATTCTCCGGTATAGCGGAGCGGCAGCGCTTCCCGGCCTGTCCTGAGCCGAGTCGAAGGGTCGGCGAGGGCGGCCATCAGCGTGGGGAGCGCAAGGCGCTGTCCGTTCGTATTCACAAACTCACCCGCCCGATACGTGACCTGTTCCTGCGGACTTTCCATGTGCCGGGCGGCAAAGGCGGTCAGCCCTTCCTTTAATTTGCGGACAGCGGCAAGGGTCGCCTGACCGGCCATATGCGTCAGCCGGCTTCCCCCGGCGCCCACTTCCCAAGAGGCGGCGTCGGTGCTGCCCTGTACGACCCGGACGGATTCCAAAGGGAGCTGTAACTCTTCGGCCACGACCTGCTGGAGAACCGTATACGAGCCGGTCCCCGTATCAGCCGCGCCCGTCATGAGGGTCAGCGTAGCGTCGGCGGCGATGCTCAAGGTGGCGCTCGATGGCCCAAACGCGCCCGGCTCGCGGTCATACATGCCGATGCCACGCCCGATATTGGCCGCCTTTGCCGTGCCCCACTTGGCTTCCTTGGCCGCGGCCTCCAGGGTCTCTTTACAGCGGATCTTCTTCCATTTTTCGCCCAGCGGGGCAGCATCGCCTTCGACTAACGTATTGCGGAGCCGAAACTCCAGGGGATCAAGCCCCAGTTCCCGGGCCATGAGGTCCATATGGCTCTCCACTCCAAAAACGATCTGGGGTGCGCCCGGCGCGCGCATATGCCCGGCGGGCACGGTGTTGGTATAGACCCGCAAGACTTCGATCTCGACATTGGGCATCCGATACGGACCCGCGGCATGGACACTGCCGTGCACGGTATGCAGGGGCGTGAAGGCGCTATAGGCCCCGCAACTGAAAACCAGCCTGGCCTTGCGGGCAACAATCCGGCCGTTATCGTCCACGCCGGTCCGGAGCGTAATGATCGCGGGATGACGCGGATTGCCGGCCAACAGCTCTTCGGTATAGCTCATGACCATTTTGACCGGCCGGCCTGCGGCCGCGGCCAGGTGATAACACACAACGCTATCCATTAACGAACCCTTGCCGCCAAAATCACCGCCAATGGGCGCGGTGTTGACGCACACCCGGTCCTCGCTCACACCGAGCGCAGCAGCAAACTGGCCCCGAGCCACAAAGGGGGTTTTATTGGATATCCACAGATTGACTTTGCCGTCCGGCTCAATCTGGACGACGCTGGCATGGGGTTCAATATAACCCTGATGAACCGGGGGAATGGTAAACGTATGGGTGAACTCGCGGGTGGCCTGGGCAAAGCCGGCTTCAATATCACCGTGAGTGTAAAAGACCTGTGACACCACGTTGGGAATGTCTGGGTACAGACGGTCGTCACCCGGATGAACAAAATCAGGCACGGGAGGATGGGTGTAGGTGCTGGTGTCGGCATGAACACGCGGCGCGTCTGCCTGCATGGCCTCGACCGGATCAAAGACCGCTGGCAGAGCTTCATACTCGACCGCTATGCGCGTGAGCGCTTCCTCGGCAATGTCCATGGACTCAGCCGCCACCGCAACGACTTTCTCGCCCACAAAACGCACCACATCGCGGGCGAGGACGGGCTTGTCCAAAAAGAAGCGGCCAATACGGCGGTCCGGCAGCTCGGCTCCGGTCATGACCGCGTGGACGCCGGGCAGCGCTTTTGCCTGTGCGGTATCAATCGAGACAATCCGCGCGTGGGGAAACGGGCTGCGCAGGCATTTGCCGTACAGCAAACCGGGTAGACGAATATCCGCGGTATAGCGGGCCTGTCCGGTGACTTTTGACGGCCCTTCCACATGGCCCGTCGGTTGCCCAACGCTGGCTAAATTCACCATACTGACCTCCACGGCGGTTGAGTCCATTGAGTCGGTTGAGTCCATTGAGTCGGTTGAGTCCATTGAGTCCATTGAGTCGGTTGAGTCCATCCCAAGTGAAAACGGCCAAGGGTATACGCCCTTGGCCGTTCTCTTTGCGAGCGGGACGCTGAGAAAGTTCAGGCATTCAACTTGGCTTCGTCGGCTGCGGTCGGACCTTCGACTCGGTACAGCTTTTGTCCGTTGTCCCACAGGATTTTACGCCGGACCTCTTCGTCGCAGTCGTCCAGGCCGCTCTTGATCCGCTCATGAACCTCGTCGCCGTAAAGCGAAGTCGGGTGGGGAAAGTCGGTTTCAAACATGATCCGGTCGGCCCCGACCTTGTCGATCAGCCGCCGCGGGGCAATCTGCTCGAACCAGTAGCAGGCGTAGATATTCCGCGCAAAATACTCGGACGGCAGCATATCCAGGTCGGGCCGTTCTTCCGGGACGCGGTTGCCGAGGAATTGATAATCCAGGGCTTCGAGGGCAAACGGAATCCAGCCGATGCCGCTCTCAACCGAGACAAATTTAATGCTGGGATAACGGGCCAGGACACCCGAAATGATGAGGTCGCTCAACTGAATGCCGTTGCGCATGAAGATATCAACCGACAGCTCCGCAAAGGCCGCCATCTTGCCGTAGGTTTTCACCTTGTCGCGCCGCAGGCCGCCATCCATATTGCCCGAGCCGATATGGAAGCTGATCGGCTGGTCAAGCTCGCAGGCGACTTCCCATAAGGGGTTCCAGTGCGGGTCGCCCAGCAGGGGTTGGCCGAGCGACTGGGGGTCTCCGGTGAAGAGAATGCCCTTATGACCCATGGCGTGACAGCGCCGGATTTCTTCAACCGAAGCGTCAACATCCCAGAACGGCGTTGAGGTGATCGGGAGCAGGCGGCGCGAATCGGCTGAGGCCCACTCGGTCTGCCAATCGTTATACACCTTGACACAGGTGATCTTGAGATCGGCGTCTTCGAGGCGGAGAAACTCCTGGCTGCCAAACCCCCCGACGTTGGGATACATGACCATCGCCCAGATGCCCATGTCATCCATGTATTTGAGACGCTCCTGGGCGTCGAAGGCCCCTGGGTGCATCTCGTCATACGACTTGGGCCAGTTGGTCATATCGCCCACACCCGCGGTGGCGGTCAGGCCCGGATTGGCGATGCGCCGGTCGCCGAGGAACCACCACTGGCGTCCCTTGGCGTCGAAGTCAACGCGGGGAACCGAGTCTTTCAATTTGTCCGGGACCCGACTGGTCCACAGGTCCGGCGTCTCTGTTACGTGGGTGTCAACGTCAATGATGGTATAGCTGCTCATGCGTGCCTCCTTCAGCCGCCATTTTAATGCCCTAGCGTATCTGAGGAGTCGAGTATTGCCAAGTCGGACCGCGGGGTGGTCGCCGTTATTATCCTATCCGTATATGATGGGACGGCCTCGGTCGAACCACACAGGCACGGGAGGACGGCATGGCAATAAAAAAAGAGATCGCCCTGGTCAGAGAATTGCGGCCCAGTGACCCAGCCGAAGAACCGGGGCCAGCAAAAGAGCCCTCTCTGATAGAAGAATTTCGGCTGACCAGCCTGGCAGCGGAATTTGAGCAGCATAGCCAGGCAGAAATCGAACGTCTGGGCGGCGAGCAGCCTGATTTTGACGAGCCACTCTACCACGAAGCCGTCTCCCTCGTCCTGCGGAAACTCGGCCGAAAGTCAAGGAAGCTTTCATGATCATTACGAGTGTCCACGCGAAAAATGTGCTGCGCTACGCGGAACTGAAGCTGACGAATCTCCCCCGGCAGGGAGTGATCGGGATAAGCGGGGCCAATGAATCCGGCAAAACGACCATTGCCGAGATTCTGTGTCTGGCGCTGTTTGGCCGGACGTTTTCTCACGCTGAAGATGATTTCCAGAAAAACATCAAGTGGGGCGAGTTTGGCGCTTCAGTTTCCGTGGGCTTTCTTGCCAAGGATAAACACCGCTATCTGATTAGCCGCTCTTTTGACGCAGACGGGAATCATCTGGCTCAGCTTCGCCGCGAAGGAGAAGACGAGCCCCTTGTCCGTGGGGCCGCCGCGGTGAACGAGAATGTGGCCCAACTGTGTGGTTTTACCTATCAACGCTTTATCGATTCCTTTTATTTAGCCCAGCGCAATATCGCCTCTCCGTCCATGCTGCTCCAGACCGCCAAGGTGCTGGCCGGGGTTGAAACCTTTGAGCAGGTGGCGACTGAATGTGAGTCCGATATCCACGCCCTTCAGGAAGAACTCACCCCGCTGCACAGCGGCCTGGCCGAGGCTCGCCGGCAGCGCAGCGAACTCAATATCCAGGCTGATGCGTTGCCCAATTTGAAGACGGAACGGGACGCGCAAACCACAGCCCTTGCTGAGCGAACACAAGAGAAGCGGCTCCGTCAGTCCGGGCTCGACCGTCTGCGCACTGCCACCGCAGAGATGGCTGAGCAGGTGAAAAAGACAATGCCGGCCACTCTCGATACCAGCTTGAAACAGTGGCTCCACTCTGCGGAGAACATCGCTACGGTCACACAAAACGTCGCCGCGGCGAGTGAAGGGGCAGCATCCGGTTCGGGTCAAGGGCTGACCGGGGCGCTCCAATCCTGGAGTGCAGACCTGCGCACGCGCATTGAGGCTTTTACCCCGGTGCGGAACGCCGTAGCTGCGTATCGCCAACGCTTGGCCTGGCTGACTGGACAGGGCGAGCGGCCGGCTGAGGTTGACGCTCGTGCCCGCTCCTTACCCGACCAGAGATCACTCCTCCTCAGTCAGGGGGAAGCCATACGCGGGAAGCGGACCGGCCCGGTTATCGGTTTTTTTGGCGCACTGGTGTTGATGCTGATGAGTTGGAGCGCGCTCTGGTTTCTCAACTATATGCCGGACCACGCCATCGGCCAGTGGCTCGGCAACGCCTTGCATCTCCAGGTGACACACACCAGCCTGCTTTCTCTTGTTGCCGCGGTCTCCAGCGGCCTGAGCCTGGTGTTGCTGGTTATGGTTTTCATGCTGACGGAGCGGATGCTGACTGCGCGGCAGCAGGCCGCCCGCCTCCAGGCCGACCAGGAAGCCCTCAAAGCCCAAATCCAAAGCCTGGACGACCTGCCCCAGCAATCCCTGGCAACCGAGGTGGCGAGGCTTGGCACTTGTGACGATCCGCAACTGAAAGAGGCCCTGCGCCGGTTTGTCAGTGGTCCCGGCGCGGCGCTGCTCGATGCCGAGGCACTCGCAGCGTTCCTGGCCCCGCTGGAGGCCGCGAGCCGCACCTGCCGGGAGGACGCGGACGCTCTCACCAGACGGGTCACCGAAGAAATACAGACCGTTGAGACGCACATGGCTGCCATACAACAAGACCTGGAGCGTCTGGACCAGGCCATTACCGAAGAAGAGCACCGCCTCAATAAAGCAGGACAGTTGGACCAGGAGGCCGCCGCGTTCGAGCGGGATATTGACGGCAAGACCCACAGCATTGAAGTCCGGCGGGTTGCGCAACATCTCCTCGCCGGTTCACACCGTCGTTTACTCAGCCGGTTTAACCTGGAGATGCGGCACGTTGTGAGTAAAATCATGCCGCAGCTGACTGAGGGGCGCTACGAGACCATGCAGATCGATAACGACCTCAACGTCCGGGTCTGGTCGAGTGAAAAGGGGCATTTTGTTGATCTGAACGAAATTTCGGGAGGCACCTATAATCAGGTCATGCTGGCGATCCGTCTCGCCCTGTCGCAAGCCCTGATTACCTCCTCGCTGTGTGGTGTGGAGTGCCTGATTCTTGATGAGCCGTTCGCCTTTTTTGACGCCCAGCGGACCCGGAAGACGCTGGAAATTCTGCCCCAGGTCAGTCCTGAAATCGAACAGATGTGGATTATCGCTCAGCGGTTTGATGACAGCAGCCCCTTTGCCCTGCACCTGAGTTGCTCACGGGACTCGGAGGTTTTGATCGCCCCAGCGGACGAATATGAGGCGATGGAAGAAGGGTAGGGGAGTCCTTTGAGTCTATTGGGTCCGTTGAGTCCATTGAGTCTGTTGGGTCCGTTGAGTCCTTGAGACCCAAGAGACCCAAAAAAGGAGATCGTATGGATTTCGCTCTGACTAAAGAACAAGAGGCATTTCGTGCGGAAATCCGGGAATTCCTGTCGAGTGAGGTGCCGGCTGAGGCGCGGGTTGAAGACGGCTGGATTAGCGGCTATTCGCGTGAGTTTTCTCAGAAACTTGGCCGGCAGGGCTGGATCGGACTGACCTGGCCCAAACAATACGGCGGGCAGGAAAAGTCGTATCTTGACCGCCTGATCCTGACGGAAGAACTGCTGCGGGCCGGAGCCCCGGTCGCGGCGCACTGGCTGGGGGACCGGCAGGTTGGCCCGGCGCTGCTGGCGTATGGCAGTGAAGAGCAAAAACAGGAAATCCTCCCGCAAGTCTGTCAGGGTGAGATCGTCTTTTGCCTGGGTATGAGCGAGCCCGGGTCCGGCTCAGACCTGGCTTCGCTCCAGACTCGGGCAGAAGAAGAGGGCGACCATTATCGCCTGACCGGCCAGAAAATCTGGACCAGCTTTGCCCATGTTGCAGACTATGCCTATCTGGTGGCTCGTACCGACCCGGATGCCCCGAAGCATAGGGGGATCAGTGAATTTCTGGTGGCGATGGATACCCCGGGGGTTGAGGTGCGACCCCTCATCGATGCCACCGGGGAACATCATTTTAATGAGGTCTTTTTTGATAATGCTGAGGTGCCGAAAAATCGGCTGATTGGCGAGAAAAATCGGGGCTGGTATCAGATTGCCTCTCAGCTTGACTATGAACGCAGCGGTATTGAGCGGCTGCTGAGTAATTATCCCCTTTTTCAGGATGCCGTTCGGTACGCACAGGAACACGGGCTGACGCAAGACCCGCTTGTCCGGGACAGCCTGGCTCAGCTTCAGATTGAGCTCGATTTGGGCCGCTCCATGGTTTACAAGGTCGCGTGGTATCTGACTCAGAAGATGGTGCCGAACTACGAGGCCGCCATGGCAAAGTGTTTTTGTACCGAAGTGGAACAGCGTATTGCCAAAGCGGTCAGTGAACTGCTGGGCGATTACGCGGTCCTCTTGCCAGGCTCGCCTTATGCTCGCTTAGCCGGCCGTGCGGCCCGAGAATATCTGTACGCTCCGGCCTATACGATTCAGGGCGGAACGAGCAATATCCTGCGCAATATCGTCGCAATCCGTGGTCTTGGCTTGCAGCCGGGGTAGAGGACGACCGGTGCCGCTCGGTCCTTGAGCCGGGTCGGCCCGGCCTGAAGGAGTGCCCATGCTTTTGGAAAATAAAGTTGCGCTTATTACTGGATCGGTACGAGGAACCGGGGCCGGCATTGCCCGTGTTTTCGCCGCTGAGGGGGCTCGGGTTGTCCTGAACCAGGTCAAAGAGGAAGGCAATCCTCAACAGGCGCTTGAAGAAATAGAGTCAGCCGGTGGGCAAGCGCTGTTTGTCAAGGCCGACATTACAGATGAAGCCCAAGTCATGGATATGCTTCGCCAAATCGAAGACCGATGGGGTCAGGTGGATATCCTGGTCAACAATTATGCTGGCAGTATTCCGCACAAACTGTTTCAGGACACCACCTGGGCGGACTGGCAGTATCAGCTCGATACGACGGTCAAGGCTGCCTTCTTGTGCGCGCAAGCGGTATTGCCCGGAATGAAAACGCGCCGGTGGGGGCGGCTCATCAGCATCAACACGATCGGCATTCACCAACCCAGCCCGCACTATCATGCCTATATCGCAGCAAAAACGGCCATGTTGGGTTTCTCTCGGAATTTGGCGGTTGAATGTGGTCAGTATAATATCACCGTCAATATCGTTTCTCCGGGCTTGACCCTGACCCAGGAAGTCAAAGACCTGCTGACGGAGGAAACCCAGGCCAGGCACGAGAGCAAGGTGCCACTGCGCAGAACAGGGACGGTTGAGGATACGGCAAACGCCGCGTTGTTTTTTGCGTCTGAGTTGAGCAGCTTCGTTACCGGCCACTACATGCCGGTGTGTGGCGGGCAGGTGTTAGAGTAGGGTGAAAAATTGCTCACTTGATAAATATGAGACTGATAATGTTTCTTTTGTCAAATTTCAGGAGGATGTATGCCGCGCTATGGAATCGCTCTTTTTACGCCGACGCTCCGCGACATGCTGGAAATCGCTCAACTCGCCGATGAGGCCGGTTTTGACTCTCTTTGGAACGGCGAGTTTTTTAATCGCAATGGTCTGGTCACCTTAGCCGCGGTTGCCACGTGTACCCAGCGCGCCAAAATTGCGACCGGCATTGCCTATGCGTATATGCGCAACCCGGTACTGAATGCCGCGGGGGCAATGGATATTGACGAACTCTCAAACGGCCGTCTGATTCTCGGCCTGGGGAGTGGCACCCGTTCCATGAACGAAATGTGGTACGGAGAAAAGTTCGAGCCCCGTTCGGCGTTGAAAATGAAAGAGTGTGTCGCCCTGATCCGGAAAATATGGGCCTCGCACGCGGGTGGGGGGATGAAGTTTGAGGGCGACTATTATCAATTGAACATCCCTGCGTACGCGCGTCCGTATATCGTCCGGGAGCGTATTCCGCTCTATCTGGCGGCGGTGCAAAAGGGCATGTTGCGGACGACTGGCGAGATTGCCGACGGCCTGGTCGGCCACCCGCTCTACAGCCGTAAATATATCGCGGAATTCATTCGACCGAATATAGAGGTCGGAGCGAAGCGGGCAGGTCGGAACCCCAAGGACGTTGACCTGACGACGCTGCTGATTACCGCGATCAGCCATGATCGTGAGCAAGCCATACGCGACGCGAAAAATCAGATCGCCTTTTATGCCTCGGTAAAGTCCTACGAGGGTATTCTGAATCTGCACGGTTGGGAGGAACAAAAACGGACGATATGGGAACATTTCAGAACCTTTAACCTGCCGAAGATGGCGGCGGCCGTGACCGACGATATGGTCGAACAAATCGCGCTTGCCGGTACGCCGGAAGAATGTCGTGAGCAGATTGAGAAATGGAAAGACGTGGTGGATCTGCCTATTCTGTACACCCCGACGGCTGGGGTCAAAGCCGATCGTGTACGAGAGAATCACCGACTTATCGTCGAGACGTTTGGTCAGTAATAGAATCCGCAAGAGGGATGGGTATCGTCAGAAAAAATGTTTCGTGTGAAACAGCTCAGGTATTGGATGAGATAATTCGATTTTTCAAGTATCTCCTCTCTTTGATGAGACTGAAAATATATCAATGAGTTATAGGGCAAAATGAAAACCTCTGTGAGGTCAAACATCACTCTTTGATATATCGTGCTATCCCATGCGGAACGATTTCACAGACCCTTTACTCTCCCGCAGGGTGAGTGGTGTGAGCGAGGATGCGGCCATCGGAATTTTCGACTCCGGCATAGGCGGACTGACCGTCTATCAGCAAATCGCACTGCTCCTGCCGGCTGAAAACCTGATATATCTCGGAGATACGGCGCGCTGTCCGTATGGGACAAAGTCACACGATGTTGTGACGCAATATGCGTGTGAGAATAGTGATTTTCTCGCTGAACGGCATATCAAGATGCTGGTGGTCGCGTGTAATACTGCCTCGGCAGTGGCACTCAGGGCTTTACAGGAACGCTACTCTATACCCGTTATCGGTGTAATACAGCCGGGCGCTTCCGCCGCTGTCCGGTCGAGTCGCAACAAAAAAATAGGGGTGATAGGAACTGAGGCAACCATCGCCAGCGGGGCGTATACACAAGCACTGCGCGCCTTGGACCCGTCCCTTGAGATTTATACGCGCGCCTGCCCGCTGCTGGCTCCCTTAGTGGAAGAGGGCTGGGTGGAGAACCGTGTGGCCCACTCGACCGTAGCGACGTATCTCAGTAGCCTCAAACAGAGTGGCATAGATACCTTGATTTTAGGCTGCACGCATTATCCTTTATTAAAAAAGACGATTGCGGCATATCTTGGAGAGCATGTCCAGCTCATTGATTCTGCCGAGGAAACAGCCAAGGTGGTGAGAGCAACCTTATCCGACAACCGCCGGACTCAATCGAACGGACCGGGGCGGGGGAGTTTTTTCGTCACGGACAGCCCGGACCAATTCATTAAAGTTGGCGCGCGCTTTCTCGGCGACGTGGTTGAATCGGCCGTGCGCCTGGAACGTTAATATCTAAAGGTAACACGATCATGCTAGCACGTTTGGCACAGAAGATTTTTGGGAGCAAAAACGAACGCGAGCTCAAACGCATGCGCCCGTTGGTAGAAGAGGTCGGGCAGCTTGAAGCTGAACTGCAAGCGCTCAGCATGGATGAGCTGCGGGCGAAAACGGATGCGTTCCGCAGCCGCATCCAAGCGGCCACTGCAGCGACACGCGCACAGTTGGATGAGCTTGCCCAGCAGGCGGCCGAGATTGCTCCAGACAGTATCCCTGACGCAGATGAGCTGGAGAAGCTGGACTACTTCCAGGAGGAACGCACCAGCCTGGAAAAAGAACTCCGCGCGGCTGAAGCCGATGCGCTCGACGACATGCTGCCCGAAGCCTATGCGACCGTCCGCGAAGTCTCACGCCGGGTCACCGGCATGCGCCATTTTGATAGCCAGCTCCTTGGCGGCATTGTCCTGCATCGGGGCCGCATTGCCGAGATGAAAACAGGCGAGGGCAAGACGCTGGTGGCGACCCTGCCGCTCTATCTCAACGCCCTGCTCGGCCGCGGTGCACATCTGGTCACGGTCAACGACTATCTGGCCCGCCGGGACGTGCAGTGGATGGGGCCTATCTATCATGCCCTGGGGCTGTCCGTTGCTTCTATCGTCCACGACGCGAGCTTCATCTTTGACCCGACTCATGTGGTCAAAGATTATCGCGCTATGAATCTTCGTCCGGTCAGCCGCAAAGAAGCCTATGCGGCCGACATTACCTATGGAACGAATAACGAATACGGCTTCGACTACTTACGCGATAACATGAAATTCAATCTCGAAGATTATGTTCAGCGTGAATTGCATTTTGCCATTGTTGATGAAGTGGATAACATCTTGATTGACGAAGCCCGGACGCCACTGATTATTTCCGGTCCGGCAGAAGAATCCACCCAGAAGTATTACTCGCTCAATCGGGTCATTCCGCGTCTCCAGCGCGAGGTCGATTACGCCATTGACGAAAAACTCAGAACCGCAACGCTGACCGAAGAGGGGGTAGCGAAGGTTGAGCGTATTCTCGGCGTGCGGAACCTGTACGACCCGTCTGAGATCAGCACCTTGCACCATGTCAACCAGGCGCTGAAAGCTCATGCTGTTTTTAAGCGTGATGTTGACTATGTGATTAAGGATGGCGAAGTCGTCATCGTTGATGAATTTACCGGTCGTCTCATGCCCGGCCGCCGTTGGTCGGACGGACTGCACCAAGCCGTCGAAGCCAAGGAGGGGGTGCGGATTCGTGAGGAAAATCAAACGCTTGCGAGCATTACGATCCAGAATTACTTCCGTATGTACGACAAATTAGGAGGCATGACCGGGACGGCGGATACGGAAGCGGTTGAATTCAAGAAAATCTACGACCTTGATGTGGCGGTGATTCCCCCCAACCGCCCCATGGTCCGGATGGATCATCCCGACGTGGTGTACAAGACCGAGCGCGAGAAATTCGAGGCCGTGATTGCCGACATCCTTGACTGTCACGAACGGGGCCAGCCGGTGCTGGTCGGGACCATTTCAGTCGAGAAGTCCGAATATCTCGGCCGGCTCCTCAAGAGAAAAAAGGTCAAGCACAACGTCCTGAATGCCGTCAATCATGAGGCTGAGGCAAACATTATTGCTCAGGCCGGTCGTCTTGGCGCAGTGACAATTGCCACGAATATGGCTGGTCGGGGGACCGATATCCTGCTTGGTGGCAACCCGGAATTCCTGGCCCGCTCCGATATTGAAAAAAAATGGGTCAATAAAGCCAGCGCCGCCCGGACCAAGACCAGGAAGGGCGCACAAACAGCCGCCACCACAGAAAAGAGTTACGAAGACCAATTAGAAGAAATCCGGGCGAAGTATAACGCCGCGGTCGCCCAGGCCCAGGAAAAATATGAGCCGCAATGGACTCCTTTCGAGGAGGCCCGCAATGCGGCATTGAAGCGGATGACCGAGACCTATCGCCCCTATCTCCACGCCACGCTGCAGAAAGCGCGGGCCGACTATGGGGAGGCTGCGCGGGGGTTGGTTGAGTCCGTTGAGTCTGTTGGGTCCGACCCAACGGACTTCCTGGAGCCGTATGGCCGGGCGCGGGAAGCGTATGAGTCGGCATTGTCAGAATATGACAAAGTGGTCGGTCCGGCGCTGAATGAAGAGCAACAACAAGAATATGAGACCGCGCGGACCGATTTCATTGCGGTCTTGACTGAAGCCTGTCCTGAGCCCGGGCGAAGGGATGGGATGGAGGCGGCGTCTGAACGCCTTGACCTGAACCGCAGCCGCTACGAACGCTGGCTGGAAGATTACTGTCAGTCCATTATCCAGATAGCGGGCTTAGCCCTGAGTGAAAACAGCCGGGTACAAGAGGTCTACGAAGCCGCCCGCCAGGCGTATGAAGACAACCAACACGCCTACCAGGAAGCTGACCAGCGCTACGAAGAGGCGCGGAAACCGTATGAGGCCGCTGTGGCTGAGGCCGAGCGGGTGTACGAGCAACAGCGCAAGGATCATGTTCAGGTCATAGAAGAGGTCCGGGAACAGCTTGAGAAAGCGCCTGACGTGTATAGCCAGGATTTCAACGACGTTCTTGAGAAGTACGAGCACACGTGCAGCGAGGAGCGAGAAAAGGTTGTGGCTGCCGGTGGGGTCCACATTCTGGGTACCGAGCGTCACGAGTCCCGGCGCATTGACAACCAGCTCCGCGGACGCGCCGGCCGCCAGGGCGACCCCGGCTCATCCCGATTTTTCCTCTCGCTCGAAGATGACCTCCTGCGCATTTTTGGCGCAGAGCGCGTCCAGAAGATAATGGACCGGCTGGGCATGGAAGAGGGCGAACCCATAGAAGCCGGGCTCGTCACCCGGGCTATCGAAAATGCCCAGGGGCGCGTCGAGGGCCATAACTTCGATATCCGTAAACATCTGCTGGAATATGATGACGTGATTAACAAACAGCGTGAAGTCATCTATGCGCAGCGCCGGGGATTCCTGGCCGGTGAGAACCTGAAGGGTCAGGTATTGGAAATTGTTGAAGGGATGGCTGAGGAAAGCGTGCTGAACTATGCGGATAAAGGCATCGACCCGGCGGAGTGGGACTGGAAAGGGCTTGATGACACGGTATTTCGCCAATTCAATATGCGTCTCGGCTTGAGTGAGGAACAGCAGGAAGAGTTGATAACGGAAGACCTCCAGGACCTCGTGCGAGACCGGGCGCTCCAGCACTATGAAGAGCGTGAACAGGCGTTTACCCCGTCTGTTATGCGCTATCTCGAAAAGGTGATCATGCTGCAAACCGTGGACAGTCTATGGAAAGACCATCTGTTCGCCATGGACCATCTCAAAGAAGGAATTGGGCTGCGCGGCTACGGCCAGAAAAACCCCCTGCAAGAGTACAAGAAAGAGGCATTTAATCTTTTTGATGACCTCTCCCGTCGGATGCAGGAAGATGTGGTTGAGAAGCTCTACAGCGTCCAGGTGGCGCGCCAGGAGGATGTTCAGCGAATGGAAGAAGGGCAGGCTGCCCGCCAGCCCATGCAGATGTGGCACGGCGGACAGGCAACGCCCCAAGCACCACCGTCGGCAACGCGCCCCGCACCCGGAAGATCGAATGGACATGCGGAACGACCCGTCCAGGCCATACGGGACGCGCCCAAGGTCGGTCGGAACGCCCCCTGTCCGTGCGGGAGCGGCAAGAAATACAAGAAGTGTCACGGCGCATAATGAGTGGTGAGAGCAAATTGCGATGCTGTATAGCCGTCCGTCATTCCTGCACCGTCCGTCATTCCTGCGAAAGCAGGAATCCAGGCCCCCGGTCCCCCTGGAGACTCGAAAATGAAAATCACTGTCAAAAAATCTCCAATCATTGTCCCCGGATTCCGCTTTTCCGGGGTGGCCTGCGGGCTCAAGCCCAGCGGGAAAAAAGACCTGTCCTTGCTGGTATCGGATGTGCCGGCGACCGCGGTTGCCGCGTTCACGACGAACCGGGTGAAGGCTGCGCCGGTCCTCATCGGTGAGAAACTCATCCGGGCCGGGCGGCTGCAAGCGATTGTTGTCAACAGCGGGAATGCCAACGCTTCGACCGCCCGACCCGGACTCACGCTGGCCCGGGACAGCTGCGCCCTGGTTGGCCGCGCGCTTGCCATTGAGGCGCAACTGGTGCTGCCGTCGTCTACGGGGGTAATCGGCGTGCTGCCCGACTGGCAGAAAATGCAGGCCGGTATTCCCGCGGCCGCCGCGGCTCTGTCGCCGCGCGGTTTCTGGAATGCCGTGGCCGGCATCATGACGACCGATGCCTTTCCCAAGGTCGCAACCCGGCAGGTGACCTTGAACGGCCGGCCCTTGACCATCGCCGGCATGGCCAAGGGCGCCGGTATGATTAACCCGAATATGGCGACCATGCTGTGCTATGTGTGTACCGACGCGGCCGTCAGCCGAGCAGCGCTCCAACAGGCGCTTGACCAGACCTTGCCCGACTCTTTCAACGCAATCTCCGTCGATGGCGATACCAGTACGAATGACACCCTGGTCCTGCTTGCCAACGGGCAGGCCGGCAACCGGGAGATTAGGCCGCGCAGCCGTGGCTATGCGGCCTTTCGAGACGCAGTTCGGGAAGTCCTGTGCAGTCTGGCCCGGATGTGTGTCAAAGACGGGGAGAGGGCGACCAAGGTGGTCGATATTTATGTCAACGGCGCAAAAAACACGGCGGACGCGGAAAAAGTTGCCCGCAGCATCGCCTATTCACCCTTGGTCAAAACGGCCTTTTTCGGGGGCGACCCGAACTGGGGCCGTATTGCCTGCGCGGTCGGCTATGCCGGCGCGCACTTGGACCAGGACCGGCTGGCCATCAGTGTCGGCGATGTTCCCATCGGCCGCAACGGCATGAGTACCGGGCCGCAAAACGAAAAACGGGCCGCCCGGATCATGCAGCAGGACGAGTTCTCCATAGCCGTCCATTTACATCTGGGCCGGGGCCGCGCCCACGTCGTCACCTCCGACCTGTCCACCGGCTATGTCCACTTCAACTCGGCCTATACGACGTAGTTAGCGGCCCTTGGGCAGTTGGAGGACGCGCTCGGCGATGATGTTGCGCAGGATTTCGGACGTGCCGCCCTCAATGGTATTGGCCCGGGCGCGGAGAAAACCGTACTGCCAATAATGTTCCGCTTCGGCTTCATCATAGAGCTGACCGGCCGTCCCCTGCATCTCAACGGCGAGGTTCTGCATGCGCTGGTTGGTTTCAGCCCAATGCAGCTTGGCAATGGAACCCTCCGGCCCGGCAGGATTGCCGCGCAGCAGCCGCGTCAAGGCGCGATAATTATTCAGCTTCAAGACTTCGCAATCGATATATGCCTGGGCCATTTTCTGGCGGAGCCGAGGATCCGTCCGGCCTGAGCCTGCCCTGAGCCCGGTCGAAGGGGCCACGCTGGAATCGCATAGCCAGGTCCGCAGGTCGTCGTAGGTCCGCTTTTGGGCGAAGGTAAAATAGAAACCCAGGCCCTGCCGCTCAAACATGAGCGAGGTGATAATGACCTTCCAGCCCTGGTTCACTTCTCCCAGAAGATGGGCCTTCGGGACCTGGACGTTCTCGAAAAAGACCTCGTTAAACTCGCTCTCGCCAGTCATGGTCCGCAGCGGCTGAATCGTGACACCCGGACTCTTCATATCAACCAGGAGGGCTGACAGGCCCTGATGCTTGGGCGCGTCCGGGTCGGTCCGTACCAGGAGCAAGCACCAGTTGGCGTAGCCGGCCAGGCTCGTCCACACCTTCTGGCCGTTGACCAGAAAATAATCGCCCTGATCAACCGCGCGGGTCTGGAGCGAGCCCAGGTCCGAGCCCGAGTTCGGCTCGGAATAGCCCTGGCTCCAGATATCCTCGCCGCTCAAGATGGCGGCGAGATGTTTCTTTTTCTGCTCTTCCGTCCCATAGACAATAATCGTCGGGCCGACGATCTCCAGACCCAGGACATTCAGCAGTCCAGGCGCTTTGTGGTTGGCCATTTCTTCGTCAAAAATCATCCGTTCGATCAGAGACGCGCCACGGCCACCGTACTCTGTGGGCCAGGAAATCCCGGCCCAGCCGCCCTCAAAGACGGTGCGCTGCCAGTCTTTCAGAAAGGCGAGGTCCGCGGCTGAGGCCTGCGGCTGAAGGTGCCGTAACGGGCCATCGTTTTGCGGCAGGTTGGCCGCGAGCCAGGTGCGGAGTTCCTGTCGAAAGGTCTCCTGCGCCGGGGTAAAGTGAAAATCCATGTCGGGCTCCTGTGCTGGAACAGTTGAATCGCTATTGGGAGAGCTTTTGCCGTAAGAGGGTATTGACCTTCTGGGGATTGGCCTTGCCCTGGGTAGCGCGCATGACCTGCCCGACAAAGAAGCCGAGCAGTTTTTCCTTGCCGCCCCGATAGGCTTCCACTTTGTCCGGGTTGGCCGTCAGTACCTCGGCAATGGCGGCCTGTAAGGTGTCGGTGTCGCTGACCTGGCGCAACCCCTTGGCCTGAATGATTGCTTCTGGGGGCTGACCGGTGTGGCGCATGTCTTCGTAGACGGTCTTGGCGATGGTCGTGCTGATGGTGCCGTCCTGTATCAGCCCGATTAACCGACCCAGGTGTTCGGGCGGGCAGGGCCAGGTCTCGATTTTCAGCGCCGCGTCCAGTTTTTCTTCCTTGACAAAGCGCAGTAGGCTGTCCATGACCCAGTTGCTGACGACTTTGGGCGCTGCGGGGCAGGCGCGCACGCTGGCCTCGAAATAGTCGGCCACATCCTTGCGAGCCGTCAGTACCTCGGCATCGTAGGTCGGCAGGCCGTAGTCGTGCATGAAGCGACCCCGCCGCACGGCTGGAAGCTCGGGCAGGGCGGCTCGAATGGTTTCGACCCAGGTCTGGTCCACGACCAGGGGTAGCAAATCCGGGTCGGGAAAATAGCGGTAATCGTGGGCGAACTCCTTGCTGCGCATGGGCCGGGTCAGCTCTCGGTCGGCATCCCAGAGGCGGGTTTCCTGGACGACCCGTCCGCCGGCTTCGACGACCTCGGTCTGGCGCTGAATTTCATGCTCGATCGCCTTCTCGACGGCCCGAAACGAATTGAGGTTCTTCGTCTCTGTTCTGGTGCCGAACTCAGCGCTGCCCTGTGGACGTATGGAGACATTCGCGTCGCAGCGCAGGCTGCCTTCTTCCATATTGCCATCGCAGACCTCGATATATTGGAGCAGCGCCCGCAAGCTACGCAGATAATCGCCCGCTTCCGCGGCAGACCGGATATCCGGTTCGCTGACAATCTCCAATAAGGGCACGCCGGTCCGATTCAGGTCCACCAGACTCGCGCCGGCCTCGGCATCATGAATGCTCTTGCCGGCGTCTTCCTCCATATGAATGCGGGTTAAGCGCACCTTTTTTGCCTGGGCCTGTCCTGAGCCCGGTCGCAGGGCGGCGACCTCAACATAACCGTGTTCGGCGATGGGCAGCTCGTACATGCTGATCTGGTAGCCCTTGGGCAGGTCAGGATAAAAATAGTTTTTTCGCGCCCAGCGGCTGGTGGGCGCAATCGTGCAGTGCGTGGCCAGTGCGGCGCGCAGAGCGAAATCAACGACCTTTTTATTGAGCACCGGCAAGACCCCGGGCAGACCCAGGCAGACCGGGCAGGTATGCTGGTTGGGCGCTGCACCGAAGCGGGTCGAACAGCCACAAAAAATTTTTGACTCAGTAAGTAACTGGGCGTGGACTTCCAGGCCAATGACGGATTCGTAGGGCATACTGTTGCTTTGTCGATAGTGCTGCTGTTAGAGCGGCGGCTTCCGGGTCCGCCAGTCATGATCCTGTTCGTACGCGTAACCAGCCTGGAGCAGGGCTTCTTCAGCAAAGGGGCGGCCTATCAACTGGAGTCCAATCGGCAGGCCGTGGTGATCAAAGCCGCACGGGACAGACAGCCCTGGTAAGCCGGCCAAATTGACCGCGATCGTAAAAATATCCGAAAGATACATGGTGAGGGGGTCCGCCAGCTTCTCTCCCAGCCGAAACGCGGTGGTCGGAGCGACCGGAGTCGCAATGATGTCACAGGCTTCAAAAGCATCCAGGAAATCCTGTCGAATAAGCGTCCGTACCTTTTGCGCCTTGACATAATAGGCATCATAATACCCGGCCGATAAGACATAGGTACCGAGCGCAATCCGCCGCTTGACCTCACTGCCGAACCCCTGGGCGCGGGTCGTTTGATACAGCTTCCCCAGGTCTGTAACCTCAGCCGCCCGGTAGCCATAGCGGACACCATCGTAGCGAGCCAGATTGGAACTCGCCTCAGCCATGGCAATAATATAATAGCTTGCCACCGCATACTCAGTATGCGGGAGAGAGATGGGGACGGCCTCTGCCCCCAATGCTTGTAAGTGGGCAATCGCATCTCTGACCGCAGTTTCGACTTCCGGCTGCATTCCCTCAATAAAGTATTCTTGCGGTATCCCGATACGCAGGCCGCTGACACTGCGCTCCAGATGGGCAGTGTAGCGCGGCGTGGGTCTGTTGACGGAAGTCGAATCGCGAGGATCATAGCCGGCAATCACCTCCAGCAGGAGGGCGCAGTCCCGGACATCCTTGGTACACGGACCGACCTGGTCCAGGGACGACGCATAGGCCACAACCCCGAACCGACTCACCCGCCCATAGGTGGGTTTCAGGCCCACAATGCCGCAGAATGCGGCCGGCAGGCGGATGGAACCGCCCGTATCCGTTCCCAAGGCCGCACAGGCCTGGTCGGCCGCAACGGATGCGGCCGACCCGCCGGATGAGCCGCCCGGTACCCGGTCCGTATCCCACGGATTCCGGCAGGGATTGAAGGCCGAATTTTCATTGGACGAGCCCATCGCAAATTCGTCACAGTTGACCTTACCGATAATCACCGCCCCGGCCGCCTTGAGGCGCTGTGTCACGGTGGCGTCATACGGCGCAATAAAGCGTTCGAGAATTTTTGAGCCTGCGGTTGAACGCACCCCCTGGGCGAGGATCACGTCCTTGAGCGCAATCGGAATCCCGCACAGCGGAGGCGGGGTCGCTCCGTTTGAAAGGGTCCGGTCTGCGGCTTCTGCCTGAGCGAGCGCTTCTTCGGCACACACGGTCAGATAGGAATGCAGGAGTTCATCCGTTGCTTGAATCCGGTTCAGCACCGACTGCGACAGCTCGACCGCGCTGACTTCTCGGGTGCGCAGTTTTTCCTGGGCTTGATGAATGGTCAGAGCATGGTGCGACATGTCTACTCAATGATTTTGGGAACGCGAAAAAGATGGGTTTTCCGACTCGGTGCATTCGCCAGCAGGATATCCGTTCGGGCGGCACTTGGCGTAGTGGTGACAACATCGTCTCGGAGCGGAGCGGACACCGCGACCGCATGGGCGGTCGGCTCAACGCGGTCGGTCTGCAACTCGTCCAATTTATCGACATAGGTTAAGATCGTATCAAAGTGTTGAGTCAGCTCCGCCAATTCTTCCTCTGTAAACGACAGGCGGGCCAGTACGGCAACCTGTCGAACTTCATCCGGTGTAATACGCATAGTTGCTCTTCTTGCTGTGCGGGTCAGTGTGTCACACCACCCCTTGCAATTCAACAAAGAGGAAACGTGTCCAGCATCTGCCTGTCTAGGGGAGGGTACGTTTCCTCTTCGCGGTGGGCCGGTCGTCGGAGGACACTCTTGATCCACGCAAGCCGTGTCAGCTACCCTGTGTATGTTCGTTGAGTCCGTTGAGTCTTTAGGGTCTTTGGGGTCAAGACTCAACAGACTCAATGACTCAACAGACCCGAAAGACACCATTATGGTGAGAGGCGACCAGCGACGCCTGTTCGGCCAACACGGTGAGCAACGCGCCGCACAGTTTTTACAGCGCCTCGGCTATAGAATAGTGGACCGAAATTACCGATGTCCTCGCGGAGAAATTGATCTCGTTGCACGGGATAAAGAAACGATTGTCTTCGTGGAGGTTCGGACGCACCGCTCTCAGGCGTTCGGAAACCCGCTCGCCTCAGTAAACAAGCGCAAGCAACGCCAGATCGCCATGACTGCTCTCCATTATCTTTCGCGTTTCCAACTCCATGACCACGCTGCGCGATTTGACGTCATTGGAATTATGGGGGAAGGAGATACGGCGCAACTGACCCATATCAAAGCGGCTTTTGAATTTCCAAGCTCATGATAAAAAGCGAAGTATGCTTGATATTAAACTGATCCGAGACAACCCGGAAGAAGCGAAAGAACGACTGGCAACCGTCGGTGTCCCAGGTACGGACGTTGACGCCCTGCTGAAGAGCGACCGAGCCCGGCGCGCGCGCATCAGCGCAGTCGAGGCCCTGCGCGCCGAACGCACGAAACGTTCAAAAGACATTCGCAAAATTTCTGATCCCACTGAGCGAGACACCGCCGTCCGGTCTATGCGCACGCTCGGAGAGCGAGTGAGCCAACTGGAGAAACAACTCGCTCAGGAGGAAGAAGACTTCCAGCAGCGACTCCTGGATTTGCCAAACCTGCCCCACCCGGACGTCCCGGTTGGGCAAGACGAGGACGAAAATGTCGTCATCCGAACGGAAGGCAAGTTGCCGAATTTTGCCTTTTCTCCTCGTCCGCACTGGGAACTGGGCGAAGCCTTGGGTATCATTGACTTTGCGCGCGGGGTAAAAATTTCGGGCAGCCGTTTTTATATCCTCAAGGGACTCGGCGCTCGGCTCCAGCGCGCGCTGATTAGCTGGATGCTGGACCTGCACGTCAATGAACACGGCTATACCGAAATCTACCCCCCGGCCATGGTGAAACAGGATTGCTTAGTTGGGACGGGTAACCTGCCAAAATTTGGGGAGAATCTCTACCGGGATATTGAAGAAGACTTTTGGTTTATTCCTACGGCAGAAGTACCCGTGACCAATCTCTATAGAGAAGAAGTGATCGAATCCGGACAGCTCCCCTTGTATCATGTGGCGTATACGCCGTGCTTCCGCCGCGAGAAAATGTCGGCGGGCCGGGATGTTCGTGGCATTAAACGTGGCCATCAGTTCGACAAGGTTGAAATGGTAAAATTTGTTGAGCCGTCGCAATCAGATGCGGAGTTGCTCGCGCTGGTCGACAATGCGGAAGATGTGTGCCGCAAACTCAACATCCCGTATCGGGTCGTTCAGATGTGTACTGGAGATCTGAGCTTTGTTGCGGCCTGCAAATATGATGTGGAAATGTGGGCACCGGGCTGTGCCGAATGGCTCGAAGTGAGTTCCTGCTCCAATTTCCGTGATTTCCAGGCCCGTCGGGCGAAAATCCGGTATCGGCCCGCACCTGGTGCAAAACCTGAGTTAGTGCACACCCTGAACGGCTCCGGACTTGCCCTCCCACGGGTTGTCATCGCCCTTCTTGAGAACTACCAACAAGAGGATGGGAGCGTTATCATCCCCAATATCCTTCGTCCTTATATGGGGGGGCGGGAGAAAATTGATATGGCTCAATGATTCACTCCCTGAGAGGGGTAGGGGGAGTTGACGACTGAGGGGCAGCCCGTTACTAAATTGCCCAAGAAAACGGCGAAACTCTGTGGCAGAAGACGCGCACAAACCAGCGCCCGGTCAGGATGTCGAAAATACCATCGAGGACCTGACGCAAGAGCTGTCTCGCTTAATCAACGAAGCTGGGACGGACGGACGCGAAGAATTGCGGGACTATGCCGTAAGCCTGATCCAGGGAGAAACGGAAACAACACAAACGGAAGAGCCTGCGAGGGAAGATTCGGCTCAGCCTTCTACCCCTTTTAGCCCAGTTGCTTTGAGCATTCCATTTCTGCTTATTGGTATTATTCTCCTACCGCTTTTTGCCCCAATAGGGCTCCTGATGTTGTTATTGGCGATAATCATGGGGGTAGGGGGCTGGCTAGCTCTCATGTTCAGAAGAAAATAAGAGAACCAGGTATAATCACTATCACTAAGGAGTAAGCTCCATGGCAAAAAAACCAACTTCTCCTGAAGAAATCCAGGAATATGAGGAGCGTCGCCGTGTTGAGCAACGGGCTGAGCGTGAGAAACGGCTGCGCGAACGCGCGCAAAGAGGCGGCCTGTGGTCACGGCGTGATTTTTTTGGTCGGCTCAGTTGGGGCGGCTTTGGGCTGGTTTCTCTCGTGGGCCTGCTGGCCTTTGTTCGTTCCGCCTTCCCCCGGGTGCTCTTCGTTCCGCCGTCAACCTTCAAGGCCGGTTTTCCTGGGGACTATCCGGTCGGCGAGGTGAGCGAGAAATACCGCTCAGACCAACGCACCTGGATCGTCCGAGAACCGCAGGGATTCTACGCCATCTTTGCCAATTGCACCCACCTCGGCTGTACGCCGCGCTGGTCGTCATCGGAGAATAAATACAAATGTCCCTGTCACGGCAGCGGGTACTACCGGACTGGATACAATTTTGAAGGTCCGGCGCCCAGACCAATGGATCGCTTTCAATTGTCGTTGGCTGACGATGGGCAGTTGCTCGTTGATAAGAGCAAAATTTTTAAAATGCAGCCCGGCGTTGACCCCAACAAACAACATCCGGACAGCATTTTGCGCATTTAGCTGCCAGTGGAAGAGCGAGTGTAAAGGCAAGGAAACAGTATGAGCAGCCAATTTGATGAACTCAAACGCCAGGTCATGGAGTCGCAGGCCTGGCAGTCCATTTTCCGCCACGGCTACGAAGATACGCCGCGCAACCGCATCCTGATGGTTTCCGGGAATGTCTGGCTTCATCTCCACCCTTCGAAAGTCCGCAAGCATGCCACCCGCTTACGTTTTACCTGGTGCATGGGCGGGATTACCTTTCTGATGTATCTGGTCACGGTGGTCACCGGTGTATATCTCATGTTCTACTACCGCCCGGTGGCAGAATACGCCTACGCCGATATTAAATATCTCGAATTTGATATGCCGTTTGGCATGTTGATGCGCAATATGCACCGCTGGGCCGCTCACGGCATGGTTATCGCTGTGTGGCTGCATATGTTTCGCGTGTTCATGACCGGCTCGTACAAGCCCCCGCGCGAGTTTAACTGGGTTGTGGGTGTCCTGCTCCTGGTCCTGACCCTGCTGCTTTCGTTTACCGGATACCTCCTGCCGTGGGACCAGCTTGCCATCTGGGCCGTTTCTGTCGGGTCGAACATGGGCCGGGCAACCCCGCTGTTGGGATATGAGGGGCCTTTCAATGAGGTGCTCGGAGTGAACCCGATTTACGACGCCCGCGCTTTTCTCTTTGGCGGCGGGGAGATTGGGGCGCATACCTTACTCCGTTTCTATATTCTGCACTGCATCTTTATTCCGTTGGTGACGAGTTTATTTCTGGCGGTTCATTTCTGGCGTATCCGACGTGACGGATTCTCGGGGCCAGCCCTCTAGTCGAGGTTGCTTATGCGTGTACTCGCGATTCCCATCTTAGTTGGCGTGGTGTGCTGGCTGCTCTATGTAGTGGCGAAACCCAAAGCGTCTTCTTCGGAAGACCAGTAAGAAAAGGAAGCGGTTATGGCGGAAATGGCCTCAGCTGCCCCGCGAGTCGAGGTGACGCTCAAGAAGGCGACCGGCCCAGGCGATGATAAGGTCCATACCTGGCCGAATCTAGTTCGAGCGGAATTCCTCTGCACCCTGTTTACGATTATCTTCCTGCTCTTATGGTCGCTGCTGGTTGATGCGCCGCTTGAAGAGCCGGCCGACCCCGGACGCACGCCCAATCCGTCCAAAGCGCCCTGGTATTTTCTTGGTTTGCAGGAAATCCTGGTCTTTTTCGATCCCTGGCATGCCGGCGTGGTGGCGCCCACCTTTATTATTATGGGGCTGATGGTCATTCCCTATATTGACATTAATCCCAAGGGCAACGGCTATTACACGTTCAAGGACCGGAAATACGAAATCATCACCTTTATCTTTGGCTTCCACGTCCTGTGGATTTCAACCATTATTATTGGCACCTTTGTCCGGGGGCCGGGCTGGAACTGGTTCTGGCCCTGGGAGGTGTGGGATGCGCACCTGGTTGAAGCCTTGACCAACCAGGACCTGCCTTATTTGGTTGGTATCCGAGATTACTGGACTGCGGCGGTTTTCGGCCTGTCGCTCATCATTGGTTTCTTTGTGCTGGGTACCGCTGCCATGTATTGGTGGGTGGTGTGGCTCAAGGGGCGCGAATTCATGCAGCGCTGGGGTGCGGCTCGGTTTTTCTTAACGTCATTTCTCACGCTGAATATGATTGCCGTCGTGATTAAGATGCTCCTGCGTCATATACTGAATGTCAAATATATTTTAGTGACGCCGTGGATCAATGTCTGAAAAGAGTAAACGTATCCAGTATCCCATATCTATAGGAGGGCACGTTTACCCGTTATGATGTTTTATCTGGCAAAAATTCTTCAGGCACTTGGGATTGCAGACGTTGGATACGCTTTATTCGTTGGTCTGACTGAAGAAAAGAGCATGGGTAAAGAATTATGGCTCCTTGGGATTGGAGTGGTGGTATTTTATCTGGGTCGCTTCCTTGAGACGCGAGCAACCGGTCCGTAGTGGATTATTATGGCACGTAGAGAAGTTGACGACGAAAAGAAATCGTATAGCGGAGTATTTCTCTTCGCAGTAGGGCTGCTGCTGATCGGATCGGTGTGGTCGGTCTGGGACGATGCGGTTTCGCGCCGGCCCTGGAAGAAATATCAGGCTGAATTCTCGATGCTCGCCTACAATCAAACGATGGCGGAAATTCAGGCTGAAGAAGAGCGCCTGGCCGCAGACTCGGCCTACCAGGAGGCTATGGCGGCATTAGACTCGGCCCAGACCGATATTGCGGGCGGGGAAGGGGGGCAGCGTCTCGCCACGCTGCACACCGAACTGGCGGCCGCTGAAATGCGGACGAGTGACGCGGAGAATGCCTTACGTATCGTCCGTAGTGAGATTGAGGCCGCCTGGTACGAATACGACCATGCGATTCAGTTGGAACACTCGACAAAAGACGAGAAAGCCTATCTTGATGGGCTCCTGGCCGAGGCGGACGAGCGCGAGACGGTCTTTCTGGCCGAGCAATCGGAGCGGGACCGGATTGAAAACGAGATCAATGAGATCAACGCGCGTGTTCTTGAATCCCAGGACACGCTGCGCAAAATGCACCAGCAAAAGGACTTCCTGACGCAACGGCTCGACAATTACGTCATGCAGCCGCTCCCAGGGATTGTCCTGCCCACGATTCCCGCCATTACGCAGGTGGTCGTGCCGGAATTCGACCAGGGTAATTTTGATACCCCCTTGGCGCGCGTTGACCGCTGCCAGTCCTGCCATGTCGGTATCGACAAGCGAGGCTTTGAAGACCAGCCGAATCCGCACAAAACCCATCCGCAGTATGACCTCTTGATGGCGAATCATCCTCCGGAATCGTTCGGTTGTACCTCGTGTCATAATGGCCAGGGGGTGGCAACCAGTAGCGTGGATATTGCCCACGGCTATGTCCAATTCTGGGAGCATCCGCTGCTGCTCGGTCCCAAAATGGAAGCCAACTGTCTGAGCTGTCATACCGATATGCAGACGGTCGCCACGAGGCATACCACCGTTGGCCAGCATATCGCCCGCGGCGAAAAGCTTTTTATGCAGCTCGGCTGTACCGGCTGTCATTTGGTTGAAGGATATGGCGAGGCCAAGGAAATAGGTCCCTACCTGCGGCGAGTCTCCGCCAAGTCCGACCCGGCTTGGATGGTTGAATGGGTCACCAGCCCACATGAATTTCGACCGCATACCCGGATGCCGCACTTTTTCTTTACCGAAGATCAAGGCCGAGCGGTGACGGCCTATCTGATGAAGGCCAGCCTGGAGGAAGGTCAGGCCTGGCTGGAATCTCATCCTGAGCCTGAAGGGATTGATTCGACGAACGCCGAACTCGTCCAAAAAGGCGAGCAACTCGTCAACTCCCTTGGCTGCCGGGCCTGCCACGGCTTCAGCTCCGAACAGACCGCGACCATGGTCGGACAGAACAAAAATCATGCCCCGAATCTGGCCCGGGTTGCCGAGAAGACGAACGCGCGCTGGCTCTATCACTGGATCAAAAATCCACGCGACTACTCACCCGATACGGCCATGCCGGACCTGCGTCTGAGTGATGAGGAAGCACAGGCCATCGTGTCCTATCTTTTGACCCTCAAGACAGAAATTGAGCGGCCAGACATTCGAGCCGAACTGGAGGACCCGGACCTGGTGCTCGAAGGGGAGGGCCTGGTTAGAAAATATGGTTGTCACGGCTGCCACGACATCCCCGGCATGGAAAAAGAAGCGCGGATTGGGGTCGAGTTGACTTCATTCGGGGAGAAGAGCCTGGAAGAACTCTTCTTTGGGAACCGGACCGACGTTCCGCATACCTGGGAAGACTGGACGTATGAAAAGGTCAATGCCCCGCGGGGCTATGCCACGGAACGCATTGAGCAGCTCATGCCGGGGTTCAATCTCTCGGACGAGGATATTCTCTCTGTCCGCGTCTTTTTGAAGAGTCAGACCGGACATCATGTGCCTGAGCGATTCACCGCCCACAGTGACTTGACCGACGCCATTGTCAAAGGGCAGCGGCTGGTCCAGTACTACAATTGTACCGGTTGTCATGTCATCGAAGGCGGCGGCGGAGATATTCGCTCGCACTATTTGGACAACCCTGCCTTTGCCCCGCCCATTCTGACCGGCCAAGGGAAAAAGGTGCAGCCCGACTGGTTCTACGGCTTTCTCAAACAGCCGATTCCCATCCGTCCCTGGCTTGAACTCCGGATGCCGACCTTTCATTTCGCCAATGACGAGGCCAGCGGGATTGTGGATTATTTTAACGCCCTGAGTCAGCTGGAGATTCCGTACACCTATTTTGACCGCTCACGTACCTCGCCAGAAATGCTCCATGCGGGTGAGGTCTTAATGTCTGAGGATTATTTTGCGTGTTTCTCCTGTCACCAGCAGGGTGACCGCAAGCCGGAGGGACCGCCGGCCGGCTGGGCGCCGGACCTGGCCCTGGCCAAAGAGCGCCTGAACCCAGAGTGGATTGTCGAGTGGATTCAGGACCCCCAGGCCCTGATGCCGGGAACGAATATGCCCACCTTTTACCCCGGTGGACCGGATGATATTTTTGACGGCGACGAGGACAAGCAAATTATCGCCATGCGGGATTATATCATGCTGCTGGGCCTCGACGACCCGTTTGCCAGCATGAATGGGAATGGGTTGAGTGGAACGGAAGCCATAGACGAATTTCAATTCTGAAGAGGAGGAAACATGCGTATTCTGAATAGTAAGACGGTTCTTTCCCTGGTTGTCGGAGCCAGTCTCTCACTCTCGTCCGTGGCCCTTGGCTACGACGCGGGTGCAGTCAGCAATGGCGGGAGCATTAGCGGCACCATTACGTTTGCCGGCGACGCGCCTGAAGCCAAACCGATTGAAGCAACGAAAGATGCCAAAGTCTGCGCGCAGACGCAAAAATATGATGAGAGTCTCGTCGTTGGCGAGAACAAAGGCATAAAAAACGCGGTCGTCTCAATTGCGAATATTTCCAATGGAAAAGACTTTGGCGAGGCCATGGTCTTAGATCAAAAAGAATGTGTCTACACGCCGCATATCGTGCTCACGCCGGCTGGGTCGGAACTCGAGATTCTCAATAACGACGGCATTCTGCACAACATTCATACCTATAGCGAGGCGAATCCGGCCTTTAACCAGGCGCAGCCGAAGTTTAAGAAGAAACTGAAGAAGAAATTTGATAATCCTGAGTACGTGAAAGTGACGTGTGATGCGCATAACTGGATGACCGGCTGGATCGTGGTCATGGACCATCCTTATTACGCGGTGACCGACGGGGAAGGGAAGTTCAGCTTGGGTGACGTGCCGGCTGGCGAGTATGAAGTAAAGATCTGGCATGAGACCTTAGGCGAAACCATGCAGAAGGTCACGGTTGAAGCTGGTGGCGACGCGAGTCTCGCAGTAGAGTTATCGCAGTCCTGAGCGAGTCGAATTGCGGAGAAAAAAGGAGTCCAAATTGGACTCCTTTTTTTATGTTCAGAGTTGGGACTGTTCATTTTTCTAAAACTATATTGACTATAGTCTAAATCGTCTATTCCTGGAAATCTGGACTTTAGACTCCCCTTAATTTTATAACAAATATAAGAGTATCTTTATTGGTATAATCTAGGTAAATAGTTTTTGACTATAGTCATATAATTCTTTACGATTGCCTGAACAAAGACCTCCACTCACATTCGCCAGTCCTGAAAATAGGGGGCAAATCAATTCGACCAGGTCTCGGAACCTGTGACCGAAGATCTCCGATTAGCCCGGGTTTCCAAGAAGGTCAGTAGCAAGTGAGAGAATCCATCTGCTGACCCACCGCATCGGCACGGCTCTTAGGGCTCTGCGGAAGGTTGCTCCGTCGTACAGAACCACTGGTAGCTCTCGACCAAGATGCGACCGACCCCCCAGCTGTTTGATTCCCTCGTGATGTTCGTCCCGAACTAGGGCGCCGGGGTACTCGCAAACTGTTCGGCGAAGACAACGGCCCACGCCTTGCGTTCTGACGCAGGTGTGGGCATGCTCTTTCCTCCTTCAGCAATAATTTGACAAAATATATATTATCAGACATAATATGTGAAATATAAAGACTCACTTGTCCGTCTTGGCGCGCACGACCTCAGCCAATGGAGAGTCGGGGAATTGCTCTAACAAATCAACATACGCTTGCGGCACTGTCGCCTCCCCCTGTCGCTCTAAGACTTCTCCCAGGGCCAGGAGTGCTTCACTCTTGCCTGGTCCATCCAGCCGAGAAGCTTCGTCGTACCACTGGGCCGCGGCAGCGAACTCCTCGGCTTCTTCCGCCCCTTGACCCAAACGTAAGAGCGCAATCTGTTTCACATACGGTCCGGCATCATGAAATGCGGCGACTCGCTCGTAGGCAGCCATCGCCTCGGCTGGCTGATTGCTCTTCTCAAATACTTCCCCTAGGTGCAAGGCAGCGACTCCTCTACTCTCGCGGTCAAGCACCGCTTCTGCCTGGGCGAGTTCGGCCATCGCCACATCGTATTCTTCCGATTCAATAGCAAGGAGTCCAGCACGGAAATGGGCCAGCCCCTGACTCTGACGATACTGTGTCCAGGCGGCCCAGGAAATACCGGATATAGCGCATACCACAACAACGACCCCCCCAAGGACCATCTGCCGTTTGTAATGCATGATGAGGCCCGACCGCTGCCGGAACCATTCAATCAAACGTGCCGAGGGGTATGAAGATGGAGACAGCTCTTGCTTACGACTGCGCGCCATGGACCGTACCGGGTTGTCGCTGGAAGAGACTACATCTTGTACTTAAAGTCGTCCGGAGACATCTTCTCCAGGATCTCTGCCCATTTATCCCGAGAGACACTCGACAAATCAGCCTCTTCCTCACCGTCTTCCGTCTGCTGGAGCACGCTCGATGACTCAAGCACCTGGGTTGCCACAAAGATGGGACATTTTGTTCGCAGCGCGAGCGAGATCGCATCACTCGGCCGAGAGTCAATCGAAATGTCTCGTTCCCCGACCTTGAGGCGAATGGCGGCATAATAGGTGTTGTCCTGGAGACTCGTCACCTCAATAGCCTCGACCCTGCCCCCAACCTCTTTGATCATATTGTGGAGCAAGTCATGGGTCATGGGACGCGCCATTTTGATCCCCTCCAGCTCAGTCGCCATTGAGGTCGCTTCCATCAAACCAATCCAAATCGGCAGGTTGAGCTTGTTCTCTGCATCTTTCAGGATGACGATTGGGGTCTTGGTCACCGGGTCGAGCGTCAACCCGCCGACTTTCATTTCGATAAAACCCTCGCGGTCCATTCCTCCTCCATTTGCGTGAGATCACAAAAAGGATAGCACCTTCAAGAGAATATGCCTACCGCAAAGAGTAAGCGTGTCCGGCATATTATGTCTAGAAAGACACGTTTACTCTTCTAGGCGGTCACTAGGTGATCAATAACCCGGTAGAGCTGATTCAGGTTGCGGCACTCTTCAACCAGATCGCAGTACGGCGCATAGCGGTCCATCTCGCTATCGCCAAATCCCCACGTCAGCCGGCTCTCAGGGTTTAGCCAAATCACCTGCTTGGCTTTTTGTTGCAGGTCGCGAATGACCCAGTCGTGGGGGAGATTATAGTTATTACGCGCATCGCCCAGCACCAGCACCGTAGTCCGCTTATTGATGATAGAGAGATAATCCCGATGAAAGGTCTTGAAAGCCCGGCCAAAGTCTGAGTGCGCGTAGATATTAATAAAATTGCCCCGTAAGGCTAAATCAATGGCTTGATGGACGTCATTGTCCTCGAACAGCTTGGTCACATCACCAATGTCGGCCACAAAAATAAAGCTGCGCACCTTGGAATAAAGGTCCTGCACGGAATAGACAAACTGCAACATAAAGCGCGAGACGTTCCGCACCGAGTCAGAGACGTCACACAGAATAACAACTTGCGGTTTTTCTTTCTTTTTTACATCAAGAATGATGTTGAACGGCACGCCACCGTATTGCAGGTTTTTTCGCAGCGTACGCTGTAAATCCAACCGCCCCCGTTTGCCCCGTTTTCTCCGAATCGCAATAATATGTTTGAGCCGCTGGGCCAGCTTGGTGACCGCCTCCTTCATTTTTCGGATTTCGTCCTCAGAGAGGTAATAGAAACTCTTATCCGCCAAGCTCCGCATCTTTTGCTGGTCGCGCACCTCCGAGTCTTTTTTCTCCAACTCAGCCCGGACATAACTGCGGATCATATGCGCCAAGTCTTGGAGGCGCTGGTCAATGTAGTGGGACAATTGTTCGATTTGTTCCGGGCTTAGACCAGCCTGCTGCAAGGCGTCCTTCAGGTTCTGTAATTCCTGTTGGATATTGCCAAAGCCCATCATCTGGGCGAGCGCGTTCGCAAACTGTCCTTCCTGGAAAGAGCGCTGAATCTCCTGAAGATTCGCCTGCTGGGCAGCCTCCTGGAGCATTTTTTCGAGTTGCCCGGTATTATTCGTCAGGAGGGACCGCGCCAGGTCTGACAACTCCTGGTCCATATTCTGCAAGGCGTCTTCGAGCTGTTCGAGGAATTCCTGAAACTCTTCCTCGGTCATGTCCATCGCCTGCATGGTGGACGCGGCCGCGGCCTTGATCACTTCACCGAGGCCGGTAAAGAACATGTCGAAGAGTTCGTCATAAATCGAGATATCGACCTGGCGTTTGACAAAGGTCGCCCGCAACGTATCCTTCAGTAATTGTTTATCTCGGATGCCCACCAGCCCCAGAGCGGCGAAGGTATCCATGTTCTCCGCCACCGAGACTTTCAGGCCGTTCTCGCGCAGCAATTGGCCAAATTCAATAATTTTGTCGTCCATACAGCCTCATCGCGGCCCACAGCTTAGTGGAGGAGGTCTTTGTCGTCTTGTTCCTGACTCGGGGTCTGCGCCTCAATCTTGGCCTTCTGGCGGCTGACGTATTCCTTTAACTCGGCCTCGGCTTTGCGCACATCCCCTTCATATTTCAGGATGGTGTTCAGGGTCTCATTCACCTGCGCTTCCTCCAGCCGATGCACATTGAGCAAGGTGAGCGCTTTGGCCCAGTCCAGGGTCTCGCTAATACTGGGGAGTTTTTTCAGGTCAAGTTTGCGGATCGACTGGACGACTTCTACCACCTGATTGGCCAACTGCGCCGCGATCCCCGGCACCTTGAGCTTTACAATCTCGAGTTCCTGCTCCTGGCTCGGGAAATCGATGAAGAGATGGAGACAGCGCCGTTTGAGCGCGTCGGACATCTCACGCGCATTATTACTGGTCAGGACGACGACCGGAAGCTGTTGGGCTCGAATCGTTCCCAGCTCGGGCACACTCACCTGAAAGTCGCTCAGGACCTCAAGCAAAAAGGCTTCGAACTCACTGTCCGATTTATCGATCTCGTCGATGAGTAAAACCAGCGGATGGTCAGCCGATATGGCCTGCAACAGGGGGCGGGGCAGAATAAAGCGTTCCGAAAAGAAGACGCTATCCTGCCGGCCGATACGCTCGACCGCATCCTTCAAGGTTGCCGCGCCTTTGAGCACTTCACTGATTTTGTCCTTGAGAATCTGGGTATAGAGCAGCTGTTTGGCATATTCCCATTCATACAGCGCTTTCGCCTCATCCAGACCTTCGTAGCACTGCAGGCGTAACAATTCACAGTCCATCGCCCCGGCCACCACCTTGGCGAGTTCCGTTTTCCCGACTCCAGCCGGCCCTTCGACCAGGATGGGTTTGCGGAGTTGACTGGCGAGATAGACAACGGTCGCGATCTGACGACTGCAAATATATTTCTGGTCTGAGAGTCTTGAAACAACGTCATCAACAGATTCGAACATTCTTCCTCCTCAGTGCGTAAATACGGGCAGAATTTATCACAGGGACGGCTGAAACACAACGCGAACCCCCTTCCCTCTTGCGACACCTCGCCCCCCATCCTATACTGCCGCGCGCTATGTGCACGCTCGCCTTATACTTCCAACTCTTTGCGGACTATCCTCTCGTGGTCGCGGCAAACCGGGATGAATTTTTGAATCGCCCTTCCACAGGACCGGTCGTGCTCCAACCCACTCCCTGGATTTTTGGCGGGAAGGACCTGGTGGCCGGCGGAACCTGGCTGGGTGTCAACGAGCATGGGCTGGTGGCTGGCATGTTGAACCGGCACACGCCGCAGCCGACTGACCCACGCCGGCGTTCGCGTGGCTTGTTAAGCCTGGATGCCCTTCAGGCGACATCCGCCCGCCAGGCTGCCACGGCCGTGCAGCGCCAACCTGCCGATCGCTACAACCCCTTCAATCTTCTCCTGGTTGATAGCCAGGCTGCCTATGTTGTCTACCCGGCTGAGCAGACCGTCCGTGTTCAGCGGCTCGAACCTGGGGTCCATCTGTTGACCAATATGAATCTCAATGATCCCGAATGTCCCAAGATCGCGCACTCGTTTCAGCATTTTCAGGCCGTAGCAGAAAAAGTGACTGCGGCCCCCGAATTGTCTTTTTCCGTCGTGGAGCTTTTTCGCCTCCTCCATGAGCGACTTGCAGACCATGCCACACCGCTTGACCCACGGGCGGAGGATCCGCGTAACGGCCTGTGTATCCACCTCGACGGCTACGGCACCTGCTCTTCGACATTACTTGCGTATTCCGCTCGACAGCGCCGATTTATCTATCACTTTGCCCCTGGCGCCCCGTGCCAGACCGATTATAGCGAGGTCTCGGTGCCGTCGTGCCCCTGAGCCAGCCAACCGCCGTCAACCACGTAGCTGGCCCCTGTCACAAAATCCCCTGATTCCACAAGAAAGCGGACCGTGCGCGCAATGTCGTACGGGCTCCCAAAGCGTTGCAGCGGCGTACGGGTACGCAGCTCTTCTTGCTGGTCAGGGCCATAGTCTTCGGGGAGTAAGACCGGGCCGGGAGCGATTTCGTTGACCTGGACATGTGGGGCAAATGCCTTTGCTAATGCTTGCGTCAGCGCAGACACCCCCGCCTTGGATACACAATAGGGGAGAAAGTTTCGACTTGGTCGCCGGCCGCTCCAATCGCCAAGAAAAATGATTGTACCCTGCCCCTGTTGATACATCTGTCTTCCGATGAGCACCGAGAGGAAAAAGGGGGCTGATATATTCGTCTGACGGAAAGTGCGCCATTCCTGCGCGGTCAAGGTGGTGATGGGCGTAGGAAAGAACGCAGCGGCATTATTGATGAGAATATCGATTTTTCCTGTTTTTTCCAGCGCTTCATGGGCGATACGCTGGACGTCGTGGCGATTTGCCAAATCGCCACGGACAATCCAGGCCCGGCGGCCATATTGTTGTACCGCCCGTCTCGTCTCGTCTCCTGACGACGTATGGGCGTGTAGGATCACATCCGCCCCTCTTTGCGCTAATGCAATGGCAATCTCTCGTCCTATACGGCGGCCCGCACCGGTCACCAGTGCACTCCGTAACTGCATACGCTTTGCTATCCTTTTTGTTCTGGCACGGTGAGTGGAATGGTTAAGGTAAAGGTCGCGCCTCCATCTCTATTATTATGTGCGGAGATCGTCCCGTTATGGAGCTCGATAATTTTTTGCGTGAAGGCGAGGCCTAAACCAGAACCGGTTTTCTTGGTGGAAACAAAGGGGGCAAAGACCTGTTCGGCCACTCCCTCCGGAATACCCGTACCCGTGTCTCGGATTGTGACCTGCATCTGCTCCTGTACCTGTCGTGCCCCAATCGTAATCTGTCCATCTTCAGATGAGGCTTCCAATGCGTTCGTCAGGATATTCAAGACGGCCTGCTTGAGTTTGATATGATCAAAGGGTACGAGAGGTCCCTCACCCTGCATTGCCAGCTCATAGCGGAGTGTCACCCTTTGCGCCTGGGCCGCCTCGTGGATTTCTCGTCCCGCCTCTTGCAGGAGTTTGCTCAACAACCCAGGCTCACGATGGACGGCAAAGTCACGGGAAAAGACGAGCAGGTCGGACAGCGTGGTGTTCAAGTCTGTAATGGCCGCATCGAGTTGTTCGACCCGTTGGGAGGCCTCTTCCAGTGTCTCATGGGTGGGTGGCTGCGTTTCGTCCAGCGTGCCGCGCAACAGGTCGCACTGAAGACCTAAGAGACCGATTTTCTGGAGGATTTGGTGCGAGATGGTCGACGACATCTGTCCAATTGCCGCCATGCGTTCGCTTCTTGCCATATCGACGTTCATCAATTGGAGTCGCGTATTTTGACGCTCAATTTCTTTTTTGCGGAGCGTGAGCGTCCGCATGAGCACATGGGCCGCCCCAACTGGAATAGCGCTCAAGTAGAGCCCCGCCCCCCCAAAGGTATTGACCCCAAGAATCATGATCGCGCTATACGGCGTGACCAGCAGCAGCCCGGTAATCATCAATGTCGGGAAATTGCCGGCAAAATCGAGCCCGGACGTATAGAGTGTCCCATACCGCGCACGGTGCTGTAATCCATACCCCAGGGTAAAAACAGCCCACCCGCCTGCTTCACTCAGTATGAATCGTGCCAGTTCTTCAAATTCTCCAATATGAATAGGAATGTGCCCACCGCTCGAACGGTAAACGATATAGCGGGCAAAGAGTGCCATTTGCAGCAGCGCGCATAATTCAAGAATCCGTCGGACCGGGTGGGCGTCCTCTCGTACGGTTTGGGGCACGGTATCTACGCCCCACCACCTTACGACCAGGGAGAGAGGGAGACTGAGGAGTATTGATCCGAGGAGTAAGGGTAAGGCAAACAGCCCAACCGTATACAGCAGTGAACTCGTCACCGCAAAGAGTAAGAGAGACAGGAACCAGTCTTGTCCCACCTCAACCCGCAACAACACTCCGATACACAGCAGAGGCACGAACGCCTGGTAGAGCTCAAGATAGCCAAGATTAAACGCGACAGAGCCGCTCGCCGCCAACAGAAGACCGAACAAGCCGCCAGCAGTTCCAGCTTGCAGAGGGCTGAGCACTCTCTCGTCGCTCATCACTCCCGGCCCGTCAGAAACCAATCAAGCCACGGGACACGCCGGAATAAGAGAAAACCATATTCGAGGTTTGTGGAGGTAAAGTCATATTCGTTCAGCGAGACGTTGAAGCGCAGATCCTGAAATCCGTAGCGTGTATCCAGCTGATTGTTCCAATCGTAGGCTTCCTGTTTGACCGGTACGCGATAGACGATGTCCCAGTGCAATACAATCCGATAATAGGGATGGGTCCGCCATTGCGTATTCGGGAAGACAAATTCCAAAACGTAGCAGGGACGGCCGTCATGTTCCTGAATACCACGAAATTGTACCTCCAGCTCGCTCTGTAGCCATCCTTGTAAGAGTTGCGTCTGGAGCCGTTTGACAACCTGACCAAATCCAAACTCATTGAGAGAATAGTGCAATTCTCGTTGCACCCAGGGACCGTCCGGTATCAGGTCACCAATGACCGGGATACCGAGCAACGACGTCCGGACCCGGACCCGCCCTCTATTCCAGCCCGTCCGGAACAGCGCCTCCTTGAGTCCACCGCTCTCCTGTTCCCACGCTATATAGACATCGAACGGTTTCCGAAACTTGAATCTCGCCGTCTGACGGCTCAGTTGGCCTTCACGACGCGCTTCAGTCACCCATACCCCGGTATAGTCTTGTATTTCACCAGCACGGCGCAACCAATTCTGGGTAAATCCACGGACATCCAGATCGGTCCCCGGTCGAAACAGACTCGGATCCCCGGACACCGGAGATTCACGCTCAAAGACCTGTTGTGAAATCCCAATATTGACCTGGAGGTCTGTATACGACAAGCGTTGGCGGACTTCTCCGGATGCCCCGCGCAGGATGAGTTCGAGGGGCAAACCTGTCCCCCGCTCGACCACGAACTCATACGTCGCAACCATATTATCACGAAATGGAATGAGAAAAGCCGGCACTGACAGAATCACTCGCCCTTCGGCCAATTGTGGGTCTCCCGGCTGAAGGGCGACAAGCTGGAGGCTACGGTCGGCGCTAGACCGCTGAGAAAGGGCTCTGAGTGCGTATAACCACGCGTTCACGTCTTTGAGGGCTGGCGCGAAAGGGTCGCTAATTTCCGTGGAGGGAATGCTGACCCGGACATAATCAAACCAGCCGCCGAGTCTGATGAAAACTGTTCCCAGAGCCCGGGTGGGCCTGGTGAGCAGGGTGGTACCGCGGTATAAACCCGATTGCCACCGCATGAGCAGAGAAGATGGCTTACGAAAGGTTACTACAATTTCGTGCTGCCTCTGGGTACCGCCCTTTTCCCATATCTCATGCCGTAATGTACCGCGATAGTCGACAAGACGATGATACGCGGCTTGGCACTCGGCCAGGATTGCCTGCACCCTCGTCTCCGTCGCTTCTGCACCCACGCCTCTTGGGAGCAACAACACCAGAGAGAGCGTGTACAGCAGCATCGGTGCCAGCTGCGTCATTCGTCCCCCAAACCGGCTTTCAGCGCCAGCACCGCCGCCTTCGTCCGGTCATTCACCTGTAACTTCCGAAAAATGCTGGCAAGGTGCATCTTGACTGTGAGTTCACTGATAAAGAGTTGCTGACTGATCTCTTTATTCGAGGCGCCGGTTGCCACCGAACGTAACACTTCTTCCTCTCGATTCGTGAGTGTCTGGACCAAGCGCCTCAGTTCTTCAACCTCTTGATCACGCTGAAACTCGTGTAAGAACTTACTGGCTAAGTCCGGATTCAAAAACACTTCTCCGTCTGCGACTTTACGGAGTGTTTCAAGAATCTCTTTGGAGCGAGTATTTTTGAGCAGGTATCCGACGGCTCCAACTTTCAAGGCACGGAAGATAAGAGGCGGGTTGTCATAGCCGGTGAGCATCACAACCTTCGTTTCCGGTGACTGCTTACGCACAAAAGCAGTCGCACTAATCCCATCTCCCTCGGGCAACTCAAAATCCATGAGAATGACCTGAGGGGTCTTCTTTTCGAGGAGCTTCTCAAGCTCAGCCACGCTCTCCGCTGCGCCCAGGAGTTCAAAGTCCGGCTGTTTCCGAAATAGCTCCTGGAGGCCGGACAGAAAAATCGGATGGTCATCGACAAGAATGATGGAGATTTTTCCACCAGCGCGCTCGGCCGGCTTCGGCTGCCGCTTCTTTTTCACACTCTTATGGGGATTCCGATTCCTCATACTGCCCTAGGTTGAAGCATAGGAATTCTCGCTCAGAGGGTCAAGAAATACTATCCCACCCCATACTCGGCTGTTTCCAGACTTACGCATAATGCGATGAGTAATAAACAGATATTCAGACAGTATAATTTTACTAAAAGTAAGCAATTTATCCAATATAATAATTTACAGCTACTATAAAGAAATATAAAATACTATAATAAGAAATAATTACTTATATTTTACCTATATTATTTCTTTACTTTACAAATTTGCGGAGCTATCTCTGTAATAACGCTGAGATTGCCTGTGATACGGAACCCGGCCAATCGCCCCTGGTCATCAATGGTGGATTGGATGTTGAATGATCGAGTTCGATTGAGTAATATTTACTTACTATTTATAGTTAAATATTACTTTGTGGATAATATATTACTGTATCCACATTCACTATTTCCTGTGGATAACTGCCTGGTAGGGGGGTAAAACATGGAGAGTCTGCCGCTTGCAGCAAAAACCACTCGGGCAAAAAGCCCGAATGCCCCTTCCTATAGCCTCCAGGAGTGCCTTGAGGATACGCGCAAGGTCTTTCGTATCGAAAATCAGGTCGCAACAAGTCGGGAATCTATAGCCGAGCACATTGCGCTGGCTCCGCAATCTGGCCCTTTTAATAGAAAACTCAGCAGCTTACGCCAGTATGGCCTCCTCGAAGCTATCGGGAAGGATCTCCGAGTGAGCGATCTTTTCATCAGAATAGAACATGCGACGGGTGAGACGGAACGTTGTCGGGCCTTACGTGAGGCTCTTGGCAGACCAACGGTCTTTCAGCGCTTGCTATCCCAGTATGAACAGACC
Organism: uncultured Binatia bacterium (SeqCode); assembly: GCA_965232605.1. Lineage (GTDB taxonomy): Bacteria > Desulfobacterota > Binatia > Bin18 > Bin18 > Bin18. The sequence goes on along the minus strand of CBDDQA010000003.1, from coordinate 88,532 downwards.
GGACTCCCGTCGGATATCAATCTGACAAATCAACTAATCATAAAACACAAGTTTACCAAGAAGAACGCAGAGGTCGTCTCGCGCGCGTTCCTGGACTCATCGCGTTTCGCCGGTTTGGGTCTTCTTCGTCCTCAAACAGCCCCCTCGCCTCTTCCGTCTCAAACCACGCGAACATCCTCAGAAGAAGCGTTGACGCTGGCCCCTGCCCTGCCCGCTCAACCCTCACCTCTTCCCTTTCAGGCAAGGACTGACGTTTCCTCATGTAGACAGGAGATTCCACTTGGCACGGGTCGGCGGGCCGTCGTTGAATTGCCCGAGGATATTAGACCGGAGGAAATCCAGCGGCTGATGCGCATTTTGCAAGCCCTGGCCGACCCTATCGCCTCATAAGACGGCCAACCCGGACCAGCGGGGGCATTGACACAGAAACCCCCGGTATTGCCTCGTGCTCTCGATACGGCAAAAGCGGAACCTAAAGAAAATATTGGGCAGTCAGGAGGAGCCGGGCTTCGTCCCTCTCAAAATCCCAATGCCCCCCGGCCAAGATGCGAACCGCTCCGGGTTGGCCAATCGCCCCGCCGATGAGATAGGGCGCATCCGGCTGTCTCGTCATCTGACGCAGGCCCCCGCCAATGAAAAGCCAGTCGTACCAGCTTCTTCCCGAAGCGAGCTGGAATGGAAACCCAATCAGTTGCCACTCGCGGTTGGTGATTCCAGCCGCGTCACGAATCTCCATCACGCGGCCATTCACCAGTCCCCCCACCTCGGTCACGTCGAACAAACGATTCCACATGGGTTGCAGAAATCCGTTGGGGTTGCTGAATGCCAGTCCTTGAGGGCCTAAGGCCCGCCCAAGTCGGCTGTCGTGGCTGAGAAAACCCCACCCTTCGTAGCCCAGGGTCGCGGTCGCCAGTAGGAACTTCCCACCATTGCCCTCGCCAATCGTCTCATCCACGTAGAAGAATTCAAATGCCGGACGGAATTGTCTGCCTGTCGCAGGGTGAACGTAGCCGACCGTAGTGCGCCATTGCTCACCGTCCGTGCCGCCCGTGAACATCAGGCGAGGGTTGTACAGGGCGAGGTAGCCACCAGGCGAGGTTCTCTGTCCACTCTCTTGGAGTTGTGCCGAGGCAATCGTTTGCCACCCATACTCCAGTGCGTCGCGATACGAGAGCTTGGCAAACCACATATCGGGGCCGAAGCGATCTGGTGAAACATAGCCGCCCCCAACCCCAAGCGAGCCAGGAAGCAGGACGCTGGTGGGGAGGCGGTATTCACCCTGGGCTTCCCACGCCGCCACTCCCGTACCACTGACAGTCTGAGCAGCGAGAATGAGATCGCCTGCGTCTGGAGCGGCGGCCAACGCCCGAAGGAAGCCGCCCCCATAGGTGAGGGGTGGCCCATGTTTCAGATCGATGCGGCCCACACCGCCGCGAAAGACCGGAGTCCACAGCGCGAGATTCGTCGTCTCGCCACCGTCGTTCACTCGTTGATGCAGGTCCACCAGGCCCGGCTGGAACACGGGGTTCTGCACTTGGAATCCCGTGAGCGCGAGATTCGTCGTCTCGCCACCGTCGTTCACTCGTTGATGAAGGTCCACCAGGCCCGGCTGGAACACGGAATTCTGCACTTGGAATCCCGTGAATGCCCCTCCGGGGGACTCTTTTTCAGGGTCCCAATACGAGTGGGCGGTGCCCATCGCGCCGAGCGCCTGCACCAGTACGACGGTGACGCTGACGCATCCTGCAGACTTCCGGAGGCCCTTCACGAGGCGACACCGCAGGCGCGCCGCAAGGCTCCGCATTAAGACGCATCCTGCAGACTTCCGGAGGCCCTTCACGAGGCGACACCGCAGGCGCGCCGCAAGGCTCCGCATTAAGCTGCTCTTCGTTCCCGCGCCATCAGGCGCGAGGCGATGGCGGGATGGACATTGAAGAAACGCGCCTGCGTCTATTCCTCGATTTCACCCCATCCAGCTCCCGCTTGCTCTACGGTCTGGGCCACTCATAATCCTGGCTTTGCCAAAAATGCGGTCGCCTGCGCGAGTTCCGGGCGTTCGGTATCATGCTCAGCGGCCAGCGTCTGCAACTTGGCGTACTGCTCGCGGGCGGCCTGGCGGTTGCCGGCTGCTTCGGCAGCGCGACCGGCACTGTACACGACTCGGAAACGGTTAGGGTCACGTTGCAAGGAGCGCTCGAATTCGGTGAACGCCTGCGCTGGTTGGTTGAGCGCTAAGAGCATCTCGCCCAGCAGTCCCCGTAAAGGGACAACATTCCCCGGAGTCACCGGCGCTTTATCACTGGCCTCTTCTGCTTGGGCGGCGGTGCGCATGAACTGAATCGCTTCCTCATCACGCTTCTCCGCCAGGGCGACCCAGGCAAGAATCGTCTTGATTTGAAAGTCCGTCTGGTTCGCCCAGTAGTCGATCCTGGCTGCCGTCATCACGTCCTGAAGCGCCTGCAATCGCTCCACGTCCTTGCGCGCCGCCGCCACCTCTCCACTGCGCGCCGCACCCAGGCCGCGCGCGAAGACGAGAATGGCCTCCGCATGAGGGAATTTGTCCCAAGCCAGCTCGCGTGGGCTGAGTTGGAGCGCCGCTGCCTGCTGCCAATCGCCACGCTCTAAGGCATAGCGAGAGGGAATCGCGGCAAAGGCGTAGGCGGCCGAAAAGTCTTCCACCTTGACCGTGCGTATCGCCGCCACCTCATCCACCAGGCGCTTCGCCGCCTTATCCTGCGCTTGCTGAAGATGGCCAAACACCATGTAATCCATGGCATGCAGCGCATCGTATGCGCCGAGCCCAAGGGTTTGCCCGGAGAGTTGATTCTTCGCCGCACGGTACGAAGCACGATTGCTCTCGACCATTTCCGGCCAGAGACCAACCCGGCTGAAAATATGTGAGGGCATATGCAAGGCGTGCGGCACTGAAGGCGCAAGGGTGGCGTAGACGCGGGCAGCCGGCAGCCCCTTCTCGGCCAGCCCGGCATAGTCGTATGTGTGGATCAGGTAGTGGGCAATACCCGGATGGTGAGGGTGTTGCTTGAACAAGGGCTCCAGGATGCTTGCGGCCTTAAGCTGGTGAGCGAAGGTTTTGTCGGTAGGCAGGGCGGTCATGTTGAGCACGAGCGCGTACAAGATCTGCGCTTCGTCATCCTCGGGATAGCGTCTCGCCACACCCGCCATGCCCTGTTCGAAGGCCAGCACTCGCGACCGATAGTCCACCGTCTGCCATTCTGCAAAGAACGTGGCCAGCGCCGCAATATAGTCGCGTTCGCGCTCGCTCTTGGCGCTCACGCGCAGTGCCTCCGCCATGGCCGCTTCCCCTGCCTTCGGCGCGTTCGTGTTGATGGACCAGCCGAAAGGATTGCCCATCGACATGATGGCAAGGCCCCAATACGCCATCCCGCACTCGGGGTCGTGTTCCAGGACTTTGGTGAAGGAGTGCTTCGCCGGCTCAAACCAGAAGGAGTGAAACATCGCCATCGCCCGATTGAACTCCTGTTGCGCAGCAACATTGCACGAGACGCGAAAGTGAACCTCCCCGAACTGCTCGGGCGAGGGAGTGACCGTAGTGGCTGGGGAAGCGTGGTGGTCAGGCTCACTCTGTGCCCACGCGCTGTGACTGGAGATGCTGAGCAAGGCGACCAACAGCCATGCGGCCAATCTTGCAATGAACATAAAGACCTCCTTCATTAATTATTCCCTCTCGATGTATTCGTAGGCGGAGGTTTTTGGCTCACTCCCTCAGTGGATCCGATGGGCCTGTTGGGCCTCTCTCACAGCCGTGGGGAGGTGAGCGAGGCCAGGTCCGCTGTGAGTTCGCATTCTGTACCAATCCGGTAGATATACCGATCATCCCACTGAATAGGGGCTGCTCATCTCAACGATGCGCCTCTTCATCTGCACTCTTCTCTTTCTGCCTACGGTTTGTCTCCGGCTGAAACGCGAAACCCGCGTGCCCGCCAATCCAACACGCCATCGAGCAGATGTCTGGCCTGAAACCCATGGTTGTGTAAGACCTGCACGGCCTGACCTGACCAGACGCAATACGGGCCACGACAGTAGGCAACGACCTCTCGGTCCTGCGGCAGCTCAGCGAGGCGGTCTTCGAGTTCCTCCAGAGGGACGGAGATTGCCCCAGGAATATGTCCCGCCTGGTACTCTTCCTGGGGGCGAACATCAACGACGGTCACCTCGCCCTTGCGGACACGCTGGAGCAGGGTTTTTTGATCGACCGGTTCCAAGTTGGCTTGCCCGGTAAAATATTGACCGACGATACGATCGAGTTCCGCCAGATGCGTGACGGCCAAGACCCGTAATGTCCGGAAAAAATCGGCAACCGTTTCATCGGTGAGGCGATACCAGATCGAGGTCCCGTCGCGTTTCGCTTCGACCAGCCGCGAATTCCGCAAGACCTGAAGATGCTGTGAGGTATTCGCTTGACTCAGATGTGCTGCTTGAGCCAAGGCTTCGACCGGCCGTGGGGCTTGGCTGAGGAGTTCCAAGAGCTCCAACCGTTTAGGATTCGAGACAGCTTTTCCGATCCGTGCAATCTGTTCGAAGATGGCCTCTGAGATCTGTTTGTTGGTTTCTTCCATTGTGGCCTCATTGCTTTCTCCCTGCACTTCTTCGGGGAAGCCTGAGAAAAATGGGGGACATCGCTTTTAAGACTTGGTCCCCTCAACATTCCAATATAATAATTATATTAGAATGTTTGAATGAATCAAGGGGGTTCGAACCAGGCCGTCTTTCGTAGCTTCTGCGACAATTTTGGGGAACTTCGGTGATCCTGGAGAATGACGGCCCGCGAACTCTTTGTGTGACGCTGCGTGTATGGCAGACGGCTTTGAGGTCAGCGGAGAACGGAGCAACGTATCCACGCCAGCAAACAGCAAGGAGGGATTTGAAGGTCTATTCCTGCGTCGAGGGAATCAAGGCAGAAGAGCACGGCTCACTCGCGTTGAGGTAGCGGTACACACTCGCCTTTGAGCGCTGCTAGTCTGCTATCAAGGACCCGCGGGGCCAGCCCGTCTTTACTTCGTCGCCGCTCCACTCTAGCTTCTGGTATTGCATTTCATTCTTCCAGACTCTACGGAGCATGCCTGTGTCAACAGCTCAGCCGAAAACTCCAGCATACCAACTCGCGCCGAAAGCCCTCCAGTGGATTTCGGGCGTTTTCTTTGCGAATTTTTTCACGCTTCTTCTCATCACGATCAGCCTGTCTCAATGGATCGTGCCGGTCTGGTTTGTGAGTGTCTTTTTACCCGTTTCCTCGCCACCGTCAGTGGCCACCGCTCTGATTATCTCACCCCTCCTTTTTGGCCTGAATCTCTTCCTGCTCCGCTTCTTGCGACACCTCCCCACCCTTCCCGCAGCCCTCCGTTTACCTCTCCGCATCTATTCTGCCTCGGCTTTTATCAGCGCCTTTTGCTTTGTTTTTCTGGTGTTGTGTGGAGTGTTATGGGCCGTCCTCTCTTTTCTCGTCGCCGTCTGCGGCTTCTTTTTTCCCTTCGCAGCCCTCCATGTTCAGCCCGTGCTGACCCTGGGTTTTCAGCTTTTTGCCGGTGTCAGTCTTGTGCTCATGACTGGCCTGCTCATCTATGGCTACCTTGGCGGCCAGCGCCAACTGCGCGTATCCAGAAGAGAACTCTCCCTCGTCCATTGGCCAGCCACGAGTCCTGGCATCAAAATTGCGCAGATCAGTGATCTCCACATTGGGACGAATCTCACCACACAGGAACTCGAAACCTATGTGCAGCAAGTCAATGCCCTACAGCCAGACCTCATCCTCCTGACCGGTGATATCCTGGACGCCAATCCCGCCGATATTCCGAACTTCTTTCCCTACCTGAACACACTCCACGCTCGACACGGCGTCTTTGCCTGCCTTGGGAACCATGATCGCTATGCGGGCGCGCACGCGGTTGCGGCCGGCTTGGCAGACTACACCCATATTACGCTCCTGCGAGACGAGACCGCCCATCTGGCCCTTGCCGGCACCACGCTCCATCTCATCGGTCTGGACGACCGCGGGAAGGATTGGGCGCGCGGGCTCGATGCGGATACCACCCTCACCCACCTGAAAGCAGACATTCCAAGCCACGAGCCCACTATTTTATTGTCGCACCGTCCCGACATTTTTCCCGCGGCGGCCAGTCTCGGTATTGATCTCACCTTGTCCGGCCATACCCACGGCGGTCAATTCGCCCTGCCGTTCCAGTCGCAGCAGTTCAATCTGGCCCGCTTTATTACTCGCTTTCCACGTGGACAGTATGCTCTCGGGGATTGTTTCCTGTATGTGAATCGAGGTTTGGGCGTCACAGGCCAGCGCATCCGTCTGTTTACCCCACGTGAGATCACTCTCCTGACCTGTCGGGCCTGACCCACAGGTCCACAGGTCAGGTCGATGTCCTACTTGACCCCCTGCGAGCCTTACTGCATCCTCGGAGAGTAGCTCGACTGAGGCAGCCATGTATCATCTGACCCGCTTTGTTGAATTTGAAGCGTCTCACCGCTATTGGAATCCCGACTTTTCAGAGGAAGAAAATTGGCGGCTCTTTGGGAAATGCGTCAGTCCATACGGCCACGGGCATAATTATGTCCTGCGCGTGACCGTATACGGAGAGAGTGACCCGCAAACCGGGATGGTCATTAACATCAAGGAACTCGACCGTTTACTCAAAGAGATCACCGGCCAGTTTGACCACAAATTCATTAACCTCGACCATCCGGCCTTCAGCCGTCTCATTCCCACGACGGAAACCCTCGCCGCCTATATGCGAGACTATCTTGAAGACCGCTTGCGTGCGGAGCAGCCCGCCGCCCGGCTCTTTCGCGTTCGCCTGTATGAAGAACCAACACTCTGGTCCGAGGTGTCGGGCGGAGAGGGAAGTACTATGGCCGCACTCACAAAATCGTTCAGCTTTAGCGCAGCGCACCGTCTCCACAGTCCACACTTATCCGACGAGCAGAATAGAGAGATATTTGGCAAGTGTAATAATCTGCACGGCCATGGCCATAATTACGAATTAGAGGTGACCGTCACTGGCGCTATCGATCCACAGACAGGGATGGTTTTTGACCTGGTTGAACTGATGCAGGTTGTGCAGGAAGAGGTGATCGAGCGTTTTGACCATAAACACCTCAATCGTGAAACAGCGGAATTTCACGCTCTGAATCCCACGGGCGAAAACATTGTCCACGTTATCTGGAACCTGCTGAAACCGCGTCTGGGTGTGCACCTGACGCGGGTCGGGTTATGGGAAACTCCGAAGAATTTCTTTGAATATCAGGGAGAGGACGCGTAAGCAGCGCGCCTGAGGAATCCAGTATGTCATCCTCCAAGCTTCACGGACAGGTTGCCGTTATTACCGGAGCAAGTTCTGGCATAGGGCGCGCTACCGCCCTCGCCCTCGCTCGGGCTGGGGTGCAGGTCGTTCTGGCTGCCCGGACCCAGGCGACGTTGGACCGCGTTGTCCAGGAATGTACCCAGTCCGGTGTCCGGGCCATTGCGGTTCCCACTGATGTCAGCGACGAACAAGCAATCGCCGGCCTGATGGAGAGAGCCGTCCAGGAATGTGGCCAGCTCGATATTCTGGTGACGAGCGCTGGAGGGGCGGCCTTTGGTCCCATCATGGAATCCCGCACCGAGGACTGGGACATGCTCATGAACGTCAATCTACGCGGGACATATCTCTGCTGTAAAAGTGCGCTCAAACATATGCTGCCCCGGAAAAGTGGCCATATCCTCAACGTATTGTCCATTGCCAGCCACATGATCTTACCCGGCTCAACCGCCTATACGGCCTCCAAATTCGGCGCCCTCGGTCTGACCAAGGTTTTAGCGGCCGAAGTCCGCTCAGCAGGGATAAAAGTCACCGCGGTCATTCCCGGCGCGGTCGATACTCCTCTGTGGGACAAAAGCGGCGGGGACCTGGACCGGACAAAAATGCTGTCCGCAGACGATGTGGCAGAGGCCATGCTGAGCGTCATTGCCCAGCCGGCCGGTATTCACACCGATGAGCTTCACCTCATGCCGCCCCTCGGCGTGCTGTAGAGCCAGGCAATACGACCCTCGCTTCGCCTTTGAGCTAGTCCGCTTGTCTAAGCCACCCACATCCACCAGCATTGTAAGCTTCCCCTTACGCTAGGCCCCCAGCAGGGCTTCCCAGGCAACAGATAAGAATGGAAGAAATTAGGGGAGAGCGGAGGGAGTGGGATTCGAACCCACGAGAGCCTTGTGGACTCTACCGATTTTCAAGACCGGCGCCTTCAACCGCTCGGCCATCCCTCCACGTGGCCGGTCTTACACGGCTTTTTTCGACTTTGAAAGGGGGTATGGAAAAGACGGCACAGGGGCTTGACGGCAACGGCCCGCTTCAGCCTGCCGGCGAGGTATCGGGGCAAACCTTTCGTTCCTTAAAACGCCACTGCCCGGCAACTTTCTCAATCCGGTCCTCATAACGCCCGGAAATCACGAGTTCGGTTTTTCCCTGGGCCGCATGCGTCATGAGCAGATAGCTCTCTGCGGTAGCCGTATCTCCGTCGAGGTCAATCAGGATATTCATGACGCAGTGACGCGGTTGCGCATCTCCAGTCCATTCTTTATAGCGCGCGGTAAATGCCAGCAGCTTCTCCGGCCCTTGCCATACGCCGAGAATCGGACTGTTAAACGTGCCATCCTGGGTAAAGCATTGCACCCAGTCTTCATAGCGTCCCGCGTCAATCGAGAGGCAATAGCGTGTCATGAGATCGCGAATCGCCTCTTTATCCTCTAAAGTATTCATGCTCAGACTCCTTCTTTCGCTGTGGTTCATCTCGCATTCAGGATGACATTGATATCCTGTCCGGAACGTCGGACGAGCAAACGGACGGACGGATGCCCTTGTAAAGTTTTCTGCCGAAAGTCTGAGACATTCCGGATGAGTTCACCCTCCAGGGCCAGAATGACATCACCGCGTTGCAGCGTTCCCCGGCCCTGAGCCGCATTGGTGACGAGTACCCCTTCCGCCGTCGGCAGTTGAAAATATTCTGCCAGTTCAGCAGTCAGATTCTGCACCTCAATACCCATGACCGTCGCGCTGATAGTCTGGAGTGGGCCGGGCAAACGCCGGCTGCTTTCCGTAAAAACGTCCTGCGCAACGAAAATAGGTCGATCGAACCGGAGAGCAAGCGCAATGGCGTCACTCGGGCGACTGTCGATCTCAACCGATCGGTCGGTGAAGAGCAAATGAATCCGGGCAAAATACGTATTATTTTCAAGCGCGCTGACCACAATCTTTTGAAGCTCAACACCGATGTTTTCCAGGACATTTTTCATCAGGTCATGCGTCAGAGGGCGGGGAGCAGGGGTTCCGGCCAGTGCCATAGCAATGGCCCGGGCTTCAAATGGGCCAACCCAGATCGGGAGAAATCGCGCCGTCTCGGTGTCGGCAAGAATCACCACCGGAGCCTGCGCCTGGCGATCAAATCCAACATGATGGACCTGAACGGGTATGGCAGACGCAGCAGGAGCGCGGCCGGGCAGAAGTGGTAGAAGAGCAAAAACGAACAGGACAGCGAGAAGACCAGACCAGGATGAACGGGACCGGAACGAAAAGGGAGGATAAGTCTGGTGCTGCCGCATACGACCTCCTGGAATCATGAGGTTTCCCTGATACACACGAACAAGGAAGACAAGACGCTGGCGGCGTTCGATGCACTGCATGACGCCGCTGCACTCTTGCTAGTATACCGCACGAGAATGTGCAAGGGAGCGGCAGGACTCTCTACGATTGCTCAGTCCGCTGTGTTCGTCGCGCACGCTTCACACAGATTTTCGATATTATCAGGGTCTTCGACGATGCCTTCATCCAGGCTGTGGCAGATTTGAGAGCAACGGGCGCAAATAAAATAGATGCCTTCAATGGTCTTATTGATCCGTTCCCGATTCAGCACCCGTCCGCGCAGCTTGGAGACCCGAATCCCAAGGAGTTCTTCGTAGCGCTTTTTTATCTTACGGCGTCCGGCCTCGTCTTTTGGAAGTTCCTCTTCATCCAGGTCCTCACCCTGCTCTTCCTCGTCAAAGAGCCCTGGCGGGCGTGTCTTCTGTGCCTGCTTCGCCCGCGGCATTTACACACTCCGGACTGAGCTTGTGGTGACCGCATGTTCGACGTTCTTTTCACACACCCAATAGAACCCCTTTTTTCCGAACCCGGCAAACTGCACGACCCGACTGGCCGCTCCGCACGTTGGACAGATTTTTTGTGAAGGGCCTGGGGGTTTCCCTTTTTGGGCGGTTTTCGCTTTCTCTGCCATATGCTTTCCTCCGCTCTTGTTCGTGTCAGGATAGGCGATTGCCTGCCGGACTGTCAAGGGTGACAGGTGCTTGTCAGTCTACCCACCGCATGGTACGGTCGCCACCGTGAATATAAAAATTCTTATTCAAAATCAAATACTTATCTTCTCCGAGCATAAGACGTCCCAAGTCCAGAGGGAGGAAGGATGACGCCGCCGTCCGCATCGGACCGGGCCCTCCTGCAGCCGGGCGACAGAGTGCTCTTCATTGACCAGAAAGAGCGCGAATACCTCCGTCTCCTGCGCCCCGGTAGTGTCATTGCGCTGCGCGGCGGCAATATCCCTGCCGAGCAGTTTATCGGGCTGGCGGAAGGCAGCTTGGTCCATATTGGTCAGGGCGAAAAATTTCGTATCCTGCGGCCAACGTATGCGCGCTTGATTCCCAACCTGCCGCGCCAGGCCCAGGTGATTTATCCCAAGGATATTGGTCCTATCCTGCTCTGGGGAGATGTCTTCCCCGGCGCTCGTGTCCTTGAGGTAGGGTCGGGTCCGGGCGCGTTGAGCATGGCCCTGCTGCGGGCCATCGGGCCGGCGGGACATTTGCTCACCGTTGATATCCGGGCCGACCATTGCAAGATGGCGCGCAATAATGTCCAGCGTTTTCTTGGCGCTGCGCCGAACTGGATATTAGCTCAAACCGATGCCTATCAGGGCTTACCAGTCCGCGAGGTTGACCGCATCCTGATTGATCTCCCCGAGCCATGGCAGGTCATGCCCCATGCCCGAGAAGTCCTCCGGCCTGGCGGGGTCCTCGTGGGCTATCTTCCCACGGTGCTGCAAGTCAAAGCGCTGGTAGACGCGCTCCACGCGGACCCCAGGTTTGCCTGCGTGGAGGTCATGGAAAACATGCTCCGATTCTGGCACGTCAAAGACCGCTCCATACGCCCGGAACACCGCATGGTCGCCCACACGGGGTTTATTGTCGTCGCCCGACGGGTCACTGAAGCCGACGCCATTCAGGTCAAGTCCGAAAAGCAAGTCAGGCAGGAAAGGGACGGAGAGGTGTAGGCTATGGACTATGAAGATTCACGATGTGACCTCGCCAATAGGCGTTCAATGGGACGCGATGAAATGATTGTTACTGTACCTTCTAATCCCCCTCACCCCCGCATCAAGTGCGGGGCAGGCTCTCGCCCTCTCCCGCCAGGGGCGAGGGGATAAGAACCCAACCCCCAACCCCCAACCCCTAATCCCTAACCCCTACCCCCCGCTTCCCCTTGCCTCCCTAACCTCTCACCTGATAGCTGACGATGGGAAGGAGGGAGCCATGTCGAAAGTGCTTTTTGAGAAAAAAGGCCACGTTGCCTATGTGACCATAAACCGCCCGGAGCGCCTCAACGCCTGTGATTTTGAAACCTATAATATGCTGGCTGACATCTGGACTGAATTCCGGGACGACCCGAACCTGCGGGTCGCTATTCTGACCGGAACCGGCGAGCGGGCGTTTAGTGCCGGGAGCGACATAAAAGCCAATTATGTCAATCGGCCGAAAAACGAAAATACCAAGCTCTTCCCAACGCTGTTCGACCTGTATAAACCCATCATCGCTGCTATCAACGGCCACGCGAATGGCGGCGGCCTGGAGCAGGCCCTGGCGTGCGATATCCGCGTGGCTGCGGAGCATGCCCAATTCGGGTTTGGTGAAGTCCGACTAGGCTGGCTGCCGGGCGGGGGTGGGACGCAACGCTTACCTCGCATCATTCCTCTAGGACGAGCCCTGGAACTACTGTATACCGGCGCTCGCATTTCCGCGGAAGAAGCCTATCGTCTCGGTTTGGTTGACCACCTCGTTCCCATGAGTCAGCTTATGAGCAAATGTGAAGAGATCGCCGAAGAGATCTGCAAGAGCGCGCCGCTGGCCGTGCAACATATCAAGCGAGCTTCCCTACGCGGTCTGGATGTGTCACTTGAGGAAGGACTGAAACTGGAACGCGCACTCTATAATGAACTGCAGGAGACCGAAGATGCGCGTGAAGGCGCCCTCGCTTTTGCTGAAAAACGGCCGCCGAATTGGCAGGGCAAATAAGCGGAGCCTGTTCACCGGAACAATCCAGAGGTGAGATATGGCAGAATCCGAAATAATCCAGGAAGCCGCACGTCACCTTCTTTCGGCCAAATATGTCATGGCCATGACCGGGGCCGGCATCTCTGTTGAAAGCGGGATTCCGCCTTTTCGTGGGCCGGGCGGTTTGTGGACAAAATATGGGGAGCCGCCCATGAACGGCTATGAGCTGTTTCTGCAGGACCCGAAGAAAGCCTGGGAAGAGCGCTTATCGCCCTCAGGGCCAAGCAAAGAGATGTGGCAGACCCTGGGCACGGCAGAGCCGAATGCCGGCCACACCGCCTTGGTCGAGCTGGAAAATATGGGCGTCCTGCGCAGCATGATTACACAGAACGTCGACAATCTGCACCGTCGAGCCGGCAGCCAGCATCTCATTGAAATCCACGGCAATTATACCCTGGTGCGCTGCATTGCCTGTAACTCCCGCTTTCCGGGCTCCGAGGTCCCTCTGCATCAGCTGCCACCGGAATGTCCCAACTGTTCGGGTATGCTCAAAAGCGATACCGTGTCGTTTGGCGAACCCATTCCGCAGGACGCGCTTGAGCAATGTTATAGCGAAACACAATTGTGCGACTGCATGATCGTCGCCGGCACCTCGGCGACCGTGTATCCGGCCGCCGGCTTTCCCATTGCTATCAGCCAGAAAGGCGAGACGCTGATCGAGGTCAATTTGTACGAAAGCGAATTAACGCCCCTATGCACGCTGAGCCTGCGCGGAACGTCGGCTTCCATCCTCAGTCAGTTGGTTGAAGCCGTCAAAGCGCAGCGCTCATAATTTTTACCGCACACGGACGACAAGGAATGACCAGTGAAACAGTGGTTCGCATTATCGGCTATTGGTCGAGACCGACCCGGTATCGTCGCCGACCTGGCAGAGCTGATTTTCGAGTGCGATTGTAACCTCGAAGACTCCAGCATGACCCTGCTGGGTGGCGAGTTTGCCGTACTCCTTCTTCTCTCGGGTCGAAGTCCGGACTGTCAGCAACGGCTCTCGGCGGCCTGCAAACGGCTCGAATGGGAAAAACGTCTGACCGTCTTTTTTCGTCCGCTTGAAGAAGAGCCCCTGCCCTATGGGGCCAACGTTGAAACGCGCAGCTATGAACTGGTGGCAACCGGGGTGGATAAAGCCGGCATTGTCGCCCGGGTGGCCCGCTGCCTGGCCGAGCAGGGGGTGAATATCGTGCATATGCAGACCTCCACGCAACCCGAGCCGGGCCACGGCACGGTGATCTATCATATGCGGATCACGCTGGCTGTTCCGAGCGACGTGGCTGAGACGGCCCTCAGGGACCAGCTCGACCGTATTGCAGATGACTTACGTATTCATATAGACCTCACTTTTGCACAATAATAAGGAGGACGGCATGAAGCTGGGATTTGTTGGCGTTGGCAATATGGGCAACCCTATGGCGCTCAATCTTCTGAAGGCCGGTCATTCCCTTCAGGTGTATGACATCAAACAGGAGGCGGCCAGCAATCTGATCGAAGATGGCGCAAGCTGGGTCGAGAGTCCCAAGGCCGCAGCCACTGGTGTGGAAGCGGTCTGTCTCTCCCTCCCCATGCCGGCGCATGTCGAAGAAGTCGTCCTGGCTGACAACGGTGCCCTGGCCGGTATTGCCACAGGAAAAACCATTATCGATATGAGCACAAATTCACCAAGCGTCGTGCAAAGACTGGCGGAACAGGTGAATGCCCAGGGGGTAAATTTTCTTGACGCGCCGGTCAGCGGTGGGGTACGCGGCGCGCGCAAAGGGACGCTGGCCATCATGGTTGGTGGGGACAAGGCCGTGTACGATTCGTGTGAGCCTGTCCTGCAATGTATGGGCAGCAATGTGTTTCACGTTGGGGATATTGGGGCCGGCAACGTCGCCAAGCTGGTGAATAATATGCTGGCCTTTATTCATATGATGGGTGCCGCCGAGGCCCTCATCCTTGGGGCCAAAGCCGGGGTCGATCCGAATGCGTTGTGGAAAATTGTCAAAGCCAGCAGCGGCAATAGTTTTATCTGGCAGTCCGGAACCAGGGCCATTTTACGCGACCGGCTCGCGCCAACCTTTACGATTGATCTCGCCTGCAAGGACATGGGTCTCGCCACTGATCTTGGCACGGAATTGGACGTGCCTCTGACCATGGCCTCAGCCGCACAAGGACTGCTCAAAGCCTATCAGTCGGGTGGGTTTGCCCAGGAAGACGTGTTAGCGACCATCAAAGCTCTCGAACAACAGACGGAGACAACCGTGCGTGGCACCTGGGACGATGCGAATGAATCGTAGGGGCCGGCATGCAGCTCTATACCAAAATTCTCATCGGAATGGCGGTCGGCGCGCTGGTCGGTCTCTTGCTCGGCCCCAATTCACTCTTCCTGACACACGACGTCTATGCCATTCGCGACGCCTCGCAGGTCGTCTTTCAGCAAAACCCGGCCGATGCGTCCTCTCGTGTTCAGCTACCGGCTGGTATCCCGGTCCAGATGAAGTTGCTCGAAACCACGTTCGAGCAGCATCCCGATCTTCTTGGAGAAGAGAGAAAAGTCCCGGTTTGGGTGAAAGTCCGGTTTCCTTTCAGTCAAAGGCTGGCGCTGGCAGACCAGGCCGGTCATATTCGGCAGCAACTCGGCGCAATTGCTCCGGGCGCGACCGTGGAGGGCTGGCTGCACATTTCCAGGACCCCCTTGGAGGGCGGCGGCTTTGCTTTTTCCCCGCGGCCCATCAGCCGCTTCGGCGAGCAGGTGATTACCCTCCTCCGTCCCCTCGGTCAGATATTCATGCGTCTGATCAGGATGGTGGTCGTCCCCCTGGTTTTCGCCTCACTGCTGGTTGGTGTGGCCAGTCTTGGCGATATCCGCAAACTGGGACGCCTGGGGAGTCGAACGCTGGGCCTCTACCTGGGAACAACCGCGGTCGCGGTCTCCATCGGCCTCGTCTGTGCCTACGTTGTCCAACCCGGTCAGTTTATTGACCCAGCCGACCGCGCCGTACTGCTCGCCCAGTTCGGCGCCGCGGCCGGCGACCGGATGTCCGCCGCGGCCGTTTCCCCCTCCATGGTCGATACCCTCCTCGACATTATCCCGACGAACCCCATCGACTCGCTCACCAGCGGCGAGATGCTCCAGATTATTTTCTTCGCGATTGTCTTGGGGGTCGCCTTGACGGCGCTGGGTCCCGAGGAAAACGCGAGTGTGGTCTCGCTCTTTGAGAAGCTTCAGAACGCCATGATCGTCATCATCGGCTGGGTGATGGCCCTGGCCCCGTATGGCGTTGCCGCGCTGATCGCCGAAGTGATCGGAACGAGCGGGGTCAGCGTGCTGACGGCCCTGCTCGTGTACGGCGGCACAGTTGTCCTTGGCCTGGCCATTCATGGCGGCCTTGTGTACGGCGGCCTGGTTCGGCTGCTCAGCCGCCTGTCGTGGATTTCGTTCATGCGGGCCGCCCGCCCGGCTCAACTCATCGCTTTTTCTACCTCTTCTTCGTCGGCCACCCTGCCCGTTTCCATCGAGTGTGCCGAGAAGAATATCGGCGTGAGTAATCCGGTGGCGAGTTTTGTCCTTCCCCTCGGCTCTACCGTGAATATGGACGGGACAGCGCTCTATCAAGGCGTTGCGGCAATTTTTATTGCCCAGGTTTTCCAGACCGACCTGTCGTTCGGCAACCAACTCGGTATTGTGCTGGCCGCGACCATGGCTTCGATTGGCGCCGCGGGTGTGCCCGGAGCGGGGATTATTACCCTGGCCCTCGTCCTGACTTCAACCGGGATTCCGACGGTGGGGCTGGCCTTGATCCTGGGCGTTGATCGGATTCTCGATATGTTTCGGACGGCGGTGAATGTCACCGGAGACCTGGCGATCACCACCGTGATGGCCAAGAGTGAGGGCGAACAGTTGTCCATTCAATCGCCGCCGGCCTAGCCCGGACCTCTCCTGCGGCGGCCGTAAAGGAAGAGACAGGCCCCTATGAGCGAACTCCTTTTCGACCACACCGGCTCAATCGCAACCGTGACCTTTAACCGGCCTGAGGCGCGGAACGCCCTCACCTGGGATATGTACGCCGCACTGGAAGAAGCCTGCGAGGTCGTTGACCGGGACGACACGATCAAAGTGCTCGTCCTGCAGGGAGCTGGCGACAAAGCCTTTGTCTCCGGTACGGACATCAGCCAGTTTACCTCGTTCACGGAAAACGCAGACGCGATTGCATACGAGCGCAAACTCGAACGGCTGATCAGTCGCCTCGAAAGCGTCACAAAGCCGGTCATCGCCGCCATTCGGGGCGTAGCTGTCGGGGCCGGCGCGGCTTTGGCGCTGGTCAGCGATCTGCGCTATTGTACCCCGAAGAGTCGGATAGGGTTTCCCATTGCCCGTACCCTGGGAAACTGCCTGAGCGTGGCGATCCATTCCCGTATTGTTGACGCTATAGGTCCGGCGAGGACGAAGGAGCTGATGTTCCGAGCCCGGCTGGTCGGGGCCCAGGAGGCTCTGCAACTCGGCCTGGTCAATGAGATTTTTGAGGCCGATCAGCTTGACCGGCAGGTTCTCCAGATCGCCGAGGAAATCTCTCGGAACGCTCCTCTCACCCTCCAGGTCACCAAAGAGGCTATTCGACGCTTGCAGCATCATAGACGTGCGGTCGGCGCGGATACTTTGGGAGAGGACCTGATTGTCCGCGCCTATATGAGCGAGGATTTTCGTGAGGGTGTGGCCGCGTTTCTGGCCAAGCGCCCGCCCCATTTTCGGGGCCGGTAGCAAGACCAACCCTGGACTGGCGCAAAAACAAGGAGAGAGAACAGCCCTGCACTAATGGCGCAGGCAGCGAAACGGAGAAAAAATGCCGCTCTCAGGAGTCACAGTCGTTGAGGTTGGCATGAACCTGGCGGGTCCCCTGGCCGGGGCTATTATGGCCGATCTCGGCGCGGACGTGATCAAGGTCGAGCGGCCTGAAACCGGGGATGACGCCAGGGCTTGGGGACCGCCATTTGTCGAGCAGACCTCCCTGCCCTTTCATAATATGAACCGCAACAAACGCTCGGTTGTGATCGATTTCAAAGACCCGGCGGACATGGGTCGCCTGTATCAACTCATCGAACAAGCCGACGTGTTTCTCCACAATCTTCGCCCTGGAGTCGCCGAGCAAGTCGGACTGGAAGCCGCCCTCCTCCTGTCTCGCAATCCCCGACTCGTCTATTGCGGCGTGACGGCCTTTGGGCATACCGGGCCGCTCAAGGATAAGCCCGGCTATGAAGTGCTGCTGCAAGCCTTTGGCGGGCTGATGAGCATGACTGGCCAGGAAGACGGCCCACCGGTGCGTATGGGCACCTCGGTCGTCGATTATGGCACGGGCATGTGGACGGCCATTGCTGCGCTGGCCGCCCTGCGTAAACGCGATCAAACCGGTCGCGGCTGCGTGATTACGACATCGCTTTTTGAGACTGCCGTCTTCTATGTCAGTACGGCGCTGATCCAGTATAAAAAGACCGGCAAAGCGCCGGCTCGCCACGCCACCGGCAGCCCCCGTCAAGTTGCCTTTGGCGCCTTTGAAACGCGGAATGGCCCCCTGGTCCTGGGTGTGGCGAACAGTCGGCTGTTCTTCAAACTCGCCACAGCCCTTGGCCGCGATGAATGGAGCGCCGACCCCCGCTATCAAACGAATGCGAGTCGCATGGAGCATCGGGCGTATCTCATTCAGGAAATCGCCGCCCATCTGGCCCAAGAAACAAAAGAAACGTGGCTGGAGCGCCTGGAAGCGGTTGGCGTTCCGTGTGCGCCGATTCTGACCATTCCCGAGGTCATCGCTCAACCCCAGACCCAGGCGATGGACATGATGCGTGAGGTGCCCGGTTCTCCTCTTGAGGTCATGGGTCTGCCCTTTTCGATCGACGGTCAGCGACCCGATTTTCGGTCTCGCGCCCCACAGTTGGGGGAGCATACGGATGAGGTGTTCAACCCAAAAGCGAAACGCTCAAGCAAAGAACAGTGATTTTTCTACTGAAATATCGTATATGGGCGCTGCCTGTTCCAGGGGTTATTGCCGATTTTGTAAAAACCGGTATCTAGGGAGAGGAGAAAGAGAGAAGGAGGAGTAGATGTCAGACCCTGACAAACCCTTATCATCCGCGGGCACGCAGGAAGACCCGGCCGAGCGCTTAGTCCAACATCTCTTGCGCCAGCCGCATGACCTTGTTGATGCCCGTCGCTTGTTTCAACGCTTTCAGGTCACCACGCGAGAGTTCCAGCGTGCCCTTCGTCAATTTGAAGCCTTACGTCCCCCAGGAGACATCCCACCCCGTCCCGCATAGTTTATGATTGCTTCGGCACCTGCTCATCCGCTCAATCGGAAAGTCTGGAGAAATGGGGGAAAGTCGGTGCCGAAAGACCATCTCGGGTTCAAACCCCTCAGCGCTTTTCTCTCGGTCGTAACAGACAATGAGCCTTACGTCCGGGTCAGCTATCCGTGTCTGCCGTCTTTGATATATGTTCCAGGTGAGGACAGGAACAGGAGAGCGCCATGATTGAAGTCAACGGTATTGCACATATTATTCTGACGGTCAGCCGGTTCAAAGAGTGCCAGGCGTTCTATAAGAAGCTGCTACCGTTTCTTGGCCTCCAACTCGTCTTTGACGGCGAAGACATGTGTTACCATGTCGGCGCCCGGACGGGGGTTGGCATACAGCGCTGCGCCCCCGAGCATCAGGACGAGCGTTTCGTTCAAACGCGGCCCGGGCTGCACCATTTCTGTTTTCGTGCCCGTTCCCGGCAGGATATCGACCAAGTCTATGAGATGTTGCAAGAACTCGACGCGACCATCGTCACGCCGCCCCAAGAAGGCCCGTGGGCACCGGGCTACTATTCGGTCTTATTCGAAGACCCGGACGGTATCCGGGTCGAGGTGAATTATGTGCCGGGTAAGGGTGTATTAGCCAAAGACGCCGGGTTTAATCCGAGCGAAGACTATCAGTAAGCGTTTCGAGCGGCTTCCCGCCCCGCAATACGGCCAAACACCGCGCCCCGTAAGACCGAGGTCGCGCCCATATAGTTATAGTAATACAACTCGCCCATGGGCTCGCCAGCGACGTAGAGGCCGGGGATGACACGGCCGGTGGAGTGGATGACCTGGGCTTGGGGGTTGGATTTGAGGCCGCCAAAGGTGAAGGTAATGCCCCCGGTCACGGGATAGGCCAGATAGGGCGGCGTGTCGAGCGGACGGGCCCAGTTGGTCTTGTTGACACTCAAGCCACGCGTACTCAGGCCGTCAAGGCTGAGCGGATCAAATGCTCCGGCTTGGCAGGCAGCGTTGTATTCCTCGATGGTGCGTTCCATGCGGTCGGCCGGAACCTCGATGCGAGTAGCCAACTCCCGAATGCTCGGCGCTGCAAACGCCTCCTCGTCCGTCCGAATCGCCCGCTTCCAGGCTTCCGGGTCTTCGGCGCGCGGTTTGTTGTCAAAGACGTTAAAGGCCACCCCGTTTTTATGCGCCATAATCGCCTTGCTGAATTTTACATAGGTCTGGTCGCGAAAGTCTTCCCCTTCATCGAGAAAGCGCTCGCCGTCTTCGTCAATGAACAGGCCGAGTTGGAAAATATAGATCGCTGTCACCCCACACTCAAAAGGCGTGGAACGCGCATCAAGCACCGCGGAGTGGAAATCGCCCCATTGGCCGGCCGGCAGCGCTCCAATGGCCAGGGCCATACGCAGCCCGTCGCCGGTATTATACCGGCTGCCGCGCAGAATCAGCCCATCCATATGCCGGCCGAGATATCGCACCCGCATTTCCGGATTGGCCTCGAAACCGCCACAGGCAATCACCACCCCACCACGGGCTTGAATATCGGTATAACCCTCGGGTTCGAGCGCACGCACACCAATAACACGGCCCCTCCGGCTGGTGAGGAGTGTTTCGGCCGCGGTCTCATACGCCACATGCACCCCACCCCGCTCCAGATACTTGTAGAGGGTGTCAACCAGTTGCCAGCCGCCACCCACGGGCTGGCGTCGATAGCCGGCGACATTGGGATAGCCCTTTTCCCATGCAATCCCCAGCTCAGTCAGCCAATTGACCACGTCAGCCGCGTTATCCACCACAACGCGCACGAGGTCTTTGTTCGCCCGCCCCCGCGAAACCCGCACAAAAGCGTCAAAGAAGTCCGCTTTGGTCTGTTGGGTGGGACAGTACTCATCCGCTTCGTGCGGATAGCGGATTTGCGCATCGGCAATAGCAGAGTTCCCGCCCCGTTGCAGCTTGGGCGCCTTTTCGAGCAGAATGACCTCGGCGCCTTCGTTCATCGCGCTAATCGCTGCGGAAAGGCCGGCAATACCGCCGCCGATAACCGCTACGTCGCAATCGATTGCAGGGATAGATTCGGGCATATTCTTCCCGACAGGTCGCACAAAAACGTAGGGGCGCAGCCTGCCGCGCCCCCCCTATCCATCCTGGACTATAAGTCGCATTCTCAGGGGTCGTCTAGCCTCCGGCAATGCCAACCATGAAGGAAACGGTTTCCCCGTCCGCCAGGGTATCATCAATAAAGAGCCGCCGTCCGCTGGAATCAACGAACAGCGTCCCATTCGTATTCAGGTCCTGCGTATTGGGATCAATCAGCAGCGCCTGCATATGCGGCCCATATTTACTGGTCAGGATCTGTGCCAATTCGGCCATATTCGGCTGTTCGAGTTGGATGGTCTCACTCGTAATTTGCGTGATTTCCTTAAAACGAGCCGTATACTCTGCCTGGACTGTAATCACGTCTTCTTCCTTTCCGCTCAGTTAGTCCGGGATACCAGGGTCGTCAGACGCTTTCATCTCAACGTGAACCGCCCGGCTGGAACGACTCTCGCCGGCAATGGCATTGTCCGCGGCCAGCACATCGGCAACGTCTTCCATCCCAAGCTCTTCGAGTTTCTTGCGCGTCTGAAGGCCGGTTTCCTTGTCCCAGCCACGCCACTCATAATATTCGTCGAGCACCTGGTCGAACATATCAGCGGCAACGCGCCCTTTATTTGGCCCTTCCGGACACGGTTCGTGCATCCAGCGCTCGCAGATTGTGTCGTGTTCACGACGCAGGCCAAGACGGGAGTTATACGCCTTTTCCAGGTTACAGATGCGCTCACCGTCAAGCATGCGCTCTTCTTTCGTCCGGTCAATCCCGGTCACTGCCGTATACGCCTCGCCATAATAGCTCTCTGGCGCGTAGCTGAGGGGGTCGAGCAGCCAGTGGAAGAGGCAGACGCCGTACGAGTTAATGAGCGCCACCTGATTTTCGAGCACAGCCGTACAAGCCCCCTTCAGGTCAGGCACCGTCGGGTCTCCGGCAATGGGTGTCCCGAAATAGGCTTTCGAGAGGTCTTTGCGCTGAAATTTCTCGATCAGGCCGATACCCTTCAAATGGTCGGAACCACGCGAGGCCACCGCCATATTGTTCATCCAGGTGGGGAAAGGCCGCATCTCTTCCGTAAAGCTCGCGCCACCCTTGCCGTAGATGGCATATTTCATGAAGTTCTGACCCTTTTGTTCTGAGTAGCGGAGCGCGCCCCAATAGGCCCCATCCCGAAACAGCCAACCAAACGGATTGGTTTGATACGATACGTTTTTTACCAGCTCTTCGATATCCTCAATATTGCCCCATTCAAGACTCTGGGGCTTCCCAAATAATTCTTCCACATCACGGTCGGAGATCAACTCGCGCTGTTTGAGCTCCATAATGAACCCAATTGAGCAACTCAGGTCCTGGTTGTCGATACCATAGTCGTTGGTGATCTTGCCCCAATGGGCCACTTCAGCCCAGTCCCGAATATCCATCGCGCCGGCACCGCTGGCCGTGGTGAGATATTCGGGATGCCGGAACGTTTCGCCAACAAATTTCTTTGCCGGTTCCGATTCGTGGCCCTCGATCTTATAGCGGCCATCACACGCAATATAGCAGTCGGACGAGCACACCTCTGAGTATTTGTGGTATTTTTTGACCCAATTATCCGACCGCACTTCCTCGCCACGGAACAACGCACCCTGGTTGTTACGCCAGAAGTTTCCGCCGATCCGCTGGTACATCTCGACCGCGCCCAAAGTGCCGCGTCGTTTGAAACCGTACGCCGCTTCGTTCCCATCCAGCTTTTGGCGGAAGTCGTCCGACCATTCCAGGAGTCCATTCGGATTATCTATTTTCACGCCTCCGTTGCCCTGCACGGCAATAGCTTTCAGGTTCTTAGAACCCATGACCCCACCGCCACCGGACCGAGCATGAATGCGCCAACCGTCTGAGATCACACCGGCGATGCCAACCTGATTTTCCCCGGCCTGGCCGATGGACAAGGTATGCGTGGTGGAGGGATAGTCGCCTAATTCCTGCTTGAGGATTTCGTGCGTTTCTTCGCAGCCCTTCCCCCACAGATGGGTCGCGTCGCAGATCGTGACTTCCTCGTTGCAAATATACAGATAGACCGGCTTGGGAGCCTTGCCGGTGACAACGATATAGTCAAAGCCGCTAAAACGGACCATATAGGGAAACTTGCCGCCTCCGGCCGAGTCCCCAAAAATCCCATAACACGGGCTCTTGAACGTCAGCCGGCCTTTGACCCCAATCCCTGAGCCCACACCGGCGAGCGGCCCGACGCCGAAGATAAAGACATTATCCGGGCTGCGGGGGTCACACATGGGATCATGTTTAAGAAAATGCTCCCACATGAGCCAGTCATTAATGCCCGAGCCACCCACCCAACGCTCAAACAGCGCGTGCGGAATCCGCTCTTTTTTGATGATCCCTGTCGTCAGATCAACTCTCAGCAGTCCACCTTCCATAATCAAGACCCCTTTGTGGTTGCGGTGTCGCTCTTACGCCGCAGAGCTTACCTTTCCTTTTGACAACATCGCCTGCATGATTCCCACTTCGTCTCGCGCTTCTGGCTTTTGACGCAAAATTTGTCCGAACGCCGCTTTTTCTTCATAAAAAAGAACGGGAAGTCGAGGATATTGTTTACCGGCATTGAGCATCTCGGGACGTGTAGAACAGGCTTTGACACAGGCCGGGTCCCCGCCGCACAAGTCACATTTGAGCAACTCGCCGGTCGGCGCAACAAAGACCGTGTCAAACGGACAGCCGGGAACGCATTCCATGCACTGAATACATTTGTCCTGGTCAATCACCGCGGCCTGAGTCTCGGGATCATAATAGAACGCATCCGTCGGACAGACTTCAGCACAAGGAGGCGGATTGGCGCAGTGATGACAAATGGCCGGCATGAATCCGAAGCCGTCTTTTGAGACGCGCGAGACCTGGGGCGCGTGGTCGATTTTAATGCGCGTCCAGACCGGGTTCAGCTCCCCTTCCGGTGAGTGGATCAGCGAGCACGCCACCTCACACATTTTGCAGTCGGTACACAGGTTTTGGAGCGCAAAGAGCTTGGTTGGGACGTTAGGGACCTTGTCTCCGGGCTGGTACCATACTTCGCCGTTGACGAGTTCTTTTTGTCTGGTTTCCTGCATAGGAATAAGAGCCCTCCTTACTGAAGCCGTCATGCTATGCCGGATGACGTTTGCCTGTCAAGCGAAAACCCCGTAAATACATACAATCGGCCCGAGAGGCCGGCCTGGAAGGAAACTGCATGAAAAAACGAGAAACCCTGATTCATCCCGCGCTCGGTCGCCTGCCGGCCAGAAAGGTGCTGGAGTGTATCTTCGCCCTCTCCCCCACCGGGAAAATCCTGCATCATCATCTTGAGGAAGTTGACACGAGTGAGAGCGGTGGCGAAACGGACGGGGAGATTGAGTATACGCTGACGGGCGCACCGCCGGCAGCCGGACGCGAACGCTGCCGCATCATCCCGCCCTTTGTGCGTGAATTCGATCCACCCGAGTTTCCGACTCCACAGGAGCCTCGTCCATGAGTATTATCCCTCTCACCCCCCAGGAAGCGTTTGAGCGCATGCAGAACGACTCCGCTGCGACCTATGTCGATGTGCGGACTGTGGCCGAGTTCGCCACCGGCCACCCCAAAGGAAAGATCATCAACGTTCCGATTGTCTTCTTTCATCCGACCACGAATGAAATTTTTCAAAACGAGAGCTTTGATCTGGTCATGGCAGACGTGTGTCCCAAAGAGACTCCGTTGATCGTCGGCTGTGAGAAAGGCCCCCGGGCAAAGCAGGCGGTCGAGCGCCTTACTGTCGCCGGCTATGAAAACGTGCATCTCATGGAAGCGGGTCACGCTGGCTGGAAATCCGCCGCCCTGCCAGTCACGACCGATAACAGAGACGGGATCAGCTATGTTTCTCTCCTCACCCCGGCCAAACGGAAGCAGAAAAAGAAGAAAAAGGCGGCCCGCTAGAGCAGATGACACTGCTGTGTAGTCGCCCGTCATTCCTGCGCAAGCAGGAATCCAGCCCCCAGCATACAGCCGACCGGCACGCTACGGACTGAGAATGCCTTATGCCCCTCGCTCGGCTGACGACCCAATTGTATTGTACTCTCGCTATTCTGTTCGTACCCCTGCTGTCCTCGCCGGCCTTGGGAGGAGACGCCTATCGGTCTGTCATCGCACGTCAGGAAGGCGAGGTGCTCCGCTTCCTGCGGGCCTTTGAGCGTGTACAGGAACAGTTACACCCGGCAAAACTCAGTCAGCTCCAGACCAATCTCAGCCAAACGGTTGGCGCGCTGTTCGTGCGCCTCCGGTCTGAATTGAATAGCCTGGAGCCACCCCCGGAGCGGCAGGATTTCCATCGGACCTGGCTTGAGGCCGTCGGCCTGCTGGATACGACCTATGGGATTTTTATACGGAGCGATCAGGCCGGTTTTATCGGAGCGTTTATGCAGAGCCGCTCGGCCTTCACTCGGGCGCGCTATCTGTTGTACGAAATCCGTCTGGACACACCCACACTGCACCCCTACTGGGTGCTGCCTGAGTCGGTGGCGCATCTCCCCAGGCTGGAAAAGCGCACCGCTGCCCAGCAACATCCGGTCGGCATTTCCCACCACCCACCGTCGAGCAATCACGGCGCCTACTCCCTCTATGTGCCGGAGCAGTATGATCCCCAACACCACTGGCCGCTGATTATCGCCCTGCACGGCGCTGGTGGGGCAAATGACGAATACTTGCTGACATGGCTGCGGCCAGCCAAGAGCCAAGGCTATCTCGTCCTCGCGCCCAAATCGCTCGGTCTGACCTGGGCGGTTGAGAAGCCGGAGCCGGACGTCGTGTCCGTAATCTCCACCCTCATGGCCCTGCGCGAACGCTACGCCATTGACCCCGACCGGATTCTTGTGACCGGTTTGTCGGACGGCGGGACGTTCTCGTATGCGCTGAGCGCCAGTCGGCCGAACCTCTTTGGTGCGATTGCTCCGGTCGCCGGGGTCTTGCCGCCCTGGCTGGATATGCAGAAGGCCGTCAGCTTGCCTTTTCTGATTATCCACGGCGGGCAGGATTTTATTTTTCCGGTGGCGGTCGCTCGCCTGGCCCACGCCACGCTTGTCGAAAACGGCCTCACAGAAGTGACATTTACGGAACTGCCCGAGTGGGGCCATGCCTATACCTACTCGATTAACGAGACCTATATTCTGCCCTGGTTTGAAGGTCTGTTTGAATAATGCCCAGATGAGGAAACTCATAATGAAGACGGTCATACATTTTCATCCCTGCCCCTCTTTTGTTTTGTGTTCCTTCGTGGGTCTCCTTCTCAGTCTCTGGCTCAACACTGTCGAGGCCGCAAAACCCATCGCCTCTCATGTTAGCGTTACTATACTGGCGACAAATGTCGGAGATAGGCATACGCACGGAAATTCCGTTGCTACAACACAAGGAGAATGGAGCTTTGCAGCGTGGGTCGAAGTAGACGGGCGAGCATTTCTGTTCGATACAGGCTGGTCGCCGAGAAATGTCTTACACAACGCAACCGTGCTCGGCATCGACTTGTCGCGTGCCGAAGACCTTATCCTCAGTCATCATCATGGAGATCATACTGGTGGACTCGAAACACTGAGAAAAGAGCTGACTCAGAAGAATCCAAAGGCACTCTCCCGTATTCACGTCGCAGAAGGCATCTTTGCGTCACGTCCGGGGCCGCATAATACGGAGCGCAATCCCATGGTTGCCCGGAGGGCAGCACTAGAAACGTTAGGATCGACCTTCATTGTCTACTCACAAACGACGGAAATCGCGCCCAAGGTCTGGGTGACTGGCCCAGTCCCACGACCGCATCCGGAAAAGAATTATCCGCTCCACGAAACGTCTGTCGTACAAATCGACGGAAAGACTATCCATGACACGATACCCGAAAGCCAGTCACTCGTCGTAGTTACGTCTAACGGACCTGTCCTTGTTTCGGGCTGTGGACATGCGGGATTAATCAACACCTTAGAATACATCCAGACAAAGATATCTGATCAGTCGCCCCATGCCGCCATCGGTGGCTTTCATTTGTTCGCTGCATCAGATGAGACACTACAATGGACAAGTGAAGCCTTGGGCAAGATGAAGCTTGGCCATTTTCTCGGGTCGCATTGCACAGGGTTTGAATGTGTGTATCGCGTACGCGAACACGCCGGGCTAGACCGGAACCACGCGCGGGTGGGAGCTATTGGTACGCGCTTTGTCTCAGGGCAAGGAATTACGCCGGGGAATATTAATCGGTAGGCATGATAACAGGGTGGAAAGCCAGTTTCCCTTGCAATCCCCGAAATCACATGAAAGATTTAATCAATAGTTTCTGGTCAATGAGGAGAGTCGAATGAGTACCCGTATGGATGCTGCCCTGCCCGCCCAACCAACCGAGAGTGTACAAGTTTCGTTACAGCAAGACTTCGACGCCGGCGTGCATCGCTGGCACGAGAAATACCCGAAACTCGGCACCGGGCCGGTCTCTGTCGAACCCTTGGTCTCCAAGCAGTGGTTTGAGGCTGAACGCGAATATATTTACAAAAAGTGCTGGCTGCACGTCGGAACGGTGGACGCCATTCCCAACCCCGGCGACTATTTCGTTCATGAAATCGCCATTGCCAAGGCATCCATTGTCCTCATTCGAGGCAAGGATAATGTTGTCCGAGGTTTCTACAACGTCTGCCGCCATCGGGGCAACAAACTGGTCTGGGACTATACAGGCTCAAGCTCGTGCTATTTGAGCTGCAAGTTTCATGGTTGGGTCTACGACGCCGAAGGCACTCTCAGAGACGTACCCGACGGCGAGCGCTTTTATGAGAACCTTGAAGGCAGGGCCAACCTCATTCCGGTCCAGACCGCCGTGTGGGAGGGCTTTATCTTCGTCAATCTCGATCCCCATCCGACCGAGACTCTGGAAGAATATCTGGGAGAAGCTGGCCAGCGCATGAAGGACTTTCCGTTTCAGCGTGTCCCGCTCCAGTTTCATTATCAGTCCTATCAGCGCGCCAATTGGAAGCTGATGCTGGACGCGCAGTCCGAAATCTATCACGTGCGCTATCTGCACAGTGATTCCTGGCCGGATGTCTTTACCCGCCCGGACAATCCCTACGGTCATGCCTATGCACTGGACCTGTACGACCGCCACCGCGTTGGCAACTGGCCGGGCAATAAGTATTTTCAGCCCAAAGAGGTTGAGGGACTGGCACTCGGCAAATCGGCCGCCATCACCTCCAGAGATAACGATTTCGTACTGCCCACCGGTCAGGGCATCAATGTCACCAACGCGGACGACTGGGGCTTTGATATTGTCCACGTTTTTCCGAATCTCAACATCCTCATTCTACCCGGTGTGTGGCATACCCATCAGTTCTGGCCCATCTCGGAGAACGAAGCGCTGTGGGAACTCAAGATTCACATGCCGAGCGCCGCAACCCCGAGCGAACGCTTCGGGCAGGAATACAATAAAATTCTCCTGCGGGACGCCCTACTTGAAGACGGGGCCACGCATGAACATACCCAAGACGCCCTGGAGACCGGGGCGATTGAGCAGATTTATCTGCAAGACGAAGAACTCTTTGTCCGCCACTCCTATTGGGCCGTAGAGCAGGAGATTCGTGCCAGACGTGAGGGCGTCCGCGACTCCCTGTTCGATCAGGACTGACCATGGCCGACCCACTCTTGCCCCAGGAATTCACCGACCTGGAACCGTTGGCCCAGGCCGGCTGGTGCCTGACGACCGAACGAGAACGCACCAAAAAACGGCGCACCAGTACCACCGCAGAACTGCGCGCCTTTTATGCCACGGTTCGACCCCGCCTTGAAGCCGCCCTAGATTATCTGGACCAGTTCTCGGTGGATGATATGCCGGCCAGAGAGCAAAACCTGTTCAACCTGACCCTCAGCATGACGGAAGTGGCGTTTGCCGTGGAGAAATACAAAGGCAATCCCAGCGGCTTTCAGGCCATCGATGCCTCACGCTTTGTCCCGGTGCACGATATGCCGTCGGGCGCGGCGCCAAAACCAACATTGTATAAAGCCGAGGATTAACGCGCAGGAGGACTCCCATGATCAAAGGATTTGCGCTGATACCCAAGAAGCCGGACATCAGTCACGAGCAGTTTCATCGTCACTGGCGTGAAGTCCATGCGCCCCTGGCGGTTCGTATCAAAGCCCTGAGACGCTACGTGCAGAGTCACCGCCGGCCACAAGACATCCCCGGAGTCCCCACCAGTCCATACGAAGGACTGGCCGAGATCTGGTTTGACGACCTGGAAACCGGCCGGGGGCTGGGCAATAACCCCGATTATATGAATGGAGCCTACCCGGATGAGCCGAATTTCATTGCCGACGAAGGCCCGTCGTTTTTGATGACTCGGGAAAATGTCGTCGTACCGGGGCCCGAGTTGGCCAAAGACGAGCCCGGTGTCAAAGCCCTCTTTCTGCTCAAACGAAAACCAGGGCTCAGCGTTGCCGCGTTTCAAGAGCATTGGCGCACGGTCCACGCCCCCATCGTGCCCAAAACACCGGGGCTCAGACGCTACGTCCAGTGCCACGTCGCCCCCGAAATCTACGAAACCGAGACCCCCGTTTTCGACGGTGTTGCCGAGCTGTCGTGGGCTGACATGGCCGCCTTTGAAAAAGGCTGGCAGTCGGACGAGATGCAGATTGAGCAGATTCAGGGCGACGTGCCGAATTTTATCGACCTCAAGAATTCAGTTGGTCTTCTGGTCGAAGAAATCCGCATTATCTGGCCCTGAGCGTTCCGCCCCCATTCTGACCCGATCGCCCGCCTTCTCATCGAGAGAGATTCGAGCAGCCTTCTGCCGTCAGCTCCTGGTCGTCACGAAGCTCTCGTCGTTGCTTCGGTTTCGGGGTGGGAGTCTCTCCGTCCGGCTCAGGCGGCCTTCTGCCGCATGGTGACGAATTCTTCGGCCGAGGTCGGATGAATGCCGATGGTGGCGTCAAACTGCGCTTTGGTGGCGTTGCATTTTATGGCCACGGCCAGACCCTGAATAATCTCTCCCGCCTCCGGGCCGGTCATATGACAGCCAATCACCCGGTCGGATTGTGGGTCCACAATAATTTTCATAAAGGTCTTCTCATCCCGCCCGCTGAGCGTGTGCTTCAAGGCTCGGAACGAGGACTTGTAGATATCGACAGCACCGTATTCCTGACGCGCCTCCTCTTCCGTCAGACCGACCGTCCCAATGCTCGGATGGCTGAAGACCGCGGTTGCCACATTCATGTGGTCCGGGCGAGTGGGATTATGATTGAACAGGGTTTCCGCTACGGCATGGCCCTCGGCAATGGCCATAGGCGTCAGATTAAGCCTGTTGGTGATATCGCCGACAGCGTAGATATGCGGGACGTTGGTCCGCGAGTAGGCGTCCACACACACCGCGCCGGTCTCGTCGGTCTCAACGCCGGCGGCCTCAAGACCGAGGCCCTTTGAGTTGGGCAAGCGGCCGGTGGCGTACATGATGATATCGGCCTCAAGCTCGCTCTGGTCGTTCAGCGTCGCTTTTATTCCGTGCGGTGTCTTTTCTATCTGACTCACATCCGCGTGAAAGCGCAAATCCACGCCACGTTTACGCATTTCGTCAGCCAGGACCTGCCTGACATCGGTATCAAAGCCGCGCAGAAACAACTCGTCCCGGTAGAGTTGGGTCACCTCTGAGCCCAGACCATGAAAGATGGTCGCAAACTCGACCGCGATATAGCCGCCACCCACAATAATCACCCGTTCGGGCAACGCATCCAGGTAAAATGCTTCATTTGAGGTAATGGCGTGCTCGATACCCGGGGTTTGGGGAAAAGTCGGCCAACTGCCGGTGGCAAGCAGAATATATTCCGAGGAGTACTGCTGGCCGTCCACCTCTATGGTGTGGTCGTCGACCAGGCGGGCGGTGCCTTCAATGATTTCCGCGCCGGCGCCTTCAAGCAGAT
Organism: uncultured Binatia bacterium (SeqCode); assembly: GCA_965232605.1. Classification (GTDB taxonomy): domain Bacteria; phylum Desulfobacterota; class Binatia; order Bin18; family Bin18; genus Bin18. The sequence goes on along the minus strand of CBDDQA010000003.1, from coordinate 57,841 downwards.
TGCGATAAATGCCGTTCAGTCGCTTGATTTCTTTGTCTTTATTCTGAATCAGCTTTTGCCAGTCAACCGTTCGCTCTCCGACCGTCCAGCCGAAGCCGGCGGCGTCCTCGAAATGGTCCCGAAACTCTGAGGCGTACACCAGGAGTTTCTTGGGAATACAGCCCACGTTGACGCAGGTTCCACCCAGATAGCGCTCCTCAACAACCGCGGTCCTGGCCCCATACGAGGCCGCAATCCGGCTCGCCCGTACACCGCCGGAGCCGGCCCCCAGCACAAAGAAATCATAATCGTAGCGCCCCATCTTTTTTCACCCCTTCTCAATATAGCGGCGCACATCACACCGGATAATGCCGGCGAATGCAAGCAAGGAGGGGTTAGTGCTGCGGAGTGCAGACGAAACAGGGTGGAGTTTCACCTGCGGAGCATGGGGCTGATTGACACACTCCGAGCGGCCCGCCCGGAAGCTGGCACTGCGTACCGATTTGAGAGCATGCGGTCAGCGGAGCGGATTCGATTAAGTCGGACAGATCACAGGCAGAAAGCAGAAGCAGGACGATGAAAGACAGTATCACCAGCTTCCTTTCTTGGGTGGGTGATGCAGAAAGAAACCCACCCCGGCCTTCGGCCACCCCTCCGAGGAGGGGAGCAGCACCCATCCCCTCTTGGGAGGGGTGGCGCGTCAGCGGCGGGGTGGGTCCCCCTACTCTCCGCCCTTTGGCCCGTAAAAAATCGCCCACAGCATCAGCCCAGCGGTACAGTCTTCGAATCGATGCTCGGCATGAGCCGGGACAAACAGCATATCGCCGGTCTTGAACGGGTGGCGCTCGTCCTCGACGATGAGCGTCCCGCTGCCGTTCATGGGAATATACAGTTCGTCCTGGTCGTGCGGCTCCTGGTCGTCCGGGTCGGGCGGACGGTAGATGAGCGTAAACATCGAGCCGTGCGCCAGCCCGAGGCCGTACGGACGCGGGTCGTGGGTGCCGATCTTGGCGATTGTCTCCTGATAGTCGGAAACGAGACCTTTGCTTTCACTCATAGTGTTCCACCCTATGCGAGGGTCTGCGAATGGATCACGATCAGACCTCTTATCGTGGCCAGACCTGAGGATTCTTTACTGCATCATGCCCGAGGGGAGTACCGTCGGGAAGTTGGCCGAGATCTTGCGGCGGGGCGTGGCGACGGAATTTATGAGTGACATCGTCACCGCCGTAGCGCACGGTCACGCCACTGCGCGTCCGCGTTGGGGAGAGGTTCCCGCCAGCCCCGTGCAGACTGGCTAAATGATGCACGACCACATCACCCGGTTGAGGCGCAAAGGTGACGATGTCGAAATCGTCTTCGTGTCCGTCGATAAGCGGAACGTCGAGTCCCTCATCATCGTCCGCATGGGCGTTGCTGATGAAGAAATTGACCTTGTAAATCTGACCCGACTTGTGAACGCCCTTCAGGTAATGCACCAATCCCAGGTCTACGCTCTCGGCACACGTCGGAACGCGCACGCCGCAGACCTGGCTGCCTTGGATGTTGTCATAGCCCAGGTCCTGGTGCCACGAGGTTTTCTCCAGGGTGAGGGGCGGTTTGACCAGGACTTGGTCATCGTACAGAAAAACTTTCTGCGACCGCATCAGCGTGGCCGCGATTTCTGGCAGGGGGGAATGAATAGCCACGTCGCGCAGGACATCGCTGACCTGCCATGAACCGGTGATGGATAAATAATGGCCCCGCCTGTCCGTTTCCGGTCGAATGCTGTCTTCGAGCAGCACCGTACCGGCTAGTTGCCGGGGTGATCCCCACTCATTCTGGCCTTCCACCCACTTGTCGCGAGCCTGAAAACCGGAGACGGCTTCAGGCGTATTGGCGGCCAGACCAAGATTCGTAAAATCCACCGCCTGCCCCTGAGGATTTTTAACCAACTCATCAATACCACGGGCGAGATAGTCGGCCCACTCCAGTTCCAGAATACCGGGCAGCCAGACAACGCCGTCCTCTTCGTAGGTCCGTATCTCTGCTTCAGTGATGGGACGCCGCAGATTGGGATTCATCAGCGGCCTCCTTCAGCGCCGGCGTTCGTTTGAGCCCGGTCCAACATGCTGAGCACACGCTCCGGGGTCAGCGGCACCTCATTGACCCGCACGCCAAACGGTGACAGCGCGTCGGCCACGGCATTGGCAATCGCCGCCGGCGGGGCAATCGCCCCACCTTCACCCATGCCCTTGATGCCGTTAAGCGTATACGGCGACGGCGTTTCAATGTGTCCTATTTCTACTTGGGGTACATCCGCGGCAGTGGGAATCAAATAGTCCATGAATGTTCCGGTCAGGAATTGGCCAGCGTCATCGTATACAGCCTGCTCGTACAGCGCGGAACCGATCCCCTGGGCCACCCCGCCCTGAATCTGGCCATTCACGATAGTCGGGTTGATAATCGTGCCACAGTCTTCAACCACGATATAGCGCAAGAGCTGGACCTGACCGGTTTCAGTATCGACTTCAACCGCAGCGATATGGGTCGCATTGGAGTGCGTAATATACGGCGGCTCGTAGGCCACGCTGGCGTCAAGCCCAGGTTCTTCGTCGGGTGGCAGACTCGCCGGTTGGACGATAATCCGGTGCGCCAACTCGGGGATGGAAAGCAGGCGGACCCCACCGGTTTTGCGTTGGACAGCGCCCTGGGACAGTTCAAGATCGTCTGCGGGCACTTCGGTCAGGCGTGCCGCAATGCGCAGCAGCTTATCCCGCAACTTTTGCGCCGCCGAGGTCACGGCGCCCCCGCCCGTCACCGCGCTCCGGCTGGCCCAGGTTCCCCACCCGCGCGGCGTAGCCTGCGTGTCGCCTTGAACAACCGCGACGTCTTCGAGCGCAACACCGAGCGTGTCCGCTATCAGTTGGGCATAGACGGTGTGGTGGCCTTGGCCGTGCGAGTGCGTCCCAACGAAGACCGTCACCTTGCCCGACTCATCAATGCGCAATGTCGCCGCCTCATAGCCCCCGATCTTGACGCCAAAGTCGCCAAACACGGACGAGTTGTGAGCCGTGCCCTCCACATACGAACCGATCCCCACCCCGAGATAGCGACCGTTCTCACGGGCTTTTTGCTGCTCAGCCCGAAAATCGTCATAGCCGAGAATATCAAGGGCCTTTTGTAATGAGGCCTGGTGGCTGCCGCTCTCAATCTCCACACCCAGCAGCGTCGTGTACGGATGCTCGTCCTGCGGGATCATATTCCGCAGCCGAATCTCGGCCGGATCGAGACCGAGCTTTTGGGCAGCCATATCCAGAAGACGCTCCATCGTCAAAGCCGCAACCGGAATACCCACGCCCCGGTACACCCCAATGGAGGCTTTGTTGGTGGCGACCGTACAGGTTTCAAACCCGAAGGCCGGAATTTTATACGGGCCGGTTATGGTTCCGGCCGCATGTTTTGGCTCAAAGGCCGAACTCCAGGGATAGGACGAATAACCGCCGGCATCACTCAGGAAGCGCGCCTTGAGGCCCAGCACGGTGCCGTCGCGCTTGAGGGCCAATTCCGCATTGACAATCTGATGCTTGGCCTGGAGGGAGGCCGACAAATGCTCACGCCGGTCTTCGATCCATTTAATCGGTTGGCGCAATGCCTTGGCGAGATACGTGACCACTACCTCTTCGGGAAAAGGGTGCGCTTTGAGACCAAAGCCCCCGCCCACGTCCGGAGAAATGACCCGGATGCGATGCTCCGCCAAATCCAGCAGCATGGCCAGACTGGCCCGCAGGGTATGCGGCACCTGGGTGGACGACCAGACGGTCAACCCCTCCGTTGCCACGTCAAACTGGGCCACACAGCCCCGCGTTTCCATAGGTGAGGCCATGTGACGGCCGGTCATAAAACGTTCGGCCACCACACAGGCGGCGTCCTGAAACGCCTGAGCCACCTCACCGACCTGGGCTTCGAACCGTTCCATGATATTGTCACCCCACTCTTCGTGCACCAGGGGGGCATCGGCGAGCAGCGCGCTTTCCATATCGGCCACGGCGTCAAGCGGCTCGTAGTCGACCTCAACAAGATCGGCAGCGTCCTCGGCGGTGTAGCGGTCCGTCGCCACCACGGCCGCAACCATATCACCCACAAAACGGACCTTGTCGAGCGTGAGGACGTGCCAGTTACACGATTTGTGAAAAGGGACTTTCTGCGTATCCAACTCGACCCGGAGCGGCTTGATCGTTTCCAGAATGTCCTGTCCGGTGAGAACACAGGCCACCCCGGGCTTGGCCAGCGCAGCCTGAACATCGATATGCGCAATTTTGGCGTGGGCGTAAGGACTGCGAACAAAGGCGACTGCCAGCATATCGGGTAATAGGAGGTCGTCTACATATTGGGTCTTCCCCAGTAAAACACGCGGGTCTTCGACCCGGCGCACCTGCGCCCCCAGCATTTTCCCGGTTCCCTCACGACTCATGGCTGACCCCCGGTCGAAGACATGCTGCTGTCGTTCGCTATCAGGCTGCGGCTTTGCTCTGTTCAATCCAGCCCAACACCCGTTCCGGAGTGAGGGGAATGGCATCCACCCGAACCTCGAATGGTGCCAGCGCATCGGCAACCGCATTCGCGATCGCTGCCGGGGGAGCAATCGCCCCACCCTCGCCAACGCCTTTAATGCCGTGGGGGGTGTGCGGAGACGGGCTTTCGATATGGCCGATTTCTACCTGCGGCACGTCAATGGCGGTTGGGATAAGATAATCCATCAACGTCCCCGTCAGAAACTGGCCGTTCTCATCGTACAGGGCGTGCTCAAACAGGGCCGTGCCGATTCCCTGGGCCACGCCGCCCTGAATCTGACCATCGACCACGGTGGGGTTGATAATCGTGCCGCAGTCTTCAACCACAATATAGCGCAGCAGGGTGACCTTGCCGGTGTCACTGTCCACTTCGACCAGAGCGATATGGGACGCATTGGCGTGCGTGGACGGTGGGGGCTCGTAATGGGCCGTAGCGTCCAACCCAGGCTCTTCATCCTGCGGGAGACTGCCGGCCTGGACCAGCACCCGATGGGCAAGCTCCTTGATAGGCATCAGCGGAGTGGTGTCCGCTCTGCGCCGGATCATCCCTTCGGCCAGCTCCAGATCGTCGTCCGGCACCTCGGTCATACGCGAGGCGATACGCAGCATCTTGTTACGCAGTTTTTCGGACGCCCTGGAAATCGCGCCCCCGCCAGTGACGGCGCTCCGACTGCCCCAGGTGCCCATGCCGTAGGGGACGGCGTTGGTATCGCCCTCGATGATTTTGATATCGGCGAGCGGAACGCCAAGTTCGTCGGCCGCCACCTGGGCCAGGGTTGTTTCGTGACTTTGACCGTGGGAGTGGGTCCCGACCAGCACGGTGACTTTACCCGCGACATCCATACGCACGGTGGCGGATTCATAGCCGCCCAGATTCAGCCCCATCGAGGCGAAGGCCGCCGAGCTCGGTGCCGTACCCTCCAGATAACAGCCGATCCCGATACCCAGATGGCGGCCCTGGGCTCGGGCCTGCTGCTGTTCGGCTCTGCACTCCTGGTAGCCCAGGATGTCCAACGCTTTCTGGAGGGATTCACGATGGCTGCCGCTCTCGACTTCCGCACCAATAATGGTGGTATACGGGTGCTCTTCTTTTCGGATCATATTCCGCAGCCGCATCTCTGCCGGGTCGAGTCCCAGTTCTTGGGCGGCCAGGTCCATGAGCCGCTCCATGGTCAGCACCCCAATCGGCAGCCCTACCCCGCGGTACACCCCAATAGTGGTTTTGTTGGTGGCAACCGACACGGCCTCGAAGCTGAAGGCCGGGGTCTTATACGGTCCGGGCATACTGGAAGCGGCGTGGCCGGCTTCAAACGCCGACCCCCAGGGGTATTCGGAGTACGCGCCCACATCGCCGACAAACCGGCCCCTGATGCCGAGGATGGTTCCGTCCTGCCGGACGGCCAGTTCGGCCTGGACGGCTTGCTGTTTGGCATGGAGTGAGGCGGAGAGATTTTCGCGGCGGTCTTCAATCCATTTGACCGGTCGGCCGAGACGCTGGGCGAGGTAGGCGGACACGGCCTCCTCGGGAAAGAGATGACCCTTTTGTCCGAATCCACCCCCAACGTCCGGGGCCACCACACGGATGTGATGTTCAGGGAAATCCAGCACCAGGGCAATATGTGAGCGGAGCACATGCGGCACCTGCGTGGACGACCACACGGTCAGCGAGTCTGTCGCGGGCTCAAAAGACGCCACACAGCCCCGCGTCTCCATGGGCAGGGCCATATGGCGGCCGGTGGTGAGGCGTGCCGAAACAACACAATCAGCCTCCCGAAACGCTTTAGCCACCTCCCCAATCTCGGCCTGGAGTGTTTGCATGACGTTATCGCCCCACTCCTCGTGCACGAGCGGGGCGTCTGCTGCGAGGGCCTGCTCGACATCGGACACAGGCACGAGCGGTTCGTACTCCACGTCGATCAAACCGGCGGCGTCTTCTGCCACATAGCGGTCGGCGGCCACTACAGCCGCCACGGCCTCGCCTACGAAACGCACTTTATCCTGGGCCAGAACAGGCCAATCGCAGGGTTTATGCGTAGGGGCTTTGGCTGGCTCGTATTCGACTCGGAGCGGCTTGATGGCCTCGGCAATATCGGCCCCGGTTAAAACGAGCTGGACACCGGGCTGGTTCTGAGCCGCGTCCACATCAATAGACACAATCCGCGCGTGTGCGTACGGGCTGCGGACAAAGGCGAGCGCGAGCGAGTTGGGCAGGTCGAGATCGTCCACATACTGCGATTTACCCAACAGGACGCGGGGGTCTTCGACCCGGCGTACCTGCGCGCCGACCATTTTGCCGGTTCCACCTTGAGAGGATGCCATATGTCTGTGTCCTAGGATTGGGGCTGTTCCGCAACGGCCTGAACAGCTTTGATGATGTTCGCGTAGCCGGTACAGCGGCACAGATTGCCGGACAGGCCGTGCCGGATTTCTTCTTCGCTCGGCTGCGGGTTCTTGTTGAGGAGGTCCACCGCGCTCATGAGAAACCCGGAGGTGCAGAAACCGCATTGGAGCGCGTGGTTATCCCAAAAGGATTGCTGTAACGGGTGCATCTCATCCCCATCGGCGAGCCCCTCAAGCGTCTGGAGTTCTGCCCCATCGGCTTGAACCGCAAAGAGTAAACACGACCGCACACTTTCACCGTCCATAATAATGGTGCACGCACCGCACACGCCGTGTTCGCAGCCGAGATGGGTGGCGGTCAGGCCCAGGTCGTGACGGATGAAGTCGGCCAGGAGCCGGCGCACCGGCACTTCACGTTCGTACTCGTGGCCGTTGACGTGGACGCGGATGGTCTGGCTTTCGGTGAATGGTGTTTCTGCCATATCCCTTCCCCCTGTTCTTTTGCCCCCCGCCCCTCAGTCGGGCGACCCCCTGGGATGGAGGGGGGGTTGTGCGGCCTTATTTGTCCCAGGCTTCTTTCAGCGCGCGTTGGGTCAATACCTTGACCATTCTGCGTCGATAGTCGGCAGAACCGTGGACGTCCCCTGACGGCTCCACTGCGGCGGCGGCTTTTTCCGCGGCCGCGGTCAGCACCCCAGCCTCACCCTGACTACCGACGATCAGTGCTTCCACATCGGCAACGTGGAGTGGCGTGGAATGCGCCCCCCCAACAGCCAGTGAGGCCGCCGAGCACGTACCACTGTCGTCCAGCGTCAACTGACACGCAATGGCGACGATGGCGAAATCGCCCGGTCGGCGGCACAGTTCCTGGAACCCCCAGACCGCGCCCGCAGGCGCGACCGGGAAACGAACTTCACACAAAATTTCAGTTGGCTCAATCGCGGTCATGAGTGGGGCGAGAAAAAATTCACGCGCCGCAACCGTCCGGGAGTTGCCCGTCGATCGCAGTACGAGTTGGGCGTCCAGGGCCGCAGCGACCAGGGGCCATTCTGCGGCCGGGTCAGCATGGACCAGGCTGCCCCCAATGGTTCCCCGGTTCCGTATCGCCAGGTGGCCGACCTCGGCCGCGGCCCGGCTCAGCAAGGGCTGGGCGGCCTGAACCTCATCGGACACTTCGATCTGTCTATGCCGCGTCATGGCGCCAATGCACAGAGTGTCATTGTCCCGCTTGATATAGGCGAGATCATCCAGGCGGTTCAGATCGACAATCGACTCAACCGAGGCCATGCGCAGGTTGAGCAACGGAACAAAACTCTGCCCGCCAGCCAGGACTTTGGCCTCATCACCACCCGCCTGCAGCAAAGCCAAGGCTTCGTCAACAGAGCCGGGACGCGCATATTTGAATGGTGCTGGTTTCATACCTTCCAGCTAGCAGGTTTCAGATTTCAGGGCAAACAAAAAGAGAGGGAAGCCAGTTTTAGTTGACATCCGCAGCGCCCAGCCGTAGGACGGGACACATGACATATGATCGTCGGGATCGCGAGATTTTTGCACCATGACCCAGCTTGACGTGCAGGCCATTCAGGATATCGCCCTGGGAGCCGCCGTTCTCGGGACCGGAGGTGGCGGCGACCCGACGCTGGGCCGACTCATGGCGCAACAGGCCGTTGCCCAATACGGTCCGATTTCGCTGCTTTCGCTTGATGAACTCGCAGATGAAGAGTGGGTTATTCCCACCGCAATGATGGGCGCGCCCACGGTTTTGGTTGAGAAAATTCCGAGCGGAAACGAGGTGACCGAGGCGTTCCAGATGATCGAGCGTCACCTGCAATGTCAGGCCACCGCTACCATGTCAATCGAGGCAGGTGGCGTCAACTCCATGATACCGCTTGTTGTTGCCGCGACCCTGCGTATTCCAGTGCTGGATGCGGACGGAATGGGACGAGCGTTTCCTGAGCTTCAAATGGTCACCCCTACCCTACATGGAGTAGCAGCAACACCGATGGTCGTAGCAGATGAAAAAGGCAACCAAGTGTTACTCCAAACGCCGGACAATCGTTGGACCGAACGTTTAGCCCGAACGGCGACCATAGCGATGGGCTGTTCCGCCTGTATTGCGTTGTATGCCATGCAGGGTCGCGTTGCCAAACGCGCCTTAATTCCGGGGACCCTGAGTCTTGCCGCCAGGATCGGTCAAACGCTCCGTACCAGTAAACAAACCAGTCCTATTCAAGCGCTGACCAGCCTGCTGGCCGGCCGCCAACTGTGTCAGGGAAAGATCACGGATGTTCAGCGCCGGACCGAAGGCGGGTTTGCACGGGGTGAGGTCGAGATCACGGGGGCCGGTCCTGATGCCGGACAAACGTTTCGGCTGTCATTCCAAAATGAAAATCTCGTTTTCTGGCGCGGCGACCAGCCTGAGGTCACGGTACCCGACCTGTTGAGTGTGGTCGACGAACAGACTGGGCTGCCGATTACCACTGAAGCGCTCAGATACGGCCTGCGCATCGCCGTGTTAGCCTTTCCATGTCACGCCCAGTGGCGGACCCCGGAGGGGATTGCGCTGGTGGGTCCACGATATTTTGGCTACGACATAGACTATGTCCCCCTCCATGGCTGAACCTACGGACCGGACCGAGCAGGCCCGCCTCCGAGACCACTCGTTTCGGCTCGGCATCGATGTTGGCGGCACCCACACCGATGCCGTGATTCTCGATGCCACAGATCAGGTTATTGCGAGCACCAAGGCAGCGACCACTTCGGATATCACCACCGGGATTGTCCAGGCCCTGCAAGACGTTCTCACCACCTCACAGCTCCCTCCGGCTACGGTCGCCTACGCCATGCTCGGCACCACACACTGCACCAATGCCGTGGTCACTCGCCGGGAGCTGAATTCGGTTGGGGTTATCCGCCTTGGGGCACCAGCGACCCGCGCGGTCGAGCCACTCCTGACCTGGCCGACCGATCTCAAGCGCGTCGTCGGCGTCCGACATGCTATTCTTCGCGGCGGACATGAGTATAACGGCGAACCTTTGTCAGAACTGGATGAGCAGGAAGTGCGGCAGACTGCCCGTGCGTTCAAGGGACACGTTCACGCTATTGCCGTCACCGGGGTATTTTCTTCAGTCAATGCCACCCATGAGTTACGCACCCGCGAGATCGTACAGGATGAATTGGGTGCGGATATTCCCGTCAGCCTGTCAAGTGAAATCGGCAGTGTCAGTCTGTTGGAGCGCGAAAATGCTACCGTCCTGAATGCGGCCTTAATGCGGGTGGCGCTGCGGGCGATGAAGGGCTTTGAGCGGGCCGTTCGCCAGCTCGATATCCCGGCGACCCTTTTCCTGGGACAAAATGACGGGAGCCTGATGTCTCTGGACTATGCCGTACAGTATCCCATCTTCACCATTGCCTCAGGTCCGGCCAATAGCATCCGCGGGGCTGCGGCGTTAAGCCAGCTTCGCGACGCCGTTGTGGTTGACATAGGTGGGACCACGACTGATATCGGCGTACTGCACAAAGGCTTTCCACGAGAATCACAATTAGCCGTCGAGATTGGCGGCGTGGTCACCAATTTCCGTATGCCGGATCTGATTTCGATCGGTTTGGGTGGCGGAAGTCGGGTTCATCCGGAAGCGGCGGTTTGCGTTGGGCCGGACAGCGTTGGCTATCGACTCCAAACGGAAGCCAGGGTGTTTGGCGGCCCTCAGCTCACCGCGACCGACCTGGCCGTCGCAGCCGGACGGATACAACTCGGTCATTCCGGTCGGGTCCAAGCGCTCCCCAAGACGACGCTCGATCGGGGTCTGGACTATATTCGGTGTATTCTTGAAGATTCTATTGACCGCGTAAAACTGTCGGCCGACCCGGTTCCGGTCGTTGCTGTTGGCGGTGGGAATATTTTGTTTCCCGACGCGCTCCGAGGTGTGTCTGAGATTATCCGGCCAGAACAGGCTGGAGTTGCCAACGCCATTGGCGTGGCGATTGCGCAGGTCAGCGGAACGGTGGACAGCGTATTTTCGTTGGAAAAGCTGAGCCGGACTGAAGCCCTGGACCAAGCGACCGCTCTAGCCTATGAGCGTGCCATCGCAGCCGGTGCCGCACCGGATGGGGTTGAAGTACTCGACCTCGAAGAAGTCCCCCTAGCCTATTTGCCGGGTAATGCGGTACGGATCAAAGTCAAGGCAGTGGGGAGTCTGAGAATGGTATGAGGTTGAGGAAGACTAACGATGAAAACATGTACCGCTGTCCTAAAATCGCCCATTCCTGTTATCTTCGTTGTTACCCTATGCGTGCTTTACCCGGCTTCTGTCTACCCCATAGGCATTGGTGCTGGAGTTGGCGGGCTGGGGACGGGGAAGCCGGGCGCAGGTGACGAAAGCTCGCGCTTCCCCATCAGGGTCAGGCTGGAAGGATTCCTCCGGTACATGCCGGCAGTTAGCCAGCGCCCTGCGCTCGATGTCGTCACCTTGGGGATTGCCCGCTATGGCGAGCAGTATCCGTTTGTCCTCGTCGCCATTGAAGCCGTGGATTTACCCCGCCTCACCCCCCGCCAGTTGCTCAAAATTGTAAAAAAGCGGCAACTCAATTTCGATATCGTTGGTCCCGAGGACCTGCTGTCCGAAGTCGCCCAGGCTCTCCCTGGAACGCCGTTAACCATTGAGGGCTTCTTGATTCCGCGCCAGCGAAGATTTCAGCTCTGGAGCGTCAAGGGGTTTGGGTTTGATATGCCTGACGGCGAGGCGCAAGCCGAGCTACTGTTTCAGAAGGAAGCTGCGTCACCGCCTGTTGAAGACGGCTCGGAAAGCGACCGGAAAGACCTCCTTCCCCTGTTCGATTAGAGCGTTTCCCGCCAGGTTGTCGCGCTGCCCGTCTGCTCTCGGCGGGTTCTCGTAGGGTGCGCCCTGCGCACCGGGCAGTTGGTGCATGGGATGCACCCTACGGAAGGGAACGGCGGGCGATACGGAATTGTGATTTGCTCTAGGAAAACCGGCAGATAGAAGCTCCGGCGATCGGCTCGACACTCCGCGCGACGCTATTTCCCAGACCACCCGCTAGAGACGGCCTCTCCATAGCCACCCAGTCGGAAATATCCATTTTAGGCAAATGGATAGAAAAAATACCCCGGAATAATTGTTTCTGACTATAGTCAATATATTCTCTTTTAAGGTACTCTACCCGCAGACTCTCTCATCTCTCCCAGTGTAAGAATTCTCCCACGCAGTCAGCCTCAGACCGCTTCTCAAAAGCTTTCCTTAGCGCCGGATTCATCGTATAGCTAAGGCAGACGGGAACTCTCAGTCACATAGGACTCCACGCTGAGAGCAAGCAGACAGGGATGGTTATGCGTATTGCCGTTGATGTTGGTGGCACGTTTACAGATGTGATCCTTCTGAATGAGCAAACCCAGGAACTGCGACTGGAGAAGGTCGAGACCACACCGCACAATCCGGCCAGCGGTGTCCTGCAAGGCTTTCAGAAAGCGGACGCAAGGCCCAGTGCGATCGACTACTTCGTGCACGGTACAACCCTGGGACTCAATGCCTTGCTGACTCGCACGGCCGCCCGGGTGGCTATTCTGACTACCAAAGGATTTCGCGACGTGTATGAACTGGGCCGCACCGCCCGTGACCCTATGTATGACCTCACCTACCGGAAGCCCCGCCCCCTCGTGCCCCGCTATCTCACCTTCGAGGTGACCGAGCGCCTGGACTATCAGGGCAATGTGCAGACCGCCTTTGACGAGCAGGAAGCCAGGGCGGTGGCCCGTCAACTGCGCGAACACAGGGTCGAAGCGGTGGCAGTCTGTTTTCTGCATAGCTACGCCAACCCACAACACGAGCTGGCCGTGCAGGCCGTCTTGCAGCAAGAGTGCCCGGGCCTCTTCGTGACGCTGTCGCATCAGCTCAGCCGCGAATATCGGGAGTACGAGCGGACCAGTACGACCGTGATTGATGCCGGCATTAAACCGATCATGCGCAGCTATTTGGAGCAGCTCGACGGCGAGTTGCGGTCCGGTGGCTTTGCCGGCCACTTCCTGTTGACCCGCTCGGGCGGTGGAGCCATGACCGTGGCCTCGGCAAAAGAACAGCCGGTCCATTTGGTGCTGTCCGGACCGGCCGGCGGCGTGATTGGCGCAAGCGCGCTGAGTTCGCTGGTTGGGGCACGGAACCTGATCACGCTGGACATGGGGGGGACGAGCCTGGACGCCTCACTCATTATTGACGGTCACGCCCAGGTTGATAACGATGCCGCGTTTGAGCGCTTTCCGATCTCCCTGCCTATTCTTGACATTAAGACCATCGGCGCGGGCGGCGGGAGTATCGGCTGGATCGATGAGGGCGGGCATCTGCAAATGGGACCACACAGCGCCGGGTCCGTACCGGGACCGGCCTGCTATGCCAAGGGCGGTCAGCAACCGACCTTTACCGACGCCGCCCTGCTGGCCGGCTATCTTGATCCGGCCAATTTTCTTGGGGGTGCAATCGACCTGGCTCCGGAGCCGGCCCGCCGGGCGCTCCAGGAGCGGCTTGCTGCTCCGCTGGGTCTCTCCGTGCCCCAGGTGGCAACCGGTATGTTGCGTATGAGTGAGGCGAAAATCACGGGGGCGATCCGTGAGATTTCAATCGAGCGCGGCTTTCACCCCGGAGATTTCGCCCTGTTCGCCTTTGGCGGCGGCGGCGGTTTTGTGGCATCCGGCGTGGCGCGGGAACTCGGGCTGCCGCGCGTGATCATTCCGCCCGGCCCGGCCAATTTCTCGGCCCTGGGAATGCTGATGGTCGATGTGGTCCATGATTTTTCCCAGACCCTGGTCACCGACCTCCACACGGCAGACCTGGCAGCCATTCGCGCGGCCTATGCACTCTTGGCCCAACAGGGGACGCACGCCCTGGAACAGGACGGCTTCAGCCCTGCCGACCAGCGCCTGCTCCGCTCGGCAGAGCTTCGCTATCACGGCCAGGAGCATACGGTGAACATTACGCTCCCTGAGCATGACATCACCGCTGATGACCTCAGCCGAATGACCACTCTGTTTAATGAGTCCCACCGTATTCAGTACGGTCATAGTATGGACGATCCGATTGAGCTGGTGACACTGCGCATGCGGGCGGTCGGACTGCTCCCGCGCCCGCGCCTGCCAAAGATCGCTTTGGGGACGGGGAGGGTCGAGGGCGCACGAAAAGGGGAACGAGCGGTTTACCGGCCAGGCCCTGATCACAACGAGCATCAAGTCAATTACGCCGTGTATGACCGCCTCAAGCTATGCCGAGCGGACCGGATTGCCGGTCCGGCCATCATCGAGGAGCCGACGTCAACCACGCTCCTCCATACCGGCGATGCGATGACGGTTGGGGAGTATGGCGAATTAGTGCTGACCATTGGGGAGTAGTCCTGAGACGAACAGGAGAACGCTATGCAGGTCGATCCCATTACGGTTGAAGTGATCCACAATTATTTACTGTCGGCTGCCCGTGAGATGAACCGCAACCTGATGCGCACGGCGTACAACACGATTGTGTATGAGGTGCGGGATTTCGGCCTGGGCCTGTATGACCGTCACTGCCGCTTGCTGGCGGAAGCGCCGGGGCTGGCGATTTTTACGCGGGCGAATGATTACGCGCTCAGAAAAATCGTGGAGTTTCTGGGTGAGGACAATATCCATCCGGGTGACGTGATTTTGCTGAATTATCCGTTCTGGAGCTCGACCCATACCCTTGATGTAACGGCTTCGTCCCCGATTTTTTATGAGGACCAGTTGGTCGGTTTTACCGCAGTCAAAATCCACTGGCTGGACTTGGACCAGAAAGATGCCGGCTACTGTCTCGATACTACGGACATGCACCAGGAAGGTTTATTTTTTCCGTGCTCGAAAATCTATAAGCGTGGGGTATTGAATAAAGAACTCGAAGATATCATCCGCTTTAACTGCCGCATGCCCGAGCGGGTCCTGGGCGATATGAACGCCCAGATCTCGTCGTGTCGGACGGGGGAACGACGCGTCCAGGAGCTGGTGCAGAAGTTTGGTCTTGAAACCTTTACCCAGGCAACGGCACAGATTCTTGATCACGGAGAACGGCTGGCGCGGGCACGTCTGGCTGCCCTGCCCACAGGCAGTTGGTCGGCTGAGGATTGGGTGGATGACGACGGGATCGATAAAGACACCATGCTCAAAATAAAGGCAACCGTGACCATCTCAGAAGACGAGTTGCTGGTTGATTTCAGCGGCTCTTCAGCCGCGGTCAAAGGTCCGGTGAATATTCCCATCGGGCTCACCATGGGCGTGGGAGCGCTTATATTCAAGGCGATTACAACGCCGGATACACCGGCCAATGACGGCAACTTCCGTCCGCTGCGAGTTGAGGCACCGGCGGGCAGCCTGATGCACGCCGTCCCGCCGGCGGCAACGTTTACCCTGTGGCCCGGTATCCTGGCGACTGAGGTCGTCACCAAGGCGCTCGCCCAAGGCATACCGGATATTGTGCCGGCCTGTTCGGGGGGAGACCTGTGTTCCATGATGGGCGTCGGCACCCACCCCCACACGGGAAAGATCTGGCTTGAAAGCACAAACGAGGGGGTCGGCTTTGGCGGCCACGCCGGCGGCGATGGGGAACACGGCATTATGCACTTGACAGAACCGGGCTGCCAGAACGTGCCCATTGAAGTCATGGAAACAAAAGCGCCCTTGTTGATCGAACGCTACGGTTTGCGTCAGGACTCGGGCGGTGCAGGAGAACATCCGGGTGGACTGGGTGTGAGCCGAACGTATCGATTCCTGGCTGAGGCATCGGCACTGACGCTGATCAAAAAAACGAAAACCCGGCCCTGGGGTATGGCCGGCGGTCAGACTGGAGAAAATTGTCACGTCATTCTTCGTCCCGGCACAGACCAGGAGCAGACCACCGGGATGGTCTATGAAGCCATGGCGCCGGGTGAGGTTCTGGTGAACTGTTCCGGCGGGGGCGGCGGCTGGGGAAATCCGCTGAATCGCGATCCGGAAAAGGTTCTCAACGATGTGAGAAATGAATATATTTCGCTGGCGAGCGCCGAGCGAGAGTATGGCGTCGTTATCGATCCGGCCACCTTGACGGTGGAGACAGCAGCCACCGAGGCATTACGGAACGAGAAGAAGACCGGTACTGAGACGACGTGACACGAGGAGCGCCTGAATTCTTTCCCCTTAGCCGTCTTGCGACGGCTTTGCCAAACGGCGCCGGCGGGCGGTCAGGAGCGACTCAAAGGCCGCCCTGATCTCGGGGTTATCAACAGGCGGAATGGTGGCCTCCCGAAACTGCGGCAGGGTCCGTTGCGGAGAGGACAGGGTCGCGGCATCCTCCGGTCGTATTGGTCCCCGCCCAAAATAGATATGCGTAATCACCTCTGCTCCGATGAGGCGATTCAGCCGGCGGCGGATCCGCTCCTTCACAAACTGTAACTCTTGCATCAGGGCCGGATGCAGGACGGTCACAAAAAGTTTTCCGTTGCGGAACTTGGTCGGCTGCGCCTTTTTTGCATTGGCCGGGCCGACGACCTTGGACCACACTTCCCAGGCCCGATAGGCGCGCAGTTTTTCGGGGTCGGCGCTGTCGGGAAAAACCGTTGGTAAGACCCCGGCAACGGAATTCCAGTTTGAATTCCTCGTTTGGCTTCTCATTTTTACACTAGGATAGAGCAAAATTCTTCAAAACAGAAGAGGTTTTCAGCTACCAGGACTTGGGCCACAAAGAACTTGACACACAAGATATAGTATGCAATTCAGTTTCCTCGCCCTTTATTCTTTAACGTTTTGTGTGGAGAGGAGGCGGCCATGGCAGCGAAGGTGCGGAGGGAAGAGCGGGCGGAGGAAACAGCCAAGGCAGATGGGGGACACGTGGCAGAGCAATCCAAACAGCAAGCGGTCCAGAAAAGCGCGGGTCTGACGATTCGGCGGCATTTCACCCAGCCGAACGTTGATCCGTTCGATACGGTTGAATGGGAAAAGCGGAGCGCTGTGATATCGGGCGAAAACGGAGAGGTCGTTTTTGAACAACACGAAGTCGATATCCCGAAATCCTGGTCTCAGCTCGCGACCAATGTGGTGGTTTCAAAATATTTTCGTGGACCGCTTGGGACCCCCCAGCGCGAGTCCAGCGTTCGTCAGATGATCGGGCGCGTGGTCAACACGATTACCGCCTGGGGGAAGCGGGGTGGCTATTTTGCCGGCCCGGATGACGCGCAGGCTTTTTCGGATGAATTAACCCATTTACTCGTCCGGCAAAAGCTGGCTTTTAATAGCCCAGTCTGGTTCAACGTCGGCGTCGAGCCCCATCCCCAATGTTCGGCCTGTTTTATTCTGTCGGTCAACGACACCATGGACTCCATCCTGGATTGGTATCGCAGGGAAGGCGTGATTTTTAAGGGTGGCTCAGGGTCGGGTGTCAATCTGTCCGCAATCCGCTCGTCAAAAGAGCAGTTAGGGGGCGGGGGAACGGCGTCGGGACCGGTGTCTTTTATGCGGGCCGCAGATGCCTCCGCCGGGGTCATCAAGTCCGGCGGGAAAACGCGCCGGGCCGCGAAAATGGTGGTCCTCAACGCTGACCACCCGGACATTGTTGAGTTTATTCAGTGTAAGGCCGAGGAGGAGAAAAAAGCCTGGACCTTGATTGAGGCCGGTTATGACGGCTCCATCGACGGCGATGCGTATAGCTCTATTTTCTTCCAGAATGCCAACAACTCGGTTCGAGCGACCGACGGCTTTATGCAGGCCGTGGTGAATAATACTGAGTGGCAGACGCATTTTGTGCTGACCGGTGACCCGTGCGCGTCCTATCAGGCGCGTGACCTCATGCACATGCTTGCCACGGCAACCCATCACTGCGGCGACCCGGGTATGCAGTTCGATACTACCATTAATGACTGGCATACCTGTCCGAATACCGGCCGGATCAATGCCTCGAACCCGTGCTCGGAGTATATGCACCTTGACGATAGCGCCTGTAATCTGGCCTCGCTCAATCTGCTCACATTCCTCAAAGACGACGGCAGCTTTGACACCGCCGCGTTCAAGCACGCCGTTGAGATCAGTATCACGGCCCAGGATATCATCGTCGATAATTCCAGCTATCCGACGGAGGAAATCACGGCTAATGCCAAGGCGTTTCGTGAACTCGGCCTCGGCTATGCTAACCTCGGCGCCCTCCTGATGTCCCTCGGCCTGCCCTACGATTCAGAAGCCGGACGGCAGTACGCCGGCGCGCTCACTGCCCTGATGACCGGCCAGGCCTATCGTCAGTCGGCCCGTCTGGCAGAAGAAATCGGACCTTTTTCCGGGTATGCGAAAAACAGCAAGCCCATGCTGAAAGTGATCGACAAGCACCGCTCCTATGCGCATAAACTGGACCCCGCCCTCGTTCCGCTTGATCTGCTGTCGGATGCGCGCAGGGCCTGGGATGAGGCTTTGCTGTTGGGACAAGCCGCTGGCTATCGCAACTCGCAGGCGAGCGTATTAGCGCCAACTGGCACCATCGCTTTCATGATGGACTGTGACACCACCGGCGTTGAGCCTGATATCGCCCTGGTCAAATACAAACGCCTGGTCGGTGGCGGCATGCTCAAGATCGTGAACAATACGGTGCCCCGTTCCCTCAAACGGCTCGGCTACGACAGCAGAGAAATTCAATCCATTGTGGAGTATATCGACGAGCACGAAACGATTGAGGGCGCTCCCGGTTTACGTGACGAACATCTCAACGTGTTTGACTGTGCCTTTAAGCCGGCAAATGGGAGTCGGGCGATTCATCACTTAGGCCATCTGCGCATGATGGGTGCGGTCCAGCCCTTTATTTCCGGGGCCATCTCAAAAACGATCAATATGCCCAATGATGCCACCGTCGAAGACATCACCCATGCCTATATCGAGGCCTGGAAACTCGGACTGAAGGCCGTGGCGATCTATCGAGATGGCTGCAAGCGGGTTCAGCCGCTCGGTACACAGAAGCAGTCCCCTCAAGCGGGGCAGCAAACCGACCCGGCCGTCACTCCGACTGAGCCAAAACCGACCCGTCGGCATTTACCGGAAGACCGGAGTGCGATTTGTCACAAGTTCGAGATCGCCGGACATGAAGGCTATATTCACATCGGCTTTTATGAGGACGGAACGCCGGGTGAAATGTTTATCCGCATGGCGAAAGAAGGCAGCACCATCTCGGGCTTGATGGACACGATTGCCACTCTGACCTCGGTCTCGTTGCAGTATGGCGTGCCGCTCGAAGCCCTGGTCTCGAAATTCAGCCACGTCCGCTTTGAGCCGTCAGGCTTCACCCGGAACCCCGATATTCCGTTTGCGAAATCCTTGACGGATTATATCTTCCGCTTTCTGGGTACCCGTTTCTTGTCCACCGAGCAGAAGCAGGATGCAGGATTAGCCGCAACGGAGCCCGACTCCTTCCAGACTGACACGCATATGCCAGCGCCTGTCGCAGCGGTGGAACACGTCGAAGAGACACGACCCACTGCTATCGATGAGCGGACACAACCACCACCAGTGGACCCCTCTTATACCCGTCCGACCTGGCAGGCCCAAGCCGATGCGCCAAGTTGTGCGGACTGTGGCTCGATCATGATCCGCAATGGGTCGTGCTATAAGTGTCTGGATTGCGGTTCAACAAGCGGCTGTTCATAGCCATTGTCAAGCAGGGGAGAGAATCCGGTGTGGGGAAAGGGAGGCAAGGGGCAGCATAATGAGGGGAATGAGGATGTCTCTCTATGATGGGCCGGTGTCAAACCGGGCGGGGCGCTATACGGCGCCCCGCGGTTGGCCGAGGGCGGGACGAATAGCCCTCACCGCTTGATCGATTCCCCCAACGCCTCAATTACTCAGCGTCACCGGCATGGGGATAGGATAGGCATACGAAATGCCATAAATCAGATGCGGACCGGCGGACTTCGCCATTTTCATTTCTTTTGGCTGAGTCCGCGGGGAAATGTGTAAGACAAAGCCGTTTTTTGCCGTCAAGAGGCGCTGCCGCCCCTGCGATTTCTTTCCTGAAGGCTGCATAGTGTGTCAGCAGATTCGTCGCCAGGGCTAGTGGCCAACCTCTTTGGCTAATCCTGGAGAGCCGGTCTCCTCGGCCTGGTCGAGTAAATACCCGAGTTCCCGCAGCCCTTCATTCATATGGTAGGCCACAGATAAAAGTGAGCCATAGGTATCCTCGTCCGGAGCGTATAATTTGAGGTGATCGTTGATGACACACAGGAGCTCCCGCATCTGCTCTTCCGCATGTATGAGATGCTCACATGGAGCCAGCGCCTCCCCCGTCTCGTTCAGCAGTGTTGCCATAGCCGGCATTGTAGCCGACCTGCCAGGTGTCGCCTAGTGGGAGACGTATTCTCCCGCCCTCCGCGCAGAGGTCTTGACTCGCAGCGGGAAAAAGAGGTCTGATACAGGCAGAGATGATGAGTCAGGCTTGTGTTCCCGTACAGATATCGGAGGCAGTGTGAAACGCATATCCATGGCCCTCGTGGTCAGCTTCAGCGCAGTTGGACTACTCGCAGCGAATCCTCAAAATCATATTGATAACGGCCGTCAGTTTGAGAGTGAGATGCGCTGGGGTGAGGCCATGGCCGAATACCACTGGATTCTCACCGAAATTGACGAGAACCATGTGGAGGCACACTATCGTCTCGGCGTTGTTCGCGAAAAAGTTGGCGCAATAGAGGACGCCATTCAATCCTACAAAACCGTCCTGCAACTCAACCCCGGCCACCCTGGGGCAAAGAGTTTTCTTGAAGGATATTATGTGAACGCAGGGATTGCCTTTCGCCGAGAACAGCAATTTGACAAGGCCAGGGCTGCATTCCAACAGGCCCTCCAAGTTAATGGCTCCTCGGCGGCCGCCCATTTTGAGTTGGGCCAGGAGTTCGCGCGCCAGGGGCAGCTCGACCAGGCGATACAGGAATATCGGGAATCGATTCGGCTCGATCCAAGCAAGAGTACCGCCCATACACGCCTGGCCGCGGCGTATACAGAAAAAGGGCAATACGAACAGGCTATTGAGGCTTACCAAGAGGTTATCAAACAGCATCCCCGGGACCCTGCCGCACACGATGGACTCGGCGTGGCGTACAGTAAAACCGGACAGCGGGAGAGAGCCATAGAAACGCTCGGCCAAGCGGTTCGGTTTTATCTCGTTCGAGGGGAACGCGAACAGGCCAGACCGGCCTATGAGCTCCAAAAGAAGCTGTTGGCGGAAAAAAATTCGCCTTCACCCCGATAGCTCCATCGTCTCCAGCCTTGGCAAGAACGTCCGGCAGACGCGCGCGAGCGTTTCGGCGGCCCGCTTCCGGCATTGCTGGAGTCTGACGAAAGACGGCAGGTGTTGCGGATGGGTTGCGATATGAGCCATCGCTTTGGAGAGTCTGATTTTCCCCTCTGCGGTCGTGACTCCTTTCATGGGTGGAATGACCATATCCACCGAATCAAGAATAACGCGCAAGACGAAAAAGGGCAGCGAACGCTCCGCCGCAAAGGCAGCATGCACTCCGCTTTCCATCTCAACGGCAATACAATCTGTCTCTCGGCCCCACTTTTCTTTTTCCTGTTGAGTAAAGAGGACACGGGGACTCGTGACGATGCCTCCTTCGATGGTTTCGACGTCGGCTCGCTGGGCGGCGTCTCGAGCGGCGTCGAAAAGGCGGCTATCGACTCCAAAAGTATCGAGCTGCCCCTCCGGCTCTTCGGTATACATACGCAAAGCTGGAGTCAGAACAAGCTGACCGGCGGTGAGCCCCGGAATCAACGCGCCCGCGCACCCAACAGAGAGCACAGCTGCAAGCGGCATGTCCATAAATGCTTTGACCGTCTGACGAGCCCGGTGCGGACCTATCCCCCCGGTAACAATAAGAATATCCCGCCGTCCACTTGAGCCGCGCCAGACGCCCTCCCCTTCTCGCCGGACTTGACGCAACACCGAACGCACGGCTGCGCTTTCCCAGGCAAGCGCGGTAAAGACAACGATAGGCCGTGTCATGCTGACCCCTGTCCACACGCCTTCCGTAACCTAACGCCAGTCAACGCGTTTTTTCCGTAAGTGGCGGAATGCCGAATCGAGTGTCATGGCTTGATAGAGCATTGCGGCCAACGGCAGGCTGAAGCCCCAGACCCGGCGTACATCAAAAAAACGAACGCCGGGGAGATACACGGTGGTCATCAGGCCCCAAGCGATTCCTCCTTCGAGTATCAAAAGGAGAGCCAACCGCGCCGAAACCTCGACATCAACAACTGATGGAAGACCAAGAAACACGAGGCCGCAAAGAAAAAAGAGAGGCGGGAGACCAAACGCAACGGCGAGACCGACAAGCGTGCCAATGAGCCGGAGCCAGGAATACTTGAGTTCGGTAAAGGCAGTCCGGCGGACCATGTGCCAGATACTCCCTACCGTATCGTAGATACGCAGGCTTTTGACGTCCGTGCGACTCAGGCAAAGCCGAACGGGGAGCCCCACCCCCTTCACCAGCTGGCCAAGCCTCACATCGTCTATGATCTGGTCCCGTACAGCCTGAAAGCCACCGATGCGGATGAGGGCCTGAACGGAGAGCAAGACACATCCGCCAGCCGCGGCCGCGGTAGTTTTCCGGGGGTCATTTATCCAACGCGGGGGATAGAGCAGGAGAAAGAAGAAGACAAAGGGCGGGATGAGCAGGCGTTCGGCAAAGGACACACAACGCAGCCGAGCCAGCCGGCTATTGAGCCCGAGTTGCGCAGCTTCACTTTCTGTCACTAAGCGCCGCAGAGAATCGGGGGCGTGCCAGATATCGGCATCGGTCAGCAGAAGATAGTCGGGCAGGTCCGCATTTGAGCCCGGCGCAAAGCCACACGCCACGGCTCCTTGCTGGAGCGCCCACATCTTGCCGACCCAACCGGCGGGAAGCGCTGTCCCTGAAACAACGCGCAGGCGGTCTGTGGCTTTGGCGTGCTCAGCGATTGCAGCAGCAACGGTCGCGGTCTGATCGTGGGAGCGATCATCAATGACGCTTATCGAGAATGGCCCTGGGTAGTCCTGATTCAACACAGAGGGCAAGGTCTCGCGCAATAGCGGCGCTTCGTTTCTGGCCGGGATTAAGACCTGAACAGACGGCCATTGAGCTGGCTCAAGAGGTAAAACACGGTCCTCTCCAACAGGACGAAAATCCCACGGACGTGCCGGATGCAGGGCTATGCCAACCCAAATGAGCAGAGCAAGCGCCCCGAACACGAGACAAATGGCCACACCTTTCTCCTGGAGGGATGGGGCCGCCCCCTACCCTTTCACATAGCCGTGGGCGCGAAACCACGTAATGGCCTTACGGAAGGCTTCACGTACGGGAGTTTGCGCGAGGCCCAATTCACGGATGGCCTTGGCCGGACTGAAAAACATTTTTTTCTTGCTCAGTCGGACTCCGACGGGGGGAGCAAAAGGTTCGCGGCCAGGAATAAGACGAGCGAGGGCCGCATCACCATAGGCAACCCCTAAGGCGAGCGTATACGGGACCTTAAAGCGAGGCGCTGGACGGTCGGTGAGTTCAGCGAGGAGTTGGAGGATCTGCCGAAGTGTCAGGTTCTCATTGCCGAGAATGTATTTTTCTCCTGTTTTCCCATGGGCTGCAGCCAAGAGATGGCCCTGCGCCACATCCTCAACGTCGACCACGTTCAGCCCAGTGTCCACATAGCCCGGCATGTTTCCGTTCAGGAAATCCACAATCAGCTTACCGGTGGGAGTGGGTTTGATATCCCCTTCACCAACAGGGGTACTCGGGTTCACGATCACAAGCGGCAGACCGTCTTGGGCATATTGCAGCGCGACTTGTTCGGCCAGGAATTTACTCCGTTTGTAATGCCCGACCATATCAGCGAGACTGACCGGAGTGTCTTCCGTTCCCTGACGACCGTCACCCGGAGTGCCAAGCGTTGCGACGGAACTCGTGTACACGACTTTTTCCACCCCGACCTCGCGCGCCGCGCGTACAATATTCTCCGTACCGAGAACATTACAGTCATACATGTCTTGCTTACGACGGACCCATAATTTGTAGAGCGCAGCAACATGATAGACGTGGTGACAGCCACGGGTCGCCTGAAGGACGCTCGGATAATCCCGTACATCGCCGATAACGATATCGACCGGGAGATCTTTCACTAAATCGGCATTTGCCGTCTGACGCATGAGGACACGGACGTGGGAGCCGGCCTGGACGAGTGCCCGGGCAACCGCCCCACCAACAAAACCAGACGCACCAGTGACCAACACGGGCATAGTCTCTTCCCGTAAATTGCCTGCCCTCGGGTGTCAAGGGTATAGGTTCACCGGCTTGTGTCTGTTATGAGAAGAAAAGCTTTTGTGTGAGGAGGCAGGCTATGGCTGATATTCAGCAGGTTTCAGATTCCAGTTTTGACGGTGATGTGCTGAAGGCGGACGTCCCGGTTCTGATCGATTTTTGGGCTCCGTGGTGTGGCCCCTGTCGGGCTATTGCGCCGATTGTTGAAGAACTCGCCAGCGAATATGATGGTAAGCTCAAGATTGTCAAAATGAACGTCGACGACAATCCCCAGACGCCGGCCCAATATGGGGTTCGGGGCATTCCGAATCTGATTTTATTCAAGGGTGGCGAGGTCAAGCAACAAATTGTCGGGGCGGTTCCGAAGGCGCACCTCGTGAAAGCCATTGACGACGTTGTCTAAGGCCGTCGGCCGGTATTCAAAAGAACAGGCGTCTCGTGCTCACATTGAGCGCTAGGCCGATTGCCACCATCGTCGTGAGCAAGGAAGAACCCCCGTAGCTCAAGAAAGGCAAGGGCACTCCGACGACAGGCAGCGCCCCGACATTCATCCCGGCATTGATCACGATCTGCCAGAATATGATCCCGGCGACCCCAACGGAGAGGAGCAGGCCGAACCGTTCGCGCGCCCGGAGGGCGATGACCAGCAGACGCGCTAACAAGCCACCGTACAAGGTCAACAAGACAAGCGCCCCGACAAAGCCCCACTCTTCAGCAAAGACGGCAAAGACAAAATCCGTATGCTTTTCCGGCAGAAAGTCGAGACGGTTCTGTGTGCCCAGCAGGAACCCCTTGCCCCAGACCATTCCTGACCCAACCGTCACCTGGGATTGAATCATATGGTAGCCGGCGCCGAGGGGGTCGACGTCCGGGTATAAGAACGACAGGACTCTTTGCTGCTGATAGGGTTTGAGATAAGCCCAGATGACAGGCAGAATGCTCCCACCAGCCAGCGCAAGCAGGGATAAGGACTGCAAGCGCAGGCCCGCCGTAAAAGTCAGCGTGAGAAAGAGCAGTCCCAGCGTGATGGTCGTTCCCAGATTGGGCTGCCAGAGGACGAGCGCCGCCGGGGCGGCAAAAAATGCGGCTGGAGCGAGAATATCTCTGATCCCATACCCCCCCGGCGGTACGGTGCGGTGATACCAGCGGGCCAGCACGAGGAGCAGGCCAATTTTCATGAATTCAGCCGGCTGGAGAGAAAACATGCCGATAGAGAGCCAGCGGCGTGCGCCTCCACCAAAGGAGCCAATAAGGGGGACGAGGATCAGCAGACCGAGCGCCGCTCCGTATAAGAGATAGGCCCACTGTTCGAGCCGCCGATAATCAAGAGCAAAGGCGACCCCCATCCCGCAAAAGCCTACGGCTGCCCAGATGATCTGTCGGACGAACTGCGGGCTCGCCTGCGATGACCCGTCATAGGTTGCGCTGTAGAGCCCGAGCAGGCCAAGCCCCAGCAGTCCGACCGTCAGACCCAATAATATCCAGTCGAAATGCTCAACCAGACGTCTGTCGAATCCCATCATTTTCCAGATTCCGTTGCTCAACGATACGAAAATATGCCTCCAGAACCTGACGGACCACGGGTGCGGCAACGGCTCCACCGCCCTGGCCGGCGTGCTCAATCAGACAGGCAACCGCAATTTGCGGCTGCTGGACCGGCGCAAAGGCGGTAAACCAGGCGTGGTCGCGGTGGAGGCGTGGGACTTCCTCGTCTTCAGCATGTATACGACTCACCACCTGAGAGGTGCCCGTTTTACCGGCGACTTCAACATGGGGCAGGAGGGCTTTCTTTCCCGTTCCTCGCTCGCCATGTACCACCTCTCGCATAGCATCTCGAACGATATGGAGATGCGCTTCAGGGATATGAATGCGCGTAATGACCTCTGGCGAATAGGTCTGCATAGACGCTCCATCAGTGCTGCTGACTTGGGTGACAAAGAAAGGGCGATAGACGACCCCCCCGTTTGCAAGCGCCGCAGTCGCAACCGCCATCTGAAGCGGTGTGGTCAGGACATAGCTCTGCCCGATCACCACAGACAGCGTCTCCCCCTCGTACCAGGGGGCGTTGAAACGACGCCGTTTCCATTCGACGTCGGGAATCACGCCTGATGACGCAGCCAGGGGCAGACCGAGGTCCTGGCCTAACCAGAACCGCCGAGCAACCTGAGCAATTTTCTGTATCCCGAGACGTCGTCCAAGCTCGTAGAAATAAACGTCACACGACTGGGCGAGCGCCTGTTTCAAATCTATCAAGCCATGCCCAGACCGCTTCCAGCAGTGAAAGGTGCGTCCACCAAAAGGCAGGCCTCCCCGACAGTTGAACCGTGTCTCAGGCGTAATGCTCCCTTCTTCCAGCGCCGCCAGTGCCATAAAGGGCTTAAAGGTTGAGCCGGGAGGATATTGGCCGCGGAGGGCCCGGTTGGTCAGCGGGCGGAGGGGGGCCTCTACAAGCGTCCGCCATTCCTTGGACCTGATGCTGAGCGCAAAGAGGTTGGGATCAAAGGTAGGACGACTGGCCAAGGCCAGCACCTCGCCGGTCTCGACGGCAAGGACCACAACGGCCCCCTCAGCCTCTCCGAGAGCCTGTTCGACCTGTTCTTGCAATTCAAGATCAAGCGTTAGGTGCAGATTGTATCCGGGCTGGGTCTTCACTTCGTCTAAAACACGGAGTTTTCTTCCCGTTGCATCCACCTCAACCTGCTGTCCACCATTATGGCCACGCAGTTCCTCTTCCCAGGCTTTCTCCAATCCGACCCTGCCAACAAGGTCACCCTGCCGGTACCGCTTGTTTTCGGCGATCTCGGTCTGATTCACTTCACCGATATAGCCGACGAGGTGGGCAGCAAGATTCCCTGCCGGATAGAAGCGCTTGAGACTCGCCTCAACCGTGACGCCGGGCAGGTCTAACTGGTGGGCTTCGAGCGCAGCCAGCGTATCCCAAGAGATATCACGGGCTACCGAGATGCCTTCATATGCGGGCCGACGTGGATTCCGGGGAGCCTTGCCCTCCAGAAAATCTGCGGCCTCGGGCACATGCGATACGAGCGT
Organism: uncultured Binatia bacterium (SeqCode); assembly: GCA_965232605.1. GTDB lineage: Bacteria > Desulfobacterota > Binatia > Bin18 > Bin18 > Bin18. The sequence goes on along the minus strand of CBDDQA010000003.1, from coordinate 30,632 downwards.
ATGGAGCGTTGTCAGACGATCTTGTACGTCTTCCGGGACCAGAACGACATCAAACGACGGGTGATTGCCGACGACGACCCGTCCGGTTCGATCGAGCATCAGGCCTCGTATGGCCGGCAGCCGCTTCAGGCGAATCCGGTTTTTTTCCGACAGCGTTCGGAAGCGATCACCCTCAACGACCTGTAACTGCCACAGCCGAAAGCCCAGCGCGCAAAAAACGAGCAGGGCAATGAGACTCATGACACCAAGGCGGCGGTGACACGCGGTCAGTGTTTCCTGAGATGTAAAGACCTCTGTCTGCCTGTCCATTTATACTCTGGCGATAGCGCGCTCCCCCCTTGCCAGCAGGACAAAGATGAGCGGAGTCAGGGAGAGGGCCAAGAGTAAATCCCACAGCACGTATTGTGTGAGAAAGGACCAGAGGGGAGCGACTGCCCGGTATCCTTCGAGCAGGGCGAGAAAAGTGGCGGCCTTCAAGAGGACTGCGCCGGCGACGAGTCCGAGAACACACACAGGATTCTGAATCCACAGCCTTTGGGACAAGAGTTTTGTCACGCTAAAAACAAGACTCATGGCGAGAGTCCACATCCCAGCCGGAGCGCCCGAACAGCTATCCAGCATATACCCCAGGAAAAAAGCGCTCGCTGCCCCAGTCATGGCGCCGGAGTACAGGCCCAGATAGACACACAAGATGAGCAGCAGATCAGGAACAAATGGGAAGTGAGGGAAGGCGGTTGTTTGTAAAAGAACCGCCCCGACTCCGCAGGCTCCGAGGAGACCAAAGGTCCGGAGCCTATTCGTTTCGGAAGGGCTCGGCTCCTGCTCGGACGACGGCTGGAGCAACCACCAGGACTTCTTCGATCTCTGCGAGTTCGGCACTGAGTGTCACCTCTATGTCTTGGAATATCTCGTCATCTCGTGTGGCGACCCGTGTCACGCGCCCAATCTGCTGCCCTTTCGGGAAGACCCCATCAAGCCCAGAGGTGATAATAACATCCCCAACCACGACATCACTACCTTGCTGGACATATTTCAATTGACAGTTCCCAGCAATGGAGCCAGACACGATCCCAGAGACACGTGAACGCTGAACGAGGGCATCCACTCCACTATTGGCAGAAGAGATCAGGAGCAGGTGGGCAGCATGTGGACTGACAGACACAATTTTTCCTACGACACCAGCTGGGGTGAGCACCGCCATTTCTTTCCGGATGCCGTGCCGTTCCCCTTTGTCTAACACCGCCGTATGCGTCCAGGTCCCAGGGTTTCGTCCAATCACGCGTGCGGCAATTGACGCCTCTGAACTTCGTGTCCGTAAACCCAGCAGGAGTTCTAAGCGCTGATTCGTTAACTCTAATTCGAATAACCGTTCCTGCGTCTGCTCAAGTGCTTCAAGCCGCGCGCGGAGCGCTTCATTGTTGTGGTGGACGGAGAGCAGGTCACGATATTGATCAAGAATTTTTCCTGTGCCCCGGACCACGACTGTCGCTCCGACTTGAAGGGGTTTCATCACTTCGAGAAACAGCACGCCGACAGGGTCGATGCGGTACGGGGACCGGGCGTTCACGGTCGCCAACAGTAAGGCGATAAAAAGAAAGACACCGCAGGAGAAGAGCAGACGATATCTGTAGAGGAGTTCAAGCATGCCTTCCACTCAGGACACAGCAACCTCTCTGAGAAAAGAGAGTTCTTCGAGCGCTTTTCCCGCCCCCATCACCACCGCAGTCAAGGGGTCCTCGGCCTGGACCACCGGCAGCCCGGTTTCGGCACTCAACAGAACGTCGAGGTTGCGCAGGAGGGCACCACCTCCAGCCAACACGATCCCGTTCTCAACGATGTCCGAAGCCAGTTCAGGCGGCGTGCGTTCCAGAGCGACTTGGACCGCCTCGACAATCTGATTAATAGGCTCAATCAAGGGCTCGCGCATCTCTTCAGCGGAGAGTTCTACCGTCTTTGGGATCCCCGTCATCAGATCGCGGCCTTTAATTTCCATAGTGAGCTCTTCTTCTATGGGATGGGCCGAGCCTATGGTAATTTTTATCAACTCGGCGGTTCGTTCACCTATCAAGAGATTATATTTTCGTTTGACATACTGAATAATCGCGTCATCCATTTTATCGCCGCCAGACCGCACCGAACACGAGAACACAATACCCGCAAGCGAGATCACAGCAACTTCCGTCGTCCCACCACCGATGTCAACAATCATGTTACCGATGGGCTCGGTGACCGGGAGTCCAACCCCGATAGCGGCCGCCATGGGTTCCTCCATCAGGTAAACCTCACGCGCCCCTGCGGACTCAGCAGACTCCTTGACAGCGCGCTTCTCTACCGCTGTACTGCCATTGGGTATACAGATGACAATGCGTGGCCGCATCAGGGCGCGACGGCTGTGGACCTTACGAATGAAATAGCGCAGCATCGCCTCGGTTGTCTCGAAATCCGCAATCACTCCGTCCCTGAGTGGTCGGATAGCGACAATATTTCCAGGCGTTCTGCCGAGCATCCGCTTTGCTTCGATACCGACAGCAAGAACGCGGCGGGCCCCTCGAGTCGCCTCCTGTTGTACTGCAACAACGGAAGACTCATTGCACATTATCCCATGACCCTTTACATAGATCAGGGTATTCGCTGTGCCCAGGTCAACTGCCATGTCAACCGACAGCGCTCCCCACAGCGCGTTAAGAACCATGTTTTATTTCCTTCGTTCTCCAAGCGGGACCTAATAGAACAAGGTTTCTAGCAGAATTTTGATATTAGGGCAAGTCCTTGTAATACAGTTGCTTTTTCTTCAACTATCTACTATGGCATGATGAAACAGGAGGTCAACCCATATGCTTGACTTTATGCGTCAACGTGCTCGGTCAGTTTGGACCAAAGCGCTCTTTTTGATTATTGCGCTTGTCTTCGTGTTCTTTGGTGTTGGGAGCTTTGGGGACGACGCACAGGTGCAAGTCATCGTGACGGTCGATGATGAGCCTATCACCCTTCAGGAATTCCAGCGCGCCTATCGGAACGTCGAGGCCAATTACCGGGAAGTCTATAAAGAACGTTTTACTCCAGAGCTTGCCCAGCAGATGAATCTGCGACAACAGACGCTTGATCAGCTCGTTGATACGAAGTTGCTGGCCAAAGAAGCGCGCCGGATTGGTTTCAGAGCATCAGATGAAGACGTGCGACAAGAGATCGCCACCTCCCCCACCTTTCACAGCTACGGCTCTTTCAGCCCAGACCGCTACCGCCGGCTCTTACGGTATTTACGGATGACCCCTCAGGAGTTTGAGGAGCAACAACGGAACCGGCTCGTTATCGAGAGATTCCAAAAATTCATTAACGGATCAATCCGCGCAACAGACTATGAGGTAGGGGAATTATTTCGTTTTGAACAAGAAGAAGTGAATCTCGCTTTCCTCAAAATCGCCTCGGCAGATCTGGTTGACCTGGTCACAATCACTGAACAGCAGGTACGCGAATTCTACACCAGCAACACGGAATCTTTCCGGATACCGGAGCGTGTCCGACTGCGTTATGTCTCGTATGCACCGGAAGACTTTGCAGCAGATGCCTCGGTCTCTGAAGATGAGGTGCTCGATTTTTACAACACTCATAAAGAGGAGCGCTTTACGGAAGAGAAGCAGGTCCAGGCCCGTCATATTCTCTTCTCTCTGGCTGACGGCGTCTCAGATGCAAGGAAAGCGGATACGCGCAGCACGGCGCAAGAGATTCTCGAACGAGCCCGTAAGGGAGAAGATTTTGCTGCCCTGGCCGAGGAATACTCACAGGATACAGGGACGGCCAGCAGCGGCGGAGACCTCGGCTTTTTTGGGCGGGGCCGTATGGTCAAGCCGTTTGAAGAGGCCGCCTTCGGCATGGAGGCTGGACAGGTGAGCGACCTCGTCGAAACAACCTTCGGCTTGCACATCATTAAAGTTGAGGCAGTCCAGCCCGAGCGCATCACACCGCTTGAAGAAGTCGCCGATACGGTCACCGAAGAATTGCTGGAACGAAAAGGTCGGGCCCTCGCCGAGCAAAGGGCTCGCGCGGACCGGCAGAAAATTACGGACGAGACGACGCTCCGACAGTTTGCCGAATCCGTTGGATTGGAGGCAAAGGAAACCCCACTGGTCAATCAGAGCGAGACGATTCCGGGCCTTGGCCGTCGGCCAAAACTCGTCGAAACCGCCCTTGGACAATCACCAGGACAAATCAGCGATCCCGTTCAGGTTGATAACACTTGGTTCCTCGTCTCGCTCGCAGAACGGGCCCCCTCCCGGATTCCAGAATTTACGGCAGTGCAAGAAGAGGCCGAAGAACAGTACCGGAGTGAACAGGCCGAACGCCTAGCCCAGGAGAAAGCAGACAAACTTCTCACGAAACTCAAGGAGACAAAGGATTTGGCCAGTTTGGCAAAAGCAGAAGCGCTCACAGTAGAAGAGACTGGGGCGTTTGCGCGTCGGGGCGGGTATATTCCAAAGATCGGTGTTGTGCCGGATCTGAAAACCGAGGCATTTCGATTAACACCAGAAGCCCCTGTCGCCTCCAAGAGCTATACATGGGGGGGGAATACTTTTGTTGCGGTTCTGAAAGAATATATTCTGGCCGATTCGGAGCAGCTCGAAGAGCAGCGGGATGACCTTCGTCAGTCGCTTCTCCAAAGAAAAAGAACGGCCGCCTATCAGGAACTCACGAAATACTTAAAAGAGCGAGCAAAGATTGAATATAATCAGCGGAATCTGTCAAGCGCGCTCTAGCTGGGAATGGCACAGCCTGACCATAGGGAGAACAGGTATCATGTTGCAAACAGGAGACACTGCGCCAGACTTTACGGTCAAGACACACGAAGGCAACGAGCTGTCTTTATCGGCCTTCCGTGGCAAAAAGGTCCTGTTATGGTTTTATCCCAAAGCCGATACCCCTGGCTGAACGATTGAGGGTCGTGGGTTCTGCGACCAGATTGAAGACTTCAAATCGCAAAATGTTGAGGTTTTGGGAATCAGTTTTGATACGGTTGAAGAAAATGCCGCTTTTGCGAAAAAGTTCAGCTTTCCGTACGCGCTCCTGTGTGACACGACTCGGAGTATAGGTCTGGCGTATGGGGCGTGTCAGGATGCCCGTGCGGGCTTCGCCAATCGGATCAGTTACTTGATCGATGAGGAGGGCAAGGTGCAGCGCGTCTACGCCTCCGTCAATCCCCGCGTTCACCCGGCTGAGGTGCTGGCCGATCTTGTTTCGTAGCTATCGCTAGAGCGATTCGTCCGGCCCGTGCTCGCTCTTCGCCCTCTGCAGAGCCGCCTCATACACCAGCTTGAGCGCAATGTTTTTTTCTTGGGCGAGGCGTTTGCAGTCGTCATATTCCGGAGCGCAGTTGACCTGCCCATTGGGCTGATAGGCAATTTTGACTCTGACCGGGCCGTACTCGGTTTGGACCTCTTTCTGCTCCCGCCGGAGGGCCAGACGATCGACCGGATAGGAGCGGATTCCGAGCGTCGAAGTCTCGTTAAAAATGAGGTCAGAAAGCTGGCCCTGCTCCTGGGGGGCGCATAAAACCCAGAGGAGAATCCCCGGTCGATTCTTCTTCATTTGAACCGATGAGAAAAAGACATCCCGGGCACCGGCGGCAAAGAGCCGCTCCATGACGTGGTCGTACCACTCCGGATTGAGGTCATCGATATTCGTCTCCAGTACGAGCAACTGTTCGTGTCGCACCTCAGAGACCGGGTGCCCGAGGCAGACCCGGAGGACATTGGGCCGATCAGACAGCGTACGTGCCCCTGCGCCATAGCCGACCTGCGTAATGGAAAACAAGGGTGGCCCGGGTTGGGCCACGGCAGCGAGAATAGCCGCCCCGGTAGGCGTGACCAGTTCAGACTGGCCGTCTTCGAATCGAACCGGCAGTCCTTTGAGGAGTTCTGCGGTGGCAGGGCCGGGCACGGGCAACGTGCCGTGGCGGGAGGAGACGAATCCACTGCCCATGGGCAGCGGGCCGGTGTACACGGCCTGTATCCCTAAAGCCTCAAAGCCGATGGCCGCGCCAACAATGTCAAGAATCGAATCAACCGCACCAACCTCATGAAAGTGGACGTCCGCAACTGAGGTATGATGAACGTGGGCTTCGGCTTCAGCGAGGCGGGTAAAAATCTTGAGCGCGGTTGTTTTTACTGCCTTGCTCAGCGGGCTTGCCTCCAGCATGTCGGCAATGGAGCGAAAGCTGCGTTCGTGCTGTTGCACATTGACGCTTACATCAAACTTGAGCGCGCGAATGCCACTGTGAACCCGCTCCGATTGGCGCAGCGTATAGCCGTCGAGCGGCAGCTTGGAGCATTCGGCTTTCAGCAGGTCAAGCGAGAGCCCGAGGTCAAGGAGCGCGCCGATGACCATGTCGCCGCTGATACCGGAGAACGCATCGAAATAGGCAATTTTCATGCTCACCTCCCCTTGCGTGCTTCCCTTCCTAGCATAGGAGAGTTGTCAGCGCTTGCATTGGCCTGGGTCAAAGACTGTGGTAAAAAAATAGAGATGGTACGGGTTGTTCTCTTGAGCTTTGTCTGTTTCAGCCTGGCGCTCAACGCGCCCATTCTGGCGCAGCCCTCACACTATGGCGATACGGGGGACAACCTCGGGACGTGGAAGTGGGGGTCAACATCGCCGCGTCAGGCCGATGATTTTGAAGAAGAGGATGACTACTACGGGACAACCTGGGAGCAGATGTATGAGGACCGTCTGTACGAGCAGGAGCTTGAAAAGGAAGACGAGCCGGCCTCACTCCCGCTGTTGAGCGCTCCTGTCAAGATATGGCGTTTCTTTTGGCCCCAAAAAGACAAAGACCCGCTCGACTAGGACGCACTGGGTCCTAGTCGCTACGCCCCTTCCCCTCTGCGGTTTGTCCTGCAATTTTCTCGGCCGCTACCAGATGCAAGGTCAGCTTTGTCCGCTCCAGGGTAAAGCGGATATGGTCGCCTGGCTTGAGTGTGTGGAGCAGGCTGGGCTTATTCACTTCAAAGCTCATAGTCATGGCATCCATAAAGCCTGGAATGTCTTCGTGGGCGACGACAATGCGCCGGTCTGGGACCACGACCTTTTCGACAATCCCTTCGCCCGTGAGAATTTCAGGAGCAGGCGCAGGACCGCAGCCCGCACTCATCCCAAAGAGCACGCACAAAACAAGGCTGAATGTCTTCACAGCGAAGCGTTTTACTGCATGGGAGAAAATGTTGTTGGGCTCAGAATTTTATTACTCTGACTGAGGATCACCCCACGCAGTCGTTTGGCCACTTCGGCCCGGCGCGGGTCCTTGGCCCAGCGTGCCCACTTTTCCTGTCGTTCGTTCAGGTCCTTATATGCCCAGAGGTGGACGACTTCGTTCAGCTGACCAATCTCGCTATACCAGAATCCGGCCGGCTTGATCCCGTGTTCCGCTACGCCGGGCAGGATCATCGTTTCTGCAACTTCGAGATATTCGGCCAGACCGCCAAAGGCGAGTTGGTAGGTTCGTAACTCATAAATCATAAGGCCTCCTCCACAAGGGATACAATCCTCCATCTATCCCACCCGAGTCAGAAGTCAAGCTTGGATATCGCTTGACTCTTGCGCCTCTCTTCCGTTACAGCTCATACATATCGAACGAGAAAAAGAGGAGGCAACCATGGCTCTTGATCCCCAGAAAACAGCGCTGATCGTCATAGACGTTCAGAATGACTACTTTGACGGTCAATGGCCCATCCCGGATGGGAACGCGGCGCTGGACAACATCGAAGCCGCGATTGAAGCCAGCCAACAAACGGGCGCCAAAGTCATCTACGTTCAGCACGAAGTCCTGAATCCCGAGCGGGGGATTTTCATTCGGGGCACCAATGGCTTTGAACTCCATCCGCGCCTCCATCCGCGCCCCGAAGACCACCGTATCGTTAAGCATTATCCCGGATCATTTTCCAAAACCGACCTGGAAGAGACCCTGCGAAAAGACGGCATCGAGACCCTGGTCATCTCGGGTTATATGACGCATATGTGCTGCGACACGACCGCGCGCGAGGGGTTTCAGCGCGATTTTCGCGTCTTGTTTCTGAACGACGCAACCGCGACGCGCGACGGCGCGCACCCCACGCTGGGCAAGATAGCCCACGGTGAATTACACCGCTCGACCTTGATTACCCAGGCCTCGATGTTCGCCGAGGTCCTGCCTACCCAGGAGATTGTCGAGCGTTTGCAGACGAGTTAGGCACACCTGAAAAGCGGAGAGCCGGCGCGTCTCTCCGCTCATTTCCTGAAATACGGGACGATGTGTTCGCCCAGCAGTTCCACTACCCGGTAGGCATGAGCGGCTTCCATGCCTGGCCACCAGATTCGGAAAATAAAATGGTCAATCCCGAGCTGGTGATGATGGGCTTCGATTTGTTCGGTGACCTCTTCAATGCTACCCAGAATGAAGCGGTCTCTGGCTAGTTCCTCAAACGATACGCGAAACGATTCCTCGCCAGGTAGTTCCTTGTCCTGTCCCCAGTCGGCATAGGCCTGATATTTTTTCTCCAAATACGGCTGGGCAATAGCCAACGATTCGTCATGCGTTTTGGCGACATGCATTTCCTTGATAATAGGGACCTCCGGCACAGCGTTGTGGCCGGCCGCGGCCAGAGTGTCTTTATACAAGCGCATCTGCCGTTGCAGGGTGTGGAGGGTGGCATGCGGATTGACCAGCCATGAGCATCCCAGGCGGCCGGCGCGCTCAATGGCACTGTCATTGTTCGCCGCAATCCAGATAGGCGGATGCGGCTGCTGGACGGGCCGAATCGTACTCGTCGCATTTTCGATACTGAAATGCTTGCCCTGGAAGGACACGTTTTCTTCGGTCCACAGGCGACGGATGAGTTCCAGGGACTCCTCAAAACGAGGAATACGGTCACGGCGGCGTGTATTAAAGCCCTGATACTCGATATCTCGATAGCCGAGCCCAACGCCAAACACGGCGCGTCCTTCACTGATGACATCAAGCGAAGCCACATCTTCAGCCAGACCCACCGGACTATACAATGGGAGCAGGATGACCGACAGCACGAGTGACATCGAACCACTCTCGGCCGCCAGCCGTGACAGCAGCGGCAGGCTCTGGATATTCTGATACGGAGGGGCCAGGAAATGCTGCCCGCAGGCAATCGAGTCGAGGCCGGCATCCCGCGCCAGGCGGGTCAGTTCGACCGTTTCCCTCAAGCGTTTGACGGGCGAGTCCGTTCGGGGATGCTGGGGCATGGCCATGATGCCAAATTTGATCATGCGGCTTCTCCAATTGTCAGTAGCAGGATTTGCTGGATTTGAGGATTGACGGGATGTTGGGATTTGCGGGATGTTTTCTGTGGTTGAAAGCGTCTTATGTCCCTTCATCGCGCAGCCGATAATGCGGTAGGTCAATTTGTCTTGCAGCATGTGGCGCATTGCTGGGCGAGATGTTTCTGTTGCAATTCGTGGTTCGGCGTTAATCCCTTTTCACTCAGATCAAAGGATTTTGGCGTTTTTCCTCCAGGGTCCAATGCGCCCACCGAGGCCGGGTCTCCAAAGAGAAACCGCACATCCTTGAGGCCGCTCAGTTCGTGTTGCAGTAGCTCGTAGCCGTAAATGGAGAAGGAGGCTGAAACGAGGCGGAAGACTGCGGCGGCCGGCAGGCTGTGATGCAGATACTCGGCGACCGTGCGTGAGCGATTGTCCAGGATGAGGGGGTGCTTGTCCATGACCTGCTCGTACTGCTGGAGAAAAAGGACAGGCCCCTCCCCCATCCCGTTGACAATCCGTTCTGCCTAGAGCACTGCCTTAGCCAGAGATTCCAGTTCTGCGAGGACGGCAGCCTCGCCGTCCTCACTCTGCGTCAGCCAGATGGTGACATGATCCACACCAGCGGATTGCAGCTCACCGATTTCCTCTCTGGTGCGGAATTTGCCGGGCCAGCCAAAGGCCAGGACAGAGATTTCTTTGGGGTCGCGGCCGGCCTGTTCGGCCATCTCGTTGAGGCGCTGGCGCCCGGCTTGAATGTCTTCCACAGGGGAAAGAACCGGCATCCAGCCATCTCCCCATTCGACCACCCGCTTAAAGACGTATTTTGACGAGCCGCCCATGTATACCGGCGGATGAGGTTTTCGGGCAGGTTTCGGGAAGGAACGGACAGCCGGGAAATCGTAATACTTGCCGTGATACTCGGCCTCGTCCTGCGTCCAGAGTTCCTTCATGGCCAGGACAGCGTCTTTGGTTTGTCCCCAGCGGTGGTCGAAGTCACCCCCCATGATCTCGGTCTCTTCTCTCAGCCAGCCTGCCCCAATACCAAAGATGAAACGGCCCCCTGAGAAGTGATCCAGGGTCGCGACTTCTTTGGCCAGTTCAAGCGGGTTGCGCTCCGGGATCAGACAAATCCCGGTGCCGAGTTCAATCGTCTTGGTCACGGCCGAGGCCCGTGCCAACGACACAAACGGGTCAGTGATACGACCATATTCGTCTGGAATGATGCCGTCTTCCGAGGCTGGATAGGGCGAGCTGGTTTTGAGCGGAATAATCGCGTGTTCCGGTACCCAATAGGACCCAAAGCCCAGTTCCTCCGCGCGTTTTGCAATGATGGCCGGATCAACCGAACGATCGATGCAGAACTCGAAAACGCCAATTTTCATATATTCCTCCTTATCCTCTGTCTTAAGATCGTGCTGCCGACTCTATCACGGGCCTCTTGGCACGCCTAGCAGAGACAGTATTCCTTCGATAGTATGCCCGACATCTTCACGATTTCAGGTGACATGTCGTACCAGAGGGAGGATTGATATCCATGCGGATGATTTTAGTCGGGCCACCGGGGGCGGGCAAAGGGACGCAGGCTGTCCATCTCGTCGAACGGTTCAATATCTCTCATATCTCAACCGGTGATATGCTGCGCGCGGCGGTGAGCGAAGGGACCGAGTTGGGCAAACAGGCAGACGGCTATATGAAGGCCGGCGGATTGGTGCCGGACGCCCTCGTCATCGCCATGGTGATAGAACGGATTGGAAAACCGGACTGCACAAAAGGGTTTATGTTAGATGGCTTTCCACGCACCCGGCCCCAGGCCGAGGCCCTGGAGGTCGAACTGCAAAAGGCCGGGGTGGCCCTGGATGTTGTGCTGCAAATTGAAGTCCCGGACGATTTGATTGTCGAACGTATTACCGGGCGACGCCTGGACCCCGATACCGGAGATATCTACCATACGAAATTCAAACCGCCGCCGGCAGATATTGCCGGTCGGGTGATGCAGCGCAAGGATGACACCGAAGAGGCTTGCCGGGCCAGGCTCGAAAAATACCACTCGGAAACGGCGCCGATTATCCCTTTTTACGAGGCCCAGGGAAGGCTGAAACGGGTGGACGGCAACGCCGCCCCAGACGAGGTCAGCCGGCGCATTGAGCACGTGTTGGGTTAGGGAGGTCCAGTCTGCACGGGAACGGAGGGGCCATTCATGAAGTGCCCCTCCCTGTCAAACCGATATTGGCAGTGCGCTTCTACGGCAGCGCAAAGACCGCAACGGCGCTCCCCGGTGTGGTGTGGGGATATTTCCCCACGATGTCCACGACCAGGCCCCCAGCGCCGCTGGGAACGGCAACGTATTGTTTGCCTCCGACCTTGTAGGAGATCGGTTGTCCTCGAACCGCGGACCCGGTCTGAAACTTCCACAGGACCTCGCCCGTTGCGTCATCCAGGGCCAACGCAAATCCTTTCTGGTTGCCCGTGAAGACGAGTCCACCCGCGGTGGCGAGCGCGCCCCCGACCATCGGCCACTCGTCCTTATAGCGCCACTTCACCTCACCGCTGGTCGGGTCTATGGCCGTGACGTGGCCATAAGCCGTGCCGAGGTCGCCCTGGGTTTGTCCAGGCCCTCCGCCCCAGAATGGGATGCCTTTGATGAAAATGGACCTGGCCTTTTCCATTTTACCGCAACTCTCGATCGTCGGGACAAAGATAAGGTTGGCCAGTGGACTGTAAGCTGCGGCATACGAGCCGTTTTGTCCACCTACGTTCCCAGGACAGATGAGTTCAGGATTACCGCCCTCCATGGGCACATACTGAGGGTCAACAATCGGACGACCATTTTCATCCAGCCCTTTCGCCCAGTTGAGTTGCTCAACATACTGAGAGCCATGCAGAAACTCCCCATCCCCGCGATTCAGGACATACATATACCCATTCCGATTGGGCTGGGCTAAGGCTTTCACCGACTCCCCGCTGCGTGTGACGTCGAGCAGAAACATGCCGGTGTTGCCATCATAGTCCCACACGTCGTGCGGGGTGAATTGGAAATACCATTTGATCTCACCACTGTCCGGGTCAAAGGCCAAGGCCGAGTTCGTGTAGAGATTATCGCCCTCACGCCCGTCACCGTTCCAGTCAGGGGCCGGGTTGCCCGTCGCCCAGTACACCAGGTCAAGGTCCGCATCATACGAGCCGGTCACCCAGGCCGGACCGCCGCCTTGTTTATACGAATCGCCGGCCCAGGTCTCGACACCCGGCTCGCCTTCGTCAGGCACGGTATAGCGGCGCCACTTGCGCTCTCCCGTCTCCAGATCATAGGCATCGATATAGCCGCGAATGCCGTATTCACCGCCCGCAATACCGACAATGACGTTGTCTCGAACAATCAGCGGCGCCAGGGTGAAGCTGAATCCGCTCGCATAGTCGTCGGCCAGGGTGTTCCACACGACCACGCCGGTCTTTCGGTCGAAGGCGATCACCCGCGCGTCCAGGGTCGCCATCACGACCTTATCCCCGGCCAGGGCAACACCCCGATTGCCAGGGCCACAGCAAATCCGCATATCGTCCGGCAATTCATGATCGTATTTCCAGAGCGGTTTGCCCGTTGCGGCATCCAAAGCAAACAGCTTGTTGTAGGCCGCAGTCAGATACATGACGCCATCGGCCACCACGGGTGAGGCCTGCATTTGTGCGGGCACGCCGGTTTGGAAAATCCAGGCGGCCTGGAGTTTTTTGACGTTCTGGCGGTCAATATCCGTCAGTGGGCTGAAGCGCCAGCCGGCATAATTCCCGCCGTACATCAACCAGTCGTTGGCCGGCTCCTGGAGCAAACGCTCCTGCGTCACCGGCTGAAGCGCGTCGGCGTCAAGCGCGCCGGGAGAGAAAAACATGAGCGTGACTGCTATCGCTGAAAATGTCCACGACCAGGAACCTCGCATGGGTACTGCCTCCTCAGAGTGATTGCCAATCGAAATGTGGTCGAACCCTACTGATTTTTATACCGGAGGTCAAGAAAGAGGGCACAGCAGACGCCCCGGACTCTCAGGCAAAAAAGCGTAATCTTCTGCCCACGAAGAGCACTCCGGCGATACCGAATAGCACGGTCGCTCCGTGCGTCCAGCCGTTCCAGACGAGGCCATACGGATCCCGCAGACGCGGGCCGGTTATACCGGGAATGCTGGGGAGATCTCCGTCGCCAGCGCCCACCTTGAGCTGCGCCTTCATGCCCTTTTCCATATGCTGAGCAACGTCACAGTGCACCAGATAGGTCTTGTCTCCGGGCGGGAGAATAAACGTGCTGGTCCGCTGTCCTTTACCTGCTACCTCAAGCGTAAACATGCCCATGGGGTAGATATAGCGCGGCAGGCCGTGCAGCATCCACTGGTGACGAACGGTGTCCGTATTGACGAGCGTCACCGTCAGTTTCGTACACGGCGCAAAACTCCATTCGTTTCGATCATAGGCAAACATCGTCCCCGGCTGGGCAAATTCTTTGCCGGCACGAACAGTGATCTCGTGTTCAGCAGAGAGACGCGGACAGCCCCGAGGGAGTTGGTCCGCATTTTCATTCATCACCATCCCCGCAGTGTCGAGTTGCATGCCATGATGCGCATGATGATGGTGAGACTCGTGCTCCTGAGTCGAGCCGACCTCGCCGGAAAGCAGGACAGACAGGGTGCATATGATGAGCATAGCGACAGCCTGCTGGAGTCGCTCTCTCCGGCACGCCGCTGTTCTCTTCTGGCTGTTTTTCCTCGGAAAAAATTCCATCGAAGTCCTCTTAGCGGTATCGAACCCGTCGCCGGCTCAGAGCGAAGGCCGCACCGATCAGGAGCCCGATAGCTATCCCAAGGATGAGGGCATAACTCAGGGGCAGGGAGCGAGTGTCGGCCTCCCCAAGCAGACCGAAGTCCTTCAGCCCGGCCCAGATGGGCAGCCTTTTTTGATAATACTCCTGGGTAAAAAACGGCGCCCAGTCCATCCCCTGTGTTTTTGGCTGACCGGATACGTCCAGATAGTCCTGGTAGACAATGGCGCTGATATTGCCGCCAGGGTTGATCCCATCGGTGGTGATCCCTTTTTCCTTGTGGTCGTGGAGCAGCCAGACACCCGGCCCATAATTGTGCAGGCCGTCATTCGTGGTGTTGAGCAGCAGGTCCACCCGTTGGGCCGGGCTGATCCAGACCACATCACGAGTGATTTGCGCAGCCGGATTATGTTCGACCCCATCATAATGCGTCAGCCTGACTTTATGCCCATGCGTATGCAGAGAAATGCCTTCCGCTCCGCCGTTAAGCACGCGCAGTTTGACGCGTTCATTCGGAGCAACAACGATCAGCGACTCACGGGTCGTGTAGGGAAAGGAGCGGCCGTTGAGCAGGAAATAGTCGGGGTCCTGACCTGTAATATCATAGCGGCGATTGGTCGCCTCGGCGATTAATCGCGGATCACCGGCGGTCTGAATCAGATTATTCAACGCCGGGTCAATGTCCTGGTAGTGCAGGTCAAATTCCCGGTCATAGGACTCTCTGACTGCGGCCGAGACAGCCCGCACCCGACCAGCCCCGATATTGAGCGTTTGAAGCCAGTTATTCGGCCGGTTGGCCTCAACCACAAACATCCCCTGAAGCCCCATCAGAATATGGACATGGGGCTGGACGTGGCAGTGATAAAACATCGTCCCCGTTTGACGCGGAGTCATTTCATAGGTGCGGCTCTCTCCTGGTGAGACTGGCATCTCGCTCGCAATCGGCACGCCATCATTTCCCTCACCAGTCGTGTCAACAAAGGGATGGTCCACCCCGTGGAAGTGGATGGTATGCGGCAGATAGTGGGTATTCTCCAAGGTGACCCGGAGCGTATCACCCTGCTCTACACGAATCACCGGAGACGGGGCGCGCAGGGTTGGATGGGCCCACTCACTGTCAAAATTTTCAGTTGCCATACCGCGTGATTTTGGCACGAACACCCAGAGTCCGGGCTGAACACCCGGCGCAATAGCGTAGGCGGGAAACGGGGCGGGATCATCCGGCGAGTGTCCATTCAGTTCTACGACTTCAAGCCGGACATGAATCTCGTCAGGGTCGCCATCCCCGTCCCTGTCGTTCTCTTTCACCACGGTATTGGGTGTCAGCCGGGTCTCCATAAGGGTGTGCAGACTGATATTATTCGTTCCTTTGACAAAGGCCGCAATTTCGGCCGGATTGTCTGGCTCACACACGGGTGAGGCTGCTATGGCAACCTCTTCAAGCGTCTGGGACTCCCGCCAGTCTGCATGTCTGTCCAGACAGAATGGCTCCACACTGACAGGGCTTATGTGACGGCTGGGGGGTGGTTCCCGGTAGGACTCTTCACCAAGATATTGATACGCAAGGTCTTGTATTGGGCGGGGGAGCCAGGTACGCGGCACGAGCAAGAGTGTACCGATAGCAAGCACACTCAGCAAAAGGAAGAAGAGCAGACCGCGGAGCCACATCACTCAACATGTACTGTGAACAGGGCGTTCGGGAAAGGGGGGCTGTCCGGTTCCGTCGTTAGCCCTTGAGCAGGGACGAAGCCTTTTTCGCAGAAAACGGTGGCCAACCGCGTTGACCACCGACAACGTAATAGCCAACGCCACAACCAATAAGCAGGCCGGCGATCAAGACCAGCATGGTATTGGAGAGTGAAGCGACGCGAATTGGAAACCGCGCTGCCCCATCAACCCCATCAACCGTCATCAGGGCCGCATACTGTCCGGGCGTGTCGAAATTGACCTCAGCGTTCACCACGCCGCTGGGATATACCCGCGGTGGGATGTCGAGTAGCAGGCGCGGTTCAGCCGCATTGGTTTCCTCAATAATCCGAACCGCAGCCGATTTCTTGCGCAGTTCAGGGTCAATCAGATCAAAAACGAGAATCGCACTCCCGGTCTGGGGAACGCTCCGACAGAACTCCTCGGTTGCGTATTCCTGCGGCTGGTAGGCCGAAAAATGGACCAGATAGACGCCGGCCCGCTCTATGCAGGGGTCCAGGTCCAGGGCGACCCCCCCATGTCCCCAGGCTCCTGTTGGAACGAGGAGCAGGGCAACAAGGAGGAACAGTTTCACAGGGCTGTCCAGTTGTGCTCTGGAGCGGGGCGGGGGCTCCCCGCTCTGGGTCTTATGGCAGATAGGTTGAACGAAACTGAGTGGGGACAACGTTTGAACGGACCGTCACCAACTCATGACCCTCGTTCTCATTCTCAAAGCGTAAGACTGCGCCAATAAACTGCTGCGGTGCCTGCGTCGGGATGAGACGTTCCGTCCCGAAAATTGCACTGGAAACAGTCAGGGTCAGCGCTTTTGTTTCGCCCGGAGCAATCGGTCCGTCCGGCTGTACTTCGAGCCGACCAACAAAATCCTTCGGACCGGCCTGGGCCTGCTCGGCTTCCGGGCCGTTCACAAAGGTCGCCATGGCTATGGTCAGTTGCTTGAGTTCGATGTCACTCTCGACAACATTCGTCACCTGGACCTGCATCTCAAGCGTTTCACTCGCTTCGTCATACGTCGCCCCGTCGGCCTGGGCCTCGGCCATCTTCTCGCCAGAAGAAATGAATTCCGGTGTAAACCAGTCCGTTTGCTGCGGCCAGCGAACCGGCGCGTTTGACGTGGCATACGTCCAGCCGATAACCAGCATGACCAGGGTCACGCCCACGATGACATTCATCCACATATGGTCACGCGGCGTGATCAGACCGATATCGGGAGCGTCATCGTTCACCGGAAGCTGGACAGTAACCGCCAGATTGGTCACCGTTCTTTTGTTTGTCGTCCAGTACAGTATCCAGGCGACCCCCAGGACAAACCCGGCAAACGACCACCACCAGACAAATGTGCCGCCATACGTACTCAGCTCAATCGTCTCGCCGGACAGCAGAGTGAGCGGGAAGGAGAACGGCTCCGCGCTGGGTTGGACGCTTACCCATTCGCCGGGTCCAATCAGGGTACCGGTTCCATATACGGCGATGCCGGGATGGACATGCCAGTTCCCAGGCTCTTTGCCAACCAGCTCCATTTCAAACTCGTAAATGCCCCCCTTTTGGGCAAAGAACGAGCCGATCGCCGCCGTTCCGTTGACAAAACGCTCTTTGAGCACAAAGACCGGTCCGGGGACGACCGGCATAATGGAAGCGATTTCCGGCGTTTCCAGCGTATGCGGCCAGGTCTCGAGGATCTTGACCGACCCCGTCACCCTGACCGGCTCTCCAACCTCGATTTCGGTCGGCGACACGCTGACATTGAAGAAAGCCGTGGTCATGTTTTTCAAGAACGGTTCGTCGGCAGCCTCACCGTGGGCAAAGGCGTTCGGCGGATTGGCAACGATAACGGCCAGTACGAATAGCACGAATCGCTTACCCATCGGCCGCCCTCCTGGTTTCAGGCTGTTCGTCCGGGAGTGGGGGCCTGGTTTCTATGACGCGCAGGCGGGGCTTGCGCTTGATGCGAATAATCCGGTCCGTTTCCGGCGCTCCGCTTCCGTCCGTCTCTGCACTCTTCGATGTCGGCCACAAAACCACCAGCCAATAACACACAAAGGCCAGGATGCTGGCGGTAATGACGGGCGGGGCTATTTCAGCGAGATTCATGCCGTGGGCATACACGGGGGGAGGAAACAGGGACGGGCCGGCAAGAAGAGCCAGGAGCACGGAGCCGACTCTTCCGTATCGGGCGGGCTGCTGCGGTTCGAAAGACATACCCCACCTCATATGTATCTCACACAGTTTTCAGATAGCGCCGAATCGGCCACACCGCCAGATACCGGCCAATGAACTGACCGATCCAGTAGCCAGCAAAAGCCGCCGTTCCGGCGAAGGCCAGCGAAACGTATTGCGTCTCACCCAGGAAACTCCGCAACGCGCCGCGCTCAATCAGCCGGAGGTATTCCGGAGTTTGAGAGCGGATATAGGCAATGCCCTGGACATCGGCAACCGTCACCACATGATCCATAAAATAGGCCGGCTGGAGAAAGGCCGCCAAGGGGACGTAATTATAGGCCCACACCGCAATCGCCCAGACGTGAGCGCCGATCAACGAGGTGAGGATAAAACTCTTGGTCTTCATCAAGGTCCAGTCCATCAAGATCCCGGCGCAGACGACGGAGGCCGGCCACACGAAGTTCATGGGGTAGGTCGCTGCGAGGTCCCACTGAAAATACCGTCCGACCCAGGCCGCAAAAAACAAGCAGCAGGCGGTGTAGGTCGCACCAGTTGGAAAGCGCCAGGCCGTCCACTGAATGTATTGCAGCGTCGAGGGAATAATGATCGTGGCAAAGGCCGTGACCACCGGCCACCACTGCGGGTCTTTCCAATCCGTCCAGAAATCCCAGTCACCGGCAAATAGCTGCTTGGTGATATCAGCGGCCCCGGCCACCACAAAAACCGCCGTCGTCCAGAAGACGAGATCCCACTTCCAATCGATCCATTTATATTTCTTGTTGAGCAGTTCTTTGAGTTCGAGCCGCCGTTGCCGTTCCGCCGCATCTGCGATGTCGGTTACGGTTGTGGTTTCCGTCGCCATACGCCCTTCCTCTCTGCACGAGGATTTTCGATCCGTGTCTCGACCACGCCCACACCGCCGTTATCAGTCGGCGGCGATCGGCGACTCAAGCGAGGCTTCCGGGTTCGTCTCCTCTTCGATCTTCTCTATCTCGAACATGCGCACCAGCGTCTCGCCCCACACCGCAAACATGCCGGCCGCAAGCCAGCCGTAAATCACAAACGGCCAGTGAAACGGAACAGAGAAAATCTCTTCAGAAATCCACAGGCTGTGGCCCCACTCATTGGCGGCAACCGCCATACATTCGAGTACACAGGCACTGATCAGCAGAAAGAACGACCAAGGAAAGCCTTTGTCTTTTCCGTACAGCGCAGGAATATGGAACCGCCCGTAGATATAGGTCCCGACGGCCAATATGACCGAGAGGGGGAAGAAAAAGTAGAACATCGGGATATGGGTCGGGGTGAAGGCCGTGTCACGCACCATGGTTTGGTGCCACGACCCGTCCCAGTTCGGCCAGAAGCTGGCCATCAGATAGATAGCCAGACTCGTCGCGCCAATCAGGCTCCACAAAATCGCAATCCGGCGCGTCTCTTCGGCGGGTGAGCATTCCTGTCCTTGAATGGCCCGGCCATTCCGGATGAGCCAGCCCAACCACACCCCGCTGAATATGCCGAGGACGATCAATTCACCCCAGAACAGCGTCCAGTAATACAGCGTGAACTCAGCGCTTGCCGAGTTCAGGCCGGCGGAGAACATAAAGGCGTAGTTCCAGTACCAGAAAAAGACATTGGACAGCATGATCAGCCCGCACCCCCAGAAGAGAGGATGCCAGCCGACTGACCAATCAGTCGGATTGGCGGGATTGCCAGTGGTCATGGAACCATCGCCGGAACCTTTTGGGACGTTTTGTACTGCTTGCGCCTGAGCCATGCCTATCCCTCCTCGATAGTAATAATGGTGTTACTGTATACTCTCCTGCTTTATTTCGCCAGTTCTTCTCTACTCCGAGCAGTGATCCTGTAACGAATGACTGAGACTGCAAGAATGATGACCACTCCGAGGACAATCAGCGCTGGTCTGACGAGAGCCTTATACCACGCCGCAACCTGAAAGGGAAATATAAATTTGCGCGGTTCGTGCTCCTCGGCAAGCCCGAGCATGACCCGTACTTCGTAGCGTAGTCCCGCCTTGACAAGGACCTCAGCATTGGCCACGCCACGCTCATATACCTGGAAAGGCAGGGACAGGATCGCATTCGACTGTCCGGATTCACCTGAGGCAACGAGTTCAACGCCGATCGGTCTGTCCCACAGGTCAGGCGTTACGTCCACGACCAGGAAGGCGTTCCCCACGCGCGGGATTTCTTCGCAATACTCCGTGACCGGGTCGAATTGCGTCTGATACAACGTAATATGCAGGAGCGAAGCCCCGACCTCCCGTCGACACGGGTCTCCAGGCCCCCTGTCCCGATGTGCCCAGGATGACACGGGAAGCATCAGGCAAAGCCCCGCTATTGCAGCAAGAAGAAAAGGGATTCGGCAGGCGCGGCGCATCAGTCAATTCTTACGGAATTATTGACCAAAGGTCCTGAGATAGCAGGATGAGGGAGTGGGGACAACTAGCGGGGGCCTGATCTAAGGAAGAGAGCGGTCAATATCAACAAAGAACGAAAGAAGGGCCGTATTGAGCGCAGGCCACTGCCGATGTGTCCCATTGCCCTCGCAGTAGAGAGTTTTGCTGTGCGGCGTACATCCCGAGTAAGCCACACAACCGTTTTCATCCTCCTCAACCGAACCGGACTGACACTCGTTGCACGCAGCCAGCCAGGCGGCCGTCTCGGCCCCGTAGCCGGGGAAAAGATGGTCGTTGGCACTGTGCATAATCAGGGCAGACAGTGTTTCGGGACACGGGAAGGTTTCGAGGTCGGTCCGTCTGAACCCGGCGGCGCTCGGCGCGACCGCGGCAGGGATATGGCGAGTCTCGTCCAAAAGGGCCAGAGCCAGGGCAACTGTTCCACCGTCAGAATGGCCGGTCAGATAGACCCGCCGTTCGTCAACACACCATTTTTTGGCGATGCGGCGCGGGACCGTACCGAGTTCGGAAATGACTTCAAGCGAAAGGCGGCGTGAGTCGGCATAGGCGACAACAAAGCCAGCCGCCGTTGCCTCAAAAGTCAGGTCTGTCAGGCGCTCGGAGCGAAAGCGACTTGAGCCTGCCGGTGCATAGACCATGAGGAGGGGGTGGAGAATGCCTGGGTTGTAGTTGGCCGGTGTCCGAACCGTATATTTAATCCCGTGTTCAGTCTGCTCATCGTCGCTCATACCCCCCGGACCCCTCCGCTCACCGAGCGGACACAGCTCGGCACTAGGGGCATTGCTGTACCGGTGTCGGCCTAGCTGCGGTGGCTCACCTGGTAGCTCAGAACACCCCCAGAGGACGAGCACAACGAGACAGAGTACCCAGCACCGGAGCCTGCTCATCGATATCGGGCGACAGCCGCGTCTCTCCGCTTGTCTCACTGGCCCTCTCCTGCTTGCCGCGTCAACATGTCTCAGTTTATACTGCGTCTGCTCTATCTGAGGGAACAGCACTTGGTCAGGAGGGAAGTATGCTCTCGGTTTTTTCAGCCCCAAGCCACTACGTACAGGGGAAGCACGCCACCGCAGCCCTGGGAACAGAAATGCAGCGCATCGGCTTGCAGGGACCGGCGTGTATTGTTGCCGGGAAAAGTGCCATTCGGCTGCTCTCGGAAGTCTGGCAGAAACATTTGAACGATGCCGGTATCACCCATGTCGTCCATCAGTTCGGGGGAGAATGTTCCTATCCTGAAATCGAACGTATCAAAGAAACAGCACGAGAGAATAAGGTCCAGGTTATTATTGGAGCGGGCGGCGGCAAAGTATTGGACGCGGCCCGGGCCGCGGCGGACGACCTTGACCTTCCCGTCGTCAACTGTCCGAGCATTGCCTCAAGTGACGCCCCGTGCAGTGCGCTGTCGGTGATCTATACCCCCGAAGGGGTATTCCAGGAATATCGCTTTTATCGCAAGAACCCGGATCTGGTTGTGGTGGACACCTATGTTGTCGCCCAGGCTCCGGCCAGGCTGCTTGTGGCAGGCATGGGAGATGCGCTGGCCACATGGTTCGAGGCGAAAACCTGTGTGGCCGGTCATGTCCAGAATATGCGTGGTGGGGCCTCAACGCGCAGCGCCGAAAAGCTGGCAGAGCTGTGCTACAACATCTTGGTTGAAGACGGTCCGGATGCCAAACGGGCCGTGGAACGGCATGTTGTCAACCCAGCCCTGGAGCGGCTGGTCGAAGCCAACACCCTGCTGTCGGGTTTAGGCTTCGAGTCCTCGGGTCTTGCCGCGGCCCACGCCATCCATAATGGTCTCACCGCAGCCCCGCTCACCCATCCGTACTATCATGGGGAAAAAGTTGCCTACGGTCTGATGGCCCAGTTGGTGCTCGAAGGTCAGCCACGCTCGGTTATCGATCCAGTGCTGGAGTTTTCATCCGCGGTCGGCCTGCCCATTACCCTGGCCGAGATCGGGCTCACCGAACTCCCGGAGGACATGCTTGAACAAGTAGCAACGCGGGCGACCGCGGAAGGCGAAACCATCCATAACGAACCGTTTGACGTCCAGCCTGATATGGTTGCCGACGCCATTCTGGCCGCAGATTCTATGGGCCGCGCCTGGCGGGCCACGCACGAGGCGCAGTAAGACGCGCGCAGGGGGCAGGCAAACGCAACGCCAGAGATATTCTCTCGCGCAGACGCGCTTAGCCGGCGCCCCTCTCCTCCTCGAACACCAGTTTGCCCTCGCGCTCTTGGGCCTCAATCAAGGCCCGCACGTCAGGTGACAAACTGATAGAGCGCGAGGCCGGGAATTTCCCCTCTTCGAGCGGGGGCCGCAGATAGAATTCGTCCGGTGAATTGAGACTCATCAGACCCTTGGGCGGCACCAGGAACCATTCGCGGCGCATAAATCCGGAGCTGAAGAAGATCTTTTTGTCTTCCTCCGACCAAGTCTGCGGGACAAAGCCGTGGATCGAAGCGGACAGGAAATCAATGGACACGTCCCACCATAGGTCAAACTGGACCGCATAGCCATGCTCTTTCAGAGTTGGATTGGCCAGGGTCGCAATCCGGGTATTCACAAAACTCAACTGCCCCTGTCGGTCATATTCTTCCATCCGCAAGGGAAAGAACGCATATTGGTCAACCCAGTAAATCAGCTTATGGGCATAGTAGTCACGTAGCCATTCGGTCTTTGGTATGGCTTCAAGCACAAAGCATTTGACCCCACCGTCTGCGGTATAGAGCGGATACTCTTTACCCATGAGGGAAAGGTCTTTGGCGGCAACCTCAACATACCGCCCGTTTTCGTCGGTCAGCACAGCTGTTTGGCGCGTCTTGGGAAAACGCACCGTCTGATACAAAATATCCGTCCCGAGAATGCGCCACGAGAATTCCCAGGCATCCCGTCCGATCAAGTTATCGAACGTTGCCGCGCTATTGGGTAAGCGATCTTCCCGGCGAGGTTGGGGCTGACGACGGATTCGCCGGAGCGATGGGGAATAGGCAAACATGTCTATTTTCGTCCGGAACGTTTGATCCGTCCGATAGCCTATCCACAAGGTCTGATTCCCATACCGTTCGGGTGGAGAGACGCTTTGGGAGAGCCAGCGATAGATTTCCTGGCCGGGCTGGGCTGCATACAGATGTTCTCCAAACCCATTCTCGGGAAAATACAAGATGGGAATAAGCGTCACACGTTGATCCATAAATCCTGAGTTCGTCACCGAGAAAGCCATGTCGATCAGGACACAATCCCAGAATGGCGAGTGTGGGAACTCCATGGCTCGCAGTGCCATTTCTTCAGCCGTATAGGGTAGTTGAAACGGGAAGGGTTCGGCTGGCAGATAGGGGACGTTTGCATCCCGCGGCGTGTCACTACGGAGGTCGAGCGCATTCTTTTCTTCGGCCGTGAGCTCGGCAACCGTTTTCCAGGTCTTCTGTAACGTCGGACCGTTTTGGTCTGCCTCCACAGTCACAGACCCCAGATCACTGAAAGACAGGAGGCAAAAGACAACGAGCCACAAGAGCTGTTGCACGCGAGGAGCCATCTTAGGGTTGCGCCTT
Source organism: uncultured Binatia bacterium (SeqCode) (assembly GCA_965232605.1). Lineage (GTDB taxonomy): Bacteria > Desulfobacterota > Binatia > Bin18 > Bin18 > Bin18. The sequence continues at coordinate 6,723 of CBDDQA010000003.1, read as the reverse complement.
GACCTCAACGAGCGGAGAGGAGCCGTCAAAAACGAGATGTCCGGCTTCTTCTTGCAAACGGTAACGCTGCTCCAACTCTGCTGAAATGGCAATGTTGCGGTCTTGCGGAAATTTATCCAGATACAAGAGCGGGCGGAGGAAGAATTTTTCCGGAGAATATACCAGAGATTGAGATTTGAGCGGATACTTGAGCCAACTGCGACGCATGAAGTCGGGCTCAAACATCGTCGCCTGGTCTTCTTCGGACCACTCCTTCACCCAATGGGCGTCGTGGGCGCTATAACTCATCAGGTCGAGGGCGAGATCGTAGTATACGGTGAACAGGCCGGCATAGCCGCGCTCTTCCAGGGCCGGGTTGACGAGATAGGCATTCCGCACCTCAATCACCCGCAGTTGATTGTCATTGTCGTACTGCTCGATACGCAGCGGATAGAAACTGTACTGGTCAAGCCAGTATATCAGCCGACTCATCCGGTAGTGAGGCAGCCAGTCCTCTTTGCGGGTCGCCTCAACCACATAACAGGCCACGCCGCCGTCCTGCGTATAATGCGGATAGGTGTCACCCAGCATTTTCACCTGGTCCGACGGGACCGTATAAAAACTCCCATCCGGCTTGGCCAGGGTGACCGTCGGACGGGTGTTGGGAAAGCGAATCGTCTCATGCAGCACATCCGTGCCCAGCAGACGCCACGAGAACTCCCAGGCGTCGCGCCCGACCACATCGTCAAAGGTCTGGACATTATTGGGGAACTGCGCATCCCGGCGGGGCTGGGGCTGACGGCGCACGCGGCGCAGGGTTGGACTGTAGATGAAATTGTCCAGTTTGGTCGTCTCTTCTTTATCCGTTCGTCTCAGGATCCACAGGTCCTGCAAACCCTGATTCTCGGGCGGATAAGTATAAAAGAAGACCATCCGAAAATAGTCCTCCCCCGGCGTCATGCCGAGCTGGCCAGGCACCCCGTCTTCGTCCGGGAGGTAGTGGCTGTAGCCGAGCGTGATGCCTTCATCCAGAAAGCCGTTGCTGGTAATGGCACCGAACACATCGGCCATGGCGTGCGACCAGCGGGACACATGCGGGAATTCCATGGAACGATAGCCCATCTCTTCCGCGGTATAGGGTGGCTCGAAGGGATAGGCTTCTGCCGGGAGGTATGGAATCGTCGTATCGCGGGGGGTATCGACCCGGAAATCAATGCGCGATTTTTCCGCCTCGGACAGGTCTGCTACGGTTTGCCAGGTCTTGCGCGGGCCGCCGTTCTGCTCGGCGGCCCCGGCGGTCGAGACAGTCAGGCCGGAGAGAAAAAAGAAGGCCACTACCGTTAGAGGGGAAAAGCGTCTGTCCATACATCGTCCGGTGAGAGCGCTCAGCAGGGGCTCTCCTTTTCACGCAGGTCGGTCAGAACTCGTAACTCAGTTCCCAGCCGATATTGTCCCATTTATTATATTGACCGTACAGGTCAGTCCGATCACCGCTACTGAAGGCCGTATAAATAAGGCGGCCCGTAATGAATTGGGAGAAGCGGTAGCTCGAAACGAATTTCGTTTTTATGCCCTGCCACTTCTTCTGCGGCAGACTGATCACCGGAATGATGGTCAGCTCCAGGCGCAAACGGTCGCGGGTGAAACGAAACGGGCGTCCAATAAACATCACCGGCAGGAGGCTCATTTCATCTCCGATTCCTCCGCCAAAGCCACCGCCGAGATTGCGCCGCCAGTCAAATGTATACAACAGGGAAGGCTGTATGATCGCGGAGGTATTGCCGGGAAAGGCAAACTCCAGCGCAATCGCGGCCCGCAAGGTGTCGCGCCGAATGATCCCGGAGTTGAGATATCCGTCCCGGGCCCGGTCCTGATGGTCAAAGTCGGCGAAGGGCACATCTTTGGTCCACAAGCCCTCAACCCGCAGCACGATCGGCAGTTCGCCGACCAGCGGCATGTTCGAGAGCGCGGAGGCATAGTCGGCGGTAATACCCAGATGATGCAGGCGGGTAAAACGCGGCTGAAAGATCAGATAGGGCTCTCCGGCGGCATCAATATCGCGGTCGACAATGAAGGACGTCGGGTTTTTATTCCAAGCGTAATAATAGATCAGCCCCCAGGTGAGGGGTTCCATGGAAACGTCAAGCCGCAGGCCGTATTGATGGTCCCCAAAGTCGCCCGTAGACGGACGCTTCGTCTCTCTGAATTGATCCCCGGTCGCGTCTTGTCGGCCGTCCAGGATGGCTTTCGTCTCCGTATCCCTGGGCGAAGCCAGCGGCGAGTACCACGGCGAGCCGGGAACCGGATTGCGGTCTTGCTCAAAGTTCGGAATCCACAGGAAGTTGAGCGAATTTGCCCCAAAGAAATAGGTCACGTTTGCCATCCAGGCCGGCAGCCGGCGCCACTCGTAGTCGCTGGCCTCAAGCTGGACGGACTCACGCCGGTCCATACCGTTGATGACGTCAATGTATTGGCCGTCCATTTTTCCCCAGGCGATCTGCTGTTTGCCCAGGACGACGTCGAGGTTATGGGTGCGATAGCTGATGTATAATTCGCGCACGATGCGCTCGAAGTTGTGGTAGGCGCGGAAGGTCTCGCTCGTCCGGGGGGCAAACAGACCCGCGGAATCTTGCCAGTTGTACACGCTGTCGTACGTGAAGTTATTGATATTGGTGATTTCGATATTAGGTGAGACCTGGTAGTGGAGTTCCAATTCCAACAAATTCTGCATCTGGGAAAAACGGAAGTCTTTCTGTCGATTGCCGACACGACGGTCGCCCGAGAGTTGGATATCGGACCATTGGCGGAGAAATCCCCGGAACGTCAGGGCCGGGACCTGTCGTTCGACGGGCTGGCGGACGTATCGTCCGGCCGGGTCAAAGGTAGACAGAAAACGATCAAAGCGTGACCAGGTATTCACAACCTTATCGACCTGTTTGTCCATGAAATAGCCGTAACAGGGAGAAATACTGGCCGAGACCGCCAGGAGGAACAGGCCGCCGAGGATGCGACTGACGACAGGCAGGAACCCGCGTGTACCGTACATGAAATATCTTTCCTTACTCGTATTCTACCGGCGTTGGACGGCTGACCAGGACGCCGTCCCGCGCTAAGCGCTCCAGTCGGGCAGCGCTATAGTCCAGATAATCACGGAGGATGGACTCGTTATGTTCGCCCAAATCCGGCGCTTCAAACGGGGCATCGGTTCTGGCCGGGCTCGAAAAGCGGAACGGAAACCCCGGCAGCACAAAATCGCCCAACACCTTATCCTGTATCGGTCGGATGGCCTCCCGCTCAAGCAAATGGGGATGATTGACCACTTCTGGAATGGTCAGGACCGGTGCGGCCGGCACCCGTTCACGGTGCAGGGCAGCGACCGCCTCTTCCCGATTCGGCATGGTGTCGAGCCAGTCTTCAATAGCCTGGATGAGTTCCTTTTTATGATGGACCCGATCCCGGTTGGTGCGGAAGCGCGGGTCTTCCACAAACTCCGGATGCCCAATGGTTCGCGCCACGCCTTGCCATTGGTGGTCAAGGGCGCCCACGATGACCACGAACCCGTCTTTGGCCTGAAAGATACCGCACGGGGCTAGCCCCATATGGTGGGCGCCACTCCGGGTCGGGACGAATTTGCCACCCGAGGCGCTATGCGACTGGATCGTAAAGTCGTGGGAATGGATATAGGCATCGAGCAGCGACACGTCGATATACTGACCTTCGCCTGTCCGTTCACGGTGCAACAGGGCGCACGCAATCGCGCCAAAGGCATGTACGCCCGTGCTGACATCGCCGATCGCCGCCTGGGGCATGGCCGGCGCCCGGCCCCGTTCGCCAGTGACTTCATTGAAGCCGGAATACGCCTGGGCGATGAAATCATAGCCGGGCACATGGGACAGCGGGCCGGTCTGACCGAGGGCCGAAATCGAGCACATGATGATACGCGGGTTCAGCTTTTGGAGTGCTTCATAGGCAAAACCGAGCCGTTTGATCGCGCCGGGACTATAGTTCTCGACCACCACATCCATATGCGGAACGAGCCCGCGGATAATGTCCTGCCCCTCCTCCGTCTTGAGGTTCACACACAGGCTGTGTTTGCAGACATTGTGCTGAATGAAATAGCCGCTACGGCCCTTTTTCAGAATCCCGTTGAGGCGGGCCGGGTCTCCTTTGGGAGCCTGCTCAACCTTAATGACCTCAGCTCCCATTTCGGCCAGGAGGCGCGTCGTCGTCGGCCCGGCAACAATCTGCGTAAAGTCCAGCACTTTATAGCCAGCTAACATACCCTGACGTGACGCGCCTGCCATAGGAAGCCCCTTTCTCCTTATGCGGAGACCAACTGAATGAAGGTTCAGTTACAGGAAAGTCGCAGGGATACTATCCACAAGCCTCGGGCTACGCAAGGCAGGGAGTGCAGCGGTCGTGTCCCACCTTGAGTTCCCCCCCCTTGGGCGCGCGGGCAGCTTTTCTTTGTTAGAAGCTCGTGTTCGTGAGGTTGGGTTCCCCCCCTGGGCGCGCGGGCAGCTTGCCCACACAGACAAGAGAGGAGAATATCATGAAGTTCCCCCCTTGGGCGCGCGGGCAGCCTTGAGAGTGGAAGCATCCGGCGTGTTGAAATAACGTTCCCCCCTGGGCGCGCGGGCAGCCTGCCTACCCTACGTCCTTCCCTGGCCGCGCCGGATGTCACCGGGACCGGGCACCCACAGGAACCGGGCCACCACAGGGGGTGCCCCTACAAGACACATTCCCTCTCCCCTGGAGGGAGAGGGCTAGGGAGAGGGGGCCGGCCCCGCACTTGATGCGGGCGAGAGAAGGCAGACCCCCCATCCTGGCCTTCCCCCTCAAGGGGGGAAGGAAGGGAAAGGCCCCTACTGCACGTCGGTGATCACAAAGTTCTGCCGGCTCTGCTGCCATTCCAACGTGACGCTCTCGTCTGGACTCGGAAACCCCGCCGCCGTACACCGCCCCGCGGCCCCCCGCACGAACTCCGCCCCCAAGGTCGTCACCCGCACCCGCGTCCGCCCGAACACCGTCCCGTCGGCCACCGCCTCCACCTCATGCTCGCCGTCGCCCAACAGGTTCCAGTTGAACAACAAGCCAAAGCCGTTATTCGTGTCCCCGCAGACCGCGGCCGTGTCCGCCCGCTCCGTCCCGTAGGCCGCCGTGATGGCCGGCCCGGCGTTGAGCCGCACCGTGACCTGGTCGGCGTTGCACACCCAGCCCGAGATCAAGCCGATGCCGCTCTGATACGAGTTGACACTTGGGTTCTCCAGGGTGCCTACGCCGGCGGTCCCGGACTGTGCGGTCCCGGTCGGGCGCTCCCCTGCCGCAATCACGAAGTTCTGCTGCGCGGCCTGCCACACCAGGCGGGTCGTGTCGCCCGTCTCTGGAAAGTCCGTCACCGTGCACTCCCCGTCCGCCCCCCGCACGAACTCCTCGCCCAGCGTCGTCACCGTCACGGTCGCCCGACCGAACACCTCGCCGTCGGCCCGCGCTACGAGGGTATGCGTGCCGTCGCCGAGCAGGTTCCAGTTGAATAACAAGCCAAAGCCGTTGTTCCGGTCCCCGCACACAGAAGTCGTATCCGCCCGGTCCGTGCCATAGGCGGCGTCCAGAGTCTGGGCCTCGTCCGTACCCGGATTGAGCACGAGTTCCACCCGGTCGGCCTCACACACCCAGCCGGACAGGAGGCCGATACCGCTCTGCGCGGAGCCGGGCCCGGGATTCTCCAAGCTGCCCACCGGCTCCGGGTCCGGGGGCGTCGGGGCTCCGCCGCCCCCACCACCCCCGCCAGGGGGATTGCCGCCGCCAGGGGGCGACGGCGTGGCCACTCGCGGCGTGGCCGCCCGCTCGCCCGACACCGGCCCGCTCCCTACCCGGTTCACCGCCCGTACCTCGAAGGTGTAGCGCGTCCCGTTGCGCAGCCCGCTCACTACCTGGCCGGTCAGGGTGGACAGAGCGCTGTTGGACAGGGCCATCCAGGGACCGTAGCCGCCGCCCGTCTTGACGCGGTAGCGCCACAGGCGGATAGGCGCGCCGCCGTCGCTCACCCTGGCCCCCAGCGTCACCCGGCGATCGCCGGCCGTCGCCCCGAAGCCCGTGGGCCGCCCCGGCGCGCGGGCCTGCCGGTCCTCCACCGTCACCGTCACCGTCACGGGAGCCACATTCGTGTAGCCGCCCCCCGAGGGGGTGAGGGTCACAACCACCCGGTCGTCGGTCGTGTTCGCGTCCGCGCTGGCCGTGACCGTCACGGTCTGGGCCGTCTGCCAGGTGCCGGTGGTGAAGGTCAGCGAGGCGGGGCTCAGGCTCACATCGGGACTGGCCGCGCTCAGCGCCACGGTCACATCCCCCGTGGGCGCTCGGGCCAGCCGCACCGTGAAGGTGCCACTGCCCACTGCGTTCCCGACCCCCGGCTCAGCCACGGCCAGGGTACTCGTCGAGACGGTCAGCCCTGCCACTTCGTTGTCCCGTCACCGGTCACCGCTACCGTGGCCGTCGCCACACGGCCGTAGCCGCCGCCGGCCGGGGTCAGTGTCACCGTGGCCGTGTCCGCGCTCTGGTCCGCATCCTCGGCCGCATTGACGGTCACGGTCTGGGCCGTATTCCAGTTGTCGGTCGTGAAGCTCAGCGGCGTGGTCTGGGTGCCGGCCGTCTCAGGGTCGGTGTCCACGCTCACGTCGGCGTTGTCGCTGCCGACTGTCACGGTCACATCCCCCGTGGGCGGGATGGCGAGGGACACGGTGAAGG
>CBDDQA010000002.1:0-558918 GCA_965232605.1 uncultured Binatia bacterium (SeqCode) | reverse complement strand
CTGCTATTCTGAGAGACGTGCTTAACCACGGCGATGCCGACGAGAATTATCTGAAGCGGGTATCTGACACTTTGGATAAACTCTTCCAAGAAGCTGACCAAGCTTGGGAAAAAGAATACCTGCCTCGAATGTTTAATCAGGAGACGGTTGAATCCCTGCGCAGAGAGTTACATGAGCGCCAAGTTCAAGAATACTGATCCATATCGCGAAAGCTTCTGCTCATGTTGTCGGTGTATCTTGATTCCATCTATAACTCACTCCGCAACAAAGGTCTCACAAACGATCAGATTATGGATATTCTCACCTACGAAGCATCAAAGCTTGACCCTTCCCCTCCCCCAGCAACCCTGGAGGATTATTTTTACAGCAGGGGGCTAAAGTAGCCCCTATTGCCTCCCTCTCCCCAATGTGACTTTGGCATATAATTCCCTCCCAAGAGGGGATATTTTTCTGCTCCCCCCCTGGGAGAGCGGCCATCCTGGCCGCCATGCGGGCTGGAAGCCCGCCCTCCCGGAGCCCCGCCCCGCCGGGGACCCAACAACGCCCGGCTACTGCACGTCCGGCGGAAGTCGTATATAATCGTAACGTCTTCGGCCCGAACGGACACGCCATGAAGTTCATGCTGTTTTTACTGCCCTCAATCCCGGCCACGCTGGACGAGCGCAAGGCCCTGCGGCCGATTGCCGCGCATTCGGATCGCTGGCAGGCCATGTTTGAGGAAGTCGTCGAACTGGCCCAGTTTGCCGAAGAGCTGGGCTTTGACGCGGTCGCCTTCCCGGAACACCACCTGCATAGCGAAGGCTTCGAGATGGGCGCTCCGCCCGAGTTTCTCTTATACGTAGCCATGCAGACCAAACGGATACAGGTCGGCCCCATCGGCTATGTGCTGCCCGGTTGGGACCCGCTGCGCCTGGCGGTGACAACGGCCTGGCTGGACCAGTTGACCCAGGGGCGTTCTTTTGTCGGCTTCGCCCGCGGCTACCAGCAGCGCTGGCTGAACCAGATGGCGCAGAAGGTGCATATTTCCGCCACGACCAGCGACCAGTCCAGCCTGGACGAGACCAATCGGCGCGCCTTTGAAGAGGTCTACCATATTCTCAAGCTGGCCTGGTCGGACGAGCCGTTTCGCTTTCAGGGCGAATTTTATGAATACCCCTACCCGTATGAGAGCGGCACGCCCTGGCCGCCCGCGCCCTGGACCCGGGAATACGGCACGCCGGGAGAGCTGGACGACCAGGGCAAGGTCCACCGTATCTCCGTCGTACCCAAGTCCTACCAAAAACCCCATCCTCCGCTGTTTCAGGCGTTTTCTATCAGCGAGTCCACCATCCGCTGGTGCGCCCGAGAGGGGGTCATTCCCATGATTCTCCTGTCGCGCCACGAACAGGTTCGCCAACTCGCCCAAATCTATGCCGAAGAGGCCGGCCGGGCCGGACGCTGGCTGCCGTTGGGGTCGAACATCGGCGTTCTGCGCCAGATATATTTTGCCGACACCGTTCCACAGGCCGTCCGTCTGGCGGAAGAGGGCCTGGTCGGGGTAGGATATAAACGCTTCTGGGGGCATTTCGGTTTTTGGGAAGCGTTTCGTTTTCCCGAGGATGAACTCGAATATCCGAGCGGGGAGCAACGTCTGCCCCTACAGGAATGGACGGTTGAGCGTATGATACGGGCGAATTATCTGTATGCCGGGCCGGTGGACGACGTGGTACGCGGCATAGACGCCCTGGCCGATGCGGCCAACCCGGAATGGTTTGCCTGGCTGTTTGACCAGGGCCTCCTCCCCCGGGCCGAGCTGAGAAAACAACTCGAACTCTTCGGCACCCATATCCTGCCCCGCTATCGTTCATGACCCAGACTCAACAGACTCAACAGACCCCATAGACTCAACAGACTCAACAAAATGCCGCAGTTCCAATACCAGGCGACCACACCCCAAGGACAGTTGATTGAAGGCGTCAGAGAAGCCGCAGAGGAGCGTGCGGTCGTGGCCTGGCTCCACACCCAGGGTTATATCCCCCTCAACGTCGCGCTCCCGCACGGCCGGGAAGCAAAAACCGCCCGCAACTGGCAGCTCTCCCTGCCGGATATACCCTGGCGTGGCCGCGTCACGCAGCGCGACGTGCTGCTCCTGACCCGCGAGCTGGCCACCATGCTGGCGGCCGGATTGCCCCTGGACCGGGCGCTGTCGGCCCTGGTCGGGCTGGCGTCAAAACCGGCCCTGAGCCGTGTGGCGGACGACGTGCTGAAGACCGTCCAGCAGGGTAAATCGCTGGCCGATGCCTTAGCCCAGTACCCCACCATCTTCCCTCCCCTCTATCTGAACATGGTGCGGGCCGGAGAAGTCGGTGGCTTTCTGGAGACGGCGCTGCAACGCCTGGCGGAATATCTGGAGCGCGCCCAGGAGGTTCAGGAGGAAGTGAAGTCGGCGCTGACCTATCCGGTCCTGCTCGTCCTGTTTGGCGCCGGGGCGATCGTCTTCATGTTTATCTTTATCCTGCCGCGCTTTGCCGGCCTGTTTGCCGACAGCGGCCAGGCCCTCCCGGCGTCCACCCGGTTCATGCTGGCGACCAGTGAGGTGTTGCGCTCCTACTGGTGGAGCTTCCTCCTGGCCGGGGCCGGCGGCGTGTTGGGCTGGCAGCGCTATGTGGCCACCCCCCAGGGCCGCCTGGCCTGGGACGGCTTTCGCCTCCGCCTCCCCCTGCTCGGCTCCTTGCTCCAGAAGCGCGAGGTGGGCCGTTTTTCCCGCACCCTGAGCACCCTGCTCAGCAGCGGGGTGCCGCTGCTCCAGGCCCTGGAGGTGGTGGAGGCCGTTGTCGAGAACAGCGTCATCCGTCGGGCCGTCAAGGAAGTCCGCGCCGGTGTCCGGGAAGGGCAGGGACTGGCCGCCCCGCTCGGCCGCAGCGGCGCCTTTCCACCGCTGGCGCTGCAAATGATCGGGGTGGGCGAGGAAACCGGCCGACTGGACGATATGCTGAAGCAGGTGGCCGATTACTTTGAGCGCGAGACGCAGCGGCAGATCAAGCGGATGACCTCGCTGGTCGAACCCATCCTGTTGCTGACGATGGGACTGATCATCGGCTTTGTGGTGATTGCCATGCTGGTTGGTATCTTCAGCATCAACGATATGCCCCTCTGACGGGGAGAAAGAGCAGGCAGAAGGAACGCTCAGAAAGGAAGTGGCGTATGCGACACAGTCCCCCTCAATCCCCCCAACAGACCCACATGTCCGGCCAGGCCGGTTTTACGCTCATCGAACTCCTGGTCGTGATGGTCATCATCGGTCTGCTGGTGGCCCTGGTCGGGCCGAACGTCATGGGCCGCGCCGAGAAAGCCAAGCCCCAGGCCGCCCGGATGCAGATCGAGAATCTGGCCAGTGCGCTGGAGATGTTCAAACTGGACGTCGGCAGGTATCCGACCGAAGAGGAAGGCTTGGCCGTGCTCCGCCAGGCGCCGTCCGGCGTGGAGCGCTGGGACGGTCCCTATCTCAGAAAGCAGGTGCCCAAGGACCCCTGGGACCGTGACTATGTCTATCGCTTGGCCGGAAAAAACTTTGAGGTGCTCTCCTACGGCGCGGACGGCGCGACCGGCGGCGCCGATGTGGACGCCGATATTCTCAGTTCCGAATGAGCGGTGTGACCGGAAGACGGTGATGCGAAAGGAAACCCACCCCGCCGCTAGCGCGGCACCCCTCCGAGGAGGGGATAGTAAAGCTCCCCTCTTGGGAGGGGTGGCCCGAAGGGCCGGGGTGGGTTATCCCCGGCCCGGCAGCCCCCACGCCTGGCGATCGCCCGTTCCTGGGGATGGGCATCCCACGCGTAACAACAGGAGGCTTGGGTGAATCTCCCGCCGAGCGTACAGCGCCTCGCCACGGTTGACTATTGTGACGGCCTCGGCATCGCCGTTGGGTCGCACGCCGTCAGCTTTGTGCACAGTACCAAGCGCTTTTTTCAGGTCGGGCTGAAAACGACCCGGACCGTTCCCCTGCCGGAAACCGCCGCGGACCATCTGCCCGCTATCCGGTGGGCCCTGGCCGACTTTCTGGCCGCCATCGAAACCCTGCCCGACCAGACCGTCCTGTGCCTGCCCCGAACAGAGGCGAGCGTGAGCCGGCTGGTCGTGCCGGAAGCCGCGCGTGGCTCGCTGGAACAGGTCGTCCGCTATGAAGTCGAACGCCTGCTGCCCTTCCGTGAGGAAGAACTCTACTACGATTACGTGATGACCGAAGAGGGCGGGGAAGAGCGGCGGCTCGGGGTCGTCATTTTCTGTTTTCCTCGCCAGACCGTCGATCCCCTGGTCAACCTCCTGGTCGAGCACAATTTGCGCCCGGAGAGCGTCACCCTGAGCAGTGCCGCGCACGCCACCACCCTGTTGGCCTGTTGTCCGGTCGAGCACCAACAGCAGGTCCTGGCCGCTCGGGAGGACGGGAACCTGGAGCTGAATTTTCTGCACGAGCGGCAGCTCGTGGCCAGCCACACCGTGCCGCTTGCGCGCGTTGCCGAGGCCGACACGTGGACCGATACGCTCGCCCACAGCATTGCCCGCAACTTCCCCGGCAGCAGTCCGGACACCATTCCCGTCTTTACCTGGGACGGGCACGGCACGCTGCCCGTGAGCGTGGAGCCGGCACGGGACCTGGCGCGCGCCGCCCAGGAGCGGTTTCCGGCCGTCGCCACGGACGGGGCCCTGTCCGTGGTCACCTGCTCCGCCATTGGCGCGGCCCTCCAGGCCGTAGGCGAGGGCAGAGAAGTCAACGTCCTGCCGGGCGAAAACCGGGCGCACCGGGAAAAGCTGCTCTCCCCACTCACCCTGGTCTTTGTCGGCTGTATTCTGGTGCTGAGCCTGGTCTGGGCCGCGTCCGTTATGATCCAGGACCGCCGCGCCCTCAACCGGGTCCAAGACCAGATGCACACCCTGGCCCCGGCGGTGCGTCAGGTCCAGGATGATGAAGCCGCCGCGCAACGCCTCCAGGCCCAACTCCAGACCCTGCACTCCGAGACCCGCCTCCGGCTGACCCCGCTCCTCAAGGACATGTCCGAGCGCATCCCCCAGCAGGTCTACCTCACCAATTTTCATTTCAGGAACGGTAAGGTCGAACTCGCGGGTGTGGCCAGGAGCGGCTCGGCCTCCGATCTGGTCGGTGCCCTGGAAGCCTCGCCCTGCCTGCACGACGTAGAGCCCAAAGCGCCCTTTAAGACCACGGGCAAGGGCGAAACCTTTACCCTGGGCGCACAGGTGAACCCATGCGACTAAACACACTCCTCGACGCCTGGCGGCGGCTCTCCGCCCGAGAACGGCTGCTGGCCGGTCTGGCCTGTGGCACCCTGATGCTGGTCGCCCTCCGCTATGGCGTGGTTGCCCCCTATCTGGCCTATACCGCCCAGCTCGAAGAGCGGATCGAGCGCGACGTGCAGCGTCTGGCAAAAATGCAGCGCCAACGCGACCGCGCCGCTGAAGTCCAGCAACGGACGCGCACCCTGGAGAAACAGTTCGCCGCTGCCTATGACCAACTCGTCCCCGGTGACACCCCGACCCTGGCCGCGGCCCGGTTGCAGGAACGGGTCCAGACCTTTGCCGACCGGAGCGGCCTGACCCTGGTCACGACCCAGGTCATGCGGGACCAATCGCTCGGGTCCCTGCGCAAGACGCGGGTGCAAATGACGTTTCGGGGCGACACGCCGAATGTTGCGGATTTTCTGGCCCAGGTGGAATACGCGGACTGGCTGCTGGCGGTGTCTCGTCTGGATATCGGCACCTCCAAGCGCCGGCGCCGCCGGCGTCAGGCCACCCGTCCGCCTCTCACCATTACGCTTGAGGTGGAAGGCATCATGCGGGAGAGCGCCCAGGGGGGAACGGCCCTACAGGTAGCCAAGAAAGCCCAAGTCGTCGAGGGAGAGTGAGCCCAGGGTATGCGTATTCGGCGATTTTTTCATACGGTCCTGGCGGTCATCGCGCTCGGCATCATCTGGCAGATGGTCAGTACCTGGAGCCGGGCCATGCCCGGTGTGCCACCGGAGTCGGCCCGGTCCCGGACCCAGGACCGTCCCGCGACGGCCCTGCCGACGCGCGCCATCCGGACCGGCCAGCGCCTGGCCCGGCAGATCACCGACAAGGACCTCTTTTCGCCGGACCGCAAGCGGCCGGTCGTGGTCCAGCAAGCCGTTGTCGCCGAGCCGCCCCCGCCGCCCTCGCATCTCACCCTGGTCGGCGTCCTGCTGACCCCAGGCCGGGAAGAGGCCTTTCTGTCCGACTCCTCACAGGGCAATCGCGTCACGCGGGTACAGAAGGGCGAGCAGATCGGCGACCTCTATCGCCTCACCCGGCTGACCGCCTCCGAGGCCACCCTCTCCCTGGGCAACGGCGGGGGAGAGGTCGCCTTGCCCCTGGCCCTGCTCAGCAGTAAAAAGGCCAAGGGCCTGCCCCGGCTGGCCCCCAGGAAAGCGCCCGCCGCGAAACAGGCTCAACAGCCGGCCGAGAGTCAGGCCGCGGCTGAGGCGGACGGCGACGATCCGGCCCGGATTCGGGAGAATATCCGCCAATTGCAGCGCCGCCTGCGCACGATCCGGCGGCAGGCCGTGCGTGAAAGACGGGCCGAACGAGAGAAAGCAGCACAGGCAGAAGAGCCCGCACAGGCACAGGCGGAAGAGCCGGAGTGAGAGGCCGGAGTTGAGAGGCCAGAGCGGTTTACGATACGTTGCAGTCGGGCTGGTTCGCTTGCGTCATGCCGGACCCCGGATCATGTCCGGGGCAGGCTTTGATCCGGTATCCAGAAACCAGGGGGCGGGGTGCCTGGATTCCTGTTTGCACAGGAATGACGGACGGCTACACAGAATCGGAATTTGCTCTAGAGTTGAGAGAAATACGGGAATCTATGCGGACACGTGAGGTGGGAATGAGACGGGCCGGGGAATGGGTATGCCTTCTCCTGTGTTTTTTCTTGTTGAGTTTCTTGTTGAGCCGGCCGACACCGGGTCGAGCGCAGGAGGTCGAAGACGAACCGTTTGCCGAGGACGGGCTGTCCGACGAGGACGACCCGGCGCTGGCCGACCTGGCCGAAACCGGCGCGGAGGACTGCGTCCCGGTTGGCGAGGCTGAACTCATTGAACTGAATTTCGAGGGAGCCGACATCCGGGAGGTCATCCAGGGGTTGGCCGCGGGGCTGTGTATCCACTACTCGATCGATCCCAGGGTGCAGGGCGCGGTGACGTTGCGGACGGCCAGCAAAATTCGCGGCCAGGACCTCTTTCCGCTGTTCCATCAGATTTTGCGCATCAACGGCATCGCCGCGGTCAAGGTCGGCGACATCTACCATATTGCCCCGGTGGGCGAGGCCAAGACCAAGGTGCCCCTGCTGAGCGAGAGCAGCCAGCGCCGCACCGCCTCCGCGCAGGACGAGTTCGTGATTGAACTCATCAAGGTCGAGCATATTGCGGCCACCGAAATGACGGAAATTCTGCAACCCTTTGTCTCGCCCGGCGGCGACGTGGTGGCCTATCCACGCGGCAATCTGGTCATCCTTGTCGACCTGGCCTCGAACGTCGAACGCCTGCGCGACCTGATCGCCGCGTTTGATACGGACACGTTTCGGACCCTGCACACCCAGATTTACCGCATCGAACACGCCAACGTTGAGGACCTGGGCAAGGAGTTGGCGAGCATCCTCCAGCCCTACGGCGTGACCGTCGAGAACGCGGAGGAACGCGGGCTGTATATCATTCCGCTCACCCGGCTGAACGCGATAGTCGTGTTCGGCTTTAACCAGGATATTTTCGACCAGATCGAAAAATGGATCAGAGTCCTCGACGTACCGCCCGAAAAGGGCGGCGGGCGCACCGTCTACGTGTACGCGGTCGAGAACGCCAAGGCCGCCGACCTGGCCAGCGTGCTGGGCGATTTATACGGCGGTGGCGGCGGGAGACGTAGCGGGCGCGACCGGGAGGGCAACCAGGATGCCAATCGGGGCGACGGGGACTCGGAGACCGGCCTCGGACGCGGCGGGGGACTCGGCGGGCGCGGCTCGCGCGGGGGCGGGACCAGCAGCATCCTGATCGAGCCCGTCGAGGGCGAGACCCCGCTCTTCAAGGAAGTCGTCCGCATCGTGGCCGACGAGATCTCGAACTCCCTGATTATTCTGGCCACCCCGCGCGACTACGATAAAATCCGGGAGGTGCTGGTCCGAATCGACGTGGTGCCCCGGCAGGTGCTGATTGAGGCCATCATCGCCGAGATCGCGCTGACCGGCGACCTGCAATTCGGCATCGAATACGCCTTTGCCACCGGAGGCATCGAGAATGTTCTCGGCGCAAGCGGGGGGGGCGGTACGGCCGGGGTCGGGGCCGGGGGACCCAAAACGCTCGATATCACCAACAGTTCCCTGCTCCAGTCCGGGGCCAAACGGGCGGTGAACATCGGTCAGAGCGGCCTGTTCTCTTTCATTACCGACCAGGCCCGTTTCATCTCGCTGATCAGCGCCGTCAACTCGCGCTCCAGGGTGAACATTCTGGCCACCCCGCACGTGATTGCCGCGGACAACCGCGAGGCGCATATCCTGATCGGGGAAGAGGTGCCGATCCTGACCTCCACCCAGCAGAGCACCCTGGCGACCGCGAACATCGTGTCCAGCATCCAGTACCGGGATACCGGCACGATCCTGACCATCCTGCCCCAGGTCAACTCGGCCGGCCTGGTCAATATGGAGATTCGCCAGGAGGTCAGCGATGTCGGGAATCCCTCGTTCGGCGATACCAGTTCGCCCAGCTTCACCTCGCGCGAAACCGAAACCACGGTGGTGGTGCAGAACCGCGAGTCCGTGCTGCTCGGCGGCATTATCGACGAACGGGTCGAGCGCATCCGCAACGGCGTGCCCTTTCTGATGGACGTGCCCGTGCTGGGCCGCCTGTTTCGATTCGAACAGGACAAGCGCGAGCGGACCGAGCTGGTCATCCTGATTACGCCCCACGTCATCCGCGACCGCAACGAAGCACAAACTGTGACCAAGGAATTCACCGACCGCGTCCACCGCCTCCGCGAAGTGATCGAAAGCTCCCGCCCCTCCGCCGCCCAGCCGCCCCCCGATGCCGGCGAGGAATAACAACTCCCCATCCCCTCCTGGGAGGGGAATAAAAATCATCCCCTCCCAGGAGGGGTGGCCGCAGGCCGGGGTGGGTTTCCCCGTCCCCGCCCGACCGTATAACCCACCCCGCCGCTCACGCGGCACCCCTCCAGGGAGGGGAGTAGAGAATCATCCCCTCCTCGGAGGGGTGGCCGCAGGCCGGGGTGGGTTTCCTGGTACGTCGCAACAAGGGAACCCACCCCGCCGCTCACGCGGCACCCCTCCCAGGAGGGGAGTAGAGAATCATCCCCTCCTCGGAGGGGTGGCCGCAGGCCGGGGTGGGTTTCCCCTGACCCACTCCCGAATCACCGCCAACACGCCTTCCAGGTTCTGCCTGACCTCTTCATCCTGAAAGCGTAAAAACCGTACGCCAAGCGCTTCCAATCGCCGTTGCCGTCGCCGGTCGTGTTGCTGTCCCGTAGCACTGTCGTGCGTAACGCCATCCACCTCAATAGCCAGCATGAGGTCTTTGCTGAAAAAGTCCACGATATACGCGTCGATAGGGCGTTGCCGGTCAAAGTCATAGCCCTCCATGTGCCGGGCCTTGAGCTGTTGCCACAGCAGGACTTCCGCCCGCGTCATATGCTGCCGAAGATACCGCGCACGTTCTTTCAGGCGCGGGTTATACCGTACGACCTTCCGCTTCATAAGCTTTTCTCCTGTCCCATCCCCTCCCAGGAGGGGTGGCCCGTAGGGCCGGGGTGGGTTTCCTGGCACAGACCTACGAGTATACCCACCCCGCCGCTCACGCGGCACCCCTCCCAGGAGGGGATAATGTTGAGAGTTTGACAGCCGAGCCGGAGCAAGTGAAAGAAGTGCTAAAACGAGCAAGAGATATGGGGATTATCGACCAGGGAACTGCTCCATGAAGGTACACGAACTGCCGGCTTATGCGTACACGCACGCACGATGCCCGGAATCGACAGGGTTTCAGGCCGAATGCGCAGAAATCCCCGGCCTTATTGCTTACGGAGAGACAGCAGGAGAGGCTTTGGAGGAGATCAAAATTGCGGTGTGTGGCTGGCTCGAAGTTCTGGAGGAAGATGGCGTGCCCTTTCCTGAACCGCACCAGGAAAATGTGGCCGCTGCCGAAGCTGCGCAGTAAGAAGCTATAAATGACCGAGTACGAAGCGGCATCGCTTGCTGTTCAATCAGTTATTGATTTTGTCGCATTCAGGTCGGAGACCCCCCTCTAGTCACCACAAGTGACATCTCCCCCCATTCCTTTTGCTACTCTCCTGGGAGCACGGGCATCTTGCCCGCTCCTACTCCCATCCCCTCTCGGGAGGGGTGGCCCTGAGCTTGTCGAAGGGCCGGGGTGGGTTCCTGGTACGCCCCGACGAGGAACCCACCCCGCCGCTACGCGGCACCCCTCCGAGGAGGGGATAAAAAAGCTCTCCTCCCCTGGACGTGTGATGCACATTCCAGGAACCCGCACTTGCCAGACGTAGGGGACTGCCGGGTCGGGGCAAACCCACCCCGCCGCTCACGCGGCACCCCTCCGAGGAGGGGAATAAAAAATCATCCCCTCTCGGGAGGGGTGGCCCGTAGGGCCGGGGTGGGTTCCTGGTACGCCCCGACGAGGAACCCACCCCGCCGCTACGCGGCACCCCTCCGAGGAGGGGAATAAAAAATCATCCCCTCTCGGGAGGGGTGGCCCGTAGGGCCGGGGTGGGTTCCTGCTTGACAACGGAAAGCCGGTTTGAACTAATGTCATCTAGTGTTGTTGAAGGCAAATGAGCGGGGCTGCTGGTTGTGGTGAGAAAGCCGGTTTGCTATTGACACTTTTTCTTCACATACACTATAGTAACAAGACACACAGACAACAGTGTGTTAGATGATATGGGCTATAAGGACCGTACGAAGAATGGAAAGCGAGACCGTTGTGTATGAGGTCGGTTTTGTGGAGGAGAAAGGCGTGGACGAGGCAGGCCGTGGCGCTGGTGGCCGTGGTGGCCGCGCTCGGAGCGGGGCAGACCGTTGCCGAACCGCCGCCCGCCGAGTCGCTGAAACAGCGGGTCACGGCCTTTTGGGAGGCCCGTATTCAAGGGGATGAAGTCACCGCGTATCAATACGAAGCCTATGCCTACACCGGCGCATTAACCGCAACCCAATATGTCCAGGCCCGGTCGCCGACACTGAAGTATATGTCCTACACCATCGACAACATCCAGGAACAGGAAAACCAGGCCCAGGTCACGGTCAGGATGCAATACCGGCTGGACGTGCCGGGCATGGTTGACTTGCCTATGGCAATGGCGATACAGGAGCGATGGGACCGCCTTGACGACGGCCAATGGTATCGCAACCTCAAACCCGAAAAGACCGGCAAGACCGCAGACCAACAGGGCTGAAGAGTGCCGTATGTCACTCTTTGAATGTTTGTCGATTATTGCGTACTATCTGCAACTGACGGTGATTGGCGGGGGATTATGGCTGATGAATCGTGCCGCTACCCTGCGGAGTCAACAACTGGACCGGCAGCACGAAGAGAACATGGCAGCGATTCGGCAGCAAGGCGAAGAGTTAAAGGGCATCAGCGAGACGAGCGCCAGGCTGTACGAGACGAGTATCCGGCAGCACGAAGAGAATATGGCGGCGATTCGGCGGCAAGACGAAGAGTCGCGGAGACGCCACGAGACGAGCATCCGGCAGCACGAAGAGAACATGGCGGCGATTCGGCAGCAAGGCGAAGAGTTGCGGAGCATCAACGAGGGGATTCGGCAGCAAGGCGAGGCGTTACGGAGCGTCAGCGAAGGGATACGCGAGCAGAGCGCCGGTATCCGCGAGATGGGCGAAGGGATACGCGAGATGGGCGAAGGGATACGCGAGCAGAGCGCCGGTATCCGCGAGATGAGCGCGGGGATACGCGAGCAGAGCGCCGGTATCCGCGAGATGAGCGCGGGGATACGCGAGCAGAGCGCTGGTATCCGTGCGCTCCTGGAGCAGGCGGCTTGAACAGGGAGCCCGCTTGCAAACCGAGACACTGACAGAACTGAATACTTGCTTGACAGTCTACAGGATATTCATTATGGTGCCCAACAATTACGCCGCACGGGGGAAACCGAAAGGGATGATTGATGTTCGGGCGGGACCCGGAAGGGCACGGTGGAAGGAGGCGCGGTATCGGTGAACAACAACAGGTCCCCGGCGTCAGGAAAGCAGATGAACAACACGACACATAAAAAAGAAGAGAGAAGGTTTCAGGAAGAAAGGAGAGACGTGATGAAGATGGATAAAATGTTTGCGGGCCTAGTCGCGTTCGTGGCGGGCGTTGCCCTCTCGGCCGGGAGTGCTTTCGCACAGACCAACGGCTACGTGGTCGGCGACTCGGCCAATATGAAGCTGGTCCCCTATTACGAGACCGGAGACAACAAAGCGACCATTATCGGTATCCAGAACATGTCGCCGCAAGAGATGGTAACTCAGAGTGCGAATACTGCGGTTGCTACTGCTAAGAAAAATCTGGCTGATGAAGAAGCCAAAGCCTCTCCAAGCCTGGACAAGGTCGCTGATCTGAAGAAAGCGCTTGAGACTGCTGAGAAGGCGGCGTACACCGAGCACATGTTCGTGACGGTGAATGTCTACGACGCCATGGGTATGATGATGGACGATGCCTCAGCGACCCTGTGTCTGGCTGAGAATCAGTTCGGAGTGGTCGTACTCCAGGGGGTGGCGTCTATGGGCGGGGACGGTCATATGATGCAGACCCTCTCGGTGGCGGATGGCGATATCTCCGCATACGGTTATGTGGAGGTCTCGGCAGGGACGAAAAAATATAATGGCTGCACCGCCACCACCCCTGACGGACTGACCCGTGTTGATACTAACGGTGATTCAGAGGGTTTTGGTGACACGACCAACGAGGTCGCCGCCTGGACCATCATCCAGGACACTGGTGACGGTTTCTTCGGGACGGAAGTGCCGACCGCCACTATCTCGATGGAGCGCGCTCCTGGTGCCGCCGCTAGTGTGACCACGGATGACGGTGACCCTGAGGTGGCCTGTTATTCAACCCCGGATAAAGATGACGCTCTTGTGGATAATGGCTCTGCTCGCTACACAAGCGGCGTATTCATGATGGAACGGTGTGGCCTGATTCCCGAACGGTATAATAACACCAGGACTGAGGGTGAGAATGCAGGGAACCCGATGGCTGGTACGGCGACTCCTCGTGCCACTGCCTACGCCCGGTACGATGCCGGGGACGAGTCCATGGTCTATGTGTGGTTGGCAGCCGGTGGCGATACCGACAAAACGAAGCCGAGCAAACGGCGCACGCTTGATGTCACCGTCACATGTGAGGACGGGTCGATGCAGCAGGCGTCAGACATTGATGGCAACATGGGACCCGTCAAAGTTGCCGCTCCGGGCATGCTCACCATGATTGACCCCAGCATGGGCGACTTGGGCACGGCGACCGACATGTGCGAGGGCGACCGTGGCGTGCTGAACATCACGATGCCGGGTAAAAGCAGGGCCGGGATGGTGTTTACCCATATCACGCAGATGATGGGCCACTATCGCATGAACTTCCCAGGGTACGGCAATGCATCGGGAACTGCCTGCACGACGGCTAATTTGACTAAAGATGATGATGCGTATAAGGCGGAGTGTGCCGACTGATTGACCTCACCCTCATAACACGGCTCTAACACCAGGCGGCAAGGGTTTCGGCTCTTGCCGCCTTTTTTTGTCCGTGCTCGACCCGCCGCCTGTTTCATTGACACCCCCTCACTTTGCGACTAAAGAGGAAGCAGAACACGGAGAGGCGATTGTGGAGATTAGTTGGACTACCGCGGCTCCACTCATTATCAATCTTGGGGCCTTGGCTACCGTCTGGTGGCAACTCGACTCCAAAATGGAAAAGAAAATTGAAGCCATAGACCGGAAATTCGACACCATGAATACCACTCTGCTAACGCTTACTCACGATGTGGGAGAACTCAAAGGACAGATGAGCGCAATACAAGGGCAGATGAGTACGATGCAGGGACAAGTCAACAACATGCAGGGACAAGTCAACAACATGCAGGGACAAATCAACACTCTGCAAAAAGACGCCTGATAGCCTTTGTGTCAGTAACCTCCCCTCATAACACGGCTCTAACACCAGGCGGCAAGGGTTTCGGCTCTTGCCGCCTTTTTTTGTCCTTCCCCATCCCCTCTTGGGAGGGGTGGTCGCAGGCCGGGGTGGGTTTCTCTGCGTGTGACTTCTTGACGCTCCCAACAGGTTGAAGTAGGATTAATCCCGCTGGAAGGTGGGAAAAGCATAATGGCTAACGAACAAGACGCTCGGCTGGCACGCATTGAAGCCAATGTCGGACGTATTGAGTCTGACATTGGACGTATTGAAGCTGATGTCAGAGAACTCAAATCTGATATGAAAGAAGTGCGCTCAAGCCTGTCAAAGATTGAAGGGGCGCTCCCTCACTTTGCGACCAAAGAGGAAGTAGAACAGGCCAAGCATGAGGCGACCAAAGGGAAGTATGGTGTTCTCGTTGGGGTGGTCGCTTTTCTCTTATCGCTGGGAACCCTCGCAACGAGATTCATAGGGGAGTAAATTCCCTCACCGGCGCTGCCACCAGGCGGCACGGGTTTCGGCCCGTGCCGCCTTTTTTTTGGGTGTGACAGACCTCTGATGCTTTTGCTATAGTGCAGCAGGAAGCGATACCTGGAGAGGGGCAGTGAAGGAGGCCCTATGACCTCGTTTGAATGGCTCTCGATTGTGGCGTCCTATCTGCAACTTTTGGTCATTGGTGGGGGGTTATGGATGATGCGGGAGGCGGGCCTGCGGCGGGACCGGCAGATCGATCAGCAAGGGAAGGTGCTGGAAGAGGTCGCCGCCGGGCTGCGCGAAGTCGTGGAACTCTCTCGGGCGCAACGGGCCGAGCAAAGCGAGCAAAGCGCCGGGCTGCGCGAGCAAAGCGCCGGGCTGCGCGAGCAAAGCGCCAGCCTGCGCGAGATTGTGGAACTCTCTCGGGCGCAACGGGCCGAGCAAAGCGAGCAAAGCGCCGGGATACGCGCCCTCCTGGAGCGCAGTCAACAGCCCTGAGTTGCTTACCCCCTAACACAGTTCAGACAGTAAGGCGGCAGGGGTTTCGGCTCTTGCCGCCTTTTTTTGTCCTTCCCCATCCCCTCCTTGGAGGGGTGCCGCGTAGCGGCGGGGTGGGTTTCCCCGTAGCCGGGTTCTACAGGCACCCACCCCGGCCCCCGTATCAAGTACGGGGCAGGCTCTGTGGGCCACCCCTCCGAGGAGGGGAGCTTTTCTATCCCCTCTCGGGAGGGGTGCCGCGTGAGCGGCGGGGTGGGTTTGCCGGCCGGCCACATGAGGCACCCACCCCGGCCCCCGTATCAAGTACGGGGCAGGCTCTGCGGGCCACCCCTCCGAGGAGGGGAGCTTTTCTATCCCCTCTTGGGAGGGGTGCCGCGTGAGCGGCGGGGTGGGTTTGCCGGCCGGCCACATGAGGCACCCACCCCGGCCCCCGTATCAAGTACGGGGCAGGCTCTGCGGGCCACCCCTCCAAGGAGGGGAGCTTTTCTATCCCCTCTCGGGAGGGGTGCCGCGTGAGCGGCGGGGTGGGTTTGCCGGCCGGCCACATGAGGCACCCACCCCGGCCCCCGTATCAAGTACGGGGCAGGCTCTGCGGGCCACCCCTCCGAGGAGGGGAGCTTTTCTATCCCCTCCTCGGAGGGGTGCCGCGCCAGCGGCGGGGTGGGTTCCCCCAGGCACGGCCCAACTGCACAATCCGCCCACTCCTGAGTTGACGAACAGACGGTGCGCAGGTCATTGTCTGACGACCGGAGAAACGGGGACGGAGCGGCTTGCAGGTTCGGTAAACAGGGCGGACTCCGTGTCCATTGACAGCGGGAACGGTTCCTGGTGCTATGGGAGCAGGGAGAGAGCCCGATGAGCCTGATCGTATCCGAAGTGTACGATGCCCTGATTGAAGCGGGCACGTCCGAAGCCAAGGCCAAGGCCGCGGCTGGCGCTATTCCCCTGGCCGAACACCTTGCGACCAGGGACGATATTGGCGCAGTCAGAACCGAGATGGCCGACCTCAAGGCCGAACTCAAGGAAGAGATGGCCGCACTCAAGGCCGAACTCAAGGAAGAGATGGCCGAC
This sequence comes from uncultured Binatia bacterium (SeqCode), assembly GCA_965232605.1. Classification (GTDB taxonomy): domain Bacteria; phylum Desulfobacterota; class Binatia; order Bin18; family Bin18; genus Bin18. The sequence continues at coordinate 542,683 of CBDDQA010000002.1, read as the reverse complement.
CTCAGAACCGAGATGGCCGACCTCAAGGCCGAGCTCAAGGCCGATATCTCCGGTCTGGAAGCGCGGCTCTATCGGCAGTTATGGATCATGGCCGCCGGGATTGTCGGGCTGACCGTCACCCTGGTCAAACTGCTGGCCTGACCCGGAGCGGCAGTACAACACCCCCCTCCCGCCCCGCTACTTCAGTTGACGAACCGATAGAGGCTCTTCCCATCCCCCTTCCCGCCCCGCTACTTCAGTTGACGAACCGATAGAGGCTCTTCCCATCCCCTCCCTGGAGGGGTGCCGCGCCAGCGGCGGGGTGGGTTCCCCCACTCCCCCACTCCCCACTCCCCCACTCCCCAACCCCTAACCCCCAACCCCTAACCCCCTCCCTCCCTCCTTCCTTGACGAACCGACACCTGCTCTGGTATTTTTTGTACTTATGGGAGTTGGTAAAAAACGTATGTGGCAAGAACGTCTATCACCGAGGGATGAGGGGGAGAAAATGCAAACAATACGAAAGATAAAAGTTGGTCCGTTCCTGGTTATTTCCTCCGTCCTCGCGGTGTGGACGCTGCTGGCCGCCCAGCCGGTGTGGGCGCATGTGTACAACACCGCGACCACTCCCAGCTGCAGCGGCCTTCCTACGACCACTTTTTTTGGAAGTGGGGAAACCTTCGGAATAACAGCATCCGCCCCCAGCAAGAGCGACGTCGGGACAAAAGCAGGAGCGACCACTCCTGCCAATTCGGGCCAGACAAAGTATCTCTACGCCAAAATTACCATCCCCGCCCTGGCCGCAGGGGAACTGCGGGTGTTTGATAGCGCCGACGACGGCGGTACTTCTGTCTCGGCCGCGGCTCTGTGCCGGAGAGGCTCACGGATTGCGTCCTTCGGGCCAAGCTATAATAGCAGCCGCCACACTACGGATCACAGTGTCAATACTCCGGCTGAGCATAAGACTTTTCAGCTCAGGGCCCAGGTCTCGCCGGGAGATGAAGAATACATTGTTGTCATTGACCCGGAGACAGACCCTGCAACCGCTAGGGATATTCACGTCGCTTTCCACGGCGCAATAGAGAGCACCTCCTCTCTTTTGAATCATCAAGGCTCGCTGGACGCTGGTGAAGTGGAGAGCCGCGAGATAACCATCACCGCCCCTGGCCTCCTGACTCTGGAGACCACAGGCAGCACGGATACGGTCGGAACGTTCGGTATGAACCTCCCGGTGGCATCCGGCGGCAGCGGGGGGAACTTCAAAATGGTCTTGCCGGTTGAGGCAGCAACCGATCAGGCTTTAAAAATAGAAGGACAGACTGCGACGACGACCGGAAGTTTCACCATAGACATGGACTTCGAGGTTGCCATGCAGAATGGACCGGACAGCGGTGGGAATGCGGAGCTGCTACCCAATGCCCCCACCTGGACCGATACGGCTCTTCCTGATGATACGACGCCTAGGGAAGGGACGCTGCGAATTGATGGCAGTGCGGATGAAGATTATTTTCTGTTCTCGCCGAGCGGGAATGGGTTCATGACCATAGAGGCGAAAAACGCCACAGGTGCAACAAAACATTCCGACACCGCAGGCACGCTCTACGGCCCGGACGGGCAGATTGCGACGGCTTCCAGTGGCGGGGGCGGCAACCATTTCAAGTTCAGGGTTCCGGTCGATAACATGGACTATGTGGTGAAGGTGACAGGGACGACCGGGGAATATGCTTTGCGTTTTACCTTCGCCGCGGCGACGAAACAAGCAGTTACCGCAATCGGGTCCGGCGACGGGTCCTTGGATTGCCCGGATTCCGAAGGTGCTAATGAATCCTATGAGATTTGCGAGAGAGGCGGCCGTTCGCAGCAGGAACGAGACCGCTACCTGATTAACGTCACGGCATCCGGGACCCTGTATGTGCATTCAACCGGAACGACGACAGATGTCATTGGAACGCTCTACGGACCGGACGGCAGGCAGCTTGGGACGGATGATAACAGCGGCCAGGGCAGCAACTTCAGCATTGCCGCGAGTGTCAACCCAGGGCTGCATATTGTCGAGGTGCGGGGAGCAACCCCCCAGACAGAGGGGCTCTACGGGCTGGTCACGAACTTTATCACCGGGACTGCTCCGACTGACGATAACCAGGTAGCGACGTTGCAGGCGCGGGTGGCGAAGTTGGAGCAGGACTTAGCGACATGTCAAGGGTCTGTGCAGACTGATGCCAAAGGATTCCTGGAGAATCCCTCTGGTGGTGGATTCAGAAGCGGTATTGGCGTCATCTCGGGCTGGGTGTGTTCGGCCAGTGCAGTTGAGGTCCAGATTTTCAACGCCCGAGGAACCCGACAGCATACCTGGGCCGTTGCGTATGGCACCAGCCGGTCCGATACCGTCGGGCAGTGTAGTCATATTTCTCCCAATACCGGGTTTGGGATGACGTATAACTTCAATCATCTGGCTGAAGGGAGGTATACAATCCGCGCCTATGCAGACGGCCAGCAGATTGGTCAGGCGCAAACCTTCGAGGTCGTCCATCTCTCGGATTTCGCTTCCACAGATACCGACAGATTTCTGCGGGGCCTGCCGGCTGCTGAGTGTCGGGTGAACGACTTCCCTGCGGCTGGAGAAGACACGTGGTTGAAGTGGGAACAGAACACCCAGAACTTCGTCATTGAAGACGCCGGGTAAACCCTGCGGGGGCGGGCTTCTCTCCTCCCCCAAGAGGCCTGCCCCCTTCCTCTGACATCAACCAAGGCCGGCTGAGTCCTCAGCCGGCCTTGCTGCATGAACTTTGTGGGATACCACGACACCCCATAACCGTCAGCGACGGATAACCGTCGGGTACCAGGAGGCACGGGTTGCGGCCCGTGCCTCTTTTTTTGTGTCCTTCCCCATCCCCTCCTTGGAGGGGTGCCGCGTAGCGGCGGGGTGGGTTTGCCGGCCGGCCACATGAGGCACCCACCCCGGCCTTCGGCCACCCCTCCAAGGAGGGGAGCTTTTCTATCCCCTCTCGGGAGGGGTGGCGCGTGAGCGGCGGGGTGGGTTTGCCGGCCGGCCGCATCAGGCACCCACCCCGGCCTTCGGCCACCCCTCCGAGGAGGGGAGCTTTTCTATCCCCTCTTGGGAGGGGTGCCGCGTGAGCGGCGGGGTGGGTTTGCCGGCCGGCCGCATCAGGCACCCACCCCGGCCCCCGTATCAAGTACGGGGCAGGCTCTGCGGGCCACCCCTCCGAGGAGGGGAGCTTTTCTATCCCCTCTCGGGAGGGGTGCCGCGTGAGCGGCGGGGTGGGTTTGCCGGCCGGCCACATGAGGCACCCACCCCGGCCCCCGTATCAAGTACGGGGCAGGCTCTGCGGGCCACCCCTCCAAGGAGGGGATGGGAGGTCGGGAGCTTTGCGTTTTACCTGACGAGTTGGTAGGGTGAGCGCCAAGGGTTGGGAGGGAGCTATAAACAATCTGACATTCTCGCCGGAAGCGATTGCGGTCCTGCAAGCGCTGGTCGCCCCGAGTTGGGTAGACATCGGGGGGCTTATCATCGGGCTGGCACAATGTGGCCTGATTTTTTACGGCCTGAGACTGATGAGCCAAGGGTCCTCGGAACGCACAGCGCAACTCACGGCCCAGCACGAAGAAACCATGACCTCCCTGAAGGCCCAGCACGAAGAAACCATGACGGTCCTCAAGGAACTCATCCTCCGGACCGCTCCCCGTCCATAGACTCCAGGAACCCACCCCGGCCCCCGTATCAAGTACGGGGCAGGCTCTGTGGGCCACCCCCTTCGGCTAGGCTCAGGACAGGCCCTTCGACTCCGTTCATGCTGAGCGGAGCGGAGCGAAGTCGAAGCAGGCTCAGGACAGGCCCTTCGACTCCGTTCATGCTGAGCGGAGCGGAGCGAAGTCGAAGCAGGCTCAGGACAGGCCTCCAGGGAGGGGCGGAGGAAGGGGCGAGGGTGCAGACATTCCCTGTCGTGAGGAGTAGAGTCAGGCGACGATGCCAGACTGGGTTGTCCGCACGCAAAACCTGGGCAAATGCTATAAGCTGTATGCGAGGCCGCTCGACCGGCTCAAGGAAGTGTTTGTTTCGTCCCGCCTCTATCACCAGGACTTCTGGGCCTTGCAGGAGGTGGATCTGCGCCTGGCGGCCGGCCAGTCGTGCGGTATTATCGGGCGCAACGGCTCGGGCAAATCCACCCTGCTCAAGCTCATCTCCGGCGTGACCCGGCCCTCGTCCGGCACGGTCGAGGCGGCCGGCCGGGTGGGCGCGTTGCTGGAGCTGGGCACGGGCTTTCACCCGGAATATACCGGGCGGGAGAATATCTATTTTTCCGCGGCCATGCTGGGCCTGGAGGGTGCGGAAACCGAGGCCCTAGTCCCGGAGATTATCGCCTTTGCCGAACTGGACGACTTTATCGACCAGCCGGTCAAAACCTATTCCTCGGGCATGTATATGCGCCTGGGCTTTGCTGTGGCTACCAGCATCCGGCCCGATATCCTGATTACGGATGAAGTGCTATCGGTTGGCGACGAGGCGTTTCAGAAGAAGTGCATTCGCCGCATGGAGGCGTTTCTGGGCCAGGGGAAAACGCTCCTGTTCTGCTCCCACAGCATGTACCACGTCCAGAAGCTGTGCCAGCAAGCCCTGTGGCTCGACCACGGCCGGGTCCGGGCCTGGGGAGGCGCGGCCGAGGTAACGCTGGCGTTTGAGGACTATCTGCGCGAGCTGGAGGTCCAGGAAGAGCAGCAGGCCGAGGCGCAGCCCGTGGCCGATGCCGCCCGGCCCAGCCGGCTGCGCCAGGTCCGCCTGCTGGACGCCGACGACCGCGAAACCGACGTGTTTGACATGGGCGAGACCGCCCGGCTCGAAATGGTCGCCGAGGTGCCCGACGGCCAGCCGCCCGTCTTTGCGATCGGCCATGTGCGGCGCAACGACAAGTTCGGTGTGTACGGTATTTTCAGCGACATGGACCGGGCCGAACCCCAGCGCGTGGACACTCACACCTTTCGGATCGGGTATGAGGTCAGCCTCAGCCTGCTGCCCGGTACCTACACCTTTCGGACCCATGTTCTTGACTCGTCCGGTCTGCGCATGTTTGATACCGCGGAAAAGGATTTTTCGGTGCGGGGCGAGAGCCGCGAGCTGGGCGTGTGTCGCTTGCCGCACCGCTGGACGTGATGCGAAGAGGCACCCACCCCGGCCCTTCGACAAGCTCAGGGCCACCCCTCCGAGGAGGGGATGTATACTGATCCCCTCCTCGGAGGGGTGCCGCGCTAGAGCAGTTTTCACCGTAGTGTAGCGGACGGGCAAGCACAGGGGGTTGCCCCTACAGAGATCATTCCCTCTCCCCTGGAGGGAGAGGGCCAGGGTGAGGGGGCCAGGGGGCTGCGCTCCTCGGGAGAGCACCTCGCTACAGCAGAATGAAAACTGCGCTAGCGGCGGGGTGGGTTGTCCCCATCAGGAGAAAAGAAGGCGGCGATTGAGGAGTCGGAACAATGAAAGAAAGCACCCGGTACGTCAAGATTGTTGAATGGTCTGACGAAGATCAGTGCTTTGTCGGGAGTTGTCCGGGACTGTTTTATGGCGGTTGTCACGGAGAAGACGAAAAAGCAGTCTTTGCGGAATTATGCGAAATTGTGGACGAAACGATTGCCCTGTATAAGAACGACGGTAAACCGTTGCCCCCTATGACGTGTGGGAAAGACTACGCTAATAAGATGCTGGACGTTGCCAGCATGTCCTGAATAACCGAGAGGGCGAGAGCCGCGAGCTGGACGTGATGCGAAGAGGCACCCACCCCGGCCTTCGGCCACCCCTCCAGGGAGGGGATAAAAAAGCTCCCCTCCCTGGAGGGGTGCCGCGCTAGCGGCGGGGTGGGTTGTCCCCTATGACGTGTGGGAAAGACTACGCTAATAAGATGCTGGACGTTGCCAGCATGTCCTGAATAACCGGGAGGGCGAGAGCCGGGAGCTGGACGTGATGCGAAGAGGCACCCACCCCGGCCCTTCGACAAGCTCAGGGCCACCCCTCCAAGGAGGGGATAAAAAAGCTCCCCTCCCTGGAGGGGTGCCGCGTTAGCGGCGGGGTGGGTTGTCCCCCAGGAGAAAAAAGGCCGCGCTCCGAGAGGGAAAGCAAGAGGAGACCGTATGCCGGAGAACGAACGTTTCCTGGACGAGGCGCACCGCGCCGCAGCCCTGCGGGCGCTTGAGGACGAGTTCGCCACGACCCTGACCGAAGCCCAGGTGTTCCAGGCCGCGCGGCTGTTCCTGAGCCTGGTCTCGTCCTCGGCCCTGATCGACCCCGCCGCCGTAGCCCACGAGGTCCGCAGCCAGCGTGCCGCCCAGGGGGAGGCATGATCGTCCTCGGTGTGACCGGACTGTTTCACGACGCGTCTGCGGCCCTGGTCCGGGACGGGGAGTTGGTCGCCTATGCCGAGGAAGAACGCCTGATCCGGCAAAAACACGCCCACGGCAAATTCCCCCATCAGGCCATCCGGTTTTGCCTCGACCGGGCCGGGGTCGATTTCCGCGATCTCGACGCCCTGGCGTTTTATTACGACTGTGCCCGCAGCCTGCGTGACGACTGGAAGGTCGAGCCGTTTTTCTCGCACTTCCAGCGTCACCCGCACGATCTGCTCAGCTATTTCAAGAACCTGCAAATGATCCGCAGCTATGTCGAGAGCTTTGCCGAGACCGTCGGCGTCCGGCTCGAAGTGATCGATCATCACGACTGCCATCTGGCGACCGCCTTTCTGTGCTCGCCGTTCGAGCGGGCCAATATCCTCTCCCTGGACGCGCGCGGAGAGGCGGTCACGGCGATATTGGCAAAGGGCGAGGGCGCGCGGATCACCCATCTGGCCGAAATCCCCATGCCGCACTCGCTGGGGATGCTCTACTCCGCGGTCACCAATTTTCTCGGGTTTACGTTTCTGGACGGCGAGGGCAGCGTCATGGGCCTGGCCTCGTACGGCGAGGACCGCTTCGCCGAGGTGTTCGATCAAATCGTGACCCCCACGCCGGACGGGTTTGTCACCCGGCCGCACGATTACTGGTCACAGGCCATTGTCGGCTGGCTGTCCGAGGTGCCGGTCGGGCTGAGCCGTTTTTTTGGGCCGCCGCGGGCCTATCGGAGAAACCCGATCAACGGCACGGATGAGCATATTGCGGCCTCGCTCCAGGCGGTGACCGAGCGGATTGGGGCGCATCTGTTTGATCTGCTCTTCGCCCAGACCGGCTGGCACGACTTCTGTCTGGCCGGCGGGGTGGGCTTGAACGCCAAGATGAACGGCGAACTGGCCGCGCATCCCGCGGTGCAGCGCCTGTACGTGCCGCCGGCGGCCAACGATCCGGGCTGTGCCATTGGCGCGGCCTTTGCGCTGTACGCCAGGGAAACGGGTAAACGCCCCCGTCCCCTGCCTCACGCCTATTTCGGCCCGGAGTGGAGCAATCAGGACATCAGAGCCGCCCTTGAGGAGACGGGTGTTTCGTATGCGGCCTGCTCGGACGTGGCCACTCGCGGGGCCGAGCTGCTGGCCGACGGCAATATCCTGGGCTGGTTTCAGGGCCGCATGGAAATGGGGCCGCGCGCCCTGGGGAATCGCTCCATCCTGGCCAACCCCGGCGACGCGGCCATGAAGGATCGGGTCAACAATCGGGTCAAGCACCGCGAGGACTGGCGGCCCTTTGGCCCCTCGGTGGTCGTGGAGCAGCGCGCGCGCTATTTCCCCACGTCCGTCTCGGCCCCTTATATGACCATGGCGCTACCCACGACCCCGGCCGGCCGGCGCGACCTGAACGCTGCCATGCACGTCGATGCTACGGCCCGCGCCCAGGTCGTGACCCCCGAGGCCAACCCGCGTTACCACGCGCTGATTACCGAATTCGGCAAATTGACGGGGATTCACGGGCTGCTCAACACCTCGTTTAATCTGAAAGGGGACCCGATTGTGAATACGCCGCATGATGCCATTGCCATGTTCCAGCAGACGGGGATGGATCATCTCGTTATTGGTGATTTCCTGGTTTCCCGCTAGAACCCACCCCGCCGCTGACGCGGCACCCCTCCCAAGAGGGGAGCTTTTTTATCCCCTCCCTGGAGGGGTGGCCCGCAGGGCCGGGGTGGGTAACGGGCCAAACCCCTCCGGGAAGAGAAGACGGCTGTAACGTATGCTGACAACCCTGACGACCCATCGCTATCTCTTGGTGACCATGGTCCGGCGCGAGATCGGCGCCCGCTTCGCCGGGACGAGTCTGGGCGGCCTGTGGTCCTTGATCCAGCCGGCCATCCTGTTAGGTCTGTACACCATGGTGTTCTCGGCGATCTACCGGGTGGGCGAGATTGAGGGGGGGTATGGGTTTACCGAGTTTGTGTTCTGCGGCCTGTGGCCGTGGCTGGCGTTTCAGGAGGCCTGCCTGCGCTCGGTGACCGCCATCACCAACAACGCCAATGTGGTCAAGAGGTTGCAGTTTCCGTCAGAACTGCTGGTCGTGGCGGTGGTGCTGGCCAGCTTTCTGGTGCAGGGCGTTGGATTTCTGCTGTTCCTGCTCGGTCTGATGGTGTGGAAAGGCACGTTCATCGGCGGGGTCGGGCTGCTGCTGTGCCTGCCCCTCGGTCTGGCGCTGCTCCTGGCGGTTGGGCTGGGTATGCTGCTCGCCTGCGGCAATGTCTTCTTTCGAGATGTCGAACAACTCGCCACTGCCGGGTTTACGCTGTGGTTTTTCCTGACCCCGATTCTGTATCCGGCCAGCCTCATCCCGGAAGCCATCGGTGTGCTGTTCATCCTGAACCCGATGGTGGCGATTACCGACGCCTACCGCTCAATTATTCTGGCGGGCGGCCTGAACCTGGGCGGCGCGTTGGCGTACAGCGTCTGTTGTGGGGTCGGGCTCTTCTGGTTTGGCCGGTATGCCTTCCGGCGCTGCCGGGGGTTTTTTGCCGATTATCTCTAGACGTACGAGACAATGGCCGACCGCTTCGACTACGCCGAGTATGAATTCACGCTGCGCGACCGGCAGGGGAACCGGGAGAGGCAGAGCGGCTATGTGGCCCATTTTCAGGGCTGTCGCAAGGTGCTGGACCTGGCCTGCGGCTCGGGCATTTTCCTTGAGTTGCTGGCCGAGGCGGGGATTCCCGCGCTGGGCGTGGAGCGCAACCCGGCGGTGGTGGCCTGGGTACGCCAACACGGCTGGAATGTTGCGGAACAAGACGTCTTCACTTTTCTGGAGCAGACGAGCGAGACCTATGACGGGGTCTTTTGCTCGCATTTTCTGGAGCATCTGCCCTTTGAGCAGGTCCTGCGGTTTTTTGAACTCCTCGCGCCTCGCGTCAGGGCCGCGGGAACCGTGGTGATTGTCGTGCCAAACCCTGAGTCAATTCGTATGCAGCTGTTCGGATTTTGGCGCGACCCCGAGCATGTCCGTTTCTATCACCCTGAGTTGCTTGAAGCGATCTGTCGGCACGCTGGATTGCAGGTGGTGTCCACCAACCGCGCAGAGATCCCCTTCGCCTTTGGTCCGCTCTCACTCTCGCCCAAAGCGGAAACAGGCACGCTCCGAACCGACCCGCGGCGCGGGTGGCTGAAAGACCGGGCACGCTCCGCCTATTTTCGGCTCCTGCGGCTGTTGCGGATCACTCCCGCCGCCGACCTGGTAACTGTGGAGAACCGCCTCCGCCGACAGATGCACGCGCAGCAGGAGGCCGTGGCTGTCTGGGCCGAAAAAATGCATACGGCCTTTACCCATATGTGGGCGTGGCCCGACAATGCCGTTATTGTGTGCCGCAAGACAGATGCCGTACCGTCCGACACAGGGCCGGGGGAAGCCGTGCCGTCTGGACAACGAGTTGACCCATGACCAGCCTGCCGAGCGTGTCCGTTCTGCTCGTCACCAAGAATGGTGAACGCTATCTGGACGAAGTCTTGCGGAGTGTTCGTGCCCAGCGAGGAACATTTCGCGTGATTGAAATCCTGGCCGTGGATTCCGGCTCGCGCGACCGGACCCTGGCCATTCTTGAGTCGCACGCGGTGCGGGTCATACAAGTTCCGCCCCAGGAGTTTGGCCACGGCAAGACCCGTAACCTGGCCGCGAGTCACGCCCACGGCGATTATCTGGTATTCCTGACCCAGGACGCGACCCCCGCCAACACGAACTGGCTGGACGCACTGCTGGTTCCCCTCCGCGCCGACCCGTCCATTGCCGGGGCGTACAGCCGCCACCTCCCCCGCCCTCACTGTCACCCTATGGAATGGCGCCGCATCGTTGAGGAAGAACTGTCCGGCCGGTCGGAATCCTGTCTGAACAGCAGGCAGGCCCCGGACTATGCCGATAACCCGGCCTATTTTTATTTTTTCTCCAATGTCAGTGCGGTGTTGCGACGGAGGGTGTGGCAGGAAATCCCTTTTCCCGAGGTGGAATTTGCCGAAGATCAACTCTGGGCAAAGAGGGTGCTGGAAACCGGCTATCAGACGGTCTACCGGGCGGACTCGCTGGTGTATCATTCCCACGCTTACGGCCCCTGGATGAACCTCAGACGGCATTTTGATCATGCCCAGGCGGTGAGCGGTTTCCACCAGGCTCCCCGCCTGTCCGGGCGGCGTCTCCTCCCCATGGCCTGGCGAGTCGCCCGCCGGGACCTGTCCTTCTGGCGCTGGCTCAAAAAACAGGGGCGTTTGCGCGTGGGACTCCGCTGGGGGAGTCTGGCCCTGGCCTGGCATTTTGCGGCACTCTGGGGTATCTGGCTGGGCGAACGCAAGCATAGGCTGGCTCCGTCTGTGGTCCGTCGGCTTTCGCTCCAAGAGAGTATAAAACGGCAGTAAACATGCATATTCTCCAGGTGGTACACGGCTATCCGCCTCAGGAGTGGGGCGGGGCCGAACTGGTGACCTCGACCCTGGCCCAGGCGCTTGCGGAACGGGGCCATCGGGTGACGGTCTTCGCCCGGACGGCCGATACCACAGCCGAGGAATTCTCGGTGCGGGACGATGAACCCGACCACCATACGCCCGCTCACTCACGGGTGCGTGTCGTGCGCGTGGTGAACAATCTCAGTCAGGTCTCGCACTTCCGCCTGGAGTACGACAACCCGTTTCTCAACGGGGCCTTCCACCAGGTCCTGACCGACACCCGGCCCGACGTCGTGCATATCCAGCATATCGGGCATCTGTCCGGCAGCCTGATCGAAATTCCAGCCCAACTCGGCTATCCGGTTGTCCTCAGCCTGCACGATTTCTTTTTCGCCTGTTATCGTCTTCATCTGATAGATAATCATACCCGGTTGTGTCCGGGGCCGGACCGGGGTGAGCGCTGTGTTGCCTGCCTGGAGTCGATAACCAGCGCGGAGGAGGCACGGAGACGCTTTGCCTATTTTGAACAACTCCTGCATATTCCACAGGGGGTGATTGTTCCGTCCCCATTCCTGGCGGAGAGGATGCAGGAGATTTTTCCTTTTGTGGAACCGCGTCTCCACGTTGTTGCTCCTGGTGTTGTTTCCGGCCGGCAGGGAGGGCCGGAAGGACGGCAGGAACCGCCACCCGGACCGCTGCGGGTGTTATACATCGGCGTCCTCCTGCCGCACAAAGGCGCGCATTTGCTGGTTGAAGCAACGCAAGGGGCTCCGGTCGGGAGCCTCGCGGTATCCCTGTACGGCGGCCGCGTGGCCGCGTGGCGAGCCTATGCCGACCAACTGGAGGGAGACGCGGCCGGCCGGCCCATTCGTTTTTGTGGCACCTATGCGCACGAGCAGTTGGACGCCATTCTGGCCCGGCACGACGTGCTGGTTGTTCCCAGTATCTGCGAGGAAACCTTTTCGCTGGTGACGCGAGAGGCCCTGCAGGCCGGTCTGCCAGTCATTGCCGCCCGGCGCGGGGCCCTGCCCGAAGTCATTCAGGATGGTGTGAACGGCCTGCTGTTTGAACCCGAGAATGCCGACGACCTGCGGCGTTGCCTGGAGCGCCTGCGGACCGACCCTGGGCTGCGGGAACAGCTCACCCCGGCCTCGACACCCATGCGAGACCCGCAGGCGTACGCTCAGGATATGGAAGCCGTGTATGAGGCCGTGCGGGAGAAACCCACGGAAGCAAGGAGGGGCGACCGGACGGTCGCTCCTCCTCTCCCGGCGGGCGAGGGGAGGTCGAAACCGACACCGACCCGTGCGGTCAGCGTGTGCCTGCCGACGTATAACGGTGCGGATTATATTGAAGAGGCGCTGCGCAGCATTCTGAACCAGACTTATCAGGATTTCGAACTCCTGGTTGTTGACGACGGCTCAACCGACACTACGCTCGGTATTGTTCAGTCCTTCTCTGATCCGAGAATACAGCTGCACCGCAACCCGGAGCGGCTGGGCATTCCGGCCAATTGGAACCGCTGTCTTGAACTCGCCGGTGGAGCGTTCGTGTGTGTCTTTCACCAGGACGATGTCATGCTGCCCGAAAACCTGGAGCGTAAAGTCCATCTGCTGAGCACGGACGAAACCGTCGGTTTTGTCCATTCCGGGGTGGAAACGCTGGTTGACGAGGCGGCGCCAAGCTCGTTTGCCGACTGGATTGAGGATGCGACCGACGACACGGTCTGGGATGGGCCGGAGTATTTTCGGACCCTGCTCCTCAACGGCAACCGGGTGTGTGCGCCGACCGTCCTGGCCCGCCGCCGCGCGCTCATCGAACAGGGGGGATTTGACCGCGACCTGGGCTTTGCGTGTGACTATGCCATGTGGCTCCGGCTGTGTCTGACGTATCGGGTGGGCTTTCTGGCGCGTCCTCTGGTCCGCTATCGCTGGCACGGCGGCAACGCTTCGCACGCCTATCAGTTCGAGCGTGGGGTGGAGGAAATAACCACCGCCGCCCGCCGTGGCCTCCGGCTGTACCGGGAGCGGGAACCGCACGCCGACGGCCCGGTCCTTGACGAGGCGTTGACGGCCCTTGACGCACTCCGTCGTTGGGCTACGGAATTGCAACGCGGGAACGCCTGGCTGGAAGGCCAACAGGCCAGTTGGCGCAGCGTGGTCGAAACCCAAAACGACTTGATTCGGGAACTCAAGGGCTGGATAGAAGAACTCGAAACGGGCAAAACGTGGCTGGAAGCGCAGCGGGCATGGCTGGAAGAACAGCGGACGAATTATGAGCGGGTCGTGCAGGAGCAACAGGCATGGGTCGGCGAGCTGGAGAAAGCCAGAGCGTGGATGGAAGAACAGCGCAACAACTGGGAGAACATTGCCCGGCAGCGCGAAGAAAAGATACGGCAGTGGCAGGAAAGTTTTTGGGGCCGCTTGGCGACACATTTGAAACTGGTGAACCCCACCCAGGAATTGCCGGCAAAAGAGAGCAGGTCTGATGATTGATCCGAACAGTCCCGATTATACCAACACCCCGGCCTCGAACCGGCGTCCGGTCTATGGGTATCGTCCGGTCGATCCGGCCGCCCCGCCGGTCGTGACCATCGTGACGCCGTACTACAACACCGGCGCGATTTTCCATGACACGGCGCGGTCCGTCCTGCGCCAGTCTTTCCAGCAGTGGGAGTGGATTATTGTCAACGACGGCTCGACCAACCCGGAGGCGCTGGCCATTCTCGACTCCTACCGCGACACGGACCCCCGGATTCGGGTGATTGACCATGAGGTCAACCAGGGGCCCAGTGCCGGACGGAATACGGCGTATCGGGCCGCGCGGGCAGACTACGTCGTCCAGCTCGATACGGATAATATGCTGGAGCCGACCGCCATAGAAAAGTGGATCTGGCTCTTGGAGTCCTATCCCGAGTTTGCGTTTGTGAAGGGCTACTCGGTTGGCTTTGATGCCAACGAGTACCTGTGGGAGCAGGGCTTCCACAACGGCGGGGTCTTCCTGGAGCAGAATCTTGTGGATATCACCAGCGCGGTGCGGCGCAGCGTGCATACCGCCGTCGGCGGTTATGACGAAACGATCCGGGGCGGGCTGGAAGACTGGGACTTCTGGCTGCACTGCGCCAGCGCGGGCCATTGGGGCACGACGCTGCCGGAGTATCTCGACTGGTACCGCCGCCGCGAGAATCACGGCGACCGCTGGGACAACTGGGACGGCGGAAAGCGCGAGGCCGCCTTTCGGAAAAAACTGCGCCAGCGTTACCCGCGTCTCTGGGAGGAGTTTCCCACCCCCCAGGCCGCGCCGCTCGCGCCGTATGAAACCGTGTCCGATACGCTCCCGTGGGAGAATCGACTCCACAAGGAGAAGCCGCGGCTGTTGCTGGTCGTGCCGTGGTTGGCCATGGGCGGGTCGGACAAGTTCAATCTGGACCTGCTCGGCCAACTCGTCCGGCGCGGCTGGGAAGTGAGCATAGCGACGACGCTCAGTAGCGATCATCCCTGGGCGGCCCAGTTTGCCCGCCTGACACCGGATATCTTTCTCCTGCACCGTTTTCTGCGGCCCGTGGATTATCCGCGCTTTCTGCGCTCTCTCATCCACAGCCGGGAGATGGACGCGGTGCTCGTCTCGCACAGCGAGTTCGGCTACCAGCTCTTGCCCTATCTGCGGGCGCATTTTCCCAGGCTGCCCCTACTCGATTTTTGCCATATTGAGGAAGAGGCGTGGAAAAATGGCGGCTATCCGCAGATGGCGGTCACCTACCAGGAAACGCTTGACCGCAGCCTGGTGTCGTCGGAGCATCTGAAAGGCTGGATGGCGGGGCGGGGGGCGGACCCGGCCGCGATCCAGGTGTGTCATACGAATATCGATGCCGACTATTGGCGGCCCGACTCCGAGCGGGGCCGCCGTGCCCGCCAGCACTACGATATCGCCGAATCCACACGACTGATTGTGTTTGTCGGGCGTCTGTGTGCCCAAAAGCAACCGAAAGTCCTGGCACAGACCGCGCTCCGCCTGGCCCAAGCCAAGGCTGATTTCGTGTTGGTGGTTGCCGGCGATGGGCCGGATTTCGCGTGGCTCAAGACCTTTGTTCGCAAGCACGGGCTGGAGCGGCAGGTCCGTCTTGTCGGGGAATTGTCCAATACGGATATCCGGGACCTCCTGGCCGCGGCGGATATTTTCTTTCTGCCTTCGGAGTGGGAGGGGATCGCGCTTTCGGTCTATGAAGCCCTGGCCTGCGGCGTGCCGGTGGTGGGGGCTGACGTGGGCGGACAGCGTGAGCTGGTGACGCCTGAATGCGGGGTGTTGATCGGCCGTGGGTCGGAAGAAGACGAAGCCCGGCAGTACGCGACCGTCCTGGCCCGACTGCTGAACGCGCCGGAGCAACGGAGGAGCATGGGCCAACAGGGGCGTCAGCGTATTCAGGCTCACTTTCGACTGGAGCAGATGACCGATACCGTTGTGGCGGCCTGCGAAGCCGCCCGGCAGGAGCGGGCCGCGGCAACCGCGCCGGTTCCCGGCCTCGGCCTCGGGCGCGCCTGTGCGACGCAAGCCGTGGAGTATCTGCGGATGACGACCGTGACGGACTGGCTCTGGCAGGAACGGGAGCAGGGCACTGGACACGGGCAAGGAACGAGCTTGATACCGGCCCATCTGGTGGCCGCGTATGGCCATTCCTGGCGGACGGTGCTGTATTTTTCGGTCCGTCGGATGTTCCTGCCGCTCTATACCGCCCTGCTCAAGACCAACCGTCCGTGGCTGTCATCCCTGAAAAATCGTCTCAAACGGCGCTTGCTGCGTGAGGGTACTCCATAGAGTGAGGAGTGCGGGCTTCCAGCCCGCAAATAGTCGCGGGCAAGATGCCCGCGCTCCCAGGGTGTTGGAACATCGTTTGCCGATACGGTTGTTGAGTACGAAAATACCCTCACGCCTGAAACAGGTCGGCCTGGCTGCCGGTACGGGCAAGATGCAGTTCGTTGCCAACCACTCGGTAAAGGAGCAGCCAGTCCGGTTCGATATGAACGTCCCTGTACCCCTTCCAGTTTCCCTTGAGGGGATGATCGAAGTAGGATGCCGGTAATGGTTTGCGTTCGATCAACAGAGACAGCAGAGTACGTAGCTTGGACAAATCTTTGCCACGCTTTTTTGCCCGTTTCACGTCACGTTTGAACTGCGTTGAGCGGACTGGGGTGAGCACATTCAGTCAAATACCCAAGTCTTGAAACAGGTCGTCTGGTGTGTCGAAGCGTTTTCCCTTGCCACTTTCCAACTCGTTTATCGCTTTGGTGGTGACGGTATTGGGGACTCGGCTTGTAAACGGCAGACGCTTTTCCTCGGCTATGTGGATCAGCAGGAGACGAATGGCGTCCGATAGGGACAGTCCCAGCGCTTCCAGTGCTTCAGTCGTTCGTGCCTTTATATCAGGGTCAATGCGGGCTCGTACAACGGTATCCGTACGCATGGTGCCGATCTCCTCAGGGAATACCTCGCCATAGCGTAACAGAGATCAAGGTCGACGGGATGGTCACGGGCGACAGAGCTGAATGGAGCAACTTGACTTTTACCATCTCAGCCTGTTGGATGACGGTATGCGAGGGAGAGTGATCGGGTGCGTGCTGTGGAGCATCGTTGGGCTGCCCAGTTCGGTGTGGGCGGTTACTCCGTCACCGGCCTTAACTGACCGGGAGATTGCTGAAAGGCTGACCCGGTTGGAGACGCGGCTGGACGAGGGACTGACGGGGTTGCGGGCGGACATGGCCCAACTGCGGGCGGACATGCGGGAGCAGAACCGGCAGTTGCGCGAAGATATGAATATCCGTTTTGAGGAGCATTCCCGGCTGATCCTCGGCATCCTGGCCGCGTTTGCGGCACTCTTTGTGATTAACGTCAGCCTGGTGGTGTGGGACCGGCGGACGGCTGCGCGTCCGTTTGAGGAGAAGGTGGCCGTCATTGCCGAAGAGCTGGCGGAAAGTCGATCACGGTGGAATGTGTTACTGGAAGCCCTCCGGGCGGTGGGGCAGCAGAATCAGACGGTGGCGGCGGTGCTGCGCCGCTTCAACCTGCTGTAGCGGACAGGATCGATCAAGACCAACTACCCGTGGTCGTTATCTCCATGAAGAGCGGCACACGTCTTTTACTCCGTGAGAGAACCCCATGAGTGATGTACGGGACACCTATATTGGTCAGGTTGTGGCCGGAAAATCGTTTACCGACGTTGGCGGGCTGTGGGGGACGGTCAATGAGAAGGTCTCCGTTGCCCACAGGCACGGCGCGCGCACGCTGACCATGATTGATGTCTCGTCGCCCGACAGTGAATTGTGGGCCTTATTTGAGGAGCGACGGCGCACGTTGCGGGTGCCGGCCGTGGAGTGTGTGAGCGCAGACATCCTGACCCTGGCCGCGACGGACCCCTGCACGCAGTTCGATGTCGTGCACTGCTCCGGGGTGCTGTATCACATGCCCGAGCCGATGCAGTTCTTACGCGCCTTACGCAAGATCACCCGTGAGGCCCTGGTTCTTACCTCGGTGATCACCGCAACTCGGATTGAAGGAGCAAAAGGGGTTCTTGAACTGCCCGCCGCGGCCATGCTGTGTATTCCGGCTCTCCAGGGCCGCGAGCGTGAGATTGTCCAGGCGTATTGGCAGGGCATTGTCGGAGACGGGGCGTTCGGCATCACGCAGGAGGTGGCGGAGTGGAGTTTTGAGGATTTCGGACCCTGGTGGTGGCTGCCGACGGCTGAGGCGCTCAGAGCCATGTGTGAAGTGGCCGGGTTTCGCTATGAAGCCGGAGCGCCGAGCTGGAATGGCAATGCGTATACGGTGCGACTGTCCGTTCGGTAGAACAACGCCCAGTTATTCTTTAGCGGCTAGAGCAGTGCGACTGGTGCGCAGGGCTTAGCGGGAAACGCGCGGAGGCCGGTGGACGCTACACTCATGTGAATTTTGCTCTGAAGGGATAGTTGGAACCACTACGAATAATCCCTAACCCCTCTACGACGAACTTCCCAAGTGACAGATGAACCAGTATCAGCCATCCTCTTCCACATCCCGCTACCCCGGTCTTGCACCGTACAGTCTGCACCTCATTGCCCTGTGGAATTTCGCGGTCGCCCAACCGCTCTTTGATCTCTTCTCCCGCACCGCGGAATTCTTTGTCCTCCGTCAGTCGCCAGCGCTTGACGTCGTCCTGTTCGCCATCCTCCTGAGTGCTGTTGTTCCGGCGCTGGGCGTGCTTGTTGTCTGGGGAATCCGCGTCGTGGATGCAGGGTTAAGCGTAGGGCTGCATTTACTGCTGGTTGGGGGATTATCCGCAATGCTCGCGCTCCAGGCGTTGCAGATGCTCCAGACACTTCCACATGTTTCGGGCCTCGTCCTGCTGCTCGGAGCTGGGGGGATCGGACTCCTCGCGAGCGTCGGCTATCACATGCTGCCTCTGGTCCGAACATTCTGCACCCTTCTCTCACCCGGTATCGTGCTCTTCCCGACCCTTTTTCTCTTCTTCTCTCCGGTCTCAACGCTGCTGTTCTTGTCGCCCGTTGATATTGCTCAGGTGAAGATCAACAACCCGCCACCCATCGTGCTGGTGATCTTTGATGAGTTTTCATCAATCTCTCTTATGGATGAAAACCGTCAGATAGATGCTGAACGCTATCCCAATTTTGCCGCCTTTGCAGAAGACGCAACCTGGTTCCGTAATGCCTCGACAATGAGCAGTTGGACTCCCCGGGCGGTCCCGGCCATTTTAACGGGCAGCTATCCGATTCCGAATCGGCTTCCAACCGTATCCGGATATCCGCGCAATATCTTCACGCTGCTCGGCGGGACCTATGCCGTCCAGGCCCACGGCACCGTTACGGAACTCTGCCCGCATGAATTGTGTACTCAGTTCCGAGAGCCCTGGAGTGCACGGATGCAGTCTCTCCTTTCTGACATCAGCATCGTCTATCTGCACATCCTCCTGCCAGAAGATCAGAAATCCGCTCTCCCCTCGCTCCAGGCTCGCTGGAAGGATTTTGCGGACGGTCTTGCCCTGTTATCCCAGGCTGAGGAGCGTCAGATTCCTGCTCACGTATGGAAATCCTTTCAAGATTCGCTCGTAGCGCAGGTGAGCGGGCACATCGACCGGCCCCAGGTCTTCCACAATTTTCTTCGTGCCATTCAACCGACACCACAGCCAACATTGTACTATCTGCACAGTTTGTTACCCCACGCCCACTATGTGTATCTGCCTTCGGGCCAGGTCTATAGCGTCGATTACGGACTGAACGGGCTGACGAAAGAAACCTGGAGCGGTGATGAGTGGGCGATTACCCAGAGTCATCAGCGCTATTTACTGCAAGTCGGGTTCGTTGACACCCTCCTCGGGCAGTTAGTCGCCCGTCTGAAAGCCGCGGACCTGTATGAAAAATCCTTGATTGTCGTCACTGCCGACCACGGCGTCAGCTTTCGTCCGCACGACAACAGGCGCTCCATCACACAAACGAATTTTGCCGACATTATGACCGTGCCGCTCTTTGTCAAGGCACCGTTTCAGCAGCGGGGCGATATCCTTGACCGCAATGTGGAAACCATTGATATCCTGCCGACTATAGCGGATATCCTGGGAATCAAACTGCCTTGGCCGGTTGACGGCAGTTCGGCGTTTTCGTCCGAACTGCGGGCCGGAACCGAGAAGGCTTCCTCTCTATCGACGCATATCGCCCTGGACCGGTTTGACACCGAGGTCCGCGCTGCGGTCCAGAGACAAGCCCAACGCTTTCCAACCGCGACACCCGTTCTGCCCAAAGCGGCACCCCCAGGGCTCGTGGGGCAACCTGTCCGAGACCTGCCCCTGAGCGAGGACGCGCAGCTTGCCATCACTATTGACCAGTCAGCCCGTTTCGCCCAGGTTGATCCCACGGCGTCGTTTCTGCCCGCCCACATCACCGGCACGCTCCACGCGGAGGAGTTTCGCTTCATCGCTTTGGCCCTGAACGGGAGCGTGCGGGCTGTGACCCAACCCTGGTCCTTTGCCGTCAAAGGAAAAAACGGCCGGTGGTCGGCGCTGCTCGACCCACAGTTTTTTCAGCCGGGCGCAAACACGCTTGAAGCCTTTGGCGTGACGACACAGGATGGCCGGCTGACACTCATCCGAGGCACAGGAGTGCCCGAGCATCTGCCGGTCTTTGAGCCGCGGGCTGGCGACATACCCGTCGTATCCCCGGACGAAACCCGCGGGAGCCTTATCACGCCAAACGGCGACAGACGACCGCTCACACCCTCGGCGCTGGACGGTTGGGTTGACCGCGCCGAGGTCAAGGCCGAGCAGCTTGAGTTAGCCGGTTGGGCAGCGGACGTTGAACAGGCGCAAAGAGCACAGGAGATATGGGTGTATGTCAACAACGAGTTTTTGCAGGCCGGCGGGTTTAACGTTGCCCGCCCGGATGTGGCCCAACTCTTTGGGAACCCCGCCCTCCGGCAATGCGGCTTCCGCTACACCCTGCCATTGGAGAATTACTCGAAAAGCTCTCCCCTGACCCTGCGTGTCTTTGCCGTGTCAAAAGACGGGCGTATCTCCGAACTTCAGTATCCCCCCATGCTCCGTAGCGACGGGCTGCCTCCGTGGACAATCCGGCTGCACGAGAGCGACCAGGATACTGCCCAAGGACCATGACGGCCTCTCTCTTGCACACAGCCACAGAAACGGAATCATGAGGGCGCGGCGTCCGCGCCCGCCATACATTGACCGGACGTGACACGTTTATGGGCGAAGCGCGTCAGGCTCATCAGGGCGGCGCGAAAGTCCGGGTCATCCAGCATGTGCAGCACCCGCTCAATAGCGTCGAGCAAGCGCTGGTCGGTGCGGCTCAGACTCGATCCTCGAACGCCGTCGGAGGAGGGCGCCGCGTTCTCCACTGGTAGCGCTACGGACGTGTCAACCTCCCACCGTGCAGGACCCTCGTCCGTTTCACGCGGCGGCCCCACATAAAACTCCAAGTCGAGTACTCGACAGAGTGCCTGAAGCGTCGATACGCGCAGGTCCAGACCACGCTTGAGGCTCCGAATGGCACTTTCGTGACCCACTGCATCGATTGACACATCTCTCCCCGAGCGCCCACTTTGCGCCAAAGCCTGGAGGAGAGCATCTGCGTAGGTCATATTTTCCCCATACCAGATTACCGACTTGACATTAAGGGAATTTATGCCCTATATGTGAGGCATGAATTCCCTGGAGTCGAATGCCCTGGACAGACATCTCGTCATGTTGGCCGACCTCTATGCGGCAAGAATGGAGATGAGCCTGTGGCGGGTTGGACACTTGGCGGCAAGTCGCGGCTCATTTTTTATTGATCTCAAAAACGAGAATCGCCACTGCCAGACCAACACATATATGCGGGTGCTGCACTGGTTTCGTGACCGCTGGCCCGAAGACATGGTCTGGCCTGAAACGGCTCTCCATCCTGGGCAGGCGGAAAAATAACTGTACTCAGGACAGGAGGGAAACAAGGGAATGGAAGGATATCCCCGCTCGTTTCGTAAAGGTGGCACCGGAAGAAGGGAGGGTACATGGAATTTTTATGACTCTACTTAACAGGACGCAACAACCGGGAGACATGTTCAACCAACGTCAAGAAAAAACCAGGAGGTAAAAAAATGCTCAGGCGAACCCTCACAATTCTCACACCAACCTTTTTCGCACTCTCCGTGCTGCTGTTACCCGCCTCACAGGTCCATGCTGATGACAACGTATATTCAGGCTTAGAGTGCCAATACCAGCAGGCCGATTCCTTCGCCAACGAGGGTCAGGAGATGAAAGATGGTGATGTAGTCTACGATAAAATACATGGGATAGGGAATCTCGCGTCCGACACTTATGGCACTAACCCGGCAGAAGAGAACTACTCCATGCGTGTGACCTGCCCGCTCCCCCCTCTTGATCGTGATACGCAGTATGTAGTGGTCTCCGTTGTCGATTCCACACGCAATGACGATGTGTCGTGTCAGATATTCTCCTGCACCCCAGGAATAGGAGGAGGAGAAACAGGAATTGGCCTTGGCTCTTGCAGAGGTGGAGGCTTGGTCGCGACTAGGCACAGTAACAACCCGGCAGATGGTTATACCAATTCCGCGTCCGGCCCCGAGGCAGACATGGGCAATCCAGAGGCTGGACCGGGAGCCGCGCATGTAACTCAGAACGCTGACTTTCTCACGTTCAACAGGCTGAACGACAACGGGATGAGGAACAATAGGCTACCGGAGAGGCCGGAGGTCGGTGCAGGTGCCTTGCGTCATCCATTTGTAAGTATCCACTCAAGTCCGGGGACGCTTCCAGATCACACTACTTACGTTCTGGAATGTACAATCCCGGAACGCTC
Source organism: uncultured Binatia bacterium (SeqCode) (assembly GCA_965232605.1). Lineage (GTDB taxonomy): Bacteria > Desulfobacterota > Binatia > Bin18 > Bin18 > Bin18. The sequence goes on along the minus strand of CBDDQA010000002.1, from coordinate 520,524 downwards.
CACGGCGCTTGCTACCAGCACCACCGAAGGCATCTCGTACATCCAGTCGTACTCGGTGCTTGATATGGACGACATGGAATAGCCGTCCGTAAACGAGCAGGTTCGATACGGTGTGAGAACACACTGTACCGAACCAACACTCCCTGTCGTTACTATAGATGCACCACAAGCCGCTCGGTTCCGCAGAGAGAACACAACCCTGACGGAATCGGGCGGCTTCTTTCCCACCATGTCACGCCCCCACCGGCTCCACAAGCCGGCATGAGTGAACGGCGTATGCACACACTCGTGCGCTTTCTGTTTAATCTGCGCCGCGTCCGCAAAACGGATGGAGGCGACAGGCCGGGTATTATCCTGGTCATTGATGAGCGGAGCGGAGTTGCGCCTGATGAAGCGCGCCGTCTCCTGCGGGTCTGGCAAGACTGGCTGAGTGTTGAGGCAGTGTTGGTTCGTTCTGCGCCCCCGGAACCGGCTGCCCTCCGAGGGGAAATACCTGCTGCCTGCCGACTTGTTGGAGTCATAACCGACCGGGATGATTTTCTTGCGTCCGTTCAACACGCCTGCCAAGCACTTGAAGCCGTCTGTATTGATAGTGCGCTTCCCGGCCTCCCGGATGCCCGAGAATCGGCCTTATGTGAGGAAGTGTCCCACCATGACTTTGAAATTGGCGGCCTCGATGAATGGTCCGGCCAGCCAACGCGGTGGGCGCACCATATTCTGCAACACCTCAGCCGAACGAACTGTGAACGCCTCTTTCCGCACTTTCTGCTCCCCTATATTCAGCGCTTCCAGGGAGCGGACAAGCAGCCGGTTGAGACGTTGGACATTGGCTGTGGCCCCATTTCCGTCCTGCGTTGGGGGGTCCTCCGGGGCTTGTTGCGTGTCACCGGCGTTGACCCCTTGCTCGATATCTATCGCATGATCCTGGAGCGGCACGGCCTGTATGACTTGCCGGCCATCGCGTGTCAGCGCGCGCTCAACATCCATGCTGAAGCATTGGCGTCCGCCCTCCCCCCGGAGAGCTTTGATATTGTTTTTACCCGCAACGCGATTGACCACGTTGAAGACCCGATAGCCGTTATCAGCCAGGCTGAGGCCTGCCTGCGTCCTGGCGGTATCCTGGTGCTCGATTTCCATACCAGAGAGGGCAGTCGCCAGGGCTGGGAACAACTCCATCAGTTTGATCTGTATCTGGACGACACGGACCGTCTCGTTTGCCAGACACAACAGGGCGGGTGTCGTCCGCTCATCGCTGCCGGAATGAAGTTGTTCGTGCGGCAGATTGTGGCCAAGACGGACACGGTAACGGTTGTAGTTCTCGAAAAAGGCGAGCCGAGCGCGGTTCCCCCACTCCAGGCCCGGATTACGGAGTTCACACACGCCGAGCAATGGGGGGAAGAGCAACGCACGCCCTGGCTGCATATCGCCGAGGAACGGGAGCGAGTCATACAGGAGCAACAGGCCTGGATTGCCGAGTTGGAGCAGGGGAAGACCTGGCTGGAAGGGCAAGTGCGCGAGCAACGGGCCTGGATTGCCGAGTTGGAGCGGGAGCGGGAGCGCATAGTGCAGGAGCAACAAGCCTGGATCGCCGAGTTAGAGCAAGGGACGGCATGGCTGGAAGAGCAACGGACGATCTGGCAGAGACAGGCCGAGCACTGGCAGACCAGTTTTTGGGGTCGGCTGGGTCGGCGTTTGAGAATCGTCACGTAATGACACGAAAAGAAAGGACGAACCCCTATGGCTGATACCATGCAGGAACCGCCGGTTTCTCCCAATGACCCGGCCCATGTCATGGCCCTGACCGTCGGCACCGTCCTGGGCTTCAAAGTGGTCGTCACCGGCTTGGTGCGCGTCCTGGCGCGGACACGGGCGGATCGGGAGTTGCTGGAGCAGACCTTGGCTGCCCTGTTCGAGGATGCTGACCGGCAGTCACAGATTATGAAGGCGCCGTTCCCTGAGGATATTCCGGGCATCCGGGAGGGGATACAGCTCATACGGCGGGAGATATTTGATGAATTGCGTCGGCCCCCAGCCCCCGACCCCTCCCTACCTCGCCAGAGTCTCCTGGACCGGGTACTTTATCGGCTCGGGTGGCAGCGCGGAGAACGGCTCGGGCCGCAGTGAGAAAGGGATGGTTGACCTATATATCCCTGATTCTGCCAATACTCCAGTTTCAGGCCACTGTCCGAGGTGTGCGTCCTTCGACTTCGCCCTTGCAGGGCTACGCTCAGGGTGAACGGGAAAGCGTCCGTTCACCCTGAGCGTAGCGGAGTCGAAGGGTCTGCGGACGGCCCATAGGGGGTAATCGACACCATGTGTATCACCCCTCTATGTCTATGAAAGGTGAGACGTGACTCATGCGTTTCTGTCAGCTCTTCGTATTCGTCGCAGTATGGTCTTTTTTCGCCTGTTCTCAGGGCGATAGCCCCACTATGGAGCTGGACGCGGTTCCTCAACTCACGCGCATTTTTCCGCACACAGACGACTCGAAACAACAATTTACGGGTTGTATACAGGCTTCGCCTTTGGTGGTTTCTTCTCGGGGAGAACCGTTTGTGTTCGTTGCCGTGTCCGACGGCCTGCTGGCCGGTGTACAGCCCAAGACCGGACAGCACGTTTGGGAGATACACCTGCCGGCGCCCAAGGGCTACCGGCCCTGGCTGGTGGCGACTCCGGTGCGGTTTCAAGGCAAGCTGGTTGTAGCCTATCAAGTCCGGGCGCTCCGTTCGCATGAGCGCATCAGTCATAGGGTGGCGGTCATTGACCTGGAGCGGCGACGGATCGATCCGGCCTTTCCCATAGTGGAATTACAGGCACAAAAGACGAGCAGCGATGGGACAGGGGTTGTCCGCTTCAACTCTGCCACTGCCCTCTCGCGTTCCGCGCTTGTCCATACTCCCGGAGTGCAAGGCTCCCTTGGGTATGTGTATGTGTCGTTTGGGAATTATCTGGATATTCAACCCTGGCATGGCTGGGTCTTTGAAATCGACTTGAGTGCTTGGCGCGAGAGGGGAGCGGAGGCGGCTATCTCGGGTGTGTTACTTACCACACCCGAGGATTCTTGCCAAAAAGCAGGCGTGTCAGGCTCTCGGTATATGATTTGTGGCGGTGGGGTGTGGGCTCCTGCCGGACCGCAGGTGTACCCCGTGGGAGACAGTTTTGAGATGCTTATCCCGACCGGAAACGGTCAGCTTGACCCGCTCCGTCAAGATTATGCCAATACGCTGATGCGAGTCGGTCCCGGACTCGTGTTTGAGTCTGGTTGTGACGCGCAGTTATGCGCCGAGTTCAACCCCAGCGAACCCGATATCGCGTGTCTGGAATCCTGCAAGAACCTTTTCATCCCCCGGCTGCTGGCAGGAGATGAACTCCGGCCCGCTTCGGGCGTATGTGACGACAAAACATTCTGGGAGTGTCTGGCCTGGTTAGACTACGACCTCGGAGCTAACTCGCCGGTCAAGGTCAATGTCCCGAACGGTCCGACCGTCTACGTACAACCCGGCAAGGATGGCAGCATATATCTCGTTGATGCCGAGCACATGGGGACACTGTACGACCGAAAGAAGCTGGTTGAGGTGTGTGGGACTCCCGAAGATCAATGTAAAATCGACTGGGCCGGAATGATTGTGACGCGGCCAACGCTGACTGAAGTGGACGGAACGCCGGTTGTGATCGTCCCGACCTTTATGCCCGATTCCACCCATCCTGCCGGTTTGGTGGCCTTGAAAATCATTCTGGTCAACGGCAAGCCGCGCTTTGAACCGTTTTGGCAAGCCCCTGATTTTTCAACCAAAGAGTCTCGGGTCCGTTTCCGCTATCATCCGACCCGCGCCGTGGTTGCGCCATTTGGGGAGACCGGGGAGGAGTACGCCTGGGTCGGCGATATGAATTTCGTTCTTGGGGTCCGCGTTCGGGACGGACACATTGTAGAACGACAGAAAATGCTGGGCTGGCGATCGCGCAACTTGCTTCCGCTTATTCATGAAAGCACCTTGTATGTACCAAGCTGTAAACTCGACGATGGTCCCTCCCTCCTTGAAGCATATGCGATAGGTCAGTAAGGGGCTGGGATTGTTACAGGCTGAACGGCAGGTGGCTGGGTGACTCCGGCGAATCAGAAACAGGTGCCGTAACCCGCCGTTTGCTCCGCGCGTAATAGAGCCTCCGCGTGCCCGATTCGAGGGTCTCTTGCTGGTCAATTTCAAAGGCATCAGCCAGACAGCGCTCGAAATACTCCAGGTCATAGTCTGTATAGTGGTCGGCCTTATGCCGCAGCAGGGTCTGAACCATGGGGTCGGCGCGGGTGACGAACTCAATCACCAGCGCCGTGCCAAGGCTCGCCAGCCAAGAGACGAATTCTCTGAGCGGAATATGTGCGCTGATAACCACATGGTGGAGCAAGGCCAGACATAAGGTCAGGTCGGGCCGCCCGCGTTCAACGAGCGCCTTCCGTTCTTGCCCACGCCAACCGAGATTTGGAGCAGGATCGGCCACATTGCTGATAAGGGGGAGAATATTGGACGAGTGTTCTTGCTTGAGAGCGCAATAGAGACGGTCAACCGCCAGAGCATCGATGTCCATTGCCAGCACGTAGTCCGCATCTTCTGCGGCAATGCGCGAAAACGTCCCGGTATTGCAGCCCAGGTCCCAGACCAGATGCCAGCGTCGGGAGCGGGTGATACGTCGCACGAAATCGGCCTTCTGCCGTTGTTCACTTTCTGTGTAGGGGAGGGCCTCGGTGTAATCTGACCAGGTTGAACGCGTCTGCTTCCAGGTCAGTTTGGCCACCTGCTTTTGCAGCCGGCTGACATTGGCCTGAATCAACGCCTTATGGAAACCGGCCTGGCGTAAATCTTTCTTGAGATTCCGCTCTGTCTGGGCGTACGAGGCTTGGGCTTTGGCCTGGAGAACGACATGCGACAGCACGCCCGGTCTGAACATATCCCTGAGCGACATGAGTTGGGCGCACTGGGTGGGCTCAATACCCTCCAGACTGCCGCGTAGCCAGGGCTGAAAGGGCAGGTCTTTGTAGGCTTGCAGAAAGAGCGGATAGAGAAACAACTGACAGAACTGGCGATAACCGACCCAGGGCTCGCCGGGTCGCAGCCGCTCGAATGAGGGAATATCAATAAAGATCGGCTGACTGCCGGACCATTGGACGTTGAAAGGGGTGGCGTCTTTGAGCGTCATGTCGGCGTTCAGGGCCGCGACCTGGAGTTCGAGGGTGAGCCGGGCGGCGTCCTGCAACATGCTGAAGGACCACTCATAGGGGTAGGAGATAAACGGAATAGCCTGGTGTTTGAGAATAACGGACCATTGCTCACTCGATTGCCCGGCATGGGGCGAGGGTGAAGCGTCTGAGGGTGTGACTTGGTCGGTTCGGACGATTTTCCCTTCGGCCATGAGTCGTTGGAAGAATGGCTCGGTCTTGAGGACTTCCCACTCTTGAGCGGCATGGGTATTGAGGCCGCGCAGAATCGCTCCGTTCTGGTAAAAGACCCGGCTGGTACGGTCACGGAATGAACCCGGCTCAAAGTGGGGGGCAACCATGCTGATATGAGTCTGAATAGGCAGATAAGGAGAGACGAGGCCTCTTATCCGCTCTACTGTGGGCCATCAGAGGAGTCTGAGGGCGTGAGGGAGGCCGAGTCCGTTTCCGAATCGCTTTCTTCCTGTTGGGGATGCCTACCAAAGAGGGCGAGCAGTCGATGCCAGTAGAGTTTGGCGATTACCGCGAGGCCGGCCAATCCGCCAAGGACGAGTTGGAGCAGCATACTGCCACTGCCCGGGTCGAGATAGGCAAAGGCTACAGAAGGCGCTATCAGACTGAGGAGCAGAACAATGAAAATAAGATACCCAAACCGGTGCACGTATTACTCCCTCCACATGTCACACGATTCCTATATTTTTCACAGACATGTAACGCGCCTGTAATAACTGATCCTCGTTGTTTTCTCAACGGCAAGGGCAAGAGGGTTCTTCCCTCAAAGAGAGAGTATCGGTACGAAGAAAGGCCCTGTTTGGATGTAACGAGACGGTCGAAAGAGGCTGTAGAACATGCGTATTGTCCAGGTCGTCAACGGTTTGCCGCCGGAATATCTGGGAGGGACCGAAACCTACGCGGCCGCTCTTGCCCAGGAGTTGGCGCGGCAGGGGCATGGCGTCTCGGTTTTTGCGCGGCGTGAGAACACAAGGCGGCCCGAGTACGCGGTGGAAACAACGACGGTTGAGCAGGTTGAGGTCAGCCGTATCAACAATACCCTGCGGCAGAGCACGAGCTTTGCGGACAGTTATCAAAACGACACCATTGCCGCCTGTTTTGGGGGGGTGTTGGATCGTTTTCAGCCCGACATCGTCCATTTTCAGCACCTGGTCTACCTGTCCACAACGTGCGTGCGAGAAGCGGTCCAGCGCCAGATTCCGGTGGTGATGACGCTGCACGACTACTGGCTCATCTGCCAGCGCGGCCGGTTTCTGAAGCCCGACTTATCAGTCTGTCCCGGCCAGACCGACACCGGCTGCGCCCGGTGTTTCCACCATTTGCTCGATCCAAAGATGTCGGTCCTCTACCGCTGGTTGAAACCGCTCCTGGGTCAGCAGTCCTGGCTCAGAGAGCGGGCACGGCGTTGGTATGGTAAACGCGCGGGCTCCCAGTCCGTCTCGCTCGCGGCTCGGCAGCAGATTCAGGCCCGGATGGACCATATTCGCGCGCTGTGTGAATCGGTTGCGCTGTTTCTGGCCCCGTCGCGCTTTCTGCGCGAGCAGTTTGTGGCTTTTGGGATACCGCCAGAGAAGATTCTGTTTCACGAGTGTGGCTTGCAGACCGACGCCATTCGACCCGCGCCGAAAGCTCTTATTCCTCAGAAAAACGGGGGCAAGCGCCCCCTTATTTTTGGCTATATTGGTGTTGTTGACCCGGTGAAGGGCGTCCATCTGCTGGTCGAGGCCTTTCAGACCCTGCCCCAGGCAGAACTGCGCATCTATGGCGGCGAGGCGGCCTATGCGCCCTATCCAGACGAAAAACGCTTTCGCTCCCAGTTGACCAACTCGTCCCGTATTCGGTGCATGGGCCGCTACGAACAGCATGAACTCGGTCGCATTCTGGCTGAGGTGGATGTCGTGGTCGTGCCCTCAATCTGGTATGAAAATGCGCCGCTCGTCATCCGGGAAGCATTTCTGGCCCATACCCCGGTGATCACCGCCGACTTTGGCGGTATGCGCGAGTGGGTAACGGATGGCGTGAACGGGCTCCTGTTTGAGCCGCGTAATATCGATGACCTGCGTCAAAAGATGATGCGTTTTATGACTGAACCGGATTTGGTCGCCCGGCTCTCACGCGCATTCCCGGCGGTCAGATCAATTGCCGAAGACGCCGCTCTGCTCGAACAACACTATCGGCGTCTTTTGCACTGACGGGCCGCTCGCCAAGCCACCGAGAATCCGGGACAATGCAGGTCGTCACTGCGGGGCAAGATAACGGACTAAGGCTATGGCCGTCCCTATGATCGTTCCTGCAATGGTCAGCGTGGACACAACCATAAACTTATAGACGTCCTGAAAGCTTTTGTGTACGTCCTGAAAGCTTTTGTGTACGTCCTGGAAGTTTTTGTGTACGTCCTGGAAGTTTTTGTGTACGTCCTGAAAGCCCTTCGTCATGTCTTCCCGCAGGGTCACGATGTCAGCCCTGACCTGTGTCTTCAACTCGTCAAGGTCTGCCTTGGTGGCAACGGTGGCGTTCAGGGCTTCCTGGAGTGAACTGGTTAAGGTGTCGGCCTGCTGTGGTGTGAATCCTCCTTCACGGAGTTGAGTGGAAAATTTCAACGTATCAAACGGGCTGAGGCTGCTCATGGCTTGTACTTCCCAATGGCAGGACAAGGCTACCAAACCGAATATCAATGGGGAAGACCTGCTCAACGCTTTCTTTGATCGGGGTTTCAAGCCATGATAGGGCAGGAGGCAGACATGAAGCTCCAGTATGACCCAGACGGGGATATCCTCTACGTTGAGTTCTCCAACGCGCTGAACCCCCCTCATGATTGACGAAACGCTCTCGCTGACCATTCCGTGCCGGGCGGATGAACCGGACCTGGGCAGCACGCTGGAGAGCCTGTTTGCGGCCAGTCTGTCGTCCCAGCTTCCGTCCGGCTGTGTCCGGGAACTGCTCATCTGCATTAACGGGACCGGCCCGGACCAGATCGGTCCTGCGCCTCCTTCGACTTCGCCCCTGCGGGGCTACGCTCAGGATGAACGGGGTCGGAGGGCCTGTCCGCCACTGCTGGCGGTCCGGGATTTTTGTGCCCGTCACGCGATATCGCTCCGGGAGATGACGTTCTCCTCCGTAGAGCAGGCTCAAGCGTCCGCATGCCAACAGCCTCGGTCCTCTTCGGGAGCCGGGGGGCAGGGCGCATGGACGTGTCGGGTGCTGCTGGCGGACTGGCGGGGAAAACCCAGGGCCATGAATACCCTGTGGCAGTGGGCCTGCGGCGACCTGCTCCTGTGCTGTGATGCCGATGTTCGCCTCGACCCGCCGGCCATTGCGTATCTCTACGCGCGGATGCGGGCGGAACCGCAGTTGGGGCTGGTGGCCGCGCGGGAAGTCCCGATGCTGGAGCCAAAGACGAGTATGTGGAGTCGGATGGGCGCGCTGCCGTATCGATTCAACTTCGGCAATGCCGGCGGGCGCCTCTTCCTGATGCGCAAGGATGCGCTGAGCGCGCCCATGCCGGAAGACTTGCTGCTGGAGGATGCCTGGCTGACGGTTGCGGTCGGAAAACAGCACGTGCGCAAGGTCACGCAGGCCCAGGTGTTTTTTGTCCTGCCGCAGACGTGGCGGGATTATTTTGCCGAGCGGGTGCGGGCCGAGGGCGGGAAAATACAGATGCGCCGCCAGCACGCGCGCCTGCTCGCAAACGGCCCGGTCGCGGAGTATCCCTGGGCCGAGTTCCTCCGCACTATTCGGATACGTGAGTACGGGCTGATCTTCTTGGCCCTGGGCATTCGTGGCCTGGCCAGGCTGTGGGCCTGGAGACGCCTCAGACGGACCGGCTTCTACAGCTTATACCGGCCCTTTGTGTCGACCAAACGCTGGCCCGCGGTTGCTCGGGCATCGACTCGACCGTCCGGACAGTCCGGGGCTCAACAATGAAGGTCTCGGTTGTCATCCTGGCCTGGAATTCCGCGTCTACGATTGAAGCCTGTCTGGCCTCGCTGCCGACCGGTTTGACGGTCAGTCACGAGGTGATCGTGGTGGATAATGGCTCACGGGATCAGACGGTATCGTTGTTGAGAGGTCGCTTTCCCCATGTTCGTATTATTGCGAATCGGAAAAACCTCGGGGTTGCACCAGCGCGAAATCAGGGTATCCGGAGCGCGCAGGGAGAATATATCCTCATCCTGGATGACGATACGATTGTGCATCCGACCGCGTTGGACCAACTCGTTCAGCTGCTTGACTCCAGGCCGGAGGTTGGCCTGTGCGGGCCCAAACTCGTTGATGCCGAGGGGCAACTGTGTCTGTCGTGCCGTTTGTTTCCGACCCTCCTGGACAAACTCGGGCGTCGTTTTCCGTCCGCGCTCACGCGCCAGGCCGCCCGGCGGGCCGAGTTGGCGGACTGGGCGCACGATACGCTGCGGCCGGTGGACTATATGATCGGTGCCTGCCAGCTCATCCGCCGGCGGGCGCTTGAGGAGGTCGGCCTGCTGGACGAACGGATTTTTTACGGTCCGGAAGATATTGATCTGTGTCTGCGCATGCACCAGGCCGGCTGGCAGGTGGTCTACCAGCCGGCCGCGGTGGTGACGCACGCCGAGCAGCGTATTGCCCGCTCCGCGTTCTCGCGCCTGGGCTGGAAACATCTGCGGGGCCTTGCCTACTACTTTTGGAAGCATCGGTATATAGTCTCTCGTCGGGCGTTGTACGCACGATTTCCAAACGCCCCGAGGAAGAGCGATACGTTGTGAAGTCTGTACTGCCGTCCGAAACGCCAGGGCGGACGCGCGACTCCGGCAGACGGTCACCCCGCAGAAACGACCAGACCGTTCTCGGGCTGATGCTGGCCGACCTGGTGTGGGCCGGCCTGGCGTATGGGAGCGCCTTTTCCCTGCGTGTCTATCTGCCCTTTCCCCTGACCGCGGATTTCCTGCCGGCGTCGCGTTTCACCGAGGTTGCTCACCCGCTGCTGTTGCTCTTGGGGACGCAGGTGGCCCTGCTCTATTTCTTCGGCTTGTACGACCAGCCGGCACCGCACCGGCGCGTCCGCTTGGTCACGCGGGTGGCGACGGCCCTCGGCATCCAACTGCTGGCCACCGCGGCCTGGTATTTCTTTCGGGGCGACCTGTCCTTCCCGCGCTCCGTGCTGGTTGTCTTTTGGGTGTTTAATACCCTGGGCGTTGTCGGCGTGCGGCAGTGGATGAACCATCGCCTCGGACACTCCAGTCCGGTGCGCGTCCTGCTGATCGGTCTGGCGCAGGATGTGCGCATGTTTCTCTCCAGCCTGACCGACCTCCACCCGTCTCCCGGCCTCGATGTGGTGGGCGCGATCGGGTTGGAGGAAGCCGCCTGTCAGACACCAGCAGAGGTGGGTGTCCCATGGCTGGGCAGGATAGACCGTCTGCCCCAGGTCCTTGAACAGGTCGAGATTGATGAGGTGATTCTCCTGTCGTCCGCAAGTTGGAAAGACACGTTTGTTGACCGGCTGTTGAATCTGCCGACCGGCCACATGGCGTCGGAGCGGCCGCGCGTCCTCGTGGTCCCCTCCGTGTACGACATTCTGGTGGGACGGGTGTCGTCCGTGCGTCTGCACGACGTGCCCCTGGTCGAGGTATTGAAAGATCCGCGCGAAGAACTGGCCTTCGTGATGAAAAGCCTCAGCGACCGTCTGATTGCCGGCGTCTTGCTGCTCCTGTGCTTGCCGCTGGTGTGTGTGGCCGCCGGCCTGATCAAACTCTCGTCGTCGGGACCGGTGCTGTACCGGCAGCGGCGGGTGGGCCGGCACGGACAGGAGTTCACCCTGTACAAGCTGCGCACCATGGTCAACGAGGCCGAGGCCCGGACCGGTCCGGTGCTGGCCCACTCGGATGACCGCCGGGTGACGCCGGTCGGTCGCCTGCTGCGGGCCACCCGGATTGACGAAATCCCGCAGCTTTTCAACGTCCTCAACGGCTCCATGAGTCTGGTTGGCCCCCGCCCGGAGCGCCCCGAGTTTGTGGCCGGGTTTCAGCAGACGATTCCCGGCTATGCGGAGCGTCTTCAGGTCAAACCGGGTCTGACCGGCCTGGCCCAGGTCAACGGCGAATACCACACCTCGCCCGAGTACAAGCTGAAATACGACCTGGCCTATATCTATAATTATTCGCTGTGGCTGGACGTCCGCGTCTTGACCGAGACGGTCAAGGTCATCCTGACCCGGCGGGGCGTGTAGGGTTCGGATGGTGGCGGCCCTGAGATCACGTCAGCGCTGGGAGGACGCCCTGCGGGTCGGCCTGCTGGTGCTGTTCTTTGCCACCTGGAATTTGCCTATTGCCTTTCAGCAAACCGCGCTGGGCTGTCTGCTGGCCTTTCTCGGCTATACGCTGTGGCAGACCCGCTGTCTGCCCCGCCTGCCGCTATGGCGGCCCTTTTTCATTTTTTTTGCGGCTCTGCTGGTCTCAACCGTTTTGAGTCCCGACCCGCTTCAGTCCTTTATCGGCTATCGGAAAATGTGGCTCATGGGCGGCTGTCTGGCGGTCTTTGTGCTCGTCCGTAGCGGGCGGGAAGTCGAACAACTGCTGACCGTAGCGCTCTGGGTCGCCGCAGCGGTTGCGGTCTACAGTATCGTGCAGCATTTTACCGGGCTGGACCTGGCCAAAACCCTGGTCGGCAAGGAGTCCAACCTTGATCCGTTCTGGTTCGGGCGTCAAGAAGGCTACCGGGTCAAAGGGCTGCATCCGTCCGGGATGACCTATGCCCATGCCCTGCTCTTTCCGCTGTGCCTGATCACCGCCTGGGGCTTGTCTCCCGGGCTCGGAAAAACACACCGCCTGCTGCTGGCCGTCGGCTGGGTGTGTCTGCTGTTAGCCCTGTTTTTCTCCCTGACGCGCGGAGTCTGGGTCGCCTATGGCGTGGTGCTCGTCGTGTATGGGCTGGTCCGGGGCCGCCGCGCCGGGCTGGCCGTCATTGGCGGCGTGGCGGTGTGTGGTCTGCTCTTTGTCAGCGCCGGGCCGGGGGTGCGCGAACGGGGGCTGTCGATCTTTGACCTTGAGGCCAATATCGGGCGGAGTCAGATCTGGCTGGCCAATCTGGATATGATCAAGGAGCGGCCTCTGACCGGCTGGGGGTTTGGGAACTATAAGCAGTTTCGGGAGGCGTTTTATCAGCGTTATCCTCGGGCCGACACCGATGCGCACGCGCACAATAATTTCCTCCAGATGGGGGTGGATGCCGGTCTGCTGGGCCTGGCGGCCTTTCTCTTCCTGGTCGGCTCGATTATCATGACGGGCTGGCGCGCCTATGCGAGACAACGGACCGAGCCGCTGAAAAGCCTGAGCCTGGGGTGCTGGCTCGGTCTGGTCGGTTTTCTGATCGGCGGCCTGACCCAGTATAACTGGGGGGACGCGGAAGTCGCGCTGGTGTGGTGGGCCACAGTGGGGTTGATGATGCGGGTCGCAAACGGTGTTGAGGAGCGGGACTCAAGGGCCGTGTCAGCGACAGAAGCCCCGAGAAGCTGAGCGGAACACATGCAACGTCTGTGGGGCTATATCTATCAATACCGCTACCGGTATATGCGTGGCATCGCCTGTCTGGTGACGACCGCTACCCTGGCCATGTCCATCCCGTGGCTGCTCAAGCGAGCGGTCGAAGGCATTGAGCATGGCCGGCCGGCCGACGAGATTGCGTCTACGGTCCTGCTGATTATCGGGATTGCCCTGCTCCAGGGGCTGGTCCGCTCTTTTTCGCGCTTCCTGATCTTCAACGCCGGGCGGGATATCGAGTACCAGCTCCGCAATGAGCTGTTTGCCCATTTGCAGACCCTGTCCCTGAGCTATTACCAGCGCCAGCCCATTGGTGACCTGATGTCGCGCCTGGTCAACGACGTGACCGCGGTGCGTCTGTTGCTTGGCCTGGGTATTATCAACATTCTGAACACCCCACTGTATTACGTGTATGCCATGGCGGCCATGCTGGCCATGGACCCGGTCCTGACCCTGTTGGCGATTGCTCCGTATCCCTTCATGTTTCTGGTGGTCAGAGCGATGAGTCGCCAGCTCATGGAGCGCACGCTCAACGTGCAGGCCGGTCTGGCCGACCTGTCGAGCCGCGTCCAGGAGAGCGTCAGCGGTATGCCCGTCGTGCGCGCCTATGTGCGTGAGGCCTGGCAGAACCGCGTCTTTGGCGGGCTGAACGAGCGCTTCAGGACCGAGAATATCGCCCTGGCTCGCCTGCGCGGCCTGTTTCCGCCGCTGATGAAGGGCATATCCGGGACTGGGCTGCTGGTTGTGCTGTGGTACGGCGGCTCACAGGTTATTGCCGGTCGGCTCAGCTTGGGCGACCTGGTGGCGTTTATGGGCTATCTCCACCTGCTGGCCTGGCCGACCATGGCCATGGGCTGGCTGATCTCCCTCTATCAGCGCGGCAAAGCCGCCATGCAACGGCTGGAGGTGATCTGGCAAACCCGGCCCGACATCGTTGACGGTCAGGACAACGGCGCGAGTCGGAGTGCGCCAACGATACGCGGCGAGATTGGGTTTCGACACGTGGATTTCGCCTATCCGCTCGATGACCGCCGGCCGGGCAGCAGCAACGGCCATGCGCCTGACGGACGCACCGTCTTGCACGATATTACGTTTACGGTCCCGGCCGGAAAAACCGTGGGCATTGTTGGGCGGATGGGCGCCGGCAAGAGTACCCTGGTCAACCTGCTGCCACGTTTATTCGATGTCAGCCGCGGGGCCATTACCATTGACGGACGAGATATTCGGCGCTTCTCCCTGGCCGAGCTCCGGCGCTGCATCGGCTTTGTGCCCCAGGACCCGTTTCTCTTTTCGGCTCGTATTGAAGACAATATCGCCTTTTCTCAGCCCGAGGTGGACGGTGACGAGGTGCGGCGGACGGCCGCCCTGGCCAGTGTTGACGGTGAGATTGAGGATTTTCCCAAGGGCTATGAGACCGTTATTGGCGAGCGGGGGATGACGCTGTCGGGCGGGCAAAAGCAGCGCCTCACGCTGTCGCGGGCCCTGCTGGCCGACCCGCCCATCCTCGTCCTGGACTGCGCGCTGTCCAGCGTTGATGTGACAACCGAGCGGAACATTCTCCAGGCGCTGCGGACGAGCACCACCGAAAAGACGGTGCTCATCATTTCCCACCGGGTATCGGCCATCCGCGACGCCGACTTCATCGTGGTCCTGGAGGCGGGACGGATTGTCGAGATGGGAACGCACGCCGAGTTGGTTGAGCAGGGGCGCATGTATACGGAACTCTTTCAGGATCAGGCGCTCGAAGAGGAGCTGGCGGAACTGTGAACCAGGGACAACACGAAGCCGCCCTCGGCAAAACCTATGACCTGGCGCTCCTGCGCCGCCTGTGGGTCTATATCCGGCCGTACCGCGCGACCTTTATTGTGGCCCTGGTCTGTCTGCCGCTGACCTCGGCCTGTCTCCTGGCTCAGCCGTATCTGCTCAAGCTCGGTGTGGATTGGTATATGGCGCAGGGTGACGCTGCGGGGCTGACGCGCATTGGCCTGCTGTTTGCCGCTGCGTTGCTCGGCGAGTTTTTATTCTTTTACATTCAGTTTCAGGCCACGATGCTAGTCGCCCAGCGCTGCCTGGCCGATTTGCGGCGTGACTTGTTCAGCCACGTACAGGCACTGCCGTCGAGCTTTTTTGAGCGCACGCCGGTCGGGCGTCTGGTCACCCGTCTGACTACGGATGTCGATGCCATTAACGAGGCATTTTCTGCCGGGACCCTGACCATCTTCATGGACATCCTGACCCTGGTGGGCATTGTCGTGATTATGCTGTCGATCGATTTTCACCTGGCCGTGGTAACGCTGGCCCTCCTGCCCCCGTTGTTGCTCATCCTGAACTTTTTTCGGACCCGGACGCGTGTGACCTATCGGACCATCCGGGAACGCCTGGCGCGGATCAATGCCTTTCTGCAGGAAACCCTGTCCGGGATTATGGTCGTGCAGGTGTTTGCCCAGGAACGAAAAATGTTTGCCGAGTTTGAGCAGCGCAATCGCGCCCACCGCGACGCCAACCACCTCTCCAATATCTATGAGGCCAGTCTGTTCTCTATTGTTGAGGCGCTGAGCGTCATCTCGATTGCGCTCATGCTGTGGTATGGCGCCGGCCAGGTCGGCCAGGGTCTGGTCGCCCTGGGCACGCTGGTGGCGTTTATCGAGTATTTGCAGAAGTTCTTTGTGCCGATCCGGGAATTCAGTACCAAATACACCACCATGCAGACGGCCATGACCGCGGTTGAGCGCGTGTTTCAACTGCTGGACACGCCGGTCACGATCACCTCTCCGCCGGCGGCCCACCGACCGCACAAAGTGACGGGCCGGATAGACTTTGAGCACGTCTGGTTTGCGTATAACGAAGAGGAGTGGGTGCTGCGGGACGTGTCCTTTTCGGTCGCCCCTGGCGAGAGTATCGCCCTGGTCGGCGCGACCGGGGCCGGCAAGACCACCATCAGCAAGCTGCTCAACCGCTTTTACGATATTCAGCGGGGCCGTATTTTGGTGGATGGCGTCGATATTCGCGAGTGGGAACTGCACGTCCTGCGCCGCCGGGTTGGCGTGGTGTTACAGGACGTCTTCCTGTTTGTGGGCGATGTGGCCACCAATCTGAGCCTGGGTCGGACCGACCTGACAGTGGAAGACTTGCAGCGCGCCGCCCGGCATGTGAACGCGGAGGGCTTTATTCGTGAACTGCCGGGCGGCTACCACGAACACCTGCACGAGCGGGGCGCCAACCTGTCCGCCGGCCAGCGCCAACTCCTGTCGTTTGCCCGCGCCCTGGCCTATGATCCGGCCATCCTGGTCCTGGACGAGGCCACCTCAAGTGTTGACCCGGAGACCGAGGTGCTCATTCAGGATGCGCTGACCAAGCTGATGCAGAACCGGACCACGCTGGTCATTGCGCATCGCTTCTCAACCATCCAGAACGCCGACCGCATCCTCGTGCTGCACAAGGGCAAGTTGCGGGAAGTTGGCACCCATCGGGCCTTGATAGCGCAGCGCGGCATTTACTGGCGCTTATACCAATTGCAGTACGCCCACGCCGCCGGCCCCGCACAAGCCCATACGGACGGACCCGTTCTGGAAGAAATATGACGAGGCGGCCATTTCAGATCGCCCCTGCGCTCTGCCGGCGGAGGGCCCCCTCCCTAGCCCTCCCCTCCAGGGGGAGGGAATGTTGACTCCCTCTCCCCTGGAGGGAGAGGGCAAGGGTGAGGGGGAAGGGCAAACTGAACCACTGCCGGGTTCTGAAATGAGGAGGCGCGCTCAATAAACCATGAAAATATTGGTCCGTGTCCTTATTTTTGTCAGCCTGTGTATGCTGCCGGCCTGCACGCCCTTATACATTCTGCGGGCCGGCTATGAAGAGGCAAAAATTCTGTGGCACCGCCGGCCGATTGCCGACATCCTGCGGCAGCCCGGTCAGCTTGACCTGTCCACCCAGGAAAAACTCCGGCTCGTCCTGCGCGTGCGGGCCTTTGCCGCGCAGGACCTCGGCTTCCGGGTTGGGGGGAGTTATAGCAGCCTGTCCGAGCTTCCCTCGCCGCCAACCATTTATGTAGTCACTGCGGCCCACCGGACGCGCCTGCAAGCCTATACCTGGTGGTTTCCCATTGTCGGCCGGGTTGCCTACAAGGGGTTTTTTGACAGCGCGCAGGCCGACGCGGAAGCCCGGCGTTTAGAGACGCAGGGGTTTGACACCTATATGCGGACCGCAGCGGCCTTCAGCACCCTGGGCTGGTTTGCCGACCCCCTCCTGCCCCAACTGTTGGGGTATGATGGGGTCACTTTGGCCAATATCGTGCTGCACGAGCTGTTTCACAATACGTTTTATCTGTCTGGGCAGACGGCCTTTAACGAATCGCTGGCCAATTTTGCCGGGTATCGTGGCGCTCTCGCCTTTTTTGTCAAAGCGCACGGGGAGACCCACACCCTGACCCAACACCTGCGCGCCGCCTGGGAAAAGGAGCTGGCCGTTTCCCACTTTCTCGAACAGGCCCGGCAGCGGCTGACGAAATTGTACGACTCGGCCTTGCCCGCAGCGGAAAAGCTGGTGCGGCGAAAAGATGTCTTCACCCAGCTCCAGGCAGAATTTCGCCAACTGCCCGGGAGTGTTTCGCAAACCTCCGACTTTGCCTCCGTGCAACTCAATAACGCGGTCATCTTGCACTATCTGACCTATCTTCAAGACCTGAGCGTCTTCGAGCGGGTGTACGAGCGGCACAATCACGACCTGCGGCGGACTCTGGACACCATCACCGTCCTGGCCGAGGGCGCGGAGCAGCCGTTTGCAGCCGTGCGAAGGGCGTATGATTGAAGAATACGGATGTTTTTCATACTATTGGCAATCTACACAGTAAGGGAGAATGGATAATGAAAGAGTTCGTTTCTGCAATCACCCAACGGGGACAAGTCACGATTCCGGTCGAGGTGAGACGGCTGCTCGGTCTCAAGCCTCGTGATCGCGTGGCTTTTGAGATTGGAGAGAACGAAGTCAAATTGGTCCCGGTTCGGTTTACGCTTGAGTCCGCGTATGGCTCAGTGCCTTCACCTGGGGAACCGCAGGACTTCAAGAAGCTCTCTCGGCAGGTCAAAGAAGCGCGAGCGGCTATGGAAAAGCAGGGGCTTACCGAAATCCTCAGTTATGACACGGATTTTGATCGCGTTTCGGGCATTGTCCGTCAGGAGCCGTAGCCTCTCGTGCTCCCTGCCCCCGCATTGCTGCCGGAGTCTCTGATTCCTGCAAGGCATTTCATACTCAGGAGGGGCCATGAGTTTTTCTGATTTGGCGAACGCCCTGGAGCCCATATCCGAGCGTCTCGCTCCCATGCTGCCGGCTGCCCTGGGCGCGGCCGGCCTGCTGTTCGTGGGCTGGATTGTGGCGCTGATTGCCCGTTTCCTCACGAGAAAAATTATCACCGCGGCCGTCGCCCGCCTCAACCGACAGTTCCGTCTGACGGAAGGGCTGAGCGGAACGAGGCTGACCGAAGACGCCCCGCGGCTCATCGGCACGCTCGTGCATTGGGTCGTGCTGCTGTTCTTTGTGGCGGCGGCGCTCGACAAACTGCCCCTACCGGTCGTGACCGACTTGTTGCAGAGTATCGCCTATTACCTGCCCCGCGTCCTGTTGGCGGTCGTGATCGTCTTCATGGGCCTGGGCGCGGGAATTCTGGCCAATCGGTGGACCACGCGGGTGGCGGCGGCGGCCGGCGTCGAGTACGCGCCCGTTCTTGGACGGGTCGCTCAGATAGCCGTTTTTGTCGTTGCCCTCCTCGTTGGGGCGCAGGAAATCGGCCTGGAGAGCAGGTTCTTCACAACAACGATTCTCATCATGATTGCCGCAATCCTGGGGGGAGTGGCGCTCTCGCTCAGCCTGGGCTCCGGGCCAATTGTGAGCAACATCATGGCCTCTTACTACGCGGCAAAGGCATACCGAGTCGGCGATGTCGTGCGCGTGGCGGGCATTGAAGGCGTGGTGCGCGAAATCACGCCCACGTCCATTGTGCTTGACGCGGCTGACGGTCAGGTCCATCTCCCGGCCAGAAAGTATTGTGACGAAGTGTCGGTGGTACTGAGGAGGGACTGATGCAGACTGCTACGCAAAGGATGGCGCAGGTGCATCTGAACCGTCACCCCGAAGAGGCGGCGCGGGTGTTGGAAGGATTTTCGCCAGGTGAAATCGTGGCCGCCTTGCAGGAGGCGCCCATCGAGAGTGCTGCCGGTGTGCTTGCCTGCTTTGCTCCGGCCTTGGCCAGTTCGTGCCTCGTACACTGGCCGGAGGGAGAGCGTTCGCGGCTCGTGGAGCAGTTGCCAGTGTCAATTGCCGCCATGCTGCTCCGCCAACTGGAACCAGCGGTCCGGGAAGACGCGCTCGGGGGTCTTTCAGCGACCGCTCGTGCGTCGCTCGATCAAGCCCTGCGGTATCCGGCTCAGTCGGCCGGGGCGCTGGCTGACCCGTCGGCGCTCACGCTCCACTCCGACCTCACGGTAGAAGAGGCCCTGGCCCGTCTCAGCGAAAGCGACGGCCCGGTCGCTTCTCGCCTCTTCGTGCTCAATCGCTCCCAGCGTCTTATGGGCGCGGTGACGCCGGGCCAGTTGCTCAGCAGCCGGCTCGATACGCCCGTCGGGTCCTTGGAACTGGATACAGCGCCAGCGGTGCCGGCCCACGCCAGCGCTCAGGCCCTGGGTGCCAGGCCACTGTCGCCGGACCCCATTGCGGTTGTGGATTCGCAGGGGACATTCCTGGGAGCTATTGGAGCCGACACCCTCAAACATCTGGGGACTCGGAAGAGTCGTCCTCCGGCCATGCACCTGCTGGCTTCCCTCAGTGAGTTTTACTCACTCGGGCTCAGTGAGCTATTCGGGGGGTCGGGTTCCGGTTCCCCTGTGGCCAATCAGCCGGGAGAGACGCGCCATGTCAACAGCTAACCTTGAAGTCGAACGATTGCTGGTCCAGGATTTTTTTGCCCGCCACCCAGAGGAAGCGGCCGATCATCTCGAAACCTCAACGCCATTCGAGATGGATGAGATGCTCTCCCACGTGGCGCCGGAGACTTGTATCGAAGCATTTCGGCGTTTGTCGCCGGCAAAGGCCCTGGATATTCTGGCGGAGATCGATCTCGATCATGGAAGGCAACTGCTCCGCAATCTGGACCCTCCCCAGGCCGGCGCGCTGCTGGGTGGGCTCGATACACAGCGCTGTGACGATCTCCTTGCGGGCTTGGCGCGGACAGAGGCGAGGGAGTTGCACTCCCTTATGCAGTATCCCACAGACAGCGCTGGCCGGTTCATGGATCCCCGCATCACGGTCTTTCGACCTGACATGACAGTCGAGGAGGCGCTGGAGCGGCTGCGGTCGATACGACAGCGGCGGCGCGTGCTTGACCTGTTGGTCGTGGACCGCGATGGGCGTTTGTCCGGGACCGTTCCCATTCAAGAGGTCGTGCTGGCTGAGTCGGAAACGGCCCTGCTGTCCTTAGTCAAGGGAGCGCCGGTTGCCGTATCTGCATTTGCTACGCGGGAAGAGATCGTCGAGACTATGGAGCGCCACAAGCTGACCAGCATCCCGGTGATCGACTATGACACCAAGCCGCTTGGGATCATCCGGCTCAACGAAATGGTGTCAGCGGTCGAAGAAGAACTCAGCGCCGACCTGGTCAGCATCACAGGCGCGAGCAAGGAAGAGCGGGCCCTCTCGAAGGTCAGCTTCGCTATTCGCAAGCGCCTGCCCTGGTTGCAGATCAACCTTGCCACCGCATTCCTGGCGGCAGCCGTGGTGGGGCTCTTCGAGGAGACGATATCCCGGTTCACCGCCCTCGCCGTCCTGCTGCCGGTCGTGGCCGGCCAGTCGGGCAACACCGGCGCGCAGGCCCTGGCCGTTGTGCTGCGCGGGCTGGCCCTGCGCGAAATCACCCTGCGTCACTGGCCCCAGGTCGTGACCAAGGAGTTCGCCGCCGGCCTGGCGAACGGCCTGGGCGTCGCGCTTGTCACCTGTGGCGGTGTCTATGTGTGGAGCGGGTCGCTTGGACTGGTGTTCGTCATCGGCCTGGCGATGGTGCTGTCGATGGCTATTGCCGGAGTCGCGGGCGCCATGATCCCCGTGCTCCTGGCGAGAATAGGACAGGACCCGGCCCAATCCTCCTCCATCGTGCTGACTACGGTCACCGATGTCTTTGGATTCTTCAGTTTTCTTGGGCTGGCGACTGTGTTTTCAGCACTCTTATGACGAGGACGCGCAGAGCGGAGGGGCAGAGATGACAATGCTGCTTGCGGTTGCCGGGTTGACGGTTCTGATATCGAGCCTGTGCTCGCTGTTCGAGGCGACACTGTACTCGACCCGGGTCGGGTCGCTTGAGGCCGAACGGGCAGAGGGGAAACACGCCCGTCTGGCCGAGCGGTTCATCGCCATGAAGGCGCATATCGCCCGCCCGACCTCGGCGATCCTGATACTCAACACAGTTGCGAACACGGCTGGGGCCACCCTGTGCGGGATGTACGCCGCGCAGGTGTTGGGCTCGGCCTGGGTGCCGGCGTTTTCGGTCGGTTTGACCGTTGCCATTCTGTTTGTCGGCGAGATTCTTCCCAAGACGTATGGGGCGACGCACTGGCGCACCATCTGGCATCTGATTGTCTGGCCGCTGACGCTGATGCAGAAGGGTTTTTCCCCTCTCATTCGGGTCACGCAGGCGTTCTCCGGTTTCTTTACCGGCGGCCTGGGGGTGCCGGCTGTCACGGAGGACGAGATTCGGGCCGATATTCATCTGGGACGCCAGGCCGGTGAACTCTCCGCCTCGGAACTGCAACTCCTCAACGCGGTTTTTCATTTTGACGATATGCTGGCCCGCCAGGTGATGGTCGCCCGCCGGGACGTCGTGTTCTTCGATGTGCACTGGTCACTTGAAAAATGCCTGGAAGTCGCCAAGGACACGCGCCACACGCGCTTTCCGCTGTGCATCGGCTCACTGGACGAGGTGATCGGGCTGGTCCACGTCAAAGACCTGCTGGGTCTGGCGGGCGACGATGGCGTGCTCAGGTCGGTTGCGCGGCCTATCCGCCATATCCCCGAGACCCTGCCGATCAGCCGGCTCTTGCGAGAGATGCAGAGCACCCACCAGCAGATGGCCCTGGTGGACGATGAGTTTGGCTCGGTAGTCGGCGTCATTACCATGGAGAACGTGGTCGAGCAGATCGTCGGCGCCGTACAGGACGAGTTTGACAGCGAGCCGCCGGAGGTCGTGCCCGAAGGGGCCGATGTCTTCACGGTGAGCGGACAGTTGCCGATCGAACGAGTGAACCGGGAGCTGGGTCTTGATCTGTATGCGCCCGACGTGGACACGCTGTCGGGCTTGCTGGTCAGCCGCTTGAACCGGCTGCTCAAGGTCGGCGACCGGGTTCGGCTCCGAAACGCTATTGCCGAGGTTGTTGAGGAGCAGGGTGGCCGGGCAACCCAGGTGCGGCTGCGCCTGGCCCAGGGTGATGAAGGCGAGGCGATAGCGCCTGAAAAATCAGACGCATAGAACGGATTGGCAGAGTATCGCTAGGGCAAAATTCACATCAGTGTAGCGTCCACCGGCCCCCGCGCGTTTCCCCGGTGCGCCCTGCGCACCGGGGAAAGGTGGTGCATGGGATGCACCCTACGGAACTCGGGAGAGCCCCTCGCTCCACCACGGAGGAAACCGCTCTAGTATGCTCGTCATGCCGGACCCCGGCTCGTGTCCGGGGCAGGCTGTGATCCGGCATCCAGAGGCCGAGGGGCGGGAGACCTGGATTCCTGCTTGCGCAGGAATGACGGGCGGCTACGCAGAATCATGATTTGCTCTAGGTCTGCTGGAGAAACGAGACCGCGACCTGGGCGACTTCGCCCTCTCTGGCCATAAAGAAATGGTCCGCGCCGCTAATGGTTTCGAGCTGCTTTGGGGCGGATATTTTTGCAACCAGTTCGGTCAGGTCGGGGATGGGGGAGTAGGTGTCCCGGTCGCCGCTGACGAGCAGGATCGGTTTGGTCACGTTCATAAGAAACGCCGGGTCACGCAAGCCAAGCGGGAAAGCCGCGCCAATCAGGCGGTGGACGCGGTCGTCTTGCGCCCCGGCTTGCAGGCCCACCATCGAGCCGAACGAGTAGCCGGCCACCACGACGGTCGAGACGGGCTGCCGGTCCAGGAGAGCGGTGACCGCCGCTTTCACATCCTCGCATTCGGCCACGCCTTCGTCGTGGCTGCCCTCACTGCGTCCAACCCCCCGGAAATTGAAGCGCAGCGTGGCGATATTCTCCTTTTGGAAGGCGTGGGCTAAGGCTGACACCACGTTGTTGTGCATTTCGCCCCCGTAGAGCGGATGGGGATGACACAGCACCGCTCCCAGGGCGGGGGCCGGGTGTGGGACCGAGAGGAGACCTTCCAGGGTGATGACCGTATCGCCCGCGCCAACCGGAAAGGTGATGTGTTCTTCCATAGTGTCCTCCTTGCTCCATTCGGGTAGGCGAAAATTCTGCGGAACACAAGTGGGACGCGCCATTGTCGCGGTAAAAGAAGAACGCTGGAGGAATTGACGATTCCGTATCGCCAGCCGTTCCCTTCCGTAGGGTGCATCCCATGCCCCAGCTTCCTGGTGCGCAGGGGGCACCCTCCGAGAGCCCGGGCCGAGAGCTTTATGCTTAGGCCGGTGGCCGTGTCGTGCGCAGAGCCGCCAGACAGGTTGCCACGATCGCTTCGCTCGCCGTGGCTTCGGCCGTAATGACCTCGGCCGCCCCGGCGGATTGCAGCATGTCCCTGTCCATCTCGTACGGGGCTCGGGCGATC
The DNA here is from genome assembly GCA_965232605.1 of uncultured Binatia bacterium (SeqCode). Classification (GTDB taxonomy): domain Bacteria; phylum Desulfobacterota; class Binatia; order Bin18; family Bin18; genus Bin18. Next base: position 497,012 of record CBDDQA010000002.1, on the reverse strand, counting down.
ACCGCGACGTGCGGAGCGGTCGCCCGCACCGTACGAACGGCGGATTCGGCGGCCTTTGTGTCGTTGATATTCACGACCACCAGACGGGCCTGCCGGCAGCCCAGTTCCTCCAGCACCTCCTGTTGCGCAACGTCCCCAAGGACCGCCCGGTCGCCGGCGGCGTGGGCCGCGCGGACTTTGTCCGGGTTCCGGTCAACCGCGACATAGGTCAAGCCCATCCCGCGCACGGCCCGACAGACGCGTTGACCCGTCAGACCATAGCCGGCCACGATGACATGGCCGCTGGGCGGCTCGGGCAGATCGATGCCGGGCGGTTCTGCCCCCAAGAGTTGGTTCAGCCAGGGCACATACGCCGCACCGCCGACCAGGTGTGGCCCAAACGCAATGGCCGGTGGCGTCAGCAGCATGGAGAGGACGATGGCCATCAGTAGATTATGGGCAAGCGCGGCGGGGAGGAGGTCGGTTCCAGAGGCGGCGTTCAAGAGCACGAAGGAGAATTCCCCGATCTGGCACAGGGTGGCGGCGGACAGGATGCCTACGCGCAAGGGCAGGCGGAGGAGCAGCGCGGTGCCGAGAATAATCGCGAACTTGCCGACCAGGATGACGCACAGGAGCCCGACGGTCGCTATCAGCTGCGCGCCGATGTCCGCCACATTCAGCAGCATGCCGACCGACACGAAGAACAGACTGGCCAGGACCTCGCGGGCCGGGATCACCTCCGACATCGCTTGGTGCCGGAACTCGCTGCCGGCGACGACCAGGCCGGCCAGAAACGCCCCGAGGGCCAGTGAGATGCCCGCCATCGATAACGCCCAGGCCGTGCCGAAGCACACGAGAAAGACGCTCAGAATGAAGAGTTCGCGCTCGCGCGTCCGGGCCACGAAGGCGAGCAAGCGGGGGACGACGCGGCGCGCGGCGAGCAACACCCCCACGAGGACCATGAGGGCCGTGCCGACCGTCACGCCAATGTCTCCGATGGCGCCCCCTTCTCCCGCCAGGTAGGGCACGGCCAACATCATCGGCACCACACACAGGTCCTGGAAGACGAGGATGCCGACCGCCAGGCGGCCGTGCGGCGCTTCGAGTTCGCCGCTCGTGGAAAGCGCCCGCAAGACGATGGCCGTGCTGGAGACCGCGACGACACAGCCCAGGAAGAGCGCGGGGCCGAGCGACAGTCCGAACCACATGGCTAACACTGCCGTGCACGCAACCGTGAGGGCGATCTGCAGCCCCCCGCCCAGCAGGATGACTTTCCACAGACGCTGGAGACGGTCGAGGGAGAGCTCCAGCCCGATCCCGAAGAGCAGGAGCACGACGCCCACTTCGGCCAGAACCTCGACATGATGGGCGTCGTCGATGAGCCCGAGGCCGGTCGGCCCGACAAGCGCTCCGGTCAGAATGAACCCGGCAATTGAGGGAAAGTGAGCGCGCCTCAGGAGGGTGACGACCGCCACCGCCACCCCAAGCACAATGACCAAGTCTTTGAGATATGCGACTTCAGGCATACGCGCAGTGTAGCAGAAATGAATGCCTCTCCCACGAGAATAGCAGATTACTTACTGTCGTTGGCTGCGAAGTGTACCAGCGCCAGCGGGAGTGGGACTGTCGGTCCCGTGGAGAATTGGTATATGGTGGCCCGCTTATACGATGCGCCCACCGCCTACTCCTCCCGGCGTACGATTTCCACGCTTCCGACCCGTCAGATTCGGGTCTCTCGCCTCCTGAACGTGTGCTGCGTATTGTGTCGCCGGCTCCCTGGGCGGTCCAGCCGCCCCCTCACCCCAGCCCTCTCCCTCCAGGGGAGAGGGAAAAAAGAAGCCCTTCTCCCTCTGGGAGAGGGGCTGGGGGTGAGGGCCACACCGCCGGACCAGTTCATTTGCATCACACGTCCTACAGGAGAATTTCAAATCGTAAGCCGATGGCCAGGGCATCAGGAATCGCCTTTTCCGTATTGGGATTGATAACGTACTGGAGCGAAGGCTGCACGGTCAGCCACGGCAAAATTCCGATTCGATACGTCACTTCACAGGCGACCTCCGCCTGGGCCGTTGGCTGTCCGGCCATTCTCCGCGCCCGTCTGAAACGCTGACTGCTTGTGCAGCGCAGCTATCCCCAAGCCGAGCCGGTCCTCAGCACGGTACGGGAACAGGCCCGTATACACCAGCCCCAGGCCCGTATACAGGCCAAAACGGTTGACCCGCGAGTCGGCGATACCGAGACGGAGGAATAGCGCCAGCCCCTGGGACGGGTCCTGGTGTTCACGCCAAACGGTCTGCTCGGGCGAAGCCATACAGGCCAAACGTGCCCTTGCGACGCCCTCGGTTGACCAGGGCCGGCCGTGGAGAGCGCATCGTCAAAAGCCGTGCTATACGCCCATCCACCCAGTGCGTATTTGCCGTACGGAACAGGCGAGGTCTCCTCTCCGCCAACGAGGTAGGCCATTTCGGTTGCCACCAGTAGCCCGTCGTCACTATCCAGGATAATCTGGGTTCCTTCGGGGTCCTGCGGGTCTCCTGGAACGCCGTCCATAATAGCTGTCTGGACATATATGTGTGGAGCGGGTTGGACGCGGACTCTGAATCCCAAGGCGGTGGTGGGGAAAATCGAGGGGCCACTCTTCCCACTCAGGGAGAACTCAGGGCCAGTGCCAAAGGAACTATGGAGAAAGAGTTGAGCAGTCCGGATGAAATCAAACTCGCTACTCAGGTCATACAGGCCGGCCAGGAGGGAAAGCTTTTCCTCAAAAAGCTGTTGTTCGACCCATGCCTCGTACAGCCTCCAGGTATCAAACGCCTCGATATTGCTCACGATTTGCGCGTCGCCGATATAACGACTCGGGTCGCCACCCTGATTGCCGAGGCCATGGACAAACAGCCGCATCCCCGGCCAGCCGAGCAATACGTTGCCGTCCAGGCTCAGCCTCAAGGCCGCATTGTCGAGGTAGACCGTTTTCTGCCGGATACCGCCGATATTCGAAAAGGTCTCGCCGGTGTACACTCCCTCAACCGTCAGGCCGGTCTCTTCGAGCCTGGTGCGGAGCGCCCCCCAGTCTCCGGTCAGCGTTTCACGCTGCCAGAACGAAGGAACACTCTGGGCCGTGCAGGGAGACGCCGCCCAGACACTGGAGAAAATCCCGCAGAAGAGCAAGAGTTGCGCGGTTGTGTTGGAGTTGCTCATGCCATGTTTCTCTCAATGAGGGACCGTTGTTGAGTGTTGGGCCGTCCGCCCTTGATTTTCATAGTGTTTGAGCCTGCAATAGACCGTACACATTCACCTGTCTCAGGACAGACCACCTGCCTCAGGACAGACCGCCGCATGAACCAGGAGTCTCGCGTCAAAAAAGCCCAGGGTTTCGCTCCCCAAGACCTGTGGAGCGCTCTCATACAGGGGTTGCCACGCGCTTATGCCTTTTTTGCCGCTGTCCAAAAAAAAGTCCAGGACGACGCCCTCAGCCTGCGGGCCATGGGGCTGACCTATGTGACCCTTTTGGCCCTGGTGCCGCTCCTGGCGGTCATGTTTGCCGTGCTCAAGGCATTCGGCGTACACAATCTCATTGAGCCGTCACTGGCTCAAGCCCTGGAGCCGCTGGGCGAGCAGGGCACCGAAATTACCCGGCGCGTCCTGGAGTTTGTGAGCAATTTGCGCGTCGGGGTGCTGGGCGCGGTCGGGGTGGCGGCCCTGTTCTATACCGTGGTCTCGCTCATCAGCAAAATTGAAGACTCGTTCAACGCTATCTGGCAGGTGCGCCGTTCCCGGACCTGGGGTAAGAAATGCAGCGACTATCTGAGTGTGGTCCTGGTCGGTCCGGTCCTGGTCTTTACGGCCCTGACCGTGATTGCCTCGGCCCAGAGTCATACGGTGGTGCAGTATATGATTGCCAACGAGCTGCTGGGCCCGCTCATTGTTGTGGCGACGCAGCTGATGCCGTTCGCCTTCTTATGTGTTGCCTTCACGTTTCTCTACGTCTTTGTGCCCAATACGGCGGTGCGCTTTGGTGCGGCGCTGCTGGGCGGGGTGGTGGCGGCTGTTTTATGGCAGTTGGTCGGGGTCGGCTTTGCGGCCTTTATTGCCGGCTCCGCGCGCTACGCGGCCGTCTATTCGAGTTTTGCCATTCTGGTGCTCTTTTTTATCTGGGTGTACGCCAGTTGGCTGATTATTCTGGTGGGGGCTGAGGTCGCCTGTTTTCATCAATATCCGAGCGCCTACCGGGCTGAACTGGACGGCAAAACCCCGCTGTCGCAGGAGCGCCTGGCGCTGACCGCCCTGGTTGCAATTACGCGGCGCTATCTCGCCGAACAAGCGCCGTGGTCGGTGGCCGACTTGGCCAAGCATATGCGCGTTCATCTCTCCGTGCTGGAGCCGCTGATTGACACGCTGCTGGAAAAAGGGTTGCTGTTGCAGACCGTTGAGCCAGAGGGTATAGTCCCTGGCCGTCCGCCCGAGCAGATTGCGGTCGCGCGGGTGCTGGACAGTCTGCACTCGCCCGGGCCGGCCCCAACTGCCGGCGGAGACAGCATTGCGGCCCTGCTTGACCGGCGCAAGCAGGCGGTTGAGCAGGCCCTTGAGGGGGTCACGCTTCGCTCCCTGGCGACCGCTGACTCTTTGGACTATGAACGGCCTTGACCACTTTCTTCCCCCATGTTTTCTGGCGCTCGCTATGACGCAGCCGCGCAGGAAACAGCGTTGCCGGTATGTGCCCGGCAGAGCCCTTTTTTGCCTCGTCTGGCTGCTGGGTTGGAATGGAGAGGCCGCTTTTGCCCGCTCGCTCGAACAACTCGACCCGGACCGCGCCTGGCGGGTCGAGTCGGTCGCGCTCTCCGGCAATGAGCGGTTCGATACGGACACGCTGCTGGCTGAGCTGCAAACCACAACCCGGCCCTGGTATATGCCGTGGAAACAGAAGCCGCTCTTTGACCCCGTTACGTTTGAGCGAGACCTCGAACGGGTGCGACACTATTATGAAACCCAGGGCTATTATCAGGCTGAGGTGACGTATGCGCTGCGCGCTGATGACGCGCGGGGGAGCGTGGCCCTGGCGATACGGATCACAGAGAACAAGCCGGTGACGGTTGGAGCGCTGAGCGTCGATGTCAGAACAAAAGCCCAGACCGGGGTGGCGCTGCCCGAGCGGCTCCCGCTTGAGTCCGGTGATGTCTTTACCGAGGCAGCCTATGTGCAGACCGATACGGCGCTGCGCCAGGTTTTTCTTCAGCATGGTCATGCCTGGGTTGAAATCGAGCGCCAGGCCGAGGTGGACCTGAACAGCCGGCAGGCGCGGGTTGCGTACTCCATTGCGCCGGGGCCGCCGACCATATTCGGGACAAGCGATATTGCCGGCACGCGGCAGGTTGACCCGCAACTCGTGCGCAGAGAATTGCCCTATGCGTCCGGTGAGCCGTTTTCTCTGGCGGCTATTGAGCGGGCGCGCCAGAACATTCTGAACCTGGACCTGTTCGACTCGGTCCGGATGGAATTCCAGCAGGAGGACGAGCAGCCGCGTCAGGTCCCCATCCGTATCCGGGTGGCCGAGAAGGAGCCGCGCCGCATTCGGCTTGGGGCCGGCTATAGTACGGACGAGGAGTTTATCGGTCGGGCCGCCTGGCAGCATCGGAACTGGTTGGGCGGCGGTCGCCGCCTGTCTGCGGAACTGCGCTTGTCCGCCATCCAGCGTTCTCTCGGCGCCACGTTCGTGCAGCCCTATTTTCTCGACCATGACACGCTGCTGCGCAGCGATATCCAGCAAGGGCAGGAGGACGAAGACACGTATCTGCTCAATTATTCCCGTCTGCGTCCGCGTATCGAGCGCCACTTCTCTCCCACCTTCTCCGGCTTTATTGGGTATCGAGTCGAGTTTCTGAAATTCAACCAGGTCGGCAGTTCCACCATCCGGGCCCTGGAGGGTCTGCGACGCGAGGGCCTCTTGTCCGGCCCGACTCTTGGGTTGGTCTGGGATACGACTGAAGACCCCTTGAATCCGACCCAGGGCGGGATGCTGTCCGTGGTTGCCAATCAAGCCGGGACCGTCTGGGGCGGCGATTACAAATTCTTTACTCTGACGGCTGAGGCCAAGCACTATCAGCGTCTCGGCTGGGATATTGTGCTGGCCTCCCGCCTGAAACTGGGCCTGAGCGACTTTTTCGGCTCAGCGCGTAATATCCCCCTGTCCGAGCGCTTTTACGTCGGGGGCGATGGGAGTGTGCGGGGCTATGGCCGACGTAAACTTGGGGCGCTGAATGCTGCGGACGACCCGCTCGGGGGACTGAGTATGATCGAAGGGTCGGTCGAACTGCGCCGGCCCTTATGGCGTGAACTGGCCGGCGCGGTCTTCCTCGATTTCGGTCAGCTCTCGCTTGAGCGCTACGATATTCCGGTTGACAGCCTGCAATTTGCGCCCGGCTTTGGGCTGAGTTATGCCTCAGGCATCGGACCGCTGCGGCTCGATATCGGCTTTCCCATTGACCCCGCGGACGATGATGCGCCGTGGCGGGTCCATTTCGGTATTGGACAATCTTTTTGAGGGAGGGAGAGCGGGTGCGGTACGTGTGGCGGGTGGCGCTGATTGTCGGGGGCCTGGGCGCTCTGCTCATTATTGGGGCGCTGCTTTTCGTGCGGACTGCTCAGTTTCAGCACCTCCTGCACGACCGGCTCGTCTCGACCCTGAACACCGCGCTGCCCGGCGAGGTCAGCCTGGGCGGTCTGGACGGGTCGGTGTGGCGGGGCCTTCGACTCACCGACCTGGTCGTGCGTTACGCAGAAGAGGAGGTCGTGCGCATTCCCCGCTTGACCGTCGGGTATGCGCTTCGCCCGCTGCTCAAGGGTCAGCTGAGCCTGACACAGGTGGACGTATACGAGCCTGTCGTCCGACTGAGCCAGGACGAGGCCGGCACGTGGAATCTGGTTCGCGCCCTTCTTCCGGAAACAACAGGGCCAGAAATAACAGAGCCGGAAACAACAGGGCCGGACACGACACAGGAGGCCGGCCCTTCGCCGGGGCTTGGTCTTGTCCTCGGCGCTATCACCATCCATAACGCGACGGTCGAGCTCATTCTTGCCGGCCATGCTCCGTATCGTTTGCACAACCTGACCCTTGAGGCCCGGGCCGCGCTGGAAGGCGGTCGGTTGCAGCTTGTGTGTGACAGATTGGCGACCCGTATTGCGGCGGCCCCGGCTCCGCCGCTGTCTCTTGTCGCGGCGGTGTCGGTACACGGCGACCTGGATAATCTCTCCATTGACATCCCGCATATTGATATCACCTCAGCGCGGTCCCGGCTGCGGTTGAGCGGCCAGGTCGCCGCTCTGGACCCGCTGACACTGGACGGAACACTGGCCATTCAGCAGCTGGCCGCGGCTGACTTGGCTACGGTTATTCCCGGCTGGCCGGTCCAGGCGGCGCTGTCTGGAGAGGTCCGTGTTGTGGGTGAACTGGCTGACCTGCACACCGACCTCCGGCTGGCAGTCGCGGACGCTGAACTCAAAGGGCAGGTGCGGGCCGACCTGAGCCAGAGCGAAGCTGCATACGCCGGCTCGGTTGCCTTCTCTCATTTTGACCTGACGAAGCTGCGGGGTGACGAAGCGCTGGGGGGTGTCTTTGAGGGTCGCCTGGAACTGGCCGGGCAGGGGGCCGATATGGCCGGCCTGACCGGCAACGCTGTCGTCCGGGGCCAAGCCCTTCGTATTGGAGCGTGGCAGGTCGGCGAGGTGGGGCTGACCGGGAGCGTCAAGCAGCAGGTGGGCGAGCTTGCCGGGACGATTGCCGCGCAATCAGGTCAGGCCAACTGGAATGCTGAAATCCAGCTTGCGGACGAACTGGCGTATACTTTCGCCCTGGCGGTTGAGCATCTTGACCTGCAAAAAATAGTTCCTGGTGCGGAACCGGGAAACGGAACGCCGGCAAAAGCCGCCACACCTCCGGTCATGACGAGCGACCTCAATCTGTCCGGGACGGTGCAGGGCAGAGGGATAGACCCGTCCAGCCTGGAGGCCCGGGCCGTGTTCACGCTGAGCCCTTCGAGCCTTGGCCCCATAGCGATACGCAGTGGCCGTTTTGACGCCTCGGTGGCCGACGGCAGGGTGGATATTGCCGACGTGCATCTCAAAGCCCAGTCGGCCAGCCTCGCGGTGCGGGGGGAACTGGGGACGACCTTAGCGGAGAGAGGGAAGCTGTCGTACCGGCTCAAGGTCTCCGACCTGGCCCCGTGGCTGGCGCTGGCTGGCCAAAAGGGAGCAGGTCAGCTTACGCTGACGGGTCAAGCCGAGGGCAGTCTGAGCAAACTGACCGTCTCCGGGTCCGGGCAGGCGCGCGCGGTGGCGCTGCAAGGCAATGCGCTGAACCAAGGAACGGTCGAGTACGATTTGACCGGAGGTGAACCGTGGCCGACCGGAAGTATAGAGATTGCCTTGGCCGGACTGGATGCCGGGCTTGAACTGCAATCGGTTGAGGCCCAACTGGAGTTGACGCACGAAGAGGTTCCTGGGGTGCAGATGACGGTTCACGCAACGGATAGTGCGTCTCGAAAACACGCTCTGGACACGCAGATTGTCCAACGACCCAACCGGTTGAGTGTGTCCGTGAAGGCGCTGGCGCTGGCGCTGCCCAGTGGTGTCTGGGAATTGGGAGAACCCGCCACGGTGACGCAGCAGACCGGGGCAATAGCAGTTGAGGCCCTGCAACTGAGGCACGGGGATCAACGGATTTCCTTGGAGGGGCGCGTCTCAACGCACGGCGCACAGGATTTTCAGGTCCGGGTCGAAGAGTTTGCCATCGCCGGGCTGCACGGGCTCGTCCCGGATATGCCGAACGTGACGGGTACGCTGTCTACGCAGATTCGGCTCTCCGGGACTGCCGAGGCCCCGATTATCAAGGGCAGCCTCGCCATCGATCCCTTGCACATCGTTGAACAGCCCTATCACGGGCTGTCGTCCTCGTTTGCCTATCAGGACGAGCGGGCCAGCCTCGAGCTGACCTTTGAGCAGGATAGGCAGCATTCGGTGCAGGCCACCGGGACCCTGCCGCTGGCCCTGCACTGGCACAACGGGTTCACCACCGGAATCCTGGGAGACCTCGACGCTCGGGCGCGCTCCAGCGGATTAAGCCTGGCTTTTCTGAACGCCCTGAGCGGCAAAGGGGCCAGGGATATTGCCGGGGAACTGCATGTTGATATGGCCGTGCAGGGACCGCTGACCGGCCTGTTCCCACACGGAACAATCGCGCTCCGCAACGGCCGGGTAACGGTCGTTCCGCTCGGGACGACAATCTCCGAGGCGACCCTGACGCTGGTCGCTCGCCCCGAGGTGATTCGCATTGAGGACATCTCCGCCGTCTCTGGAAAAGGCCGGATTACCGGGCAGGGAGCCATCAGCTTACGCGATTACACACCGCAGGGCCTTGAGGTCGCGCTGACTGCTGAGCAGTGGCCGGTTATTCAGACCGGGCAGTATCAGGCCGAAGTCGGCGCGGCGGTCAAAATATCCGGAGCCCTCACGGCTCCCCATCTGAGTGGCACAGTGGAAGTCCTGCGGGCCACTCTGCGCCCGGACCTGGCCTTTCTCGACAGCCGACCGGTCAGTCGGGACGACACGATTCTCATTATCCCGGTTGGCGAGAGCGCCCGTTCTCTGGCCGAGCAGACCGCGGCCAGAGAACGTGAGGACCAGGCCGCCCGTGAGGCGACCATGGATATGACGGTCCGGGTTCACAGAGATACCCGGATCAAGCACGCCAACGCCAGCGTTGACCTGACTGGCGAGGTCGTCGTGACGAAAGAGCCTGGGGCAGAGCCCCGCCTGGTCGGGGATATCAAGGTGGTTCAGGGCTGGGCCGGTTTTCAGGGCCGCCGTTTCAGCCTGGATGGGGGCAAGGTGCAGTTCACCGGGGGCAGAAAAATCAATCCGAGCCTGGACATTGTGGCCCAATACCAGGCGCCTGACCATCTGGTAGAAGTCCTTGTCCGGGGAACCGCGGACGAGCCGGCCCTCGTCTTACGCAGCCGGCCGGAATTGGAACACGCCGATATCCTGGCCGTCCTGCTGTTTGGCAAGCCGGCCAGCGCCCTTGAGCAGGGCGAAAAGCTGGACCTGGAGAAGCAGGCCCTGGCGCTCACAAGCGGTTACGCCGCGGCCAAGATTGGCGAGTCGGTCTCTCAAGCGCTTGGGCTGGAGCGGCTGGGGGCCGGGCTCAAGCTCTCGAATCTGAATATGACCGGCGGGACGGTCGGCTTTGGCTTTTCTTTGCCCAAGGGCTTACAGGTGTCCGTTGCCCATGACCTGACGAAGAAAGGCGAGCGCAAGGTCTCTCTGGAATATCAGCTCAGCCCGAACTGGCAGATCGATACGTCCTCCAGTTCGGGAGGAGGCAGCGAGGCCCATATTTTATGGCAGAAGAAGTATTGAGGGGCGCAGCGTTTCCCCTATCGCGACGTTTGACTCCGATTCGCGGCCGACTTTCGCGGAGTTTTGGCGGGGTTTGGGGCTCAGGCTGTGCGCTGCAAGAGGTGTTCCAGAGCAGTTTTCATTCTGCTGTAGCGAGGTGCTCTCCCGAGGAGCGAGCCCCCTGGCCCCCTCACCCCCGCATCAAGTGCGGGGCAGGCTCTGGCCCTCTCCCTCCAGGGGAGAGGGAATGATCTCTGTAGGGGCAACCCCCTGTGGTTGCCCGTCCGCTACACTACGGTGAAAACTGCTCTAGCCCCGGTTCTGGCACATACGCTCGCGTATCGTATTCGCCATCAGGATGACAGCGAGCGCCACGCACAGGATGAACCCGGCGTGTTTTGACAGGGTGAAGAATGATGCGCTCGCGACCTGTGCGGCGGAGATGTCGGGATACTGCATGAGCAGGCGCACGATTTGGACATTTTCGCACACATCAACCACGCCGACCGCGACCGGCAGGTAGGCCAGCCACCACAGGGAGGCTTTCGGTCGGAGTCGATACACGAGGCCAGCGAAGAAACTCGCATAGACTACGGGCAGCACCGTATCGAGCGTCATGCTGGCCCAGGCATACACCCATCGGCCTTGTGGGCCATAGCCTTTGAGGGCCGCCAGGGCTTCCTCGTAGGTATAGCCGGGTTTTCCGTCCAATGACTCGCCATCGACGGGCACGGCGGGAAACACCCAGCCGAGCAACGTCACCGTGATGATGAGGGTCGTGACGAGCACGGGGGTGGCGCTGGTAAACGCGAAATATGTCCGCATTGGGTTTGAGTACTTAACAATATTTCCGAAACAGCGTCACCCCCGAGTTGAACAGCAGCCAAACACCGCCAGTACCCGAAATCCGCTCATATTTGTATCCCCCCGAGACATGCGGTACTCTGAAAGGAACGCGCGCAAAGCGCAGCGACCGTGAGACAAGGACGGGGCCGGCGGGGAGGTGGATGCAGTGGAGACTCAGGGTCATCACCGATGTGGCAGCCTCAATCTCAATGTGAGGGGGCTTGGACAATCAGCAACTTTAGCGATCAATGCGCGGAGTAACGATCTCCGCCGCGCGGGGCGGCGCGTCTATAAACTCGGGCTGGGCCAGTCGCCCTTTCCCATTCCGTCCGAAGTGGTGAGCGCGCTCCGACTGCACGCCCACGAAGACGCTTACCTGCCCGTCGCCGGTCTGCCCGCCCTGCGGGAAGCGGTGGCGGAGTTTCATCGCCACAAAGACCGCGTGCAGGCCCGTCCCGAGGGGGTCCTGGTCGGGCCCGGCTCAAAAGAACTCCTGTTCCTCTTGCAGTTGACTTTTTATGGCGAATTACTCGTGCCCTCTCCGGCCTGGGTGTCCTATATTCCGCAGGCTCGCATTATTGGTCGCACCGTCAATCTGATCCCGACCACGTTTGAAGAGAACTGGCGCGTCTCCCCTCAGCGCCTGGAAACTATCTGCAAAGCCGATCCGGACCGGCCGCGTATTCTGGTCTTGAATTATCCCGGCAACCCCGAAGGGGGCAGCTATACGGCGCACGAACTCGAAGAGTTGGCCGCGGTCGCGCGGCGGTTCGGGGTGATTCTGCTGTCGGATGAAATTTATGGCCAACTGCATCACCAGGGGGCGCACGTATCCGTCGCCCGCTTCTATCCGGAAGGAACCATCATCAGCTCCGGGCTGTCCAAATGGTGTGGCGCCGGCGGCTGGCGGCTCGGGACGTTTACCTTTCCGCCAGACTTGAGTTGGCTGATGGAAGCGATGGCGGCCGTGGCCAGCGAGACCTATACGTCGGTCTGCGCCCCGATTCAATATGCGGCCACTCGGGCGTTTCAGGCCAGCATCGGGATCGAGCGCTATCTCTCGCACGTCCGTCGCATTCTGTTGGACCTGGGCCAGCGCTGTACGCAGATTCTTCAGGCGGCTGGCGTCCGGGTGCATGCACCGGTTGGCGCTTTTTATCTCTTCCCGGATTTTTCCCCTTTTGCCGAGCGGCTGGCGCAGCGTGGGATCACGGATAGTGACTCTCTGTGTGAGGCGCTCCTGCGCGATACGGGTGTGGCCGTTCTGCCTGGGGCGGCCTTTCAGCGCCCGCGGGAGGAACTCACCGCCCGGATTGCCTATGTCGGCTTTGACGGCGCGCGAGCCCTCACCGCGAGTGAGGAGATTCCGCTCGACCGCGATCTCCCGGCCGATTTTATCGAGCGCTGGTGCGGCGATATGATTGAAGCCGTGCAGCGCATGACGAGCTGGGCAGCGGAAACGAAGTCGCCTAAAGTCGTGGCGCTGATGGATCGAAAAGAAAGAGCCGTCGGGTAAACGCGCCCCGCCCCTATGATGGGCGGTAAAGCCCCTTTGATCCCCGTCCGGGACGTGTGTTGCGTATTGGGGGGGCGGTCCCTACGGATGGCCGGCCGGCCCCCTCACCCCCGCCTCACGTGCAGGTCAGGCTCCAGGACAGATGACGCTGCTGTGCAGTCGCCCGTCGCTCCTGCGCGAGCAGGAATCCAGCCCCCCCGTTCGTCCTGAGCGTCCTTCGACTTCGCTCCGCTCCGCTCAGGAGGAGCGGAGTTGAAGGGGTTGCGGTCGGTCAATCCCCCCTCAGACATTGAACGGACAGCCGGAAGATGATTTTGTGCACAGGCATGAGAGATGGACGAGTAAAGAGGCAAAAATAGGGTGGATGAAATGACCACCGACCTCTTCGTCCCTCGCCTCTCAGAAGGACCATGAGTGCACAGGGAGGGGTCTGCGATGGACCTGAAATTGGAACTGAATCTCAACGTGCTTGGTATACAGGAAGACGATGCTTCCTGGTGCGCGATTGCCCTGGAAATGAGTCTTATGGGGTATGGAGAGACCTTCGAGAAAGCCCTGGAGGACTTGTATGACGCCATTGTGACGCAGGTGACATTCGCGGTCCAGCATGACACCCTGGACAATATCTTCATCCCTGCGGAGCCCCAGTACTTCACGATGTATGCGGATGCCAAACGAGAGGCGTTGAAAGGCAAGCTCGCTCATCGGGAGGAGTCGTTGACACATCTGCGGGTCGGGAACATCCCCCTCCCGGAACCACGGTCGGAAACGTTTGAGCCTGTCACCGCCTAGCTGGACCCGCCATCCGGTCTCGGGAATATGCCGAGGTTGTTCGCCGTCTCCGTGGGTATGATCGCCGGTTTTTCATTCACGTGACACGCGGGAAGGGAAGCCACCGTATGATTTACCACCCTGACATTGCTGGCAGGGAAATCCATAGTACGATCCCGTACCACGGGAACAAGACGGAAATCCCCGTGCGGATGCTCAGGAACATTATCCATGTGTTCCAGCTCCCCCCAGATATCTTCGATTAAAAAGTAGACGGACTCCCCTCCGGGGAGAGGAGACAGGGCTTTTTGCAGGGGCAACCCCAGGGGGTTGCCCGGCTCCTTGACACGCCCCCAATCAGTCTTACCTTTTTGACAGTCAAGAGTCACAGCCAGTTAAAAACACCGGAAACGGCTGGAGGAAGGAGGGCAGCGTGGATATCAATCGCTTGACCGAAAAATCGCAGGAAGCGCTACGCCAGGCCCAGGCGCTGGCAACCCGACGCAATCACCAGGGGGTGGATGTTGAGCATGTGTTGGCGGCCTTGACGGAATCTTCCGACGGCGTTGTCCCGGCTCTTATCAACCAGGCCGGGGTGTCCCTCGATGCGCTGACCGCTGAGCTTGAAAAGTCGCTGAAGCGTATGCCGCAGGTGTCCGGTCCGGCCAGTGGCCCGGACCAAGTGTACGTCACCCAGCGCTTATCCCAGGTCCTCACCCGCGCTGAAGATGCAGCCAGGGAACTGAAAGACGACTATATGAGCGTTGAGCATGTGCTGCTGGCCATGCTGGAAGACGATGGGGTGACGGGCCGTTTGTTGCGCGACCACGGCCTCAGCCGCGAGGGCCTGCTTGCGGCGCTCCGGAAAGTGCGCGGCCACCAGCGGGTGACCAATCAAAACCCAGAGGGCACCTATCAGGCCCTGGAACGCTACGGCCGGGACCTGACCCAGGCGGCCAGCCTGGGCAAGCTGGACCCAGTTATTGGCCGGGATGATGAAATTCGCCGGGTCGTGCAGGTACTGTCCCGTCGCACCAAGAATAATCCGGTGCTGATCGGCGACCCGGGGGTCGGCAAGACCGCCATTGTGGAAGGGCTGGCGCAGCGGATTGTCAGCGGCGATGTGCCGGAAAGCCTGAAGCATCGCCGGGTGATCGTCCTGGATATGGGTGCGCTGATTGCCGGCGCAAAATTTCGGGGTGAGTTCGAAGAGCGGCTCAAAGCCGTGCTCAAAGAAGTCCAGGAGTCCGAGGGCGAGGTGATCCTGTTTATTGATGAGCTGCATACGGTCGTCGGTGCGGGAGCGTCGGAGGGCGCTATGGACGCCTCCAATCTGCTGAAACCGATGCTGGCCCGTGGCGAGCTGCACTGCATCGGGGCGACCACGCTGGACGAGTATCGCCAATACGTGGAAAAGGACCGGGCTCTGGAACGGCGCTTTCAACCGGTCACGGTTGACCAGCCGTCCGTGGAAGACACGATTTCCATCCTGCGGGGACTGCGTGAACGCTACGAAATTCATCATGGGGTTCGCATCAAGGACGCGGCGCTGGTAACTGCGGCGGTCTTGTCGCAGCGCTATATCAGTGATCGTTTTTTGCCGGACAAGGCGATTGACCTGGTGGACGAAGCCGCGGCCCGGCTCCGGACCGAAATCGACTCCATGCCGACCGAACTGGACGAGGTGTCCAGGCGGGTGTTGCAGCTTGAAATTGAACGCGAAGCCCTGCGTAAGGAGACCGACCAGGCCTCGCAGGTCCGGCTGGAGAAGCTGGAAAAAGAGTTGGCGGATTGTCAGGCCGAGGCCGGGGCGCTAACCGCCCGGTGGGAGATGGAGAAGAACAGCATCGGTCAGCTCCGCCGCCTCAAAGAAGACATCGAGCAGACCAGACGCGCCATTGAAAAGGCCGAGCGCGACTATGACCTCAACCGGGTCGCCGAACTGAAATACGGGCAGTTGGCCCAGCTTGAGCGGGACCTGGCGGATGGAGAAGCCAGGCTGCACGGCGAACAGGGCCCGAGTCGCCTCCTCAAGGAGGAGGTTGACGAAGACGATATTGCGGCCATTGTCTCGCGCTGGACGGGCATTCCCGTTTCAAAGCTGCTCGAAGGCGAGCGGGAAAAACTCTTGCGCCTCGGCGAGCTGCTGCATCACCGGCTGATCGGTCAGGAAGAGGCCGTCCAGGCGGTGGCCGACGCGGTGATTCGGGCTCGCTCGGGGCTCAAAGACCCGCGCCGGCCGATTGGGTCGTTCCTCTTTCTGGGGCCGACCGGGGTGGGCAAAACCGAACTGGCCCGCGCCCTGGCCGAGTTTTTGTTTGACGACGAGACGAATATGGTCCGGCTCGATATGTCGGAATACATGGAGAAGCATACGGTCGCCCGTCTCATTGGTGCGCCTCCGGGCTATGTGGGCTATGACGAGGGCGGGCAACTGACCGAGGCGGTCCGGCGGAAACCCTATGCGGTCATCCTGTTTGACGAGATCGAAAAGGCCCACCCCGATGTCTTCAACGCCTTGCTCCAGATTCTGGACGATGGGCGGTTGACCGATGGGCACGGACGGACGGTTGACTTTAAGAACACCGTTATCATCATGACCTCGAACGTCGGCAGCCAGCTCATTCTGGGCTATCGGGGCGGGGATGACGCCGAGGCGTACGAGCGTATGAAGCGGGAGGTGCTGGACGCCCTGCGGAGTGAATTCCGGCCGGAGTTTCTGAATCGGGTCGATGAGATCGTGGTCTTCCACAGTCTGAACCGGGGCCACCTCAAACAGATTGTCGAGATTCAGCTTGCCCACCTGCGGGAACGGCTGGCCGAGCGACAAATCACGCTTGAACTGACGGAAAGCGCTAAGGAATACTTCGCCCAGACCGGCTATGACCCGACCTATGGGGCGCGCCCCCTCAAGCGCCTCCTCCAGAAGGAGATAGAGACCAATCTTGGCCGGAAAATCATCGCTGGCGAGGTAGCGGAGAACGCTCACGTGATCGTTGACTACGACCGCCACGCCCTGACATTCACCACTGCGCCGGTGGCTGAGGTGGCGTAAATTCTTCCCATCCTGCCGGCCAGGCGGCCGCATATTCAGACCAGGGAGAGGGCGGAAGGGCGCTTCTCGCTCCTTGGTCTGGAATAAAACCCCGTTCTCGTAAATGGCCTTTCTTATTTGACTTTTCGACTATTTCTTTCTACAGTCTCCCTTCGCTCTCCAGTAAGGGAGAGCGACCCTCTTTTCTCAGGCTCGCAATGTGTGAAGTGGCATGATTTGGTAAAGCGGTGTGAGTGGATATGAAGCGGTGTGAGTGGGCACGAAGCGGTGTGAGTGGGGAAGAGGAGACTCCTCGGAGGAGGTATCTCTATGTTGAACGAAACGACCCACCGCCTGGATATTGGAAATGGCTCCCCCATTGCCGTCACACCCGAATCCCCCGCCCCGCGTTTCAAGGTGTACAATGAGCGCCACCTCGATCAGATTCCGCAACTGCAATGCCTATCTGATGAGCAACGGTTTGAAATGCAGGTTGTGGCGAGTGTCTTGCCCTTTCGCATTAACCCGTACGTCATCGAGCATCTCATTGATTGGGACAATATCCCCGCTGACCCCATGTTCCAGTTGACTTTTCCGCAGCCTGGCATGTTGCAGCCGGAAGACTTTGCGCGCATGGCTGACCTGCTCAGGAAAGGGGCGGATCGAACCGCAGTCAAAGCCGCCGCAGACGAGATCCGTATTCGGCTGAACCCGCATCCCGCCGGCCAACAGCAGATGAACGTCCCGCACCTGGACGGCGAATCTCTGCCCGGCATGCAGCATAAGTATCGCGAAACCGTCCTCTTTTTCCCGAGCCAGGGCCAGACGTGTCATACCTATTGTACCTTCTGCTTTCGCTGGGCGCAGTTCGTGGGCATTCAAGAGCTGCGGTTCAATTCAAACGACGCCGATCAGCTGCACGGCTATCTGGCCTCACAGCCGCAGGTGAGCGATCTGCTCATGACCGGCGGCGACCCGATGGTCATGAAAACCCACCACCTGGCTGAATACCTGCGTCCCTTGCTCCAACCGGAGTTCGAGCACGTCCAGACTATTCGGATCGGCACAAAAGCGCTGACCTACTGGCCCTTCCGCTTTACGAGCGATGCGGATGCCGACGACCTGCTGCGCTTATGCGAGGAACTCGTGGCCGCGGGGAAACACGTGGCATTCATGGCGCACTATAACCACTGGAGAGAACTGGAGCCGCCGCAGGTCCGTGAAGCCATCCGGCGTCTCCGCTCGACCGGCGTTGTTATCCGCGGTCAGGGGCCGCTCCTGGCCCATATCAACGATGATGCCGCGGTGTGGACCCGGTTGTGGCGAACACAGGTCCGCCTGGGCATTATTCCGTACTATATGTTCGTTGAGCGTGATACCGGGGCGCGACACTATTTTGAGGTGCCGCTCGCCCGCGCCTGGGAGGTGTACCGTGAGGCCATTTCCCAGGTCTCCGGCCTGGCGCGGACCGCCCGTGGTCCGTCCATGAGCGCGGGACCGGGCAAGGTCGAGGTGCAGGGCATCACCGAAGTCAACGGCGAAAAGGTCTTTGTCCTGCGCTTTATCCAGGGGCGCAATGCCGAGTGGGTCCAGCGCCCGTTCTTTGCCCGGTTTGACCCCGAGGCGACTTGGCTCGACCATCTCAAACCCGCCGGCGGGGAATCCCAATTTTTCTTTGAGCCTGAATACCGGGCCATACAGGCGCAGGCTTCAGTCGGACACTGAGGCTATGCGCGGGGCTTGAGCATCCGAATACGCCGCACCGGCGGATGGCCGGGGGTGTCGTCAATAAAGGTGAGGTGCTCGGCCTCGCAGGCGGGACAGATAATCAATGTTCCGTATTTTTCATCCTCAACCATGGGTGGCCAGTTGCCGTCCGCCGGCTCCCCATAGTTGCTCATCTGATAGAGTTCGTCGGCACACATCAGACAGTGCTGGGCCTTTGCCATAGGCTGACTCCTTCGTCTTGACGCCCCAAGGGGGACGGGGTAGGTCTGCTCTTGTCCAGTCGCCACCGCCACAACAAGGAGATGACATGTTCGAGTACACGATGGAACACCTCTTTTCCTATACCGCTAACGGACGAGAATGGATATGAGCAAATCGAACTGGAATTGGTGCGCCGTCCTTATCACTGGTCTGCTGCTGTGGGCTCGTCCGGTCGATGCCGCGGTTGAGGTCGGGAGTCCCGCGCCGGCCTTCTGTCTGCCGGCCCAGGACGGTGAGACGGTCTGTCTCTCGGATTTTACGGGGAAACAAAACGTCCTGCTGCTGTTTTATATTTTGGACTTTACCCCCGGCTGAACCCTCCAGTTAGCCAACGGGCAGGATGCCCGGCAGGAAAAGCAACTCGACGCGGTAGTCCTGGGAATCAGTACGAATCACACGGCTTCCCAGCGCATATTTCGCGAACAACTGGCCCTCAGTTATCCGTTGTTGAGCGCGTTTGACGCCCCCGAGGTGGTTGAAAACTATGTGGGCTGGCTGGACCGGGAAAAGCGGCTCAGCCAGAGAGCCTATGTGCTGATCGATACGGACGGGATGGTGCGTTTTGTCCGCGTCATGCAGAACCCCGGAGAGGTTCTTCCGATAAGTGAGTTGGAGGCTGAGTTGGCCAAGCTCAAATCGGCCCAGTAATACGCGCCGGCTTGCGCTTTGAGGGTGAGAGATGAATAATGAGCGACCAGGAGCGAGGACGGCAAAAGGAGGCCCGATAGTGCAGGCGCGCGTGCTCTGGTTGCCATTCGTTATGGCCGGTGTCCTGACCGCCGGTCTGTGGACCGCGCCACGTCTCGCCCAGGCGCAGAACGCTCCGGTTGGCCAGCCTTCCCCGGAGGTCGGCGCTCCGCAAGTGCTGGAAATTCCTGTCCAGAGCGGACGAACACAACCGACCGTTCCGCTTGAAACCCCGACATCAGGTCACTTGCCGCTGCACGAAGACTGGTCCTCTGCCGCAACGGACATGTCTGAATGGCCCGACCCGTTTGCGGCGGAGTCCAAACGCACCTATCTCGGCGTTCTGTATGCCACAGCCGAGGAAGGACCGGAGGGCGTCCGGGTCTTGAGTGTGATTGAGGGCAGTCCGGCCCATCGTTCCGGTTTTGAAGGCGTGAATGCGCCCACGCAGCACAACCGGAACGATTTAGTCAAGAAGGCCGCCATCATTGCGCTGGCCATGTCTCCGGCCGGTCCGTTCGTCATGCCGCTCGTCGCCGCCCACGATCATCTCACGCGGGAGCGCCATCCGGTCGGTGATCTGATTGTTGCGGTCGAGAACACGCCGGTGCGGACCGCCCAGGACTTTACCGAGGTCATGCAGCGCTATGCCCCTGGAGATCAGGTGGCCTTTTCCGTCTTGCGCAAGAACCAGCCCCGCCAGATTACGGTGACGCTCGAAGAAGAACCGTTGGGACCGTAAAGCCGCCTGCTCAGCCTGCGGACAGATGTCCCACCTGGGTGCGGAAGGCGTTGACCGTATTATTCATGAGCATCGACACCGTCACCGGCCCGACACCGCCCGGAACCGGCGTAATAAACGCCGCGCGTTCCCTGGCCGCGTCAAATTCCACATCGCCAACGAGGCGTGAGCCCACCTGATTGATGCCCACGTCGATCACGGTTGCCCCAGGACGGACCCAGTTGCCCTTGATCAACCCGGGAGAACCGACTGCCACAACGAGGACCTCTGCCCGACGGACATGCTCGGCCAACAGCCCCCGCTGAGCGGTCGCGATATGGCACATGGTCACCGTGGCTAAGCGGTCGACCAGCATCAGGCTGAGCGGCTTGCCCACCAGATCGCTGTGTCCGACAATAACCGCCTCTTTGCCTTCCATGTCGAGCCCGGTGGCGTCCAAAAGGCGCATGACGGCCAGGGCGGTACAGGAACCAATGCGTATTTCTCCGGTGACCGCGGCCCCGACGTTTTCGGGATGGGTGCCGTCCACATCTTTTTGTGGGGCAATATGGTTGACCAGAACCGAGCGGCGGACATGCTCGGGCAGGGGGAGCTGAATGATCACGCCGGTGACGTCGGGGTCCTGGTTCAGCTGCTCCAAGCGGCGCAGCACCTCAGCCTCCTGGGCATTGTCCGGGAGATGGTACCAGCGATACTCAATCCCCAACCCCCGGGCAATCCGATTCATGGATCGGATATAGACTTCGATGGCCGGGTTCGAGCCGATATAAATGCTGACCAGTACAGGTCTGCGTCCGGTGCTCTGGATCAACTCGGAGATTTCCGTTCCCAGTTCCGCATACACCGACTGGGCGATGACCTGGCCTTTGACGATCTGGGCCCCCATGCGCAGACGGTATCATCTGACACAAACGGGCGGAAGCGGGCCGCCTAGCTCCTGCGCCGATTTCGTGATAGGCGAGGGGCGGAAAAGGTGGCGTATGAAAACATTTTTCGAGCGGTTTGTGGATGAGGTCGCCCGCAAGAGAGACGCCGGGGAAATCGACGAGGAAAAGGCCCGGCAATGGATAGCCGAGGTCCAGCAGCGGCTGGAGGAACACGCCGAACAGCATCCCAACGCTCCTATTGTCCAAATGCCGGTGAAACACTAGACCTCGGAAGTGGTTGAAAACATGCCCAGAAGAAAACCCACACGTGCCGTCCAGATTGGCAAAGTCCAGGTTGGGGCGGGCGCGCCCATCGTGGTGCAGAGTATGTGCGCGACCAAAACAACGGATATCGATGCAACGGTCGCTCAGGTGTATCAACTCGAAGCGGCCGGAGCGGGTGTTGTCCGGATTGCGGTGGACAATCCCAAAGAGGCCGCGGCCCTCAAGGAAATCCGCGCCCAGACCACGGCGACCTTATCCGTGGATCTCCAGGAGAATTACAAGGTTGCCAACCAGGTCGCCCCCCATGTTGACAAAATTCGCTACAATCCTGGCCATCTGCACCATATTGAAAAACGGAAAACCATTCCGGAAAAGGTTGCCTGGCTGGTTGATATCGCCCGAGAGCATGATGTCGCCATTCGGATTGGCGTCAACTGCGGTTCGGTGGCCCCTGCGTTTCTTGAAAAATATCCCGGCGACCAGATGGAAGCCCTGATCCAATCGACCCTGTATCACTGCCAGCTCATGGAGGATCTGCACTACGAGCGCTTTGTTGTGTCGCTCAAGGATTCCGACCCGGCCAAGGTCGTCGAGGCCAACACCCGGTTTTCCCGGACGCGCCCGGATGTTCCTCTCCATCTGGGTGTGACCGAAGCCGGCCTGCCGCCGGACGGGGTGATCAAGAGCCGGATTGCCTTTGAAAAACTGTTGGCCAATGGGGTGGGCGACACGATCCGCGTGTCCCTGACTCTGCCCAATGAGCGCAAACACGAGGAAGTCCGCGCCGGTTTCTCCATTCTCGACGACACGCGAAACGGCCGTTTCATCTCAGTCCCCGACTTCGGCAAGGGCCTGAACATCATCTCCTGCCCAAGCTGCTCGCGGGTTGAAAACGAGAAATTCGTCGAGTTGGCGCAGGAGGTCAAGGCCATGTCCGCCTACGCCAAGCAGCACGACATCACCATTGCCGTCATGGGCTGTCG
This sequence comes from uncultured Binatia bacterium (SeqCode), assembly GCA_965232605.1. Taxonomy (GTDB): domain Bacteria; phylum Desulfobacterota; class Binatia; order Bin18; family Bin18; genus Bin18. The sequence continues at coordinate 474,925 of CBDDQA010000002.1, read as the reverse complement.
GGTCAACGGTCCCGGAGAAACCGACGATGCCGACCTGGGGCTGTGGTGTGGGCCGACAACGGTGAATCTCAAGAAGAAGAGCGTCAAGCTCGGTCACTTCGGCTACGACGTTGTTCTGGGCCGTCTCAAAGACGAAATTGACCAGCTGATTGCCGAGCGCCGCTCGGCCTAGCCGCGCCTACTCGGCGGCTCCTGCCGCTTCGCCCGCGGTCCGCAGCTTGTGTTCCACGCGGGTACTGGCTCGGTCCAGGACTTGGGCCGCGTTGGGGCTGGCCTGCTTGGCCCGCCGGAGCATCCGTAGCGCCTCCGCATAGCGTCCGACCTGCTCATAGGCAAACGCCAGGTTCGACACATAGTTGAAGTCGTCCGGCCTCACATTGACGGCTGCTTCGAGCGGGGCAAGCGCTTCTTCGTACCGCTCCAATTTCAGCAAGGTGACACCCAGCAGCTCCTGCACAAACGGATTATCCGGTCGCAGGTGGGCGGCCAGCCTGGCCTTGGGGAGCAGGGTGCCCGGATTCGAGGAGTTGAGCAACTCCGTGTAGCGGGCGCTCAACATATCCAAGAACTCCAGGGTGGCAATCTGGCGGTAATAGTCGATATCCTTATCGTCCGGGGTGAGGCGGGCGGCCTGGTCAACCTCGCTGAGGGCCGCGTACGAACGTTCGAGCGGATCATCCGTACCCACCGCCTTGGAGCGCATGAAGAGGGCGCGGGCGAGCATGGTTGCCGGTTCAACCCCATACTGCTCGGCCAGGCGGTCCGGGTGGATATGGGGCAGGAGCCGAGCCAGGATAAAGGGCATCGTGCCGGCAATGCCCAAGCGATTGAGCTCGGCAAACTCGACCGAGGTATGGTCGTCGGTCAGGAGCGGATAATCATCTCCGACCAGGGCATCGATGCGCGGCCCATCAAAAATAATATACTTGAGAATATCCTGTCCGCGGGTGATGCCGATCTCTTCCAGGTCGGCACGGACCTCCGCGCTGAGCTGACTGAGGCGTTGGTCCAGGACCGTGGGAGACAGGGAGAGGGGCTGTTTGGCTCCCACCAGCAGGGTGTAACGACTCGTGAACAGGAGCAGGGTCTCTTCGCGAAACACGCGTCGAAAGGTGTACAGCACCGACAAATAGTCGGTCGGCGCCATATTGTGGAGCGGCAACCACTGCACATAGACGCCGGTGTCGTTCAGTTTGTCATGGACCTGTTGATAATACTCCAGCGTATACAGCATCCAGGACTCGGCCGCGGCCGGGTGGGTGGCGTCCGCGGTAATCGCGTCATAGCGATGGGGCGAGACCTTCAGATAATTCCGCCCATCATCGGCGATCAGGGTCCAGTTCGGGCGTTCAACGACATTGCCGTTTTCGGCTCCGAAAAAATGCATGGCCGCCCGGACATCGGGCACAATGTCTACCGCCTCGACGGTCACGTCATGCTTGGTCGCCGCTCCTAACGTCACCCCTCCGCCGACCGCGTTGACCAAGACCTGTTTGGGGTCGGGCTGGAGCAGCAGGGGCAGGTGGCCCAGCAGCTTAAAGGTCGCGACGGCGTCCCGATGGGTCGGCACCTCCTCGATGCAGTTGATAAAGAGTTCTTTGATCTCACCGACCTGGAAAACGGCCAGCGTGCCGGACACGCCCTCCCGATAGAACAGCAGTTCCCCTTCGATATTTTCAAAGCGGTCGTACCATTTCATGAGCGTCAGCTCTTTGGGTACGAGCACGGCGACCACCAGGGCCGCTGCTGCGAGGAGGCCGCCCCAGGCGAGCCGGAGCGCCCCATAGGGACGGGTCATCAAAAGCAGCAGCAGGCCGACGCCGACCGACAGCAGGGCCAGGAAGACCATGCCCTGACTCAGACCCAGCAGCGGGATCAGAACCAGGCCGCCGCTGAGCGCACCGCCCAGGCTGCCGAAGGTATTGGCGGCAAAGACAACGCCGGCGGCGCTGTGTGGGGAACGCCTGGTCTGGTCGCGAAAAAGATCAACGAGCAGAGGGACAACAAAGCCCGAAGCGGTCGCTGGAATAAGGGTGACGACCGCGGCCGCGGCAAAACGGACCAGACCCAGGGCGAGCCAGTGATTGCCGCCGACCTGACGACTGAGGTCCAGGGTGACATCGTGGAGTTGGTTGAATATCCCTAAGGAAACGAGAATGGCAGCAGCTCCAATAGCTTGAACGAGCAGAAACACCAGCGCCTTGGTCGGCTGGCTTGCGCGTGACGGCCCGCAGGCCGCATACAGCCAGGCTCCCAGGGCCAGCCCCAGCAGGATGTCGGCCAGAACAACCGAGAAAGAATAGGTGTTGTTCGACACCACACAGATCAGGGTCCGCACCCAGATAATCTGAAGCGCGAGACCCGTAAAGCCGGTGATAAACGGAAAAAAGAGCAGCCTGACGGGGAGTAAGGATGTCTGGCCCGTATCTGCGGGCTGCTCGGCAGGCTGGTCCGGCTGTTTGACGGGTCGCCGGGGTTGGATCAGAGCGACCAGACAGATCACCGCATTGATCGCGGTTGCGATCAGCGTGGTTTGAAACACGCCATAGGTCCGAATGAAGAAGACCCCGGCAAAAAACGCGCCGAGCACGGAACCGGTGGTGTTGATCGCGTAGAGGAGCCCGACCCGGCGTCCGGTCCGTCCCTCCTGAGCAAGCTGCCGGGCCAGGGTGGGCAGGGTGAGCCCCATCAACGTTGCGGGCAGCGCCAAGGCGAGCAGGGTCAGCACGATTTGCAGCCCAAAACTGCCGCCGGACGCCACATAGACTACGTCAATCATTTGCAGCAAAAAGGGGAAAATCAGGGCGAAAACACCGATCAATCCTTCGGCCAGACCATACACGACAAAGGGGTGATAGCGGGACAAGCGACGGCTTTGGCCGGCCATATAGCCCAGGGCAAGACCCAGCATGAAGGCCGCGGTAACCACGGTGACGGCATAGGTCGATAGCCCGAACACGACGTGCAGCAGGCGTTCCCAGACCACTTCGTACAGCAGGGCGGTAAAACCGGACAGAAAGAAGAGAACGAGAATCATACCAGCCTTTTATTGGGCATCGTGGAAAATAATGCCGAGGGTATAGCGCTGCCCGGAGGTGACGGTGCTGAGGCCATGCCGGACGGTCATCCGATAATACCCGCGTGTGCCGCGCGCCGGACGATAGCGCGTGGCAAAGATAATACCTTGCCCTTGCTGCAGGGTCAGCGCAATACCGCGCGACTGCGTGCGCGGGCGTTGTTCAACCAGCAGAAATTCTCCGCCCGTATAGTCGGTCTGCGGACGGCTCAGACAGAACGTCATTTGCAGGGGAAAGGCGATGGGCCCATACAGGTCCTGATGTAAACAGTTGTAACCGCCCTGTTCGTAATGCAGGAGCAGGGGGGTCGGTTTGACCTGGCCGTGTTCCTGGCAGAGGCTCAGGAAACGCGCCAGCGTTGACGGAAAGGGCTCGGGCTGTTTGAGGGCGGCCATCCAGCGATTCGCAATCCGGGCCAGGGGAGGATATGCCTGGGCTCTGAGGCGGGTGACGAGCCGCGGCAGCGGGTCCGCAAAGTACTGATACTCGCCGACGCCAAATCGGTGCTGAGCCATATTCACCCGCTTGCGGAATCGTTTTGTCTTCGCATACAGACCAACGAGCGTTGTGCATTCCTGGGGTGTGAGAACCTGCGGCGTTACGGCATAGCCCCGCGCCCACAGCGATGCTTCTATCTCCGGCCAGTCGAGGGCCGGCCAGTCGAGCCGAGATATGCGGGTGTGACTCGTCATCAGCCTCTACCGTGGCACCCAATCCGGCAGGCTGTCCAGCCCAATCCCGAACGCCGGGACCCCAATCACATATAAAAGCCCGGTCAGAATAAGGATGCTCAGGATATTGAGGCCGAAACCGGCCCCAAACATCTGCGGCAGGGTGACATGGCCGCTGGCAAAAATAATGGCGTTCGGAGCAGTAGCGGTCGGCAGCATAAAGGCAAAGGAGGCCGCAAAGGTGGCGGGGACCATGAGCAGCAGCGGGTCAACCTCCAGCCCGGTCGCGGTGGCGGCGAGCACCGGCATGACCAGGGTGGTCGTGGCCGTATTGCTGGTAAACTCGGTTAGCCAGACCATGAGGGCGCAGACGGAGAAGATGGCCACAAAGGGGGAAACATCCCGAAGGAAGGACAGTTGAGAGCCGGCCCAGTTCGCCAGGCCGGAATGTCCTACGCCCTCGGCCAGGGCGAGGCTGCCGCCGAGCAGGACCAGAATCCCCCACGGAATTTTGGCGGTGTCGTCCCAGGTCAGCAGGAACTCGCCCTTTTTTTGCCCGGACGGGACAAGAAACAGCAGGATGGCGGCCAGGATGGCGACGGTCGAATCCTGGATGTGGCGCGGGTGGGGAAACAGGCTGGCCCAGCCGGGTAGGGACAGCGTCCCGAAATCAATATCCTTCCTGAAGACCCACAGCAGTGCAGTCGTCAGCGATAACAGCAGCACCCGCCGTTCTCCACCGCGTATGGGGCCGAGGTCCCTGAGCTGTTGGGCCAAAAAAGCCTGGTTATCCTGCCAGCCAGCGCTCGGCACCCGGAAATAGATATAGACCAGATAGAACCAGACGCTGACCACCATAAAAGCCGCGGTTGGCACGCCAAACAGCATCCACTGGAAGAAGCCGATATCCGGCGCGTCCGGGAAGAGCCGGGTAAACGCGCCCATGAACACGACGTTGGGCGGAGTGCCGACGGGAGTGCTCACCCCGCCGACCGAGGCGCTATAGGCCAGGCCGAGCATCAGGGCAATGCCAAAGCCCTGGCTGGTGTCATAGCCCTGGCTGGCGGCATGGTGCAGGACGGCCAGAGCGATAGGCAGCATGATGATGGTCGAGGCGGTATTGGACACCCACATGGAGAGCAGGGCGGTCGTACTGAGAAAGCCGAGAATGAGCAACTGGGGCGAGCGGCCTATACCGGACAGAATCAGCAACGCGACCCGGCGGTGAAGCTGCCATTTCTCCATGGCGATAGCCAGAAAAAAGGCGCCAAAGAATAAAAAGACGATATGGTCGGCATACGCGGTTGAGACCTCATGCGCGCTCAAAATATCGAGCAGCGGAAACAGGACGAGCGGGACGAGGCCGGTAACTGTAATATGGGTGGCCTCGGTGACCCACCACGCTCCCATCAGGGCCACGACCCCCGCGGTGTGCCAGGCGGCAACACTCATATCCGCCGGTGGACCGGTCAAGAGAAACAGCAGGAGCAGCCCGATGCCGGCAAACAGGCCAATCACCCGGCGTCTGCTATAGGGCGGCGGCGCGGACGGCGGAGCCTCTGCTGCGGGCGCGTCTGTTGCCGTTGTCTGAGTCATGTGAAAAGCTCTGCACAGAACTGGAGGACATATGAAAATCACCCGTTTTATAGCAACCGCGACTGGCGGGTCGCAGTTCGAGGAGATTGATATCCCGATCACGAACGAGCGACAAGATGCCGAAGGGCACACCCTGCTCTTATCCAATACCTATACCTCGCCGGGGGTGTGTTTTGTCGATCTGCCCGCAGGGCTGAATCAGGATTGGCACCAGGCGCCAACGCGCCAAATCGTTGTGGTCCTGTCCGGGACGCTGGAAGTCACCACCACGGATAATCAGGTCCGGCAGTGGAGCACCGGCGAGGCGTTTATCGCCGCCGATGTCGCCGGTCAGGGCCATAAAACGCGCACGCTCGGGGGACCGGCGCGGGTCATGTTTGCGCCGCTGTCCGAGAATTTTTCGATGGAGAACTGGTCAGACGGCTAAATCGAAGGGGCGGAGTGCTTCCCGGCCTCATGAGCGTGGCTACCCATGACGCCGCGCGGGAGAGGAAGCTGCTCCCTCTCCCCTGGAGGGAGAGGGCTGGGGTGAGGGGGCTTCGGGCCGAGAGCGTCATTTGCGTCACACCCTTGGAACCAGTGACCATCATCCACACCTCCGAAAGCCGGCTGATCCCCTGCTCCAGAGTCCGTGTGTACGAGGCGGTTCTCGCCTTTGAAGACTATCCGCGGTGGTGGCCCAGGAAGTTTCATCCCCGGTTCCAGTCATCTCAGTTGCCGGACCGAGGCGAAGAACGGATCGGCGACCGCCTCGCGTTTACCCCCGTCCCCGGCATATGGACGGGCTGGGAAATGACCGCCGTGACACCTGCGGAGCAGATTCGGGTTTCCTACTTCCAAGGCTTTCACACCGGGTGGGGAATATGGAGATTTGCCTCGCACCAGGCATATACCCTGCTCTCCTTTGAGATGCGGATCGTGCCCAGGAATCCGCTCTACGGTCTGGTGTACCGGCTGGCCGGAGTCTCCCACCGACATGCCGCCCATATGCAGGAATTATTCACCTGCCTGGAAGGCTATCTGCAAGACCGGCTGCCGTCTCCTGTGGGGGGAAAGAGCAGCGACGACCACCTTGAAAGAGACGCCCTTACGCGGCTCCCTGGCGGATGGCGATAGCCTCGCGCAGGCCGTCAAGCAGCCCTTCCAGATGGGCCATGCGCTCGCGCAGTTCGGCGATCTGCTGTTCCAGGGCTGTGAACCGCTCAGCGAACTCTTTGCGCTGTTCCGCCAGTTCCCGCCGAAGTGCGGCTAACTCGGTACTGAAGTCTTGCCGCTGGGCGGCCAGTTCGGCGCTGAAGTCTTGCCGCTGTTCCGCCAGTTCCCGCCGAAGTGCGGCTAACTCGGTACTGAAGTCTTGCCGCTGGGCGGCCAGTTCGGTGCTGAAGTCTTGCCGCTGTTCCGCCAGTTCCCGCCGAAGTGCGGCTAACTCGGTACTGAAGTCTTGCCGCTGGGCGGCCAGTTCGGCACGGATGGCCCGTTGACTGCTCAACATCAAGCCAGCCAGGGTTGCCCCAACCGCAAGGACGGCTATCAGGACGCTGATCAATTCAACGCTCATGGTGGCTCACCATACCCACCGGGGGGCAGGAGGGCAAGGAGCGGCTTTGAGGGTAGAGACCCCAGCCCTCTCCCAGAGGGAGAGGGAGGAAAATGTCTGAACGCTTACGCCTTGGCGCTCGGTCGTGAGGAAACGTCGGCGTGCCAGCGCTTGGTACTGGTATTGGCCTCGGGAATGCCCATCTTGGCAAAACTGGCAAAATCGACCACACACAGCGCGGTGATATCGGCAATCGTGTAGCGCTCCCCGGCAATATAGGTACTCTGGCTGAGTCGTTGTTCCAGCCGCTCATAAAAACGCTCGACCCCAGCCTTCCCCCGGGCGGCCAGTTCGGGAATGGCCTGAACGTTCTCCAGACCGGGCAGGCCCCGGTTCTTAAAGGGATCAAACGAGTTGCGGAACATTTCGCCCGTGGGATTGAGACCGTCGAATTCCATATGGCGCTGCCACGACTCGACTTGGGCCTTCTCCACGGCGTCCCGGCCCATGAGGTTCGGCTCCGGCTGCGTCTCTTCGATATAGCGACAAATCGCCACGGTCTCGTCAATGCGGCTCCCGTCGTCGAGTTCGAGCGTGGGCAGCAGGCCGCGCGGATTCACCGCCAGATATTCCGGCTTGAGGTTGTCTCCGTCGATAATACTGACCTCGGTCTTGGGAATATCAACCCCTTTTTCTGCCAGAAAGACACGCACCCGCCGGGGGTTGGGGGCCATTTGGCAATCGTAGAGTTTCATAACTGCTCTCCTTTCTTCGGTGTAAAGACTGGGGAGAACAATAACCCGCCCAAACGAAGATGCAAGTCCGGTCGGGCCGGACGCGGTTGCAGGGCGTTTCACGACAGGTTCTAGCCGTGTCCCGTCATGCCGGACCCCGGATCGTGTCCGGGGCAGGCTGTGATCCGGCATCCAGTCCTTCGACTTCGCTTTGCTACGCCCTTCGACCAGGTTCAGGACAGGCTCAGGACGAACGGGCGACGGGCGGTCTGGATTCCTGCGCAAGCAGGAATGACGGGCAGCGACACAGAACCGTAATGTGCTCCAGGTGGTCCTTCAGGCCGACGCGCTGACGGGCTACAGTGAGAAGAAGTTAAACTGTCCGAACCTGTACGGAGGGGGAGCAGATGCAAAAAAGACTCTGGCGTCTACTTGTGAGCGTGACTCTGATGATGGGGCTAGCGCCGCTGTGCCGGGCGGATGTCAGTCCGGGCGACACCATTACCGCGGCCACTATGGCTCAGGCCGCCGACCTGCTCACCCCGTCCACGCGCTGGATGGTGGAGCAGGGCATGACGATGTGGGTCGGCGAGCCGCGCCCTTACACCTGGCCCCGAGCGTATCAGGAAGCAACGGAACGATATGCGGGGCAGGTTGTCATCTCTGCCGACGGACGGGAAATCGCGAACTATATTGCCGGAGCGCCGTTTCCCGTCATTGATGCCCAGGACCATCTGGCCGGATACAAGATCATGTGGAACCATGCCCAGCCGCCCTATAGCATTGACAATATCGGAGCGAGCTATGTCGCCCATCTCGTCAACAGCCAGGGCAATGTGGACCAGTCCTTTGAGAATTCGTGGCGCCGGGTCATGTGGACAGGCCGCTTGTACGCGGACCCGAAGCCCATCATTCCGCACAATCCCGCGGTCCGGCATAGTCATATGTGGGGGCCGCTGGTGCTGCCCAACCGTCATAAGGGACTGGCCGTGCTCGAATTTCGCTATATCCCGGCGAGTGCGGCAGACGACACTTACGTCTACTCGCCGCAACTGCGCCGCGTGCGGCGGATTAGTGTGGCGGACCGCAGCGCCAGTATTTGGGGCTCGGATTATGATCTTGACTCGTTTTACGGCTTTAATGCGAAAATCGGAAGCTGGGATTTTAAACTCCTGGCGGAGAAAGACATTCTCGGGGTGCTGCACAGCGGCCGCTACGGGGACCCCGCCCAATGGTGCGGCCGGCGGGATACAAGCCAGGGCCTCCTGGCGGTACTGCCATGCGTGACCTGGGAAAAACGGCGGGCGTGGGTGGTGGAGGCCACGCCGCTTAACTTTCCCAGAAAGTACGCCTATTCAAAACGGGTGCTGTATGTTGATCAGGAAACCTTCGGTGTCGGGATCGCCGAGATGTACGATACGAATGGAGAACTCCAAAAGGGGCTCGTCCACTGTGCCTTTGTGACAAAGAAACCACACCCCGGCTATCCGTCCAACCCGCTCTCCGGGGCGCGCTATAACTATCAGGAAGAACAACTGTTTGTCCCCAACTTCGTGATGGTTGATTTCCAGAAAATGCTGGCCACAGTGGGTGAAATTCCCTCGACCGAACAAAGCCCGTCAGAATGGGAAGGGGAGCCCTATTTCAACGAAGCCGGAGTCAGAGGAGCGGACCCGGATTCGCATACGACCAACGCCCTGATGGAAATGGGACGCTAGAGAACTCTGTTGGGTTGCCTCCCTACTCGACCTGCCTGATTGCCGTCCGGAGAAAAACGAACCCAACCACGACGACCATGGCGCTGCTCATCACGATACAGGTCGTCAGCGGGCCGATAGCGTCAACCAGGACACCGGATAAAGGAGCCCCGAGTATGCCGGCGGCTCCCATAAAACCGATCGTATAGACAGACAGCACGCGGGCGCGATTGGCGGCGCTGGCCTGCTCCTGATACACCGTCCGGCCGGCGTTGATAAAGAGGGCGGCGCTGACTCCCCAGGCGCAAACGGCCAGCATGGTGCCCCAAAAGGGCAAGCCGAACGAAACCGTAAAGAGGCAGCCCGAGCCGAACAGGAGAGCCAGGATTTGGGCTTCACCCTTATGCCGAATCCCGCCCGCCCAGAGCATCACCAGGGAGCCCAGAATGGTTCCCAGCGGAAAGGTCATATTGAGGAGGGCCAGTTGGTCCACTCCGCCGTGGTAGAAGTCCCGGATTAAAAGGGGCAGGACCACCAGGAACGGGCCAATAAAGAAAATGCCGACCGCGACTGCGAGCAGCAGCGTGGCCGAGAGTGCCGGGGACTGCCGCACCTCTCGCACCCCCTCGATGATATCCGTCAGTCGGAGGCTCCCGGTTGACCGCTGGCGCTCCGAACTCGGGAGCCGCTGTAACGGTAGAATACCGGCCAGCAGCACCAGACTGTGCAGGCCTAAGGCCGGCACCGTCCCGACCCAGCGTGCCGTCCCTGCCAGCAGAGAGCCGAGTATCTGCATTCCCCACTGCGTCATGGTCATCCCGGTCACCGAGCGCAGCATATTGGCGCCCGCGACCTGAGAGAGTTGCGCATCCCGGGCAGGCATGACAAATGCCTGGACCGTGCCCATGCCAATGGCATAGGCGATGAGAAGCGGAATGGACAACCAGGCGTTGGCAACGGCCAGGAAGAGGCCGGCGGAAATCCCGCTCCCAATCAGATGCAGGATCATCAGCATACGCCGTTGGTCATAGCGGTCGGCAATGGTTCCACCGGGCAGGGCCAAAAGCACGGATGGAATCATCATCGCACTTTGGGTGATCCCGACCCATTCTGCCTCGGCCTTGAGAATGCCGACCACCAGCCAGGAAAAAAGAACACCTTGCATCCCAATGGCCATGAACCAGCTACCGGTTCCGGCCAGAAACCAGAAGTAGGGTGCTGGCAGAAGGACCGGTGTGTGCGATTGATCGGAAGACGGGGGAAGGCCCTGAGAGGCGTCAGGGGGAGTCGAGGGGGAGGGTGCTGTGTTTGGCGAAGAGGCGTGCGACAATGTGGGTGTCCTTGATGGTATGAGAAAAGACGGTTTGAGCAAGGTGATTGTAGAAAGATGAGCGACGGCAGCATATCGGACCAGGGTCGCTCAAGCGAGGGGGAAGCCCCCCGTCCCTGTTGAACACTAGGTGAAGGGCGGGTAGGAGTCTGAAGATGGTTTTCGGACGGGTATGTATTCTTATTGGTCTCTTGATCGTGGGTGGCGCCAGCGGTGTCCGGGCCCAGTCTTCTCCGCTTGCTCGGATTTCCCTGCCTCCCGGCTTTCAGATTGCCGTATATGCGCCCCGCGTCCCCAATGCGCGCGCGCTCGCCTTGGGGTCCAGGGGTACAGTCTTTGTCGGCACCCAGCGTGCGGGAAAGGTCTATGCGGTTGTCGACCAGGACCAGGACCAGCGGGCCGACGAGGTGCATACGCTTGCCGAGGACTTATTCATGCCGAGTGGCGTGGCCTTTCGTGACGGTGCGCTGTACGTGGCCGAGGTCAACCGTGTTCTCCGTTTTGATAATATCGAGGCCCGCCTCAGCAACCCGTCCCCGCCGGTTGTGGTGAACGATACGCTCCCGCGTGACACCTGGCACGGCTGGAAGTTCATTCGGTTCGGACCCGATGATTTATTATACGTCCCGGTTGGGGCTCCGTGTAATGTGTGTACCAAGAGTGACCCGCGCTACGCCTCGATTCTCCGTATGAAGCCGGACGGCAGCGCGCTGGAAAACTATGCCCGTGGCGTGCGCAATACCGTTGGGTTTGACTGGCATCCTGAAACCCAGGAACTCTGGTTTACGGACAACGGGCGAGACTGGCTGGGCGATGATTCCCCACCGTGTGAACTCAATCGTGCTCCCCAGCCCGACTTGCACTTCGGGTTTCCGTACTGTCACGGTAGTAGCATCTCCGACCCGGACTTTGGGCGAGAGCGGCCCTGTACCGCATTCACTCCACCCGCGCAGGAACTCGGACCACACGTTGCGCCGTTGGGTATGCGTTTTTATACCGGCTCAATGTTTCCGGCTGCCTACCGGAATCAGATTTTTATTGCTGAGCACGGCTCGTGGAACCGGAGTACCCCAATCGGCTATCGGGTGATGCTGGTCCGCCTGGAGGACAACACCGCAACGAGTTACGAAGTCTTTGCCGAAGGCTGGCTCCAAAAAGATGGAGCCTGGGGGCGTCCGGTTGACGTCCTGGTGATGCCGGATGGGGCGCTGCTGGTGTCCGATGACCGTGCTGGAGTCATTTATCGGATCAGCTATCAGGGCGAGGAAGCGCTGCATGGCTGACGTACTGAGTGACATACAGATACGACAACTGACCGAAGACGACCGTGAGGCTGCCCTGGCGGTCATTAACACTGCTGCACGCTGGTACCAGGAGTTTCTGCCCGCCGAGGAACATCACGACCCGGAGATGACACCAGACGACTGGGCCAAAGAGACGGAACGTCTCCGCTGGTATGGAGCCTTTACCCCGGATGCGCTGCTTGGCGTGATGGGCCTGGAATATGTCAAAGACGTGGCCCTCCTGCGTCACGCGTATATTCTGCCCGACCGGCAGCGGCACGGGATCGGCTCTCTGCTGCGAGTATATATCGAGCGGCAGATTCGCGGAGTGCGCCGGATCGTGGTTGGCACCTATACCGGTAATTACAAAGCGCGGCAGGCGCTGGAAGGCGCCGGCTATGCGCTTTCCGCAGACCCGGAGGCCGTCCTCCGGGCATATTACGATATCCCCGAGGATCGCCTCCAGTCTTTCTGTCACGTATGAGAAAGAGATCGGGTGAGCCGGCCGCCAGTCCTTCGACTTCGCTTTGCTCCGCCCTTTGACCAGGCTCAGGATGAACGGGGGGGCGGGGAGTCTGGATTCCCGCTTGCGCGGGCATGACGGGGGGCGACACTGAAGCGTAATGTGCTCTAGCGTGGACGGCGGACGCCCTCACGTTCGAGAATGGGGGACGACAGTCGTAATAAAGTCTCTCATCTCTTCTTCAACATGTCTGAACGTCAAACCGACTGCATCGGCGCCGGCCGCCTGAAACCGGGCGAGAGTGTGGGCGACCTGCTCCGGGGTTCCAATCAGTTTGCCACTGCCGACCCCGAGAATCACGCTCCGCAGCATGTCTTCGACGGAAACGCCCTGGCCCAGGGTCGAGGCGACCGTGCCCACCGTCTGGCCGGTTAAGGTTTCCAGCCACTCGCGGGCGCTGTCGAACTCCGCGTGCTCGAATATCTCTTCGACTTCCGCGCGGGCGGCTGCTTGCGTGTCGCGGCATAAGACAAAGAGATAGATAATCACCTTCACCTCACGGCCCTGCTTCGCCGCCCGAGCGCGGACATCGGACACTTCCTCGGCCAGGAGTTCAGGTGACTGAGCGCCGGCAAAATACCAGTCGCAATGCCGGGCGGCAAAATCCCGGCCGACCGGCGAACTCCCGGCATTATATAAAAGCGGCGGTCGGGTCGGCTTCGGATGGCAGCTGCCTTGGCTGATGGAGAAAAACTCGCCCGCATAATCAAACCAGTCTTCGGTCCAGAACTTCTTGAGGACCTCAACGAACTCCGTGGACTGTGTATAGCGCTTATCGTGCTCCAGCAGAGGGATATCGAGCATGCGAAAGTCCTGCTCCGCCCAGCCACTGACGATGTTCAGCGCCCAGCGGCCCTGACTGATCTGATCCAGAGTGGCGCCGATCCGGGCCACCATGCCGGGATGATAAAAGGCGGTGTGAACCGTGGAGATGAGCTGGAGGTTTTGGGTGGCCATGGCCAGACCGGCGGCCGTAGTAAACGAGTCGAGGGAGTAACTCCAGAAACGTGCCGGACCAAAGCCCGCTCCGCCCCGTTGGGCCATGAAAAAAATTTCAAGTCCACTCTGGTCGAGGAGCTGGGCGAGGCGAAGGTTGTAATCATAGGTCGGCTCGGTGCGCTGCTCGGCGGACGAGACCAGGACAAAGGCATTTTTGCCAAATGCGGGCGCACAGCCAATGGTGGGGGCGAAGACGCCGAGTTCAAGATGTCGATCACTCACGATTTTTCTCCTTCCATGAGGCTCTCTCGTTTTCAAGCTCCTGGAGTCAGGTGTCTGTCGGCCCTGATGAGGCCAGCGACGGAAACCAGCGCGGTATGGCCGCCTGATAGGCCATATAGTCCTTGCCAAATTTTTTTCTCAGAGTCGGCTCCTCAACATGAAGCACGAGTGCGCGACTGACCAGTAGCAGCAACAGCGTATAGAGCAAGACATGGACGGACGGAAACCAGACGATCTGACCACACAGCAGGGCAAACAGACCGACCAGCATGGGATGCTGAATATGGGCATACGGACCGGCAACCACCATGCGCTGGGGCGGGTCGAGGGGGAAGGGCGTGCCGTCGCCACGGCGGACAAGATAATACGCCGCCGAAAAGACTAAGGCCCCGCCACCCAGGCAGAGGAGGAAGCCGAGCAGAGAAAACAGCAGCGAGAAGGGAAGCGGAGCCGCGGCCTCAAGCGGGCGGAGTTTCCAGGGCAGATAGCCGACCAGGAAGCCGGGAATGACCAGCGTGTACACCGTCGCGCGGAGCCGGAGGGACAGCATGGGAAGGTCTCAAGCCTGTGTGGGCCGCAGCTCGTTTCCCTCTCCCTGAGAGGGAGGGAAGGCTAGGCTCCACGAAAACGCGGCCGGCGCTTCTCCAGCATGGCCCGCACGCCTTCATTGGCGTCTTCGCTCTTACGCGCCTGACGGACCAGGGTGTCGAGGTCGTCGGAGGCTATGCCGTCCCGGAGCGAGATCATACGCAGGATGCTCTTCTTCATGCCGGCCAGAGAGAGCGGCGCGTTGGCGGCAATCGTCCGGGCCAGTGCCAGCGTGGCCGCTTCCAGCTCGTCGGCAGAGACAAGCTGATGCACCATGCCGATTTCATACGCTCGCTGAGCGCTGACCGGCTGGCCGGTGAGCAGGATCTGCTTGGTAAAGGCCGGGCCGACGATCTCAACGAGTTTTTGACCCAAGCGGAACGGAACAATCAGGCCCAGCCGGGCCAGGGGCATGCCAAACCGGGCGACTTCCGAGACAACGCGCAGGTCGCAGTGGAGGGCGAGTTCACAGCCGCCGGCCAGGGCATCACCTTGGACCATGGCAATGGTCGGATGGCGAGACGTTTCGATTTTTCCGAGCAGCTCGATAATCCCGATTTCCGCATCTTCGTCACTCTGTTGACGGGCGTTTAACTCCCGCAGGTCCAGGCCGGCACAAAAAGCTTTACCCTCGCCGCGGACGATAATCGCGCGAACCTCGGTGCTGGTCTCCAGTTCGCCAAAATAATGCTCCAAGCCTTCCAGTACCGCCGTATTCATGGCGTTCCGCTTTTCCGGGCGGTTCAGGGTAATGGTTGCAATGCCTTCGTCAATTGAGCACAGAATTTCTTCAGCCACACGCGCCTCCTTAAAGAGTGGACACAGACGTGTGCCTAGCTAAACGATTTCTCCGAGGGAGGTCAAGGTGACGGGACGGAGCAACTGTCTTGATAGAAAATCATTCACTGAACTTCCAGGTGTTGTCTGCCGTACCGCTGATCTTCCAACGCGGCACGACGATATTGGCCTCGTTGGTCTGCTCGAATTCTACTGTGACGGGCAGACCGATTGCCACGTCCTCTTCGTCGTCCAGCATGACCCCGCCGACACGGACGAGTGAGCCGTCAGCCTCGTGGCAGCCGTCTAGCTCAATCAGGCCGACGACATAGGGAACCGCTTCGACAAATGCGCCCAGGATGGGCTGGGTCACGACGATATAGCTGTGCAGCACACCGGTGCCGGCGGTCTCAAACCAGCCGAGGTCCATGGAGTTGCACTGATTGCAGGCCGGGAAGGGCGGAAACCACTTGTGGTCGCAGTCCTTGCACTGGCGCACGAGATATTTGTGCTCTTTGGTGGCCATCCACCATTCGGCGGTATCGAAGTCGGGCGTGATTGTGATTTTGCTGTAATCAATTGGACCAGGCATAGTGACGGCTCCTTCAGGCTGCAATCCCACGCAGAATGGCTGAGCTCGACATGGTTTCCGTTCCCCACCCGAGACAGGCCGCAATACGTGCATCTTTCACTTGCCGACAGCCGGCCTGACGGTCGTAGCTGTGTTTGCCCTCTGCCCAGCCCGGACAGGCGTCGTCGGCGCGATGGCGGAGTTGGCGGACGTTTTCAATCACCATGCTCACCCCGTGGGTATAGCCTTCGGACAAATGCCCCCCGGAGAGGTTGGACGGCAGCTCGTGGTCAATCTGCAAACGACCGCCCTTCACAAATTCCCCCGCCTCGCCTTTGCCGCAGAAGCCGTAGGCCTCAAGCTGAATGAGGGTGGTAAAGGTAAAGGCGTCGTAGCACGAAATCAGGTTTACGTCTTTCTGGCTGATTCCGGCCATGCCGAACAGACGGTTACGGCCATAATTCCCGGCGACGTAGTGGATCTCCGGGCGCGAATAGTTCCAGGCCGCGTTGGGGGCCATGGTCCGTCCCGTCCCGCCCATAATGAAAACCGGCGGCTGACGCAGGTCATAGGCGCGTTCACGAGCAGTGACAATGAGACAGGCCGAGACGTCGGTTTCGAGGCAGCAGTCGAGCAGCCGCAGGGGTTTGACCACCCAGCGTGAATTCTGGTGATCGTCAATCGTGATGGGATGGCGCATGACCGCCTTGGGATTCAGGCTGGCGTGATAGCGATGGGCCACCGCAATCTCGGCAAACGCTTTGGTGGTCGTACCGGTGTCGCGTAAATAGCGCATGGCAGACATGCCAAAGCGTTGGGCCGGTGAGGTCCAGCCCCAAGGCATCATGAACTGATTATCCTCGGCCGCCCGGGTTGGCGGCACCGGACCGCTCGGTGCCTGGCCGCCCATGCGTCGCCCGGAGCGCCCGTTCATGGAGCGGAAGATCACCATGGTCTTGCAATAGCCGGCTTCCAGCAGGCCGATCGTATTGCCAATCAGCGCCTCGGTACTCGACCCGCCGCCGAAAATATCGACCGAATAGTTGAGCCGCATACCGAGCGACGTGGCGACATGATTCGAGGTGGTTGAGTCTCCGGCCTGATAGCTGGTCATGCCGTCAATATCGCGCGGCTCCAGACCGGCATCGGCCATCGCCTTTTTGACCGCTTCACAGGCCATGGACAAGGTTGTGCGATTGGATGGACGCATATGCGGCGTTTCTCCCACGCCGACAATGCAGTATTTGTCAGTCAGTGCCCCCATACTTCCCTCCTGTTCCCCCGGTTTCAGTTCACACGGTGTTCCATCCCCTCCTGGGAGGGGTGGCCGTGGGCCGGGGTGGGTTCCTGTCTTTCTCTTACGTATTCATCTGCGATCTCACTTCCCGAACGAATGCGCGGTAGCGCCCTGGGTCCTGACGCTCTGAGGCACCAAAGCCAACGATGAGGCGGTCCAGGAGCCCGCTATACCGAGTGGCCAGTTTTGTGGCGATGGTGTCATAGGTGCCGATGACGGCGATCTCGTCCAACATCTCGTCGGTAATTTCCGTCGCCATGCCGTCCCAGTCGCCCTTGGCGGCCTTTTCATTCAGCCGAAAGCAGGTCTCTCCCCAGCCGTGGGCGTCGAGCACGCCTTTATAGGTCCGCGTTGACGCATAAAAAGCGACCTGTTGTCGCACCGCGCCGACGGCTTTGCGGACTTCGTCCGGCGTGGCTCCGCTGGCAATAAACGTCCCGGTTTGCAGGGTGAAGTCCTCACGCTTCCGGCCGGCTTTGGCCAGGCCCTCTTCGATATTGGGCAACACGGTTTCCTTGAGATAGGCCGGGGTGTGAAAATTGTGAACAAAAAATCCGTCGGCCACCTCGCCGGCCAGCTGGCTGATCAAGGGATTCAAGCCGGAGAGAATAATGGGAATGTGCGGCTGCTCGATCGGGCCGGGGTTAAAGAATGGCGTCATTAGTGAGAATTGATAAAACTCGCCCTCGAAATTGAGCGTGGTGCCGTGCTGCCAGCAGTCCCAGATGGCCCGCAGCGACAGGACAACTTCGCGCAGGCGCTTCACCGGGGCTTCCCATTTGACGCTGAAGCGCCGCTGGTTGTGTCCCTTGACCTGGGTGCCCAGCCCGAGCATGAAGCGCCCGCTGGAGTTGGCCTGTAAATCCCAGCAGATGTTTGCCAGCACCATGGGACTGCGGGGAAAAACAATGGCAACACCGGTGCCAAGCTGGATACGTTTGGTTTCCCTGGCGGCGACCACGAGTGGAAAAAACGGATCGTGGCTGGTCTCCGCACTCCACAATCCATCCAGGCCCATTTCTTCGGCCTCACGAGCAGCCATGGCCGCGGCCTCAAAGGTCGAGGGCATCAGGGCCGTGTCGATTTTCATGGCCGGCTCCTAATACGATCTCGGCATGCCCAGCACGTGCTCGGCAATAAAGTTGAGCACCATATTGTTCGAGATGGGTGCGATCGAGAACAAGCGGCTCTCGCGAAACTTGCGCTCCACGTCATACTCTGCGGCAAAGCCATACCCGCCGTGAGTGTCGATGGCCGCGTTGGCGGCGGCCCAGGAGGCTTGCGAGCACAAGAGCTTGGCCATATTGGCCTCTGCGCCACAGGCTTCACCGGCGTCAAATAAATCGGAGGCGCGAAAGCGCATGAGGTCCGCGGCCTCAGTCTGGGCATAGGCCTGGGCCAGTGGAAACTGGATGCCCTGGTTCTTGGTGATGGGCCGGCCAAAAATCTCGCGTTCATTGCCGTACTGGACGGCGCGCTTGATAAACCAGCGGGCGTCACCAATGGCCTCGGAGGCGACCAGGATACGCTCGGCATTCATGCCGTCGAGAATATAGTAGAAGCCGGAGCCCTCTTCGCCAATCAGGTTTTCGACCGGGACCTTGAGTTCGTGGAAAAAAAGCTGGTTGGTTTCATGGTTAATCATGGCGTCAATCGGGCGCACCTCGACAGTGTCTCCGGCCTCACGCAGGTCCACCAGAAAGATGCTCATGCCCAGCGTTCTTTTGGGGCTCTCGTCGTAGGGAGTGGTCCGGGCCAGCAGGAGGAGCATATCGGAGTGCTGCACCCGGGAGGTAAAAATTTTGCCGCCGTTGACGATATAATAATCGCCGTCTCTTTTGGCCGTGGTACGAATATGCGTCGTATCAGAGCCGGCGTCCGGTTCGGTGACACCAAAGGCCTGGAGGCGAATCTCGCCGCTCGCAATCCGGGGTAGATAGCGTTGTTTCTGTTCATCGCTGCCGTGCCGGAGCAGGGCGCCCATGATGTACATCTGGGCATGGCAGGCGGCGGCATTGCCGCCCGAGCGGTTGATCTCTTCCAGAATCACGCTGGCTTCGGTCACCGTCAGTCCCGAGCCCCCGTATTGTTCGGGGATTAAGGCCGCCAGCCAGCCGGCTTGGGTCAGTTCATCAACAAACTGCTCGGGATAACGATTTTCCTTATCGAGCTTGCGCCAATACTCATCGCCATACTGGCTACAGAATTTGCGAATCTCATTCCGAATTTCAGGACAACGTTCTTTTTCCGCCATTGGGTTTCCTCCCTCTCAATACCTGCGACGTCAGCGCGCGGGGGGCTTCACTCTCTCGTAAACATCAGGTCGGGCCGCAGGACGGGGTTGCCGCGGGCCAGGCTGTTCACGGTCGCCTTGGAGACCATGACCGCGGTCGGGTTTTTATCGGCCAGACTGCGGGCCAGGGCGTACGCGGTCGGCAGGAGTTCTGCCTGGGTGACGACCCGATTGACCAAGCCGAGTTGGAGGGCTTCGTCCGCCTTCAGGTGCCGGCAGTTGAGGATGATGTCCTTGGCTCGATTCGGCCCCACATTGGCGACCAGCAGGGCGGTTGAGGGTGGACTCAGCGGCACGCCGAGGTCTACTTCGGGAAACCAGAACTCTGCTTCCTCGACCGCTATCCGAAAATCACACGCCAGCGCCAGCGACCAACCGCCACCGATCGCGTAGCCGTTGATTGCGGCAATCACGACCGGCTCCATAGTGGCAAACATATCGAGCGTGCGGGCAATAGCGCGTGTCCAGCGCTTGCCGAGCGGAGCAAAAATTTTACGCCGTTCCTGGCGGTCGCTGATGCCTCTGATGGGCGAGAGGTCGGCGCCGGCGGAAAACGTATTGCCCGTCCCGGTAAAAACAACCACGCGAATGTCCGCGTCGTCGCGGATCTGGTATTGCAGGCGCTCCAGTTCCAGGGCAATGTCTTCGTTGAGCGGATTACGTTTCTCTGGCCGGTTAAAGGTGAGCGTGGCAATGGTCCCGTCTTTTTCCAAAAGAAAATGCTCTGGCACAGTGAGCCCCCTTGGCCGCGTACAACAGCGGACCCATCTAAGCGGACACCCTGCCGTCTGGCAAGAGAGGCAGACCCGGCCTTTTTCCTGGAAATGGGCTATGTTCAGTCCGAATTGAGCAGATAAAGGAGGACGGTATGGAGCTTGGACTCTCAAACCACGTTGCAATGATTAGCGGAGCGAGTCGAGGCATTGGGCGTGCTATCGCCTTGGGACTGGCCGCGGAAGGCTGTCGTTTGAGCCTGTGCGCGCGGGGCCGGGAACGGCTTGAGGCCACCGCGCAGGAAGCCCGGGAGGCGGGTGTTGAGGTGTTGGCCACGGTGCTGGACGTCACCCAGGAAGCCGAGGCCCGGCGCTGGGTCGAAGCCACGCAGCAGCATTTCGATGGGATAGATATTCTCATCAACAATGTGGGCGGGTCACGGCCGGGCGGCAATCTGGGTGCTTCCCGGCAGGACTGGCAGGCCGGCTTTGCGCTCAATTTCTTTTCTGCGCTGGACCTGTGCCAACTGGTCGTCCCGGTCATGGAAGAACGCCAGGCCGGCTGCGTGATTAATATCGCTTCGATCTACGGTCGCGAGTGGGGCGGACCGATGACCTATAACGCCGCCAAGGCGGCCATGATTAGCCTGTCCAAGGAAATGGCCCGCACGCTTGCGCCCAAGGGGATTCGCGTCAACAGCGTTGCGCCGGGGTCGATTCTCTTTCCTGGCGGAGCGTGGGAACAACGACAAAAAGAAAACCCCGAAGGCATTGCCGCCTTTGTCAAAGCCGAGCTGCCGGTCGGGCGTTTTGGAAAGCCGGAAGAAGTGGCGGACGTCGTCGTTTTTCTGGCCTCGGAACGCGCCCAGTGGGTGTCCGGGGCCTGCATTACCGTTGACGGCTGTCAGTCACGCTCGTTGATTTAAGCTGACGGGGGCGGCTTGATCGACTTCGTGATTGCCCTTGTCCTGTCTAGTATAAAATTTATGAAGGATATGGATCATGGGAACGCTTGAGGAGAAAACGAAAAAAGAGCGGCTCCGGGCGGAAATTCGTGAGTCTGTCCGCCATTGTGCGGCTGCCGACCTGGAAGAAAATCGCGCCTTATTTCCTGCGAGTATGGCTCACACGCTTCCCGAACGAGTAGATGTCCAGAGGAAAATCGGAGAGAAGCATGAATACGCGCTATGAAACCCTGGAACTGCGGCGGGACACGGATCTCTTGTGGCTCGTCCTGAACCGTCCGGCCTCGCTGAACGCCATGAATAGTCTGCTGGTCCACGAACTGCATAGCGTACTCGACGAACTGCACCAGGATCAGACCGTCCGGGTGGTTGTCCTGCGGGGTGCGGGCCGCGGCTTTTGTGCCGGGCTTGATCTCAAACAGTCGAGCGCCGCAACTGATACCTATTCCGTGGCTCAGGGCCTGCGCGACCAGCGTCGCATTGCCGAGCTGGCAATTAAAATTCACCGCGCCCCACAACCGTTTATTGCCGCGGTTCACGGCCCGGCCGCCGGAGGCGGTTTTGCCCTGGCCCTGGCGAGCGATATCCGCATTGTCGGGGAATCGGCGCGGATGAACGCGGCCTTTATCCGCATCGGGCTGTCTGCCTGTGACGTGGGCGTGAGTTATTTTCTGCCCCGGCTGGTCGGCTCTTCGGTCGCTTCCGAGCTTTTACTGACCGGGGACTTTATTGATGCGCAACGCGCCCTGGCAACCGGCCTGGCCTCTCGTCTGGTGCCGGACGCCGAATTGGAGCAGGCCGCCGAAGCGATGGCCCGCCGTATTCTGCGCAACTCGCCTCTGGGGGTGCGGCTGACAAAAGAATGCCTGCGCTATTCGGTTGACGCGCCAACGCTGGAGGCGGCCATTGCGATGGAAGACCGCAACCAGATTCTGACCACGCGGACCAACGATGTGCGTGAGGGCATTGCCGCCTTTCTGGAGAAACGCGCACCGCAGTATGAAGATGCCTGATGAACGCGGACCGTCCGCAGATTCTCAGGTTTTTGGAGAAGCCGCCCAGATTCAGGCAGTATACGAAGGGTCGTGGGTTCCGGGGAACATCACACTGCGAGAGAGCATATGGACACGATTGACCGACACATTGAGAAGTGCAGGGCCAAAGAAGTCGTTGGAAGCAATGAGCAGTATCTTCCGCTACAAGAGGCAACTCGTATCGTTGAGGAATGCTCATGCCAAAGCATTGCGGTTATAGGGATAGATTTTGTGCACATCCGAGCGGGCAAAATTTATCCTCATGTTCCCATCAACTCAGCAGACTGGTCTGTGTTCCTGGAGGCTCCCTGCTGGGAGGATGTCGTCGCCCAATGTAACCGGGCATCCCTCCGAGTCCTTGAACAAGAAGAGCGGGAAGAGCCGGGGCAGTTCTGCTCCTTTGTCTTTTTCAGCAAAGAAGAATGGGCGGCTGATTTCCGGCCTCAAACTGGGCAATAAAAAAGGAATGGGTCCAAGCGGTCAGAGCGCCTTTGCCGGAGGAGTTTCCCGCTCACCATATGCGGGTGGCACGCTCTCGGTAGTGTGTCTTCAAACTCATACCAGGGTAAGTCTGTTGTGAGAGACGACGTAACCGGGGAGATATTGCATGTCGGCGAAAAGGGTTTCATATACTAATACGACCACAGTCTACGTAGAGTTACTGGATGAGGGGACATTCGTAATGCGGCCTGTAGAGGCTCGTCCGCTCACCGAGCATATCTTCGAGATACTTCCATCACCCGACTATGACCCGGACCTGGAAACATGGCAATTTGCTCCCGGCAGCAAAGTGGAATGTGTCTGGACATGCCACGGCAACGAGCATTTGCTGGTCGCAAAGAGATTGGCGCTGGCAAGCACGGCGCGGGCTGGATGAATCTCCTCGTCGTGCTTGTCCGTCGCACGGCGCGTTGCAGCCCCCGCCTAGAGCGTGAGCAGGCGGGGGAGTTCGGCAATACTCGGCAGGATGTAGTCCGCCTGCGTCTGCCGCATGACCGCGGCGGTACTGGTTCCGGTGAGGACCCCAATGGTGGAAACACCGGCCGCTTTGCCGGCCTGGATATCAATGGGGGAATCGCCAATATAGACCGCTTGGTGAGGGGCAAGCTGGAGATGTTCCAGGCACTTCAGGACGGGTTCCGGATGGGGCTTCCGGTGGGTGACGTCTTCTCGGCCGACGATGCCGATGAAAAGATGACGGACACCCCAGGTATCAAGAAAGGGCAGGGCGCGACCAGATGAGGTGGCGATGCCGAGTTGAAAGCCGTGTTGATGCAGGCGATGCAACAGTTCGAGACTCCCCGGAACCGCCTGCGTCTCTTCATGATAGCGCCGCAGCCATTCGTCCATACGACTGTCGGTGATGCGCTTGAGACAGTCTTCAGGATCAGGATAGTCGGGGGGAAAGAGCTGGACGAGCGGATTGTCCACCCCGCGACGCATCATCTCATACACCCGGTCGCGCGGAACCGGAGGAATACCGGCCAGGGCCAGGACCTCCAGGGCGATCTCGTAAAAAAACTCAACCGACTGGGCGAGCGTCCCATCCACATCGAAGATAAGGCCCGTCGCGTGTAGACGACTCATGCTCCGAGCTGATCCCAGGCTTGTTGGATTTGCTGCTCAAGGGCCTGGAGTGAACCGTTATTGTGGATGACAACCTGAGCGTGCTTGCGACGCTCTGCGTTTGAAAGCTGGTTTGCAATCCGGGCTTCGGCGTCTGCGGCGGACATGCCGCGCTGCGCGGCCACCCGGCGAATGGCCGCGTCTTTGTCGGTCTCCACCACCCAGACCGTGTCTGCCAGGGGCAGCCAGTGAGCCTCAATCAGGATGGCCGCCTCAACCACAATGGGCGCGGTAAAGCCCTCGGCCCGCCTGGCCTGGATGCGCTGCCGGATTTCTTCGAACATAATCGGATGGACAATGGCATTGAGCCGGCCAAGCGCGTCCGGACTGCTGAAGACAAGAGCCCCCAGCTTTTTTCGGTCTATGGTCTGGTCTTCCGCGACGATTTCCTGTCCGAATGCCTCGGTGACCTGTTTCCAGGCGGCCTTGCCCGGCAGATAGATTTCGTGTCCGACGATATCGGCGTCAATAATAGCGGCGCCCAGCGTGGCCAGGAGCTTGGAGACTGTACTTTTGCCCGAGCCGATCCCGCCGGTCAGTCCGATGGTTGTCATGCGTCCCCTATATTTGTGGAGGATATCACTGGGTTGGTTGTGTCAGAGATAAGGGAGGGCTGCAAGGCCGGCTTCTCTCTTGCCGATGGGCATGGTATCACAGCCGGCAACGTTACTGTGCGGAGGACGCATGCCATACGCAGCCATACGCGGAGTGAGACTCCATTATGAAGACCTTGGGAGCGGGCCGCCCTTTCTCTTATTACCCGGAGCGCTGGGAACCGGACGGTCGGATTTCGCTCCACAATTAGAGGCTC
The DNA here is from genome assembly GCA_965232605.1 of uncultured Binatia bacterium (SeqCode). Taxonomy (GTDB): domain Bacteria; phylum Desulfobacterota; class Binatia; order Bin18; family Bin18; genus Bin18. Next base: position 450,581 of record CBDDQA010000002.1, on the reverse strand, counting down.
TCCCCCAGCGTGGCATCCGTGTCGTTGCGCCTGACCCGCGCGGCTACGGCCAATCCCGCCCGCCCGCCCGCGAGTTTCCGCTCGATTTCTATCAGCAGGATGCCGAGGATTTCGTGGCTCTGATGGAGACGCTCGGTTGTGCGACGTATGCCGTGGGTGGCTGGAGCGACGGCGCGATTACGAGTTTGTTACTGACCCTGGCCTATCCGCAACGGATAACCAGGATGGCGCTCTGGGGCGGGAATGCCTATGTGTCCCAGGATGATATTGATGCCTACGAGAAAACGCGCCGTGTCGCGGACTGGTCTCCCCGCGCGGCCGCGCCGATGCAGGCGATGTATGGCGATGAATTTCAAGCCCTGTGGGCCCGCTGGTGTGACGCCCAGCAGATGCTGTTGAAAGCGGGAGGCGATTTGTGTCGGGAGCGTCTGGCGCAGATTACCTGTCCCACCTTTCTGATACATGGGGGCAAAGACCCCCTGGTGCCGCCCTTTCACGCCCGTTTTTTACAGCAGGGAATCGCCGGGTCGCGCTTACATATATTTCCGGACGGCAGACATAATATTCATCTCTTCTACGCCGAGCCGTTTAACGAGTTATTAGTCGAGTTTCTGCTGTCTTAATCAATACGATTCAGGGAGGATGCTATGGCCACCGTCGAATTTTTTTATGATTACTCCAGCCCGTGGACCTATCTGGCGTTCACCAGGATCGATGGGCTGTGCCGCAAATACAATGCCGACCTTCAGTGGCGTCCGTTTCTGGTGGGCGGGGTGTTCAATACGGTCAATCCTTCGGTGTACGAGTTCCGGGAAAAGGGGGTGCCGGCCAAGCAACACTATATGGCAAAGGATATGAGCGACTGGGCGCGCTACTATGGCCTGAAAATTGTCATGCCCCCCTCCGTTTTTCCGGTGAATTCGGTCAAAGCGCTGCGCGGCGCGCTTGTCGCGCTCGAACATCCCGGAAAGTTTCTGCCCTATAGCTATCGGGTGTTTGAAACCTACTGGGGCGAGGATCAGGACATCAGTCAGGACGAGGTGCTGCGGAAAATCGTCGCGGCAGTCGGCCTTGATGCAGACGAGTATTTCGACAAGATCACACGTCAGGACTATAAAGATCGGGTTCGGGCCAACACGGACGCGGTGATCGAACGCGGCGGATTCGGAACGCCGACGATCTATGTCAACGGCGACTCCATGTTTTTCGGGAATGATCGGCTGGTTCTGGTTGAAGAAGAGTTAAAGCGGGGTGCATAGACAAGTTGTACGCAAGGAAAGAGGGCAGCCATCACGGCTGCCCTCTTTTGTTTGCTCTCACTACTGTGTGCTCGGCCGTCAGCCGTCCCAGCCCCACTTCTGCTTGTTCTCGGCAATCTCATCAGAGGTGGGGTGTTCTATCTTCTCATGCCCGGCAACCTCAAAATCTGCCTCGTCGTCAACCATGGCGTAGTTGAGCGGCGTATCGGATTCAAACACGTCAGGTACGGCAACTTCCTCAAAAATAGCCTGCCAGGGGCATTCGGGCTCACACGCCCCACAGTCAATACATTCGTCCGGATGGATATAGAGTTGGTTCGGGTATTTTTCGGTATCATCGCCGGTATATTTATAAATGCAGTCAACCGGACAAACGGCCACACAGCCCGTGTCGACGCAGTCCCGGCATAGTCTCGTGATGATATATGTCATCGTCTCCTCCTTGCAGCATGTCCAAAACGGGCGGGTCGCAGGTAAAGAACAGACCCGCACTGCGAGCCCCACACTGCTATCGCATCATTTCGGGCAGGTCAATTACAGACACAGGTGAGGCGGAAAAGGGATGCTACGTCACACGGAAGCGGAGTGGGCGCGATGATAGTCTGTCACAAGACGGAGGGCTGCGGCGGCCCGCTCATGGGTCGCTACGGTCGCGATACCACGTTGATGAAACTGGGCTCGGGCGTGGAGCAGGCTCGTTTCATGGGCAAACGGCTGGAGCACAACAAGAAAGGGCTTGGCTGAATGCGCGGCAAAGCGACTCAGGGTGTCGAGCAGGGTCGTCAGAGTTTGCGGCCGGGCTTCCCACTGTCCGGCCACCAGGCCGGCCCCCGTATCCATGACAATCGCATCAATATGCGGGTCACGGTCGAGGATGGAGAGCAATCGGTCCAGGCTATCGGTCCTCTGACCCATCCCAATCGTATGACCGGAATCGAGCGGGTTCTGAAAGCTGCCGCCAATGACGTTAAAGAACGAAGACAATTCTTCGTAAGAGGCCGCGCTGAGCGGGGGAACTCGAAGACCGGCAGCGGCACAGGCATCGGTCAGGCTGACCGAGGGGCCTCCCGTCATGGCAATCAGCCCTACTCCGTCTCCGGTTGCCGGTTTGGTGAACCGCAGCAGCTTGATGACATCGAGCTGCTCATCAAAACTGCTCACGGATACGGCTCCGGCCTGACGGACCATGGACGTCCACACGGTAGCGGGGACGGCGAGTGAGCCGGTGTGCGACGAGGTAGCCCGCTGGCCGGCCTCGGTCTGACCACCCTTCCAGATAACAACCGGTTTGTGGGGTGTGACCTCACGCAGCAAGCGAAAGAAGCGCCGCCCTTCTCGTACACCCTCAAGGTATATACCGATAATTTCCGTTTCGTCGTCGTGCGCGAGATAGTCGAGGTAGTCACTGGCATCAAGGACGGTCGCATTCCCGAAACTGACCGCCTTGCTGATACGCAGTCCGTGATTGGCGGCTGCCATACTGAAGGTAATCGTGTGGGTGCCGCTCTGACCGATAAACCCGATTGAGCCCGGTTCTCCAGCCGGCAGGTCGGGGTAATTGCGGAGGCCGATTTTTGGATGGTAGATGCCCATACAGTTCGGACCGATCAGGGCGAGTCCGGCCTCGCGCGCGGTTTTGGTCACTCTCTGTTCCAGGCGTTGTCCCTCTTCGTCATGGACTTCGGAGAAGCCCGAGGTGAAGAGCATCACCCCAGCGACCTTTTTCGCCGCACAATCCGCAATAATATGCGGTGCGACCTGGCGGGGGACCGCGGTGATAACGTAGTCGATCTCGTCCGGAATCGACTCCAGACTGGGATAATTGGGAACCCCTAAATCCGTAATGCCCTGGATTTCCCGCTCGTCAATCTGGACGGAATAGACTTTGCCCTCGAAGGTGCTCTGGCTCCGTAACCACAGATAATTCATGGCGCGTTTATCGCCGACCACGGCAACCGTACGTGGATGAAACGTGCGTGCCAGGGCCGCCCGTGTCTCGTTCGACAGCGGACGAGGCCGGGCGCGGGGACCCTCGGCGTGGAGGACGACGTGGGCGTCAACGGCGAGACAGCCGTCCTCGTAGGCAAAAACAGGATTGAGGTCGAGTTCCTGGATATCCGGCTGAGCCTCGGCCAAGGCCGACAGAGAGAGGAGGGCCTGCTCCAGAGCGGCCAGGTCAACCGCGGCTTGACCGCGATGGCCGGTGAGCAACGGAAATCCACCGATTTCACGGATCATGCGAGCGGCGTCCTGCGGGCGGAGCGGCGCCACCCGGAAGGCCACATCTTTGAGCACCTCGACATGCACCCCACCCAGGCCAAACATGATGAGCGGGCCGAACTGCGGATCGGAGGTCAGGCCGATAATGACCTCAACTCCGGGTCGGGCCATAGCTTGCACCGAGACGCCTTCGATGACTGCATGTGTCTTGCGGACGGCGGTCAAAATGTCATCAAACGCGCGGCGGACGGCAGCTTCTGTGGCCAGGTTGAGTTGCACGCCGCCGATATCGCTTTTATGGGCGACGTCGGCTGAGCTGACCTTGAGCGCAACCGGGAACCCCATATCCCGGGCGAGCGTGAGAGCCTCCTCGGCAGTTCGAGCCAACTCCGTTCGGACGACAGGGATGCCGGCCGATTGAACTAATGCCTTTGCCTCTCTTTCGGTCAGCGCCAAACGATGCTGCTCTTTTGCGTGTTGGATGATCGCGCGGGCAGTAGTAGCGGCCATAGCTTCCCCCTCTGAGGCCGGCGAAGAAAAGACCGGCTCCGACTCTAGCCGTCTTTTTGCTCGATCTGCTGACGGAGGGCGGCGACCTCGTCCCGAATGGATTGAAGGGGTGCGGCCAACATCCCTTCGAGCACGTCCTGGACGAACTTCTCAATATATTTCCCCTGCATATCTCCCTCGATATTGACCCGATCACCGGGCTGGCGCTGATGCAGTGTGGTGACCGTGTGGGTGTGGGGAATAATGGCGCAGGTAAATGCTGTGGGCTGACAATCAAAGACCGTCAGACTGATGCCGTCAACTGCCACCGAGCCTTTCTCTACCAGGTAGCGGCTGAGCTCGGCCGGGAGCGCGAAGGTATAGAGAAACGAATCGCCTTCCGGCTGAATGGAGGTGACGCGCCCAACTCCGTCAACATGACCCCAGACCAGATGGCCGGACAGCCGGTCCTCAAGTCGGAGTGAGCGCTCCAGATTCACCCTGTCGCCCACTTGGAGTGCTCCCAGGGTCGTGCGTCGCAGCGACTCCGCTGAAACGTCAAAGCTGAGTTGATCCGCCTCAATGGCGGTCACGGTTAAGCAGGCCCCATTGGTACAAATGCTCTCGCCCAGACTGATCTCCTGGGTGGGAAGACTGGTCCGCAGCCTGAGGCGAACCCCTTCGGCAATGGGGGCGATCTGGGTGATGGTTCCGGTTGTTTCAATAATGCCGCTAAACATAATACCTCAGATGGGGAATGGAGAAGCGCTGCGTCTGGCTGCACCCCCGGTCTTAGCCGGCGGCCTGTACACTCGGCTGCTCTTTGAGCCGGTTGATCCAGGCCTCAAGCCGAGGATGCGGAATATCGACATTGAGCCTGGGAAACAGGAGGGCCCAGGCCACATACGGAATATCTGCCAGGGTCAAGGTCGAGCCGACCAGAAAATCATTATTGCCCAGCTCGTTTGTAAGGTGATCGAAGCAGCGGCTCAGAGCCGCATTTGCTTGCGAGACGACCTCGTGGTCAGCGGTATCGCCCTGCAGGGGTTTGAGCAGGAGTTCTGCGGCAAGGGTGGCGACGGCGTGCTCATACGGATTATCGGCATAATGCATGAGGACGCGGGCGCGGGCGCGCTGTCCGACATCGGCCGGAAGCAAGGGCGGGGCAGGGTAGGTGTCGTTCAAGTACTCCATGATAATGGTGGACTCATAGACCGTTGTCCCATTGTCCCGGAGCGCGGGGATTTTCCCAGAGGGATTGATGGCCAGATATTCAGGCGTTTTCTGCTCTCCTTTGGTGATGTCAATCGGGACCTTTTCATACGCCAGCCCCTTTGCCGCCAGGGTGATCCGCACCTTGCGCGCGCGGGGAGACAGGGAAAAATCGTAGAGCTTAATCATGGCTGGCCTCAAAAGAGTAAACGTGTCCAGCATCTCATGTCTATATGGAGGTACACGTTTACTCTTCTTGTCCGGTTGCTGCCCGCTCCTGGCGCTTGGCCGTTTTTCGACGGTTGATAATCTGCTGAGCCGTGTCTTTGAGACGCAGGTGCCAGCGTTTGGCCCACTCAAAATCCCGGCTCAGAATCCCGAAGCCGACAAAAATTAGCACAATGCCCGGACCGGGAATGCCGGGCAGGCTGAGAACGAGGCCCACAAGCAGGAGAACAATCCCACTACCGATCCGGCAAATGCGCCAGAGCTGATCGCGTGCCGCACGAAGCATGTTTGGTCAGCCTCACAATCAAGAGGATCAAGACCGGCTAGCGATCATCGAGAATTTTACCACTGCGGGCCTTTTCTACCGTCTCATCGAACTGCGGGCCGAGATCAACGCCCATTTCTTTTGCGCGCTTCTTTGCCCACAGACCCACGTTGCGGTTGTCGCGGTAGAATGCCTCGTCTCTGGGGGCATCGGTGTCCAGGTTCTTGAGTCGGGCCTCTTCTCCCTGATGATAGGCAAAACGCGAGAGTATTCGGGTGAGGCGGCGTTGCTTGCAGTATTGACACCGAGGAGATTTCTGGACGTCTCCTATCGTCATAAAAATGAGACTTTGCTGTCTTTTGCACGCCCGGCAGGAGTATTCGTAGATCGGCATAATGATGCCTCTCCCCCTATCACACCTCTCTTGAAGGTGCTACAGAGGGACTCAACTTCACCGTGCTTGGACGGATGGATGGAACTGGGGGAGGATGTGGTGGAATACGCTGGTGAGAGCAAACCTGGACGAGGATCAGAAGCGTGTACGACCTCGAAGAAGAGCGCCAGGACGCAAGTTTTCCCTGGGCAAATCATATACTCATGGGAGCGATGCTGTGTTGTTTTGCCTATGAGCTCACACTCGGCCCGGCATTCCAACCCTTCCTCTCGACCTATGGCTGGATTCCCGCACAATTCTCTCTGGCGCTAACGCAGGGTCAATTCCCCGTCTCTTCCTCGCTTTTTGCCTGCCTCTTCCTGCATGGGGGTGGGCTGCATCTGGTCGGCAATCTTCTCTGCCTGTTCTTCCTCGGGAACGCCGTAGAGGCGCGCTTAGGCGCAGTCCGCTACCTGGTGTTGTATCTGTGTGGCAACGTCATTGCCCTGTTAACCCAGGCGGCGATTACGCCGCTTTCCTCAACTCCGATGATAGGCGCGAGTGGGGCGATTGCCGCCGTTGCCGGTGTCTATTGTCTGGTTTTTTTCTCAACCCAGGAGTCCGATACCACCGGGCATTCCTCTCCCCAGACTCTTGAAGGAACTCTGACGGTCCTCTTCTTGAGCGGCTGGGTTTTCTTTCATGCGGTCGGTGCTCTCTCTGTATACGCTATTGGAGAAACCGCTTTCTTTTCCTCGACCCCTATTGCCTGGGGGGCCCATATTGGCGGTTTTCTTGGGGGTATCATTCTCGGCCCGCTCCTTTTATCTCTCCCGGAGAGACGTCGTCGCAGACCCGCCGTCGATCCTGTGCCCTTTCTGTTGAATCGACCCAACTCCCTGCTCCGCTAACGAAGCGAGAGGGGACGAAGTTCTCCCTTAACGGTGAGTAGCGTCTCCCCTCTTGGACAGGCGAGAGGGTTGGGCGCGCTTAGTTTAATTGAGCGGAAAGGGCGGCCAGGGTTCGGCGCGCGGTCAGTGAGCGGGGCTCAACCGTAAGCGCCCGCCCAAATTCCCGGGCTGCCTGGAGGAGGTCCCCCTTTGCCAGGGCAATCCGGCCCAGGTTCAGATAGGGATAATGCGGCGTATCATAATGGGTCGCCGCTATCGCATGCTCTAACCAGGGGACGGCGTCGTCCAGCTTGCCCATCCGCATGAGATAGAGACCGATGTCGTTATACGGATTGCCAAACTCGGGGTTGAGGGCAATGGCGGTGCGGCACTCTTCAATGGCGTCTTCGTAACGACGGAGAAAACCATACGTCCAACCGAGAGAAGTATGCGCCTCTGCGGTCGGATGCAGTTGGATGGACTCCTGATAGAAGCGCATGGCCTCTCCCAGGTCGCCCTGTCTTTGGGCCTGATAGCCTTGGTATAAAAGGGCTGATGCCTTTTCCTCGCGGTCTTTTATTGTCTCCATCTGTTTCGGCCCCCTGGTGAGCGGTATCAGAAAGGTGTGTCTGATTTTCCGGCTGTCAAGTCTGAACCGGGGATTTTGAAGCAGGGCGCGGGGTGGTGAAGTGGAAATAGAAGGAAAGAGCGGTGTAGTAGAGGGGATAGGAGAGCGAGGCAGTAACGAGCCAGGGCCGGGCATGGGGGAGCTGGGAGAGCAGCAGGAGCAGGACACCAACCCAAATGGCGCCGAGCACATTCGTCAAGAGGCGCAGGCGCACGGTCCGCGTGGGATAAACATAGCGAATAGGGATAAAGACACCTATGGCAAGGAGGAGGACCAGGCTGCCGTTCAGCCAAACAGGCGTCCCGCCTGCGTAGAGATAGAACGCCACGATATTCCAGTAGGAGGGAAAGCCGGTAAAAAAGAAATCCTGTGTTTTGGCCTCGGCCTGACAAAAACCATACGCGCTGGAAAGGAGCACGGCTGCCACGAAGAGCAGCGTTCCGGAAGCCGGCAGCAACTGAAACTGGTAGAGAAAAACCGCCGGGACAATGACATAGGTAAAATAGTCAACAATGTCATCCAGCTTGGCGCCGTCAAACCAGGGCAGAATCCGTTTCACCTGTACCGCTCTCGCCAGAACGCCGTCGGTCGCATCAATGAGGACGGCGACCAGCATCCAGACAAAGGCCGGCCGCGGCTGGCTCAGGAAAATAGCCTGGAGAGAGAGAAATCCGGCCATGACACCGGAAGCCGTGTAGGCGTGGACCGCCCAGGCGGCAAAAAGCCGCGCGCAGCCTTTCCTTTCATGTGACGCGCTGTTGGCTGAGGGTGGGCTCATACAAAATCTGGATAATCGTGCCATCCGGGTCGGCACAGTACAGGGAGCGGCTACCATCCCGGTGGGTCCGGACGGGTGTGACGATAGGGACGCCGTGCGTCTCCAGTATGGCGGCGGCGCGGTCGACATCGTCACTCCGTGGAACAATGAATCCGACGTGGTCGAGGCGCTGCCCCGTTCGGCCGCTTCGGGGAGGTGCCTTATGCAGGGCCAGATTGTCACAGCCCGAGGAGAGGTAGGCATTGTCCGGGTCGGGCTGCCAGACGACCTGCATCCCGAACAGGGTGGTGTAAAACTCAACCGAAACGGCAACATCCGCCACATTCAGGGCAATATGTCGCAGGCCGGAATGGGAGATTTTTGCCTCAGAGGCCATGAGGGTCTGTCCTGTCGCAGGGGTGGGCGTATTGTGACAAATCTGGTTCGCGTTGAGTAGGGGAGCTATGACTTTTTGAGAAAAATATACAGTTCACCGCGTTGGGACATCAGGCCGGCCTCTGGTTGTGGCCCGCTCCCCCAATAGATATCCGCGCGTCCGGGACCGGTAATGGCGGCGCCGCGGTCTTGCAGAGACACAAAGCGTGAAAAAGGTTGCCACGAGACCTGCCCGTCTTCCTCCAGGTGAGGCCTGGTGGCACGGATAAAGCCGAGCGCGCCAGACGGATACCAGTTCGGGTCGACCGCAATCGAACGACCCGGTGTCAGCGGGACGCCCAAGCTGCCCAGCGGTCCGGCAGAGACAACCCGAAAGAAAATATACCGACTATTCTGGAACAATATCCGGTTCTGTTCGACCGGATGCTGCCGCAAATAGTGACGAATGCCCTGGGCCGACGCCTCTCCGGGACGGAGTTTGCCTTGACTGAGAAGCAGTTTGCCAATGCTCCGATACGGCCAGCCGTTCGAGGCTGCATAGCCCACCCGAAACCAGGCGCCATCCGGCAGCCGGATTTTCCCGGAGCCTTGAATATGGAGAAAAAAACGCTCAACCGGATCGTCGAGCCAGACGATCTCGCGGTGCTGGGGCAGCAGAATATGTTGTCCGTCAATCTGAGCCCGGGAGAAATAAGGGACGAGTCGTCCGTTTGCGACGCGCCCATACATGTCTTGCGGAAACCGCTGGGTCGTAAATCGGGCGGCGTCAACTTTTACCAAATCCGTCGGCGGACGATACAAAGGGTAGCGATACCGCTCGGTTCGGATAAAGCTGCCCTGTAGTTCGGGTTCGTGGTAGGCGGTGAAAAGCACCGGGACGGTCGCACGATAGAGGTCGAATTCTTGCTGGACCTCCAGAGCGAGCTCTCCGGGCCGGTCGAGCAGGGCAAGAAATGCGCCGAGACTCTCCCGGACCCGGCCGACGCTGACCTGTTGCTGTCCAAAAGAAAATGCCTGGGAGTCCGGCTGCTGTTCCAGGGCCGCGAGGCTGTGTTGGAGGACGGCTTTGAGCGATCTGCGGTCAAGGTCGTCCACTAAGGGAGGAATCTGATCGGCCGGCAGCAGGGTGAGTGTCGGCTCAGCCCGGCTGTCTGTCACCGGCAGCAGGAGAGCAAAAAAACACAGCAAGAAAAAGGAGCTAACGGACGCTCGCATTATTCCTCGACGCTTCTCTTACATCATATCACACCGGCGGGCTGCCGGCTGTCCTGGTGAGCCTTTTTACCGGGCCTCATGCTGATTGAGGCGCGCTCCGGACTCCCGCGTCGCGTATACTTCTTGCGCCGCGCTGACACCAGCCCCGGCCGCGCAGGCATGACCATTTTGCTGTAACACGGCCTCCAGCGCGCTTAAAACGAGCAGCACATTACTACGGGTGCTGGATTCTCCCATCAGGCCAATACGCCAGACTTTTCCGGCGAACACTCCCAGGCCGGCACCAATCTCGATATTATACTCAGCCAGGAGGTGCTGGCGAACGGTCGCATCGTCAATGCCATCGGGGATGGCGACGCTGTTGAGCATCCAGAGGCGGGCGCCTTCCTGGGCGACCAGCCGCATCCCCAGCGCGCCCAGGCCGGCAGCGAGGGCTAAATGATTGTCCTCGTGGCGACGAAATCGTGCGGCTAAGCCTTCTTCGGAAATCAGCCGTAAGGCCTCCCACAGGGCATAGTTCATCGAGATAGGGGCCGTATGGTGGTATACGCGTTCCTCACCCCAATACTGCTCAAGCAGACTCAGGTCCAGATACCAGCTCTGAACCTTGTGCCTGCGGTTCCGTATGACCTCTTGGGCGGCCGGACTAAAGGTGACGGGCGAGAGGCCGGGCGGACAGCTCAGGCACTTCTGGGTACCGCTATAACAGACATCAATCTGCCATTCGTCTATTTTAAGGGGACAGCCGCCGAGCGACGTGACCGCATCAACCAGAAACAGCGCCCCGGCCGCGTGGACGAGCGGAGCGATGTCTGCCAAAGGCTGCCAGGCTCCGGTCGATGTTTCGGCATTGACGAGGGCCACCAACTTTGGTCGAGCGCAGCGCTTGAGGGCCGCGCGGACATCGTCCGGGCTAAAGACGGCCCCCCAGGGGGCTTCCATGATAACGGGTGTTCCGCCGCAGCGCTGTACGACATCGGCCATGCGGGTGCCGAATACGCCGTTGACGCCGATGACGACCTCGTCTCCGGGCTCGACTACATTCACAAAGCAGGTTTCCATGCCAGCGCTGCCGGTCCCCGAAATCGGCAGAGTGAGGGGATTCGATGTTTGAAAGACAAACCGGAGAAGCGCTTTGGTCTCTTCCATCAGCCGAATAAACTCAGGGTCAAGATGCCCAACAAGCGGGGTGGACAGGGCGCGCAGCACCCGAGGATGGACGTTGCTCGGACCGGGACCTAACAGGATTCTGGGAGGCGGGGATAACTCACCACAGGCTTCCATACACTTCCTCTCTCGGCTGTTCTTACTGATGAGAAAAAATTTCGGCTACGGTACCACGCTCGGACAGGGGGGAAAAGTCGGGGCCGGGGGACCTGCGGCCATAGTCAGGCGTTGAAGATAGGGGACTATGCAGGACAGCCTTGAAGTCATAGTTTTGGGACAGACATCTTGCCCGAAGTCGGCTCTGGGAAGCGTGCTATCAAAAGAGTCACCGGCAAGGACCCGATAACAGGTGAATAGCGACTCGCTCCCTTCAAGAACATGGACGCACACTGGAGGAGGCATATGGAATCGTGAAGAGGACTGTTAAGCCTATCAAAGTCACGGACATCCTGGACAATCCCGACTTCCTCAAAAATAAGTCTCTCGCTGATGTCCAAAAGCTCCTGGTGAATCCTCCAAGAAATTGGGAGATTGGGACGCTAGGCAAGGGCGTTCAGAAAGGGAAGGGATGGGTCCTGCGTGAAATGAAGGAAAACGGCAAGCCGACCGGAAACCAGATTCGTTACAATCCGGGTGGGGGCTATCACGCAAGGGTTGAGGAACATGTTGGGCCGTATTGGCGCGTGATGGCGAATGGAAAAAATTCAGGAATCATTCCAGCCGGAAAACCGTAAAAAGGCTGACGCGATGGGACAGACAGAATCATCAGGGGAGCAGTTTTCGGCCCTATGGGATGCCGTGCTCAACCTCGCCCTGCCAGCGGACGAACAGCTTGCCATTCTTGAGGCCATAGGAGATCACCGGGCGGTTGATGAGTTGGCGTTGGATTACGATGACCATTGCCGGATCATCACCGAAGCGGCCTTACAGAACGAGCTGACGCCGGATGAACTTTCAGCGCTTCGGGCCTTAGACCGCCACCTTGACCAGATGAGCGGCGAAGCGAATGCCGGGAAATGGACGGTCGAAGCCCTGCGGTCCTCCGAGTGCTGGAAAGAGGTTCGTGAATTAGCCACCCTGGCCCTGGCGGAGCGACAGATCGCAAAGGCCAGAAGGTCGGCGGCCTGAGACGCATTGTCCTCACTTTCGTGAGGCTTAGGATGCTGGGGCCAGACAGTTGCTGTCATACCCCTGGTCATGAGGATGCTGTCTATGCCTGGGTTGGTTGGGGGGAAGCCGCGGCTAGGACATCCGCGTTCCCAGGCGCTCTCCACTATGCGCTTGTGGGCAGACAGCAGGAAAGTTTTTTGTTACAAGGCCAGAACACACCGCTCGTTACTGGTGTCGGCAGGCAGGGGGAAGGGAAGAGGGGGCGTCATGACCGTGACGATTCGCCACATGCTAACGGAGGATATTCCTCTCGTTGGGGCAGTCATGGTGGCCGCCTTTAACGAGGTCTTCCGCCGCCATGGCTACCCCGAGCCGTTTCCATCGCCGGCGGCCGGAACATCCATCGCCCAAGGGTATGCACGGCTTGAGCCAAACGAGTGCTTCACCGCGCTTCAGGATGGACAGATCGTTGGGTCCGGTTTCATCCATCTTCGGGGCGATACGGCCGGGATTGGCCCGATTACGGTTGACCCGAGCGCCCAGGCCCAAGGGGCCGGGCGCGCACTGATGCAGGCCGTGATTGAGGCGGGGGGAGCGTGTCCTTCGCTCCGGCTGGTCCAAGACGCCTTCAACGTGGTGTCCTTTCCGCTGTATAGCACGCTTGGTTTTGAGGCGCGCGGCACTATTGCTTCATTGGTTGGACAGCACATCCAGCCAGACCTTCCAGGGGATGTTGAAATTCGGGAGTGGGTGACGGAGGATATCGAACACCTGGCGGTATTGGATACGCGCCTGACCGGTATCGCGCGTGAACAGGATATACGCTTCTTCCACGCCCAGCCGCCGCATATTGCCGCTTTCGTGCAGGGGCAACTCGTGGGTTACCTGTGTTTCCTGCGCACGGAGGCAGGGACGTTTTTTGGCCCCGCCGCGGCAACGCAACCGGCGGTCTTACGCGCCCTGATTCTGTCCGCGACGGAGCGTGAACAGGGAAAGGCCCTGCGTATGCGTTTTCCTACGCGGCACGCAACATTATTACGCGATTTGCTCGCCGTGGGCTTTCGGGTGGAAACCCTCCAGACCTATATGGTTCGCGGGGCGTGGCAGACCCCGGACGGGGCGGAGTTGCTCGCCCTCTTTCCAGAGGCGTTATAGGAAGAACAGGGAAGTCGTGATGCCGATACTCAATGGTACCGATCTCGGGCTTTTCCCCACAATGGGCGTTGGCTCCTATGCCTCACCATCGTGGTTGATTGCAACCAGAAGAGCCCTCCGAGCCGGGACTGCCGGTCCGGCAGATGTCGAAGAGGCCATTCAAGACGCGGTAAAAATGGCCGTCTGGGACCAGGAAGAAGCTGGTCTGGACATTCTGACTGATGGCGAGATCCGTCGTCAGCGCTTTCTGTGGAACGTGGTCGAAAAATTATCCGGCCTCAATATGGTCCGGGCGCAACGCAAGCTCGGGATCATGAGCTATGACAGCGCGCCGCGTTTTGAGACAACCGAACGGGTCAGCGCCCCTGACGGCTTCGGGTTGGCCGACGAATTTACCTTTGTCCGAGCCCAAACCGATAAGCCGCTCAAAGTCTGCTGTCCCGGTCCGCTCACGATTGCCATGCCCATCCGGCTCCAGGCTGGCTATCCACAGGGAGACTATCTGCCGCTCCTGTACGACCTGGCAGAGCTCGTGAATAGGGAACTCCGCGGTGTTGTGGCGGCTGGTGCAACCTTCATTCAACTTGACGAACCGTCCGCCGTGGGTCGGGAGCCGGCCTTGTCCATGGAAGAAACAGTGAAGCTGTTCAATACCACCCTGGAGGGCGTGGAGGCCAAAATCGCCCTGCACATCTGCTTTGGCAATAATCAGGGTCGGCCGGCCATGAAGCGGACGTATACACCGCTGTTCCCCGGCATTCTTGACGTCAAGGTCGATCAGTTCGCCCTGGAATTTGCGAATAGAGAAATGGCCGAGCTGGCACTCTGGAGCCGGTACGGTGATGAGCGTGAGTTTGCGGCTGGGGTCATTGATGTGAAATCCATGTACCTGGAGACGGCGGAAGATGTGGCCGAACGTATTCGTCTGACGCTTGAACATGTGAATCCGGAAAAGCTCTACCTGACCTGCGATTGTGGTTTTTCTGCGTCGTCCCGGAATTTAGCCCGAGCCAAGCTGGGAGCCCTGGTGGCCGGAGCCCAGCTTGTCCGACGAGAGGTCAGTGGAGCGTAAATCATCCAAACGATTTGTCCCCTCCTTCCCGGCTTCGCCCGCTTGGGATGAGGAGTGGCCTGGCGAAAGTCCTGGGGATGTCCCGCCGGAAGAATCCCCTCTGCCGGTGCCCAGCCCGCAGGTGACAATGGGGACGTGCGAGGTCTGGTGTATCAGCCCCGAGGGCTATGAGTGCCGTCTGGAGATGCCGGTTGATGGCGCCGGTGGTATGGCGGCCGTGATCGTCGAACTCGAAGCCATGGGTTTTACCCCTCGCCAGCCAAAAATAAAGTCTCCTCAACGGTCCCAGCAGCCACGGCTCCAGTCTCAGCAGCCTACTCCCCCTCCACCCCAGGCCGAGCCCAGCCCGCCGTGGTGTGACGATCATGGCTGTGCGTTCAAACTCTTTCGCAAAAACGGTCGGCGGTGGTGGGCGCATTATGACGAAGCTGGCGGCCGCTGGTGCAACTCTCCGATTCCCGTGCGGGGTGGCGAGTAGACCCTCACTCGTCCGGTTGCCGAGTGTCCCGCAGGTTTGAGAGTGAGGATTCCACCCTCTCTAAACGCTGAAGAATTTCCTGTTGTGGGTCGGCACGCAAATAGCCCTGCTCAACCAGTTGGATGAAATTGCGTGCAACCTCATCGGCGGAGAGCGGCCCTTCGGGTTGGTACCACTGATACAGCCAGTTACACATGCCGAGAATGGCAAACGACACCAGCTTGGCCGGAAGCGGGGCGAGGCGGCCGGCCTTGACACCCGCAGCAATCACATCCTCAATGAGCCCGTCGTATACCCGTCGTTCGGCGCGTGCCCGTTTGGCAATCTCCTGGGGCAGATGACTCTCTTCACTAAAAAAAACTGTCAAAAAGTTGCGGTGGTCAGCCATGAGGCGGACCTGATGCCGGATAATCTGCCGCAGCTTCTCTTCGGGCGCTATGGGCTGGGAACAAATCTGTCGCAGGTCGCGCTGAAAAATAGCAATAGAACGCTCAAACACCCGAATCAGCAGTTCTTCTTTACTCGGACAGTAGCGATACAGAGTGACACGCGAGATCCCCAAGCGCTCGGCAATGGTTTCGAGCGTCGTTGCCCGGTAGCCCTGTTCGCCGAAACAGTCTGCCGCGGCTTGCAGGATTGCCTCTTCGCGTAGAGCCTGCTTAAAAGAGTGAACATCCCCAGCCTTTTTGTCCGATGGGAGGGGACGTTTGCTCTTGCTCCCCCGGCCACGTCCGTTCTTTGTCGCCATGCCCTGCGCTTACTGGATTCCCCCCATCCATGCAAGCGGCCCTATGGGGAGGTGGATAGGGGCTGCTTCCAATTATTCCACTCCACTCTTGCACCTCCCGGTCAGACCGGGGTAAGGAAGAAGAATCGTACGGTAAGACCGCTAAGGAGGGACCAATGGCAGACATCCACGTTTCAAAACAAGCGATGCTTGAGCGCGTTGCCCGTTTCAAAGAGCTCAAGTCCAGCGCGCAGGCATTTCTTGATAGTGAGATCCCGGGCCATGAACGGGACATCTATAATGTGATTGGCCGCGGTGTGACCGAGGATACGAACCTCAACCCTGCGATTACCGCGGTTCAGGACTTTAACGTCACCTATGTGGGCGCGAGTCCGGGCAAAGGCGCGGCGTTGCACAGCCACAGTACGGTTGAGGTGTTTATCCCGCTATCGGGGCAATGGTCCATCTACTGGGGAGAGGAGGGAGAACAGGAGGTGATCCTGGACGCCTGGGACACGGTCTCAGTCCCGCCCGGCGTGATGCGCGGATTCAAAAATGTCGGCGATGCCGACGCGCATCTGATGGCCATTCTCGGCGGAACCGATGCCGGTCATGTGGCCTGGGCTCCGAAAGTGCTTGAGCAAGCCCAGCAGACGAATCTCAGGCTCGATGAGCAGGGGAATCTGCTGCCAAACGACTAGTTTGCCCCTTTGGACTTCTTGAAATACGCCTGCGCTGTGGCAAGGCTGAAGCGTTGATGATAGGCGAGTTCGTCTTCGGGATAGCGCTGCCCACGGCCGTAGACGCAGGTGTACCGGGCGTGACAGCGCTCAGCGCAATCGGCCGGGACGCGCAGACGATGCTGCGTGCAGGCAAGCAGGTTCCAGCCGTGTGTGGCGCTGACGGCCTGGGTCGGACAGGCGGCTATACAGGGCCGCTCCACGCAGGTGGAACACGGCTCAAAGTCCTGGGCCGGGGCCGAGAGCGCTGGGAGGTCGCGATCAATCAAGACCGCGACGCGCCAGGCTATCCAGGGGCCATACTGGGGATGGATCTGGACGCCAAGGATACTGGGCACTGACAGCCGCGCGGCCTGCGCCAGGTGCATGAAGGATACGGTCAGGCCGCTGAAAAACTGAAACGGATAGAGAAGACGATACTGAGCGCGGGCCGTATCTAAAAGCGGCGTAAGCCGCGCTCTTATCACTTCGACGGTGTAGTCGTCCAACGGATGGTCATGCTGCTGGAGAGAGCTTGGCCTCACCTCTGCATACTCCCGGAAGTGGGTCCAGAATTCTCCACCGCCGTTCCCGATAACAACGACAGTCTCGGTCTCAGGAAACCGCTGCTTGATATGATACTGCGGCGGAACCAGGGCCTCATAGTCAGACCTCGACGTTGTCCCGATGAGGTTGAGCCCGACGGGAGCGAGGGCTGCTGTGATGTCCTGGAGAAGTCCCATACATATCTGCCTTTTTAATAGCGGACGGCAACCAGGAATAAACCCTGCGGCGGCGCGTTCAGTCCGGCCCGAGAGCGGTCGTGCGCCGCAAAAACCGCGGCAAATTCGTCCGCGCTCAAAGCGCCTCGCCCGACATCGACCAGGCTGCCCACGATATTTCTGACCATATGGCGCAGAAATGACTGGGCTTCGACCGTATACACGAGAAAATCGCGCTCGCGACAGACGGCACTGTGCATCACGGTGCGCCACGGGGTGCGTTCCACGGAGTCCGCTCCCTGAAAAGACGCAAAATTATGATGTCCGATGAGCAGGGTCGCGGCGGCCTGCATTGCCTCCTGATCCAGAGGATAGGGGATATGCCACGAGTAGCGGGCCTGAATGGCCGAGGGGGAGGGCCGGTTCCAGATGCGGTACTGATAGGTCCGGCTGCGCGCGTCATAGCGCGGATGAAAGGTGTCCGACTCCTCGCTGATTGCGTGGAGGGCAATATCCGAAGGCAGAACCGCGTTGAGGCTGTGCTGAAACCGCGTCAGGTCGAGAGGCGAAGTCGCCCGAAAAGTCGCTACTTGACCCAGCGCATGAACCCCCGCGTCTGTTCGCCCAGCCACCCGCACGCGAACAGGCGTATTGAGAATCCGGGAGAGGGCGGCTTCGAGCGTCCCCTGAACAGTGGCGCCCGTGGGCTGAATCTGCCAGCCATGATAATTGGTCCCGTCGTATTCGAGCAGTAGTTTGTAGTGCACGGGATACGGAAAGTCGTCTACGCCCGGCCGGTCTGGGCAGCAGGCCCGCAATAGCTGCGGGCCTGTGAGTTGTACTCCGTCAGTCCACCAAGCGCTACTGTCCCAATTTATAGACCTCCGCCACATTTGCCCCGATGACCTGCTGCCGGGCCGTTGCGGAGAGCGGCGTGACCAGCCGTTTCAGGGCCGGCATATACTGGTCGCTGTGGTCCGGGTGCGGGAAGTCTGAGGCCCAGAAGAATTTGTCCGCCCCGACGAATTCAATGATGTGCTGCAAGGCTTTTTCGTCCGGGTCGGCGGAAATCCAGCACTGGCGCTGAAAATAAAAGCTGGGTCGTTCCTTGAGTTGGGTCGAATGGGCCAGCGGACCCTCAAACACGGCGTCCATCCGGTCGAGCAGATAGCCAATCCAGCCGGCCTGGGATTCGAGCACGATGGCCTTCACCTTGGGGAAGCGCTCGAACACGCCGTGGTGAAAGAGCGACACAAACGCCTGCTGCATATTCTGGGCGACCAGCACATCAAAATACCAGTTAAAGTCAATCGGCTCCGTTGGCACGAGTTCTTCAAACCGCCCGTGGGGCATGAACTGGATGGGTTCAAAGGTGGGGTGCAGGGCAATGGGCACGTCCAACTCCTGCGCCTTTGCCCAGACCGGGTCATAGTCCGGATGGCCGTGCGATTTCTTCGTCCAGGTAAACGGCGCGAAAAAGGCCCCTTTGCAACCCGCCTTGACCGCCCGCTCCAGTTCTGTCGCCGCTGCGTTGGCATCCGTGCCGGACAGATGGGCAATGGGAATGAGGCGGCCGCCCGACTCGGAGCAGAAGTCCACAATCCAGCGATTATAGGCCCGGCAATAGGCGGCCGAGATTTCCGGGTCCTGAATCTCACTCTCCCACAACAGGCCGATGGTCGGATAGAGAATCGATTTTGCCAGCCCTTCGCCATCAATCCGCTCTATGCGTTCCTTGGCATCCATTGAGCCAAACGGCGCGCCATCAATATAGCGGCGGTCTGGGCCGGGCACGATATCCGGCTGGCCCATGGCGCCCAGAATGCCGGGAAAACCGCGCTCGCACAGTCGGGACGGTTTGCCATCAAACTCAAAATACTCCCAACCCTCATCGTCCGTTTGAATCCGAATGGCCCGCTCGCGGTATTGTGGCTCAAGATATTGCTCCCACAAATCGGACGGCTCCAAAATATGGCCATCACAGTCGATGGACCCCTCAAGACTGACTTCACCGTTCCCCGTTGACATAGAAACCCCCTTTTGAGTGGTGTATTGGATTGTCTCTTTCCCTTACCGAGAATCCAGAAAAAATACTAGCCGGCAAGCCTGGGAACCACTGGGCCGATACGAGGGGCGCTGTCCACACCGCCCGGAGTGGCCTAGTCCTCCAACCGGAGAACTGGTAAGGGAAGCAGCAGGCTGTATTGGAAGACAAGGAGTTTTGCACATGCTTGGGACAGTATTAGGCGTAGTCGTTGGGGCGGCAGTCCTGGTCGGGGCCTGGCAGGCCGCAGGTTTTTCCGATGAGGGGTTTGTGTCGACCGGGGCCGTGACGCTGGGCGTCCTGGGAGCCCTCAGCGTGGCCGTGTTTGTCTCATTCCTGGCCAACGCCGGCCATCAGGAACCGGAGTAAGGCTGGCAGGGAACGCCCTGTAGTGTGCGTCAGGGACGGTTATTCAGGAATGACTCGTCCCGCCAGGAATGCTGCACCCCTGCGGGATTGACAGGCGAACAGGACGGCGGGTAAGTACTTCACGTACTTTACGCGAAAGTGGCGGAATTGGCAGACGCGCAGGATTCAGGATCCTGTGGGGTAAAACCCGTGGGGGTTCAAGTCCCCCCTTTCGCATAGGTCAGGGGGCTTTTCTCAAAAAGAGAGAAGCCCCTTTTTACTGGGAGCCTGAGAGAACGGACTTCCAATTTCACCGTACGAGTCTGCTTTCCCAAGGAGCGAATTGATGCCACACGAACTGGCCAGCCAATACGACCCGGCCGCGCTGGAAAAGACGAGCGTCCAACGCTGGGCCGAGACCAAACCTTTTGCCGCCACCCCGGACGACAACGAGCAGCGCTATGTGATCATGATGCCGTTGCCGAATGTCACCGGCGCGCTGCACATGGGGCACGCCATGGACAACGTCATGCAGGACATGCTGACACGCTGGCACCGCATGCTGGGGGAGAACGCGCTGTGGATGGCCGGAACGGATCACGCCGGCATTGCCACGCAGGCGGTTGTGGAAAAGCGCCTGTTCGAGCTGGAAGGCAAAACGCGGCATGATATTGGCCGCGCGGCCCTGGTCGAACGCATCTGGGACTGGAAAGAGCAATACCAGGCCCGCATTGTCAGCCAACAGCAGGCTATGGGCTGTTCGTGCGACTGGGACCGCCAGCGCTTTACCATGGACGCGGTCTGTGCCCGGGCCGTCCAGTGGACCTTTTTTCACCTGTTCCGGGACGGTTTGATTTTTCGCGGGACGCGCTTGGTCAACTGGGACTGCCACTTGCAGACTGCGGTCGCGGATGACGAGATTGTGTACGAAAGCGTCCAGGGGCATTTCTGGCATTTGCGCTATCCGGTCATCCAGCCTCAGCCTGGCGAACCGGAATACGTGGTGGTGGCGACAACGCGGCCCGAAACCATGTTGGGCGATACCGCGGTGGCCTGCCATCCCGACCCACGCGGAGCCCTGGAAGCACTGATTCGCAAGACACAGGAGCGCCTGACCCGAGCCGGCCAAAAAGAACGGGCCGAACTGGAAGCGGAAGTGGCGCGGCTGGAGAAACGACGCGCGACGCATCTGCCGCAGCTCGAACAGCTCGCGGCCATGGCCAGAGCCGGTCGTCTGGTGCGCCTGCCGCTGCTGGACCGCCCGATTCCGCTCATCTGCGACGAATGGGCAAAGCCCGAACTCGGCAGCGGTTGTGTGAAAATCACTCCAGGCCACGACCCCAATGACTATGAGGTCTGGGGCCGCCACCGCGAAGAGATCGGCATGATTAACATTCTGAATGCCGATGGTTCTTTGAATGACCGGGCCGGGTCATATCAAGGGCTCGACCGCTTTGCGGCCCGAGACCAGATTATTCAGGATTTGGACGCTCTCGGCCTGCTTGAGGCGATTGAAGATCGGGAGATCGAAATCGGCCACTCGGACCGCTCCAAGACCCCGATTGAGCCGTATCTGTCGGAGCAGTGGTTCGTGCGCATGGGTGATGTGGACGGGGGTGTCGTCTGCGGCCGGGGGACGGCCAATGAATTTGTCGCCCCCGGACTCGCCCAAGCCGCCCTGGACGCTGCCGAAGACACGTGGCGCTCGCCCACGGACAAGAACGTGTCGTTTCATCCGGACATTCGTTACCGGAACACCTATATCAACTGGCTGGCCGAGAAGCGCGACTGGTGTATCAGCCGCCAGCTCTGGTGGGGACATCAGATTCCGATCTGGTCGGGTAGTTTCCAGGGTCAGGCATTACAGGAACAACTCGCCTGGCTTACTCCGTATCTGACACGAGAAGATGTGGTCGCCCGCTTGCAAATGGGCGACACCAACGAACTCATTGGTCCCGATACACCCGGTCGTCTGGCTCAGTCTGTTGCCGACGAGCCGGAGCCAATCCAGGCAAAAATTCTGGTGTGTTTGCGCGAGCCGTCCAGTCAGGCGGACGTGCTGAGCGACCTGGAAGCGGCCGGCTTTGTGCGTGACCCCGACGTGCTGGACACCTGGTTTTCGAGCGGGCTGTGGCCGCACAGCACCCTGGGCTGGCCCGACCCCAATACCGCGGCTATCGAAGCCGGTCAGTCGCCCCTGGGGACACACGCCGGTTCCCCCGACTGCCTCTCGTATTATTATCCCGGTTCCTGCCTGGTGACCGGACGCGACATCATTACCCTATGGGTCGCCCGCATGGTCCTGATGGGCCTGTATAACCTGGGTGACGTGCCGTTCACCGACGTCTTTATCCACGCCACGATTCTGGATGGCAAAGGCGAGCGGATGAGCAAGTCAAAAGGCAATGGCATTGATCCAGTGGATATTATCGAACGCTACGGCTGTGACGCCATGCGCTACGTCCTATGTGAGATGCAAACCGGCTCCCAGGACATTCGCCTCCCCGTTCAAGCCATATCGCCGTTTACCAATGAGCCCGTAGACCTGGCAAAAGCCAAGCACGGCAGCAGCATTTTCACCTATGTGTGTCCCAAAACCGGCAAAGAGTTTGATGTGCTCGGCACCATGCCGGACATCCCCTCGGCCAAGCTGATCAGCGACCGCTTTGAGGTCGGCCGTCACTTCTGCAACAAGCTGTGGAACGCGACGCGGTTCGCCTTGCTGAATCTTGAGCCGGCTCCCTTCGTGGAGCAGAATCCGGCTACACTGCCGTTCGAGGAACGCTGGATCTTATCCCGCCTGACGCGGGCCATCACCGAAGTGCAGCAACAGCTTGAAGCCTATAATCCGTCGGCCGCCCTGTCTGCGGCGCGGGATTTTTTCTGGTCGGAGCTGTGCGACTGGTATCTGGAAATGATCAAGCCGCGCCTGCGCACGGACGGTGCGGACAGCGCCCGACAAGTCCTGGCCTTTTGCGTTGATCAGACCCTGCGTCTGTTTCACCCGTTTATTCCCTTTGTGACCGATTTCCTGTGGCAACACCTGAATGCCCATGCCGCCCAGCGCGGAATCGAGAGCCAGTTGCAGACGCCGGACGCGATAGCCCACGCGCCCTGGCCGCAGCCGAATACGAGCTGGCAGGACGGCCAACTCGAACAGCAGGTGGATTTTTTACAGCACGTTATTCGGGCCATCCGCGATATTCGCAGTCAGTATACGGTGCCGCCGAAACAGCGGGTGCGGGTGCGCATCAAAACCGTGGACCAAGCGCCGGCTATCCTGAACACGGGACTGATCCATATTCAAGGCTTGGCCGGGGTCGAGTCGGTCGAGATAGCCGCGGACGCCGAGCGAACGCGCGATTCCGCTACTGCGGTTGTGGGCGAGCTTGAGGTCTACGTACTCGGGGTCATCGACATCGAGAAAGAACGGGCGCGTTTGAACGGACAGATCAAAAAGCTGAGCGGCACGCTTGCGGGCGTGCGGAAAAAACTCGGCAACGAGAAATTCCTCTCACGGGCAAACCCCGAGGTGGTGGCAAAAGAGCGCTCCAAGCTGGCCGACCTGGAGTCGCAGCTAGGAACGCTCAACGAGAACCTCGCCGCGCTGGGGTAAACGGTTGACGCCCAGCAGGGGGCTTTCATAGGCTGGCGGGGTGAGGCCAGAACCGTAAGGAACTCCAATGACTCCACAATTTCTTGTTGATGCGAACGGAGACCGGACCGCCGTTGTTTTAGCGCTTCAGGACTTCCGGGCTCTGGTCGAGCGCCTGGAAGAGCTAGAAGACCTGCGCCTCATTGAGGAGCGAAAAACTGAACCGCCCATTCCCATTTCCTCCCTGGAGGACCTTCTCGCCGATGTCGAAGCCGGCGATTAAACGCATATCGCGCTCTCCAATAGCCGCCGTTCATCGGAAAATGCGCCCTCACCGGTCCGCGGCTGCCCGGCAGCTAGGTCCCCCATGCCGACGCTCCTCAACAGAGAGAAAATCAGACGCCACCGGAGAGCAGATGGAAGCGAACGGCGGGAAGTCAATTATTTTGTCGGGAAATCGAAAAGGCTGATTGACGAAATCGACCGCACTTTGGCACCCCACTACGGTTTCACCGACGAAGAACAGGACTTCATCATCAACTACGACATCAAGTATCGGATGGGGGGGGGATCAAAGTGCATGACGTTTCCCCTTATTTCCGCTTTTTCCATCATTCCCGTACTTTCTCCATCATTCCCGCTTGCGCGGGCATGACGGGGGGCGATACAGATGCCAGGAGGACGGCTCACGAACCGCACACGCCTGAGTGGGGCGGGCTGGCGTAGGGGACTTTCCACACCCCTGGGCCGTATAAGAGGGCGAGGCCGCGATGCAGCTTGTTGTCGCGTGACGGGCGGAGGGGAAAACGCCCCTGGAGAAAACGGCTGATCTGTCTCAGTTCATCCTGCGTGCCGGTTTCCAGTTCGACTTCGACCTCATAAAACGTGGCAAAAGTACGCTCGGGCGCTTTCGGGTCACGATACCGGGCCGTATCGAGCGCCATTTCTGCCAGGGCCTCTGGCTCGGCGCTCCGCCTGATGGCCAGGCGTTGGCGCTCTACCTCGGAAATCAGAATCGGGGCCAGCGTCTGGCCAGCCGCGACGATTGGTAAACCGTCGGCTAATGCTTCTGGGGGAACGAAGGGAAAGGTCGGAGCGCCGGGCAGGACCACCGTCCGCTCCGGGCGAGCGTGAATATCCCCTGTGACCTGTCCCTGTCCCTTGGTCGAAGCTTCCCAGCCATCGTCCCCGATGCGCCGCAGACGCAGGGCCAGCGCATGACGGGCGATGAGGAAGTCGTCCGTATCCAGATACGTGGTCTGCAACTGGAGAGTCGGGCGACGCTCAAGACGAAAGGGACCGAACTGAGAGCAGACCGCGATTTGATCGAAGACCGCTCCATCCTGAGCGAGGAGTTTGACTTCGACTTCCTGGAGGACGGCGCTCGGGGTTGTCATTGCTCTGAAGGTCCTTTCTCCGGCCGTATGACGGCGAAGAAGGATTGTCAGCCTTCTCCGGTCGGTGTGTCAAGTCCTCCGCAGGAGTAAGAACCTTGACCCTGCCGGCGTGAACAGGATAGGGGTACGGTACGTTAGAAAAACGAGAAGTTTCACAGGGAGGGGAAAGAGATGTCCTACGAGCTGCTGATTAAGAATGGCACGGTGGTTGACGGGAGCGGCGCGCCGCCGGTCCGGGCCGATATTGCGGTTGCAGAGGGAAAGATCGCCGAAATTGGAAAAATCAGCGACGGCGCAAAAAAGGTCATTGATGCGTCCGACCTGACGGTCACCCCCGGCTTTATCGACCACCATACCCACTATGACGCCCAGATTTGTTGGGACCCCGTGATTTCTCCGTCGTCCTGGCACGGCGTGACCAGCGTGATCATGGGCAACTGCGGCGTGGGCCTGGCGCCGTGCAAGCCCGAGGTGCGCGAGATCGCGGCCTGGGATCTCGTCAATGTTGAGGCCATTCCTTTTGATGTGCTGTCACAGGGCGTGACCTGGGATTGGGAAACCTTCCCCGAATACATGGACGCCGCGGCCCGGCGTGGCTCCGGGATCAACCTCGGGTTTATGGCTCCGCTGACTCCGTTTCGTCATTACGTCATGGGTGAAGAATCCATGGAGCGGGCCGCCACGCCAGAGGAAACATCCCGGATCGCTGCACTCCTGCCGAGGCCATGCAGGCCGGGGCGTGCTTTTCGCGGCCCGCAGCATATCGGCTATCAGGGCCGGCCGCTGCAGGCCGGGGCGTTTGGCTTTTCGACCACCAACGGCCCGCAGCATATCGGCTATCAGGGCCGGCCGCTCGCCTGCCGGCTGGCCAGCTTTGACGAACTGGCCGCCTACGCCGGGGTCCTCAAGGACCTGGGCCGGGGCTCGATTGAACTCGCCCTGAACGACCAGCCGGGTGTGGTCACAGAAAGCGATTATGCCTTGCTCGACCATTTGGGCACGCAAAGCAACCGTCCGGTGACCTGGCTGGCCATGCTGTCACGCGACGACCAGCCCGATGTCTGCATGGAAACGCTCCGCCAGACCGAGTCCCTGATTCAGCGCGGGATCGTCCCGCAGGTCACCTGCCGGCCGCTCAGTGTGCAGGTCAACCTGCGCAACCCGTTTATTTTTGCCAATCTGGAGTGCTGGAACCCGGCCTTTAACAAATCCGAAGAAGAACAGGCCGCGCTCTACCGCGACCCCGACTTCCGCCGGGCCTGGCGCAAAACCTTTGAGCAGCCGCGGGTCTTTCCCGGCAAGTGGGACCGGGTTGATATTCAGGAAGTCAGCAATCCCGCGCTCAAACAGTACGAGGGCAAAACGGTGGACGAGGTGGCCCGCGAGCGGGGAAAAGACGGGCTGGACACTTTTCTCGACCTGGCCATCGAGGACAATCTGCATATCCAATACGTCATGGCCCTGTTTAACGCGGATGAAAATCGGGTGGCCGAACTCATCACCCATCCCAACACGATGATTGGCCTGTCGGACGGCGGCGCTCACGTGGATATGCTGTGCGACGCCGGTTACTGCACCTATCTGCTCGGTACCTGGGTGCGGGAAAAACAGCTCATGCCGATTGAGCGGGCGGTCCAGCGCATCACCTCTGAACCGGCCCGATTCTTTGGCGTGCCCAATCGGGGCCTGCTGGCCGAAGGCATGGCCGCCGATATTGCCGTTTTTGATGCCGCCACGATTGGCTCACCCAGGCGGCCCGAGATGCGCCACGACCTGCCCGGCGGCGGCCGGCGTCTGGTCGTCCCCGCCCAAGGGGTGATGCACACGATTGTGAACGGCGAGGTCTTATACCAGGACCAGCAGCACACCGGCGACCTGCCCGGCCAAGTGCTACGGGCCGGAACCGCCTAGATCGCTTTTTCTCCAGCCACGCGCCCCTCCCCGGAGGGGCGCTGAAACATCCCCTCTCGGGAGGGGTGCCGCGAAGCGGCGGGGTGGGTTTCCCCTTCTGCTCGATATAAACACTCCCGCTCATCCAAAGCCGAACCCACAACAAGAAGCCCGGACATGGCCAGCGCCAACCAGACCCCGGAACAAGCGGCTCGCGAAAACATTGACCGTCTGCTCACTCAGGCCGGCTGGGCGGTCCAGGACAAAAATGACAGCGATCCCCAGGCGAGTCTCGGCCTTGCCATACGTGAATACCAAACGGATACTGGCCCGGCCGACTACGTTCTCTTCATTGACCAGAAACCCGTCGGTGTGGTCGAGGCCAAGCCGGAACACTGGGGCCAGAAGATCACGACGGTCGAGGAGCAATCCGGGCGTTACGCGTCCGCAAAACTCAAGTGGGTGAGCGATAACACACCTTTACCCTTCGTGTACGAAAGCACCGGGGTGCTGACCCGTTTTACCGACGGGCGCGACCCGAGACCGCGCTCCCGCGAGGTGTTCAATTTCCCTCGACCGGAGACCATGCAGGGCTGGTACACCCGGTCGGCCACGCTCCGGGCACGGCTCCAGGCACTGCCGAGTTTAGACCCCAGCGGCTTGAGAGCCTGCCAGGTCAACGCCATTGAAAAGCTCGAAGCCTCCTTCAAAGCTGACCGACCGCGCGCCCTGATTCAAATGGCGACCGGCTCGGGCAAGACCTATACCGCCATCACCTCGATCTACCGGCTGCTCAAACACGCGGACACAAGGCGCGTCCTCTTTCTGGTGGATACCAGGAACCTGGGCGAACAGGCCGAACAGGAATTCATGGCCTACGTGCCCAGCGATGATAACCGCAAGTTCACCGAACTCTATAACGTCCAGCGCCTCAAGTCGTCCTTTGTCGCCAAGGACAGTCAGGTCTGCATCAGCACCATCCAGCGCATGTACTCGCTGCTGAAGGACCAGGACATGGACGAAGCCGCCGAAGAGGTCAACCCGGCGGAGATGGTCCAGCCCAAAAAACCCATGCCGGTCGTCTATAACGCCGGGATTCCGCCCGAGTTCTTTGACTTCATCATCATCGACGAGTGCCACCGCTCGATTTACAAGCTGTGGCGTCAGGTCCTGGAATACTTCGACGCTTATCTCATCGGTTTGACGGCTACACCGGACAACCGCACCTATGGCTTCTTCAAAACGAACGTCGTCAGCGAATATGACCACGAGCAGGCCGTCGCCGACGGGGTCAACGTCGGTAACGAAGTCTACGTGATCGACACGCAAAGGACCCGGCACGGCGGACAGCTCAAGGCCGAACAGCAGGTCGAAAAACGCGAGCGCCTGACACGCCGCAAGCGCTGGGAGACTCAGGACGAGGACGTCACGTATATCGCCCGCGAGTTGGACCATTCCGTGGTCAACCCCGACCAGATTCGCACCGTCGTCCGCACCTTCCGCGACAAACTGCCGGAGATATTTCCGGGCCGCAGCGAAGTGCCCAAGACGCTGGTTTTTGCCAAGACCGACAGCCACGCCGACGATATTATTCAGACCGTGCGCGAGGAATTCGGCCAGGGCAACGAGTTCTGCAAGAAGGTTACCTACAAAACCGCAGAAGACCCGAAATCCGTCTTGGCCCAGTTCCGCAACGACTACCACCCACGCATCGCCGTGACCGTGGACATGATCGCCACCGGCACCGACGTCAAGCCGCTCGAATGTCTGCTGTTCATGCGCGACGTGAGAAGCCGCAACTACTTCGAGCAGATGAAAGGCCGTGGCACCCGCACCCTTGACCATGACGATCTCAAGAAAGTCTCGCCCTCCGCGGTCAGCGGCAAGACCCACTATGTGATCGTGGATGCTGTTGGCGTGACGAAATCGCTCAAGACCGCCAGTCAGCCGCTCATCACCAAACCCTCGGTGCCGCTCAAGGACCTGGCTATGGGTGTGCTGATGGGCGTCCACGACGAAGACACCGTGAGTTCCCTGGCCGGCCGCCTCGCCCGGCTCAACCAACAGCTCGACCCCGCCGAGCGGGAACGTATCCGAGAAAAGGCCGGCGGCATTGCCCTCACCGACATCGTTGGTCAACTGCTGCACGCCATTGACCCGGATCGGATTGAAGCCAGGGCGCGCGAGACCGAGTCCGTGCCCGACGGCGCCGAGCCCTCACCGGCCGCACGCGAAAAGGCTCGGGAACAGCTGGTCCGTGACGCTACCGGCGTATTCACCGGCGAGTTGATCGAGCTGCTCGACTCGATTCGCCGCAACAAGGAACAGACCATCGACCATGACAACCTGGACCGGGTACTGCGCGCCGAATGGGAGGGCGACGCGCACGAGAACGCCGCAGCCCTGGCCCAGGACTTCCGGCACTACCTGGAAGCCAATCGCGATGAAATCGAGGCCCTGACCATCTTCTACGCCCAGCCGCACCGTCGCCGCGAGTTGACCTACGCCATGATCCGCGCGGTGTTCGACCGACTGCAAAACGACCGGCCCCGCCTGTCTCCTCTGCGCATCTGGCAGGCGTATGCCCTGCTCGACGAATACAAGGGCGTTCAACCTGTCAGCGAACTGACCGCGCTCGTGGCCTTGATCCGCCGCGTCTGCGGCATTGACGCGGCAATCTCGCCCTATGCGGAAACCGTGCGTCGCAATTTTCAGCAGTGGATCATGACGCGCCACAGCGGCAGCGGCGAGAAGTTCAATAAAGAACAGATGGACTGGTTGCACATGATCCGCGACCACATCACCACCTCGTTTCACCTGGACCGCGACGACCTGGACATGGCTCCGTTCGATGGCAAAGGTGGCATGGGGCAGATGTATAGGCTCTTTGGCGAGCGGATGGATGCTGTGATTGATGAGTTGAATGAGGCGTTGGCGGCGTGAGTCAGCCTTGATACGATTTTTCTTTACAAATCGGGAGAAGCATGAAAATGGGCTCGTCACCCCGGCGAAAGCCGGGGTCCAGGGGGGCGGGTGTCCAAAGAGTCTGCCCTGTCTGGATTCCTGCTTTCGCAGGAATGACGGCTCCGCGGGCATGGGTCGGATACTCATAGGCAAAATAGGGAAAGACCGACTCTGCGGCCCACCCCTGGGAGTGCGGGCTTCCAGGAAGACGATGAGACGACTGACAAGCGAAATGAGGCGTTGGCGGCGTGATGGCACTCGATGACGCAAGAATCCCAAACGGCTGGGCTCATACATCACTCGAAGCAGTGTGTCAGATTCTCGATTCCAGGCGTATACCGGTAAACAACAGCGAACGCTCGCGCCGTATCGCCGGTAAGGCCGC
This sequence comes from uncultured Binatia bacterium (SeqCode), assembly GCA_965232605.1. GTDB lineage: Bacteria > Desulfobacterota > Binatia > Bin18 > Bin18 > Bin18. The sequence continues at coordinate 420,876 of CBDDQA010000002.1, read as the reverse complement.
TGATGATCTCTACCCCTACTACGGCGCTACAGGTCAAGTCGGTGTAATTGACGACTTCATCTTCGAAGGTGAGCATCTTCTACTGGGCGAAGACGGTGCCCCATTTCTCGATCCTTTCAAGACCAAATCTTATCTAGTAGGCGGGAAATTTTGGGTCAACAATCATGCCCATATTCTCAGATCAACCATCTCTAACAGATATCTTTGCCACTACCTCAATCAGATCGACTATTCAGACCACGTAACAGGAACGACAAGACTGAAGCTCACCCAGGATGCGCTAAAGCGAATTCCTGCTCTCATTGCTCCCGCAGTTGAACAACAACGCATCGTCGCCAAGATCGAAGAACTGTTCTCCAAACTGGACAAAGGCATCGAAAGCCTGAAAACCGCCCAGGCGAAGCTCAAGGTCTATCGACAGGCCGTGCTCAAACACGCCTTTGAAGGCAAACTAACGGCGCAGTGGCGCGAAGAGAATAAGGACAAGCTTGAGACGCCCGAGCAATTGCTTGCCCGTATCAAGCGGGAGCGGGGGGTGCGCTACGAGCGGCAACTGGAGGAGTGGAAGGCTGCTGTCAAGGAGTGGGAGGGAGGCGGAAAGCCTGGTAAGAAGCCTCCCAGACCTCGGAAACCGCTAGAAATAACCGAGGCCCCCGCCACTTTAAGCAACAAATTGCCGCCGCTACCTGAGAATTGGAGTTGGGTTCGCGTTGGAGATTTGTGTGAGGTCGTGCGTGGAGGCTCGCCACGTCCAGCAGGCAATCCCCGCTACTATGATGGCACGATACCCTTCCTAAAGGTCGCCGACCTCACTCGGACAGCAGGTGTTTATCTCGACACTCATTCTTTTTCGATTAAGGAAGCTGGCCTCCGCAAGACCCGTTTAGTCGAGCCACCGATTCTTATGCTCTCCAATAGCGGTGCAACTTTAGGAGTTCCCAAGGTTTGTCGTATCAAGACAACCTTTAACGATGGTATAGCTGCCTTCCTTGGTCTCGACGAGAATGACCTTCTTTATCACTATTACTTTTGGACCAGCAAAACATCGGAACTCAGAGCGATTAACCAAGGAGCCGCTCAGCCAAATCTGAACACTAGCTTGATCGAGGAGACCTTTATTCCGCTATGCTCCAAAAAAGAAATGCAGATCGTTGCCAGGGATATTGGAAGGTCGCTCTCTGTATGCGATCAGATGGCCGCCGACATCGACATTCAACTTGCTAGATCAGAATCTCTCCGCCAATCCATCCTCAAAAAAGCCTTCTCCGGCCAGCTCGTCCCGCAGGACCCGCACGACGAACCGGCCTCGGTTCTTCTGGACCGAATCAGGGCCGAAAGAGAGCAGGCGACGAAGAACAACCACGCCAAGAAAACAAAAAAGAGAAAGACGATAGCATGACCGGCGGACTGCCCATCAACATCAATCACCCGCTTCGCCGGCGTACCATTGAAGGCCCGTAACTCGGCGTTCATCTGAGTCTGATAGCCGGCCCCCTTCCGTGTCTCGGTGTGGCAGGCGCGGCGTCACGCCGCCTTTGGGGCGACGGTGAGACAAACTCCGAGCGCCCCCAGGACCTTCATCACCGTGCCGATGCGGGGGTCGCGCTCGCCGGACAACGCTTTGTACAGGCTGGGTCGGCCCAGGTGGGTTGCGTGGGCGACGGCGGTCATGCCCATAGCGCGCGCAACATTACCGACCGCCTTGACGAAAAATTCCGGGTCGTTTTCTGCGAGCGCGGCTTTCAAGTATTCGAGTCGGGCTTCGTCATCTCCCAAAAACTCGGCACTGTCCCACGGAGTATACGTTTCTTTTTCCATGTCGCCTCCTTTTCTCAATAATGATATCGCTCTCTCAACATGAACACCGCCCCTATTGTCTCCAAAGTCTGGAGCTTCTGCACCACCCTGCGCGATGACGGGGTGAGCTATGGCGACTACCTGGAACAGCTGACCTATCTCATTTTCCTCAAGATGGCCGACGAGTACGCCACACCGCCCTACAACCGCGATGTCGGTATCCCGGCCGCATACAACTGGCAGAGCCTCAGGTCAAAAACAGGCGCGGAACTTGAAGGCCACTACGTCAGCCTGCTGCGTGAACTCGGCACCAGGAAAGGGATGCTGGGCCAGATTTTCACCAAGGCCCAGAACAAGATACAGGACCCGGCCAAACTGTTTCGCCTCATCGACATGGTGAACGACACCGAATGGGTCAGAATGGACGCCGACGTGAAAGGCGACATTTACGAAGGGCTGCTGGAGAAGAACGCCGAAGATACCAAGTCGGGCGCGGGCCAGTATTTCACGCCGCGCGCCCTCATCCGGGCCATGGTCGAATGCGTCCGGCCCGCACCGGGTACGCTCATCGCCGACCCGGCCTGCGGCACGGGCGGGTTCTTTCTGGCCGCCTATGACTTCATCACCAACCCGGACAACTTTCAGCTTGACCGGGAGCAGAAGGCGTTTCTGAAGCACCACGCCTTTCACGGCAACGAGATCGTCGCCAACACGCGCCGGCTGTGTCTGATGAATATGTTCCTGCACAACATCGGGGAGATCGACGGCGGCGCGCCCATTGCGTCAAACGATTCGCTGGTGGCCGATGCCGGCCGGCGCTTTGACTACGTGTTGGCCAACCCGCCCTTCGGCAAGAAGAGTTCCATGAGCTTCACCAACGAGGCGGGCGAACAGGAAAAGGACGAGCTGACCTACAACCGGCAGGACTTCTGGGCGACCACCTCGAACAAACAGCTCAACTTCGTGCAGCATATTCGCACCATGCTCAAGACCAGCGGGAGAGCCGCGGTGGTTGTGCCCGATAATGTTTTGTTTGAAGGCGGGGCCGGCGAGACGATACGCAGGAAGCTGCTGGACAACACCGACCTGCACACCATCCTGCGCGCCTGCCGACCGGCGTGTTCTACGCCCAAGGAGTCAAGGCCAATGTGATTTTCTTCGACAACCACGAGGCCAGCCCGAATCCCTGGACAAAAAAAGTCTGGTACTACGACTACCGCACCAATGTGCACCACACGCTCAAGAAAAAGCCTCTCCGCTTTGAAGACCTGCAAGATTTTATCCGGTGCTATCAGCCCCAGAACCGCTGGGAACGGACGGAAACCTGGGACGCGGAAACGAACCCCGAGGGGCGGTGGCGCGTGTTCTCGTATGACGAGATTCTCGCTCGGGACAAAACCAGTCTGGATATTTTCTGGCTCAAGGACAAGAGCCTGACCGACCTCGATACGCTGCCTGAGCCGGACGAGCTGGCAGCCGAAATCATTGAAAACCTGGAGTCCGGGCTGGCCCGTTTTAGGGAGATTGTGACGGCATTGGAGCGGTGAGAAGAGAAGGGGCAGGGAACCCACCCCGCCGCTACGCGGCGCCCCTCCGGGGAGGGGATAAAAAAGCTCCCCTCCGAGTGGAGGGGAGCGATGAAACTAATGGGTTGGCAGGGGAGAAAAATGGGCGCTGACGATCTTCCACTGGCCGTCTTCTTTGCCGAAGACGAGGGTGGTCCGTCCGTTTAAGGTGTTGGCCTGCCCGTTCGGCCCCACCGAGGTGAAGGTATCATAGCCGTTTGCGACCCCGGCTCCCTCCCCAATGGTCCGGCAGGACAGTTGGCGCAGACCACCACTGGCCGCAGTCACGCCGGCCATTGCGCCTCGCAAGAATTCGGCGAACTCGGCCTTGCTGTCAAACCGATAGGGCACGTGGTCAATCACCTCAAGGTCTTCGGACAACATGCCAATCGCCTTTTCCACGTCCAACTGGGTGAAGGCCTCAAAGAACCCCCTGGCCGCGGCTTCGATTTCTTGTACGCTCATAGCTTCTTCCTCCTTTATGGATGAGAGTATTCCGTCTGCTTAGCGAGACTGAGCAAGGGATGCAAGCCGCCCCGGTCGCTCAGGGGCGGCGGTTGCGGAATGAGGCGTTCTCAGGCAGAAAGGCTCGGTAGCGAAGGCAGCCCGGCCCCGGAGGAGATGTCAAGAGTAAACGTATCCTCCAATAGATATGAAACGCTGGACATGTTTACTCTTTTTGGGCCGGGGCTTTCTCGGAGGAAACCGCGTGACAAGTATTTTTCGTGGAGGGCGTGTCCTCCTGTGCGGGCTGGTGTCCTGGGCCGTGTTCGGCGCTTTTGCCCCGGTTGCCCCGGCGCAAGAGGGCGAACGCGAGCGCGTTCTTGAAAATTTCTTCCTCTACCGAGACGGGCCGCTACAGGTGGAGGGCATCCCGCCCGGCCTGAAACTTGATGCCACCAATGCCGCAGTCGCCTCGGCGGTCTTGCCGCCGGAGATTCTGACCTATCTGGCCGCGGGTGATTTTTCGATTACCGTGCAGGAGACCACGGACCTGCCGCTTCGGCAGTCCTTTATTGACGCAACCCTCCAACACTACCGTGGCGTGGTGGTCGGAGAGGGCGAACTCCAGCACTATGTGGCCGGCCAGCCCTTTCCCGTGCTTCAGGCGGACGACCCCCAGGCCGGGCTGAAAGCGGCCTGGAACCTGCGCTACCGCGACCAGGGCGATGACGCGCAAATGTGGGCGACGAACAGCCTGGTCAACAGCAATGGCAATACCGAACGCTCGCAGACCTTTGCGTTTTTCTCGCTCTACGGCATGCATCGCCCCGACAGCGCCAAAAACCTCCCGCAGTGGGAGAAACACGGCATCTACACCAAACAATACACCCGGATGCTGGCGCCGTCCGACAGCGAGGGAAATCAAATCCTGGCCGTGCAGCCCGACAAGGATTTCCTGCCGCACGACCAGTGGGCCTACGATCCAAAGACGCGCCGTACCCGGAAAATTGTTTACATGCCCTACATCTCGCCTGGGCGGGGGGTGGTGCTGATTGAAGACCGCTCTGGCTTCCTTGGCTATATTCACGCCTATGACTGGAAATATCTGCGCGAGCAAGTCGTCCTGACCCCTGGGCCGATCCGAGCCAGTGCCCCTACCTGGGGTGGGCGCGGCAGTTGGTATCTGGTTGACCCCTGGGAGTTGCGCCGGGCCATAGTGGTTGAGGCAACGCCGAAAAATTCGCATCCCCTGTACAGCCGGCGTGTCCTCTATATCGACGTCCAGACCTGTCTGCCCTTATTTGCCTTTACGTATGACCACGAGGGGCAGCATAAACGGAGTTTTCTGGTGGTCGCCCGGCACCCCGAATTCAACCCGTGGGGCAATAAAGATTGGGTGGCGCAGATTGCCGCCCAAGGCTCGATTGACTATCAGCTTGAGCGGGCCAACAATTTCCAGATCACGAAAATTCTCCTGAATCGGGGTCTCCCCCCGAGTCAGTTCACGGTCATGACGCTCATGCTGCGCGGGAAGTAAGGCAGGGGCAATGCCTATTCCACCGGACGTTGAGATGCGCGCGAGAAAAAGATGGCTGTGGGTCGGCCTGCTGGCTGGCGTGCTGCTGGGTTTGCAGTCCGGCCCGGCCTGGGCGGTTTTTCTCGATCAGGACGAAAGCCTGCGCTTCAGCGGGCGCGTCTACAACCGCACCGCCTTTTCGGTTGAGCGGGCCGCGGAAAATACGCGCCTCCAGACTCCCTATAACGACTGGAATATGCTCCAGAACCGGACCTTTATTCAGGGCGAGCTGAGCCATGACCTGACCGGCCTGGTAGCGGGGAATGCGACTGGGCTGCTGGCCCCGCTGCAAGCGCTCCTCGCCCCCCTGCGGCTGCTGAGAGCGGATACGCTCGACTATTTTGTGACCTACCGCGGAGAGTACGACGGAGTGTGGGACTATGGCCCGGCGGTTTTTCGGGAGCGCTATCCGCTGTTTGCGGACTGCGGTGCGCCGACCAAAGCCAAACGTTCGCACCCCCGGCGCTTTGACTGTCAGCATGGCGACCCGCGCCAACGCTTGCGGCATCGGCATCGCTTGTTTGAAGCCTATGTGAACTATGCCTATGGGCCGTTCTTCCTGCGGGTCGGACGCCAGAACCTGTCGTGGGGTGAGACCGATGTGTTTCGGCTTCTGGATCAGATCAACCCGCTCGATGCCGGTTTTGGGGGTTTTCTGGTTTCGCTCGACGAGCGACGGGTGCCACTCGATATGGCCCGGGTCGTGTATGGCTTCGGCGGTGTGGGGCCGCTGTCTGAGCTCAACCTCGAAGGCTTTCTGGTCTTTGACGATAAAATTGCCGCACCCGTACCGACCGGCTCCCCCTGGTCCACACCCAACCCGCCGGGAGTTACCGGTCAGATCAAAAAACCCTCAAAGAATTTCGCGGACGCGCGCGGGGGTGGGCGTATTGTTGGCGTGTGGGGCGAGGTCATGTTCAGCCTGGCCCACTACGCCACCTATCTGGACACGCCGGTGCTGCGCATCGTCACGCCGACCAACCGCCCCGTCAGCCTGGGCGCTTTTGAGGCCGCGGTCCAGGCCGGTGACACGGGTCGCTTTTTGACCGACCATTTCCGGGCCGAGGCGCTGTATCCGAAAATACAGATCAGCGGCGGCTCGCTCACTTTCGGGGCGCCCCGTATCTCGTCCATTCTCCGCAGCGAGTTCGCCTATTTTCACTCCGAGCCGTTTTTTCACAATTCCGCCTCGGACCAGCTTTTGGGACCGGCCTTAACGGGCGGGCTCACACCTGGCTTCCAACAGGTCGGCACCGACCCGGACACGGGTCGGCCTTTGATGCGCTACCGGAATAAGATCACCCGATCCGACGTGGTGCGCTGGTCTCTCGGGATAGATATGACCCGCTATATCAGCCTGCTGAACCCGAACGAGTCCTTTCTCATCAGCAGCCAGATTTTTGGTCGGCACATCCTGGACTTCAACGACACGCCGGTCTCGGCGGTGTCGGGCTCGTACGGCTTCGGACATTTTGCCGCGCCGATCTTCGAGCCCAACCGGGACAATCAGAGCTTTGTCAACATTGACCAGCATCAACTGATTCAAACCCTGTTGATCTCAACCGCCTATTTCTCGGGCAGGGTCGAGCCCAAGCTGATCTTTTTGTACGACTGGCAGGGGGCCTGGCTGGTCCAGCCCGAAATCACGTTTATCCGCGATCCGTTTCGCCTGACCGTGCAGTATAATTATCTGGACGGACAGTATAACGGCATCGGCTTTCTGCGCGACCGCGATAATGTCATCATCCAGCTAGAGGCGGTGATCTGAGCCCCTACGTATCGAAATGATACATGTTTTGGTCGAACCGGTCGCAGGCGAGACAGAACACAAAAACCAACGGCTCGGTACCGGTGCAGCGGATGGTATGCTTGGCGTTCGACGGGATATGGACTGCTGAGCCAGGGCCGAGGGATGCCTCGGAATCGTCAATCGCCACCTGACCGGAGCCGCTGACGATATAATAGTTCTCCTCAGGTTCGTGGTGATGGAGGGGAAGCGACACGCCGGGCGGCAGTTCCGCTATCCCGGTGACGAGCCCGCTACTGGCATCGCGTTCGCCCGTAACGAGCAGCTTCCAGCGGCATGGACTCTGCGCGGCAAGGTCCGGGTCCGTCCAGCCTTCCCAGTCCAGCTCGCCTTGATGGTGAATAACCGGTTTCTGTGCGGGCATATGCTTCAGCCTGCGCCTTTACGCTTCCAGGTCCAATGGGTCGAGGGCGTTGGCTTCTCCGCGACGCATGCGCTCCAGACCATCTTCGCCAACATTATAGTACAGCTCGAACTGATTGCCCTCGGGATCGAGGAAGTAGATGCTCTTGGTAATGCCGTGATCGATCGTGGCGGTGATCTTCACGTCGTGGGCCTTGAGCGTCTGATAGCTCTCTTTTAACTCGTCGAAGTTTTCGACCTGGAGGGCGATGTGGTGCAGGCCGACCTGCTTGTTTTTCACCGGCTCGGCCTCCGGCGGCACCTCTAAGACAGCCAGGTCGTGGTGCTGCTCACCCAGGGTGAAGAATACGCCCCGGGGCCGTTTGAGCCGGGTGACAACCTCAAAGCCCAGCACCTCGGTGTAAAACTGTTCGGCGCGGACGAGGTCACACGCCTTGAGCACGACATGGCCGACTTTTTTCGGGCGAATCATGGCAGGCCCTCCTTTTTTCTACCGGCCCTCATACCACGGCTGTCCTCAGAGCGTAAAGCGCAGAGACAAGGCTGCGGTTGACACCGGGCAAAACCCCACGGTATGCCCAGTGCATTATGGAGGAGGGCGGTATGACAACGACGGGGTGCTATGTGTCAGCCGACGGGCATGTGGTGGAGCCCGCGGACCTGTGGACCACCAGAATGGATAAGCAGTTTCGTGACCGGGCGCCACGGGTCGAGTCTCGTCCGGAGGCCGATTACTATATCATTGATGGCCTGTCTCCCTTCCCGGTCGGTCTTGAAGGTGCGACCATGGAAGACAAGATTGCCGGGGAGATTACCTCTGTGGTGGGCCACCGGCACGGCGAAACCCGTCCTGGCGCGTGGGACCCCCAAGCCCGTCTGGCGGACCAGGACATGGACCACCTCAAGGCAGAGGTGATTTATCCCGGTCTTTTTGGTTTACAGTTCTGGACCGCTCCCGACGTTGTCTACCAACGGGCGTGTTGGCGGGTGTATAACGACTGGCTGAGTGAATTCTGCGCCGCGGCCCCGGAGCGGCTCATCGGGGCAGGGTTTTTACCCATGAAAGGCCCGATGGAGTGGGCGATTGAAGAGGCGCAACGTATTGCCCGCAAGCCGGGTTTGCGTTCGATCTCGATTCCGGCCGAGGTCGCGGACCGCTCATACCGGCACGCGGAATTCGATCCTCTGTGGGAAGTGCTCCAGGATATCGGCCTGCCCGTGTCCATCCATTCCGGGACAAGCACGGGGGAGCCGTTTGCCACAAAATTCGAGCGCTTGGGCATGGGTATGGGGGTGGTGAATACCAAGATTTCCTTGCCCATGCACGCCTTGGCCGATCTCATCTGGGGAGCCGTGCCGTGCCGCTACCCTAAACTCAGGTTTGTGATTGTCGAGGGTGGCATCGGCTGGATTGCCGCCCTGCTGCGGCTGATGGACCACTGGTGGGCCGACCATCATCGCTGGATGGAGCCGCGGCTGGACGAAGCCCCGAGTACCTATTTCAAGCGCCAGTTCTGGGCCACGTTTGAGGATGACCGGGCCGGCATTCTGACCCGAGAACTGCTGGGGACGGACCGGCTGATGTGGGGCTCGGACTATCCGCATACCGAGAGAACCTTTCCCTATTCCCAGCAACAAATCACGCAGGACTTCGCGGGTGTGCCCGAGTCCGAGGTGCATCAAATGGTGGTCAGTAATGCGGCTGGCCTGTATGGGATTGAGGGAGAGCAACTCATACGCAAGAGTTGAGCGGTTATCTGAACGAAGGAGGGAATACTCATGGAAATACATATCACTGGTGGATATGTGTCGGCTGACGGTCATGTGGTCGAACCCGCAGACTTATGGACAACCCGGATGGATAAGCGCTTTCGTGACCGGGCGCCGCGCGTAGAGTCCAAACCGGAAGCCGACTTTTACATTATAGACGGGCTGGAACCCTTACCCGTGGGGCTCGAAGGCGTCTCGATGGAAGACAAGATTGCCGGGGAGATCATCTCGCCGCAGGGCCGTCGGCATGCGGACACGCGGCCTGGGGCGTGGGACCCGCAGGCCCGATTGACCGACCAGGAGATGGATCATCTGCGGGCTGAGGTCATGTACCCTGGAGTGGGGCTCTTTCTGAGCGCTGCGCCTGATGCCGAATACCAACGCGAGTGTTTTCGGGTGTATAATGACTGGCTGAGCGAGTTCTGTGCGGCTGCCCCGGACCGCTTCCTGGGTGTTGGCTTGCTGCCCCTGCGAGGGCCTGTTGAATGGGCGATTGAGGAGGCTGGACGCATTGCCCAAAAGGGTCTCCGATCGATTTCGATTCCGTCTGAGATTGCCGCTCGACCCTATCGGTCAACCGAATACGATCCCTTATGGGAGGTGCTCCAGGATATTGGTCTCCCGATTTCGATACACGTAGGCACGGATGAGCCTTTCTATATGAAGGCGGACCGGATGGGAGTGGGCAAAGCCTTTGTTGACACTAAGATTTGCGCCATGGAGCGGGCCATGGCCGATCTCATCTGGGCCGCTATCCCGCAGCGCTATCCAAGGCTACGCTTTGTCCTGGCCGAGGGCGGCATTGGCTGGATCGCCTCGGTGCTGCGCAGCATGGACCACTGGTGGGCCGACCACCGGCACTGGATGGAACCACAGGTCGATGAAGCACCCAGCTTTTATTTTCAGCGCCAGTTCTGGGCCACGTTCGAGGATGACCGGGCGGGTATTCTGACGCGGGAACTCATTGGCGTTGATCGTTTGATGTGGGGCTCTGATTATCCGCACACCGAGGGCACGTTTCCGTATTCTCAGGAGCAGATCATGAAAGACTTGCTCGGCGTACCTGAAGACGAAGCCTATAAGATGGTAGCCGGCAATGCGGCGAGTCTGTACGGTTTGAGTGTCTAGAGATGGGGGCGGGGATGCTCCCCATCTGAGCGGGGTGTCCCTCACGGAACAGAGAGAGGAGAGAGTAATGGCAGAAGCAACAGAAGCCGGCATTTTTGAAATCATGTATTCGACCCGCGCAATGCGGCGACTCAAACCTGACCCCATTCCGGAAGAAACCCTCAAGAAGATTATTGACGCTGGTATCCGGGCGCCCAGCGGCGGCAATATGCAGGACTGGGCCTTTATCCTGGTGAGAGACACCGAGCGGAAACGTTTTATCCGCGACTATTACTGGAATACCTGGCAGACGCTCATGGGTGAGCGGGGTATCCCCGATGATATGCCTCCCGCGCAGCAACGCATGCTGAATGCGGCCGCGCATTTGGCCGTGCATCTGGACGAAGCGCCGGTGCTCCTGCTGGCCTGTGCGAAAACGGAATATCCGCCGCTCGCCGCAATGCAGCATGAACGAGCCAACGCCGCAGTCATCCACGGCACCATCTATCCGGCGGTCCAGAACATTCTACTGGCTTGCCGCGCCCTGGGGGTTGGAGCCACGCTGACGACCATCCATTGCTTCTTTGAGGAAGAGCTGAAACAGCGCTTCAATATCCCGGAGGGCATGGAAGTCTCGGCGCTGATTCCGATGGGTTATCCGCAAGGCAAGTTCGGGCCGGTCTCCCGAGCACCGGTCGAAGACGTCATCCATTGGGACGCCTGGGAGAACAAGCAGACCGGGTGAGAAAAGGAGGACCGTATGGGAGCTGCCGAAAACAAACAACTGATCCAAGCCGCCTTTGATGCCTGGGCTGCTGGAGACGGTGCGGCGTTCTTCAATATTCTGGCCGAGGATGTTCAGTGGACGGTCATTGGCTCCGGCCCCGTCTCGCGGGCCTACACCAGCCGTCAGGCATTTTTGGACGGTGCGGCCAAGCCGTTGAACGCCAAGCTGGCCGGGCCCATTCAGCCCACGGTGGTGAACATCATTGCCGAAGGAGACAATGTCGTCCTGCAATGGGAAGGTAAGGCCACAGCCAAATCCGGGAAACCCTATAACAACAGCTATTGCTGGGTAATGCGGGTCGTGGACGGTAAGGTGCGAGAAGGCACGGCCTATATTGACACGGCGCTGGTGGCCGACTTGTGGCAGTCATAGCCAGTGCCTGAAGCTGTCTCTCTAGGCGTTCAGGCCCAAATCGCGTCGTCATCCATCAGCGGGATGCCAAAGGCCGTCTTGCCCAGCAGCTCTAAGGTCTGGTCTGTACTAACGGGATGAAACAGGGCGGCCCGTACGTCGCGGTAATACCGCTCCAAAGGGAAACGCTTAAAATACGAGGCTCCCCCAACCGCTCGTAAGGCCAGATCGACGACCCGGACCGCATTCTCCATCGCAACGGTACGCGCCGCTACGCTTTTGCGTACCCACGTCTGCGGGTCTTCGATGTCCGCCTCGGCCGCGGCCTTCCACATTATGGCGCGAGCGCTCTCGATCAGCAGGTCCATCTCTCCGACCTTGTTATACACGCTGGGCAGATGACTCATGGGGGTTTTGAGCGGAAAGCGAGGACGGTCACGCATGAATTCGACCACGAAATCTCGCGCGGCAACGGCAATGCCGAGGTAGGGCGCGGCAATTGTAAACGGCGCTCTGAGAAAAAGATTCGTAATTCCGCCACGGGTAAAAGCTGGCCGTTGCAGTGTCACGGCCGACTCTGGAACAAATGCCTGTGTGAGGGTGGTACTCCGTGACGCCGTTGCGCACATCCCCAGGGTATACCAGTCGTCCTTGAAGATGAGACCCGGCGTGTCGGGCAGGATGAGGAAGGAGATAATGGTTTCCCCTTCAGGACCGTCTTGCCACAACGCTTCGCTGAAATAGCGGTCCAGCGCAATACTCTGGGTACTAAATATCTTCCGGCCACTGACCTGCCAGCCACCGTCTACCCGTTCCGCAACAGCCCGAGGTCGTAAAACAGGAATGGCATTATCCGGCTCAGACGCCGAACCACCGCAGATCAACCGCTCACGGGCAATGCCCCGCAGGATATCGGCCCGTTTGGAATCGTGGAACCTGCGCCATAAATCGACCAGCAGGCCAATAACATTAAAATGCATGTTAATAGCCAGGGCAGTCGGCGCACAGCCTTGGCCGAGACGTTCCTGAGCCTTGATCCGCTCCAACAGACTCGCGCCACCTCCCCCCAGCTCTTCGGGGATAGTCATGATGGTGTAGCCGCTTTCCTTGAGACGAGCGTAGTTTTCGTATGGAAAAGACCCCTCCTCATCATGCTGGGCCGCACGTTGGGCAAAGTCATCGGCCAGTGATGCCGCAAGGTCAATAAATCGTTGCTCGCGTGGTGTATGGAACTGCTTCATGGCTGTCCCCTTCCGTATGGCGGTCTGAGCGAATCTGTTTGTTCGGTGCCACACTCTACCAGCCTCAGTCCCGGCTTTGCCATATGTGACCGCCTCTTGTATTCTTGACGATTCTCACGGAAAAGGTCTCAAAAGAGGAATATTACACCGGCGAGAAAAGGAGACGGGATCATGAAACTCTACCGTTCGACCATGTTTGTGCCGGGGAATCGGCCCGACTGGATAGACAAGGCGCCCAAATATGGCCCCGATGCGCTGCTGCTGGACCTCGAAGACGCCGTTCCCATTGCCAACAAGGTTGAGGCGCGGGATATCGTCCGCACCGGTATTGAAGGCCTGCGCGGTAGAGGCGTGGGCGTTTTTGTGCGCCTCAACGGTGTGGATACCGGTCTGACCGGCGAGGACATCGAAGCCATTGTGACGGAAGGGCTCGACGCGGTGGCCGTACCCAAGCTGGAGACGGTCGAGGAGGTGCTCAAGGTTGACGCCTGGCTGGAACTGTTTGAACGCAAAGCCGGTCTGCCCATCGGCACGGTCGAGATCATGGCCCTGCCCGAAACCGCCCGTGGCATCATGGACGCCTATAAACTGGCCACGGCCTGTCCGCGGGTCGGGAATATCATCGGCGGCGTTGGGGCCCGGTCCGGGGATGTGACCAGGGCTATTGGCTATAAATGGACGCGCCAGGGCCTGGAAACGCTGTATATGGCCTCGCATATTCTCCTGGCCGCGCGGGCTGCCGGCATTGAATATCCGATTGGCGGCGGCTCACTCGAAGTCGGCGATATCGAGCTGGTGCGGGCGCAAATCCAACGCGGGCGGGAAGTCGGCTTTCGCGGCTGCCTGCTCATTCATCCGTCTGCCGTGCCCATTGCCAACGAGATTTTTGCGCCCTCGCCGGAAGAGATTGAATGGAATAAGGGCGTGATGCAGGCCATGGCCGACGCCGAAAAAGCGGGCAAAGCAGCCGTCACCTATGACGGCATGATGATCGACTACGCCCACGTCCGCAACGCCCTGGAATTGCTCCAGCAGGCAGAATCGTTCGGGATTGAGGTCGGCGAGTATGCCGCTGTGAAGGCGCTGTAGGGAAAATTGCTATGCGGGTGACGATTGGCGATCTGAGATATCGAGTGCCTGAGATTCTCAAGGCTCTCGGACGAAACGAGCGAGTCTCAATTTTTTACCACGGCCAGTTGAAGGGTATTCTGACAGCTGCTCCCGAATCTTCGGCTACACAGGTCACAGAACATCCCTTCTTCAACATGAAACCATCTCAGACAACGGTCGAAGAAGAGATGGAGGCTCTTCGCGGGGGTCGGCATCGTGCTTTTTGACACGGATATTTTTATCTGGATTCAACGTGGCAATCGTAGAGCGGCACAATTGGTTGAAAATGAGGAGGAGCGTCTCCTCTCACTTCAGAGTTACCTGGAACTCCTGCAAGGGGTACAGAACAAGCAACAACATGACCATGTCAAGGATTTTCTGAAGGACTTTGGCTTTCAGACCCTTCCCTTGACTGAAAATATTGGACATCGTGCTGCGATTTATATTGAGCAATACGCGCTCTCACATGGTTTACGGGCTGGAGACGCAATCATCGCAGCAACGGCCGCGGAGAATAATGTGACGTTATGTTCCTCCAATGCTAAGCATTTCAGACCGATCCGAGATGTAAAGCTCCGGGCCTTTCGAGTATAGAGGAGCAGACTGTTCTTGAAAGATATATCAGGAATCATGGCGATGAAATCTGCCTAATCCGCCAGCCAAATACGACCGCGCTCTGCCCAGCGCCATCAGCGGGAAATAGTGCCGGTACAGATTGTAGTTGATCATGAATCCGCGCTGGAGTTCGGTGCCCTGCATGAAGCGTCTTTTCATCTCCTGTACGTGCAGGTTCGTGCGCGCGCCCGTGCCGTAGCCGGGAAAGCCGGTGCCGGTGTAATAGGGCTCGTCCCAGGTGCCGGCCTGTTGCGTGCGGAGCAGGTAGTCGAGTCCGGTATGAATCGCGTCGTCAAAACGCTGACCCTCAATGGGCAGCAAGGCCAGTAAGGCCCAGGCCGTCTGCGAGGCCGTGCTCGGCCCCGTGCCGCGCAAGCGATCGTCCATATAGGACGCGCAGGTCTCACCCCATCCCCCGTCCGCATTTTGATGCTCGGCCAGCCACCGGCCCGCCTTGTGCACATAGGCCGCGCTCATGTCTTCGCCGATGGCGTTCAAGGCCGGCAGGACCGCCGCAGTCCCATAGATATGGTTGACCCCCCAGCGGCCGAACCAACTGCCTTCCGGCTCCTGCTCGGCCAGGACGTAATCGAGCGCGCGGCGCAGGGCCGGGTGGGAGCTGTCATACCCGAGCACGCCGAAAGCTTCGAGC
This sequence comes from uncultured Binatia bacterium (SeqCode), assembly GCA_965232605.1. Lineage (GTDB taxonomy): Bacteria > Desulfobacterota > Binatia > Bin18 > Bin18 > Bin18. The sequence goes on along the minus strand of CBDDQA010000002.1, from coordinate 405,691 downwards.
ACATGGGCGGTGACATCAACGCTGGGCGGGTCGAGCGCCTCGCCAAAATCGCAGAACGGAATCTTGGTCAGCAGGTCTTTATCGTTGTTCTTGTCAAACGCGCCCCAGCCGCCGTTGTCCGACTGCATGGCCAGGACCCAGGCCTTTGCGCGTTCAATCGGCACGTCAAAACGAGCGTCGCCAGGATTTTGCGCACGGAGGTGGGCCAAGACAATCAAGGCCACCGCGGTGTCGTCCACGTCCGGATAGGCGGCGTTCTCATGCTCAAACGCCCAGCCGCCGGGACGGGCGGTGGGGACTTTGACCTGCCAGTCGCCGACCGTATCCACTTCCTTGCTGAGCACCCACCGGAGCGCCTGTTGCATGGGTTCCGACTGCTGTAACTGGAAACCGCAGTCGGTCAGTGCCAGCAGGGCCAGCAGGGTATCCCAGATGGGGGATTCGCTGGCCTGAATGTGGAGGCTACCTCCGCGTTCATAGGACCAGTGATCATCGAGAGCGGCTAGACCCTTGGCCATGACCGGATGCGACAGATGATAGCCCTCGACATTAAGGGCCATCAGGCTGTAAATCCACGGCGGCTGAATCCCGCCCCAGGCCCCGTCCGCGTCCTGATGACGGATAATCCACTCCACACTCTGCCGAATGGCGACCTCGCGACCGGGCATGACTCCGACATTCTGATAGGCGTGCAGGAGTCTGTCAGCCGCAAAAAAGAACGACTGCCACATACCGCTCCGGGCCGGCAGCTCATAGTGCATGTGCTCACGACCCTGGGGAAAAAGCTCGTCCAGGCGACACTCCGGCGGCAGAGGACGGACCACCTGCCGGGCGGACAGAATAGTCAACGGCAGAATCGTCGCCCGCGCCCAGGAGGCAAAATTATAGATGCTAAACGGAAACCAGGGGGGGAAGAATATCACCTCGGGCGGCAGGTTGGGGGTTTTCTGCCAGGGCCACTCGCCGATCAGCGCAAACCAGTAGCGGGTAAACACCCGCACCGCACTCAGCCCACCGTGGGCAAATATCCACTCGCGGGCTCTGTGCAGGCGCCCGTCATCCGGGGAAAAGCCATTTGCGCGCAGGGCCGCATAGCATTCGACCGTGGTGTTGATATCCCCATCTGGAGCGTCGTAGTAAGTCTCCCACGAGCCGTCTTCGCGCTGGGCGTTGAGCAGGGTCTGAACAATCTGCTGTTTGCGCGGGTGCTCGTAGCTCAGGAAGTGCATGGCCAGAAGCCACTGCGCTTCCATACAGCAGTTGGATTCCAGCATTCCTACCCAATATCCGTCCTCGGCCTGGTCTCGATACAGCCAGGCCGTTGCGGCGTGAATGGCCTCATCGAGACGCGGCACGATATCGGGCTCAGCAGCGACGGCAGGCATCGTGATTCCACCCCCAACTTGATCGGTCAGCAAAATGCGAATTATGACATAGCCGTCTGGAGGCTGCCAGCACGGCCCAGGCGCTTGACCCTATTGGACGAAGACGCTCACTACGCTCCCGATTAACTTGTGAGTACCGCCTGGGCTTGCACCATGCTACGGGATTTCTAGTATCTGTCCCAGAGCAGATAATACCGCTTGAAGCGTTTGTGGCGAGGCGGCCTCAATCCGAGATTGGAGACGATGCTTGGCAACAGCCCGAACTTGGTCAATCACCGCGACTGCCTCTCTCCCTTGGCATTCGACCGCAACTGTTACAGGTGGGTGAGCCTGCGCCGCGGTCGAGAACGGCACAACCACAACAGTCTTGCGGAGGCGATTGAGGGCATTCGCACTCAGCACCAAACACGGTCGTGTTTTACGAATCTCTGATCCTTGGGTCGGATCAAGGCGTACCCACCAGACCTCTCCCCGCTGTGGGTTCATGAGGTTCCGGCGTCGTCCAAAACGTCGTCAAACGCCTGCCATTCGTCAATCTCTGCACTGAGTGCTTCATCAGCATTTGCCGCATGGCAGGCCGCTTCGATCGACTGCTCGCGTCGGGCAAGTTCGTATGCCAGTAAGCGGGCAATAGTTGCTGAGCGCTGGCGACTTGGAACGGTGGCAAGGAATTTGTGGGCAAGCTGATCCGGCAGAGAAATCGTCAGACGCATGAAACACACTATGCAATACGCACTACGCTGTGTAAAGCAAAGCCTACGATCCTCGCTTTTCATCATCGTCCCGCACGGCATGGACAATGTGCAGGCCCACCAGGCGGGCGACCAGGATAGCGATATACAACTGGCCCATGACCGCCTCGAAGGCGGCCAGGTTCCGCGCCAGCGGAGTCACCGGCGTAATATCACCGTACCCGAGCGTCGTGAGCGTCACCAGGCTGTAGTACATGAAGACGGACAGGCGACGGACCTCCAGGGAGGCGGGGCCAAGGGGGTCGGCCGAAAGCTCCGGCAGATTGAAAGACCCCGGCTGGAGCACCTCAAGCAGGGAAAACAGGAAGGCCCAGGCCAGGCCGACCAGCATATAGACACACACCGCGCCATTGACGATGTCTCCGGTCACGCGGGTCGGGCGCAGCACGTTGAGGAGAATCGCCCCCGCCGTAAAAGCCAGAAAGAGGAAGCCGAAACAATGGCTGAAGACGGACAGCCAGTCGGTATAGACCGCATATGAGGCCCACCGTCCGGCTATGGCCGGCACGGCCAAGACCGTTGCGACGAGCAGCACCCGTTTGCTGCGATGCACCTCATAGGTAACGACCAGCAGGGTGGTGGAGACCAGCAGGTCAAGCAGAACCAGACCCGGCCGGCTCGAAAAGAATTCCTGGACAAAGGGGTTGATGATATACAGCGAGAGCAGCGTGACCAGCAGCACCGCATGTCGGGCCACTCGGACCGTCGGTCTCCTGCGCGCAGCCCGCTCCGGGCGAGGGCGATTCTTCACGGTGAAAGGTTGCTCTGGCATCGAATCTGTCCACAGATCAGGCTATGACATTGCCAGCAAAAAAGACAGCAAACAACAAAAGACGAGGAGCCGAACCGTGCAGTGTCCAAGATGTCCCAACTGCCCCCTGGTTGCAACGCGGGTGCAAGCCACTCAAGTGGACCGCGGCAAGGCGTGCGGGGGGAATCTGGCTGGACGGCGGAGAATCTGACACCCTGTTCAAAAGCGTGGCGCGATAAGGAGGCCGAATATGGTTTTCCCTGCCCTGGCCCTGTCTGCTCTGATCGCCGGTTTCGGCGTATGGGGCATGATTTCTCCGGCCACGCTCCTGGCCTTTCTTGCCCGCTGGCAAACCCGCGGCGGGCTGCGGGCCGGCGCGACCCTCCGGTTCGTATTCGGGCTTGCTCTGTGGTTCGCCGCCCCCCTGTCACGTTTCCCGACCGCGTTGCAGGTCGTCGGCGTGATATTCGTCGTGGCGGGCATCGCCATGCCGTTCATTGGGCTGGCCCGTTTCCAGAGCATGGTGGCCTGGTGGCTCAACAAACCGCCCTCCTTCACCCGCGTTTGGGCGGTGGCTACGTTTGCCGTGGGCGCGTTTTTTGTCTGGGCCGTTGTGGGCTGACGCTTGGCGAGAACGGAGACCCGACCAGCCTCGGAACGGGCTTGCCAGCACGCTGGATTGAAGGGTAAGATTCCGCACGGCCTTTTTGGGCACGGCTCAGCCCTTGATATCCTCCCTACGCCGGGATGGCGGAATTGGCAGACGCAGTGGACTCAAAATCCACCGCTGGCGACAGCGTGCGAGTTCGAGTCTCGCTCCCGGCATATTCCTCTGAATTTTCCTCTCACCCGCCCCTTCGACTCCACTTCGCTACGCTCAGGGTGAACGGGAACACCGCCGTTCGTCCTGAGCCTGTCCTGAGCGGAGTCGCAGGGCGGAGCCCCGGAGGGGCGAAGTCGAAGGACGCGCTGGGACACCAGCCACTCTCCTGCAGCACACGTCCGGGGAGGGGAAGCAGGAGCTTGTCTCTGCGCCGGTTTTACTGTAGGCAGAGAGCCTGTTTTTCTACCGATTTGAGGGTGCGTTATGAGTAAGGCAAAGACGGTGACAACAGCCCGGAACGCCTGGGAGGGCTCCGTTCTCAAGAAGGCCCTGTCGCGGTCTGCGGAGCGGAAGGAAAGCTTTGAGACCACATCGGGCATAGAGATCAAGCGGGTGTATACCAGCGAGGATACCCAGGACGCCGATTACCAGGAAAAGCTCGACTTTCCCGGCCAGTATCCCTTTACCCGTGGCGTTCAGCCCACCATGTATCGCGGTCGTTTCTGGACCATGCGTCAGTACGCCGGTTTTGGCACGGCCGAGGAGTCCAACCAGCGCTACCGCTACCTGCTGGAGCAGGGCCAGACCGGCCTGTCCGTGGCCTTTGATTTACCGACGCAGATGGGCCGCGATTCCGACCACGCCATGGCCGCCGGAGAAGTCGGCCGGGCCGGCGTAGCCATTGACTCGCTGGCGGACATGGAAACCCTGCTGGGCGGTATTCCGCTGGACAAGGTCAGCACCTCCATGACCATCAACGCCACCGCCTCCATTCTGCTGGCGCTCTACCTGGTGGTGGCGGAAAAACAGAGTGTTGGCTGGGACAAGGTCAACGGCACCATTCAGAACGATCTGCTCAAAGAGTATATCGCCCGCGGCACGTATATTTATCCGCCCGGCCCGTCCCTGCGGATCATCACGGATATTTTCGGCTTCTGCGCCGACCAGGTGCCGAACTGGAACACGATTTCGATCTCCGGCTACCACATCCGCGAGGCTGGCTCGACTGCGGCCCAGGAAATCGCGTTTACCCTGGCCGACGGGATTGCCTATGTCGAAGCCGCGCAGTCCGTCGGTCTCGATGTCGATAAGTTTGCGTCCCGGCTGTCGTTCTTTTTCAATGTGCATAATAATTTCTTCGAGGAAGTGGCCAAGTTCCGGGCCGCCCGGCGATTGTGGGCCAAAATCATGAAGGAGCGCTTTGAGGCCAAAAACCCGCGCTCGTGGATGCTGCGCACCCATGCCCAGACGGCCGGCTCGACGCTGACCGCCCAGCAGCCGGACAATAACGTCATCCGCGTGACCCTTCAGGCCCTGGCCGCGGCCCTGGGCGGGACCAACTCGCTGCACACCAACTCAAAGGACGAAGCCCTGGCCCTGCCCACCGAAGACGCGGTGCGGGTCGCGCTCCGCACCCAGCAGGTCATCGCCTACGAGTCCGGGACCGCGGACACCATTGATCCCTTGGCCGGCTCGTATTTTATCGAATCCCTGACGGACGAGCTGGAGGCCAAGGCGGTCGAGTATATCGACCGGATCGACAAGCTGGGCGGAGCCGTCCAGGCCATTGAGAACGGCTATCAACAACGTGAGATTCACGACGCCGCGTTCCACTATCAGCAGGCCATTGAAACCAAGCAGCAGATCATTGTCGGGGTGAACGATTTCACGGTTGAGGAAGACCCCCACGACGAACTGCTGAAGGTCGACCTGGCCCTGGAGGAACGCCAGAAGGAGCGGGTGGCCGGGGTACGCGCCGAACGCAACCGGACCGCGGCCCAGGCCGCGCTCGACCGGGTCGGGCAGGTCGCGCGGGATGGGGGCAATCTGATGCCGGCTATTATCGATGCCGTGCGGACCTATGTCACCCTGGGTGAAATCTCGGACGCGCTGCGCAACGAGTTCGGCGAGTATCGACCGCCGACATTCTAAGACACGCGCACTCCGTGCGTGCAAACAGGAGGGGGACCATGAAGGGGACCGTCAGTTTTATTCCCAAGGCGCGAACCATAGAGTTTTTTGAGTACGACCTGCCGGAGGTCGCAGAGGGCGCCATTCTGGCCGAGGTGAGTCGCACCAACGTGTGCGGCTCCGAGGTCCACATGTGGCGCGGCGAGTTCGGCCGGCGCGGCGTCATGCCCGGCCATGAAATGGTGGGCCAGGTGTATAAGCTGGGCAAGGGCGTCACCCACGATACGGCCGGCCAGCCCCTCAAAGAGGGCGACCGGATTGCGCCGGTCTATTACGAGACCTGCGGCAACTGTGTGAACTGTCGGGCCGGCAACGCGGCGGCCTGCGTGGTGCTGGGCATTCGCGCCCGGCGCGTCGGGCCGCACGACCCGCCGCATTTTCACACGCCGTTTGCTACGCACTACTACATCCATCCCGGCCAGCACGTCTACAAAGTGCCGGACAACGTGCCCGACCACGCCGCCTCGGCCGCCAACTGCGCCCTGTCCGAGGTCTTCTTTGGGCTGGACCAGGCCAATCTCGGCTATGAAGAAACCCTGGTGGTGCAGGGTGCCGGCGGCCTCGGCCTGCACGCCATGGCCGTGGCAAAAGCCCGGGGCGCGCGGGTCATTGCCATTGACGGCGTGGACCTGCGCCTCCAGCGGGCCAAAGCCTTTGGCGCGGACGAGATCGTTGACATGCGTGAGTATACCGACACCAAAGCGCGGGTCGGGCGGATGCGGGAGCTGACCGCTGGCCTTGGCGCCGATGTGGTCCTGGAGGTAGCCGGCGTGCCCCAGGCATTTCTGGAAGCCATCCATCTGGTACGCAGCGGTGGGCGGGTCATTGAGATCGGCAATATCTCCCCTGGGATGACCGTCGAGGTCCCGCCGGCCCTCATTACCTTCAAGGCGCCCCAGATCATTGGCGTGGCCACCTATAACCCGCACTATCTGCATAAGTCGCTGAATTTCCTGTCCGCGCATATTGATACCTATCCCTATCACGAGTTGGTGGACGCCGAGTTCCCGCTTGCGCAGGCGGGCGAAGCCCTGGAGCAATCAGACCGCAAGGAGATCACCCGCGCCTCGCTGCTGCCGTAGATGCGACTCGCGCGTGGAGGAAGGCATGAAAGACACACTCAGAACTGGCATGATCTTTGAGCAGACCATTACCACCACACCCGAGATGGGCATTGTGCATCTCGGGCCGGACGCGCCGCGCATGTATTCCACGCCGGCCATGATTCAGTTGATGGAAGGCACCTGCGTGCGGTTTCTCACCCCCTATATGGACGAGGGCGAGCAGACGGTCGGCTTCCACGTGGATGTCCGACATCTGGCGCCCACCCAGATTGGCCAGCGGGTGACCGGCCGGGTCCGCTTGGAGGAAATCAAGGGTCGGCGACTCAAGTTCACGGTTGAGGCATACAACGAGGATGCCACCAAGATTGGTGAGGGCCTGCACGAGCGCGCGGTGATTGATATCAACCGTTTCTCCGAGTCCTAATCTTCATCCCCCTCCCGAGAGGGGATTGGGGTGGTGATGTGTCGTTTTGCCATTCTCCCTCACCATGGCCCTCTCTCCCTATCGGACCTGCGAGCCGACCCGGACTCGTTTCTCCGGGCGTAAGACGATGACCTGGTCGCCATCCGAGGCGGCCAGGAGCATGCCCTGGCTCTCGACCCCGCGCAGTTTTGCCGGCTGAAGATTGGCGACCACCACAAGCTGTCGACCGACGAGTTCCTCCGGGCTGTAATGCGCCCGGATGCCCGCCACAAGTTGGCGCTCGGTCTCTTCGCCAATATCGACCGTGAGGACCAGCAGGCGGTCGGCATTCGGGTGGGGCTTTGCCGATGTGACGGTTCCCACCCGCAACTCCATTTTGCTGAACTCTTCAATCGTGACCATACGACGCCGCTCCTTTTTGAAATGCGTGTCACTATAGCTGGGTCAGAAGAAAGAGCAACGAGGGGCAAGTTGCATCCCTCTCACCCCGGCCCTCTTCAACCGGGCTCAGGTCAGGACTCCCGAGAGGAGATAGTTTTCTGCTCCCCTCCTCGGAGGGGGTAGGAGAGGAGGTTAGCATTTTGACTTTTCCACGGGAGACAGCCATAATCCGGGGGTTACGCGACGAGAAGGAAACGCTGGAGTGGTACAGCTTACGTCCGAGACACACGCGGCCCTGAGTCAGCACGCGCGGGAGACTTTTCCGGAAGAGTGCTGTGGGGCCATTATGCGGGTGGACGGACGTGAGGAAGTCCGCCGCATTGCCAATATTCAAAACGCCATGCACGCCAAGGACCCGCACACCTATCCGCGGGATGCCACGATTGCGTATCTCATGGAGCCCACGGAACTACTGGCCGTGCTCAAAGCGGTCGATGCCGGGGCCGAGCTGACGGCATTCTACCATTCCCATCCCAACCATGACGCCTATTTTTCCGCTGAAGACAAAGCCCAGGCCATGTTTGGTGACGAGCCGTCCTACCCGGATGCCTCGTATCTGGTGATCTCCATCCATGAGCGTGAGGTCAGAACCATCAAGGCGTTTGGTTGGGACGACACCAGCAAGGATTTTGTTGAAACCGAGTGTCAGGTCTTGGGAGAGAACGGATAGCCTGTTCCAGCCCAAGTAAGGGGACGCATAAAGAAGGAGAGAGCAGGATGACGATAAAACAGGTGAAACGTGGGCTGTGTGTCCTGGTCGCGGCGGGCGGGATGCTGGGTCTGGTGACTTCCGCGGTCCGGGCAAGCGATTTGCCCAAGGCCGGCACGTGGTCGCTCGGGATGCAGTCCGGTTATACCATCAGTGGGGACTCCGGGTCGCGAAAAATCGAAAAAGTCCCGGTGCATCTCCGCATTGGCTATACGGCCTTTCAGGGCTCGAAATGGTTTCTGCCCAAAGGCGCGCTCGAAATCGCCACCGAGCCGTTTGGCTCCATCATCACCCAAAAATCTCAGGGCCGGGGACTTGAGCGCCACAGAGGCTCTTTTGAGGTCGGCCTGATGCTGCCGGTGCTGACCTATCACTTTGATCTCGGCATCCCGTTCTACCCCTATATCGAGGGGGGGCTGGGCGTCATGTATCACAACCTTCGGGGCTATGATCTCGGAGGCGGCCTCAATTTTGCCGAAATGGTGGGTGGTGGCGGCACGTATTTTATTGACGATAATCTGGCCATCAATTTTGGCTATCGTTTCCGGCACGCCTCGAATGCCAGCCTGTATGACGAAAACCGCGGCCTGAATACGCATACCTTTACGGCAGGGTTTTCGTATCTGCTGCCGGCCCAGTAACGACCGGCGGTGTGGAAAGAAACGCGTGATGGCGGAGCGAAAGAAAAGAGAGCCCAAGGAAAACGAGTGGTGGGTAGAGGAGCACAAGAGCCGCGAGCGGGCCAATCCGTCCGAACGGCAGGCTCCGGCCGGGGCCTCGTTTTTCAAGACCGTCGAGGATTACGACCAGGTCCAGGCCGAAAAGAATCTGACTGACCTGAACGCGCAACTGTTAGCCCAGGTCGACCCCGCGCCCGGCGCCTGGGGCTATGTATCCCTGCTTGAAAAAAAATCCTCCCAGCGTGAGATCGACAAGATCAAGCGCGCCCTGCCCCTCCCGTCCGACCTGCGCGGGGCCATCGTGGACTCCGGGCTGTCGCTGCGCGCCATCGTGGCCGATACCCAGGAGTTGGGACTCCTGATGGAGTTCAATTTTATTCAGGAGGCCTCGTTCGACTGTTGGATCCGTAACGAATGGGTGAGCGAACAGGTCTTTCGGGGCAAGAACGAACTGCTCAAGCGGTCCGAGCGGCTCCTCAAGCGCTATCTGCGCCGCGCGTCGCAGGCCGGCCATGAGTTTTTTGACGCCCCCAGTCCGAGTGGGGCCTTACCGCCGGCGCGGACCGAGTGGTAGGGGCTGACACGACCCACTGAAAAACCGCACTTCCAAGGAGGAAGCCATGCCGAGTACTGCATCCCGCCTACGTGCCATGCTGGGCGGCCCGGAGATGGTGGTTGCGCCGTTCATCTTTGACGCCTTTCAGGCCAAAATTGCCCAAGCCGCCGGGTTTGAGGCCGTGTATATGACCGGGTTCGGGACGGCGGCCTCGCGCGGATTTCCCGATGTGGGGCTGCTGACCATGGCCGAGATGGTCGAGAACGTGCGCGCCATTGCGGGCGCCATTGATATTCCGCTGGTGTGCGATGCGGACACCGGCTACGGCAACCCGGTGAATGTCTACCGGACCGTCCGCGAATATGAAGCGGCAGGAGCGGCGGCGCTCCACATGGAAGACCAGGTGTGGCCCAAGCGGTGCGGATTTTTATCCGGGAAGCAGGTCATCCCCATGGACGATATGATCCCGAAAGTCAAAGCCGCGTGCGACGCCCGACGTAACAAGGACTTCGTGATTATTGCCCGTACCGATGCCCTGGCGGTCAATGGCTGGGACGATGTGATTCAGCGTGCCAGGGCGTATAGAGAGGCGGGCGCCGACCTCATCTTTGTGGACGGGATCAAGACGCACGACGATATCAAGCGCTATGTCCAGGAACTCGGCGACCTGCCGCTGCTGTATAACGGGCAACTGCTGCCCGTGCAGGAACTGGCCACATACGGCTTCAAGCTGGCGATTTATTCCGCAACCCTGATGGCCGCCTACATCCGTATGCGCGACGCCATGCAGGAACTCAAAACCACGGGCCATATTGTGCAGGGCGCGGGCTGGGAGTCGTTTGAAGAACTGACGGCACTGCTCGGCGTGCCGGAAGCCATGGAACTGGGGAGAAAATACGAGCAGTAACAGAAAATCCCCTCTTGAGAAGGGATAGGATTAGGGTTTTTGTTCTACCCCACCCGCTGAAAGCCGAACAGCGACAGACGCCGGTGGGTCCTGCCGGCCGGCTTTGCCTTGGAAACCACCTGCTTGAGCGTTGCTGAAAAGTTCTCAAGGTCCACCTGCTTCCGCTCCTCAAACTCTTCAAGCTCACGCTGCCGCTTTGCCTGAAACGCCTCGAAATCGCTGACCCACTGCGCGTGGAAGCTGTCCAGGGCCGTGGCGACATCCTTGAACATGGAGGAATTGACCACGAGTGAGCCGCCACAGTGGGTACAGTAGAAAACGATGCCAATCCGAAAATGCCGAAACGGCGCGCTGAACTCACCGTCGCAACGATGACAGTTAATCGGCACCTCCCATTCGTCCACGCTCGGAATAGAGAGCGAGACAGCATCTGCAACCGGGGCCGGCGTGGCCGCTGGTGTTGGGGTGGCGACTGGCGCTGGCGCGGCTACCGGGGCAGGTTGCGCCGCCGGAGCGGCTTCAGATGTTGGGGCCTCAGCCGGAGCGGCCTCGCCCCCTTCGCCCTTGAAGCGAGAGGGGAAATCATCCCCAAACGTCTGCTCGGGATGGAGCTCCTTGGCCCGCGCCAGTAACACCTCTTCCGTCTCCACAATGTCCGGGTTCGGGATACAGCAGTCCACCGGACACACGGCCGCACACGCTTCTTCGTCGAAAAAGCCCACGCACTCCGTGCATTTGTCCGGCACGATATAAAAGATGTCCTCATCAATGGCCGGATGGGTGGCGTCGTTCAAGTCCCATTCCACCCCGCCTTGATAGATGGCGGTATTGGGACACTCGGGCTCACACGCCCCGCAGTTAATACAGTCCTCGGTGATTATCGTCGCCATTGCCGGTCACTCCCTTTGCCCGTCCGCTCTTGCAGGCGTCAGCTTCAGTAGGGGTAACGACCAGTCCGGCGGCTGTCAATAACCCTGATATTTTTCCCTCTCGAGACGTGTGATGCACCTTACATTACTCGGCGGCTTCTCGCTCCCCTGCGCCGTGCCTGTCTGCGACGGGAGGCCAGGAGTGCGGGCTGGAAGCCCGCACGCGGCCAAGATGGCCACGCTCCCAGGCAGCGGGAGGGCGAGCGGCCCGAGGCAGGGGGTGCTGGGCCGGGGATAACCCACCCCGCCGCTCACGCGGCACAAAGAGGAAACGTGTCCAGCTTTTTTTTGACTGGAGGATACGTTTCCTCTTTCCCTCCCAAGAGGGGATAAAAAAGCTCCCCTCCTTGGAGGGGTGGCCCGAAGGGCCGGGGTGGGTTTCCTATACACGGTCCACCCGTAGAACCTACCCCGCCGCTAGCACGGCACAAAGAGGAAAACGTGCCCTTCAACATTGCCATGCCCCTCCCGGTCGTCCTGTCTTGCAAACCGGAGGGACACAACGGATAATATCACTCACGGTTTGAACCTCGGATCATCAAGAAACAGATTACATCGCCGCTATGAATCCCGCCTTTGTCCCTCGTCTGGTTAACGGGCCGTTTGGCGACCCCGGACTGTATATTCAACTGCGCTGGGAAGGCCGGGCCGTCTTGTTCGACCTCGGTCAGAACGACGGCTTCCCAGCCGGAGACCTGTGTCGGGTCAGCCATGTATGTGTCTCGCACTGCCATATGGATCACTTCATCGGGTTTGACCGACTGCTGCGCGTGTTTCTGGGTCGGGACCAGACCCTGTGGCTGTGCGGGCCGCCCGGCATCCTGGACTGCGTTGAGGGCAAATTGCGCGGCTACACCTGGAATCTGGTGGACGGCTATGGGTTCTCGCTTGAGGTGGCAGAGGTCTGGCCGGATTCAATAAAGCGGGCCGTCTTTCAGGCGGCAAGCGGTTTTCAGCGTAAGGCGCTGCCTGAAAAACCCTTCCACGGCTTGGTGGTGGATGAGCCGGCATTCTGCATCCGTGCGACCCATCTCGACCACCGCATCTACTCCCTGGCGTTCGCGTTTGAAGAGAAGAGTCATCTGAATGTGGATACCGCCTGCTTGGCACAACTGAGTGTTCCCCCTGGGCCGTGGCTGTCTGGGCTCAAGAATGCCCTGCGCAGGGAGGAGCCGGATAGCGCCGTGGTCACGGCCACATGGCAGGAAAACGGCCAGGACCGTTCTCGGGATTTCAGCCTGGGCGAGCTACGGGGATCGCTGGTCAAGGAAACCCAAGGACAGAAATTTGCCTATGTGGTGGATACGCTCTTCAGCCCGGAGAACACGGAACGGATCGCGGCCCTGGCCCAGGACGCGGATGTCTTCTTCTGTGAATCTCCATTTCTGGACGCCGATGAAGACCAGGCCACCAGGCGTTACCATCTCACCGCCAAGCAGGCCGGTCTCCTTGGTCGCTCCGCTCACGCGCGGGAACTGCGAGTCTTTCACTTTTCTCCGCGCTACGCCGGCCGGGCCGAGGAATTATACCGCGAGGCCCAGGCGTCTTTTTGTGGCGAGTCTCTCCAAGCTGCTTCGCAAGCTGAGCCGAACGAGACCGCTACGCTGACCCCGGCAGGAAAGTGAGCCCGCCGTATGCCTATCCTGATTTCAGAGCCCGTTCAGCGTTTCATCAATGACCACGTGGTTGCCCGCCTGGCAACTGCTGACGCCGCCGGCCAGCCGCACGTGATTCCGTTCTGTTATGCCTTTGATGGCGAGCATGTCTATTTTGTGGTGGACCACAAGCCCAAGCGCCAGACCGGCAAACCCCTCAAGCGCATCCGCAATATGCTGGAAAACCCGCAGGCGGCCGTCGTGATTGACGACTATGACGACGACTGGACCCAACTCGCCTATGTCCTCATAACTGGCACGACCGCGCTGGTGGATGATGAAGCCGAATACACCCGCATCCTGACCCGGCTGCGCGAACGCTATCCCCAGTATCGCGCCATGGACCTGACCTTCGCCACCAACGCCATGGTCCGCATCTCACCCACCAAGGTGCACGCCTGGGGGAAAATCGAGCGGGACTGAAGGATTGGGGGTTGGGGATTGGCTTGTGGTTTTGCTTAGAGACGCTCCAGCACCTGCTGCATGACCGACACGGCGCGCTCAATCTCTGCCGAAGAAATTACGAGCGGTGGAGCCAGGCGGACAACCGTGTCTTCGTGCAGGGTCCAGCCCAGGACGAGACCCTGGGCAAAGCAGTCCTGCACAAACTGCTGCGTCAGTTGCGGGGTAGGGAAGTCCAGGCCGATCAGCAAGCCGCGTCCCCGCACGGCAGTACACCGGCCGGTCTCGACCAGGGTTGCAAGCCGGCGACGGAACTCCGCTCCTCTGTCCTGGGCTCGCTGGACGAGGCCGTCCCGAAGCAGCACGTCGAGTGCGGCCAGGCCCGCGGCACAGCACACCGGATGCCCACCGAATGTCGTGACGTGGGCGAGGGCCGGGTCGTGCGATAGGGTCTCCATAATCTGCGGGGGGCTGATAAACGCCCCGAGGGGCATACCGCCGCCCAGGGCCTTGGCAAGAACGAGAATGTCGGGTGTCACCTGCCAGTGCTCGCTGGCGAACAGCCGGCCGGTCCGCCCGAAGCCGGTAATGACCTCATCAAAAATCAGCAGGGCACCGACCTCGGAACAGCGCTGGCGGAGCGCCGGCAGATAGTCGTCATCCGGGATACGAACGCCGCCCTCGCCCTGGATGGGTTCGATAATGACGGCGGCAACGGTCTCGTCGATGGCGTGCAAGGCCGGGCGATCGTTAAAGGGCAGAAAGGTCGTGTGTGGCAGCAGGGGTTCAAACGGATCACGGTAGACCGGATTGCCCCCGACTGACACGGACCCGAATGTGTCGCCGTGAAAGCTGCCGACAAAACTGACAAAACCGGATCGCCCGGTATATTTCCGGGCGGTCTTAAGCGCGCCCTCGACCGCTTCCGTGCCACTATTGGTGAAATAGCTCACCGACAGTGCGCCGGGGGTCAACTCGGCCAGTCGGCGTGCCAGATCAACCTGGGGTTGCTGGATATACTCACCGTAGACCATGGCGTGCAGATATTGCTCAGCCTGGGTCTGAACGGCCCGGACCACCGCCGGATGGGTATGGCCGATGCCGGTCACGCCAATGCCGGACAGCAGGTCGAGATATTCCCTGCCGCTGGTGTCCGTCACCACACAGCCGCGCGACCGCGCGACTTCCACGCCCATGGGCGCGGGCGAGGTCTGGCTCACATAGCGCAGGAAATCGTCGCGAAGAGAAGCCATGACCGGCAGCATACGTGAGGGAGGTTCGCTCAGCAAGAAACGGCCCCTTGACCCTGACCGATAAATTGGTAGCGTGCGCCCTGAATACACAAGGAGGAAATGATGGCCAGGAAGAAAGTCTTAGTTGCGGGTGCCTCCGGTCTGGTCGGGTTTGCGGCCGTGCGCCATTTCGCCAGCCTGGACGAGTGGGACGTTGTGGGCGTGTCACGCCGCATTCCCGACGGCCTTGAGGGGGCGACGCTCATCTCCGTTGACCTGCAAGACCAGGCCCGTTGCGCCGAGGTCTTCGGCCAGATGCACGATGTGACCCATGTGGTCTATACCGCCCTGTACGAAAAGCCCGGGGTGGTCCGGGGCTGGCGTGAGCGGGACCAGATGGAAACGAATCTGAGGATGCTGGAGAATCTGTTTGCGCCGCTCCAGGCCGCGGCGACCCGACTCCAGCATGTGTCGCTATTGCAGGGCACCAAGGCCTATGGCGCGCATATCGAGCCGTTTCCCGCCCCGGCGCGGGAGCGCTGGCCGCGCCATCAGCACGAGAACTTTTATTTTCTGCAAGAGGACTATCTGCGCGAGCAACAGCAGGGAAAAGACTGGTCCTGGTCAATCTTCCGGCCTCAGCTTATTTTTGGCGAAGCGCTCAAGGGCAACCTCAACGTGCTGCCGGCCATTTGCGTGTACGCTGCGCTCCGCAAAGAAGCCGGTCTGCCGCTCTCGTTTCCCGGCGGTCCGCCCTACGTCTTTGAAGCGGTGGACGCCGACCTGCTGGCGCGCTCCCTGGCCTGGGCCGCCACCAGCCCGAATGCGCGCAACGAGACGTTTAACAGCACCAATGGCGATGTGTTTGTGTGGCAGAACGTCTGGCCGACGATTGCCGATGCCCTGGGCATGGAAGTCGGTCCGCCCGAGCCGCTATGTCTCACGCAAGAGATGCCCAAGCGCGACGCCGAATGGGCCGCGATTGTCGATAAATATCAGCTCAAGGCTCCACGAAAGATGCTGGACTTTGTGGGCGGCTCGTTCGAGCTGACCGACCTGTCCTTTGCCTACGGCGCCTCAGAGCCGCCCCCGCCCATTGTTGTCAGTACGATCAAGGTCAGGCAGGCCGGTTTCCACGAGTGTATGGATACAGAGGATATGTTTCGGAACCTGATTAAGCGCTATCAGGATCTGGGCTGGATACCGCCGGTGTAGGTGGGGCTAAAGCCAGACGACGAGGCAGGGTAGTTCACCGGATTCGTTTCGACTTGAGGTAAACGGGCGTCGGTCAGGTATAATGACTCAACTCGCTGTATCTACGCCGTGCAGCTTCTCTAGTACCCACTCCCGCAGCAATGTTGCCTCTTCCATACCCCGCTCTTGTGCAGCTTGCTTCACTGCCGCAATCTCTCGGGGTTGCAAGTGCAGCGTAACGACTGCCTCTGGGGAGCGTTCAAAGACAGGTTCCGAGACTTCTTCCAGTTGGTCTTCAAACTCAGTGAGGTCGTGAGTATCCCAAAAGTGCGTTAGTTCTTCTATTGAGTCAGTCTGGGGTATATTTACTCTTTTCATCGTCGTCTCCAATGGTTAAAGCGCCGCTTCTCTTTGGGTGTCATGGGACGAGCCGTCACTGGGAACCCCCTACCGTCAGGGAATTGTATCACGACACAGAATAGATACCGACCCGCCGCAGTTTGCCCCAAGACATAATAGACAGGATTCTTCCCCAGAGCTTTAGTCCGCTGCACGAAAGGCTGTCCGAAACATACCTCTTCCACCTCATCCGGCTGGATGTTGTGCTCTGCAATGTGAGCAACTCGGTCATCCAGCCAAACCAATTCGTAGATTTTCACACCCCAAAGTGTATCGGAGCGGATGGTCTCCGACAACAAAAGCGATGAGCGCCTGACGTGTTATGCCTCGCCTCACAACTCCTCCAAGCGGACTCCTTTGCCCGCTCGAATACTGCTGCGGGCAGCCTCAACACGATCAAGAAAACGAGGATCATTTTCCAGCTTGGCCCTTCCCTCTACCCCAACCCACCGCACCAAATCGCCAACCCTCGGCCTTCCGCCATGACGCCAACTCAACGGCGGATGCTGCATGGTCCCGATTGGACATATACGGCTGACACCTAATGCTCCTAAGGTAGCGGCAAGAGTCGTCGTTCGTGCGGGATCTGCCGACACTCCCACGGCTTCGAGATAGGGTCGCCACGCTTCAAGAATCCCGCCAAGCTGCGTCATGTTCCGTAACGGCTTTACACGGATCGTTCGATATAAAGGCGATTGGACGAAGGTCGGGTCGGCATCGTACACCACGGTCCAGTCCGTTCCGTTCGAGCTCGCGTGTAGGGCAACATCTTTACCGGCCAACGCCTGCCATTCGGCTTCGTCTCTCACCCTTCGGATGGCGGTGCTGACTTCCGGTGGGACCGGACCGCGCGGCAGCTCGGTTTGCCAATGCGCCAGGCCCGTAGCGAGCAGAGCCGCGAATTCTTTTGGGGTGACGGCTCCGCCTTCCTCAACATAGAGAAGCTGGGGAGACAGACAGCCCTGCTGGTCGTATAAGGCCACGTCATAGGCCGCCTTGTGAGCGGTCGCTTCCGCATCAGCCAGACCCTCCCTGGTCACCAGACCGAAACTCACCTTGTGGCCGTAGCCGACGAACTGCCCGCGCGTTCGTTGCCGGATTGCCGCCAGGCTCGCATCCGAGCCGGAGGCAACAACAATGTCCGCCCGTCCATACGCCAGGTCTTCAAGCTCCGTGTTTCCCCCAGGCCAGGAAACGACGCTGAGACAGTCGCCCAGGTTCGGGTCGATGTCCCGAAGCGAACGGGCGAACAGGGTGGGCAGGACGGGTTCTGCGGACGAGGTTTTGACCAGGGTGGCGGATTTTACCAGCAGAGAGAAGATGACGCTGTCGAGCCCTGCTCCGGGCAGGTTGCCGGCCAGGACGTGCACAATCAGCGGCGGACCGGAGGCACGCTTTTGTCCTGAGACAGACGGGACGAAGCGGTCAAGGACTTCAAAAGAGCCCAACTCATCAACGCACAGCGTTTCTATCCTGTCCGCTCGATATTCCTGAAAAATAAGAGGCAGCACGTGCCGAATCATGGCCGCAGACAGGCCGGTCGTTTCCGGGAGACGGGCTTCGGCTTCCTGCCGTTGTGGTGAGTCGGGGTCGAGCCAGCGTTGAACGGCCCGGTCGATACAGCCCAGGATGTCCCGGGCCGTTCTGGGGACGAGGTATTGGCTGCGGTTGGCGAGCAGGGTGTCCAGCCGTGCACTCAAATCGGTCGGGGAGGGTGACGGCATACCCGTATCTGTCACTGGGCGGATAAAAACTCGTCCAGGACCAGCGCGCAGCCGCGCGCTTCCGAGCCTGGGGTGCGGCCGGTGATTTCAAAACCGTCGCCCGTCAGATAGCCCACGTCATCGGTCTGAATCGCCATGACCGAGCCGCAGTTGGCCAGGTCAAAGTGACGCAGGATGCCGTGCTCGCCCGGCGGCACTTCTTCCAGGGTTTCGGGATGGACGACCAGCGTGCGCGTCCAGGCCGGGCCGATTTTATAGCGCGGTTCGTTGCTCTTCCGAAAACGGTTGTACAGGACGTGGTCGTAAAACTGCGAGGCCAGCTCGGTCATGCCGTATTCGTTCACGCAGTAATAGCCGGCGACCTTGAGATATTTCCAGCACGATTGCAAATAGCCGTTGCGCGAGAGCGGCCGGCCTTTGCCCTTATTGCCGCCCGTATCCATAATGCGGCTGCTGGAGGGCAGCGCAAAGGTTTTCTGATTGGCGGCGCACCAGTCGAAAAAGGTGACCAGGGCCGAGGTAATCGCCAGGACACAGACCGGCTCGCTCGTCTCCTGGGCGTGGGTGACGGCTGCGGCAAAGGCTTCCAGATGAATGCCGTCCGCATCAATAAAATACCGGCTGTCAGGGGTTCCCAGCTCACGCATCACCCATTCGGCCATCTGAGTGAGCGATGAGTGCGGTTGGGTCTCAGGATCGGGGAGCAGACTCAAGACCCGCAACGGGCGCTTTTCGGGCAGCACGCACTGCGCGAAGTGGGTCAGCGCCGAGGCGTGATATAACCGTAAGTCGGGCACCAGGTGGCGGCCACGCTTTTCCTGTCCTCGCGTGGTGCCGCTGGTCAAAAAGATTTTTTCCGGGGGGCCGCAGGTCAGCTCAAGCTCTTTGAAGGCGACGGTGGGGACGGCTGGAATGGCCTGCCAGGTTTGGACGGTCTCCGGGGTCTTGTCTCTGGTCAGGCAGAAGCGCTGATACGGAAGATTCTGCTCGAATTGATAGGCGAAGACGTCCAGGGCCAGGCTCCCAAAGTCCTTCCCCTCGGGTGCGGCAATGAAATCCAGGACGCGAGCGTCTATTGAGTTTCCTGGGGCATTCACGGAAAAAAGAGCATAGGAAGCCGTCAACCCCGTGTCAACGCGAGGCTGACACGGGGTTGGAGCCGTTTCTGAAATCCGCTAGGCTGTCCGCACCAAGGAGAACGGCCATGCCATCCATCGAAGCCCTGTACGATGAAGCCTACGATTTCCTGTGTGACGGTGAGACCGATCAAGCCATTGCCGCCTATAAGGCAATTCTGGATATCGACCCGAACTATGTTGAAGCCGTGCATGACTTGGCCCACGCCTATGCCGATAACGAACAGCTCGATGAAGCCATCGAAATGGCAAAAAAGTTGACCGAGCTGAGCCCCGACGACGAGATGAGCTACACGGTCTTATCTCGCCTGTACCAGCAGAAAGGCATGGTCCCGGAGGCCGAAGCCGTGGCGGCCAAGGCGCGCATGCTTGACTGGAAACGCCAGTTGCAGGAGCAGAAAGAGGACCACTAGACCGGTCGGGAACCAGGCGTTGCCATGCCAGAACGAAGCGATGAAGAAATGGTCTTGCGGCTGATTCATCGAATCAAGCTGCTGATCGCCACCAACGATGAAATCCCGATTGAGACCAAGCTGCAATCACAAGGCATGCTGAAAGAGTTTGAGAAGCTTTTTACTGTCCCTCAAGACGAACAGGACCCGGAGACAGTCCACAGCCAGTATAATGACTTGTACATCGAACTGAGCGAATACGCCGACCTTGAGGCCCTGCTGCTCGCCATGCGGAATTTCAGTCCGTATATCGACTAGCCCGGAATATCCCATTCATTCAGATATGAAGAAGGGCAATCACATGCGATTGCCCTTTTGTGTGCTGCACAACTAACACGAGAGAGAAGGAGAAATCATCTATGCCGCATATCGCATCCAATGGCATTGAGTTGTACTACGAAGAACAGGGCCAGGGCGAGCCGCTGCTCCTCATTATGGGCTTCACCGTCAGCTCGGTCGGCTGGCACTGGAATGTGGACGGCTTTGCCCAGACCTTCAGGACGATTGCCTTTGACAACCGCGGGGTGGGCCAAAGCGAGAAGCCGGACGCCCCATACTCTATGACGATGTTTGCCGATGATACCGCCGGCCTGCTGGACCATCTCGGGATCGAGCAAGCCAACGTCTTCGGCATCTCAATGGGCGGCATGATTGCCCAGGAGTTTGCCCTGCGTCATCCGCAGCGGGTCAAAAGCCTGATCCTGGGCTGCACCAACTGCGGCGGAGAAAAGACGCTGTTGTCACAAGACCCCGAAGTGCTGGACATGCTGAACAATATCGCCGCCTTCGACGTAGAGCAGGCGGCCCTGGCCATGACCAAGGTCGCCGTCACCCCGTGGTTTATGCAGAAGCATATGAACACCCTGCTCGAACTCAACCAGCTTTCCAGCCGGCATCCGACCCCCAAGCACGGCATGATAAGCCAGATGGCCGCGATTCAGGGGCATGATACGTATGAACGCCTGCCGGATATCAGCGTGCCCACGCTGGTGGTGACCGGCAAAGAGGACGGCCTGGTTCCACCGCAGAACTCCGTCACCCTGGCTCAGCGGATTCCCAACGCCGACCTGACCATTCTGTCCAACGCCAGCCATTTGTTTAATATCGAGTTGGCCCGGACCACGGTTGATGTGGTAACGGAATTTATCCAGCGTCAGCACGCCTGGCAGTAGTCAGTCTTGCCCATGTCTGACAAAGAAAAAGGGGCGTCCGGTCAGACGCCCCTCGTATAACGGCACGGTATAAATGGCTCAAAAAAACGTCCGGCAAACGTATCAGTTCGCCTCCGCACTCGCCCTGAGCGTTTTCAACTCGGCGTTAATCTCTCTGTTCTCGGCCTGGCAGTAATCAAGCGCTTCGGCGGTGGCCCGCTCGCGGCCAATCAGGCCGTCCAGGCGTTGTTTGGCGTCTTTCAACTCGCGTACCTGTTCGTTAAGCGCGGCATTTTCGGCCCGCAGAGTGTTGACGGCACCCGGCAGGAGGCCGGTGAGAAAACCGCTCGTCAGGTCCAGACGCTCAAACGCCATGCCTGACATGAGCAGGGCGAGCCATAACACACCCACGCCAATATAGCCCCAGGTTGCTTTCTTGAGTTTCTCTTCGGCTGATAGTTGTTCCTCTGCCATTCATGTCCTCCTGAAAAATTTGCGACACCCTAACAGAAAAGCCCTGGTAAAAAAAGTTGGGCTTGTGTCAGACTGAGTGTGGCTTCTCGACCCGTGCGAGATACTCGGTCAGCGCCTCTGTTGTGCTGGGAAAGGCCAGTTCCGACCAGGGGATATCGGCCGGGGCAAAGAGCTTGACGGCCAGCGTTTCGTCCAGGGCCTGAGGCTTGCCGGCGAGCACGGTCGCCGGATACACCAGCACAACGACCGGATAGCCGGGGTAGGAGTAGGCGTTCAGCAGATGCCCCACTTCGACGGTGAGGCCGGTCTCTTCCAGGGTCTCGCGAATGGCGGCGTCTTCGACGCGCTCGCCACGGTCCAGGAAGCCGCCGGGAAAGACCCATTTGCCATAGCCGGGCTCGATCCCACGTTGCAGCAGGAGAATTTTGCCCTGTATGACCGGAATGGTGCAGGCCGCGACTTTGGGATCGTCATAGAAAATAAACGAACAGCTCCCGCAGACCAGCCGTTTTGGTTCGTTAGGCTTGAGCACTTGGCGGCTTAACGTCCCGCCACACTTCGGGCAGAATCGAAAATGCGGACCGTGGTGGTGATGCTCGTGCGAACCGGGCGGATGGGCAGGCGTGCGACTCTCGGCCATCCGGCGATTCTATCATGCGGCCTGGGATGAAAAAACCGCGCGAGAGAGAACAGCGTAATGACGACCTGGCAAACCTTTCTCTTTGCCATCAGCCTCGGACTCGGCGCCGGTATCACACCCGGCCCGCTGTCCAGCCTGGTAATTCAGGAGAGCTTACGGGGCGGCTGGAAGAGCGGGGCGTGTGTGGCCCTGGCTCCGCCGGTTGCGGACGTGTTGATCGTCGGCCTGGTGCTGGCCGTGCTGCATCAACTCCCGCCCGCGAGCTTTTCGGTCCTCAGCCTCATCGGTGGGTGCTATGTGTGCTTCCTCGGGTGGGAGACCCTGCGGACACTGGCACCCATGGGATCGGAGGCGGGAGGCGTGGGAAGTGTGTTGCTGAGTTTCCGCAAAGGGTTGCTGGTCAACCTGCTGAACCCCCATCCGTATATCTTCTGGCTGACGGTTGGGGGGCCGCTCGTCACAGACAATGCCCGCCACGATATGTGGTTGCCCATTATAGCTTTTCTGCTCGGCTTCTACGGCTGTCTGGTCGGCTCGAAAGTCCTGATTGCTGTGCTGGTCCACGGCGGACGGGCGCGTCTACAAGGGCGTGGCTATCGGATAGCCCTCCGATTGAGCGGAGTCTCCCTCCTCCTGTTCGGTCTGCTGTTGATCTGGGACGGCGTGTCCGCGCTGGTCAGCTGAGCGTGCCGCGATCTCCCGCGTCGGACTTTGTTGCGACAATCTGCTGCGCCAATTGAACAATAGACAGCGGCGCGCAGCCCTCGGCTTTATTGTTCACAATTACATAACCTGGCTGGCGTCGCACGCTGCTGTCGAGACACAGCTCGGCAATGGCCCGGCGCGACGTGGGGTCAACATCGACAATTTGATTAAATGGTGCGTATTTCTGTTTTGCCGCCTGGTAGCTCAGATGGCGCGCCTGCATCCAGCGGATGACAACCGCCTGACTCCGTTCCGGTTGAACCAGGGCGGCCTGCTCGCGAACTGGCGGCATACTGGGATGGCCGTTCAGGCAATGACACGCGCCGACTGCGGATAAGGCATCGACATACTCGGGGGTAAAGAGTGCGGAGTTCCGAAGCTCGACCGCGTAGACCGGGCCGTGGGGCAGCCGATCCAGAAACTGATAGAGGCGCTCGACAAAAGAGCCCGAACCCGCGAGCCTAGTATGGTCTTGGGGAGAGAATTGGAAGAGCAGGGGGCCGGCTTTGTCCTTCAGCCCGTCCGTGAACGGTCCAATCACTTCCTGGGTCGCGTAGTGTGGGTCGAGAAACAGGTGGTTGGACTGTCCACGCCGCGTGCCATACCGAGGATGATCGCCAAAGCCGGCCAGCGTACAGTACTCATGCGCCTTGACCAGAAAGCGGAAGGTCTCCGGCACCTGCGCGGCATAGGCGGCGAATTGGGCTGCGGTCATTGGCCGGTAATACGTCCGGTCAATCCCGACGGTCCGCAAGAGCGGATGTTGGGAATACAGGGACAGCCCTTCGCGCGACAGTGTTGCCTGTGGGGCAGGGCGGTCATAAATCAAACCCTCCCACCCAGGGAAGGACCAGGAAGAGGTTCCGAGCCGAATCGTTTCCGGCAGGGAGCCGGCCAGCGCCTCCACGCCCGGCAGGAGGGGTGCGGGATTGACCTGCTGTATTCGTCCGGCTGGTGCTTCGGAAGAAGAGGGCGGGGCGAATAAATGCAGTTGCTCATCGCCGGCCGGTCGTTTTCCTGCTCTGGCCATGGGGACCTATGATAGCAGGTGATACGTGAAAGGTAATGAACGGCGATTCGAGGCATACATTTATGTTACTATGCTACGCCACCTTCGCCTAACACTTCTTCAACAATGTCGTGCTCATCGAGAAAATCTACCGAAACGGGACCCTCTTCTGGATTATGACTAGCTAGCCGCACTTCCTCGATCACCTGCTGCATAGTTGTGATAATCTTGCGCGGGGTGATTTCTGTGAGCTGTGAGGCGATAGTCTCAATAGCAGCTTCCTCGAATGGGAAGTAGTCGCCTTCGCCCTCGGGATTGACACGATTACTGTTCAGGATTTCCTGCACGAAGCTTACCGCATCATCCTTATCGAGGACGATTAACTCAATCTGGCGATGAATGCGGCTTAGTATGTAGTCAAAAAACAGTACTGCAAGCTGCGAAATCTCCGCCGATAATGCGATCACCATGCAGAAACAGTTAGGACAGTTGTCGTAAATGTGTCGGAGGATGTCGTTGACCTCTCGGGCTTCCTTCACACTTGCGCGTTCCA
The DNA here is from genome assembly GCA_965232605.1 of uncultured Binatia bacterium (SeqCode). Taxonomy (GTDB): domain Bacteria; phylum Desulfobacterota; class Binatia; order Bin18; family Bin18; genus Bin18. The sequence continues at coordinate 381,573 of CBDDQA010000002.1, read as the reverse complement.
AATCGTCCAGCTCGTCAATGAAAAGGTATGCGCCCTTTTTGAACCGGCGGATGTCCGTCTCAGAAATGCGCATCTCGTGAACAAACAGGTTTACAAGCCGGGTAAACATCATCATCGCCTGATAGTCTGTCAGTGCTTTAGGTGCCAGAAACTCCCGGAATTCCTGAGGCTGCTGTGCTCGACGATAGATGTCCTTTGCGAAATTGTTGAGTTCGGGCGCGACAATGAGTTTTTCAATAATTGGGTCAGGTTCGGCCGCAGTGATTCCGTTCGCAGCTTTGTAAGCAGTGACGCACTCGACCAAGAAGTTCTGGAACGCATGCGCATCGGCTATCAGGTCCGACTTGGCCACAATGTCGTCTAAATACGCGCCCGCGAAAGTCAATTTGCCTTTATCTTTCCGCAGTGTAGGGATGAAATAGCATACAGAATCGAATGCCTCTTTTTCGTCATGTAGAATTCTGTTCTGTGCCCAAAGCAGTGCGTGAGACTTGCCGGTGCCATAGGTACCGTAGAGCATCAGAAAATTAGCGTTACCGACCTGATTGGCCAAGGACCGCTTCAGATATTTATCGAGTTGCTTCTTTTGCTTTTCATAGCCAACCCAGATGCTTGCGCGCGGATCAGCCGAGAAGTTCGGGTTTGACCGGAACGGATTGTCCTTTAGATTGCTCTTATTGTAGTACTCTCCCGGCTTCATCACCATTTTTCGTCCTCCAGTTTCTGCCATTGCCCACGTGCAAGAAACCTGCGCACGTCCGGCAGTTCGTACCCGTGCATCATCAGCTCTATGACATACTCTTCAACGAAGCCAATCTCATCTTCCGGAACTACGTAGCACAGCTCCTCATTACATCGCCCGTCGTCCAAAGCCATCCCGACTGATGTCAGGTTGGCTGATCCGAGTAGGATCAGCGACGAATAGCGGCTCCCATCTCTCAGACCCGGCTCATAGCGGCGGCTATCATCGAAGACAAAGCAATACAGCTTCGTATGTAGTCGCGGATAGACGTAGATATCCACTTGCCGCTCCGCAAGATTTTCCATCCAGTCAATCCTCTTGTCTTTCGGCGGTGCTGTGATCAGAACAACTCTAGCTCCGTCCTCGACCTGATCGAGCAAAAGTTTCCCGAAAGCCGCCGTTGGAGCGAACAGATCGCCATTCACGAACGGCGCAACAAGCCAGATATCTTTGTGCGGCAGGTTCCGGCGCGAGAAGATTTCATGGCTGATCTGAGGCATTGGCACGTTGCGCTTGAAGCGGTTGATCGGGTGGGTTGGTGCTTGGGATGCCTCCTGCGTAGGTATAGTCGCTAAGGCATCGGCGACGTCCAGTCCGGATTCCAGCACCGGGACAGCAGCCTCCACAACTCCGACAGCGGGAGCAGTCAACCGGTCTTCGACGCTGTGCTCTCCGGCACGGAACAGATAGATGTTGTCGCCTCTGTGCAGGTAGATCACTCGATATGCCGTCCGACTACGGCTAACGTAGCGTATCCAGGCACCTTCGATTCCCTCATAGCGGTGATCGTTAGTATCAGGACGGAAGTTGCCGTCCGGGTACAAAGTCTTCTTCAGAACTCGCCGCGCGAAATTTGCATTAGCATGATTCTGAAGATCGGCTATGAAGTTAGGAAGCAGGAAGACCGGCATGTTTCCTCTTTAAGCTCAAAGTGCCGCCCGTATTTCTCGATTGCCGGAAGGCCAGTCTTCGCCTCTCGCCCTTCTGCTCTGCTTCAATGGCGGCAGGCAGATCGAGAACCGGCTGTCGCGTTGCGCAGGCGCAGGCAACAGCCGCCGGATACGCGACGGTGATCGGCATTTCGCGGCGAAGCATAGCCTTTCGGACATGGAGAGTGCGAAAGACATCCAACATTTTATCAATCAACTCAATGGCAGAATCCGCATCGTCTGCTAACGGCACCTTCACCTGAAGGCCAGCATAGGCACTGCCGAAATCAATGAGGCAATTCCAAAGGCTTTTGGCGTCCCTACCGAGTAGATTAGGTCGAAACCCGGCCCGCACCAACTCATAGTCCATCGGCCAGTATGTGAAAAGGCCCTCATTAATATATCCGGTCCGAGTCAGCCCCTCGATGAAGTCCTTGCCTCGCTGCGTCAGTCCGGTTTCATTCTCCCATAGGTCCAACGAGCGTGCCCAATCTTTGCGCCGTGGCGGCACTTTGCGGAAGTAGTCCTTCGAAATACCACTCGCATCGGATTCCACAGCATCACCGGTACTTGTTCTTTCGGGCTGAAGCGGTTCCGTACGCTTCAGCGACGCGATAGACTGTCCAAACCCGGCGCTACCTTTGTTCTTCTCCTGGCGTTCAATGGTGATGATGCGGTTGATCCGCTGGACGGACTCTTTTCCGCTCAAGACCTCGCTCAGAGCCCTCCGCTTCCGCAATATCATCGTACGAAGCGTTTCTTCGATCTGCTCCTCTTCGAAGCCTGCTAGCAGCAGATTGATGAAAATTTCTCCGTCATTCACGAGGATCGCCCAGAGCATCAGGAAGGAGCGCGCCGCATCCCTTTCCTGCACATTCTTCAGCAATGCGCTGGCAATGGCCATCGCATCAAGGTTCTCCAGCACGAGGACATCACCGGCTGTACGCTGGATCAGACGTAACGAATGGAAGACATCTGTGATGTTATCGGATTTCAGAGCCCAATGCTTAGAGCCGCTTACCAGTTCTTTCCAAATCGAGGCTGTCACATCCCGGTTCTCGGTGTACATCGCCTCCAGATCGCCCGTGCGCTCCAGCGTGCGCTCCAAGCCGACTGAATAACCGATCTTTCGCATGAAGATCGAATACGGATTAGAATGGGCTGTAGCCGCCATGTGCCGTTACCCTTGGGCGAATCTGAACTAGGACAGTGCGGCTGCTGGCTTGTTCACCCAGGAAGCATTGTCCCGCATCGAGCACACGCACCATATCACCGAAATCCGTCAGCTTTGTTCCTGAAAACTTCATGGACTTAATCGACTTGGTGGGGATACGGTTGACGACAGCGTTGATATCACTCTGGAAGCTCAACCGGTGGCTGAACGTCACGTTCACTTGGCTGAGGATACGATCATCGAGCGCTGAGGGCTGTTGAGTGGCCAGAACCAGAGACAGACCTGAATCCCGGCCTCGCTTCACATAGTCCACCAACGCACTCCTCGCCGGTGAAATCTGATCTCTCGGGGCCACGACATGTGCCTCATCAATCACCAGCCACACCCGATCGGGAGTGCCCTCTGATACAAAAGGCGTCTGAAAGAAGCTCGCCGTCTTCTTCTTGTTGTGATGCTTGCCGAGTATATCGAACAGGTTGCGTGCAATCACAGCCGTGATCAGCGACTTATCTTCGTTGCGTAGCTCGCGCAAAGACAAAATATTGCAGGTGCCTTCATCAAGGAAGTCTTTGACCTCCAAGCCGCTTGCTGAGAACAGATCGGTCCGTCGGTAATCGTCGAGCTTGTATGAGATCGCGTTGCGTGAAGACTCTGCCACTGTCGGCCAATTTGTATCGTTGGCGATATAGTCTAGGATGTCGGTGATCTCGTAATTTCTATCGCTTAAGGCTTCGAGCGTTGTTGCGATGATGTGGCCTTGAGGACTATAGACTTCCTGACCGAGCAGCGCGCACCATTCTTCGGCTTTTACGTCTTTCGGTCGAATCTGTAGCGTCTTTTCCGTGCCAAGGAATGTTGCCGTGCCTGGCGGAGCGTAGACCCTCGTCTCAGCCAGACTATTCGGTGCAAGGTTCCAGCGCCTCAATTCCTCCAATTGCACCTTATTCGCCGGGATCGTCTCCCGCGGGGCATAACCCAGTGTCCAGAACTGACTTTGCGTATCGATGATGACGGACGTGATGGGCTTAATGTCATTCTGGATCGGTGATGGTGTTGCCAGCTTGGAAATACCTTCGACCAACACGCCCAGATCAAAACTCTTGCCGCTTCCACGCGTACCCGTGATGTAGATCACATGCGGAAAAGTCGTATCCAGCCAAGCATCAGCGCCCAGATAGCTCCGTCCTTTTGTAGTTTCCAGAATTTTGCCGACATACAGAAGGTTCCTATAATCCTCGCCTTTGAGAGCGCGGCCAAAAACAACATTCTGCCCCTTCGAGATATACTGGATTTTGACTAGCGCGTCCTCAACCGTATAACGGCTCTTTTCGATTACCGTACCGAAACGCTCACCCGACTTGGTCGAGAAACTCATTTTGGTATTCCTTGAATGACAGCCATGCGGCTTGATCACCCGAGCGCAGCATTAGAATCTTGGTCGGACGTAGCGCGTCGAGATAGTGGGTGTGGTTAGCTGCCGCGATAAAGGCGATTCGCCCACTCGCAATTATCTGCTTGCGTAAATTATGAGCCACGATCTTCGCTGTGATCGGATCGAGATCGCCGCAGAACTCATCTAGCAGCCAGACTTCTTCATCCCGTAAGAGCAGATCCGCAATCATTGCACGGTACTGCTGTCCGCGGCTGAGCATCCAAAATGGTTTGATGAATACTAGCGCCTCGGACAGGCCTACTCGGCTCAGCGCGATGAAGGCTCGCTCTGGCGTAAACTTCTCAGCTAAAGCCTCGAATACCGGGATATCGTCACGCAGTGGACGCAGCCAGCCTGCAGAATACTTCAGGCTACCGGTGCGTTTCACCATTAGATTGCCATCCAGAGCTTTGTCTGGATCAAGGGCATTCAGAAGCACGCTCTTGCCACTGCCGCTGGCCCCTACCACGAGGATGATGTTGCCATTGGACGCTTTGACGGAGACGTCCTGAACAACATCGGCATAGACCGTATCGCCTTTCAAGCCGAACGCATCCATGATGATTTTGGTCGATTTTGTCTCTGGTACCCTATAGGTGGCGCGTATTGACAAGCTCTCGACGCTGACCTGTGTGCTCTTGACCGAGAAATCGCTTTTCGTTGTGGCCGGCCCCTGCTGCGGAGGATTCGCTTTCAGCGCTGCGCGCAGATATTTCGATGCGTAATCATCGAGCGGGCACAAGTAATAAGGAATTGGATTACGGATGACAGAGCGCAGGATCGCCCATTCACCTGTTGTCAGCGCATCTTGATTTTGCTCAATCACTCTCTTGAGCGCTTCCAGCCCTTCCTTAAAGCTGATCTGGGTAGTCTTACAGTAATCCTCCAGCGCCCGGAGATATCTGCGCTGCAAGCTCATCATCCCGAACTCGCCACCAGGCGCACGCGCCATTTGTTCCATATCTTTGATGACGCGTGATCGATTGCCTTCGGTCTTGCCAACGAATTTGAATCCTGAAGACGATACGAAATCAATATGACTCAACATTTCAGCTGAAATTTCCATGAAGACCGGGCGCATACCACCAATATGCCAGCGCTCCGCCGTAAAGGTCTTCGCCGCTTTGATGATACGCCGTGTGATTCCAAGTCCCCGGAGTTCCGGGCTGACGACAATCCGGCCAATACGGACTATCGTATTCAGATAGTCCTTCATCGCATGATGGTCCCAACGCTCCCATGCTATGGCACGCGTAGGATGTGTAAAAGGATGGTCGAACAGGTCATGACGTGGCTTGCACATCATGAGCGGCATCTGAAGATCTATGTAGCCAGCCGGAAGCCAGCGCTCCCCCATCTTGATAGCTATATAGAGCACTGCGCGGCGTCCACCCACAGAAACAGTTGCGCTCTTCTGTTCCTCACCATGCGATTTTTCGCTTAGAGAATTATTCGTCTTGTAGTGGAACTGCTCCAGGAATTCGAGCGCTTGCAGATCAGCGTCTGAGCTAATTTCCTTTATGCGTAGCTCGAATTTTTCTTTGCCGATGGAAACGGTATCATCGGCACTGAACAGCGGCGTCAGTGGAATATCCCGCTCGCTCTCATCTTTCGATGCCACGAAGACCTTATTACTTCCAGCGGACCCGAACCGGATTTGGTCGCCTTTGCCGACAATAGCAAAACGATGTACTCGGACTATGACCGATGCCTCATCGCCGCCGCGAACCGTGATATTCTTGTGATGCCCTTTAGGGTTAGCTGCTAGAACGCGGTAAATCTTGGATGGTCTGTCCATCACTTGTCTCTTTCTTGTTTGTGCCTCTGGCAATAGCTATGGCGTGGTTGTGCCGGACGCTATTCCTGACTCGTTTGCTCAATGCCTTCCCTCGCACCTAAAGCACAATATATAGCGTAGCAGCCGTATTCGACCACTGTAAATAGGGTTTTGATGTAACCCGGATTCAGCATTTTAAGGGACGCATTGCTCTGCATCTTTGCAGACCTCCCACTGGCAAGTAGCAAGGCTGGTACTGATGCCTGCCGACGGGAGGTTCCGGGAATAGGTAGCCGTCCGGAGAACTTGTTCTCCGTAGCGTGTCGATCTGTGCTTCTGTCACCCTGTCGGCAACAGGCCGCTTTGTGGTGTTTGGGTGGTTGCGACCTAGACTCGAGATGCACTATGCAAATCGCGAACGGGGCTAGGCTACTGATCACGTCGAAGGTTTTTGGCTATGTGTTTGCCAGTATTGCCGGTTCTTCAAAATCCGGGTATATTACCGGATATATGCCAAGCCCAATAACACGCAGAAAGGCCGTGCAAGCCTATCGGCAACGCACGAAAGAACGCGGCTGGGTGCGTCTTGAAGTGCAAACGCCAAGAGAAGATGTGGCCTTGATTCGCCATATCACCCAGGCATTGCGGAGCGACCCTGCTCGCGCGGCCCAGCTGCGCCGGCATCTGCACCGTCTTATCGATCCGGAGCCACACGCTGACCTGAAGGCCCTCCTCGCTTCTGCCCCACTCGACGGCATTGACCTGTCTCGCCGACACGATAGGGGCCGTGAGGTAGACCTCTGAACTACCTGATCGACACCAACATTATCTCTGAGGTCCGAAAGGGGACGCGCTGCGATGCTCATGTCACCCGTTGGTATGCGTCGCTGGACAGTGACGCTATCTATCTGAGCGTCCTCGTCCTCGGGGAGATTCGTAAAGGCATTGAGCAGGCCAGACCACGAGACCCGAACAAGGCCCTTGCCCTTGAGCACTGGTTACAGGCGGTGTACGAACGGTTTAGCGGACGAATTTTGCCGCTTGATCAGGTCATCGCTGACGAGTGGGGGCGGATGAACGCGACGCGAACCTTGTCTGTTATTGATAGTCTCCTGGCCGCCACCGCTAAGGTCCATGACCTGACACTGGCCACGCGCAATATCGCTGACGTGAAAGATACCGGAGCTCGGATCGTCAATCCGTTTGATCCGGCAACCTGGGAGTAAGTGGCGGAGAGGTTAGCAGCGCTACCCGTGAGTAAGCGGAAATCGTCTCCGTTAAAACGTCTTAGCATTGATGCAGCCGGACAGCATGGAAAGCCGGTCATCCGTGGCTCGCGGGTTCCGGTTGTGCGGCTCATTGGGGGATTGGCCGGTGGGATGACTATCCAGCAGATTGTCGACGAGTACGGGATGACGGAAGAAGATGTGCGGGCCGCCCTGACCTATGCGAGCGAGCTGATCGAACAAGAGGAGTACCATCCCTTGCCCCCCTCCTAGACTCCCACCGTGCGATTTCTTACGCAACGATCTCACCCACGATGGGGGGCGTAGCAGGCCGAGCCGCCGGCTCTACGTCCGGGCCGTCATGCCGCCATCAACCATATACACGCCACCGCTACAGTAGGAGCTTTCGTCACTGGCCAAAAAGAGCATGACCCGCGCGACCTCTACGGGGTCGGCGTAGCGTTGCAGCGGCACCATGGCGGATATCGTCTCCTTGGCCCGCCCCGGGTCGTCGGGCTCAAAGCCCTCTTCCAGGGAACGCATCATCCGGGTATCCACCGGGGCCGGGTTGACCGTATTGACCCGAATCTTCTTGGCTGCCATTTCCAGGGCCGCGGTGCGCATCAGCCCGACCACGGCGTGTTTGCTGGCAATATAGGCCGACACCCCGGCCGTGCCGCGCACGCCGGCAACCGAAGAGGTGATCACAATGCTGCCGCCGCCCCGCCTGGCAATCTCCGGCGCGGCGTACTTGAGCCCTAACCACACGCCGCGCACATTGACGGCCATGACCTGATCAAACGTGTCGATCGCATAGTCGGTAATCGGCTTGACCTCGCCTTCAATCCCGGCGTTGGCCAGCAGGATATCGACCCCGCCGAACTGCTCGACCGCAGCCTGAATATACTGCTGGGTGTGGTCGGGCCGGGTAACATCCGCGGCGCAATAGCGCACCGCATCGCTCCCAATGGTCTGGACCGCTTCCTTGAGCGCATTCTCGTGCAAATCAACCAACAGGACTTTCGCGCCTTCCTGGGCAAACAGCCGGCCGGCCTGGAGACCGATTCCGCCCGCGCCTCCGGTGATGATGGCAACTTTATTGTCTAAGCGTCCCATGCGGTTCCTCCTGGTATCTCTCTTTTCGTGGGCCTCGTCTTATGGGGTTTCGCGCGCCTTGGCAAGGGAAAGGCGGATGCGTCGTCTCTCGAATCACAAGGAGGACGTATGCCCGTACAAATACCAACACTGTGTGAATTTCCAAAAGTCCGGGGCCATTTTTTGCCAAAACTCAGTGCCGCTTTTGGAAAATAGTGAGAAATAGTGAGTTTATTCACCAGACGCATCGCTTCGGCGATGTCGCTATCGTTCGTCACCACCACCGCGCAGTCATAGGCATCCAGCCAGCCATCATTGAGCAGATGCACAGCGAGATTGACATCCGAGCCCTTCTCCTCGGTCCGGATCACCTCCGCCGTGCGCCGGTTTCCCTCTGGCTGCGCGAGCGGCGCGCGGACGGAATGGCTCAGGAAGTGTCCGAAATACACCTCAACCTGGGGCCGGTAGCGCCGCAGTGCGCGGAGATAAACGTCCTGCCGCTGGGGCTTCGACGGGTTTCGGGCCGTACCCGAAACCCTTGCTGTGAAGTACTTGACCGCGAGTAGCTGGTGGTGCGGCTGGAGCACCTTCTCGAACAGCGTGACCAGATCTAGCCACTTCCATGATGAGCCCTTGAGGGCTCCGTAGTAGAGATTAAACCCGTCTACATAGACGAATGTGCGCATTGATGTCCGTCAAATAATAAAGCAAGGGCCTCCGAAGAGGCCCCGCACCCTGCGGTCGAAACCGCAAGGGGTATTGCCCATAATCTAGTCACCTCGACCGCCAAGATCAAGTCGGCCTTATTCGACATGGAGGGTGACATTCCCCTCTCCCTGGCCGGGAAGAGGGGGAGGGTTGCTCAGATGCATTCCCCCTCACCTCAATCCTTTCCCCTGAGGGGCGAGGAGAGAAATCCTGCCGGTCGGTTTACCCCCGACCTGTGAGCCTGTCCTGAGCGTGCTCCGACTTCGCCCCTTGGGGGCTACGCTCAGCACGAACGGAGAGAGTCCCCTGTAAGGGATTCCTCGGAACGCAGCAAAGAAATCATCAACCAGCACAGGGCGGTGAATGCGGCGCTGATGAAGACCAGAGGGACAAAGCCGGTCTGATCGTACAGCCAGCCGCCCAGCACTTGAGAGCCACTGCGACCCAGGTTCAGGGCGGACATCAGGAGGGCGAATACCGTTCCCTCAACGCGGGCCGGGCAGGAGCGGGCCGCAAGATCGAGCACGGCCAGATGCATAAGCTGCGAAATCAGGCCGTAGCCGAGAAAAATGACGACCGCAGACCGAGGTCCGGTTAAGCCCAGGAAACTGAGCGTTGACAACACGCCGAGCGTCACCGCGATATAGAGGAGGCGGCGGAGGGAAACATTCCGAAAAAAGAGAAAGAAGATGACCGCCCCAAGCATGCCGGCCGCGTTTGCCAGCGCGCCGAGGGTGCCGATGTAGATTTTTGAAAATTGGAGAATGTCGCGCTCGTAGTATAAGAGCGGCGTGCCGAACAGTGGGCTGAAATTCCACACAAACAAAAAGCCGGCCACGATCCAGACCGCACGCGACCGGGCGGCTGTTCTGAGCGCGTGCGCCGTCTCTCGCACCTGTGCCTGTCCCAATGGCTGCGGCGCTTCCCGTACAAAGCAGAGAGTTGCCAGCAGGGTGGCGAGCGGAAAGAACCCGCAGACGAAAAAAGCGGTGTGCGGAGTGGCATATTCCGAGAGATAGCCGCCACCCAGATGAGCCAGGGTCAGGGCCAGGCCCATGGCCGCCCATTGAATCGACTGAAAACTTCCGGTGAGACCGAGGGGCCGTCCGGTCTCGACCATGAGCGCGTCGGCCATGACGTCGGCAAAGGCCAGGGTAAACGAACACGCCATGAGCAGCACCAGGACGGTAGTATACGCCGTCGGCGCAACGGCCAGGGCCAGCCAGCTTCCCAGACCCAAAGCGCTCATCAACACGAGATAGCCCTTGCGCCGCGAGCCACCCAAGGGCAGGAAGTCGGACACGAGGCCGTAGACCGGCTTGATGGTCCAGCCCAAGCCGACCATGGCCCAGACAAAACCGGCCTGGCCGGCACTCAGGCTGAGGTCTTCCTTGAGGAGATATTGAATCGGTTGATAGGGCAGGCCGGTTGAGAGATCGATTGTGCCTTGAACAAAATAGAGCGCCGCGAAGAACAGCGCCGAACGCCGCACCCCTTCACGGCGGAAAGGATAGATTGCGTGCCGGAGTGACTGGGAGAGGGAGGCGATGGGTTACTGTCTCCTTACATAAGGACCGGCGCCTAGGAGTGCCGCGTCAGTGGCGGGGTGGGTTACCGTCCGCTCACTTGGTGTTGCCTCGCCCGACTGGGGAACAAACACGAGGACAGACCGCAGGCCACCCAGCAGCTCCTTTGGAGCAGGGAGCCTGGGGCGTTGAGCGCAAACCCACCCCGGCCCTTCGGGCCACCCCTCCCGAGAGGGGATATGAGGAGGCTTCACGCGAAACGTTCCGACCCTCACACCGACACACTCGGCCGCGCCTTCATGGCGTCGTACCAGCGGACGAGATTGTTCCAGGCCGGGTCGAGGTGGAACGTTCCACCATGATGCGCGGTCTCCAGGCCGATAAACAGCATGATATCAGCAATTGAGAAATTCCCGGCCAGCCAGTCCTTGCCTTCCAGGCCGTCGTTGACCAGCGGCAGGCGGTGCATCAGGACTCTGCGGGCCTGGTCGGACACGTCGCCTTTGGACAACACCATGCGCGAGGCCGTCAAATACACCCCGATCTCACAGCGTCGCTCCCAGGAACGCACCAGCGCCCGGCTGACGGGGTCGGTGCCGACCAGGGGCGGGTCGGGATAGAGTTCCTCCAGATACTCCATAATCGGCAGCGTTTCGATCAGGACCGTGCCGTCATCGAGCTCCAGGATGGGAACACCGGCAAACGGATTCTTGGCCAGAAACTCCGGCGTCTTCTGCTCGCCGGCGTAGAGGTCGATTTCCTTGATCGGAATGTCCAGGTTTTTTTCGGCCAGATAGATGCGCACCTTGCGCGGGTTGGGTGCACGTTTTGTGTCGAGATAGAGCAGCATGAAGTCCTCCTTAAAACTCGGTCGATTCTTCTTGCCGGGTGTGGGTAATCCGGACCGTGGGCGTCCAGGTCCGCTGGCGGCGGGCGAGACGGCTCACTGGTGTCTCCCCGTCAAAGTTGGTCACGCGGGTGGTGAAATTGGCCGGGTCGATACGCTCAAACGTATGGACGTTGACCACGGCATAATCACGCTCGGCAATCCGGCTCACCGCAAAGGTGAGCACTCCACAACGGGCACAGACGTAGAAGTCGGCCGTCTCATGGCCAAAGCGATAGGTGGGAACGCGCGCGGTATCTGTGAGCGTTGCGTGGAGTTCCGCTTGGGGGTGGGACGTGTAGGTGCCCCGGTGCTTCATGCAGAAGCTACAACCGCACGCCCGAACCGGAATCTCCGCGGCATCGAGCGGCCACAGGAGTTCGTACCGGATCGTCCCGCAGTGGCATCCGCCCTCAATTCGTTGCATGTTGACTCCTTGTCCGTCCCCGGAACGCTTGCTATGCTCGCCGCCTTGAGCAATACCGCAATAATAGAGGAGAAGATGTATGGCAGCCACACCCTCCGACCGCCGTTTTGATGACCGCAATATCCGGTGGCAGAGCCTGGGCGACTTTGAACATCTTGAGGTCACCCTGCTCGATGTGGATGAAGAAAACAATATCGTGGACCTGATGGTCAAATTTACGCCAAATGAGAAGATCTTTCTGCATCGTCATCTGGCACTGACCAACACCCTGGTCGTGGATGGCGAGCATATTATCTACGAAGCCGATGGCAGCGCGGTCAAAGATGTGCGCCCGGTCGGAAAATATACCTCCAGTCCCGCCGGGGATGCGCATCTCGAAGGGGGCGGCACCGACGGGGCGATCGTGCACTACAGCGTGCGCGGCGACAGCGACGCCCTGTTCGATGTCCTGAACGACGATATGAGCGTGGCTGCGACGCTGCGTACCGCCGACTTTAAGGCCGTGCTTGAGGAGCAAAAACAGGCTGCCTGATATCGCTATGATGCCTCCTGTCGGTACATATGCGGATGAGCTAGCGGAAAAAGAAGGGGAGTGGTGGACGTCCTGATTCCGTGCCCGTCGCAACGGGACCGCAACGCCCTGGCCGGCATGTCCGAGCATCGGTTTCATCTGCTCGACGCGCCGCTCAATCCACGCACCCCCTCCCCAGAATTGGACCTGTTGGCGTATACCGACCAGTGCCGCGATTATATCAAGGCTCATCCCATTGACGCCGTTTTCTATTCTCGCGACGTGGCCGATATTGTGGCTGCGGTCCTGTGCGAGGAGTTCGGGTTTCCGGGACCAAGCGTGGAGTCTGTCTTTGTCTGCCTCCACAAATACTACGGTCGTCAGTATGAGCCCCATCCGGTCCGCTGTGAGCCCATTGACCTGGCGGACGAGCAGCCGGCGGTCACGCGCTACCCGTGCTATCTCAAACCGCCCTGGCTGAACCTTGGGATTCTGGGCTTTAAGCTCGACTCGGACGACGACCTCCAGCGGGCCCTGGCGATCGCCCGCCGCGAATATCCGGCCTGGTCGCCGCTCTATCTGCCGTTTTTTGAGCGCTATATCGACCGCGAGAAGTTCCCCCTGGCCGCCCGAGAGATCATGCTGGTCGAAGACTTTGTTGACGGGCCGCAGGTGACGGTCGAGGGCTGGGTCGCCAATGCGCGGCCGGCGCTCTGGGCGATTACGGATACCAATACCTATCCGGGCACCCGGATTATCGATAATTTTTCGCTGCCGTCGCGGCATCCGGCCCACGTCCAGGAACTCCTGGCTCAGCAGGCCCTGGAAGCAATCGGCAATATCGGTCTGGACAACGGCTTCTTCAATATCGAGTTCTGGTGCCATGACGATGCGGTTACCCTGACGGAGGTCAACGGCCGGGCGGCTACCTGTTTCTATAATCTGTATCGTCGCTGCCTCGGAGCCTGTGTGTACGAAGCCGGACTGACGCTGGCCGGCGGGCAGCCACCCCAGCTCCCGCTGCCTCCGGCCGATATCGTGGGCGGCCAGTTCAATTTCATCACTTTTGGTGAGGATGTGGCCGAGAATCTGTTTGATTTTACGCAGGCGCAGGCAGTGAGCGAGCTGACGCTCTATGTCGAGCCGGGACAGGAAATTCGTCCGGTGAGCGAGTTTGGGGTCGTGCTGGCCCAAATCGATCTGTTCGGCCCCAGCTATGCGGCGATTCATGCGGAAGCCGAAGTGTTACGCCGCCGAATGCTGAAACAGCCGGCCCATTCGCCGTGGTAAGCGCGTCAACCCAAGGGTCTGGACCAGGGTATGTGTCGTTTTGTTGCGTATCGCGGAAAGCCGGTCCCGCTCGCCGAGGTCATCAGCGCGCCCGAGCACTCCCTGATAGAGCAGAGTTACCAGCCCAGGGAGATGACCGCCGGAACGGTCAATGTGGACGGGTTTGGGGTCGGGTGGTATAACCGCGGGCTTGACCCCACGCCGTGTGTCTATACCAATATCGTCCCGATCTGGAATGATCGGAATCTGCCTGGCTTGAGCCGTCATATTGTTTCGGATTGCATTGTCGCCAACGTCCGTAGCGCCACACCCGGTTTCGGACTCGACCAGAGCAACTGTCAGCCGTTTGCCTCCGGTCGTTTGTCGTTCATGCACAACGGCTTTCTTGAAAAGGCCCGCGACGGCCTGCTGCGCAAGATACGTGAGGCCCTCCGCGATGAGTACTATCGTCTCATTCGGGGCTCGACCGATTCTGAGCATATCTTTGCCCTTATCCTGAATTTTCTGCACGGTCAGGAACAGACGCCACAGGCATATGTGACCGCCATTCAGCACACGGTTGACCAGTTGCTGGCCTGGACACGCGGGCAGGCGGTGCATCTGGGGCTGAATCTGGTGCTGTGCGACGGGGTGCATGTGGTCGCCCTGCGCTTTGCGAACACCTCGCCGGCGCCGTCGCTGTATTACTTGTGCAACGGGGCGGATTTCTCCGACTCGGTGGTTATCGCCTCGGAAAAACTCTCTGCCGATCCGGCCTGGCAAGTGGTCCCGGAGAGCCATATTGTAACCTGCCGGGACGCCACGGATGTTGATCTTATCGCCCTCGACGGCCAGGATGCGGCATGATTGATATTGTGGACTTCCAGCAGCGGATGATCGAGGCGCGCGCCTATACCACATCGCTGTTCGCGGCGGTCGAGCCGGAAGACTTCTGTTGTCAGGCGCATGCTGAGTTCAGTCCGGTCGGCTGGCACCTTGGCCACATTGGGGTGACCGAGGGCTTCTGGGTTCTGCAACAGTGCCAGCGCGCGGCCTCGCTGTCGTCTGAGTATGATGTGGTTTTCTCTCCGCTTGATAACCCGAAAGAGAATCGGGTCAATCTCCCCGCCGCGCAGGAGGTCTTTGCCTACCTGGATGCAGTGCGCGCGCGCGTGTTGACCTTTCTGGAGCGGGGCGATTGGCCGGACGGCCATCCCCTGCTGGGTGAAGGTCGTATCCTGAACATGCTCCTCCAACACGAAGAACAACACACCGAGACCATCCTGCTGATTCTCAATCTGCTTGCAGCCAGACGATTCGATGCGGGAGATAGAGGCTCGTTCTCTGCCTCTGCCGCGCCGCGCCGGAGCCCTCCTCCGCGTTCCGACCAAACGACCATGGTCCGGATTCCCGCCGGAGCCTACCGCATGGGCAGCGACGACCGCGCGCGCACCCTGGACAATGAACGGCCCGCTCAGCAGGTCTGGCTTGAGGAATTCTGGATTGATCCCACGCCGGTCACAAACGCCGATTTCCTGGAGTTCATGGATGCTGGCGGATATCAGAACCCGGCCTGGTGGAGTCAGCAGGGCTGGCGCTGGCGCGAGGCGCAGCATATTGCCCATCCCCTGTACTGGCGTCCTGGGAGTACGCAAGGACACTGGCTGGAGATTGACCCGTTCGGCGTCTCGCCGTTAGACCCGGCCCAAGCGGTGCGGTGCGTGAGTTGGTACGAGGCCGAGGCCTATGCCCGTTGTGTCGGGAAACGGCTGCCGACCGAGGCCGAGTGGGAAAAAGCGGCCTGGTGGGAGGCTGAACAGCACGCCGCGGCGCAGTCAGACCCTCCAGAGTCCGGCCTCGGTCTGCTCGGCGGGGTCTGGGAGTGGACCCGCACCTGGTTCCACCCCTATCCGGGTTTTCAGGCCTTTCCGTACGACGGCTATTCCGTTCCGTATTTTGATCAACACCACCGAGTCTTGCGCGGCGGGTCGTGGGCAACGCGCCGGCACGTCCTTCGGCCAACGTTTCGGAACTGGTATCATCCCGGAATGCGGGCCGTCTTTGCCGGCTTGCGGTGTGCAAGGGACGCCGCGCCCTAGCGCGGCGAGAGGCGGTGGATTGACCGAGTAAGGTGGGTTGTTTTGTATGTCAACACGATTTCGGGAGACTGACCGTTTGCAAATTTCTACGCTGGGCAAGGTGCGTTCGCAGTTGCGAACGGATGTTGCCTATGGTTTGCGGCAAAGCCAGAAAACCCTGCCACCCAAGTATTTTTACGACGCCTACGGGTCGCAACTGTTTGAGGATATCTGTCAGCAACCAGAATACTACCTCACCCGGACCGAAGCGCAGATTCTGCGCACGCACGCCGCGGATATCGTGCGACAGACGGCCGGCGCCTCACTGGTCGAGCTGGGAAGCGGCAGTGCGGTAAAAACCCGTCTCCTGTTTGATGAATATCAACGCCGGGATCATCTGCTGCACTATGTGCCGATCGATATCAGCGCGTCGATGCTCGAAGAGACCGCCCACGGCCTGCTGGCTGACTACCCCACCATGTCGATTGAGGCTCTGGCGACCGACTATCTGGCCGGACTCACCGCCCTGCCCAATACCCGGCCCCGCCTCGTCCTCTTTTTGGGTAGTAATCTGGGTAATTTCGGTCCGACGGAGCAGACCGAACTGTTCCGGCACCTGGCGGCCGGCCTCCATCCCGGCGACCAATTCTTATTGGGACTCGACCTGCGGAAGTCTGTTGAGATTATAGAAGCCGCGTATAATGACGTGGCCGGCGTCACGGCCGATTTCAACCTCAACATTCTGCGGCATATCAACCGCGAGCTTCAGGCGGATTTTAATCTCGCGCAGTTTTCTCATCTGGCCTTTTACAATCGGGAGCGGCATCAAATCGAAATGCACCTGAAGAGCGAGGTGGCCCAGGAAGTGACCATTGCTGCCCTGGACCTGACCGTCTCGTTTCGAGTGGGTGAGACCATTCACACGGAGATATCCAGAAAGTTCGACGCGCAGGAAGTCAAAGAACAACTGACCGGACACGGCTTCCAATGCCAGGCCCAATGGACTGATCCCGACAACCTCTTTCTCCTGAGCCTCTTTCGCTATACGGGCTGAGCGGACTGTACGCCCATGCCGCATGCGGGCACCCGGAGAGAACTGCTCCTCATTGCAACCGGCGGGACGATCAGTCAGGGGCGCACCAGGCCGGGCGGGAAGAATCGTCCCGTGCTGTCGGCCGCGGATTTATTGGCCCGGACTACAATCGAGACCGGACATATCTACTGCCTGGACCTGCCCTATCCTGACGGTGTGATCACCTCAGGCGCCGAGTTGCTCACGCTTGCGCGGACGATTGAGCGGGCGACCAGGGAGGGCCTGGACGGTATCGTGGTGACGCATGGAACCGATGCCCTGGAAGAGGTGGCGTATGGGATCGATGAAATGCTCTCCGCGGCCGTACCTATTGTCTTTACCGGGGCGATGCGGCCGAGTTGGACCGCCGACTATGACGGAATACAAAACCTGGAGAACGCCGTACGGGTCGCCTCCTATCTCGGGCCTGAATACGGAACGCCGGTCACGCTGCACGGTGACATCTTTGAGACCTGGAGCGTGTATAAAAGCGACACCGTCGCCCTGGACGCCTTTACGGCCCGTCGCGGGGCTCCGTCCGGACGCGTCAGCGGGCAGCGGGTTGAACTCGGCTGGCAGCCCACGCGCTGGAATCGTCTGGGGCGTCTGCCCCAAGCCCTGCCCTACTCAATTCCCATTCTCACGCTTGGGGTTGGTGATGACGCCGCACTGCTCAATTTGGTGGACGAACAGGTTGACCTGCCCATAGACGGCTTGGTGGTCGCGAGTATGGGGGCCGGGAGCATTCCACCAACAGCGTTCCGACAGCTCCGCCGTCTCGCAGGCATGGGGCTGCCCGTGGTGTGTTGCTCCGGCGCTCCAAGCGGACCCACCGCAGCACCGCAGTATTACCCCGGCGCGTACGATGAACTCATGGCTGCGGGAATCAGGCTTGAAAACGTACTCTCCCCGCGCAAAGCCCGCGTGCGTCTGATGCTGAGTCTCGGGCTGAATGTGCCGTATCGTCCGTTTGAGAGTGAGGCGTGACGCTCTCTACGACACTCTGGGCAAGACCTCTTTTCCGAACCGCTCCAGCGAATCCATAATTTTGTCGTGGGCCAGCCCACCAAAGTTTGCCAGCAGGCTCACGTTGGTGATGCCCAGGGACTGGATTTCCTTGATGCGCTCGACGCACTGGTCCGGATCGCCAAAGATGACTTTATGCGGGTACAGATAGCCTTCATAGTCAAAGGTCCTGAAGGCGTCCTTGAGACCCTGGTACGGCCGATACTGATCGGAGTAGGCGGCTTCCTGGTTGGAGGCGGCCACCGCGTTGATATAGCGCAGCATGGCCTCGCGGGGCTCTTCCTTTGCCTTTTCCGCGGTCTCGCCGCAATAAAAATGGTACACCCCGAGGATTTCCGGAGCGTCCGTGTAGCCCTGGGCCTGTCGGGTCTGGGTGAAGAGCTGGATACGGCCCACCAGGACTTCCGGATTGGGTTGGGCATAGGGGACGACCATTAAATGATAGCCCATCTTGCCGGCCCACTCGAACGATTCCGGCGTAAAAATACAGGCAACATAGACGGGTGGTGGTTGCTGAACGGGTTGCGGAATGACCTGGAGATTCTGGACCTTGCGGAATGTGCCGTCGTGGGAGACCCGTCTTTCCGCCCAGGCTTGCATGATGATGGCGTGGGCTTCTTCAAACAGCGCCCGACTGTCACCCATATTGCGCTCAAAGGCGTCATACTCGCCCTTTTGAAATCCCCGCCCAATCCCGAACTCCAACCGCCCGCCCGATAAGCAGTCGAGCATGGCATACTCCTCTGCCAGCCGAATCGGGTCCTGGAGCGGCAGGAGGGCAATCCCGGAGCCAATGCGGATGTTCTGCGTGCGTTGGGCAACCGCGGCTCCAATCACGGGGACGGAGGGCAGATGGCCGCCGTAATTATAAAAATGGTGTTCCGCAAACCAGACGGAGTGAAAGCCGAGAGCCTCAGCCTGGTCGGTCTCGGTGAGCATGTCCAGGTAGAACTGCTCATCGCTGGTGTGAAATTCCGGGAAAAAGCTGGGCAAATGAAAGAGTGAGATTCGCATACCGCCTCCTGTGGTTCCTTTTCATAACCGACTTTCTCCCTGGAAAGAAGGCGGGAGTGGCGGAAGCAGCCCAACATGCTGATTGCCATATTAGCAGAAGTGCCTTAGATTACCCCGCAAGACAAACATACAGTCTTGTTGAATGGAGAAAATGATGGAGAGAGTGCCGCTCTTTTTTACGTTTCAAGACAGGGTATTCGGGAACGGGTTTCTTGCCGAAGTTGAAGCGTGCAGTCGGGCGGTGGTGGAGTGCAACCCCGACGAAGAGGGGATGGTCTGGGTCAACGGCGTCCAACCCGGAGGCATTGCGGTGGGGGCAGCAACGCGCACGGCTGCTTACGGCGAATTCAGGGAAGCCTATAGAGAGGTGCTTTTTGATATTGCCGAAGAAGAGGCCACGTTCGCCAATTTCAAAAAAGCCGTACTCCAATTCTTCTCTGAAGTCTGCCGACCAGCAGACGAAGAGTGGTGGGCAGCAGTAGAACAGGTCAGAGCGGAGGGGCATCAGGAAGAAGGGCTCGCAATAAAATCGGCGGATACCACAGAAGCAAGCATCACGATTCAAAAAGTAAAGAGCACGCCAGAGTACAATGTGACCCCGGTTGAGGAGCAGCAACTGGTTGTGCTCGATATGGCCGCATAGTCCTCCCACTTCCTGCTTAATTATGGCGACCTCAGGACGTGCTCGTATGAGCAAAATACGGCGCATGCTGAACAAGTGTGCGTCCGGCTATTCTATTGAGGGAAAAAAACATAGGCAGTGGGTTCGATACAATGGGAAAACCTACCTCCTCTCCAAAGGAGCGCACGATGAAAAAGACCCTGAGATTCAAAAAGGAGAGATTAAACAAATGGTCAGACATTTGGAAATAGATGAGAAATGTGCCGAGCGGCATCTTGAGATACTGAGGTAGGAACGTACCAAAAGACTCTCCCCTGATCTCTATCCCAACCCCCCACTGTCCACTTTCTTTGCGAGTGCCCTAATCAGGACAGCACCTCTATCTGTGGGTACGTTGAACTGAATGTGTGGGTTTGCTAGGTGGGGGGCTTATTTACTATTATGGAGAGAACGCAGATAGACAGGTCTGCATAAGAGTTGGTTGGTGTTATAGAGGAGAGGGTGGTGATGCAGGCAAAATATCCGGGATGGCGTACAGCGCTCTTGTTCGCTGTCTTCTTCGTTGGGATTGGGGCCGGTTCCGCATTTGGGACCGCAGGAAAGCTCGTCACCCCCGACTCCTCTCCGCTTCCCTACCCAAAGGCCCTCCAGCCCCAGGTCGAGTTCTGGACCAAGATTTTCGGGACCTACTCGGAATATCAGGTTGTTATTCACGACGCGGTCTATTTGGACAAGGTGTATGCCGTCCTCGATTTTCGGCCGCTCCTGGAAAAGCATAGCGAAGCTACAGTCCGGAAGCTGAAAGCCAAGCGGACCAGGCAGGAACTCAGAAAAATTCGGGCCGCCCTGCGCAAGCTTCATACCCACGGCGCAAAAGGGCGGACGCTGAGTGTGCGCGAGAAAAAAATTCGGGCGCTCTTCAGAGATGTCAAGGAACGCCACAAGTTCCGCAAGGCCGCGGCGAAGAAGCGACTCCGAGCACAGTCCGGGATACGGGAGCGCTTTCGCCAGAGCCTGCGCCTTTCCGGTCGTTATCTGCCCAGGATGGAAAAGATATTCCGTCAAAAAGGACTCCCGGTGGTTCTGACCCGCCTGCCGTTGATCGAATCGTCTTTCAATATTGAGGCCTATTCAAAAGTCGGCGCGGCCGGCATCTGGCAATTCATGCCGGCGACCGGGCGCTTAATGAGATTGACGATTAACCATGTGGTTGACGAGCGCCTTGACCCCATCATTGCCACCCGGGCTGCCGCCGACTTGCTCAAGTCAAATTATGACAGGCTACAAACCTGGCCGCTGGCGGTCACGGCCTATAACCATGGCCCGGCCGGCATGGCACGCGCCGTCCGGAAAGTCGGCACGCGCGATATTGTTCCCATTATCCGCCGCTACAAAAGCCGGACCTTCGGCTTTGCGTCGCGGAACTTTTATGCCGAGTTACTGGCGGCCATTGAGGTTGAGAAAAACAGCGCCAAATACTTCGGTCCCATCAAACGCGACCCTCTCCTCCGGTATGATGAGGTCAAGCTGGTGCATTTTGTTTCCCTCGACAATCTGGCCAGCGCCGCCAACACCAGTACCGAGCGATTGGTGGCCCTCAACCCGGCCTTTGGGTCCCTGATTCGGAACGGTGAACTCCACGTCCCACGTGGCCTCCGTTTGCGTATTCCGGCCGGCGCGCGCAAAGACTTCGACCGGCGTTACGCCGCGCTCAGCCCTCGGGCCAAGGCCGACCAACAGCTTGCTGCTTTTGCTTTTCATAAGGTCCGGCGTGGGCAGACGCTGGGCGGTATTGCGCAGCGCTACGGGACGAGCGCTCGAACCCTGCAACGCCTGAACGGACTCAGAAGCGCGCATTTCATCCGCATCGGACAACGTCTGCGCGTCCCTCTGAGAGGCAAGGCCGGCCGGCCGACAACCCGGTCCGTCCAGGTGGCGCGGGCAGCTTCGCCGGACGGGACGCATATCGTGCGTCGGGGAGAATCGCTTGGAAAAATTGCTCGGCGCTACAATACCACCGTGGCGGCGCTCCAACGGCTCAACGGCATCAAAAACGCCGCGCTGATACCGGTCGGGAAAAAACTGCGCGTCTCGGCCGACTCCCCCGAGAAGGCCACAGCCCGGTATGTCAAACACCGGGTCCGGCCTGGCCAAACGCTCGGCAGCATTGCCCGGCGCTACGGCACAAAGGTGTCCATTCTGAAGCGTCTGAATGGCGTGAAGAACGTCAGACGCCTGCAAATCGGCCAAGTGTTGCGTATTCCAACGGGTTGATGAGCAAGCCTGACTGTCAATTGAACGCTGTGTCCACTCTCACCAGACGTGTCCAAACGAGCCCGGCCACGAACCGAAAGTGCTGATCGTAAGATAATAGCTCTGCGCCGGTTTCCATGGCGTGGGCAGCAATCCATATATCATTCGTTGGAATGGGTGTTCCTGCTTGTCGCAGTGCTGCTGCCAGTCGGCCAAAGCGGTCTGCCGTTGTGAGGGTAGCGGGCAGGAGGCTCACATAGGAGTTTGCCAGAAAATCGCCTAATTCTTGCTGATTCCTTTCGTAGTGTGAACCATTGCGGAAGCCAAACAGGAGCTCTCCCACGACTATGGTCGAGAGGAAAATGTGTTGTGCGTGCCGGATTCGTTTCGCGACTTCAGGCCTGCCCCGCAGCAGGGCAGAATAGGCGTTTGTATCAAGGGCGACCTTCATGACCAGAAAGTTTTGTCAATCTGCTCAAGTGGAGCGAGCGTCTGTAGAAACGCTTCTTCCTCTTCTTGAGACCAGGTCCCAATGAGATGGTCTAAAGTGTCCCCCACCGTGTTTGCACTCTGCTTTGGAGAATCAAGCCCCGCTCCACGTCTGAGCAGCAGCAGCGCTGCCTTATTGAGGGAGAGGCCTTCCTCTTGAGCCAGCTTGTGTAAATGTCGCTGGAGGGCGGAGTCGAATCCACGAATCGTTAATTGTTTCATTGTGTACACTCTCTACCCTCTTGCTTCAAAGATGACTCATTCCGAGTCATATTATGAGTCATCTTCACCTTCGTCAAGTTCGCAGATGGTGCTCTGATTCCCTCGTTCCTCACCGGTATGCTACGATTTGAGCCGGGTACGAGAGGGAGGGCCGTGTGGGCTATTACCCTGTTTTTCTCGATTTGGACAAGGCACGCTGTCTGGTCATTGGCGGGGGGACGATTGCCGAGCGCAAGGTGGAGGCGTTGCTTGCGGCCGGCGGGGAGGTGGCGCTTATCAGTCCTGAGCTGACAGCCGCCCTGCGCGCCCTTGAAGCCGCCGGGCGGCTGACAGTTCAGCAACGCCCCTATCAACGGGAGGACCTTGACACTGTTTCGCTGGTGATTGCCGCCACGGATGACCCCGCTTTACAGCGGCAGATTGCTGCGGATGCCAAACGGGCCGATATTTTGTGTAATATTGTCGATCAGCCCGCGTTGTGCTCGTTTATTATGCCGGCAGTGGTGCAACGGGGCGACCTGACGATCGCGGTTTCAACCAATGGGGCGAGTCCTGCCCTGGCAAAAAAGATCCGGCAAGACCTGACCGAGCAATTCGGGCCGGAATATGCGGTGGCGCTTCGATTGTTGCGCCGAATTCGTGAACGCCTGATGCACGAACAATGCAGCGCGAAAGACCGCCAGCGCCTATTGACCGATCTGGCCGAATCCCATCTGCTGGACTATCTTCGAGCCCGCCAAGCCGATAAATTAGATGCACTCCTACAGCGGACGCTGGGGGAGGCGTATACCCTGGAGCGTCTCGCCTTTTCGTGGTGAGTGAGTGTATGGAAGTCTGGCTGCTGACACTGACACTGCTGTTATACCTGCTCAGCACGGCGAGCTTTATTGTCGGTCTGTTTTCCGTTCGACCCGTCGTGCGGACGGTAGCGCCGAGTTGCTTGCTGGCCGCCTGCGTGTGCCATGCCGGCGCTATTGCAGTCCGGTCTCTCACGGTGGGCTATTTTGCGGTCACAGACGTGTATGAAGCCCTCTCCTTTTTTGCCTGTCTCACTGCGGCAATGGGGTTGCTGGTACAATGGCAGCTGCCCGTTTCCATTTTGGGCGCTATTGTGAGTCCCATCGGCTTTATCCTGACCCTCGGCGTATATGTCTTTTACACCCAGGCGGGAGCGTTGCCGCCGACGCTGCAAAGCGCCTGGCTGCCCATTCATGTGACGGCCGCCTATCTCGGGTATGCCGTCTTTGTCGTCGCCTGTAGTGCCAGCCTGGTCTATCTGGTCCAGGAAAAGCACCTCAAACAGAAAAAAGCCTCCTCGTTGCTACGCCGTCTGCCCTCGCTGGAAACGCTCGATCATTTGAACTACCGTTCCTTGGCCTGGGGCTTTTTACTCTTGACCCTCGGGCTGTTAAGCGGTGCGGTCTGGGCCGGGTACGCCTGGGAACACTTCTGGATATGGGAGCCCCGGCTTATCTTGTCCGTGCTGACCTGGATTTTCTACGCTCTGCTGCTCCACTACCGGAGTGCCGGCTGGCGTGGCCGGCGGGCGGCAACGCTGACGATTGTCTGCTTTGCCGTGCTGGTGGTTTCCTTTGTCGGGGTCCAGTTTTTCCCCGGACGACATGGAGGTCAGTTTGGCTAGTCTTGTCCAGCCGGCCTCCTCGCTCATGGTGGTAGGACTCAACCACCAGACTACCCCGGTCGAACTCCGGGAGCAGCTCGCTTTCAGCGACGGCGCGTTGGATGCGTCTTTACCACGGCTCGTGGATGCGGAGACCATCCGAGAAGGGGCCATTCTCTCCACCTGTAATCGCGTTGAGGTGGTTGCCCATACGCCAAATCTGAATGTGGCGAATGAGAAGATTTGCACGTTTTTAGCCGAGGAACAGCGCGTGGCGCTGCCCCGCTTTGCGCCCTACCTCTACACCCATATTAATCAGGAGGCGGTCAGCCATTTGTTTCGCGTGGCCTCAAGTCTCGATTCTCTGGTGGTCGGCGAGCCTCAGATTCTGGGTCAGGTCAAGGACGCCTATAACACGTCTTCCGCGCTCGGGACCCTGGGAACGGTGTTGCACCGCTGTTTTCACAAGTCGTTCTCGGTGGCGAAGCGGGTGCGAACCGAGACCAGTATCGCGGCCAAAGCGGTGTCGGTGAGCTCGGCGGCCGTTGATCTGGCCTGTACGATTTTTGACCGCCTGGAAGACAAGACCGCCATGGTCATTGGTGTGGGCGAGATGGGCGAACAAGCCGTTCGGCATCTACGCGGACGCGGGGTCGGCACCATTATGGTGACCAATCGTACCTTTCGTCGCGCGGTTGAACTCGCCCGAACCTGCAATGGAACCGTCGTACCGTTTGATCAACTGGACAAACACCTCCACCTCACCGATGTGGTGATAGGCTCTGCCAGCAGCCCGCACTATATCCTGCATTCCGGCATGATCGAAGAGGCGCTTGAAGAACGTAAACGCAGTCCCATGTTTCTGATCGACCTGGGGGTGCCGCGCAACTTTGACCCGCGTCTGAACAATCTGGACAACGTCTTTTTGTACGACATCGATGATCTGGAGCAGGTGGTTGAAGACAATAGAGGCGAGCGCCAGGTTGAGGCGGTCAAGGCCGAAGCCATCGTGGCCGAGGAAGTGGAAAAATTCTGGCGCTGGTTTGTCAACCAGGAGGTGACCCCCACGATTGTGGCGCTCCGGGAACAGGCCGAGACGATCCGCTCGCGCGAAGTGGAAAGGACTCTGGCCGGACTTGCCGACCTCTCGCCGCAGGCAAAGGCATCGATCGAAGCCCTCACCCGCTCCCTGACGAACAAGCTGCTCCATCCCCCTCTGGCGTATCTCAAACAGCGTCACCACAACAGCGCCAAGCGTGAAGCTGAATACGCTCAAGAGATCGCCTCGCCCCACGTCATTCGTCAGATATTCGGTCTTGATGCCCACGAAGAATAGGCAATAGCCGCTCGCAGGTTATGCGCACCATCATCCGGATCGGAACGAGAAGCAGCCCCCTTGCGCTGTGGCAGGCGCAATGGGTGAAAGATCGGTTGGAGCAGCAGTGGTCGACCCTCAGGGTTGAGCTGGTTCCAGTCAAAACCTCCGGTGACCGGTTCCAAAATATCTCCTTGTCCCGTATTGGCGGCAAAGGGCTGTTTGTCAAGGAAATTGAAGAGGCGCTGCAGGCGGGCCGGGTTGATCTGGCGGTTCACTCGGTCAAAGACGTACCGGCCGTCTTGCCTGCCGGACTCACCTTGAGTGTGATCCCGCAGCGGGAAGACCCGCGGGACGTCCTGATAGCGTCCAATGGGGAAACCCTGGACGAGCTGCCTGCGGGCACCCGGGTTGGGACGAGTAGCCTGCGCCGTCAGGCTTTACTGCTCCATCTCCGGCCCGATCTCCACATCGCAATGCTGCGCGGCAATGTCGAGACCCGCTTGCGTAAACAGCGCGACGGGGAGGTCGATGCGACGATTCTGGCTGCGGCCGGCCTCAAGCGACTCGGTCTCATGCCCGCACGGAGCCATATCCTGGATGAGCAGGTCTTTGTCCCGGCCGTCGGACAGGGGGCACTCGGCGTTGAAACGCGCGACGACGCAGATATTGGAGAATTCCTCCGGCCGCTGCATCATGTTGAAACCGCGCTGGCCGTCGCGGCTGAGAGAGCGTTCTTAGGCCGGATGGGCGGTAGTTGTCGCACGCCGCTTGCAGCCCTGGCCACCTCCCGGACTGAAGGCATCAGGCTTGTCGCTCTGATCGCCAGCCCGGACGGACAAATCATGCTACGCGGGCATGAGCATGGTCCCGCCGAAATCGCCGAACAACTGGGTATCAGGCTTGCTGAGCGCCTGTTGGCCCAGGGCGGAAACGAGATCCTCGCTCGGTTGGAACACGAAGGTTGAGGGGAGCGGGTATGCCGACTGGGAAGGTATACTTGGTCGGAGCGGGGCCGGGCGACCCCGGGCTGCTGACCCTCAAAGGCAAACGCTGCCTCGAAGAGGCTGATGTTATCATCTACGACTATCTGGTCGATATCCGCCTGCTGGATTATGTCCGGCCCGAAGCCGCCCTGCTCTACGCCGGAAAACGGGGAGGGGGTCGAGCCGTTCCGCAGCAAACCATTAATGAACTGATGCGTGAGCATGCTGTAAACGGCAAAGTCGTTGTCCGGCTCAAGGGTGGTGACCCGCTACTGTTCGGCAGAGGCGGTGAAGAGGCGGAGGAACTGGTCGCGGCCAATATCTCGTTTGAAGTTGTTCCCGGTGTCTCCTCGGCCACTGCCGTGCCCGCCTATGCCGGCATTCCCTTGACCCACCGCGATCATGCCTCTGCGGTTGCGATCGTCTCCGGGCATAAAGAGGTGTGGGAAACCGCACCCCATCTGAATTGGGCTACTCTGGCTGGAGTGGGTGGAACCCTGGTTTTCCTGATGGGGACACGGCAACTGCAAAACAACATGAGACGCCTGATGGAGTTCGGCCTGCCGGCCGAGACCCCGATTGCGCTGATCCGATGGGGAACAAAGGCTGAGCAGGAAGTACTCACCGGAACGGTGGGGCGCATTGCCGAGCAGGCAGCCGCACAGGGCTTTGAACCCCCCGCCGTGATTGTTGTTGGCGACGTGGTTCGACTCCGCGAGCAGTTGCAATGGTTTGAATCAAAACCCCTTTTTGGCAAACGCATTGTGATTACCCGTCCTCGGATTCAGGCGAGCGGTTTTGCCGACCTGCTTGAACAGCACGGGGCGGAGGTCTTTCGTTTTCCGCTGATCGAAACGGTGCCGCCGGAGTCCTCTGCGGCCCTGGATGCGGCCCTGGACGCCCTGGCAGGTTATGACTGGCTCGTCTTTACGAGTGTGAATGGTGTGCGCTATTTTTTTGAGCGTTTGCAAGCCCGGCAGCGAGACATCCGCAGCCTGGGAGATATCCGTATTGCTGCGATTGGACCGGAAACCGCGCGTTCGATCCGGGCCCGTCACCTTCGGGTTGATGCCATGCCGCACGAATACAAGGCAGAGGCGCTTATACAGGTGCTCAAGGCAGAAAAGGCGCAACGCATCCTGTTGCCCCGCGCTGCCGAAGCACGAGCCATTTTACCCCAGGAGCTGCGCGCGTCCGGCGCCCAGGTTGACGAGATCGCAATCTATCGCACCATCCGGCCCCAGGGTCGAGACGAAACCCTACGCGCTATGCTGCGCGCCGGGCAGGTTGATCTGCTGACGTTTACCAGCTCCAGCACGGTCCGAAACTTTATGGAGTGCCTGTCCGGAGAAGACAGTGCAGTCTTACTGGGTCATGCTCAGATCGGCTGTATCGGGCCGATCACCGCCGCGACTGCCCGGGAATACGGATTGACTGTGGCGGTTCAGCCGTCAGCCTATACGATTCCCGCTTTTGTCGAGGCCATCGTTGCATATTTCCGTACGGAGCATAATACACTAGGATGAAATTGGAGTTCCCATGTCTTTTCCCATTCATCGGCCACGCCGCCTGCGACGTAACGAGAATCTGCGTCGGATGACGAGAGAAACACATCTGCGGGTTGATGACCTGATTATGCCGCTATTCATCGTGCCCGGGACGCGGGTGGAAAATCCGATTGGGTCCATGCCCGGTATTGCCCAACTCTCGGTTGATCGGGCCGTAGAAGAGTGTAAGCAGATTCGAGACCTCGGGATTCCCGGGGTGATCTTATTCGGCATCCCGGATGAAAAGGACGCGGTCGGCTCTGACGCCTATGACGATAACGGGATTATCCAACGCGCCTTACGCGCGCTCAAGGAAGAAGTGCCCGGACTCACGCTGATCACCGACGTCTGCCTGTGTGAGTACACCGACCACGGGCATTGCGGCCTGATCAAAGGCAACGACGTCGAGAATGATGCAACGCTTGAGCTGCTGGTGCAAGAGTCGCTCTCGCACGTTCGAGCCGGGGCCGACATGGTAGCGCCGTCTGACATGATGGACGGCCGGGTCGGAGCCATCCGTCAGGCGCTCGACCGAGAGGGCTTTCCGCATATTCCGATTATGGCCTATGCGGCCAAATTTGCCTCCGGCTTCTACGGTCCTTTTCGCGAGGCCGCGGAATCGACGCCTCAATTCGGGGACCGACGTTCCTATCAGATGGACCCGGCCAATGGCGACGAAGCGCTCCGAGAGGTTGGCCTTGATATTGAAGAAGGGGCGGACATGGTGATGGTCAAACCCGCCTTGCCGTATTTGGACATTATCCGCCGCGCCAAGGAGAAATTCGGTTATCCGCTCGCCGCCTATCATGTGAGTGGGGAATACGCCATGCTCAAGGCTGCGGCTCTGAACGGCTGGCTGGATGAGGAGCGCGTCATGCTCGAAGCTCTGACGAGCATCAAGCGCGCCGGGGCCGATCTCATTCTGACGTATTTTGCCAAGGACGCGGCGCGGGTACTGGAGAAGGGCCGGGTAACGTTGTGAGAGCGTGTCCGTCTTTTGTGTGACCGCATCGAGAAGAGTCCGTCATGTCCCAAAAGAAAAGGAAACCGACGGTCGTGTCTCCGCTCGACGCGCTCCGTCGGGTACGGAAAGAACTCCCGCCACCAGCCCGTCTGCAAGAGGATGAAAAGAAATATCGTCGTCCGGTTGCCCGGCGGGAGACCAGAAAAGAGATTGAGCGCTCAACGCAAGAGGAGTAGAGTACACAGAAGGCTCTGCGGAAGAGGAGGCAGTCTCCATGACATGGAAGAAACAAGCGGTCGTGACGGCGGCAGCCGTACTGCTCTTGGCTCCGGTGGCGGTCGCCGGCGACACCTATGATGATTTTGAGGATAGCCATCCGCTTCGGATTGTCTCCTACCCGGTCCACGCAGTTGGCTATCTGCTTGAACGGCTGGTCACGCGCCCTCTCCACGCGGTCGTGTCACAGCCGAAGCTGGAGCCGATATTCGGTCATGATAAGCACCCGTTTGATTTCGATGAGCAGCTCCGGGAAGCGCCGGCTCCGACCGAGCATAACCACCCCGGCTGATGTTGACGGCCCGCGCCGGCCGGACCGAACGCAGCACACCTCAGACAGACGGCTCAAACCTGGAAGGAGGGTCCTGGTATGAAACAGAAAATCGAAGGCGCATACGTCCACGTTGACGCAGTTGGCTGGCAGCCGTTTCCCGGAGAATTTTCGACCGGGGGCATTCGATGGAAGCTGTTGCACGTCTCACCCGAGATGGGGGCCTGGACGGCGATTTTTGATTGCCCCAAGGGTTCCTCATTCGCCCGGCATATTCATGTGGGGCCAGGCGAGTATTTCCTGACCAAAGGGAAAATGGAAGTCCGCGGGGGCGCGGGCGATGGCGGGGCGACAGCAGTGGCCGTCGGCTATGGCTACGAGGCCTGTAACGCCCGGCACGACCAGACCAATTTTGTTGAAGACAGTGAGTTCTATATGACCTTCCTCGGCCCGCTCCAATTTATTGATGAAGACGGCAATACCCTGGCCGTCGTGGGTTGGGAACAGGCCGACGGCCTGTGGGCACAGCAGACCGGACAAGCGTAGGGTGGTTACTGTCTTTCCCAGAGGGGGCGCAGGTCTAACACGAACGCCGGTAATACAGGCTCGCCACAGGGCGGCGTTGCGGTCTACACCGGACAGGCATGTTGTCACGGGAGGCGAATCAGACCGTCGCCGGCCATCTGATCGAAATGGACATCAAAAGCAAACGCTTCGTTAATTTTTCGCGCACGGGCGACTGCCAGACAGGCACAGTCAAACGGGCTCCAGCCTTTATCTGCAAACGTGGCGAATATTCGCCACGTTTCTTTCCGGTCCTGCTCCGTCAGACTGACAATGCGGTAGCGACGACTCGCCTGCATTGCGGCCAATGTCCGGGTCGCGATATCCTGGCCGAGGCGGCTCTTGATTAACGTGAGAGTTTCAAAAAGGGTCGTCTCCAGCACGACGAGCGCGAGCCGCCTGCCCGTGTGCTTGAGGAAGGCGACTGCCTCGGCATGGTGAGCGTCGTCGGCATCAACGAGAGCATAGAGGGCACTGGTATCGGCTATAATCGTTCGCACTCGCGCTCCCCTATTTGTGGTGGGTACGCCCCGCCTGTCGTTTCAGACGGACATCCGCTAGATAACGGTCGTGATCTTCGCTGACTTTATCCGGCCCACCACGAGCAATACCGACCATATCCCATAGCGGGTCTCGTTCGAGCGAGGACTGGCGCTGTGACTGCATACGCCGGTCGATTAATTCTCGGAGTATAGATGAAATAGACTGCCCTGTGCGCTGGGCCTCATCTACGAGAAAACGGTATTGAGTTTCCCTGAGCATGATTTGCGATCGATGCATATATCACCTATTGCCAGACTATGTATTACATCATACACCAGATAGGGAATGATAACAGACGATATGCGGAGCCGTCCATACGAAGCTCTCCTTCTCCATCCGGGAGAGATGTGGTTGACGGCCCGAACAGCGAGTCCTATCTGAATCTGACTGAGGATAAACGGGAGACGGTATGAATCGCGCCGAACGCCGCCGGCAAGCCAAGGCCACACAGAAGAAACCGATTGGAGCAGAGAAAACGTCTCCGCCCCGGTTGGATATTGCCCGGATCAAGAGCCAGCTCCAACAGGCGGCTTCGCCTCAGGCAGTGCAACAGTTTATCGGACAACTCCGTGAACACGGCCTGCCCCAGGCCGGAGGCGAAGAGTTGATTGCCTACGCGGCGCAGTATCATGAGGCGCTTGCGGCCCTGAACAGTGATGACACGGCCGCGTCCGTAGCGCTCCTGATGAACTCCGCCCATGCCTGGGCGGACGACCGGATCGACCAATCGCCCGACCGTGAGCAACGCGCCTGCAAAGCCGGCTGCGCCTTTTGTTGTTATTTGCCGCTTGTGTTGGCCAGTGCCGCCGAGGTGGTCTATCTGGCAGACTGGCTCAGGGCTAACTGTACGCCCGAGGAGTTGGCAGTCGTGCGGAACAGGCTGGAAGCTCGGTGCGAGCAGGACACGAGCAGTTCACCAGACCAGCAGCGACTCCCCTGTGCCCTGCTCCGGGACGATACCTGTATGGCCTATGCAGCCCGTCCGTTCAAATGTCGCGGCTGGCACTCCGTTCGTCTTGAGGCGTGCGAACGGGCCTACGGGCAAAGCCAGGCCACAACGGAAGTGCCGGTTGATACCTTCGCTTTTGTCATGGGGAATGCGGTGCTGAACGGGCTGAGTGACGCCACGCGGAACGCTGAGCTTGACGGCGGAGCGTATGAACTCAACGCGGCCTTACTCCGCGCGCTCGACCTGCCGGACGCAACCCTGCGTTGGCGAAACGGCGAGCGGCTCTTTGATCCAAATCGTCGCTAAAAAGGGCTGAAATCAGAGCAGGACTCCTCCGTGCATTTGTAGTAAAATCACCTGATTGCATCATGAGCGAGGAGAAAGCCATGAGGAAAACGGTATCGAAATCTCGCTTCAAGCCTCACGCGCTCGAATATTTTCGCCAAGTGGAGAAAACGAGAACCCCCCTGGTCATTACCGACCGCGGCCGTCCCGTTCTCAAACTGGTTCCCTATACAGAGGACCCTGATGAGGCATTAAAAGAACTGCGAGGTTCAGTCTTGAAATACGAAGAGCCAACCGAGCCTGTTGGATTGGAAGACTGGGAAACACTCTCATGATTCTGCTGGATACTCATGCCTGGGTGTGGTGGGTGAATGACCCACGAGAACTCTCTCCAGCAGCAAGAAGAGCTACTGAGTCAGCAAGGGAAGAAGGGACGGTCTACGTATCTTCTATCAGTACGTGGGAAGTGGCCCTGCTTGTGGTAAAAGGACGACTTCAATTAACGATGGATGTCGAGGACTGGACCGCCCGGTCCGAAGCCTTGCCGTTCCTCAATTTTATACCAGTTGATAATCGTATTGCTGTCCGCTCGACTACTCTTCCCGGAACGATTCACAGTGACCCGGCTGACCGCATTATTATCGCTTCGGCGCTGACTTTGGGGACATCTATCGTCACAAAGGATGAGAAGATCAAACGTTACCGTCATGTGAGAACCATATGGTGAACTGTGTGAAAACCCGCCGTACGGGGCTCTACTCTCGAACCGCGAACACCCACAGCACCCCGCCCTGCGGGACGTGCGTCTTGGTGCCGTAGAAGGTATTCAGCATCTCCTGTTTCCGCTCTGCATCCACACCCCAGCCTGACAGCACGGCAACATACTGCACCCCATTGACTTGATACGTTGTAGGAACGCCCGTTACCCCGGAATTTGTCCGCTGTTTCCATAAGACCTGGCCGGTCTTGGCGTCAAAGGCGCGAAAATAGCGATCATTGGTCCCCCCCATAAAAACCAGACCGCCGCCAGTCGTGAGCACCGGCCCCCAGTTGTGGCTCTTAAAAGTGGAGGTCCAGACTTTCTTGCCGGCGTTCAAATCCCAGGCCTGGAGTTCGCCGATATGGTCTTTGGCGTCCGGATGGGGCAGCAGTTCAAAATCGTCAGGGAACGCGACGCCCATATAGAGCTGACCGGGCCGATAGGTTTCTTTTCGACCGGTCAGCGCACCGCACAGGTTCTCGTTGGCCGGAACGTAGAGCAGGCCGGTCTTGGGATTATACGCCGCCGGTGGCCAGTCCTTGCCGCCCCACGAGGACGGACAGTACTCGGCGCGTCGTCCGATACCGGGGATTTTCGTGGTATCGTATTCAGGTCGGCCCGTTTCAGGGTCAATACTTTTGAAGACATTCTGGCGGACAAAGGGCCGAGCTTCCACAAAATTGATCGCGTCCGCCCTGCGCTCCAGCGTCCACAGATAGCCGTTGCGCGCGGGGTGCACCAGGCTCTTCAAGGTCCGGTCACCCTTTTTCACGTCAATCAACAGCGGGGCGGACACCTCGTCCCAATCCCATGAGCCGTTCCAGTGGTATTGATGGTGCGCCTTTAATTCACCGCTGTCCGCGTCCAGGGCGATGACCGAGGTCGAGTAGAGATTATTCCCCGGTCGGGCCTCGCCCATAAACGGGCCGGCATTCCCGGTTCCCCAGAAGGTCAGGTTGAGGTCCGGGTCATAGCTGCCGGTTACCCAAATCGACACCCCGCCGGTCTTCCAGCTCTCGCCCGCCCAACTCTCGTGGCCGGGCTCTCCCGGTCCGGGAATGGTATGAGTTTTCCAGATGGATTTCCCGCTCTCGGCATCCAGGGCCTGGATAAAACCACGGATACCAAACTCCCCACCCGACATGCCGACAAGGATTTTGCCGTTCACCGCCAGGGGGGCGAGGGTCATGTAATAGCCGGACAAATAGTCTTCGAGCTCTTCCTCCCAGACCACTTTGCCCGTTTTGGCGTCCAGGGCGACCACACAAGTATCGACCGTCCCGAAGTAGACTTTATCACCATACAGAGCGACGCCACGATTGGTCGGATGCAACTGGAACAGGTCTTCGGGCAACTCGCGCTCATAGCGCCACAAGAGATCGCCCGTCCTGGCATTCAAGGCAAAGACCTGATTTTCGGGGGAGGTGACGAACATGACGCCATTGTTCACGATCGGTGGGGCTTGATGGCCTTCCCTCACGCCGGTCGAAAAGGTCCAGACCGGAACGAGCTTGCCCACATTAGCCGGCGTAATCTGCTCTAAGGGGCTATAGCCCCAGCTATTATACGTCCCGCGATACATGAGCCAGTTTTCAGGCTCAGGCTGCAACAGTCGTTGGGCGGTCACAGGCGTGTAGTCCTGCGGCTGTGCACTCACCAGAGCCGGCGCAAAGAGACTGACGAGGAGACTCATGAGGAGGCTGAACGTGGGGTATCGCATCTGACGTATCCTTATTTCTTTTTCTGAAAACCGACTTTACCGATAAACGGACCTTTGACCGTCAGGAACCCGTCTCTCACTTCCAGGGGCAGGGTCGCGAGTGGCTTAGGCGCCGGACCGCCGACCACGCGGCCATGGTTTTTCGGGTCAAAGAACGACGCATGACACGGGCAGACCAACTGCTGCGTCGGTCCGAGCCATTCGGACACATCACAACCCGTGTGGGTACATACGGCTGAATAGCATACGAGCCCGTCCAATGAGCGCGCGCGCGTCTTTTCACTCAACTCTTCCGGTTTCAACCGGATCAAGAGAACCTGATTGAGCCGGAACCGGCTGCGCACGGTATCGGTCGCCGAGTCCTTGGGATAGGCGAACTCCGGGCGCTCGCCGACCGAGATGTCTTGGGGTGTGATGGCCTGTCCGGCCCGCTCCCCAAAGGCGAAGACCAGTTGATCGCCGGGTGTCAGCCGCGACCGGCGCGGGTCTTTTTTTCTCGCCGCGTTTGCCCCTCGGTCAAAAACCGGCAAGCCCAGACCCAGCCCAAACAGGCCGGTCAGCAGGGCGCGACGAGTGAGACTCCGGAAGTCCGCTTTGTGTGCAGCCCGGTGTAACGAATGGAGATAACCGCCACGTGTCATCACTGTTCCTCGCCGCAACCTTCTACTGGCGCGGAACGGTGCAGTCAACGGGATGGAAGAGTGGATGGGGTAGAGGGTCTCCTACCCCTCCGCTCTCAAGTAAGGAAAGACACTGCCTACTGAATTTGATCCGTAAAATTCGGCAATACTTTTTCGGTCAGCAGCTCGAAACTGTGCATGACGTTCTTATGCGGCACGAGCTCATTATAGGTATAGAGCCAGAAGTACTCGGCCGGCAACTTTTTGAAGATCGCCTCAAACTTGCGGCTGACCGTATCCGGGCTGCCGCAGATGGTCAGGCCGCGCTCGACCATGGACTCAAACGTGTTCGGGATCGTCCGGTAATCCTCATCAACCCGCATCAGGGCGGCGTTGAAGCCGAACGGCTCAAAGAACTTGGTCCAGATAAAACAGCCGCTCTCTCTGCCCAGGGCCAGGGCTTCTTCGTCCGTGTCGGCCACGATTACCTCACGCACCAGGCCGACGCCCTGACCGAAGTCCAGGCTCTTACCAACTTCAGCCGCGCCTTCCTGGCAGGCGCGGAACTGGCCGGAGCAGATATCAGGGTCGCAGACAACGGTCAGCGGGACCACATTGTTCTGGGCGGCCCAGCGGACCGAGGACTCCGAAAAGCTGAACGGCTGGAAGAGGGGCGGGTGAGGCTTCTGATACGGTTCGGGCACCGTGCCTATCTCGGTCAGGATACCCTTGTCATCCACGCCCTGGCCAAACTCGCGGGTGACATTATGCGCCGGCCAGAAAACGTCCTTGGGCGGAATCTGCCAGTGCTTGCCCGAATGACTGAAGGTCGGGTTGGTCCAGGCCTTCATGATAATTTGAAAATGTTCCTGGTAGAGTTCTCTCTTGAGTTCTTCGTACCGTTCCGGGTCGGTGTTGTTGTCGGCCAGGATATCGTAATGCTGCCCCAGGGTATTGACCCAGCGGGGCTGATAGCCCCGGGCAAAGCCAACAAAGGCCCGGCCTTTGGTGACCTGGTCGAGAATGGCCGTGTCTTCCGCCACGCGAATAGGATTCTGGCAGGGAAGGACCAGGCCGAGTTGTCCCAGTCGGATATTCTCGGTCTGCATGCCGAGATACAGGTCGAGCATGAGGGGATTGGTCGAAACCTCTTCGCCTTCGATATGGAAGTGGTGTTCGGTAAAGCCGATGCCATAATAGCCGTGGGCATCGAGATATTGGGCCTGCTCAGACAGGTTGCGCAGCATGCGCTGGTAGAGGTCGGTTCGCCGACCAGCCATACCTGCTTGCAGCTCACTCTTGTTGCCAATCGCGGGAAGATAGAAAACACCGAATTCCATAATGCGCTCCTTACTGTGAATGTCTGCCCGTGGGGAAGTTTGAGAAGCGGAGGTAAAAAATGAGGGAGCCACAAGGCCCCCTGCCGTGTTCGTTCATCTACGCCTCGGGTGGAAAGAAAACCAGCGTTCGCGTCTCAATGCTCTCCCGAGCCGGTGCGTCCGATGGAGACGTCGGGTCTTCAAACGCCGAATGCGCGGTGAAACGCGCCCTCCCATCGGTGGCCGAGTCATAGCACTTGAGCAGCATGGCCTCGTTGCGCTCCATCTGCGGGAAATAAAACCAGCGGTGGTGGGGGTTATGGGAGACCGAATAGACCTCGCCAGTCCGGTCTTCGTATTTCAGGTCGGTTTCGTTGAAGTCGGCCTGCGTCATGCTGGTGGCATCGCACACGGCCAGCGGAGCGTCCTGCACCGGGCCGCGAATCGGTCGCCAGACATTGATGACGGCAAAGCGATGTTGCAGCCGCTCTGCGGCTTCTTCGGCCGGCAACAGGTCGCGTACCCGCTGCGGACCGGACTGGAGGGTATAATCGTTGTGGGCAAACTTGACCGGCTCGCGGGCGCCATTCTCGCCACGGGCACACATCGGGGCGCAGCGCACGTTATGATCGAAGACGTGGACCTTCTCGGCGCCGGTCATTTTTTTGATCAGCTCGACCACCTCAGGGTAATAGACCGCTTTGACTTCTTCGGCGTCATAAAAGTTTTCGACCGCGGTTTCATGCTGCGTAAAGGTGATGCCCTGTTTATCGAGCGAGATGTCGCCGATATGCTCGCGGGCGTTCTGAATCGCCATCGTGTGTTTAACCTGGGTGGTATTCCGCCGGGGGACGCCGGGAGGTGGGGCACACAGGTAATAGGTCGGTTTCTCCTGCCGGTCTTCAACCTTGAGATAACTCATTGGGGCGTTGACGTGCGATGCTGTTCTCATACGGGCCTCCTCCGTCTTGCTCCTCGGTCACGTAGCGACACGATTATAGCGGGCTCGCCGCGCTTGTACAGCCGGTGTCTCACCGTCACTCGTACCACCAAATACGGGGAACCACGGCTCCGGGCGCGGCTGCAAGCTGCATCGCTCGATCGGCAATCAAGATGAGGAGCACCGGCTACCAGCTCGCTAGCGAGGCAGCCCGTACGCCTCGCCACGCGCCAGGAATTCAGTCACATCATTGGCCATGAGGAGAATATCGTGCGTCTTGCCGGCCCGGTCTTTGACCTCGTCGCGTAAAATCGCTTCTGCCCGAAAGCCCAGCTCTTCAAACACGGTGCGGGCGCCGGTTTGATCCAGCGTCATACGCGCGGCGACTTTTTGGATCCCTAACGAGAGGGCGACGTTGAACGCCTCGCGGGTCAACAAGCGGCCCAGGCCCATCTTGCGCGCGTTCGGGGCAATCAGCACTCGGATTTCCGCCACATGGCGCGACCAGTCAAAGTCGTTCCGATACAGGGTGGCGTAGCCCAGGAGTCGGGTCTCGCTCTCCGCCAGCAGGGTATACATCTTTTCGCTGGCGATATCGTGCAGCCAGCGGTCTATAGATGCTTGTTGGGTAATGTCCCGGCGCAAAAACATCAGATCGTGATAGGGGAGCTGTTGGGCAAAATCCAGCATTAACGGCCCATCATCTGCGCCCATCATCCGCAGGCTCAGGGCTGTGCCTTTGACTTCAACGGTTTTGGGAAAACCTTCCACGCTCTTCTCCTTTTTGTGTGAGATCGCTCTCTCAAACCGAACGCCGTGACAGCCATACGTCCAGCTTTGGCCACAGACGATAGATGGCGTTCCCCCCAGCGACCAGGCTGACATGGCCGCCCTTGAGAACAATTTCAGACTTGTCCGGACTGCCGACCAGCTTCACCAGGTCCTGCGAGGCGGCCGGAGGAACAATATGGTCGTGCTGGGCCGCCACGTGCAGAAAGGGAGCCGTGATATTCCCCAGGTCGACACGGCGACCGTCCAGTTCAAATGTATTCCGCACGAGTTTATTCTCACGCATAAAATCGTTGACCAACTGACGGGCGGTTTCTCCCGGAAAGGGGATATGATCCGCGGCCCAGCGATCAAAACGCAGGTGGGCGGTGACAAAGGCCTCGTTTTGGGCGTTGTCGAGCAGCTTCATCTGGCCGGCACTTTTCTGAAACGGTCGCAGCATCTGGATCGAGGCGTCCATCAGTTCCGAGGGGATATTGCCCAGGCTATCGATCAACCGGTCGAGATCAAAATGGGCCGGGTCGGTCCAGGTGCGGTAGAGCGCCATGCCGTCCGAGTTCACCGGCGTGGTAAAACACACCAGATTCTTGAGCGAACCGTCGGGATACAGCGCCGCGTACAGCGCCGCCAGCAGTCCACCCAGGCAATAGCCGATCATAGACACATCGGGCTCTCCCGAATCTTCGCCCACCATCGCCACGCACTCGGGGATGAAATCGGTCACATAATCGTCCAGCTTGAGGTGTTTATGTTCGCGTCGCGGTACACCCCAGTCGACCAGATACACGTCAAAACCCTGGAGCAGCAGATATTCGATCAAGCTCTGGCCTCTGGCCAGGTCGAGAATATAGGGCCGGCTGACCAGGGACATGACGATCAAGACCGGCACCCGGTACACCTCGGGGCTGAGGGGACGATAGTGATACAGCTTCATTGTGCCGCGCGAATGCACGATATCTTTCGGGGTCGGCCCAACCTCAAGGTCGAGTTCGAGCGGGGCCGGCAGGTCTGGGACGTTGCGCTGAATGGCGCGGTCAACCGTTTCCCGCGCCTTTGCCGCCACGTCTTCGGGCGCCAGTTGGTGTGCCTGTTGCATGGGCGCTAATCCCTTTCTTCGGCGGACTCCTTGGGCTGTTTAGTACGTTTCGGACGGATGGGCGCGTCGTCAGCAGCCCCGCCCTCATATTCCGCCAGCAGGCGACGCAGATGCCGGACCTCCACCTGGAGGCCGGCCACGTTATCTTCGAGTTCGCCGACCCGGTCGCTCAGCGCGATGATATCCGTGCGGGATGGGAGGTTGAGGGCGGCCAGGTATTGGGCCATGGATTCGGTAAACATGCGGTGCAGGTGCATGGCTTCCTGGACATACTTGCCCGTGGTTTGGGCAAACTGATCATTGCCCAGAATACCCGACAGCGTGTCACTCCATTGCTTTTCTGACTTTTGGTACCATTCACGCCAGGTCCGGAGCGGGTCGAAATTTTGCGTGCCTTCAGTTTTGTCCATGCGAACGCTCTCCTTTACGGGCTGGCTGGAGGGGGAGGGAAAGAGAGGGGGAGGTCAATCCTGATTTCAGCGGCCACGATAGGAGGCGTGGCAAGGATGCACAAGGCGACGGGTGTCACATAGGTGACGGAAAGTCATATTTCTCCAGAACAATCTGGTGTTTTTGTTGCGTGCGTGACAAACCGTGCTGTACTCGACGCTCGGGAAGGTGACATGCGGACGACGAGCGCAGGAACATGTGGTAGAGTCGAAAACCTGCCTCGAGAGCGCGCCCAACAAACGCAATGGCCAAAAAGAATACATCTCACTCCTCTCCATCTGCCGCACGAACGGCAACTGACATGATGGAGCAGTACTGGCAGGTCAAGGAACAGTACAAAGAGGAACTGCTGTTCTACCGTTTCGGTGACTTCTACGAGATGTTTTTTGACGACGCGGCCGTGGCGGCGCGCGAGTTGGACATCGTGCTGACCGCCCGCGCGCGCGGAAGAGGCAACGAAAAGGTCCCCATGTGCGGGGTACCGCATTACCGCCTGGAGCCGTATCTCACCCGGCTGGTCGAGAAGGGCTATAAGGTTGCGGTGTGTGAACAGCTTGAGGAGTCTCACAAAGGAAAAGGGATTATTCCGCGCGATGTTGTTCGCATTGTCACACCGGGGACGTTGTTTGAATCTGAGAGTCGGGAACGCACGCTGGTTGCCGTGTTGTCAGAGAAAGACGCGGTCGGCGTGGCCAGTCTGGATTTGGCGACAGCTGAGTTTCTGGTTGCCGAAACAAATGTCTCTGATTTGCCCAGCCTGCTGGAGAAGCTCCAACCGCAAGAATTGGTCTGTGGGGCGGGCGAGTCGTGCGATACGGCTTGGAGTCGTCAGGTCTGCCGCACCGAACGCCCGGCCGAGGCGTTTCGCTTTGAGCGGGTACGTACAGTCCTTAGCAAGCAGTTTGGTCGCAAGCGCATTGACGCGCTCGTCTTCTCCCATCGGCGTGCCCTGTGCGCAGCCGGGGCCTTATTCGCCTATGCGCGGGAAACGCAGCGTGCGTTTCTGCCCCATATCCGTGCGCCTGAGCCGTATCGGCACGATGCCTTTGTCGTGCTCGACCCGCAGACACAGCGCAACCTTGAACTGGTGGAAAATGTGTTCGAGGGCTCGTCTGAGGGAACTGTCCTGGCCGTGCTGGACCATACCACCACCCGGATGGGCAAGCGGCGCTTGCGACACTGGGTGCTGCATCCCTTGCGCGCGGTCGATGAGATTCACACCCGCCAGGAGGCGATTGCCGAACTGAGCCGTCGCCATGAGGTGCGAGCAGAACTGCGGCGTGTCCTCTCCGGCCTGCCGGACCTCGAACGGCTGACCTCACGCATTACGTCCGCGATTGCCAGCCCGCGGGACCTGGCCGCTCTGAAATCCGCCCTGGTTCGTCTGCCGGACCTCCACGCCGCCCTGACCAGGGCCGGGAGCCGTCTGCTGACGGCGTACCGTGAAGAACTCGACCTGCTCGACGATGTGACCGCCGAGATTGCGCGCACCCTGCTCGACGAGCCAAAACCCACGGCCAAAGAGGGTGGGCTGATTCGTGTCGGCGTCTCCGCCGACCTGGACGAACTGCGGGGAATTCAAACCGATGGAACGGGCTGGCTGGCCGCATATGAACAGCAGGAGCGGGACCGCGCTCAGATTCCCAACCTCAAGGTCGGTTTCAACAAGGTCTTCGGGTATTACGTGGAAATCACCAAGTCTGCGCTCAGTCGGGTGCCCGAAAACTACATCCGCCGTCAAACTCTGGTTAATGCCGAACGCTTTGTCACGGATGAATTGCGTGCCTTTGAGTCCACGGTGTTGTCCGCGACAGACCGGGGCAATCAGCTAGAGTATGTCCTCTTCGCTCAACTCAGACAGCACGTCGCCGCCCAGGCTGAGCGGCTGCGCCACACTGCGACCATCCTCGGTACCCTCGACGCGCTGAGTTCCCTGGCGGAGTTAGCCGCCAGGAAGGGGTGGGTTCGTCCCGATGTCACCGACGGATACGAGTTGCTCATAGAAGAGGGTCGGCATCCGGTCCTTGATACGCACGACGCGCACTTCGTGCCGAACGACCTGCGCCTGGATACCAGCCAGCACGTCCTGATCATCACCGGTCCCAACGCCGCCGGAAAAAGTACCTATGCGCGTCAGGCGGCTCTACTCGTCCTGCTGGCCCAAATGGGGAGCTTTATTCCCGCCCGGTCTGCCGCCATTGGGGCTGTCGATCGTATTTTTACGCGGGTCGGCGCGGCGGATTTTCTGGCGCAAGGCTTATCGACTTTTATGGTCGAGATGATGGAGACGGCGAACATCCTGAAGCATGCAACCGAGCGGAGCCTGGTCATTCTCGACGAAGTCGGCCGGGGAACCGGCACGACGGATGGCCGCGCCCTGGCTCAGGCGGTTGCCGAAAAGCTTGCTACCCAGGTCCGGGCCAAGACCCTGTTTACCACCCATTATCACGAGCTGGCGCCGGTCGCCGGCGTTTTGCCCGGAGTGGCCAACGCCCGGCTTGAGGTCCGCGAGAACCGGGACGAAGTGAGCTTTCTCTATAAGGTCGTGCCGGGGGCGGCCCAAAAGAGTTACGGCCTGTATGTCGCCAAGCTGGCCGGACTGCCCCCCGATGTGGTCGAGCGGGCCGAGATATTATTAGCCGAATTTGAAGCGGGACAGCCTCCGCCCGGTAGTCAGCGGCAGAGAGTGGAGTCGCCTCAGCCACACAGCAATCGGGCCGTTATAGATCGTCTCGCCCAGATTGACCCCCTGCGGACCACGCCGATTGAGGCGCTGCTGTTGATTGCCGAATTGAAGCAAATGGCTGAGGGAGGGAAAGAAGGCACCTAGCCGTCCCGCACGCTATCCGATTCTTTTGTAGGGGGCATCCCATGCGCCACGCCGGCACCAGTTGATTGGTGCGCAGGGCGCACCCTACAAAAGGAGCCTCAAATTGTACAACCACCCAAGAACCCATACGCACAACCATCGCCATGCCCATTCGTATCCTGCCCCCTGACGTACAGCAAAAGATCGCTGCCGGTGAGGTGGTGGAACGACCGGCCAGCGTTGTCAAGGAACTCATGGAGAACGCCCTGGATGCCGGCGCGCAGACGATCAGGGTAGAGGTCGCGGAGGCTGGCCGGCGGCTCATTCGTGTCACCGACGATGGCGCCGGCCTGGTTGCGGACGAAGTCGCGCTCGCCTGTGAGCGCTTCGCGACCAGTAAAATTCAGCACGACCGCGACCTGACCCGCGTCCAGACCTTTGGCTTTCGCGGCGAGGCATTGCCCAGCATTGCCGCAATCTCACGGCTCCGAATTCTGAGTCGTCCATCGCGTACTCCGTTGGGGGGAGAAGTCAAAAGTGAGGGCGGCAAACTGAGTCCCGTTCAGGAGGCCGGCGCGCCGGTTGGGACCTGTGTCGAGGTGGCTGACCTGTTTTACAATACGCCGGCCCGCTTGCAGTTTATGCGCAGCTTGCGGACTGAGTACGGCCATATCATGGGCGCGTTTACGCGCTTTGCCCTGGCCTTCCCGGAGAAAACCCTCTCGCTGTCGTTTGATGGCCGCGAGGTCTACCACTTTCCGTCCGTCCCGTTCCAGGAGCGCGTCGCGGCCTGTTTTGGCACTGAGACCGCCGCCCGCCTGGAGGAGTTTGAGAATACGGGTCTGAACGGTCGTGTCTGGGGATTTCTGGTGACGCAAGAGGAAGCCTGGCGCCGACGCTACTACTTCTTTGTGAATCGGCGGGCCGTGCGTAACGCCACCCTGTATCGGGTCGTGCGTGACACCCTCGGCAACGACGGCGGCATGGTGTGCCTGTTCGTCGAACTGCACCCCGCCCAACTGAACGTGAATATCCATCCCGCCAAGACCGAAGTGCGTTTTCGAGATGACCCGAGTGTGTATGATCTGGTCCGAGGCGGTCTCCAACGCCGTTCAGCGCCAGGCTGGCTTTCGGCCTCACAGGTTGCTGAAGACGGAGCGTCGTATGGAGAAGAACCGTACGCGGGCTTCTCTCTGGTCGACCAGGTGGAAGCCACCTTCCTGCTGACTTTATCCGAGGGACATTTGTATCTGCTGGACCAACACGCCGCCGAAGAACGCGTATTATACGAACGACTCAAAAACGGCCAGGTTCAGAGCCGGTCCCTCATATCGCCTCAAGTCGTCCAACTCTCAGCCGAAGAACATGCTTTCTTTGATGAGCGGGCTGAAGCCTTTGCGGCGTGTGGTTTCAGCGCCGAACTCTTTGGCCCGCATGTGCTGGCTCTCCGGGCGATTCCCGAATTTCTCGATCCCAGAACGTCGGGGCTGACCTTCTCCCGCCTTGTCACGCGCCTGCGCACGCAAAAAGAAGACCTGCATCAAGCCCTCTCCTGTCTCGGCGCGATCAAAGCCGGTCAGGTCCTCGACCGCGAAGCGCAAGGCCGTCTCCTCAACGCCTGGACCCAAACGGCCAACCCCCACGCCTGCGCCCACAACCGCCCGGTGTATTTCCGTCTGTCACTCGACGAAGTGCGACGCAAGGTTGGCAGGACAGGCTTGGGCTGCGGGTTTGAGAAGGAAAGCGACCAGGCTTGAGACTATCGACTATCGCAACAAGGGCTGAGCGCATGGGAGTTTGAAGAAGCGGAACGTTGGTTGCCCGTGGATAGCCATGATACCCGACTGCGTAACCGCCAATGAGGAGATACTCACAGCCGTGAGAGTTGAACAATTTCAAGAACTCTTTGAAGTCGGGCGGTAGAGTGATCTCCATAATTAATCCGACGGAGCACTTCGACATGCCGTAATC
This sequence comes from uncultured Binatia bacterium (SeqCode), assembly GCA_965232605.1. Classification (GTDB taxonomy): domain Bacteria; phylum Desulfobacterota; class Binatia; order Bin18; family Bin18; genus Bin18. Next base: position 337,300 of record CBDDQA010000002.1, on the reverse strand, counting down.
GCTCATGAGGAGAACGGGAGCGCCAGTATGCCTTCTTATCTGACTCGTCACCAAGAGAAGCCGTGGAGAAGGCCGCTTTATCGATGTTGAGATCGGTGGGAGAATTCGAGGCCATCGTGAGAAATCCTTTTGAGGAGAAATTATATCAGAATTTCCTCAATCAACCCCCTCACCCCATCCGCTTGGGATCAGGCTGCATATGGCCCAGAATCGGGTGTGGCCGGTAGGGCTCTTCGAGGGTGGCCACTTCTTCCGCACTGAGCTTGATATCGACCGTCTCAAAAATTTCCTTGAGATGATGCGTCTTGGTTGCGCCAATGATGGGGGCGACCACTCCGGGGGCCTGGAGCACCCAGGCGCAGGCGAGCTGAGTCGGTGACACGCCGCGCTCTTGGGCGACTTTCCGCACTGCGGCGGCCACTTCCTCATCGCTGTCGTTGAAATACATCCGGCGCGTCATCGGGTCGGTTTGCGCCCGTTTGGTCGGGCCTTCTCCCTCCACTTTTGTGCGATTGCCGGCGAAATAGCCGCGCGCGAGCGGACTCCACGGAATCAGCGCGACCCCCTGGTCCAGGCACAGCGGATTCATTTCGCGTTCTTCTTCGCGGTAGATCAGATTATAGTGGTTCTGCATGGCGACAAACCGGTGCCAGCCGTGCTCTCTGGCCGTATAGAGCGCCTTGGAGAACTGCCAGGCGGCCATGCTGCTGGCTCCGAGGTAGCGCACCTTGCCGGCGCGGACGAGGCTATCGAGCGCTTCGAGCGTTTCTTCAATCGGGGTGGAAAAGTCCCAGCGGTGAATCTGATACAGGTCGATATAGTCCATTTTAAGGCGGCGCAGGGAATGCTCGCAGGCTTCGATGATGTGTTTACGGCTCAGCCCCCGTCGGTTCGGGCCATCGCCCATGGGCCCGTTGACCTTGGTCGCCAGGACAATATCGTCGCGCGTAGCCATTTCGCCCAGCCATTTGCCGGTAATCTCCTCGCTCACACCAATCGAGTAGACATCCGCGGTATCAAAAAAAGTCACGCCCGATTCCAGGGCGAGGGCGAAGTGCTCGCGCGCCGCGTCTTCCCCGATGGTCCATTTGCGCCATTTACCGTCTCCGTAGCTCATGCAGCCCATACAGATGCGCGAAACCGTCATCCCCGTATTCCCCAGCTTTGCGTACTCCATGCTTTCTCCAATCTGGTTTTGACTCCCGTTACCCTTGTCCACAGTGCGTCGTCTGTCAAGCGGACGGAAGAGCCAGGGAGGAGTCAGGATTTGCAGGAAGCCAATATCCTGTTAGAAAAATTATCGGGATGGTCGTTGAGATGAAAAGTATCGAGGAGTTGGCGACTCGAATTGGGCGAGAATTCCAGCCAGAGCGCGTGATCTTATTTGGATCGTACGCGTACGGAACACCTACGGCTCAGTCAGACGTGGACCTGCTCGTCGTCCTCTGCCATGAGGGGAAAGGAACGCGCAAGGCCGTGGAGATACTCAACGCGGTCAATCCTACGCTCCCCGTCGATTTACTCGTCTCCACTCCGGAGCGACTGACACGACGTTTGGCCCAGCATGACTTTTTTCTCCAGGAGGTGATGGAGAAAGGGCGCGTTCTGTATGAAGCCTCTCACCCGTGAATGGGTGGAGAAAGCCGAAGGAGACTTTGCGACCGCTTCCCGTGAGCTGCGCGCGCGAAAGTCTCCAAACTATGATGCTACGTGCTTCCATGCTCAGCAGTGTATCGAGAAATATCTCAAGGCCCGTCTCCAAGAGGCAGATATCGCCTTTGGGAGAACTCATAATCTCGTTGCCCTTTTAGAATTCTTGAGGCCGCTTGAGCCGGCTTGGGAAATTCTCCGTCCTCATCTCCGCGCGTTAACCGCTTTTGCTGTCGCCTTTCGATATCCTGGAGAGTCGGCGGATAAAGAAGATGCCCGCGAAGCGTTGACTTTATGCCGGACGGTGCGCCGTCGGATTCGGCATGATTTGGGGATTGATCCATAGGCATCGTGATTGTATTCCAATCAATCCATATTCCGTTACCTTTTCAACCGTAGGATTCAACGACACCTGAAGGAGAACAGACATGACCATCGCCGAACATACCGTCAAAACCGACAGGCATACGACTTTTTATCTGGCGGCCGGCCCCGAGGACGGGCCGCTTGTCATCTTCGCCCACGGCTGGCCCGAGCTTTCGATAAGCTGGCGGCACCAACTGCCGGCTTTGGCCGCGCTGGGGTTTCGGGCCGTAGCGCCGGACATGCGCGGCTATGGCCGCTCGTCCGTGTATGCGCAACACAGCGATTATGCCCAAGAGCAGATCGTCCGCGACATGCTGGAGTTGATAGACGCGCTGGGACAGGAAAAAGCCGTCTGGGTCGGCCATGATTGGGGCAGCCCGGTGGTGTGGAATATGGCGAGTCACCATCCGGACCGGTGTCATGCGGTCGCCAATCTCTGTGTCCCCTACTACACCCTTGAGCGCGGGCTTGAGCATACGCTGACCCTGGTGGACCGTGACCTCTATCCCGAAGATGCGTATCCTGCCGGCCAGTGGGACTATATGCGCTACTATGAAGAGAGCTTTGCCGAGGCCATCGCTCCGATGGATGCCCAGGCCTACCGATTCGTCAAATTGCTGTTTCGGAAAGGGAACCCCGAAGGCGAGGGCAAGCCGGCCATCACCTCAACCGCGCGGCGTGATCATAGTATGCTCGGCATGGCTGAGATCCCCGATTTGCCGCGTGACGCCGATGTGGTCACCGAAGAGGACCTGCGTATCTATGCCTCCGCGCTCGAACGCAACGGGTTCTTCGGCCCCTCTTCGTGGTATATGAATCATCCGGTCAATACGGCTTACGCTGAGACTGCCTACAACGACGGCTCTCTCGATATGCCGGTGTTGTTTCTGACTGCCCAATACGACTTTGTGTGCGAGTGCGTCCGCTCGCGGCTGGCCGAGCCGATGCGCACCCACTGCCGGAATCTGTCCGAAGAGACGATCCGCTCCGGCCATTGGATGGCTCAGGAAAGGCCGGCGGAAGTCAACGCCGCCTTAGTGAAATGGCTGGCCACCGCGGTCTCGAGCATCTGGCCGCGACCGCGGTGAAGCCGGACTATTCCTGCTGTTCAAAAACCTCATTGGCAATGCCGGCGGCCGTCATGGCCGCCGGCCAGCCGGAGTAAAACGCCAGGTGCGTAATCAACTCTCCGATTTCTTCCTGGGTGACCCCGTTGTCCAGAGCGCGCTGGAGATGCGGACGGAGCTGTTGGGGACGGTAGGTGGACATGAGAGTCGCCACGGTGATGAGGCTGCGGTCACGCTTGGATAAACCTGGGCGTTCCCAGACATCGCCAAATAGCACTTTCTCGGTCAGGTCAATCAGCTTGGGCGCCACCTTCCGGGCTTTTTCCCGCATGGTTGCGGCGGGTGCGTTTGCCATAAGGTCCTCCTTGGCAGAGTGGAGTACAATCCCCTCCGGGGAGGGGATCAGAAGAGTCTGGAGCGGGGCTTACGCGACCTCAAACAGGCCGGCCGCGCCCATACCACCACCTACACACATGGTGATGACGACGTTCTTCGCGCCACGCCGTTTGCCTTCGATCAGCGCATGACCGACCATGCGTGAACCACTCATCCCGTAGGGATGGCCAATCGAGATTGACCCGCCGTTCACGTTCAGCCGTTCGTCTGGAATACCGAGCCTGTCCCGGCAGTAGATGACCTGACAGGCGAAGGCTTCGTTCAGTTCCCACAGGTCGATATCGTCCATAGTCAGGCCGTTGCGTTCGAGCAGCTTGGGAACGGCAAAGACCGGACCAATCCCCATTTCGTCCGGCTCGCAGCCGGCAACGGCCATGCCACGATACACCCCCAAGGGCTGGAGCCCCCGTTGCTCGGCCTGCTTGCGCTCCATCAGCACGCAGACCGAAACCCCGTCCGACAACTGACTGGCATTACCGGCGGTAATGAAGCCGCCTTCTCCCATGACCGGCGGTAGCGCGGCCAAACCGGCCGCGTTCGTACTCGGACGGTTACATTCATCCCGCTCAAGGGTCATTTCCTGGCGCGTGGTCTCGCCCGTCTCTTTGTCGGTGAACAGCTTGGTGACGGTGCACGGAATGATCTCGTCATCGAAACGTCCGGCCTGCTGGCCGGCAGCGGTACGCTGCTGGCTCTGGAGGGCATATTCATCCTGCGCCTCTCGCGAGATGTTGTAGCGTTTCGAGACCACCTCCGCGGTGTCGATCATGGCCATATACAGGTCCGGGGCTTTCTCTAGGGCCACGGCGTCTTCATTGCGATATTCGTTCTGATGGTCATTCTGGACGAGGCTGATCGACTCCAAACCACCGGCCACCACGGTCTGCATGCCATCGGCCACAATCTGTTTGGCCGCCATGGAAACGCTCATCAGCCCCGAGGAACACTGACGATCAATGGTCTGGCCGGAGACAGAGACCGGCAACCCTGCGGCGATGCCGCATTGCCGCGCCACATTGTAGCCCTGGGTGCCTTCCTGGAGCGCGGCGCCCATAATCAGATCGTCGATTTCGCCCGTCTCCACTTTGGCCCGACTGATGGCTGCCTGAATAATCGGGACGGCCATGGTCGGGGTCGTGGTGTCATTAAACGCGCCACGATAGGCTTTCCCAATCGGCGTTCGGGCAGTCGATACGATGACAGCTTCTCGCATAGCAATCTCCTCCTCAGTATTTTACGCTATCGGCAAGTCTTAGCAGTTCCCACCCCTTCCTCCAACTGGCGCACGACCTTTTCTCCTACGGGTGGGGTACTCAGAAAGGAGACCCACGATGTCTGATGTCGGGCTGACGCATATCGCGCTTCCGGTCACCAACATGGAGGCGAGCCTTGCCTTCTATGCGACCTATGCCCATATGCGGGTCGTCCACCGCCGGACCGATCCGGATGGAACAGAGGTCGTTTGGCTGAGTGACCGGACACGCCCCTTTGTGATTGTCCTCATCCAGTCGCCTCGGGTGGACGCTCCCTTGCTGCCCCTTGCCCATCTCGGCGTCGGCTGTGCAACCCGCCAGGAAGTCGATGCTCTGTGTGAACACGCCCGGCAGGCCGGCTGTTTGCGCCTGGGGCCGACCGATTCAGGCTATCCGATCGGCTATTGGGCCTTCCTGTCCGACCCGGACGGCCACACCCTTGAAATTGCCTATGGACAAGAGGTTGCCCTCACAGTCGCCAGAGCCCCAGAGGGAAATAACGCCTCCTGACATACCGTGCCGTATCTTTTCCACACATGCCAACCGCGCCGGCCCTGGAAGAGCTACTCGACTTCAGCCGGCGGCCCGAAGCCCCCGCCGCCCGGCGTTTGCATGACAAAGACGTCGCCCGGTTGCATCAGCGTTTCATCGCTGCCGGCGAGTTCTTCAATGGTTCCGTCTACGCGCTCGACCGTGTCACGACCCCGCTCCCCGGCCTGACCGCCGGCCAGTCCATACGGTTCGGTCAGGCGGTGGCTGCATAATGTAGTGACAATCATGGATTCCAAAAATCGTAACCGCCGGGTAATCCCCGCGCCGCCCGGCTGCTGTCCCACGCCGCCAGAACCGTGGCGGATGGCAAAACTTTCAACGCGCACCGGAAAACGCCACTCCAACACCTCGGGATCGGTCATACGCGTGTTGGTCATATGACTATGCACCGCGTCGCAGCCCGGATGGTCGGGACCGGCACCGGTGCCGCCGCAGATGGTTTCGTAGTTTTGATACTGCTCGTTGCCATACACAAAATTATTGACCGTGCCCTGCGACGAGGCGAGCACCCCGAGCGCGCCGTACAGAGCGTCCGTGACGCATTGAGAGACTTCCGTATTGCCGGCGATCACCGCGGCCGGGTATTTCGGGCTGAGGATGGAGTGCGGCGGGATAATGATATCGAGCGGTTTCAGACAGCCCTCGTTCAGTGGGATTGCGTCAGCTACCAGCGTCCGAAAAACGTACAGCACCGCGGCCTGACACACTGCCGCGGGCGCGTTGTAGTTGCCGCGATGCTGGGAAGACGTGCCGCTGAAATCGATGCTGGCCCGGCGGGCCGCCTTGTCCACTCGAATGCTGACCTGAATCTGACAGCCGTTGTCCATGGGATAGGTGAACGTGCCATCGGTCAGGACATCGAGCACGCGCCGCACCGACTCTTCGGCATTGTCCTGGACGTGCTGCATATAGGCGTGCACGACCTCGAGGCCAAAGTGCGCGACCATTTTTCTGAGTTCCTGCACCCCGGTTTCGTTGGCCGCGAGCTGGGCGCGCAGGTCGGCCATGTTCTGGTCAGGATTCCGGCAGGGATAGGCGCCCGAACCCAGCAGGTGCCGCATCTCCTGTTCGCGCAGCCGGCCCTGGCGCACAAAGAGAAAATTGTCGATCAGCACCCCCTCCTGGTGAATGGTGGTGCTGTCCGGTGGGGCCGAGCCGGGTGTGCGTCCGCCGATATCGGCATGATGTCCGCGCGAGCCCACATAAAACAGAATGCGGTCGGCACGGGTGGTATCAAACACGGGCGTAATGACCGTCACATCCGGCAGATGCGTGCCGCCGTTATAGGGGGCATTCAGGACATAGGCGTCACCGGGCCGCATGCTCCCCTGATTGGCCTTGATGACGGTTTTAATCGACTCGCCCATAGAGCCCAGATGGACCGGAACGTGCGGAGCGTTGGCGACCAGGCTCCCGTCCGGAGCGAAGATGGCGCACGAGAAATCCAGCCGTTCCTTGATATTCACCGAGTAGGCGGTATTGGCCAGCGTTGCGCCCATTTGCTCGGCGACCGACATAAAGAGGTTGTTAAACACCTCCAGCATCACCGGGTCGGCCCCTTCACCTGTGCTCAGGGCCGGCTGAGTACCAATCGCCGCTCGGTGTGCTCTCGGTTGCAAACGGGTCAGGAGCAGGTGGCCATAGCGGTTCAGTTCGGCCTGCCACTCCGGCTCAACCAGCGTGGTTGCCGTGGGCTCACAAATAATGGCGGGGCCGGGAATACGCTGACCCGGTTGAAGTTGCGCGCGCTGGAATACCGGTGTGTCCCGCCAGGCGCCGTCCATATAGGCCCGGACCCGCTGAAGCGCTTGGGCCGCGCTGTCCTCAGCCGCCGGCAGCTCAGGGTCATCACCCTGTTCCGTTGTGCCGACCGCTTCGACCGAGACCGCCTCGGCGACCAGTTGTCGCCCCCCGACGATAAAGCCGAAGCGCTGCTTGTGGCTGGTCTCAAACGCGGTCCGCATGGCGTCGAGGTCGGACAGGTCCACCTGTAGAGCCGTGTCCGTTCCCTGGTAGCGCAGATGGACCCGTTTATGCAGGCTGAGGCGCTCGGCGGAGACGCCTTGCGCAAGAATTTCGTCGCCGGCCTCGTCGCCGAGTTCCGCACAGGCCGTTTCCAGTACGGCTATGGCTGAGGTTGAGAGCGGCCGTTCGATCTGGCGCTCGCGTAGCGCCCGCACGTCGGCCAGGCCCATCCCGTAGGCCGAGAGCACCCCGGCAAACGGATGGAGAAAGACCGTCTTCATGCCCAGCGCGTCCGCGACCAGACAGGCGTGCTGGCCGGCGGCCCCACCAAAACAGTTCAGGCTATACTCCGTCACGTCGTAGCCGCGCTGAACGGAGATTTTTTTGATGGCGTTCGCCATGTTTTCCACGGCAATGCGCAGAAAGCCGGCCGCGATGGTCTCGGGCGACTGGACGGCCTTGCCCGTGGCGCTGGCAATCTCTTGGGCGAAGGCGGCGAACTTGTGTCGAACAATCTGTACATCCAAGGCTTGATCCGCGTTTGGGCCAAACACCGCGGGGAAAAAGGCCGCTTGCAGCTTGCCCAGCATGACGTTGCAGTCGGTCACGGTGAGTGGGCCGCCGCGCTGATAGCAGGCCGGTCCGGGGTCTGCGCCGGCCGAGTCCGGGCCAACCCGGAAACGGGCGCCATCAAAGTGCAGGATAGACCCCCCGCCGGCGGCGACGGTGTGGATGTGCATCATCGGAGCGCGCATGCGGACGCCGGCGACCAGGGTCTCGAAGGTCCGTTCATATTCGCCGTCATAGTGCGACACATCGGTCGAGGTGCCGCCCATATCGAAGCCGATGACTTTGCGAAAACCCGCCATCGACGCGGTTCGGACCATGCCGATTACCCCACCGGCCGGTCCGGATAAAATACTGTCCTTGCCCTGAAACAGATGGGCATCGGTCAGGCCGCCGTTCGACTGCATGAACATCAGCTTGGGACCGGATTGGCGCTCCGCCTCCAATTCTCCCGCGACCTGCTCGACGTAACGTCGCAGCAGCGGTGACAGATAGGCATCAACCACCGTGGTGTCGCCGCGTGAGACCAGCTTCATCAACGGGCTGACCGCGTGGGAGACCGAGACCTGCTGAAAGCCGACCTCGGTGGCGATGGCGGCGACCCGGGCTTCATGCGCCGCGTACCGATAGCCATGGACAAAGGCAATCGCCACGGCGCGAATACCCGTGTCATAGGCGGTCTGAAGGCTCCGCCGCGCGCCGTCTTCGTCCAGGGGGGTGACCAGTGCGCCGTGGGCGTCAATCCGTTCTCTGACTTCGATCACGCGCTCAAACAGCATTTCCGGCAGGACAATATGGCGGGCAAACAGGTCGGGGCGATTCTGATAGCCGATCCGCAGGCTATCCCCAAACCCCTGGGTGGTGACAAACACGGTCCGGTCGCCCTTGCGTTCCAGCAGGGCATTGGTCGCGACCGTGGTCCCCATCTTCACCACAGCAACCGTATCGGGTGGGATGGCCGCGTCGCCAGCGATCCCGAGCAGATCGCGAATGCCCTGAACCGCGGCGTCCTGATAGCGTTCAGGATTGGCCGACAGCAGTTTATGCGTGACCAGGGCGCCGTCAGGCCGACGCGCCACCAGATCGGTGAACGTCCCGCCGCGGTCAATCCAAATCTGCCAGCCCCGGTCCTGGTGCGAGCTGCCCTGCGCATTCATGCTCCGGTTGCCTCCATGTCTCTGCTGCGCTTCACGTTGACCGGCCCTCACGGGTGCGGACGCTATAGCCAAAGCGGGGGAAATGCACTGTGACCAGCCCGGTACGCGCGTTCCGGTGTTGAAGCGCCATGCGCCGTGTGTCGATGGAAACGAGGGTGCCGGTACTGGGGTTGGCCCGCCCATAGTCGGTTGGCGTAATGGAGACGGTCTCGCCGAGGGCAGGATCGCCGTCCAGCGTTTCACTTGGGAGGACTGGCAAAGGGTCGCTGGAAGCCGCGGCATCGAGCGCCTCGTGTGCAGTCATAGCGCTTGGACTGCCATGACCGCGGGCAGCGACACGCTCCATCCACCCACGGATCACGTCTGGAATAACGGTCGTGTGCTTGCCGGCGAGCTGGTCCATGACCCACAGCGGATGGTAGATCACGCAATCGGCCAGGGACATTGCCTGGCCATAGATATAGGGCCGTCCGTCGTGCAGGATGTCGCTGATCCACTGCAACTGCGGGCGCAACTGGGCGAGGTTCTTGGCGGCCGCGGCCTTCCGGTGGGCGAGCCCCGGTTCGGGCTTACCGAGCAGCGCGGCCCGGTCGGCCAGGAATTCCGGGGTGAAACGATCGGCGTCGGCATGTTCGCAGGAAATATAATTGATGGCATTGCGCGTCAGCGTCGCGTCCGTCCAGCGCTCCAGACCGGCAATAAACGCCCGTTGGGCGGCCGAATCCGGTCCCGGATAGAGCGTGGGTTGCGGGAAACGGCGCTCAAGCTCTTCGATAATCCGCGCGGTATCACAAAACACGTCGGCCCCGACCTGGAGGGCCGGCGCGCGGCGGTAGCCGCCGGTGAGGGGAATATAGTCCGGCTTGGGCAGAGTCGGGGGAATCTCGACCGAGCGCCAGGTCAGACCCTTGAGACCCAGGACGAGGCGGACCTTTTCAGAATAGTTAGAGAAATCGTAGTGATGCAGAATAAGTGCCGAGGCCATAGGGTTCCTCTTTACCTTGATCTGAAACCCATAAAGTGGCAAGGAGTAGAGGGGAATTCAAGGGAGGAAGCCGCAAAGCAAGAACCAGGGGGGGAAGCCGTATGCCAGCGACACATTTTTTTGCCAGGAATCCCGAAGAGATCGGCCTCGACCCGGAGAAAGTCCACGCTCTGTTTGAGCGGGCCGAGCGGGAAGTCAAATCTGGCCTGCTGCCGGCCACCCAGGTGGCGATTGCCCGCAACGGAAAAATCGGCGCCATGCAGACCTTTGGCAAAGCTGTTCAAGGCGGGACAGAAAAACCGGCGACTGATGAGACACGATTTATCATTATGTCCTCGACCAAGGCGTTCACCGCTGCCTCGGCCTGGATACTCATGCAGGCAGGCAAACTGCGCCCGGAAGACCGCGTGGTCGATTATATTCCCGAGTTTGGAACGAACGGCAAAGACGTGGTGACGGTCGAGCAGTTGCTCATTCATACGTCGGCCATTCCCTATGCGCCGCACTGGCAAAAAGAATGGACCGACCCCGACAGACGCCTGGCCCGCTTTGCCCAGTGGAAGCTGGACCACGTTCCAGGGGAGAAGTTCGTGTATCACGTATCGGCGAATTTCTGGCCGGTCGCCGCTATTGTCGAGCAGCTCAGCGGCCAGCGCCTGAGCGAGTTTGTGCGGACGCGGATTGCCGAGCCGCTGGGCCTGCTCGACTTGCGCTTCGGGTTGCCGCCCTCCGGGAACGCCGATGTCGCTGACGTGGAGTGGGTGGGCGCAGCCCCGACCGCCGAAGAGTATGAAAAACTGGGGGTCACAGGCTTTAACGCCACGACCAACGCCATCAATGAAGACGGGGTCTTGGAACTGAACGAGACAGCCACCCGAGAAGCCGGGTCGCCTTCGGCCGGCTGTATCACCACGGCGGGTGATATCGCTTTGTTCTATCAGGCCCTGCTGAACGACGGCCGTGCCCACGACGGGACGCCGGTCTGGCAGCCGGAAATGCTGAAAGCGGCGCGGCGCGTGCGCACCGGAGAACTGCGCGACCCCTTCCTCGGCCACCGGGCCAACCGGGCCCTGGGGATTGCCGTTGCCGGCGGAGACGGCAGGGCCAATCTGCGCGGCTTTGGGCGCACCAATTCCGCGGAGTCGTTCGGGCATCCGGGCTTTGGCGGCCAGAGCGGTTGGGCCGACCCGGCCACGGGTATCTCGTTCGGTTTTCTGACCAACGGGTTCGACCGCCACGATATTCGTGAAGCCCGCCGGCGGGTGGCCCTGTCGAGTCTGGCCGCCTCGTGCGCGGTGGGGTAAGCCGATTCCTCCTTTAGCCTGAAGAGGAAATATGTTTTTACATGTAACTGACGTGAACTACCTCGAAGCGTATAACATTCGTGTCGAGTTCAGCGACGGGGTGGTCAAAGAGGTAGACCTGCGAGAAGAACTGTACGGTGAGGTGTTTGAACCGCTCAAGGACGTGGAGTTTTTCAAACAGGTCAAGGTCAATAGCGAGACCAACACGATTGAGTGGCCGAACGGAGCGGACTTTGCTCCAGAATTCTTGTATGAGATCGGGCAAGAGGTCAAGCACGTTGCCTGAACAACTTGTAGAAACACTATGAAAAACAAAAATAAACTTCACGATCCATTGCCGGAGACGTTTGCAACAGAAGAAGCAGGAGAATCGAGCGGCACATGCTGATGGTCTCCGCCAGTGAGGTCGGCACCCTGCTGATTTCCAGGACGCCCTACGAGCGGGCGGACGTCGAGAGGCTGCGCGAGATCGCCGGGGAGCGCGGATTCCTCCTCCACTATCCGGCGGTGCCCGAGCACGCCGGCGACAAGGTGTACGCCGACCTCATCGAAGGGCGGATCGGCTTTCTCCGCGACGGCGGATACAACACCGAGCCGCCGCGCGACGACAGCCCGTACTTCTTTCACGTCATGACGCCGTTCGCCAGCTCGGCGACGCTCGAGGAGCACGCCGGCAGGCTGACGGGCGTCGAGGTCAACTGGAAGGCGATCGTGGTCTTCGGAGGATTACGACTGCCGAACGGAGCCTGCGGTCGGTCCTTTCCGGCGAGATCGAGCGAGCCACTGTTCGACAATCTCTCGGGCTAAGGTAGTATGGCCAACGCCTTTGGCCTTGGCTATGCTTCGCAGGGTCTCCACATCTTCTTTCGAGAGGCGTAGGGCAATCTGCGCTGTCCGGGCCGGTCTGATAATGACATCGAGTTCGTCGAGTTCCTCGGCGAATGTTTCCACACTGTGGCGGCCCCAAAATTCATGTTCTTCTCGGTCGTTCTCGAAACCGGTCAATTTCATTTTTTTGTGTGCCATTATCGCCCTCCCTTACGACTTATCACGCCAAAACGCTTTCAGAGATCAGGTCGGCTCTCGTCGCTGGCTGGCAAAATACTCGTTCACCGACCGGAGCAGTTCGGGGCGGTCGCTTTGGAAGGGACAGCGGCCCAAGCGCTCGGCAACGTAGGCGGCCACATAGCTGGCAAAGAGGTGATAGAGCACAGGGGAAAACTCCTCGCGCACCTCACCGTGGACGGGTAACACCAAGTGAGCATGGCGGGTGACTTGGCTATCGTCCTTGTGCGCCACGACAATGACCTGTCGGCCCAGGCCGCGCGCCGTTGCCGCCACGCTCTCCGCCCGCCAATGCGAGCGGCCTGGCGGGGCGATGACAAAAACCGGCATGTCCACCGGATAGGCAAAGCGTTCAACATGCCACCACTCTTCCAAATCCTGCCCCAGGGCAAAAACACCCGCGGCTTCGATCAGCTTTGCCGCGCCGTAGAGGGCCGTACCATAACTCGGCCCACTGCCCAGCATGACCACAACAGGGCTTGCGGCAATCATCTCCGCTACCTCCCGACAGCCGGCCTGAATCGCGTTCGTGGTGGCGTCCACAGCAGCGGCGAGATCGACCAGTTCCCGGCGCAGGCGCTCCGCTTCTTCTTGGGCATACCTGTCTTGCAACTCACCTAACTGAATCGCCGCCAACAGCATTCCCAGCAGGCTGGCCTGGTAGGTTCGAATTCCTGGGGAGCGTTCCTTGTGGGGCAGTTCAACCACGACGCTCCGATCCGTCGCCTGCGTGACCGGGCTGTTGGGCGTGCCGGTCAGGGCCACGGTGAGCGCGCCGTTCTCTCTGGCGCGTTCAATCGCCTGCACGACGCGCTCGGTACCACCCGAGGCCGAGGTTGCAATGACCATGGTCTGAGGCGGTGCAGCGGAGCGCATCCAGGCGGCGGCGTAGTCCAGAAAACGTTGCGCGCTCAGCGGCTCGCAGTCCACGTCGGCAATCGCCTCAAAGGCCATTTCAGCGGCACACGCGGCGTGGTAGGAATCTCCGTCTCCGGTGAGGTAGACCTTTTTCACCGCCCGCCATTCCGACGGGCTGAGGGCCGCCCGCACCTGCTGTGCAAACGGGCGGGTCAACTGTCGTACATCGCCGGCCAGGCCTGCGACCTGCCCGAACATCACCTCCGGCTTGAGTGGCTCCATCGTTCCATCCCTTTCATTCCAGTCCTCGCACGATGTCTACATAGGCCCGCACCCGCTCGACATCAATTTGCCCGCCCCAGCCACCGCGTTCCAGGCAGGTACCGACAAACGCTCCGTCCGCCGCGGCCAGCAACCGCGCCGCGTTGTCGTGGTTGGTGTAGCCGGCCAAGATAATCGGCAGACCCGGTACGGCCTTGCGCACCGAGGCGATCATCTCCAGCGTTTTCCCTTCGTCGGGAGCACCCAACGACACTGCGTCCGCCCCAACATATTTGGCGCTCCGGGCGATCTCTGCGGTCGGCTTTGGCTCGCCAAACCATTTGAAGTGCATGGAGTCCACTTCGGCAATGACCTTGACATCCCAGGCATCGATCTTTTTGCGATACTCCATCACGTCGAGCGGATTGGCTTCGACCATGCCGTGCGCGGTCAGCGTTGTGCCCACCACCGCGCCGGCCCGAATAAAACTACCCCCCGCCACCTTTGCCACCGCCAACGAGGCTTTGAGCGCATTTCGCATCAATTGCACCCCGACCTGAAACTCCGCGCCCGTGGCCTGGACAATGGCATGTGCAATCAAGCCCATAGCGGTCGTGCGCGCCGGGTCGGATTCGTCTTTCGCGCTGTAAATGCGATCGACGGTCTGGACCAGACAACCGTCCGCCCCGCCCCGGTCGAGCGCCCGGGCCGATGCAACCGCGGTCTCAAGGGTCTGGTTGAAACTGCCGTCCTGGTAAAACAGGGTGCCGGGCAGCGGTTGCAGATGAATCATGCCTAATACGGCTTTGCGTTTGCCAAGGGTTGAAAACTCTCGCATGGTCGGCCCTCTCCCCTCTCTGCTCCGAATATGCGCCCCGCGGCGCGTGGCTCCAACTGTGGAATGCTTATCATGCTGCTGTCAAGCCACGCGGACGAACAGGTAGAGGCCGTCTCTGGACAATCCGCCGCTGGGCGCTATGTATGGGCTTCAACCGTGTCAAGAGAGGAAAGGAGGTTCCCATGGGTTTCGAGATGCTCAACATTTGGCTCGACGCCTACGGCAAGGCCTGGGAAAACCAGGACCCGGATGCTGCGGCAGCCCTCTTCACCGAGGATGGGACCTACGTCTGGGGCCCGTTCGCCGAGCCGATCACGGGCCAGCCGGCGATCCGACGCGCCTGGGAGATCGCTACCCAGAGGAACCAGTCCGGGATTGCGTTCGGGCATGAGCCCCTGGCGATGACCGGGGACGGACGGTATATCGCGCGCTGGTGGTCATCGATGGAATCCGTGCAGACGGGCCAATCCGTCAGAATGGAAGGGATCTTTCTGATCACCTTGACCGAGCGTGGTCGGTGTCGTGTGTTCCGGGAGTGGTGGAACGAAGATCCGCCCGCAACCGGAGCTTCGGAGTTCGAGTAACTGCGGTCCGGCTGGCGTAGAGCGCGCGGGCCGGCGTGACAAAACGGAACATCCGATTTTTCTAAGACAGGCGAGGAGGTTTGCGCATGAGCACCACGAGAACTTGGATTGATCTCAACAGCGATGTGGGTGAATCCTTTGGCAACTATGTGCTGGGACGGCCCGAGGAAGTAATGCAGGGGATTAGTCACGCCAACATCGCGTGTGGCTTTCACGCCGGTGATCCCAGCTGGGTCCGTCGCTGTGTCGAGAGTGCCAAGAAGTACGGGGTGACGGTCGGGGGCCATCCGGGCTTTCCCGACATGCTGGGTTTCGGTCGGAGACTCATGCACATTACTCCCCAAGAGGGCAAGGATTATGTTGTGTATCAACTCGGGGCGCTGAAGGCATTTGCCGAAGCAGCAGGATTGCGGCTTGAGGCGGCCAAGCCGCATAGTGCGTTTTACGTGTGGGCGCAGCTCAGCGAGGAGAATACCCGAGCGATGCTTGAGGGATTTCAAGCGGTGAACCCGGACATCGTGGCCTACCTGCCGGCGCTGCCGCGCTACCCTGTTCTGGAAGTCGCCGAGCAACTGGGGATGCGGGTCGTCAAAGAGTTCTACCCAGGCTTGGGATACCAGGATGACGGAGACCTGACGTACGGACACGGCGAGGACAGTGTAGAAGAAGCAGTACGCCTCGTTATGCGATTTGTCACCGAGGGTAAGGTTACGACCACGAATGGCAAAGAACTCACGCTTGACGCAGACAGCATTGCCATATCGGGCGAGTTGATGCAGGCCCCGGAGATCCTGCGGACACTGCGAGAGGCCCTGACCCGTGAGGGGGTGAGCATCCGCAGCGCGCTTCATGCCGCGAACGGCCGGTAATGGGGCTGAACTATGACGCCTGCCGCTGGGCGGGGCGATGACTGGCAGACTGTGTTTATCACCACGTTCGGTTAAGGTCCCCAATCGTCGAAACCGTTTATCTGCAAGGTAGACAGCTGGATTCTCGGGCGGAAACGCCGTTTCCATAGTATAGCATAGACACCGTGCTACTATGCTAATATGATTCAGTCGTTCAAAAACACTGGAACGGAAGATGTCTTCAACGGCAGACGAACGAAAAACGCAATGAAGTGCTGCCCTCTCTCACTTTGGAAGGTCGCAGGTCGTAAGCTTGATCAACTGGACTCAGCCGAAGCACTCGAAGAAATGAAGGTCCCTCCAGGCAATCATTTAGAGGCGCTCTTAGGAAACCGGAGGGGACAGCAGAGCATACGCATAAATGCGCAGTACCGGATTTGCTTTACTTGGACAAAGACCGGCCCGGTTCAGGTCGAGATCACTGACTACCATTAAGACTATCAAGAGGAGAAAACATGGTTCGTATTCCAACCCATCGTTCTCCAACCCATCCGGGAGAAATGCTTCTGGAGGAATTCCTGCGCCCGATGGGCGTAACCCAGCGTGAGCTTGCAGCAAAGCTCCATGTGCCATATCAGCGGATTAACGAGTTGGTGCGAGGGCGACGCGGCGTAAGCCCGGGAACGGCCCTGCGTTTAGCGAAATTCTTTGGCACCTCTGCCGCTTTCTGGCTGAACCTTCAGCTCCGCTGGGACCTGTACCATGCCCAGCGCTCAGAGGCCAAGGAACTGAAGAGAATTCGGCCATACCCGCTCACCCGGCGCCCTGCCGACTCCATGGAAGAGAGCGTTGCGTAGAAGGAAGGAGAAAACGCTTTCAATGCCTCCCCTTCACCGGCGTACCCCCGGTGTTTCTACCGGCAGGCCGCGACCGCGCCAGGCCAGATACAATTCGAGATTCACGTAGGCGTCGGCCCCGTGGGCCAGGGCTTGGGCGCGGACCGCGGTGTTGCACCAGGCAAACATGCGGTGCGTTGACCCCAGCGTTTGCCAGCTCAGCCGATAGACGGGGAAGCCGTTGGTCTGGCCCTGGCTGACGACCTCACCCCGCAGGCGCTGTCCGGCATACTCGTCGTGGCAATGACTGCATGCCATGTCGAGTTGGCCGCGACGGCGTATGAAGAACGCCTTACCCGCCTCGAAAAACGGTGCGGCCGGTCCCCCGATGTCCACACTCAGCGGCATCCCGCGTGACTGAAAACTCACAAAGGCACTGAGCGCCAACAGGGCTTCGGATTCATACGGATAGGCTGCGGCCCGGAGCTGCTCCGTGCGACAGCGGTTAATCCGTTGCTCCAGATTGATGAGTTTCTCCGTGCGTAGATCGAATTGTGGGTAGCGGGTACGCACCCCACGCATGCTAGTTGCCGCGTCTCCATGACAACTGGCACACGCCTGTTGGTTGTCTCCTTGGGTCCGGTCCCATAACGCGCGGCCACGCTCGACCCATAACATCCCCGGATTGCCAAACGTATCATCCTGTAACTGCCGATGTTCCTCCGACAGATAGGCATAACCGGAGCGACGACCTTCGACACTGTACGGGGAAGTCTCGGGCTGCGGACTGCTCGGGGTTTGAGGAGCCTTTTCAGTCGGTGGAGCTTCAGAGCGAAGCGTCAGGAGATAGGCCACGACATCTTCGATTTCCTGTGCACCGAGGATTGGCTTGCCCCGGTAGGCTTTGAGTACGGAGTGCAGGCCCGATAGCGTATGATACGCCGGCATGATGGAGTGCGGGTTCAGCGCTTTGGGGTTGAGCAGTTGGAGGCGCAACTCAGCGGCGGTATAGCGATTCCCGATATTGTCCAAAGGCAGTCCTACCGTGCCGTGGAAGCGACGTTCGGGCAAAAGAGGAAACGTGTCAACATCTGCCTGCCTATTGGAAGACACGTTTCCTCTTTGCGGCAGGGCATGACACACCACGCAATCGCCGCGCTCCCGGTCGAGCACAATGCGTCGTCCCCGCTCCGCGTCGCCGGGCCGCTCGGTCAAGGGGGTGGGAATCTCTTCATACCGGGTCTGCGGGCCGTCGGACTGCTGACTCCCCTGAGCGTAGAGAGCGCCCAGCACAAGAAGTCCGACCCCCACCCGCATGACAAACGCTGTCCAATAGCCGCCGTACATCGTCGCGTCACTTTTACCCAAACGTATCGGCGGTAATATTGGCGTACCACGAGCGAGTGTAGGCCGCTTCGAGCGCGCGGCTTGTCTCCGGCGCGTCAAGCGGACTCGTGCCACTCGACCCTGGGACGACCTGAATCGTGTCGTTGTCAACGGCATACACCGCACTGATAGAGATGCCGTAGTCAGGCGCAACCAGGCTGTAGCAGGTATTCATCAAGGCCGGCTGTACAAGCGGCTCGCCACGAAGTCGGGCCACAATGGCCGCGGCGCAGACCTTGGCCTGATTATTGGCGCTAAAGGCGGATTTGGGCATGGGGTTGGCGATAGCCGCATCGCCAATAATATGAATATTGGCGTGTACGCGGGACTCGAATGTGCTGCCGTGTACCGGACACCAGCCCGTACCCGCGTCGAGGCCGCCCGCCCGTGCAATCGCCGCCGCGCGCTGCGGGGCAACAATGTTCGCGACCGCGGGCTTGTACTCGTCAAACTCGGTGCGAACGATACCGCTACGGGTATCGACCTGGGTGACCCGCCCGCCCTGTGCGCCGGGCACCCATTCGAGCATGCCTGGATAGAGCCGCTCCCACGCGGCCAGAAACAGTCTGTCCTTGGTAAAGCTGTCCTTGGCGTCAAGCACCAGGACTTTTGATTGTGGCTTGTGGGTTTTGAGATAGTGGGCAATCAGGCTGGCCCGCTCATACGGCCCCGGCGGACAGCGGTAGGGCGTCTCCGGTGCGCTGATCACCACCAGCCCGCCGTCTTGCATGGCTTCCAGTTGGCGGCGTAGCAGCCGCGTTTGCGAACCGGCCTGCCAGGCGTGCGGGAACACCGTACTGGCCTCAGCGTCGTAGCCTTCTATTGCGTCCCAGCGCAACTCGATACCGGGGGATAAAACAAGTTTGTCATAGACCAAAGCACTCCCGTCACTCAGGGTGAGGCACTGTGCGGTTGGATCAAGGCCCTGAGCCTGAGCATGGACAATCTGTACGCCATAGCGTTCTCGGAGCCGTTGATAGGTATGAGTCAATGAAGCGAGCGGGCGCAGGCCAATCAGGGCCACGTTGCTGAACGGACAGGTGACAAACTGAGGCTGCGGGGTCACTAACGTGACCTCAAGACTTGGGTCGGCCAGACGCAGATACTTTGCGCAGGTCGCCCCGCCAAAACCACCGCCGACAACGACGACCCTGGCCCGAGTATTCGCCCGTGCCCGGCCGGTCGGCAGACGAGTAAAAGGGAGCATTCCGGCCAGGCCGAAGAATTGACGGCGGGTGAGAGAGGGGAACATGGGTCAAACATTGATTCCCTCGCCCCTTGGGGGAGAGGGCGAGAGCCTGCCCCGCACTTGATGCGGGGGTGAGGGGGCTTCGGACCAGTAGGCCACCCCGCTCAACGTGCCGGCATCCTTACAAAATACGCCGTTACTGCCTCAAGGTCGGCCTCACTCAGCCCTGTGGCAATCTGATTCATCACCGTCCCCTGACGCGCTCCGGTCCGAAACGCCCGCATGGCCGTTCTGAAGTCCTCGGGTGATAATCTGTCCAGCCCGGGAATGGCGCCCTGACTCTGCCCGTCAGGGCCATGACAGGCCGCACACGCCTGCGCCCAGGCCACACCGCGGGCCGGGATTGGGGCTGCGCTCACCAGGGCAGGGGCCGCCAGCAGTCCCGTCAGCAGGACGCAGAGTTGCCAGGTAGAGACAAGCGTCCGTCTCATTCGCTGACCGTGAGCGCGACACGCTCGGATGCCGTGACTCCGGTGTCGTCTGTCCACACACACTCCAACTCACCCGACCCTTCGGCTGTGGTAAAAAACGAGAAATACGGATTGGCGGCAATCCCAGGGAAAAGTTCCGCATGAAAAACCTCCGCCCCGTTGTACAGGCACCGGACGGTATGCACGATGTTTTTGGGAATCTTCTGGCCCACGTTGTTGTACCGGAAGCCCGTTTCCATGGGATGACGGATAAGCAAACGCACCTCAAAGACCGCTCCGCGCTTGACAACTTCAGGGACTTTGATTCTCGCCGTGGCCATGCCGTCCGCTCAGCTTCCCTCAACACAGGCCGCGGCCGTGACAACGACTTCCGCGCTGGCCATCCAGGCCGTGCCGTCGTTCATGACCGCAACCGCAACAACCTGCTGGGTGCCGGCCAGTCGAATCCGGGTGTGGACCTCGGCCCGTCCGGCCCGCGGCCCCAGCGAGAAGCGGGCAATAAGCGGCCTGGGGTTCTTTTCCGAGAAAATATGAATCCGCTTCACATGGGCCTGGGGTGTCATGGGACTCTCGACCCGGACCCGCAGCCGAACGGAATGGCCACTCTCGGCCAGGGTCGGCAGGCTCAGTGCAACGCGGCCAGCCTGGGGCAGCGCCCCTCCGGTTGCCTCACGAATGAGCGGCACGAGCTTCTCGGGCAGCGCGTCTGCCGCCCGCGCCGTCCCGAGCGGCACGAGCAGGCAGCCCAGCAGACCAACGAGCACGTGTCGCCGTGACAGGCGATCAGGCCGGGCGTAAATCATGATTCTTTAACGGCAAGGAACGAATGCGCTTGCCGGTTGCCGCAAAGATGGCATTACACAGAGCCGGCGCAAGCGGAGCCATGCCCGGCTCGCCCACGCCGCCCCAGAAACCGCCGGTCGGCTTGAGGAGCACCTCAACCGCGGGCATCTCGGCCAGCCGCATCATCCGGTAGTCATGAAAATTCGACTGTTCAACCCGACCCTCCTTAATGGTGATCTCTCCGTACAGCGCGGCGGTCAGGCCGTAGACGACGCTGCCTTCGAGCTGGGCTCGGACCGAGTCGGGATTGGCCACATACCCACAGTCAATGCCGACAACCACGCGATGGATGGTCAATTCACCCGTGCCATTGACCGAGGCCTCAATCACCGCCGCGGTATAGCTCGCATAGGAGTCCTGCACGGCAATCCCGCGGTGCACGCCTTCCGGCAGCGGACTGCCCCATCCGGCGGCCTCGGCGACCGCGTCCAGAATGGCCAGGTCCTTCGACGCCTGGGGGGTCTGGAGGAGGGTCCGTCGAAACTGGTACGGGTCCTGCCCGGCCGCATGGGCTAACTCATCGATAAAACTCTCCCGAAAGAACGGATTATGGGTATGCGCCACCGCTCGCCACGGCCCTGGCGGCACGTGGGTATTGCGCATAGCGTATTCCATATACATGTTCGGAAAGGCATACGGCGCGTCGGCAAAAGTCCGGACACCGACGATATCAACCCCGTCCCGAATCAGATGGGGGCGGACGGCACTGAAAATCGACTGTTCGGCCTGGCGCACGGTCCAGGCGGTTGGTTCCCCGGACGCGTTGAGCGCGGCTCTCATGCGAACCAGGGCCACCGGCCGATAGCGGCCGTGCTGGATATCCTCTTCTCTGGACCAGATCAATTGCACCGGCGTGCCGGGCATGGTTTTGGCAATCCTGACGGCCTGGCGCACAAACTCAATATACAGCCCGCGCCGCCCAAAGCCTCCGCCGAGATGGACCTTGTGGACCTCGACCCGACTGACCGGAACGTCCGCGGTTTCAGCCGTCACGGCCGCGGTCGCTTCGCTGTTCTGAGCCGGCGCCCAGACGTCAACCCGCTGCTCCGTATACAGCGCCGTACAGTTCTGCGGTTCCATGGTGGCGTGCTCAAGATAGGGGGCATAATAGTCGGCTTCGAGCGTTGTGGCCGCGCTGGCAAACGCGCTGTCGATATCGCCCTGCTGACGTGAGACCGGCGCCTTTTCGAGTTGGATGCCCTCGCGCAGAAACTCCAGGATGCTGTCGCTGCTGACCTGGGCGTGCTCCCCAAAATCCCACTCAATCGGCAGGGCGCGAAGTGCCTGCTGCGCGTTCCACCAGCTCTCTTTGGCAACGACGACGACCGCGTCTTCCAGGCGGACGACCTTGACCACCCCGCGCATGTCGGCAATTTTTTTTGTGTCCACGCTTTTCAGGCTGCCGCCGAACACCGGACACTGGGCAATCGCGGCATAGACCATGCCGGGCAGCCGGGTATCAATCGCAAATGCGGTCTTGCCCGTCACCTTATCCGGGATATCAAACCGGGCGGCCGGTTGGCCCAAAAGGGTCCAGTCCGCGGGGTCTTTGAGCCGCGGATTTTCGGGGATGTCGAGCGTGGCCGCCTCGGCCGCCACCGCTCCAAAGCTGAGCTGTCGCTGGGTTGGGGTATGGGTGATGGTACTGTTCGCGGCGACACATTCCGCGACCGGCACGCCCCAGCGCCGCGCGGCCGCGCTGGTCAGCATCAGCCGGGCCGCGGCCCCTGCCGTGCGCAAATACTCCTGGCTGTCCCGGATCGACCGGCTGCCGCCGGTGAGCATGGTCCGAAAAATCCGATTGCGCCGCAGATGCTCGCTGGTTGACGCATATTCGGCCTGGACTTTACTCCAGTCACAGCCGAGTTCTTCGGCTACCAGCATGGGCAGGCCGGTAAAATTGCCCTGGCCCATTTCCACCCGTGCGACGCGAATGATGATGGTATCATCCGGCCGAATCAGGACCCAGGCGGTCACCTCGGGACTGGTCCCAGCTTGAGCACTCGCCGGCTCCGCCTCGGCCACAGAAGACTTGGGAAGCGTCACTTCCAGGAGCAGTCCGCCCCCGACCGCGGCCGAGCGTAATAAAAACGAACGCCGGGACATGTTCGGTATCTGTTTCATTGGCGCGTCCTTATCCCTTCATCCCGTTGTTCGAGCCAGATTTTTTGGCGGCCGTATGAATGGCGGCCCGAATACGCGTATACGTCCCACAGCGGCAGATATTCGTCACGGCTTCGTTGATATCCGCGTCGGTTGGCTGGGGTTTTTTCTTCAGCAGGGCCGCAGCGGACATAATCATGCCGGTCTGACAATACCCGCACTGCGGCACTTGATGTTCGACCCACGCCTGCTGTAGGGGGTGGCTACCATCTGTGGAGAGTCCCTCTATGGTCGTAATCTTCTTACCCGCGGCAACGGAGACCGGTATGACGCACGAGCGCACCGGTTCGCCATCCAGATGGACGGTGCAGGCTCCACACAGGGACATGCCACAGCCGAATTTCGTTCCGGTCAGTCCCAGGATATCGCGCAAAACCCACAGCAGCCGCATGTCCGAGCCGACATCAACGCGGTGTTCCGTTCCGTTTACGGTCAGTGCAATCATGCTGTCCCCTTTTTTCTCACAGGCCCACTTCACGGCCTAGCTTGAAAGACCGGAAATCGTCTGTCAAGCATAGGAGTGTGACAGATGAGGCCGAACGAAATGAGCTACGGGCCATCTTGGCGGAAATTGCTTCGGCATCATCTCTACGACAATTGTCTCAACTGCCCCCGTTTTCACGGGGGTGACGTTCTTTCGTGGGAATGACGGGCGGGTACACGGAAGCGGGAATTGCGCTAGGCGCGTCTGGCCTGGACAAGCTCAACGCTCGCCCGATGACCGGGCGCGGCAGCCAATCGAGTGTCACAGGTAATCAATGGTGCGGGCAGCGATTCCGCCAACGCCAAATATGCCGCATCACAGGCGCTGACATTGTGACGCAGTGCCCAAATGCGGGACAGAAAAAGGTCATGCGGATACCGAATAATCGGAAAATCGGCCAAGTCGGTCAGCGCCTGCTCCCCCCGTTGCGGTGTCAGCTTGCCAACAGACACGTAGCGACGGAGGGTCTGCGCAATCTCAAGATCGAGCAGATGGGGCGCATGCAGGGACTCAGCAGTTCCGAAAAGTCGAGTTTCAATGTCCAGCGCGGCGGCTGTATCCAGGAGCAATTCCAGGATTGCCGAAGCGTCAACAACGATCACCGTCCGTCCCGTTCTTCGCGGACAATGTGGGCTGGCGAGGGGGTGGGGCGCACCGGGGTGCGAGTGTGGAGGCGTTGGCGGAGTTCTTCTATGGTTGGATACTCGGCATGGCGCTGTATCTCTGCAATGAGATAGTCAGACAGCGACTTCCCGGCCAAGGCCGCCCTGGACTTGAGGACCCGATGCAATGCATCGGGAACGTTCCGCAACTGAATCATTTTTGACATGTGCCAAGCCTATTTGCATGTTTACCACATGTCAATCGGATAAGTTTCTTGTCCACCTTTTCCAATCTAGCTATATTACTAGCTAGATTCTTACTTAGCCGAGGTGAAAGCCTATGTCCGTCGTCAACGTTCACCAAGCCAAGACCCAACTCTCCCGACTCCTGGCGCGCGTCGAGGCCGGGGAGGAAGTCGTGATTGCCCGCCGGGGTGAGCCGGTCGCGCGGCTCGTCCGCTGTAAGCCCCGGAGCAAGCGACAGCCGGATGTCCTCAAAGGCAAGATCGCTATACCCGAGGACTTCTTCGAGCCGTTGTCCGAGGCGGAATTGAGGGCGTGGGAAGGGCAGTAGAATGCGGGCGCTGTTGGACACCCATGCGTTTCTGTGGTGGCTTGCGGACAGCCGGCGTCTATCCAGAACGGCGTACCGGGCAATTGCGGATGAGGAGAACGATATTGTCGTCAGTGCGGCGTCCGCCTGGGAAATCACCACGAAGTACCGGCTCGGCAGACTGCCGGAGGGCGCAGTTGCAGCGGTCGATGTCGCCGGGAGTATTGCCGGTCAGGGCTTCGGGGAACTGACGATCAGCGTCGCTGATGCCGAACGTGCCGGGCGACTGCCCGGCCCGCACCGCGACCCGTTCGACCGTATGCTCATCGCCCAGGCTCTGGCGCGTGATTTGGTAATCGTGTCGGTTGATGCGGCCTTCGACCGTTACGGCGTCAATCGACTGTGGTGAGGGAAAGGCCCCGTTCGTCCTGAGCGGAGCTCCGTAGGGGCGAAGTCGAAGGACCTGTCAGTCTGTCCATCAACGGGCAGTCTCATTTGCAGCACCCGTTCCAGGGGTGAGGGATCAGACTATCTGCAGCCATGCTTACTCGGCGGCACGTCCAGGGCCGGGCTGCGTTCAAAAAAACCTACCGGCACCAGGCTGAAGCCGGCATACTCGACCGGCATGACCGGCCAGTCTTCGGGGCGCGGAATATGGGTGAGGCCAAAGGTATGCCAGACAACGATGTCGGTGTTCTCGATATTACGCTGGCGTGAATAGCGCAGCAGGCCCTCACCGCCGGGGCTCTGGAGCGTGATGTCGCCGGCCGCGCTGAGTTCGTCCGGCGCAAACGCGGTGACCCACAGATTATGCTGGGCAAACCCGGCCCGCTGCCCGACATAGGAGTCCGCCTGGGCAAACAGCGTCGGCGTGGCGCCGGCCAGCAGCTTATAGCCGACCGGCACCCCCAGCCGGTTTGTCCGCTGCGGGTTGACGATTTTCCAGCTCCGGCTGGCCCGCGGCTCAATATCCCGCCGCGCCTCATCCTCGGCTGCCAGGAGCGTCGTCCTGGCGCGGAACTGCGTTCCGTGCGGATTGTCCGGCCCGGGCGGTACGGGTTCGACATCGACCTCGTAGACCGAGTTGCGCTCGCCGTCCACATCAAAATCGAGCCGGAAACAGAACAGATGCTGGTGAATCGGGGAGGCCAGGTTGGGCGCAATCAGCGGAGCGAACTCGGGCTGCTCGGCCCCGGTTTCCACCGCGCTGACTCCGACGATACCGGTCAGCTTGACCTCCATCTGAATCGTCCCGTCCAGATAGAGATACCAGAAGAAGCCGTACTCATAATTCCCGACCGTAAAGAACGAGCTGATCACCAAACGTCGCGAGCGCCGCACTTCCGTGGTCGCGGACAGCAGGTCCCGGTGCTTCCACAGTACGCCGTAATCTTCTTCGTGCATGCAGATGGCGTTTTCGATCGTATAGACGGACCCGTCGGCCAGCAGCGTGGGCATATCAAAGTAATGGATTTCGCCCAGACAGTCGCAGCCCAGGGTGAGTGAATTGGCCAGATTGCCCACACTCGCTTCGCTGGCATCCAACACATGTTTCCAGGTGTGCATGGGGTCGCGGTCGCCATAGGGCACCACCATGTCCGCCAGCGAGGCCCGATACAGAATGGACCGCCGCTCCCCGGCATCGTCATAACTCAGGGTGTGTAGAACCAGGCCGTGCTGGGGGTGCATGCCAACCCGGAACGACCATTTCTGCCATTCCACCGCGTAGCCATCGACGTGGAAGCTCGGCCCCTCGGGCTGGGTAATGGCAATGGGTTTCAGGTCGGTCCGCAGTGAAGGCTGATGGCTGGCCTCGTACCGCCCACTCTCCGGCGGCAGGGCGACCGCGCCGTGGTCTTCCAGATGGACCACCCGGCCGGCGGTCAGGTCCACGTGGGCAATCAGGCCCTGGAGCGGACGGGCATAGCCGTTGTCGGTTTTGTCTTCACGCACAAAAGCAATCGTCCGGGCTAGGCGATGGCTCGGGTCCACGCCATCGGGGAGGGGGCCACTGCCCGGCCACATATCGATTTGCACCCGGCGCATATCCTCGACCCCGCGGCGTCTCACCGCGGCCTGCCAGGCCGGGTCGGCTTTGGTGATCTTGATCGACTGCATGAGGTCCAGGCCCCCAAACGGCACCTGTCCGTCGCTGAGGCGCTGCACCTCAAGCAGTGCTCCGGTCGTGATATTGACCCGCGCCGCAAAACTGCCGGCCGGCCGGCCGTTGGCATACTCGTCCACCCCCAGAAAGCGTAGCACCCGAGCAAAAGGGGTATCTGGGGTAAAGGTCTTGACCTCATCTTTGGGCGGCTCCACCAGGCTGACGCTGGAGAAGGCGAGTTGGCCGCTCAGCTCGCCCGAGCCTTTCAGTATGGCCACCCCGCGCTCAATCTCGCTCCGGCTCAGCGGGTCCAGGGGATGCGTGGGGACAGTCTGCACGTCGTCTTGCCGTATATCCTGTATGGCGCTGGTCATGCTGGTTTCTCCTTTATTCACGTGTCCCGTTCAGCGTCCGCCTGAAATATCGTAGATCGTCGTCGTGACATACGAGGCCTCATCCGTGCAGAGCCACACCACCAGATTGGCCACTTCTTCGGGTTCGCAGATGCGCCCCAGGACCGTCTGCGCCTTGGCAATGGCTTCGGCCCGCTCAATGCCGATACTCGCTTCAAAAATTTCCGTCCGGGTAATGCCGGGCCGCACGCAACAGACCCGAATCCCCTCGGGCCCGACTTCCCTGGACAGGCCCAGGGTAAAGGCATCCAGCGCGCCCTTGCTGGAGGCATAGACCACATCGCCGGGCAGCCCGCCGTAGCGCGAGGCAATGGAGCCGACGTTGACGATTACGCCGCCGCCGCCCCCGCGTTTGGTGGACATGCGTGTAATGGCTTCACGGGCACTGACGAACACGCCGAAGATATTGAGATTGTAAACGCCCTGGATACGCTCCAGCCTGGCGTCGACGACCGCGGTCTCATAGTCGATGGCGGCATTATTCACCAGGGCGGTGACCGGACCGAGTTCGGCATCGGTCCGGCGAAACAACTCAACCACCCCTTCTTCCGTTCCTACATCAGCCTGCACGGCAATCGCCCGTTGCCCGGCCTGAGTCACAGTGTGGACCACCTCTTCGGCCCGATCCTTGGCCCGCGCATAATTGACGCACACGTCAAACCCGGCCCGCGCCGCCCGCCGTGCAATAGCGGCTCCAATACCGCGACTTCCACCCGTCACGATCATGACACCCGGCATGCTGTCTCCTTTTTTAGAGGGCAATCGTCAGCAGAGCACTGCCGTCGGCCTGGACGGCCAGCCGGTCAGCCGGGTTGACGACCACCGTGGTCGTGGCGAACTCAACGATGGCCGGACCGGTGAGCCGGTCACCCGCCGCCAGCGCGTCTCCCCGATACACCTCGGTTTCCACCTCGGCATTGACCCCAGCCATATAGGCCATGCGTCGGCTGGTCGGTTGTGGCCGGCCCGCAGACTGTGTGGCCAGCCGTCCCTCAGGCGCGGGGCGGTTGCCGGTGGCAGCGATCCGCCAGTGCAGGCACTCAATGGGCTGGTCGCGCATCGCATAGGTAAAGCGCCGCTCGTGCTCGTCATGAAAGTCGGCTTCGAGTCGCCGCAAGAGGCCCGTGTCAATCGGTCCTTCGGGCAGCGGTACGGTCAGGTTATGGACCTGGCCCGGATAGCGTCCCTCCAGGTGTCGGGCAAACCGAATCTCTTCGGGCTGAAAGCCCTCCTCCTCAAGATGAGCGCCGCCCTCGGCGATCAAGTCGTCAAACACCCCGGCGATGTCCGTGGCCACGCCTGACTGATTCGTATAGCAGTGGTGGAGGCGCACATAGTCGTGCCGCACCGGCGTGACCGCCATGCCGAAGGCGCACAGCCCACCCGCGGAGCGCGGAATCAGCACCTCGCCGATCTCCAGCATACGGGCCAATTCAGCTGCGTGCAGGCCGCCGGCCCCGCCGCCGGCGACCATCACATAGTCACGGGGATCGATGCCGCGCTCAATCGAGACCGCTCGGATGGCCGAGGCCATATTCGAGTTGACGATGGTCAGGATGCCGGCCGCGGCCTCGCGGACGGACAGTCCCAACGGCGTGGCAATATGTTCGGCAATGGCCCGCTGTGCGAGGCTCTCGTCGAGGGAACGCCGTCCGCCCAGAAACGCCCCGGCCGACATCCGCCCCACGGCCAGGTTGGCGTCGGTGACCGCCGGCGCACGGCCACCCCGGCCGTAACAGGCCGGACCCGGCTGAGAACCCGCGCTCTGCGGCCCGACCCGCAGGGCCTTGCCGCTGTCGAGCCAGGCAATCGAGCCGCCGCCGGCGCCGATCGACAGCACTTCGACCCCGTTCACCCCGATGGGCTGGTGGGCGACCTTGATATCGGTCGACATGACCGGCTCGTTGTCGCGCAGCATGCAGACGTCGAAGCTGGTCCCGCCCATGTCGATGATGATCAGCCGGTCGGGCGCTTTGGTATCCGAGGCATAGTGCGCGCCCGCGGCCGGCCCGGCCGCAGGGCCCGAGGCCACCGCGTTGACGGGCCGGGCCAAAAGATCCTCAACCGACGCACAGCCGCCATTGACCTGCATGATCTGGGGCGGATGGGGCAGGCCGCCGGCCGCCATCTCTTTCTCAAAGGCGCGCAGATAGTCGCCGATAAGAGGGGCGATATAGGCCGACAGCACGGTCGCCGAGGTGCGCTCCCACTCGCGAATCTCGGGCAGGACATCGCAGGAGCACAGCACATCGACGCCGGGCAGCTCCTCGCGCACGAGTTCGGCGGTGCGTTTTTCGTGGCTCGGATCGACGATAGACCACAGATAGGCCACTGCCACCGCCTTGACGCCGTGGGCGCCGAGTCGCTGGGCCGCGGCGCGGACCGCCTCTTCGTCGAGCGGCAGGACCTCGGAGCCGTCCGCGCCAGTTCGCTCGGGAATGCCCAGGCGTAAATAGCGCGGAATAAAGTCCTCGGGCTTCTGGAGGTGGATGTTGAATCGCTCGGGCTTCCCGCCCCGGCCCAGATACATGATGTCGCGGAGCCCCTGGGTGCACAGCAGGCCAATGACCGGACCGTTGCGCTGGATCAGGGCATTGGTCGCCATGGTCTGGCCATGCACCAGAAATTCCGTCTCACGCAGCAGTGCGGCGACCGTGGTGCCGGCTTCCTCGGCCATGCCGGCGAGCCCCCGCGTAATCGCCAGCAGCGGTTGGTCAGGAGTCGAGTCTTCTTTATAGACGTGGAACCGGCCGTCGTCGCGCAACAGGACCACATCGGTGAAGGTGCCGCCGATATCAATACCGACTCGATGCCCCATGTTTACGTCTCCTGCGGCGTATCGCTGAAGTTCCGGGCGATGGTCGGGGCTTCGAGATAGCGATCAGCGGGACGCATGTGCTGCTGCGTCCAGGTGCCGGCAGCCGGCGTGGTCGGCTCGATCATCGGACGCTCGTTCTGACGCAGTTCGGCCCGGAGCTTTTCGGTCGCGGCCAGGTCGAGGCTGCGCTCAAGATCGTCCTTGACCACCACCCCAAACACGTTGCGGGCCGTGTCTGCGCTGATCCACTCATCCCGCAGATCACGGCGCACCTGTTCCGGGTCGCGGTCAAGCGGGTTGCCCCAGCCACCGCCGCCCGCGGATACCCCATTCCAGGTCTCGCCTTCGCGAATCAGCAGTTGTCCCGCAGAGGAGGTGAACGTCCGGCTGCCGTCCGCGTGCTCGATATAAATGCCGCCGCCTGGGCTCATGGTCCCGCCGTTCACCCCGTGCGGCGGGTTCTTCAAGCCCTCGCCAAAGCCGACACACTCCATGTCACCGGCAATCGGCCGATAGCGGGTGCGCAGACCGGGGCCGCCGATCCATTGGCCCATACCCAGGGCGTCAGTTTCAATCTCGTTCTGCTCGACACGGATCGGATACAGCAGCTCCAACTGCTCGATCGAAGCCGAGGTCAACCCGCCCATGCCGGCGATGGTGCACAGGACCGGCCACCCATCGGCGTTCTTGGCCGCGCCCTGGCCGCCGCCGCTGTTGAACAACATGCAGCCCCACTCCTTGCCGGTTCTCGCATCAACCCCGTTAAAGTTCGGGACGTGGGCGGTGTGCGCTCCGCCGGCCGGCACGCGCTCGGGGATGGCCTCGGCCATGGCGATATTGATCACCTCGTGCATGGGGTCAGCCGGATTCTGGGTTGCCCCGGCCACCGCCGCCGGCCACTTGGCCAGGCAGATGGTGTTGTCGTCGGCATTGGCGCTGATGTGTTGCAGCACACCGTGGTTATGCGGAATGTCGGAGTCAATATAGTACAGGAAGGGGATCGTCGAAGTCGCCATCATGACCGCATAGGTCGCGTTGAACGAGCCGGTGGACGGCGGCCCACCGCTGTAGTGGACGTGGATATCCGCGCCCTTCTTGGTGATGGTGGCCCGAATCGGAATATCGGTCGCCCCATTGCCGTCGGTGTCGGTCCAGGTCTCGCCGTGGTAGATGCCGTCGGGAATCGAGCGGAACTCCTCCGAGGCGCGCTGGTCGGCGTAGTCCATCAGCCCATCGCTATAGCGCACCACCTCGTCGCGACCGTACTGCTCGCACAGCTCGATCAGGCCCTTGCGGGCCACCCCGCAGGCCCCGAGCTGAGCGCGCAGGTCGCCGTGCAGGGCGTCCCGATAGCGCACATTAGCCAGATACAGCTCGACAATATCGTGGCGTTCGACCCCGCGGTCGATCAGCTTGGTCGGCGGAATGACGATGCCCTCCTGGAAGATGGTCTTGGCCGCCGGCACGATGCTCGACGCTTCGATAGCGCCGGTATCGAGCTGATGGCCGCGCGCCACGGTCCAGAACACCTGCCGGCCGTCCACAAAGACCGGCTGGGCCGTCACCAGGTCCGGGATATGGGTGTTGCCCCGGTAGGGGTCGTTCGACATATACACGTCGCCGTCGTGAATATCGTCCCCAAACACGGAGACGATTTCCATCAGCAGGGTCCGAATGCTGTTGCAGTGGATGGGCAGGCAATCGGCCATGGTGACCTGACGCGGCCCGCTGGAGTGGGCGTCGTAGATCATGCACGAGTAGTCGCGGGCCAGGGCGATGACCGAGGTCCAGGCCGTCTGCTCCATGGCCAGGGTCATCTCCTGACCGATGGCTTCAAAGCGGTTGCGGATCACACTGAAAGTGATGGGGTCAAACGCTGCCTCCGTGGGCGGCAGGGGGATGGCATCAATTTTACTGGCCGTTGCCATGGGTGCACTCCTTTACGAAACGGTTCTCCACACAGGCCGGACTCCCGCAGGAAGGTGTCCGAATCGTAAACGCTGAGGTGGGAAGAATCAATGCGTCAAGGGACTCTGTCCTTCTTTCCAAATCGATTTCGGGCGGGCATACTTTACTCGGTGAAGCAAAAGGCAACACTGGATTCATCGTTCTGGATAAATGCCATCGCTGGGGGCGTGGTAGACTATGTTCTGGAGGACTACGAGTTGACGATTGGGCCGACCATAGCTCAGGAGCTACCAAAGACGTATCCTGGTGGCGCTAGACTCCACGCCCTGATTGAGGAAAAGCGAATTCGAGTAGAAACTCCGAAGGCCAGCATCCTTGAGCGGTTCGGCCCTGGAGAACGGGAGGCGATCAGTTTAGCAGCGCAAGACAGAGCTTGGACACTGCTCATTGATGATCTCCGACCATCGCGTGTAGCGGAAGAGATGGGTCTTGCTCCTGTGTCAACTCCGACCTATACAGTGGCTCTCTATAGTCGGGCACTACTCAGCGAGGTTGAGGTTCTTACCGCTCTCGCTCGGTTGGCGGCTCGTGGGACGGTGAGCCCCCAGCTCATTGCCTTAGCGCTGACCCAGATTGCAACGCTCCTGACAAAGAAATGAAGGGAATAAAAATGGCGACCAGACTCAAGGCCGTGTCTGTACGTTTAGACCGCCGAGCAGGTCTCTATATCGATAGAGCAGCAAAGCTCTTACACCAGTCACAGGGGGCATTTCTTGCCAGAGTGGGTGAAGAAGCGGCCGAGCAAGTCCTTCTGAAATGGGCGGTCGAACAGTACAACGCAGGCGTCTCTTCACTTTCTGAATTGGCTGCCCAGACCGATATCCCGCTTGAAGCCATTGCCAGGCAGATATCAGGGAGTCGGGCCAAAGAGGCAACCGAGGTGTATCTCGCGGGTTGCCAGAAGCTTGCGCAGAACCTTAATCTCCCTCAGTTTTATCAAACCGCGAAAAGGGCCGTACAGCACGTTGCCAGCGAACAGGAACGGCGCTAAAGCAGGAAAGATACTGTTCACGAGAGCAGATTGAGCAACTTACAACTGTTCCAGTGGTGGCAGGCCGAGGGCGTCACGGTAGTTGGTGTGGAAATGGTGCAGAGCCGGCTCGTTGCGACCGAAGATGAGGTATTCCAACGCCCCGCTTTCGGCTGCCTTTTGGGCCATTTCCCCGACATAATAGTCCTCTTGCTCCAGGGTGCTGTTCACGATTTCATTGACCGCCTCAGGCGAGACCGCCTCATCCCCGCCATCGCGGGCCTCTTGATCGTAGACATTGGTGCCGTCGATAACGACCCGGCCACCGGTGTCCATGCTCTCCTGTAGTTCGGGGCTGATATAGTTGCACACGCGGGTAAGGGAGCGCCCGATATCCTGCTTGTCTGGATATATCTTAAAGATCGTCACATTTTCCTTGTTGACGGTCATTTGAATATTCGGAAAGAAGTAGTACAGCACAACGGCCATGCCCTCCATGTCCCACTGGTCTTCCGGCAGGCTACGGAGTAGATCAATGGAGCGTGAGGGGAACACAAAGCGGTGATTCCGCCCGTTTGCTTCGTAGGCGATCGCGTCTCCATAGAAGATATTGTTGAGCGTGCCGCCGTGTAAACGGGAAAAGTGGTAGGTCTCCCCAAAGGTGTCGTTGGCCAGCTTCCAGTTCAGCTGCTTATCCATGGTCGCTACGCTCTTGTACTTGAGCCGACCAATATCCCAGCTCTCGATTTCCGGGGCGAAGTCGCCCAGGAGCGCAGCGACATCGAGTGTGCCGGCAGTATTGGGATGCACCCACAGCATGCCATACTGCTCGACGGCAGGGAGTTCGATGAGACCGTGGCAGGAACGATCGATCCTGCCAAAGTCTTTCTCGCGCGGAATGCCGACGAGTTTGCCAGCAGGGGAGTAGGTCCAGTTGTGGAATGGGCAGATAAAACGGGAGGCTGCGCCACGTTCCTCGGTCGCCACCTGTGACCCACGGTGGCGGCAGGCGTTGACGAACGCGCGGAACTGACCGTCTTTGTCACGGGTCGCCAGCACGGGGACGCCAAAGTCTTCCGTTGTGACAAAGCTCCCAGGCGTAGGGAGATCGCCGCTGAGTCCAATGAGCTGGGGGTGATTACGAAAGAACAGCGCCCACTCTTTTTGGGCCTGGTCCGGGCAGGTGTAGAATGCGGTCGGGCTCTTGTATTGGACTCCTGCGTCTACATTCACATCGTCATCGAGTTTCTGTAACAGCTCCTTCAAAATTGACACTTGCATTTCGTGCTGCATATCGTGCTCCCTCTTTTATTGGTGCGTTGCTGCGGTTCGAGATCGGTCGTCTTCTGATTGTTTTTTCTTGCGGAACTGTCCAAGCCTCTGCTCCAGCCCATGCAGTTGGTCCGCGATCTGCTGTCGGACTGTGTCAGTGGCAATACCGAGTAAAACCACATACATCCCGTACAGTGCGCGCGCGCGAAATTCGTCCTCGCCGATGAGGCCAAATGTCCAATGCATGAATGCCCGCTCCAGGTTGTATACATCTGTTGAGCCAGGCAATACGGGTCGAGTTGATCTGTAAGCTGGCCCTGGCTTATGGCTTGCTCAATCGCCACCATGGATATAGCGGCGGCGCGGTCTGAGAGACGGTGTTCTTCTGCACCGACACGAGCCAGTCGTTCATAGTGTGCAATACCAAGCGGACGGTAGACCGCCTCGTCCTCAACCATACAGCGGACACTGACGGTAATAACTGCGCGACACTGTTCCAGTGGGTTCTCCCGTTGCGCCTCTCGCTCTAGGGCTTCATCCACCCGGTCAATAGCGTCATCAATGAGTGCACTCACGATACCGTCGCTGTTGCCAAACAAATTATAGAGTGTGGTCACGCTCACGCCAGCTTCAGAGCCAAGCTTGCGCATGGAAAGCCGGCCCTCTGCAATCAGCTTACGCGCCGCCTCGATAATCCGCTTCCGCCGAGCTTCTGTATGGACCGCACGAAGTGTCGATGTCTTTTTCTGTAACACTGTACCAACTTGATACAGTGTTACAGATTTTATGTCAATATGCTGACCGACACCCTTTCCCCACCTTTGTCTCTTTGACGTGTGAGCGCTATAGTCCGAACCCACGGGAGGCAGTGCGATGCGACTTGGATTAGTTACCGGATACTCAGGCCCGAAGATGGAGCACACTATGGAGGTGATCCTGGAGGCCGAACGCCTGGGGTTTGACTCGGTCTGGACTGGCGAGGCTTGGGGGTCGGATGTTGTTTCTTTCTTGGCCTTTGTTGGGGCGCGTACGTCAAAAATCAAGCTGGGAGCGGGAATCTTGCAGATGCAGGCGCGCACTCCGGCCATGACGGCCATGACCGCTATGACGCTTGATGGTTTGACCGACGGGCGTTTTCTGATCGGGCTCGGGCCGTCGAATCCACAGGTCATTGAGGG
Source organism: uncultured Binatia bacterium (SeqCode) (assembly GCA_965232605.1). Lineage (GTDB taxonomy): Bacteria > Desulfobacterota > Binatia > Bin18 > Bin18 > Bin18. Next base: position 302,314 of record CBDDQA010000002.1, on the reverse strand, counting down.
CTGGCACGGTGTGCCCTATGGCAAGCCGCTCCAACGCTATCGGGAGTATGTCGAGATTTTGCGCAAAATTCTGGTCCGTGAGGAACGGCTTGAGTTTGCCGGTCAGGAATATCAGATTCCGTACGCCGGGCCGGATGCTAGCGGGCTGGGCAAGCCGCTGAAGAGTATTCTTCATGGCCGGCCCGATATGAAAATCTACACCGCCTCAATTGGCCCCAAGGGCATTGCGCTGGCGGCAGAAATTGCCGATGGTCTGCTCCCGGTGTGGATGAGCCCGGATTGGGGCGAATCGTATTATCTCCCGCATCTCGAAGCCGGATTTGCCACAGCCGAGAACGGCAAGAGTCTGCGGGATTTTGATCTCGCCCCGTATGTGACGTGTGTGCTGGGCGACGATCTGGACCAATGTCGTGCCCCAGTTAAAGCCAGCCTGGCCTTGTATATCGGTGGCATGGGGGCTCGCACCAAGAATTTCTATAACAGCTATGTCCGCAACTTCGGCTATGAGGGTCTGGCCACAACATTGCAGGATTTATATCTCTCGGGCCAGAAAGCGGCCGCCCAGGCGGCCGTGCCTGACGAGTTTGTCGATGCCGTCGCCCTGGTCGGTCCCAGGGAACATATCGCCGAACAGCTCACGCGCTGGAAAGCATCGCCCGTCACAACCATGATTATTGGCTCGAATCAGGTCGAAGCCCTGCGCGTCCTGGCTGAGCTGTGCCTGTAGTACACGACATTGTGAAATTGGACGCAAATCGCATTTATAGAAAGCCGACAGAATGAAACTCTATATGGTTCCCGCTGCACCGAACCCCACCAAAGTGATGCTGTATATTGCCGAGAAAACGGCCGCCGGGACTGAGATGGACATCAAACAGGTTCTTGTCAACGCGCTCAAAAATGAGCAAAAGAGTGCAGATCATCTGGCGCGCAATCCGTTTGGGAGTCTGCCTGTGCTGGAGCTTGCGGACAATGACTACATTGTCGAATCTCTGGCGATTATTGAGTATTTGGAGGAGTGCTTTCCCCAACCGGCGATGTGGGGGAATGGGACGCGCGAACGGATACGCGCCCGTGAGCTGGAACGGATCGCCGATCTCCGGGTGCTGCTTCAAATCGGGCGTTATGTCCATGCCACGAAATCGCCCATCGGACTTCCCCCTAATTCTGCGGTTGCGGCCCAAGCCCAGCAAGCACTACCGGTCGCATTTCAGTACTTCGAGAATGTGTTAGCCGACGGTCGCGCACTGCTCTTAGGTGATCGCGTATCGGTTGCCGACTGCACCCTTCAGGCGGCCTTGCAGTTCATGCGCTTTGCCAAGTTTGCCCTCATCGGAGACTATCCGCATCTCACACGCTGGGACGCCGCGTACCGCCAACGTACGGCGGCGAAAGCGGTGCTGAAATTCTAAGTGCGACACGGCTTTCGCCGTCCTCTTCCACCCACGAAAAGGGGTTGAACGAGTAGGAGAAAACTTATGAGAATTGGGATTTCACTACCGGTGAGAGAGCTTCAGGGCGATGTGGGAGCGATCAGGGCGTTTGCCCAGACGGCCGACGAGTTGGGCTATACGCATTTACGCGTTCCGGATCAGGTTCTCCGGCCCGATAGCGGTTATGTGCACGAGCCGCTAACGCTGCTGACCTATGTGGCGGCGCTCACGCAAAAGATAGAACTGGTGCCCTCGGTCATTGTCCTGCCCTCGCGCCAGACTGTGCTGGTCGCCAAGCAGGCCGCGGAGTTGGACGTGCTGTCCGGCGGCCGCTTGCGGCTCGGCATCGGCGTCGGTCCCAGTGCTGAGGAATACCAGGCTATGGGCGCGGACTTCCAGACGCGGGGGGATCGTTGCGAGGAACAGATGAGCCTCCTCAAGCAGCTCTGGACGCAGCCCAGGGTTGAATTTGACGGACGCTGGGACCGGGTGTCTGAGGCCGGTCTGAATCCGCTGCCGGTCCAACGGCCGATCCCGCTCTGGATTGGCGCGCAAAGTGTTCCCATCCCGCGCATTCGGCGCCGGATCGGACGCCTGGCCGACGGCTGGTTTGTGCTGTGTACGCCGGAAGAGTTCCCGGCCATACAGGCTGATATTCTACGTGCAGCCGAAACGGCCGGCCGGAGCTCACAGGATATCGGTACCGAAGCCGGTATAGCCGTGGTTGGTCCCCGCGAAGCGGAATGGCGCGACCGGGTGACCGGCTGGCAGCGGGCCGGCCTCAGCCACATATGTTTACGCACGCTCGGAGGCGGGTTGGATGCGCAGGGTCACCTGGACACCATGCAGCGCGTGTATGCCGAGGTGCCCAGGGAATGAGCTGCCGATTCTGTTAAACTTCGTCCTTGGGGCCAAAGGAATCGGTCGTGATCCGACGCGATTTGAACTTCCACTCGCCGTCAACCTTGGCGTACTCGTCGTTATACCAGCCCTTCATCTCCCACTTTTTGCCCTCGCGGTTCATGTGGACTTCCACATAACACGTCCCCGTGGCTTGGTCCGGCCCGCTCAGCTCAATGACGTGGTTATGGATGAAGGGCCGGGGCTGCATCGCCAGGCCGCCCTTGATCATGGTGCGCAGGCCGTCGTGGCCCTGTGCGCCCGGCAGGCTGGGGTCGTCGGTCGAGAACGCGCCGTCTTCGGTAAAGAGGTTGACGTATCCGTCCAAATCCTGTTGCCACACGCAGTGACAATACTGCAAAGGCAGGTTGCGGATCGCTTCGCGGTCAACTATTTCCTGCATCTGCGTCTCAAGATTCTTGTCTGCCATGCTGTCCTCCTTTTTTCAGGGTAGGGGTTAGGGGTTGGGGGTTAGTTCCTTCCCCCCTTGAGGAGACCTTTGCATAAGGGGGTGGTCTGCGGCAAGCTAGGGGATCACGAACAGGCGAGAGGCAAGGAGGCGAGTATGCACCGGCAGATGGGCGCGGGGAGCGAGTGGGAGGCGGGCTTAGCGGCGGGGGTGGGGCGCAACGCGCGCCTGGAGCGGATCGCGGCGCTGGTGGATTGGGAGCCGCTGGCGGCGCTGGTGGCGGGGGTGTATGCGAAGCGGACGGGCCGGCCGAGCTATCCCCCGCTGCTGATGGTGAAAGTGCTGTTGTTGCAGCAATGGTATAATGCCTCGGACCCCGAGATGGAGGCAGCCTTGGGGGACCGGCTCTCCTTCCGGCAGTTTGTGGGCTTAGGCTTGCAGGACCCGACGCCGGACCATTCGACCATTAGTCGGTTTCGGGCGGAGGTGACGCGCCGGGGCGTGGCCGAGCGGTTATTCCGGGCAGTGGGCCGCCAGTTAGAAGCGCGGGGCTTGGTGGTGAAGCAGGGGACATTGCTGGATGCGACCCTGGTGGCGGCGCAGGTGCGGCAGCCGCCGCCCTCGGCGGGGCTGGGGGCGGGCAATCCGCGGGACCCAGAGGCCACGTGGACGCGCGGGGGACGGGGGCGGCGGGGGCACTTTGGCTACAAGGTGCATGTGGGGGTGGATGCGGACTCAGGGCTGATCCGGCGGGCGTGGCTGACGACGGCCCGGGTGTACGAGAGCGAAGTCGCCGACCGCTTGGTGAGTGGGGATGAGGGGGCGGTGTATGCGGATCGGGCGTATGAATCGCAGCGGCGCCGGCAGGGGCTCAAGGCCCAGGGGATTAAGGACCGCATTATGCATCGCTCCCATAAACATCAAGCCCGGTTGCCGGTGTGGCAGCAGCGGCGCAATGCGTTGATCGCGCCCCGGCGGGCGGCCGTGGAGAAAGTCTTTGGAACCCTCAAGCGAAGCTATCACTACACGCGGGTGCGCTACCGGGGGCTGGCGCGCAATGCGACCGAACTCTGGTGCAAGTGTATCGCCTATAATCTCCGGCGGGCGGAGACGTTAATGGCAACGGCGGACGCCTAGGGGCAGCGGGGGCGGCTCGGGGCGCCGCCCCGCCTGGGGCGCGAGGGCGGCTGAGGTCCCGGGGCCACAGCGGGGCGACTGCCGCCCCCGCCTCCCACGCCCGCAGGCACTTATGCAAAGGTCTCCCTTGAGGGGGAAGGCCAGGATGGGGGGTCTGCGTCATGGGGGGTCGGTATCATGGGGGCTGCGTCACTCCGGCAGAAACGACGGGCTGCCCGTTTTGGCGGTCTGACCGCCGTCGGCGACAAAGGCCGCGCCAGTCACAAACGAGGCCAGGTCGGAGGCCAGAAACAGGATGACATTGGCCATTTCTTCCGGCCTGCCCAGCCGCCCCATGGGGATAACCTCGTCGAACTTCTCGGCAAACCCCGGCAGCTCCAGGGCGGGTGCGATCAGCGGCGTGTCGATGGCACCCGGACAGATGCAGTTGGCCCGAATACCGGCGCGGGCGTACTCCACGGCCACCACCCGGGTGAGATTGATCACGCCGGCCTTGGCGGCGTTATACGCGGCAATGCCGTAATCGGCCCGCAGCCCCGAAATGGAGGCGGTGTTGACGATAGCCCCGCCGCCGTTCTGGCGCATGACCGGAATCGCCTTTTTCATGGCGTGAAAGACCGACGACAAACCCAGGTCGATCATATTGTCCCAGACGCTGTCCTCCAGGTCGGCGGTGCGGGCCATGACCGGACTGTCAGGCCCGGCCGCGGGCAGCCCGAAGGCGTTATTGTGCAGAAAATCGAGTCGGCCAAAGGTGTCCGTCGTGGTCGCAACCATCCGCTCAATGTCGGCCTGCCGGGTCACATCGGCGATCACCGCAATGGCCTTCCCGCCCGCGGCCGTGATCTCGGCGACCACCGCATTCGCGTTCTCCGCGTTGATATCCGCAACCGCAACCGTCCCGCCGCGCTGGGCAAACCCCAGGGCGGTCGCCCGGCCGATGCCCGAGGCTGCGCCCGTTACCAAGCCGACTTTACCGCTAAAATCCATATGTGTCTCCTCAGCAACCGCGGCTACTCCAGATTAAAAATGCGGGCTCCATTATCCCAGAACAGCTTGCGTTTCGACTCTTCGGGAATGGGCTGGTCAAGCATGGCTTGCACGCCCCACGGATAGGTGCCGTCCGGGTGCGGATAGTCGGAGTCCCAGGTGAAATTATCGTCGCCGACCAGTTCCACCGCGGCTTTCATGGTGGGCTCGTCGCCCCGAAAGCCCACACACACATTGCTGCGAAAATACTCCGTCGGCGGTCGGGTGAGATATTCATGTTCGGCATTGCCGCTGAACTGCCAGTGTTGCTCCATGCGTTGCAGCCAATAGGGAGTCCAGCCACCGTCACCCTCAACGTGGATGACCTTGAGCTGGGGGAATTTTTCAAAGATGCCGAACCAGATCAGGCCGGCCATGGCCGCCATGGCCTCAAACGGATGGGATAAAATATGGCCACTGGTATGCGTGTCCATGCGATCGCCAAACGAGGGCACCGAGGCCGAAGCCGAGTCATGGGTTGAGATGGGCCTGCCCAGCCTTTCAATGGTCGCCCACAGCGGATGATAGTCCTCATGCCACAGCGTGCGGCCGCCGACCGGGTTGGGCCGCATATAATAACTCACGCAGCCGTTTGCCGCGGCACGTTCGGCCTCTTTGATCGCCTCTTCCGGTTCCTGCATGGGCAGGGCCGCGGCCCAGCGGAGACGTTCGGGCGCTTCGGAGGTATAGTCGGCGGCCCAGTTGTTATAGGCCCGGCAGCAGGCCGCCAGCAGTTTGGTGTCGCGGAACTCGCGGCCGAGCATCTGGCCGGTATAGGTCGGGTAGAGAATCTGGACGTCCACGCCTTGCTCGTCCATGTCCATGAGTCGGCTTGTGGCGCTAAAGCCGGTGTCTTTGGCCCGCTCAAAGCGGTCCATGGCCTTATACGCGGCCTTCAGAAACGCCTTGGCCGCCATCGGGTATTTGCCCTTTTCACGCGTAAACGACTCGCCTTCGACCAGAAAGGTGCGGCGGCCCGACCCCGGTGCCTCGCCCATCCGGGGCGCTTCGGCCTTATACGCGTCCTCCATATGCCGTTCCCACAGCCAGTCCGGCTCCATCATATGAGAATCGGTATCAACAATTTTGAATCCGTCACGCATGGTCAGTTCCCTCCAGTATGTGCTGCTTTTTCATAGCCGCTCGGGCCGTTGTTTGGTATCACCGCTGTCGTCACGGGACCTCTGTTATCACAAGAATAGAGGGCCGGTCAGCCCTTGGGCAGTCCGAGGACTCGCTCGCCGATGATGTTGTGCTGAATCTCGTTGGTCCCGGCCGCAATGGTGCCACGCCGCGCCGCCAGCATGCGATGCGACCATTTACCGCGGTCAATCGCCCCGCTGGCCTGATATTCGAACTGGCTGTAGGGACCCAACAGCTCCATGGCAAACTCCTGCATGCGCAGGTTCAGGCCGCTCGTGCCGAGCTTCATCATCGAGCCCTCCGGTCCGGGGGGAAGCCCTTTGAGCTGTTTGGTAAGCTGCCGGAAACTGGTGTATTTGAGCGCCGCGGCCTCGCAGGCGAAGCCGGCCAGGCTTTGCCGCACATAGCTATCCTCCCAGGCCGGACGCCCGTCCCGGTCGACTTTTTTGGCTAATTCGGTGAGCTGTCTGACCTCGACCATCATGTCGGTGCGCCCGCCGTGAATCGTGCGCTCGAACATCATATTGGTCATGGCGACCATCCAGCCCCGGTTCTTCTCCCCGACTAGGTTGGCCAGGGGGACCTGGACATCATCAAAAAACACCTGGTTGAAACCGCTCTCCCCGGTGATCTGGACCAGCGGCCGCACGGTGATGCCGGGGCTTTTCATATCGACCAGCAGATAGCTGAGACCTTTATGCTTGGGCGCATCGGGGTCGGTCCGACACAGCAGGGTCGTGAAGTCGGCGCGGTGGGCGTTGGAGGTCCAGACCTTGGAACCGTTGACCAGGAAGTGGTCACCCCGGTCAACGGCCCGCGTCTCAACCGCGGCCAGGTCGGAGCCGTGGTCGGGTTCTGACAGACCCTGACACCAGATTTCCTCAGCCGCCGGAATCTTGGGGATATAGCGCTGCTTCTGCTCCGGCGTGCCCCATTGCATCAGCGTCGGTCCCACCCGCGCGATACCCTGAAAATTGACCGTCGGCGGAGCCTTGGCCCGGTCGAGTTCCTGATGGTAAATGACTTGCTGGATCAGGCTCGCGCCGCGGCCGCCATACTCCTGGGGCCAGTGGATGCACATCCAGCCCCCGTCGTACAACTGACGGTGCCAGGCACGCCGCCGCTCGAATTCTTCCAGGGTGTCGGGATCGTGCAATTCGTCGTCTCGCCAGTCGCGGGGAATATGGTGTTCGAGCCAGCTTCTGAATTCCTGCCGAAAGGCTTCGTCTTCCGGGCTGAATTTGAAATTCATGCCTAGGCCCTTTCCTCCAACTCGGCCAGTAGCTCGTCCAGGTCCATCTTCCCGCGGCCAGCCTGAATATTGCCCTGCGCGTCGCGGGACCAGGTCTCGGGCGGCCGGTCCACCGACAGTTCCACCCCGTTGCCGTCCGGGTCAGCCAGGTAGACGGATTCGGACACGCCGTGGTCGGAGGTGCCTTGCAACGGATAGTCGGCCTGCCGCAGCGCCTGCACCGCCCGGGCCAGTTCGCGACGGTTGGGGTAGAGAATAGCAAAGTGGTACAGCCCGGTATGTCCGGGCGGGGGCGGGCTGGCATCCGGTCCGGCCCAGGTATTCAGCGCCAGGTGGTGATGGTAGCCGCCGGCAGACAGAAACACGGCCGAATCCTTGTAGCGCATGGTCTCCTCAAAGCCCAACAGGTCGCGGTAAAAGGCTAATGAGCGCTCCAGGTCGGTTACCGTCAGATGAATATGGCCGATTTGGGTTTGAGGGTGAACCGGCTCGGACGACGCTGTCGCTGCTTGTGCCATAGGAACTCCCTCCTTAGCTAGCCGTTGATAAAAGCGCCTTCGCTGTCGAGTTGGGTGAGGATTTGCATCCATAAGCCCAAGGTGACCCCGCCGCCGGGAATAGCCGCGGATTGACCGGCCTCGAACAGCTCGCGCTTTGTGGCCCCATGTTCGATTGCCCGTTTGAGATGGGCCACGGCTCCTTCCTTCCGGCCCGCAAACACCAGAACGGCGATCATGACCATTTCACGGTATTTGACCGGAAGGGCTTGGCCCTCTCCGGTGCCCTTCTCACCGTAGGCCCGGAATGCCTTGGCATAGTCGGGGTCTTGCTGCTCCATCCAGTCGAGAAAGGCGTACAGTTGCGGGTCGGCTTCGGCGTATGAACTCGTTGCTGCCCGTTCCGGTGCTGCGCTCATAGGTCTCCTCCTTTTTCTTGGGCCATAGCATCTTGGACCGTTGGGGCCAAGAGAAAAGCTTATTCTCGCCACTCCAGCCAACGCCCGTGGGCATGGGCGGCGGCCACGTGTCGCTTGGTATAGCCGCCGTTTCTGAAGTCTCTGATAAGGAGTTGGGCCCAGCCTTCTGGGACGCCATCCAGAATGACGACGGAGACGGGCCGGGTTACTGAGAATGCAGCTAACATCCTCCACAAGTCTTTGCGGGCCTCAGGCGAAAGTTGGTAGAGGACCATGGAGGCGTAGAGACACAAGTGTGAGTCCTGCGGGGCTTGGGCTAACAGGTCGGGCAAATGGGTGAGCGCATCGCCTGTTACAATCGGAACCGGGTTATCACGGGCGATGCGAGCGGCGGCTTCCGTCTCCTGGTGCCGCTCCAGATGTTCGGGAAAGATGAGCGCACGCAGCCAGCGCATGGCGTCCGCGTCCGTCACAGCGATCGGGTTGAGGTCGATCCCCGCCCGCCAGGCGATACGGAATTTTTCGGGTAGGGGTGGCAGGGGAATGCCCCCTCTGACCTGGGTGGAAAGTTGGACGGCTGCGTTCTTGTCGCCCCACGTTCTGCTCGCTCCGGACGGATACCCATAGCGGTGGTAATAACGATCCCAATGGAGGTTCAGTCCGGCGCTGCTGCCAACCTCGATCATCGAGAGGGGCTGATTCCCGGACTCTCGTGCAAGCTGAGCAAAGACCGGCAGAAGACAGGTCGTACGGCGGACGACGTTGGTTTGGGTCAAGCGGGTTGTGATGAGTTGTCTAATCGTCTCGGTGTGAGTCCAGACAAAGTCTTGAAACAGCGGATAAGTTTCCTTAGAGGGCGGACTCGGTGTTTTTTCCGAGACAACTACGTCCGGGTAGAAGTCGCGCAAGGGATGGTGAACTCCACCCAGGAGGAGATAATGCACCGCGCCGAACAGCAGGTTGGCCGACGGTTGCGAGGGCGGACAGTTGGCGGCAAAGCGCAGCATGTCGGGGTCGTTCAGTACGCCTACCGATAAGGCATGGTACAGGGGTGAGCCGGTTTCCGGTGCTTGTTTGAGACCGAAGTTACGGAAGTAGGTGCGAACCTGCTCGAGGTCGCTACTTGGCTGAGAGGACATGAGTGAGTCTCCTTTCCTCTCTCCTTGCTTCCTGTCTTAATGCGGTGCCGCGTCGGCCCGTTCGATATCGTACTCAACGTCCAGCGAGGTCACCCGTCGCAGTTCACGCCGGTATGTCGTGTCTGCGTACGGCCGGGCCCGGTGCATGGTCGCCCGGTTGTCATAGATCACCAGGTCTCCGACCTGCCAGGAGTGACGGTAGACACACTCCGGTCGGGTAGCGTGCTCAATCAGTTCGAGCAGCAGCAGGCGTCCCTCGGGGATCGGCCAGTCGATGATTCTGGAGGCGTGCGCCGCGATGTAGAGCGACTTGCGACCCGTGCGCGGCAGGGTACGGATCAGGGGATGAATCGCGCCCTTGAGAATCTCCTGTTCCGTTTGGGAAAACTCGAAACCCAGGACGTGGCGCGAGTGGGCGATGGAGTGATGCGCGCGCAGGCCCTCAAGCCGGGCTTTCATTGCGTCCGATAAGCGGTCATAGGCCGCGCGCATGTCGGCATATTCCGTGTCCGCGCTGACGGGCGGGACGACTCTGGCAAAGAGCATGGAGTAGCGTCCGGGCGGGTCCTGGAAAGAGGCGTCCGTGTGCCACAGCCGATTGCCCAGGCCGTACATGCGCTTGCGGTCAGCGGCCTGATAGACCTCCCCGTTCGCGTTGAGGTTGGAGACATCGGCCAATGCCTCGTTGCCCAGCCGGCTCTTCTGGAGGGCGCTGATGCCGGTCTTGGTGTGTAACTGGCCGTCCAGGCGTTGGGCGAAGGCCAGGTGCTCCTCGTCAGTGAAGTGCTGGTTACGGAAGACGAGCAGGGCGTGCTCGTCCATGCCGGCGCGAATCTCCAGCAGCGTTTCAGGATCGGTCATCTGGCGGAGATCAATGGGGCTGACCTCGGCCGCGAACTGGGGATGGAGTTTGCGAAATGTCAGGGACATGGTCATCGTCCTTTCTCGAAAGCTGCTATACCACACCCCCGCCCGTCTTGGCGAGGGAGCGCGGCCCTCAACCCCGGCCCAAGATTGACAGCCCAATCATGCGCGGCATATGGTGCGGGTTCGTCACAACGACGAGACTGCTGAATGAGGAGGTTTTACTATGGATATCGGCAAAGTGGGAGTCTGGTTTTTTCTGGATGGCATGACGGCTCCCGAGAGTGCCCAGTTCGCCCGGACCGTTGAGAAATCCGGCTATAAAACCTTGTGGATACCCGAGGCGGTCGGGCGTGAGCCGTTTGCCCATGCGGCCTATCTGCTGAGCAATACCGAGCAGTTGTCCATTGCCACCGGGATTGCCAATATCTGGGCGCGGGACGCCTATACCATGGCCACGGCAACCAATACGGTGGCCGAGCTGTCGGGCGGACGGTTCGTGCTCGGCATTGGCGTCAGTCACAAGCCGATCGTGTCCAATCTGCGCGGCCACGACTACAACAAGCCGTACAGCTATATGAAGGAATACCTGCCGAAGCTGAAGGACGTCTTTTACCAAGCGCCCAAACCCAAAGAGCCGGCTCCCATCGTGATCGCCGCCCTGCACCCCAAAATGCTGGCCCTGTCCGCCGAACAGGCCCAGGGGACGCATACCTATTTCGTGCCGCCGGAACATACGGCCAAGGTGCGTGAGCAGATCGGCCCCGACGCCTGGATCTGCGCCGCCCAGGCGGTCATCCTTGAAAAGGACGCGACCAAGGCCCGGGCCGCCGCGCGGCAGTATATGAAGACCTATGTTCCCCGCCTGCCCAATTATACCAACAACCTGAAAAACCTGGGCTGGACGGACGCGGACTTTGCAGACGGGTGCAGCGATGCCCTGGTGGACGCCATTGTTGCCTGGGGCAGCGAAGAGCAGATTCAGGATCGTCTCGACGCCCATCTCAAAGCCGGTGCCACGCATGTCTGCTTTTTGCCGGTCAAGGCAGACGATGAATCCTTACCCGATATGCGCGCGGTCGAAGCCTTTGCGCCCGGTGCGTAGGGGATAGTGATATCACCTCTGGCAGCGGCCACGCCCCTGGCCGCTGTGTCATAACCCCACGATGCTCCGTTCAGTCAGCATTGCCTTTCAGACGGATAAGCCCGTTTCGACTTATGGGCCGTTGGCACAAATCGTTGAAGACTACGGCTTTGCCGGTGTGAGCGTCTATAACGATATGCTCTATCAGCCCGCTTGGCTGCCGCTATTGGAAATCGCGCGACACACGACCCGTGTCCGTATCGGCCCCGCGGCGGTCAATCCGTTTACCTGTCACCCCATCAATATCGCCGGCAATATCGCGCTTCTGGATGAGGCCTCGCACGGGCGGGCGTATTTGGGCTTGGCGCGCGGGGGCTGGCTGGATTTTGTCGGCCTGCACCCGCAGCGGCCCATCGCTGCACTCCGGGAGGCGTTTGGCTGCATTCGACATCTGCTCCGCCAATCGACCGAGCCCTATCGGGGAGAGGTGTTTTCCTTAGCAGGCGGTGCGGCCCTGCGCTGGAAAATCTACCGGCCAGAGCTGCCTTTCTTGTTGGGGACGTGGGGACGGCAGACGCTTGCGGCGTGTATTGAAGAGATCGCGGAGGTCAAACTCGGCGGAACAACGAATCCGACCGCAGTGTCTCAGATGCGTGCCGCTATAGCGGAGGGCGCTACGCAGGCCCGACGGCAGGCCGACGAAATTGGCCTCGTGGTTGGAGCGGTCACGGTGGTTGATACGGACGGCAAAGCCGCTCGTGATCTGGCCCGGCGAGAAGCCGCGCTCTATCTCCCGATTATCGCCACGCTGGACCACAGCCTGGCCATTGAGCCGGAGTTGTTGGCGCGTCTCAAGGAGGCGACCGACGCCTATGATTTTGAGCGGGCCGGGAACTATATCTCTGACGATTTACTCCAGCGGTTGGCTTTTGCCGGAACGCCGGACCAGGTAGCCGATCAAGCTGTGGCGCTGTTCGAGGCAGGCGCCCGACGAGTCGAGTTCGGCACCCCCCACGGGCTCACCACCGCAGAAGGGCTGCGCGTATTAGGCGAGCGGGTGTTGCCGGCGCTACGAGAGTATGTCGATGAAAGCTGAAAGGCTCAACGGTCTATCTGCTCGTGCCCGCCGGGCGGTACGCGCGGTGCGGACACAGGCTCACCAAAGTGGCGCGAAGGTCCTCACGTCCGCAGACATAGAGCGGGAGATCAGAGCCCTCCGAACTGCCGCGGGTCGGTGACGGTTCGGTCCCCACGCGTTGCCTGGGAGCATTTCCGGCAATTGTCCTCCGCATAACGAAACAAGGGGGCAGCCCAGCCCGCGCGCTGAAACACCAGTTCCGGCACCACTACCTCCCGCGCCTCAGTAAAAAATCCTTAGATTTTCAACCAACTCGTTTCTATATCTGTCAGTCTTTCCGTCAAACTCAGATCAGCAGGCTTCATAATAGCAACCGAAGGCGACGGTAAAGGCAAACGGCTTGTTACCAGGGCATAAGCATCACTACAGTTCATGCTTTTCTTGACGGATATCTTCATAGTAGCCCTCTTGGAAATGAGCAAAGACGCGAAACTCTGTCCCTATTTCCAGGTCCGCTCACCACACAGGATAGCGAAATATCTTCCCAGAGCCCTCTGTCCCCGTTCTCTGAAGCGTCTGAGCAGCGTCAGAAGCCGGCGACGCCCTTGTCCAGTTGGACGCCAAAGGAATTGAGCGCCATGGATACCATATTGTACTGGCCGACGGTGAAGACCACGTCCATGAGTTGCTGGGTCGTGTAGCGCTCGCTCAGGGCCGCCCAGGTGGCGTCACTGATAAACGCGTCTGCGTGCAATTCGTCTGCGGCGCGCAGCAGGGTGGCGTCAAACGGGTCCCAGCCATCTGCGTCCGGGCCCTCTTTAATCCGCGCAATTTCTGCGTCTGTCAGTCCGGCTTCTCTGCCAAAGATCACGTGCTGGCCCCATTCGTATTCGGCCTGACACAGCCAGCCGATACGCAAAATCAACATCTCGCGCTCTCTGGGGACCAGGGTCGAGGTCTCGCCCATGATGTGGTAGGCCCAGACCTGGAATTTCTTGGCGGCTTCCCAATGTCGGGCCAGGGTACCTACGACATTATAGACGCGGCCCTCACGGGAGCGGGCCTCCAGGGAAGCGCGTTGTTCGTCCGTCCATTCGTCTGCTGTGAGTGGGGTGATGCGGGGCTGTGAGAGTTTCATGGCATTCGCTTTCTTCTTTCTGTAGGCAAGAGAGGCCAGAATAGCGGCGCTACTCCAGGCCGTACACGCGAGCGGCGGTGTCGTGGACGATCTTCCGCAACTCCTCGTCGGGCAGCATGCCCAGCCGCTTGTTGACGATCTCCCGCGAGCGCGGAAAGGTTGCCGCGGTATGCGGATAGTCGGACGACCACATGGTGTTGTCCGGGCCGTAGCGATGGAGCGAGTCCACAAACACCGGATCGGCGATAAAGGTCGCGTACACCTGACGTTTGACATAATCGCTGGCGCGCTTTGGCAGGTCCATATTGCCGAGGGCGCCCAAGCGGCGCTGCACGATGTCGAGCCGGTACATGAGGTAGGCCATCCAGCCGACGTCGTTTTCCGCGGAGACGATTTTCAGACCGGGAAACTTCTCCAGCACGCCGCCATAGACCATCTCGGAAATCGAGCGCTCGATCTGGTGATGGAGGGTCGCCAGGGACAGCAGGAAACCCTTGCCGCTGGCCTGGTTTGCGCCCGTGCCACTCCGGGCGGTGAGAATGTGGAGTGAGAGCGGCATATTCAGGTCCTGGGCCGCAGCCCAAAAGGGCTCATAGTCGGGATGACTATAGGGCCGGTCGTCCGGCGGTTCGGCCCAGATCATTGCGCCCCGCATACCCTGCTTGGCGATGCGTTGCAGTTCGTCCACGGCCAGCGGGATGTCTTCCAGAGTGATCAGACCCAACGGAACGAGGCGCTTCGGGTCATAACTGCAATACTCGGTCGCCCAGTCGTTGAAGGCCCGAAAGCAGGAATAGCGCAATTCCGCGTCGTCCAGACCGAACAACGGCATTCCCATGGAGGTATAGATAACCTCTGCCCGGACGCCGTCACGATCCTGGTCGGCGATCCGATAGGCGGGGTCCCAGACGCTCTTGGGCGCTTCGTCAAAGCCCTTTTTGTTGTGCTCGGGCAGTTCCGGTGACGGCACCCCAGCCCCAAAGAAGCCGGCGACCGACATGGGGGTGATATTCTCACACACGAACCACTCCCCGGCGCGACCGTTCAGCCCCTTGACGGTGCGCGGGGCACGGTCGCGAAACTTCTTATCCATCCGCTCGGCCCACATAGCGGGCGGCTCAACAAAATGCGAGTCTGCTGAAATGAGTGTATACTCTGACATGAACTCTCCCTCCTTGCTGATTGCTGTCCACACTCTACGTCAGATTCGACCGGGTTGCTATGCCTTGCTTTCGCGCTCTCGCTTCGTTTATAGAGGGTGCATGCCATACGATCTGATTCTGAAAAACGGTACGGTTATTGACGGTTCCGGGCTGCCTCGCTTCCAGGCTGACGTCGGTATCAGCCACGGAAAAATCGCGACCATCGGCAGAATCCGCGCCAGTGCTCGGGAGGTGATTGATGCCGAGGGCCATGTCGTCGCCCCAGGCTTTGTCGATGCGCACACCCATATGGACGCCCAGGTGTTCTGGGACCCGCTGGGAACGTGCTCCTGCTGGCATGGTATCACCAGTGTGGTGATGGGGAATTGCGGTTTTTCGCTCGCCCCGTGCGCAGAGCAGGACAAACTGCTGGTGATGCGCAATCTTGAACGGGCAGAAGATATTGCCCCGGAAGCCATGGAGGCCGGTATTCCGTGGAGTTGGACCACCTACCCGGAATACCTGGATGCGGTCGATGCGCTGCCGAAGGGGATTAACTATGCCGCCTATATCGGGCACTCCGCGCTGCGGACCCATGTCATGGGGGAGCGGGCATTTACGCAGGCAGCGAGTCCGACGGACCTGGAAGCCATGCAGCGCGAAGTGCGGGCCGCGATTCAGGCCGGCGCGATTGGACTGAGCACCTCACGGACCCACAACCATCAGACGCCGGACGGTCAGCCGGTCGCCAGCCGCTTGGCGACCTGGCAGGAAGTGCGCCAACTGGTTGGCGTCATGGGCGCGCTGAATGCCGGTGTGTTTGAAATTGCCAACGAAGATGCCCGGTTCGACCCTGAACGGATTGATGAGTATCTTGGCCGCCTCAAAGCGCTCGCCGTTGACACCGGCGTGCCGGTCACGTTTGGCATGTTCAGCAGCCGTCAGGCCCCCAATATGTGGCAGCCGTTCTTTGCCCTGGCCGATGAAACCGCCGCGGCGGGCGGACGGATGTTTATCCAGGTACATAGTCGCCCGCTGAACGTGGTGCTGTCGTTCGAGACGGCCACACCGTTTGATACATTACCCGTGTGGGAGGATATCAGAAAACGCCCTTTAGCCGCCCAAGAGGCCGCGCTGCGTAACCCGGAAACACGTCAGAAGCTGGTTGAAGCCGTCCGCCACAGGCCGCGCGGTCAGAACAAGGGGGTTGGTGCGGAGCCGCGCGCGGCGAATTTCAAGTGGCTGTTTGTCATGGACTCTGCCACTCCCCCGTATCGTTCAGTCGCCGAGATTGCCGCTGAGCGCAATCAAGACCCGGTCGAAGTGTTTATTGATCTGGCCTTGGAGAAGGGCCTGAAACAGTTTTTCCTGCAACCGCTCGTTAACCACAATCAAGATCATGTGCTGGAGATGATGCGCCACCCGCGCTCGGTCATCACCTTTTCCGACTCCGGTGCGCACGTCTCCCAGATCATGGACTCGTCGCTCCAAACCCATGTCCTCGGTCATTGGGTTCGGGACAAGCAGGCGCTGACGCTGGAAGAGGCCGTGC
The DNA here is from genome assembly GCA_965232605.1 of uncultured Binatia bacterium (SeqCode). Taxonomy (GTDB): domain Bacteria; phylum Desulfobacterota; class Binatia; order Bin18; family Bin18; genus Bin18. The sequence continues at coordinate 286,098 of CBDDQA010000002.1, read as the reverse complement.
GACAGTTGAGCTTCGTTCCGGCCTCTCACTGGGGCCTGAGAGGCCGAGGCTTGCTGCGTGAGGGCTGGAACGCCGATGTGGTGATCTTTGATCCCCGGACCGTGACGCCGCAGTTACCGGAAGTCGTCCATGATCTGCCGGCTGGCGCGCGGCGACTCAAGCAACAGGCGCATGGCTTTCTCGCCACAGTCGTGAACGGCGAGACGGTCTTGCGTCACAACGAACACACGGGCGCACTGCCCGGTCGGTTGCTGCGGGGGCCACGGGCCACCGGTTAAAACCTGACAGGACCGGGAGGCCGTTTTGCGAGGCGGGTATGGAAATTCTGGAAATTATCGCCATCCTGGCCTGCTCGATTTTTGCCGGTGCGGCGATTTACATTACTGTGGTGGAGCATCCGGCCCGCCTCGCCTGTGGAACGGAACTCGCCGCTACTGTTTTTGGACCGAGCTACAAGCGCGCCGCGGTTATGCAGGCTGCTCTCGCGCTGCTCGCCACACTGGCCGGCGTTGCGGTAGCGATTAACGGGGGTGTGGGGCTATGGTTCGTGGGAGCTTGTCTCATCTTCAGCGTCGTGCCGTTCACTTTCTTAGGCATCATGCCGACGAACAAGCGACTGCTTGACCCGGAGCGCGACCGCACCTCAGAAGAAACCCAAGTGCTGCTTGAGAAGTGGGGCAGACTTCATGCCGTCCGTAGCGTTTCAAGCTTTGCCGCGTCAATCCTGTATGTGTATCTCGGTGTGACAACCTAACCGGAAGTTCTGACTCGCTGTGCTACGCTCAGGACGAACGGGGGGGAACGGGGCTGGATTCCTGCTTGCGCAGGAATGACGGGCGACTACACACCAGCGTAAACCGCTCTACACCGCCTGTGGTTCCGGCGCTACGATCGCAGCCCCTGCGCCCGCCAAAAATGCGCCGACGCAAGATAGGAATGCCCAGTCATAATTGCCGGTGTTATCGTACAACACGCCGGCAATAATGGGCCCCAGCGCGCCGCCAATACTCAGCCCCAAGGTCCCCAGCACCCCGGCAATGGCCCCAAAAGCCTGCCGGCCGAAATCGTGTCCGACGATCAGGGGCCACAGCACAATCATACCGCCATAGCCGAGTCCAAAGAGCGATACAAAGAGCGTGAGCGCCCAAAACCCGAGACTCTCCAAAAAGAGTAACACTCCGATGCCGACCGCCTGCATGACCAGACAGCCGGCCAGGATGGCGTGGGGGTGGCGGATGTGTTCGCTGACCCAGCCTGCCAGAAACCGCCCGGCCATACTCATACCTAAAGAGATACCGGTAATCGTTGAAGCTAACTCGAGGCTATACCCGGCATCCTGAAAAAAGGCGACCTGGTGGGCATGCACCGCTCCGCCCGCCATCAACCCCAGACAGAATGCGGCCCCTAAACGCCAAAATGTTGACGTGGACAGCGCTTGTCTGAGGGTCCAGTCCCGCACGTCCTGCTCTGGCTCGGGTCCCGGCAGCGTGTGACGTACTTTCGAATAATCCTGTCCCAAGGGCTTGAGGCCCTTTTCCTGCGGGGAGTTGACGACAAAGAACCAGACCAGAGGCAGCATGCCGAAGAGGGACAGGCCGGCCAAGACCTGATAGCCCACCCGCCAACTGAACTCGGCGATCAAAAAGCCGCACAGCGGGACGAGCACCAGTCCCCCACCACTCGCGCCGACCAGGGCGATGCCCATCGCCAGACCCCGTTTGTCCACAAACCACTGGGTAATGACCTTCCCCACGGGCATGGGTCCGATACCCGCCAGCCCGACGCCCAAAAACAGGTAGAGGGCGTAGAAGCCGGGCAGGCTGCTGACGGCGCTGAGCAGGAGCAGAGCGACGCCATCAATCAGGGCACTCAGCAGAAAGACCCAGCGGGCACCAACATGGTCAATGAGCCAGCCCCAGGCGGGCAGAACCAGGCCGGCAACCAGCAAATACAGAGAGAACGCCGTGGCGGTTTCGGCCCGTGACCAGCCGAATTCCTGGGTGAGCGGCTTCAGAAATGTCGAGAAGGTATAGGTGAACCCTCCGTCGATGATGGAGATAAAGAACAGCACGCCGACAATCAGCCAGCCATAGAAGATGCCTTCGCCACGGTCTGCGCTCCCGTCCTCGCTCTTGAGGTCGTCTAAGGAATCTGGCTCTCTCATCAGCCGCGATTAGATAGAGGATGTCCTGGTCTGTCAATCTGAAATGATGTGATATTGATATGAAGTGAAAGTGAATGCGCCGGATACACCGGAGGGCGCAACAAGGAGGAGAGTCGCATGAGTGATCTGACATTGCCGAAAGAGAAAACCGCCATTCTGGTGATGGACTGCCAGAACGATATTGTGCATGAAGACGGGAAATTTGGCGGGCACCTGACTGGCGGGGCCATGCCCAGGCTTATTCAGGAAAAGAACATCCTGGGTAATATCAGCGCCCTGGCCGCTGCGGGGAGGACGGCCAAGGTGCCGATCATCCATGTGCGACATGCCTACCGGCCGGATTACTCCGACTTACTGGAGCACGTGAAGGTCTTTCAGGTGATCAAGCAAATGGAAGCCTTGCAGGACGGGACGTGGGGAGCTGAGATCCATGCCGACCTCACCCCCGAGCCGGAAGACCTGGTGATTACCAAAACGCGGGTGAGTTCCTTTTACGCCAGTCCTTTGGAGGCCATTCTCAATTCCCAGGGACGCACCCATTTGGTGCTGACCGGTATAGCCACAGATGGCGTTGTCGAAGGCACAGCACGGGACGGCACTGACCGTGGCTATCATATCTTCATTCCTGAAAATTGCTGTGCGGCCACGACCGAAGAGGCCCATGGGGTTATTTTAGGCGCAGCGCTGGGAGGGCTGACTACCGTGTGTACGTTGGATGAGGTGATCCGGGCCTTGGCGTAGGGGCGCAGCGCGCCCCTGCATTGGCGTTTCTGAAAAGGCCGAAGAGGCCGTCCGAACCGGGACGTGTTGCTACAGTTCGGGCGGCGCCAGGATCGTAAAGCCAAAGAACGATTCGTTTCCGGTCCGCAGCGTATGTGGCGCGCCGGCCGGAATCATCAGCACATCGCCGGCCTTGATGTCCTGCTCTTTGCCGGACACTCTGGCGGTGGCACAGCCTTCGACGACATAAATGATCTGGTCGCCCTTGTGGGTATTCTCTTCGTCGTTGCTATAGCCGGCCGGCAGGGTGAAGGCGACCGTCTGGCTCAAATCGGTCTCCTGGAGCTTGGCAACCTCACTCCCCCGGTGGTCAAAGACGTTGGCAACGTCAAGCCCGCCGGCTGCGCCGTTCCCTCCGATTTCCTGCATCTGTTCGGCAAAGAGTTCGTCCGAGATCAGCCCCTGCCGATATGCCTTGAGGATTTGCTTCACCTCAAAATCTTTGTTCGCCATGGTGTGTTCCCTCCTTTGGTGTGTATGACTCAATCGTCCTTCTGCCCATAGCGCCGGACCGCCCGAAAAGCAAGGCGCTCTTTTCCTGCTACCAAACGTCTGGATTGAATAGCTTGCAGAAAAGAGGGGAAGGGGCGTATGGTCTGAGGATTCCAGACTTCGGGCCCCAGGGCCTTACTGCGCGGGGAAGATATGCACTACACGACCCTCGGACGGACCGGCCTCAAGGTCAGCGTGGCCGGCCTCGGGTGTGGCGGCCACAGTCGGCTGGGACAGAAAACCGGCAAAACCGAACAGGAATCCATTGGCGTTGTACGGCAGGCCTTAGACCTGGGCATCAACCTCATCGATACTGCCGAGGCGTATGGGACAGAGCGCATTGTCGGCGAGGCGATACAGGACGTTGGCCGTGACCAGGTCGTGATTTCCACTAAAAAGCTGTGTCCGGACCCTGAGGGTGACGACCCAAGCGGAGAGCTGCGGCGTGGTGTGGAACACAGCCTCAAACGCCTCCAGACCGACTATGTGGACGTGTTCTATCTCCACGGCGTGCGGCCCAAGCAGTACCAGTATGCGTACGACACGCTCGCTCCCGTGCTGGCTCGACTACGCGAGGAGGGCAAGGTTCGCTTTCTCGGTGTGACCGAGGCGTTTATTCCCGACCCGCAGCACGCCATGCTCAAACGGGCTCTGGAAGACGACTGCTGGGACGTGATGATGGTTGGCTTCAATCTGCTCAACCAGTCCGCCCGCCAACGGGTGTTTCCGCACACCCAGGCCAGGAACATTGGAACCATGGGCATGTTCGCCGTGCGGAACGCGCTCAGCCGTCCGGCCCATCTGAAAAAAATTCTGGCCGAACTCAGAGATAAAAACCAAATCGATCCCGCCCTGTGTGAGACACCGGACGTGCTCGGCTTTCTGACTGACACGGGCAAAGCCGAGACTCTTCCCGAGGTGGCCTATCGCTACTGCCGGTATGAGCCCGGAATGGACAGCGTCCTGACTGGCACCGGTAGTAGTGAGCATCTCAAAGAGAATGTCGCCGCGCTGCTCAAAGAACCGCTGCCGTCGGAAGACTGTGAGCGGCTGGCAACACTGTTCGGACAGGTCGATTGCGTGTCGGGAAATTAAGGAGGCCCCTATGAGCGAGTCCACCCTGACGGTTGAAAGAGATGTGGCCATCCCCATGCGGGACGGCACCTTGCTGCGCGCCGATGTCTATCGTCCGGCAACGGGCCGGCATCCGGTTATCTTACAACGGACCCCGTACGACAAGGGGCTGACAACGATTGCCATGCTCATGCTTGATGTGATCCGCACCGCCAGTGAGGGCTATGCCGTTGTCATCCAGGACTCGCGCGGCCGCTACGCCTCGGACGGAGAGTTTTACACCTTTCGCGACGATATGGCCGACGGCTATGACACGGTTGAATGGTGTGGCGTGCAACCGTGGTCGGACGGCAACGTGGGCATGTATGGCGCGTCCTACGTTGGGGCCACCCAGTGGCTGGCCGCGCTGAGCCGGCCGCCCCATTTGAAAGCGATCTTCCCACTGATTACGGCGTCCGATTACCACGAGGGCTGGACGTATCAGGGCGGCGCCTTTGCGCTGGGCTTTAATGCAAGCTGGACCATGACCGGCCTGGCGCCCGATACCGCCATGCGGCTGGCGAAAGACCGGCCCGAACTGCGGGATGAGGTCGGACAGCTCCTGTCCGGGATCGACGATATGTGTGAAGCCTTTCGTCATCTGCCGCTCAAGGATTTTCCGTTCTTTCATCAGTCTGCGTCCTATTTTTACGACTGGGTGGCCCACCCTGATGACGACGACTACTGGGCGCAGCTCAATATCGAAAACCGGCATGACACGATTCCCGTTCCGGCCTGTAACGTCGGCGGCTGGTACGACATCTTCCTGGGTGGCACGATTCGCAATTATCTGGGTATGCGCGAGCGGGGCGCTACGCCGGAGGCGCGCGACGGCCAAAAGCTCGTGATCGGTCCGTGGCACCATGCACTGCCGCTGAATAATGTTGTTGGTGAGGCGAATTTTGGGCTCTCAACAACGCAACTGGCCGCCGGCCTGGACGGGTTGCACCTGCGTTGGTTTGACTACTGGCTTAAAGGTAAAGCCAACGGCCTGTTGGAAGAGCCGCCGGTGCGTATTTTCGTCATGGGCGAGAATGTGTGGCGGAATGAAGACGAATGGCCGCTGGCCCGGACGCAGTACACGCCATACTATTTGCACAGCACCGGTAAGGCGAACGGTCTACACGGTGACGGGAGCCTGAGCCCAGAAGCCCCACGCGGCGAACCGGCGGACGTCTTCGTTTCCGACCCGCGTCACCCCGTTCCGACCAAAGGCGGCGGGTTATGCTGCTGGCCGGCGGCCGTTCCCGGCGGGGCGTTCGATCAACGTTCCGTGGAAGAGCGGGAAGACGTTCTGGTGTATACCACCCCCGTCCTTGAGCGGGATGTCGAGGTCACCGGACCTGTCACGGTGACCCTGTATGCGGCCACGAGCGCGGTTGATACGGATTTTACGGCCAAGCTGGTGGACGTGCATCCCGAAGGATACGCCCAGAACCTGACGGACGGGATCATTCGTGGCCGCTATCGGACCTCGAAGGCCCAGGCTACGCTCCTCCAGTCCGGTGAGGTCTACGAGTTTACGATAGACCTGTGGGCAACCAGCAATGTCTTCAAGGCTGGACACTGCATTCGGCTTGAGATTGCCAGCTCAAATTTTCCGCGTTTTGACCGCAATCCGCAAACCGGCGAGGCCAGCGGTGAGGCCAGTCGTTTAGAGCCGGCCCTCCAGCGCGTCTTTCATGCTGAGGCCCATCCCTCGCACGTTGTGCTGCCGATTATTCCCCGCTGAGGGGGTTAGAGAAAGAGATCATCAACCGCCATGGTCCAGCCGGGAACCGCGGGCTCGGCTTCGGCGGTCTCGCCCCGGTGATAGCGGGTTGGCGTGTCCGGGTCGCTGGAGCGATACACCCGCACAACATTGTCGCTCAGCAAATCGACATCCCAGACCACCAGGGTCCCAGCGGCAAAATAATCCGCCCGTTTAGTCGCTATATCCCTTTCGGCCTGGGGACCGTAGTCATGCTCACTCCGGACTTCAAGCGCGAAAACAGGCGCTCCGTCAAAAAATCGCATACCCGCCCGCCGGCCGGTGTAGAAGGCGGCATCGGGGCTGAACGACTGGCGATGGGGCAGGTTGACACGGAAGCCCTTATTATCACCTACCGCCCGGCCCCGTCCGACACGTTTTGCATAGGCTCGCAGAGACACAAATATCTCGTCACCGGCATAGCCCGGCTCGTCCCCAGTGGGCGCCATGCGGATCAACTCTCCATTCACCAACTCGGCTTTATCCGGTACGCGATACACATCCTCGATTGTGGCGGCACCAGACTGGGCGGCGGGTTGCATTGGTGGCTCCGTTTTCTGGCCTGAGACGTTTCACTCGCTCCCGCCGGCCACCGGCGGGAAGATGCTGACCTGATCCCCGTCCGCAAGTGCCTGGTCGAACTCCCGGGTCTGCTCGCCGTTGACCAGGACCATCTGGGCCAGGTCAAGCGGAATGTCGAGCTGGTGAATCAGATCATGAATCGTTGCCTGATCCGCCAGATCAAGCGTGGCTTTCCCCAGAGAGCCTTTGGGGAGTTTTTTCCGAAGATTGGCAAAGAGTTTGATACTGACCTGCATCGATTATTCACCCTTTTCAATGCCTGGTGTCGGCGTCCGTGGAAGCGTATCCAGCGCGTCCGGGCGAGAGCCGATAAGCGGGCCGTGCGCGCCTTTTTGCCAGGCCGGGGGGGTCTTCCCGTCCACCCGGTAGGCGCGCGCCGTAGCAGGTGCACCCAAGAGGGTTTGCCCGACCAGTTTCTGGGCGGTCCCGGTGGCGACATAGGCGCGACGCACATCGGTCGGGTTCTCTTTAACGTAGTCCGCCCAGTTTCCCAGGGCCTGCCGGGTCTGAATAAGCCCTTTGACCATACCAACATCGTTCAGCATGGTGACGGCATCAATCGGTCCGACGAACAGCGCTCCGACCATGCGATCGCCGTCCCAAACGTATTTACGATAAATCGGGCGGGTCGGATTCCAGACGGTAGTGATAGACTCCTTCACATCCGTCCGCCACTGGCCAAAGCTGGCGCAGTGCAGATTGATGACATCCAACACGTTAAGCAGCAGGCTGCCCGGATAGTGTGTCTCTTGGCCGGCCATGTTGGCGCCGGCAATCCGACCGTGGTCCACGGCCGTTGGCTGAATCGCATGCACCGCCGGCAAGCCGTTCAGCAGGTCCGGCCCGGCGGCAACATCACCGGCCGCATAGATGCCGGGGATATTGGTCTGCATGCGGTCGTCAACCACAATACCGCCGTCAACGTGGATGCCGGAGCCGTTGAGAAAGCCCAGGTTGGGCTGAATGCCCGTGGCCAGAATGACAATATCCGCGCTTAGGCTGGCGCCGTTGCTCAGCGACAGGTTGAGTGCCTCGCCCTCACGGCTGATGCTTTGGACCTGCGCGCCGGTATGAACGGCTACATTCTGGCTGGTCAGCCAGCCTTCGACCGCCTGCGCGCCGGTGGCGTCGAGCATACGCGGCAAGACCTGGGCTTCGGTTTCGACCACCGAGAGGTTCCAGTCCAGCTTGGCCATGGCGTTCAAGACGATGAAGCCGATAAAGCCGGCACCAATGAGCACCGCCTTGGGCGTTCCCTGCGCTTTCGCCATGACCTGTTTTGCGTCTTCGAGCGTCCAGAAGGTGTACACGCCTTCCTGGTCGATGCCGGCAATGGGCGGACGCTGGGCCGAAGAGCCGGTCGCGATGAGCAGGGTGTCAAACGTGTGGCTGGAGCCGTCACTCAGTGTGACCGTGCGCGCCTGGGTATCGACTTTTTCAACCTGGCCCGACACGGACATAATGCCGTGCTGTTCAAAATAGGCCGCGTCTCCGGTCAGTACGTGCCGCTCCGGAATATCGTTCGCCAGATAGTAGGGCAGGACCATGCGCGAGTAGGCCGGCTCGTTGGAGATGAGTGTAATCTGCGCTTCGGAGCCGGCGGTGGCCCGGATCGTTTCCGCCGCGGCCACCCCGGCCGGTCCCCCTCCAATAATGATGTGGTGTGCCATGACGCTTCTTCTTTTCTTCTCCCCTCTCCCCTGGAGGGAGAGGGCTAGGGAGAGGGGGCCTGAAGCCCTTACTCCAGCCCCAACTCTTTCTTCTTTGCCTCGGAGATTTTGCCGTCCTTATCCCAGCCCCGCAGTTCGTAATACTCGGGCAGCATCTCACCCAGGCGGTTGACCTCGCCCTTGGCCGGGCCGGATGGGATGGGCTCTTCCAGAATCCGCTTGGGCAGGGTGTCGTCCTTGCCGGTGAAGCCTGCCCGTTCGTTCCACAGCCGCTCCAGGTTCCAGATACGCTCCCCAATGTGGACCAGTTCTTCCTGCGTATACGTTACGCCTGTGGCTGCCGACAGTTGGGGCAGCATCTCCTCCAGACCTACGCCGAAAGTAAGGAATTGACACAGGCCGGTGGCGTCAACGGTTGAGGTTGCGTCCTGGAAGATTTTGGTAATCTCTGCTTTCTCTTCTGTGGCGCGCGGGTCCATCTGACGCGGCAGGCCCAGAATTTCGGCCGCCACCGTATAGGCTTTCAAGTGACACGCACCGCGGTTGGAGGTCGCATAGCCCAGGCCCATGCCCTGAATGGCACGAGCTTCATATGCGGCAAACTCCTGACCGCGGACGCCCATGAAGAACTCCGGACGACCGAAATTTTCGGTCATGCGTTTGGAGCCTTCGGCCACGGCATCACCAAAGCCCTGCCGGTAGGCGGTCTTCTCAGCCATGGCAATGAGGGCTTCGGCACTACCGAACTCCAGCGGAATCTCGGTTTCGTCCTGGCTGACCGTGCCCTTCTCGAACAATTCCATAGCCGCGGCCACGCTGGCCCCAAAGCTGATGGAATCCATACCCAGGTCATTACACAGCCAGTTAGCCTTGATCAGCGCGTCCAGGTCGCCCACGCCGCACTCCGAGCCCATGGCCCACGCCGCTTCGTACTCGGGGCCCTCGCCGGCGATTTTCCAGTTCTGCGGATTGGTGGTGACCGAGTATTTCGAGGAGGCTTCGCCCGGCAGGGTGCTGACCCGCCCACAGGCAATGGTGCAGGAAAAACAGGCTTTATTGGCGACCAGACGGGTTTCAGTCAGGGTTTCACCGCTGATGTTTTCGGCCTCATCAAAGACGGTCTGCTGATGGTTTCGGGTCGGCAGAGCGCCGTGCTCGTTAATCACGTTGACCAGCACTTCGGTGCCGTACATGGGTAGGCCCTCGGCGGTCACGGGCGACTGCCGCAGCTTTTCCTTCATTGCCCATTGGCCTTCCATATATGCCTGCGGGTCGGCCAGAGAGACGCCGCCAGTGCCGCGTAGGGCAATGGCCTTGAGATTTTTGGAGCCCATTACCGCACCTACACCAGACCGACCCGCGGCCCGGTGCAGATCGTTCATGATGCAGGCAAAGCGCACCAGGTTTTCTCCGGCCGGGCCGATGCTGGCAATGATGGTGTCCGGCACGCCGAGCTCGGTGCGCAGGGCTTCTTCGGTCTGCCAGACCGTCTTGCCCCACAGGTGGGTCGCGTCGCGCAGTTCCACCCGGTCGTCATAGATCCATAGATAGGACGGCTGCGCGGCCTTGCCCTCCAGAATGATCATGTCGTAGCCGGCGAATTTCATCTCCGGCCCCCAGAAGCCGCCGGAATTCGAGGTGGTAATCGCATTGGTCAGCGCGCCCTTGGTGACAACCATATAGCGCGAGCCACAGGAGGCATTGGTGCCGGTCAGCGGTCCGGTGGCAAAGATCATCTTGTTTTCCGGGCTGAGCGGGTCGACGCTGGGGTCCATCTCTTCGTAGAGATATTTGACACCAAGCCCGCGGCCGCCAACATAGTCTCTGGCCCATTCGGCGTTCAGCGGCTCCTTGGTGATGGTGCCGGTGGTCAGATTGACGCGCAGGACAGTCCCGGTCCAGCCGTGCATTGTATTGGTCGCGCTCATGCCTTGCCTCCTTCTTCGTCCTGCATATGTTGAAAGCCCTGGTTGACTTTGTCCGCCCAACTGGCCAGCCAGTCCGGCTGATCCATATCCACGTATTCGAGCGCGCCGGTTGGGCATGACTTGACGCACGCCGGATCGCCGCCACACAGGTCACACTTGAAGGCTTTGTGGCTGTCCGGGTTGTAGAACATGGTGCCGTAGGGACAGGCGACCGTGCAGACCGCACAGCCGACACACACATCGTCCATCACCACCTTGGCATTGGTGTCCGGGTCAATGCCGATCGCATTCACCGGACAGGCCGTCAGGCACCAGGCCTCATCGCACTGAAAGCAGGTATAGGGTGCATAGACGGCCTGCTCGTCAAAGATATGAACGCGAATAACGGAACGGGATGGCTGAAAGGTTCCGGTTTGGACAAAGGCACAAGCCAGCTCGCACTGCACGCAGCTTGTGCACTTCTCAGTAATCACGCGTAATTGTTTCATACGGTGTTGTCCCTCCTGCACTTTCCCTAACAGATTCGTCCAAAGAATGCCACAAAAGTCGGGCGAGGAAGCTCCCCCTCAGTCCCTCGTGATAAGGGGGCAGCGCGTTTATTCATTCGAAGAACGGCGTAAGGTCAGGAGTAAGGGGCTAGGCCCTGACCCGCAAACGCTCGACAAAGGCCGTGTGCTCAGGCGTCTCCACCCCGGTCTGTAGCTCGGCTAAGACGCGGGCCACGTCTCCAGCCAGCAATGCCTCAACCGCGAGACACAGACCGGGAAAAATCCGGCTGTGGAGCAGGTCGGAATTATCCGGGGTCTGTGGCCGGTATTCGTCGTCGGTCAGCACAAACCAGTCAAGCTGTTTTTCGTACACCCGCCAGACCAGATATTCCTGTACGCCGTTCCGCCGGTAGGCGCGCAGTTTGTCATGCAGATCATAGGTGGCGCTACTGGCCGCAATTTCAATAATCAACTCCGGCGACCCCTCAACGTAGTCGTCCTCGCTTAAACGAGACCGACCGCCGGCCTGCGGTTCAATGCGCAGCAGCGCGTCGGGCTGCGGTTCGTTGTCCAAGTCCAGACGGACCGTGGCATTATCCGCGGCCCGAACCCCGGGGGTGAAGGCGCAGTAAGTTCCCAGCCAAGTCAGAATGACTCCGTGAGGTTCTGCGTGACTGGCAAAGCGAACGGGTGACGGCATATGGACGACCCCCTCAATCAATTCGGCCTTTTTGATATCTGGCTGAGCGCTATAGCGGCGCTCAAACTCTTGCCGGGTGAGTCGGTCGCCGTTTTCTAATGGCAGGGGGTGAACTCCGGTCAGCAGATCAGACGGACTTGTAGAAACGGAAGGATGTCTTGGGACATGAGGGCCAGCCATGTGGACCTGCCTCCGAAGTTTTCTATTTCTGTCTTCGTACCGTATCCCCCTCAGTCCCCCTTGATAAGGGGGAAGCGCGGTAGCGCAGGGGGATTGTCGGCGCAGGAGGGGCCGCCGCGAGGAGAAGACATGCAAAGTGAGACACCACCCTTTCATAGGAGCCGGCTTGCCGACCGCCTGGGGAAAGCGCTAGGCTATGGAGACCAACACCATACGGGAGGGCGTAGTATGAAAGTGAACTGGGACGAGGAAGTCTGCACGCATTCGGCAAACTGTGTGAAAAGCCTGCCGCAGGTCTTCAAGGTTGAAGGCGGGGAATTCGTGATTGATCCCAGCGCGGCCTCAGAGGACGAGGTGCGGGCCGTTGTGGCTAAATGCCCGTCAGGAGCGCTGAGCGTGCAGGAAGATTAAATCGGGATAGGGCCGTTTTTCTGCGGCTGCTCGTATGTCACAAACCGCAACGCCGCACACATTTCTCAGCGGTCGCGTTTCCGCCCTGGTGGGTGACATTACCCGACAGCGGGTCGCTGCGGTGGTGAATGCGGCCAACACCAGCCTGCTGGGTGGCGGGGGTGTGGATGGCGCCATTCATCGGGCCGGCGGGCCGGATATCCTCGCGGCCTGTCAGGAATTGCGGCGGACTCGTTATCCTGACGGGCTGCCCACGGGCGAAGCCGTCCTCACCACAGCCGGACGCCTGCCGGCCCAGCATGTGATTCATACGGTCGGGCCGGTTTATGATGCTGCCGGAGAGCGGGCGGCCGCTCTGCTCACCGCCTGTTACCACAACTCCCTCTCGCTTGCCGGACAGCATAGGCTGACGACGCTGGCCTTCCCGGCCATCTCTACCGGCGTGTACGGCTATCCGCGTGAGGCGGCCGCGGCAGTTACCTCGCGGGCCATTGCCGACTTCCTGGCTGCCGACACGACTATCACAGAAGTCCGTCTGGTGTTTTTTGCCCAGCAGGACGCTGACGTTTTCCTGACGCACCACGCATTTCCGGCGGCATAAGGACGTTCTCTGCGGCCCCTCCCTTTCTCGGATCGAGTATGGTAAGGCTGTCTGCTTTGGAAGGGAGGGACGTATGTCGAGAGGGCAGACTGCTGCGGTCTCCGGGCTGGGCCGCCGACTCTGGGGAATCCTCGTCTTGGCTTGCTGGCTGGGGGGGACACCGGTTTTAGCTGAAGACGACGAGCGCCGGACTTGGCGGACAATAGATGAACTTTCCGAAGAAGAACTCGCCCGCTTCGACTTTTCAACCGACACGCCCCGCCACGCAGACATCCCGTATATGCCGGCGGAAGCCTATCCTTTCGAGCCGCCCTACACGCCCGAAGAGGTCGGCTATCGGATCATGGAGTTCCCGCATATGCCCCGCTGGAACTGTGTTCAGATTGAAGACACGGGAACGCTTACCCCGACCGGTTATCTCTTCGTCCAACAGATTATCGCTCTGGTGCATTATCGCGACCCGGAAGGGCTGATGGGCCAGATTCTGTCCAAGCCAGGAGAAGTCTACTCGCGCTGGCTCACCCAGGATGTCGCTCCCCCGGAAAACTATGGCAACCAGATGCTCTTCAGCACGTTTCGGACCGATCAACACCTGACCAAAAAAGCCGACCTGTTTGGCTATTCTCTGAGTATGCGCCGAGTGCGTCGTTTTCCCCAGCCGCGGCGGCAGGAAAAATTTCCAAACGCGCCCATGGCCTATGACGATTTTTTGGGCCGCGATGCCTGGGAGTTCTCCTGGCGCATTCTGGGCACCGACGTGCTCTATAAAACCGCACGCTTTCCAAAGACGCGCCAGTCGATCACGCTCCAGACCGAGGACGGGACTTTTCAGGATGTCCCGGCCAGCGCCATCAAACTGATGGGCGATGACTATCCGTTTTACACCGAGGATAGTGGCGTCAAATGCTATCTGGTCGAGGCCGTCGCCAAACAGGACTGGTTGCCCGATTACTATGCGCCCCGGATTCTGTTCTGGGCGGACCAGCACTATTTCTATCCGTTGCGGACCGAAATCTACGGCAGGAAGGGCGAGCCCATTATGATAGAGGAGCGCGTGGCCAAGCTGATGAACCCTCGTCTCAAGGAGCGCGGTTATCATAACCTGATTACCCTGTGGTGGGACCCGCAGCAGGACTTTTACTCATACGGCATCCACGACGCCATGCAACTCCGGGACTGGTCACAAGAGGATAAGGACGTGTTCTTTAATCCGGACTTTATGCGTCGTGCCTGGTTCCCGGCACCGCTCAAGACACAAGCCGGTATCAGCTTACCGGAGGAGTTTTTCCTCCGCCCTCAACTCCATCGCGGCAAGTTCCCCAAAGAGCGCGACCTTGTCCTGCCGGCCTACCTGGAAAAGAGAATTCAGGCCCAGGAGGAAGCCGGCTATATTGTCTTTACCGGAGAGACGAACGGAGCGGAGTAGAGTCGATCGCTCGCGGGCGGGGAGCGGACGCTGCAAGAAGCGGGCTGTGTCTCACTGTGAGTTTCCCTCTTAATTATGAGATAGCCTATGGACAATATTCTTAGTAACTGTATATAGTTACAGGAATGGCTAAGCAACCCAAGCTGCTAGACAAAGCAATCCGCAATGCCCGTGGGTTGCGCTTCGACGAATTTGAAACCTTGCTTGGACAGTGCGGCTGGACCTTTGACCGACAACAAAGCTCGCACCGTATCTGGTATTCGCCCCAAGGGGTGCGCTTGTCAATCCAGGCAAAGGGCAAGCGAGCCAAAGGTTATCAAGTCGAGCAATTTTTGAAGTACTATGAGGAGGAACGTCGCGATGAAGGATGATTTTGACGGCTTCTCGGTCAATCTCTTTCAGGATGAAGACGGTGATTGGTTGGCGCATCTGGTGGAAATGCCCGGCATTTCAGCCTTTGCCGCTACGCCGGTCAAAGCAGTGGCGGAGTTGGCGACGGCTTGGGAGGTGGCCAAGGAAAGCTACCGGGCGCACAACGAGCCCGTACCGGTCGCTCCCGCCCGGAAGACGTATAGCGGCCAATTTAACGTCCGCATTGATAAGCGCCTGCATCGACGGCTCGCCATGGAGGCCGGGCGGGCCGGTATGAGCATGAACGCCCTGGTAGCTCAGAAACTCGCTCGGGAAACCGCCACCCCCGCCGACGAGTAGCCAAAATTGGCAATTCCAAAAAAACTCTGCGATCCGTTACGCTCCACCTGAGCCGTTAGTCCCGTGTGAGCCGTTGGCTCCGTTGCCGCGCGTGGCCCAGAAAATCCGCTCGGGATTCATGGGCAGCTCGTACAGCCGGGTGCCGGTGGCACGGTAAATCGCATTGGCCAGGGCCGCGCCCGGTGGCACGATGGGCACCTCGCCGACGCCGCGCAGACCGTAGGGGCCTTCGGAGGCCGGGACCTCGGTCAGGACGGTTTCGATCATGGGCAGGTCCAGCGCCACCGGACAGCGATAGTCCAGCAGGCTGGCGTTTTTGAGCTCGCCGTTATCGAAAATGTATTCCTCATTCAGGGCCCAGCCGATGCCCTGCACGGCCCCGCCCTGGATCTGACCTTCAACCTGGGTCGGATTGATGGCCTTGCCAACATCCTGGAAGCAGGTGTAGCGCAGGATGGTCACCTTGCCCGTCTCCGGGTCAATCTCAACATCCGCGACATGGGCGGCATAGGCGTGGGCCGGCTGCATCCGGGTGGTGCTGCCCTTGCCGATGATCGGGCCGCTGCCCCAGGCCACACTCTCGCGCGCCAGTTCGGCCAGGCTGACTTCGTTCCGGGTATCACCCTTGGCCCAGAACCGTTTGGCCTGATACTCGACCTCAGCGACGGGCACCTTGAGCTTTTCCGCGGCCCGCTCCTTGAGTTGGGTCAACACGTCCTGACTGGCCTGATGAGTCGCGGCACTCATCGTGTAGGTAATCCGGCTGCCGCCGCTCAGGTCGGCAAACGGGGCGCTGTCGGTATCACCCACTGTGATGGTGATGTCCTGGGGATCAAGCTGGAGTTCATCGGCCACCATCTGGGAAATCGTGGTCCGGGTGCCGGTCAGGTCTACGGTGCCCACAAAGATGGAAGCAGTGGCGTCCGGGTTGATCTTGACCTCGGCACTCGAGGTGAAGGAGCCCCCGATCCAGTAACCCAGGGCCAGACCCCGGCCGCGGTGGGGACCCTCCAGCGGCGTGGTCCAGCACGGATGTGTCTCGATCTGTTTCAGCATCTCGGTCAGGCCGATACGGTTGAGCGGCATGCCCAGGGGCAGGGTATCGCCTTCTTCGGCGGCGTTTTTCTGCCGAAACGCCAGTGGGTCAACGCCAATCTCGTCCGCCAGGGCATCCATCAGCGCCTCAACCGCAAAGGCCGCCGGCGTGCCGCCAGGGGCGCGGTAGGCCTGAACGCGAGGCTTATTGGTCAGCACGTCAAACCCCTCGGCAACCATATTGTCCAGCTTATACGGGGCCAGACCCACCAGCAGGCCGCGGGCGACCGGCGAGCCGGGAAAGGCGCCGGCATCGTAGCGCATGGTTGTCGTCAGCGCGGTAATCTTCCCGTCCTTGGTAGCGCCGGCTTTCACGCTGATGACCGCCGGCGCCCCGGGGCCGGTTGCGCGCAGCACTTCTTCCCGGGAGACCACGAGCTTGACCGGCCGGCTGGTCTTTTGGGCCAGCACAATGGCGGTGGGTTCAAACAGCGCCAGGGCTTTGCCGCCAAACCCGCCGCCGATCTCCATGGGCACGACCTTGAGTTGGCTGGCCGGGAGGCCGAGCAGGGTCACGAGTTGGGTTCGGACGGTGAAATGCCCCTGGGCCGAGGTCCACAGGGTGACCCGACCGCTGGGCTCAACCCGCGCGGCGCAGGCCTGGGGCTCCAGATAACCCTGGTGGACCATCTGGGTCGTATACGTTTTCTCAACAACCGCGTCGGCCGCTGCGAACCCGGCCTCAACATCGCCCCTGGTATAGACCATATGGGTGGAGATATTACTCGGCTGGTCGGACCTGTCCTGGGTCGCCTCTTCGAGCGTGTGCAGGTCTTCATGAACGAGCGGGGCGTCCGACTGCATGGCCTGGAGGACGTCTTCCACGACCGGCAGGGGCTCGTAGTCAACGTCAACCAGCCCGGCCGCTTCCTCGGCAATAAACGGGTCGGTGGCGGCCACCGCGGCTACGACCTGACCGTGGTAGCGCACTTTGTCCGAGGCCATGACGATCTCACGGATGGCGCTCATGTCGATGCTGACTTCTCCCACCAGGGGAGCGGTCGCGCCTTTTGGCAGGGAGGGCAGATCGTGTGCGGTAATGACGGCTTTCACGCCGGGCAGGGCTTTGGCCCGGCTGGTATCAATCTGCCTGATACGGGCGTGGGCATACGGGCTACGAACGAGTTTCGCCCACAACATGCCGGGCAGGTCGAGGTCGGCCCCATAGGTCGCCTTGCCCGTGACCCGCTCCGGGGCATCAACTTTGGCCAAAGACGTTCCAATCACATTATACTCAGCCATGCTGTCCCTCCTCAGGCGGATTGTGAAAGCGCCTGCGACGCGGCCTGAATGGCGCGCACGATTTTGTCATAGCCCGTGCAGCGGCACAGGTTGCCGGAAATCGCCAGACGAATCTCCGCTTCGCTCGGGTTGGGGTTGCGTTCCAATAATGCCTTGGCCGACATGATAAAGCCCGGCGTACAAAACCCGCACTGCAAGGCCCCGTGTTCAATAAAGGCCTGCTGCACGGGGTGGAGGTTGCCCTCAGCCGCCACCCCTTCGACCGTGGTCACGTCCGCGCCCGCAGCTTCTACGGCGAACACAAGACAGGAGTTGACGACGGCGCCGTTCAAGACGACCGTACACGCCCCACAGTTGCCATTGCCGCAGCCTTCCTTGGGTCCCATATGACCCAGCTTATAGCGCAGGGTGTCCAGCAGCGTTTCCCGGCTATCGACCAGCGCGGCGTGCGGCTCGCCGTTGACGTTCAGTTCAATCGCCTGCTTCATGCTGCCTCTCCTCTGGCTCTGGCCAGCGCCCTGCCCAGCGTGCGTCGCGTCAGCACTTTGACCAATTCAATCCGATAGGCCGCCGAGCCACGCACGTCGGAGATCGGACTGGCGGCCTGGGAAGCCAGTTCCCCGGCCTGGGCCAGCGTTGTGTCGTCTAAAGACTTGCCGGTTAAAAACGCCTCGGCCGCTTTTGCCCGGATGGGAGTGGGCGCAACCGCGGCGAGCACGACCCGGGCCTGCTCGCAGGTACGAGCATCCGGGCTGAGCTGGACAAACGAGCCCACCCCAGCCACCGCAATGTCCATCTCTTCGCGCGGGATAAAGCGCAGATAGGCCGCCCCGGAATGGGGTGGCGGTGGCGGTAGCACAATCTCGACCAGGACCTCGCCTTTTTCCAGTACGGTCTGGCCCGGTCCGACAAAGAAATCTTCTGATGGAATCTCTCGCCGTCCGCCTGGCCCGGCGATCACCAGCGTCGCGCCATACGATACGGCCGGTGGAACGGCATCTGCGGAGGGGGCGGCGTTGCAAAAGTTGCCGCCCAGCGCGGCGCGGTTCTGTATTTGATACGAGCCGATCAGGGCACATGCCTCGGCCAGGGCCGGGTAGTGAACCCGCACCGGCTCGAACTCGGCGATCTGCGTACACGACACGGCCGCGCCAATGCGGAGCCCGGCCTCGTAGGAGAGGACATTGAACTCGGGGATTTTTTTCACGTCAACCACCAGAGCCGGGCTGCGGCGCTTCTCCTTCATCTGGGCAATGAGATCGGTCCCGCCCGCCAAGGGGCGCGCCTCACCACTTGCCTCGGCCAGCAAGGCCACGGCGTCTTGTAGATTCTGCGGAGCAGCGTACTCGAATGCGTCCACACTCAGACCCTCCTTTTGTTGGACACCAGTACTCCTATCCCCTGAAGCGGGTAGAGATCAAGAGAAAGGACTAGCGGGCGGGTTTGTGCAGAAAGTTACGGTTTCGGAGTTGTCTTGGAGTCAGCACCAAAAAAATCAAGGCGAGAGTCCCGCGTAGTCCTCTCTGTGTGGGGCTATAAGCCCCGGAGTCGTCCAAGGCTTTAAGCGCGGGTCAGAACGGATTGCTACACGTCAGTATGGCGATACCACTGCGAGTGTCGATGTCGGCGTTGCTGTCCTCGACATGATGAGCCAAGTGGCTCCTCCCTCCCGTCGATACCTCACTGCACTACACGGCACGCTAACAATCGGGCCGAAGTCTCCCATCAACCCCACCCGCGAACGAGGACGCCATATGCGCCGCTTTAAATCCCTTTGACACACCTAACGCATCCAAGGTGCAATTAGCCGCACCGCATCATTCTTTTGTGGGTCGTCGCATTCGCGCACGGGCGCTCGCTCATGGGCCGTCACCGCCAAGAAATATTTGCACCTCGCGCGCGGTGCGTAGGCCACTCTCTATCGCGCCGTCGATAAACTCGTGCCAGCCGTTGGCGGTGAGTGAGCCCCCGAAGAAGAGACGGCCTTCAGGCTGCTGCAGGTCCGGCAAGCGGCTGAGTTGTCCAACGCTGTACGCAGGCCATGCGCCGCGCGCAAAAGGATCTGCTGCCCAGTCGTAGCCGCGTGTGTCGATCACGTCGACGTCGCCGAACAGGCGACGCACTTCAGTGGTGATTTGCGCCTCGTCGTCCACATCGATGGTCGATGCGCGGGCCACGGTGATAGAGAGAATCGTGCCGACGTCATCGCCGTAAGCGAACGTTTGCACCCAGTTCAACGGCCGCGCTTCGTCGCAGAACGCAAATACGCGGCCCAGGTTCTCGCGCAAGTGCACGAACAACTTCGCCCCCTTCGAGATCATGCCCTGGTTGATCCAGTTTTGCTTCGCGAGCGAGAGGACGGGATCGAAATCAACGTCGGCATAGCAATTGAGTGGTAAAGTAATGACGGCAACTTTGGCACTTACCGTGTTTCCGTCCCGGGTATGAAGACGAACCGCACCAGTGTTGTGTTCGATGCGTTCAACGGCTGCGTTCAGGCGAACCTCGCAGCCGCTATCTTCGATGAGGCACGTGATGAGACCAAGGGTGCCAGATTCTATGCGATAGTGGGTTTCGGCGTCGGCGAAGGCGTCGTAATTCCAGCCGCCAGCGGCGTAGAGCTTGAGCATGCCGGGCAGGCCAAATTTTGAGGTGACATCACCGCCATATAAAGCCATGAAGGAATTGAGTTGGATACGCTGCGTATCGGTGAGATCCAGTTCTGCGATGCGATCAGCGCACGAGAGTTCGTCGAGTTCCAAGACCTTCGAGTTATAGAGCGGCTCGTACGGCCGCGGAAACAGCTCCCACACGTCATGGCAGAATTTCTCGAAACTGTCGCGAATGTCCCTGAGGAATTGATCCGGTGGAACAACACTTGCCACGCCGTTGTTACCCATCACGCGGGTCTCGTCGAGGCCGGTAAACGGATCTTCGATCACACCAAGACCGTAGCGGCGCATTTCCGCCCACACGTGCGGTTGCAGCCAGTGCACCCACGCGCCACCAAGTTCGACCGGTCGACCCGCAAACTCCGCGGTGTACGTACGCCCGCCGAGTCGATCGCGCGCTTCGAGTAGAACCACGCGTAATCCTGCCTTACCAAGTTCGCGTGCCGCTGTCGCGCCGGCAAAGCCACCGCCAACGATGGCGATGTCGAAGTCCGTAACGCTGCGGTCCGCGGTGGTTGCGAGCGAACTGTCTGCTGCGTCAGGCGATACGGAGGATTCAAGCCCCCTATGTGGGCCGGGTGTCCAATAGTTCGTGCTCACTGCTACTCCCGTTCGTCGATTATGTCCTCAACATGTGGGGCATTCTCTCCAACACTCAGACAATCAACAACCCTCAAGACATTCCCGAAAGTTTCCATGAGTATAAGAGAATTCGCAGGACCTGTTCAAAACGGTCGAAGGCAATCAGTTTCCAACTGGGGCGCCCACGACTCCAGCGCCGACGAGCAGCACTGGAGCAGTTCTGTATTGCTGCAGGTCAGACTGGTCTATCCCCCACTCCGCCCTGAAAATCGCCTAGAGATAAGGTAAAGCGCTCCTGCATCCGAATATCATCCTCCGTCCCCATGTCTCGGGTCATGCAGCAATACTCCAGGGAAATATTATTGGGGTCTCTGAAGTAGATGGATTGAGCGGCATCGTGATGCACGATGTCCGAGACCTGCACCCCTTTTGCCAGGAGCTCCGTACGCTTCGCTTCCAGGGCTGCGACCGACCCGGCTTCAAAGGCAAAATGATAAAACGCGCTCGGCACCCCCAGACCTCGATTGATGCCCGCAGCGTACTCGAATGCGTCCACACTCAGACCCTCCTTTTGTTGGACACCAGTACTCCTATCCCCTGAAGCGGGTAGAGATCAAGACAAAGCGCAGTCGCAGAGCACGCCCGAGCCTTGATTGTTTCGTCTCTCCAGGTAAGAATACGATAATTCTTACCTGGAGAAAGTATGCGCATCACATCAAAAGGCCAAATCACCATTCCCATTGAAATCCGGGAACAATTGGGGCTGCTGCCCAACACGGAAGTTGCCTGTGAGGTGGACGGAGAGGCCGTGCGCATCACAAAGACCCAGACCCGGCAGGGGCGAGGGCGTTCAATCGTGGCTCAGCTACGCGGCAAGGGGACGGGCCGGATGACGACCGATGAAATCATGGCGCTCACTCGGGGGCCGCGTCCGTGAACGCCGTGCTGGTGGATAGCAATGTCCTGCTTGATATTCTGACTGAAGACCCTACCTGGAGGCTGTGGTCTGAAGAGGCCCTGGCCGGCTGTGCGGACACCGGACTCCTTGTCATCAACCCTATCATCTACGCCGAGGTCTCGGTCAGATTCGACCGCATTGAAGACCTGGATGAGGCCCTCCCACCCGCAGTGTTTCAACGCATTCCCTTGCCCTGGGAAGCCGCTTTTCTGGCCGGCAAGAGTTTTCTGGCCTATCGGAAACGCGGCGGCCGAAAGCGCTCCCCTCTGCCGGACTTCTATATCGGAGCCCACGCTGCGGTCGCAGGCATGTCTTTGCTCACCAGAGATGTCGCTCGCTTTCAGACAAGTTTTCCCACTGTCCAACTGATCGCTCCCTCAGAACGTGTGGACAAGTCGGGTCGGGCCTGATTAAGTAATCCGGCTGTGAGGGGAGGGGCGTCTGAGGGCGAAAACCTTGCGTAAGGAGGAAAGATTCTTGGCAAACTGGACTGAACAGAAGGCGCAGATAGCCGAAGCTGAATTAACGCTCATTAAGGGCGGATCAGGTAAACCCCTGTTAATGCTGCATGATGAGCTGGGATTCCCCGGATGGATGCAATGGAATGATGAGCTGGCGGCAGAGCACGCGTTCGTGATTCCGCTCCAGCCCGGTTTTGGTAAAACCCCGCGTCTGGAGTGGGTTCGGAGTTTCCGTGACCTGGCCGGCCTGTACAGCATGGCGGTCAGAGAAATGGGGCTCGACCCGGTGGACGTCATTGCGTTCTCAGCCGGTGGATTCATTGCCGCTGAGATGGTCGCGGCCGACCCCAGGATTTTCGACCATTTGATTCTGGTGGGCCCGATGGGGCTTAAGCCCGAGAAGGGCGAAATATGGGACATCTTCCCGGTGACGATTCGGACCCATCTGCGGGCCACCGTTGCCGACCCAGGCACCGCCGAGTTCGGAAGCATTTATGGCGGCGAGATGACGCCGGAGCAGTTCGAGGCGTTTGAAGACGCCCGGGCGGAAAGCGCGCGTATCGGCTGGGAGCCGTATATGCACAATCCGAGCCTGCCCTATCTGTTGCGTGGCGTGAAAAACGTCCCCACCCTGCTGGTCCGCGGGTCCGAAGACCAGATCGTGCCAGCCGGCTGCATTGCCGCCTACACCAAAGCCATTGACGGAGCCAGGGCCGTGGAAATCGCCAATGTCGGCCATCGTCCGGAAATCGAAAACTCGGCCGAATTTGTCAAAATCGTGCAGGATTTCCTGGCGTCGTAAGACCTGAGACGCTTTCGGACAAGGAGAGGCGCGCCATGCAGATATCCTATTTCACCGAACGACCCTATCGTGGTCTCAACGAAGACGAAATCCTCAAGAACAAAGCCTACTTCGCCGTGCCCAACGCTCTGTTCGACCGTGAGCAGGCGGCCAACGATTACAATTATTATCTGGACGAATACTGCTATGCCGAAGAACTCGGTTTCGATGCGGTTGCGCTCAACGAGCACCACGGCAACCCCTTCTGCATGGGCAGCGTCATGAATGTCGAAGCCGCCATCCTGGCGCGGATTACCAGCAAGGCCAAGATCGTTCTGATCGGCAACCCGCTGCCGGTGCTGAAGCATCCGTTGCGGATGGCCGAAGAGTTGGCCGAGATCGATCTGATCTCGCGCGGTCGCCTCGTCACCGGTTGGGTGCGCGGCGCGGGCAGTGAGCAGTTCTTTAATAATGCCAACCCGGCCTATAACCGGGAGATGTTCAACGAAGCCCACGATTTCATTATCCAGGCCTGGACCAAGCCGGGGCCGTGGCGCTACGAGGGCAAGCATTTTCACTATCGGCATGTCAATCCGTGGGCGCTGCCCTACCAGAAACCGCACCCGCCGATGTGGATTCCCGGTGTGCTGAGCCCGGAGACGGCCCGCTGGTGCGCGGAGCACCGCTATCCCTATCTGGGACTGGGCACGGCCCTGGGACCGACCTGTGACCTGTGGGATTTCTATGCGGATGAAGCCGCCAAGCACGGCTATCAGGCCGGCCCGGAAAACTTTGGCTATCTGATTCCAACCTTTCTGGCCGAGACGGAAGAGAAGGCCCAGGAAATCGGCAAGAACTTTGTGTTCGGCGGTGGTCAGAACGCCTTCTCCCGCCCTGAGCATACCCTGCCGCCGGGCTATAACTCCAAGGGGGCGATTCGGATGCTGGCCAAACATCCGGGCGGAAGCTGGCTGGGTGTCAGCCCCGAGAAATTACGGGCTCAGTCGGACGATGGTCGGCCCGACACCACCGATTTTGATACTGTCCGTCAGAAACTGCTCAAGGGCTACGGCAAGGCGCAGAAGAATCTCCAACTCCTCATCGGCACGCCGGAGTCCGTCCTGCCCAAGGCCAAGACTTTGCTGCGAGTGCTGCGGCCGAGCATTTTTGTCTTCTTCAATATCCAGGGGCCGGTCGGGGACGAGGACCGCAAAACGAGTATGCGTCTGATTGCCCAGGAGTTGACCCCGCGCCTGCGAGAATACGCCCAGGAAATCGATCTGGTCGATCCGTTTGAACGTACTCCTGGCTCGGTCGCCTATCGCAACGGGGTGACACGCGACCCGGTCGTGGACCGCGAACCCCTGGCCGCCTTGGGTATGGCCGGCTAGGTCGCAAATCCGGTTTGAGGACCGTTTGTGTTTGCAGACGGAGAGGGTGGTCGTGAGGCCGCCCTTTTTGTTGTGCGCAGAATGGCGGTAGGATGAACCCAGGAGAAACGCTGTCCCCAGACTGAGGAAGACACGCTCGATGAGTGATGCTCACGAACATGAGAGCGGCGTGGCCTTTCAGCAACGCCGGCTGACACCCGCCCAGAACCGCGAACGCGAGATTCGGGTCAAGGCGGTCGAAGCCCTGCTGACCGAGAAAACTCTCGTTTCCAGCGCACTGCTCGATGCCGTTCTGGATTCGTATGAAAACGATATCGGGCCGCTGAACGGCTGTCGGGTGGTGGCCCGGGCCTGGACGGACCCCGCCTATAAGGCCCGGCTGCTTGAGAATGGCACCGCCGCCATAGCCGAGCTGGGCTTTGGCGGCTTGCAGGGCGAGCATCTGGTCGTGGTCGAGAATACGTCCCAGACGCATAATGTGATCGTTTGCGCCTTATGCTCGTGTTACCCCTGGCCGGTCCTGGGCCTGCCGCCGTTCTGGTATAAGAGCCAGTCGTATCGCTCCAGAGTCACGGGCCGGCCGCGTGAGGTGCTCCGGGAGTTCGGGCTTGAGCTGGACGAAAACATCCAGATTCAGGTCTGGAACAGCACCTTTCAGACCCGCTATATGGTCCTGCCGGAGCGACCGGCCGGCACAGAGCGGATGACGCTCGATGAGCTCACGGCTATTGTTACGCGGGATGCGATGATCGGAGTGGCGCGGGTTGAGCCCGAGAAACAACAGCAGCCCGGCCTGTCCCAGCGACACGTCTCTGACATGCCGGGCTCTGCCGCTCTACCCCGGCGGAGCGGCGAACTCCAGTTCCGGGACCCGTGGGAAGGTATTGCGTTTGCCCTGGCGGTTGCCCTATGCGAACAGGGTCAGTATGCCTGGCCCGAGTTTCAGGAGCGATTGATTGCCGAGATTGCCAGCGCGGACCGGCAGCCGCCCGAGACGCGCCCGATCTATTATGAAAGCTGGCTGGCCGCCCTGGAAAAACTGCTCGACGCCGAGAATATCCTGGCGCAGAGTGTCATCAACCGCCGCGTCCGACAGATCAAACACGGCCTCTCCCTGCGCCGCACCCGCCTGCCGTTTGGTGTCCGGCCCTGGCCGGACGATGAAGCCGATTAAAACGGGACTATCGTTGGCTGGGCTAAGGCTTCCGTATCCGAATACCTCGATGGGAGGCAACAACTACAGCGCCACGGACAGTTTCAAAATCCAATCGTTGTAATAGCTGCCGGGTCAACTCTGTATATCCTCGACGACTCTCTTCCTCCAACCGGAGAAGGACGACTCCAGCATGCGTACCAGGGGGGTAAAAGCGAAGGTCCGCAAAGCCCTTATCCGCAGTAATCAGCCAACGTTTTTCCTGCTGCACTCGAATCCAGAGGTCGTTGTCTTTTATCCCCTGCCATCCCTGCCGTAAGACGGTCGTGGCATCGTAGCCATACTCAGTAAAAGTATCGGCGACCTCTTGAGGAAGGTCCTCATCGACCTTCACACTGATTGCCATGTACCTCTACTTTGCAAGCGGGATAAAATCGGCTGAACTCACTGCTTCTGCGGCGAATTTCAAGGCAGCCTGGAGGTCTGCTTCCGTCAGATGCGGGTAGGCAGCCAGGAGGTCTGCTGGAGTGTCCCCCTCAGCGAGACTCCCGATTAACACGCTGACAGAAACGCGAGTTCCCCTCATGCAGGGAACGCCATGATGGATGTCGGGGTCAATAACAATACGCGCTCGCCAATCTTCGGTTGCCATAGCTTCTCCGTTCCCGGCCTCCGGTCAGGCGTCCTGCGGTGGCGGGCCGGCGATGATTTTTTGGCTCTCCAAGTCCTCCAGTTCCGCTGAAGCCAGCCCCAGCACTTCCTTGAGGACGAGGTGAGTGTGCTCACCGGGATGGGGGGCGCTGGGCAGGTCGGCGGGTTCCAGGTCGCGGGCTTCGATCACCGGGCCGGGCACCCAGATAGAACCGAGATCAGGGTCGTCAACATGATGGAAGCAGGGCAGAGCCCGAGCGTGCTGTTCCGCTTCGATACTGTCCCGACACGGCTCGACGACCAGCCCGGCCTGGCCCAGGATTTTGAGTACCTCTTCCTGCGGACGGGCCGCAATCCAGGCGGCAATTTGCTGCTTAATCGTATCGACCCGCTCATAGCGGGCGTGGTCGCCGTGAATCTCGTGGCCCTGCTCGTCGAGGGCGAGGGTGCGCAGGCCGGTGGCTTCGCGCAGCCGACGCAGGACCGAATCGCCAATCAGATTCAGGGTGACGAATTTTCCGTCCCGGCTGCAGTAGTGCCCGTGGACGGCGTCCAGCAGATTGTCGCCGATCGGTTCCCGGCCCTCGCCCGTTGTCTCGGCCTGGGCGTACCAGCCCAATTCTGCCAGGGTTTGGAAGGCGACCTGTTCCAACGCGATCTGATAGCAGTCGCCCCGCCCGGTTTCCGCCAGACGGCGCAGGGCGACGTGAAAGGCGTTGAGGCCGTGCAGGCCGGTGAGCATATCGAAAAACGCCACCGGAATGGTGAGCGGTCTGCCGTGCGGCTCGCCGGTGGCGTGGGCCAGGCCGGTCGCCCCCTGCATGGAGTAATCGTTGGCGGCCCGGCCGTCGTGCCCGCCGTCGAACTGGATTTTAATGACGGACGGGCCGCAGTGCTCGACCAGATGAGTGTAGTCGAGCCAGGGCGCCATGCGCGGAGGCCAATTGCTGATGAGCACATGGGTTTCTCGAATGAGGTCGAGGACGAGCCGTCTGCCCGCCTCCTGGCGAAAGTCGATGGCCACCGCCTGCATGCCACGGTGCAGCATTTGCCAGGGGATGCTGACCCCCGCCCGATTCAGGGGGCCACGCTCCCGGTCGGGCAGGCCGCGGCCGTGGTGTGCCCCCATAATGGGCTCGACCAGAATGACGCGCACGCCGAGGCGCATCAATTCGAGCAGCATCTTGTTCGGGGCGACAAACAGCCCAATGGCAACAACGGTAATCTCTTCGCCGTCTATGCTGTAGCGTAATTGGAAAGGCATGCGCTACCTCCTCTCTGTCCCCGTGGACGGCTCCTGCCACTGACCGGCGATTATTGTAGGGGGGTGGCGGGCTGTCAATGTGGGGTGGTTCGGCCAACCTCCGCCTTGCTTCTCCATGCTCATGACGTATGATCGACAGAATAATACAGATAATGGAGAAAAAGCGATGCAAAAGCCGGTTCGGAAGAATATCTTTCTCGACCCGCCGGCGCTGAAGCGCGCTCAGAAGATATTGGGAAAAAAGAGCGAATCGGAGACGGTCCGGGAAGCGCTCAATCCTGTGGCCTTTCGTAACGAGGTCAGGCGCGGCTTTGATCGGGTGGCGGGGAAAGCGCCGGATTTCAGGGATATCCGGGAAGAGGATTGATGTCCGCCCTGCTGGAAATTACAGCTGCCCGCTCGCACGGACAGGATGGCGACCGGACATGCCAAGACTGATGGTGGGGCTGCTCGGAGCGCTGGGTGCGGTCTTGATGGGGAGCGAATTCATGCGCGCCGACGACCCGCCGGCCGGCCCGTCAATTGAGGCCCTCCTGGCGGCCAAGGCGCAACGGACCGCGGCGCAGCGGAAGCTGAGCGCGCAACTGCTCGACGCCTGGCGGACGGGCCAGGGCCAGCCGGCCGGGGACGCATTGGTCACAGTGGATATCCGAGCCGACGTGACACCGGCGGTGCTGGAACGGATACAGGCCCTGGGCGGCACGGTGCTGAACAGCGTCTCGCAATACCGGGCCATTCGGGCCCGCCTGCCTCTTTCCGCCCTGGAGCCGCTCGCCAGGCTTGACACTGTTGAGTCGATTCGCCCTGCTGACCAGGCCCGGACGCGCGGCCCGGACGGTGGTCAATAGGCTCCTCGCCGTATGATGAGTCAGGACAGCCAGGGATACGCCGGCCGATGCACGAGGAGGTTTGCCGGGGTGTCCTTCAGGGTCAAACAGCCAGCTACATCAGGGTTCAGGCTACTCACAGCCGTGGTCGCGGTCGGCGCGCTGCTGGTATGGACCGCGCTGAGCCATGCCCAGCCGGCCAACTCGTCGATTGCCGCCATCCTGGAGGCCAAAGCCCGGCGGACCCCAGCCCAACGGAAGCTGAGTTCCCACTTCCTGGGCGCGCCAGGCAGCGCCCAGCCAGCGCAGGGCCTCACACTCGGACAGACACCGGCTGCCAGTGTCACGGTCGATATCCAGGCGGATGTGACAGACACTCTCCTGGCCCGCATCCGCGCCCTGGGCGGCACGGTGCTGAACAGCGTCTCGCAATACCGGGCCATCCGGGCGCGGCTGCCCCTCAGCGCCCTGGAGCCGCTGGCGGCGCTGGCGGCTGTCCAGTTCATCCGGCCGGCCGACCAGCCCATCACGCGCCGCGGGCTGGCACCAGCCGCCCAGGCCGTGGTAACCGCAAGCAAGCGCGACACCACCGAAGGCGATGTGGCCCACCAGGCGAATGTCGCGCGCCAGACGCACAGTGTCGACGGCACGGGCATCACCATCGGCGTGATATCGGACGGCGTTGATACGCTTGCCGACCAGCAGGCGACGGGCGATGTGCCGGCCCAGGTCACGGTCCTGCCCGGGCAGGCCGGCGGGGCGATTTCGTTCTGCCAGGGGACGCGGAAGAGCTCGGGGACCGAAGGGACGGCCATGTTCGAGATTATCCACGATCTTGCGCCGGGCGCCGAGCTGTTTTTTGCCACGGGTGTCACCGGGGCGGCGCAGATGGCGCAGAATATCAAAGACCTATGCGCCGCCGGGGCCGACGTTATCGTCGACGATATCGGCTATCTCGCCTCAGCCTTCCAGGCTGACGTCATCTCCCAGGCGGTCAGCCAGGTGGTCGCCGACGGCTGCTATTATTTCTCGTCGGCCGGCAATTCCGGCAACCTGAACGACGGCACGTCCGGCGTGTGGGAAGGCGATTTTGTCGCGGGAGAGACCCTGAACCTCAGCGGGGCCGGGGCCGGGGCCGTCTATCACGATTTCGGTGACGGCGTAACCGGGAATCGGATCGCGGACGACAGCATCTACTCCATCTCCCTGCAATGGGCCGACCCGTGGGGCAAGTCGGGCAACGACTACGACCTGTTTCTGATTGACGCGGACAACACGGTGCTCGCCAGCTCGACCAATACCCAGGACGGGACGCAGTATCCGATCGAGTATATTTCTGACCCGTCGTGCACCGCCGAGCGTAAAGGGGACCGGCTCGTCATCGTCAAGAACGCCGGCGCGGCGGATCGCTATCTCCGCCTGAACTACACGCGCGGGGAGCTGGCGATCGCGACGGCCGGCCAGATCTCCGGCCATTCGGCCTCACCGGCGGCGATAGGGGTGGCCGCAGTCCGTGCCCCGAGCGCGGCCAGCTTCAGTGGCGCGGAGTCGGTCGAAACCTTCAGTTCGGACGGGCCGCGGCGCCTGTTCTTCAAGCCGGACGGCACGCCGATTACGGCCGGCAACTTCTCGTCCAGCGGCGGGCAGCTCTTGCAGAAGCCGGACCTGACCGCGGCCAACGGGGTCTCGACCTCGACCCCCGGGTTTGCGCGCTTCTACGGCACCTCGGCCGCGGCCCCGCACGCCGCGGCGATTGCGGCCCTGATGCTGGAAGCGGCCGGCGGCCCGGCCCAGGTCACGCCGGCCGCGCTGCGCACGGCAATGACGTCCGGGAGCGCGGTCCTGGACATTGAGGCGACCGGCCTTGATCGAGACTCCGGGGCCGGCATCCTCATGGCCCCCGGCGCGGTCGATGCGGTCGATGTGGCCGTGGCCGACCGCAACCGCGCGCCGACCGTGGCAATGCCGAGCCGGCTGACGGACCGGACGCTCGAACCGGGTGCTACCCCGGTCACGATCGACCTGGATACGGTCTTCGGCGACCCGAACAACGATAGCCTGACCTACGCGATACGGTTAAGCCCGAACGACCCGGCAGTGACCTTGGCCGGGTCGCGGCTGAGGCTGGCGCCGACGGAGCCGAATTCCACGGTCAGCGTCACGGTGCGAGCGAGCGACCCCGCTGGTCTGACCACAACGCGGACTTTCTCGATGACAGTGACCGCCACACCACCACCGCCACCACCACCGCCGCCACCGCCACCACCGCCACCACCGCCACCACCGCCACCGCCGCCACCGCCACCGCCGCCCGGCGGCGGGAACAGCCGGGACCTGCATGGCAACACTCCCGCTCAAGCGACGCGCGTCCGGCTGGGGAGCAGCGCCCCCTGGGCGTCCTCCACCGCCGGGCAGATCAACCCGGCCGGCGAGCGCGATTATTTTCAGTTCGTGCTGCCCCAGGCTGGGGTGCTGGTGGTCGAGACGACCGGGCGAACCGACACGGCCGGCACCGTGTGGCAGGACGGCGAGGAACTGGCCCGCGCGGCCAGCGGCGGCCGGCAGCAGAACTTTTGGCTCAGGGTGCAGGTCGCGGCCGGGCGCGTCGTGCTGGCGGTGGAGGGCAATGGCAGCCGGACGGGGGCGTATCGTTTAGAGACGCGCCTCATGGTCGGCTCTCTGGAGAATCCGGGGCCAGACTCCTTTCAGAGCGGGGTCGGGGTGATCTCGGGCTGGGTGTGTGCCGCGGACGAGGTGGAGCTTGCGCTGGGCGACCTGGGGCCACAGGTCGCAGCCTATGGGACGGAGCGGGCAGACACGGCCGGGGTGTGTGGAGACACGGACAACGGCTTTGGGTTGTTGTTCAACTGGAATCTGCTGGGGGATGGGGAGCATACGGTCGTGGCGGTGGTGGATGGCGTGGAACTCAGCCGGGCCACGGTGACGGTGACGACCCTCGGGGAGGAGTTTCTGCGCGGCGCTGAGGGCGAGTGCGTGGTGGAGGACTTCCCCCGCAGAGGGCAGCGCGTGTTGTTGGAGTGGCAACAACAGAGCCAGAATTTTGTGGTGACGGAGGTGCAGTGAGGCGATTCCTCACCCTGTGGGAGCCCGCAGTCCTGCTTCGGTTCTACCGACAGTGCGGAATGACTTCCCTGGCAAAACGCTCCATCGAGCGTTTGACAATAGCGTGGTCAACCAGCCCGCCCTGGTTGAAATAGCCAATAAACTCGGTCATCGGAAATTCCCGCTTGAAGTGCCGAATGCGCTCAATGCAGTAATCCGGGTCGCCGAAGGCGCCCATCTTGGTGTCCAATCCCTCGTAGTTGACCCGCTCCAAGCGCTCCACGATTTTTTGGAAGGCTTCGTAACTTTTGATGGTGGTTTTGCCGAGCGGACGGAGCCGTTCTCCCGCGGCGCGAAAAAAATTCATCAGGCTCGGTTCGTACTCTTCCCGGGCTTTGGCCCGGCTGTCGGCAACGTGGACCGGAAACATCAGCGCCACATCGGGCCGGACTCCAGGGTTCAGATTACGTTGATACTCCGCAATATAGTCGCGCAATTTGTCGGGCGGGTTAATCAGCGGAGAGGCAAAGATCGACAGGCCGAGTTGACCGGCTAAGGCAAAGGTGTCCGGGCTGTTTGCCGCCATGCGTATCGGAGGGTAGGGCTGCTGAATGGGGCGCGGTACGACCGGCAGATCCTCGGCCTGGAAGTATTTGCCCTGATAGGACAGGCGGTCCGTTGTCCAGGCGGTGCGAATCACGTCGAGGGCTTCCGCAAAGCGCTCCCGACTCTCTTCCATGGGCACATTATAGCCCTGGTAATGCACAGGCGCGGTGCCGCGTCCGACGCCGAACTCCAGCCGCCCGCCGCTCAGAATGTCGGCGGTAGCCGCCTCTTCCGCCATTTTCATCGGGCTGTGCAGCGGCAGAAGGGTGACGGCGGTGCCCAGACGGATACGCTCGGTATGCTGGGCAGCGGTTGCCAGCACCATAAGCGGCGAGGCCATAATCGAGGTGCTCGGCCCAAAGTGCAGTTCGCCCAGCCAGACGGTATCAAAGCCGACCGCATCGCCCAGGCGAATCTGGGCCAGAATATCGTGGTAGCGCTGGCGCTCCGACTGTGTGGGCGCGCACGGCAACTGATCGAAAAACCCAAAGCGCATGACTCCCTCCTTGATGCGTGTACGGACCCGCTAGGGGAGGTGAGGCCGGGACTCGTGGTAGTGGATGACTTTCCAGGCCGCGTCTGTGCGCCGCAGGATAAAGGTGTCGCGTCCACCGGTCACAAAGGGCTCGCTCAGTCGCCTGAGATCAGCCTCAAAGTGGAACTGACAAAACGCGTAGGCCGTATCGCCGAACACGTCGATGGTGATATCGCTCAGCTGCATGGCCCTGACGCGGATGACCGACTCCGCGGCATGACGAAAATACGCCTCAACCTCGGCCCAGCCTCGGATCGGTTGTGCCCGCTCCTCGGGAATATAGAGGATATGTTCATAGTCGGGGTCCCAGATGCTTTTGAGCCCTTCCCAGTCCAGGGCTTCCCAGCTTTTGGAATAACGCTCAAGAACAGCTCTGATCTGCTGTGTGTCCTGTTCCGTGGTCGGCATGGGTGAGGTCCTTCATCCAAGTTGGGCAACAAAATTCTCCAGGGTCTGGTTGAACGCCAGCGGTTGCTCGATCTGGTACATATGGGCCACGTCGGTGACGATCTGCAAGTCCGCCTTGGGCATGTGCTCGGCCAGAATCCGGTTGGCTTCAACCGGCGTGGCCTCATCTTCTTCGCCCACCACGATCAGCGTGGGCTGAGTAATCTCCGCGAGCCTGGGCGTAATATCCCAATTCCACACGCCGTCCGGGTGTTCGACCAGGGCGCAGGCCACGCGCCGCGGAAAGGCGACAGGATCGAGTAGATTGTTTTTGAGCAGGTGACATATCTCGGGCCGCTCGTGCCGCGTCCGCTGCGAAAAACATCGCCGCACAAACTCGTCGGTCATCTCTTCGTATCTGGTCCGCAAGTCTCTCAGCAGATCGGTCGAATCCACAAACCGGGTCAGATTTGTCGCGCTGCTGATAATCAGATTGCCGGCGACGAGGTCCGGGTTGTCCAGACATATCTGCATGGCCCGCATGCCGCCCATGGAATTGCCAACCAGAATCGCACGGTCAAGGCCCAAAGCGGCCAGCACCGCGGCATCGTCGGCTGCCATGTCCTGAATGGAATACCCGCTCAGCGGCTTGCTCGAACGCCCGTGACCCCGGGCTTCAATCACAATACAGCGATAGCGGTGGGCCAGCAGCGGGACCTGGTAGGTCCATATCCAGGCGTTGCAGGAATAGCCGTGCAGAAAAACGAGCGGCCGACCCTGCCCATAATCGTCATAATGCACGCGAACCCCGTGCTCCCTTTCAACGAATGGCATGGACGCTCCTCTTTTCTTTGACTACTGGCCGAGAAAGGGGGTTTTCACCCAGCCGTCGCCGTAGGGCGTAAAGAAGAAGGGTGTCACGCTGAGGTGTGTGAATTGCCACTCGCCGTCCCGCTTCTCATAGCGCTCTTCGTAGCGACCGGTCAGCCAGGCGGCTTGGTTGCCCTCGGCCAGGGTGCAGGGCTGAAACAGATACCACTGGCCCGTGGCGGTGTCCGCGTCTACCTCAATAATGGGGTTCATGACGTTGTGGACCGCAAAAGGAAAAATTTCAGACGCGCCCTGAAAGAAGGTGCGGATGGCTTCACGGCCTTCGTGCTTGCCAAATTTTCCGCCATCCCAGACCGCGTCCTCGGTAAACAGTTCGGCAATGCCGTCCGCGTCGTATTGATTGTCGCACAAGGCACAGTAGCGGGCTTTGAGCTTTTTGATGGCTTCAATGCTCTCCAGGCTGTGAATGCGTTGGGCGAGATCGTCAGCGTTCATGTCTGCTCCCTCCTCTGCTAGATGGGTGAGATGGTTGAGATGTTATGGCCTCGTTGTTTCTGAAGACCCGCTGAGTGTGGCCGGCTCCGCCTTGACCAGACGACAGGGGAGACCGCGCAGTAGCCAGGTGCCCATCATGGGGTCACACTGCGCCGGGTCATCGTCGGTACACACATTGATATTCGTTTCCCACAGGCCGTACAGATCCGGGGCCTGTCCCGAGCGCTCGGGATACCACCAGCGGTCGGCCTGGACGACGCGCGGATGGAGGCTGTCATCCAGGCGGGCGACGTGCCGCACGCTGCCGATTGGGGTCTCGATGGTGATCCACGTCCCGTCCTCAATACCGAGTTCCGTCGCGGCCCGCGGGTGAAGCTGAACCACTGGGTGGGGATACTTCTTACGGAACCAGGGCATCTGCTGACTGTTCTGGTGAAAGCCTTCGATCACCCGCCCTCCGGTTGTCAGCACCAGCGGATAGTCGGTCGCCCAGCGCGTAAAAATTTCCGGTTCCTCGTAGACGGGCAGGGCCGGGTAGTCGAGGTCGGTCAGGATGGCTGAGCGCAACTCCACCCGCCCGGACGGAGTCCCAAAGCGCGGTTCATCATCTTGGGCCGACCGACCGACGAATTTTCCGTAGCGTGGCGTAGCGGCCATCCACGGCCCGCTCTGCTGAGCAAGGGTGTGAAAGCTGAGGCCGGCCGGTCGCAGACAGCTATCCCAGAACTCTTCAACGGTTTCCGGCCAGTCGGCCTCCTGACCCAGCCGTCGCCCGAGGTCTCGCCACAGCGCATAATCGTTCCGGTGACCATACTCGGGCTCGATGGCCGCGTGGCTGGCCGCGGCGTAATCACCGGCGGTGCCCATATAGCCGAGACCGGCGGAGAAGGACGGCTTTTCGAGCCAGTGGCTGGCTGGCAGGACGTAGTCGGCCAACTGCGCGGTCGGAGACAGAAACAGGTCGTGGACCACCAGCAGTTCCAGGTTGGCACTCCGCAGCGCTTGCTCGACCCGCCTGGCATTGCCACTCCCACCCAGCGGATTATGGTGCTGGACCAACAGCCCCTTGACCGGGTAGGGCTCGCCCTGGGTAATCGCCTGCCACAGGCTGGGCTCATGGGCCGAAGCCGTCCAACTCAGCAGGTGGTGCTTGCCGTGCCAGGCCGGTGCCATGGCCGCATCAAGCTGTTTATACCCGTCGCCCAGAAGACGAAAGCGATCGATCCCCAGTCGCTTGCGCCACTGTTCTTCGGGCAGACGGTCCATCAGCATCACATCCCCGTTGGCCACGACCTGCCGGGGAGGGCCGGACAGGCAGTGGCCGCCCTCGCGGTCCAGATTGCCGCTCACGGCCACCAGACAGGCAATTGCCCGCGCAGCCTGGAGGCTGGCCGGGCCGAGTTGGCACACCCCGTTGCCGCTATTGATAATGCCTGGCCGGTTGCGGGCAAACAGCCGGGCGGCTTTGACCAGGAGTTCTTTCGGGACCCAGCTGAGTTCGGCGGCCCGCTGCGGCGAATAGGCGGCCACGTGTTGCCGCAAGGCGTCGAACCCGGTGGTGTACTGCTCGACAAACTCCCGGTCGTACAGCCCTTCTTCAATCAGAACCGAGAGCCAGCCCAGGGCCAAGGCGCCATCCGTCCCAGGGCGCAACTGCAACCACAGGTCGGCCTGTTTTGCCTCGGTCGTGTAGTGGGGGTCCACCACAATGAGGGTGGCTCCCTGGCGGCGGGCTTTGACGATCTGCTTCCACAGCAGGGGCACCGAAGCGCTCGGCCGCATCCCCCACAGCACGATACATTGCGTCAGGCCGGGCACGGGAGAGGTATGCGCGGTCGGGCCATAGCCATAGGTCAGGGCCTCGGCCATGGTCGTGGGGCCGGAGCAGATTTTATCCTGTCCGGCGCTGTTGGGGCTGCCGAAAAGGTTCAGAAAGCGCTCGCCCAGGCCCCAGTCCGCGCCATGAAACGTGCCGAAGGTGACGGCAACACTCTCGGGGCCGTGCTGCTGCTTCAGAGTTTGGAGTCGTGCGGCAATATCGTCCAGGGCTTCGTCCCAGCTGACCTGCTGCCAGGCTCCCTCGCCCCGTTGCCCGGTGCGTTTGAGCGGCCAGTGGACGCGCCCCTCCTGATAGTGCAGTTCGGCGGCCCGGCGGCCCTTAATACAGACAAACCCCTGACTGATCGGATGCTCGGCGTCGCCGCTGATGTGGGTGATTCGTCCCTGCTCCACATGGGCGAGCACGCCACACTGCTGAGAACAGCTACAACATATGACCGGCCTGACGGCTGTCGGCCCTTGCGGAGAAAGAGTCATGGCGCGCCTTTCGTGCGGGGAATATGAAATCGCTCTAGTCCATCTCAGACTGAGTGTCAATGAGAAAATGCGTGAAGCGCTTCGAGTGTGCAAGAAAGAATGTCTTGCCAACAAGAGGGAAAAGGGCGTAGAGAGGAAAACGGTTCTGGAAAAAGGAGGCGTCGGTGAAATTCGGAATTTTTTCTACCGTCACAAAAGCGGACGAGCGCAGTGTCCAGCAGCTATTCCAGGAAAACCTGGAACAAGTCGTGTACGCCGAACAACTCGGCTATGACAGCTTCTGGTTCGCCGAACACCACTTTTCTACCTACAGCATGATTGCCTCGCCCAACCTGATGGTGGCTTCGGCCGCTCAGCGGACCAGTCGCATCAAGCTCGGCCCGGCGGTGAATGTCCTGCCGTTCCATCATCCGATCCGTTTGGCCGAAGAGGGGGCCATGCTGGATATGATGAGTGACGGCCGCTTGCTGTGGGGCATAGGCCGGGGCATTCAGCCTGGAGAATTTATCCCCTGGAAGGTGGACCATAACCAGAGTCGTGAGATTTTTGACGAAACCCACGAAGCCGTCATTCGTGCCTGGACGCAGCCCACCTTTTCTTACCGCGGCCGATTTATTGATATCCCTGAGACAAGCCTGGAACTCCGGCCGGTCCAAAAACCCCATCCCCCGGTCTGGACCGCCGGCCTGTCCGAACCGTCCGTCCGGTGGGCGGCGAAACAGAACTATCCGTGTATGGAGGTGTATACCCTGCTCCCGACCATGCAGCAGCACTGGGAGATATACCAGGAGGAAAATGCCCGGCATGGCCACAGGATTGATCATGTTGGTCTGGTGCCGACACGGCACGTATATCTGGCTGCTACAGACGAGCAGGCAAAAGCGGAGGTCCTCCCGACGCTGGCCACCCGTTGGCAGCAGCTCCTCAAGCTCGCCAAACCGGCTGAAATGGCCCAGTCGTCTTCCTACGCCTATCTCAAGGGAACATTTGACGCAGCCGCCAGAGGCGACCTGACTGAACTCATGGACCTGGGTATGCTCCTGATCGGCAGCCCGGAAACCTGTGTGCGGCTGATTCAGCGCCATCGGGAGTTCTTGCCGGACCTCCGGTATATGATTCTCTTTTTTGCCTACGGGAGTCTCAGTCAGGCGCAAATCCGGAACTCGATGCGACTTTTTTCCGAGGAGGTCATGCCTGAGTTTCCAGATACCGAAGCACACATTCCAATGGTCAACGGACAGAGTGTACAGGAGAGGATATGACAGCCGCCGCTCAGGAAGTCTGGTTTGGACAACCGCTCGTGCCAGGTAAAAGGCCGGTCAAGAAAAACCTGTTTGAGGAAGTCATGCACGCGACCGGAACCTTGGAGCTTGTGCCGATTTTTCCCTATCTTGACGATGGGGCGATCGTGCCGTGTCTGAGTGTCTCGATCGGTGGGCCGAACGCCAGAAAATTCCAGTTTTTTCACGAGAACGTTGTCCCTGAAGTGCTGCTCTGCCTCGCCGGCGAAGACAGTGCGCTCCAGGCGGGTCAGATGATGGTGCTGCCCAATATGCACGGGGTGAATAATTTCCTGAAAGACCTGGCGAACGAACAGGCTTATATGGTCGTGCTGATTACCATTCGCATGAATTCCCAGGACAATCAAAACGAGGGATTTGTGATCCGGTGCGAGAAGTGCAACGAGGTCGTCCATCGGTGTGAGACCAATATCAAGCGCGGGCCGGAGCGGCCGTATTACCCGGAGTTCTATGCGCTCGGTTTCTATGCCGATGCGGTTGATGAGTTCAACGCTTCGGCTCGGGCGTGTCCCAAGTGCGGTCATGTACAGGCGCCCTTTCCTGCCGAGCAGGTTGGCTGGCGACGTTACGCTCAGCAGGTTGCGGTTGCCAACCGTGCCCGGACAGCCAGCGAGCGGCGCGCCGCTCGCGACGGGTAGGGGGAGCGGTTATGGAACGCAGACGCATGGTGCAGCTCTTTGAGGCGGCCGAGCAACTCTGGGGGTCGTTCGATGATTTCCCCGCTCTGCCGCCCGGCATTGATCCCATGCCGCATCTCAGTCGGAATACCATCTCGCAACCGTTCTTTCTGGTGAGCGACCAGGACCAGACCTTGATCAACCTGAGCGGAGAGGGAGAGGTCCGGTTCGGGGGGGAACGGCCCGAGCAATTGCAGCTCGCGGTCGGGGACAGTGTCTATATTCCGGCGGGTATTCCCAGTCGGGTGATAACCCACACCCTGAGTTTGCAGGTTCGCTTCAAAGCCGAGACCCCAGGCAGAGAAGCAGTCGTGTGGGACTGCCCCGACTGCCGGGCTGTCGTGCATTGGCGGTCTATTGATACCCAGGCTGAAATCCCCCAGACGGCCTATTGGCAAGCGGTTCAGCAGTTCAATACCGACCCCGCCCTGCGCGTCTGTCCCGCCTGTCAGCTAGAACATCCTCGGGTTGAGTTGGGTGATATTGCCTGGCCGGCAGTCGCTCAAGCCATTCAAAGCAATAGGGGCAAATCGGAGGAAGAACAGGGATGAGTACGACGCAACTGCTTAACTTTGTGGACGGCGAGTGGTGTCATTCGAGCGCAACGGAAGCGTTGACCATTCCGAATCCGGCCACGGCCCAGGCAATCGCCAGCCTGCCCGTCTCTCCGGCTCCTGATGTCGAGGCCGCGGTCCGGGCGGCCACCCGTGCCTTTCCTGAGTGGCGACGCACACCGGCGGGTGAGCGGGTGCAGTTTTTGTTCACCTTCAAGATGCTGTTGGAGGAACACCTCGACGACCTGGCCCAAACCATTACCAATGAATGCGGCAAGACGTATACCGAAGCGGCTGGAGAAATGCGGCGCGGCATTGAGAATGTCGAGGTTGCCTGTGGCATCCCCAGTTTACTCCAGGGTCTGTACAGCGAGGATATTGCGCGCGGTATTGATGAGACCATGATTCGGCAGCCGGTCGGCGTGGTGGCGGCGATGACGCCGTTTAATTTTCCGGGCATGATTCCGCTGTGGTTTCTGCCCTATGCCATTGCCTGCGGGAACACCTTTATTCTCAAGCCGTCGGACAAAACGCCCCTCACCGCCCAAAAGATATTTGAGATATTGGAGCAAACCGGCCTGCCCGGAGGCGTGGCCAATCTGGTCAACGGCGCAAAAGAAACCGTAGACGCTTTGGTCGATCATCCCGAGGTGCGGGCCATCAGTCTGGTCGGTTCCACGCCGGTTGCCAGGGCGGTGTACGCCCGCGCCACCGCAAACGGCAAACGCGCACAATGTCAGGGCGGCGCAAAAAATCCCATTATTGTGCTGCCTGACGCTGATATCGAAGAGGTGGCCCAGGTCGCGGCTGAGTCGGCCTTTGGCTGTGCCGGTCAACGCTGCCTGGCGGCCTCGTTGGCCATCACGGTCGGTGACGCGGAACAGCCATTTGTGGAGGCCATGGCCGACGTAGCCATACGGCGAAACGTGGGCTACGGGCTGGACGCCGGAGTGGAAATGGGGCCGGTGATCCGAGCCGAGAGTAAAGCGCGCATTGAACAGCTTATCCAAACCGGTCTCGACGACGGGGCACAGGCCATCGTTGACGGCCGCCGGGCCGAGGTCGCCAGCTATGAACAGGGCTATTTCGTCAGGCCGACCATCCTGACCGAGGTGCAGCCGAGGAGCCGGGTCGCCACCACTGAGATATTCGGGCCAGTCCTGAGCGTGATGTCGGCAAAAGACGTTGACGCCGCGCTCAGCCTGGTGAACGGCCAGCACTACGGCAATATGGCCTGCCTCTTTACCCGGAGCGGGGCGGCGGCCCGAAAATTTCGCTACGAAGCTCAGGTGGGTAACCTGGGGATTAACGTCGGCGTGGCCGCGCCCATGGCCTTCTTTCCTTTCAGCGGCTGGAAAGACAGCTTTTTTGGCGACCTGCATGGCCAGGGACGCGATGCCATCGATTTTTATACGGAAAAGAAGGTGGTTGTAGAACGCTGGGGATGAGCAAGCGTCGCTGAAGAAGGGAGTTCTCATGTCAATCGACAGTCTGTCTGACGCTGGAACTGAAACACGAACCGTCACTGCCCATCGACCGACCATCCGGGGCACCCGCCACATGGTCGCGGCCGGTCACTATCTGGCGGCGCAGGCTGGCTTTCATATTCTTGAGGCCGGTGGCAATGCGGTTGACGCGGGTGTTGCTGCCGGTATCGCCCTGGGTGTCTTGCAGAGTGATCTGGTGAATGTGGCCGGTGTGGCCCCAATCATCCTGTATCTGGCCGATCGGCGTGAGGTGACGACGATCAGCGGTCTGGGGTGCTGGCCGCAGACCGCCTCGGTGGAGATGTTTCAGCATAAGCACGCCGGCCATATTCCTGCGGGTATTCTCCGTACCGTGGTACCCAGCGCACCCGACGCCTGGATTACCGCGCTGGAGCGGTACGGAACCCTGGGGTTTGGTGAGGTCGCAGCAGCCGCGATCCGTTTTGCACGCGACGGGTTTCCCATCCATGCTTTCACCGCCGGCATCATCAAGGCGAATGCCGACCAGTATCGGCGCTGGCCAGCGAACGCGGCCATCTATCTGCCCGGCGGTCAGGCCCCACAGCCGGGCGACATCTTCAAACAAACCGACCTGGCCGGAACCTTGCAGTATATGGCCGACGAAGAGACCCACGCCCGGAGCCGGGGACGGGAAGCCGGACTCCAGGCGGCCCGGGTCGCTTTCTACCAAGGCGATATTGCTGCGGCGATTGTCAAGTTTCACGCGGAGAATGACGGGCTGCTGACCGCTAAAGACCTGGCCGAGTTTCGGGTCGCTGTGGAACCCCCAACGCGGACGACATTCCAGGACCTTGAAATCTACGCCTGTGGCCCGTGGTGTCAGGGGCCGGTCTTGCAGCAAGCGCTGAATCTCCTGGAAGGCTACGACCTTGCAGCCCAGGGCCACAATTCGCCCCAGTATATTCACACCGTGACCGAAGCGCTCAAGCTGGCCTTTGCCGACCGGGAGCGCTACTACGGCGACCCGCGCTTCGTTGAGGTACCCATCGAGGGACTGTTGTCCAAGGACTATGCCGAGCAACGCCGTTCCCTGATTCGGGAGAATGAAGCCTGGCCCGAGATGCCACCGGCCGGCGACCCCCAGCGCGGTCGGGCGGCGGTTGACGCCGAACTCAGTCCAGCGCCGAACGAGACGGCCCAGCCCGGTCTGGACACCTCGTACGTCTGCGTCATAGACCGGCATGGCAACGCTTTCTCGGCCACTCCGAGCGATACCTCATCTGATATGCCGGTCGTGCCGGGGACGGGTCTGTGTCCGTCATCACGCGGTTCGCAGTCCTGGGCCGACCCACACCATGCTTCCTGTGTTGCCCCTGGAAAACGGCCCCGCCTGACCCCCAACCCGGCCCTGGTCCTGCGCGACGGACGCCCCTTTCTGGTACTGGGCTCTCCCGGCGGTGATGTTCAGCCCCAGGCCATGTTGCAGACCCTGCTCAACACTGCGGTCTTTGGCATGGAGGCCCAGGCAGCGGTCGAAGCGCCGCGCTTTGCCAGCTACAGCTTCCCGGATTCCTTTGAACCGCACGCCTACCATCCCGGTCGGCTGAATATCGAGAGCCGTATTGACGAGGAGACTGGAGCATCGTTGTCCGAGCGTGGTCACCAGGTGCATTGGTGGCCGGACTGGGTGTGGCGGGCTGGTGCCGTATGCTGCATTCATGTCGAGCCAGCAACCGGTGTGCTGGCCGGCGGCGCCGACCCGCGCCGTGCGTCGTACGCCGTGGGTTGGTAACAGAGGGCTTACTGTAAGGGCCTGCCCAGAGCCAAGTCGAAGGGAGGGAAGACGATGGCATCCACACAAGAGTATCTGGTGCGCTGTGGCATGACAAAGACGCCGGCCCATCTGCCGGTTGACCGGACCCGCATCCCGCCCGGACCGCCCCCCTCTCTTACGCCTTTGCCCGACGCGGCGGCCGCCTTTCGGACTGCGGTCACGCAGCCGGTTGGGATGCCGGCCCTGGAGAAGCTGGTCAGGCCGGGAGCAAAAGTCACCATCGGCATTCAGGACGGCCGGGCCACGCACTACCATCCCGACGACCAGGATTTGCGTATTCTCGGGCTGCCCATCCTGCTCGATCTGTTAGGCCAGTACGGGGTCAAACCCGAAGACATTCGGATCAAGGTGGCCAACGCGCTCCACCGCATGTGGACCCGCAAGGAGATGACCCACATCCTGGGCCCGAAGCTGCCCTACACCTTGGGCGGTCGCCTGGCCTGCATTGATGCGACCGACCCGGACCAGTTTGTCAATCTGGGCATGACCCGGCGGGGCATGGAGGTCATGGTCCACCGCTCGGTCGTTGAGTCCGATCTGTTCATCTTCATGTCGGTTCCCGGCGGATTCTTCCAGGGCGGCTGGAAGTCCATTCTGGTCGGGATGAGCAATTGGGAGTCTATCCGCTATCATCACCGCCCCTGGCCGTTTGCCTCAGGTCACTCGGTCCAGGACCCCAAAAACAGTTCCTTCCACAAGCTGCTGAACGAAATGGGGACCCTGGTGGACGCCGAACTGGAGCGTCGCGGCCACCCACCCATCATGAAGATAGAGGGCGTCCTGACCACGAGTACTCCGCAGCGATTTGCGGCCATTGACGCCGGGCTGATCACCCCGGTACGGGAGATGCACATTGATATGCTGCTCTCGCAACTCGTTACCGACGTGGAAGGGCAGACGGATGTACTGCTGATGGGGATGGGGGATGGGGACGGCTACTCGCGTCTGTCGGTCTTTAATCCCATTCACTGTCGCAACAAGGCGCTCTCCGGCTTGTTCAACGCCTATCACGACAACCCGCTGGTCCGAAAAGGCGGGCTGCTCATCGTCGCCAACCCCTTTGAGCCCCAATTCAGTCTGCTCAACCATCCCTCCTACCACACGCTCTACCACGAGGTGTTGCCAGCCATGCAGGACCCGGTCGAGGTGTGGGATACCTACTCCGAAGAGTACGCCCACCGCCCGGAGTTTGTGCACAAGTATCGCAACGGTTTTGCGTTCCACGGGGCGCACCCGTGTATTCTGTACGGGCAGGGCTTGTATGCGCTCAACCATCTGGGCGGTGTCCTGGCTGCAGGCGTACCCAAGGAAAACGAAGCGGTGGCTCGACGGATGGGCTTTGAGCCGTTCCCGACCATTGAAGCCGCGCTCAGCGAGGCCGAGGCACGGTTCGGCAAAGACTGCACGCTTACCTATCACCAACACCTGGAGGAACACGGCTATTTCACGCGGGTGCACGTGAACGGCGCTACCGCCTAGAACAGATTACGATTCTGTGTGGCCGCCCGTCATTCCTGCGAAAGCAGGAATCCAGCCCTCTAATTCCCGGCCTCTGGATGCCGGATCACGTCCGGCATGACGAGAGCCACCTGCACGGCCTGTTCCGGTGTATCGGTCGCTGCGTTGTTTCTCGGCTGCTCAGTCTAGCGCTATCCCGTACAGCTGTGCGGCGTTTTCGTACACAATTTTGCGCGTGATATGGGCCGGAACCTTGGCAAAGTCTCGTTCAATGACTTGGCGTGAATGGGGCCAGGTGGTGTCCGTATGCGGAAAATCGGACGCCCACATACAGTTATCCTCGCCAAAGATCGCCGCGTTTGCAGCCCCGATCGGGTCGTCCTGAAAGGTTGCCCAGACCTGGCGGCGGACATATTCGCTCGGTTTCATGGGGAGCGGATGTTCCACCATCACCCCAAACTTCTCATAGGTATGGTCCAGGCGCTGGACATAATGGGCCAGCCAGCCGACGTCGCTTTCCGCGGAAACAATTTTGAGGCCGGGAAAACGGGCCAGCACTCCGCCAAAGATGAGACTGGTCAGAGACTTTTGAACTTCGTGAATGAGGTGCACAAACCGCATGGCCGTCTGGTTGACCCAGCCGCTTGAGCCACGGTCCATGACCACCCGGGTATTATTGTCCCGGCTGGTCACGACATGCAGGGAGAGCGGTATATGCAGTTCCTGGGCCGCGGTCCAGAACGGATCGTAGACCGGACTGTAATACGGCCGGTCTACGGGCGGAGCGCCCCAGATCATACCGCCGCTGAGACCCAATTTTGCCGCACGTTCGAGCTCTTTAACTGCAGCCGGAATATCCTCAAGCGAGATCAGCGCCACGGGATAGAGCCGTTTGGGATCGTGCGACCGAAACTCCGCCACCCAGTCGTTATAGACTCGAAAACAGGCCTGCTGGAGTTCGGCGTCCGTAAGCTGGAACAGGGCCAGACCCAGCGTGGTATAGATCACCTCGGCCTGCACCCCGTCGATATCCTGGTCCTTGAGGCGCTCGACCGGGTCCCAGCCGCTGGGCCGGGCCGCTTCATAACCGCGGCTGAGATGTTTCTTGAGCTCTTCGCCGCTGCGACCCGTCGAAAATCCACCCGCCACCGGGAAGGGCGTGATGCCGGGGGCCATGAAAAAATGTCCGGGTTTTTCTTTGTCCTCGACCACCCGTGGGGCACGGTCCCGAAACTGTTGATCGAGCCGGGTGGTCCACAGGTCGGGCGGCTCTGTCATATGCGAATCGGCAGAAATAACACGTAGCGTTTCCATTTCTCCCCCTGGGTCTGGTCATTCGTGGACGGAACCCCATACACTGACCGAGCAACGCCTAGCATTTTCGCTTC
This sequence comes from uncultured Binatia bacterium (SeqCode), assembly GCA_965232605.1. Taxonomy (GTDB): domain Bacteria; phylum Desulfobacterota; class Binatia; order Bin18; family Bin18; genus Bin18. The sequence goes on along the minus strand of CBDDQA010000002.1, from coordinate 241,132 downwards.
CGGCGTGTCAAACAACAGCAGGTAAAGACATTGCTGACAGGAGGTGGCCCAATGAGTTGTTCGACGGTGGTAGGCGGGAAGAGACGCATCGTGCTGACGGTACTGATAACCGCCTTTTTATTGAGCTGGTCTTCAGGTTCGAGCGTTGCCGCAGAGCCGACGAGCCGGTTGCAGGCCGAGGCCGATATCCGCAAGCTCACTCTCTGTTATGCGCATGGAACGGACGCTATCGGACGGGGTGAGGTAGCGGCAGGGAAGGCGACCTACCGACCGTGCTTCACAAAAGACGCCACCTTCTCGGCGGTCTTTCCAAACGGACAAGAAGAGAAAAGGACCGGCTCGGACGCCTGGGCGGATTTTGTCGCGTCGGTCTTTCAGGGTGCTGGCTATACGAATACGCAACATCTGGTCGGCACCATCAGTATTGCGGTGCAGGACACGAGCGCCACGATGAGCACCTATCTGCACGCAACCCATGTTCTGCCAAACGGCAGTATGGATATTGCGAATGGCACCTATGAAGACACCGTGGTGAAGACCGAAGAGGGTTGGCGAATTCAGAGCCGCAGGCTCACCCTCATTACTTTTCTCAACGTTGCGCCGACTGCCCCGCATACGAGGAGTGAAGAATAGGTTATTCTTCTGCTTAGAATAATCCCGGATGAAAGGTCCCGCCGGTATCCTCAGCCGTACACAGGGCGTCGGACACGGGGTCTCCGGTGTCCGCGCAGCACACATCCTCTGGACTACAGGTAAAGCCGTCAAACAAGATGCGGGCGGCCACATCCTGGCCGCGAAACGACGGGTGGAAACAGTCACAGCACGAAATCTGTTCGCTCGTAAACTTATACACCCAAGAAGCGTTGCTGAAGCTAATAGAAGTTCCGGCTGCCTTGACCGCTCCGCCAACCGGCTCGCCACCTACTGTCATTTCACGAGAGGATGCTCCCTCAGCCAAGGCAGCATACTCCAAGGAGACGCGTGCCATAATGTCACGATAGGCCCGCGCTGTTTCGTAACCATCTTTAAGGCGTTCGTCTGAGCAGTCGTCCGTGATAGACCCGCAGATACCAGTAGAGCGTATAACAGCAAACCGTTCCCACAGCGATTCGCAGCTTCCGCCAACAAGGGAACAGTTTGTTTTGGCCTTGTGGTTGCACAATTGGGTTACCCGCACGGGTGCGGCAATACCGACCTTCAATTCCGGGACGGTAATCAAAACGTCGAGCCCCTTGCGAAACTCGCGCTCAAACGCCGCCTCCGTGGTTCGGCAGTGGTTCATCGGGTCTTGATCGCTCCCCCTTTCACACTCGGCTTGAATACGCTCAATGGTGCCGCTGCAAATATCGTTATGGCCCATCTCGACCGTGACATAGCGTGGAGCGGCTGGTGGATGCGTCCCGAAAAGCGCTGCCGATTCCTGCGCCTGGGCGAAAAAATCCTTGAGCATCTCGGCACCAGATTCTGCGCTATTGGGGTCGGCATTCACAATCATAGCGCCCTGCCGGCATTCGATCCGTTCCGCTTGGCTATAGACGCCGTCTCCGCCGTCGCTGCAAAACGCACTGTCAGGAGTAATGCTGGTTGCCCAGTTGAACCTCTCCTGGTCTAGATTGGTACACTCCCCGGCTCCCCCGGCGTTAACGGCCTTGCTGATGCTGTCCCCAATGGCGTCGATAGAGGCTATCCGGGGGCCGAAACGATCGCGCCGGGCAATCGTGAAGTTCTGAAGCGACTGTTGCCAGGCCAGAATGAGGTCGGTCCCGGCCTCGGGAAAGTCTTCCAGCCGGACATGCTTGCCCACATTGGTCAGGAATTCTTCACCAAAGGTCGAAACCCGGATCACGGCCCGGCCGAACTCGACCCCATCGGCGCGGGCGCTGACCGTATGCTGGCCGTCGCCCAGCAGGTTCCAGTTGTAGAGCAGGCCGAAGCCGTTATCGCTGTCCTGACAGACCGAGGCCGTATCGCGGCGGGTGGTCCGATAGCCGGCCCGCCAGGTCTCTTCGCCGGCGGTGCCGGGATTCAGGACAATGTCGATGCGCTCGGCGTCGCACACCCAGCCGGAAATCACGCCCAGACCACTCTGAAATGAGCCCGGCTGCGGGTTCTCCAGAATGCGGGGCGGCGTGCCGCTCGTTCCACCCCGGCTCCCGGCGCCGTCTTGAATCACGAAATTCTGGAGAGACTCTTGCCAACGCAGGCTGACCTCTCTTCCGTCCGACGGAAAATCGTCAATGACAAACTCTCGGCTGGCCCCTCTCAAGAACTCCTCGCCCAGGGAAATGACGGTGACTACGGCCCGGCCGAACTCGACCCCATCGGCGCGGGCGCTGACCGTATGCTGGCCGTCGCCCAGCAGGTTCCAGTTGTAGAGCAGGCCGAAGCCGTTATCGCTGTCCTGACAGACCGAGGCCGTATCGCGGCGGGTGGTCCGATAGCCGGCCCGCCAGGTCTCTTCGCCGGCGGTGCCGGGATTCAGGACAATGTCGATGCGCTCGGCGTCGCACACCCAGCCGGAAATCACGCCTATACCACTCTGAAATGAGCCCGGCTGCGGGTTCTCAAAAACCGACTGCGCCCGGAGCGATTGAGGGAAAGACAAACCCCCGATAAGGGCGACGAAGAGTCCGATACCGAGTGTAATTTTCATGACTATGCCTCGTAGCATTCCTCCGCCAGGTTGACAAATCCACGGCGGGGGTATCCCATAATCGGCTGTAGCGAGAAAAACTTTCAGGCTGGTCGCTGTTCCAGAAGAAGGAGGGAGAATGCAGTACGATCTGGTTATTAAAAATGGGACTGTCATTGATGGCTCGGGCATGCCCGGATTCCGCGCCGATGTGGGCATAGCGGATGGAAAAATCGTCTCAATTGGCCGCATTCGCGACGGCGCGCAAGAGACGCTCGACGCCGAAGGCCACGTCGTTACCCCCGGTTTTATTGATGGTCACACCCATATGGACGCCCAGGTCTCCTGGGACCCGCTCGGCACGTGTTCCTGCTGGCACGGCATTACCAGCGTGGTCATGGGCAACTGCGGATTTTCGCTCGCGCCGTGTAAGGAGAGCGAAAAGGACATGGTCATGCGCAACCTGGAGCGGGCCGAAGACATCGCGCCCGAGGCCATGAACGCCGGTATCAAATGGACCTGGGAGACCTTTCCCGAGTATCTGGATTCGGTTGAGCGGCTGCCCAAGGGCATTAACTATGCCGCCTATATGGGGCATTCCGCCCTGCGCACCCATGTGATGGGCGAGCGCGCCTTTACCGACCCGGCCACCGAGCAGGACTTGGAGCAGATGAAACAGGCGGTGCGCGAAGCGATTCAGGCCGGCGCCATGGGCTTCACCACCTCACGCACCCGCAATCACCAGACGCCGCAACGCCAGCCCGTGGCCAGCCGGCTGGCCACCTGGGATGAGGTTCGGCAGTTGGTCGGCGCAATGGGCGAGATGGGGGCCGGCATCTTTGAAATCGCCGGAGAAGACACCGGTCAGAACCCGGAGCGCATCCGTGAATACATGGACCGCCTCAAGGCGCTGGCGGTCGATACCGGCGTGCCGGTGACCTACGGCATGTTCAGCCTGCGCCGGGCGCCGGGCTGCTGGCAGCCCTATCTTGATTTAACCGACGAAACCGCGGCCGCGGGCGGCCGCATGTTCCTCCAGGTGCACAGCCGCGCGCTGAACGCGGTCCTGTCCTTTCAGACCAATACGCCCTTCGACCGGTTGCCGAGCTGGCGCGCGCTCAAGAAGATGCAGTCACTCGAAGAGAAGGAAGCCGCCCTGCGGAACCCCGACTACCGGCGCAAACTGGTCGAAGAGGCCCATACGCAGGAAGACGATGGCAACCGGGGGGTCGGGCCTGAAGCCCGGGCGGCGAATTTCAAATGGCTGTTCCTGATGGACCAGCCCAATCCGCCCCACCGTTCCATCGAAGAAATCGCTACAGAGCGCAACCAGGACCCGGTCGAGACCTTTATCGACCTGGCCCTGGAGAAAAACCTCAAGCAGTTCTTCCTGCAACCGCTGGCCAATGAGAACCAGGACCATGTGCTGGAGATGATGCGGCACCCGCGTTCGGTCATCACCTTCTCCGACTCCGGCGCCCACGTGTCCCAGATCATGGATTCGTCCTTACAGACCCATCTGCTGAGCCATTGGGTGCGCGAGCAGCAAGCCCTGACTCTCGAAGACGCGGTCCGGCAGCTCACCTTTGTGCCGGCCTCCCAGTGGGGTTTGCACGGACGCGGCCTGCTGCGCGAGGGGATGACCGCTGACGTCGTAGTCTTCGACCCGGAAACGGTCGGGCCGATGATGCCGGAGTTGACCTATGATTTACCCGCCGGCGCGCGCCGGCTCAAACAGAAAGCCGCCGGCTTTCTGGCTTCGGTCGTCAACGGCCAAGTGGTCCTGCGCGAAAACGAGCATACCGGCGCGCTGCCCGGACAGTTGTTGCGCGGGCCGCTGGCTCAGCGTTAAGCGTCGGATTTTTTGACTTTCCATACGGGCGGATGTGAGCGATCATGTCCGCCCGTGTTGTTATCCCGGCAGCGCCCGGCACTCCTGACCGCCATAGAGCTGCGGGTCCAGCCCGACGGTCTCTCCAGCCACCTGTCCGGCGGCATAGCCCTCGGGGTCAACCTTCAGCGAGCGTGGTGTACCGGACAGTCTGCGAATACGCGTCCCTTGACCGGCCAGATAGGTATAGACCTCGTCGCGATAGTTTTTCCGTATCGCGGGCAAGGTGGTCTTGTCTGCGGCCGGCTCTCGCTCGGCGATCAGGGCTTTGATCTTAGCGGTGATAGACTGGGCGCAGCCATAGGCAAAGGAGTCCAGAAAACGCCGCCCCTTGCCGTAATGTTCCTTGCGTAAGCGCTGGACGGTGTGAATCAGATAGCTCAGCATTTCTTTGGCAACAACGACGTTATGCGCGCGACCAATAATAAACGACCGACCCACGGACAGGGTTGAACAGCAGAAATACAGTCTGCAGGTCGCGAGCCAGAGCAACCGCTCCCACGGGAGCAGGCGGCTCGTTTTCCAGCCCTCGACCCGCATGGCGTGGTCACTCTGTACGCCCTGAGCCTCAACCTCTGTCAACGACAGATTATACGTGGCCAGGAGCTGATGCACCTTGGCTGCCGCCAGGGCCGCTTCGTGTTCGGTCGCGGCTTCATCGCGGCTGAGTTGGAGCAGTTTCTGGATTTTCTGGATCAGGGAATCCGGGGCAACGGGATCGATTGCGGCGTTCATTCCTACCTATTCTACTGGGCACCCTGAAGAAACACTAGGCCATCATTGTACAAGGCTCAGTTCCCGAGCTGGCCGATACCCCAGCGAATACCGCGCCTGAGCAGTTCATAGTAGACCGGTGACTCTCACGAACAGCGTTCAATAGAGCAGACCGGCATAAAGGGCTGCATGTCGTATTTCCCCCGACAGTGACCGAGCGTCAGATAGAGGACTTCTCCCTGACCGTAGGGATGCAGATAGAGCTGAGGACGCGGATCGTCATTGCCCAGGTCTTCGCGGACGTAGCCCTCCGATTTGGCGCTATAGCGCGACTCCAGCAGCGTGTGGATTTCTCCATAAAACTCGCAATAGTACGGCTCATCCGTGACCTCGAAGGGGTGAATGCCGCGGACGAGCGGATGGCTGGGGTTGGCGACCGTGACGTGGATGGGCTGAATAGGCGGGTGCGACACAAAGTGGTTGCCCAGCATGTCGGACAAAGCCGGTGCTTTCCGTGGCGTATCGACCTTGCCGGGAATCACAACCCCGTCGGTCTCCAGGCTTTCGCCGACAAACTCCAGCAGCGCACTCGTGCCGTGCAGGGCAAACCAGCGCCCGCCGCTGTCGAGAAACTGCTTGAGACCCGCCTGTTGTTCCGGGGTCGGACACACATCGCAGGTATAGGTGACGAGGAGCCTGGACTGCCGGATGGCGTCATGATCTCGGTAATCTTCGGCGACCCGGACAACCACGTCCTCGTGTTCGGCCAGGAGTGTGAGCAATTCAAGTCGCGCAAAATTGGTGTCATGATATTTGGCGTTACAGATGAGATAGACGTCAATACGAGCATCCCCAGGACTATTCTCTGCCATAGCGACCTCCTCTGGCTGGTATAAGCTTGGCTCCATTATCCAGTTCGTCGGCGAGAAAGATATCCCGGAGCGCTATGCCGGGAAAGAGACTACCCGCATACATCTTTGCACTTGAGCCTGAGAGTGCTATGCCGTCAGTATTGAAACGCATACTCAGTATTCAGGAGGGGAATTATGGACAACGGACATACCATTTGTGTCGGAACTGTTGGCGCCGGGGTATGGTATAGCTCGGACAGCGGCGCCCGCTGGCGACGGAGTCGTATGAAGCTGCCGTTCCATGCCGAACCTGGGGAAATCCAAATTCGTTCGCTGGTGGGGTCTCCGAACGATCCCAACGTGGTGTATGCCGGCTCCGAGGTTGGGCTGTATCGCAGCGAGGACAAGGGCGCGGTCTGGGACCTGGTCGAATCTCCCGCAGACGGCAAACAAATCTGGTCGATTGCCGTGCACCCTGACGACCCGAACGTCATGCTTTTCGGGACCAAACCGCCGTGCGTCTTTCGCACCAGGGACGGCGGTCAGACCTGGGAAGAGCTGCCCCTCAACGCGGCCGAGCGGTGTCTGGCCGGAGCGCCCAAGGTCACCAACATCCTTTTTGATCCGCGCGACGCCGGCACGGTCTGGGCCAGTGTTGAGATCGACGGCATCTATCGGAGTGCCGACGGCGGCGACACCTGGGAACATCTACCCGCCCTGGGCAAAAGCGAGCTGAACCAGGATATCCACGGTTTGACCATCAGCCCCGAACCGCACCGAAAAATCATTGCCACCACCCCGGACGGGATTTGGACCAGCACGGACGAAGGCCAGAGCTGGGCGCTGCACGAGTTCCCACGTTTCTCCAATCGGGGCATCTCGTACTGTCGCGGTGTGGCGCTGAAAGCCGACGATCCCAACGTCATGTTCGTGGGCAACGGCGATTTCATTCCGGGCAAGGTCGGGGCCATCCAGCGCTCGACCGACGGTGGACAGACCTGGCAGGCCGCTCCCTTACCCACCGTCCCCAACTCGACCATGTACTGGTTTGCCACCAATCCGGCGGACCCCGATTTTATCGTGGCCAACAGCCTGCACGGCTATGTCTATACCAGTCAGGACGGCGGAGTGTCGTGGAGCAAATCCGAACGAGAGTTCGGCGAAGTCCGGGCCTTAGCCTGGGTGCCGAATTGATGCGGACTTGAAGAGATAATGATAGTGCTTTCGATTTGTGAACCCTCCAACATATCGCGACGTCGATCCGCGAACGCTGCATCTGCCGCCTAACCGTGCCTCCGGTGCCGACCCTGGCAAGTTAGCGCGACAAATTGCTCGGTACGGCTCGGCAATCCAAGGAATGCCCTCTCCGTGGGTATATCGTGGTACCGACGGGGCGTTGATGATTTACGATGGTGTCACGCGAGCCATGCGAGTTGCCACATTGCTTCCTGGAAGATTCATCCGGGTGGAAATCGTGGGAGATCTGTCGGCTATGTGCAGCCATCTGCCAACCATAGGAGATTATGTGTCATGACCACTCCAGTCCGGAAGGAGATTCTCCATGTACTCGAAGAACTCAGTCAGCGTTGCCCTGAGGTACGTTTCGGACAATTGATTGTCAATCTTTCCTACCTAGCGAAGGGACCAACCAAGGAGGCGACTTGGGACGTGGAAGACGAAGAGTTGCTTGCCGCTGCTCGCAAGCATCTTGCAGAGCGTCTCCAAAAACAGTCAGATGCGGCCTGACCACTATCCTCCTACCTCATATTTCTTCATCCAGTTGGTAAACGTTTGGTAGTTCGGTAGACCGACCAACTTGCAGGCTGCGGACTTGTTCCCTCGGGCGTCGCTATACGCCCGGCTCAAATAATGTCGGGCTACCTCGGCCAGCAGGCCGGGCAGATCGAAGCCGTTGCTCAGACTGCGGTTCAGTACCGACTCGGAAGCAGGAGTCTCTTTTCTGATCGGAAAGAAGGAGCGCGAGGGCGGTGAAAAGCTGCACAATCGTTACATTCTGACTGACATTGGTGGCGTGTCTTTTTCGACCGGACTCGACGAGGGCGACCCGGGGAATAACGAGGCTGAAATAGCAACAGAGCCGAGAGTGTTCGGAACCGAGGCACGACCCCCATGAAACGGCACCGGGACGGAGAAGTCAGCCGGCGGGCTCAGCCAAGGTTGTCTAGGGGCCGAGAAGCACATATTAAGTGACGGGTGCAAAGAACGGAGGCAGACATGCGGGCAGCGAGCGATGTGACAATGGGCGATTATGGGGCTGCTGAAGCGGCTATGCAGGCGTATCTGCGCGAGGGAGAGAAGCGGGCCTATGATCTCGATAATCGCGGTCCGATTCGTTTTCACGCCGATGGCAGGGTCCACACCGACATTCTTGATGCCTATTGGAAATACGGCTTCTATGTCTTCGAAGGAGTGCTCGGGGAAGAGGAACTGAAAGATATCGAAGCCGACCTGTTCGATATCATGGAACGCCTCCCGACCGAGCGAGGGGCCGCGCTCGATGCCCGGGGTCGCCCGGCCCTGGGGGTTGATTGCGAGGCGCCGACGCTGTTCTGGTCCAAGCCGCTCGGCGATCCTTTTGGCGGGACCGATCTCGCCAACGGTCGCCATCCGGTCAAAATGCTGGAGCCCGCCCCGGTTACCGGTCTGCCCCAAGAAGTGGTCTATCTCATTATTGGCTCGCTGCAATTTTCCGAAGCCAGCCTTCGCACCTATGCCCATCCGCAGCTCTTGGCCGTGGCGGCAGCCGTCAACGGTGAGGATTTTGTGCCGTTCAGCGACGCGCTGTTTATCAAAGAGCCGGGCAAAGGGGCCTCGGTCGCTTGGCATCAGGATGGCACGACGCACTGGGACAGTCCGACCCGGGACCAGGGAACCCACGGTTTCAACTTCATGGCCCAGCTCTACGGTTGCACTCCGGCAAACGGGGTATGGGTCGTGCCGGGCACCCATAAAGTCGGGCGTATCGATATTACGCAGCGGGTTGCCGAAGCGGGCTCGGAGCGCCTGCCGGATGCCGTCCCCATGGTGTGTAATCCGGGCGATGTCGTTATCTCCAACCGGCAATTGCTGCACTGTTCGTTTGCCAATACCAGCCCGGACTGGCGCGTCACGGTGAACTTTGGCTTTCATCGCCGTGCGTCCGTGCTGGGGGTGAAGGGCGGCGGAGTGCATAGCGCCCCGGCGGTCTACGATGAAGAACGTATCCGTATCCGCTCACGCGTGATCGGCTATGCCATTGATGCGCGCCAGCAGCGCTTCCCGAACGAAACGCCGTTTCCCTATCAGCCGTTTGCCGAATCGGGCGAGCGCTACTGCTGGGACGAAGAAGCCAAAGCCAGCATGAAGGATTACAATCTGCTGGATTTCAGCATCTGAGGACGAGGGCCGCGCCGCCGTTCTCTTCCTCAGAATGTGACCCGCACCCCGCCAAAGGCGCCGAACGGTTGCCCCGGCCCCATAAAGCGTTCGACGCCAGTGTCATCCACCGCGTTTTCAAAATACGCGCCGTAGCTTTCGTATTCTTCGTCAAAAATGTTTTCGAGACGCAGAAAGATATCAAACGCCTGATAGCGGTACTCAAGCGCGACGTTGGCCACAAAATACGGGTCCAGCCGACTGCGTTGGTTGGCCTCATCGCCCCGCAGCCGCTGTCCGTCCACATAGGCCCCGTCCAGGCTCAGCCGTAACTGAGAGCCGATGAAAAACTCGATACCGCCATTAACCCGATGGGGCGGGACCAGCGACAGACGGTCTCCCTCACGGACCAGGGCGATGCGCTCTTCATTGGCGAAGGTGAACAGCTCAATCTCATCGTTAAACGTGGCGTCTGTGACCGTGTAATTCAGAAACCAGTTGCCCCAACTCCACACACCGCGCAGCAGGAGTTCGATACCCTGGCGACGGGTGGCGTCGACATTCTGAAAAAACCCCAGCACGCGGCTCTCCGGCTCGTTCCGAAACAGGATGTCGTCTTTGAGGTCCGTCCGAAAGAAAGCCAGGGTCGCGTCGATATGGGGCGGTAAGGCCCAGCGGACGCCCGTCTCCCAGGTCTTGCCCTTGACCGCGTTCAGGGGTGGGTCGTCCACAATCGCGGTCGGCACCGGACAGGGCGCTTCGGGATTGGCGCAGGTCAGTTCAATCGCGGTTGGCGCGCGGTAGCTCTCACTATACCCGGCATACAGGCTCAGATGCTCGGTGAAGGTATAGGTCGCCCCCGCTGCGGGATTAAACCGGTCAAAGGTATGGTTCCCGCTGGCGTCCGTTCCCGCCCCGTCGTCGTCATCGTCGTCCTCAAGTCCGGCGAGGCGGTCCTTAATGCGGAGATAGGTGACCTCGTAGCGCCCAGACACGGTCACCGTCAGCTTGTCAATCGGTTCGGCGCTGATGGTGAAAAACGGGCCGCCGGCGTGGGTTTCGGTCTTGACATTAGTCTCCACCTCGAATTCGTCGGTCTCGGCCTCTACCAGGGCCTGGAGCATGGCCACCTCGTCTGCCAACTCATCGTCACCGTTGTCATCGTCGTGGTCGCCGTTGTCATCGCCGTCATCGTCGTCCTCCCCCCGCTCGCCAATGAGGTGGTCAAGCCGGGCTCCGCTGTAGTCGCCGCCCAGCGTGACCGAGACCGGCCGCTCCCAGACCGTACCCTGATAGGCCAACTGGAGCGCCCCTCCCCAACCCTTCTGGTTCGTGCGGGCGTCGACGTCTTCTTCGACATCCACGTTAAACTGATCCACATCCAACAGGCGGCCGTGCAGATTGGCCGACAGCGAGAAGCCGCGACCCAGGTCGCGTTGGTACTGGCTGTTGAGGAACCACAGGTCGGGTTTGAAAATATCGGGATGGGTGAACACCGCAGAGCGGTCACGCTTGAGACGGCTTTCGGGCAGCGGGCCGTTGCCGGTCAACTTATTGTTGACATGGGTCAGGGAGAGGGTCAAGTCATCGTGCGTCCCCCGATAGCCGACCTTGCCGAAGAGATGGCCGACATGGCTTTTTGAGAAGTCCCGAAAGCCGTCTTCGAGAAACAGATTGCCCGACACAAAATAATCGAACTTGCCGCGGCTGCCCCCATGTTGCAGCAGGGTCCGATAGCGGGCGAAACTCCCGCCCCAGACCTCCGCGGTGGTGCCCGGATGGGTAAATCCGCGTTTGGTTTGCATCACAATGGTTCCGCCGAGTGTGTTCCGACCATAGACCGGGTTTGAGCCGGGGATAAGCTCCAGCCGACCGACGGCATCGGTGGGAATCAAGTCCCAGTTGACCTGGTCGGCCAGGGGCTCATTGACGCGCACGCCATCCACAAAAACGCTCAGCCCCGGCGGCGTCCCAATCAGAAAGGAACTGGTAAAACCCCGATAGCTGACATCGGGCTGGAAGGGGTTATTCTGGACATGGTTCAGGTTCACCCCGCCCAGGCTGCGGGATAGCGTATCGGTCAGGTTGAGCGCCCCGCGTCCGGTAATCTGCTCGCCGGTCAGGGTCTGGACATTGGCCGGGATGTGTTCGCGCGCAACCGGAGCGCTCATCAGCGGTGTCGTGCCGCGCACTTCAATATCCGGTAATGCGACGGGCGGCGAAGACTGGGCCAGAACCGGCGTGGTTAACGTAAAGCTCAGTACAGCGCTAGTGACAACGATGTACAGCAGGACAAAACGGGTCTTTTTTCTTCGCACTGAGATGTCCTCCGCGTTCTCCGAAAGACACGTAGATACCTGAATCAAGAGGACGGGTGGTATCCGGGAAAACCCTGAAAAGCAGCCAGGATACCCCTGAAAGCGAGAAGGTTAGTGGTCGGGCGCGACCAGACCGGTCCGCACCGCATAGCGGACCAGGCCGGCGATATGACGGATGCCGAGCCGGTCCATAAGCTGGCTGCGATGGGTTTCGACGGTTTTGGTACTGAGATGCAGGAGACTGGCAATCTGCTTGGTGGTATGCCCCTCGGCGATGAGTTGCAGGATTTCACGCTGGCGGACGGTCAGAGGAGTTGGCGCGGGCTCGGACATGTCCTCGGCCGCGTTATTCACGCGCTGCAAATAGCGATCAACAACGTGTTTGGAGACTGCCGGACTGAGATAGGTTTCACCACAGGCCACGGCCTGCACGGCCAATTCGAGTTCGGTCGTTGCCGCGTCTTTGAGCAGATAGCCGGCTGCCCCCACCCGCAATGCCTGGCTGACGTATTCTTCGTTTTTGTGCATGGACAGCATAATCACCTGGACCCCAGGGCAGGTTTTCGTGATCTGCGCGGTCGCGTCCAAGCCGTTGAGCCCCTGCATGGTCACATCCATGAAAACGATAGCCGGCTGATGCTCTTGAATGAGACGGAGGGCGTCCCGGCCGTCATTGGCTTCGGCTATCACTTCGACGTTGGGAACCTGTTCGAGCAGGGACCGAATCCCGGCGCGGACCAGGGTGTGGTCATCGGCCAGAAGAATACGAACGGGCTTCACAGTACGACTCCAGATCAGAGGGGAAAGCGGGCGCAGACCTCGCTGCCCTCCTGCGGGGCGGAGACAATGTTCAGGCTGCCCCCGGCCAGCTCGGCGCGCTCCTGCATACTCAATACGCCAATACTGTGTCCCTGGATAGCGGCTTCCCGCGCGTGCGTCACGTTAAACCCGACTCCGTCGTCCCGAATCGTACAGTGCAGGCCGTCAGCGTGGATGCCGAGTTCAATCCTCACCTGTTGGGCCCGGGCGTGTCGAGCAATATTCGTCAAGGCTTCCTGGACAATCCGAAAACACGCGGTGGCAATATCCGGCGGGATGTCGTGGTCCGCCACTCCATCGCTCTGAAAGAAGAGGGCAACCCCGCTACTCAGGGCATACCGGTCCGCATACCAGCGCAGTGTGGGGACAAGGCCCAGGTCGTCCAGCATGGATGGGCGCAGGTCCAGCGCAACATCCCGCACCTTTTCCAGGGTCTGGTCCGTCAGGGCAAGACTCTCCTGCAAGTGGGCATTGGTCTCGGCCTCCGGGAGCTTGTCCTGCACGAGTTGGAGATTCAGCTTGATCATGGTCAGGGTCTGGCCGACTTCGTCGTGCAACTCGCGGGCGATACGCTGCCGTTCCTCCTCCTGCGACGCCTGAACCGTGCGGGACATGGTTTTGAGCGCGGCCTCGGTCTGTTTCCGCTCGGCGATTTCCTCGGACAGCACGATATTTGTGGCTTCGAGTTCCTGGGTTCGCTCCTGCACCCGTTGTTGAAGCTCATCGCGCGCCGTCTGGAGTGCGGTGATGAGTCGCTGTCCATAATAGCCAATGACGGCGAATAAGCCCCACACCACCAGGCGTAGGCGCACCTCCTCGGGCTCGGAAGTAAAGACTTCGGCAAGGAAGTGACGCTGCTGCTCAAACAGCCACACGTCAACCGCTGCATCACACAGCCAGAACACGGTCCCCAGGCTAATGCTCAGCCACAACAGCCTGCGATCTTTCATGTCCTGCCGATTTCTATCATCGCCTCCGCACGGGCCCCCAGAGGGGGCCCCTCAGTGCTTATTCGATGCGATACACGCGCGCGGCGGTATCGTGGATGAGCTTCCGGCGGTCAGTCTCGGACAGCGCGCTAAAGGTCTCCTGGATGAACTCCTGCGAGCGTGGCCAGATGGCGGCCGTGTGCGGATAGTCCGAAGACCACATGGCGTTGTCTGCCGCATAGCGGTGATAGCCATCGAGCAGGATGGGCTCCTCAATGAAGGTGGCGTACACCTGACGCTTCACGTAGTCGCTCGGCTTCATGCTCAACTCGACCGAGGAGAGCGGACCGATGCGCCGGTGGGCAAAATCCATCCGCCACATAAAATACGGCATCCAGGCCACGTCATTCTCGGCCGAAACAATGGTGAGCTTGGGAAAACGCTCCAGCACGCCGCCGAGGACAAACACGGCAATCGAGCGCTCCACTTCGTGATGCAGCGTGGAGACCTGGAGCGCCAGGTTATCGGCAAAGAAGTCAATGCCCATGCCCTTACGGCCGGTCAGGATGTGTAAGGAAAGCGGCATATTGAGGTCTGAGGCGGCCGCCCAGAATGGATCGTAGTCGGTGTGACTGTACGGGCGCTCATCCGGCGGTTCGGCCCAGATCATGGCTCCGCGCATGCCTTTTTCAGCGATGCGTTCGAGCTCTTTGGTACCGGCCTGAATGTCTTCGAGCGTGATGAGTCCGAGCGGCAGGAGCCGTTTTGGATCATGGCTGCAATAATCGACCGACCAGTCGTTATAGGCCCGAAAGCAGGCGTCCCGCAGCTCGATATTATCCAGGCCGTAGAGCGGCATGCCCATGGAGGTATAGATCACCTCGGCTTCCAGCCCGTCTCGTTCCTGGTCCTTAATGCGTGCGGCGGGGTCCCAGACGCTCGCCGGGGCGGCCTCAAAGCCCTTCCTGTTGTGTGCCGGCAGCTCTTCCGAAGGAACGCCTGCACCAAAAAACCCGGCCACCGGTATCGGGTTGATGTTCTCGCACACAAAGAACTCGCCCTCTTTTCCGTTGAGTCCATTTACTGTGTGCGGAGCCTTATCCCGGAATTTCTTATCCAGTCGTTCCGCCCACATATCGGGTGGCTCTACAAAATGCGAATCTGCCGAAATCACTCCAGATTGTGCCATAGTTCCCTCCTTGGCTGGCATGAATGTCTCCCGAAACGAACACGAACCAGACCTTCCAGTTGCTCTGACTCCTTTCCCACTAGCACGCTTTGTGCGGTGGTCAAGAGGAGCGGAATGGTCTATATGGAGCAGCATGCAGTACGATCTCCTTATTAAGAACGGTACGGTGGTTGATGGTTCCGGGCTGCCCCGCTTTCAGGCTGACGTGGCAATAGCTGAGGGTAAGATTGCCGCCATTGGTAAAATTCGTGAGGGCGCCAAGGAAATCATCGATGCCGAGGGACATGTCGTCTCCCCCGGCTTTGTTGACGGCCATACGCATATGGACGCCCAGGTGTTTTGGGACCCGCTGGGAACGTGCTCGTGCTGGCATGGTATTACCAGCGTGGTTATGGGCAACTGCGGCTTCTCGCTCGCCCCTTGCAGCGAGGAGGACAAACTGCTTGTGATGCGCAATCTGGAGCGCGCGGAAGATATCTCGCCCGAAGCCATGGAAGCCGGTATCCAGTGGAGTTGGACCACCTATCCGGAATATCTGGATGCGGTCGAACGCCTGCCCAAGGGCATTAACTATTCCGCCTATATTGGCCATTCCGCGCTGCGGACCTATGTCATGGGCGAGCGGGCTTTTACCGAGGAGGCGACTCCCGACGATCTCGAAGCTATGAAGCGTGAGGTTCGCAGCGCCATACAGGCGGGCGCCGCCGGTTTTACCACCTCACGCACGCGCAACCATCAGACGCCCGACGGCCAGCCGGTTGCGAGTCGGCTCGCCACCTGGGACGAGGTCCGCCAACTGGTCGGCGTGCTCGGCGAGTTGAATTCCGGGGTGTTTGAGATCGCCGGCGAAGACACCGGACTCAACCCGGAAAGGATTCAGGACTATTGTAACCGGCTCAAAGCCCTGGCGGTGGATACGGGCGTGCCGGTCACGTTTGGCATGTTCAGCGCGCCCAAGGCTCCGGACTATTGGCGTCCATTTTTTACGCTGGCCGACGAAACCGCCGACGCCGGCGGACGCATGTTCATTCAGGTCCACAGCCGGCCCATCAGCGTGTTGCAGTCGTTCGAGTCGGTTACCTCGTTCGACAAGCTGCCGGTCTGGCGCGACATCCGAAAACTGTCTTTAGCTGAACAGGAAGCGGCCTTGCGCAATCCTGACATGCGCCAGAAGCTGGTGCAGTCCGCCAATCAGCCGCCCCAAGAAGGAACACGGGCGGTTGGGGCGGAAGCCCGCGCGGCGAATTTCAAATGGCTGTTCCCCATCATGGACCGGGCCGTGCCGCCGTATCGGTCGGTGGCCGAGATTGCGGCCGAACGCAATCAGGACCCGGTGGAGACCTATATCGAACTCGCCCTGGACAAGGGGCTGAAGCGCTTCTTCATGCAGCCGCTGACCAACACCCATGAGCCCAGTACCTTGGAGATGATGCAGCACCCCCGTTCGGTGATCACCTTCTCCGACTCGGGTGCGCATGTCTCACAGATCATGGACTCCTCCCTGCAAACCCATCTGTTGAGTCACTGGGTGCGTGAGCAAGAGGCCCTGACCCTGGAAGACGCGGTCCGGCAACTCAGCTTCGTGCCGGCGTCTCATTGGAAGCTGGCCGGACGTGGCCTGCTGCGCGAGGGCTGGAACGCCGATGTCGTGATTTTTGATCCCCAGACGGTCGAGCCGCAGGTGCCCGAGTTGACCTACGACCTGCCGGCCGGCGCCCGACGACTCAAGCAAAAGGCCAATGGCTTTCTGGCGACTATTGTGAATGGCGAAGTCGTCCTGCGGAACAACGAACACACTGGCGCGCTGCCGGGGCAGTTGTTACGCGGCCCATTAGCTGGTCAGTAAAAAACACCAGCAGGGTTGCCTGCTCCCGCTGTTTAGACCCCTACGGTTTTGTAGAGGATGAGAATATCGAGCCGGCGCTTCCCCTCCTCGGAGGGAAAGAGGAAGCGCGTCCCGCATTGAGGGCTGTTTGGAGGACATGTTTCCTCTTTGTGCTGCGTAGCGGCGGGGTGGGTCCCCCGCCCGCTCAATCGTTGCTGCCTCGCCTGACTGGGAAATACCTACGAGAACAGCTTACCTCCCACCGAGACGGGAGCCCGACAGACGAGGAGGAAACCCACCCCGGCCCTTTGGGCCACCCCTCCCGAGAGGGGATCAGGTTCTCCCTTATCTCACGGTTTCCCATCTCCGCTCGTAATCTCCCGTAAGCGTGCTACCATTTGTCGTCCCCTCTCCGGAAAATCACCCGGAGACGAACGGGATGTTAAGGAGGGCTGCGTATGGCTGAAGAGCGCACGGAATGGACCGAGGACGATTCCCAGATGTACCGCGAACTGGCGGCGATTGCCGTACCGGCCCGGGCCGAGCAGGTCGCGACGATTTTGAGTTTGCTGCCTTTTCAACAGCAGGAGGCCTTCCGCGCGGTTGAGCTTGGCTGCGGGGAAGGGGCCTTGTCATTTGCCGTGCTGGACTGTTTTCCGAACGCTTCGGTGCTGGCCCTGGACGGCTCGGAAAGCATGCGTGAGCAGGCCGGCCGTCACCTCCGGCGCTTTGGCGAGCGCGCTCGGGTCGCGGCCTTTGATATGGCCTCGCCAGACTGGCTCGGTGGGCTGGACAGGAGCGACTGTGTTATCTCCTCTCTGTGCGTCCATCATCTGAGCGGGCAGGAAAAACAATGGCTGTTCACGGAAATCGGAAAACGGGTCGCAGACCGCGGCGCGTTCCTGCTGGCCGATATCGTCAAACCGCAGCGGTCGGAAGCCTGGGCGGCCTTTGGCGAAGGCTGGGACCGGATGACACAGGCGCGCTCAATCGAGAAAACCGGCTCCAGCCGGCTCTTTGAGAAATTCATCCAGGAAAAGTGGAATTATTTTCATACCCCCGACCCCTATGACAAGCCCTCGCCGCTGTTCGATCAGTTGACCTGGCTCAAGCAGGCCGGTTTTGCGGTGGCGGACTGCTTCTGGCTCCAGTCCGGGCACGCCATTTATGGCGGCTATAAAACACGGGGTGACGCGGGTCCAACGCCCGCGCCGGCCAGCGTGTCCTTCGCCGCCGCCCTGACATCGGCCCGGACGGCTTTAGGCGTGATAGAGCAACGGGCCGGGGCGTAATCCGGCATCCAGTCCTTCGACTTCGCTTTGCTACGCTCAGGATGAACGGGGGGTCTGGATTCCCGCGTGCGCGGGAATGACGAAGTGGGCGCTCTCGAAAGGAGCTTGTATGCGTGACATCAGCCGCCGGAAATTTCTGAAGGAGGCGGGCACGGTTGTTGCCGGGGTGGCCGGCTTACAGGCCGCGGCCTCAGCGCGGTCTGAAGCCGAGACGCCGGTCGGCCAGACCGTTCAGGCAAGCCCCGCGGAGGGGTGGCGCTTCGGGATCCAAATCGAGCCGCAATTCGGCTTTACCTACGACGAAGTCGCCCAAATCGCAAAAGAAGCGGAACGGCTCGGTTTTTACGGCTTGTGGGCCTCGGACCATCTTTTCTGGGACGCCAGGTCTGAGCAGCGCAACTGCCTGGAGGCCTGGACCCTGCTGACCGCGCTGGCCCCGGTGACAACTCGACTGCGGCTGGGGACGCTGGTCACGTGCAACTCGTATCGTCCGCCCAGTATCCTGGCAAAGATTGCATCCAGCCTCGATCATCTCAGCAACGGCCGATTGGAGTTTGGCATCGGGGCCGGCTGGAAAGAGCTTGAGTATCGGGCCTACGGGATTCCCTTTCCCCCAATCGGTACGCGTCTGGCTCAACTCGAAGAGGCCGTCCAGGTGGTACGCCTGTTATGGACGCAGGAACGGGCGTCTTTTTCCGGCAAGCATTACCAGTTGCAGGAGGCGTTGTGCGCTCCCAAGCCCATGCAGCAACCGCCGCGAATCTGGATTGCCGGTGGCGGAGAGAAGGTCATGCTGCGCATCGTGGCCCAGTACGCCGACGGCTGGAATATGCTGCTGCGGTCTTCGGTAGAAACCGTGAAAAGAAAGACCGATATCCTGCGCCGGCACTGTGACGCGCTGAAGCGGGATTTCTCAACGATTGAGAAATCGTTGTTTCTGGCGGTGGTGCTGGCCGAGGATGAAAAAGAACTCAAGCGGCGAGAGGCCGAGTCAGCCCAGGCGTTAGGTGGGCGCGGATTGTGGGCGTCACGGGAGCTGGGGACGGCCGGGACGCCGGAGCGCCTGGCGGAAATCCTGCGGGCATTGCAGGCGTTGGGCTTCCACCATTTCCAGATGGTGTTTCCATACAAGCAGGAACAGGAGATGCTCCAGCGCTTTGCCGAGCTGGTGGTTCCGCAGTTGAGTTAAAATGACACCTCTGTCCGGGCACTGCATGAAATGCCTTCCGGCCTTGGTCGGGCTCCTCATGCTGTCGGCCCTGATTGGTTGTGCCCCCCGTTCTCAACCCGCCGCGCGCGCAGTTGCCAGGGCTTCTGCCGCAGCCGTGTTTGCAAGTATGGAAGCGAACCGGGCCGCTGCACGGGCCGAGCCGCTGGCCGAGTTGTACGAGATTACTGATACGGACTTATCGTGCGAACAGGCTCAGCAACTCGCCTATCGGACAGTCGAGCGAATGGGGTATCGCGTAACGAGTGCGACCCGGGCCACGCAAGGAAAAACCGGGACGATACAGGCGCGGCAAAGACGGTCGGGTCGGACGGCGATGGTCCAGGTGACGGTTCAGTGTCAGCCGCAGGGCGTGGTTGTTGACGCCGCCTCGCTCAGCACACTGGACGTTGCCTCCCCGACGCCACACCCGCTCGTGACGGATTATCACGAGCGAGAGGCTCCGCGTCTCACTAAGAACCGCCCGCCACCGACAACCTACTTCCGGCGGGCGTTTTATTCCCTGTTTCACGGGCTGGCCGACCAAGTCAAACGCTACGGACCCGAAGGCCAAGTGTATGTGCATATCCGGCCCCTGCCGCCGATGGAGGCGGAGTTGCTCTTTGGCGTCCACACCCCGGACATTTTTATTGTTGCCGTAGAAGTCGCCAATCGGACCCAACAGACCTATGTGTTCGACACGGAGCAGGTTCACCTCCTCCCGGCCACAGGAGGCATAGTCCGGGCCTTAGCAGAGAAAGACGCCGCCAGTCTCCCGCCGCCCATGGTCAGTCAGGCGCTGGCGGCACATGTCGTTGCGCAGGGCTATTTGTATTACCCGGCGGGTGAGTATCTGAGCGTGCAGGGCACTCTGACGGCAGTGCAGAGTCAGGAGCGGCAGGGCTTTCAGATCGAGTTCTGATTGGCCTGTTCCCGCTTCTTTGCTACGTTCCTCCGACAACACAAGTAGAGGGAGGGCTCGCCATGTATTCCATGCGGAAAATTTCCGGCATCGAAAAATTCATTCATCCTGCGGTTATGCACCAGACCTTGGTGAAGGAGGATTCTCGCAACGTTGAAATCTGGATGCAGACCTCACAGCCGGGCAAGCCGACCCCGACGCATTATCATTCGGGCGAAGAGATCCTTATTGTCCTCAAGGGAACCGGCTGGTGCCAGGTGGATGGGAAGCAGATCGATTTCGGACCTAACAGCGTCCTGACCGTTCCTGCCTACACCCCGCACAAAATCTGCACGACCGGCGAGGAAGAGATGCAGGCGATTGCGGTCCTCGAAACTCCGGTCGAAATTTTCAACCGCGCCGGCGAGCCGATTCAGTTGCCCTGGCCCTACGGCGAAACGCCGGGCACGCTTGAGCCCACGCCGTCCGAAGCGAGTTAGATAGAAGATCAAGCGAGGAAAGATAATATGAAAAAGTTTCTGGCGCGGACGCTCATGCTGATTGGCGCGTGGGTCGTCGTCATGGCCATTGTCGGCGCGATCGCCACTCTGATGAGTCAAGAGAGCCTGCCGGAGCGCATCGTGCTTGAGATCGACTTCGAGCGCGAGTTTGCCGAGTATATTCCAACCGATCCGCTGGCGAGCGTCCTCATGGAACAGACCGTGTCGGTCCGGGATATTGTTGACGCGCTGCACCAGGCGGGCACCGACGAGCGCGTCCTGGCCCTGGTTGCGCGCACGGGCACTCCGCGTATGGGTCTGGCGGAAATCCAAGAGGTGCGGGATGCGGTCATGGCCTTTCGGCATAGTGGCAAGCCTGCCGTTGCCTATGCCGAGACCTTTGGCGAGTTCGGACCTGGAAACGGCGCGTATTATCTGGCGGCCGCCTTTGACCGTATCTATCTCCAACCGTCCGGGGACATTGGTCTCACCGGCTTGATGGCGGAATCGGCCTTCGTCAGCGGGACGCTGGAAAAGCTGGGCCTCTCGCCTCGTATGGACCACCGCTACGAATACAAAAATGCGCTGAATATGTTCACCGAAAAAAAATATACCCAGCCTCATCGTGAGGCGACCCTCCAGATTATTGAATCCCAGTTCGGCCAGATCGTGCAGGGCATTGCCGCGGGCCGAGGCTTGGAGGCCGCTGCCGTCCGAGCCCTGGTTGACCGTGGGCCGTTTCTCGGGAAGCAAGCGTTGGCGGAAAATCTGGTTGACGGGCTGGCGTATCGGGATGAGGTCCAGTCTATCATCGACGACGACCTTGGCGAGGAGGTAGAACGCGTCAGTTTGTTTACCTACCTCCGCCAGATGGGTCGCCCGCACAACGAAGGGGAGGCGATTGCGCTCATTTACGGAGTCGGTGGGGTGCAGCGCGGCAAAAGTGAATACAGTGCCGCCCTGAGCGGACCGACGATGGGGTCGGACTCGGTGTCGGCGGCGTTTCGGTCTGCCGTGCAGGACGACACGGTGAAGGCCATTGTGTTTCGGGTTGACAGTCCGGGCGGCTCCTATGTTGCCTCCGATACGATCTGGCGTGAGACCGTCCGAGCCAAAGAGGCGGGTAAACCGGTCATTGTCTCTATGGGTAACGTGGCCGGCTCGGGCGGCTATTTTGTGGCCGCGGCCGCAGATAAAATTGTGGCCCAGCCCGGTACGATCACCGGCTCCATCGGTGTGGTTGGTGGGAAGATACTCACCGCTGAACTCATGGAGAAAATCGGCATCTCATCGGACGAGGTGCATACCAGTACCAATGCCACCATGTGGTCAAGCTCGCTCGATTACACCCCCCAGCAGTGGCAACGGATCACGGCCTGGCTCGATCACGTGTACGCAGACTTTACGCAGAAAGTTGCCCAGGGAAGGGGGCTCACCCAGGAACAGGTACACGCCGTGGCCAAGGGCCGGATCTGGACGGGTGAAGATGCCAAAGATATCGGTCTGATCGACGAACTCGGCGGCTTCCCGGCAGCGCTGCGTCTCGCCAAACAAGCGGCGGGGATTGAGGAAGATGCACCGGTGCAGGTCAAACTCTTTCCCGAACAGAAAACCCTCGTTGATACGGTCCTGTCCCGCCTCCAGGGTCGAGAGGACGCCGCGGCCAGCCCGACGGCAGCGGCTCTGCGCCAGGTCATGCAAGCGGTACGGCCGGCTATCGAGATGGGACAGCGTCTTGGGCTGTGGTCCGAGCCGGGCGTGCTGACGATGCCCTACTGGGAGACGGCGTGGTGAGGCAGTATCAGTCCGCTCAACCCGGGTCGAAGCGGCCTTACTGAAGCTCAGCCTGCGCTGACTGCTGCACCGGCTGGGCTTGTATCGCCACCGGGGTGAGGTTCATCAGATTGTCCGAGACCGGACAGCGCGTCTCTATGGTCGCCAGCCATTGGTCCAGGGTGGCCTGATCGACATCAGCATCAACCTTGAGCGTGACATCGATGTTTTTGTATCCGGCCCGGTCATCCGTCTGTTTGCCGAGCAGTTTTCTTGGATTGAGCGGCCCGGCCGCCTCGATGGTCAGGGACCGAATCGGAAAGCCCATTTCTTTGGCAATAATATGCCCCATCACATTGAGGCAGCCGGCCAAGCCAGCCAGAATATATTCAACCGGATTCGGCCCTTCGTCGTCCCCGCCAAGACCCGGCGGCTCATCGACAATCAGCTCAAACCCTCTGACCTGAACCGCCAGGCGGGCCGGTGATTCCGACTGTCCTGAAACCTTGAATGTGACATCAGACATGAGTGTCTCCTGTGTGGCTCTAAGGGGGCGACTGGTTTGGCAAGAGGTCTATTGCCGCCGTTCGAGCAGACGTTCCGCGATACCTCGCGTCAACTTCAGATTCTTGCCAGCCATCAGTGCCGTATCTCGTTGCATCTGAGCAATATGATCCAGCCGTTCTTGATCGGCCTCTCTGGGTTGGGTCATGAGGCTGACGAGTCGGGACATGAGCCGGGTCTGCTGCCGTATGTCTCGGAGCGTTTCCCCCTGTTCGGCAACGCGCTTATCGAGCGCCTCCAGCTTGCTCCGCACCGTGGTGAGCTGTGTGTGGAACGTGGTGCAGTTGTTTGCCATCAGTGCTCCTCCGGTCTGCTGGAACGGTCAGGCCGCGAGTCTGCGGCTACCCTGGGCGGCGGGCAGGGAGGGATCAAGGGCGAAGCGGAGGTGGGGCAGGTCGGTATCACATCGCGTCATGGTCGCAATAATCGGGGTCGTGCAGTGCAGTCGTCCGGAGTCCCCCCAGGCTCCGGCCTTGAAGGTGATGAGGCGGGGCCTGCCGCGCTGCGCCGCGTGAAACACGTATTCCGGGTCAACCTGGACAATGACCGGGTCGTCTTGGTCCTGAACCCGAGCCAAATGCAGGCTGTCCAGATAGGTAATATCCGCGCCTGAGATATGCTCGGGGTTCTCCAGCTCGATCTCCATGAGCGTTTCGCCGTCGCGTTCAACCTTCCCAATCACTCGATCGTGGCGCGGCTGGAGCGAGACCGCCGCGGTCTCGACCGTAAACCCCCAGCGCGCTTGCAGTTCGCTCACCGCCGGCTCGGTGCTGGCATAGGCGTGCAGGAGGTAGCCGCGGGGTCGGATACCGGCCCGAACGATAATACGAACCTGGGCGAGGGCGAACGGCCCGACCGGGCTGTCGGGATAGTGCATGACCGAGAACGTGGCGTAGGGCGGAATACTCGGATGGAGGGCGGGCGGAATCAGCCATTCCGCCGGTTCCTCGGCAATTTCATAGCTGAGCTGGAGAATCTCCGCGCCCTTGAGATCCCAGGCGTCGGTATCAAAGCCGGTCATCAGCGGTGCTTGGGCCGCCACGGCTTCAACGTCCTGTTTCCCAAACACCGGCATTAGCTGGCTCCTCCCGCAACGGCGTGTTGCGGTTGGGAGTCGGCAAACGCGGGCATGACCTCTTTGGCAAACAGCCGCAGGCTGTCGAGAACCTGGGCCTGCGGAATGATCTCCGCAGCGTTGAGGAGGAAATTGACCCGGTCCACGCCGCTGGCTTCCCATTTTTTGAGCTCACCGATGAGATGTTCGGGATTCCCGACTGCGATCCCCTCCGGTGCCTTGAACTGGTCGCCGGGGCTGGACGCCTGGCGTCGCAGGGACGGCAGCAGACCCGCGGCTGGATAGGACTTGGCGGGATATGCCTCTTTTGCCATATCCAACTGGGCCGCCATGTAATTGAAATGGCGAATCATGTTCATGCCGGTTTTGGCGCCGGTTTCGTTGTCTTCGTGGCAGTACAGGAAGTTGACGGTCGCGACCTGGTTGTTCACAAACGCGCCAACCGGATGACAGTTCTGCACCCGGCGGCGGTACTCTTTGACCTTGGCTTCCTGTTCGGCAAAGCTGGTAAAGGTCACCCCCAGACAGCCGATGCCACGGTCTGCGGCGTCAAGCTCGGTGCCCGGACTGGTGACGGCCACCCACATGGGCGGATGAGGTTTCTGATAGGGCTTGGGCAGCACCGCCCGTGACGGCATGGAGAAATACTGGCCCTCATAGCCAAAACGCTCCTGGGTCCACATCTTCGGGATGCAGTGGACAAACTCGTCCCAGCTTTTCTTGGTCTCGTCCGGACTGGCCCGAAAGCCTCCCAACTCGGTCCAGGTTGCCGACCGTCCAGTTCCGAACTGGAGCCGCCCGCCGGATAAAATATCCAGCACCGCGGCGCGTTCGGCAATCCGAATCGGATGGTTGAACTGCGGCACGCAGATGACGATGCCGTGGCCGACATTGATATGCCGGGTCTGCATGGCGCAGGCGGTCAGAAAAAGCTCGGGCGCCGAACAGTGGGAGTATTCTTCCAGGAAGTGATGCTCCACCGCCCAGACCTGCTCAAAGCCGAGTTCGTCGGCCAGGCGGACTTGCTCCAGCGCATTCAGATAGACGCTGCGCTCGGCCTCTTGGTCCCAGGGCCGGGGAACGGATAGCTCATAAAAAATACCGAACTTCATGCTGGCCTCCTTTTGACGATGACGAACGACGGAACGCCTCTCAACTTCCTGTCGTGTGTATCTTACATTCCGGGTTTCCGCAAAGAGGAAACCCGTCTAGTGTGCCCCGCCTTTTCGAAATGGGGCAAGGGCCTCGGCGGCGCGCTGCGCCTCTCGCCGCAACAGGATCAAGTCTGTGCCGTATAAGAGATATTGCGCACCGCTGTCGATAATGGCCTGAACATTATCGAGTTGGGTCACGGCCGCCGCTGTCGCGATGCCCCGCTCGTGACACAGCGCGTTGACCCTGGCGGTCGCTTCGAGCAGTTCGGGATTGTTGAATTGGCCCGGCGCGCCCAGACTCTGGGCCAGGTCCTGATAGCCGACCAGGGTCAGGTCAATGCCGGGAATCAGAATCTCGTCCATATTCTCCACGGCTTCTCTGGTCTCGATGATCACGCCGAGCAAGGTGTGGGCATTGGCGTGCTGCATGGCCGTCTGCGTCTCCACGTCTTCATACCCGGTATTCGCTCCCAGATAGATGGCCGTTCCCCGTTTTCCCTCGGGGTGGTATTTGGCCAGCTCAATAAAGCGTTGTACCTCGGCCCCGGTTTTGACATGGGGCACAATCAGGCTCTGACAGCCGCAGTCGAGCAGGCGCGTCACGTGCTCATATTCAAGATCAGGAATGCGGACCACCGGGGTCATGCCGGCGGCATGGGCGTGGTCGCATAGATCGACCACTGTTTCCAGGTTATAGGCCGAATGCTCGGTGCAGATCATGATGAAGTCCATGCCGGCCTGCGCCAGCGTATGGATGGCCCCCCGGCTCTTGAGGTCCCACACCAGCGTCCCCAGCGCACAGTCTCCGGCCTTGAGTGATTTTTTGAGTGCATTATCGCGCATACATTCTCCTCCTGGAGGAGATTATCCTGCGGAGACGAGGGACGTGTCAAGAAACGCAAAGAAGAGATATGCTGCTTCAGACCTATGAAGCTGAAAGACCGAAGACGCCTAGTTGTCATGGAACCCGTTCGCCCGCGGCGTACCTGCACCTCGAAACCAAGGCCGCGTCCGCTGTCTCCTGCTTCTCTTCTCTTCTATCTCTGTCTCTCTTTCCCTGTCTTCCTCGCCCCTCACGCCTGGGCCGATGTCATTGCGGCTATGGGGGCAAAGGAAGTCCGCGCAAGTCGGACGCTGGTCGGAGCTGTCCAAACCGTAAAGACGGAAAGGGTATTGTTTGTGAACCCGCCCGGAGAGCCGGACACGTGGATTGAGGACGAACGGATACTCACGGCGATCACTCATTACGGCAGGGATGGAGCACTCACGGAAAGGATAGAGTACGCGCCTGACGGAGCAGTGATGGTCCGCGTCGTCCGCCAGTATAACCGGGCGCACAAGCTGAGCACCGAACATCTGTATAACTCCCAGGGAGCGCTCTGGCGGAAGACCAGCCATACCTATGATGAGGCGGGCCGT
The DNA here is from genome assembly GCA_965232605.1 of uncultured Binatia bacterium (SeqCode). Taxonomy (GTDB): domain Bacteria; phylum Desulfobacterota; class Binatia; order Bin18; family Bin18; genus Bin18. The sequence continues at coordinate 214,704 of CBDDQA010000002.1, read as the reverse complement.
CTGACACAGGCGGTGAGTACCGATGTGGATGGCGACCTCTGGTTTCGAGATGTCTATACGTACACCGAGGCCGGCCGGCCGGCTCACATAGATCACCACGACCCGGACGGAACCTTTCTCCATCGCGCCAGCTTTAGCTACGATGGGGAGGGCCGGGTCGCCAAACGGTCCTTGTCCGACGCTGATGGCTCTCCGATTTCAAGTAACACGTATGTGTATGATGCAGAGCGGAGAGTACAGGCCGTCATCACCCACGGACGAAGCGGGGCGCTGGCGTCGCGCTGGGTGTACGCCTATGACGAGCACGGGAACGAACGGGAGTGGGTAGCGTCTGACAGGGACGGCGCGATTCAGCGCAAAGAAGTCTATACCTACGAGTACGACACCCACGGGAACTGGGTAAGACAGGTCACCGCGGAGTGGATTCCGGACGGTGACGGGGGATATCTCGAACCCGCCGAGGCGCTCTATCGGACGATTACCTATCACCCGCAGGAAGGGGCCGGGGACAAGGAGGGGCTATAGGGTCCATTGAGTCCATTGAGTCCATTGAGTCTCCGAGACCCAACAGACCCCAGCCCCCTACGCCTTCATGCCCGCGGCTTTGGCCTTTTCGTGGATGCTGGAGGCCGCGCTGGCGCGACTATCGACCCGTGCAAACCAGGCCGTCATATTTTTCAGGTCTGGGCTGACCTTCTGGCCGACGCCGGCCCCGAAATCGAGCGCGCAGTACAGAATGATATCGACCAGCGTAAACCGGTCGCCCACGATGAACTGTTTGCCTTCCATCAGGCCATCCAGCCAGGCGAGCTTTTCCTGGACGATTTCCTTGAGGCCGGCCGCGGCTTCGGGCAGACAGTGCAGACGCTCCTTAAACATGTCCAGGCCCTCGGCATAGCGGAAGCCATTATACAGATGCTCGGTGATCTGGAGTTCAATCCGCCGCTGCCACATGCGGGTTTCGGCCTTTTCCTCCGGGGTCGAGCCGATTAACGCCGGGCCGGTCTGGGTGTCTTCGAGGTATTCGCAAATGGCGGTCGTTTCCGCCAGGATGTTGCCATTATCCAACTCGATCGACGGCATTTGACCGCCGGGGTTCTTATCGGTATACGGCCCCTGGCGGTTCTCCGCACCCAGAATGTCTACCTCGATTGTATCGAGCGTTATGCCTTTCTCCGCCATGAACATGCGGACGCAGCGCGGATTCGGACCGAGTGAATTATACATTCTCATAAGAGCCTCCTTCATGGGATGTATTGTAGAGCGGTTTAGCCTATTTGGTCCACGAGGCGCAAGCAGGGATTTGAACGACGCCAACCGGATTCACTGCCGACCACCGTTGGCCGTGCCGCTCCTTACTCCCGTGTCGCGCGCCGGCAGAAGCAGGAGGCGGTGATCGGGACGTCGGTGCGGGCCAAGGCGAGGTCCAGCCGCTGCTTCACGATTGCCGCCTCCTGAGTCCGCCCGAGCCGCTGGAGGCACTCGTGATACCCGTGCAGGCTCCAGACGTTGTCCGGGTGCTGGCAGGCGCGGCTCAGCGTATCGTCGTACCCGAGATCCGCCCGATATACGGCGGCCGCCTCATTGACCCGCTCCTGTTCGATCAGCAGGGCGGCCAGCGCATGGCGCGTCGGCTGCATCCATCCCCAAGGCTCGTCGTAGGGCAGGTTGTCGTCCAGCTCCACGGCCGCCCGGAGATGTCTGAACGCGGCGTCAAAGCGGCCGTGGCGGTACTCGATCTCACCCCGCATCATTTTCCCCGCGATCGCGAGAATGTCGAGGCACCGGTTGTTGAATACGGAGCGGCTCTCCGGGACGCGGGTAAGCGCCTCATCGAAGCCGGTGGCCTCGCGCTCCGCCGCGTCGACGTCGTCTGTCACCGCACGAGCTACCGCCTTGGCGTACCGCATCATCGCGGTCGTCACGCAAAAGAGGTCGCGGTTCTCCGGCAGCTCTTCCGCAATGATAGCGTTCCATTTCCCGAACCGGATGAGCACGTGCTGCTTCATTGAAACAAAACCTTCCAGCCAGTCCGCCATGGGTGGCGAGGTGAGGGTGAGCAACTCCTCGGGAAGCGTCGCGATCATCTCCTCGGCCGCTGCAAGCGCGGGCCGGAACTGTCCGAGGAACATCGCCCCGTAGATCTTGAAGTGGTAGTCATGACAGCGGTAGAGCGAGTAGAAGTTCCCCGCACCCTCGCGCGCGAGAAACTTGCGGTCCGCTTCGATGGCCGCCTGATTCGACTCCACCACCGCTCGGTAGTCGCCACACAGTACGTCGATGTGGGTCGGCATGTGCTCGAGATGACCGGCGTCCGGCACGAGACCGCGCAGCCGGTCGCCGGCCGCGAGCGCCCGCTCCGGGTGCGGCGACATCTCCATCAGGTGGATGTACATGTGCAGCAGGCCCGGATGGGCCTTCTCGCCCCGTTCCTCGCACCGCCGTCTCGCTTTCTCGAGAACCTCGATGGCCTCTTCCGTATCCGCCTCTTCCGCTGGCCGGCCGGTCTTCAGGTCCCAGAGCGCCCACGGAGTACGGTTCATGATCGCCTCGGCGAACAGGGCTGCCACGTCCGGGTCGTCCTCGCCGTGCTCCACGTAGACGGCCCGCATCGCACCCGCGTACGTATCGTTCCACGGACACATATCCGCCACAGGCGAGCGTGACGGGTAGCGCTGTTCGAGGGCGCTGATGAGTGACCGTTCGGTATCTGTCGCATTCGGGGCGAGCGCCCGTGCCCGTGCCGCCGCGTCGTACGCAATCCCGAGTGAACGGGCCGCATCTCCCTCGTCGAACGCCTCCCACGGCTTGTTGTAGTTTGGCCCGACCGCGTAGGCGACTCCCCACCATGCCATGGCGCACGCCGGGTCGGCCTCGAGCGCCCGGCGGTAGCACGCGATTGCCTCGTCGTGGTTGTAGCCGTAGGTCCAGGCGAGCCCCCGGTCGAACCAGCGCTGCGCTTCCTCGGAGTCGGTCGTGACGGACCGGCTGTAGGTCCCCAGATCGTAATAGTCCTCGGACATGGTCTCTCCCTCGCGAATTTTACCGTCGGTGTCGCACCTGCCAGCCTGCATATCTCACCACGTGCCCTCGTGCGAGAGAGCACGTATCCTCTCCGAGGTCACACCGCCCCTGAGTAAGGCGCACAACGATTCAGTGATCGGCGGGAGGCCAGGACCAAGCTCGGAGTGCCGTCTTTCCCGCCTTGTCTTCCCTCGGTCCTTATTTTAGGCTGCAAGCCGGTTACACGACACTGGTGAGTTCGTCTCCACCGTGGTCAGGAGTCCTGGATGCCTGCTGAGCCGCCGCCCCGTTTTTTAGCCGATCGTATGGTCGGTACCTTGGCAAAATGGCTACGCCTGTTGGGCTATGACGCCGTTTATATGCCCGAGGTTTCACCCGCGAGCGTAAAGCGCGAAGCGCGCCGCCAGGGCCGTATCCTGCTGACCCGCCGGACCTGTTTTCTGCACCAGAAAGATATGCCGCCGTTTGTGTTTATTCGTGCCGACCGCTTTCGGGACCAACTCAAGCAGGTCTGCGCCGACTTGCAGCTCACGGTCTCGTCTTCTCTGCTCAGGCGGTGCAGCGTGTGCAACCGGGAACTGGAATCCATCGCCCGCGAACAGGTGCAGACCCGCGTACCCGTGTATGTGTGGCAAACACAAACGACCTTTTCCCACTGCCGGACGTGCCTGCGCGTGTATTGGAACGCCACCCACCGCGAACGCATCATCGAAGAACTGCACGGCCTGGGGATAGGCTAGGACAATGGAACCGGCCGGAACCCACGCCATCTGGCTGTTCTGGGACGGCGCGTGCGGCCTGTGTCGGCGGGCCGTGGCCTGGGTCAAACGCCGCGACCTGACGAATCAGATTCGGGCGGTTCCCTACCAGGACGCGCCCCGCCCCCCGATGACGGACAGTCTGGCCCGACGGTGTGAACGCTCGGTCTACGTCTTTACACTAGACGGACAGGTTTTGTCCGCCGGGCGAGCGAGTCTGTACGTACTGGGGAAGGTGGGCTTCCCGCGCCTGGCCCGGGTGGGCGGGCTGCCGCCCTTTGTCTGGGGGGTTGAACTGGGTTATTGGCTCATCGCGCGGAATCGGCAGTTTTTCAGTAGGTGGCTGTTTGCGGAAAAAGGGGATTAGGGGTTGGGGATTGGGGGTTGGGGGTTGGGATCGTTGCGCGGAACGCTCAGACCAAACGGGGGGCCGACCTCGCTGTCCACTGGTCACTGTCCACTCTCCCCCGCTACACCCGCCCCAACTGACGCAGGGCCTCATACAACACAATCGCCGCGGCATTGGACAAGTTCAAACTGCGCACCCGCGCGCCGGGCATGGGAATGGTGTACAGGCTCTCGGCGTATTCCGTGCGGATTGCCTCTGACAATCCCCGGGTCTCGCTGCCAAAGACGAGCAGGTCGTCCGGCTGATAGCGGACCGTGGTGTAGGACCGCTGGGCGCGGGCGGAAAAGGCCAGCAGCCGGCCGGGGGGGCGCTGGGCGAGGAAGGCGCGCCACGACTCGTAGACGTGCAGGTCAACCGCCGGCCAGTAATCGAGCCCGGCACGCTTGAGATAACGGTCTTCAAGAGAAAACCCCAGCGGACCAACGAGGTGCAAGGGACTGTGCGTGGCCGCGCACAGCCGGGCGGTTGTCCCGGTGTTGGGTGGAATTTCCGGCTCGACAAAGACGATGTGCATGGGAGAACGCCTAGTCCGACTCTTTGACCCGGAGCGGGTAGGTGGCCTCGCCGATGGGTAAAACGAAGCCCTCGCCGGCGGCCGCCGGCTGGACATACTGCGTGAGCTGATAATAGGCCGGTCGCAGAAAGCGGGCCGCGTGTTTTTGTCCCTTGACTTTGCAGTACAGGACATCGTTGGCGCCGATGGCCAGCGTGTGGGGGGACAGGCGCTCTTCGCTCTCGTCGTTCAGGCGCAGGGTAAAACCCCGCTCCGGGTCTCCGGTGACCTGGGTGACAACATAGGGGGTGTCTTCAATTTCAACGCGCGCACGGTCTCGCCCCAGCACGATTTCATACTCGTCCTGGGCATTCTTTTGGAGGCATTGGCTGAAGAGTCTGTTGATGCGCTGATTTTGAATACGCTCATCGTTGGCATACCACCAGCCGTCTTTGCCAAAGTGTATCTTGCGGGTGGGATCAATGGCCCAGAAACCGGCGCGTGGCATCGCGGTTCAACTCCCCTGGCGCGGGCCGCGCTCCGCGGTGTCGAGCACGAGTGTCACCGGGCCGTCATTTATGAGTTGGACAGCCATATAAGCCTGGAAGTGGCCCGTGGCAACCGGGATATGGCGGCGCTGGCAGCACGTCACAAAATAGTCATACAGCGGTTTGGCAGTGGCCGGTTCTGCCGCGGCCGTAAACGACGGGCGGCGGCCTTTGCGCGTATCGCCGTACAGCGTGAACTGCGACACAATCAGGAGCGAGCCGCCCACGTCCCGGACCGAATGGGCAAATTTTCCGGTTCGGTCCGAGAAGATTCGCAGCCCGATAATTTTCTCGCTCAGAAAGTCGGCCTCCGCTTGGGTGTCCCCGGTGGTCACGCCGAGCAGGACCAGCAGGCCGTGCTGGATCTGCCCGACGATTTCCCCCTCAACCGAGACCTGCGCCTCGCGCACTCGCTGGATAACGGCCCGCATGTTGCTTTCCTTGTGTAATAGACAGTGCGATAGGTAGCTGAGTCCTCCGGTGCAGACAAGATGAGATGCTCCCCGAACTGGTATCAGACCCGGCCCTCGGCTATGATCGCGGCATGTATCCCGTCCTGCTCGAACTCGGCCCCTTCACCATATACAGCTACGGGGTCATGATGGCCCTGGGCTTCGTGGCCGCGGCCTGGCTGCTGGGCAAAGGGCTGGCCCATCAAGGCCGGAACCCGGACTTGGCTTCGGCCCTGGTCCTGTGGGCTGCCATCGGGGGGCTGGTTGGCGCTCGGCTGCTCTTCATTCTGGGCAATTGGTCCGCATTTCTGGCCGACCCGTGGGCCTTGCTTTTTACCGGCGCCGGCTTTGTCTGGCACGGCGGCTTAATCGGCGGGATCGTCGGTGTCAGTTTGGGTATCCGGCACTACAAGCTGCCCTGGCTGGAGACTATGGATGCGATTGCCCCGGCGATTGCCCTGGGCCATGGAACCGGACGCATTGGCTGCCAGTTGGCTGGTGACGGGGACTGGGGACCGCCAACCGACCTGCCCTGGGGGATGGCCTACCCGGACGCCATTGTGGGCTGGGACTATCCGCCGGACGTGTTCGTCCATCCCACGCCGCTCTACGAGATGCTCGCGTATTTTGCGATTGCGGCCCTGTTGTGGAACCGCCGGACGGCTGGGTATCACCCCGGCTCCCTGTTCTGGGGATATTTGCTCCTGGCCGGGATTGCCCGGTTTTTCCTGGAATTCGTGCGGGTCAACCCTCCGCTCTGGGGAGCGTTCTCTCAAGCTCAGGTCATCAGCATCGGCTTGATGCTGGTTGGAGCGAGCCTGCTATTCAAAAGCGGGAAGCATGGGCGCGTCCCGGCTGCCCATAATACGCTGGAGAAATCGCGATGAGAGCTTGGCTTATCCTTGGGAGTGTGGGCCTAGTTGTCCTCCTGGGTGTGGTTGTTTTGATCACCACGCCCTCTCAGATCACACTGCCCCGACCGGCGCCGGATTTCCTGCTGCCCGATATGAGCGGTCAGGCCGTCCGTCTGTCTCAACTCAAGGGAAAGGTTGTGCTGCTGAATGTCTGGGCGACCTGGTGCGGTCCGTGCCGGCAAGAGATGCCGACCATGGAAACCCTGGCCCACAAGCTCCGCGACGAGGACTTTGTCCTGTTGGCCGTGAGCCAGGATGTTGATGGAGCCACAACGGTGAAGCCCTATCTGCAAGAAGGGGGATATACCTTTCCGGTGCTGCTCGATGTCCAAGGCGAGGTGGGCCGGAAGTACAGTGTCACCGGCTATCCCGAAACATTCATCATTGATCGTCAAGGGCAGGTCGTCTATCACCACATTGGCTATAATGACTGGGCGCAGCCCCGGATAGAGGAAACGCTCCGGCGCTTGATCCAGCAGGGAGAGTGGCGGGTCGATACGGGGATGCCGGCGTCCGGCGCTCATACCCCCTTGGTGGTGGAAGGATAGGCAGAAGGATAAGCCCATATCGGAGCGCGTGAAGTATGCTATAACCGCAAAATTGTGATACCGCACAAAGCCGAGCGCATGGCAGATAGCAGGGGAAGAGAATGATGCACAGAAAGCGGCGGCGAATCCTGGTTGGATTGGTTGCTGGCAGTATCGGGCTCAGCGTGTTTTTGTTTGGGGGCTATGGGCTCAATCTTGTCTCCGCGGTTGACCGCAGCACCTATGAAGACCTCGAGGCGTTTACCAACGTCTTGGCTATTGTCCGCAAGAACTATGTTGAGGAAACAGAGACCCAAGCCCTGATTGAGGGGGCGATTAATGGCATGCTCGGCGCGTTGGACCCGCACAGTGCCTATTTGACACCCGATTCCTATAAGGAACTCCAGGTTGATACGGAGGGCAGTTTCGGTGGCCTGGGCATCGAGATCACCCTTCGAGACGGCATTCTGACGGTTGTGTCGCCCATTGAGGATACGCCCGCCTACCGCGCCGGGGTCCAGGCCGGGGACCAGATCATCAAGATCAACGATGAGCTGACAAAAGACATGTCGCTCATCCAGGCGGTGAAAAAGATGCGGGGCAAGCAGGGAACCGAGATTACGATCTCGGTCCGCCGTGAAGGCGTCCCCCGGCTGATTGATGTGCCCCTTGTTCGCGAAGTGATCAAGATTCGCAGTGTCAAATCAAAAATCCTGGAAGACGGTTATGCCTATATCCGGATCACCCAATTTCAAGACCAAACCAGCCATGACCTGGACGCCGCCCTGCAAAAACTCGGCCAGGAAAATGGTCAACTCCAGGGCATGGTGCTGGACTTGCGCAATAATCCCGGTGGGCTGCTCAGCCAAGCGGTCAAAGTCTCCGATCTCTTTTTGAGTTCCGGCATGATCGTGTATACCGAAGGCCGGCTCGAAAGCCAGCAGCAAAAATATTTCGCCCATCCCGGAGGATATACGGACATCCCGATGGTCGTGCTGGTCAATGGCGGCAGTGCCAGTGCCTCCGAGATCGTCGCTGGCGCGGTACAGGATCATGGCCGAGCAGTGGTGCTGGGAACCAAGACCTTTGGCAAAGGCTCGGTACAGACGATTTTACCGGTCGATGGCGGGGCGGCTCTGCGGCTGACCACCGCCATGTATTTCACGCCGAACGGGCGGTCGATCCAGGTGACGGGCATTGCCCCTGATATTGAACTGGAAAATCTGCCCGAAGCCTATGTCGCAGCCCGGCGACGCCACGGGGTGCGTGAAGAGAATTTGAGCGGACACTTTGACAATATCGGCAGCACGCCGGGGACAGCGGACGACAGCCCTGCCGATGCTGAGGCCGCGCCCCAGGCCCTGCCCGAAATTGATATTAAGGAAGGGGAGCTGGGCAAAGACCCGCAGCTTGACCGGGCGCTTGAATTGCTCAAGTCGTGGAAGGTCTTTCAGACAACGGTGGCTGAGGCAAAAAGCTAGTGCAGGTGCTTGAGCGGCTCCTATGACGACCTCTGCCTTTGCGCCTGGCTCCTCGCGTGCGCTGTCCGTCACCGACCTGGCCAGCCTGATCCAGGGCCAGCTTGAGGCTGATTTTGGCGACATCTGGGTTGTTGGCGAACTCTCCGGCCTGCGCACCCCCGCCTCCGGGCATATCTATTTCACCCTCAAGGATGACACCAGCCAGTTGCGTGGCGTGATGTTTCGCGGCTATGCCCGACTGCTCCGCTTTCGGCCCGAGGACGGCCTGGAAGTCCTGATCAAGGGCCGGGTCAGCCTGTATGCCGCCCGGGGCGATTTGCAGGTCTATGCGGCCAGCATGGAGCCGCGCGGGCTGGGTGGGCAGCAATTGGCCCTGGAGCAACTCAAGGCTAAACTCGCCGCCGAGGGCCTCTTTGCCCCGGAACGCAAACGCCCCCTGCCGTTCTTCCCGCGTCGGGTCGGCGTCGTGACCGCACTCGGGGGGGCGGCTCTTCAGGATATTCTGACCATTCTGCACGGTCGCTGTCCGTATACCCAGGTCGTCGTTCGGCCCACCAGGGTACAGGGGGCCGGGGCCGGTGTGGAAATTGCCGCGGGGATCAATGACCTGAACGAACACGGGCAGGTCGAGGTGATTATTGTCGGGCGTGGTGGGGGGTCGCGTGAGGATTTGTCCGCCTTTAATGAAGAGGTGGTGGCCCGCGCCATCGCCGACTCTGAGCGGCCCGTTATCGCCGCGGTCGGCCACGAGATTGACCTGAGCATTGCCGACCTGGCGGCGGATTCCCGCGCCCCAACGCCGACGGCCGCGGCCGAGATGGTGGTGCCGGTCTGGACCGACCTGTCTGACCGGGTAGCGGGGACGGCCCAGGCGTTGACCACCGCCATGCAGCGGGCGGTGACCGACCGGCGGCGTCAGGCCGTGCGGCTGGAAGAACGTCTACGTGACCCGCAGCACCAGGTTGACGCGCTCCGCGAGCGCACACGGACGGCGCTGGCCCGCCTCCACTCGGCGTTTGAGCGTAAGAACGAGGGTGTCCGCGCCCGGCTCGAAGACCTCGCTGCAACCCTCAACAGCCTGAGTCCCCTTGCCGTCTTGGGTCGGGGGTATAGTCTCACGCGGACTATTCCTGAGAATGCCGTGGTGCGGGACGCGGCCACGCTCCGGCCTGGAGAGGTCGTGCGCTTGACCTTTGCTCAGGGAGAGGCGCGGGCTCGCATTGAAGAGGTCACACCTTCGATAGACTGAGCTCGATAGACTGAGAGTAGAGATGGACATTGCCGTGGATAAAAAATTCGAAGACGCCTTGCAGGATTTGGAAGGCGTTGTGGAGCAACTCGATAGCGGGGCCCTGTCGCTCGAAGAATCTCTCCAGGCATTTGAAGAGGGGGTGGCGCTGGTCCGTTTTCTGGAAGAAAAACTGACCGAGGTGGAAAAACGGGTCGAGGTCCTGACGCGGGATAACAGCGGTCTCTTTCAGACCCAAAGTCTGGAGACCGACGAAGAAGGGGATGCGTGAAACTCGAACAGTATTTAGAGCGACGCTGTGCGCTGATTGACCGGACGCTCAAGCAATTGCTGGCGGACCACGAGGCGCCGCCCAAGAACCTGGACAAGGCCATGCACTACAGCCTGTTTTCCGGGGGGAAACGGATTCGGCCCATTCTGGCCCTTGCCAGCGGGGAGGCCGTCGGCGCGCGGCCACAGCCCATCCTGCCCTTTGCCTGCGCGCTGGAAATGATCCACTCCTACTCCTTGGTGCACGACGATCTGCCAGCCATGGACGATGATGATCTGCGCCGCGGCAAGCCGACCAATCATGTCGTGTTTGGTGAAGCCCTGGCCATTCTGGCCGGCGACGGGCTGCTGACCGAAGCCTTTCGGATTATGGCTCAGGCCGCGCTCAAACGCGGACAGGATCGTACCGCGGCCCTCCAGGCCATATGGGAAGTGGCGGCCGGAGCCGGTATGGCCGGCATGGTCGGTGGACAGGTGGCGGACATTGAAGCCGAACACCAGAAGCCGACCCGCAAACGGGTTGAGTATATTCATACCCGCAAGACCGGGGCCTTGCTGCGAGCCTCGGTTCGCGTTGGTGCCCGAGTCGGGGGGGCGAGCGCGAAACAATACGCCCGCCTCGACCGGTACGGGACAGCCGTTGGGCTGGCCTTTCAGGTGACGGACGATATTATGGACATTGAGGGCGGCACGGCAAAAACGGGCAAACGGGTCGGACGGGATGCGGAGCGCAACAAGGCCACCTATCCGGCCGCTCTGGGGATGAAAAAAACCAAGAGATACGCGCGGGAACTGCTCGATGAGGCCCTGACCGCCCTCCAATCATTCAGCCCCAAAGCCGAACCGCTACGCCAGATCGCCCGTTTTGTGGTCGAACGAGCCGTTCCGTCTGAAACGTGAGCCAACGCAAGCGCCTTGATCTGCTGCTGGTTGAACGGGGTCTGGTTGCCAGCCGGGAACAGGCCCGGCGGCTGATCATGGCCGGTGCCGTGGTTGTCGGCGAGCAGCGGGCGGACAAGCCCGGCACCTTGGTCGATCCGGCAACCGCGGTGCGGCTCAAGGCCGACGCCCAGTCTCCCTATGTCAGTCGAGGTGGCCACAAACTGACGGGCGGGCTGGAGGCTTTTGGTCTGGACGTGACCGGAGTCACCGCCCTGGATGTCGGAGCTTCAACCGGCGGGTTTACGGACTGTCTGTTGCAGCGCGGCGCAGCCAGGGTCTTTGCCGTTGATGTCGGCTACGGGCAACTGGCCTGGTCTCTCCGCCAGGACCCGCGCGTCGTGAACCTGGAACGCCGGAATATCCGCAGCCTCACCCCTGACGAGTTGATCCCGACCCCGAGTCTGGCCGTGATTGACGCCTCGTTTATTTCGCTCACTGTGGTCATGCCGCACGTCATCAGTTTGATCGTCGATAAGGGAGAAATTGTCGCCCTGGTCAAGCCTCAGTTCGAGGTGGGAAAAGGGCGGGTGGGGAAGGGCGGCGTGGTCCGCGACCCGGCCCTGCACGCGGAAGTGCTGGCGGATTTGCAGGCGCGGGCGGACGGTTGGCAGCTTGAAGTCAAAGGGGAAGCGGAATCGCCCCTGCGAGGACCAAAGGGTAATAAGGAGTTTTTCCTGTATTTACGGAAGCGCTGATTCTCCATCCCCTCTTGGGAGGGGTGCCGAAGGCGGGGTGGGTTCTCTCCTGCCGGACGCGAGGCTACACCCACCCCGGCCCTTCGGGCCACCCCTCCGAGGAGGGGAATAGGGGAATCGCCGATGCCGAGTAGAGTCACAGGACCAATTCGAGGAGGAAGTCCGTATGTCACTCAGTCAAACATTGCACACCGCCGCTGCCTCGACCTGGCACAAGACGCTCGCCCACCCCTTTGTGGTCGGCCTCGGAAACGGCAGCCTGCCCTTGGAAAAATTCCAGTTTTATATGTGTCAGGATTACATATTCCTGATTGAGTACAGCCGCGTCCTGGCCCTGGCGACGGCAAAGGCTCCCGACCTGGACATCATGGGCCGCTTTGCCCAGCTCCTTGATGCGACCCTCAACCAGGAAATGGCGCTCCACCGCGCGTTTGCCGCGGAGTGTGGCCTCAGCACGGAGACCCTGGCGGCAACCCAGGCCGCACCAACCACGCAGGCGTATACGAATCACCTGGTACGAGTGGCGGCGCTCGGAGACCTGGCTGCCATAGTCAGCGCGGTTTTGCCCTGCCAGTGGGGCTATAGTGAAATCGGCCAGGCTCTGGCACGCCAGGGCAAGCCGAGCGCGCCGGCCTTTTACGCCAAATGGATTGATATGTACGCCGACCCGGAGTTTGCCGCCCTTTCGACCTGGCTCCGGGACGTGCTCGACCGCCTGGCGCCCACCGCTGACGAAAAGCAGCTCACCCGGATTTTTCAAACCAGCGCCCGCTACGAATACCTCTTCTGGGAGATGGCCTACCACACGCAGGACTGGCCGGTATAGGCGGGCAGCCCGCCCGTCAGCGAACTCGACCTACGGGACTAGGCCGCGCGCTCGTGGGTGATTGTGTTTGAGCTGCGCTCGCAGTTCAGAACTGGCAGACTAGGCCGCGCGCTCGCGGGTGATTGCCTCCCGGAGGCCCTCAAGCAATCCCTCCAGGTGCGCCATTCGCTCGCGCAAAGCAGCGAAATCCTCTCGCAAGGCAGTGAGGTCCTTACGTAAGGCGGCGGTCTCCTGGCGCTGGGCCGCCAGTTCGGCGCGCATGGCCTTCTGGCCGGTCAGGATTAAGCCGGCCAGGGCCACCCCTACGGAGGCGATAGCAATAATTTCCGGGCTCATACTCCTTCCTTACCGGCTCGTTCCCTCAAACGTCAACTCCCGGAACACCCACTGGATTGTTTGGACCGTCCAAAGCGCTTACCTACTCCGTATAGCTTCTTCCGCCTGCCGATAGCGCAGGAGTGGATCGGGCAATCCCTTGACAGTCAAGAGGAACGGGGGTACACAAAAGGCACCTTTAATTTAGCCCCGAGAGGCTAGGAAGGGCGGCCATGACAATTTTCATTTTCCTCACTGTATTGACGAAAGTAGAATAAGCCTCCTTGGACTTCCAAGGGGGCTTTTTTTTGACGTATGCCACAGGCGGCGCAGCGTATCGTTCTGGATTCGGCGGCAATCGCGCGGGCCCTGACCCGGATTGCGCATGAGATTCTGGAGCGGAATCAAGGCAGCGACCAACTCGCGCTGGTCGGTATTCACACCCGTGGCGTGGACCTGTCGATCCGCTTGGCGGACAAGGTCGCCGCGATTGAAGGGGTCCGCCCGCAGTGCGGAGAAATTGATATTACCCTGTATCGAGATGATGTGGGGCGGACCCGGACCCAGCCCGAGGTACACGGCACCTCCATTCCTTTTGCGGTCGATGCCATGCGCATCGTGCTGGTGGACGATGTGCTGTACACGGGGCGGACCGTGCGCGCGGCAATGGACGCGCTGGTTGACTTTGGCCGACCAAAGAGCATCCAACTCGCGGTTCTGGTCGATCGCGGCCACCGCGAGCTGCCGATTCGGCCTGACTATGTAGGGAAAAACATTCCCACGTCGTACGCAGAGCGGGTGTCGGTCTGTCTGGTAGAACATGACGGACAGGATCGGGTCGTGATCGAGTAGGAGGTCGCTATGATGTTCAGCCAGCGCCATTTCCTCGGTATCGAGGGCTTGTCTCGGGACGCATTATTATTTGTGCTCAACACGGCCGAGTCCTTTCGAGAGATTTCTGAACGGGAAGTGAAAAAAGTCCCGACGTTGCGGGGAAAAACCATTATCAACCTGTTCTACGAGTCCAGTACCCGGACGCGCTCCTCCTTTGAGATTGCGGCCAAACGCCTGTCCGCGGATGCGATCAATATCTCCGCCTCCACGAGCAGCGTGAACAAAGGCGAAACCCTGCTGGATACGGCCCGCAACCTGTGCGCCATGCGTCCGGCCGCCCTGGTGCTGCGTCATCCGGCGTCCGGTGCGCCTCACATGCTGGCCCGGTTGAATCAGTGTCCGGTGATCAACGCCGGTGACGGCACCCATGAGCATCCGACCCAAGCCCTCCTGGACGTCATGACCATCCGTGAACATCTCGGCGACGTTGAGGGGAAAACCATTGCCATTGTGGGAGACATTCTCCATAGCCGAGTGGCGCGGTCCAATATCCTGGCCCTGACAACCCTGGGTGCTCAGGTCCGGCTGATCGGCCCGCCAACCCTGTTGCCACCGGAATTCGACCGCTGGGGTGTGGAACGGCATACGGATTTGCGGGTCGGCCTGGCCGGTGTGGACGCGATTATGATGCTGCGCTTGCAGCGCGAGCGACAAACGCGGAATTTCTTTCCCAGCCTGGCCGAATACGCCCGCCGCTTCTGCCTGACCGTCGAGGCGCTCAGCGCAGCCAAGCCGAACGTCATCATTTTACACCCCGGTCCGATGAACCGCGGGGTTGAGATTGACTCGCGGGTTGCGGATGGTCCGTACTCGGTGATTCTCGAACAAGTGACAAACGGTGTTGCGGTCCGCATGGCCGTTCTCTACCTGCTCACAACCCAGGAGCGGTTGGCGACCCAGGATCAGTCTGTGACCAATGGGCAGGAGAGGACTGGCATGCAGACAGAGCCCGATGAGTGGGATGAGCGCTCTTTGCCCAAACGGGCGGTGGGGTAATAAACCATGCGCATAGTCGTACAGAACGGAACGGTCATTGATCCGGCTAATGGGCTGGAGGCGGATCTCGACCTCCTCATTGAAGAGGGTGTGATTCGTGAGCTGGACCAACCCGGCGGTTTTGCCTCGGTCGAGGCGCAGCGGATTGACGCCGCCGGCTGCGTGGTCGCTCCCGGACTGATTGATATGCACGTGCATCTGCGCGAGCCGGGCTATGAATACAAAGAGACGGTTCTGACCGGTACCCAGGCCGCGGTGGCCGGCGGATTCACCGGGGTGGCCTGTATGGCCAATACCAATCCGATCAATGATAATGGGGCGGTCACGCGCTTTATTGCGGAGCAGGCGCGCAGTGCCGGGCTGGCCCGGGTGTTCCCGATCGGGGCGCTTTCAAAGGGCCTCAACGGAGAAGAGTTAGCCGAAATCGGGGAGATGATTGAGGCCGGTGCCGTCGCCATATCAGACGACGGCCGCCCGGTTATGGACGCCAACCTGATGCGCCGCGCACTGGAATACTGCTCGATGTTTGACGTGCCGATCAGTGTGCATGAAGAAGACCTGTGCCTCTCGTCCGGGGGCAGTATGAATGAGGGGCCGACCTCGGTGCGCCTGGGTATTCGCGGCGTCCCGAGTGTCGCCGAAGATGTCATGGTCGCCCGTGATATTGCCCTGGCGCGCCTCACCCGCGGGCGGGTACATATCGCTCATATCAGTACCCGCCGATCGGTGGACCTGGTCCGCCAGGCAAGGGCCGAAGGTTTGGCGGTCACGGCTGAGGTCGCCCCGCACCATTTTACGCTCACCGAAGAGGCGGTTGAGGGCTATAATACCAACGCGAAAATGAGCCCGCCGCTCCGCCTGGCCGACGATGTAGCGGCCATGAAGGAAGGCTTGCGAGACGGGACCATTGACGCCATTGCGACCGACCACGCCCCCCACCACCGGGACGAGAAAGAGGTTGAATTCGATCAGGCCGCTCACGGCGTGACCGGCCTGGAGACAGCCCTGTCGTTGACATTGCATTTAGTTCGGGACGGGGTGTTGTCCCTCTCCGAAGCCATACGGAAACTGACGGTGAATCCGGCTCGTATTCTGGGGCTCCCCCACGGCACGCTTGCGGTGGGCCGGCCGGCGGACCTGACGCTTTTTGATACGCAAGCGAGCTGGCGGCTGGACCCGCTCGCCGCTCGGTCGCGCAGTCAGAACACGCCTTTTGCCGGCTGGGAGCTGACCGGTCAGGTGCGGCTGACCATGGTCGATGGGCGGGTCGTGTACGCTGAGCGTGACCAGGAGGGCCAGCCGGCATGAGGAACACCGCGCTTTTAGCCTTGGCCGATGGGGCGGTCTTTGAGGGGAGCGCCTTTGGCGCTCAGGGAGAAGTCGTCGGCGAGATCGTCTTCAACACCTCGCTGACCGGCTACCAGGAGATTCTGACCGATCCCTCCTATAAGGGCCAGATCGTCACCATGACCTGTCCCGAGATCGGCAATGTCGGGGTCAATGCCGAAGATGTCGAATCCCGCCAGCCCTTTGTGGAAGGCTTTGTGGTCAAGGAATACTGGGAGCGGCCCAGCAACTGGCGGGCGCAGAAGAGCCTGGCCGCCTATATGCGCGAGCATGACATCGTGGGCCTTCAGGGCATTGATACCCGGGCGCTCGTCCGCCGCATTCGCGACGGCGGCGCCCAACAGGGCGTGATCTCGACCCGTGACCTGGATGCCAGGCGTCTGGTGGAAAAAGCGCAGGCCGCCCCGAGCCTGGTCGGGCGTGATCTGGTCAAAGAGGTGACCTGTCGCGAGCCGTATAACTGGTCCCAGGGCTACTGGGAACTGGAGAGCGGCTATCGCCAGCAGGGGGCGGGGCATGCGCCCGAGCCGCGCTTCTGTGTGGTCGCCTACGATTTTGGCGTGAAGTTCAACATCCTGCGCCATCTGGTTGAGGCCGGCTGTCGGGTACGGGTTGTGCCGGCCCACACGCCTGCGGCAGAAGTCCTGCGCTCCAAGCCGGATGGCGTTTTCTTGTCGAACGGTCCGGGCGACCCGGATGCGGTATCCTATGCCAAGGAGAATATCGCCGCTCTGGTGGGAAAAGTCCCCCTGTTCGGTATCTGTCTGGGACACCAGATTCTGGGTCTGGCCTTGGGTGGACAGACCTATAAGCTCAAATTCGGTCACCACGGGGGCAACCAGCCGGTGATGGACCTTGCAACCCGAAAGGTTGAGATTACGGCGCAGAATCATGGTTTTTGTGTGGACGTCGATTCGTTGCAAGAGCGGGCGGAAGTCACCCATCTCAACCTGAACGACCGGACGGTAGAGGGCTTGCAGCATACGCAGGAGCCGCTCTTTTCGGTGCAATACCACCCCGAGTCCTCTCCGGGCCCCCATGATGCCGACTATTTGTTCCGGCGCTTCACCGCGCTGATGGAGCAGTTTCGAGGCTGATTCCTGCGCAGCAGAGACAATATGCCCAAGCGTACAGACCTTCGTTCCATTTTGCTGATCGGCTCCGGCCCCATTGTGATCGGTCAGGCGTGTGAATTTGACTACTCGGGCACCCAGGCCTGCAAGGCGCTCAAAGAGGAGGGCTACCGCGTCATACTGGTCAACTCGAATCCGGCCACGATTATGACCGACCCCGATTTTGCGGACCGGACCTATATTGAGCCGCTGACCCGGCCGGTTCTTGAAAAAATTATTGAGCGGGAACGCCCGGACGCCCTGCTGCCGACCATTGGTGGCCAGACCGGTTTGAATCTGGCCATTGACCTGGCCGAAGGGGGTATTCTCGACCGCTACGGCGTGGAACTCATCGGGGCCAGGCTGCCGGCCATCAAGAAGGCCGAAGACCGGAATCTGTTCAAGGCGGCCATGCAGCGTATCGGCCTGGACCTGCCCCGCAGTGGCTATATCCACTCGCTGGAGGAAGCCTATGCCCTGCGCGAAACCCTGGGCCTGCCGTTGATTATCCGCCCGTCCCGGACCCTTGGCGGGGCCGGGGGCGGGATCGTCCAGACCCCGCAGGAATTTCAGGCCATTGTCGAGTGGGGCTTGCAGGCCTCTCCCACGCATGAAGTCCTGGTTGAAGAGTCGATTGCCGGTTGGAAAGAGTTTGAATTGGAAGTGATGCGTGACACACAGGACAATGTGGTCATCATCTGTTCCATCGAAAATTTCGATCCGCTCGGCGTTCATACCGGCGATTCCATTACGGTTGCGCCGGCCCAGACCCTGACCGATAAGGAATACCAGCTCATGCGGGACGCGGCGCTGCGCATCATCCGCGAAATCGGGGTGGACACGGGCGGATCCAATATCCAGTTCGCCGTTCACCCGGAGACCGGCCGGCTGGTCGTGATTGAGATGAACCCGCGGGTGTCCCGCTCGTCTGCGCTGGCCAGCAAGGCCACCGGATTTCCGATTGCCAAAATTGCCGCCAAGCTGGCCGTGGGCTACACCCTGGACGAAATTCCGAATGATATTACGCGCGAAACCCCGGCCTCTTTTGAACCCACGATCGACTATGTGGTGGTCAAGATGCCGCGTTTCACCTTTGATAAATTTCCCCAAACCCGGGATTTGCTCGGGCCGCAGATGAAATCGGTCGGCGAGGCCATGTCCATCGGCCGGACCTTCAAGGAGGCGCTTCAGAAAGCCCTGCGTTCGCTCGAAATCGACAGCTACGGGTTTGAATCGACCCTTCGACCGGACTCAGGACAGGCAAACGGAAGCGTGGAGACCCCGCTGGACGCCATGCGCGCGTCCCTGCAAACCCCGAACGCCCAGCGGCTGTGGTCTGTGGCGGAAGCGCTCCGTCTGGGCATGGGTGTGGATGAGCTCTACCAACTCTCAAAAATCGATCCGTGGTTTCTGGATAATATCGTGCAGATCATCGAGTGCGAAAAGGAAATCCAGCAGACGAGCGGGCCGGCCGCCCAACCGGCCGAGGTCGTAGCGGCCTTACCGCCCGGCCTGTTACGTCGGGCGAAACAGATGGGCTTTTCCGATGTGCATCTTGGCCGTCTGCTCGGCGTCAGCGAGGGTGATGTCCGGGCCGAACGCGAACGCCTGGACGTGATTCCGGTCTATAAAACAGTGGACACCTGCGCGGCTGAATTTGTGGCCCATACGCCCTATTTATACTCAACCTACGAGGGGGAAGATGAGTCCCAGCCGACCGACCGCAAAAAGGTGATCATTCTGGGCGGCGGGCCGAATCGGATCGGCCAGGGCATCGAGTTCGACTATTGCTGCGTGCACGCGGCCTTTGCGCTCAAAGAGGACGGCTTTGAAGCCATTATGGTGAACTGCAACCCCGAGACCGTCAGCACGGATTATGACACGTCTGACAAGCTGTATTTTGAGCCGTTGACGCTGGAAGATGTGCTGAGTATCGTGCGGCGCGAACAGCCGCATGGCGTCATTGTCCAGTTCGGCGGGCAGACGCCGCTCAAGCTGGCCGTACCGCTCGAACAGGCCGGGGTGCCGATTCTGGGCACGCCGCCGGATGCCATTGACCGGGCCGAGGACCGCGAACGGTTCAAGCGGCTGCTCGAACAGCTCGGTCTGCGCCAGCCGGCCAACGGCACGGCCCGGTCGGTTGAGGAAGCCGTGGCCATTGCCCAGGACATCGCCTATCCGGTGCTGGTCCGGCCCTCCTATGTCCTGGGCGGACGGGCCATGGAGTTGGTGTATGACGAGGTGAGCCTGCGCCGCTATATGCGTGAGGCCGTGTCCGTGTCCGCGGAGCGGCCGGTTCTGATCGATAAATTCCTGGACGACGCCACCGAGGTTGATGTGGACGCCCTGAGCGACGGCCGGCAGGTCGTGGTCGGCGGCATTATGGAACATATTGAGCTTGCCGGGGTCCATTCCGGTGACAGCGCGTGTTCCCTCCCGCCGCGCAGCCTGTCGCCAGCGGTGCAGAATGAAATCCGGCGGCAAACGACCCTGTTGGCCCAAGAGCTGGGTGTGGTCGGCCTGATGAATATCCAGTTCGCCGTCAAGGAGCAGCAGGTTTTTCTGATTGAGGTGAACCCGCGCGCCTCACGAACCGTGCCGTTTGTGAGCAAGTCGATCGGCATTCCGCTGGCAAAAATAGCCGCGCGCGTCATGGCGGGAAAAACCTTGGACGAGCTGGGTTTTACCCAGGAGGTCATTCCCGACCACGTGAGTGTCAAAGAAGCGGTATTTCCGTTTATTAAATTCCCCGGCGTGGACACCATCCTCGGACCCGAGATGAAGTCAACCGGCGAGGTCATGGGGGTGGACCAGTCCTTTGCCATGGCGTTTGCCAAGGCGCAGTTTGCCGCCGGCAATACTTTGCCGGAAACGGGCACGGCCTTCATCAGTGTGCGCGACCGCGATAAGCCGGCCACCCTGCCCATTGCCAGGCAGTTGGTGGAGAACGGCTTCTCCCTGGTGGCAACGCGCGGCACCTGTGCCTTTCTCCGGCAGCACGAACTGCCGGTTGAGCTGGTGAAGAAAGTCCTGGAAGGTTCCCCGCATATTGTGGACGCCCTCCAGGCCGGCTCGATCGATCTGGTCATTAATACGACCGAGGGGGCGCAGTCCATCCAGGACTCCTTTTCGATTCGGCGGAGCGCCCTGGAGTGCCAGGTGCCGTATTGTACGACGGTGGCCGGAGCGGGAGCCGCGGTCGAAGGCATTGCCCGCCTCAAGCAGGGCCTGCTCGGCGTGTGCCCGCTCCAGGCCTATCACGGTAAAGAGCACGGGTAAGAGGGGTATGGCGGTCGGCAAGTCGAAAGGTGGAGGGGCGGCAAGTCGAAAGGCGGATGAAACGCCCCGCCTCTTTGACCGGGCATCCTCCCCAGCCCCTCTTATCAAGGAGGGAGAACCGGCACGTTCTTTTCGGTCGCGCCAGCCACCGCTTAAAAACTCGGTGCAGTATGTCAAAGGCGTGGGGCCGCGTCGGGCCGAACAGTTGGCGCGGCTGGGCATAGAGACGGTCGAAGATCTGCTCTACCACATTCCTTTCCGCTATCAGGACCGGCGCGAAATCAAGAAAATCGGCCATCTTCAGGTGGGGGATGAGACCGCGGTCACCGGCCAGATCGCCCGGATGGAGCGGCGCTTTCTGGCCCGCCGGCGTCGCTGGGTGCTCGAAGCCGTTGTCCGAGACGAAACCGGTTTTCTCTTCCTGCTGTGGTATCACCAGCATCGCTATTTTCAGCAGCGCTATCAGCTTGGCCAGCAGGTCCTGCTGTACGGCAAGGTCGAGAAGGGCATGAAGGGCGGCAAGTGGATGATCCACCCGGACATGGAGCTGCTGGAAGAGGACGACGAGACCGCCCGCGTCTTGCCCATTTACCATAAGACCACCGAAATGACGGTGGCTGCCATGCGCCGGATCGTGCATGGTGCCGTTGAGCGCTACGTGGATCAGATCGCCAACGGCGTACCACAGGAAATTTGTGAGCGCCTGCACCTGATGTCGCTCAATCACGCCCTGCGACAGTTGCACTTCCCCCCGCTCGATGCCGAGGTCGCGTCCCTTAATGAGGCGACCTCCCAGGCGCACCGGGCCGTGGTGTTCGATGAACTCTTTTATTTGCAACTGGGCATGGCCCTGCGCCGGCGCAATACCGTCCGGGAAGAGGGCTTGTCCATTGTGCCGGGGCCGCTCGTCCAGCAGATATACGGCATTCTGCCGTTTCAATTGACCGCCGCCCAGGAGCGGGTGGTTGAGATGATTTTTCGGGATATGGCGGCTCCCCACCCCATGAACCGTTTGGTTCAGGGGGATGTTGGCTCGGGCAAGACGATCGTGGCCTTCTTTGCGGCCCTGGCCGCTCTCGATAGCGGCTATCAGGTGGCCTTCATGGCTCCGACAGAACTCCTGGCCGAGCAGCACTACCGGACGCTGACGCCGCTGGCCGAACAACTCGGCCTGTCCATGACGCTGCTGACCGGAGAAATCCGCCCGAAACGGAAACAAGAGATTTATGGTCTGCTGGAACGGGGCGAGGTCGAGGTCGCGGTCGGGACGCACGCCCTGATCCAGGAGGGCGTGCGCTTTCGGCATCTGGGCCTGGCCATTGTGGATGAGCAGCATCGCTTTGGGGTGATGCAGCGCGCCGCCCTGCGGAAACGCGGTGCGAACCCGGATATTCTGCTGCTGACCGCCACCCCGATTCCCCGCACCCTGGCCCTGACCCTGTACGGCGACCTGGATGTTTCCGCTATTGATGAACGTCCGCCCGGTCGCAAGCCGATTGCGACGCAGGTGTTCCATGAAGGTGAGCGGAAAAAAGCCTATCATCTCGTCAGAGACCAACTCGAACGGGGCCATCAAGCCTATGTGGTCTACCCGCTGGTCGAGGAATCCGAGAAGTCCGACCTGAAGGCCGCGACCTCCATGGCCAAAGAGCTGGCCCAGACCTTTTTTGCAAAATATTCGGTCGGGCTCGTCCACGGCCGCATGAAGGGCGACGAAAAAGACGCGGTCATGCAGCGTTTTCAGGCCGGCGGACATCATTTGCTGGTTTCGACCACAGTCATTGAGGTCGGCATTGACGTGCCGAACGCGACCGTCATGGTGATCGAACATGCCGAGCGCTTCGGCCTGGCCCAGTTGCACCAGTTGCGCGGTCGAGTCGGACGCGGGCCGGCCGCCTCCTTATGTTTGCTGCTGGCCCAATACGCGCCGGGCGACGAGTCACAGCGGCGTCTTCAGGTCATGACCGAAACCGACGACGGCTTCAAAATTGCCGAAGCCGACCTGGCATTTCGCGGGCCGGGCGAGTTTCTGGGCACACGCCAGTCCGGTCTGCCCGACTTCCGGGTGGCCAATATCGTGCGTGACAGCAAACTGCTGGAAACCGCGCGAGACGAAGCCCTGGCCTGGCTCAAACGCGACCCCAACCTGACCACCCCCGAATCCCGCCGCCTACGCGCCGTCCTCGAAGACCGCTGGGCCGGCCGGCTGGAGCTGGCTCGGGTGGGGTAGAACCGTTTGAGATGTTGGGCGCAGAGACGAGTAGGGTTCAAGAGGGGATCGATCCCGGCTTTGGAGCAAATCACGATGCTGCGTAGCCTCCCGTCATTCCTGCGAACGCAGGAATCTAGCCTCCCGGCCTCCAGCCTCTGGATACCGGATCAAAGCCTGCCCCGGACACGATCCGGGGTCCGGTATGACGAGAGCGTACGGGTACGGCTACAACTTATCGTGAAACGCTCTAGCGGGTTTCTGACTTGCTCTGCGATTCCTCCCGAATCAATTTCCCGTTCTCGTCCATCGTTGGAACCGGGGATGGAGGTGGGCTGCTAAGCGTGGATGATTGCTCCACGCTGGCTTGTTCGGCGACCAGTGCCTCGGCCTCTCTGGCCAGCCGTTTCCGGTGGGCTCGGAATATACGTTCCTCATCAGTCTTCATGTTGTCTCGATACAATTCACCGTGAAAAAGTACAAGCCTTGATGGCACAAGGAACCTGGGCACGTGAACATTGAGAGTGCAGTACAGGGCAGTCTGTTTGCCCGCGACCTGGACTATGTCAATGAGGCTGGCGAAGTAAAGCCGCCGCCAGGAGAGTCTGGTCCAGGTCCTGCACGACACCCCGGCTCGTTGGCAACAACTGCGGCGTAGTACCCCACCTGTGCCTCTCGCTCGCCCGGCCAGAGACCTGGCCGATTCGCCGGACGCTGAACGCAAATGGCAGGCTGACCGTTTCAAGGACTACAAGTTAGGCAGAGTCAGTTCTTAGGAGCAAGCATCACTATGACATCTCTACGGTGGCTTCCCATTTGTGTCGCCCTCCTGTGGGCCGGTGTCCCCTGCCCCGTGGCGGCGCAAGACGCTGAAGTCGCGGACTGCCTCAATGCGGATTTGACACTCACGGCGCGGGTAGCGGCGTGCCAAGAAGCCGCGGAAAGCGGAGACGCGGAGGCGCAGGTCAGTATCGGCGGCATGCACGCCAACGGCGAAGGCGTCCCGCAGGACTATACCGAGGCGCTGGTATGGTTCCGCCAGGCCGCTGAGCAGGGCCATGTGGTCGCGCAGTTCAGTCTTGGCGCCCTGTACGCCGAAGGCACGGAGGGGATACCGCAGGACTATGCAAAAGCGGTGGTCTGGTGGCGCCGGGCGGCCGAGCAGGGCCACGTGATCGGGCAGTACAAGCTCGCCGCCATGTACGCCAAGGGCGAGGGCGTCCCGCGGAACTATACGCTGGCCCATATGTGGTTCGACCTTGCCAGCGCGAGTGGCAACGAAGAGGCGCGTGAGCAACACGACAAGATTGCCGAGCAAATGACCCCGGCCCAGGTCGCTGAGGCCCAGCGCTTGGCCCGGGAGTGGATGGCGGCGCAGGGGGCGGAGGAGTGAGGGCCGCATCGGCGGGGCGGTGAGGGGACGGGTTCGATTCTTCCCCCCTGTATTCTTTACCGTCGCTTGATGGTAGAGTAATTGGCAAAGTAACCTCCCAAAAGGAGATGATTCTAGCATACGAGTAGCGATCCGGAGGAAACAGCGCCGCTGAAGTTGCGGAACCGGGTGGCATGTCGGATCGCTAGCCGTCAGTGTCGGATTCAAGGAGGGCAAATCTATGGATAAGGAGCGTTCAGGGCGGCAAGAGTCTCAGCGGCAACAAGACTTTGAGGCCCTGCTTGCCGAGGCACAGGCCCGGCCTGGAGTACGTGAAGCCATGCAGGCGTATCAGAACTGGCAGAAATCCGATCGCGTACTTGACACCTATCGTCGGGCTACGAACCTAGTACCGCAACCCACGACTACCGACCACGCCAACGTTCGGTAGGGTCTCGATCGGATTAGTGGCTCTATGCCGATATGGAGTGAGATCTCTCAAGAAATTAACAAAGACGGAGGCGCAGATTTTGACGGTGTTCGACGAAAATACCTCCTCAAGTTGGCCCAACACACCCAGCGCAACGTCATTCTTTACGCCACGGCGTGGATTCAGAAGGAGGCCGCACCCCCAGGCACCATTTCCATTGGAGACGAGGACATACAGGCCCTCATGGAAGTGACCAATGGACTTAAGGGTCAAAAACTTGACTTAATCTTGCATAGTCCAGGTGGTTCAATCGAAGCCGCCGAGGCAATAGTTGCATATCTGCGTGCCCGTTTCTCTCATATTCGTGTTATCGTTCCTCAACTGGCCCAGTCCGCTGCGACGATGATCTGCTGCGCAGCCGATGAGATTATTTTAGGTAAGCATTCCTTCCTCGGACCAACCGACCCGCAGATCCTTGTCACAACACAGTTCGGCCCCCGTTTCTTCGCCGCGCAAGCCATTCTGGATCAGTTCGATAAGGCGAAGAAGGAATGCGCCGACCCAACGCAGCTTGCAGTTTGGGTACCAATGTTGAGTCAGTACGGTCCAGCCCTACTTACTCAGTGTGAAGCTGCCCTAGATTTGTCCAAGACGCTGGTAAGAACATGGCTCTCCAATTTCATGTTCCGAAGAGATCGCAAAGGTAAGGAGAAGGCCGAGCAGATCTCTGAGTGGCTCGCAGACCACAAGGATTTTAAAAGCCACGGCCGGCCTATCGCACGCGACGAATTAAAGCGTCATAAGCTTAAAGTGGTGGCGCTAGAAAAAGATAAAATATTACAGGATTTGAGTCTGTCCGTGTTTCACGCCACGACCCAGACGTTCACCGGCACCCTTGCAGCAAAAATCGTTGAGAACCATACTGGTCGGGCTTTTATAAAACTTCTCCCTCCCTCGCCCCCACCAATTCCGCCGGAATCGGTGCAGAAAGACAATCCCCAAGGCTAGTCATCAACTAACAATCCCGCCTACCGCGCCTTGGTGACAAGACACGCCGAAAAAACCGCGAATTTGCCAAGTAACGAGAACCAGGCTACAGACGGCAGGCAAGGAGCAAGCTTTCCCATGGCATCTCTGCGTTGGCTTCCCCTCTGTCTCGCCCTCTTTGCTCCCACCCTTCACGCGCAGCCGTCTGAGACCTGGCGGGGCCTGACTATCGCGCCCGAGCACCGCTACGCGCCATACCGCAGCAAGGATTGCCGCTATCCGCAGTCCGTCGAGCCGCAGATCGTCGTGTCGATGGGCGGCCGCATTTAGGGGCCGTACACCGGGCGGACGTATGCCAGCATCCGTCAGACCGATATCGAGCATATTGTGGCTCGCTCCGAGGCCGCACGACAGTGGACTCTGCGTAGCCGATGCAGCTACACGCTGGCGCTTTGCCGCCGACCTGGACAGTCTCACCTTGGCGAGCCCCAGCGTGAACCGTAACCACAAGAAAGCGTATGACGCCGCGGAATGGATGCCCGCGAAAAATCAGTGCTGGTTCGCGGGGCGTGACCCGGCTTCCTTTCGCCTCGACGAAACGGACCAACTCTTTTCCGGCCTTGCTTCCGGCATCGTCCATCACCTATCTCTCCTGATGCTGGCCAACGACTCAGCTATTTTTGGGCGCGGCTTTCTGCTGGCGATACTTCTCCCGCCTTTCCGCACGTCTTTTCTCGGCATTCCGCTGATAGGCTGCTTTGTTTTTGCAGATGAGCAGGGGGTCATCACACGGTGGGACATGAATCCGTTCTCACTCAGAAATATCATAGTCACGATCACCCCACCTTCGCCTTTTGGAATTAGCCAATGTAGACGACTCCCGCTAACCCTTCTGGAATTGCAACCCGAGGATTGTTGTGTCGATAAACTCACGACCGCTCATGCGATTGCTCTCGGGTCAACGGGCTTGATGAACGATACACGTCTTCCGCCCACATCGTATCGAGTTGGTCTATGACCGCCTCGACATCGTTGGCGCGGGTCAATTCTTCCAGATAGTCGCGAATAAGCTGGTTCAAGCTGGTGCCACGGGTGGCGGCGATACGCCGAGCCGTAGCCACGACTCGGTCATCAATGGATAGGGTAACTTTCACATTCACACGCTATGTTCGCACGTAATATGTGTCAATCGTCCATTCCATCCACACGTGGCTATCGAGGCCAGGACCACACCCCCGGCGGTTTGACCGGTTTCGGTAAATCCCCTATATCCTTAGCAGGAATGGAGACCCTGGCGGAGATGCGCTGAACAGCCCGGTCCCACGGGGTAAGACAACATGGAATTTCCACGTATTAAACGGCTCCCGCCCTACCTCTTTGCCACCCTGGACAAGATGAAAATGGAGGCGCGCTGGGCGGGGGAGGATATTATTGATTTTGGGATGGGCAACCCCGACCACCCTTCTCCGCAGCACGTTGTGGACAAGCTGGTTGAGGCCGCGGCCAAGCCGCAGAATCATCGCTATTCAACCTCGCGGGGGCTGTATAAGCTGCGCCTGGCGATCTGCGACTGGTATAAACGCCGCTTTGAGGTGGAGCTCGACCCCGAGTCCGAATCCATTGTGACCATTGGCTCGAAAGAGGGCCTGTCCCATCTGGCGCTGTCGATTCTCGGTCCGGGCGATGTGGCTATCTGCCCGAGTCCGACCTATCCCATTCATCAGTATTCGATTGTGATGGCCAATGCCGACTTGCGGGTCGTGCCGCTCCGACCGGGAGAAGACTTCTTTACCTCGCTTCAGGAAACGGTCCAGCAGTGCTGGCCGCGGCCCAAGGTCTTGCTGCTATGCTTCCCGCATAATCCGACGACCGCGGTTGTGGACCGTGAATTTTTTACGCGCGTGGTGGAATTCGCCCACGAGCATAAATTGTTCGTCATTCACGATTTTGCCTACGCCGACCTCTTTTTTGACGGCTATACGCCGCCGAGCTTCCTCCAGGTGCCTGGCGCAAAAGAGATCGGCGTCGAGTTTTTCACCCTGTCGAAATCCTACGATATGCCGGGCTGGCGCGTCGGTTTTGCCTGCGGCAATCCAGAGGCGATCATGGCCTTGGGCCGGCTCAAAAGCTATTTTGACTACGGTATTTTCCAGCCCATTCAAATCGCCGCGATTCATGCCCTGAACGGCCCCCAGGACTGCGTGGAAGACATGCGCCGGCGCTATCGTCAGCGTCGTGATGTCCTGATTGACGGCTTGGAGCGGGTCGGCTGGCATATACCCAAACCCAAGGGCACGATGTTTGTCTGGGCACACATCCCGGAGCCCCTGCGGGCCATGGGCTCCATGGCTTTTGCGGAATTTCTCCTGACGGAAGCCAAGGTCGCGGTGTCCCCAGGGATCGGTTTTGGGCCGTATGGAGAAGACTACGTCCGCTTCGCCCTGATTGAGAATGAGCATCGCACCCGGCAGGCGGTTCGCGGTATCCGTAAAGCCTTTGGCGGCGCCAGCGCTCCGGCCGAGCCGGCGGACAAAAAGCTGCGGGCGGTATAATGGCAGGGGAGGGGGTCAAACTCGGGCTTATCGGGTTGGGCACGGTCGGTTCCGGGGTGGTTCAACTCCTGGACCGGCAGCGCGAGTCGTTTGCCCGAAAAATCGGCGCGCCCCTGCAACTCGTCCACGTTGCGAGCCGGAGCATAGACACAAAACCGCATCCGCCGCTGCCCGGTGTCCGCTTATCGGCCGACCCGTGGAGCGTCGTGTACGATGCTGAGGTTGATATTGTTCTGGAACTCATTGGCGGAACCGACCCGGCCCGCTCCCTCGTTCTGGAAGCGATGGCGCGGGGTCAATCCGTTGTGACGGCAAACAAAGCGCTGCTGGCGCTCCACGGTGACGAGATTTTTGCCGCGGCCGAAGCCCACGGGGTGCGCCTGGGGTTTGAAGCCAGCGTGGCCGGCGGCATCCCGGTTATTCGGACGCTGCGCGAAGGTTTTGTCGCGGACCGCAACCAGGCGTTGTTCGGGATCGTGAACGGCACCTGTAATTACATCCTGGCGACGATGAGCGAGGACGGCGCCGAGTTTGCTCCCGTCCTGCGCCAAGCCCAGGAGTTGGGCCTGGCGGAAGCCGACCCCCGTATGGATGTCGATGGCATTGACACGGCTCAGAAGCTGACGCTGCTCATCATGCTCGCCTTTGGCGTGCAAGTGCCGGTCGATGCCGTGTACACCGAAGGGATTCGACAGCTCGACCAGATCGATATCGCCTTTGCGCGCGAGTTCGGCTACGCGATCAAGCTGTTGGCAATCGCCAAGGAAGAGTCCGGCGTGCTGGAAGCCCGGGTCCATCCGACCATGATCCCGCAGGATAGTCTGCTGGCGGGTGTGGGCGGGGCATATAACGCCATCTTTACGCAGGGGGAAGCCCTCGGCTCCTCGCTCCAATTCGGACAGGGCGCGGGTAGTTTGCCGACCGCGGCGGCGGTTCTGTCTGACGTGGTAGAGAGCGCCCGGGCGCAGACCAAGCAGCAACAGCCCCAGCCCCCGCTGGGCTGTGCCTGGACGGAACTGAAGCCGGCCGCGGTCCGGCCCATGGATGAGCTGGTCAGCGAGTATTATCTGCGCTTCATGGCCGTCGACCGTCCTGGGGTGCTCACCCAGATCAGCGGGATTTTAGGCGACCAGGACATCAGCATTGCCTCGGTGATTCAGCGTGGGCGGAGCGACGGGGATAATACCGTGCCCCTGGTCATGCGGACGCATGCCGCGACGGAACGGAATTTGAAGACGGCCATGACATTGGTAGACCAATTGCCTATCGTGCAGGGCAAGTCCGTGTATGTCCGCGTTGAGGAGAGCCTTGGCTAAACGCAGCGGCTCCGTATGGAAAGCATCGGTCAGAGACCAGTATGACACACAGCGCCATGATAGATGCTCCGACTCTTCCGCTGACGGCTCCGAACCCCTCGCCGTTTCGGGCCTGGTTTGGCTGCGCGGCCGGCTGCCCCGGGGAATATCCGCTCAACGAAATCCGGTACTCCTGCCCGAGCTGCGGCGGGCTGTTGGACGTACAGCACGATATCGCCGCGCTCAAGACGCGCACCCCCCAGGAATGGCGGCATTTGTTTGACGAGCGCTATCGGCGGACTCTCTACCCCTATGGCAGTGGGGTGTGGGGCAAGAAAGAAATGGTCTGTCCGGCTATTGACGATGAGAACGTCGTTTCCACCTATGAGGGCGGCACCAATCTGTTCTGGGCCGAGCGACTCGGACGACACATCGGGGTTGACGATCTCTGGGTCAAACAGTGCGGGAACTCTCATACCGGGTCATTTAAGGACCTGGGCATGACCGTGCTCGTCTCTATGGTGAAGCAGATGATTGCCGACGGCGTGTCCATTCCTGCGGTGGCGTGCGCCTCAACCGGCGATACGTCGGCCGCCCTGGCCGCCTACTGCGCCGCGGCCGGCATCCCGGCGATTGTGATGCTGCCCCGCAATCGGGTGTCTACGGCCCAACTCATTCAGCCCATGGCAAACGGGGCGCTGACCCTGTCGCTCGATACCGACTTTGATGGCTGTATGCGGGTCGTGCGCGAGCTGTGTACCAAAGAAAACATCTATCTCGCCAATTCGATGAACAGCCTTCGGCTTGAGGGCCAGAAGACCATCTCGATTGAGATTGTGCAGCAGTTTGACTGGGAAGTCCCCGATGTGGTGATCGTCCCCGGCGGCAATCTGGGCAACGTCACGGCAATCGGACGGGGCTTCCTGCTCATGCAGGAGCTTGGCATGACTGAGCGCCTGCCCCGTCTGGTCTGTGCCCAGGCCGAGCGTGCCAATCCCTTATACAAGAGTTTTACCGCCGGCTTTGCAAACTATCGTCCGGTCAAAGCCAAAAAAACCCTGGCGTCCGCCATTCAGATCGGAGACCCGGTCAGCGTGCATAAGGCCATTCGGGTGCTCCAGACCTTCGAGAGCATTGTTGAGCAGGCCAGCGAAGAAGAGCTGGCCGAAGCCTCGGCCCTGGCAGATTTGACCGGCCTGTTCAACTGTCCGCACACCGGGGTGGCGCTCGCCGTTCTCTTGAAACTGGCGCGCAGTGGGCAGATACGGTCACACGAGCGGGTCGTTGTGATATCCACTGCCCATGGGCTCAAGTTTACCGACTTCAAGCGGCGCTACCACGAAGGGCGGTTGCGTGGGGTGGCCGCGCATTCCGCCAACCGGCCGATTGAATCACCGGCCGATTATCAGAGTGCCCGGGCCGCGATTTTCGGCGCGCTCGAGCGCCGGCCGGCATCCTCTGTTCACGGATTCCTCAATGGGTGAAGCGTATGAAATACATTGTTCTCCAAGGTGATGGTATGGCGGACTGGCCGGTCGATGCACTCGGCGGGAAAACGCCGCTTGAGTACGCGCGGACGCCGCATATGGACCATATTGCCTCCCACGGCATCTTTGGCCTCACCCAGACGATTCCTGAGGGCTATCCCTCGGGCAGCGATGTCGGGACCATGAGTCTGCTCGGCTATGACCCGCGGCAGTACCACACCGGTCGCTCACCCATCGAGGCGGCCAGTATGGGGGTGGACCTGGGACCGGAAGATATTGCGTTTCGGTGTAATCTGGTGACCCTGGGCCGGGCCGCCGACGGAACCGAAACCATGCTGGACTTTGCGGCCGACCACATTCCTAGCGCAGATGCGGCCGAGTTGATCGGGACGCTTCAAAACGAGTTGGGCAGCGCTGAGTTTTCCTTTTATCCCGGTGTGAGCTATCGGCACCTGCTGGTCTGGCACGGCGGCAAGGAGAAGATGGACACCACGCCGCCGCACGATATCACCGGTCAAGCCGTACAGGCGTACTGGCCCCAGGGAGACGGCGGCGAGCAATTGTGTGCGCTGATGAAACGCGCCCAGGAGATCTGTGCCGGGCATCCCGTGAATGCCAGGCGTCAGGCCGAGGGGCATCAACCGGTCTCTTCGATCTGGCTGTGGGGCCAAGGCCGCCGGCCGGCCGTGCCGACAATCCCTGAACGCTTTGGGCTCAGCGGTTCGGTCATTTCTGCGGTCGATCTGGTGCGCGGTATTGGCGTCCTGGCCGGGCTTGAGGTGATCCTGGTGCCCGGCGCGACCGGCTTTCTTGATACGAACTATCTGGGTAAAGCCGAATATGGTCTGGCCGCCCTGCGTGACAAGGATTTTCTCTTTCTGCACGTCGAGGCGCCGGACGAGGCTGGTCATATGGGCGCGGCCGATAAAAAGGTCCAGGCGCTTGAGGATTTTGACGAGAAGGTCGTCGGGACTATTCTGAAGGGCCTGGCCGATTTTCCTGAGTGGACCATCCTGCTGATGCCCGACCATGCCACACCGGTTGCCATCAAGACTCATTCGTCCGACCCCGTGCCGTTTGCCGTGCTCTCGTCCCATGACCGGACGCCAGCGTCTCCGGCGGTGGGCTATAACGAGCCGTGTGCCAAAGCGACGCAGGTGTTTGTGGCTGAGGCCTGGCGTTTGATGGCGCACGTGATTCGCGGACAGGCGCGGGCCTTGGTGTAGGTGGGAAGCGGGAGCAACACAAGAGATTCGGCATGGATCGGAACCTCGCGCTTGAGTTCGTTCGGGTGACAGAAGCCGCGGCTTTAGCCGCAGCGGCCCACATGGGGCGGGGAGATGAAGCGGTTGCCGACGCTGCCGCTGTGGAAGCCATGCACCGGCTATTCCCTGATATCGAGTTCAGGGGCCAACTCGTCCTCGGCGAGGGAGATGAAGACTCGGTGCCCATGCTGTACGTCGACGAAATGCTCGGGACAGGGGCGGGTCCTGCCATTGAGGTCGCGGTCGATGCGCTTGAAGGGGCCACCACCTGCGCGCTCGGTGCGCCGAATGCGATTGTAGCCATTGCCGTTGCTGAAGAAGGTGGTTTTCTCCGCTGTCCCGCGGATGTGTATATGGAGAAGATGGCGGTCGGACCCTGGGGGCGGGGGGTGATTGATCTGGATAAATCAATGGGTGACAATCTTGCCGCCCTCGCAGAAGTGAAAGGGGTCAAACCACAAAACCTGCGCGTGGTTATGCTTGACCGGCCGCGTCATGCCAAGTTGCTGCACGAACTGCGTGATATCGACGTCCATGTCACCCTGATCAGTGACGGGGACCTGTCGGCGGCCTTAGCCACCACGCGGGAGGAGTCCGGGATCGATCTGTTGGTTGGGACGGGTCGCGCCGCCCAGGGCATTCTCGCCGCGGCGGCCCTGCGGTGTTTGGGCGGGGAGATTCAGGCGCGCTTCCAGCCGGGGAATGCAGCAGAATTTGAACAACTGCGTGAAAGCGGAGTGGACGATATTCGGAAAAAGTACACAGCCGAAGAACTCGCCCGAGGCAGCGTGGTGTTTGCCGCAACCGGGGTGACCACCGGGAACTATCTGCACGGGGTGCGGTTTTTTCCTGGGGGGGGTGAGTCACATTCCGTGGTGATGCGCTCAAAGAGCCGGACCATCCGCTTTCTCAATACGGTTCACTACTTTGAGGAGCAGCCGGAGTATTAATATGACGTATGAAAATATTGTGTTTGAAAAAGAAGAGGCGATTGGCATTCTGCTGATCAATCGCCCCAAGAGCCTGAATGCGCTGAATCCCGTCACCCTGAATGAGATTGCCGACTGCCTGGATGCGGTGCAGCGCGATACCGGGCTGCGCTGTCTGGTGATGACCGGCGCGGGCGACCGGGCTTTTGTTGCCGGAGCGGATATCTCGGCGATGGTGTCGATGTCTCCCCTGGAGGGAAAAGCCTTTGCGGCCCTGGGACTCCGCGTGGCGCGGACGCTTGAGGAGATGCCCATTCCCGTAATTGCCGCGGTCAACGGCTTTGCCCTGGGCGGCGGCCTGGAACTCGCCCTGGCCTGTGATCTGATTATTGCCGCGGATACGGCCAGGTTCGGTCAGCCTGAAATTAATCTCGGGGTCATTCCCGGCTTTGGCGGTACCCAGCGCTTAGCGCGTCGGATTGGGCTGCCGCTGGCCCGGGAACTGATCTACTCTGGCGATATGATCGATGCCGAGGCCGCGGTTCGTTACGGCCTGGCTAATCGCGTCGTGCCGGCGGCCGAGTGTGTAAATGAGGCCAAGGCTCTCGCCCATAAGCTGGCCACAAAACCGCCCATTGCCATTCAGCAGGCAAAGTCGGCCATTAATGCCGGTATTGATATGGATATTGTCAATGGCTGTCGTTTTGAAACCGAGGCTTTTGGACTGACGTTTGCGACGCAGGACAAGGCCGAAGGGATGGCCGCCTTTCTTGAAAAACGAGCGGCGAAGTTTTCTGGAAAATAAGGCGAGTGTGCCCCTATTCCGAGTGTGTTTGTCGTGCTATGTAGCGTGCTCTTAAAAGGACCGGGGATGCCGGGCGAATACGCTGGAGAGAGTTGGTTCTTTCGGAGGAAGCATGAATAAGCAAGCGTGGTTGAATGAGAAATATCCTCAACAGGAGGAACGTTCGCAGCGGTTTTCGACCGTATCCGACATGGAGGTTGAGCCCGTCTATACGCCGGACGACCTCAACGGCTCCAACCTCGAAGGGATAGGCTATCCGGGCGAATACCCCTACACCCGTGGGGTTTACCCGAGTATGTATCGGGGTCGCTACTGGACCATGCGGCAGTTCGCCGGGTTCGGCACGCCTGAGGATACGAATCAACGCTTTAAGCTGTTGTTGTCCGAGGGCCAGACCGGCCTGTCAACCGCCTTTGATATGCCGGTGCTGATGGGCTATGACGCAGACCACCCGCGCTCCTTGGGCGAGGTCGGTCGTGAGGGCGTGTCGGTCTCGACCATCAAAGACATGGAGCGCCTGTTCCAGGATATTCCGCTCGATAAAGTTTCCACCTCGATGACGGTGAACTGCACGGCCAGTATTCTGCTCGCCATGTATATTGCGGTGGCCGATAAGCAGGGCATCCCCCGCAATCAGATTAGCGGGACGATCCAGAACGATATGCTCAAGGAGTATATCGCCCAAAAAGAGTGGATCTGCCCGCCCGAACCGGCCGTTCGCATCGTCACCGACATGATCGAATTCTGCGCCAGGGAGGTGCCGCGCTGGCATGCCGTCTCGATTTCGGGCTATCACATCCGTGAGGCCGGCTCGACCGCGGTCCAGGAATTGGCCTTTACCTTGGCCGATGGCATTGGCTATGTCCAAGCCGGCATAGAACGGGGCCTTGACGTTGACGAATTTGCCCCGCGGCTGTCGTTTTTCTTTGATCTCCACAACGACTTTTTTGAAGAAATCGCCAAACTGCGCGCGGCCCGCCGGATGTGGGCCACGATCATGAAGGAGCGCTTTGGCGCACAGAATCCCCGCTCCATGCTGCTGCGCACCCATTGCCAGACGGCCGGTGTCAGCCTGACCGCCCAGCAGCCGGTCAATAATGTCGTGCGGGTGGCGATTCAGGCCCTGGCCGGCGTTCTGGGCGGCACCCAGTCGCTGCATACCAATTCCATGGACGAGACCCTGGCCCTCCCGACCGAAGAGGCCGTCACGGTCGCGCTGCGCACCCAGCAGATTATTGCGGAAGAGAGCGGCGTCACCAACTTCGTCGATCCGCTGGGCGGCAGTTGGGCCATAGAAGCCCTGACGGACCGGATGGAAAAAGAGGCGTGCGCCTATATCGACCGGATTGACGAACTCGGCGGTATTATTCGGGCGATCAATATCGGCTTTCCGCAAAAGGAAATAGCCGATGCGGCCTATCGCTATCAGCAACAGCTGGACGCCAGAGAAAAGATGATCGTCGGGGTGAATGCGCACGCGGTTGAAGAGGAGCGACCGATGGAAATCCTCAAGATCGACCCGGAAGTGGAGCGCAGCCAGATTGCCCAGGTCACGCAGGTGAAACAGGAGCGTGACCAGGCTGCGGCCGAAGAGCAGCTTGGCCGGGTCCATGCCGCGGCGCGTAACGGGCAGAACCTGATGCCGGTCCTGATTGATGCCGTCAAGGCCCACTGTACGGTGGGCGAGATCTCCGATGTCTACCGTGAGGTGTTTGGCGTCTATCAGGACCCGGCCTGGCTGTAAAACAAAAGGGGTTGGGGACTGGGGGTTAGGGGCTGGGGGAGAGCCAATCCCTGATCCCCAACCCCTAACCCCTTCTTCTGGAGGTTAGTGTGTCCGAAGAAAAAATACTCCGCATCCTGGTTGCAAAAGCCGGGCTCGACGGTCATGACCGCGGCGCAAAAATTATCGCCCGCGCGCTCAGGGACGCCGGCTTTGAGGTGATCTACACCGGTCTGCATCAGACGCCGGAAATGATCGCTGAGGCGGCCGTGCAGGAAGACGTCGACGCCGTTGGGCTAAGTATTCTGTCCGGTGCGCATATGACCTTATTCCCCGCTATTCTGGGTGCGCTTAAAGAACGTGGAGCCGATGATGTCGCGGTTTTTGGTGGGGGGATCGTCCCGGAAGACGATATGCCCGGACTGGCGAAAGTCGGCGTGAAAAAAGTGTTTACTCCCGGAGCCAGCACCCAGGAAATTGTGGACTGGATCTGGGCCAATGTTGAACCGCGCTCCGGTCTCTAAGCGGGAAAATGAAACCCGCGGGTAAGGGGATTATGGTCAAACTGGTCGTCTGTGTAAAACGCAAGCCCGGCATGGGTGTCGAAGAGTTTCACGACTACTGGCGGACGCATCACGGGAGTCTGGTGAAGAGCGTCTCGGGGCTCCGGCGGTATATTCGGAAATACGTCCAGAGTCATACGATCCCGCAGGCGTACGAGAACAATGCCGCGCCCTTCGATGGTATTGCGGAACTGTGGTTTGACGATTACGCTGCGGTCGAGGCTTTTTTAGCGGACCCGGACTATCTGGCCCAAGTGCGACCGGACGAACTGAAATTCTCAGACCATCCCAACCTTGCCTGGTTCGTGACCGAAGAAGTTCCCGTGATTGACGGCTAATCATCTGCTTTCGGACGGCTCCCACTGCTGTGGAGTGCTTTGACGTTATTATTATCGGCTCCGGTCCGGCCGGGACCGCCACCGCGCTCAATCTGTTGCGGGCCGAGCCGGCGCTCGCTGGCAGTATTCTCCTGCTCGACAAAGCCGTTCATCCCCGAGAGAAGATCTGTGCCGGCGGTCTCATCCCCCATACCCTTGATTGTCTCAACGCCTTAGAGATCCCGCTGAGCGTTCCTCACGTCCGGGTCAACCGAGCCCGTGTTCAGGTCTGGCCCAGCCAGGAAGTCGTGTGTGAAGAAGGGGGGATGTGTTCCATTATTCGCCGGAACGAGTTTGATTTTTTGCTCGTGCGCACCGCTGCGGAGCGTGGCGCGGAAATCCGGCAGGGAGAAAAGGTCATCCAGTTGGTTCGAGAGCCAGGCGGCATTCGCGTAGTGACCGACAAGGCGACGTATCGCGCTCGGATTGTGGTCGGGGCTGACGGCTCCGGGAGCCGGGTGCGACGGCAATTGATCGGGCCGACCGGCCAGCCGGTCGGCAAGGCCATAATGGCTGATGTGCCGGTCTCGGAAACCGACTGGGACGGCTTCGTCCAGCAGCGTTACGACTTCAATTTCCGGCCCGTACAGGCTGGGTTACGTGGCTATTTGTGGGCCTTTCCCTGTCTGATCGCTCAGCTTGCCCATGTGAACCTCGGCATCTACTCATTGGGCGTCAATTCTCTCTCAAACGCGGCCCTCCAGGATTGTCTCGCCGCGGAAATTGACGCGCTCAGTATCGCGCCGGCCGGGCAAACCCGACGGCTGCGGGCTTTTCCCATTCATGGCTACGCCTCCGAACAACGGCTTGCCGCCCCCCATGTTGTACTCGTCGGCGATGCGGCAGGAGCGGAACCGCTGATGGGGGAAGGCATTTCCTTTGCGTTTGAATACGGAGCCTTTGCCGCTCAAGCCATCCGCGAGGCACTACGTGCCAAGGATTTCTCGTTTGATGCCTATACCCGGACGATCACTCAGTCGTGGCTCGGCAAGAAGCTGGCGCGGCTGGCTTTTGCCACCAGGCTCTTCTACGGTCGGACCGCCCGCGTGTGGTTTACGCTTGCGGCGCGGAATGCGCGTCTCCAATCTATTGGCTTGAAATGGTATAATGGGGTGGATGGTTGGCACCGGCGGAGTGGCTGGGAGGCCGTCCGAGCGGTCATCAGACGATATCCGCAGCAGCCGTAAGGAGGCAGGAACGTGGCGCGGCAGAAAAAGACTCAACCGGCAGCACCGCGGCGGAAAACAGCGCGGAAAAAAGGACGCTGGCTGTGGCTCCCGAAACTCATGCTGCTCATGGCGTGTGTGGGGCTGGCGCTGTTTATTGGCGCGATTTTCATGATGGAAGAAGAACTGCGTCGGATGGGTCTGTTCGGTCCTGAGGCAGGGCCGGTAACGCCTCCGAGCCAAGTCGTGGCTCAGCCGAATCCCGGAAACAGCCCCGCCGACATCGTTGAAGAGGTCACCCAAGAAGAACGGCAGGAATTAGAAGCCATTCTGCAGCAGATGAAGGAAAAATAGAGTCCCCCTGACTCGAAACAATGGAATTTCTGGACGCTCATCAACGTTGTGTTGCACTCCCGCAGGTGCCGCGGCGCATTATTTCGCTCGTGCCGAGTATTACCGAGACGGTGTTCGCGCTTGGGGCCGGTGAGCGTGTGGTCGGTGTCACGTCCTACTGCACCCATCCGCCCGATGGGGTGGCAGATGTGGCGCGCGTTGGCGGCACAAAAGACCCTGAGCTTGATACGATTGAGCGTTTGAAGCCCGACCTCATTATTGTCAACGATGAGGAGAATCGGCAAGAAGACTTCAGCGCGCTGGAAAAACGAGGGTTGCCTCTGTATGTCACCGCACCGCGCACGGTAGCGGGCGGGATACGGATGATCGAACAGCTCGGTCCGCTCATCGGCTGCCAGGCGCAAGCCCGGACGCTGGCGCGCTCACTCTGGCAACAATACGAGGCGAGCGCGGTCGAGCTCACAGCGGGCGAACGGCTCCGGGTATTTTGTCCTATCTGGCGCAAGCCCTGGATGTCGTTTAATCGCGAGACGTATAGCGATGATATGCTGTGGCGGTGTGGCGGAGAGAATATCTTTCGCGCCAAGGACGAGCGGTATTTCTCCCTCTGCCTTGACGAAGTGGTTGCGGCCGACCCCCATCTCGTGCTGCTCCCGAGCGAGCCCTATCCCTTTGCGGAAAAGCATTTCGTCCATCTCTCGCCGCTCCAGGAGACCGCAGCCGGCCGTGGCGGTCACTTCTACTGCGTTGATGGCATGGCGCTGTGCTGGTATGGACCGCGCATCGCTCACGGTTTAACCGAATTGTCCCGCTTATTTGCTTTTGTGCGGGACACGCTGGACGAGTAGATAGCTGAGTCTATGGAGTCTGTTGAGTTCGTTGAGTCTATAGAATCCGTTGGGTCTGTTGAGTCAATGACCCTATGGCCCCAACAGACTCAAAGGGCCTTGTATGTCAACGCTTGAAGATGCCTTACGCAAAGTGCCGCCGCAGAGCTTGGAGGCGGAAGAGTCCGTCCTGGGCGGTATCCTGCTGGACTCCCACGCCCTTGACCGGGTGATTGAGGTCATGGGCCCCGATGATTTTTATCGCGAGACGAACCGGAAAATTTTTCTGGCCATGCTCGCCTTGACCGAGCGGAGTGAACCGATTGACCTGATTACGCTCACCGACACTCTCAAAGCGCGCGACGAATTGCAGGAGGTCGGCGGAGCCACCTATCTGGCCGAGTTGAGCGATAAGGTGCCGAGCGCGGCCAATATTGCCTTCTACGCACGGATCGTGAAAGAAAAGGCCGTCCTGCGCAGTTTGATTCAGGTGTCCGGAGAAATCGTCAGTCGGGCCTACACAGGCCAGGAAGACATCGAGCGATTTCTTGATGAAGCCGAACGCTTGATCTTTGACGTGTCCGAGCAGCGGATTCGCCCGGCCTTCTTCAAGGTCGGCGATATGATCATGGACACGATCAAGACCATCGAGCAACTATACGAACGGAAGGAACTGGTGACCGGCGTTCCGACCGGGTTCCTGGACCTTGATCAAAAAACGGCCGGGTTCCAGCCCGCGGACCTGGTGATTATCGCGGCGCGCCCGAGCATGGGCAAAACCGCCTTTGTGCTGAACATTGCCCAGTACGTGGCGATGCAGACGGAGACCGCGGTAGGGATTTTCTCGCTCGAAATGGCGAAAGAACAACTGGTGATGCGGATGTTGTGTGCGGAAGCCCGGGTGGACAATGCCAAAGTCCGTGCCGGGTATTTGGCGGAACGGGACTTTCCGCGCCTGGCGATGGCCGCCGGCCGTCTGGCCGAAGCGCCGATCTATATCGACGATACGCCCGGACAAAATGTTCTTGAACTCCGGGCCAAGGCGCGCCGGTTAAAACGCGAGGCCAACCTCGGCCTCATTATTATTGATTATCTTCAGTTGATGCGTGGCCTCACCGCGCAGGAGAATCGGACCCAGGAGCTGGCGGAAATCTCGCGTAGCCTGAAGGCCCTGGCCAAAGAGCTGGACATCCCCGTGGTCGCCCTCTCCCAGCTCAACCGCCAGGTCGAACTCCGCGCGGACAAACGTCCCGTGATGTCAGACATTCGCGAATGTGTCCCAGGAGAGACGTTGGTGACGCTGGCTGATGGACGTCGTGTCCCCATTCAAAACCTTGTTGGGACGACCCCGTCAGTGCTTGCCGTTTCAGCCGAGGGGCAAGTTCTCCCGGCTAAGGGCGAGCGCGTCTGGCGTGTAGGCCGGCGGTCCGTTTTTACCGTTCGACTTGCCAGTGGTCGATGTGTCCGAGCGACAGCGCAGCACCGCTTCTTGGGCGCGCAGGGTTGGCAGCGCGTAGAAAATCTCGGTGTTGGAAGTCGGCTTGCCCTGGCCCGTTGCATACCAGAGCCACAGCAGACCGAGGCTTGGCCAGAGGGACGAGTGGCCCTGCTCGCTCATCTTATTGGTGATGGAAGTTATCTGACGCACCAGCCGCTTCGTTATACGACGAGTTCGGAAGAAAATAGCCGTTTGGTTATGGAAACAGCCCGCCGTGAGTTTGGCGCGCGTGTCTCTCGCCATCCGGGATGTAGGAGTTGGCATCAACTCGTACTCAGTGGCAATGGAAACCGTTGGCACCCAGCTGGGGTTAATCGTTGGCTGCGCGAACTGGAAATTTTCAATCAGCGTTCCCATCAGAAGCGTGTTCCAGAACAAGTTTTTCGCCTCAGTAACGATCAAATTGCCGTATTCTTACGACACCTGTGGGCTACTGATGGAACGATTCATGTCCGGACGAAGAAGAGGAGGGGCGGGCATGTCATTATGTATAGTACGAACAGTCCTGGACTGGCCCGGGATGTCATGGCGCTCTTACTCCGCTACGGTATAGTTGCTCGTCAGCAAACCGTTCGGAAAGGGGCGTATAAGCCCACACATATGATTACGGTGACTGGGGTTGAGCAGCAGCTTCGGTTCCTCGACTGTATTGGGGCATTTGGTCCCCGAGTACCCCAAGCAAAGCAACTCCGGGCTGCTTTGCTTGGGGTCCATTCCAACACAAATGTAGATACGGTTCCTCAAGAGTGGTTTGCGCGGGTGAAGACAGCCATGAGAGAGCGAGGCATTTCTCAGCGTGCCATGGCCGCTGCCCGAGGGACCGCCTATGGAGGGGCCTCGCATTTCCGTTTTGCACCTTCTCGACCAATGATGATGGAATATGCGCAGATTCTGGATGATGATGTGTTGCGGACGCAATGCTCAAATGACCTCTTCTGGGATCGGGTTGTTGAGATTGAGCCGCATGGAGAAGAAGAAGTGTTTGATCTCACCGTTCCCGGCCCAGCTTCCTGGCTGGCAGACGGGATAGTGAGTCATAACAGTGGCAGTATTGAGCAGGATGCGGATGTCATCATGTTTATCTACCGGGACGAGGTGTACCACGCCGAGTCGGAAGAAGAAGGAACCGCGGAAATCATTATCGGCAAGCAGCGCAACGGTCCGACGGGTATGGTCCGGCTGGCGTGGCGGAGCGAGTATACGCGGTTTGATAGTCTGGTCGATACCGCTGTCGAACCCGAAGAAGACCTGGCGGAGGAGGGATGACGCGCTTCTTCTCCCCGCCCGTTGGTTCCTTTTAAGGTGCGGGGCGGTCGATCTGTTGAAGCAGGGTTTTGACCCGATAGGGGACATCCGGGGCGAGAACAATATCGCTAATCAGCGCGACCGCGTCGGCGCCGGCCCGGAGGGCGGCTGGCGCCCGCTCGGCCGTAATCCCGCCGATCGCCACAATCGGAAGACGAACCCGCTGACGAAGGTCTTGCAACTGCTCAAGGCCTCGGGCGGTATAGCCGGTCGCCTTGGTCGTTGTGCCGAACAGCGGCCCAAACCCAATATAGTCGGCTCCCTCCCGCTCAGCGCTCAGCGCCTGCTGGACCGTGTGGGTTGAAACGCCGATAATCTTCTCGCGTCCCAGTATCTTGCGGGCCGCGGCCAGCGGGAGGTCATCCTGGCCGAGATGGACGCCGTCAGCCTCAACTGCCAGGGCAATATCCACCCGATCATTGATGATGAGCGTACACTGAGAGCGTCGGCAAATGCGCCGGGCTGCTGTGGCCAGGGCGACAAAATCTCGCGTCGGCTGCTGTTTGACGCGCAACTGGAGGAGGCGTACGCCTCCGGCGCACAGATGGTCGGTCAGTTCCTGGAATGACAGCTCGGGCCGATTCAAGGTGTCAGCCATGGCGTAAAACGGACTGGGAAAGGCGAAGGGCATGAGGGGCCGCTCACTTTTTGACGGCTATTTTGAGGTCCGTCATTTTTTTGCGTAAGGTATTGCGATTAATCCCCAAAATCTCTGCGGCCTTGAGCTGATTCCCACGGGTATGGTCCAAGACCAGTTCGATCAGCGGCTTTTCGACCTGGCTAATGACCACCGCGTGCAGGTCCCCGGTCTCGATCAGGTCGGGTTGCTGAAGATAGGCCGTGAGTTGACGCTGGATGACCTCCTCGAACGAGAGTTCCGCAAGATCGGCCGGCAGCGGAGTTCTCGTCTGCGGGAGCGAGAAATCTGCCGGCGTCAGTAACGGCCCCGGGCTGAGGACGGCCGCGCGGAGGAGGGTGTTTTCCAACTCCCGCACATTCCCCGGCCAGGAATAATGAGTGAGCAGGGCTTGGGCCTCGGGGGTAATCCCTGTGGCTGCGGTCCCCACCTCCTGCGTAATTTTATCGAGAAAATAGGCGGTGAGCTCGGGGATATCCTCGCGCCGTTGGCGCAGCGGGGGCAGGGTGATTGGCACGACGCGAAGACGAAAATACAAATCTTCCCGAAAACGTTTTTCTTTGACGGCGGCTGTCAGGTCCTGATTCGTGGCCGCGATGATGCGTACGTCCGCTTGGAGAGCCTGGCTGCCTCCGACCCGGGTGAACTCACGCTCCTGGAGGACGCGGAGCAGCTTTGCCTGAAGCGACGGGGGCATGTCGCCTATTTCATCCAGGAAGAGGGTCCCACCAGCGGCCTGTTCAAACTTCCCGGCATGTCGCTCGACCGCACCGGTGAATGCCCCGCGTTCGTGGCCGAACAGCTCGCTTTCGAGTAAATCGAGCGGAATGGCCGAACAGTTCACCCCAATAAAGGGTGCCCGCCAGCGGGCTGAATAGTGGTGAATCACTTTCGCCACCAACTCTTTGCCTGTCCCGCTTTCGCCCTGGAGGAGGACGGTTGCATCGCTGCGGACGATACGTCCGACGGTTTTGTACACCTGCTGCATGGCCGCGCCGCTGCCGATGATCTGCTCATCGCGGCCTTGGATAGCCGGCAGTGGACGCTCGGTATTGGCTGTGAGCCGTTTGGTTTCTATGACATGGGAGACCAAAGCGTGCACATCATCAAGGTCAAACGGCTTTGGCAAATAGTCAAAGGCCCCATGCTTCATCGCCTCAATCGCATTGGTCAGCGTGGTTTGCCCGGTCATGATGATGATCGGGAGGTCGATCTGAGCGGCTTGCGTCTTCTGTAAGAGATCCAAACCGCCCAGTCCCGGCATGCGAATATCGACAAAGGCCAGATCGAACACCTGTTCCTGCACGGCCGACCAGGCTTGAGAGCCGGTTGCGACCGCCTCGACGTGATAGCCCTGCTCGGTGAGCGTATCATGCAGGACCTGGCGGATGAGATCTTCGTCGTCGGCGATGAGAATCGTTCCGTTCACCACAGCATCCTATCCTGGCGGGACGGGTAAATATACGTGGAAGCTCACCCCTTGCCCCGGGCTGCTTTCGACCCGAATGGTCCCTCCGTGTTGCGCAATAATCTGTTGGCTGACCGGTAAACCCAAGCCTGTGCCCTGGCTCTTAGTGGTAAAAAACGGGGTGAACAAATGGGGGAGATGATCCGGGGTAATCCCTGGACCGTTGTCGGCGAAAATAACGCACAGAAAACGACCGCCGGCGTGGTTGTCGTAGAGCGATTGCTTTTCTGGAGTGTCTGGGGGCTGCGTTTGCGCAGGGGTCGCAATGCTCCCTGGCTGAAGGGGGACGGTCCGGTCAAGGGGCAAACGCACCAGATGAAAGTCTGTCGCCATTTTTGTTGCAATACTGAGGACCCCACCACGTTGCCCGCGGAGGGCCTGTAAACTGTTTTTGATCAGGTTGCGAAAGACTTGGGAGAGGCGCGCTTCATCGCCCGACACGAGCGGCAAACTCGGGTCAAAATGGGTCTGAACAGTTGTTCCTTTGGAGGCCGCTTCTTGTTCAAGCAGCAGGACATCGGTGATCGTCTTATGGATATTGACCGGCTGGGGATCAAAGTCGGGCCGCGCCGAGATCTCGAGCAACTGCTCAAGCAGCGCGCTGAGACGGTCAATCTCGTCCACCATGATCGTCGTATATTTGACCACAGACTGGTCGGTCTTGACCCGAGACTGGAGGAGTTGAGCCGCGCCTCGGATGCCCGCCAGGGGATTTTTGATTTCGTGCGCGAGTCCGGCAGCCACCACGCCAAGGGAGGTCAGTCGGTCATCCCGCTGTTTCTCCTCTTCCAGTTCTTTCTGGTGGCTCAGATCGTGTAGGACCAGGACAAGCCCCAGGGGGCAGTCGTCCTGGTCGAAAATGGGAGAACAGGTGACACGGACCGGGACGACGCGGCGAAAACGGTCACGTAAATCTCCCTCTCCTGCCGTGCGGCTATAGCCAGGTTCCTGCGCCCTCCGGATGAGGGCCACAATCCACGGATTTTCGTCGAAAACCTGGGTGTACGAAACCCCCCGGACTTGTGTC
Source organism: uncultured Binatia bacterium (SeqCode) (assembly GCA_965232605.1). Lineage (GTDB taxonomy): Bacteria > Desulfobacterota > Binatia > Bin18 > Bin18 > Bin18. The sequence continues at coordinate 169,897 of CBDDQA010000002.1, read as the reverse complement.
TGGGCGACACCGGTAAGGGATTCCGCGGCGGCATTAAAGAAGACGATAGTGTGCCGGTTATCGATGATTGCCAAGCCTTCTTCGAGATATGTGGCAATATGTTCCCAATAGCTCGAGGGAAAATTTGAAGGAGATTGGCCGGAGGTGAGTCTTTGCTGCGTCACTCAAGCTCCCATCTCAAACCTTGTTTTTCTTGTCAAGACGGGGTTGCCAAACAGCGCCGGCGCCCGCTATGCTGTCTCGACATGCGGGACCCAGAAGCACTCTGTCGCCATGTGAGCCAGGTTTTGGTGGAGGCATTGTGCACGAAGGGTGCGGTTCGTCTGAGTGGACAACGGGCTGCGGTTGCGAACAAGGTTGCAAGTGCGTTACTCGCTAACTTCCGCCAAGAAGCCGCCCTTGAAAAGGAAGCCGAGCGGTTAGCTGAAGCGCATATCCAGAAAACGCCAACAGTCGATCGCCATAAGGTCGTCCAGCTCATTAAGCGACGCTTAGCCGAAGAGCGGGACTTTGCGCTATGAGCGATCTGTCCGATAATCGCATTACCGCGCTGGCGCGTTCGGCTTTACGGGCCATTGCCGCAGAAGGAAAAATTGTCAATGAAAGAGGGGCATTGGTCGAGAGCAAACGGATATTGAGCGCTTATTTTCAGCAGGGAGACGCCATCGATGCCGCGGTGCGGCGAAAGATTCGTTCCCTGTCGAGAAAAGTCGCCCCAGGCAGTACGGAATGGGATGTCCTGTACCGTCGGTATTTTGAGGAAGAGTCCCGAAAGCGAAAATTCTGAGCGCTGACAGTTGACAACCCCAGAAGAGTGATTATTTTCCCCCCAGCCTGAGCGGGGGTGGAACCCCTCCCATAGAGAAGATTCACAGTTAAAGAAACACGTCTGAGAGAAAGGAGACGAGGTATGAAAATTCGACCTCTACAGGATCGGATTATTGTCAAGCGGATTGCGGAAGAAGAGAAGACCGCAGGTGGCATCATCATTCCGGATACCGCAAAGGAAAAACCCCAGGAGGGGAAGGTGACCGCCGTTGGAAACGGAAAGGTCGGAGAAGATGGCAGGGTCACCCCGCTCGATGTCAAGAAAGGCGACAAGGTGCTCTTTGGCAAATACGCCGGGACAGAGATCAAGATCGATGGCGAAGAGCACCTGATTATGCGCGAGGATGATATCCTCGGCGTGGTCGAAGGATAATCCGGGATATCAAGGGAGGATCAGGAATGGCTGCGAAGCTTGTCAAATTCAGTCAAGATGCGAGAGACAAAACCCTTAAGGGCGTGAATGTCCTGGCCGATGCGGTGACCGTCACCCTTGGCCCAAAGGGACGGAATGTAGTGATCGAAAAATCCTTTGGCGCGCCCAATGTCACCAAAGACGGCGTGACCGTCGCCAAGGAGATCGAGCTTGAGGACAAGTTCGAGAATATGGGCGCTCAGATGGTCAAGGAAGTCGCCAGCAAAACCTCTGACGTGGCGGGTGATGGGACCACGACAGCGACGGTCCTCGCCCGGGCCATCTATGCGGAAGGCGTGAAAATGGTCGCCGCCGGCCACGACCCCATGAGCATTAAGCGTGGTATCGATAAGGCCGTGACCGCCATGGTCAACGAGCTGCGGAACCTGTCCAAGTCCACCCGCGATCAAACCGAAATTGCCCAGGTCGGCACGATCTCGGCCAATAACGACTCGACCATCGGCGGTATTATTGCCGAAGCCATGAACAAGGTCGGCCGAGAAGGCGTGATCACCGTCGAAGAGGCCAAAGGGCTGGATACGACGCTCGACGTCGTCGAGGGGATGCAGTTCGACCGGGGCTATCTCTCTCCCTACTTTGTGACCGATCCGGAACGGATGGAGGGCGTGTACGAGGATGCCTATCTGCTCATCCACGAGAAGAAAATCTCGGCCATGAAAGACCTGCTGCCCGTGCTCGAAGCCGTGGCCAAGAGCGGCAAACCCTTGCTCATCATCGCCGAAGATATCGAAGGCGAAGCACTGGCAACGCTGGTCGTGAACAAAATTCGTGGCACCCTCCAGTGTGTGGCGGTCAAGGCGCCGGGTTTTGGCGATCGCCGCAAGGCTATGCTTGAGGATATTGCCATTCTGACCGGTGGTCGGGTCATCGCCGAAGAACTGGGCGTAAAATTAGAGAGCCTGACGCTCAACGACCTCGGCCGGGCCAAACGCCTTGTTGTCGATAAAGACAACACCACCATCGTTGACGGCGCCGGGAAGAAGGGTGACATCGGCGGCCGTATCAACCAGATCCGTGCCCAGATCGATGAGACGACCTCAGACTATGACCGGGAGAAGCTGCAAGAACGCTTGGCCAAAATGGTCGGCGGTGTGGCCGTCATCCAGGTTGGCGCTGCCACTGAGGTCGAGATGAAGGAGAAGAAGGCCCGCGTCGAGGATGCCCTGCACGCCACGCGAGCCGCGGTTGAAGAAGGCATCGTGCCTGGTGGCGGGGTCGCCCTCATCCGCTCTTCCGGTAAGCTCGGCAAGGTTGAGGTGAGCGAAGAGGAACAGATCGGCGTCAACATTATCCAAAGAGCGATCCAGGAGCCCTTGCGCTGGATTTCTTCTAACGCGGGAGAAGAGGGTTCTATCGTCCTGGATCGGGTTCGCAACAGCAAGGGTGCGAACGGCTTCAACGCGGCAACCGGTCAGTTTGAAGACCTCATCAAAGCCGGTATTGTCGATCCCACCAAGGTCGTGCGGACTGCGCTGCAGAATGCCTCGTCCGTCGCCGGTCTGTTATTAACCACCGAAGCCACCGTTGCAGAGAAGCCCGAGGAGAAGGGCGGCGCCGCTATGCCGCCAATGCCTCCGGGCGGTATGGGTGGCATGGGCGGTATGGGTGGTATGGGCGGCATGATGTAGCCTCCCCTGTGTTGTACAATCGTCAAAAAAGGCCCTACACCAGTAGGGCCTTTTTTATTGCTGTGGTGGAAAAATCGGCCGGGCCTAATGTTCGGACAGCCCGGTAATCCGAATCCCGGCGGAATGCACTTTATTCCGGATATTCAAACGAATGAGCAGGGCGGTAATCGGCTCGATCAAACTGGCGGCGGCCAGCGGACCGACATCAACCGTGTGAATGCCCAGCTTCTGCACCAACTCAATCACCGTCGGTCGGGCGTCTTTATCTCCACAGACCAGGACATCACAGTCAATCTCCGCGTTGACATCACGTAAGAGGTGAGCGGAAATGTTTTGGAGCGCACACACGACCTGAACCTCGTCGCCCAGGATGTATTTCGCCTCTTCTGTTGCGGAGCCGGCCTCCGGCATGACCACCCGTCGTGCGTTATCCGGGTCGAGCGGGACCGACACGTCCACAAATATCTTCCCCTTGAGCTGATCTTTCACGGATTCTACCGTCTTGACGTGGGCGGAGTACGGCACGGTGATAAACACTACATCGGCTTCTGCGGCGGCCGTGACATTATCCGTTCCGCGCAGAAGGTCACGGCCGAGTTCCTGATTGAGCTCGGTCGCCACCCGTTCCCCTTTTTCCTGTTGACGTGAGCCGATAATGACCTCTTCTCCCGCGAGTGCCCAGCGCAGGGCCAGGCCGGGACCTTGTTCTCCAGTTCCTCCCAAAATGGCAATTTTCACGCGTGCTCTCCTCTCTATTCCTGCAGCTATTGGCTCCCGCCAACTGAAGCCGTGATATACTTTTCCGTGACCGGCGATAAGTCACGCGGCGACACCATAACCTCAATGATGACAAAAGACGAGGTCCGGTCGGCCTCCAATAATGCCTGGCGTAGCTCGTGGACGGTCGTGGCCCGTAACCCCTTGCCGCCCCACTCCTGGGCCAGCGTGGCATAGGGCCACGGAGGAATGGTGAGCAAGTCCTGCCGTTCGGAAACCGGCCGAAAAATGCCCCAGCCACCGTTATTCATGACCAGGACAATGGGATTGAGTGTGTGACGGGGCGCGTGCGAGATCTCTGAGCCCGTCATTTGAAAGGCCCCGTCCCCACACAACACAATCGGCCGCTGACCGGTCCCCAATTGCGCGCCGAGTGCGCCGGGCACGCCAAAGCCCATCGAGGCATAATACCCTTGGGCGAGATAGCCACCGCCGTGGCCAATTTTGATATCCAGCCCGGCAAACAGCATGTCACCTGCTTCAGCCACAACCATATAGCCTTCACGCCCATCAAGGAATGTGTTGACTTCCCATAACATATCCGAGACCTGGATCGTCCGATTATCTCCGGGCGGCTGCGGAGCGAGATTGTCATAATAGGTAATCTCTTCCCGATGCAGCCTCAGCGGAGCCTCCAGCAAAGACTGGACGTAATCCTCAATGGTGACCTCGGTATAGGTATGAAAACTGACATGGACCTTATTCTCCGCGGCCCAGATTGAGTGGTGACGGTCGATGTATTGCGGCTGCGAGCCCAGATTCATATCGGTCAGCAGGGAGCCCAGGTGGAGCACCAGGTCGGACTCCTCAATCCGTTTGCGAATGGGTGCCGGCGAGATGGCCCCAATGTGAACGCCCATATATTGGGGATGATCCATGGGAAAGGCGCCCTTGGCCAAAACGGTCGTCAGGCAGGGCCCGCCGATCTTTTCGACCAGGCGAATGATATCGGTCGTGAGATGATGCCGGAAAGTTTCAATCCCAACGATAACGGCTGGTTTGCGGGCCTGGTTGAGACGGGTGGTTGTCTCCCGGACCGCTTCCTCAACCTTTTGCGTGTCGGACCGGGTCCGAGAAAAGTTGCCGTCCCAGTCTCTGATCCGTGCCGGGACGCTAATCTCCTGCTCAACCATATCCTGATGAATCTCGATATAACCCGGTTGCTGATGCCGCCAGATAGCCTGGACCACCTCGTCAATATCCGTCGCCGCGGTCCGTGGGTCGTCAATTATTTTTGCGGCACAGGTAATCTCCTGAAAAATATGGAATTGGGATTCAATCTCTCTGGCCTGGTGATGGACCAACACCCCGAGTTTGCGCTTCTCTTCTCCCGGCCCACCGCTGATGACCAGGACCGGCACCCGCTCGGAATATGAGCCGGCAACGCTATTCACGACATTATGTCCCCCGGCTCCATAGGTCACGCACAGGACGCCGATTTTTCCGGTGGCCCGCGCGTATCCATCGACAGCAAAGCCGGCGCCCGGCTCATGCGAAGACGTGATGACCCGGATATCGTGGGGCTGGCCGAACTTCATGAAAAGCTGAATGACCAGATCACCCGGAATCCCGAACAGGTGGGTCAGGCCAATCCTGCGCAAATACGCGACAAGATAATTCCCAAGCTGCATCCGTGCGTCCATACGCCCTCCGTGCGCAGAGTATATCAGACTCGCGGCAAGGGAGAACTAGATATCGGAGGAAATAGATAGGAGGCTGCGCTGAATAGAGATTCGTCTAACAGTATCGCTTTCATTTTCACCCCAGCGTGGGTAGCTACTCCCGCGCTCTATAAGGGTTGTTGTATTGAGTAGGCGACCCGACTCAACGGGTTCTGTGCCTTAAGGAAACAGGCGTGGGGATGCCTCAGAGGAGAGGCAATGTCAACGGCTAGAATTGCGAGCAGCGATTAGTGTGAGAGATTGAGCCAGTTGCCCGAATTGTCGAAGTATACTAGATTTAGTATGCCGTGGTAGAAGAGGTCCCCTTAAAGCGTGTCACTTGGCTTGGCCCGACCAGGAAAGTACTTCAGCGCTTCCCTCTACCTGTGCGGAAAGCTGTTGGGTTCGCCCTTTATCACGCACAAAAAGGGGCGAAGCATGAATCGGCCAAGCCGCTACGGGGCTTTGGAGGGGCGGGCGTACTCGAAGTGGTGGAGGACTATAGGGGGATACGTATCGTGCCATCTACACGGTACGCTTTACCGAGCGGATTTATGTCTTGCACATGTTCCAAAAGAAAGCCAAGCAGGGAATCAAAACGTCAAAACAGGATATTGACCTCATAAAGCAACGACTCAAAGAAGCTGAGGCGTTGCAAAAGGCAGGTAGAAAATGACACGAACAAAGAGATCGACGAACTCCATTGAATATGAGGAGAGTAGCGGTAATATCTTTGCGGATATTGGGTTACCCAACCCAGAGGAACATCTAGCCAAGGCGGAACTCGCCTTTCAAATCTGTCAGATCATCCGGGAACGGAAGCTCACTCAAGTCAAAGCAGCCAAGCTGCTCGGTATCAAGCAGCCAAATGTCTCTGCCCTCATGAAAGGCTATTTGGATGGGTTCTCGGCGGAACGCTTGTTTCGCTTTCTCAATAAGCTGGATAAGTCCATCGAAATTGTCATCAAGGACAAACCGCGTCAGTCCAAGCAGGCCGATGTACGTGTGGTGGTCGATGCCGCGTAGTGGTTTCTCCTTAGGAGGGCAGGCAATCTGCGATATAAGGCAGAAGCCTCCAGGGCAGGGAGGAACTACGACGGACGGTTGCCGGGCAGGAACGACGCTTAGCCGAAAAATTCTTCGACATTGCCGGAAACGACCGGAACGCTCTGGACGGCATTATTCCGAAAGACCCGAAACAGCACGGTCTCGCCGGCGGGCCGGCTCCAGAGTTGTTCATAAAAAGCGCGGCGGTCGGCTATTTCTTTCTCGTCGATGGCGAGGATTACATCTCCGGCTTTCAGCCCTGATTTGGCCCCCGGACCATCGGGCAGGAGACCGGCGATAACAAGATGACCCTTGACCGTGTACGAATACATGCCGACCCAGGCGCGCGAGGGCCGGGTGACCCGCCGTCCATAGCGCAGGAGTTCGTCCTGATGTGCGGTGAAGTGCTCAACCGGAATAGCCAGGGAAAACTTGCCGATTTCATTGAGATTGAGGGAAACGACGCCGACCATGCGGCCGTGCATATCGAACATGGGACCACCGCCCAAGCCCGGATTCATGGCTGTACTCGTCAACGCCCGCTCCAGGCTATACTCCCAGTAGGCATCAAAAGGGGACACCGAGGTGAGTCCGCCGCCATTCACCCGCCGCCCGTTTTCTTCTCCCGCACTGGCGACCAGGAAAACCTCATCGCCCGCGTTCAGCGCGGTAGAAGGCTGGAGGGGGACAGCGGGAAAACCGGCTTGAGAGACTTTGAGTACGGCAATACCGCTCGCAAAATCCTGGGCCACCACCTCAGCTTCGAGTTGGGTGTTATCAATCATGCTGACCTGAACCTGAGACGCGCCAATAACAATGTAATTGACGGTCAGAATATGGCCGTCCGGACTCACCACCGCCCCGGACCCCATCCGCTCAGTGCCTAACAGTTGGGCGGAATGGTGCTGTGAGGGAACGGTGACCTGAATGGCGACCGTCGAAGGAATCACTTGTTCAATAAGCCTGACCGAAGCGTTCACGCTGTCCCCTTTGAGTCTGCGGAGTCAACAATAACTAATGCCTCACTTATGTGAAAGCAACCCCAGGGGGCAGGGGAGAGTGGTTAGTGGTTAGTGGTCAGTGACAAGTCATTCTTCAGCCCCCGGCCACTAGCCACTCGTGTCGAGACGCGCTACACGTCTGACCCAGAGGAGGGCAAGTCCCGCTATGAAACGTTCGACCGAGCCGCACCTATCGACCCTGTCCGAATATGAATCAAAGCGTGTGATTGCCGGATACGGGGGCACGATTTCTCAAGAAATCCTTGTCCAGGAGCCGTCCGAGGCAGGTCGTGCGGCCGCGGAGATAGGGTTTCCCGTTGTCGTGAAACTGTGCGGGTCGCGCATTGCTCACAAGACCGAACGGCAGCTCGTCCGCCTCGGTCTCGATACGGCCCAGGCGGTCGAGCGGGCGGCGCACGAGCTGTGGGCGCGACAGCGGGATGAAGATGGGGAAGTCGGTCTGCTCGTTGCTGAGATGGTTGCCGGGCAGAGAGAGTTGATCGCCGGTATGGTCCGCGACCCTCAATTCGGTCCGTGCGTCCTCCTGGGTCTTGGCGGTGTTCTGACCGAAGCGCTCGGGGATGTGGTCTTCGCCCTGGCCCCGCTCTCCCACACGCAAGCGAGCGCCATGGTTGAGGGAATGCGCTTCAAACATCTCGTGACCCACCCGTTTCGGGGCGAGGAGCCGGTTGAGCTCGATGCTCTGGCCGATCTCCTGGTCGGGCTGGGCCGCCTGGCCGTCGAGCGACCCGATGTTGAGAGCGTGGACGTGAACCCGCTGATTGTTGTCAAGGGAAAACCCATTGCGGTTGATGCCCTGGTCGTCACGAATCCGACCCCCCACACCAGACCCATAGTTCAGCGGCGGGCTCCTGAAGATACCCTTAAACGCTTCCGGTCCCTGTTTCACCCGCGCGGCGTGGTTGTCGCCGGGGCGTCCTCACACCCTGGGAAATTCGGGTTTGTCTCTTTGCACAACCTCAGACGCTTCGGCTATCAGGGCGCAATCTTTCCGGTCAATCGTGACGGCGCGGAGATTCTCGGCCAACCCACCTATCGGACGGTAGAGGAGATTCCGCCGGATAAGGCCGACCTCGTCTTTGTATGTACCCCTGCTGCAGCCAACGTCGAACTGCTGCGCTCCTGTGCCAAGATCGGCGTGCGGGCCGCCTTTGTCGCCAGTGGAGGCTATCGGGAAGCCGGAGAGGAGGGCCGCCGCCTGGAAAACGAACTGGTCGAAACCGCCGAGGAGCTTGACCTGCTGCTGGCCGGGCCGAACGGCCAAGGAGTGATCTCGACGCCGGTATCGATGTGTGCCCAAATTGTGGCTCCGTATCCTCCGGCAGGTCGCCTGTCCGTCGTGAGTCAGAGCGGGAACCTGCTGTCGGCTTTCTTGAACTACTCCGTCCAGACCGGGGTCGGCGTGAGTAAGGCTGTTTCTGCCGGCAACTCCGCCCACACGAATATCGCCGATTATCTGGAATATTTTGCGGCCGACCCGGAAACCGATGTCGTCCTGGCCTATCTTGAGGGCGTGCCTGACGGCCCGCATTTTATTGACGCCGTTCGCGGGCTCACCCGGCGCAAGCCGTTGGTGTTGGTGAAAGGCGGCGCCGCGGCAGAGGGGCAGCGGGCGGCCTTATCGCATACCGGTTCGCTGGCGACGGACGACCGGGTTTTTGACGGGCTGTGCCGCCAGTTTGGCGTATTGCGGGCACCGACGATCGAACATGCCTTTGAGTGGGCGGCGACCCTGGCGACCCAGCCCCTCCCGCAAGGCCGGCGGGTCGTGGTCTTTACCACCGTTGGCGGCTGGGGGGTTCTGACCGCGGACGCCTGCGCCCAGGCCGGGCTCGACCTGATTCCCCTCCCCCAAGCCCTCGTCGAGACGATCAGTACCCTGGTCCCGGACCGCTGGAGCCACAATAATCCGATTGATCTGGCGGGCGGCGAAACCCGGGATACGGTTCCTCAAGTCCTCGACCTTGTCTGTGCCCACCCCGAGGTCGATGCGGTGCTGCACCTCGGCCTGGGTATCCAGGCCGCAACCGCCCACGGCTTTAAGGGTGGTGCATTCTATCCGGACTACGGCTTGGAGCGCATGGCCGGATTCCATGAAAACCAGGAGCGGCGCTATGCCGTAGCCGCGGCCGAAGCTTCGGACAGGCATAAGAAACCCGTCCTCACGACCACCGAACTCGTCTATACTGCTTCGGAGTACGGCAATGCCGGCCCCCTGGCCGTCCGTGAAGCCGGTCGCGTATGTTACCCGAGCGCCCACCGGGCGGTTGCCGCGCTCCGGGCTGCGATAGTGTATGCGGAATTTCGCCGGCGTTAGGTGCACGCCAGCCCGTGTCGGGGGGAGAGGGAACTAACCACTAGCCACTGGCTACTAACCACTGACAGGAGGGAAGCATGAGACCTGACTACACCGTCATTGATGCCGATGGGCATGTCGATGAGAAGGCCGTCAACTGGGTTGACTTACTGCCCGAGCGCTATCACAAGGACGCGCCCTGTTGGGTGAGCTACCCGGACGGTCGCAAGCATCTGGTGGTTGAGGGCAAAATGTGGCCCAGCCGACGCGATTTCTACGGCCGACTCGGCATGTGGCCCGAACCCAAGAAGCCGGACCACCAATGGGGCTGGGATCGCGTGGGGATGCAGGACCCGCACAAGCGCATCCCCGATATGGACCTCGAAGGGATCGACATCGCCGTCCTGTTCGGGACCTTTATCGGCCTCGGTGCCGCCGCGTCAATTGAAGACCCCGGCCTGGGGATGGCCGTCTCCGTCGCCTATAACAACTGGCTGGCCGAATACTGCAAACCCTACGCCGACCGCCTCAAGGGTATTGCCATGATTCCCATGCAGGACCCCGAGGCGGCGCGGGTCGAAATCAGACGGACGGTCGAGCAACTGGGCATGGTCGGTGTCCAGGTCCTGACGAATTTTGGTGGCAAGCTCCTGCACGAAGCCGAGTTTGACCCGATCTGGGAAGAAGCCCAGGGTCTCGGCGTCCCCATTTGCGCGCATATCATCTCAACCAACTCCGCGGGGGTCGATCGCTTTGACCGCTACGTATTCAAGCACGCCTTTTATTCGCTCGACACCATGCTGGCCGTCGCCTCGTTTGCCTCCGGGGGAATCTTGGAACGATTCCCGAAGCTGAAGGTGGCCTTTATGGAAGCCGGCGCTGGCTGGGTGCCGTGGATGATGGATCGGCTCCACGAGCATTATGAACTGTTGCCCCAGCAGATGCCCTGGCAGCAGCGCAGCCCTGAGGACTGGATTACGAGCGAGAACTGTTTTTTCGCGGTCGAGCCGGATGAAAAGACCATTCCGTTCGTGGCCCAGCTGATCGGAGAAGAGCGCCTGATCTATGCCTCGGACTACTCGCACTGGGACTGCATGTGCCCGGATTCGGTCAAAGCCATCTATGAGCGGACGGATATATCGGACGGGCTGAAGAAGAAAATCCTGAGCGAGAATGCCGCCCGCTTGTTCAATCTCTAAACGCGGGTGACCGTATGCACGACTACATCACTCCCGCCGGCTGGCGGACGGGGATAGAGGAGGTCGCGCCGAAAGTCTACGCCTATATTCAGGCGTATGGCGAACTGGGTGTCAGCAACGCCGGCCTGCTCCTGGACCGTGAAGGTGTCATGGCGATTGACGCCCTCATGGTCCCGTCCATGACCACCCGCTTTCTCGGGGCGATTAAGAAAGTGACGAGACGACCGGTCTCCCGGCTGGTCAACACCCATCATCACGTCGATCACAGCGGCGGCAATTTTCTCTTTCGCGACGCCCAGGTCATCAGCCACACCTTTTGTCGTGACGAACAGGTCCGGGAGGGCCTGCCTGTCAAGCAACTCCAGCAGCGCATTCCGCGTTTTGCCAAGGAGTTCTCCAAGCTCAAACCCAAGGTCCCGGACCTGACCTTTGAAGACCGGCTGGTCTTCCACCAGTCCGGACGAGACGTGGAACTGCGCCATCTCGGGCCGGCACACACCTTTGGCGACGCCTTTGTCTATTTGCCCAAAGACAAGATTCTCTTTGCCGGGGACCTGGCTTTTTACTATGTCACGCCCCTGGCCTTCCAGGGTCATGTCGGCAACTGGATCAAGGTTGCCGATCGGATTTTGAAGCTGGACGTGGACCTCATCGTGCCGGGGCACGGTCCGCTTGGCGGTAAAAAAGAACTACGCGAAATGCGATCCTACCTCATGCTCATCCGACGCGAGGCCAGGAAACGATTTCAACTCGGTATGAGCCCCGAAGAAGCCGCCCGCAACGTGAAGCTCGGCATCTACGCCCGCTGGCGCGAGCCCGAGCGGATTCTGCCCAACATCATGCGGCTCTACCAGGAGTTCCAGAACGAACTCGACCGCCCCATCGACCGGCAGCGTATGATGGACGGCATGCGCCAGCTCCGGGCCGAACGCCACGGCCACGCCGCGGGTGAGCCGGATTGGTGCTGTAGCTAAGCCTCCTCTTTCGCCACCAGCGCCCGCGCCTGAGACTCCACCACCGTTCCCTTAAAGAAGTCCGGGTTGACAGCGCTCCAGAAGCGAACGGGATTTCCGAACACGAAGTCCTTGAAATTATCGTCCGTCATCACCCCGTCTTCGACGTTTTCATACGCCTCGGGCAACACCCCAGCCATGTCCGGCACATCGAAGTGGCCGATGTCCGAGCCAAACAGCGCGTTGATCTTGGCCCCATACGGATTGACTTTGGTGTTGAAGGCCCAGGCGTTCAGCGGGTCGTCGGCCTCGCAGCCGAAGTAGAAATTCGGCACAAACAGGTCGCGGATGTCTTCGGCGCGCTCGATCCCGCAGGGCGCAAAATCGTCCAGTTTCTCCGGCTCTTTGGTAAGCAGGCCGAGATGGGCCTGCGTCGCCTTCTGCCCCAGCTTTTCCACCGTCGCGGGCGAAGCATATTTCTGGAACAAATCGACCAGCATTTCCTGGTTCAGATTGGCGGGGTTCACATTGTCCAGCGCCTTGGGATTGCGAATTTTCCAGTGCCCGATGAGATCGCTATACAGGCCGCAGGCCCACCCCACGCCGCCCTCTAAAAAGGCAAAGCGCAGTTCCGGGAAACGCCGCGTCACACCGTTCATGAAGATGGATTTGCAGACCGCCTCTCCGGCCTGGGCAAAATGGCCGATGTGGTTGTACACAAAATTGGAAATCGAGGCCCGCATCCCAATGCCTGACGAGGCCGAGTGAAAGCTGGGCGGGATGCCCACTTCGAGGCATTTCGCCCAGACCGGGTCATAGTCATGCGCGCTGTCTATGCCCAGGGTGTCGTGCCAGATGGCGTAACGGCCAGCCTCGGGCGCTTTACGTGCCACCGCCGGGACCTGACGCCGGATCAGGCTCGACAGCATGGCCACCTTAAAGCCCTTGCTCTTGATGAAATCCAACTCTTCAATGGCCTCCTCCGGGGTGAACATCGGCACCACCGCGGCCGGAGTCAGGCGATCTTCCAGACCCTTGAACTGATCGGCCGTATACATATTAAACGCGCGGCAGGCCGCCCGCCGCACTTCATCATCGCGCAGAAACGGCGCAAACAGCGCACCGCCGGTCGGGTAGATCACCCCAAAGTCGATGCCGAGCTCATCCAGGCGCTCGTACAGCAGCTTGGGCAGCATGGCGGTCGCCCGGTCGCGCGTATTCTTGGTCGGCACCCCCCACCAGGCCGGCTGGAGCATCCGCCGGTCACGGCGTTCCTCTTCCGAGAGTCCCGCCCATTTCTTATTGCCAAACTGGTTGGCCACCTTGCCATAGCGCTCGGCCACACGTTCTCCCGCGATCTCGTGTAAATAGTCCATGGCCGCAGGTTCAAACTCGATCCAGTGACCGTCCGAGTCAATAACCGGATGGCTCAGTTTGGCGTGAACGTGCTCGGCTGTCTGATGTGACGACATCGGCTCCCTCCTTGGCGTAGCGGAAAATGCAATGTGATCGAATTGTTCTGGGATGTGTTGTAGCAGGATCGAGGGGAGGGGAAAATATCTGACGTCTATGACAATTTCTGGATTAGGCGCTCTAGTAATTCCTCCATGTTCCAAAGATTTCCAGCCTTCGCGGCAACCTCTTTACATTCGTCTTTTGTTTGCGTACTGTGGTTCGCATGGGGCGTGTTCTCTTTGAGGAAAGGGGCAGTGGAGCGTGGGGCGGACAGTACAGCCTAAAGAAGTCCTAATCTATGCTGACGAGGCAGGTCATGAACCGTTTACGGCTTGGTTAAATCGGCTACGTGACCGCGCCGGTCGCCAGCGGATTCTGACTCGATTGCGTCGCTTAGAACAGGGTAACTTTGGTGACTATAAAGCTCTCGGTGAGGGAGTGTACGAACTCCGAGTATTCTTTGGTCCTGGCTACCGAGTGTATTTCGGGGAAGATGACAATACTATTGTAGTGCTTCTTACTGGAGGCGATAAGCGCAGCCAAGCCAGGGACGTTGCAAACGCGAAGAAGTATTGGAAAGAATATCAGAGCCATGCGAAAGCTTAGAACTCTAGACGCGGTAGAAGCAGACTACCTCCGGGACCATCCTGAGGAGATGGAAGAGTATATGTCTGTCATCTTTGAGGAGTATGCTCGTGATGGGAATACCGGCGCGTTGCTAGCATCGTTGCGAACTATGAGCAAGGTCAAAGGCATCACAACGACTGCACAGGAAGCCGGCCTGTCCCGAAAGGGATTACAAAAGGCACTCTCAGAAAAGGGGAATCCGAAATTTGAGAGTATCAACGCCATTATGCATGCCCTCGGTTACAGGCTCAGTCCACGGAAGCTCGATATGGCAGCGGCAAAATAGTGTGCTGAAGCGCCCCTGCCCTGTGGTCTCCTCTCTGATTGCTCACATTCGATCCAGAAGATATGCGAAATCGTATTCAATACCTTTCGCTCTAATGCTCGTACTGGCAATCCGCCAATAAGCGCAAACGTCCCCCATAAAAATAACGAAAGAAGAAAAAAGTGAGCAACATCCGTTTTGACAACAAAGTCGTCGTCATCACCGGCGCGGGTAATGGCCTGGGGAAAAGCCATGCTCTCTTTCTCGCTTCGCGTGGGGCGAAGGTGGTGGTGAATGATCTTGGGGGAACGGTTGCGGGCACCGGGGGCTCGCGGGCGGTGGCTGATTCGGTTGTGGAGGAGATTACAGCCGCAGGTGGGGAGGCAGTGGCGAACTACGATACGGTTGCCACCGAAGAGGGTGGGAAGCGTATCATCCAAACCGCGCTGGATGCCTTTGGTACGGTAGACATCCTGATTAATAACGCGGGAAATGTGCGGGATAAAAGCTTTGCCAAAATGGACCTGGACGATTTTCGGTCACTGATTGATGTCCATCTCATGGGGGCGGTCTATTGTACCCACGCGGCCTGGCCCATTATGCGAGAGAAGGGCTTTGGCCGCGTGGTGATGACCACCTCATCCGCCGGCCTGTACGGCAATCACGGCCATACCAACTATGGGACGGCGAAAATGGCCCTTATTGGGCTCATGAACTCCCTCAAGGAAGAGGGCCGGCGCTATAATATCACCGTCAATGCCATTGCCCCGATTGCGCTGACGCGTATGTCCGAACCGGCCACCACCCCGCAATACGCGCCGTTAATGAAACCCGAGTTCGTCACCGCCGCGGTCGCCTGGCTGTGCGCGCCCGACAATACGGACTCCGGGCATATTATCCAGGCCGGGGTAGGCTATTACGCCAAGATCGAAGTTCGGGAAGCGGCCGGGGTGCTGTTTGACCCCGAGACGATTCCACAGCCGGAACAGATTCGTGATCGTTATCCGGAGATTACGGACATGGGCGAGGCTGCCCCCTATGTGAATGCCTCGGCTGTCATCCGCAAAGTTTTCAAGATGGTCAAGCCGAAGGAGTAGGGGGGATCGTTCGCCCTAGAGGTCCTCAACCAAGGCCGTACTCAAATACCGCTCGGCCGAACTGGCCAGAATAACAACCAGCATCTTCCCGGCATTTTCGGGACGGGCAGCGACCTGGAGTGCGGCCCAGACCGTGGCGCCGCTACTGATGCCGGCAGGAATGCCCTCGTGCCTGGCAAGTCGGCGCGCCGTGGCGAGCGCGTCTTCATCACGAACGGTGATGATTTCATCAATAATGCCGGTATTCAGAATAGCCGGGACGAACCCCGCGCCGATCCCTTGAATCTGGGTAGGTCCGGGCTGACTGCCCGAGAGCACCGCTGAGTTGGTCGGCTCGACGGCAATGGCCTGAAAACTCGGCTTGAGAGGCTTAATCACCTCGGACACCCCAGTGATGGTCCCGCCCGTGCCCACGCCGCTGATAAAGATATCGACCTGACCGTCGGTGTCCTCCCAAATCTCGTGGGCCGTGGTCCGGCGATGAATATCCGGGTTGGCCGGATTCTCAAACTGCTGTGGGATAAAGGCGTGAGGGATGCTTGCGGCGAGTTCCTCGGCTTTACGAATCGCACCGGGCATCCCTTCGCGGGCAGGGGTAAGGACCAATTCCGCCCCAAGGAAGCGTAGCAGATTGCGCCGCTCCATACTCATGGAGTCAGGCATGGTCAGGATGATCCGATAGCCCCGGGCTGCGGCAACAAAGGCGAGGGCGATGCCGGTGTTACCGCTGGTCGGCTCAATGATGACACTCTCTGCGCTGAGCGTGCCGGCCTGTTCCGCGGCCGTAATCATATTGTAGCCAATCCGGTCTTTCACGCTGCCCAGGGGATTGAAGAACTCCAGCTTGGCATACACCTCCACTGCCATATCCTGGGTGAGGCGATTGAGCCGCACTAGAGGCGTATGGCCAATAGTTGCGGTGATATCGTGAAACAAACGAGCCATCCTGATTGCCGTGGCTGGCTTGCTGCTCGGTGCCGACGCAGAGGGCTAGTCAGCAAGGACGGATGCCTGTCCTCTGCTTCACTTCTTGAGTTGAAGCGAGATGGAGTTCATGCAGTAGCGCTGTCCGGTGGGCGGTGGGCCATCGTCAAAGACATGCCCGAGGTGGGCATCGCAGGTGTTGCACAGCACTTCGATCCGGATCATGCCGTGGCTATGATCCGATTCCAGGCGCACGCTGTCCGTCTGCACCGGTTCCCAGAAGCTGGGCCACCCACTACCCGACTCGTACTTGGTGGATGAGTGAAACAGGTCGGTGCCGCAACACACGCACTGATAGATCCCCTCATCCTTGCAGTTGTTGTATGCGCCCGAGAACGGCCGCTCGGTCGCTTTCATCCGACAGACGGCAAACTGCTCGGGAGTGAGCTGTGCGCGCCATTCCTCTTCGGTCTTCTCGACTTTATCGCTCATAGTGTACGCTCCCTCCTTGGTCTGTACTCTTTACTCCCGTCTGATAACTTCACCTATATACAGTGAGAAACACCCGTCGGAAAGAGTGCGGAGGAGCACCATGAGTGGCGTAAAAATCGGCATCGGCTTTGGACAGTGGAAGTATGGCTTACCCGACCCCGAACTCCTGTGCAGCAGCGCCGCAGCGGCCGAGGCTGCCGGGCTGGATTCGTTATGGTTGTCCGATCATATCGTGACCCTCAACCCCACGCTCGACATCTCCTGTCTGTTCGCCATGCTTGCCGGTCGGACCTCCCGCCTGAAAATGGGACCGAGCGTCTTTACTCTGCCGGCGCGCCATCCGGTCCAGGTGGCCAAGACCTATGCCACCCTCGACTATCTTTCAAACGGGCGGATGATTATGGCCGTCGGCAGCGGCAACGACCCGCGTGACTTGGTTGCGTGTGGAGTGCCGCCCCAGGCCCGCGGCCGTCGCCTCGAAGAAGGGATCGAGATTCTGCGCAAGCTGTGGACCGAGTCGCACGTCACGCATCACGGCGAGTTCTACGATTTTGAGGATGTGACGATTGAGCCCAAACCGAAGCAGGGTGCGCTCGATATCTGGATTGGCGGCAGGAGTGACGCGATTCTCAAACGCGTCGTCCGTCTCGGGGACGGCTGGTTCCCGGCCTTGACTTCACCCCCCGAGTTTCAGCGCGACATGGAAAAGCTCAGGGTGTATGGGGAGGAGTACGGGCGGACGATTGATCCGCGCGAGGCTGGAGTGCTGCTCTTTACGCATGTGTGTGACGACCGGGCCGCGGCCATGAAAACGGTTGAGCCGTTCTTCCACGGCCTGCGGGTCGATCCGGAGGCCATCATGCGGCGTTCGCTGATCGGCTCGGCCCAGGAGTGCGTGGAGCAGATCGAGCGCTTTGTCGAAGTCGGCTGCGATAAATTCGTACTCCGGCCGATCTGCCCGCCGACTGACATTCCGTCCCAGCTCGAACACTATGGACAAGACATCCTGCCCCACTTTGTGTAGCAGCCGCCGGAAGTACGGGGTCGCACGGTCATGATTAAGGCCAGGTCTGAAGTCGAACAGCTTGAGCCCTATGTTGCCCCGCTTGAAGGGCGGCGGCCCATGCTGCGCCTCGACTTTAATGAAAACACGCTCGGCCCGAGCCCGAAAGTCGTCGAAGCCATTCGTTGCCTGCCGCCCGCTGCCTATGCGACCTATCCGGAATATGCCGGCCTGAATGAGGCGTACGCGGCCTCCATCAACGTCCCGGCCCGCTACGTGGAAGCCTTTAACGGGGTAGATGCGGCCATTCACACCATCTTTGATGTCTATGGTGAACAGGGACGTACCTTTCTGACAACCGCGCCGACCTTTGGCTATTACAAGCCGTGCGCGCTCCAGCACGGCATGCAGCAGGATGAGGTCCTGTATCCCGCTGACCTGAGTTTTCCGCTTGAGTTCATGCGCGAACGACTTACGCGTACGCCTCGGCTCTGTTTTATCTGCAACCCCAACAATCCAACCGGCACCCTGCTCGAACCGCAGACCTTGCTGGAGTTGGCCCGCACCGCGCCCGATACCCTGGTTGTGGTGGACGAGTTATACGCGGATTTCACGCAGAAGTCGGTCCTGCCGGCCGCCCTTGAACTGGACAATATTGTGGTGCTTCAGTCCCTGTCCAAGTCTGCGGGCCTGGCTGCCTTGCGCCTGGGCTTTGCCATTGGCCAGCCCGAGGTGGTGGGTCGGCTCAGCCGCGTCACTGGCCCCTATGATATTAACGCCTTTGCGGTTATCGCCGGAAAGGCCGCGCTCGCCGACCGCGCCTATGTCGAAGGATACGTCCAGCAGGTCCACGCCGCCAGGGAGTGGGTGACGCAACAGCTCCGGCGTTTGGGTGTGCGATATTTTGGGCAGGGCGGCAACTATCTGCTCGTCTGGCCGCCCCGCGAGTGCGAGGTGGTTGAAAGTGCACTGCGCGAGCAAGGCATCCTGGTCCGTAATATGCGGGGCAAGCCTGTGATTGACGGCAGCTTTCGGCTGAGTCTCGGTACGCTCGAACAGATGCAGCGGTTCATGCAGGCGTTTACCGAGATCATCGAGTCGTAGCATGGGGAAACGCCCTCAATACTTTCGCCGTTCTGATGGAAGCTCACGCGGTATTCGCGTTCAAAGCGGCCGCTCTCCAGAGCGCAGTACATGCTGTGCTCTTTGATCGCTCCATTTCAGCGAATCTGCGTCAGGTTTGACTGGTGAAGGGTGTCAGGCCGTGCACTCGCCTTCGCCGCGTTCAAGTTTATAGACCCGATTCTGGTTCCAATCGATAAACTCGTGCATATGCTCGTCGTCAAACGTCACCGGAAGTGAGAGGTCTGTGATCAGGCTCTCAAATGAGTCGGTTCCCACGCGCTCGACGAAGGCAGCGAACGCCTCGCCCGTACGACGATACGTCTGATAATACTGGACGAATCGTTCGACTGCCTCGGGGACCCGTTTGGACGGAACACGGACATCCAGGCGTTGACCCATACGGACCTGGCCTCCATCGTATTGGCCGCCCAGCATGACGATATAGGCCGGGACCTGATGCTTGTCGAACTTCATGGCCGCGCCGTAAAAGCCGATATCGGCAATATGGTGGCGTCCACAGCCGTTGGGACAGCCACTGATCTTGATATGGATTTTTTTGGTGAGTGGATCATCGATGGCGAGGGCTCCAACTCGCCGTTGAATGGTCTGCGCCAGACCCATGGAGTTCGTAATGCCGAGCTTGCAACTGTCAGTCCCAGGACAACTCACGACGTCATTGATCTGGTGCGCCCCGGCATCGCCCAGACCGATTGCCTGCAAGCGCCTCCACACATCATACAGACTCTCGTTCCGAACCCAACGCAGCACCACGTTCTGTTCGTCCGATGTCCGCGCGTGGCCTCCGGTGAACTCGCGCATGATCTGCGCCACACCGCGGAACTGTTCCGGCGTCAGATTCCCCTGAGCGATCTTCACTGCCGCGGCCGAAAAGCCGCTCTGGCGTTGCGGCTGCACATTGGCTGCGGCCCAGCGGACGAACTCCTGGCGGTCGCCGTTCGGGCTGCCGGGATTGACGGGCGCGCGCGGGGCGCGCTCTCCTTCGTTGTCATGCCATTTCAGGGGCTCGGGGTCAAAGTTGCGGTCGTTGACCCAGTCGCCTCGCATTTCCGCGTCAACGAGCGTGCGAAACGCATCCAGGCCAATCCGGTCGATAAAGAATTTGATCCGAGCGCGGGCGCGGTTTTTGCGCAACTCATCTTGTCGGTCAAAAATGCGGATGATCGCTTCTGCGACTTTGAGATAGTCGCCTAGCCCAACAAAGTCGTACAACACGCGACCCACCCTGGGCAGAATCGATGTTCCCCCGCCGGTATAGACGCGGAACCCCTTGCGACCGTCTTTGAGGCGAGGAATAAAGCCCAGGTCGTGGATACCCGTCACTGCACGGTCTTTCTCGGTGCTGGAGAAGGCGATCTTGAATTTTCGGGGAAGAGCCTGAGTCAGTTCGTTCCGAATAAAATAGCGGACCAGTACGCCCACATATGGGGTAGGGTCAAATGCTTCGTCCGGGTCGACACCGGCAAAGGGATCACACACCACATTCCGGACCGTATTGCCGCACGCCTCCCGCGTCGACAAACCGGCGTCACCAAGCCTTCGCAGTATCCGTGCGGCTTCCAACAGCGGAATGAAATGGAACTGGACATTTTGCCGGGTCGTGATGTGGCCTTTTTTGAGCGGTACATAGGTTTCGGCGATCTCGGCAAAGGTGTCGAACTGATCCGGCGTGAATCCACCAAAGGGGAGCTTGACCCGGATCATCTGGACGTCCGGCTGCCGTTGTCCATAGACGCCCTGGCGGAGCCGGAAACCCATAAATGTCTGAC
Organism: uncultured Binatia bacterium (SeqCode); assembly: GCA_965232605.1. Taxonomy (GTDB): domain Bacteria; phylum Desulfobacterota; class Binatia; order Bin18; family Bin18; genus Bin18. Next base: position 149,278 of record CBDDQA010000002.1, on the reverse strand, counting down.
GGCCCGTCTCTCCATCAAGGAACTTTTGCGCTTCAGCATCAAAATCGTCGAATTCCCTTTCGAGAATTGGGATGACACGGCCGGGAATATGTGGGTGCACTTCAGGGTTCTCAAGCGTGCCTACACGTCCCCTCTGGTCGCCTGTTGTCGTAGATGTATTCATAGTTCGGTCTCCTCGGATTCGGTTGTCCAGTGTGAAAGATTAATACTATTAAGTCTATAGTTTTTATAGTTTTAAGGACCTATTTATGGATATTCGCCCCTCTTTGTCAAGCACCTTTAGGAGTGAAAACCTTGGAAACAGACGGGATTGACCGAGAGAGCCATTGTCTACTAAATAAATAGGGATTTATGAAAATATCGAAGAAAAGCGAATATGCTCTCAGGGCGCTTGCCTGCCTGGGGGCGCCGGGTACTCCTGAAGTACTGTCCATTCAAGAGATTGCCCGTCGAGAACGCATTCCCAAGAAGTTTCTGGAACAAGTGTTGCTCGCCCTCAAGCGAGTCGGACTTGTCCAGAGTACGCGTGGCAAGGCCGGAGGGTATACCTTATCGGGCGACCCACAGGCCATTTCGTTACAGACGGTTGTCTGGGCGGTGGACGGTCCACTGACCCCCTTACCCTGTGTGGCCGACGCAAACCCGGTCAAATGTGTAGACTGTACCAGTCTCGAATATTGCTGGCTGCGCGGTATTATGCTGGAAGTCGGTGAGGCCATCACCGCCGCCTTTGCGCGGGTGAGTATAGCGGAGATGTGTCAACGCGCCGAAGCCAGTCGCCGCCACGAGTCGCACGTGCCGATGTATGATATCTAGAGACGCGCTTGGGAGAGGTGTCCGCTCGCTGGGCAGAGAGGCTTGACGTAGACCCACGGTCTTTCTAGGGTCAGTGTGTAAAGAGGTCTGTGCGCAATACGGAGAGGAGCCAGGTATGACTATCAAGAGAAAGCTGTTCGACTATCTGCCTTGACCGTTCGCCATGAGAACAAGGATTGTTCTCAAAGAAAAAGCGCTTGACTTTGATCGCATTCTGGTAGACCTGCCGAGCAAAGAACAAAAAGAACCGTGGTTTCTTTCGATCAACCCGTACGGGAAAGTGCCGGTGCTGGTCGAAGAAGGCGCCTGGGTCTATGAGTCGGCCATCTGTAACGAGTACTTGGAAGACAAATACCCCACGCCGGCATTATCCCCGTCGGCGCCGGCCGCCAAGGCTGAAATGCGGCTGCTCGTCGAACTGTGCAACAACCAGTTCGTGCCGCCGATCATTCGTCTGCTGTATACCAGCCGGAAACCCAAAGCCGAACAAGAACCGGCACGCATGGCCCGGAATACGGACCAGCTCAACGATCTCTTTCCGCAACTCGAAGAACGACTCCAGAATCAAGACTATCTCATGGGTGACTATAGCCTGGCCGATCTCACCTTCACCCCGTTTCTCGGGTTGTGCGATAAATTGGGCATCGACCTCAATCCATTTCCACGCGTCGCGGCCTGGGCCGAACGGCTCAAAAGCCGGCCGAGTTACGAAGAGGTCCGGATTGGCCTGACCGGTTAGCCCACTTCTCCCTCTTTATTCCCGGCCGGCGTCCCTCGGGGGGCGGTGGAGCAGCCGTCCCCATTTTCCCCGCCGTCTCGCTGATTGTCAGGACCGTGAAAGCAGAGCAAGCCCCGGAACACAGAGTCCGAATGAAGAATGTCATCAGCATGGCGACACGTCTGGTCTGGGCGGTCTGTCTGCCGCTGTTCTTTTGCCTTGCTCCTGCCGCTGCCCAACCTGCCAAGGTGTTTGTGAATTCGGCCGTGCTCGCCATTGGCGAACGGCCAGTCCTGCTGGACCTCAAAAGTCAGCGGGTTATCAGTCATGGCGAGAATTTTGAGCCCGATCTGAGTCCGCGGCCCGGCGCCGAGCCGCGGAAGGTTTCAGAATTTCGTTACGTGCTGTTCCGAGACCTGGAGAAGGGCCGCGTGCGCTATGAGTGGGAGCGCAGGCTGGTCTATCCCTTCCAGGAAACCTGGGCCTACACCGAGATCATGAATGGACTCGACGGAGCCATACTCGGCTGCGACGGCTTCGAGAGCCCATGCAGCCGGGCCATGTCGGCCTCCCGTATTGCCGCCCGCCACAAAGAGCTGCGGCGCTCACCCGTCTCCATCCTGATTCATGCCCTGAGTCGCGCGGATTCCTTTCTGCGTCTGATGGATCAAACGATTCATGGCCGCCGCCAGGTGGTGGTCTCGTTTAATGACAATACCCAACTCGTCGTGCTGGCCATCGACGCGGAAACGCGCCTGCTGACCAAGGTCGTCTTTGTCGAAGACGACCCTTTGTACGGCGATGTGCAGAACGAAGTGTTTTTCTCCGACTGGCGTCAGGTCGGCAAGCTGAAACTCCCGTTCGAGCGCCTCTATCGGGTCGACGGCCAGACCATCATGGTCGAACACGTCGAAACCATTCAGAACGATATTGATTTGTCTCAGGTGGACTTCCGCATTCCGGACGAGATCGAGCATCCGGAAGAGTGGGACGGAGCACGCGGAGAACAGCGTTCGCACTGGGTGCTGCGTCAGATTGCTCAGGGCCGCTCGGTCGATACGCCCGCTTTAACGCTCGCGCTGCGTGACCTGGCCCCAGGCGTGATGCATATTGTCGGGGGCAGATATCAGAGCCTGGCGGTTGAGATGGGCGAGTACCTGATTGTGGTTGAGGCTCCCCAGGACGACGCGCACTCCCGCGCGGTACTGGATACCTTACGTCAGCGCTTTCCGACCAAGCCGGTCCGTTTTGTCGTGAATACCCATTTTCACAGCGAGCACGCGGGTGGACTGCGGACCTATGTGGCTGCCGATACGATTGTGGTGACCAGTGCGCTCAACGTCCCACTTTTCCAGGACGCCTTTCGCGCTCTGCACACCCAGGTCCCGGACAGCCTCCAGCGGCGTCCCAGAGAGGCGGTCATCGAAGCGGTCAGGAATGAGCGCAAGTTTTTCGTTGATGAAAATCGGGTGGTGATTGTCTACCCGATTGAGACCGTACATGTGGACGGCATGTTGATCGTCTATCTGCCTGAAGAACGCCTGCTTTTTGTGGCCGACCTGTTTACGCCGGGAGCCGTCCGACAGGTTGTTGATTGGGCGCGCGACCTCCTCAACGCTATCGAGAGCTATGACCTCGCGGTCGAGAGCATTGTCGGCAGCCGGGGCGGAGTCGGGACGCTGGATGAGCTGCGCCGAGTTGTTCATGCACACCGAACAGGATAGCGCCTGGATGCAGGCCGCCCTGGCCGAGGCCACCCTGGCCGAAGCCGCCGGCGAAGTGCCCATTGGTGCGGTCGTCGTCCTGGAAGAACACATCATCGGCCGGGGCCATAATACGCCTATTGCAACCAGCGACCCGACGGCTCACGCGGAAATCCAGGCCATACGAGACGCCGCGCGGCAGATGAAGAATTACCGACTGGTAGACACGACCTTGTACACAACCGTAGAGCCCTGTCTCATGTGTATGGGGGCGCTCGTGTCCGCACGGATCAAACGCCTCGTCTTTGGCTGTTTTGACCCCAAGGCCGGTGCCGCCGGCTCGCTGTATAATATCGCCCTGGATACCCGTCTGAATCATCGTCTGGACATCACGAGCGGGGTCTGTGAAGAGGAGTGTCGGACGTTACTCCAACGCTTCTTTCGAGAGAAGCGGCAGCGCGCCGCAAGGGCTGACCCGTCTTTGCGCTTGTCCGGAAATCGCCTATAGTGGGGGGCGTGTTTCGCTCAGGAGTCGGAGAGGTGGCAGAGTCCGGTTGATCGCGCACGACTCGAAATCGTGTATACCTTCGGGTATCGGGGGTTCGAATCCCCCCCTCTCCGCCAGTAATTCAATAAAAACAACAGCTTATGATAGTCGTGCCACAACTCAGACCACGAAACTGAAAGGCTTGAGAGGGCGAGACGACGTGACTTCTCCTGCGTCATTGCGAGATCCGACCCTAGGCGAGAGATATTCAGATCCTCACGCCCTCGTGGTGCTCCCGATTGCAATAGACCCTCGGTGCGTCCCTAACGTCGACTCATGAATCTGTACACATGTCATCCAGTTGAAAATCTCCATGTGCCGGACCGAACTCGTTCCGTCGTTTCCTAGCGTCCGCCCGCCGCGGCCCGCGCTTCCCAACGTCTCACATAGAGTCCAAAAAGACGTACATCACCGCCAATAGCCCCAACACCACGCCGGTCCCTGCCCCGACCCCAAACGGTCCCCGGAACAGGAAGCTCACAATGGCTATCAACATGGCGCCTACGAGCATGATAGCTAAATAAGGCGCTAGGTTTGATAGTTGCCGCATCGCGCCTGGCCGTTCGACGAGCGACAGCGGTTCCCTGACTTCCCCGCCTAGCACGAAGTCGCCCAGCGCCGCGTGATGCATCGGCTGCAGCGCATCGCTGTGGCCGCCCTGGTAATAGGCCACTTCGTCAACGGAGTTACCCAGGAAGCCATCGAATCCGCTCGTACCCACCTTTCGCATTTACGGATACCGTATTACATATTGGGCGTGGCGATACGGTCGTTCGCGGACAGGGAGACGGAGAGCGTTTGGCTTGACAAGCGGGTGCGCCGTTTCCAGGGCATTCAAGCCTAGGCCAAACGCAGGCTCAACGTTCTGAACGCGGTGACTACGCTGGACGACCTGCGAAACAACCCTGGGGCAAGGCTCCACCGGCTCAAGGGCGACCGTGCCGGGCAGTGGGCCATCGCTATCAACGAGCAGTACCGCCTCGTGTTCGACTGGAACGATGGACCAACGAACGTAGAGATAACGGACTACCACCGATGATTGGCCCTATACATCCAGGTGTGACGCTCCGTGAGGATTTCATGGAGCCCTACAAGCTGAGCGCCAACAGCCTCTCGAAAGTGCTCGGCATTTCGCAGAACCGCGTCAGCGATATCGTGCGCGGGCGGCGCGGCATCACGGCCGATACCGCGCTCAGGCTTGAGCGCGCCTTTGGAGTGTCCGCGTCCTTCTGGCTCAACCTCCAGTCCCATTACGAACTTGAGGTTGCCCAGCGGGATGCCGGGGCTGTCATCAGGAAGACCGTGAAACGGCTCGCCCGGGCCGCTTGAATGCCCCGGCCGACACCCTTGGCCACGCCGTTCCGCTCTCGTCATGCCGGACCCCGGATCATGTCCGGGCAGGCTTTGATCCGGCATCCAAAGGTCGGGAGCCTGTTTGACAGTTTAAGAAAGACTTAATACTTGGGTTAAACCGTAAGGGGTTTAAGCAAAATACTAAGGATTTTCATGACAAAGAGCCAACGGTTGTGGTTGAGAGCCGTCAGTGACCGTCTGCGGCGTGCGTTTGGCCTTGAACCTTCCACTGGAACCGTGTCGTGTCACTTGGGTTTCATGGCCGGACACATCCAAGTTCCCGACGACTTCGATAGCATGGGCGGTTCCGAGATTGAGCAGATGTTTGGGGTGGCGGTGTGACGGTTTTACTGGATACCCGTTCGTTGCTGTGGGCGGCGGGTGACCCGAGCCGGTTGACACCCCCCTTCGACCGCATCCTCATCGCTCAAGCGCAGGTTGAAAACATCACCCTACTGACCACCGACAACAAGGTGGCCCGCTATCCCGACCCTATCCAAGCAGGCTGAGGACGGGCCCCAAACCTTGGTCGCCTCAAATTCGACTACAGGCCGTTGAAATGTTACCTGAAAGCAAGTCGGGGGCTCCACGCAGGCCGTGGCCTGCCGCGGCAGCCTGGCGTCTCCATAAACTGATAAGGGAGGTTCTTTTTGGCCCACTTCAAATCCCTGGAATCCTGGATATGGGACGCGGCCTGCTCCATCCGTGGGGCCAAGGACGCACCGAAATACAAAGACTATATCCTGCCCCTCATTTTCACCAAACGCCTTTGCGATGTCTTTGATGATGAACTGAATCGTATCGCCGCCAAGGTCGGCTCGCGGAAAAAAGCCTTTCTGCTCGCCAGGGCCGACCACAAACTCGTCCGCTTCTACCTCCCCCTCATGCCGGACGACCCCGAACAACCAGTCTGGTCCGTCATTCGCAAGCTCTCGGACAAGATAGGCGAAGGCGTCACCTCCCATATGCGGGCCATCGCCAGGGAAAACCCGCCCCTACAGGGCATCATCGACCGCGTTGACTTCAACGCCACCACCCACGGCCAGCGCGACCTCGACGACGACCGCCTCTCCAACCTCATTGAGGCCATCAGCACCAAGCGCCTCGGGCTTGAGGACGTTGAGGCCGACATCATCGGCAAGAGCTACGAGTACCTGATCCGCAAGTTCGCCGAGGGCAGCGGCCAGAGCGCCGGCGAGTTCTACACCCCCGGCGAAGTCGGCGAGATCATAGCCCGCGTCCTCGTGCCTGCTCCGGGCATGGACATCTACGACCCCACCTGCGGCTCCGGCGGCCTTCTCATCAAGTGCGCGCTGGCCATGGAAGCGAAAATGACAGCCGCCCACCAGACGCAATACCCGCCCCTCAAACTGTTTGGCCAGGAATACATCCCCGAAACCTGGGCCATGGCCAACATGAATATGATCATCCACGACATGGAGGGCCAGATCGAGATCGGTGACACCTTCAAGAACCCCAAGTTCCACGCCGAAAAAAACGGCAGGCTCCGCACTTTCGATCGTGTCGTGGCCAATCCCATGTGGAACCAGGACTGGTACACCGAAGCCGACTACGACAATGACGAATTCGACCGCTTCCCGTCCGGTTTCCCCGGAAAATCTTCCGCCGACTGGGGCTGGGTCCAGCACATGCACGCCAGCCTCAATGCCGAGGGTCGCGCCGCCGTCGTCCTCGACACCGGTGCCGCCTCCCGAGGCTCGGGCAATGCCGGCACCAACAAGGAGAAAACCGTCCGCCAATGGTTTGTTGAGCAGGACCTCATCGAGAGCGTTCTCTATCTGCCCGAAAACCTCTTTTACAACACCACCGCCCCAGGTATCGTCCTGTTCCTCAACAAGGCCAAGCCAGAAGCCCGACAGAGCAAAGTCTTCCTCGTTAATGCCAGCCAAATCTTCGAGAAGGGCGACCCCAAGAACTTCATCCCACCCGAGGACATCGCCCGCATCACCGACACTCTGATAGGATGGCAGGAAGAGGAAAAACTCAGCCGCATTGTCGATCACGCGGAGTTGAAGAAAAACGACTACAACATCTCCCCCAGCCGCTATATCCACACCGGCGACGCGGAAACCTATCGTCCAATTGCAGAGATTGTGGAGGAACTCGACGCTCTCGAAGCCGAGGCGCGGGAGACGGACATGGCATTACGGCAGATTCTGGAGAAGATCGGGGTATAAGCAGACAAACGGGGGACTTTGATATGGGAGACCCTTTAGACAGACTGACGATACGAGGATTCAAATCTATCCGCAGCCTGAAAGACTTTGAGATCAAGAGCCTGAATGTGTTAATCGGCGCCAATGGTACGGGAAAAAGTAACCTCATTTCCTTTTTCCGCCTGTTGCAAGCACTCATCAACGGAAATCTGAATGACTACGTTCGAGACAGCGGGGGAATCAGTGACCTCCTCTTTAACGGACGAAAGGTCACGCACCATCTCAAGTTTGAAACACGCTTCGGGCCACGCGGATATCGTTTCACTATCAAACCCGGCCCGTCCGAAGGTTGTGCGCTGACAGACGAAGCCCGTTACTATGAGCACGGAGGGATAGGCTGGTGGGAATTGGGAGATAGCCTGGATGGACAATCCTTGCTTGTGAAAGAAGTTACTGAAAAGTCCCACGACGCCCAATACAGCAAGCCAATATGTGACTCCATTGCTTCGTGGAAAATCTATCATTTTCACGACACGAGCGAGACGGCGGCAATGCGGCACGCAGAGATAGTGCAAGACAACAAGACTCTGCGGTTCGATGCCTCGAATATCGCGCCATTCTTGCGTAGACTCAAAAGAAGGAACGAGGAAACGTACCAGGAAATTCTCCAGTCCTGTAAATTGGTGATTCCCTATCTCGATGACTTTCTCCTTGACGCAGAAAGCTTCGGACCGAAACAGAAGGTGGCGCTCTCATGGCGCGCCAAGGGTTCGGATTACCCGATGCAGCCGTATCATTTCTCCGACGGCAGTATCCGGTTTATCTGTCTGGCAACCGCCTTATTGCAGCCCGACCCTCCCTCTTCCTCAATCATTGACGAACCGGAGTTGGGACTACATCCCGACGCAATCAGCATTTTGGCAGAGCTGATTCAAAACGCATCGAAGCGCACCCAGCTCATCGTGGCAACACAGTCGCCGGCACTCATCGACAACTTCTCGGTTGAGGATGTCGTTGTGGTTAATCGGAAAAGGGGCGCGTCCACGTTTGAACGCCTGAACGAAGAGGACTATCAAGCATGGCTTGAAAGTTATTCCGTGGGCGAACTGTGGAGTAAAAATGTCATTTCGGGGGGGCCGGTTTATGAGTAGGACCGTAGAAGTGGTCGCGCTGGTTGAAGGTCCAACCGAGAGGATCTTTATTCAAGATATTCTCGGTCCCTATCTTGCGCGGACGGAGGTCTACCTCACCCCGATTATCCTGACAAAGCCCGGCCAGAAGGGCGGTGATGTTCGTTTTTCACGGGCTAGAAATGACATTGAACACCATCTCAAGCAAAGAAACGAAACCTGGCTGACGTTGCTTGTCGATTACTTCGGTATTAAGGGTGATTGGCCTGGCTACGAGGAGTCAAAACGTAAAAGACGCCACACACCGAAGGCGCGAGTGATGAACGAAGCGACCCGGAAGCGGGTAAACGAACTCTTCAGCGATCAAGATGCACAGCGGCGATTCATACCCTATGTTTCGATGTTCGAGTTTGAGGCACTGCTCTTCAGTGATGCCGAAATTCTGGCCCAAAAATTGAACGTTCGGCCAGAAGAGGTGCAGAAAATTCTTTCTGGATACGACGACGAACCGGAGAAGATCAACGACAATCCCCAGACTGCTCCATCCAAGCAGCTAGAAGGCTTGTCTGACCGATTCAAGAAGACCGTGACTGGTATCAGCATCGCTCAGGAAATCGGAATTAACAGAATGCGTGAGTCATGCCCGCTCTTCAACGAATGGGTAACCAAATTGGAGAACTTGAATCGCTGAGCATAGCTCCATCGTCGGCGGCACGGGGCGACGCTCGGATGGGAACGATTGGGCGGAACAATAGGGCCGACATCGAAACGGTCGTGTTGTACAAAGAGATTCCTCCCGCTTGGATTGGAGAGGGTTGGAGTATGAGTGTCTTTGAGTCGCGAGTCGAAAACTATGAGATGCCGGACTCTTGGGGTAGTGGGCGACTCGACGAAGTTTGCGACCAAATGAAGCAGGGTAAGATACTGCCGCAGAAAGAAATTCATGAGATAGGCAGGCATCCGGTGTTCGGAGCAAACGGCTGTATCGGCTACTGCGACAGCTACTTCCTCGAAGAAGAGCGGGTTCTAATAACCTGTCGCGGATCAACCTGTGGCACGATCAATCGTTCTCCCGAAAAATCCTTTGTGACCAACAACGCGATGATCCTCTTCGAGAAAGACTGTCTCAACAAGGACTTCCTCTTCTTCGCGCTTCAGGAGTTTTCAACGAAGGGACTAAAGACTGGCTCAGGCCAACCGCAGCTAACAAAGGGCATTCTGAACAGCCACGTACTCCCACTCCCCCCTCTCCCCGAGCAGAAGAAGATCGCGCACATCCTTTCGACAGTGCAGCGGGCGATTGAAGCGCAGGAGCGAATCATTCAGACCACCACCGAACTGAAAAAGGCCCTTATGCACAAGCTCTTCACCGAAGGCCTCCGCAACGAACCCCAAAAACAAACCGAAATTGGGCTCCTCCCGGAAAGTTGGGATTTAGTTCGGTGCGAAGATGTTTGCGATACGATCAGCGTCGGAATCGTTGTGAAGCCGTCGAGTTACTACGTGCCCGATGGCGTTCCGGCATTCCGTTCACAGAATGTCCGGGAAGATCGGATCCAAGCTGAGCCAATGGTTTACATTTCTCAAGAGGCGAACAACGGCCCGGTGAAAAAATCAAAATTGTCTGCTGGAGATGTTCTAATCGTGCGGACGGGCTATCCTGGAACATCCTGCGTTGTTCCTCCTGAATTCGACGGAAGCAACTGCATCGATCTGATCTTCGTGCGACCGAATGAGGCGAAGCTACGCAGCCATTACTTGAGCCGGTTCTTCAACTCAGACGCTGCGAATATCCAAGTACAGGCGGGGAAGATTGGCCTCGCGCAGCAACACTTCAACGTGGGCGCAGTGAAAAATACCCAGATGCCGCTCCCGCCTAAGAATCAGCAGGACGAGATAGTTGCGCACCTAGAATTGATCGATTCGAAGCAAGATATCGCATCGTCGAAGCGGAATGCACTCCAAGACCTCTTCCGCACCCTCCTTCACGAACTAATGACCGCGAAGGTTCGTGTTCACAATTTGAAACTAGAACTCGTCTCATAAATAGGAGGCTTACCACATGAAAAAACTCCATATCGACCTCGAACACTGTTACGGGATCAATAAGCTTCAAGCAGATTTTGATTTCGAAACGAATGGTAATGTATTCACTGTTTATGCGCCGAATGGCGTCATGAAGACGTCTCTTGCGAATACATTCCGAGACGTGAGTAAGGGCGATGTCTCGACGGACCGTATTTGGAGATCGAATGAAACAAAAAGGATTATCCGAGATGAGAACGAGGACGAAATTGCTCCAGAAAGTATCTTCGTCATCGAGCCCTACAATGAAGGCTATCGGTCTGATCGGATTTCAACCCTCCTAGGGTGTGTCATCAGTTAAGGAGGATGACCGAGGCGGCGAGATAGATCGCGCCCAGAAAGCTAACGGCGCGTTTGTCATAGCGCGTGGCAAGCGCCCGATATTGTTTGAGTTTGGCGAAGAAGTTTTCAATCAAATGACGCGCTTGATAGAGGTGCGTATCATAGGCGCGGGGCTGGGTCCGATTGGCCTTGGGGGGAATCACAATCGTCACCCCCGCCTGCTCTAACAGGTCTAGGACGCGCGCTTGAGCCTCATAGGCGCGATCCGCCAGCACGGCCTGGACGTGCGGCACTAAGTCCGGGAGCAGCGCATCCGCCCCGGCGAGGTCCGAGGCGTGGCCGGGCGTGAGATGGAAGCTGGTCGGATTGCCCAAGGCATCACAGGTCGCATGGAGCTTGGTACTCAAGCCCCCGCGCGAGCGCCCGAGGCATTCCGTCCTTTGGTCCCCCCTTTTGCCCCGGCCGCATGTTGATGCGCCCGGATGATCGTGGCGTCAATCATAGCGTATTCGTTGTCAGCGTCAGCCGCGAGGTGCTCGAACACCCGCGCCCACACCCCACTCCGACTCCAGCGCATATGCCGGGTATGAATCACCCGAAAATCCCCAAACCGCGCCGGCAGGTCCCGCCAGGGAATGCCCGCCCGATAGCGGTATAAGACCGCTTCCACAAACAACCGGTTATCCTGCGCCGTGCCCCCCACATGCCCCGCCCGGCCCGGCAGCAACGCCTCAATCCGCTCCCACTGGTCCTCCCGCAGAGCATACCGTCTCGCCATTGTCGCTCCTCTCTCCTCTCGTGCTGACCAAGGAAGTATACCGCAGCGAGACTGGAAAGCCGACCAGAGATGCGTACTAACTGATGACACGCCCTAGTGAATGACGCCCTGAAGAAGCGCTACGAAGAAATTCATAAGGAGATCGACGAGAAGGCAGAGACCCTGACTAAGGAGCTGAAGGCATTAACGGGATTAAAAAAGGAGATTCGAGAACAATTCTCCGATTCGATCACACATGATCCGAATAACTTTTACCAGGCTTTAGTCAGAGTCCGGGAGGAGGTTGAGAAGGGGGAAGAAACTCAGCTCGGGAACATTACATATGCTGATATTTTTAATCCGAAGGTGGAGGACGTCCTCAAAGATCCCGAGTTCATCAGCAAGATCCAAGAATATATACAGAAGTACGATGAATTGGTGAGTCGATCCACCTTCTTTAGGAAAGGTGTGTTTACTCACAATAATGCTGCTGATATCGCGAAAAATCTAAACACAAATGGATTCTTCAAGGCTGATCATTCCGTCTTCCTCCGGATAAACGGTGAAAAAACTGAAGTTAGGACCCTCAAAGACTTGGAGGCTGCTATCCAAGCCGAGAAAGACCTCATTCTCACTGATGATTCGCTGAGGTCTTCCTTCGAGGAGATCGACAAGCAGCTTCGGAAGAATGCAGATTTGAGGAAATTTCGAACCTGCTTAGAGGACAATCAAGTCGTCCTTGGGGAACTTGTCAATCCCGGACGACTCCGACAGAAGCTATGGATTGAATATCTCATTCGTTCCAAGAACACCTATCAGGAACTCCTTTCTTCTTACAGTGAGGGAGGGGAAGAAATTGCTAAAATCATAACGGCGGCGAAAGCTGAAACGACGAAATGGGCCGAAGTGATTAACATCTTCAACGAACGCTTTTCCGTTCCATTTGTTGTCCGAATAGACAACCAAGATGACGTAATTCTCAAAAGTGATGCTCCAAGTATATGCTTTGATTTTTTGGAAGACCCGGACGATGAAGAATCTGTAACGGTCTCGATAGAGGAGACAGATCTCAAGAGAGTATTGAGTAACGGGGAAAGCCGGGCGCTTTACATACTGAATATCATTTTTGAAGTAGAAGCACGTAAGGCTGCGGGGCAGAGCACTCTCTTTATTATCGACGATATCGCTGATTCTTTCGACTACAAAAATAAATACGCAATAATTGAGTATCTGATGGAAATGAGCACTGAGAACGGGTTTCAGCTGTTGATCTTGAGCCACAATTTCGACTTCTACAGAACGGTGTCCAGCCGACTCAAGGTGAAGCGTCCGAACCGTATTCTCGCCAGCAAAGAGAACGGAACCGTAACTCTCCAGGAGGAGGTCTATCAGAAATCGGCTCCATTTTCCCACTGGCGTGAACACCTAAACGACAATTCGATGCTTATCGCATCGATTCCCTTTCTAAGGAATTTGGCGGAATTCTCCGGGGATAGCGCTTCATATGACAAGTTGACGTCTTTGCTTCACATTAAGAAGCCTGCCACTGAACGGTTCTTAGTCGCCAACCTCGAAGAGTTGATTAAGCACATTTTACATGACCAGCAGGCGTTGGCTCTGCCTAACCTTGACAAGATTGTCAAAGAGTTGATTTACGAGGTTGCTTCGTCAATTGCCGCAGACTCATCTGAGACATCCGTTCTCGAAAACAAGATAACGCTTTCAATCGCTATCCGATTGAAAGCTGAAGATTTCATGATTGCACAGATCAACGACGAACCATTCCTGCGTGGAATAACTGACAATCAAACAATTGTGCTAATCAAACGATTTAAAGAGGACTTTCCCGGAGAAAGGAAAAACATCCGGTTGCTTGATCAGGTGAACTTGATGACGCCTGAGAACATTCACCTGAATTCTTTCATATATGAGCCCATTCTTGATCTGTCAGTTCAGCATTTAAAGAAATTGTTCAATAAGGTCAACGCACTTTGACCATGCCCACCCCCACCGAACACAAAACCGTCCAAGCCCGCATTCTCACATACGCCGAGGCTATCGGTTGGACGTTTGTACCCCGCGAGCAAGCCGAGCAACGGAGAGGGGGTACTCCTGCCTCCCCTCCGTTGTCGTTTTTCTTCGACGCCCTGCTTGACGCCAAAGTGCGGGAATTCAACCCGCGCTATACCGAGGCCGAGGACACGTTACTCGGCCAGTTCCGCCATCTCCATACCGACATCTACGGCAACCGGGAATTCGTCGAGCACCTGCGCAACCGGGGAAAATTCCTTGACCACGAGGAGAACCGCGAGCGTGACCTGATCCTGATTGATTACCACGACCCGACGCGCAACGTGTTTGAGGTCACCGAAGAGTGGGCTTTTCACAACGGCCACTATGGCACACGAGAGGATGTCGTCTTTCTTATCAACGGCATTCCCGTGCTGGTGATTGAATGCAAGAACGCCACCAAAGACGAGGCAATAGCCCTCGGCGTGGACCAAATCCGCCGTTACCACCGCGAGACACCCGAGCTGTTCATCCCCCAGCAACTCTTCATCGCCACCGACGCCATCGGCTTTTCCTACGGCGTGACCTGGAACACGGTGCGACGCAACATTTTCAACTGGAAGGATACCGAGGCCGGCAAGCTGGAGGCCAAGGTGCAGAGCTTCTGTGCCATCCCCCAGGTGCTCGCTTTCCTGAAGGACTACATCATCTTTGCCGAAAAGGATGAGGAACTGAACAAATACATTCTGCGCCAGCACCAGACCGGCGCGGTGGACGCTACCGTCGGACGCGCTCTTGCCCCCGACCGCACCCGTGGCCTTGTCTGGCACACCCAGGGCAGCGGCAAGACCTTCACCATGATCAAAGCGGCAGAGCGGCTTTTCCGCGCGCCCGAGGCCGACAAGCCGACCGTCCTGCTCATGATTGACCGCAACGAGTTGGAAGACCAGATGCTCAAGAACCTGGCCGCCCTCGGCCTGGGCAACCTGGAACACGCCGACAGCATCGAGCGGCTCAACCAGTTGTTGAAGGACGACTATCGGGGCATCATCGTCACGACGATCCACAAGTTCCGCGACATGCCGGCGGCTCTCAACACCCGCTCGAATATCTACATCCTCATAGACGAAGCCCACCGCACCACCGGCGGCGATCTCGGCAACTTTCTCATGGCCGGCCTGCCGAACGCCACCTACATCGGTTTCACCGGCACCCCGGTGGACAAGACCGCCTATGGCCAGGGTACCTTCAAGACCTTCGGCTGCGAGGATGACAAAGGCTATCTGCACAAGTACTCCATTGCCGACAGCATTGAGGACGGCACCACGCTCCCGCTCTACTACCAACTCGCCCCCAACAAGATGCTCGTCCCGCACGAGACCTTGGACGCGGAGTTTCTCTCCCTCGCCGCGGCCGAGGGGGTAGCGGATATTGAAGCACTCAACAAGATTCTGGAGCGCGCGGTTCATTTGAAGAACTTCCTCAAGGGTCAGGAGCGAATTACGCAGGTGGCGCAGTATGTGGCCAGGCACTACGTGGAGAACGTCGAACCGCTCGGCTACAAGGCTTTCCTCGTCGGCGTCGACCGCGAAGCCTGCGCCCACTACAAACACGCCCTCGACGAATTCCTGCCGCCCGAGTACTCCGAGGTCGTTTATACCGGGAACAATAACGACTCCGCGCTGCTGAAGGCATTTCACCTGGACTCGAAGCGGGAGCGGCAGATTCGTAAGCGCTTCGGCAAGCGCGACCAGAACCCGAAAATCCTCATCGTCACCGAGAAGCTGCTGACCGGCTTTGACGCGCCGCTGCTCTACGCCATGTATCTCGATAAGCCGATGCGCGACCATACCCTGCTCCAGGCCATCGCCCGGGTGAACCGCCCCTACGAAAACGAGGCGCAGGGGATGGTGAAGCCCCACGGCTTCGTCCTCGATTTCGTCGGCATCTTCGATAAACTCGAAAAGGCACTCGCCTTCGACAGCAAGGAGATCAACGCCATCGTCAAAGACCTCACACTCCTGAAGGCGCTCTTCAAAAACAAGCTGGAGCAGAAAGCGCCGGAATATCTCGGCCTCATCACACACGCCTTTAACGACAAGGACGTCGATAGCCTGATTGAGCACTTCCGCGCCCCTGAGCGGCGGAAAGAGTTCTTTCGGGAATACAAAGAGATCGAGATGCTGTATGAGATCATCTCACCGGATGCCTTTCTGCGGCCGTTCATGGAAACGTATGGAACCTTAGCCGCAATCTTCCAGATTGTGCGGAAGGCTTACGCCAAACGTATTCAGGCCGACCGGGAATTTCAAAGGAAAACGGCGATGTTGGTCCGGGAGCAGGTGAGTTCGTATGGCGTGGAAGCGCTCGAAGGGCTCGTCGAAATCAACGCGGACACCGTTGATCTCATCAAGAAGCGACAGGGCAGCGCCGGAACCCAGGTCATCAACTTGATCAAAAGCATTGAAAAAGTAGCGGAGGAAGGCAGCGAGGATCCGTATCTGATCGCCATGGCCGAGCGCGCCCGGGCCGTACAGGAAAGTTTTGAAAGTCGCCAGTCCAGCGCTGCCGAGGCCCTGAAAGCTCTATTCCAGGAAGTCGCCAAGAACGAAGCGCGCAAAAAGGAACAGGCGGAGAAGTCCTTTGATGGCCTGACGTATTTCGTGTATCGGAGTCTGTCGGATGCCGGGGTCGAAAATGCAGAGGCGGTCAGTCGCACCATTCGTCAAGCCTTCTCTGACTTCCCCAATTGGAAACACAGCGAGAATGCGCTCCGCGAACTGCGCCAGGAGGTGACCTTTGCCATTCTCGCGGAGACAGAGGAGCTTGAGCGGGTGACGGCGCTGGTCGATGCGCTGTTCACCTTCTTCCCCAATTGGAAACACAGCGAGAATGCGCTCCGCGAACTGCGCCAGGAGGTGACCTTTGCCATTCTCGCGGAGACAGAGGAGCTTGAGCGGGTGACGGCGCTGGTCGATGCGCTGTTCACCTTGCTGGAGCGGGGCGGGCAAGGTTAATCCATGTCGGCGACCGACCAGAAACGGGAGTTCAAGCAACGCGTCCATTCCTGGGCTGAGAAATTGGACGTAAAGATCGTCAGGCTGAGCATTCGTCCGATGCGCAACAAGTGGGCGTCCTGCTCAACGAACGGCCATCTGAACTTCAACCGCGAGTTGCTCAATCTTGACGCTGCACTCTGGGACTATGTTATCGTCCATGAACTCCTGCATTTTTCCGTGCCGAATCATGGCAAACTGTGGAAAAGTCTGATGCGGGCTCACCTGGGCGATTACGAAAGATTGGAAGGCTGTCTCAATACGGGTTCCAATCCTATGCACGGCTCCCCGTCCTCGCGCACGAGCGCGAGGACGGGGAGCCGCGTGGCGACCAACACGGTCTATCATACTGCCGAGACGCCCTCCTTCGTGGAGATGACGGTGCTGGTGGATTAGGGCCGTCGGAGGGGTGGACGCCGGCTCGTCCGCGCGTGTCTCTCCCGCCGTATCGCTCCTGCGTTCGTTCTGTGGTATGCTCGCCAACGATGGATATCGGACTTGGTATTGCCCTGCTGGCCGGCTTGCTGTCTTTTGCCTCGCCGTGCGTCCTGCCCATTGTGCCGGGCTATTTGACCTTTATTACCGGCATGAGTTTTGAGCAACTCACCGCCCGCCAGCGCTCGGCCCAGCTGATGACCGGCGCGCTGCTCAAGAGCATCCCCTTTGTGCTCGGCTTCTCTCTGGTATTTATTGCCCTCGGCGCCTCGGCCTCTGCGGTGAGTGGGCTGCTCAGATCAAACCTGGGCATCCTCAAAGGCATCGCCGGGCTGGGCATTATGGTCCTGGGGCTGCATCTGGCCGGGGTATTGCCCATCCCGGCCTTACTCCGGGAACGCCGCTTTTCCAAGGAGCCGGCGGAACCTGGTATGATCCGGGCTTTTGTGGCGGGGCTGTTTTTTGCCTTTGGCTGGACGCCGTGCGTTGGCCCGATTCTGGCCGGTATTCTGGCCATAGCCGCCACAACCGAAACGCTCAGTCAGGGGGTTCTCCTGCTGGCGGTGTATTCGCTCGGCCTCGGCATCCCGTTTATGCTCTCGGCCGCCTTCCTGAACGGCTTTCTGTCGCTCTTCCAGGGGATGAAGGGCTATCTGCGGCAAATGGAAGTGACGGCCGGCATGTTGCTCGTCCTGGTCGGTTTGCTCATCTTTACCGATAAGCTCGCCTGGGTCTCGTCGCGGCTGACTTTTTTGAACCCGGAAGAACTCCTTGTCAGCGAGGTCCAGGAAGCGGATGCTTCCACGCCGGTGGCGTCGGACGCGCTGCCGGCGCCGAATAGATACGGCGACTATAATTTTACCCTGACGACCATTGATGGCGACCGGGTGAGTCTGTCCGACTATGAGGGCAAAGTGGTTCTGGTCAATTTCTGGGCGACCTGGTGCGGCCCGTGCGTCATCGAAACGCCGGCCTTGGTCCGCATGTACCACAAGTATAAACGCCACGGATTTGCCGTGATCGGGGTGGCCTTGCAGAGTGAAGAAGACGGGGTGCGGGACTTTGTCCGCAAATACAATATCCCGTACGCCATTGGCCGCGACCTCTCGGACGAGATCGGTCTGCGCTATCAGGTGTTTGCCCTGCCCAGCAGTTTTCTCTTTGCCCCCGACGGCACGGTGCAGCGTGCGTTTACCGGCTATGTCGCCGAGGACGTCCTGGACCGCGAACTCGAAAAAACCTTCCGGGCCAATCCGGCGCGACAGCAGACGCCTCAGGTTGAAGCGATTGTCTACCCGCCCAAGGCGTCGGATGTGAAGGCGAGGAAGCCATGATTCAAAGTATTTTTCATGTCAACATCAATGTCTCCGACTTTGAACGCTCGCTCGCGTTCTATCAAATGCTGGGCTTTCGGGTTGTCAACGATCTTGGTACCGGCAGCAGCCCGCAACTGGACGCCGGCCTACAGATTCCGAACGGACAGGCCCGGGCCGCGCTCTTGATGCTGGGCGACAACCCCCATGCGACGCGCATCGACCTGATCGAATGGAAGCAGCCCAAGACGGACGGAACCCCTTATCCGCATCTCGCCCACGCCGGTATTGCCCGCATTGCCCTGAAAACGAAAAACCTGATGCAGGAGTATGACGACCTCAAGGCCAAGGGAGTCACATTCCTCTCGCCGCCCCAGGAGACCATCCTCGGTGGCGGAATGACCCGCTTTGTGTGCTTCCATGACCCCGACGGAACCGTGTTGGAACTGATCGAGTTTTAATCCTAACGGCTGCACGGAATCAAAAGCGCGATGGACAGCAGCACAGCACCGGGTGGGTTTCGCCATGCTGTCGGCTCTCTGGCGAGCGATTCGGGTCGGGTTGAACTCCGGGCCGGTCAGCACGCCTGGACGCTTGATGAGCCCAAAGCATTAGGCGGTAATGGAGCGGCCCCCGATCCGATCACGGCCTTCCTGGGCAGCCTGTGTGGCTGTCTGCTGATGTCCCTTGAGATCACGGCCCGGGCGCGAAAAGTTCCGCTTGCCGGGGCGTCGGTTTCCGCCAGGTCGAACACAAAAGGGTTTGTGAAAACCATAGCCCTTGACCTGACCGTGCGTAGTACCGCGTCTGAAGAGACGGTCCGAACGGTAGTCACCCGGGCGGAAAAGGGCTGCTATGTGCGTGGGCTCTTGAAAGACAGCATTGCCTATTCCCTCAATGTTACCGTCCTGCCCGTCTAGGATGCGAAGCGCCCGTTTCTCCTGTGCTCTGGTTCTTTGTCACTGGGGATCGGTCTGCTGCGCCTGTATTGTCTGGTTATCGAGTGCTGGCGTGGCGTTCGCGGCCTGTGGCGAGCGCCTGAAAGAGGTTGAGCGAAGCGTCGGCGTTCTTTTGCATGGACTGCGGACGACTCAGGGAACGGTTCGCGAGGCCGAATCGAAAACCCAGGGACAGGAGGCCATCTACCAGAACTTACGCCTCCACCCTCCCGAGGAATACGACCAGGTATTAGCCCGACAGATTGGGAAGATCCGTCGGACCATCGTGCGGCCCAAGCGCACCCTGCTTGTACAACTGAGAGACCAACACGCGGCGACGCGCCGGCAGTGGGAGCAGGATATCCGACTGGCCCATGAGCGGTTTCTTGAAGCCAAGGCCGCCTATCGGAAAAGGCTGATCCCGCAGGAGGCATACTGCCAGGCTCGTGAGGTCTATGCCGAGGCCTTGTCCCGCTATCGGGGCGGGCTGGAACAGTATCGAACCGGACTCACTCTGTACACGGACGCCTTGAACGCCTACCGTGAACAATTCGTCGTCCCGTGCATTCGTGGCTATACCAACCCGGCGCTCTGGCAGGCCCTCATCACCAGGTTTGAACAGGACGATTTCTTGCAAGAACTTTTGAATGCTCTGACCGCAAACGCGATTCGCAGCCTCCCGCCGGAGACGCCCCCGGATATGAGCTGACGGATACGCAAGCGCCGACTACCAAGGACAAGCATGTCTACGAATCCTGCAACGCTGTATCTCATCCGCCACGGACAGGCCAGCGCCGGCTTTGATCAGGCCTACGACCCAGGGCTCGATGCCACTGGTCTGGTCCAAGCCGAGGCCATAGCGAATGAATTGGAAGCGCTGGGACCGCTGCCCGTTGTCACCAGCCCACTCCGGCGCACGCGCCAGACCGCCGCGGCGTTTGAGAAACGTTGGAAGGTCCAGGCCCGAATCGAACCGGCGGTGGCGGAGATCCCTTCTCCGACAAAGGATCTGCAAGCCCGCACGGCTTGGCTCAGACGGGCCATGCGCGGCCGTTGGAGTGATCTCGCGCCCCAGTATCAGGAGTGGCGTCATCGGGTCGTGGCCGCCCTGCTTGCCCTCAAGACCACCACCGTCGTCACCTCCCACTTCGTTGCCATTAACGTGGCGGTCGGCGCGGCCACGCAGGATGACCGGGTCATCTGCTTTGAGCCTGATAACTGCTCGTGTACCCGTCTGGAAGTACGCGATAGCCGACTCCATTTAATCGAACTCGGTCGCCAGCGAGAGACCCGGATTCTCTAATCTCGGGACGCTCCGGCCTTGCGTTCTGCCTGCGGGAGTGTTTGAAACAGGTCGAAAACCGCACGCCCGAACGTTACCGGGGAGGGAAGCCATGACAACATCCGAAACCGAAATGATGCTGACGCCGCGCACCTCGCTCACCACCGAAACCGCGCCGGTGCTGGACCAGCATCGCTTTGATGAAGCCGCCCTTGAGGGCTATATGCAGCAGCACGTTGACGGCTTTACCGCGCCACTAGACGTCGGCCAGGTCCGGGGCGGTATGTCCAACCCGACCTTTGTATTGACCGACGGCGCGGGCAGGCGTTATGTGCTGCGCAAAAAACCGCCGGGCAAACTCCTGCCTTCCGCCCACGCGGTTGACCGTGAGTTCCGGGTCATTTCCGCTTTGTGGAAGACCGATGTGCCGGTCGCCAAACCCCATGTCCTGTGCCAGGACCCCGGCGTTATCGGGGTGGACTTCTATATCATGGATTTTGTGGATGGCCGGGTTTTCCGTGGCTATGAATTGCCCGAGTTGGCCCCGGCGGAACGCCGCGAGATTTACCAGGCCATGGTCGACGTCATGGCCAAACTCCATCAGGTCGATTTTCGGGCCGTCGGGCTGGAAGGCTACGGTAAAGTCGGCGGATATATGGAGCGCCAGGTGCGACGCTGGTCCAAGCAGTATGAGGCCAGCAAGACCGACGACCTGCCGGCCATGGAAAACCTCATGCAATGGCTGCCCGAACATCTGCCCGCGCATCACGAAACAACCATCGCCCACGGGGATTTTCGTCTGGAAAACATGATATTCCATCATGCCGAGCCTCGGGTGCTGGCCGTGGTGGACTGGGAGCTGAGTACGCTGGGCGCGCCCCTATCCGACTTGTCCTATAACTGCCTGCCGTACTACGTCCCGGACGATATGCGCGGCGACCTGACCAGCATTGACTACGCCAGCTACGGCATCCCGTCCGAGGAGGAATATGTCGCTTGGTACTGTCAGAAGACGGGCCAGCAAGATATCCCGGAGTGGAAATTCTATCTGGTGTTCTCGCTCTTCCGGCTGGCCGCCATCGTGCAGGGCGTCTACAAGCGCGGCCTCGAAGGCAATGCCAGCTCACCCGAAGCCATCACCCGCGGGGAAAAGTGCAAACAGCTCTGCGCGGCCGGCTGGAGCCTGGTTGAGCAGGGGGTGTAGGGATATATTAGAAAGAATAAGGTTGTGCCTGGTTATTCTGGAGATTTAAATAATGATCTCTTTAGACATTCTCGATATTTTTGGGACCCTCTCGGTCGGCATCTTTGGCGTCATTATTCTCTTGATGGCGTGGTGGATATATATTCAGCAGCCAAGTCCCTTATGGACCTGGATACGGACCCACTTCTTCTTCCCCGCCCCTGATGGATGGATGATAGCTTCACTCCTCCCTATTCTTTTTGGCTTTGGAGTCATCGTCGAGAATCTTACAGACCATCTCACAGACAGTGAAAAAATATATCCAAAAACAGTGTTCAGTCTTGAATACATTAGTACCGCAATTCCATCTCTTCAGGCGCGCATCCTTCGATCAGAAGGACATTACCGATTCGCTACTCTCTTCAGGAATTGTGAGCAGGGAGAATCCTGTGACCTCAAGGGACTTGGGAGAGAATACTTTTCTATTCATTCAGACTATCTCGAGCGTCTAGCGGGAGATAATCCGCGTTTTCAATCTTTTGTTAAAAAGCCTAAAAAATTTCTCCAAAACGAGAACGATAGGGGCCTGGACTGTCAGGACCAGAAGAAGATCGCCACGCGCTTCATCAATAAACTCTACTATCAGGCAAAAAATTGGGCCTATAAACAAGAGACGTACTACGATGAACTCCAATCTATTCAGCGTCAAATAGAATACACTCGGAGTAGTTTTCTGATTGCTTCATGGGGGATTGTATTTGTTTTAGTGGCTTTCCTTGCGAGCGTGGTAAGGCATTGGCGGAATAAACGAGGCTCCGCCTGGGTCGGTCAACTCTGGGGTGCATCCAAACTCGCAATTTTATTGGTCGTGATTGCCGCAGTTGGCCGCATGGGGTATGGCCATACTGAAATTAACTTTAACGAACGAGCACTGGGCTATTTCGGCTCCTTTCTTTACGGAGAAAAAGGGAATGTTGAGGAGCGGGCGTCGGATGGGCTTCGCACCATTCAGTGGTTACAAACCTCTGCCAAATATACTGCCCCTGTTGAGAAACAGCCACCTAATGGGCTTCGTGCCATTCGGTGGTTACAAACCTCTGCCGAATATACTGCCCTTGCTCTGCAAACCTATAAGGTTGCGCAACGTGCTGTGGAATCACAGCTTGACTCGGCTGCTTCCAATAGCCGCCCTCCGGCTGTGATACTTGATCTTGATGAGACTGTTATCGATAATAGTCCCTTTCAGGTCTATCTGCTGAAATCGGACAAAACATACAATAGCGACCTCTGGAAGTCGTGGGTTGAGGACGGGGTCTCACAATCCACTCTTATCCCCGGTGCGTTATCCTTTATCGAAAGAATGGAAACGCTTGGTGTGACCGTTATTTATATTTCCAACCGAAGAGATAGCGAGGTAGAACGAGCGGCGACTATTGACACTCTGAAGAATTTGGGAGTCAAAACCGACGGACTCTCCGACCGCTCAACGTTGCGTCTATTACTGAAAAAAGAAACCTCAGGGAAAGAAGCTCGCCGTCAATCTGTAGAGCAGAAGTACAATATTATTGCTCTGATTGGGGATGCTCTTGGAGACTTTGCAGAAGTCTTTGATCCCGGCAAAGAAACAACCATTGAATCTCGACGGCTAGAGGCTATCCAGGCTCAAGAGAAGTGGGGGGATAAATGGTTTGTTCTTCCTAACCCAACCTACGGGGCGTGGCAGCGTATCCTTGATGAAAAGGCCCCTTTTGATCAGTTAAAAGTCTGGGAGCGGTGATTGCTAGAGGCTATCACCGCTCGACAGTCTTCTCGGAGGCCGTGGATTTGATGCAGATACTGGACATGACAGGAAAATCCCACTGATCGTATGGAGCCAAGACCCATGAAACCAACCCTGACTTTTCTTCTTGTTCTTTATCCTCTGCTGTCCGGCGGTCGCGCAAGAATTACCATCCGATATCCTGACCGACCAATACTTATTAGAGGCGACCGAGGCGATGGAGTAGGGAGAGCTACAAAAAGCGGGGCGGGCGTTCAAGAAAATCGAAACCCTATCTCCTGGATTTTTTGGACAATGCGTATTGGGCTGGCCATATTACTCGGACCCCAAAGCACCTCAGTCCAGAGGACTGAGGGCCGCCACACTCGACCCTTCCCCCAAGCAGTCAAAATCTTTAGACTGTCTGGGGGAAGGCTGGGGAGTTGCCGCCAGAGCTCGACGGTGTGAAAGAGGCTCTCGCGGCAACTTTGATAATCATTCCTCGGTGATACTTGGTTGTCAATCCCAAGGACACTTATGACTTCCCTAGTATCGTGGGTCGGTGTCGACCAGCGGGGGCCATCTTCAATATATATCGCCACAGACAGTAGGGTGTCATGGGAAACCCACCAATCCGTATGGGACTTTGGAAGGAAAGTCTTTGCGAGTCGTACCCGGCCTGAGGTGCTTGCTTATGTTGGGGACGTGCTCTTCCCATCCCTCATATTGGGTCAGATCGTCGACATAATTGACGACGGTCGGGCTATTGGGAATGAAGGAACACCAGAAAACCGCTTCGAGTGGATAAAAAGCGTGGTAAGGGAATCTTTTGAGCAGTTTCCCTCTCATGCTCAAAACTCCTTTCGAATTGCATATGCGACGAGGACAGGAGAAAAAATGGGCAGTGAGTTTCATTTCTTCTGGCTGAAATGGGACGGTGAGTGGTCATCCGGACAGTATGAGATACCTATAACCTCCGATACGGTTGCAGTCTGGGGGACTGGCCGCAACTCTATATGTCGATGGAAGCAGCGATGGGACAGCTCAATCCAGAGACAGACTAGCCGAGCGATCTTTAGTGCCTTATGTGACTCACTCGACCACGGATATGATCCGCGCTCTGGAGGTGCTCCTCAACTCGTGGGAATCTATCGGATCGATATCGCTCGTACGATAGGAATCATCCACCAAGGGCGTCCTTATATTTTTGGCTTGCCTGTGACGCCTAGCGAACACAGCGCTGGCACCATCGAGTGGAGGAACCGGCTGTTCGAGAGGTGTAACCATCAAGGCGAGAGGTTGCAAGCCGCGCAGGAGCACTACGCGTCGAAGGGTCTTGGCGGGATACGAAAATGATGCTGTCTCCTCTACCTGTGGATATCTTCATTTTTCGCTCCGTTCTAGCATTCAATATAGTTCCCAAAATTTACGTGTAAATTTTTGTGGTTATTTGCGAACACCGACAAATGAACTAAATCGCCTTATTTCAAAGTTATCTATGCAACTGCCGATATCACGACTTCTTCCATTTGAATAGGAAACAAAATTCCCTTCAATATAGTTGCTACCTCTATGGTTGAATACGTAGGCATGACAGATGAAGCTACCGAGTTCCCCGGTATCAACATCCACCATCAGAAAATCATAGGGCGGATCACCTGGAATGGTGAGGGTATCCGACCCATCCAACATATCCCTTCCAATTAGATAAGCCTGTTGCCGCCCATACTTCTGCTCTGACCACACACGATCAAAATGATATACAAAGGTTGTAGGCTGTTTTTGGGGTATTTTGACAGTTAAATCCCACGTTCCCTTCAACCATTCTAGTATGGCAACTGACCGTGATTGACTCTTGACCAGTTGGGCTGGGGATGAAGTCACGCAACCTATCTGGAAACACAGAACTAACGCGATAAATACGCCAATAATCCGAGCCATAGCTCCCCCATGTCGTCAGAGTCCCGGCGGGATGCCGGGCCGTGTCTATATCACCGCAACGAATGAAGTGAGCCCTGCATATTCACCACAGCGCGGGTAGCTACTCCCACACCAAGGTGGTTGTTGTATTCAGCAGGCGACCCGACTTAACAGGTCGTTGCGAGATATAGACAGGTGAAGAATAGCAAACTAACGGGGAATGTCCAATTGAGGGATCAAGGATACTTGACACGATATCGGTTGTTCCTACGATACCTAGAGGGTGTTATGCACTTTTTTATTGCGATTCATTTTCTTCAGAGAAATCGCTGACTTGCAGGGGCTATCTCAGCAAGTGGTATTGTGTGACCCGGTAAAAAACCTAAATAAAATCAATGGGTTGTTAGGAAGTCCCTAACACGCTCTAGGAAAAATGCGTGGTAGTGTGAAAAAGCCCTGGTGCACCAGGGCTAGTAGGGAAGGGCTGTAGGGCGAACATGTGACGGCATGCCTACTAGCCACCCTGCGAAAGCGGGGAGAGGTTGACAGGGCCAACACGACCAACGTGTTCGTCGCCAAGCCCCGCGAAAAATTTTCCAATGATTTAGCGGATTTAGGGCTTATCTAATAGGGTATGTAATTCCCTCCAAGGAGGGGATTTTCAGTTCCCTCGCTCCTAAAGGGGGGAAGTCTTGTAGGTCGGCTTACGCTACACTCATCAGACTACTCGTGTCCAGCTCCGCCTATTGGTGTCACGCTTGCGGACGGAGGCGACAGGAAAAAGGCGGCGGTGGAGCGAATGACCTCCGGGTCGGTCGTCTCCAGCAGTACGCCAAAGGCTGAGAGTCTATATCTGCCCGCGGCCAGCCGCGCGATATTGGAGAAATGAAATCCAAAGGACGGCTGCCCGCTGTGCGGCGGCCCGGTGTTGGAAAAATACGTCTGCTGGTCAAGTTGTTGGAGCCCGCCTTCGAGCCGCATGACCAGTAAGAGCGTCTGGCCCGTGGGAAGCTGTAAGGCCGCCCAGCGCGGAGACTGTTTTTTCCCCATGGGCGCCCTGTCTGCCTGTAATAACCGGGCCTGGCCGAAATCGAGAAAATTGAAATAGGTGCTGACCTCGCCATCGGCCAAAATAAAACGTGGCGGAATCTTGAGCTTGACCAGGGCCGTGCCCTCGACAAAGTCCGGATAAAAGATGAGGTCAATCCGTCCCCTGGCGCGGAGGCCAAAGGGCAGGGGAAACCAATAGCGCGCGCGACGAATCACCCGGACCGGGCCCTGGGTGTAGCCGTACAGTCGGGCGTGCAGGTCCTTGTCGGTCCGCCGGATATTCAGCAGCCCGCCCAGAAAATCGACCTCGGCGTCAACGCCAACATGTGAGATGAGGTTCTGGCCCAGATCGCCCGGTGAGTCCACAAAAGCGAGGTGGCTGGGCAATGGCGTATCAAAAGCCACGCTATAGCCTTCGGCATACACGTGATCCTTTTGGGGGTCGTAGCGAACGAGGCCGGGCCGGGTGGGCTGAGTCGATTGCACCCCAACCCGAATATAGACAAAGCCAAGCGGGGTCTCGTCAGAGCCGAGGCGAACCTCATGCCACCCGCCGGCTGAAAACGCTGCCGCAGGGGCGCGTTGCCCCATATCCCGTCTCAAAAAAACAATCGCATCGTTTAGGTCAAATCGCCCTGGCTGGTCGTCCTGGCTGGGACGCGGGCCGGCCTTGATGACCCACCGGCCGCGTCGGTCGCGCGCATCAATCTGGAAGGGGATGGGCGTCAGCGTCGTGTAATGGAAGGCGAATATCTGAATGTGCGAGAGGGCGTGTTGATGCAGGAAGGGCAGATCGTTGCCCTCAAGGACAATCACGCCGGGCCGGGCAGGTGTAGCTTCCGCCCAGAGCCGGCCCGGCAGGCTCGCGAGCAAGCATGCGACGAGAAACGCAAGACGAATACGCGGCACGAACTGTCTCCGGGCTACGGAGGATAAGGAGGAAGAGAGGGACGGCTCTCGGTGCCGTCCCTGTCAATTTTTTCGACGGGGCTCGTCCGTTATTTCCCGCTGGCCCTTTGCCACTCGCCGTCAAGCTCCTGTGCCACTTCTCGAATCGCCCTGCCAAGGGTATCCACCATCTCGTCAATCTGCTCTCGGGTGATGATTAAGGGGGGACAGAGCGCAATACTGTTCGCGCCGGCCACGCGGGTAATCAAGCCGTTATCCAGGGCTTTTTCCCAGATCTGTTGCGCAATGCGCAGCTCGGCCGGGAACATTTCCTTGGTGGCCTTGTCTCTGACCAGTTCGACCGCGGCGATCAGACCCTTGCCACGTGTGTCACCCACGATGGGCAACTCGTGGAGGGCGGCCAGGCGTTTCTGCAAATAGCGGCCCTGGGTGCGGGCGTTCTGGACGAGTTTCTCCTTTTCGATGATTTCGAGATTGGCCAGGGCCGCAGCGCAGACGGTCGGATGGCCGGTATAGGTATAGCCATGCCAGAAGGCGTAATCATCGCCCGTCTCCAAAAAGGTCTGGAATATTTCCTCTTTGAACAGAACCACGCCTAGTGGCAGATAACCGCTGGTGACGCCTTTGGCCGAAACCAGAATATCGGGCACAACGCCAAAGCCGGTCGAGGCAAACATGGTGCCGGTGCGGCCAAAGCCGGTAATGACCTCGTCACACACCATGAGGATATTATGGCGCGAGCAGATCTCTCGAATCTTGGGCCACCAGCCATCGGGCGGAACAATCACGCCGCCAACGCCCTGAATCGGCTCGGCCACAAAGGCGCCAATCGTTCCCGCGCCTTCGCGCCGGATGATTTTTTCAAGCTCCTCCGCGCCATTGTTCTCGCGATAGGTATACGGGCGGGGCATATGGATGACACCGGGCAGGCCGGGATCGACCTGATTATTAAAAAGCGGAATACCGGTCAGCGACGCGGCACCGCTTGACGTACCGTGATATGCCTGTTCCAGAGTGATGAACTTCGTCTTCTTGGGCTTCCCTTTGGCTTTCCAATAGGCGCGGACCAGACGAATCATCGACTCGTTCGACTCCGAGCCGCCTGAGGTCAGGATCACCCGACTCAGACCCTTGGGTGCGATCTTGGCCAGCTTGGCCGCGAGTTGGACGGTCGGGACCGAGGTTGGGCCGATCAGCGTGGGCGCAAAGGCCAGCTTGTTCATCTGCTCGGCCACGGCGCGGTTGATTTCTTTGCGGCCGTGTCCGATATGCACATTCCATAGGGAGGCGAGGCCGTCGATATACTTCTTGCCTTCCGTATCCCAGAGATAGATGCCTTGGCCTTTGACAAAAACGGGTACTCCCTTGTTTTGCTGCAAGCCGAGCGGCACAAAGCCGTGGACGAGATGGGCCGCATCCTGCTTGCGCAGTGCTTTTGCCTGTTGTGGAGATAGTGCCACTGAAGACGGTTTCTTGCGTGGCCGTAATGGAACGACCTTCCCCTGCGTTTTTGCCTGCCGTGCCATACCGCTCTCCTTTCGCTATGAGCCCTTGCGCTACGCTACGGATGCGTAGCATATACGAGTCACACCAAAAACCCCAGACTGATACCCTGCTGGTGAGACAGAAGGAGGAACAATGAAAACAAAGCGCATGGGACGAACCGGCCTGAACGTTTCGGAAATCTGCCTGGGCACCATGACCTTCGGGCGGCAGTGCGCAGAAGCCCAGAGCTTCGCCATTATGGACACTGCATTCGAGAACGGGGTGGATTTCTTTGATAGCGCGGACGTGTATCCGGCCGGCGGCGGCGTCGAAACCGCGGGCCGCACCGAGGAGATTGTCGGCAAATGGCTCAAAGGCCGGCGCGAGGACATCGTCCTGGCCACCAAGTGCTGGGGGGCGATGGGCGACCGGCCGAACGACCGGGGTCTCTCGCGCAAGCATGTCTGCGCCGCGGTTGAGGCGAGTCTGAGGCGCTTGCAGACGGATTATATCGACCTGTACCAGGTCCACGCGCCCGACCCGAAAACGCCGATCGAGGAGACCTTACAAGCCCTGGACGACCTGGTTCGTCAGGGCAAGGTGCGCTATATCGGCTGCTCGAATTTTCAGGCCTGGCGTCTGGCCTTGGCCCTGTGGCAGAGTGACAAGCTCGGTCTGGCGCGCTTCGACTGTGTTCAGCCGCGCTATAATATGCTGTTCCGCGAAATTGAGCACGAACTCTTTCCCCTGTGCCGCGAGCAGGGTATTGGCATGATTCCGTACAATCCGCTCGCCGGTGGGTTTCTGACCGGCAAGCACAAGGTCGGCGCGGAACCGGCCGCGGAAACACGTTTTGCCCTGAGTGGCAGAGCCGGGGAAACGTATCGCCGCCGTTACTGGCAGGAAGCCCAGTTTGCTGCGGTCGAGCAGCTCAAGGAATTCTTTGCCGCGCGCAATAAACCTCTGGCTCAAGTGGCGGTCGCCTGGGTGCTCGCCCAGCCCGAAGTCACCTCGCCGATTGTCGGCGCGACCTCGGTCGAACAACTCGAACAATCCCTGCCAGCGGTCGAGATGAGGCTTGACGAAGAGGAGCTGGAGCTGTGTAACGAGCTGTGGTTTTCGCTGCCGCGCCTGCGGGATAAGGCGGTGGCGTTGCGGTAGATGTAAGGGGTCGGTTGGGTCGGTTGAGTCCTTTGAGTCTGTTGGGTCTCTGGGGTCCCCGGTATTCAGGGGGTGGAGGAGAGTGAGCCGTTTACCTCAATCCTCTTCCTCTATGAACACCAAGTGCCCGGCTTCCTCTTGGGCGCGGATTTTTTCCTCAATGTCGGCCGAGAGTTCTATCTTGCGGTGCTGAGGAAACTTCTCCCGGTCCAGGGTCGGACGCAGGAAATACTGCTCCGGGGTCAGTACTTCGGATTGACTTTTAAGCTGGGCAAAATACCACACGCGGGGGAGCACCCCAGGACTAAAGAAAACTTCCTGGTCTTCAGCCGACCATTCTTTGAGATGATGGGTATCATGCACGCTGTAGCGCATGTAATCGAGCGTGACATCCCAGTAATGGTTAAACAATAGGCCGTAACCTTTGTCTCCCATGTTGGGATTCCGATAGGTCGCGATGCGGGTTTCGACGAAAATCAGATTGTCATCCTGGCCGTACTGCTCTATCCGCAACGGATAAAAATAATGCTTATCCAGCCAATAGATAATCTTTGGCGCATAATATCCGGGCAGCCATTCTTCTTCGACTGAAGCTTCTACTACCCAACAATCAATACCCCCCTCTTTGGTGTAAAACGGGTAGTCATCGCCCATCATTTTAATCTGATCAGTCGGCACATCGTGGAGGGTGCCGTCTGCCTCTCCTAAGGTGACAGTTGGCCGGGTCGTGGGGAAGCGGACTGTCTTCTGCAGCGTGTCGACGCCAATCAGCTTCCAGGAAAACTCCCACGGATCACGGCCAAAGATATCGTCAAAACTCTCTGCCCCCTGCGCCAATTTATCGCCTCGACGTGGCTGGGGCTGACGACGAACCCGCCGCAAGGCGGGTGAATACACAAAGAGATCCCAGCGGGTCAGTGGCTCTTGTCCGGCTCGGTACATGGTCATAAACATCTGGTTGCCGAGGTCTTCTGGCGGGAAAAAGGTTTGACCAGTTATTTTTCGGGTCGGCTCACCTGGTTTCGTTCCGTAGAGCTCGCCTTCCAAGCCCTGCAGGCCCTTTGCATTGGGAACATAGAATATCGGGCTGTGCATTTTATCCGTAATGAGATAGCCGTGTGCGGTCAGCGCCCCACTCACATCGACAAAATTGCACGACCAGCGTGGCGAGTGGCTGAACTCCATGGCCCGATAGCCCATCTCTTCTGCGGTATAGGGCGACTGAAACGGATAACGCTCGGCGGGTATATACGGCTGCTCCGGGTCGCGGGGCGTGTCGGTTCGAGGGTCGAACATCTCGCGCTCCTCCTCGGTCAGCTCGCCGACCACCCGCCAGGTTTTTGCCGGCGCGGATGAGTCGGCCCATACCGCGGGCGCCAGGCATAAGCTGAAAATAAAGAGTGCAAATGTCAGACCCAACCGCATAGCTCCGGCCTCGTATCCCTCTGCTACCGCCGCCCCTCGGTCAATTTGTTCACATCGTACAGGCTGAGCACCTCTTCCACCTCCACCTCCGGGTAGCCCATATCCAGCGCCGGAAATAACGACGCCTGGCCGGTTTTTACGTCAACGACGGTGACGCCAAGATACCGCACAAGATGCGCACCGATATTCATTTCCGGCAGGTGTTGGGTGTCTTCGGACCAGGAGTGCTGCATGCCCCACACCTTCCACAGTGTCCCTTCCTGGTTGAACGCCATACCGGAGACGACCCGATAGGTCTGAGCGTCAATAAACAGGAGTTTGCTGCTGTAGGGATGATTTTCTCGCTTGGGCTTGAGCTCGACCACCATGGCCTTGCGCAGCTCCCACGGCCCGAGCGGTGCCCGGCCGGCGGGCCCGTAATAGCGCGCATAGGCGTGGGGCGAGTTCATGATGTGCAACACGTCTTTCCAGCCGTGGAAGGTCCAGTCGTAATCCAGTACCCGCCCGGAGAAGCCGAAGAAGTCATCGATGGTCGTATCCGAGCCCTGGAATGAGTCGGCCTTCTCTTCCGCGGACACCCGGCGGACTTTGCGCAGGGAGGGGACATAGGTCCAGGCCTGATCGGGCCGGTGCGGGTCGCTGGAACGCTGGATGAGGACGCGCAGGCCGCGCATTTCATACGGATCGGTAAAGTCGTTGATATCTTTCCACTCAAATTCTGCGGCTCCATCAACCGGCAGGGTGTAATTCTGATCGGGCAGCATGGCGAGATGGCTGTGATACACCCGCTGATAGCGCTGCTGGAGCACGCGCTCGACCGTGCCACTCGGTTGAATCATATCCTCGGGTATACCTGGCAACCCACCGTGCGTCCCCCCCGGTTTGATCATGATCGTGGCGAAATTGCCGACCTTGATGCCATAGTGCTGCCAGCGGAAATTAAAATTCCAGCCGACCTTGAGACCCGCGGTCGGGTCTGCCGGGTCTAAGTGGTCTGCGGGAAACGGCTGGCCGGCAACATAATTTTTCAGGCCGCCGTCCTCGGCGAGCTGAGTCTGGCCGGTGAATTTCTCTGTTGCTTCGAGATAGTCTGTTCGCGGGGGATAATCGCCTGGGGAGCTGATGTCGAAGGTCACCTCCGGAAACTGGAACTCTTCAAGATATCCGGGCGGCACAAAGGGTCGTATCTTGTCCATGTCGCTCAGCCCCAGCGTCTGGCCGGGCGTAAACTCCGGCTGGGCGTCTTGATACTGCCGCACCCATTCCAATACGGTCTCCCGGGTCATGGCGCTGCGCTCGTCCTGCGCCCAACTCGGCCCGGCCCAGACCAGTAATCCTGCGAATAGAACAATAAACGGCATTCGTCCTCCCTTACGGTCTCTCTGGCTCACGGGCCAGACTAACGGTTCTCGGCAAGACAGGCTATCCCTGCCGGTCGCCGCTGGGACAAAAAAATGTCTTTGCAAAAAATACCAGCTTGGCTATGGTGACGATGGGTATTCGCCCGTACGGGTCCTCACTATTGAAGCGTAGAGAGACACAGGAGGCCAGCATGAAAACGATCTCGGTGAGCCCTGAAGACATGGAAGCCCGCATTGCCCGCTTCCAGGACCTGAAGCCCATTCCGGCTATGCAGAACGCCAAAATTCCGCTGAAAGCCCGGGACCACATCTACGCCCGTAAGCTACTGCCAGTGATCTCTTCTAAGGGCGGGGAAGGGCCGTTTGGGCCGGCCCCAATTGCCGAAGCCGATGGCTATTCCATGACCCTTGCCGTGTGCCCACCCAAGCAGGGGCCGGGACTGCACGCCCATCACAAGACGCACGAGATTTTTACCTGCCTCAAAGGGACGTTCAAAATCCAGTGGGGCGACGACGGAGAACACGAAATTGTCCTGAATCAGTTTGACACGATCTCCGTCCCGCCGGGCGTGTGTCGCAGCTTCACGAATATCGGCGATGACGAAGGGTGCCTCCAAGTGCTCATTACCGGTGGCGTGCACGATATGCAGGACATCGCTTTTCCACCCAGCGTAGCCGCGCAGATAGACCAGACCGGCCCGGGAGTGTTAGCGGAGATCAAGAAGACCGGCCTCGCGTTTAACGCCGGCCAGGAATAGAGATGCAAGAGGAGCGCGGTAAGCGACGCGTTTCATAAGGAGGGCAGCATGAGTGTTGACGAATTAGTCCAACGGCTCCAGGTTTTGGAAGACATTGAGGCCATTAAAAAAGTCAAGGCCGAATACTGCGCGCATTGTGACAACGGCTACAACCCGGACGGGATTGCCGGGCTGTTTGCCGAAGACGGCGTGTGGGACGGCGGGGTTGACGTGTTTGGTAAATACGACGGCCGGGAAGCCATCCGGAAGTTCTTTACCGGGGCGACCAGGGTCATTCCGTTTGCCGTGCACAACGTCATGAATCCCATCATTGAAGTTGACGGTGACACAGCCACGGGGCAGTGGTATCTGTTTCAGCCCTGCACCATGACCGAGAAAGACGGGGATAAGGCCGTGTGGGGTGCGGCCAAATACAGCGACGACTATGTACGGGTCGATGGCGAGTGGAAAATACAGACCCTGCGCGTCACGTTCGAGTTCTGGACCCCCTTTGAAAAGGGTTGGGCGGAAAAGCGGATGATTCAAGACTAGCGGTCTCATCCCAACAGGAGCGGCCTATGCAGTTTTACAATTTCCATCTCATGCCGTGGCCCGACCTGCCCGAGGACTTTGCCGACAAGACCAAACATGAATCGGCCTGGGTGACGCTCTCGAATAAATACTACGATCCCGAAAAGGGGCATACGGTCTATAATCAATATCTGGACCAGCTCGAGTATGCCGAAAAGCTGGGGTTCGAGGGCGTGTGTGTCAACGAGCACCATCAGAACACCTACGGCACCATGCCGTCGCCGAACATTATGGCCGCCATGCTGGCCCGCCGGACCTCGCGGATGAAAATTGCGATGGTCGGCAACGGCCTGCCGCTGCGCGACCACCCCCTCCGGGTTGCCGAAGAAGTCGCCATGCTCGATGTCGTGACCGGCGGGCGTATTATTTCCGGTTTTGTGCGCGGTATCGGGGACGAATACTTTTCCCTGGGTATCAACCCCACCTACTCGCTGGCGCGCTTTCGCGAAGCGCACGATCTGATCATCCGTTCCTGGACCGAGACCGGCCCGTTCTACTTTGACGGCGAGCACTATCAAGTGCGCTACGTGAATGTCTGGCCGCGCCCCCTCCAGAAACCGCACCCGCCGATTTGGATTCCCGGTTTCGGGAGTAAGGAAACCGTCGAATGGTGCGCCCACCCCGACCGCAAATATCCCTATCTTGCGGTGTTCATGCCGGATGACCTGGTGAAGTGGTTCTTCGATGCCTACCGCGAGGCCGCGGACCAGTACGGCTACGAAGCCTCGCCCTACCAAATGGGCCACCTCCTGCCGGTCTACGTGGCCGAGACGGACAGTCGCGCAGAAGAAGAAGCCGAGGCCCATATCCTGTGGCTCTACCACTACGGCCTGCGTCATAAATGGCAAATGTTCTTCCCGCCGGGCTACACGTCCGCGGCGTCCATGCGGCGCATCCTGGCCCGCGCGGCCGACTTTGATTGGGAAAGCATGGATTTCAAGCAGCTCAACGAGCGCGGCTACTGCGTCGTGGGCAGCGCCAAGACCGTGCGCGAGCGCCTCGCCCATCTGGTCAAGGAACTCGGCTTCGGCCTGCTGCTCCCCCTCCTGCACGCGGGCGATATGCCGCACCATCGGGTCATCAAGAATATGGACCTGTTTGCCGCCGACGTAATGCCGGCCCTGCGCGAGGAATTCAGCGCGATGTCGCAGCGCTGGCTGGAAGCGGCATAGGCACGGCCTTCGCCGACACGATAACGGTCAAGGAGGCTCGCATGGAATTCGGACTGACCGCAGACCATATTCGTATCCAGACAGTTGCCCGCCAGCTTGCCGCTGACTTTGCGACCCGTGCGGCCGAGCACGACCGGGACGGCTCTCCGCCCAAGGAGAATTATGCGGCCCTCCGGGATGCCGGCTTCTACGGCCTGGTCGTACCCAAGGAGTACGGCGGCCAAGAGGCCGGGCTCCTGGGCTATACCGTTGCCGCCGAGGAAATCGCCCAGGGTTGCGCGTCGACGGCGCTCTCGTTCAATATGCACGCCGCGACTCTGGCCTCGCTGATGCATTCCGCCCTGCCGGATGAGATGAAAAAATGGGTGGCCGAACTGGCGACCAGACAGGGCAAGCTGATTGCCGCTATTCTGTCCGAACCGAGTACCACCAGCATTGTGCCCATGACGTTTGCCTGTTCAACGCGGGCGCGCCGGGTGTCCGGGGGCTATCGGCTTTCGGGCAAGAAATCGTTCTGCTCCATGGGCGAATCGTCCGACTATCTGTGTCTCTTTGCCCATCCCGAGGAGATTGCCAATCCACAAACGGCCCTGGTTGCGGTAGTGCCGACCGACTCGCCCGGCCTGCGCTTCGAGCATGTGTGGGACACGCTCGGCATGCGCGCGACCCGTAGCGATAATCTGATTCTCGAAGACTGTTTTGTGCCGGACGAGGCCATCCTGGGCGAACCCATTCCCAAGATTGGTGAATGGCTGGCCACCAATGAGCCGAGTTTCAATATCCCGTATACCGCCGTCTATCTCGGCGTTGGCTTTGCGGCCTTGAGTGCGATCAAAGACAATGTGATGCAGCGTCAGCCCAAAGGCTACGGCCAGCCCTTGGCCTATCACCCGGATATTCGACGCCGGGTTGCCATGATGAGCGCCCAACTGGAAGCCGCCCGCTGGCTGCTGCGCTACGTGGCCTGGCTGGCCGACGAAGCCTATGAACGCCAGCGCTATACCGATCGCCCGAAGCAATACGGTACGACCATCGAAGGACAGGCCGCGGAGGTGTTAGCCACCTACTTCAAAGCCAAATACATTGTCGGCGAAGCCGTCACTGCCGCGACCCGCTCGGCGCTCGAAATGGGCGGTGGTCACGCCATCTTTAAGACCTCGGCGCTGGAGCGTCTGTTTCGCGACGGCGCAACCGCGACCATGCAGCATCCGCCCAGCGATTTTTGTCTGTCCTCATTGAGCGTCCACGAACTCCAACTCGACCCGCAGCAGATTCAACCGCCCCTCGCTCAGGTGTGGGAGTAGGGCGGCTGCGCGGCGCGTCTCCTGACAACCGCGTCGGTCCCGGCAGAGGTTGAGGCTCCATTCCCTTTTCTATAGGAATGGGTCAGTACCAAGGAGAAGACCGTGAAAAAACGCATCTATTTCAACGCCTTTCATATGAACTGTGTGGTGCATCAATCGCCTGGCCTGTGGGTTCTGCCGGGAGATAAGATGGAGAACTACACCGACCTTAATACCTGGATTGAATTGGCTCGATTGTTGGAACGGGGCAAGTTCGACGCTCTGTTCCTGGCCGATGTCGTGGGTGTGTACGATGTGTTCCGGGGCAATCGGGAGGCCGCCCTGACCCAGGCCGCGCAAACACCGGTGAACGACCCCATGCTGCTGGTCCCGGCTATGGCCGCGGTCACCGAACATTTGGGCTTCGCCTTTACCAGTTCAATCCTCCAGTACCATCCCTTCACCTTTGCCCGGCTCATCTCGACGCTCGATCATCTTACCCAGGGCCGGGTGGCCTGGAATATCGTGACCTCGTATCTGGAAAGTACCGGGCGCAGCTATGGCCGGTCCGGTTTGCCCGAACATGACGAACGCTACGACATGGCGGATGAGTATTGCGAGGTGTGCTACAAGCTGTGGGAATCGAGCTGGGAGGATGACGCGGTGGTCAAAGACAAGCAGCGCGGCATCTACGCCGACCCGAGCAAGGTGTGGAACGTCGTCCACGCGGGCAAGTATTACAAAATGGACGGCTGCCATCTGTCCGAACCGTCCCCGCAGCGCACCCCGGTGTTATACCAGGCCGGCTCTTCATCCCGTGGACAGGCCTTTGCCGCCCGTCACGCCGAGTGTGTGTTTCTCGCTTCCCCGACGCCTGAGATTGCGCGGAAGACCATTCAGGCGACCCGCAAACAGGCCGAGCAGAACGGGCGCAACCCGGAGGATATTCTTTTCTTTGCCTTCCTCAAAACCGTTACCGGCAGCACGGAAGCGGAAGTCAAGCAGAAGTATGACGACTACCTGGAGCACACGAGCTATGACGGTTCGATGGCCTTGTGGTGTGGCTGGGCCGGCTACGATTTCGGCCAGCTCGACCCGGACGAACCGCTCGAATATGTTGAAACAAACGCCATTCGCACGCTCTGGAATAATTTCTCCCGCGCCGACCCGGAGCGCAAGTGGCGGGTTCGCGACCTGGCCAAATACGTCGGCCTTGGCGGTGGTGGCCCGGTGGTGGCGGGGACACCGGAGCAGGTCGCCGACGAATTTCAGAAATGGACCGAGGTCGGAGTCGACGGGTTCAACCTCGCCTACGCCGTGACGCCGGGAACGTTTGAAGAGTTTGTTGACGGCGTTGTGCCCGTTCTCCAGAAACGGGGTATGATGCAAACGGAGTATCAGGACGGCACCCTGCGCGAAAAACTCTACGGGGCCGGACACGCACGGCTGAGCCCGCCGCATCCGGCGGTGCAATACCGGCGCTCCGAATCGGCTCCCGCCCACGCCTCCTCTCAGCCCCAGCAGGGCGGCTCAGCCAGCGTTGCCGCGGCGAAATAAGCGAAGAGTCCTTGAGGCGGTCGGGCTTCACATTCTATTCCCTATCCTCGCTCGTCGGTTCAGGAACATGTTCTGTTTCGTACTGTTCAATCAAGACGCCAATAACTTCCATCAACGAGGCAAGAGGATGCGTTTCCTCTTCTCCAACCGTGTCAACAAGGTTGTCAAGCAAGGCCACAAGACAGTCGTACTCGGCCTCGGTATGCGGAACAAAGAGACAATAACGCATTCTTCGTATCTGGATGCTTCTCAGCAAACTCGTTCAAGCGCTTCCGAGTAATGATATGCATGCCCGCTCAACGGTCTGTGGGACTTCCTCCAGAGCGTTGGCTTTTCAAACGAACTGTCCGCACCCCCAGGGACTGAAACGGGGTGTCGTCTGCGAAACAGACACGGGAGAGGGGCGTCTAGGCGTCCACTTTGTCGAAATACTGAATCTTGGGCGGGGCGGTGACCAGGGCTTGGAGGGGAGCGAGGGTGCCGGTTTCCGACCGCCACTGTAAATAGCGCTCCTGATGGCCGCGGGAATCCCATATTTCATACAGGACCATGTTGCCTTTGGTCTCGGTGTTGTCATAAAAATCAACACTCTGACAGCCGTCGTAAGCCCGCGTGTCGGGCAATAATTCCTTCATCACTGCCTTCATATCATCAACTGCTTCCGGTTTTACCGACAACTCGATCAAGACCATTGTGCTCATACCTTTCATCCTCCTTCGCGGGTGTGGATAGCAATCCGTATCCCCGACCAGATCATGACCCCAAGCCGGAAGCAAGCGCCCACCTGAACCGTATTTTCATCTCAGCGAGACATGGTATAGGAGAGGAAACAGAAGATTTTCCTGTGAAACGGGCGATGCGAAAAGAAACCCACCCCGCCGCTGACGCGGCACCCCTCCCAAGAGGGGATGTGTGCTGCTCCCCTCCCCGGAGGGGTGGCCGAAGGCCAGGGTGGGTTATTCCCGGTCCGGTGGCCCTCCATGTCTGGCGAGCGCTGGTTCCTGGGAATGGGCATCACACGTGTGAAGGGGAAAGGCCAGAGAATTAAGGGAGACTTCATGAAAATCGGTTTTATGCTGCCCGCATTTGGCGCGATGGCGACCCATGAGAATATGCTAGCCATGGCCCAGCTCGCCGAAGATCGCGGCTTCGAGTCGATCTGGGCGCCCGACCATGTCATCATGCCGACCAAGATCGATACTCCGTACCCGTACAGCAAGTCGGGGCGTTATATTGCCGATCCCAAGGGCGCCCATCTGGAGCCGTTTACCGTGCTGTCGTTCGT
Organism: uncultured Binatia bacterium (SeqCode); assembly: GCA_965232605.1. Taxonomy (GTDB): domain Bacteria; phylum Desulfobacterota; class Binatia; order Bin18; family Bin18; genus Bin18. The sequence continues at coordinate 109,798 of CBDDQA010000002.1, read as the reverse complement.
GGCGGCCTGTACCCGCCGGGTGCGGTTGGGGTTTACCGTGATCGTGGCGCCGTACCGCCATCCGGTTGTCACGGGCAAGATGCTGGCCTCGTTGGATGTGCTGTCAAATGGCCGTCTGATTGTCGGTGTGGGCAGCGGCTGGCTGGAAGAGGAGTTCCAGGCCCTGGAGGTTCCGTTTGCCAAACGCTGGACGCGCACGGACGAGCATATCCAGATCTGGAAAGAACTCTGGACGGCCGAGGAGCCGCGCTTTGAGGGCGAGTACCACCGGTTTACGGATGTCCAGTGTCGGCCTCAGCCGCTCCAAAAGCCGTACCCCCCGATTACGATTGGCGGGCGCGGGCGAGCCGGCCTCCGCCGGGTGGTGAGCATGGCCGACGGCTGGCAGGTCGTCTCCGAGCATCCCGACGATGTGTACAGCACCGAAGGCGACCTGGCCAAGGATTTGCAGACGCTCAGGCAGATGTGCGACGAGGCCGGCCGCGACTTCTCGACCATAGAGATTACCGCGGTGATCATCACCGGCACGGCCGAGGGGGTTCTCAAGGACCTGCCGGGCTGGGAACGCCTGGGCGTGAGCCGCTTGATCCTTGACTTTCCGTCGTTTGTGTCCGACCCTGGCGAAATGGCTGCCATCCTGGAAAAAATTGCCGCCGAGGCCGAGATGGCAGCGACCTAGCCGAAACCTGTCCTGACCCACACGGTCTGACGGCGGCGCGAACGTCCTGAAACCTGGAGCGAGCTAAAGAGTAAACGTGTCCTTCATTAGCTCTGAGATGCGGGACACGTTTACTCTTATGGCCAAGCGGAGTGCCGGGTACGATGTCGTCATTGTTGGTGGAGCCATTATTGGCAGTGCCGTCGCCTACTTTCTTACCGCGGACGAGGACTTTCAGGGCCGCGTGCTCGTCATCGAAAAAGACCCTTCTTATCAGTATTGCTCAACCACGCGCTCTTTAGCCTCGATCCGGCAGCAGTTCTCAACCCCGGTGAACATTCACCTGTCCCAGTTTGGGGTGGAGTTCCTGCGAACGGCCAAAGACCGCCTGGGGGCGGACGTCGATCTCAGCTTCCGAGAGGCGGGCTATCTGCTGCTGGCGAGTGGGCAGGGGAAGGCCATTCTTGAACGCAACGCGCGGGTCCAAACCCAGCAGGGTGCGGATGTCTGTCTGTTGGGTCCGGCCGAATTGCAGGCGCGTTTCCCGTGGCTCACGACCTCGGACCTCGCTGCCGGTTGCCTCGGGCTGTCCGGAGAAGGCTGGTTTGACGCCCATAGCCTGCTGTACGCGCTCCGCAGTACGGCCGTCGCACGGGGCGCCGAGTTTCTGACCGGCGAGGTTGTTGCCCTACGAGTCTCGCAGCAACGTCTGGAGGCCGTGCAACTCGCCGACGGACAGGTCTTCCCGTGTGGCGAGCTGGTGAATGCCGCCGGTCCGGCCGCCGGGAAGATCGCTCGTATGGCCGATATCGAGCTGCCGGTCGAAAGTCGGAAACGGTGTGTGTTTGTGTTCGACTGTCGGCAGACCGACGCGCTGCAACCCTGTCCCTTGGTCGTGGATGTCTCCGGCGTCTATTTTCGGCCCGAGGGCCAGTACTTCGTGTGCGGGGTGTCCCCGCCAGCAGACCAGGACCCCCCGACGGAAGATTTTCGGATCGAATACCAGTTGTTCGATGAGATTGTCTGGCCGGTGTTGGCGCATCGCGTTCCCGTTTTTGAGGCGATCAAGCCCGTCTCTGCCTGGAGCGGGCATTACGCCTATAACACGCTCGACCAGAACGCCATTGTGGGCCGGCATCCCGTGCTGAGAAATTTTCTTTTTGCCAACGGCTTCTCCGGCCACGGGGTCCAACAGGCTCCTGGCGTTGGACGGGGGATTGCCGAGCTGATTGTGCATGGCGCATATCGGACGGTGGATATCACACCGCTCGGGTTTGGACGCGTGGTCGCGGGGCGACCGCTGCAGGAACTCAATGTGATCTGATATTTTCAGGAGGGTGCAGTATGGCTGAGTACAAAATTATTTCATCCGATAGTCATGTGTTCGAGCCGTCGGATTTATGGACCAGCCGGGTCGAGGCGCGGTTCAGAGATCGGGCTCCGCATGTCGTCCGCCGTGAGGAAGACAATACCGATTGGTGGGTCTGCGACGGGGTGAAAGGGGTGGGCGGGGGCTCCGGCGGCTCACAGGCAGGCAAGCGGTTTGTGCCCGAAGAGCGGGACTCGATGAGGTTTGGCGACGTTATGGAAAACGTCCGACCCGGAGCCTATCTCCCCGAGGAACATCTCAAAGACCTGGACCTGGACGGCATCGATGCCGACGTGCTCTATCCGACTCAGGGGCTGCTGCTGTACAGCGTTCCGGACGGTGAACTCCTGACCGTCCTGTGCCGGGCCTATAACGACTGGCTGGCCGAGTTTTGCCAGCCCTTCCCGCAGCGGATCAAGGGCGTCGCCATGCTGAATGTTGACGATGTCCCGGAGAGCGTCAGGGAGTTGGAGCGCTGCGCCAAGCTGGGGCTGTGCGGCGCAATGATCACGGTCTACCCGCTGGAGGAGCATAGCTATGATTCTCCCGAATACGAGCCGCTGTGGGCCGCGGCCCAGGATTTGGGCCTCCCGCTGAGCCTGCATATTGCGACCAACCGGCCCGCTCCAGGCTCACCGCTGGTCGATCTGGAAGCGGTCAGTACCGCCTTTCTGACCAATGTCGATTACTGGGTGCGCATGTCGCTATCGCATATTATTTTCAGTGGCGTGTTCGAGCGCTATCCGAAACTCCAAATCGGGTCGGTCGAGCAGGAGTTGGCCTGGGTGCCGCATTTCCTGGAACGGATGGACTATAATTTCATCCAACGCCCGGCGACCGGAGGCCGGCAGAAATTCAAGGAAGATATGCTGCCGAGCGACTATTTCCGGCGGAACGTCTTCCTCAGCTTCCAGGAAGACGCCCTCGGCATCAGGGACCGCGCCATCATCGGGGTGGATAACATCCTGTGGGGCTCGGACTACCCCCATCCGGAGTGCACCTTCCCCAACTCACGCCAGGTGCTTGAGACAATCCTGGTGGACTGTAGCGAAGAGGAAAAGGCGAAAATCGTCGGGGGGAATACCGCCCGGATTTATCATTTTGATTAAAGGCGGGGTGGTAAAGAGGGGAGAGGCAGGAGCGAGAAAGAGCGAAAATCGAAAGAGGGACGATGGCGCATACTTTACAGCCCCCTGGTATTGAAAATGCCGAAGCTTTGTACGCTCGGATTCGCGCCGAAAATCAGGCCCATTGGCCCAGGTTCTCGGTGGCGGAGTACCAGCGTCGCTATGCGGCAATCCGCACGGCGATGGTTGAGCGTGATATCGACTGCCTGCTCATGTTCAGCAACGGGTATGTCTTTAGCGCGAATCTCATCTATGTCGGCAATTATATCGATATTGCCTATGGAGCCATTGTCTTTCCGTTAGACCAGGAGCCGACCCTGTTTGCGAGTCTCTATTCGTTCCTGCCGCAGGCGGCTGCGCAGTCGAGCATCCAGGACGTTCGCTGGGGAGCCGGAGTGAACCACCAGGCGCTCGTGGAGCGGCTGAAAGAGGGTGGGCTGGAAACGGGAACGGTGGGTATTGCCGACCGCGTGCCCCACGACCTGTGGCTCTTCTTGCACGACGCCCTCCCTGAAGCGACCTTTGTCGAGGCTCAGGACCTGATGTATCAGGTCCGGCTGTGCGCCAGCCCGGAAGAAATCGAATGGTATCAAAAGGGCGCGGAACTGTGCGACCGTGCCTTTCGCGCGGTCGTTGATACGGTCGAGCCGGGCATGAAAGATTCTGAGATCGTCGCCACGCTGCATGGAACATATCTCAAGCTGGGCGGCTCTCTGTATGGGGCCGCACTGGCGTCCACCCCAATGGCTCAGCCTTCCATTCCCTACTCCTGGTGGGTCGCGGGAGGGTCTACCCGAACTATTCAGCCCGGAGATCTGATTCTGACCGAGACCACGGGGACGTATTATGGTTACCCAGGACAGCTCATCCGTCCGGTCGCTTTGGGAGAGCCTCCGCCTCAGCTCAAAAAACTGGAGGCATTAGCGGTCACGCTGTACTCAGAGGTCCAAAAAGTCGTGAAGGTCGGCAATACGCCGAGGGATGTGTTTGCGCTGTCCCGGCGTATTCTGGACGAAGGGTATACGGTTCAGTGTCCTGTGATCCATGGCTATACCCAGGTGATCAACCCACCCTATGCTTCTGTTCCGGGCGACCCGTGCTGGGCGGTCGATCTTGACGTCCCTTTTCAAGACAATCAGCTCATTGTCATTGAACCCAACCCCGTCACCCGTGATATGCAGCGTGGGTTCTTCATTGGGGATATGAACCGGGTGACCCCGCAGGGCGCGAGCTCGCTCCACCAGTATCCGCTCCAACTGACGGTGAAGGCGGTGTAGCCCATCCCCCGGCTTCTTCTCTCTCTCCGCCAGGCCCAACGGAGGGGACAGGGGCCTGTCCTCTCGTGATATGTAAACGGACGGGATCAATAAGGAGGCACGCATGGGGCAAGAGTCAGAGCGTATGCTGTGGGAGCTGGTTGAAAAGGAAGCCATCCGCGACGTGGTCCATCGTTATTGTTGGGCCGTGGACCGGGGGGAATTGCAAGACGTGATGGCGCTGTTTCACGATTCGTGTGATCTGATCGTCCGCCCTCCGGGCCGATGCCGAGAAGGACGCGCCGCGGTCGAGCGCTGGTACGGGCGCTATATGCGCCATCGTCTCGGGGTCTTACGGCATCTCATTCACAACCAGATCATCAGCCTTGATGGTGAGCGGGCGTTTTCAAAAAGCTATTTTGATGCGGTCGGCGCTCTGAAGGGCGAATCTGTTGTTGTTGCCGGATTTTACGAAGACAAGCTGCTCCGGGTTGAAGGCGAGTGGAAATTTACGGAGAAAGTCATTGGTACGGATTTCATGGTTCCGCTGCATGAAGGCTGGGGTGGAGAGAAATTCAAAGTCCGGCCGTGGTGGTATGACGGGGAGAAGACGCCGAAGGAGTGAAGATCCCCTCCTCGGACGTGGGCTGCGAAAAGGAACCCACCCCGGCCCTTCGGGCCACCCCTTCCAAGAGGGGAGCTTTTTTATCCCCTCCTCGGAGGGGTGCCGCTCTAGCGGCGGGGTGGGTTCTCCCCTCAGGGGCGAGCGGGCGGATGGATAAAGCCTTTTTATGCGTTTTCGTCCGGAACCAGTCCTATTAAATCGATCACGACCTTGCAGCCAGGAATCGGCAGCGGACCGGGGATACGAACGGTGGTACTGGCCGGTGGGTCGGTCGGAAAGGCTTCGGCCCACGCCGCAAAAGACGTAAAAAACTCGCCAAAGTCCGTATAAAACCCGCGCCGGCGGAGCAGTTGGTCGTGCGAGGTGCCGGCCGCCCGGCAGATCGCCTCGATGTTTTTCACAATATAGTTCACCTCTTTTTCCGCGGCGGACGAGTAGTACGGAAAATTCGGGTCAACCCGCGCCTCGGCCGGCACTCCGGTGCGATAGTCGGTGGCCATCTGGCCGGAGAAAAAGAGGAAGGGACCGGCCTGGACGGCTTGCGGTTCATGGGCCAGAGGAAGAGGAGCCGCCTCGGTCCGGATGGTGCGCTTGGCCGGTCCGTCCTGGGGGACATAGGCAACCAGATTGATGGCGATACGCAGGCCCGGAACACCGAGGTCGTTGACCGGGACGGTGGTGCGGGCTGGCGGATCTGTGGGGAAATACTGTTTCCAGACCTGTTCCAGGCGGTAAAAGTCCTGGATGTCCGTCATATAGACTTCCGCCTTGACGACATCCTCAAGCGCTGCCCCGGCGGCCTGCAGAACGGCCTGCTGGGCCTTGAGAATATATTCGGTTTGCAGGCGGGCGCTCTCCGCATAATAGGGGAAATTGGGATCGACCTGGGCCTCGGGCGCCAGCCCGCTTGAAAAATCGGTGGCCGTCAGGCCGGTGGTAAAGATAAACTCGTCGGCTTTCACGCCGTAGTGATACAGGGCCTGGCCGCCCAGCCCGTGTATGGCCGGCGGGGGCAGGGCCTCGGCCCGAATAATTTCCGGTCGCTGGCCGGTCTCGGACACAAAGCCCACCAGATCGGTCTCCAGGGTACAGCCCGGTACGGGCAGTTCTTCCAAGAGAACCGTAGTATGCGGCGGGACGCCAGTGGAACCGAAAGTCTGTTGCAAGACCTCGGAAGCGCCGTGTAACTCCTGGGTATGGGTATGGTAGAGCGTGAATGAGACACACTGTTCCAGGGAGGAGCCGGCGGCCTCAAGCGTGGCGCGCAGATTGTTGGCAATATACTGGGTCTGGCGTTCGATATTGCTGCCGTGGTGGGGGAAGTTCGGGTTAATGGTGGCCGCCGGTGGAATGCCGGTCTGAAAATCCGAGGCCACTTGGCCGGATATAAAGACAAACGGTCCGGCCTTGACTGCGGGTGAGTACGCGACGCGCGGCCTGGGAAGAGCCTCTGGAAAAATTGCCTCTTTTTTCATGCTGCCTCCTTTCCCCTGCCGTCTTCCTCTTTCTCTGCGTCTGTGTCAAGGCTCGAACGCCGTTCGCTTGCAGGGCGTCTCAGCCAGTGCCACAATTGAGCCCGGCGGGATACTACTGCGCAGTCATAAGGAGGGCCGGCATGCAGAAAATCCAACGCGGCGAGGTAACCAGATACGCCTTCGATAACCGGGACGAGCCCGTCCTGCGGGTCCAGGCCGGTGAGGTCTTTCAGGTGGAGACCGAGGATGCGCTCACAGGCTTGATCGAGGACGATAGCGATAACCCGGTTGTCCATCAGTTTGTGGACGATCCCCACGTTGCGGCGCTCGCGGTCGCCTATCCACCCAAATACAATCCCGTGGTCGGCCCGGTTTATATAGAAGGCTGCGAGGCGGGGGACGTGCTGGCCGTGCATATCGACTTTATCGATCCCTGGCGCTACGGCTTTTCGGGCATTCTGCCCGGCATCGGCCCATACGGCAATTCGACCCTGTTTGACGGCCAGTGCGCTCAGGCCCGGGTGCAGGTGATCGAGCATCTGCCCGGACCGAGCGGCCATACCCGCGACGGCAGGGGCGTCTATTCCGATAAGCTGAGCTGGGACCTCCAGCCCTTTTGCGGCACGCTGGCCACCGCACCGGAGCGGGAAGTCTTCACGTCTCTCCTCGGACAGGGTCCCTTTGGCGGCAATATCGATTGTCGCGATATTTGCGCCGGGCATACGATCTATCTGAACTCCTATAATCCGGGCGGCCTGCTGTATATCGGAGATATTCACGGCGGCCAGGGAGACACCGAGTTTACCGGCATTGCCGACGAGACCCGTGCCACCGTGCAGTTGCGCTGTACGGTGGTGAAAAATAAACGCCTGCCCTGCGTGCGGATTGAAAAACCCGACAGTATTGTGGCGGTGGGCATTAACCGGCCTATGGAGCATGCCGTGTACGATGCGGCCCAGAACATGCTCGAATGGCTGCGCGAAGACTACGACATCAAGCCACAGGATATGTATATCCGCATGTCGTGCGATCCCGCTTTCCGGGTGCGGACCTATCAGATGGTCCGGGCGCTCTCCATCGAGCACGTTGTCGGGGCGGAATACCCCAAGGAGCGGCTGAGCGCGGCCTTTTAACGACAGGAGCAAGCCCATGGCCGACTTACTCGTACACGGCAAATATCTCCTCAACCCGGCCCAGCCGGGAGAGAAAACAGCGGTGGTGCAGGACGCGGCCGTGGCCGTGACCGGGACCAGCATTGCGGCGGTGGGGAGTTATCGCGCGCTCAAAAAGCAATACCCCGACTACCGGGAGGTCGGTTCAAACGAACATCTCGTGATGCCCGGCCTGATAGACGTGCATCACCACGGTTGGGGGCTCAGCGCGATCCAGCAGGGCGCGTTGGACGATACCCTGGAGCCGTGGATCTACGACTTGCTGATGCTCAAATCCCCGACCAACGTCTATCTGGATACGCTCTACGGCAACATGAAGCTGCTTGAGTCCGGGGTGACGACGGTCCTGCACAGTCATTTCTGCCGCACGGGGAACTACGAGGACGAGGTCAACGCGACGCTCAGGGCCTATGAAACCTCGGGCCAGCGGGTTGCCTTGGCGCTTGAGGTCATGAACCAGCATCCGTTTGCCTATGACGACGACTGGTTTCTGCAACACCTCAGCGCGTCGCTCCGCACACAGGTCGAAGCCGCACTGAAGGCCCGTCCGCCCATGGACCGCGACACCTATCTGAACCTTGTCGAGAAGTATTATACCGAGCACAATCAAGCGGGCGCGGCCAAGGTCAAGATTCTCTACGGGCCGATTAACGCCGTCTGGACAACACCGGATATTCTCGAAGCGATCGGGGAGCGGGTCCAACAGGGGAGGGGGCTCCACCTGCACGTCGTCGAAACGCCGTATCAGGCCGAATACTTCTTTAAGCACTACGGCAAGAGCAATATGGCCTGGCTGCACGATATGCATCTGCTCGGTCCTCGCACCTCCTTTGCCCACGCCGTCTGGACGACGCGGGACGACCTGGCGCTCCTGGCCGAGACCGGGGTGACGGTGTGCCATAATGCCAGCTCGAATCTGCGTCTCCGGAGCGGTATCGCCCCGGTGGCTTTTATGCACGAGCGGGGTGTCAATATCGGGGTTGGGACGGATGGCGGAACGCTCAACGATGATGACGATATGGTCCAGGAACTGCGTTTGGTCTCCAAGCTGCACCGCCTGCCACGTCCGACCTCGCCCTGGGTCAGCCCGCACGACGTCATTCGCATGGCCACGCTGAACGGGGCGCGGGCAACCCTGCGAACAGACGCCATTGGCAAGCTCGAACCGGGCCGGGCCGCGGACATCATTGTGGTGAATCTGCAAACCATGACCCAGCCGTATCTCGCGCCTGACATCCATATGGCTGACGCCTTTGTCTACCGGGCCAAGGGGACGGATGTGGAGACCGTCATTATTGATGGTGAGTTGGTCATGGAAAACCGCACCCACTTGCGTTTCAACAAGGCAGACCTGCTCGCCCAGCTCCACGAAGCCGCGGCCCAGCCGCCGACCGCCCAGGACCTCCAGCGGGCCGACCTCTTCCGGCAGTGCCGTCCGGTGTGTGTCGAGTTCTTGAATCAGTATCTGGACCGGGAGATGGCCCCGCAGTATGTGCTTAATCGGACGGCGTGAGCAGGGGTGATGTGGAACAAATCGCACGCCGCGACTTTCACAAGCTGGTGCTGAGGGCCGGGGCGGTCGTGTTGTCTGGTTGTCGACCCCCAACACCCTCTGCGGTTCCTCCCGGCGGCAGCGTCCTGATTGTCGGGGCTGGCATGAGCGGGCTGGCTGCGGCCCGAGAGCTCCAGCGCGCCGGCTATGCGGTCACCATTCTGGAAGCCCGAGACCGTATCGGCGGCCGGGTCTGGACTGACCGCCGCTTTGAGACCCCCATTGATCTTGGGGCGTCCTGGCTGCACGGCGGGCCGGGCAATCCGCTCAAGGCCGTTGCCGCGAACCTGGGTCTCAGGACGCGGGTGAGCGAGTATGGCAATCTGGCGGCCTATGCACTGGGCACGGTCGGGCGGTCTGCCGTCCCCCGCACCGCGTTTGAGTCCGAGTATGCGAAATTGGAGGCCGCGGTGTACAGACAGAGCGGCTGGACCTCTGTCTCGACCCTGGCTCGCCGCTGGCTTGGACGCCCCGGCACCAGGGTTTCGGTCGCCGATGTCTTGAGCAGGCTCCCCGCTCCGTTGACCGAGGCCGGCCGCCTGGCGCGCTGCCGGATCGAGAGCGGGGTAGAGAATCTCTACGCCGCGTCTCCGCGCGACCTCGGTTTTGCCAGTCTCCTGTACGAATCGATAACCGGACCAACAGGGGAAGGGTTCGCCTCGGGGGAGCAATTCGTACTCGACGGGATGGACCGGCTGGTCCAACACCTTGCCGAAGGTCTCCCGGTCCGGTTCGGTCAGACTGTCAAGCGAATTGCGTATGGAACAGACGGCGTCCGGGTTGAGACGGAGCGGGAAACGTTTACCGCAGACGGCATAGTTGTCACCGTCCCCATCGGGGTGCTGCAATCGGACCAGGTCGTCTTTGAGCCGGTATTGCCACACTCACATCGGACCGCCTTGTCCCGCATCGGTATGGGACTCTTTAACAAGGTGATTCTGCGCTTCCCGCGCGTCTTCTGGCCCGAGGAGCCGGATTTTGTTTTTGTGTGCGGCAGCGGCCTGTGCTCTTTTTATGTCAATTTCGCTGCCTATGCTGGCCTGCCCATACTGGTCGGTCTCAGCGGCGGAACTGCTGCCCACGAGATTGAGGAGCTGTCAGACCAGGCCATTGTGACGCGGCTGCGGAAAGACTTCTCCAGTGTGATGGGGACGGCTGTTCCCGAACCAACCGATGTGATGATCCAGCGCTGGCGCTCGGACCCGTTTGCGCGCGGGTCGTATGCCTATCTCCGTGTCGGGGCGAACGGCGGGGAACCGGAGATTCTTTCAAGGCCGATTGCGGGTCGGGTCTTTTTCGCTGGGGAAGCCCTGCATCTCCATGACCCCGGGACGGTCCACGGAGCATTCTGGACGGGCCAGCGCGCGGCCCGGCAGGTCCGGGCGCAACGCGCTTGAACGTCACGCAGCCTGTCTTCTCCGTAATGCTTGAGAGAGGTCCCAGGCTGCCTGGAGATTCATCCAAAGCTTAGCAGATGTGCCTAGGGCTGCTGACAAGTCGAGGGCTGCGTCTGCGGTGATACCGCGCTTCCCCTTAATCAACTCGTTGAGGCGAGTTCTCGTCCAGCCTATTTGTCCAGCGAAGGCCGCCTGAGAGATGCCTGCTGGTTCAAGAAATTCCTCAAGGAGCATTTGTCCGGGATGAAAAGGATTTTTGGGGATTTCTCGTACGCTGGATGCTCTCGAAGCGGAGGACGCCTCTGCCTAAAACGTCTTCAACTCCAGAAACTCGCCCACGTCCTGACCAAGACCCTGGCGGACGGCCTCTTTGTAGACGGCGAATCCGGCGGCGACATCCTGGATGGCGGTGCCCACGGATTTGAACAGGGTGATCTCGTCCGCTCCCGTGCGGCCTGGGGCGCGACCGGCGACCACTTCTTTGAGTTCCGTTACTTTCGCGCGGTCATACGTCCCGGCTGCCAGCGCCGCCTTGAGGTCGCCCGACTCGCCCTCCATCTGTACCCGCGAATCGACCACAATGCGTTCCGCGCACTGGAAGGTCTCCGCGTCAATCTCGCGCAATTGCAAGCCGGTTGAGCCAATCGAATTGACGTGGCTGCCGGTTTCCATCCACCTGCCCCGGTAGGCGATCAGATCACCGACACCGGTGGTGTTGGTCGCCACCACCACAATATCCACCCCGCTGACCGCTTCCTCCGGGGTCGTGACCGCGCTGAGGGTGATGCCCAGTTGCTCGCTCATCCGTGCGGCAAAGCGCTCCCGATTCGCCTGAGTTGGACTAAAGACTTTGCCGGCTTCAATCGGTCGGACGGCGCACACGGCCTGCAAGTTTGTCGTCGCTTCCAGGCCCGAGCCGATCACGCCCACGGTCCTGGCCTCGGGTGGGGCCATATACCTGGTGGCCACGCCGGTCGTCGCGCCGGTACGCGTCGCGGTCAGATAGGCGGCGTCCATGAGCGACAAGAGGCGTCCGTCTTTCTCGTCATAGACCGCAATGAGATAGCGCACGCCGTGCTGGACCGAGCCGTGAAAGACCTTGTAGCCCATCAGCCCACTGTCCCGCATCACCGCCGGCATGACACGAAAAAAGCCCGAGGTCGTTGCCAGGTTGAGACGCGGGGGTAGTTCGACCGCGTTCCTGGCCTCTTCGCGCAAGCCCTGCTCGATGCGGTCGATCTGGGTCTTGATGTCCGTGGCTCGTTCAACGTCCGTGTTCGTCAGGAGTAAGGTCACGTGGTCTCCCTAGGCCGGGTTGCGCCCGATAAAGAACTCCTTGTCGTCCTCGACCGGGACTTCGAGTCCGGAGGCGATCAGCCCCTGGCGCAAGGGCTTCATCTGGCGGTCGTTCAGGCGCATGGTCGGTGTGCGGAGCGGGCCGCCGTTAAAGCCGCTCAGCCAGCCTTGGTATTTCCAAATCATGCGGTGCAGGAAGTTCGAGCCGGCCAGCATGGCCATGGCCTGCATACTCGCCTGACGCGCCGGGTGAATCTGCCAGTATAATTGCATGGCGGCCTCGAACTGCCCGTCCTGGATCAGGCCAAAAATCCTGGGGATCATCGGTCCCCAGTACTCATAATTGCTCGTCCCCATGAACTGCATGGGCACCAGGCCGGCCATGGGCAGACCGTTGCCTTCAATCGGTTCGGTGACAACGACCCGGTCGCCGAAGCGTTTATACACGTCCACAAAGCCGCCGATGGACGGCATGCCGCCTTCCGCCTTGATCGCGGCGATATTCGGCACCTCGTCGAGCAGGTGCTGGATCAGGTCCGGCCCAAAGCCTGCGGCCGGGTGGATACGTTCAAAACCCCACAGCGGGACGGGGAAGAGCATCACCGCCAGATTGGTATTGTCACAAAATGTTTTGGTATAGCGATAGATGTCGTCGGCGTTGTCCGGATAAAAGGTGGGCGGGTAGGAGAGCAGGACGAGGTCGGCACCCGCCCGTTCGGTGGCTTGGACGGCTGCGATATTTTCTTCCAGGTTATTGAAGCTGGCGTGGTGGATGAGGTGGAGCCGTCCCCCGGCTTCGTCTGCCGCCCACTGTGCGAACTGGACGTACTCGTCAAACGTGGTCGCGGTTTCGGCCACGAGTAGGGTACCCCAAAAGCCGTACTCGATTTCCTTGCGCACATCGTGGCGAATGGCTTTCTCGTTCAGGCCGCGCAAGTCCTGGGTAAAGGTGGGGGTGATGGTATTGGCCACCCCCTTCATGGTTGCCTCGGCCCACTCGCGGGCTTCGTGTTTTCGATAGTCTGCCATGCCGTCGCTCCTTATCCCTTGAGAGAGTTGAGAAAATTTTGCACCAGGGCCTCACATTCGCCGCGTTTATGCGTGCCGTAATACAGAATCCGGTTGTTGATCGGGTCACCGGCAAAAAACCACTCGTACAATAATTGCCGTCCGCCAAACTGGGTGCTGATGGCATCCCAGGCCAGCTTCATGATACGCACCCGTTCCTCGGCCGGGGTGTCGCGGCCGCGCAGATAACGCGGCAGGAGTTCTTGCAGGGCGGGGTTGGCAAAGTCCTGCTCGGTCGGGGTCATGACCAGGCCGCTGCTGCCCGCCAGGCGGATGACCTCAACCGCCCGGGCATGAACGAAGGGAAAAAAGATGCGCAGCGTGGTGATGCCCAACATGCCCTTGTCCGGCGCTCCAAAAAGGGTGGCCAGACCCGGCACGAAACTCTTTGCCGCGGCGACCGCCTCTGAGGCGGAATCCGTCTCGCCTTCGCCGGCCTGGGCGTTCGTCCAGACTTCGTGCGCCGTGGCCGTGACCAGGCCGTCGGCCAGCTCGACGTAGGAGACGAGTTCACCTATGAGTTCCTGGTAGCGCGTAATCTCCGAGCGCCCAATGCTGTGGGCGACCAGGCCGGCCAGGCCGGTCATAAAGCGCAGTTTGACCGCGCCACGAATAACAGCCTGCAAGGCAAAATAGCCTGGCAGGCGGGGTGCAATGAGATTGTAGGTTTCCACATCCCGGGCCGCAAAAACCCGCTCCCACGGGACGAGCACATTATCAAAAACGGCAATGGCGTCGCCCTCGTCGAACCGACTGCTCAACGGCCGGTTAAAATCTCCGGCCCCGGCATCGTAGGGCTCCCGGCAGATAAACTTGAGCCCTGGGGTGGCCACCGGGATGGAAAAGCTGATGGCATACGCTTCTTGTCCCGGCTTGCGCGGCATATAGGGCGCAACCCAGATATCGTCGCTGATCGGGGCGAGGGTGGACAGCATACGGGCGCCGTTGACGATCAGGCCGGCGTCGGTCTCCTTGACGATACGGATGCTTTCCTGGTCCTCGACGCCTTTGGTCTTGTCAATCTGTGGATCGACCAGGGTATGGGTCAGACACAGGTCTTTTTCGCGGCACAACTCATAATACGTCCAGGCGTTGTCCCCAAAGCGCGGCTCGTTGCGTCCCAGCCAGGCGGTGATGGCCGCCATATCGGAGACAAAGGCGTTCATATAGTCGGGCAGGCGACCCATCATGCCGCAGGTCAACTCGCATCGCGTCGTCTCCCCAAAGCGCCGTTTCTCAATGTCCGCCCAGCTTTCGGCCAATACAAACGAGGTGCTGACCGGCTCATTCGACGTTGGAGAGGGATAGGTCAGAATGTCTGTATAGGGTTCCTGGTGCTGGCAATCGTACAGCCGGGCCATCTCCCGGATGACGCCCTGAAAGGCAGGGTAGGTGGTCACGTCACGGACGAGTTCTCCGTTGACGTACAGCTCCCGGTCGTCTCGGAGTCCGTCAATATATTCCCGACCAGTGCGTGCGCCCATAGGTGTTCCTCTCTCGGCGGATTACATCATGAGCATCAGGCCGCCGTCCACATAAATCAATTGACCGGTGATGTAGTGCGCCGCCCGACTGGTGAGCAGCAGCACCGCCTGGCCAATATCAACCGGCTGAGCCCAGTCCCCGAGCGGGATTTTTTCGGCAAACGCGGCGTCTAGCGGCTCTGTCGTATCGTGCCCCATTTCTTTGGCCAGATTGCTCCGCACGCGCAAGGAGCCCGGCGTTTTCACCGCTCCGGGCGCAAGCGTATTGACCGTAATTTTATGGGGTGCATACTCCAGTGCGCTCGCCCTGGTAAAGGCGTTGAGGCCGCCTTTGCTGGCGTCGTAATGGGCCATGCCCAGATAGGTCCGGGCGGTGTTGATGGAGGAAATGTTAATAATCCGCCCGCCGCGTCCGCCGGCTATCATCTGCTCGGCGGCAAAACGGGTGCACAGGAACGGACCGCGCAGGTTCACCCCCAATACCTTGTCCCACAGCGCGGTTTCCATTTCGGCCAGCCGGGCCATGGGATAGATGGCCGCATTATTGACCAGAATATCGATGCGCCGGAACTCGTCCATGACCGCGGCAACCATATTTTTGACCGAGGCTTCGTCGGAGGTGTCCACGCCGATCGCCAGGGCTGTCCGGCCCTGGTCGTTGAGGGCTTTGGCCGTGGCGGCCGCAGTCTCAGCGTCGGCATCCGCCAGGGCAACCCGGGCTCCGGCGGCGGCCAGGATTTCCGCGACACCCTGGCCGATGCCTTTGGCGCCGCCTGTGATGAGGGCCACCTGGCCGTCGAGGTTGAAGAGTTCAGCGATTGAGGTGTCCATAGCGTGTCCTTAACTGAGAGCAGGGATGTCTTAGAAAAAGACGGTCATATTCTCCAAGACGTTATGGTCGAGCAGGATAAAGCGCTCTTCATTCTTCCAGGTGTTGTCAATACGCCGCCACCAGTCCTCCCGGCAGCCGACAAACAGGTGCTCGGTCCCTTCCCAGCGACTGCGGAAGACCTGGAAATTGGAGCCGACTTTTACCCGGTCCGGCCCGTCGGTCTCAAGGATTTGCACATTGGAGACAAAATGCCGGATGCGGGAGCGCGGCTCCTCGGCATGGGCGACCCCGGTTCGCAGGCGTTTGACGCGCAGGGTCAGGCTGGTTTTGTCATCATCAAAATGCGCCAGGAGATGGGGCTGAGACAGGTCTTCCTGGCCCGACTCCAGATTGCCGCGGACCGGAGCCCAATAGCGAAGCGTGTCGGTAAACAGCTCAAGCCACTCTTCGAGCTTATCGTTGTCCAGCAGCCAGGCCTCGTGATAGAGCAGCTCTTCGAATGCGTGACGGAGTCGGGTGCGGTCTGCCGCGTTCATCCTGCTCCACCCATGAGAGCCTGCCACCGTTCGTATATCCCAAAGATGCCGATTTCCGTTGAGGGGGGATGGATCAGACCGGGTTTATCCGGGTCGGTGCGGCCATGTCCGGCGCCCATCTGGTAGTTGAGGGGGAAGTTCCGGCGGTGCAGACCACGCAGGGCCTTGACGCTATTGCCCCACATCTCGCCGTCATCCTGCTCGAAGATACCGCTGGGCGAAAAGGTCAGAACCTGCATCTTCCGGGCGATCTCGACAACCTCAGGCGGAGCTTCCTGCTCGATCATGCCCCAGGAATACACCTCCATATTATGCGGGCCGCGTGGATGCCAGACCCGAATGGTCAAGAAACCCAGAAAGGTCAGGATGGAAAAGTTCGGAAACACGGTTCCGACATGGACACAGCCGACCAATTCGCTCTGGGCCCGTGTCAGGCGTTGTCTGGCCGCGGCCTGCATCCGCTCCATATGGTGGACCAGCGGGGCGGGCACGCCACCGGCCATGTCAATCTTGAAATTGATCCAGCCATGCCCGTTATCCAGCTTGGCTTCAAAATCTCGCACCCAGGGCCGATCACCGAGAAATTGCCCGTTTGCCGGGCCGAGGCCGATTTTGAGCATGCTCTCGTGGGCCGCTCCGGTATGATAGTTGTCGCCGTTGAACTGTTCGGCGGCCAGCTTCCAGTTGCCGCCCAGATGCCAGCGGTGCAGTCCGGGCATGACAACCATACCGCCTTCAGTCTTGTTGAAGATGAGATCGAGATACCACTTCATATCCCCTCTCCCCTGGAGGGAGAGGGCCAGGGTGAGGGGGATTCTTTCTCTCTATAGTCTCTAATGACTCACATGCTTATGACCCCAAATGCTGCCAGTCCGATGGAGTTGGACCTGCCAGGTCGCGTCATCGACCTCACGCGCGCCCCAGCCGTATTCGACGCTAAAGCCGGATGGGGTTTTGAGATAAAAGGACAGCATCAGGTCATTGGTATGACGTCCCAGGGTCATATCAATCGGCACCTCCTTGCTCTGACACAGGTCGTAGGTTGACCCCACATCGTCCAGATTTTGGAGCTGCAACATAAAGTGGTGCATGCGTTTGGGCATTGTGCCTTCCCAAAAGGCCATGCTGTGGTGACGCGGATTACAGTGCAGAAAAGCGAGGTTGAGCGTGGAGGTCACGCCGCGCTCGGGCTGGGGGCGTACCCAGTCGCTCAGGCGAAAGCCCAGCACGTCACGGTAGAAGTGCAGGCTTTGCTCCAAGCTATCGACCGTCATGGTGATATGGCCGAGCCCCATATCTCCGGTGGTAAACCCGGAAATCGGCCGGGGAGACTGAAAGGGTTTGTCAACGCCGACCAGGGGCCCGTAGAAGACCTCGGTTGCCAGGCCGTTCGGGTCCTGGAGTTTGAGCAGCCCAACGACCCGCCGGGCTTCAGCCTCTTCCGGGCTTCCCCATTCTACGGCAATACCATTGGCGCTGAGCTGATCGCCCATCGCGGTGAGCGTTTCCTCGTCCGCCACTTCCCAGCCGACCAGGCTGAGATCGTCCGCATCACCGGGGGAGACAATGAAGCGGTGGTGGTAGTCGTCCATCCGCAACAACAACGAGCCGTCCGGGTCGCGGGTATGCGCCTGGAGCCCCAGCACTCCGGTGGCGAATTGTTCCCATTCGTCAACATTGCTGACACTCAAGCCGATGTAGCCGAGTTGTGCCACGCGGGCCATAGCAAGCCTCCTTTAATATCTGTGTTTCCATAGCGCGTTTTGGTCTCAGCGAAAATCCCTCCGGCTCGGCACGACGCGCGCTTCGACCATAGACAGTGCAACCGCTGGTATGACACAGTGTCAGGGCCGAACACTCAGAAGGGAGCCGCGTGATAGACAGTAAGCGAATCATTGGTATCGTTCTTATCGGGATTGGGGTCGCGGTTGCAGTTCATACCATAGTTGAGCCCCTCTATCACGTCTCAAGCGAAGCCCATCCGTACAGCCCGCTGTGGAACGTATTGGACCCCTTAATGGGGCTGGCCATCGTGCTGGGCCTGATCGTCGGCTATCCGCGTATGAAACGCGCCAGCAGCGACGATCCGGACGCGCCCGTGACCTGGGAACGGCTGGCCGCCACTACGATGTTCTACGGCTTTCTGGGCGTAGGCATCCTCTTCTTCTGGAGTTGGTTCAACACCATGTCGGTCAGCGCCGACTTCGCCCCAGGCAAGGGCGAGGATGTGAGCGTCCTGGTCTGGATAATCATTGATACGCTGCTGCCGCTGCTTTTGGGCGCAACCGGCGTATCCCTTCTCCGCGACGACACGTAAACGGAGTAGTCTGAGAAAGAAAGGTCAACGATGTGGGCGCAACACACGTCACCGTACTCATTCGTAACCCGGCCAAGCCGGAGCGTACCTGGGAAGGACTTTTTCTGGTCGATACCGGAGCGACCGATTGTCTCGTTCCCAGGCCGTACCTGGAAGCCATCGGTCTGGAGCCCAAGGGCCAACGGTCATACGAGTTGGCCGACGGCAGTGAAATCAAGCTGGACATCACAGTTGGACAGATCGAATTCATGGGAGAATTCGTTGGTGGAACGATACTGTTCGGCGAAACAGATGCAGAGCCACTCCTGGGCATCACTGCCTTGGCGTCCGTAGGAATTGAAATCGATCCGCTCAACCAACGGCTTAAACGACGGTCTGCGGTGCGACTCAAGAGCCTCGGAAATCGATAGAAAGTTCGCGGAGATAAGGGAGCTTATGAATGAATGAGAACCTCAAGGTTTCTAAGGAGGAACTGGACAGTGGCATTGAGGTGGAAAGGGATGATTCAGAGAGCAAGATCGAACACCCCTTTGATCCGGAAAAAATAAAGGTTCGGACAACCTCTATCCTCGTGGGCCAGCTTGTTTCGAGGATCAAACATAAAGAAATCGACTTGGCTCCGGACTTTCAGCGTTTGTTTGTTTGGGACTTAAAACGTAGATGCCGTTTGATAGAATCTCTCCTCCTAAAAATTCCTATCCCCGTTTTCTATGTAGCAGCGGATGAGCAAGAGAACTGGTCCGTGGTTGACGGCATCCAACGCATATCGACCATTTATGACTATGTGACAGACAAATTTCCTTTGGGTCAACTCGAATATCTTAGCCAGCTCAAGGGAATGAAGCATAGCGAACTTTCGCGACGGATGCAGAGGCGGATCGACGAAACGGAATTTGTCGTGAATGTTATCGAGCCGGGTACGCCCGAGGACGTGATGTTCAACATTTTTCGACGCATCAATACTGGCGGTATGATACTGAACGGGCAGGAAATCCGTAATGCTCTATACCCTGGTCCAGTTCGGGAATATCTGAAAGAACTCGCTAAAACTGAAGAATTCCTCGAAGCGACAAATCATTCGATCAAGGAAACTAGAATGGTCGACCGCGAATGTGTCCTACGCTTTGTGGCTTTCTATGACACTCCTTGGGAGAAATACGATGCCAATGACTTCAACGGCTATCTCTGTCGAACCATGAAGAATATTAACGCGATGACTCTGGAGCAGCGGAATTCCATTGCCGAAGATTTCAAGAAGGCTATGCAAGCCGCTCATGATCTTTTTGGCGAGTATGCCTTTCGTAAACGGTACAGCCGAGATGACTCCCGTCGTCCTATCAGTAAGGCGTTATTCGAAGCATGGAGCGTTCAATTGGCACGCTGCTCTCCAGGTCAGATTAAAGCGCTTATCACCAAGCGTAAGAAGATCACTGACCGCTTCTTGACACTTATGGATCAAGACAGAGACTTTGACAATGCAATCTCTTATTCGACCGATATACCCCGGCGAGTAAAAAAACGTTTCAGCGCGATTGAAGAATTAGTCAAAGAGGTCGTGTAATGCTTAGGAAGATCAAACTATCGAACTTCAAATGTTTCAAAAGCCTGGATTTGGATTGCGCTCCGCTCACGCTGCTGTGTGGTCTAAACGGTATGGGAAAAAGTAGCGTTATCCAGGCATTACTACTGCTTCGCCAATCATTTCAATCGGGAGATTTGCATAATGGAAGGCTGGTCTTAGGAGGCGAGCTTGCAGACCTTGGAACTGGGAGAGATGTGTTATTTGAGGGTGCTGATACCGATACTGTTGGATTCGAACTCCAGTGTGACGAAACTCAGACGCCTTGGGCATTGTCTTTCGGCTATGCAAAAACGGCCGATCAATTGAACGCTGAGATTGAAGCACCACAACAGGCTGGCTCCTTCGTACCAGTGGACTGGCATGAAGTCCTTCCGTTTGCAAAAAACCTCATCTATATCGGGGCGGGGCGGCTCGGTCCCGAGAAATTCTATCCGCTCTCAGAAACATCCGCACGTCGGGGTGATTTTGGCATAGCTAGTGAATATGCATTGAACTACTTAAACACGCACCAAGACGATCTCTTGCCCGAGAACGACCCGCGTTGCCTTACGCTACAGAGTCGTCGTCTACTCGACGTGGTTGATGAGTGGTTACAGACAGTGACTCCCGGTGTCCACCTGAAATTTGAAACCGTCCAAGACGCCGACGCTCTTATCGCTGGGTTCTCATTTGATAGGCCGGGAGACGTTCCGACGAGACGGTATCGAGCCACGAATGTTGGATTTGGCCTTTCGTATGTGTTGCCGGTTGTGCTCGCCATGCTACAGCCGGCTGGCACCCTCTGCTTGATCGAAAACCCGGAGTCACACCTGCACCCGCGCGGGCAGACCAAGCTAGCAGAACTCATGGTTCGTGCCTCGGCCGCTGGCGTACAAACCATCGTCGAGACCCATAGCGATCATTTCATGGACGGCGTTCGTATTGCCGTCCATGGCGGACTGATTAGACCGGAAATGACAGCGTTCCATTATTTTGAACGCCCCCAAGGTGAGACTGTCGTTTCTTCGCCACAAATCGATGCAGACGGGCGTCTCTCAGCGTGGCCGTCCGGCTTCTTTGACCAACACGAAGAAAATCTGGTGAAACTCCTCGCTCCGCGGTCATGACATGCGAGAGATGGTTCTGAACCACGCGAGCGTCCAGGCGCCTGACCGTCACACGGCCGTTGGGTGGCTGAAGGATGTATCGACCGGCATACTGCAACTCGCCAGCAAGAAGGTCACGCAATCAAGCCTGAGAATGCAGCGCCCCACGCAGGATATCGACTGCCTACCCGGTTACTCATTGTTCGATGCCTACCAGGACTTACGGAGGAGCGGAGCGCGGGACGAGTATGGGCTCCTTCTACATATGAGCACAAAATATCCGCTCTTGAGAGAAGTTGAGTTTGGTGTCAGTGATAGGTTTCAGGCGTGTGAGGCAAAACAGCTACCGTCAGAAGACGGAGAGCCGCTTGTCCTGTGTGCCATAACGAACTGGATTGCTGTCGGGTTTCCGTCGGACCCGACCTGGGACAACGACCGCCTTACAGTCAGATTTAACGAGCTATTGCCTGATGAAAGCATTGAGGAAACATCCGAAATCATAGACAATCTCACTCGATCCGTTCACGCCCATCCGATTTGTGAACGTTACCGTACCGACCTTCTTCGAGACCAAAGCATCTCGGAATTGTGGCAGCGCAGACAAGAAGTATTTCCAAACCTTATTTTTGGACCGGATGTAGAATTACCACCGGAGCACGCTCAGACCATTATTAACAGACTTGTGGAACTCGACGAGTCGGCTGCTAAATGGCGTGAGGTCGGAGGAACCCTGCCCCCGTGGACCTGCAAAGTGACGCCTGAGAGCAGTAGCCTGATGGACGACAGGAAGCTGCGTGAGGCCCGCCGATTTAGGTCCCATCGTGGGACGCGAGAATTATTTGAGTGGCATGCACGCTTTGGTAGCAACGGGCGTATTCATCTTCGTCTCGACGCGGGTTCGCAAGAGATCGAAATTGGATACATAGGTCCCCATCTTCCCATGAAACCCTGAGCGTTGGTCCATTCATGATCCTCGTAGGCACTAACGCAGGCAGCTGAAAATTCGCCTCCCCAGCAATTGAAGTACGGTGGCATGACTAAACCCCGCACCCCTTTTCCTTGTGGACCTCTGTATGCGATTTGAAGCGGTGATCTTTGACTGCGATGGGGTGCTGGTTGATAGCGAGACTCTCGAAAACCAGGTGTTTGTTGAGTGTGTGGCCGACCTGGGCCTGGAGCTGACGGTAGCGGAGGCGGTTGCGATGTATAAAGGGCGCAAGCTGGCCGAGTGCATCGCCTCGGTTGAAGAGCGGCTGGGTCGCTGTGTACCGGACTCTTTTGTTCCCGACTTCCGGGTGCGGAGTGCCAAAGTCTTTCACGATCACTTGCGACCGATCCCTGGGGTTGAAGCCGTCATTCAGACCTTACAGGCGCGGTTTGTCCCATTTTGTGTGGCGTCCAGCGGGCCGCGTGAAAAAATAGAAGCCAACCTCGGCACTACTGGTTTACTGACGTATTTTCAGGAGTCCATTGTGAGTGCGTACGAAGTCGGGAGTTGGAAGCCTGACCCCGGCCTGTTCCTCCATGCGGCCCGGACGCTTGGGGTTGCTCCCGAAACCTGTGCGGTGATTGAAGACAGCCAGCCTGGAGTTCAGGCTGGTGTGGCGGCCGGCATGACCGTATTCGGCTATGCCCCAGACACGGAGGCGGAAACCCTGGCCGCCGCCGGAGCACGGGTCTTTCGGGACATGAACCAACTCCCCGCTCTACTCCAAGAAAACTGATCTTCCCTCCGTTCCCGAACCGCTCTATGCTGAGAGAAACAACTGACTATTGGGAATTGTCGAAAAAGTGACATCCATGAACGCTGAACGGCAGGAGCTGATTCAGGCCCGGGCGCGAATCGAACGGCTGCCGAAGTCGAAGATTCGAGCCATTGCCAACGCCAGCCTTGGGCTCGAAGGCTTGATTCCGCTCTGGTTCGGAGAGTCCGACCTGCCCACGCCGGAGTTTATCAAACAGGCCGGCGCCGACGCCCTGATGCAGGGCTGTACGTTTTACACCCATAACCGGGGGATTCCCGAGCTGCGTACTACGCTGGCCGAATACGCCTCGGGTTTGCACGCCCGCCCGGTGAACGAAGACCGTATTACCGTCACCGCCTCCGGCTGCGTGGCGATCAATCTCATCCAACAGGTCCTGACCGATCCCGGCTCCAATACGGTCATAGTTGGCCCCCTGTGGCCCAACCTGATTGAGACTATCCATATTATGGGTGGGGAGACTCGGATTGTGCCGCTGACGTTTGGTGAGCAGGCCTGGACGCTCGATCTGGACCGGCTCTTTGACCAGGTCGATGACAAGACCACGGCGATCCTCATCAACTCCCCTGGCAACCCCACCGGCTGGGTCATGGACAGAGACGGTCAGCAAGCTGTGCTCGATTTTTGTCGGCAGCGTGGCCTGTGGTTCATTTCCGATGAGGTCTACAACCGTCTGGTGTATGACCGGCCCGTTGCTCCCTCATTGTTGGACCTGGCGGAGCCGGATGACAAGGTCCTGGTGATCAATAGTTTCTCCAAGACCTGGGCCATGTCGGGCTGGCGACTGGGCTGGGTGACGTCTCCCCCGAGGCTGGGTGAAGTGTTTGAAAAGGTCATCGAGTTTCACTATTCGTGTCCGGCCCACTTTACCCAGCGGGCCGGAGTCACCGCGGTGATGGAAGGCGAACAATTCGTGCGTGACATGGTGCAGCGCTACCGAGCCGCCCGCGACCTGAGCGTGGAGCGGCTGCGGGCCATGCCGCGCGTTCGGGTCCACTCTCCGTCCGGCTCTTTTTATCTATTTTTCGCCGTGGACGGGATGACCGACAGCATGGCCGAGTGTCGCCGCTTTGTCTCCGAGGCTCGCGTTGGGCTTGCGCCCGGCGCGGCGTTTGGTGAGGCCGGCGAAGGTTTTATCCGTCTGTGTTTTGCCAATACGCTGGAAACGCTGCACGAAGCCTTTGAGCGGCTTGCCAGGGTGCTGGCCTAAGCCCTGCCGGGAGACCGCCCCTCTTTACTTCCCGTTGGTACGCCACATAGAGTAACCGCATCTCATTGCGGGGAGGACAGTATGAAAATCCATGACGCAACAACCGCGCCCAACCCGCGCCGGGTGCGGATATTCATTGCGGAAAAAGGCATTGCGGTGCCCTACGAACAGGTTGATATCGTCAACGCGGTCAATCGCGGCGAGGAATTCCGGACGCAGAAGAACCCTCTGGGCACTCTGCCCGTGCTCGAACTCGACGACGGCACCTGCATTGCCGAAAGCGGCGCGATCTGCCGCTATTTTGAAGAGCGCTATCCCGACCCGCCGCTCATGGGTGTAGACGCGCAGGACAAGGCGGTTGTCGAGATGTGGAATCGTCGCATGGAGTTTGAACTCTTTCAGCCGACGACCCTGGCATTTCAACAACAGCACGCCTTTTTCAAGGGCCGCGTGCCCCAGGTGCCGGAGTATGCTGCGGTATCAAAAGAAAAGGCGGAAAAGAGTCTGGCCTGGCTGGACGAAGTATTGGCCGACCGCCAATACATAGCGGGCGAGCGCTACACCGTCGCCGATATTGTCGCTCAGTGCGCGGTGGACTTTGGCCGGGTCGTAAAAATTGCGATCCAGCCGGATCAAAAAAACCTGGCCCGCTGGCACCAAGCCGTCTCCACCCGGCCGAGCGCCAAGGCGTAGACCCCAGAAAATCTCCTCCTCGGAGGGAATTATATATCAGTGTACCCAAGAGAGGGTATAAGACATCACACGACAGAAGAAGGTCGGCATGCAAAGCCAGGAGGTGAAACAGCAAGTCAAGGCAGTATATGGCAAAGCGGCGCTCCAAGCCGCCCAGGGTGGCCGGGCTTCCTGCGGGGAGGCCACCGCGAGTGCCGATGATCCCATTACCTCACACCTCTACGACGAGGACCAGCTCACCGGGATTCCCTTGGAGGCGATTGCCGCCTCGCTCGGCTGTGGGAACCCAACCGCCCTGGCTCAGCTCAATCCAGGCGAGACTGTGCTCGACCTCGGCTC
Organism: uncultured Binatia bacterium (SeqCode); assembly: GCA_965232605.1. Classification (GTDB taxonomy): domain Bacteria; phylum Desulfobacterota; class Binatia; order Bin18; family Bin18; genus Bin18. Next base: position 84,962 of record CBDDQA010000002.1, on the reverse strand, counting down.
GGGTGGCGGGATCGATGTGCTCCTGTCGGCCAGACGAGTCGGTCCCACCGGAAAAGTCTATGGTCTCGATATGACCGACGAAATGCTCGACTTAGCGCGTGAAAACCAACGCAAGGCTGGGGTCGAAAATGTCGAGTTTCTGAAAGGCGAGATGGAGGACATTCCCCTGCCGGACAACTCGGTTGATGTCATTATCTCAAACTGTGTGATTAACCTGTCGGCAGACAAAGATCGCGTCCTGTCTGAAGCGCTGCGCGTGCTGCGACCAGACGGACGATTTGCGGTTTCTGACATTGTCGCGCGTGGAGCGATCCCTGGGCAGATTCAACGCCACGTTGAACGATGGATCGGGTGTATCGCCGGAGTGTTAGAAGAGCAAGAATATCGGACCAAACTCGCTCAGTCTGGCTTTATTGATATCGATCTTGAACCCACTCGGATTTACCGGATAGAGGATGCTCGTGTCTATCTTGCCGACAAAGGGATTGATGTTGAGGCCGTTGCGTCTGAGGTTGACGGCAAGTTCGGCAGCGCCTTCGTCCGCGCGCGTAAACCATCTGAGGGCTGAGCAGAGATTCATCTCTTGGCCTCAGAGCTTGTTCGGGGCAGGGGAGTTCAACTGGCCGTGCGGATATAGGGTCCAGCCTTACATCAACGCGTTGCGCGCTCGGCAGCAGAGAGCGGTCTGAGCATGAAGAGTTGGATCGTCCAAGCGCTGGAGAAGAGCGTATCCCAATGATCCGCCTCTGCGCCCGCAGGGGTTCCTTTCTTTATTGGCTTTCTTTTCCATGCCTCTCCGTCCACTCCCGCGCTAAGCGCTGGGCCTCTGCAATCTGATCTGGCGTCATTTTCTCGGCAACCAAGTCACGGTCGACTGATACCCCAGATAAATTGAACCACAGATGAGCAAAAACATAGTCTTGGGGAACACCTTCACCATTATAATACATGCTGCCGAGAGCTTGCTGCGCCCAAGAATCCCCCTGCTCAGCAGCACGGCGATACCACATCTGCGCCTTAGAGTAATCCTGCGGTACTGTTTCGCCATAACGGTAACTATAGCCGAGGGATGACTGTGCGCGAATGTGGCCTTGTTCAGCGGCCAACCGGGTCCATTTCAGGGACTCGACATAATCTTGTGGAACACCTAATCCATTATAGTACATATAACCGACCGCCCACTGTGCTATAGGCAGTCCTTGCTCGGCAGCTTTGCGATACCAAGCCAATGCTTGGGTCTTGTCTTCTGGAACTCCGTTGCCTTTGTTGTACATGACTCCGATATTGTACTGTGCCTCGGCAAACCCCTGTTCAGCAGCGCGACGGTACCATGCTAGTGCCTTAGCATAATCTTGGGGAACACCCTTACCAATGGAGTATATCAAGCCAAGAAGGAACTGCGCTCGATAATCTCCGGCTTCCGCGACTGGTTGGCAGGAAAGAAATACTTGCTCAGGCGTTGAACTGGTTTTAGCGCATTCTAATGGTGGACTAGGGTCTTCCCTCACCACGGCTTGTTCTTCCGCACAGGCCCATAGGAGAGTGAAGAAAGAGAAAAGTAAAAAAATAGATTTCATGCCAAAGAGTCGCTCTGAGCTAAGAACTTGCGTCTTAGTCAAATTTGACCTCAAAATATTAATCTCTTTCAAAGCGGTTTCCCGTTCCAGACCAGCGGTTTTCCAGTATTGGCATCAAAGCAGTCATGTAGATCGGGCGGATTATTGGCATCGGCGCAAGCCTGATCGAGCTGGGTTTGGATGAGGCCTTTCGCCGAACCGATACCACCGTAGAAAAACCTTGTACCAGATACGTTGGCATTCTCGAGAGTTGCGCCGGACAGAGTTGCGCCAGCCAGGTACGCGCCAGACAGATTTGCGTCGTCGAGGTTCGCTTCGGACAGATCTGTGTTGAAGAGGTTCGCTTCGGACAGATCTGCCCTATAAAAAACCGAGCGGCGCAACTTTGCATCGCTGAGATCTAAGCCGGGCAGGTTATGTTCCTTCTCAAACACAATATTGGCCTCGCTGCGGGTGCGGATCATTTCTACGATAGCCATGATATCTTCGAGCAAGGTCTTTTCTTGCTTTTCATCTACCCTTTCGTCCTTAGCTGGGTGGCGCACAAAGGCACACAAGAGACGCATGATTTGGACATGGTACTGGTCTGGCTCTTCCTCGGCCAAACCTTGCAGGGCGTAGATGCCGCCAAGCCGAACAGACAGAATGTCACTGCCGAGCATTTCGGCACCCTTCTGGTAGCGCTCGTTCATGAGCCCACGCTGGGCGGTTTGAGCTTGGCGATGAGCTACGATGCTGCGCCAGAGGGCAAGCGGTATCGCAATGACACCGCCGATCAGGAGACCCCAATTACGGGCGGTCGTAGACCTGGATTCATCGACGTTCGGTCCCGTTACCAACCAATTGCAGAAGGCCCATACCCCCAGCCCCAGCATAAGGGTAACAACAAGCCCAACTAGCAACCGCCTAGTTGTCTGTGATGTCCAATCCTTAAAGGGTTTTCTCAGCCAATTCGACATGTTCTTTACCCGATAGAGAGCCAGCGAAATGCCTCCCGTTTAACAGACGTGCGTCTGTCCGGCCGAGTGTCAAAGCTCCCCTGTCAGGACGAGGTGGGGCAGGGGAGATCAACTGGCCGTGCGGATATAGGGGCCGGTCTCTTTTAACAACAGAAACACTACAGCCGACAGCATGTAGCAGCCGCCCCAGAAATAGAAGCCGGCCACCGGCGTAAGGCCGACCAGCCACATGCCCACGACCGGGGCGAGCACACCGCCCAGATAGCCGGCAGTAATGGCAATGCCCACCGCGGAACCGGCCAGACGGCGACCCACGCCTTCCATTTCCAGCGGCACCACGAAGGCCAGCGGGGCCGCTCCGCCGAAGAAGCCCCACATCAGGGCCACAATCCACAGCGACACACCCAGCGCATAGCCGGACAGCACCATGCACGCCCCGGCGATGAACATGCCCGGCACGTAGAAACGTTTGCGCAGCCCGACCCGGTCCGATAGGGACGGTACGACCAGCGCGCCGACCACATAGGCCCACATAATGACCGAGACGACGGCCCCAGCCGTGGCCGAGGTCATACCCTGCACGTCCACGAAATAGGTCGGCGCATAGCCGATGATGCCGATATAGCCGCCCAGAAACAGCATGTGACAGGCTGCCAGAGTCCAGGCGTCCCGGATGCTGAGGACCTGACGGATCGCGGCCACGGTGCCCAGGTGTCCCGCCTCGGCCTCGTCCGGCTCGTGTGGCCGGTCGCGGACGGTCATGAACCACAGCACTCCAATGACGGCCGTGGCCACACCCAGAATGATGCTCAGGCTGCGCCAGCCGCCGACCGGCTCCAGGACCAGCGGCGTCAGGGCCAGGGCCAGGGCCGCGCCGGCGCCATAGCCGGCTTGGGTGACGCCATTGGCCATACCGAATTCTTCCGGCGCAAACCACATGCCCAGCGCTTTAGGCACGTTTGGAAACGTCAGGGCGAGGGCGACCCCGAACAGAAACATCCAGACATACATTGAACCAAAACCGGAGGCCGTGGCCCGCATGACCAGGGTGACCCCCATCAGTACCACCCCCAGGCCGACAATTTTCTGGACTCCGTAGCGGTCACCCAGCAGCCCGCCAATCATGGCCGAGACCAGCGTGCCGAACGAGATGGCCGCCCACAGCAGGCCCCAGTCCGACATCTCCAATTCCAGCTCGGCCAGCACCTGAGCGACGACCATGACGATATACGTCCAGCCAAACCCAAAGGCAAAGGTAAAGACCAGAACGCCATTAGCAAGAACGAGCCAACGATAACTGCTGGGAGCCTGTGTGTCTGTCATAGGCATGACCCTGCCACAGGGAGTCAGTCACGTCTATGGTCCGGCAGTGAATCTGCTCAGCGCTCTGTGAGGCGCAGCATCCGGGTTGTCCTTCACCTATCGGGCGCAGCAGTATAAGAGAGACTGTTCGACGCAGGGGTGCGATACGCCTCCCCGGTCCCGGCTTTGGAATGCGGAGAGGATGGTCTTATGGCCCAGGATGAAAACAACGAACGGGATGGCCTGCAACTCGGTATTTTCATGCCCAATTGCAGTGCTACTTACCATATCAGCAGCTATAAGCCCGAGCCTGATGACTGGACGTTTGCGTCAAATAAGCAGATTGCGCTTGCCGCTGAAAAGGCCGGTTTTAACTTCCTGTTCCCGGTCAGTCGCTGGCGCGGGTTCGGCGGCTCGACCAATTATATGGGCTACTCGCAAGAGACCATGACCTGGGCGGCTGCGCTCCTGGCCGTTACCCAAACCATCCGGGTCTACTCGACCGTTCATGTGCCGGTCTTCCATCCGCTGGTCGCTGCCAAAATGGGGGCGACCCTGGACCATATCAGCCAGGGACGCTGGGGGATCAATATCGTCAGCGGCTGGAACGCGCACGACTTTGACATGATGGGCGTTGAACTCCTGCCCCATCAGGAACGCTATGCCCGCACGGCTGATTTTATCTCCATCCTCAAAGGGTTGTGGACGGTCGAGCCCGGCACGTTCAACTACGATTCGCCCTGGTATCGTATCACCGACGGGTATGTCATGCCGCAGCCGGTGCAAAAGCCTCACCCACCCATTGTGAATGCCGGCTCTTCGGCTGATGCCCGTGACGTGGTTGCCCGCTTATGCGACTGGATCTTTCTGAGTCCGCCAAATATTGAGGCGACGCGCGAGATGACGACCGATATCCGGGAGCGGGCGAAGGCGTATCGGCGCACGGTCCTGAGTGCGGGCTGTCCGTTTGTGCTGTGGCGCGAAACGGAAAAAGAAGCGGAAGAAGAAAAACAGCGTATTATCGACGCCGCGGACGATGTGGCCCTGGAGAACTGGGCGCGCGGTCTGGGCCTGGAAAGCGGCTCGTTCGACAGTTTCACCAAAGAGATGTTTGTCATTGGCGGTGGCGCGCTGCCCATTGTGGGTACGGCCGAGCAGGTGGCCGAAAAACTCGCCCGTCTGTATACGCTTGGCCTGGATGGTGTGCTGCTGATCTTTCTCTCCTTTTATGACGACACTGTTCGTTTTGGTAAAGAAATCGTGCCCCTGCTCCGGCAGATGGATGTGGTGAAGTCGCCGGAGGCGCATTGAATCCCTAGCTGTGCTGACTCTCCTATGGACGCCACAGACGAACACCGTATCGACTTTTTGTATCGGGCGCTGAACGACGCCCAGGAGACCATTCGGTCCACTGACGCGAAGGCCGAGATTGTTATTGTGCTCGTTGGCGGCGTCCTGGCCTTTATCGGGGCGATTCATGGTCGGATTGATACGCTGCCTCTACAGGTTCTGACGACAATCGGATTAGTCCATGTGCTGATTGCCGCCGTGTGCGCGATCTGGGCGCTCAACCCCCGGGTCAATCCCGAAGAGTTTATCGATGTGGACGGGGTGAAACCGCCGCCCCTCTACTACCTCCATATTAAACCCGCAGCGACCGGGTGGCGCATGTTTCTGCCCTGGCGCGCGGGGAATTATATGGAGCTGTCGGCCGCGGAATATCTGCGCGAACTCGAAGGGCTTGACGGAGACGGCCTCCGACGGGTGCTGGTGTATGAACTCCTCAAGGTCTCGTTCATCCGCGAGGAAAAGCGGGTGCAGGTTGCCTGGGCCGTCCGTTTTATTCGACTGGCCGGCGGGTTCTTTGCTCTTCTGGTGGTAAGCCTGTATCTGCTGTAGAGCGACCTTGCCCTTGAATGTTTCTGTCGGACGTCCTCCTTGCGTCCAGGGTAGCACCGGGCCGAAGTTCTCGACAGCGCCTCCCGGCGTTACCGGGGTCGGCCCGCGGTCTCCTCTGGCCCGATCGTTTGGGGTTTGGTATGGTCCACATTTCAGATGAGGAGGGGCTGTATGCATACGCCCACATTGAAGGGCCGGGTTGTGATTGGTTTGTGTCTGGTCGGAATCCTGGCGGGCGGCTGTACGTCCGGCGAACAGCCGGAAGGGGCCTCGCAGCAGCCCGAACCAAAAGAGCCCGAGGCCGTTCAGATGGCCGCTGAAATAGCCCCGCTTGAGCCCACGGATGAGTACGATGTGATAGACCCGGACATGAGTTGCGAGGACGCGAGCCGCTTCTCGGTTCGAGCGGTTGAGCGTTTGGGCTATGAGGTGACGTCTTTCACACCGGCTACGGACGACGCAGAGGGCAAGATCGAGGCGAAACAGATGGGCCGCTGGGGCGGAGAGGAGAATGTGTTCGTCACTATTACCTGCGGTTCGAACGGCGCCCGGATCGCCACTCGCTCAGATGTCACTCCGTGTGAGCAGGCGAATATGGTGATGCGCCAGGCCGTGGAGAGCAGCGGGTTTACCGTCACCACCTATACCCCGGCTACCCTGCTGAAAGCCGGTCTGATTACCGGCGAAAAGGAGGGGGCGGAGCCGACCTCCATCACCATTACCTGTTATATCGAACGCAACCGGGTGGAGATGGATACCAGCGAGGACAGTCCGGTCTTGAGCAATGTTGATTTCTATCAGGCCCTGAGCGACTTCCAACTCGGGTTTTTTACTGCCTTTAACAAGTTGGAAGAGCGGGTGGCGAGAAACCCGGCGGATCAAGATCGTTTGTATGTGGCGCTACGTCCGCTCAATATGGTTGATAACCAGGTGGTCTTTGGGACCAAGGAGTTGGCCGTCCTGCCGATCAAGGTCAATATCTCTAATCCGACCCAGCAGACCTATCTGCTCGAAACCCAGCGGATCATGCTCATGGACGCTTCCGGGCAACGGGTGAAACCCATCAGCGAGGGCGAGACGGCTTTCCCCGCGCCGTCGCTAACAGACCGTTCCATTGGACCGGGGGCGAATATCCAGGGCTATTTATACTATCCGTTGGGAACATATACGGGCGCGCGCGGGTCGCTGGCCGACCAGCGCAATCAGGAGCGAGAGGGATTCAGCGTCGAGTTCAAACCGTGGTGAAGAGTGAACGTGTCCTCCAATACACCTGCACCTGCTGGACACGTTTACTCTTTTGAGCAGAAGCAACGCAAAAACAGAATGGAGGACACTGCATGGCAGGCGAATCGTATCAGGCTCAGATCGACCGGGAAAAGGTCCAGCAGATGGCCGAACACACCATGGGCTTTCTTGGGGGGGCCGTGATTTCCGGGATGATCTATCTGGGGGATAAGATGGGGCTCTACCGGACCCTGGACGGCGCCGGTCCGATGACGAGCGACGACCTGGCACAGAAAACCGGTCTGCACGAGCGCTGGTTGCGAGAATGGCTCGAAGGCCAGGCGGCCGCCGGCTTGCTTGAGTATAAGGGCAATCGCCAGTTTGCGTTATCCGCCGAAGCAGCCATGGTCTTATCGAACGAAAACAGCCCGGCATTCATGGCCGGTGGGTTTTGTTCGCTGCCGCAACAGATGGGGGTGATAGAGCGACTCCCGGAGTCGTTCAAGACCGGCCTGGGCTTACCCTATGATGCATTCGGACCCGAGGGCGCGCGGGGGGTCGAGCGTTTTCTGGCTCCGTGGTTCCAGGCTCACCTCGTCCCCAAAGCGATCCCTGCCCTGGACGGAGTGGTGCCCAAACTGGAGGCCGGGGCAAGAGTGGCCGATGTCGGCTGTGGGGGCGGGGTGGCGCTGATCAAGATCGCCGAAGCCTTTCCGCAGGCCGAGTGTCACGGCTACGACATTTCGGAATACGCCCTGGCCCGGGCCGAGGAGAATAAGGCCAAAGCCGGTGTGCAGAACGTGGCCTTTCACGATGCGAACGGTGACGCGATCCCCGACGATAAGAGCTTTGATTTCATTACCACTTTTGATTGCCTGCACGATATGGCCAATCCCACGCCGGTCATCCAGGCGATCTATAATGCGCTCAAACCGGACGGCACCTGGTTGATCGCGGACATTCATAGCCTGCCGACGTTTGAAGAAAATCTGGAGCAGAACCCGCTCGCCCCGCTGATGTACGGGTTTTCGGTCATGTGCTGCATGTCTTCGGCCATGTCCACGCCGGACGGCGAGGGCTTGGGCACCTTGGGATTTACCGAACCGGTCGCACGCAGGATGGTGGGTAGCGCCGGATTCAGCCGCTTCCAACGCCACGATTTTGATAATCCGATCAACGCCTATTACGAGGTCCGGCCGTAGAGGAGGGCGAAAGTCAGAAGAGCCCTGACCCTCTCCCAGAGGGAGAGGGGACCGAATCCCCTCCTCGGAGGGGATTTTTTAATAGCGCTCAATCACCTGCTGGGCGAAATCCTTGAACACGTTCCGTGCCTGGTCCATAGCCGGCAGCAGGGTGACTTCCTGGAGCCCGGCTTTTTCTGACTCCCGGAGTTCGTGGATGATCTCATCCGGCTCGCCCACCAGGCAGGTGCCCTTGATTGTCTCGGGGGTGACAAAGCGCCGTTCCTCGGGCACGAGGAAGGTGCAGTGGCCGTTGTGGATTTGGAGGTAGCGCTTTTCGCGCGGCGTTTCCATCTTTTCCACTGAGGCGCAATACTCGTCCCAGATACCCTGATAGGCTTCAGGCACAACGCCCTCATCTTTTGTTTGCTGATAGATCTCCCACACAAAGTGAATAATGGCTGTGACGTAGGAGCCGCACTCGTCAATGACCCGATCGGAGGTCAGGGGCTCGCCCGGCTTGAGCACCACTGCCGAGGTAAAGGCCGCCACAAAGAAGTCATCCGAAAACGTCCGACCGGCCCGATCCGCGCCTTCTTTCACCAGAGACAGATGGTGGGAGACGACGTCCGCGCGCTCGTTGAAGACCGACACCAGGCCGTCGCCATACTCGCCCGCCGTGCGCAAAGCCCGCGGGCCATTGGCCGCAACATAGATGGGCACCGGGTTTTCCAGATTGACGAAACGCAGCTCCTGGTGCAGGAAGCGAATCGTCCGGGTGGTCTCGCCATAGGTATACTCGACTTCTCCTCCGCCCAGCAGCGCGCGAACGACGTGCAGGTATTCGCGAAAATCGCGAATTTTCATGGGCTGCATGCCCATGACACGCATGGCGGTATGGCCGGTGCCAATGCCGAGGAACACGCGGCCCGGCGCGAGCTGATTGATGGACGCGATCGAATGGGCCGTGACCGGGGCAATGCGGGTGCCGGGAATCGCCACGCCGGTGCCGATTTGAATGCGTGACGTGTTCTGAGCCGCCAGGGCCATGGTGGCATAGCAGTCGGACCAGATCATTTGGGAGTCGGGTATCCAGGCCATATCAAAGCCGCAGTCCTCAGCGTATTTGACGAGCTGCCAGTCGTCGATTTTTGTTGAAACGGAAATACCAAATTTCATGCTGTCCTCCTTGTATACAATCGGGTTCGCATCACGTCCGGTCAGGAATGCTATGGCCGGTCAGGCTGGTCGTCAAGCTAGGCCGCGCGCTTCTCTTTCCCGAGCAATTCAGATACACCGACTCCCAAGAGTAAGGGAGGAAAATGTGAAACCACTCGAAGGTCTGCTCGTCCTGGATCTCACCCGCTTTCTGGCCGGCCCGTACTGCACTCTACTGCTCGGCGGGTTAGGGGCCAATGTCATGAAAATCGAGCCACCCCAGGGCGGCGAAGCCCACCGCAACCGCGCGCCGTTTGCCGGACCGCAGGGCGCGAGTATGTCCCGGCAAACCGAGGATGATATTGGGCTGATGGTGCTCCACCGGGCGCGCAATAAAAAGAGCATCACCCTCAATCTGCGCGACCCGCAGGGTACGGCCCTGTTCAAACAGTTGGTGAAAAAGGCGGACGTGGTGGTGGAGAATTTTTCACCGGGCACAATCGACAAAATGGGGCTCGGCTATGAAACCCTGCGCACCTGTAACCCGCGCATTATTCTGTGCTCGATTTCGGGCTTTGGCCAACACGGGCCCCGCCGCGACTGGCGGGCGTATGATCCGATCATTCAGGCCGCCAGCGGCATCAATAGCGTCACCGGCTTTGCGGACCATCCCCCGGCACGCTGCGGGGCCGCGATCAGCGATACCACGGCTCCGCTGTTTGCCCTGATCGGGATTCTGTCCGCCTTGCAGTTGCGCGAAAAAACGGGCAGCGGCGAGTGGGTCGATACCTCCATGCAGGACGGCACCTTCTTCCTGCTGCCGGACCTGATCGAGCATATGGCCGCCGGCCTGGCTCCCGAGCGCCGGGGGAATACGCATCCGGGTGGGGTGCCGTTCAACGTCTATCAGGCCAAGGACGGCTATGTGTCCATCTGTGCGGTCTCGGCCCAGAACTGGAAGAGTCTGCTCGGAGCCCTGAGCCGGGAAGACCTGCTCGACGACCCCAGATTCGCCAATCTTCAGCAGCGTATGAAACATCGTGACGATGTCGACGCGGTGGTCCAGGCCTGGATTGGACAGCACACAGTTGATGAAGCGGTGGTGCATCTTCAGCAGTGCGAGGTGCCGGCCGGCCCGGTCCTGAGCCCGGCCGAGTTGGTCGAGGACGACCATCTGATCGAACGCGAGATGGTCGTTGACGTGCCACATCCCCGGCATGGTGAACTGTCGGGCGTGAAGGGGTTTGGCCTGCCGATCAAGTTTGTCGGCAAGTCCTTCGGGTTTGATCAACCCTGCCCGGAGGTCGGCCAGCATAATGAAGAGGTCTACGGCGGGCTGCTCGAACTCGATACTGCACAGCTTAAAGCCTTACAGGCAAATGGCGTCATCTAGTAGAGTGGGGCGGATGAGTTGAGCGGAGTCCGCCTTGTCCGTTGACCCAGTAGTTTGATGCGTCCCTAGTCAATATCCCCCTAAAGGAGATCATGCGTGCCGGAATCCGAACGTGAGCCGTTTCAACTTGGCATCTTCATGCCCAATTGCAGCCATGCTTACTGCATCAGTCGCTATAAACCCGAGCCCGACGACTGGACGTATGAGTCCAATAAAAATATCGCTCAGGCGGCCGAGGCCGCGGGGTTTGACTTTCTGTTTCCGGTCAGCCGCTGGCGCGGGTTTGGAGGCGAGACCAATTATCTGGGGACCTCGCTCGAAACCATGACCTGGGCCGCCGCTATTCTAGCGGCCACGCAAACCATCCGGGTCTACTCAACCGTTCACGTTCCGGTTTTCCACCCGCTTGTAGCGGCCAAGATGGGCGGGACGCTGGATCATATCGGACAGGGCCGCTGGGGTATTAACATCGTCAGCGGCTGGAGCGCCACCGAGTTCGGCATGATGGGCATCGAACTGCTGCCGCATGCCGAACGCTATCAACGGACCGCAGCGTTTATTGAAATCCTCAAAGGGCTGTGGACCCAGGAGCCGGGCTCTTTTACGCATGTTTCCCCCTGGTACCAAATCACCGACGGCTATGTGCTGCCCCAGCCCATGCAGCAACCCCACCCGCCGATTGTGAACGCCGGCACGTCCGACGCGGCACGCGACCTAGTGGCCCGCCTGTGCGACTGGGCCTTTATTGCCCCGCCTTCGGCTGAATCTACACCCGAAATGGCGGATGACTTCAAGCAACGGGCGCAGGGCTATGGCCGGCAGGTCCGCTGTGCGGGAATGCCGTTTGTGCTGTGGCGCGAGACCGAGCAGGAAGCCCAGGCCGAAGTGCAACGGATCATGGATCAGACGGATATGGTGGCCGCCCGGAATTGGGCGAGCGGCCTGAGCATCGGCAGCGAGTCCATGACCGGCTTCACCCTCAAGATGCTGGCCCTGGGGGCCGGAGCGCTGCCGGTAGTCGGCACTGCGGAGCAGGTTGCCGAGCAGTTGGCCCGTTTGTATGAATTGGGTATGGATGGCGTGCTGATCGAGTTTCTGCACTATTATGATGACACCGTACGGTTTGGTCAGGAGATCGTTCCTCTGCTACGACAGATGGGAGTAGTGGCATAGCTGGAGGTAGACCATGCTTTTTCGTTTTGTCCTCTGGGTCGTTGGTCTGCTCCTCGCCGTTGCAAGTCGGACTAGCGCCCGCTTACGCAAACAACTGACCCGAGACATGAGTGTTGCTATTGGTTCCAGAGACGGTGTGTCTCGGAGCTATGTCTTCCGCAAACGGCGTGTTTCTTCGCACCCTGGGTTGGAGCCGGACGCGCACTGCACGCTCCTGTTTCAAACGGCGGCGGAGGGGGCGCGAATTTTTCTGGCGCCGGATGGCTTGGCGCAAGTCGTGAATGGGCTCGCGTTAAAGGACATTGAACTCAAAGGCGATCCGACGAGCATCCTGTGGTTCTATGAAATGGTCATGGCCTTTGTCCCTGGTTTCGTTCAACGGTCGCACGTCATGCCAGATGCCTATGTCAAGCCGAATCTCCAGGGGAAAGCTGCCGACCGCATCACCCGAGAACCTGTGGCCGAAGCCCTTGACCCGATGTGGACTGCGGCCGTTGCCCAACGCGAAAAATTGATGATGTGGCAAGTGGGAGAGGGCGCGCCGGTTCCGGGCAAGAGCAAAAATTTCAAACCTGTTCTTGACGTGCCTGCCTCAGCACTGGAGGACACCCATGAATAGTATGCAAGGTCTCAACCCGCGGGCGCGAGGCTGGCTGCGGTTCATTTGGGATAAGGCCACCACCCAGGACGACTGGAGCAGCAGCGGTGAGCCACTCCCCTGGTGGGATCGAGCGACTACCCCGCCGATGTGTGCGTTTCCTCGATTCGATCTATCCGAAACCTCATACGCCCTGCCGCTCATGGCCGACCAGACCCCGGCCTGGCGTGAGGTCTATACGCGGATCGCCGATGAGTTGGTGGGTCGCTATGTTACGTATTGGGGCGCCGTCGACTGGCTGACCTATATCGGCCACGACCCGCATCAGGATACCTACCCACCGGAATGGCTGGTCTTTATGCCCGAGCATATGCGCGGGCGCTACGATCCGCCGGGCTGGACTGCCAACGGGGTTGATCCCTGGGGTCTTCAGCCAGACCCCATAGGCGCAGATGGTAATCTCTTTTTTCGCGGGTTTTTTAATTTGCTGCTCGGCACCTATTCCTATGTCTCGGGTGACAATAAATGGGAAAAGCCGTTTCAGGTCACGGGCTATCAGGATCGGCTGTTCCAATGGACTCAGCACGGGATATCCGAGTTTCTGGTAGACCAGTGGTCGGAACGCCCCCAGGGGCCGCAGTGCGAAAACACGAAAATCTGGCCCTATTGTCTGAGTGCGGCAGGGTTGAGCCTTCAGTTGCATGACAAGATCTTTGGCAGCAAGACGCATTGGGTCTACGATCAGTGGATCGAGTTCGCGAAGAAGCACTTCACCACTCGTAACGCTCGTGGCGATATTGCGTCGTTCGCGTTTTATTACGATCCGCTCGAAGAATTCACCTACGCACCGCCGCCCGGTCTCAGCGGCCTGTCGATGCTTGCTCCATTACTCTATCTCTACCCCCAGGCTCCGGAGTTTGGCTTGGCGCTGTATGAGGCCGGGGTACGCGACCTGGGCTGGAACGACCTCAAAAAGTCCCTGGTTCAGGCGTTTGACGATCCGCGCTGGCTGACCATGACGCTCATGCTGGCGCGCGAGGTTGGAGACGTGACCACCGAGAAGCGTCTCAAAGCCGTGGCGGAAGAAGAATACGGGCCGGATTTCTTTGCCGACGACGAGGATCGCTTTGCGTGGACGTTTGGGTTGGATGAGCCCCATCCCCGTGGTCAGCTGAACGGCTTACTGATCTTGAGCGAAATCGGCGGGCCGGGGGCTTGGACGAATGTGTATCAAGGAAAACATGACGCCCAGTTTGCGCTACCCACGGTGGAAGGGGTCGATTTTCCGAATCTGGGCATTTGCGAGGCGCGGAATGAGGTCGGCGATGGGACCTTGCACGTCTCAACCTACGCCGCCACTGCGGCCCACCGGGGCCAGGCGACACGTTGGAAGGTGACGCAACTCCCGGACCCGAAGGCCGTACAGGTGTATTGCGATGATGAGCCGTATAGTGACTGGGGGATAATCGACGCGCATACGATTGAAATCAGCTCCACCATTGCCGTGCGCAATTTCCGTATTCTTGGGGCGAGCGCCGGGCAGACGGCAAACGGGCAGCAGGACGAACAGGAGGCCAGCGCGGCTGGAGAGGCGTCCGGCCGCAGGGCCGCGCAGACGGCCAGCCACTACCAGCCGGCCCCACCCCCGAGTTGAAGTTCTTGTTGAGCGGTGGGACCGCTCGTAAGGTCTTGCTCCTGCGTACTGCTTGTGTACTGCTAGACGGTACTTCTCAAGCCGCCCGTCCGGCCGCCTGTTCCGGTGTGCCTAAGACCTCCCCGGTCTCAGAGGCTTTTTGGGTGCCGGCGTCTAACTGAAGGCCAAGGCCGTCGGCCAGACGTGTCAAATGATTAAAGATGCCGACGATGTGCGCGACTTCGAGACAGGCGGTATCGTCAAAGCCGAGGTCGCGGAGCGGTTGCCAGTCGTCGGCGGTCATGCGCGTGGGTGTGGCGCTAAGCTTCTCCGCCAGCGTACACAAGGCCCGCGCCCGTTCGGACAGCCCGGTCAGCGTGTTCCAGCTTCGAGTTTTGATGGCTTCCACCAGCGCTGGGTCGCCGTCTTCGACACGCAGAAACTCTGCATGAGACTGCGTTCAATAGTGGCAATCCTGGGCCGCCGCGGCAACGCCGGCAACCATTTCCCGTTCCGCTCGACTCAGATGTCCGGGCGCGAACATGATCTGCATGAACAGATTCCCGAACGCCTGGCCGATACTGGCGTGAGCGGCAATTAAACGACCCATGGCCGGGATAGAGCCGAATTCGTATGCGCCTTTTACTCCTGGGGGCCTTTTTGCCCGCAATTCTTTCTCCGTGGGGATGTGTACCCAGGCTTCCGGCATGGCTGGACGACTCATGTATAAACCTCCTTATGGTACAAACGGTCGGCAGTGAAAAGCTTCGGGCCAATCTAACATTTCGCCCGAGAGTGGCCTATCCCGTATCGCCTTGCGATTTGCTCAGGCTTGAGACCTGAGGTACTTTGCTCTGAATTGACGGATGAGCAGTGGGTTTCTCAGGAGGAGGACATGAAGGCATTCTCACGCCGCCAGTTCCTGACGCGCCTTGGGCGCAGCGGAGTGGGGCTCGCGTTTCTGACGGCCTGCGGAGTGGGGACGGATGCCGCGCTCAAGGGACTCGTGGGTCGTGGCCTGTTGCCCGTGGCCCGGGCCGACGACGCCCTGCTGGGGACAAAACCCGGTATGACAGTCCTTACGAGTCAACCCATTAATGGCGAGTTTGCGCCCCATCTGCTCGACGATCATATAACTCCTTCGGCGCGCCATTTCGTCCGGAATAATGGCTCGGTACCGGCCCGAGCGAAGAACAGAGACCCGCAGGGGTGGACGCTTGTCGTTGAGGGGGAAGTAACCACGCCGCTTGCGCTGAGTCTGGACGAATTGCAGCAGTTGCCCTCGGTCACGCGGCAGCTTGTGATTGAGTGTGGTGGGAATGGTCGGGCGCTGTTCGAGCCCACAGTCCGCGGGAACCAATGGACGCGCGGGGCGGTGGCGTGCAGCCAATGGACCGGCGTCCGGCTACGGGATGTCCTGAAAAAGGCGGGCCTCAAGTCAGGTGCGATGTATACGGCCCATTACGGCGAGGACCAGCCCGTGGGAGCAGCCCAACCGTTCTCGCGGGGTATCTCCATAGAGAAGGCCATGGACGAGCATACGCTGATTGCCTATCAGATGAACGGGGCTGCGCTGCCGGCGCTCAACGGCTATCCCGTTCGGCTCGTTGTGCCGGGCTGGATTGGAAGCTGCTCTCAAAAATGGCTGAATCGTATTGTGGTGCGTGACCAGGTACACGACTCACAAAAGATGACGGGCTACTCCTACCGTGTGCCGGCCTATCCGGTTGAGCCCGGCTCCAGGCCGCCGAAAGAAGATATGGTCATTGCCACGGCTTGGCGTATCAAGTCTTTGATAACCGCGCCTCAGGCCAACGCCCAATTCCCAGTCGGGCAGTCGCTCACCGTGCGGGGCCACGCCTGGGCCGGCGAGGGGACGGTCAAGGAAGTCCTGGTGTCGGTGGACTTCGGTATTCACTGGGAAAAAGCCAGGCTCACCCAACCCGCCAACCCCTACGCCTGGGCACACTGGGAAGGCGAGGTCGCATTGCCCAGGAAAGGGTATTACGAAATCTGGGCACGCGCCTTTGATGAGAAAGGGAGCGCCCAGCCCTTTCGTCAACCCTGGAATCCAAAGGGGTATCTTGGGAACGTCATCCACCGGCTGCCGATTCTAATCACGGCCTGAGCATGCAACCCAGGAGTGCGGTGAGCCTTGTGATAATCGGGAGCGCGTTGGCTCTGGTATGTGGATTAGCTCCTGGAGAGGGAAACAATCAACCAACGGGAGGAGTGCCGGCAGTCCAGAAGCCAATGATTAATGAAGCCAACCCCGGCCCGGAGGTGTTGACCCGGGAATACTGCTCGGCCTGCCACAGCTTGCAGCTCGTCCAATCGCAGCGGCTCAATCGCGCAACCTGGGAGTGGGTCATGGAGGACATGGTTGAGCAGTTCGGCGCGGGCTGGATTACACCGCCAGAACAAACGGCTATTATTGACTATCTGGTCGAACACTACGGACCGGAAAAATAAGACAGACTCAGAAGGACAGGAGGTCACAGCATGGGACAGTTGGATGGAAAAGTGGCGCTCATCACGGGTGCGGGTTCGGGGATTGGCCGGGCGTCGGCTCTGGCGTTTGCGCGTGAAGGGGCCAAAGTCGCGGTCGCCGATATCGTGGTTGAGGGCGGCGAAGAGACAGTACGCATGGTCAAAGAGGCTGGTGGGGAGGCGTTTTTCGTTAAGGTTGATGTTTCAAACGCGGCGGATGTCGAGGCCATGGTGAACACGGTGGTGGACACCTATGGCCGCATTGACTGCGCCTATAATAACGCCGGCATCGAGGGGCGGCTGGCTTCGACGGATGAATATCCCGAAGACGTGTTTGACAAAGTGATCGACATTAACCTGACCGGCGTGTGGCTGTGCATGAAATACGAGCTGCCGCAGATGCTCAAGCAGGGCAGCGGGGCGATTGTCAATACGGCCTCGGGGGCCGGTTTGATCGGGGTGGCCGGCATGTCGGCCTATGTGGCCAGCAAGCACGGTGTGGTTGGGTTGACCAAAACCGCGGCCCTGGAATACGCCAAGTCCGGCATTCGGGTGAACGCCGTCTGTCCTGGGCTGATTCAGACGCCGATGGTGGAGCGCATCACCGCCGAGCAGCCGCAATTAGGCGAAGCCCTGGTTGCGGCCGAACCGGTCGGACGAACGGGCAAACCGGAGGAGATCGCCGAATCCGTGGTCTGGTTGAGTTCGGACGCGGCCTCGTTTGTGACCGGCCACGCCATGTCGGTCGATGGCGGGTTTGTCGCTCAGTAGTAGGGGCACGTAGCCAGGTGAAATAATCGGTGGTTTGAACAGGGGCCCTGGATATGGCGAAAGGGAGGAATAGTCATGGAAGCACCGCTGTGGTTATTGCTCGGCTGGGGCGGGATTGGCGCGATAGATTTTGTCTATAATCACATCTATCGCTACCGCCTCTACGCCCACGCCTCCAGTTTTCGCGAGCATGGTGTCCACACTCTGCTCGCCCTGGTTCTCACTGCTACGGTGGTGATGCTGGTCTTTATTGAAATGGGGAGCGTCGGCTTTGCCATCTTTCTCGGCATCCAGGCCCTCGCCGTGATCTTTACCCTGTGGGATGTGTCAATCGAGCGCGCGTCGCGGGCACCCCTGGGAGGATTGCCGACGCACGAATATGTGTTGCATGCGGTTATTTTTCTGTTGCATGGAGCCTTTGTGTGGGCGGTGATTGCCAACGCCCATCAGTTAGTTCACGGCGTGGGATTCGGGGTATGGCGCTGGCCGCCACTCTCCCCGTTTCTACTTGTTGAGGCGGTGATCTTTGCGCTCGTCGGAGCCGGCGTCTGTGTCTTGCACCTCTACCTGCTCGGCGTGGGCTACCGAACGCTCAAAACAGGAGCTGCGACTGGCTGATGTAAGCGCTCCTTCTCCTGGGACTACGGCACTCTTCCCGGCAGCGGACTGGCGCCGATGACGCTGCGCGGGGTTTTGAACTTCGGAATCACGTATTTGCCGATAAGTTTGATCGAGCGCATGATCTGTTCATGCGTCCCGTCCAGGCGCATGATCACCTCGTCCGCGCCAACCTCCTGGTAGCGTCGAATCCGCTCGATGAACACGTCCGGGTCGCCGACGAGAACGGACGTCTCGTTGCGGAGCCAGTCAAGGTCTCGGGAGCGGTCCCGGATTTTTTCCAGCTCCAGCATATAGGCGTAGGATTTGGCCTGACGGCCAAGGTCGGGATAAAAGGATTCGATGACCGGCGTGGCAAAATTGAGAATCGACTCGCGGGTCTCCTCGACCGCCTGGGCCGTGGTCTCGGCGCAGGCGCAGTTGAGCGTGACCGCACTCAGACAGTTGGTCACGAACGCTCCCACCGGCTTCGCCTGCTGAATCTGCTCTTTATACAGGCGGGCGCTTTTCTCAAAATAGTCCCAGCCCATATACATATCCCACGACAGGGCACCAATGCCCTTGCTGGCCGCAATCTCGTGCGAGTCCGGGGATTGGGCAACCATATAGACGGGGGGGTGGGGGTCTTGCACGGGCTTGGGCGTGAGCGAACGGGGCGGAATCTGAAAATACTTGCCCTGGTGCGAAAAGGGGTCGTCCTTGAAGGCTTTCAGCACGATTTCGAGCGCCTCTTCCCAGCGGGCGCGCGTTTCGTCGAGCGGACAGGCAAAGCCCTCAAGCTGGACCAGGGTATTGGCCCGTCCCGTCCCCAATTCCGCCCGTCCGTTTGAGACAATATCCAGTGTGGCCAGGCGCTCGGCCACTCGAATCGGATGGTTAAACGGAAAAGGCAGGATGACAACCATGTGGCGTAGCCGAATGCGGCTGGTGCGCATGGCAATGGCCGGATAGAAGACCTCGGGAGCCGAGACCGTGGCCAGGCCGACCAGAAAATGCTGCTCTGAGGTGCCGAAGAAATCAAACCCCATCTCTTCGGCCAGGATGACCTCGTCCATGACCTCCCAATAGCGTCGGTGGTGGGTGGTCCCTTCCGGTGTCTCACATTCCGACAGAAAGCCAAATCGCATGGACGAGCCCTCCTTTTGGAAGCCCTTAGCCCCGGCGGTGGCAGCGTGTCAACCTTGCTGGAAATCGTTCGAGCGCTGTAATCGCTGGACCTGGCGGATGAGTGGACGGTGGCGTCGGTACGACTAGGCTGGCACAATCAGCGCTTTGATCGTCTCCTGTCGCTCCACGGCTTCGAGGGCTTGCTGGCTCTCTTCGATCGCGAAACGGTGAGTGATCGCCTCGGCCATAGGAAAGTCGGCGTGATGTGCCTGGGCGACCCGGACGGCCTCGTAGTAATGCTGTGGCTGGGTTAAGGCCGAGCCAATGATGCTGAGGTTGCGATTATTGATATATCGCGGGTCAATGGGAATCTCTCCATGTCCTGACCAGAGGCCGACAATCACATAGCGCCCGTTCGGGGCGGCGAGTTTCACTCCCTCGGCAAAGGCCGAATACGCCCCAGCCGCCTCAATCACCACATCCGCTCCCCGGCCGTCGGTCAGCTCATAGACCTGGGCAATCCGGTCCTTTTCATCGGACAGGGTTTCAAAATTAATCGTGGTCTGAGCGCCAAGACGCCGGGCCATCGCTAAACGGTGATCTGGCGCCCCGATGGTGATGACCGTCTTTGCGCCGGACAGATGGCTGAGCAGGGTGGCGGCTAGGCCAACCGGCCCGCAGCCCTGGACCACGACGGTTTGATTGGGCGCAAGGCCGCCCAAACGCTCGAAGGCCTGGATCATCGTCGGCATGGCACAGCCAAACGCAATCACCGGTTCAGACGGGGTGTCATCCGGGATTTTATAGAAACACATGCCGGACGGAAGCCAGGCATAGTCCGTATACGTATTCCAGGTGGGCTCATCCGCCCCACTGAACAACACTAGGTTTTCACACAGGGAAAAGTCTTTGGCTATCGTACAGTAATAGCAATGATGGCAGGGCCGGATGGGTCCCCAGTAGACACGATCGCCTACGCTGAGCGGAAGACCGGCATGATCCGTACTCACGCCTTCGCCCAGCTCTTCAACCAGGCCAACGCCCTCGTGACCCAGGACAACGGGCAGGGGTGGAGAGGCATGCCCGCGCCATAAATGCACATCCGTCCCGCACACGCCGCCCATCTGCATCCGCAACAGCACCCCGCCCGGCTCCGGGGCCGGGAATTCGCGTTCCCAGACTTCGATGGGCTGATCCACCCCAACAATCATGGCTTGCTTCCCGAGGCGTTGTGTCATGGTCTGACCCTCCTGTGTGTGAGGCCGGTACACGTTTGGCAATGGCGGAGCGCTTGCCCCGCTTTTTGGTTTTGTCATATCCGCCGGTCGGACCCAAGCCAAACTGTTCTGGGACGAGATGTCCGTGGCATATCACGAGTGGGATTGGCTGAGAAGCGAGGAGGTCGCCCGGAGGTAATCCGGATGGAGTATAATCCGAGCGTAGGGTCTGGAAGCGGTTTCCCCTTACGTTAAGGAGCTGCTGCTCTCTCACGCAGGGTCAGTGTGTCTGTTGGGGCTTCGTCATCTATCGGGCTAGACAGGTTTGGTAATTTTTGGCATCCTTCCCTTCTTTAGACGACAGGAAAGCGTTTTTGTGGTGCGCAACGTGGCCTTCGTTTTCCTCCGCAGCCGTCACCACATGACCATCTGGAGCATAAGGTATGGCACGTAAGAAAATCGCACTGATCGGTGCGGGCAACATCGGCGGCACCCTTGCTCATCTATGCGCCCTCAAAGGACTCGGAGATGTCGTTCTGTACGACGTGATTGACGGACTGCCACAGGGCAAGGCCCTGGACCTGCTTGAAGCCGGGCCGATCGAGGGCTACGACGTCAACCTCGTTGGGACTACGAGTTATACCGAGATTCAAGATGCTGACGTCTGTATTGTCACCGCCGGGCTGGCGCGCAAACCGGGTATGAGCCGAGATGATTTGCTGGGAATCAACTGTAAAATTATGCGAGAAGTCTCGGAGAACATTGCAAAATATGCTCCCAACAGTTTTCTCATTGTTATTACTAACCCGCTTGATGCAATGGTGACCTTGGCCAAGCGGGTCACTGGGTTTCCCAAGCATCGGGTCGTTGGCCAAGCCGGGGTGCTCGATTCGTCCCGCTATCGGACCTTCATTGCCCAAGAGCTGAAGGTGTCCGTCCAAAATGTCACGGCTATGGTCTTAGGCGGGCATGGCGACGATATGGTGCCGGTGCGCAGCTACTGCCAGGTAGCCGGTATCCCGATCGAGCGGCTGATCTCGGCTGAGCGGCTCGAGGAGATTGAGGGCCGGGTGCGTCAAGCCGGAGGGGAAATCGTGGCCCTGCTTAAGACCGGCTCAGCATTCTATTCTCCAGCCTCTGCAGCGATTCAGATGACTGAGGCGTACCTGTACGACAAGAAGCAGATCCTGCCCTGTGCGGCCTATCTTGAAGGAGAGTATGGGATTGAGGGCGTGTATTTTGGCGTGCCTGTGAGCATCGGTGCTGGGGGTGTCGAGCGGGTCGTGGACATTTCGTTGAGCGACAAGGAGAAGCAGGAAATGCAGGTGTCGGTCAGTCATGTACAGGAACTGATTGCCGCGATGGACAATGTGTTGGCGCAAGGCGCATAGTGCCGGTAGAATAGATTATCTGGACGAAGTAGAAGAGCTCCCATCTCCATGAAGCTCAGGACAAGCAAGCGTAAGGGAAAGTATGGCACCAGTACATGACATACTCATTATAGGAGGTGGAGGAGCGGGACTCCGCGCCGCCATTGCCGCCGCCGAAATAAATCCTCAGCTTGACATCGCGCTCGTCTCCAAAGTCTACCCGATGCGGAGTCATACGGTTGCAGCTGAGGGTGGAACAGCCGCCGTCATTAAAGAGAATGACAGCCTGGAAGACCATATTAACGACACGATTACCGGTTCCGACTGGCTGGCGGACCAGGATGCCGTCGAGCTCTTTGTCAACGAAGCCCCCGCCGAGCTCATCCAATTGGAGCACTGGGGATGCCCCTGGAGCCGCGAACCCGACGGCCGTGTCGCCGTACGCCCGTTTGGCGGGATGCGGATCGAGCGGACCTGGTTTGCTGCCGACAAGACCGGTTTCCACATGCTGCACGCCCTGTTTCAAACGTCCCTGAAGTACACCACCATCAAGCGCTATGACGAGTGTTTTGCTACTACATTACTAGTAGAAAACGGCCGCTGTCAGGGAGTGACGGCTGTTGAGCTGCGCAGCGGCATGGTACAGCCAGTTCTCGCCAAGGCAGTTATTATGTGTACAGGGGGAGCTGGCCGGATCTTTCCCTTTACAACCAACGGGTCTATCAAGACTGGCGATGGCATGGCCTTGGCCTACCGAGCTGGAGTGCCACTTAAGGACATGGAGTTCGTTCAGTACCATCCTACCGGCCTACCAGGGACAGGGATCTTGATCACCGAAGCCGCCCGTGGCGAGGGGGGGATTCTCGTTAATAAGAACGGCTACCGCTACTTACAGGACTACGATCTTGGTAAGCCGCTGGATGTCAACGATCCCGGCCACCCGCAGAAACGGACCATGGAGCTCGGTCCGCGCGACAAGTTGTCGCAGTGCTTTGTCAAAGAGCACGACAAGGGCAACACCCTGCCGGGGCCCTACGGTGACGTGGTCCACCTCGATATCCGTCACCTCGGCGAGCAAAAGATCGACAAGAAGATCCCCTTTGTGCGCGAGCTGGCCACGAACTATGCGGGTATCGACCCGGTCTACGAGCCCATTCCGGTCCGGCCGGTGGTGCACTATATGATGGGTGGGATCCATACCGATATTGAGGCCGCGACCCCGCTATCGGGTCTATTCGCGGCTGGCGAGTGTGCGTGTGTCAGCCTCAACGGGGCCAACCGGCTCGGCTCGAACTCACTCACCGAACTGTTGGTGTTTGGTGCCCGGGCTGGCCGGGCGGCTGCCGCGTTTGCCCAGGAACAGCCAGGGTGTGACACGCAGGCCCTTGAGGCCAAGGCCAAAGACGAGCAAACGCGTATCCAGCAGCAGTTCATCAACAAGACGGGTGGCACCGAGCGCATCGCCAGCCTGCGCACCGAGATGATGACGACCATGGAGGCTGGGGCTGGCATTTATCGGACCCAGGACTCACTGCAAGAGACCTGTGACAAGGTGTCCGAACTCAAGGAGCGATTTGCCAATATCACCCTTGATGATCACAGTTTGACCTTTAATACCGACTTAACTGCAGCGCTGGAGTTGGAATGTATGCTGGATGTGGCCGAGGCCGTGGCCTACTCCGCGGTCGCGCGGAAAGAGTCGCGCGGCTCTCACCAGCGCATTGACCACCCCCAGCGCGACGACAAAAACTTCCTGGCTCACTCTATGGCCTACCGAACCGACGACGGTCCGCCACGCATCGAGTACAAGCCTGTGGTCATCACCCGTTGGCCCCCTGCTGAACGTAAATATGGAGATTAATCATGGCTGAGCCCAGCATCACGCTCGAGGTCTTCCGCTACCGACCGGAGGTCGAGCAAGAACCGACCTTCCAAAGCTACACTGTGCCCTACCGCGAGGACTGGGTTGTCCTGGATGCGCTGAACTATCTTAAAGATGAGGTGGATGGCAGTTTGTCCTACCGCTGGTCCTGCCATATGGGTGTGTGCGGCAGCTGTGGAATGATGGTTAATGACGAGCCCAAGCTCAGCTGCGCGGCCTTTCTCAGAGACTATTATCCCCAGCCGATTCGGGTAGAACCGCTGGCGAATTTTCCGGTCGAGCGCGACCTGATCATCAACATGGATGACTTCATGCACAAGCTCCAAGATGTCCAGCCGTGGATCATCCGCGAGGAGGAGAAACCAGTTTCGGAGGGAGAGTATTTGCAGAGCCCGGCCGAACTGGCCGGCTATAAACAGTTCAGCATGTGTATCAACTGCATGCTGTGCTACGCGGCCTGCCCGGTCTACGGTCTGGAGCCAGACTTCATTGGCCCGGCGGCGATTGCCCTGGCTCAGCGCTACAACCTCGACTCCCGTGATCAGGGCCAGGACGCCAGGCGAGAGGTCATCTCAAAGCATGAAGGGGTGTGGGAGTGTACCTTTGTGAGTGAGTGTTCCGTGGTCTGTCCCAAGCACGTAGACCCAGCCGCTGCGATCCAGCAGGCCAAGGCCTCAGGAGCTATTGACTGGTTCAAGTCTATGCTCCTGCCGAGGGGGTCACAATGAGTGAGCCGTACCACCGCCCGATATCCTCGACCACTTGGTGGCTGAGCAAGCGTAATTATGTGCTCTTCATGCTGCGCGAGCTGACCAGTGTGTTGATTGCCGCCTTTTTAGTCGTCTACCTCATCCAGCTTGCCCAGCTTGCTCAGGGAGCTGAAGCGTACACTGCTTTTCTCGATCGGCTGAAGTCGCCAGGGTGGATTGTCTTCCATCTGCTGGTGCTCATTGCGGCGCTCTACCACACCATCACGTTTTTCAACCTGACCCCAAAGATCATAGTCGTGCGGAGGGGAGAAGAAAGTGTCCCGCCAGTCTTCATCGCTGGCTCCCACTACGCTGGCTGGCTGGTTACCTCTGTTGTGATCCTGTGGATTGTCCTGAGGAGTTGAAGACATGGCCAAGTCGGGCGAAGCTTTTTGGTGGGTTCTTTTCGGGGCTGGCGGTATGGTTGCCGCCTTCTTGGTGCCGATTCATGTCGTGCTGACTGGGATAGCGGTTCCTCTTGACTTGGTGTCAGCAGAGGAGTTTGGACATCGGATGCACGCTTTGGTCTCCCATCCGCTCACCAAGCTCTACCTGTTCGTCCTGCTCTCTTTGCCTTTCTTTCACTGTTTTCACCGCATCCGGCATACCCTGTATGATACGGGTTGGAGAGGGTATCAGATGCCGATTGCGGTTATCTGCTATGGCGCGGCCATCGTCGGTACGGTGGCGACCGTCTTTGTCCTGCTGGCGATCTGAAACATATTCTCGATCTCTGCTGCACAGGGATCGGGCCTCAACACAAGCAAAGGGTGAGGTATGAAAACGAGAACCGAGACGGATAGCATGGGAGCGGTCGAAGTCGCGGCCGACCGATACTGGGGCGCGCAGACCCAGCGCTCGCGTACAAACTTCCCGATCGGCGTTGAGCGTTTCCGTTTCACGCGGGCTATCATCCGGGCGATGGGCGTGCTCAAGAAGAGCGCGGCCCTGGCCAACGGCGAGCTGGGACAGCTACCCCAGGAGAAGGTAGACCTGATCGTTCGGGCGGCCGACGAGGTGATCTCCGGTGCCCTTGACGATCACTTTCCGCTGGTTGTCTTCCAGACCGGCTCGGGCACCCAGACCAATATGAATACCAACGAGGTGATCTCGAATCGGGCCATTGAACTGGCCGGTGGTGAGATGGGCTCAAAGAAACCGATTCATCCCAACGACGATGTAAACCGCGGCCAGAGCTCGAACGATACCTTTCCGACCGCGATGCACATCGCCGCGGTCGAGCAGCTCGAAGACGTGCTGATTCCGGCCGTCAGCCAGTTAGCCACCACCCTGCACGCCAAGTCTGAGCAATTTAGTGACGTGGTGAAGGTCGGCCGCACGCATTTGCAGGACGCAACACCGATCACCCTGGGACAGGAGATTGGCGGTTGGGCGGCCCAGCTCGACGCCGCCCTTGAGGATGTGCGTCGGACCATTCCCGGGCTGTGCGAACTGGCGATCGGCGGAACGGCAGTCGGAACCGGTCTGAACGCCCATCCTCAGTTTGGTGACTTGGCGGCGGCCAAGATGTCGGCGGAGACTGGACGGCCATTCATTTCGGCGCCGAATAAGTTCGCTTCCTTATCCGCTCATGACGCCATGGTCACCGCCAGTGCATCGCTGCGGACCCTGGCTGGAGCGTTGATGAAGATCGCCAATGATGTGCGCTGGCTGGCGTGTGGACCGCGGGCAGGGATTGGAGAGATACTGATTCCGGCGAACGAACCGGGTTCTTCCATCATGCCGGGCAAGGTCAACCCGACTCAGTCAGAGGCTCTGACGATGGTCGCCGTGCAGGTGTTCGGCAACGACGCTGCCGTGGCCTTCGGCGGTTCGCAGGGCAACTTCCAGCTGAATGTCTTTAAACCGGTGATGGTCCACAATCTCCTCGAGTCCATTCAGCTCATCGCTGACGCGTGTGGCGCCTTCAACGACCACTGTGCGGTCGGTATCGAGCCCAACCTGCCAACGATTGAGGAGTACCTGGGCAGCTCTTTGATGATTGTGACGGCACTCAACCCGCATATCGGGTATGAGAAGGCAGCCGAGATTGCCAAGAAGGCGCACGCAGACGGGACGAATCTGCGGGAAGCTGCCTTGGCGCTTGGCCACGTCACCGCTGAACAATATGAAGAGTGGGTGCGGCCAGAGGAAATGACCGGACCGAAGACTTAGTCACTCGTCCAGCCTACCGTATAGATTCCCGCTCCTCTTGTGGGAGAGGGGTCAGAGCCTGCCCTGAGCCTTTCGACTGCGCTCAAGACAGGCTTGTCGAGGTGGTAAGGGGTTTCAGCAAAACTGGGAGCGAAGCTCCCTTGATTTTCACCTAACCCCTTCCAAATCCTACACCGGCAACTTGGTCATCACCTGCAAGGTTTCATCCTCAATACACTCTTCAATCACCGGCACCCATTTCTGGAACTCGGGGTCCTGAGACGCGATTTCCAGGGTCGTCTGGACCGAGTTGGCATCCGGGACCTCCCACACGTCAACAACGGTATTCAGACGACCGATGACGTTGAAATAACTCCCCTGGAGCTTCCAGTTGCCGTGTTTTTCCAACCGCGGCGCCAGCGAGCTGAGCATTTCCGTGAATTTCTGGACCTTGCCCGCCCGGAGTTTGATGTGTGCAAATACATACGCCATACTGCCTCCTTTTGTTAGGGGTTAATAGATTAGGGGTTAATAATACCTGTGTTAATGCAATATGCCCTGACTTATCCGGCTGCTTCCCGCGACCTCCTGAATCGAGCTAATTGCGGTCCACCCAATCTTTACCGGTCTGAAGGGCATAGCCGTCGGCTTCTTCCTGGCTGGCAAAGGTCTGCTCGATTCCCCGGAGCGGGTAAAACTCATCGACCACCCCATCAATGAGCCGAAAGACCCTGGCCACCGGTTTCCACTCGCCGCTATCGAGTTGTTTCGAACGCGGCTCAATATAAAAACCCTCATACTCTTCGGTATCTGGCATCCTTAGATCTCCTTCTTCTTCCCCGTATTCAGGTAATTCCCAATATCTCCTGGAGCTTGGCCTTCTGAAAACCAATAACGACGGCATCGTTAACGGTAATCACCGGAAGAGAGACCCGACCTGGGAGTTGACGGAGACGTTCCTGGGCCGCCGCGTCAGTACTGACATCATAGGCGGTGAATGCTATTTCTGCCTGCGAAAGAAACTCCTTCGCCATTGTGCACGGGCCTCAGGTAGGGGTGGAATAGACGACGACCTGTTTTTCCATACTGTGTTTGTATCGCTTCGGCCCGTGTCCGGTCAATGTTTTACCGATGGAGCGTTGCACACACGCTGAGGTATAGTGATCCATGCTCATTCGAGCCGAAAAAGAGAGCGACTGGGCGGCAGTCTATCGAACCAATACAGCGGCCTTTGAAACGCGTGCTGAGGCCGAGCTTGTTGAAACGCTGCGTGAATGCGGACAACCGCTTATTTCGCTCGTTGCCGAGGTGGACGCGGCAGTTGTCGGTCACATCATGTTCTCACCGGTCTCTGTATCGGCAGACTCCAGGCTCGGGCTGATGGGGCTGGCCCCAATGGCAGTGGCGCCGGCATATCAACGCCAGGGCATCGGTTCGGCTCTTGTTCGGGCCGGCCTTGAACGCTGCCAAGCGCTGGCATGCAGCGCGGTCGTCGTTCTCGGTCATCCGGCGTATTATCCACGCTTCGGGTTTTTACCGGCCTCCCGGTTTGGACTCCGCTGCGAATACAACGTTCCTGACGAGGCGTTTATGGCAATGGAACTGGAGCCTGGAGCCTTTGAACGGTGCATTCATGGTGGCCAGCGCAGCCTGGTAAAATACCATGCCGCATTCAGCAACGTCTAACCCTTCGAGCGTGTCGCGCGTTCCCGGGGTGCTCGTGAACCGCTCCGGGAAGAAGGACACAATACCCGTGGCCTGCTGGTCTTTCCTCACGTATCATGCCAAGCCATGAATCCTCATGTCATTGTCTGCGCGGCCTTTGTTGTGGGTCTTGCCTTTTCCGCCGGCCCGGTCCCCGCCGACCCGACCCGGCAAGACCACCAACATCCACATACGACTTCCGGTGTGAGCACCGCGCATGTTCCAGAGACCTGGCACGAAGCCCAACTCGTACGCAATACCCGACAGCTGACCTTTACCGGCCGGCGCGCCGGCGAGGGCTATTTCAGCCCGGATGGCTCGCAACTGGTCTTTCAGAGCGAGCGTGAACCCGACAATCCGTTTTTTCAGATTTATGTCATGAATCGCCTCACCGGACAGACCCGCCGGGTCTCGCCCGGAATCGGTAAGACGACGTGCGCTTGGTTCCATCCCTCACAAGACAAAGTCCTGTTTGCCTCAACACATGAAGACCCGGACGCCAAAAAGAAGCAACAGGTCGAGATGGAAGAACGACGGGCGGGCACTCAGCGGCGCTACGAGTGGGACTTTGATGAGCAGTACGACCTTTTTGAAGTAACGCTCGATGGACGGGACATGCGGAATCTGACCGAGGCAAAGGGCTATGACGCCGAGGGCT
This sequence comes from uncultured Binatia bacterium (SeqCode), assembly GCA_965232605.1. Classification (GTDB taxonomy): domain Bacteria; phylum Desulfobacterota; class Binatia; order Bin18; family Bin18; genus Bin18. Next base: position 56,145 of record CBDDQA010000002.1, on the reverse strand, counting down.
CCTGGTCTCCGAACGGCGAGTTTATCGCCTTTGCCTCGAATCGCCACGCTTATACGGCAACCCTGTCAGCCGAGGAGCAGGAGCGCTTTCAGCAAGACCCGTCATCGCAGATGGACATCTACATCATGCGGGCGGATGGGTCGGACGTACGTCGGTTGACGGCCTCGTCGGGCTATGACGGTGGGCCATTTTTCAGTCCGGATGGAAAACGGCTGGTCTGGCGTCGGTTTTCTCTCGACGGCAAACAGGCCGAGGTCTGGACCATGCGCGTCGATGGGAAAGATCAGAAGCAGGTGACGAAACTGGGAGCTATGTCCTGGGCACCCTATTTTCATCCGTCCGGCGACTATCTGATCTTTACGACCAACCGCCACGGTTTCGGGAATTTTGAGTTGTATATCGTGGACACGGGCGGGCATGCCGAACCCGTGCGGGTCACCTATACCGACGGCTTTGACGGTCTGCCGGTGCTCACTCCGGACGGAAAGCATCTGTCGTGGACCAGCAGCCGGACCGTGGATAAAAAGGCGCAGCTCTTTTTTGCCGACTGGGATGATACCGCGGCCCGCTGCCTGTTGGGGCTCGACTCCACTGACGCGGTATCCCTCCGAACGCACGAGGTGCGAACGTGTAAGCTCCGCCAGGTTGTTGCCGAACTCGCCTCCGAGCGCATGGCCGGACGGCTCACGGGAACGGACGGCGAAAGGCTGGCAACGGAGTACGCCGCCGCGATGCTGGAAAAAGGCGGACTCGAACCCGCGGGCGACAATGGGACGTTTTTTCAGTCTTTTGAATTCACTGCCGGTGTCTCCCTTGGTCCGAAAAACGTGTTGGAACAACAGTCCGAGTCAGCGCCAGATCAGGCCCGGGCGTATGCCATTGATACGGACTGGCGGCCGTTGACCTTCTCGCAGGTAGGCGATTTTGCACCTGCCGGCGTAGTCTTTGCCGGCTATGGCATTGTCGCCCCGGCTGTCGACGAGCATCCAGAATATGACTCCTATGTCCATCTGGACGTGCAAGGCCAATGGGTTTTGGTATTGCGCTATCTGCCTGAAGACATCGACGTCTCCTATCGCCAACATCTCAACCGCTATGCCAGCCTGCGCTATAAAGCCATGGTCGCCCGCGACCGGGGAGCGCGGGGACTGATCATTGCGAGCGGGCCGAAGACCACGGTTCAGGAGCAAGTGGTTCCCCTCGTCTTTGACGCCTCACTGGCAGGTAGCAGCATCGGGGCGGTGTCCGTGACTGACGCGCTGGCCGAGGAGTGGTTTCAGCAGGCGGGTAGGTCGCTGAGAGAGCTTCAGGAGATATTAGATACCGGACGGCTCATACCCGGCTTCAGCCTCGATGGCCTGACGCTCGGAGCGACGATCGATATTCGGCAGGAGAAACGCCAGGGCCGCAACGTCCTGGCGCGGCTACGCGCGACGGAGCGCGTGGTGGACGCTGGTATCGTTGTGGTTGGGGCGCATATCGACCATCTGGGCACGGGCCTGGGGAATGGGTCGCTGGCCCGCGAGGATGAAAAGGGCCGTATCCATTTTGGAGCCGACGACAACGCCTCCGGCGTGGCGGCCGTCCTGGGTATTGCCAAAACGCTGGCCGCGCAACAAGCCGAAGGCGAGGTGGCTCTGAAACGCGATGTTGTATTTGCTCTGTGGTCAGGCGAAGAGCTGGGTCTTCTGGGGTCGAGCCACTTCGCCAAGACTTTCGGCCAGCCAGAGCAGCCGACGCTCGCCCCTGCCATTGTTGCCTATCTCAATTTGGACATGGTCGGCCGACTTGATACCGCCCTGGTGCTGCAAGGCGTTGGCTCAAGTTCGGTCTGGCCCGAGGAAATTGAACAGCACAACGCGCCCATCGGTCTACCAATCACGCTCCAAAACGACAGCTATCTGCCCACCGATGCGACCTCGTTCTATCTCAAGGGCGTTCCCATTCTAAACGCGTTTACCGGTGGGCATGCGGAATACCACTCGCCGCGCGATACCGTAGAAAAGCTCAACTATGCCGGGCTCACACAAATTACCCGGCTGATGACCGGCTTGACACGCTCGTTGGCCAGCACCGAACAGGCTCCGGACTATATCCGAATCGAAAAGCCCCGCCACCTCGGCAGCCGCGGTCGCCTGCGGGCCTATCTGGGCACGATTCCCGACTATGCCCAGGGCAATATCACCGGGGTCAAGCTCTCTGGGGTGGCGACCGGCGGTCCGGCCGACCGGGCTGGGGTGCAGACCGGAGATGTAGTGCGTGAGCTGGCGGGTAAGGCGATTGAGAATATCTATGACTACACCTTTGTCCTGGGGGGTCTCAAAGTTGACGAGCCGGTCGGGATGACGGTCATGCGTAACGGGCAGCGGGTTGAACTGACAATCACACCTGCGTCACGAGAATGAGCCCGGAACGGAAACTTCCTGCACGATGTCTTGCTTACGGCGTATTCTGCTGATTTCCGGTGTGCTGCATCTCTCGTATGTTCCCTCATTAGCGGCGCTTCCCCTGGCATGGACCGTCCTTGGGCCGGGCGGCCAGGCGATCGTGCGCGTGGTGTCAACTGCGACGGCCTGTCCTGCGCTACAGGTGAATGCCGAGCCCTTCCCGTTGCGCGTACGTGCGTATCCGGCCCAACCGGACTTTCCGGTCCTGATCTGCGAGGCTGCGTTGCCGCCCGATACTGTCAGTGTCACACTGGATGGACGCCAACTGCCCCTTCTTGCACGTGCGCCAGAAAAAATTGTCGTTCTGGGCGACACTGGCTGCCGGATGAAAAACACCCTGGTCCAGGCGTGTCACGATCCGAACGCCTGGCCCTTTGCCCGCATCGCCCGGAGTGCCGCGGCCTGGCAGCCTGACCTGGTGCTGCACGTGGGTGATTACTTTTATCGGGATTCGCCCTGTCCGACCGGCAACGCTGCCTGTGCCGGCAATCCGTGGGGAGATACCTGGGCGGCCGCTCAGGCCGACTTCTTCGCGCCGGCTGAGCCCTTACTCAGTGCGGCGCCGTGGATATTTGTCCGGGGCAATCACGAAGAGTGTCAGCGAACGGGTCATGCCTGGTTTCGTTTGCTTGATCCCCGGCCCTTACCCCAGGAATGTACCGACCAGACTGAGCCCTATATTGTACCAATTGGAGAGCGCACGCTGTTCGTTCTGGATACCACGACGGCACATGACCTGAGGGCTGTGCCCGAGACCGTCGCCCACTTCGCCACGCAGTTGGCGGCATTGGCTGAAAACCGTCCGGTCTGGCTGTTGTCTCACAAGCCGTTCTGGGCCTTTGGTACGCGAGGGCAGGCGCAGGGCAGAGAGATGCTCTTCCGCACCAACCCGACCCTTCAGGCCGCCGTGCGACAGGGATTGCCCGACGGCATTGAGTTGGTCCTGTCGGGCCATCTCCACACGACCGAGTTCCTGGCCTTTGCGCAAGGAAAGCCGTATCAGTTTGTAGTTGGAAATGGCGGAGCACTGCTCGACCCTCCACTTGCCACCGAACTGGTTGGACTCGACATAGCCGACCGAACGGTCTCACAGGCCGAAACGCTGACCGGCTTTGGCTATGTGACGCTGGAGCGGAGGAAGGAGGGCTGGACGATTACGCCACGCGATACCGCCGGGCGGCCCCGACCGTGCCGCTTCAAGAGTACGGGGATGAGTTGCGCGCCGCAGGACTGAGCAGGTCGCCCACGTCTTTCACGACAATGTCGGCTCCGTTGGCTTTAAGCAAGTCGCCGTGACCGCGACGATCAACACCAACCACCAGACCGAAATTTCCGGCGCGGCCCGACTGCACGCCTGAAATGGCGTCCTCAATCACCACGGCCTGGGCCGGTAGTACGTTCAGCTTGTCCGCCGCCGCCAGAAACATATCCGGGGCGGGTTTGCCGGCTAACTTCTCCTGGGCGGCGACCTCTCTATCAACCCGGAGATCAAACAGGTGCGTAATCCCGGCTGATCTGAGCACGAGTTCGCAATTTGCGCTGGGCGTGACGACCGCGGTTTTCAGCCCCAGTTGCCGGACATGGCTGGCAAAGGCCGTGCTGCCAGGGAAGGCCTCCACCCCGTCCGCAGCAATGACCTGATTCACCAGGGTGTCTTTCTGGTTGCCCAAGCCGTGCACCGTCTCCCAATCGGGAGGCGCGGTCGGACTTCCTTCCGGTAGCCTGATATGGCGTGATTCGAGAAAGCTTCGCACGCCGTCATCCAGAGCTTTCCCGTCGACATAGAGATTGTAATCCGTCTGCAAGTCAAAAGGCTGAAAGGAGAGATGGTGAGTTTCCGCGTACTGACGCAGAAAGCGGTCAAACATCTGCTTCCAGCAGGCGGCATGAATTTTTGCCGTGGCGGTCAACACACCGTCGAGGTCGAACAGCACGGCCGCAAAACGCTCGGGGGTAATCAGATTGGCATAGCTCATGCGATGTCCTTTGCGGTCTTCAGCCCTTCGGGCATGACTCTACCATAATTTCCGCTGAAATGATGACAGGGCTGTGATCAGGCAGTGGCGCGGCACGATATTCGGCATGTTAAAATGAATTGACACTTCAAATTATCATGATAATTTGAAGTTCATGTTCGCACGGTCACTTCATCTTCCCGCGCCCGGTACGGAGACTTTTTTCCTGTGGGGGCCGCGTCAGACAGGAAAGACCACCCTGTTGAAGCACGCCTATCCAGATGCCGTCTGGATCGATCTGTTGAAGGCTGAGGAGTATCGTCGCTACGTGCAGAACCCCGAGCTTTTGCGTGCAGAATTAGCCGAGCGCGCGCCGGCCGGGTGTCACGTCGTCATTGATGAGGTGCAAAAAGTTCCTCAACTCCTTGATGAAGTGCATTGGCTGCACGAGAATCGGGCGTTTCATTTTGCCCTGTGCGGCTCAAGCGCCCGCAAGGTGAAACGGGGGCAGGCCAACCTGCTCGGCGGCCGGGCTGTCCGCTATGAACTCTTCGGTCTCACCGCGCGAGAAATTGGCCCGGCTTGCGTCCTCGACCGGTTGCTGAATCATGGCTATCTGCCTCGGATGTATGAGTCGGACCGTCCGCAGCGCCTCTTGAACAGCTATGTTGCCGACTATCTGAAAGAAGAAGTGGCGGCCGAGGGACTGGTGCGGAATCTGCCCGTCTTTTCCGAGTTTCTGAATATCGCGGCCTTGTCGGATACCGAACTCGTCAGTTTCTCGACCATCGCCCGTGACTGTGGTGTCTCCAGCCATACCATCAGAGGCTATTTCCGGATTCTTGAAGACACGCTGCTGGGGCGCTGGCTGGCTGCGTATAAAAAGCGACCGAAACGCCGCATCATCGGCGCGCCCAAATTTTACTTTTCCGATGTGGGTGTGGTGAATCACCTGGCGCGACGGGGTGTCGTCCAGCCGGGGTCAGAGCTGTATGGCAAGGCTTTTGAGAATTGGCTCTTCCACGAGTTGCGCGCCCATAATACCTATGCCGAGGCATTTGCGACGCTGAGCTATTGGCGCTTGGCCAGTGGTATTGAGGTGGATTTCATTATTAACGATATGCAGGTCGCCATCGAGGCAAAGGCGAGCCGGAGAATCACGGACAACCATCTGCGTGGTCTGCGTCACCTGGTCCGAGACCAGCCCCAGGTCAGAGAGCGGCTCGTCGTGTGTCTGGAACCCAAGAGCCGGCTGACTGAGGACGGCATCCGCATCCTGCCGGCCGCTGAGTTTTGCCGCCGTCTGGCGCGGGGCGATATCTTCTGAGGTCGGTCAGAGAGGCGCGAAAGAATGCCGCCATACGAACAAGGGGCGCTCTTCCCGGAAGAGACGACCGGTCGAGCCGCGCGGCCGGCCCTGCCCGTGTGTGCAACGCCTGAGTATACCTTGGTGACGGAACCGGCTCAGCTTGAGCGCGTGCTGCCCGACCTGCACGCCGCGCCCATCCTATCCTGCGATACCGAGACAACCGGGCTCGACTTTCGGAAAAATTCGCTCCGGCTCGTCCAGATCGCGGCACCGGACCACGCCTATCTGTTTGATGTGCGTCGCATCCCCACTGAAGCACTTTTCCCCCTGTTCAGTCCACCGCGCCGCTGGCTGTTCCACAATGCCAAGTTCGATCTGAAATTTCTTGTCTCCGCTGGCTGTCCCTGGCCCGATACCGTCTTTGACACCATGTTAGCCAGCCAGGTGCTCAAAGCAGGGCTGCGCGTCCGCCACAGTCTCGAAGAGGTGGTTGAACAGGAATTGGGTCGAGCCCTGCCGAAACGCTTGCAAACCGCCGACTGGTCGGGAGAACTGAGTCCCGCCCAGTGTGAATATGCCGCCCGTGATGCGGGGGTGCTGTGGCCGCTGTACGACCGTTTGCGTCCGGCCCTGGCCGAGGCCGGTCTGGAACGGGCGGCGAAGATCGAATTTCGCTGTGTCAAGGCGCTGGCCTGGCTGGAACTCGCCGGCATCGCCTTTGACGCTCAAGGCTGGCTGGCGCGGACATTGGAAGATGAAGCCCAACTCGAAGCGCTCACCCATCAACTCCACACCTATGCCCGGGATGTCGGCATGTCTATCAACTGGGCGTCATCGCAGCAAATCAAGGCCCTGTTCCAGACTCTCGGTATCGAGTTGCCCAATGTCCGCTCTGCCACGCTCAGGAAAATCGATCATCCCACTGCCGAGCTTCTGGTCAGCTATAAAGAAGTCGCCAAACGGGTCAGTACCTATGGCCGGAGTGTGATCGACTCGTTTTTCGATGCAAACTCGGGCCGGGTGTATCCGGTGTATTTTCAGAACGGAACAGCCACCGGTCGCATGAGTTGCGGCGGTCCAAACATCCAACAGATCCCAAAGGCGCGCGCCTTTCGCGCCTGCTTTTGCGCCGCCCCGGAAAGCGCCCTGATTAAGGCCGACTACTCACAGGTCGAACTGCGGATTGCCGCGGTCCTGGCCAACGACCCGACCATGCTGCAAGCGTTTCGAGAGGAAACCGACCTGCACGCCCTGACGGCCTCGCGTATTCTTCATATCCCGCTCAAGCAGGTCGAACCGCACCACCGTCAACTCGCCAAGAGCGTCAATTTCGGCCTGCTGTACGGTATGGGGGTGAACGGCCTGAAACAGGATGCGGAGGCAAAATACGGTGTCCGCATGTCCGACCGGGAGGCGGCCCAATATCACCGCGCGTTCTTTCTGACCTATCAGGGCATCGCTCGCTGGCATCAGCAGGCCAAACAACAGGCCGCGCAGGTGAGGCATCAGGAGGGCGGCCTGGAAACCCGCACCCTGACCGGTCGCCGTTTCCTGGGGGTGCGACACTTTAACGTGCTCCTCAATATCCCGGTGCAAGGGACGGGCGGCGACGGTCTCAAGCTGGCCCTGGCGCGCTTGTTTGAACACCGCGCCCAGGCGCCACGGGCGAGGCCCGTGGCCTGCGTCCACGACGAGATTCTGGTCGAAGCGCCCCTGGCTGACGCCCAAGCCGCCCAGGTCTGGCTGACCAGCCATATGGTTGAAGCCATGCGAGAGATCGTGGCGGACCGGGTTCCGATTCTGGTCGAATCGACGGTCGGCAAGAACTGGGCCGGCGTGCCGGTTGGCGAGTGATCAGTGGCGAGTGATCAGTGGCGAGTGATGAGTGGCGAGCAGGGAACTGTACACTGCACGCCGCCCGTCATTCCCGCGCAAGCGGGAATCTCGCTTTCCCCTAACCCCTAACCCCCAACCCCTAACCCCTAACCCCTGACCGGTATTGTCGGAGCGCCGGGTGCTGCGCTACAAGGACAGGCGCGAGGGCGGGGAGTCAGAAAAAATATCGAAGTGCCCTCGGCGCGCGCATGACACGAGCACCTACCGCTGATACGCAACTCCTGCCCCGAGAGCGCTGGAGCCGCAAGCGCTTCCTTGAGACTCTGGAGGAGACCTTCTCCATCCACAAAGAGCCGCCCAGGACCGAGCGGCGGGTCCACTACGACACCGCGGACTGGCAACTCGGCCTGTCCCGTCTGGCCCTGTGGCTGCACGCGAAAACGCTGGCCCTGCGCTCGTATGATGCGGTCTGCCCGCTTGAAGAGATGCCGTGCGCCAGCCCGCCGGCCGCGGCCCCGGCCCTGCCGCCCAGCCGGCTGCGCGAGCGCCTGGTCACGCTGATTGACGACCTGCCGCTGACCCCGCTCTTCAGCCTGCACACCCGCATGATCCCGATACGGATACTCGACCAGCGCCAGAAGACAACGGTGCGCCTGATTATTGAAGAACACCTCCTGGCCAGAAAAAACCAGTCGCGTCCTCTCCGGCCACGCATCTGGGTGCAGCCGCTCAGAGGATACCGGAAAGAGGCGCGTCGATTGGTCCGGTGGTGCGGAGAGCAGGACCTCATACCGACGACCGAGAGCGTCAACCAGGAAGTCCTGGCAACCGCCGGTCGTTCTCCGGGGAAATATTCGGTCAAACGCCCGCTACCGATACAGCCACAGGTCCCGGTTGAGCGGGCAGTTCGCCGCCTCTTGGGCCTACTCTTGGCCATGGTGCGCTACAATGAGCGGGGCCTGCGTCAGGGGGATGATCCACTCTATTTGCACGACTTTCGGGTTGCCGTCAGACGGGCGCGCTCCCTGCTCGGACAGACTCGTAAAGTTTTTCCTCCCAAAGTAACCCAGCGGTTTCGAAAAGATCTGGCTCAGCTTGGCCGGTCAACCGGGAGTGCGCGGGATTTGGATGCTTTTCTCCTGGTGCAGGACGCGTACCGTCAGCGGCTTCCGGCTGACAGCCGGTCCGCCCTTCAGCCTTTCTCCGCCTTTCTCCAGCAGGAACGGCGGGAACACTATCGAACTCTGGTGAAGACCTTTGAGACCAAGCGCTATCGGGCCGTGATCCGGGAGTGGGAAGCGTTTGTGAACCAGCCTGAGGACGACAACTCCCAGACCCCAGCCGTCAAAGAATTCGTCTTCGAACGGGTGGTCGAGAAATGTCGGGCACTCGCCTCAATGGAGCCGAACAGCCTGCAACACGCCGACAGCGAGCAGCTCCATAGGCTGAGAATCGAATGTAAAAAATTCCGCTATCTGCTGGATTTTTTTATTACCGCCCTGCCTGAACTCCCTGTCCGAGACGTGCTCAAGCAGTTGAAGCGCGTCCAGCGGACCCTAGGCCGGATACAGGATATCAGCGTACAGAGCGTCCTGATCCAAGACTTCAGCACGACCGGCGGAAGTTTTGCCTTTCACGAAAATGGCACGCGCCCTGCCCTGGAAGTCCTGCTTACTTCGCTGACTTCAGAGCGGCAGGTGTTGCAGCAGAAGGTTGTGGAGGAGTTTCGGGCGTTGAGCGCGGTGATTGCCCCGATGATTCCGCCTTTGAGCGGTCCTGACCGGGCTGAGATTGCCGAGCCGCAAGACCGGCAGGATCCGCAAGAGCGGGCAGAGAGCTTGGCTGAGCCTGATTGAGCAGCGTTTCCACTGTTGTCCACAACTGTTCATACGCCTGGGATGCCCGGGAGTGCGGAAGCGAGACGAGGACCGGTTCCCGGTGGATGCCCATGTTTTCGACATCGACGATATATGGGATAGCCTGTGGAAGGGCTTCGGGGTGAGAGGCGACCAGCTCCTGCATGACGGACCGATGCAGTTTTTTTTGCCGTTCCACCATGGAGAAAAACGTGCGGAGTTTATTGGGGTTGTAGCCGTGTTTGGTGTAAAACGTCCGGAGCTGTTGGTATGCATGGACCGACAGCGGTGAGGGGACAATGGGAATCAGGATGTAGTCTGCGGCATAGAAAACGTTTTGCGCAATCAGGCTCACCCCGGACGGACAGTCGAGGATGACATACTGGTATTCGTCCCGGAGTGCAGCCAGGCTGCGGTGCAGGCAGCGCGCCGGGTGTTTGGCTTGCTGAAACACCTCTGTCAGGTGACGGTGAGACAACGCGCCGGGGAGCAGGTCCAGGCGCGTAAAATCGGTCGCCTTGATGCTCTTTTCAAGCTGCTTCCCGCCAGGCGCAAACACTTTCTTCCTGGCTTTGAGCCTGGGTTGGATGCGAAAGTAATACGTCGCCGAAGCCTGCGGGTCGAGGTCGCACAGCAAGGTCCGGGCTCCAGACTGTGCCGCCAGATAGGCAAGATTGACCGCCGCGGCCGTTTTGCCCACCCCTCCCTTCATATGGTAGAGCGCCAATACCCGCATTTTGCTCACACCCCGGCTGCATCCTTTCCCTGGGCTGTCTCAAGCCGGCAATAGTGACAATGGCAGGCATGAAGCATAGGGTGTCTACACTATCACGCAAAGGAGGGAAGCCAATGGCAGGCATGAGTATTGACAAGCTGAAGCAGATTTTACGTGAAAAACAGCTCCCGGCGGATGTTGAGCCACCGATTGAGGCCATGCGTAAAAGCATGGAAAAGCTGGCCTTCCAGGCCGCGGACGATATTGAAACCGAAACGGTGAACGTGGCGGGGCGCGCCGCGGAATGGGTCCGCGCGCCGGGCAGTCAGGCCGAGCGGGCCATCCTCTATCTGCACGGCGGGGGCTATGTCGTCGGCTCGATCAATACGCACCGGTCGCTGGCCGGAGAAATCTCCCGCTGTGCCCAAGCCGCGGTTTTGCTCGTGGATTATCGTCTGGCGCCGGAAGAGCCCTTTCCGGCTGCGGTTGACGATGGTGTCGCGTCCCTCAGATGGCTGATCGAGCAAGGGTTCTCGCCGAAAAATCTCGCCATTGGCGGGGACTCGGCCGGGGGCGGCTTGACCCTGGCGACCTTGGTTGCGGCGCGGGACAACAGCGTCCCTCTGCCGGCGGCCGCGGTGGCGATCAGCCCGTGGTCGGATATGACCTGCTCGAACGAGTCGTACCAGACCAGAGCGGCCGCCGATCCCATGGTGACCGTCCATGGTCTCAAACGTATGGCAGGACTCTACGTTGGTGACAGCGACCCCACGCATCCGTACGCGTCGCCCAATCTGGCGGATCTCAGTGGTTTACCACCGGTGTTGATCCATGTCGGTCGGGATGAGATTCTGCTGGATGACGCCATGATATTCGACGAAAAGGCAAAAGCGGCGGGCGTCGAGTGCAGCCTCGAAATCTGGGACAATATGATCCATGTCTGGCATGCCTTCCATCCTATGCTGGATGAGGGCAAAAGGGGCATCGAACGGGTGGGGGAGTTCCTGCGCGAAAAATGGGCCGCAGCCTAGGGACGGTTCGTGCCCTGTCCCCGCCTGCTCCCTCTCCCCTTGAGGGAGAGGGCTGGGGTGAGGGGTGTATGAAAAGCTTCACTCCCCCCAATAGTCCGCGTCCAAAACCTGTTCGACGGTAAATGGGCACTGCGCCGGAAACGCCTCCTCGCTGAGCCCGGTCTCATCGACAGCATCCGCCCGGGCCGCGGGATAGGCGTTTGCCAACATCCGGGCCGGTTGGCTCGTCAGGCTCGGACTGTCCTGCAGAAGGGCCTGAATCTCAAGGCGTCCGTTCCGAATAGATTTACGCCAGGAGGGCGTGCGCTTGTCTGACTGATAGCGCCACTTGAGCAAATGCAGAGTCACGTTTCTGATGTGGCTTGCCAAGGTCCGCCGCTCGCGTTTCCCCATGTCTTCCAACTCCTCCGCAACATGTGCCGCGTCAATCTCAGCCAACCGGCCTTGTCGAAGGAGGTCCGCAGTCTGAAACAGCCAGGCGTGGAAATCTTTGTCGTACAAGCTGAGATCGGGTAACGGAGTGGATACCGCCGTACTCATGAGGATACTCCTCACTGTCAAATGTTCTCTCCCAAGCATACGCTTCTTCTCCCCCTCTGACCACAGTTTGACCGCAGTGCTGCTTCCCCGTTTTTCCGGCTTCTGATAGGCTCGTAAGCATGAACCCGGCGCGGAAGCGAGCCACTTATGCCGATCTGCTCCAGGTCCCCGAGCGTTTTGTTGCGGAGATCATTGACGGTGAATTGACGACCGCGCCCAGGCCGTCTTTCCCCCACGCACGCGCGGTTTCGATTATCTCCCGCCAGCTTGACCCTTTTGATCGGGGGACTGGTGGGCCGGACGGTCCTGGCGGCTGGTGGATTCTGTTCGAGCCGGAATTGCATCTGGGCGCGGACATTCTCGTGCCGGATATCGCCGGCTGGCGCAGAGAGCGCATGCCGGTGCTGGAGGACGTGCCGTACAGCGAACTGGCTCCTGACTGGGTATGCGAGGTGGTCTCGCCCCGCACGGGCCGGAGTGACCGGGTACTCAAAATGCCAGTCTACGCCCGAGAGCAGGTGGGGCATTTGTGGCTGGTTGACCCTGGGCTGCGCACCCTGGAAGTGTACGGTCTGGAAGCGCAGCGCTGGGTCGTGCTGAGTACCCACGGCGGGCAGGAAACGGTCCGGGCCGAACCCTTTGCGGCCCTTGAGCTTGCCCTGGGCCGCTGGTGGCTGGAGTCAGAAGGATAAGAAAGCGCATGAACGACGAACAGATTGCCCAATTCAACGCAAAACAGCGTCAGGCGTTTGATACTGTGTACGACCGTTTTCTGGTCGAATTACCCCAGGATGTCTGCGCCCGCATGGAACGCATCGTTGCCGCGCCCGATATTCAGGCGGGCGAAAACGTGCTGGATGTCGGGACCGGAACGGGAGCCCTCATGCCCGACATTCGGAAGTATCGGCCCGGTCACATCTACGCCTGTGACCTGTCGGGCAAAATGCTGGAACAGGTCGCGCGGCGTTACCCCGAAGTCGAACGCCACCAATGTGATATCCGGGACCTGGACCTGCCCGATACTTGCGTCGATGTGGTCTTCATGAACGGCATGTATGGCAATATTGCAGACAAGCCCGGAGCGCTGCGCAATATCAGGCGTATGCTGCGACCGGGCGGGCGAGTCGTGATCAGTCACCCGGAGGGCCGGGAGTTTGTTGAAGGGCTCGTCCGCTCGGAGCCGTTTCCGATTACGGCGCTCCCCTCACAGGACGAAGCCCACACCTTCCTCGAGTCGTATGGCCTGACGGTGACACAGTATACGGATGAGGAGAAGCTGTTGATTGTTGTGGCGGTCAAATAGAGAGGTCGGATAACGCCGTGCTCATCCGACCTCCGGCGTTATGCGCTTGCCGTCATTCCTGCGCAAGAACGTCACCCCTGCGAAAGCAGGGGCAGGAATCCCGTCAGACGAGCGTGTCCGACAAATCCCGCCACGTCGGATTCTGTTTCTCGATCAAGGCCAGTTTCCAAGACCGCTTCCATTTCTTGATTTGTCTTTCTCTGTTGATCGCCGCCTGCATGTCGTCATGCACTTCATAATACACTACGGTGTGGATACCGTACTTTTTGGTAAACCCCTCAACCGTGTCGTTTTTGTGCTGCCACACTCGTGCTGGCAGATGACTCGTGACGCCCGTATAGAGCGTGCCATTACGGTGGCTGGCCAGGCTATACACGGTCGGCTGTTTTTCGAGCATGGGTGACACCTGGATTCCTGCCTTCGCAGGAATGACAGCGGGGTTGGCTCCCTTTCCATACATTTGTCATAGAGTCGTCAAACCGCATCGCCATATCAGCAATCGCTGAAAATGCCCTAGGGCGTGTCATCAGTTAGTACGCATCTCTGGTCGGCTTTCCAGTCTCGCTGCGGTATACTTCCTTGGTCAGCACGAGAGGAGAGAGGAGCGACAATGGCGAGACGGTATGCTCTGCGGGAGGACCAGTGGGAGCGGATTGAGGCGTTGCTGCCGGGCCGGGCGGGGCATGTGGGGGGCACGGCGCAGGATAACCGGTTGTTTGTGGAAGCGGTCTTATACCGCTATCGGGCGGGCATTCCCTGGCGGGACCTGCCGGCGCGGTTTGGGGATTTTCGGGTGATTCATACCCGGCATATGCGCTGGAGTCGGAGTGGGGTGTGGGCGCGGGTGTTCGAGCACCTCGCGGCTGACGCTGACAACGAATACGCTATGATTGACGCCACGATCATCCGGGCGCATCAACATGCGGCCGGGGCAAAAGGGGGGACCAAAGGACGGAATGCCTCGGGCGCTCGCGCGGGGGCTTGAGTACCAAGCTCCATGCGACCTGTGATGCCTTGGGCAATCCGACCAGCTTCCATCTCACGCCCGGCCACGCCTCGGACCTCGCCGGGGCGGATGCGCTGCTCCCGGACTTAGTGCCGCACGTCCAGGCCGTGCTGGCGGATCGCGCCTATGAGGCTCAAGCGCGCGTCCTAGACCTGTTAGAGCAGGCGGGGGTGACGATTGTGATTCCCCCCAAGGCCAATCGGACCCAGCCCCGCGCCTATGATACGCACCTCTATCAAGCGCGTCATTTGATTGAAAACTTCTTCGCCAAACTCAAACAATATCGGGCGCTTGCCACGCGCTATGACAAACGCGCCGTTAGCTTTCTGGGCGCGATCTATCTCGCCGCCTCGGTCATCCTCCTTAACTGATGACACACCCTAGCGAAGCGGAACCTGACATCTCCTCTCCTCTCTGTCACGTTTCACCCGCTTCGCCTCAGATTCAATTCCAACAGTTCGCGTAACGCCTCATCGTCAGAAATATCAGCCGGCCAGTCGTAGGCCGCCGCCACAGCAGCATCAGGGCGTGCATGTGCGTCGGCCAGCCATTGCGGGCGGATGTTGTAGAGATGCTCCTTAACCAAGCGGTTCGAGTTTCCTCTGAAGCTCTTGCTCGAATGTCCCACGCTGAATGGTCCGGGCTGCAAGAAGCTTCTCACTGGTTTCCTCCAAGGTGAGAATTTCCCAATGCCCCCGCGAGAGTTGATAACGCCCATCACTATTAAGCACCAGTTCCGGGATCAGCCAGATGACGTCGCCGTCGTCCAGGTCATACCTTGAGGAGGGGCTGGGGCCTCCGATTGACTCGAAGAAAGGACGATCGACTGCGATGGCGATTTTCGACCCCCAGCGCCGGAGGGTCGGAACCTTAATCTGCAACTGCGGCATGAGACGTTTAGCGCTTGAGGAACGCCAGTCCGGCCTACGAACCGCATTTGGAAATGGAGGTTCTGGATGATCGTCGTCTCGCAATATCTCGAACTCTGGGTCCCTGCCTGAGCCCGAGAAATAAACAGCTTGGATTTCCAGCCCATACCATAGGAGGTTGCCTCTATCCGTTTTTGCAATCACAAGGTCAATTTTGCCTGCCGGCTTGCCCGTGTTGGTACTTTTCATGAAAGGCACCTCGCGGGCCACCATTGCCTCGTCTGGTAAGAATCCGACAATCTCGGCAAGCCAACTTACCAGCAGTTGTTTTTCTTCAAACCGAGCTGGGCAAACGATGGCGGGGAGCCCCTTCGGTGTGCCAAGCCGCTCATCTGCGCCTTTTTCATAGCGACGTATGGAACATACGCCACCACGCTTACGACAGGGCGGCTGGTTCTTTTGAAACGGACATGGCGGAATGTCACGCTCTTCTTGTAGAGCTATCTTTGCCATTCGGCGACGAGTAGCGGGCGAGAGGTTAAGGAACGGTTGCCCATACCATTCCGCGATACCATAGCGCTCACTCATTGGATGAACACTGGACGCGGGGTGATGACGAGTTCCGGTATGCGGTCGTGATGCGTATTCTTCATCAGGACTTCGACGGCGTAGAATCCATGTTTGCGTACCAGGGAGACGATCTCGTCTGCCAGATCGTAAGTCATCAGAAAATTCGCACCACTGTCGGCAAGCATCTCGAACAAGCGCGCGTGATCTATCTCGTTGTGGGTGTACAGTCGTTTGCCTGCCCGCTTGCCACCGGCTGTGTACGGCGGGTCGATGAAAACAACCGGCCTGGAATCCGGGTTGCTCAACACGGTGTTGAGGAGCTTCATGCCGTCTGTCTCACAAAAACATAAACGGTCAGCGTATTTCGATATTTCGTGTAAGCGGTCAGCTATCGTTTCTGGATACCAACGGGACATTACGCCCTTTCCGTTTTCCCCTCCCCGATTGAGCGATGCACCGGGTGCAAGGATACCCCCTCGCCGTGTCCGGTTGAGAACGAGGGTGCGGAAACCATGCTCAACGATATCACTTGGACATTGCTCAGACAGAGCAAGTATGGTTTCCCGCGTCGGTGTGAAGCAAATGACTCGTTTGCAAAGCTCCAGGCCGTGATCCAGAGCGGCGTGCCAAAAGGCGGCAACGTCACGATCCAATTCGGCCATCAAGCAGCGTTCCGCCAATCCTTCCATCACGGCAGTAAGCGAGACAATACCGCCTCCAACAAACGGCTCGATAAGAAGCCGGGGCGGTGGATCGATTTTTTCGAGCCACACACGAATATGCGGTATCAGCCACGTTTTCCCACCAGGGTAACGGAGCGGACTACGCTGCGGGACTGTGGCAACATTCACCGCTGGGATCGGTGAAACCGGTATCGGGTCCGTATCTGGTGGACTGAGTGGATACTTTGAGTCCGTTTGAAGCGCAGTTGAGAAATTTGTCTTCGTCACCACTATATCTCCGATGTCGTTGCCGAAAGATGAATCAACCGGGCGTCCCCTACCCATGCTTGTCCAGAAAATAATCGATCAACCGGCGGGAGATGCTGATGCGGCCGGGGAGGGCCGGCATGGCATCCGGGCTGAACCAGGCCGCTTCGGCGATTTCCACGCCGTCCACTTCAATCTCACCCCCCGCATACTCGGCGGTAAAACCGAGCATGAGCGAGTTCGGAAACGGCCACGGCTGGCTGGCAAAATATCGGATATTATCGACCGTAATACCCACCTCTTCCTTGATTTCTCTGGCCACGCACTCCTCTATGGTTTCGCCGGGCTCCACAAAGCCGGCCAGCACACTGTACATCCTGGTCGGGAAATGGGGCGAGCGGGCGAGCAGGATTTTTCCGTCGCGCTCCACCATGACAATAATGGCGGGTGACAAGCGGGGGAAGCTCAGGAGCTGGCACTTGGGGCAGCGCTTGGACCGCTCATCCGATTTGGTTTCATTGCGGGTCCCACACCGCCCGCAGTACTGATGGGTGCGGTCCCACTCGACGACCTGGACGGCGCGCCCACCCAGCACGAACAAATCCTCGTCCAGTCCGGCGTGTGCCTGACGCAGGTCTTTGAAGTCCAGGTGGTCGGGCACCGATGCGTCCAGCACATCAACGGCATAACACGCCTGCCCGTCGTACCGTCCAAGATAATGCCGATTCCCCGCGGAGACCCCCAGTTCCTCAAAGCGCTCCAGGCAGGGGACTTGAAATGTCTCGTCCTGCTTCTGAAGCAGGAGCCGGTTGCGGTGAAAGCCGAACCACCAGGCCGGGCCGGACAGGTCGGGGGGCGGTGTGACCTCGGAAATAAACGTCTTCCGCATGCCAAAGATCGGCTGTCCGTGGGAGTGTGGTGCGTTGCGGGCAGGCATAATCCTCCAATCCTGGTCTGGTCAGCGGTCCGGTGTTGGCAAAGCATAGCAAACCTGCTCCTGAGTGTATCCCCCAGGCCCTTGGACTTTATCTCTCGTTCGTACTGAGGGTGCTTCGACTCCGCCCCTCCGGGGCTACGCTCAGCATGAACGGTTACGGTTGTGTCGGTCTCTCTCCTCGCCGTTCGCCCTGAGCGTAGCGAAGCGAAGTCGAAGGGTAGGGCCAGGGTGAACGGAGAGTAAAAGCCTGATACATAGGGCAGACCGACGCAGAGGAGTTGCCGTATGGATCTCAACTATTCTCCTGAAGAAATGACCTTCCGTGATGAAGTCCGTGCTTGGCTCAAAGACAACCTGCCGGACGAGTTGCGCAACAAAGTCGTCAACTATGAAGAGCTGACCAAAGAGGACCTGCTGCGCTGGCAGAAAATCACGGCCGGGCGGGGCTGGGGGGCGCCCGACTGGCCGGAAGAGTGGGGCGGCACAAACTGGACCATCGTGCAGCGGCATATTTTTGAAGAAGAGTGCGGCTATGCCGGCTGCCCGCCGCGTATTCCCTTTGGCGTGTCCATGTGTGCGCCCGTCCTGCATCAATTTGGGACCGAAGAGCAGAAACAGCGCTTTCTGCCCGGCATGTATAATGGCGACGTGTTCTGGTGCCAGGGCTATTCCGAGCCGGGCTCAGGTTCGGACCTGGCTTCGCTCAAGACGAGCGCGGTTCGGGAGGGAGACAGCTATGTCGTCAACGGCCAGAAAATCTGGACCACCTGGGCCCAGCACGCAGACTGGATATTCTGCCTGGTGCGGACCAACGCCGATTTTCCAAAAAGACAACAGGGCATTTCCTTTTTGCTCATGGATATGAACACGCCGGGCATCAGCGTCCGACCGCTGATGCTCATGGATGGCGGCCATGAAGTGAACGAGGTGTTCTTTGACGATGTACGAGTCCCGGCGGAAAATCTCATCCACGAAGAAAACGACGGCTGGACGGTCGCTAAATATCTTCTGGGTTATGAGCGCCTCGGTACGGGCAACACCGGCGCGTCAAAGCGAGAGGTGCTGCGCTTGAAAGAACTGGCGGCCCAGCAGTCCAAAAACGGCAAACCGCTCATCGACGACCCGCGCTTCCGCGACCGGCTGTCGCGGGTGGAAGTTGAGCTGATGGCTTTGGAGATCACCAATCTGCGCTTTCTGGACCAGATGCGGGGGGGACGGGCACCGGGCGCGGAAGTCTCCCTGCTCAAGATTCGCGGCACGGAAATCCAACAGGCGCTCACGGAACTCATGCTGGAAGCGGTCGGGCCGCTGGCCCAGCCGTTCCGGTCGCTGAACGCCACGGACTTTGACCGGCAAACGGCCAGTATCGCCCCACGCTACTGCAACTACCGCAAGACTTCGATCTACGCGGGTTCCAATGAGATTCAGCGCAATATTATCGCCAAGGCGTCCCTCGGGCTGTAAACCGGCCTCGGGCTGTAAACCGGCCTCGGGCTGTAAACAGGTATAGGTAAACAGGAGACCTCAGCGTGAACTTCGACCACAGCGAAGAACAACAACTGCTGGCCCAGAGCGTCCGGCAATTTCTGACCAAAGAATATACCTTTGCCGCTCGCCAGGCGATCATCGAGTCCGATCAGGGCTATAGCGAGCAGGTCTGGACCACGTTTGCCGAAATGGGCCTGCTGGGCCTGCCTTTTGCGAGCGAGGTTGGGGGCTTTGGAGGAAACGCGGTAGACCTGATGCCGGTCATGGAAGCGATTGGCGACGGGCTTATTGTCGAGCCCTACCTGGCCAGCGTCGGTCTGGGTGGACAGTTCATTGCCAGGGGCGGCAGTCAGACCCAGCAGCAGGAGATTCTGCCGGCGCTCATTGCCGGTCGATGCAAGCTGGCGTTCGCCCAGACCGAACGCGAGGCGCGCTATAATCTGGCCCATGTCGCCTGCCGGGCGGACAAGACCGATAACGGCTATCGGCTGGAGGGCGAGAAATGCGTCGTTCTGCACGCACCCTGCGCCGATACACTCATTGTGTCGGCGCGCACCGCAGGTCAGACCACCGACACGGACGGCATTAGTCTGCTCATAGTAGACCCGAGCGCGCCGGGGGTGACGCTCACGCCCTATCGGACGATTGATAATTTACGCGCCGCGGATGTGCGTTTCGCCGGAACGGTTGTTCCCGCCGATGCGCTGCTCGGCCCGGAAGGACAGGCCCTGCCGCTGATCGAAGCCGTGGTGGACTACACCACCGCTCTGGTCTGCGCCGAAGCGGTTGGGGCCATGCAGTTTGCGAATGACACTACGCTTGAATACCTCAAGACCCGCAAGCAGTTCGGAGTACCGATCGGCTCGTTTCAGGCCCTGCAACACCGCATGGTCGAGATGACGATCATCGTTGAGCAGGCCAAATCCATGGCCTGTCTGGCCTGCGTGAAAGCCGACAGCGCGGATGCCGACGAACGCCGCCGGATCATCTCCGCGGCAAAAATCCATATTGCCGACGCCTGCCGTCACATCAGCCAGGAGGCTGTGCAGTTGCACGGGGGGATGGGCATGACCGAGGAATTGAAAGTCAGTCACACGTTTCGCCGCCTGACCATGATTGCCCAGACCTTTGGCGACGCGGACCACCATCTGGAGCGTTTTGCCGCGTGCGGCTGAGGGGGAGACCGCTTTTCTTGCCTCATATCTCTGGTACGGTAGGAGTGTTTTTCCCCTCCACAAGGAGTACATATGAAGGAAGATGGCTCGAAAATGCTGGAAGTGATGGGGACCATTGACGAGCAGCATCAGTTGCATCTGGACGCTCCGCTTCCGCTCTCCGGTCCGAGTCGGGTGAGGGTCATTATTGTCTTCCCGGACGAGGCTGACGTCGCCGATATGGACGAGAAGGAGTGGCTGCGGGCAGCAGGGCAGAGTCACTCCTTCGATTTTCTGAAAGACCCCGTAGAAGACCGGTATACACTGCGCGACGGGAAGCCTTTTCGTGGCCAAGGGTAAGATCGTTCTTGTTCCCTTTCCTTTTGACGACCTATCCACAAGAAAGGTGCGGCCACAGCGGCCTGCCTGACCGAGACGGTCGGGCCATACCGTCATCTTGTCCTGGCTTTTATTACCAGTCGTATTCCCGCCCCCTTGCTGGACAGTGATCTTGTGATCGATTCGGAGCACCCCGATTTTGCCGAAACGGGGTTGCAAGTCTCTTCCACACTGAGACTTCACCGCCTTATGACGGTAACAACCGGTCTGATTCAGCGCGAACTTGGTGGGCTGTCCGCAGAATTGCAGTCCCAAGTCGTGAGAAAGCTGCAACGGTTATTTGGAATGTAGCCAGAGGTGTGATTTTCGTCTCGTTAGATCGCGTAGCGTGAGAACGGTCTCTTGAAAAAACTGGCATAGTGCTAACCGACCGACAACGACGGTCGGTCGTTCAATATCTCTGGGTCGAAGCCGGCCGTGCGTTTATACGAACGGGAGATTTCTTCGAGTTCGCGTTGACTGATGACGTCGCCAAGATCGGTAAACCCGTTCGGTGCGCGTTGCTCGACGAGCTCCATGCACTGTTCCGGCCCGACTTTCCTGTTCGCGTGCACAATCGCCGCGGTAGCCGGACGGCGGGCGGCGTCATAGGCGGCCACGGCGTGCTCAATCGAGGGCTGGAGCGCGAGTTCCCGGGCCAATACGCGCGCATCAATAATGGCCTGGGAGGCTCCGTTTGAGCCGACCGGATACATGGGATGGGCCGCGTCGCCCAGCAACGTCACCCGCCCGAAATCCCAGCTCGGCAGCGGGTCACGATCGACCATCGGATATTGGTAAATGGCCTTAGCCTGCCGCATGAGTTCCGGTACATCGAGAAAGTCGAAGCGAAACGACGCAAACGGGGCGAGCGCTTCTTCAAGCCGCGCCGTGTGTTCCCAGTCTTGCGGAGGCATGGGTTGATCGTCGGCGACCTTGAATTCCGCCACCCAGTTGATGAGCGCCTGGCCCCGCTTCTCGTGGCGTTTTGAAATCGGATAGATCACCACCCGCCGCTGAAAATAGCCGGCCATCAGCATCGTGCGGCCCGACAGAAACGGCTTGCCCTCGGTGACTCCCCGCCACATCGTAATCCCGTTCCATTTGGGCGGACCCTCGCCGGGGTAGAGTTGCTGACGGACGACCGAATGGACACCGTCACAGGCGACCAGCAGGTCGGTCTCAACACGCCGCGCGGGTGTCTTCTTTTCTCTATCGACGAACTCACCCCAGGCCCTTCCCGTTGCCTGTCCGAATCGGGCTAAATGGTGGCCGGTATGGACGCGCGCCTGGCCGAGCCGGTCGGCTACGGCCTGGTGGAGTACTTTCAGCAACGCGCCACGATGAATGGAGAACTGGGGCCAGTGATAGCCGGCGGCGCGCCCCCGGGGCTCACCCCAGATACGCTGGCCGTGCTTGGAGTAGAAGACCAACTCGCCGGTGGGGATGCCGACCGCGGCCAGGCCGTCGAGCAGGCCGAGTTCGGTCAGCTCGCGGACCGCGTGCGGCAGCACGTTAATGCCGACGCCCAACTCGCTGAGTGTATGGGCGGATTCATAGATATCGACATCGGTCAGGCCGGCGTCGTGGAGAGACAGGGCCAGCGTCATGCCGCCGATGCCGCCCCCGATAATGGCGATTTTCACAAGCTGCCTCCCTCCACGAGATGAGACGAGCGCGTTTCACGATAGCGTTATACCGAAGTGCTTCGGTCCCCCTCGCGTGCTTCGACTTCGCTCCGCTACGCTCAGCACGAACGGAGATATCAACCCAACCGACTCTCCTACTCCCCCGCCCACTCCACTATCACAAAGTCCCGTAGGTCGGATTAGCCATAGGCGTAATCCGACGCCGCCGGCCGTGTCGGATTACGCTGCGCTAATCCGACCTACTCGCTCAACAGACTCCCCTGACCCACTAGACCCAATCGACTCAACCGACTCTTATATGTCGCGCACGTGCGGCAGCACGTGCGTGCCAAAGCGCTCCAGCGAGCGCAGCACCTTGTCGTGGGCCATGCCGCCGAAGTTGACCTCGAACAGCATATGGGTGATACCCAGGCCCTCCTTGATGTGCTTGATGCGCTGAATACAACGCTCGGGAGTGCCGAACATCAGGCAGTCGCCCTTGTCCAGAACGTCGTAGTTGAGTTGGGAGAAAATATCGCCCAGGCCCTTGCCGTAGGCCTTGTACTCGGCCGACTGCCAAGGTTTGTCCAGGCTGGCGAAGAACTTGAAATAGCGCTCCAACTCCGTTGCGGCTTCGCGCCGGGCCTGCTCGTCGTCTTCGGCGACATACAGATGGTAAGTGCCCTGCACCTCTCTTTGCGCTGGGTCGTGTCCGTTGTCAATCAAGGTCTGGCGATACAGATCGACGCGCTCGCGGAGCGGTCCAAAGGTCGGATAGGCGAATGGGACGAGCATGATGTTATAGCCCCGCTCACCCGTCCAGATGAAGGACTCCTGAGAAGCCACGGCGGCCGCCCAGACGGGCGGGTGGGGTTGCTGAACCGGCTTGGGTAGCGTTTTGACGTGATCGACGGTGAAGTAGTCGCCCGTGCACGTGACCTCGTCCTGGGTCCAGGCCTGGAGGATAACATCGAGCGCCTCGTGGTAGCGGCCCTGGCTCTCGTCCGGGTTGATCCCAAACAGGTCGTACTCGTGGCGCAGGATACCCCGGCCGATCCCGAAATCCAGCCGCCCGTCGCTGAGGACGTCCAGCATGGCATACTCCTCGGCCGTCTTGATCGGGTTGGTCAACGGCAACAAGGTCACCGCGGTGCCGAAGCGGACGCGTTTCGTGCGCTGGGCCACCGCGGCGGCAAAAATCGGCGGGGAAGGAAAGGCATAGCCTCCGACGTAGTGCTCGGCAAACCAGATACTGTCCATACCGATTTCTTCACACAGATCGATCTGCTCCAGCATTTCACCGTAATAATGGCTGGACGATTTGTGGCGCTCTTCGTAATAGTCAGGAATATACAACACGCCGAATTTCATGCGATTCTCCTTCTGATTACGGCTCGATCGGATAGGGTGAGAGCTCGCCGCTGTCGTATTTCTCGGGCAGACCCGGCGTCGCGTTTTCCCAGACCAGCAGCATGGCCCGCTTGGGCGAAAAGCCCTGGTGTCGAATATCGGCCGGCATGGCCGCCACATCACCGGGCTTCATAACTACTCTGGCCCGCGGCTGGCCGGTTTCCTTGTCGCTGACCTGCCAGGTGATTTGATCGCTGACCTGGATAAACCACTCGACCCGGTCGTTGCCGTGAATGACCGGCAAGATGTGTTCCTCGGTGGTCGGGCAGAATAGGCTGTTACGGCACACGGACACCACGGAAGGATTCCAGGTCACGTCGGAGCGGGACAGGTATTTGAACAGGTTAAAGGCGTGGACCTCGTTCTCAAAGCCCGGCTCGGCATGAATCTCGGGCTCGTCCTGTTCAACATCGGCAAAGGCGCGATTGACCGGATAGCCGTTGGCGTCCGAGCGGAGCGAGGCATCGCCGGGTAGACTCGGCATGCGCCGGCAGGTCTCCCGATTACGTTCAATGGCTGCGGTATTGCTGCCGTTCTTTTTGCCGAAGACCGCGGTGCCGGTCTCCGCCGGCGCGGCAAACGGGTCAAAGCCGGCATTTGTCCAGTCGCTCAGCATGGCCTTGAAGGTGGCCAGAATCTCCGGCGTGTCAAAGGTCTCGACATAATCGAGGCCGGAGTCATGGTAGCTGTCGTTATAGCGTCCGGCGTATAACTCCACCCGTCCGTACCGATTCCGGGTGCCGAGCACGCTATCAAAATTGACCCAGCCGTAAAAAAACCCCCAGGCCACATCGCGCACCAGGGCTCTAAGGAAGGCATCGACCGGCAGGGTGTGGGAGAGTTGCGCCTCCCTGGCTGGCCAGCGGACGGTGACGAAATACTCATCGCGTGAAAAAGAGAACCGGCCCAACTCAAAACGCTTATACCCGGTCTTCGTGTCGGGGGCCGAGGCTGTGACGCTGCTCATCGTCTGTCTCCTTCTTCCCCTCTCCCTCTGGGAGAGGGCCAGAGCCTGCCCCGCACTTGATGCGGGGGTGAGGGGATGTATCTAGCCCGCGCAAATATCCGCCCATTTTTCGACTGTAAGCGGACCCTTCAGGGTTTGCAGCAGTATGACGCACGGCTGTTCGGCCAGAAACTGATAGGCCGCACCGGCTGGGAGCAGGGCTTGATGCCCGCGCCGGAGTTTCATCCAGCCCATCGGTTTGCCGACGGGTGGTCCGGGCAGGCGTACGGACCCTTGCGTATCCGGCGACACAACGGCGGCCGGCTCGTCGAGTTTGACCAGATGGAGTTCCAGGTGTCCGTCCATCACTACCGCGAACTCATCGTGCGTCGCGCTAAACCAGTCTGAGCGGCCTTCCGCGCGCAGGACCTCGACCACGTACTCCAGGTTTTTCGCCACCGCGATCTTTTCATACGGCTGGGCCTGAGCGGCCACCTCAAAGATATTGGAAAAGGCATAATGCCGGGCCTGGTCGTTAATGATCTCGACCCGGCCTTTCTCATATCGCTCCAGGGAACCAAACACGGTTGTGTACTCCGACATACTGACCCCTCCTGATACCGCCGACCTGTTCGGCTGCGAACATAGCCGGTGTCAGCAGCGCTTTGCTACCTCAACCATGCGCGAGACTTTGCCCAGGGCAATCTCCGTTGTGCGCCGGCCCAGGCCGCAGGACGGCGCGATCCACAGACGGTCCGCTTCGACATATTTGAGCATCTCACGAATGCGCTCCTCAATCTGAGAATCGGTCTCGACCGGCGCTTTGACATCGACAATGCCGGCAATGACCTGCATGCCCTTGGGAATGTCGCGCAGGCAGGCCCGGTCGGCCCACTGTCCGGGGTGGGAGCATTCCAGGTGGACCTTGTCGATCACACCGGCCAGTCGCTCAATATAGGGCAGTAGCGCATGAAGATTATGGATGGTGACAGCAGACTGCGAGCCCAGGTCACCCAGGCAGCAGTGGATGGTTTTGAGCGTATCAACGCCTTCAAAGCTCCGGGCGATTAAATCGGCCGCCTCTTCGGGAGCCAGGCGGCCCAGGACGGAGCGTATGGCGACCGTGGGAATATCCAATTGGATTTCGTGGACCTTGGCAGCCGCGAGCCCGCGCAGCTCCCGATTCACGATCTCGATTGCCCGTGGAAGCTGTGCGTGGACCGCATCCGTCCATTTGAGATGTCCGAGCACTTCCAAAGGACCGGGCACGGCAACTTTATCCAGGCTCGGTTCAATATGAGATTCCCGACGGAATGCCTCGACATAGCCCAGCCCGCGGGGCGCGTCGATTTCGCCGGTCAGTTCGTAGCGGGCAACGTCCTTATACGTCCGTAATGCGTCGGCTTGGGGTTTCACCAGGCGGATGCCTGTGAGTTGACGGGGAATGTGCTGAATGAAGACTTCGGCGAAAAATTCGCCGCCCATGAACTGGGTCAAGCCGGTCGCCTGCTGCTCGCGGATGGCCGCCTCTGCCGCGCCGCTGAGCGTCGGCTTGACGAGCATGTCGGGCAATTGTCCCCGGTGATATTGTAACAAGCGGTTACGGTAGTGTTCAGGCAGCGGCCAACTTCCTACGACCGTTGTTCGGATCATGGCAACTCCCGTCAGCGATATATCCTTCTCGCTTGACACCTGACCGGCACGAGACGAGAAAAGCACGGTAGCGCACTCCTTCCCGGAACGGAAGCCGCGTTCCGCTCATCCCTGTATCTGTCTTGACAGCAAGAGTATGATTGGTCACGGATAGGAGCGGGCAAAGCGAGATGGAAAAACAACTACACAGGAGGAAATATGATTCACGTCACAGAGTTGGGATATATGGGTGTTGGCGTCAAGGATATCGACACCTGGAAGCATTTTGCGGCTAATATCATCGGCTGGGAAATTGCGGATGAAGGCGAAGGCGACCGCTGCTACGCGCGCATGGACTACTGGCATCACCGGATTGTCCTGCACAACGATCCGAGCGACGATCTGCTCTACCTGGGCTTTCGGGTTGCCGGGCCCGAAGAGTTCGGACAGATGCAGCAGCAGTTGTCCGAGGCAGGCATTGACTACCGCCTGGGAGCGCCGGACGAGGCTGCCGAGCGCCGCGTGCTGGAAGTGTTGAAACTCGCAGACCCCAACGGCAATCCGGTCGAAATTTTCCACGGCCCGCAGGTGCAGTTCAGCCAGCCTCTCTATCCCGGCCGCCGCATGCACGGTCGGTTCAAGACCGGCGCGGGCGGCTTGGGCCACTGTATTGTTGGCCAACAGGATACAGAGGCAGCGTATCGCTTTTACCGTGCCCTGGGCATGCGCGGCAGTGTGGAATACAAGATTCAAAGAGGCAAACAGGTCATCGCGCCAGTTTTTATGCACTGCAATGAGCGTGACCATTCCGTGGCCTTTGGGATCGGCCCATCTGAGCAACGCCTCAACCATATTATGGTCGAGGTGGACAATCTGGACGACGTGGGCCTGACCCATGAGATCGTCCGCGAGCATAAGGTACCGGTCGCCATTACACCGGGCAAACACTCCAACGACCACATGTATTCCTTCTACTTCCGCACCCCCTCGGGCTGGCTGATTGAGTATGGCTGGGGCGGACGGCCCGCGACCCATCAGTCTGAATACTACGTGCGCGACGTCTACGGCCATGCGCCCGAAGAGGGCGGCTTTGACGTGCAGAGTGAATCCCGCAAGGCTGGGTAAAGCTGGTGTAAAGAGAGAGGAGGGCGAGCATGAAAATCGATGTTCACACGCATTTCTTATCCGAACACATCGCCCGCACGCTCGAAAAACGGAGTGACTTCCCCTACACCCGGCTGGTGGACGGCACGTATCATTTTCACTGCTGTCAGGGCCTGACCATTCCCATGCTGCCGCCTTTGTACGACATGCAGACCAAGCTGGCCCATATGGATGAGGCCGGTATCGACATCTCCATCCTGAGTCTTGCCGTGCCCGGCCCGGACCGGGTCGGGGGCGCGCAGGCCGACGAGCTGGCCCGGATTGCGAACGATCTCCTGGCCGAACTCATTGCCGCCCACCCGGACCGTTTCTGGGGCTATGCGACTTTGGGCTTTGGGGAGCCTGAGGCGACGCTCAGGGAACTCGACCGCTGTCTCTCGGAACTCAACTTTCGGGGTCTTCAGTTGTATTCCAATATCAACGACAAGCCGCTCGACTCTCCCGAGTTCCGTCCCGTTTTTGCGCGTATGGCCGAACTCGGCCGGCCCATTTTTATCCACCCCACGGTGCCCCTGAATCAGCGCTATTTGATGGACCTGGTGCCGGTGCCGGTACTGGCGTTTATGGTGGATAATACGCTGGCCGCCATGCGTCTTGCCCTGTCCGGGGTGCTGTCCGACTATGCCCAGGCGCCGATCATCATCCCCCACGTTGGCGCGACTGTGCCGTATCTGATGGGGCGGCTGGACGGCATGCTGGGGGCTTTTGGCGGGCAGGACGTGGTGAAGGAGCCGAGCCGGTTTCTGAAAAAACTGTATATGGATACAGTGGCCTATGAGTCGGAACCGCTGGAATGGTGCCTGTCGATGATGGGAGCCCATCAGCTCGTGCTGGGCACGGATCATCCCTACGGCTCCTGGCAACGGCCCATTGAGTTGGTGGAGCAACTGGCCTGCTCCAATGACGAACGCGAGCAGATATTGCACGGAAACGTTGAACGTTTGTTTGCAGTGTGAGTAAAAGTCTCGATTGCGGTGAGAAGTGACAACCCATGTCACCGTACAGTTCCTCCAGACACAGGTGAAACATGAGCCGTACTATCCAGTCGCGCCGGTTGACGCTGCACGGCGTACCACTTGACGTATATGAGCAGGGACAGGGCCGCCCGATTCTCGTCCTGCACGGGGAAGACGGGCCGTGTCCCCAGGCTCCGTTTTCTGCTCTGCTGGAGAATCAGGGCCGGGTGATCCTGCCGACCCATCCCGGCTTTGGTCATGCGCCCGATGTGGCCGATATCGACACGGTGGATGACCTGGCCTATCTCTATCTCGATCTGCTCGATGAGTATGACCTCCAGGATGCGGTTGTCATCGGCTGCTCGCTCGGTGGCTGGATAGCCGCCGAAATGGCGGTCAAGTCTACGGCTCGCCTCAGCCGGCTGATCTTGGTCTCACCGCTCGGTATCAAGGTCGGTGACCGGGAGACGCGGGACATCCCGGATATTTTTGCCCTGCCGCCCGAAGAGGTCGTGCGGCTGCAATACCACGACCCGACCCAGGCCGCGCTTGATTATACCAGCCTGTCCGACGATGAACTCCTCGTGATTGCCCGCAATCGGGAAGCGACCGCTCTGTACGCCTGGGAGCCGTATTTTCATAATCCCAAATTGCGGCAGCGTTTGCACCGGATCGCTATTCCGACCCTGCTCGTCTGGGGGGCGAGTGATCGTTTTGTAACCCCCGGCTATTATGGTACGGCCTATCGTGACGCTATTCCCGGCGCGCAGCTTGCTGTTATTGACCGGGCCGGCCACTGGCCGCAGGTGGAGCAGCCGGAAGTATTCGTCGAGCGGGTCGGCGCGTTTCTTGCCTCAATATAAATAGAGAATCAATAGAGAATAAATAAAGAGCATAAAAAAGGAGCCGTGTTCATGCGCGCCTGGCATTTCAGCGAAAACGCCTATCATCTGCTGCCCGATGCGAAAGAGTACGACTCGGTCCGCGTCACCCTGCCGAATCGCTACTACGACCCGAAAATCGGAGCCGACCTGTATCACCGCTTTATCGACGAATGGCTGATTGCCGAAGAGTTGGGGCTCGACATCATGGTCAACGAGCACCATCAGACCGCGACCAATCTCAATCCGGGCGGTCCCATCGTCATGGGTATCCTCGCCCGTGAAACCAAAACAGCCCGCTTGCTGATTCTCGGCAACCCGATTGCCAACCGGCGCGAGCCCGTGCGGGTGGCGGAAGAGATGGCTATGGTCGATGTCTACTCTCGCGGACGCCTGGAGGTCGGCTTTGTGCGGGGGGTGCCGTATGAGATGTCGGCCGGCAACCATCGACCCACGCGCATGATGGAGCGCTTTTGGGAAGCGTACGACTTGATTCTCAAGGCCTGGATCAGCCACGACGGGCCGTTCAACTGGGAGGGCAGATATTTTCATCATCGTCAGGTCAATATCTGGCCCCGCCCTTATCAGGAGCCGCACCCGCCCGTGTGGATCACGGCGCTCAGTCCGGGCTCGGCCCAGGCGGTTGGTGAGCGCGGCACGGTTGTGGCCTGCTTTTTGACCGGCTTCGACGGGTCGAAACAGGTGTTTGACGCGTATCGGGCGCGCCGGGTCGAACTCGGCCTCCCCCCTGCCGGTCTGGACCGTTTTGCCTATGCCGCCCTGGTGTACACGGGTGAGACGGATGAAGAAGGCTATGCCGGAGCGCGCAAGCTGATGTGGTATGTGGAGGCCAATAAGGTGCCGTTCCAGTTCACCAGCCCGCCGGGCTATCATCCGCCGGCCGCCATGGCCGGAGCGATGAAAGGACCGGCCTCGGGTGTGTTCAAGATGTTCCAGAACCCGCAACTGGAGACCTTTATGGAGCACGGGCTGGTCTTTGCCGGCAACCCGGACTCTGTCTACCGTCAAATCATCAAGTTTTACGAACACGTGGGCGGCTTTGGGCATATCCTCCTGATGGGACAGGCCGGTTTCCTCGACCATCAAGAGACAGTCAAGGGCATGACGCTCTTTGCCCGAGAAGTGTACCCGCGCCTCAAGGAATTCAACCCTGCGGTCGCGGCCTGAGAGGGGCGAGTGAAGAGTGGTGAGTGAAGAGTGAAGAGTGAAGAGTGGAGAGGGACGGTGCATGACCGCCCCTATGCAGCTGCAGTTTTTAACAGGAGGTTTTGCGATATGGAGACGCCATTTTCCGGTGGCTGTGCGTGTGGTGCGGTTCGCTATACCTGTACGGCCGAACCGCTCTATATGGGGAATTGCCACTGTCGGGACTGCCAGCGCGCAACCGGCAGCGCCTATTTTGCGGCGGTCATCGTCAAAAAATCCGACTTTTCCCTGACGGGTGAACTGACCTGGTATGAGAAGCCGGCCGACCGCGGCCACACCATGGGCCGCTCGTTCTGCCCTGCCTGCGGCTCTCCCGTCCTGCTGACCAACGGGGCCGCGCCGGACTTCAGGGTGCTGTACGCCGGCAGCCTGGACGACCCGAGCTGGTATCAGCCCCAGCGGGATATTTATGTGGCCAGTGCCCAGCCGTGGGATGTGCTGCACCCGGATATCCCAAAAGTGGACGGGATGCCGCAGTCGTTTTGATTGGCGGAGGCGAGTTGACCTCGCCCCTGCTATAGTCTGGCAAACACATGCCGGAATGCAGCGATAGACAGATCGTAGCTGCGTGGCATACGAACGCCCGCCCTTGGGTGAAAGCCGTCCAGAACGAGGAGATTGAAAGTCGGACGCTGGTCACTAATCAGGCCATGGTCCAGGCCGTGACGAGCCTGACGCCGCGGCGCGTGCTTGACCTTGGCTGCGGAGAAGGCTGGCTGGCGCGCGCGCTGGCGGAGTGTGGAATCGAGGTTGTCGGTCTTGACGTTGTGCCCGAACTGATAGCGGAAGCGCAGCGACTCGGGGGTGGACGGTTTCAGGTCTGTTCCTATGAGGATGTGGCCGCCGGTCGGCTCGACGCAGACCGGTTCGACACGATCAGCTGTAATTTTTCATTGCTGGGAAAAGACTCGGTGGAGCACCTGCTGCCCGTCCTGCCGCGCTATGTGCAGCCCCAGGGCCAGGTGCTCATCCAGACCCTTCACCCTGTTATGGCCTGCGGCGATCGGCCCTATTGTGACGGCTGGCGGCCCGGCTCGTGGGATGGATTCGGACCGGAGTTCACCGACCCGGCCCCCTGGTATTTTCGTACGGTGGAGTCCTGGATTCGACTCCTCCA
The DNA here is from genome assembly GCA_965232605.1 of uncultured Binatia bacterium (SeqCode). Lineage (GTDB taxonomy): Bacteria > Desulfobacterota > Binatia > Bin18 > Bin18 > Bin18. The sequence continues at coordinate 24,861 of CBDDQA010000002.1, read as the reverse complement.
CGACAGCGGTTTCGCTATCCTGGAATGCCGTGAGCCGGTCCATCCGGGGACCGGTAAGCCCGCTTCGATCATCTTCGTGAGCAAGGTGGCTGAACGGAGCGTCTAAGACGCTACAGGTCCCGCACGCTCGGCAGCACCTCTTCCGCAAGGCGCTGCATGGCCACTTTCACGTGTTCGTGGAGAACGGTCCCGCCGGGATTGAAGGAACAGATGAGGGAATCCAGCCTGGCCCGCCGCTGCACTTCGGCAATCCGGTCTATGCACTCCTGTGGGCTGCCGAATATGGCCATCTGCTCTTCCGCGGTTTCATACGCGGTGCGCTGGCCGATGGGGTGACGGGCAAAACTGTCGGCCATCTGAGCGCGTACCGTGGCCCGGTCCCGAGCCGGAAAGACAAAAAAGACGGCGGACACCCGCGCGTTTCCACTGGACTGTTTGGCCGCCGCATCACGGTAGCGCCCGAGATGGGTCAGAAAATCCTCCGACCAGGGATGAATGGGGGCGGCCATGAGCAGACGTAAGCCGCGTCGTCCGGCAAACTCGGCCGTGCCCGGACTGTTGGCGGCAATATGCAGCGGCGGACCGGGCTGCTGAAGCGGCTTGGGCACGACGTTGATGGACTCGAACTGGTAGTGCCGACCGTGGTAGGTCAGCGGGGCATCGGCCCAGGCTTGTTCCAGGATATCAATCGCTTCTTCCAGCCGGGTCGTGCGTTCTTCCCACGGAATACCAAAACCGTCGAAATTGTGATTCCACGTTCCCCGTCCCAGGCCAAAGTCCAGTCTGCCGCCGCTGACAATATCAACCGTTGCGGCTTCTTCAGCCACACTGACCGGATTATGAAGCGGGAGTTGGCTGACCCCAATGCCGAGGCGGAGACGCTCGGTACGCCCCGAGAGGGCCGCGGCAACCACCAGCGGAGCCGGCATGGTGGAAAAGCCGGCGTCAAAATGGGCCTCGGCCAGCCACGCAGAGTCGAAACCCAACTGGTCCGCGTAGACAATCTGCTCGAAGGTCTCCCGATAGCGTTGCGGAACGGACTGCCCAGGGGCGCAGGGTAACTGATAAAAGACGCCGAACTGCATGGACTTGTGTCCTTCCTTCGTGCTGGTCTGTGTCGGGCTGACTGCGTATGGATTGCCCATCGAACCTACAACAGCAGTACCGCCTTGCCGGCAATTTCTCGATTGAGAAATCGTTGGGCTACGTTAGCAATAGTAGCCCAGGGCGCTTCTACCTCAATCTGTGGTTTGAGAATGCCGTCGGCGACAAGTTGGGCCAGTCGAGACAAGCCTGCTGACGCTGGATGAGATTTCACCTCGTGAAACAGAATAAAGCCGTACAGCTTGGCTGCACCAATGCGAAAAAAGTCGCGCGCGTTCAAGGTCACCTCTGCTCCCGCGGACACCCCACAGGTCACACACATACCATCTGGACCGAGCATGGATAAGGCTTTCGTCAGTGTTTCACTACCAACCGATTCAACGATCATATGATAGGGGCCAAACGCGGCTGCGCCTGCGATATCTTCTCCAACCACAACCTCGTGGGCGCCTGCGTCACGTGCGTGTTGCACGCGCTCTGGACGGCGGACTGAAGCAACAACGTGTGCGCCCATGTGCCGAGCCAGCGTACAGCCCAGATGGCCCACACCGCCAGAGGCGCCAGTAATCAATACGGAATGGCCGATGAGTGAACCGTTACGCTCAAGCGAATACAGGGCGGTGAGGCCTGCAACCGGTAACGTGGAAGCCTGAGCAAAAGAAACCACATCCGATACAATTGCTAAGGCATGAGTCGGCACAGCAACCTGCTCCGCCCATGCGCCGGATGGGACGAAGCCGACTACGCGGGCTCCAACCGGAGGGCCAGAGCCGTCAGCTGCAACTTGCTCAACGACCCCAGCTAAATCCCAGCCCGGTCGCCATCCGGCCTCAGCGTTCATGGAAAACCGAACCTCGCCAAGATTCAGAGAAACCGCTTTGACTCGGATGACGGCTTCGGACGAAAGGGGAGAAGGGGGATTGACGTTCTGGATAGTCAGGCGTTTTTCCGTGTCGGGATCAACCACGACCGCGCGAATAGATTCCATGCCGGCTCCTTGGACTATGTGTGTGTGACCCTCTCTACCGGCGTCTGTCGCTCCACAAGAGATAAATGCTCGCACGCCAGCACGACGTGACCGTCCTGGTTAATGACTTCGAGCAGGTCAACCAGCACTCCATGGGTTGTCCGCCGGGGATAATCGCGCTTGTCCTTGACCGTGAGGCGGACGTGGATCGTATCGCCAATAAAAACCGGGCGGATAAAACGGACATGGTCGTAGCCATAGGAAAACGAGACCGGATTGATCTCTGTGGCCGTCATCCCGGCACCAATACTGAGAATCAGCGTACCGTGGGCAATGCGCTGGCCAAACTCATTCGTCTTGGACCACTCGGCGTCCACATGATGCGGAAAAAAGTCTCCGGTTTGTCCGGCATGGGTGACAATATCGCTCTCGGTAATCGTCCGGCCCAAGGTCTCGCGAGACGTGCCAACTGCGTACTCCTCGAAATAGGTTGTTTTGACCATGCGGTATTCCGCTCCTCACGGACGATTTCCGGTTGACCTTCGTCCCCTATCAAGTCCCTCAAGAAGAGGCAATGCAAAGGCCCGACGAGACGGTTACGAACCTCCCGTCCGGCGGCCCCTGATGCAAACCCTGGATTGCGCGTATAATAAAACGATAAAATAGCGGTAGAAGGTGAAAGCCCGTCTTGCTTATGGCACGACAACAGCCCGTTTTCCAACGAACGTATTTCCGACGGATAGTGCCGTTTCCTCTCCTGTTTTTGCTCGTCATCGCAGGCTGTAGCCCGTATGCCGTGCGTTCCCTGGAGCAGCCGACGGTTCCCATCCCGCCGGCCTATCATCATGGGGCGACAGGCGAGCGGGTTCTGGGTCAATGGTGGCGGGAGTTTGGCGACCTCCGGCTGAACGCGGCGATGGAGAGCGTCTTTACCGGGAACTTTGAGCTGAGACAGACGTGGTCCCGGCTCGCGCAAGCCCAGGCCCTGGCTCGCATTGCGGGGGCTGAGCAGCTGCCCCAGGTCGATTTTCGCACCGGAGCCTCCCGTCTCCATACTGTTGATCGGGAAGCGCTGGACCTGCACGGCAACCGCCGCAGGCGCACGGCGAATCCGGACCGCTATTTTGTGGCTACGGGCCTGACGTATGAAATTGATATCTGGAAGCGGATTGCGGCCCGGCGGACTGCCGCTCGGCTTGAATCGGTCGCTTCGCGTCAGGATGTGGAGGCCACGGCCCTGCTGCTCACGGGCGCGGTGGTGAATGTGTGGCTCAGCTGTCAGGAGCAATATGCCCTTTTGGAGCTGCTGCGGGAACAGATTCGGGTCAGCCAGACCCTGCTCAACCTGACCGAACTGCGCTTCGGTGTCGGGCGGGGCTCGGCCGTGAATGTGTTGCAGCAACGGCAGCAGTTGGCCGACACCCAAGCCCAGGTGCCGGTTGTCCAATCGTTTCTGGAGACGGCCTTGAATCAGCTTGCAGTCCTCCTCGGCCGTGTGCCGGGCTCGCTTGATGAGTTGGTGCCCGGTAGAGCGCTGCCCGAGCTGCCGCCGTTTCCACAACTGGTTTCTCCGGCCATGCTGCTTGCGTCCCGGCCGGATTTGCAGGCCGCCCAACTCCGGCTCCAAGCCGCGGACTATCGGGTGGCGGCGGCCGTGGCTGAACGCCTGCCCCGTCTGGTCTTGCAGTTGTCCTACGAGTTCAGCGCGCGGAGTTGGGACACCTTCTTTCGTCAAGAAATCGGTTCGCTGCTCGGTGATATGATCACGCCGCTGGTCGATGGCGGCCGCCGCCGGAACGAGGTGGTTCGGCAAAAAGCGCGGGTCCGGGAATTGCTCGACCGCTTTGGGCAGACATACCTGACCGCCTTGCGCGAGATTGAGGACGCCTTGGTCCAAGAACGTCAGCAACAAGAACTCATACGCAATCTTGAGCGGCAAATAACTCTTGCCCAGTCAACGCTAGACGTCTCTCGCTCGCGCTATACCCACGGTCTTATTGATTACCTCAATGTGCTCGTGGCGGTGCAATCGCTCCAGGCTCTCCAGCGTCGGGTGATTAGCGAGCGAAAAACCCTGCTGAGCCGCCGGGCCGAACTCTACCGCGCCTTAGGCGGCAAGTGGACGGAGGCCCTGGAAGCGCCGAACGCCATCCGTCTGGCTGCCTTGCCTGACCCGGCTGCTCTCTCAGGAGGACGGTTGTGACGCGCGTCGCAGGGGGAAAAGCGTGGCCGACGCGGCTGTTCCGGTTTGGACTGCCGCTGCTCATTCTCTTTGTCGGGATGCTGGGCGCCCGGGCGCTGATCGCAAGCCGGCCTCCGGTCCCCAAGGTCGACCGGGAAGCGGCGCCCACGCTGGTTGAGGTGATGACCGTGCATGCTCAGGATGAACAGGCCGCCTTGCAGGTGTATGGCACCGTTCGGGCCCATCGAGAACTGACCCTCTTCCCCCGGGTTGAGGGCTATGTCATTGCCCAGCATGACGACCTGATCGACGGCGGCCTGGTCCGGGCGGGTGAGGTGCTGCTCGAAATTGACCCGCAGGACTATCGTCTGGCGGTCGATACCGAGCGGGGCAACCTGGCCCGGGCGGAATTCGAGTTGCAAGTCGAACAGGGCAATCAGGTCGTTGCCCACCAGGAATGGGACCTGCTGGAGTCGTCTATCGAGACCAGCGAGATGGGACGGCTCTTGGCGTTGCGCCAACCGCATCTCAAGGAGAAGCGGGCCGCGGTGTCCGCGGCCAAGAGTCGTCTGGCCCAGGCCGAGTTGGACTTGACCCGAACGGTGGTCTCGGCCCCGTGCAACGCTCTGGTGTTGAGGGAGACGGTTGAAATCGGGCAATTGGTCAACGCGCGGAGTGCGGTGGCGACCCTGGTGTGCACCGATGCGTTTCGAGTCGAAGTGAGCGTGCCGCTGAATGAATTGGGCTGGGTGGCATTTCCGGACACTGTTCAATCGCAGTCATCCGAGCACATCCCGGATGGTACGGCCAAAGGCTCCGCCGTCCGTATTATGCGCGATCTTGGGAGTGGAGAGTCTGTCCGCTGGACGGGCTGGGTTGAGCGTCTGCTCGGTGACGTGACCCGGAACGGCCGCATGGCTCGGGTGCTGGTCCTCGTCCCGGACCCGCTCGGCCTGAAGCCCTTCGACCAGGCTCAGGACAGGCCCTTCGACCAGGCTCAGGACAGGCCCTTCGACCAGGCTCAGGACAGGCCCTTCGACCAGGCTCAGGAGTCCGTTCATGCTGAGCGTAGCCCCGCAGGGGCGAAGTCGAAGCAGGCTGAGGACCGACCCCGTTCGTCGCTCCTGCTCGGAGAATATGTCAGAGTGGATATCCTCGGTCCAACCCTGCCCCAGGCGATAGCTCTGCCGCGCAGCAGCCTGCGCGAAGAAGAACGGGTCTGGGTGTATACCACGCAGGGAGAACTGGAAATTCGGCAAGTAGAGGTTGCGCTGAGACGACGAGACTCGGTGCTGATTCGAGCCGGTCTGGCGGACGGCGACCGGGTCGTGACCAGCTCTCTGCCGGCTGCGCTGCCGGGGATGCGCTTGCAGGCCGTGGAGGCTGAGCCGGCCTCCGCTCGCGCGGCCGAGGACTAAGCCTTCCATGGCCGACTCTGTTGACACCCCGCCGCATGGCTCCATCGCCTGGATGGCGCGCAACCACGTGGCCGCCAATCTGATGATGCTGCTGTTTCTGGTGGGCGGCCTCCTTCTCAGCACGCGGGTCAAACAGGAAATTTTCCCCGAGTTCACCGTCGATACCATTACCGTCTCGGTGCTGCATCGTGGCGCCAGCCCCACGGAAGTCGAGCAGGGGGTGATTTTGTCCATCGAAGACGAGGTGCGGGGGCTGGACGGGGTGAAGGAGGTGCGGGCCACCGCGACCGAAAGCCGGGCCAGGGTGACGATTGAACTGTTGACCGGCGCGGATACAGGCAAGGCGCTCCAGGACGTCAAAAACGCGGTGGACAGTATTCTGTCCTTTCCCGAGGAGGCCGAACGGCCGATCGTCAGCCTGGCCAAGGTGCGCAACATGGTGCTGACTCTGCTGGTGCATGGTCCGCAGGACGAACAGACCCTGCGCGATTTGGCTGAGCGCGTCCGGGACGAATTGCTGCAACGGCCCGGCGTGACCCTGATTGAGCTGGCGGCCGCCCGGCCGCTGGAGATCAGCCTGGAAGTTCCACAGCGCAACCTGCGGGCCTATAATCTGACCCTCGGTGGCATTGCCCGTGAGGTGCGCGAAGCGGCGATCGAGCTGCCGGCCGGCGGGGTGAAAACCCCAGGCGGTGAAGTGCTGCTGCGCACCCAGGAACGGCGCGACTTTGCCCGTGAGTACGCCAATATCCCGGTCGCTGCGGCCCCGGACGGCTCGCAGATTCTGGTGGAGGATATTGCGCATATCCATGACGGTTTCGAGGAGACCGATATGGAGGCGGTTTTCAACGGGCAACGCGCGGTCCAGGTCCAGGTCTTTCGCGTCGGGAATGAAAGCCCGCAGTCGGTCTCCGATATAGTCCGGGCCTATGTGGCCGAAATCGAGCCCGACCTGCCGCCCGGCATCGGCTTGACCGTCTGGAACGACCGGTCCGAAATCTACCGCGACCGGGTCAACCTGCTGGTCAAGAACGCCGGCCTGGGTCTGATCCTGGTCTTAGTGTTATTGGGCATCTTCCTCGACCCCAAGCTGGCCTTTTGGGTGACCCTGGGCATTCCCGTCTCCATTCTGGGCTCGTTTCTTTTTCTGCCGCTGACCGGCGCCTCGATTAACATGATCTCGCTCTTTGCCTTTATCATTACCCTGGGCGTCGTGGTTGATGATGCGGTGGTCGTCGGGGAAAACGTGTATGAGAGGCGCGAGCAGGGGTTGCCCTTTTTGCAAGCCGCGATCGAAGGAGCCAGCGGCATCGCCGGGCCGGTGCTGTTTGCCGTGTTGACGAATATCGTGGCGTTTTTGCCGCTGGCCTTCGTGCCGGGCACGTTTGGAAAATTCTTTGGTCAGGTCCCGGCGGTTGTGGTGGCCGTGTTTGTGGTCTCGCTGGTTGAATCGCTCTTTATCCTACCCGCCCATCTGTCGCGCCAGACCGCCGAGAATCGGGTGTGGGCCGTACTCGGGAAACCGCGCCGTCTTTTTAACGCACTTTTACAGCGCTGCCTGAGGCAGGGCTATCAGCCGCTCTTGCGTGTCGCCCTGGCCAACCGCTACACGACGCTCGCCACTGGCCTCGCGCTATTGATTCTGGCCGGCGGTCTGGTCGGTGGGGGCCATATTCCGTTCAGCTTTATCCCGCGTATTGATACCGATGTCGTCACCGCTCAGGCGACATTGCCGTTTGGGGCGCCGATGGAGACCGCCCGGCGTGTCCGGCGGCAATTGCTTGAGGCTGCCGAGGCGACGGTTGAGGCACACGGCGGGGCGGACATCCTCCGGGGCATATATGCCCTGGTCGGGTCGCCCATGCCGTCGTTCGGGCCGCCACGCGCTCAAGGCCCGGGTGGCGGGGGCAGCCATCTGGTGGGAGTGCAGGTCTGGCTCGTCGCGTCGGATCGACGCGAGGTTGGCAGCCTGGAATTTGCCGACGCCTGGCGGGCGGCGACCAGGCATATGTCCGGCCTCGAAACCCTGGTGTTTGATGCCGAAACGAACGTCAGCGAAGGGGCGGACATCGACATTCAGTTGACGCACCGCGACCGGCCTGCGCTGGAGGCTGCGGCCACGGAGTTGGCCCGGACCCTGGCCGGCTATGCCGGCGTGCGTGATATTGACGACGGCTTTGCCCGCGGCAAGCCACAGTTGAGCCTGACCCTCAAACCCGAAGCGCGCAGCCTGGGTATCAACGCCACCGACTTGGCCCGACAGGTTCGGAGCGCGTTCTACGGAACCGAGGCGCTCCGGCAGCAGCGCGGACGCAACGAAGTCCGGGTCATGGTGCGCTTACCTGAAGACGAGCGGCGCACGGCCCATACGGTTGAGCGTTTGATGCTGCGCACGGAGGCCGGTGGCGAGATTCCACTCTTGCAGGCCGCGGCTGTTGAGCGTGGGCGCGCCTATACCGAAATCCGCAGACGGGAAGGCCGGCGGATTATTGCCGTGACCGCGGCTGTGGACAAAAGCACGGCGAATACGAGTACCATTATGGCCGAGGTGCTCAGCCGGGAATTGCCGCTCCTCATGCAAAAATACCCCGGCCTGAGCTATGCCATGGAAGGCGAGGAGTTGTCCCGACAAGAGTCGCTTGAGGCTCTGGGTATTGGCTTTGTGTTTGCGCTGCTGGGTATCTACGGCCTGCTGGCCGTGCCCTTCCGCAGCTATTTTCAGCCGGTGCTCGTCATGCTGAGCATTCCATTCGGCATCATCGGCGCGCTGTTGGGCCTGATGCTGCTCGGCCACGACCTGAGCATCATCAGCCTGTTCGGGATGATTGCCCTGTCCGGGGTGGTGATTAACGACTCGCTGGTGCTGATCGTCACGGCCAATAGTCTGCGCACGACGCAGCGGCTCTCAGCCAGCGCAGCCATCCGTCAGGCCGGGACGCGTCGCTTCCGGCCTATTCTGCTGACCTCGCTGACCACGTTTTTCGGGTTGACCCCGATGATTTTCGAGACCTCGGTCCAGGCTCGCTTCCTGGTACCTATGGCCATTTCTCTCGGCTTCGGTATTTTGTTTGCCACCGTCATCATCCTGGTACTGCTGCCGGCCTCGTATCTGATCCTGGAAGATCTCCAGCGCATTCCGCACGCCCTGCGGCCCCGCCCCGACCAACCGCCCGCGCCGGTCGCTTCGTAGGGGCACACGCTTCGACTCGGCTCAGGACAGGCTCAGGACGAACGGCGGCGTGCCCGTTCACCCTGAGCGGAGCGGAGCGCAGTCGAAGGGCGTTAGCGCCGTGTCTCGCTTGGCCGTTCTCCGGCTCCAGACGATTGGGTAAAGAAATAGTCCAGGCTCAGCCACAGGCTTTTCGAGTGACGGAAGCACAGGATGGGAAAGCCGATGGCGAAAGCGCTCCAGACCAGCACTTGGTGTGTCAACGACCAATCCGTCCAATAATCCAGGACCAAAAATCCAGGTGTGGCAATCAATACCGTTGCGGCGTAATTGAGATAAATCGCGCCAACGTAATAACCCTGCTCCGGTTCAAAGGACAGGGCGCACACCGGACAGTGCTCGGAGAGCGTAAAGACACGCGCAAACAGGCGGCCCTGTCCGCAGCGTGGACACTGAAGGCGAAGACAGCGACCGAGGATGGGCAGGAGGCGGCGGAGCATAAGGGGTCTTTCTAGGTGTTTATTTGCTGTACCGTCTCGCTGAATGTAGAGACTTTCATACGGGCCTGTCCTCCACCGTGACGCCCATTTATCCGGGCAGGCGTATCCAATTGCGTGCCGACAACGCGCCCACTTGTCGAACTCTCCTCATCCGCTACGCTGGATACAATGATACCGGCCCGGTACCGACTTGATCGCGTGCAGCGCATTCCGCAACCGCTTGAGACCGTTTTCCCATTTTTTGCTGATGCGGGAAACCTGGAGCGTATCACTCCGCCGTTTTTGCGTTTTCGTATCCTGACCCCACTGCCTGTGACTATGCAGGCCGGTACACGTATTGAATATCATCTCAGACTGATTGGGTTTCCTATCCAGTGGACGACACGAATCGAAGACTATGCACCCCCGTACCGTTTTGTCGATAGCCAACTCTCCGGGCCCTATAAAAGATGGGTGCATCTGCATGAGTTTGCAGCCAGTGGCACTGGAACCCTGATGCGGGATGTGGTGGATTACGACATCCCATACGGCGTTATTGGCACGCTGGCTCAGAAACTCTGTGTCGCCCGTCTGCTGGACCGCATCTTTGATTACCGCCGGGCGGCAATCACGGCTCTTCTGGGTTGACCTGAGATAGCATGGCGTGGGCCAGCCACAGGAGGCCGGGAACGACGAGGCTCCACACCACAGCAAGGACCATTAGCGTGGTTCTCGTTGTCGGGACAAAGCTCAGCGCTCCCAGGCGCGTGCCGGCATAATAGCTCAGCGGTCCGCCAACCGCCCCAAAGAGACAGGCCAAGCCATAGTGTCCGCGCAGCCGGCGCATGGAGTGATTGAGGGTTGAGGCAAACCCCATCCACAGCGCGGTCATCCATATCGGACACAGCCACGAGAGGGTGTGATTCGTAAAGGTGTACAGGCCGCCCAGCATGAGCAGCGAATCCAGACCGGTCCCGAGCAGGCCCGTGACCAGGATGAAACGCAATTCTTGCGTCCGATTGGCCGTAAGAAAGAGATGGAGCGTCAGTAACGCAGCCATGACCAGCATGCCCAGCCACGGTATGTTGTAGACAGCGCCGAAGAGACAGGTAAACCAGCCGAGGTAAAACGAGGTTATGTTAATAAAGGGGTGAACCATAGGAGGCGAGGTTCAGTCGAGACACACCAGACTCGCGTCACTACACGGGTTTGGTCGATAATTACCGTATAGCACCAAGTCTATGCTCTCAACACTACCCTCACAATAACCGGAGGGCTTCTCAGTTTGCGTCATGTCTATACAATGGGAAGGGGGTTGGGGGGAGGAAGGAGTCAGATGAGTAGTGAGGAGAAGATGGGGGGTCGGGCGCTTATCAGGTTGCGAGACCTGACCAAGGTGTATCAGGAAGGCGAGCGCCTCCATCCGGTCTTGCAGCAGGTCAACTTATCTATTCAGTCCGGCGAGTTTGTTGTGCTGCTCGGACGGAGTGGGTCAGGAAAATCCACCCTCCTCAACGTGCTGAGCGGGATCGACCTGCCGACCAGCGGTGAAGTCGTCTTTTCCACCGAGCAGGGCAAAGTGAATCTCACCCGACTGCGTGAACGCGAGCGCACATTATTCCGGCGCGTGCATATTGGTTTTATCTTCCAGTTCTTTAATTTGATTCCAACCTTGTCGGTTGAAGAAAATCTGCTCCTGCCGCTGGAACTCAACGGCCGGACCGGGCCGGCAGAGCGGGGCCGGGCCCACGACCTGCTTGAGGCCGTCGGCCTGGCAGACCGAGCCCGGAGTTTTCCCGACCGTCTGTCCGGTGGCGAACAACAGCGCGTCGCCATAGCTCGGGCCCTGGTCCACGACCCGCTGCTGCTGCTGGCCGATGAACCCACCGGCAACCTTGATCTTGAGACTGGGCGGCGGGTGCTTGAGTTGCTGGACCGCCTGACCCGGCAACGCGGCAAAACGCTGATCATGGTCACCCATAGCCCCGAGGTGATTGGGGTCGCCGACCGTTTGCTCACGCTGCACGCTGGTCAGGTGGTGGCGCGTGACTATCCTGCCGAGGCCGCCGGATGAGTTGGCTGTTGTGGCGTTCCAGCCTCCGCTATCTCCAGCGCCACGCCTGGCAGGTCGGCCTGGCGCTGCTGGGCGTGGCCCTCGGGGTGGCCGTCGTGGTGGCGATTGATGTGGCAAACGAGAGCGCCCGTCGGGCCTTTCTGCTGGCGACCCAGAGCGTTGTCGGACGAGCGACACATCAGATTGTCGGCGGGCCAAACGGATTATCCGAGGAGGTGTACCGCCGTCTGCGGCTGACGGGAAAAGTCCGGGCTCTTGCGCCCGTGGTAGAAAGCGATGTCGCCGCGCCAGACTATCCCGGTCGGATTTTTCATCTGCTCGGGGTTGACGCCTTTGCGGAAGCGCCCTTCCGGCCGTATCTCAGCAGCGCAGGTACGACTCCTGACAACGATTTTCCCGCCTTTCTGACCCAGCCGGCCACCGGCCTGATTGCCGCCCGTACTGCCCGACAGCTCGGTCTCGATATTGGAGACCGACTCAGCGTCCGGGTTGGCACCCGGCATCAAGCTGTGACCCTGGTGGGCCTGCTTGACCCGCGTGAGAGCCGGGTCGCCAGCGCGGTGGAGCATCTGCTCATAACGGATATTGCCACGGCTCAGGAAATCCTGGGGCTGGTCGGCCAGTTAAGCCGGATTGATGTCCTAGCACCCGAGGGTGAAGCCGGACACACGCTCCTGGCGACGATTCGTCAGTTGTTGCCCGCCGGGGTAGAAGTCCTGTCGTCGCGGGGGCGCTCGCAGGCCATCGAACAGATGACACGCGCCTTCCAGCTCAACCTGACGGCCTTGAGTCTGCTCGCGCTGATCGTCGGAGCGTTTCTCATTTATAACACCATGACCTTCTCCGTGGTCCAGCGGCGGAGCCTGCTCGGCCTGCTGCGCACCCAGGGTGTGACCCGCGGTGAGATTTGCCTCTTGGTTCTGGGTGAAGCCGTGTGCATGGGTGGAGTGGGGACGGTCGCCGGTATTGGTCTGGGAATTCTGCTCAGCCACGGCCTGGTGCAACTCGTGACGCGCACGATTACCGACCTGTACTTTGTCCTGACCGTGCGTGAACTCGCGCTGACCCCGGTCGTGCTCGGCAAGGGCCTGGCGCTCGGCCTCGGGGCCAGCCTGCTGGCCGCGCTCAGGCCGGCCTGGGAAGCCACGGCCACCCCCCCCCGCGTGACCTTGCAGCGTTCAAGCCTGGAGACACGCTCTCGGCAAGCCGCCCCACGGACGATGCTGCTGGGCCTGCTGGCGCTTGCTGCCGGACTCGGCGGTCTGTGGCTGTCGGGTACGAATTTATGGCTGAGTTTCGGTTCCCTGTTCGGCGTTCTCCTCGGCTGCGTGCTGATGACACCGCTGACGACCGTGGGCTGCATCCGTCTGCTCCAACCCTTGCTGAGCGCCTGGGGCGGCACGCTCGGGCGTTTGTGCGGACGGAGCGTAGTGGCCACGCTGAGTCGGACCGCGGTGGCGATTGCCGCCTTGATGGTGGCCGTGTCCGTCACCGTCGGTGTGGGCATCATGGTGCAGAGCTTTCGTCAGACCGTCGTACGTTGGCTGGAATCCTCACTCCATGCTGATGTCTATATTGCCCCGCCAAGCCTGATTGCCCGTCGGAGTGATGCCACGCTCGATCCAGCGCTGGTGCAGCGACTGGCCTCCGCCCCCGATATTGCGCGGGTGAACACGTATAGAGGGCTTCAGGTCGAATCCCATCTGGGCCTCACCCAACTGGTCGCCCTTGACCTGGCGGAACGCAGCTATGCGGCCTTTACGTTTATTGCCGGCGAGCCGCCAGCCATCTGGCCGGCATTTCAGAACGAGGCCGCGGTCATTATTTCTGAGCCCTATGCCTATCGGCATCAACTCAGCCTCGACGACGCGCTGCAACTGCGCACGGACCGGGGTGAGCAGGTGTTTCGAGTCGTCGGAATTTTTACGGATTACGGCTCAGACCAGGGCATCGTCATGATGAGCCGGCATACCTATGAACGGTGGTGGCAGGACGCAAAGGTCTCCTCCCTCGGCGTGTATGCCGAGCCGAACACCGACGTTGACCGTCTCGTCGCCTCGCTGCGCAGGCTGGCCGGGGCAGAGCACGAGGTCCTCATCCGCTCAAACCGGACTTTACGCGACGCTTCGCTCGAAATTTTTGATCGCACCTTTACCATCACAACCGTCCTCCATTTGCTTACCACGGTGGTGGCCTTCATCGGGGTATTGAGCGCGCTGATGGCCCTCCAGCTTGAACGAGCGCGTGAACTTGGGGTGCTGCGCGCAACCGGCTATACCCCCGGTCAGGTCTGGGGGCTCATGACCTCCCAAACCGGCTTGATGGGCCTGATTGCCGGGCTGCTGGCCGTACCCGTCGGGGTCGGGTTGGCGTTGATTCTGGTCCTGGTGATCAATCGGCGCTCGTTTGGCTGGACCCTGCAAATCGAGATTGCCCCGGAAATCCTGGTGCAGGCGATTGTGATGGCAGTGGTGGCCGCGCTGCTGGCCGGCCTCTACCCGGCTCTGCGTATGGCCCGGACCTCGCCAGCGCTGGCCTTGCGGAATGAATAATCTGCTCCCTCTCCCCTGGAGGGAGAGGGCTGGGGTGAGGGGGAAGAAGCAAACTGAGTCACAACCCGAGGGAGGTGAGAATCTATGTGTCGCAGCATGACAATCCTGCTGACGCTGGCCGTCCTGGTCGGGGTGGGGCAGTGGTATCTCGTCGGGCGAGCGCCTGACGATACGAGCGCGCAGCCCAGGCTGTCGCTCGGCCAGGCCCTGGGCGGGGAGCTGGCCGGCTTTGCGCGGGCAGACCGCCCGCGGGCATTTCGATTTCCTGACGACCACGGGCCACATCCGGCCTATCGGACGGAGTGGTGGTATTACACCGGCAATCTGAAGTCTGCCCAAGACCGCCATTTCGGATTCCAGCTGACGTTCTTCCGAACGGCTCTGAACGCACCAACAGACCAGGCTGGGCGCACCTCGGCCTGGGGTACGCGGGACGTGTATATGGCCCATTTCGCCCTGAGCGACGTAGCGACGCAGCGTTTTCACGCCTTTCAGCGTTTGAGCCGGGCGGCGCTTGGCCTGGCCGGAGCGTCGGCCGGCCCCTTTCGCGTCTGGCTCGAAGACTGGTCGGTCACTGGCGAGACCGCGGCGGAGCAGGCCCTTCGACACGGCTCAGGACAGGCCTGGTCCATGCAGCTTTCCGCTGAAGAGCAGGACGTGGCGCTGGACCTCAGGCTGGTGTCAGACAAGCCTATTGTCCTCCACGGTCGGAATGGGCTGAGTCAGAAAGGCGCTACGGCAGGTCAGGCTTCGTATTATTACTCCCTCACCCGTCTGCGCTCGACCGGTGTCATCCGATTGGGCGACGAGGAATTTCAGGTGCAGGGGCTGAGCTGGATGGACCGGGAATGGAGTACGAGCGTGCTGAGCGACGATCTCCAGGGTTGGGACTGGTTTGCCCTTCAGTTGACAAACGGACAAGAATTGATGGTCTATCAGCTCCGTCAGCAGGCGGGCGGCATCCATCCCCTCAGCAGCGGCACCCTGGTCGCCGCGGATGGGACACCGCAGTTCCTAACCTCGGCGGACTTTCAGATTGAGGTGCTGCAAACCTGGCAGAGCCCGACCGACGGAACTGCATACCCGGCCAAATGGCGAGTGCGGATTCCGGGCGCGGCGCTTGACCTGACGATTACGCCATATATGGCTGACCAGGAAATGCACACCCTGATTCGGTATTGGGAAGGCGCGGTTCGGGCGCGGGGGACCGTGCAGGGGCGTCCGCTCGAAGGCGACGGCTATGTTGAGCTGACCGGCTATGCTGAAAAAGAGGCGGGCTCCACGGGGTTTGGCAGGATGTCATGAGAACGGAGGTTTTTATTCGTCGGATGCGTATTCCCGCGCCAGCGGCTGAGGTCTTTCAGTGGCACGCGCAGCCGGGGGCGCTCACACGCCTCACGCCGCCCTGGGAGTCGGTGGAAATTATTGAACGCAGCGGCGGGATTGAAAACGGTGGGCGAGTGGTACTGCGTATGGGGCTTGGTCCGGTTTCCCGACAATGGGTCGCCGAACATCGTGACTACGAAGCGGGAGTCCAATTCCGAGATGTCCAAATCTCCGGTCCCTTTGCTCACTGGGAGCATACCCACCGAGTTGAAGCCGACGGCCGAGCCGGCTGCATTCTGGAGGATCGGATTGCATACGCGCTGCCGGGCGGCCGTCTGGGTCAGATACTCGGCGGGGCCTGGACCAGGCGAAAATTGGCCCGGCTCTTTGCCTATCGGCAGGAGGTGACGCGCCGGGACGTGCTTGCCCATTACCATAATCGACAGCACATGAACGATGGAGGAAGACCGATGAAGGTACTCGTCTCCGGTGCAAGTGGTTTGGTCGGCTCCGCGCTGATCCCTTTTCTGACAACGGGTGGGCATAGCGTTACGCGCCTGGTCCGAAAGGACGGGGCGCGTGTGGGAGACGGTGAAGTCGCCTGGTCTCCGGTTGCCGGAACGATTGATCGGGCCGGGCTGGAAGGATTTGACGCGGTTGTCCATCTGGCCGGAGAGAACATTGCCTCCGGGCGTTGGACCCCCGAGCGCAAACAGCGCATTCGGGACAGCCGGGTCAATGGCACCCAGGTGCTATGCGAAGCCCTGGCACAATGCGTTCAGCCGCCCAGGGTCTTTGTCGGGGCCTCCGCGATTGGGTATTACGGAGATCGTGGCGACGAAACCCTGACCGAAGAGAGTGAGGCCGGGGAGGGGTTTCTGACCGAGGTCTGTCGCGACTGGGAAGCCGCCGCGGCCGGGCTGACCGACACGGGCATACGGACCGCCCTGCTGCGGATCGGCATTGTCCTCAGTCCCGCCGGTGGCGCGCTGAAAAAAATGCTCTTGCCGTTTCAACTCGGCCTGGGCGGCGTGATTGGCCCCGGCACACAGTATATGAGCTGTATTGCCCTGGACGACCTTATCGGGGTCATACAGCACGCCATAAGCAACGCCGAGGTCAGCGGGCCGATCAATGCGGTGTG
Source organism: uncultured Binatia bacterium (SeqCode) (assembly GCA_965232605.1). Lineage (GTDB taxonomy): Bacteria > Desulfobacterota > Binatia > Bin18 > Bin18 > Bin18. The sequence goes on along the minus strand of CBDDQA010000002.1, from coordinate 8,446 downwards.
TCCCGAGGCCGTGACGAATCGGGAATACACCCGGACGCTCGGCAGGGTTCTGGGGCGTCCCACACTGTTCCCGGTCCCGGCCTTTGCGGCCCGGCTTGCCTTTGGCGAGATGGCCGACACGCTGCTGCTCGCCAGTACCCGGGTTGAGCCGCGCGTCCTCATGCAGACCGGCTATAGCTTTCGTTATCCAAATCTGGAGGACGCCCTCCGACATGTGCTGGGAAAGGGGTTGGGAGAAAGGGGTTAGGGGTTAGGGGTTAGGGGTTAGGGGCTGGAGGAATCCAATCCCCAATCCCCAATCCCCAATCCCCTCTTAATATGAAACTGCTTTTTGATCGTATCTTTGTCTTTCTGGAGACGCTGGCCGCCGGTGTCTGGATCGGCGCGTTGGGCGGGTTCGGCTTTGCCGTGGCTGGCACGGTCTTTCAGGAACTACCCACGATTAACTTGGCCGGAAACGTCAATGCCGCGGTGCTGGCCAAGCTGAACCGCCTCGAATTTGTTGCGGCCGCGGGGATGGCCGTATCGGCGGTGTATTTCTTGCTGCGTTCTGACTGGTGGACAGCCGTGCGCCTGGCGAAGACGGTGCTCGTTGTGGTCATGGTTGCCACGCTGATCTATTACGCCCTGGTCGTGAGCGACCGGTTGGAATATCTGCGGGTCGTAGAGATTCAGGATTTCGATACTTTCGATGCAACAAAACAGAGCTTGCGAGACGAGTTTACGCGACTTCACCACCGCTACACCCAACTGGTCAAAGCCAACCTGGGTATGGGGGCACTGTATCTCTTGCTCTCCGCGTTTGAGCGGCGTTAGGGGGGTTGGGGATTGGGGGTTAGGGGTTGGGGGTTAGGGGTTAGGGGTTGGGGGTTAGGGGTTGGGGGTTAGGGTGCGGAGGGTGTTGAGGATGTTGGCGCGCTTTTTGGCCGGGTCGGTTTCAAATGACTGCATTTGCAGAAAGACGGTGTCCACCCCGTTGTCCAGATAGCGCTGCACCCGCGCGCTCATCTCTTCGGGTGAACCCTGAATAAACAAGTCCTGCATGACCTCCGGCGGCACCGCGGCCACGGCCGCCTTGCGGTCGCCGCCGGCCCACGCTTCCCACATGGGACCCAGCAAGTCCGTCCGGCCCAGCCATTGGTGAAACGCCTTATACACCGGTACATTCAAATAGGTATTGATATGCCGCCGGATGCCGGTCTCAACCGCCTGACCGGGCGGGTCAACGCTGACAAAAATCCGGGCGGTGATTTCCACTTCGTCAGGACTGCGACCGGCCGCCTGGGCCGCCTCACGCACGACGGCGACCGACTTTTTGACGTCAGTGGCGGACAGCCAGTTGATAATCGCCCCGTCGGCATACTGACCGGCGATGCGCAGCATCATCGGTTTCAGGGCGGCAACGTGGATGGGAATAGGGGTTTGTGGCGGACGGCTGAACCGAAAGCCCTTGACTGTAAAGGTCTCGCCCTCAAAGGTGACGCGCTCCCCGGTGAACGCCTGGCGCAGGAAGGCCAGCATTTCTCGCACCCGGACTGCCGGGCGGGCAAACTTGCCGCCGTTCCAGAATTCGACAATCGGATGCGAACCCGCGCCGATGCCCAGGCAAAACCGGTTCGGGGCGAGTTCGGCCAGGCCGGCCGCGCTCATGGCCAAGGTTGCCGGCCCGCGCGTATACACATTGGCAATCGCCGTGCCCAGCCGCAGGGCGGTGGCTTGGGCAAGGGTGGCCAGCGGGGCAAAACAATCGACGCCATCAACCTCCATGGACCAGGCATCGGTATAGCCGGCCTGTTCGGCTTCCCGCGCGATTTCAACATGCTCTGCAAGGCTGAACCCTTCCAGAGGGACCGACAGCGACCAGCGTTTCTGAGCCATGTCTCACTCCGTGGCAAATATGCGCTGCCGACTATACCCGTTCGGGCTCCGCTTGTCGAAGGGCCAGGATAGGAGTGGTGAGTGATAATGGCGAGACATCCGTTCGCCCTGAGCGTGCTTCGACTTCGCCCCTGTGGGGCTCCGCTCAGCATCAACGGTAGCTCCGTTCGCCCTGAGCGTAGCGGAGCGAAGTCGAAGGGCTCGTGAGGTCAGTCGTGTTCGATCCAGTCGATCAGATGGTCTTCAAACGCCTCGGAAGGGACGGCATCCTCGGAGACCACTCTGCCCCGGACCGAGATACCGGCCTGGTGGACGGTTTCGGCGCGTCCGGAGACCAGGGGGTGCCACCAGGCCAGGTCTCGGCCCTCGGCCAGACGACGATACGCGCAGGAGTGGGGCAGCCAGCCGATCTTCTGCACGTTCTCGGGCGAGAGCCGCACGCACTCGGGAACGAGCTGGGTTCGTCGCTCATAGCGCTTGCAGCGACAGTGTTTGAGGTCGAGCAGCCAGCAGGCCACATTCGTATAATGCGTGGCTCCGGTCTCGCTGTCCTCCAGTTTATTCAGACAGCAGCGTCCACACCCGTCGCACAAGGACTCCCACTCCTGCTGGCTCATGGCCGCGAGTGATTTTGTTTTCCAGAAGGGTTTCATGGGGGGGTGGGGACTAGGGGTTGGGGGTTAGGGGTCAGGGTTCCCACCCCAATCCCCAACCCCCAATCCCTTCTTTACCCCTTCCTCTACGGCAAGCGGGCGATGATTTTGATCTCAACCAGGGCGCCCGGAAAGGCCAGCTCGGTAATACCGATTGCGGTCCAGGCCGAGTAGGGGGCTGCCATATATTTGTCTTTGACTTTCATGAAGGTCTGGATGTTTTTTTGCAGATCGACGTGAAAGGTCGTCATCTCGACCACATCGTCAAACGACGCGCCCGACGCCTCCAGCGTGGATTTGACATGTTCAAACGCCTGGGTGAACTGTGCTTCGGGATCGTCCGAAACCTTATACCCCTCGCCCACTCCGATCTGGCCGGAACAGTAGAGGCGATCTCCATCCTTGATCGCCGGAGCAAAGTGAAAATCGTTGTAATAGGCTTCCATTCCCTTTGGGATGACAGCATCTTTGGCCATACGTTCTCCTTTCCGTTATCCGAGTTTGGCTCAGACCTTAGCACCATGTGGAAGGAGTTGAAACGGCCTGCTCCTGTTCCCCTCTCGGGGGGGAAAGAGGAAACGTATCCTTCAACAGAGCAGGTAGCGGCGGGGCGGGTTCTACGGATGGAGCGTGCCTGGGGAAACCCACCCCGGCCTGCGGCCACCCCTCCCAAGAGGGGATTTTTTGCTCCCCTGTAACGAGGCTCGTTGGTTGGACTGACTTCGTCCTCGGTTTGCGCCGCGTCGCTCTTTATGGCCGGGTTGGCTCATCCGGCTGGGGAGCCTGCCGGAAGCTGGCGACCCAGAGCAGCACGACGCCGCCCATAATGGCGACATCGGCGATGTTGAAAATACCCGTTCGGAGTGAGCCCAGATGTCAGGGAAGTAGATATTCCATCTGCAGTTATCTCGCCGGTGATGTTGAGTTACGACATTGATCCAACTGCAGACATTTGATAGCCTGCAGTGAAATAGGGGGACAGTGGGCATAAGCACCGGTGGCGGACTGAATAGCTGTTCAATCCTATCCCGTAGGCCATCGAACAGCGCGGTTGAAAGGTAGCGTTCGGCGAAGCTCGGCAGAATTGTAACTATGGTCTTACCTTGCATGTCTTCACGTGTTGCATAACGCATCGCACAGGCTAGTGCAGCACCTGAGGATATCCCTGCCGGTATTCCCTCAACTGCAGCCAGCCGCTGCGCTGTTTCGAACGCTTCCTTGTCGCTCACAACCATTACATCGTCGATGATTTCCGTGTTCAGCACTTCAGGAATGAAGCCAGTGCCTATTCCCTGTATAGCGTGAGGAAACGGGTCTCTCACCCGACAGGACGGCACTGTTTTCAGGCTCCACCGCAATAACCCTGATGTCGGGGTTGCGGGCCTTAAGTGCTTCTCCAACGCCGGTCAGCGTGCCACCTGTGCCAACACCAAATACAACCGCGTCGACAACTCCATTGAGTGTCGACCCAGATTTCCTCACCGGTCGTCTTGCGGTGAATTTCGGGGTTTGCCTCGTTTCCATATTGCCAGGGCATGACCGCGTTGTCGGTGCGCGCCACTATTTCATTGGCCTTGTCGATGGCGCCGGCAATTCCCCTGTCGGCCGGGGTGAGAATCAGCTCTGCTCCAAGGTACCGCATCAGCTTGCACCGCTCGGCAGAAAAACCGTCAGGCATGGTCAGGATGCATCTCAGACCCTTTGCAGCACACACAAAGGCAAGCCCGATTCCGGTGTTGCCGGCGGTGGGTTCCACAATGACACTGTCGGGTCGAATTGTGCCGTCGGCCTCCAGCGCTTCGATCATCGCAACCGCAATGCGGTCCTTTACGCTGGCAATCGGGTTGAAGAATTCCAGCTTGGCCAGCACTTCGGCCTTGCAGCCCATGTCGCGGGACAATCTGCTCAGGCGAACCAACGGTGTGTTTCCGATGGTTTCCAGCACGCTGTCATAAACCCTGCCGCGACCAGGCTTGTCGAACTTCAGTCGGTCTTGGGGTGGCTTGGGCATGCAGACTTGTCCTCCTGGCCGATTGCGAGTGACGAGGTTGAGGCAGCAGGACTTCGATTATCCGAATGCTTGCATAGCAATTCGAAATGGTGATCCGCGAACCTGTTTCAGTTCGCGGAGATCATGACAGAATGGCTGTCGCCCACACAAGCGGCTTGTGTGATCCGGCACTCGGGCAGCCGGTCATGCCCGTTACGGCTGGCTCTCCCCAACAGGTGCACGTCACACATTGCGAGGCAGGCCGCGTTCGGCCTGCCCATGGCCGTAACCAAACCGCTCTAGCTGCCGCACGCCTCCAGCACATCTTCGAATGTGCGCAGGCCTGTTGTCGGGGCATTGACGAGCACAGCCATGTTGCCGGGCAGATGCTTGTTCTCGCGCATACGCATGTGGCCCTTGGGAATATCGTTCCAGTCATAGACTTCAGACATGCACGGGTCGATGCGCCGGTTTATGACCAGACGGTTGGCCTGGCTCGCCTGCATGAGATGGGCGAAGTGCGATCCCTGGATACGCTTCTGATGCATCCAGACATAACGGGCATCCATGGTGATGTTGTAACCGGTGGTGCCGGCGCAGAACACGACCATGCCGCCGCGTTTGCAGACCAGCGTCGACACCGGGAATGTCGCTTCGCCCGGGTGCTCGAACACCATGTCCACATTGTTGCCTTTTCCGGTGATGTCCCAGATCGCCTTGCCGAACTCACGCGCCGACTTGGCCCAGGCATTATATTCAGGCGTGCCGACGGTGGGCAACTGACCCCAGCAATCGAAGTTCTTGCGATTGATGACCCCCTTGGCTCCGAGGCCGAGCACAAAGTCAGTCTTCTCGTCTTCCGATATGACGCCAATGGCATTGGCACCTGAGGTGGCGATCAGCTGCACGGCCATGGATCCGAGACCACCGGATGCACCCCAGACCAGCACGTTCTGACCGGGTTTGAGCGTATGAGGGCGGTGGCCGAACAGCATGCGGTAGGCGGTTGCCAGGGTAAGCGTATAGCAGGCACCTTCCTCCCACGTCAGGTGCTGCGGCCGTGGCATGAGCTGGCGGGCCTGGGCCCGGCAGAACTGGGCAAACGATCCGTCCGGTGTTTCATAGCCCCAGATGCGCTGAGAAGTGGAGAACATGGGATCGCCACCATTGCACTCCTCATCGTCGCCGGCATCCTGATTGCAGTGAATGACCACTTCGTCGCCGACTTTCCAGCGGGTCACCTTGCGGCCGACGGCCCAGACGATGCCCGAGGCATCAGAACCTGCAATATGGTAGGGGTTCTTGTGGCCGTCGATCGGAGACAGGGGAATGCCCAGCGATGCCCATACACCGTTGTAGTTCACTCCCTGCGGCCATCACCAGAACAAGCACTTCGTCTGAATCGATATCCCATGTCGGCACCACTTCCACCTGCATTGCGGTATCAGGTTCACCATGGCGTTCCTGGCGTATTGTCCAGGCGTACATTTCCTTCGGCACATGGCCGAGCGGTGGAATTTCACCAATTTCATAAAGATCCTTGCGGGCAGCGCCTGAATTTGATGCCGGCTCTGCAGTTTCGCGAATTGCTGATGCACCCATAATTGATCTCCTGCATAAATTTGCGGCATAGCATCGGGCAGATTATGCTGCATTGCAACAAAGAATTTGTTTAATTAAAAGTTTCCATAATTTCTTTACCGGTTGGCAACACCGTGCAGGGTTATTGTGCCACCTCTACATCTATGACGATGATAGTGGGCCGCAGCAATGAACGATTTTCTGAGTCTCTTTGGCGTTTATATCAACTGGAGTTCCTACTCTGCCGTTCTCCACCACGGATCTCGGCACGACCCCGCTGTTTGTCGTGTGCGCGATGTGCCTGGTGGGTACCACGATTATCAACTCCTTCATAAAATTCAGTTCTCTTTTCAACACGATAATCAATTTTTGCGGGTTGTTTGCCGGTGCCTACATCGCCAATACGCTTCGCACGCAGCTATCACATCCCCGGTATTGACGGCACCGTGATGATCGCTGTGGCGGCCAATGTCGGCATGGCCGTGGCGGCCATGATGCTGCTGGTGTATTACCGCAACTCCGTCGACTAGGATCGGTGTCCCGTCAATTCGTGCAGTATTGGCTGATGAGAGCCTGCAAACTGTCACGACTAATCTCAAAGTCTGGTTGCGCTGCAATAAAGTTCGTGCTTCGATCATCAGCAATTGCCTGATAAATACCAAAAGCCCATTTATTGCTTCCTATTGGTATATGCAGTGCGGCAAGCGTTGCGTTTTTCAATGCAGGCCTGTGTGATCAACGAGCAACCGGATCAGCAGTTCGATGAGTGACCAGACAAACCGTGACCGGCCGTGGATTTTTCGCACCTATGCGGGACATTCTACAGCTCAAAGCCAGCAATGAGCTCTACCGGCGCAATCTCGACAAGGGTCAGACCGGACTGTCGGTTGCGTTCGATCTGCCGACACAGACCGGGTACGACAGCGATCATTTGTTGTCACGTGGCGAGGTCGGCAAGGTAGGCGTGCCGGTGTCGCACATTGGCGACATGCGGGTGCTGTTCCAGGATATCCCACTGGAGCGGATGAATACCTCGATGACGATCAACGCGACCGCTGCCTGGCTGTTGGCGCTTTACGTCGCCGTTGCCGAAGAGCAGGGCGCCTCGCGCAGCAAGCTTACCGGCACCACACAGAACGACATCATCAAGGAGTACCTGTCGCGCGGCACCTATGTGTTTCCGCCACAGCCGTCAATGCGGCTGATAACAGATACCATCACGTGGTCGCGCAACGAGTGCCCCAAGTGGAACCCGATGAACGTGTGTTCCTATCATCTGCAGGAAGCCGGTGCCACGCCGGCGCAGGAGCTGGCCTTTGCGCTGGCGACCGCCATCGCGGTTCTCGATGGCGTGAAGGCGTCGGGGCAGGTGCCGGACGATGACTTTCCCCATGATCGTGGGCCGCATCAGCTTTTTCGTCAATGCGGGCATCAAGTTCATCACCGAACTGTCGAAAATGCGGGCCTTCACCGAACTGTGGGATGACATCTGCCGTAACAGGTATGGTGTCGGGGACGCAAAACTGCGCCGCTTTCGTTACGGCGTACAGGTCAACTCACTCGGGCTGACGGAACAGCAGCCTGAAAACAATGTCTATCGCATCCTGATCGAAATGCTGGCAGTGGTGCTGTCGAAGAACGCCCGCGCGCGGGCCGTGCAGCTGCCGGCATGGAATGAGGCGCTCGGCCTGCCACGAGCCTGGGATCAGCAATGGTCGCTGCGCATGCAACAGATCATGGCATTTGAAACCGACCTGCTGGAGCATGGAGATATCTTCGACGGGTCTGAAGTCATCACGGCCAAAGTCGAGGCACTGAAATCAGCGGCACTTGAAGGAACTTGCGGTCATCGAAGAGATGGGTGGTGCGGTGGCTGCTGTTGACAGCGGTTACATGAAAGCGGAACTGGTCAAGTCCAATTCCGCCCGCATCAAGGCCATTGAAGAAGGCCGCGAGACCGTTGTCGGGGTCAACGCCTATGAGAGCAGCGAACCATCACCTCTGTCGGGCGGTGATGGCGACACAATTCTGACCGTTCCGGAACATGTCGAGCAGGAGCAGATTGACCGCCTGAAAGACATGGCGCAAGCAACGTGATGCGGCAGCCGTGGAAGCCGCCCTGGCCGAGCTTGCCAGCGCGGCACGAAATGGCAGCAACATCATGGAGCCGTCGATCGCGTGTGCCAGGGCCGGGGTCACAACAGGTGAGTGGGGACAGACCCTGCGCGATGAGTTTGGCGAGTACCGGGCGCCTACCGGGGTCGGTACGGTTGTCACCCTGGCAGCGCCGGAGAATTCGGAAGATGTGCGTGAGCAGGTCGCTGCCCTGTCAGAGCGGCTGGGC
>CBDDQA010000001.1:0-251863 GCA_965232605.1 uncultured Binatia bacterium (SeqCode) | reverse complement strand
GATGGTGCCCATCTCAGCTTGGGCGTCCGCAGCAACGAGGCCGGCCAGCGCGGCGAGCGCGAAGACAGCCGAGAGGAAACGGGAACGCCCGGATCGGGCGCGGCGGGCTTCGCCAGTCGGGAGTAGAGAGGAGGAGCGGTCAGGCGGCGGCGCGAGACGGCGGGGCGGTGAAGGAACCGAGCATGTGCGGGGGGGGGGGGGGGGGGGGGGGAGATTTGAAGCGGGAGCCGGGGGCCGGGCGGTGGGGGTGAACATAGCGCTATCCTCCGTTGGGTAAACTGAAGTGGCGTTAGTATGCGTTAGGGAGAGGGAAAAAAGGAAGAAGGAGGAAGGAAGAAGGAAGAGGGACGGCTCCGTGTGTGTTGATGGCCTTTCCGGCAAGTGTGAAACTGCCCCTAGGTCAATACCTGCCCGTCCCGCAGCTTTTGCACCTCGTCGCCGGAATAGCCGAGAATGTCCCGCAATACATAGTCGGTATGTTGCCCACGCTGTGGGGCCACAGTTTGGACTGCGCACGGAGAGCCGCTCATCTGCCACGGGATGCCGGCATGAATCCGTTTGCCGAATTCAGGGTGTTCCTTTTGTACCAGATAGCCGCGTTCTTCCAGGTGCGGATTGGTTGCCAGGTCTTTATTGCTCTGAGACGGGTAGGCCGCCACGCCGGCGTTCTGCAATATCTCCGTGACCTCCCAGCGGTCGCGCTCGCTCGTCCAGGCCGTGATGATTTCTTCGAGCGCGTCCTCGTTCGCTTTCCGCGCCGCCGCATCGCTAAAACGTTTGTCCGTGGCCAGTTCCGGCTGGCCTATGGCCTGACACAGGGCCTGCCATTCTGCGTCGCTCCCGCACACAATAGTGACCCACTTCTCGGCGTCGCCCTTGCACTTGAAACAGCCGTGGGGCGCTATCCAGCGGTCCCGGTTGCCGTCGCGTTCCGGCTGGGTCTGATTCATCACATAATCCATAATGCCTTCGGGCATCAGGACGAGCAGGGCTTCCCATAATGCCAGGTCAACGTGAATCCCCTGGCCGGTGCGGTGGCGATAGGCCAGCCCGGCCATGGCGGCAAACGAGCCAAAGATACCGGCGTTCGGGTCGCCATACGAAATACCGATCTCCGCCGGCCCCACGCCGGGATAACCGGTTAAGGATGAGATTCCTGCCAGTGGAACAGAAGCCGGCCCATAGCCCATATAGTGGCGTTCGGGACCGGTCTGTCCGTAGCCGCAGATTGAAATCATAATAATATCGGGTTTGAGTTGCTTGAGCGTGTCATAGCCAAAACCCATGCGGTCAATCGCCCCGGTTGAGAAGTTCTGCACGACGATATCGCTCTTGGCAATGAGCTTTTTGACAATCTCGGACGCCTCGGGCCGGGCCAGATCAAGTTGGAGGCTTTTCTTGCCCTGGCTGTATTGGTTGAAATAGCCGGCCCGGTTCGGCCCGGGTTCGTTGTCCGCAAACGGCGGGATCAGGCGGGTGACGCACGGGCGCTTTTCACTCTCAATCCGAATCACTTCCGCGCCCATATGCGCCATTTGGAGCGTGCAGTACGGCCCCGCCCAGGCCCAGGTGAAATCGGTTACGCGAATGCCTTCTAATGGTCGTCGTGCCATGATGTTCTCCTTGGTGGGGGTTAGGGGTTAGGGGTTAGGGACTAGGGGTTAGGGGTTAGGGACTAGGGGTTAGGGGTTAGGGACTCGCCACTGACCACTAGCCACTGACCACTAGCCACTAGATAACTCCGCTCTGCTTCAGCCCGGCGATCTCGGCCTGAGAGAGCCCAATCCGGGTGTAGACCTCGTTATTATGCTCGCCGAGTTGCGGCGCCGGACGGCGGACGGCATAGCCAAGGTCCTGCACCTGAAAAGGCGCGCCCGGATATTGCAGCGTGCCGGCGACCTGATGGCTGATTTCGGTAAAAAATTCCCGCGCTTTGAGGTGCTCCGAGTTCAACAGGTCGGCCATGGTGTTGACTGGAGCCATGCAGATGCGGCGCTCTTGACCGGCTTTATACAGGTCGGCAGCCGTCCACTCCGCGGCGAATTCCTGAAGAAAAGGCATCAGAGCGTCATAGTTCTGACCCCGAACGACGCGATCGGCAAAAATCTCCAGGCTGGCCCATTCAGGATTACCCATCAGTTCGACAAAGCGCTGCCACTGATCTTCTTCCACGCAAATCACAAAGAGTTTTCCGTCTTTACAGTCGAGCATGCACCAGGGATAGATGGACCGCCGGCCCAACCGCGAGGTTTCCAGGCCGCTATAGGTGTAGTGCATGAAATTCATTTCCAGGATGGCAGCAATACACTCCTGGATGGAGACATCGAGGTGCTGGCCTTCGCCCGTCAGACATTTATGGTAATACGCGCCGAGGGTGGCGACGCCGGCGTGCACCCCGCCCTGAAAGTCGGTCTGATGGCCAAACGCCTTGAGGGGCGGCAGGTCCGGGTAATCGGAGGCGCCCGGGCTGATAAACGCCCACCCCCCGGCATTACTCGCCGTCAGGTCATAGCCGTGATAGTCGCTGTGCGGGCCGGTCTGACCAAAATAGGAAATCGAGGTCATGATCAGACCCGGATTGATCTGACTCAGCTTTGCGTAATCCAGGCCGACCTCGGGCATCTCGCGCGGGTGGTAATTATGCAGCAGGATATCGGCCTGGGCGCATAAGCTCTGCAAGACCGCCTGCCCTTTGGGTTCGCGCAAGTCCAGCGTGACGCCTTGCTTATTGGCATTCAAGTACAGGAATAGACCGCTCTTTTCGGCATGTGGAGTATCGCCGGGAAAGGGGCCGCGTTGTCGGGCGACGTCACCGCTCGGCGCTTCGACCTTGACCACATCCGCGCCAAAGTCGGCCAGCAGCTTGCCGGCATAGGCGGCGGAAACCATATTGCCGCACTCAACGACCTTGATCCCTGACAGGAGTTGTTCAGCCATGATAGTCCTCCTTGAGGCTTCGATTGTTCAAATGACGCCGCGCGCAGTCAGGGCGGCCAGTTCATCTGCGCTCATATGTAATAAACCGGAATAAATCTCGTGATTATGTTCTCCGATTGCCGGTCCCGGCCAGCGCGCCTCGCCGGGGGTCTCGCTGAGTTTGGGGACGATGCCGGGCATTTTGAGTTCACCCAGCACCCGGTCGTGCAAGGAGACCAGCATGTCGCGGGCCGCAAAATGCGGGTCGTGTACGATGTCGGCGATACTGTAGACCGGACCGGCGGGAATGGTTGCGCCCTCGACCAGCGGCAGCAATGCTGACAGTTCATAGGTCGCCGTCCAGTCCGAGACAATAGCATCAATGGCCTCACGGTTTTCAGCCCGCACGACCTGGTTCTCGAAACGGGGATCGATGAGTAATTCTTCGCGGTTCATGAGCTTGCACAGCCGCCTGAACAGCCCATCGGTGTTGGCGGCAATCACAATCCATTGCCCCTGTTGACACGGGTAGAGGTTGGACGGTGCAAACCCAGGCAGCAAGGTCCCGGTCCGTGTCCGCTGGTAGCCGGTTTTTTCATATTCCGTCAGGGTCGCCTCCAGCACGGCAAACACGGCTTCATACAGAGCCGTATCGATCACCTGGCCGGTTCCGCCATTGACATCACGATTGTAGAGCGCCATCAGCGTGCCCAGCGCGGCAAACATGCCGGCCAGGGAATCACCAATGCTGATACCCACCCGACAGGGCGGCCGGTCCGGAAAGCCAACCAGATGGCGCAGGCCGCCAAAGGCTTCAGCCACCGCGGCAAAACCGGGTTTTTCTCGATACGGGCCGGTTTGTCCGTACCCGGAGACGCGGGCAAAGACGAGGCCTGGATTCAGCCCACGCAGGGTCTCATAGCCGAGGCCCCATTCTTCAAACACTCCGGGACGAAAGTTTTCCACCAGAACATCGGACTGAGAGACCAGCCGGCGCAGGAGTTCCTGTCCTTCGGGGTCGCGCAGATTAAGAGAAATACATTTCTTATTGCGGGCAACGCTCGGCCACCACAGACTCTTGCCGTCCACCAGAGACTGGCCGACCGTGCGCATGGGGTCGCCCTTGTGGGGCGCTTCGACTTTAATGACCTCAGCCCCGAAGTCGGCCAGCAGGCGGGCGCAAAACGGGCCGGCCAGCAGAACGCCACATTCAATGACCCGGATACCGGCCAGCGGACCGCCGGGTTGACTGCCCTGTGTTCCCATTCGCGGGCACGATAAGCCCTCTGGATGTCAGGGTCAAGATCGTTCCTGCCACGAGCAACTTGCGCCATACGGTCAAAAATGGTCAGTATGCGCAGACGTATGGATTTCAAAGCCATTGGGGCCGTTGCCGAGGTCATCAGCGCAGTCGGTGTGATCGCCTCGCTGGTCTATCTCGCCATCCAGGTACGCCAGAATACGCGCGCGGTCCGTAACTCTACCCATCACGCCCTGACCACCACCCGACTGGACTATATTGCCCTGGTGGCCGAGAGCCCCGACCTCTCTCGGATTTTACGCCTTGGGTCGCAAGACTATGCCGCCCTGGCCGCAGACGAGCGGCACCGTTTTGATCTGATCATGTATTATTCCTTCTCCGCGGGTGAAAACTTCTTCTATCAATACACCCAGGGAGCCCTGGACCAGGAACAGTGGGAGCGCTGGTGTGAGACCTTGCGACAATACTTTACCCAGCAGGGGATTCGGGAGTGGTTTGTCTCGACGCCACGACGGTTTAGCGCGAGTTTTTCCGACTTTTTAGAGAACGAGTTCAAGCAAGCCGGGCAGACACGATGAAACGCAGCCAGCCGCCCTTCCCCGCTATCGATGACGACCTGGACGCCGAGGAACAGCGTACCGCGGAAATCCTCACAGAACTCGCACAACTCAGCAACCCGACCTGCTTTCGCTGCTCACGGTCTCTTTGCTTCCACGAATACGTCCTGAGCGTCGTAACCGGATTCAAAACAACGCCGCACTGTACCGCCTGCCTCGCCAGCGGCTTGGGGCGTTCGCCGGCGGATTTCCTGGGAGACGCTTACAATTATATCCGTCGCCAGACCTGCTATCGCAGCGGCTGGCAGTGGGCGAGTCAACAGGAAAACCAACCCGTTGAGCAGCCTGGCTGTATCTGGCCGGCTACTCCCTCAGCACTTCAGACTCGCACAGCAACGCCGGTAATAGAGACATCCGCCGACCCGGACGACACCTGGGATGCCGGAGACATGGCCTGCGGCGAGTTGGTGTTGAAACTCCGCCTGCGTCTCAAGTCCATGCAGACGGGCCAAGTCCTGCTCCTCATCGCCCAAGACCCTGGCGCGCCAGCGGATATTCCCGCTTGGTGCAATCTCACCGGCCATGACCTCCTTTCGGCCGAACCTCCTCGGTATAAGATACGACGAAAAAATGGCTAATCGGGATTGGGCAGTAGCCCCATAGACGATATGGGGATGGCTCGCTTTCCCCTTGCATCCCGTAAGGGAGATGTTCTAGGAGTGGAGAATAATGTCAATCAGCGAGGTTCGACCTCAGATATCTCTGGATGAGTTGTTGAGCGACGTCGCTCAATTGGACACCCCAGCATTGGAGCGTTTTATTTCTCAAGTGTTGACCGTACGCGCCCGGCGACTGGCTCCCTGTGTTCCGCAAGGGGAAGCGGCATTACTGGAGAAGATCAATGCCGGCGTGCCCCAGGCTGTCCGGCAGCGTCACGACGCACTGAGCGCCAGGAGACGTGCCGAAACCCTGACCTCTGAGGAGCACCAGGAATTGCTCACGTTGATCGATCGGACAGAACAAGTGGATGCGGAACGGGCACGGGCGCTGGCCGACCTGGCTCGCCTCCGCAAGATATCGGTTCCAGAACTGATGGCAGCATTAGGTATCAGTCCTCCCGACTATGCCTAGAACCCGTGTCAGGGCAGAACAACGACAACTGGTCGCCGAACGGGCCCGAGGTCGTTGCGAGTACTGCCAGAGCCCAGCGGCCTTTGCCACTCAATCGTTTTCTGTAGAGCAATAGGCGGTCTTCTGAGGAGCCGTCAGGAGAGTTGGGGAGGGTCACGGGCAGAGCCGGACTCCACCCGTGACGTTATGACAAAGAGAAGGGTTACTTGCCAACCCGGGCTTCAGCCGCGGCCACATCGACCGGCGCTTTGGCTTGCGGGGTCCAGGCATGCATCATCGGGCCGACTTCTTTGGCAAAGAGACGCATGCAGTCTTCGACTTGATCAAAGGGCTGACTCTGGAAGCTGAAGCAGCCGTTGACCTCAAACTCACCGATCTGGCCACGCCGCGTTTCCAGCTTCTCGATGATCATGTCCGGCGTGCCCCACAGATTGGCAGCCAGGAAGTCTTCCAGAATAGCCTCGTTGCCGGCTTCCCGCATCATCTTGGCCGCTTCGGCATAATGAGCGTAGGACTTGCCCGTCTGAGCAAAATGGTCGCCCAGCATCTCGTAGTGCTCCATCACGCTGAAGTAGTAGCCCACGATTTTTTCTCGCGCGATCTCTTCGGCCTTCTTGGCGTCGTGCGAGCAGACAACGAAGTCGGCACAGTTCACCGGGGGGGCCTCGTCGCCGTTATTATACTGGCGATACAGCTCACGATAATTGTTGATGCCGTCGGCCACCTTATCCCAGGTCATCTGAGAAAACATCATCGCTCCCAGACCGAGCCGGGCCGCGACCTCAAAAGACTCGGGCGACATGCACACCATATAGCGGCGATCCTTGAAGCTCTTGATCGGCCGCGGGCGCACCTCGATGCGATGCTGCTTGTAGTACTTGGTGTCGGCTTCGACAAAGCCGTCTTCCAGGCCCTTGACGATGATCTCCGCGGCCTCGTTAAAACGGTCGCGCGCTTCGCCCATGTCCACGCCGAAACCGGCATACTCACGCCGGGCAAGACCGCGTCCGAGCCCGAGCACCGCCCGCCCGTCCGACAGGTGGTCGAGCAGGACCATCTTTTCCACCGCCCGCATAGGGTTGTTCCAGGGCACGATGATAGCCCCGGTGGCCAATTCCAGCTTTTCCGTCCTGGCCGCGATATAGCTCAGATACTGCATATTGTCCGGGCAAATGGAGTAGTCAAAAAAGTGGTGCTCCACCGGCCAGACAATATCGAACCCCATCTCCTCGGATTCAATCGCGAGGCGGGTCTCGTTCTTGTACATCACCCGATCATCGTGCTCCTTGTGGTTTTGAAGCACCATCTGAATACCAATGCGCATATCGACTCCTTTCTGGTCTGACCTCCGCGCCTTTCCTGGAGATTGACACCGGGCATCCAGGCGGTTTGCACCTGTCGCTCTTCGTGCGCGAAGCCGTAAAGTTTCAGTGACCCTATCGAAATATCTGCCGGGCGACAAGACGCGCCTTCGGAAGTTTTC
Organism: uncultured Binatia bacterium (SeqCode); assembly: GCA_965232605.1. Taxonomy (GTDB): domain Bacteria; phylum Desulfobacterota; class Binatia; order Bin18; family Bin18; genus Bin18. The sequence goes on along the minus strand of CBDDQA010000001.1, from coordinate 244,515 downwards.
AACTTGTTCGCCGGAACGCTTCATGATGAGTATGGAGCAGTCAAGGAAAGGAAGCCTCCATGCCAGCAGTCAAAAAAAGAAAGCCGGCGGTTCAAGCGCAAGCCCTCGTCGGCGAAAAGCCGCCCACGGATTACTCCATCTGGACCCTGGCCTATTGCCAGGCCGACATGCCGTATGACTTCTTCGGTGGCTCAGGACTCATGAGCAACCGGGGCACCATCCAGATTCCCATGCTCTACACCGTGCTCGTCGGCGGGGCGCAGGGTCAGGAAAAACACGTGGCGCTGGTTGATGCCGGGTTCGGCAATCAGGACTGGCTGTCGCGCTATCGCTTCTTTGGGTGGGAAGACCCCTCAAGCGTGCTGGCAAAGATCGGGCTCACCCCGGCAGATGTGGATACTATTCTGGTGACACATCTGCATTTTGATCATATTGGCAATTTCTCGGCCTTTCCAAACGCGCAGCTGTATATTCAACTGGACGAGTACATGGGCTGGCTGCGTACCCTGTCCTTGCCAAAAGACTTTGGTGGAGGAGAGAGGAGCTGGATTCTGTCCTCGCTTGACCCGCAGGACATTCATAATGTGGCGATCGCGATCAGTCAGGACAGGGCCACCTTGATTGAGGGAGATGTTGAAGTCTTGCCGGGCATTACCGCTCACCTGGCCAAGGATTCCCATACCTTTGGCACGCAGTGGTTTGAAGTCCAGACCCGCAACGGTCTTTTTGCCATCGCCGGCGATGCGGTGTATTGGTATTCAAATATCGAGAAGATGTGGCCGCCCGGCTATAATCAGGGCAATCCGTTCAACCAGCTCTTTACCTATGAGCGCATTCGCACAACCCTGAGCCGCGAACTCGAACGCCTCATTCCTGGCCATGACCCCCTCGTTTGGCAACACCACCGGACCTGGACCGCCGGTCCGAATGAAGTCGCCGAGGTGAACCTGGCCAAGGGGCAGCGATCCCGCAAGCATCTGAAGAGGAACACGTAGGGTGCGCCCTGCACACCAGGTAGCTGGTGCATGGGATGCACCCTACGGAAGGGAACGGCGAGCGATACGGAAGCGTGATTTGCTCCAGGCGTCCCGGCAAACCGGACGGGCCGGCGCATCAGGCCGACTCTTCGGCGCTGGCGTCATATTCTTCGGAAGAAGGCGGTTCGTCCTGGGTGACGCGCACGACTTCCGACACGGTGGTAATACCGGTGCGGACTTTACGCCAGCCGTCATCCCGGAGCGTGCGCATGCCACTCCCGACCGCGTACTCCTTGAGCACATCGGCTGATGAGCGTTTCAGAATAAGCTGGCGCAAGCCTTCATCAACGAGCATGAGTTCGAAGATCCCTTTCCGGCCCCGATAGCCGGTCATGGCGCAGGCTTCGCACTCTCCGGCCTCATACGAGAGCGCCGGTTCAGGCGCATGACCATTCACCGACAGCCCTACGTGCGGGGTTGCGTCCTGCTCCCCGACCGGACGGCGACAGGCCGGACACAGCTGCCTCACCAGCCGCTGGGCCATCACCCCGAGCAGGGACGACGCCAGGAGATAGTCTTCCACCCCCATTTCCAGGAGGCGGGATATTGCGCCGGCAGCGTCGTTGGTATGCAGGGTCGAGAAGACCAGGTGGCCAGTCAGGGCGGACTGGATGGCGATTTCCGCGGTTTCGTAGTCGCGAATCTCACCGATCATGATCACATCCGGGTCCTGACGCACAATGGAGCGCAGCCCGGCGGAAAAGGTCAGCCCGATTTGTGACTTGACATGAATCTGGTTGACGCCGTTGAGCTGGTATTCAACCGGGTCTTCAATGGTAATAATTTTTTTCTCAGGGGAGTTGATTTTGTCCAGCGCCCCATACAGGGTTGTTGTTTTGCCGCTCCCGGTCGGGCCGGTGACCAGAATCATCCCGTGAGGCTGAAAAATGAGGTTTTCGAACGCGGACAAGGTATCTTCGGGAAACCCCAGCGATTCGAGGCTGACATCAATACTCGAGCGGTCGAGGATACGCAGCACAACGCTTTCGCCATACAGAGTCGGCAGGGTGGAAACCCGCAGGTCTACCTCACGCCCCAGCATCCGCAGCTTGATGCGCCCATCCTGCGGCAGGCGGCGTTCCGCAATATTGAGCTTGGCCATGAGCTTGACCCGTGAAATAAGAGCGGCTTGCAGCTTACGGGGCGGGGCTTCGACATCGTGCAGGATGCCGTCAATGCGGTAACGCACGCGGAGTTCCTTTTCAAACGGCTCGATATGAATATCCGACGCACGCTGCTCCATGGCCCGGGCGATGAGCATGTTCACGAGCCGAATGACTGGAGCCTCACTCGCGAGATCCCGCAGATGGGCTTCATCTTCTTGATCATCTTCCAGGTACTCGACCGAGCCAACCTCCTGACCGTCGGACTGACCGTCGGGTACCCCGTCAGCATAATAGATATTCAAGGTCTCAAGAATATCGCGCTCGCGCGCCAAGCGGGGTGCAAGACGCAGCTTCGTTGCCTTCTCCAGGGCCTCAATAACGTAGAAATCGCCAGGGTCAGCCATGGCAATAGTTAGGCCACCATCTTGAACCGCCAGGGGACAGACCCGCGCCTGGCGAAGAAAATCGATCTTCATCTCGGACAAGGGGGGCGGCTGCTGCGGAAAGTCTCGCGTACTCATGAGGGGGGCATGGTAGTATTCAGCCAGGACTGGGAGAAGGTCGTCCTCAGACATGAAGCCGAGCTCGACCAGCAAACGCTCAAGTGTTTCTCCGCGCTCCTGCTGCACGAGCTGGATGCGGCGCAAGTCATCCTGAGAGACTTTGCCACTCTCAAGCAACATGTCTTCGAGCCTTGGCACTCTGACTTCCCCAGATGGACGAAAAAGCAAAGGCGCCCTACAAAATTCGTGGAAAGGCTGGGCGTGTTTACCTTTTATACTAGTAAATAAGCGCTCCGAGTCGCTCCCACCGCACCCAGCGGTCCTGGCCGTCCCACGACCAATATATCAGAAAGGCCTTACCTTTCACGTCCTGCGCATCAACAAAGCCCCAGAAGCGGCTATCGTGGCTGTGGTCCCGGTTATCCCCCATGACAAATAATTTACCGGGTGGCACGACAACAGATTCATTGGACCTGCCAGGAAGCAGCGGCGGATAATTATCACGAGGACCGGGAATAATACGGTCAGGATTGGCAAAATGGGCATACGGACTCTCATCCGCTACGCCGTTGACAAAAAGCTTCTTATTGCGAATTCGCACCTCGTCACCGGCGACGGCGACGACCCGCTTAATAAAGTCTTTGGTTCCATCTTTTGGATAAACAAAAACAACGATGTCTCCAGGCCCCGGTCGAGCCCACTCGAACACCAGGGTTTCAAAGGGATACGGTAAGCGCAGCCCATAGGCAAACTTGCTGACCAGAATATGATCTCCAATCTGGAGCGTCGGCAGCATGGAGCCAGACGGAATTTTGAACGCCTGCACGATAAAACTCCGGATAAAAAGCGCTAGCACAAGGGCGAAGAGCAGTGCTTCGGCGTATTCACGAACGGCCGATTTTTGTTTTTGGGGAGTTGTCGGCGTAGAGAGCAGTCTGCCGTCGGTCTGCTGATCCATCAGGCCGACAAAGCGTAAACGTGTCCAGCCTCTCGTCTCTCTTTTGGAGGACACGTTCACTCTTTCAGAGCCTATCGATTCTTGGGCCGATGTTTTTCCTCTGGCCATATCCGCTACTCTCTACCCTCGCCGTTGCGTCTCGCTCTCACCCACCTGAAGCAGCGCCAGGAAGGCCTCTTGGGGAATTTCTACCCGCCCAACCTGTTTCATCCGGCGTTTTCCTTCTTTCTGTTTCTCTAGCAGCTTTCGTTTACGGGTTATATCCCCACCATAGCATTTGGAGGTGACATTTTTGCGCAACGCCTTCACGGTTTCCCGCGCGATCACTCGACTCCCGATGGCGGCCTGGACAGCCACCTCGAACATTTGGCGCGGAATCAGGGCACGCATTTTTTGCACGAGTTCGCGTCCACGAGCATGCGCGTGATCGGCGTGGACGATCAGGGACAAGGCATCGACCATATCGCCATTAATGCGGATATCGATCCGCACTAAGGTGGCCGGACGCATATCTAAAAATTCATAATCAAACGAGGCATAGCCACGGCTGATCGATTTGATCCGGTCATAGAAATCAACCACAATCTCGTTGAGCGGCAGCTCATACTCCAGGGCGACACGCGAAGCCCCTAGGTATTTCATGGCGCGTTGTTCTCCCCGTCGTTCCTGACAGAGCCGCATCACATTGCCGACGTATTCTTCGGGCACATGAATACTCGCCAGGATAAAAGGCTCTTGGATGGAATCGATTTCCTGTACCGGCGGGAGAGAGGACGGATTCTCGACGTGCAGGATTTCCCCATCAAGCGTCAGGACTTGATACTCAACTGTTGGCGTAGTGGTAATGAGGTCAAGGCTAAACTCTCGTTCCAAACGCTCCTGGACGATTTCCATATGGAGCAAGCCCAGGAAACCGCAGCGAAAACCAAATCCGAGGGCCAGCGAGGTTTCTTTCTCGTACGAAAAAGCGGCATCGTTGAGACGGAGTTTTTCGACCGCATCGCGCAGCGCCTCATAGTGTTTCGATTCAACCGGATACAAGCCGCTGAAGACCATGGGTTTCGCGGCCTTAAAGCCCGGCAACATGACTGCCGTCGGACATTGGGCGTCCGTAATCGTGTCACCGACACGAGCTTCGCGGACTTCTTTAATACCGGCCATGAGAAAGCCCACTTCCCCTGGCCCGAGCGCTTTGACCGCTTGGGCGTGCGGAGCGAAAACCCCGACCTGTCCGACTTCATATTCCTTGCCACTCGACATGAGCCGAATGGACATCCCGGGTTTCAGCACGCCGTCGAATACCCGGACGAGTACAACGGCTCCCTGGTAGGGATCAAACCAGCTATCGAAAAGCAGCGCTTTGACCGGCGCGCTGGGGTCCCCTTGAGGAGGAGGCATGAGCCGCAGGATACCCTCCAGCACCTCAGCAATCCCTCTGCCTTCTTTTGCGCTGGTCAGGACCGCATCGCTGCCATCCAGCCCGATGATGTCTTCGAGCTCCTGCCGGACGCGCTCGGGTTCGGCGCTGGGCAGGTCGATTTTGTTGATAACCGGAAAAATTTCAAGCTGATGGTCGAGCGCCAGATAGGTGTTGGCCAGCGTTTGTGCCTCGACCCCCTGGGTTGCGTCAACGACCAGGATAGCCCCTTCGCAAGCCGATAAACTGCGCGAGACCTCATAAGCAAAATCCACATGACCGGGGGTATCAATCAGGTTCAGATAATAGGCGCCGCCGTCTTGGGCCTGATAGCGCAGACGAACAGTGCGGGCCTTAATCGTAATGCCCCGCTCTTGCTCAAGCTCCATGGTGTCCAGAAACTGCGCCCCGCTTTCCCGCTCACTAATCGAGCCCGTCTGGGAGAGGAGCTGGTCGGCCAGGGTCGATTTGCCATGATCGATATGGGCGATGATGCTGAAGTTCCGAATCCGTGCGATATTCATGCTGCTGTCCGCAGGGCGGCCACCGTTGTCTCAAGCCCGTCGGCAAGCGACATCAGCGGCTTCCAGTTCAGCCTGTCCGCGGCCCGGCTCCAGGACAAGACGCTGCGGCGCTGTTCTCCCGGCTTGGCAGCGCCGTGCTGCGCCCGGTCGGGTGAGCCGGTTATCCGCTGCAAATGCTCGGCCAGGGTATTGACCGTGGTCTCAAGGCCGGTGCCGATATTGATCGCGCCGGTGCAGTCGGCAGTCAGGGCCGCCAGGTTGGCCTGGGCCACATCGTCCACAAACACATAGTCGCGCGTCTGCTGACCGTCGCCGTTAATCGTAATCGTCTCGCCCGCCAGCAGGCGCTGAGTGAAAATAGCCACCACGCCGGCTTCTCCATGAGGGTCCTGCCGCGGCCCATACACGTTCGCATAGCGCAGGCTCAGCGCCGGCAGGCCATGCTCTCTCTGATAAAAATACAGATATCGTTCTCCGGCCAGCTTGCTGACGCCATACGGACTGATCGGACGGGTGGCGTGGTCTTCGGTCGCCGGAAAGCTGTCTTGTTCTCCGTAGACCGTCCCGCCGGAAGACGCAAAGATAAGACGCTGGCAGTGGGCCTGCCGCGCGCCTTCAAGGATATTGAGCAGCCCGAGAATATTGACCCGGGCGTCAAACAGCGGGTCGGCAACCGAGCGCCGGACGTCCATTTGCGCCGCATGGTGGTTGACCACCTCAATCCGTTCGTCAACTAGGAGCCGTCGTACCGCAGCGTCGGTGATATCGGCTTGGACGAAGTGCGCCTCAGACGGCACATTGGTCGGCTTGCCGGTGGACAAGTCGTCAACGATCCAGACTTCGTGACCCGCCCCGAGATAGATTTCCGCAACGTGAGAGCCAATAAAGCCGGCTCCCCCGGTTACCAGTATCCTCATGCGCTCCATCCTCTCCTGAGTCCTGACCTGCCCTGTTCCCTTTTCCCGATGGCTGACATCTAACCGACCTCCAGCCTGTCCTGGAAATAGGCGATGGTTTTACTCAGTCCGTCTTCGAGGGCGACGCGGGGCTCCCAATCCAATATCTGACGGGCCACACTCACATCGGGTTGACGGACTTTCGGGTCATCCACCGGCAAAGGCTCAAACGCAATGGGGCTGGCACTCCCGGTCAGCCGGATAATCGTTTCGGCAAATTCCCGCACGGAGAGTTCGTGCGGATTGCCCAGATTCACGGGCTGGGTACACTCTGAGCGAAGGAGGCGGACGATACCCTCGACCAGATCGTCGACAAAACAGAAACTCCGGGTTTGACTCCCGTCGCCATAGACGGTTAAGGCTTCTCCCCGTAGCGCTTGAGTGATGAAATTGGGCACGACCCGGCCGTCCCCGAGGCGCATACGTGGCCCATAGGTATTAAAAATACGGACAATGCGGGTGGCCACGGCGTGACTGCGGTGGTAGGCCATGGTCAGGGCTTCGGCAAACCGTTTTGCCTCGTCATACACCCCCCGCGGGCCGATCGGGTTGACATTGCCCCAATAATCTTCCGGCTGAGGATGGACGAGCGGGTCGCCATAGACCTCGGAGGTCGAAGCGAGCAGAAAACGGGCGGCCTTGACCCGGGCCAGGCCGAGTCCTTTATGCGTGCCGAGCGAGCCGACTTTCAGGGTCTGAATCGGCAGTTCAAGGTAATCGATCGGGCTCGCCGGCGAGGCAAAGTGGAGAATCGCATCAATATGGCCACTGACGTAAATATAGTTTGTCACATCCTGATGGACAAAGGAAAAGCGCGGGTTGACAAACAGGTGGGCCACATTGTCCATATCGCCGGTAATGAGGTTGTCCAGACACACCACCTCATCCCCGTCGGCCAGGAAACGCTCACACAGATGCGAACCGATAAACCCGGCCCCTCCGGTGATTAAGATGCGTGCGATGGCTCTTCTCCTTTCACTGCGCGCGTAGCGACGCGCGGCAACCATGTCCTTATTCTAACACGTCCTTAATCCAGTAGACGGGCTTTTCCTGACTCTCGTGGTAGGTGCGGGCCAGCATCTCAGCAATCAGGCCGGTGGTCACCAGCTGGATACCGGTAACAAGCAGGAGAATCCCCAGGAGCAGAATGGGACGGTTTGCCAGTTGCACGTCAAACAGGAGGCGTTGTATTCCCAGGACGGTCGTGATCCCCCCGCCAACGAGGACGGCGATTAAACCCAGAAAGCCAAATAAATGACTCGGGCGGGTCGCATAGCTCGACAGGAATTTCACGGTCAGTAAATCCAGCACGACCCACAAGGTTCGAGTCAGGCCGTATTTTGAGGTGCCGCGCGTGCGGGCATGATGGGTGACCGGCAGCTCGGCAATCCGCGCTCCCATGTCCCCGGCCAGGGCTGGGATAAACCGGTGCATTTCTCCGTACAGCTTGAGGCCCTTTGCCACCTCACGGCGGAACGCCTTGAGCGTACAGCCGTAATCGTGCAGTTTGACCCGCGTGGTGAGCGAGATCATACGATTGGCGAGCTGGGACGGGAGACGCCGGTGCAGAAACGGATCTTGTCGATTGACCCGCCAGCCGTTCACCAGGTCATACCCCTCGTCCAGTTTTGCCAGCAAACGCGGGATATCGACCGGATCATTCTGAAGGTCACCGTCCAGCGAAACAATGACGTCTCCATGGGCGTATTCAAAGCCGGCGGCCAGCGCCGCGGTCTGACCGAAGTTGCGTCGAAAACGGAGGACCTTGAGCGTATCGTCTTCGGCGTGCAGCTCGGCCAGCAGCTCACTGCTCCCGTCCTGACTGCCGTCGTCAATGAGAATGAGTTCGTAGCTCCAGTCCGTCGGGGCCAGGACGGCATGGACCCGTTCGCACAACGGACGCAGATTATCGACCTCATTGTAGATCGGTACGACGATGGACAGGTCCATAGCGATACAAGGCGAAAGGGCTAGAATGCGGTCAGACTCACGAACTGGCGATACCGCTGTTCAATGTCGTCCCGGCTCAGGGCGTGCAGCCGCCGCAGGCTGAAGTCTTCGACCGTAAACGAAGCCACCACGCTGCCGTACACAATGGCTTTGCGCAGTCCGGCCTCAGACGTGTCGTTCGACTCGGCCACATAGCCGAGAAACCCGCCGGCAAAGGAGTCGCCGGCCCCGGTCGGATCAACCACGTTTTCCAAGGGATAGGCGGGGACGGCGAAAACCGACTGAGGGGAAAACAGCAACACCCCATATTCGCCCCGCTTGACGAGCAGCGTCTTGGGTCCCATGTCCAGAATCCGGCGGGCGGCTTTGACGACATTGGACTCGCCGCTGAGCATAGCCGCTTCTTCATCGTTGATGATCAGCACATCGACCCGTTTCAACACCGCTTCAAGGGCCGCCCGCTCATGCTCAATCCAGTGACTGATCGTATCGCAGCCGACCAGGCGTGGCCCGTCGGTCTGGTCTAAGACCTGGCTCTGCAAGCCAGGGTCGATATTCCCCAGAAACACAAAAGGCGTGCGGCGATACGGTTCGGGCAGTTGCGGCGCGAAGTCCGCGACCACATTCATCTGAAGGTCCAGGGTATCGCGGATGTTGAGATTTTCGTGATAGCGGCCAGTCCACCGAAACGTCCGCCCTGCCCCGACCTCTAATCCGTCCAGGTTGATATTCGGCGCGGTCAGGGTTGCCTGCGCATCTGGGGGAAAGTCCTCACCAATCACGGCAACCATGTTCACCGGCGCAAAATAGCTTGCCGCAAGCGCGAAATAGGCGGCCGAGCCGCCCAGGACTTCGTCCGCCCTGCCGGACGGCGTTTCAATAGAATCCAATCCGACCGAACCGACAACCACAATACTCATCACGTCCTCTTGGCGTTTATCCATTGATATATTTCCCGATAATCGGCTCAAGCTCGTTTTTGACCGTTTCCGGAATCATCGTCCGGTCGGTGATGATCGCCTCTGCCAGCGCCGTCTCGCAGCCGCACACCCGCTCGGGAGACAGCCGACGGGCAGTGTCCCGGACAATGCGCTGAGCGGTGGTAACATTTTTATTCAGAATTGCCAGCACCTCTTCTATCACCACATCGCCGGCCTCGGTATTCCAGCAGTCGTAATCGGTTGCCATGGCCAGGGTGGCAAAACAGATTTCGGCTTCACGCGCCAGCTTGGCTTCCTGGAGATTCGTCATGCCGATGATGTCAGCCCCCCAGCTCCGATACAGCAAGGACTCGGCTCGGGTAGAAAATTGCGGACCTTCCATACAGATATACGTTCCCCCGGGGTGAACGGCTGTGTCCAGGCTGTGACTGGCTTCAAGCAAAGACCGGGACAAGAGCGGACACACCGGGTCGGCAAAGGCGACGTGGGCGACAATACCCCGGCCAAAAAAGGTGCTGATGCGTCCACGGGTGCGGTCGATGAACTGGTCGGGGATGACAATATGGCCGGGCGCAATTTCCTGTTTCAAACTGCCCACCGCACCCACGGCAATCAAGCGCCGCACGCCCAGCTTTTTCATCCCGTAGATATTGGCGCGGAAATTCAACTCGGAGGGCAGAACCCGGTGCCCCCGGCCGTGCCGAGGCAGAAAAACCACGCGGACACCGTCCAATTCGCCGACAAAATACTCATCCGACGGTGGGCCAAACGGTGTCTCGACGCTTACCCACTCGCCCTGCTCGACACCGTCCATCTGATACAGACCGCTGCCACCAATAATACCCAACGTGATCATGACTGTCCCTTTGCTCAGGCCGCTTGCTCCAGGGGGGCGGCCAGTTGCCCGCAGGCGGCCTGGACATCCTGGCCGCGGCTTTCACGAATGCTGGCGTAGAGGCCCCGGTCAAGCAGGATGTGACGGAACCGTACGAGCCGCTCGCGCGACGAGGGGACAAATACTGCTCCAGGGAAGGAATTAAACGGAATCAGGTTGACCTTGGCCCGGATGCCATGCAGCAGGGACACGAGGCGTTTTGCGTCGGCTGGACTGTCGTTCAGCCCGTCCAGCAGGGTATACGCAAAGGTCAGCCGGTTGCGCGGGGCTCTGGGCAGGGAGCGGCAGGCCGCCAATACAGCGGCCAGAGGGTAGCGCCGATTGACCGGCATGAGGGTGTTCCGCACGGCATCGGTTGTTGCGCTCAAGGAGATGGTGAGGTTGACCTGGGTGTCGTGCAACAGGCGCAGCATTTGCGGCACTAATCCAACCGTCGATACGGTGATGCGGCGAGGGGAGAGATTATACCCCCAGGCTGATGTCAGAATAGTGATGGCCTTCACGACCTGAGCGTAGTTCGCCAACGGTTCGCCCATTCCCATAAAAACGACATTGGTCACCGCTTCGTGTGGGGGCCGACGGTGCTGAACTTCCCAGATTTGGCTGACGATTTCCCCAGCAGTCAGGTCACGCACGGGTCGTACTTGGGCGGTGGCGCAAAATTGGCAGCCCATGGCACAGCCGACCTGAGAAGAGATGCAGAGCGTCCGGCGGTGCTCACTCGGAATAAAAACACTCTCAATCCGGCGTCCGTCGGCAAGGCGAAAGAGATATTTCTCCGTCCCATCAGCCGCCGTGGTGTGTCCGCTACAGTCCAGACGGGCAAGCCTGAAATGCCGGGCCACCTCCTCGCGCAGGGTCAGGGGGATATTGCTCATCTGCCCCACGTCGGTGAGCCGGTGTTGATGCACCCATTTCAAAATTTGCTGCGCCCGGAAGGATGTGTGTCCACGCGCAGTCAGCCAGCCGGCGAGTTCGTCTTGGGTACAATTTTTAAGGTCCATACCGATCAAACGCGCACGAGCGCCAGGCCCGCCGTCTCAGGCCAGGTCCAGCCCACTGAAAAAATAAGCGATCTCCCATTGGGCCGTTTCGGGCGCATCGGAGCCGTGCACGGCGTTCTGCTCAATGTTTGTGGCAAAATCCTTCCGAATCGTCCCCGCATCCGCCTCAGCCGGGTTGGTCGCGCCCATGATTTTCCGATGGGCTTGAATGGCCCCTTCGCCCTCAAGCACGGAGACAAGAATCGGCCCTGAGGACATAAAGTCGGTCAGGCTCCCAAAAAATGGGCGTTCTTTATGGACCGCATAAAAGCCTTCGGCTTCGGTTTTACTCAGGGAAACCATCTTGGTGGCCACGATTTTGAGCCCGGCTGCTTCAAAGCGGCGGAGAATTTCACCAATGACGTTCTTCTTCACTGCGTCAGGCTTCACAATAGAGAGGGTTCGTTCGGTCATACCCGTCCTTTCTTGTCAGACAAAAGAGTCTATCCATGCCCGCTACGGGGGTCAATGTTCATGCTCTCAGGGCAGATTGAGCGGAGGCGGGAGCGGCGTGAAATACAGGCCACAGCTTCGGTAAGCGTGTTTCACCGCCGGCCAGTCGGGGCTGTCCGCTACCAGGGCCAGACCGGTAAGCGCATGGCAGGCTTCCGCCCGGTACCCAAAACGCTGGGCCTCGTCATAACAGCGCGCAAATGCGGCCTGCGCGCGTGTGTGTTTTCCCTGTAAAAACGCCAGTTCTCCGCTTCCCAGACGACAGTAGACCGCCCCGCGCCTGTCGCGCGTTGCGCGGAAGAGCCCTTGCGCCCGGCCGAATGTCGCTTGGCTGCGTTCATGGGCGCCCTGCATTTTGAAGACCGTGGCCATCGCCCAGACCGTATAGGCAAAGCTCGCCTTATCGCCAATCCGCTGGTATAAGCGTTCGGCTTTGGCAAAGAGCCGTAAAGCCGGCGTAAAGTCTTGACGCATACGGGCCGCATTGCCAAGGCCGCAGTAGGAATAGGCCCGGCCGTACACATCGTCTTCAACCTCAAACACCTCGTTTGCTTCGGCGTAATAGTTCTGGGTATCTGCAAATCGACCCATTAAACGCGATGCGCCCCCCAGACCGCACAGCGCATAACCGGCTCCGAGCGTGTCGCCCTCCCGCTCGGCGAGTCTGAGGGCCTGCTTGAAATGGCTCAGCGCTTTTTTGAGGTCGCCGCAGAAACGGTACGTCCCCCCCATGGCCCAGACAATAAAGCCTTCACGGTCGTACACCCGCGCTTGACGGTAGAGGGTCCGCGCCTCGGCCAGATAGGGTAAGGCCCGCTGGGGATTGCCCTGGGCGCGGACGCTGAGGCCGATACCGGCCAGACTCTCGGCCTCCCCTGTCACATCAGCCAGGCGACCAGCCAGACGGCTGGCTCGCTCATAGGCACGTTTGGCTAACCCGAATTGTCCCTGCATGCGGAGACAATCGCCAACACCGAGGTGGGCATCAAGTTCGCATTCCTCCAGGTTGGCGGCTTTTGCCGCTTGGCGCGCCTGTCGGTAGAGCGCCAGCGCCTCGGCAAAGCGACTTTTCTGGCGGGCGCGTTCGCCTTGTTGAAACAGGGCGTGCGGTGTCTGGTCCAGCGGTGTTGCCATGGAACTCGGAGGGGTGGTTTGTGAACCGCCCCTCCCCTGCTTGACAGGATTTGATTAGAGGGGCCTACCCGAATCCCTTAGCCCATGGCGTCCGCCATGGTTTTGCCCATCTCAGCCGGACTCGGAATAATAGCCACACCGGCATCCCTGAAGGCTTGAACCTTCTCAGCCGCTGTTCCCTTCCCACCGGCAATAATCGCCCCGGCGTGTCCCATGCGCTTGCCTTTGGGCGCTGTTTGGCCGGCAATAAACGCCGCGACCGGCTTGGTCATATGCTCTTGAATGAACGCGGCGGCTTCCTCTTCTGCCGAACCACCAATTTCACCAATCAACACCACGCCTTCGGTTTGGGGATCATCTTGAAAGAGCTGTAAGACGTCGATAAAGCCGGTTCCGTTCACCGGGTCGCCACCTATCCCGACGCACGACGACTGACCGATACCCAACTGGGTGAGTTGATGGACGGCTTCATACGTTAAGGTTCCACTGCGCGACACCACACCGATTGATCCGGGGGTGTGGATATAGCCTGGCATGATCCCGATCTTGCACTCCCCCGGGGTAATCACACCGGGACAGTTGGGGCCAATCAGGCGGGACTTTTTGCCGGCCAAATAGCGCTTGACCCGGACCATATCGAGCACCGGGATTCCCTCGGTAATGCAGATCACCAACTCCACCTCGGCATCGACCGCTTCCATAATGGCGTCGGCGGCAAACGGCGGCGGCACATAGATAACGGAAGCGTTTGCCCCTGTTTCCGCCACCGCCTCCACAACCGTATTAAAAATGGGAATCCCTTCGAAATCCGTACCGCCTCGGCCAGGCGTGACCCCGGCCACCATCTGGGTGCCGTAGTCTCGACAGCCCCGGGTGTGCAGTTGGCCGGTTGAGCCGGTAATCCCCTGCGTCAGGACCTTGGTGTTTTTATCAACAAGAATGCTCACGAGCGTGCTCCTCGCTTTCTCACCCTACAGATTGATACGAACAGTTGAGCCGGCGCGTCGCCTACGTGCCAATCGCCTCGACGATCTTCTTCGCACCGTCAGCCAAGTCGTCGGCGGGAATGATATCCAGCCCCGACTCGGCCAGAATCGTTTTCCCCAGTTCAACATTCGTGCCTTCCAGGCGCACGACCAGGGGGACCGACAGATTGACTTGCTTGGCGGCTTCAACCACTCCGTTGGCCACCACATCGCAACGCATGATCCCGCCAAAGATATTGACCAGAACGCCTTTGACGTTTTCGTCCGACAGAATAATTTTGAATGCCTCGGTGACTTTTTCCGTGGTCGCGCCCCCGCCGACATCCAGAAAATTCGCCGGCTCAGCCCCGTAGTGTTTGATGATATCCATGGTCGCCATCGCCAGCCCGGCCCCATTGACCATACAGCCGATGTTGCCGTCCAGCGCAATATAGTTAAGGTCAAACTTGGACGCTGCGACCTCTTTGTCGTTTTCCTCGGTCACATCCCGCATCTCACGGATATCGGCGTGACGGAACAGCGCGTTGTCATCAAAGCCCATCTTGGCGTCCAGGGCGACAAGATCGCCGGATTTCGTCAGTACCAGCGGATTAATCTCGGCCATGGAGGCATCGCTCTCGGAAAATGCCCGGTATAAGCCGCGCATGAAGGCCACGGCTTTGTTGACCGCGGCCTTGGGCAGACCCAGACCGTAGGCGAGTTGGCGGCCCTGGAAATCCCCGAAGCCGACGGCGGGATCGATGCTGGCACGGAGAATTTTCTCGGGCGCGCGCTCGGCCACCTCCTCAATTTCCACGCCGCCCTCAGAGCTGGCCATCACCGTGACCCGTGCAGTCGCACGGTCAATGACCATACCGAGATAGAATTCCTGAGCGATATCACAGCCCTGCTCAACAAAGACCTTTTGGACTTCTTTCCCTTCGGGTCCGGTTTGGTGGGTGACCAGGGTTGAGCCAAGCAGAGCCGTCGCGTGGGCGCGGGCTTCCTGCGGCGTCTTGGCGAGCTTGACCCCACCGGCCTTACCTCGCCCACCGGCGTGAATCTGGGCCTTGACGACACACAGCCCGCCACCCAGTTCCTGGGCCGCGGCTTCGGCTTCGTCCGGGGTGGTGGCGACCCGGCCGTCCAGCACGGCCACCCCATTTTTCCGTAATATCTCTTTTGCCTGGTACTCGTGGATGTTCATGCCCTCTTCCCTTACTGTGGCCCTCTTCCCTGATAGTCGAGAGCTACTCACCCTTCTCCAGGATGGCGTCCATGGCCGTTACCAGTTCGCGCACATGACCGACGGACACCTCCATTTCCTGTTTTTCTTTGTCGCTCAGGTCCACTTCAATGACGCGCTCAACGCCACCGGCGCCAATAGATACCGGGACACCAAAGTACACCCCGTCAATCCCGTATTCGCCTTCGAGGTAGGCCGCGCAGGGTAGCATCTGTTTTCTATCCTGCAGATAGGCCGCGGCCATCTGCACGGCTGCGGAAGCCGGCGAATAAAACGCCGAACCCGTCTTGAGCAAGGCCACAATCTCACCGCCGGCCTGACGGGTGCGCTGCTCAATTTCTTCCAAACGGGCGGCGGAGATCAGCTTCTCAACCGGTATCCCGCCGACCTGGCAATAGCTGCGTACCGGAACCATATCGTCACCGTGGCCGCCGAGGACCATAGCCGTCACATTCTGGACAGACACGCCAAGTTCCTGGGCAATAAAGGTTCGGTAACGGGCGGAGTCCAGGACGCCAGCTTGGCCCACGACTCTGTTCTTGGGGAAACCCGTCACCCGCTTGGTCAGGGTCACCATGGCATCGAGCGGATTGGTAATCACAATCACCAACGAATCCGGCGCATATTGCTTGATGTTGCTGGACACATCGCTCATGATCTTGCAATTAATGCCCAGCAGATCATCCCGACTCATGCCCGGCTTGCGGGCAACGCCGGCAGTCACAATACAGACATCCGCGCCGGCAATATCGGCATAACTGGTTGTCCCGGTAATGTTGGCGTCATAGCCCTCGATGGGCCCGGCTTCGAGCATATCCAGAGCCTTGCCCTGGGGCAGGCCATCAATCACGTCGAACAGAACGACATCGCCAAGTCCCTTGAGTACGCACAGGTGGGCAAGGGTGCCGCCGATATTCCCGGCGCCAACGAGTGCGATTTTCTTCCGAGCCATAATATTCTTCCCTCCGGTCTCGCGTCCATGAATGATAGAATATAGAAAAAGGACAGTCAGGACGGCTGTCCTCATCTCAATCCGTTGAGATATTGCTTGTTCGGCAAGATTTTGGGCAGGATGCCAAAATTCTCGCAGCCTGTCTAGGCCAGACTTTCATTGTGATAGCCGGTTTCGTTCCGCGTCAGAACGACGGATATACTGCGGGACGAGTTGTGATACGTCGTCGTGATCTCCCTGTTTGAAGCGCATCCAGGCTAAGCGGGCAACAATGCTGCCGCGTGGCGGGACAGCAGCAAGCGGCAGAACCTCTGTCTGGTGCCCGCAGTGTTCCCGAATTATTTCACCGTAACGCTCAACTCCATCTCCGACAAAGAGGCAGGGCTCAATGATTTGGTGGACCAACTCTTCGGGCGCAAGGACCATATCGTCAGTCAGACGGGTAATGTGCCCGTCCGCGTCACGGACAAAGCCGGCGGCATACACTTCGCGTTTACGAGCGTCCAGCACAACGCACAGCCGGCCTGTCCAATGGGTCACTGCATGGGCAAACGTGAGGAGCGTCGAGACGCCGGCAACTCGTTGAGACAGGGCATAGGCAAAACCTTTTGTCGTGCCGAGCGCGATGCGCAGACCGGAGAAGGCTCCAGGGCCAATCGTCACCCCTATACCTGCGATCTCGGGCAGGCTGACGTGGGACTGCTCAAGGACGCGATGAATCAGCGGTACAAGATTTTCCGCGTGACTCGTCGTAGCGCCACCTGACTGTTCCGCCAGCACACGGCCGTCCCGTATCAGGCCGACACTCGCAATCGGGGTAGCCGCGTCTATACCGAGAACGAGCATGTCAAGAGATCAGCTGACCAGTCGCGAAATATCGTTGTAGAAGACCAGGACTATGAGCGAGACGATGACCAGGAAACCGACGCGCAAGGCCATCTCTTTGGAACGATTACTCAACGGGCGGCCGATGAGGAGCTCAATGAGCATGAGCAACAGATGGCCACCGTCAAGGATGGGGATAGGCAGAAGATTGAAGATGGCTAAGTTGACGTTCACGATGGCCGTGAAGCGTAGCAGATAATCCAATCCCAAACGCGCCTGCTGTCCAGCCACCTGCGCAATGAGAATAGGGCCGCCCAGTTCCTTGGTTGAAACCTCTCCACTGATGAGCTTGACCACGCTGTCCAAAATGAGGTGCGTCCACAGCCAGGTTTGCTCAGCTCCAAGCGTTATCGCTCGTCCTATGGTGACAGCTTCGTTCGTAAAGGCTCGCTCAATACCAATCACGTAGACTTGCCCGCCGACGGGGCTGTCACGCAGTTGGGGGGTGACTGTTGCGGCAAGAATCTGGCCACGGCTCGCCTTTTTGATAACAAGGTCAATCTCATTCCCATTACTGTGCTGAATCTGCTCGGCGAGTTCCTCCCAGGTGTGGACGGTAACCCCATCGACCTTGAGGATTTCGTCTTCCGGTTCCAGACCGGCCGTTTCCGCGGGCATGTTCGCCACAACTCCGCCAACCGTGGGCTGATCGATCGGGACATTGACGCCAAATTGGGCAAAGGCCAGACTAAAGACGACAAAAGCCATCAGAAAGTTGGCCAATGGACCGGCAGCGACAATCAGAAAGCGTTTTGGCAAGGATTTATGGGTAAAGGAACGGTGCAGGTCAGCCTCATCCACCTCCTCGCCGATTTCCTCTCCGATCATCTTCACATAGCCCCCCAGAGGAATGGCACTGAGTAGATACTCCGTTTCGCCTACCTTACGACCGATGAGTTTCGGACCAAATCCGAGCGAGAATCGCTCAACCCCAACGCCGGCCCATTTGGCGGTCAGGAAGTGTCCCAATTCGTGCACAAAAATGATTAATCCAAAGACAATAACCACTCGTAGCGCAACATCAAAAGTCGAAAGATCCATGCCCATGTACTCCTCGGTTTTCGGGCCAGATTTAATACCACAGCGTATTATAGTAATAGATAAAGGCCCCTGGGAAAAGTAAACTATCGATACGATCAAGCACTCCGCCGTGGCCGGGGAAGAGACGACCTGAGTCTTTGGCGCTGCAGGCCCGCTTCAAGGCAGACTCACACAGGTCGCCTAACTGGGCGAGGAACCCCATCAGAAGAGCAAGCACCACTAATTCGAGCGCAGAGCGACTGGGCAGGAGATACTGCCAGGCAACGAGAGCAGCGACGCAGTTCCCGCCTATTGATCCGACACTCCCCTCTATGGTTTTGCTGGGGCTGATATGCGGAAGCAGTTTCCGTTTTCCCCATATTCGTCCAACGGCATATCCTCCGGTGTCTCCAAGCATGGCCACAAGCAGTATAAAAAAAATCCATCCCGCGCCTTCCGGGCCGCGGTGTATCCACAGCAAGTGTGGAAAAAGAAACCCAATATACACAACACCAAGTAGGCAGAGGCTCGTTGTCTGGATTCCTCGTGCAGGCTGACGGTCTCGCAGGCTCAGGATAAAAACCAGCGCAAAACCAAGGGAGAGGGCCGCGCCGCTGAGCCGGGCATCGCCCCAGGCCATGCTGAGTGCGACCAGCATGCCCCACAGTCCGCCGATGACCGGAGAGAGGGAGCATTGGGCTCGTGTGAGTGAGAAATATTCATATAGGCCGACACCAGTCAGCACCAGAATTGCACTCGAAAAGCCCCATTCCGGCGCAGAGTGTATCAGGAAGATGAGAAGGGGAAGCGCGACCGCGGCGGTCAGGAGCCTAGTGCGCAGCACGTTTGAGCTCAGTCTCAATCAGTTGCTCGGCCGTCCGACCGAAACGCCGATCCCGCTGCTGATAATCAGCCAATGCCTGCAAGAAGGCGTCGCGGTCGAAGTCGGGCCACAGGGTATCGGTCACATAGAGTTCCGTGTAGGCCAACTGCCAGAGCATGAAGTTACTGATCCGGAACTCTCCACTGGTCCGAATCAGGAGGTCCGGAGCAGGGATATCTGCCGTCCACAAGGATTGTTCGATGGCCTGCTGGTCAATCTCGAATGGCCGCAGTTGTCCCGCCTGCACGGCGGTCGCCAGCGCCTGTACGGCGGCAACGATTTCTTCCCGTGCACTATAGCTCACGGCGAGGACAACCGTCAGTCCGGTGTTGTCTCGTGTTGCGGCAATAACGTCAAGCAGGGATTTCCGCACCGTCGCTGGCAGGCGATCCAGAGCGCCAATGGCACGCAGGCGGATATTATACCGCATCATACGGCGTAATTCCGTCCGCAGGTAGCGATTGAGGAGCCCCATGAGCGCACGAACCTCACGGGGCGGCCGCTGCCAGTTCTCCGAAGAAAAGGCATACAGGGTCAGGTACGAGAGGCCGATGCCCCGACTCGTCTCGACAATATTGCGAACCGCTTCTTTCCCACGCTTGTGACCCTCGATACGGCTCAGTCCGCGTCGCTGCGCCCACCGTCCGTTGCCATCCATAATAATGGCAACATGACGGGGCAATTGGTCTTTCTCAAGGATAACGCTCACGCGTATAAACAGCAGGTTAGAATAGATTGTTCACATGGCCAGTCGCAGGAAAACACTATACCCCTTATACTGCCATCAACTCGTCCTCTTTCAGCTTGAGGATATGGTCAAGTTTTTCGATATAGTCGGTCGTCATCTTTTGGACCCGGTCCTGGGCGGTGTGCAATTCATCTTCGGTAATTTCTTTATCTTTTTGCATTTCCTTGAGATAGTCATTGGCATCGCGTCTATGGTTCCGCATAGAAATCCGGTATTCCTCTGCACTTTTCCGAATTTTTCGGACAAAATCCTTCCGCCGCTCTTCGGTGAGTTCGGGTATGGGGACGCGAATGAGTTTCCCATCGTTGACCGGAGTGAGGCCGAGGTCGGCCTGGTAAATCGCCTTTTCCACATCGCCGATGATATTTTTTTCGTATGGCTGGACAACGAGGAGGCGCGCTTCTGGTGCGGACAGAGAGGCGAGCTGATTGAGTGGGGTGGGAGAGCCGTAATACGTGACCATCACGCCTTCGAGTAATGCCGTGGAGGCGCGACCGGTGCGCACTTTCGAAAACTCGACACGGAGCGACCCAAGCGTACGCTCCATTTCTTGCTTCATTTGTTCCAAAACTTCGGCGCTCATAGCTCCCCTCCATTGACCACCGTTCCAATAGGCTCTCCACGTACCACGCGCTGGATATTCCCAGGCTCAAGCATACTGAACACAATGATGGGAAGATGATTGTCCATACACAATGATATCGCGGTGGCGTCCATGACCTTGAGGTTCTGCTGTAAGACTTCAAGATAGGTCAGGTTCTGATACCGCTCGGCCGTTGAATCTTTCATCGGGTCAGCGCTATAGATCCCATCAACCTTGGTTGCTTTGAAAATAGCTTGGGCTCCGATTTCCATCGCCCGCAAGCTGGCTGCGGTATCCGTGGTAAAATACGGATTGCCGGTACCAGAGGCAAAAATAACGACACGGCCTTTCTCAAGATGGCGGGTTGCGCGCCGTCGAATATACGGCTCCGCCACCTGCGATACGGTCAGGGCTGACATCACGCGCGTAGGGACCTCCACCTTCTCCAAAGCTTCCTGCATGGCTAAACTATTGATCACCGTAGCCAGCATCCCCATATAATCGCCGGTCGCCCGCGCAATCCCTCTTGAACTCGCGTCTACCCCACGCAGTATATTGCCTCCACCGAGGACCAAAGCGATCTCACATCCCAGCGCATGAATCTCCTGAATCTCGCCGGCGATGCGGGCTAAGACAGCGTCGTCAATCCCATAGCCTCGTTCGCCAGCGAGGGCCTCTCCTCCCAACTTGAGGAGAACACGCTGGTATGGTGCAGCCTTTGTCGCCATGCGGCCTACTCAGTCCCCCCGTCAGCGGCGCTCGCTTCTCCGATCTGGAAACGTGCAAATCGATGAACGACAATGTTTTCACCCGTCTTACTTACCGCATCATTGACAATCTCTTGTACAGTTTTGTTCGGCTCCCGAATATAGGCTTGTTCGAGCAAACATACTTCGCTGTAAAACTTCTCGACTTTTCCTGAAACTATCCGCTCAATAACCTGAGCCGGCTTTCCGGACGCTTCGGCCTGTGTCTGGTAGACCGCCCGCTCCCGCTCAAGTTCTACCTCAGTAATGTCTTCCCGACGCACGCAGCGTGGGTTTGCGGCAGCCACCTGCATCGCAAGATCTTTGACAAGCTGCTGGAACTCCTCAGTCCGAGCGACAAAGTCAGTCTCGCAATTTACTTCAACCAAGACGCCGATCTTGCCGCCCCCGTGAATATAGGAGCCAACCACGCCCTGCTCTGCCGCGCGTCCGGCCCGCTTTGCGGCAGCGGCCAATCCTTTCTCGCGAAGAAAGTCAATGGCTTTTTCAATATTCCCGTTATTTTCGGCGAGCGCTTTTTTACAGTTGACAATACCCGCACCTGTCCGTTCGCGCAGTTCTTTTACCTGGGCCATCGAAATAGCGCTCACGCCTCGCCCCCTTCCTCAATAGACGCCGCCTCCGTCGGAGTGTCTTCGGCTTGCACCTCAGGAGATGGCGCGGGAGCTTCCGTCATATCCGGTCCAGCGTGCGTTTCTGTTTCTTCTTGGTCCGCCTGGTCAAGGGCTTCACCTTCGCCTTGTTGCTGCTCTTGATACAGCGTCCGCCCTTCTATGGAGGCGTCAGCGATAGCATCCACAAAAAGACGAATCGCACGAATGGCGTCATCATTCCCTGGGATTTTATGCGTGATAAGATCCGGATCACAGTTTGAATCAATCGCCGCGACAACTGGTAGACCGAGCTTATTTGCCTCCCGCACAGCGATTTCTTCCTTCTTGGTGTCAACGACAAACATCGCATCAGGCAGCTTCCGCATCGTTTTGATGCCACCTAACACATTCATCAGCTTATCTCGCTCCCGGCTAATCCCTAAGAGTTCCTTCTTCGTCAGCGCGTCAGCAATCGCGGCTGTTTCGAGCATCTCTTCGACGCGCTTCAGTCGATCGATAGACTTTCGGATGGTTTGAAAGTTCGTTAACATCCCACCCAGCCAGCGGTTATTGACATAAAACATTTCACACCGCTCGGCTGCTTCGCGTACGACCTCCTGCGCCTGCTTCTTAGTCCCGACAAAGAGAATCTGACCACCATCTGCGACCAGATCGCGAATCACGCCGCACGCGTCGCGTAACATGCCCACGGTCTGCTGCAAGTCGATGATGTGGATTCCGTTACGGGCGCCAAAAATATAGGGCTTCATCTTTGGGTTCCAGCGACTCGTCTGGTGGCCAAAATGAACCCCAGCCTCAAGCAATTGCTTGATCGTAATTTCAACCATGTAGCGGGCACCTTTCTTTCTTAACTATGCGTGGAATATGCTTAATTTCGGGGAGGGGTTTTATATCAAAGGCGAAAAATCTTTGCAACGCGCCAGAGAGCGCTATTGATTCATGGATTCAAGAAATTCTTGATTATCCTTGGTCCCCTGGATTTTATCCATAAAAAATTCCATTGCTTCGACTGCGTTCATTTGGGTTAACAATTGTCTGAGAAGCCGCACTCGGTCCAAGGCCTTCTTGGTCAGCAACATCTCTTCCTTGCGGGTACCCGAGCGGCCAATATCCATGGCGGGGAAAATCCGCTTATCCATCAGGCGGCGGTCCAGGTGGATTTCCATATTACCCGTCCCTTTGAATTCTTCAAAGATGACTTCATCCATCCGACTGCCGGTATCGACCAGGGCCGTCCCAATGATAGTCAGGCTTCCCCCATCTTCAATGTTGCGTGCCGCTCCAAAGAATTTTTTCGGCATCCGCAAGGCATTGGCATCCACACCACCGGACAGCAATTTCCCACTCGGCGGAACCACAGCGTTATTCGCGCGCGCTAAGCGGGTAATACTGTCGAGTAAGACGACCACGTCTTTTCCATGCTCGACCAGACGTTTTGCTTTTTCCAAGACCATCTCCGCCACCTGAACGTGCCGATTTGCCGGTTCGTCAAACGTCGAACTCACCACCTCGGCACGGACTGAGCGCTGCATATCGGTGACTTCCTCCGGTCGCTCATCAATCAACAGGACAATCAAAATGACCTCTTTATGATTGTGCACAATGCCATGCGCCAAACTTTGCAGCATCATGGTCTTGCCCGTCCGAGGGGCGGCAACAATCAGGCCCCGTTGCCCTTTTCCTATGGGGGCGAACAGATCAATGGTCCGTGTTGTATACTCCTCAAAATTGTGTTCGAGCCGGAGTTGTTCCTCGGGGTAGAGCGGCGTCAAATTGTCAAAAAGGATTTTATCCCGGGCGCGTTCAGGCTCCTCATAGTTCGTGGCTTCGACTTTCAGCAACGCAAAATAACGCTCGCCTTCCTTGGGTGGCCGGATTTGCCCGGCCACCACGTCTCCGGTCCGGAGATTAAACCGCCGAATCTGGCTCGGGGACACATAAATGTCATCCGGCCCCGGCAGATAATTGTAGTCAGGGGACCGGAGAAAGCCGAACCCGTCGGAGAGAATCTCTAACACTCCCTCGCCGTAGATAAAGCCGCTCCGCTCGGCCTGGGCCTGGAGAATAGAAAAGATCAAGTCTTGTTTACGAAGACTGGACGCTCCCTCAACGTCAAAATTTCGTGCAATCTCCGCCAGTTCGCCAATTTTCTTTGATTTCAGAGACTTGAGGTTCAGGCCGACATCTTCGCCGTCCCCATTGATGCGAACCTCCTGGAGTCCATTGGCATTCGTACTCTTTGCGGTCGTTCGACCCATATCTTCCTCCTCCCTTGCCTGCAGTAGTAAACTGGAGGGACGTATCCTTGGTATTACGCATTGCCGAGGCGTGTCCGCCCCGGGCGCCGTGCCCGTATCAGGGGAAAAAGCATCAAGAAACAGCGGTATGACCGGTGAGAAATTCTTTTTCAGAGTACTCTACAAAGGACGGTTTATCCTCCGTAGAGACGCTTCCATATAATACACCATCACTAAGCTGTCAACGAAAAGACTCACTCCCAGACAGAGGACAGTTCCAGCAGGAGTCCGGCAAAATCAGCGGGATAAGGCGCCTGGATTGTCATCACGGTGTGGTCCTGGGGATGGACGAACTCAATCGCCCGGGCGTGCAAGGCTTGACGAGGAAAGTGCCGAATCTCAGAGGGGAGTGTTTTCTCCATACGCCGCGACCCATACAGCGCATCCCCTATAATGGGGTGGTTGAGCGCAGCGAGATGCACCCGCAGTTGGTGGGTTCGGCCAGTCGTAGGAAAGAGTTGGACAAGGGAAACACTGCGACACGACTCCAGAACTTCATACCGGCTGACCGCCGGACGGCTCTTGCGGGCGTGGATGGACATTTTCTTGCGGTCCTGTGGATGCCGGCCAACAGGAAAAGCAATCTCCCCCTCACGCCGGGGCAGGCAGCCGACCACGACGGCTCGGTAGGTCTTGCGCACCTGTCTCGATTTGAATTGCTCGGCGAGGGCTTCCAAGGCCGGCTGCTGCTTGGCGACGAGCAAGACGCCGGACGTATCCTTATCAAGTCGATGGACGATCCCCGGACGGAGCGAGGCTTCTTCAGCATTCCATCCCCAGTATGCCAGCAAGGCGTTCACCACCGTCCCCTGCCACTGACCGGGGGCGGGATGCACAACCATACCGGGCGGTTTGTTGATCGCGGCCAGGGTGTCATCTTCGTATAAGATATCGAGCGGAATATCTTCCGGCGTGGCGGTCGTTGGCGGTGAAGGGGGGGAAGAGATGTCTATGACTTCACCCCTGCGGACAGGATAGCTCGCCTTTTGGGGAGTGCCGTTTACCAAAACGTGGCCACGTCTGATGAACAGCTTTGCCTGGGACCGACTGATCTCCGCCAGGGAAGCAACCGCCAAGTCCAAACGCTGACCGGCCTGGGCGGGCGGAATCTGAAGATGTTGGACGGTCACGAGAGAGTCTTTCCGATTGAGGAGAGGAAGCGACGAGCCTGGTCAGCGTCCGCTCGGATCTGCCGCACGAGTTCTTCGACCGACGAGAACTTCCGCTCTGCTCGAAGGTGCTTGACAAAGCTCACCCGGAGACGTTTCCCGTACAGGTCGGCGGAGAAGTCAAAGAGGTGTGTTTCAACCGTTCTCTGATTTTCACCAAAAGTAGGATTCACCCCAACATTGGCTACGGCATTATACTCCCTGTCGTCCACACCGGCCCGGACCGCGTACACACCATTCGGCAACAGGACTGAGGTCCGCGGGCGGATATTCGCCGTCGGGAATCCGATCTGCCGACCGCGCTGAAACCCCTTCACAACCCGGCCGCTTACCGCATACGGCTGCTCCAGCAGCTTGGTTGCCTCACCCAGTTTTCCAGCTTGGAGCAGTGCGCGCACCGCGGTACTGCTCACCTCTTGCCGCCCCACAGTCACCGAGCCTATGACCTCCACCTCAAATCCCCACTGTTTTCCCAGAGAGCTGAGCAGACGTGCATTGCCGGCCCGGTCTCGCCCAAAACTGAAATTATGGCCGACCAGAATTTTTTCGGCGCCAATGGAGTCGAGCAGATATTGACGCACAAACGCTTCGGGGGCGAGCCGAGAAAAATCGAGCCCGAAGCGCTGTAACACGATCCCATCGACACCCAACTCAGCAACCCTCTGGAGCTTCTCACGTAAACTGAGAATCAACGGCACTGGACTTTCGGGCCGCAATACCGAAAGGGGGTGAGGGTAAAATGTCATGGCCAGAGCGGTCCCCTGGCGCGCTCTGGCTTCCTCAACAAGCCGAGAGAGAATCATCCGGTGGCCCAAGTGCACCCCATCGAAATTTCCGAGACCGACGACCGGATGGGGGAAGGGCGAGTGGTGCGAGGCGTGGCGGATAATTTTCATACGCAGGGCCCCGAAGAAGTCCAGGGGCGGGTATGCTAACGTTCAAGCGTCTGGAGCATGGTTTGGGCTTCAACCGTTTGGGCGGCTGACGGATGGTCGTTGACGAGTTTCTGCAGGATCAGGCGGGCGTCCGTCTTATCGCCAATCGCAAGAAATGCCTGGGCTTGTCGCAGGAGGGCTGCGGCAACGCGATCACCCCGGCGGTAGGAGAGGACATCGTTAAACTCAAGGATGGCTCGATTATAGTCATTCTGGACGTAGTGGCTCTCGCCGATCCAATACTGTGCATCATCCGCCATTTGGGATTCAGGGCAACGACGCTGAAAGGCTCGGAATTCCTGAATCGCGGGATGATACTGCTGGTCCTGAAAGAGCCGGACCGCTTCGCGGTAGAGGTCTTGACACTCTGGAGTATCAGTCGTCGCAGGGAGACTGATGGAGGCAGGAGGAATTCCCGGCGGATCAAGAGGGAAAGGGAGAGCGGAGGTAGTCGTCGTCTGAGTGCTTGGTCCGACAGGTTCATCCAATCCAGACCCGGGGCTGCGTCTGGCAGAGCGCAGTTGTCCTTCAGCAACGACTAACCGTTCCTCAAGAGTGCCTAAGCGCTGCTCGATTTTACGCAGGGATGGGACGGTTTCACTCTCCCGTTTAGAGAGGCGGGTCAGATTATGCTCGAACTCTTCAAGCTTGCCTTGCAGTTGCTGGACCTTGCGGTCCAGGCTGTCGATTGAGGCGTCCGCATTAGCGACTTGAGTGCGCATTGCCCGGCGCTCGCTCTGCACCTGTTGCAGGTCCGCTTGGGTTGCACATCCAGCAAGCCAGAAGCCTAGCAGGATCACGGGGCATAGCAGCCAACGGCTAGCGCTCACAGCACGTGTGCATAGCCAGAGCTGACGCCCGTTACCTAGCGTAGGACGGAGAAATGGCCGCGTCGATTTCGCTGCCAGCATGATTCATTCGCGTCAGTACACTGGGGCAGTTCTTCGCCATAACTAATGACGGAGAGCCGCTCAGCAGGGACCCCTAACGTAATGAGATAATCCTGCGCGGCGCGAGCCCGTTTTGTACCAAGGGCGAGATTATATTCTGCCGTTCCCCGCTCATCGCAGTGCCCTTCGATTTCCACCCTGGCCCCGGCATTGCTTTGCAGCCAATCGGCATTCGCTTGCAGGGTTTGGCGCGCCTCTTCAGACAGCTCAAACGAGTCATAGCCGAAGAAGACGTCGTGTAAGGGTCCGCCCTCTCCGTCCTGCTGGACACGCTCCTGGACACGTTCGCCCGCCCCAATCTCAGTTTCGCCCATGCCTGACGTACCAGGACTCGTACTCGAGGTGCCATAACTCATCTGCTGAGGAGGTTGTTTCGGACATCCGATCAAGCCCAGAGAGAAAAGGAGGACACCGATCAGCCATCCACCGCGGAATATATGATTACCCATTTTTCACCGTTTTCCCTCGTCTCACGCATACTTATGGAAGGCGCGGCGACCACGTCGGACTAGTATCATTTCCCCTGCCCCCGGTCAATTGCTGTACGCTCCGACCGTCTCGACTCACCAGATAGAGTCGCCCTCGTCGCGTCACCGCAAGATAGCGTCCGTCCGGCGACCACGAGGGATGCTCACCACGGACGATAGGCGTGGCTTCTCCACCGTTCGGGTCGATCCCCATCACCCGAAATCCGCCCGAGCGGGTCGTATAGGCGATCTGGTCTCCTTTTGGAGACCAAGCCGGATCAGTATTATAGGCGCCCTGAAACGTAATGCGTTTGGACTGTCCGGTTTCAATATCCATCACATAAATCTGGGGGCTGCCGCTCCGGCTCGAACAAAACGCCAGCCGGCGTCCGTCTGGCGACCAGGCGGGAGAAACATCGATGCCACTGTGGTGGGTTAAACGACGGATGAGCTGACCTTGGGACGAGAGCAGGAAAAGATCAGCATTGCCATTCTGGTCGAGGCTGACCGCGATACGAGTGCCGTCCGGAGACCAGCTTGCCCCATAAGCAATACGGGCGTCGAGCCGCGCCGACCGGCCGGTCGCCAGATCGAGCTTAAACGAATGAGGTCCGCCCTGCTTGTACGAGATGAATAAAAGCTCTGCTCCGCTTGGACTCCAACTCGGTCCGAGGCTCAGCGTCCGGTCCTGCGTGACTCGGCGCACTTCGCTTCCACTCAGGTCGGTCACATAGACTTCCTTGATCCGTCCATCAACACGGTTCGAGATGAAAGCGATCTTTGAATTAAAAGGCCCCTCTTCGCCGGTCAGGAAAAGCATGATCTGGTCGGCAAAGCGATGCGCCATACGGCGCACGTCACGTTTGTGTCCGAGATATCGTCTGCCGCCAAGCTGTTTCTGCTGGGTCACATCGAACAGGCGCGCCTCGATAGTCAACCGTTCCCCGTTCAGCCAAAAACCGCCTTTGACCAGGGCTAAGGCATCCAGGACGGACCAGTTTTGAAAATTAATGCGATCGAGCACAAATCCTTCCGGCCCCTCGATATACGCGCGCCGGTCGAGCACACGGAAAAGACCGGAGAGGGTCAGGTCTCTGGCAACCGTACTGGCAAAGGTTTCCCCGAGTTGCCGCTCAGTGTGGGAGTCCGGGTTCGACAGGGGCGCAATGGCAATCGGCACTCCGGCCTCACCAGGGTTCGGCACTTCAATACGTATCTGGGCGGGAGCCGACGGAGCCAGGACAGCAAGCCCGGCAATAACCGTCAGCAGCACTCCCGGCCACGTCATCCCTAGCGGCGGTCCCCCCTGGCGCATGTCACTCGCTCCGGACCTGCTGCGACCGAGCGCGCTGCGTCTCGCCAAAAACCACCTCAATTTTTTGCCGCGTAAATTCGTTTCGATATGCCTCTGGTGGAGGAGGAAGCGGATTGGCTTTTCTCACCGCGCGTATTGCGGATTCATCGAAAACACGGTCACCGGACCGTTCGGCCAGCTCCACCTCGACCATCTCGCCGTTGGCCAGGATACCGAACCGCACCACTGCCGTCAGACCAGACTTATGCTCAGCGACGATCCAGCTTTGCTTCACCCGCTGTTTCACCTCTTGCGTGTATAAAATAAAGGGCAGCCCCCGCAGCGTATCACCGCCGCCGCTCCCCCCGGACGGCGAGGTTGAGTGAGGGGGCTCGGCGGTTTGACGCCGGTCAGCCTGTACCCGCTGCCGGACCTTTTCCAGGGCCGCCACGATCTGCTGCTCACGGTCCTCGGCGCTCAGGCGCTGCTCCTTGGGCTTGGATGATTGCGGCGGTTTTTTTGCCTGCTTGGGTTTTTGGGTCTGAGGCTTTTTGACTGCTGCCTTTACCGGAGCCTTTTGGGGCGGCGGTTTTTTCTTCGAGGCTATTTTCACGCGCTTTTTGGGCTTGGCTACTTGAGCTTTCTTTTCTGTTTTTGGTTTCTTTGCCTCGACTTTCGGCGGCTGTGCCTCTGGCTTCTTGACCGCAACTTTCGGCGGCGGGGGTTCTGGCACAGGCGCAACAGCCGCGGCGGCTCTCTTCTTTTCAGGGCGGGGCGCTGGTGGCGGCGCGGGAGCGGGTCCCAGGGCGGCCGGAGCGACCAGAGAGACGGTATAGCTTTGGAGTGTCCGGGGCTTTGACGGGGGCGGGTCGGCCGCAGAGACCAGGGCCAGGAGCAGCCCGACATGGAGCAGGCCGGAAAGCATGACCATCCGACCGAGCCGTTTATCCTTGGACGGTACGCTGGGCAATGTCTTACCTGGGCTCGGCCTTTTTTGGTTTTTTTTGCTCACGGTTCAGACTTGGTTTTGTTGTTGTGTGGAGTCCGCTTCCGGCAGTGGCTCGGTCACCATACCGAGCTTGGCTATACCCGCGCTCCGTATTGCCGCCATGACCGCAACGACTTTGCCGTACACCACATCTTTATCTGCTCGGAGATAGACGGTCCGGTCTGGCCGCAGCTTCACAATTGCGGTCAGTTTTTCACCCAAGGCGACAAGATCAAGGGGCGTATCGTTCAGGTGGATACGCCCCTCCCCATCTATCGCTACCACCAACTGCTCCTCTGTATCAGAGACAAGAGGGCCGGCTTCTACCGCCGGCAACTCGACGTTGACGCCTTGCTGCAGAATAGGCGCAGTCACCATAAAGATAACGAGAAGGACCAGCATGACGTCAACAAAAGGGGTCACATTGATGTGTGAGATGCTGCCTTCATCGTACTGTTCAAAAGCCATGGTCTGTCATCCCCCGTTTAGAGAAAGTGACGTTCGGCGATATTCAGGAATTCAGCCGAGAAGTTCTCCATATCCGTTGCCAGGACGCGGACCTTTCGACTGAAGTGATTATACGCCATCACGGATGGAATCGCGGCGGCCAGCCCGATTGCGGTGGCAATCAAAGCCTCAGCAATACCGGGCGCGACAGCCTGAATGGTCGAGGTCCGCGTCAGGCTCAAGCCCCGGAAGGCGTTCATAATCCCCCAGACTGTTCCAAAGAGACCGATAAATGGCGCAGTGCTGGCCGTTGTGGCCAGGAAAGTCAGGGCGCGCTCCAAACGGGTCACCTGCTCGCGCACGGCCCGGCGCATCGCGCGCTCGATATTATCAATCCCGCCTTCTTCCGGAATGGTCAGCGGAACGGGCTCGGCCGGCGCTTCGGGCGGCTTCCTCGTCCGGGTGAGCCGCATGAGTTCCTGATAGCCGGCGCGAAAGACCTGGGCGAGCGGGCTTTCCGGCATTTCGAGGGCCGCGGTGTGAATAGCCTGCAGGTTCTTGGTCTCCCAGAATATCGTGGTAAAGCGCTCAGACTCCCGCCGGGCCTGACGGAGTTGGCGGAATTTATAGAGCATGATGCCCCAACTCACGATAGAGAAAGCCAGGAGAATATAGAGGACGGCCAGGACCACCGGTCCTGAGCCTGTCACCATATCCACAATGCTGTAGGACTGCCGAAACGGAACGTCGGCCTGAATCGCAAAACGCCCAAGAAAACCGTCCATAATCCGCTACCCGCCCTCCACCACATGGCACCCATTGGGGGCTTCGGTTCCTCTCGTGATTTGGGGGAGCCCCAAATCACCGTCATTGATTGCTAGGACTAATACATGCGGCGAATCGAGTCAATCGTTTTCCTGAAGCGAGCCGCTTTCCCGTGGCGGGCTTTCACCCGGCACGAAAGTATGAAAAAAGACTGGGCGAAGTCACTACTGGACAAAAGAGGCAACCATGGCGATACGCGTAGGAATCAATGGATTTGGTCGTATTGGACGCAACGTTTTTCGTGCCAGTCTCAACGAACCTGAGCTTGAATTTGTTGCCATTAATGACATTACCGATGCCAAAACCCTGGCGCATTTGTTGCGCTATGACTCTGTCCACGGCCAGCTTGACGCCGATATTGTGGCCGAAGACAACACTCTGGCCGTCAACGGCAAGAGGATTGCAATCATCCAGGAGCGCGACCCAGGCCAACTGCCCTGGGGGAAGCTGGGTGTTGATGTTGCTCTGGAGTCAACCGGTCTGTTCACCGCACGTGAGCAGGCTTCATTGCATCTGTCGGCCGGCGCCAAAAAAGTCATTATTTCTGCACCGGCTAAAAATCCTGACATTACCGTCTGCTATGGCGTCAACCATACGCATTACGACCCGGCCGCGCATCATATTATCTCGAATGCGTCGTGTACGACCAATTGTCTCTCTCCCGTGGCCAAAGTCCTGCACGAATCTTTTGGTCTCACACATGGCCTGATGACGACCGTCCACGCCTATACCAACGACCAGCGTATCCTGGACCTGCCCCACTCCGACATTCGCCGAGCAAGAGCGGCGGCCCAGTCAATGATTCCGACCTCGACCGGCGCAGCCCGCGCCGTGGGCGAAGTGCTCCCGGAACTCAAGGGAAAACTCGACGGCATGGCCGTCCGGGTCCCAACCGCGAACGTCTCGGTCGTCGATTTGGTCGCCGAACTCGGCAGAACCGTCTCGGCGGAGGCGGTTAACGATGCCATGCGCACCGCAGCCGAAGGGCCGCTCAAGGGTGTACTCCAATACTGTGAGGAAGAGCTGGTTTCCGTTGATTTCAACGGGAATCCGCATTCGTCGATTTTTGACGCGGCCCTCACCAAGGTGATGGACGACAATTTTGTGAAAGTCCTTTCCTGGTACGATAATGAGTGGGGATTCTCCAATCGTATGCGCGATATGACCCTGTTCATTGGGAACCAACTCTAGGCAACCCCATGACCACGCGGCTGCCCCTTATTGCCGGCAACTGGAAAATGCACAAGACGCCGGCCGAGACGGCCGAGCTGCTCTCGGCCCTGGTCGCGCGGCTACCGGCGACGCTCTCGGACCGGGAAGTTGTGGTCGCGCCTCCCTTTACCGCCTTGGAAACCGCTGCCCGAGTGCTGCACCGCAGCCCGGTCCGTCTCTCGGCCCAGAACCTTCACACAGAGCCACACGGTGCGTTCACCGGCGAGGTGTCCGGCCCGATGCTGAAGGCGGTGGGCTGTCAGTATGTCATTCTCGGGCATTCGGAACGCCGCCAGTATTATGGAGAAACCGACGAACAGGTCGCCCAAAAGGTCAAAGCCGCCCAGCGCGCCGGCCTGACACCCATCGTGTGTGTGGGAGAAACCCTGGCCGAGCGCGAACGCGGCGAGATGTTCACCGCAATCTCACGTCAGCTTCGGGCCGGCTTGGCGGGTCAGACCGCTCAAGCCATTGCGACCCTCGTTCTGGCCTATGAGCCAATCTGGGCTATTGGCACCGGGAAGACTGCCTCGCCGGAACAGGCCCAGGAGGTCCATGCAACTATGCGGCAGACGCTCGTCGAACTCGCCGGTCAGTCCAGTGCCGCCGCGGTCCGCATTGTGTACGGCGGCAGCGTCAAGCCGGACAACGTCGATGGACTGCTGGCCCAGCCCGATATTGATGGCGCGCTGGTCGGCGGGGCCAGCTTGCAGGCGGACTTATTTGCCCGTATCGTTCACTTTGAGTAGGATGTGCTCCCATGATGTATACCGCCCTGATTGGCCTGCATGTTTTCGCCTGTATTTTTCTGATTGCGGTCGTGCTTTTACAAACCGGCAAAGGCGCTGACATGGGAGCCGTGTTCGGCGGCGGTTCGAGCGAAACCGTCTTTGGCAGTTCCGGGGCAGGCAATTTTCTGACCAAGCTGACCACCGGCATCGCCATCCTCTTTATGTTGACCTCGCTGGTCATGACCTATGGGCTCGCCCGTCAGACCTCGCAGAGTTTGTTCGACGCCGTTCCTGCCCCAACGATTCCCCAAGAGACGACCGACGGGCTGCCCGCGGCGGACACGGCGGAAGGCCAGGCCTCAGACACTCAATCTGTCGCCCCTCCGCTGACCGAGACCGAAGCAGGAACGGACACGGCACTAGAAACGGAAGCCACCTCAGAGTCGACAGCACCAGTGGTATCCGAAAGCGAAGAGCCGCAGGCCGAAGGACCCGCGGCAGGCAACTAATCCTTGAGAGTATCGGGTGGAACTCGCCTGCCGCCGGCGCCGCACAGTGTCTCAGGCAAGTGCGGGTTGGCCCAAGCCGTCCGACACTGACTCGGGTCGGTCTGACATGATCTTGGAGCAGTAGACACACGGGAGCAACGCATGTCTCATACGCACGCGGTCGTCATTGGTGGCAGCATGGCCGGCCTGTGCACCGCACGCATACTCAGCGCCCATTTTGACAGAGTGACCGTCCTGGACCGGGATACCTGTCCTGACGGCACGCGGGAACGCGCCGGGGTTCCGCAGAGCCGTCACGTTCATGCCCTGCTCGTGCGCGGCCGGCGCGAGCTCAACCGCCTCTTCCCAGGCTTTGACACTCTGATGCTTGAGCGCGGAGCGCATGAGATTGACTTTGGCAACGACTTTGCCACGCTCCGGACTTGGGGCTGGGAGCCTCGTCGTCCCACCGGCATGCTGACGCTGTTCGCCAGCCGCCATCTGATTGAATCAACCGTTCGCGAGTTGTTCGGCACGCTGCCCAATGTTGAATTCCGCGACCAAACGCGTGTGACCGGCCTGGGCGTGGCTGCCGCCGGCCAGCCACGTATTGATACCGTGCATCTCGTACCCCGCGCCGCGGGGGAACCCACCTCGATTCGGGCTGACTTGATCGTTGACGCCAGTGGGCGGGCGTCAAAAGCGCCGTACTGGCTCCAGGAACTCGGCATTCCGCCTCCGCCTGAGACTGTTGTGGATGCCCATACCGGCTATAGTTCGCGTTGGTATCAAGCGCCCGACCAACTCCCCAAGGACTGGTGGTGGAAGGGTATTTGGCTCGATCTCAAACTGCCTGAGCACCCCCTGGCCGGCGTGCTCTTCCCGGTCGAACGCAAGCGCTGGATTGTCACCCTGGCCGGCGTCTCCAAGCACTATCCGCCCAAGGATGAGGAGGAATTTACGGCGGCGCTCTCGCAGCTGCGCTCTCCGGTCGTGGCCGACGCGGTACATGTGGCCAAGCCTATCTCTTCGGTCTATGCCTACCGAAAAATGGCGAATCGATTCCGCCGGTATGAAAAATGGAAAGCGCGCGCAGACGGCTTTATTGCCGTCGGCGATGCCACCTGTGCGTTTAATCCCGTGTATGGGCAAGGCATGACAACCGGCACCCTCTCTGCCGGTACGCTGGACGAGTGCCTCAAAAAATACGGTCCGACGCATCCGGACCTGTCGCGGCATTTCTTCAGGGCCCAGGCCCGGGTCCAGGCCGCCCCGTGGGGTCTCGCAACCGGAGCCGACTTCAGCTTGCCGACAACGGAAGGCGCACGTCCAAGAGGCGCACGTCTTGTTGGCCCCTATATGAATGCCCTCTTCACGGCCGCTATCGAAGACCTGACCCTGCGGCGTCACATCGGAGAAGTCCTGCAGATGCTCAAGCCACCCTCCAGCTTCTTTACCCCAACAGTTATGGGGCGCGTGGCCACAGGCACGTTCCGGCGGTGGTGGCATCAACCCGAGCAGCCGGCTCCGCCGGCCATGCCACCCGCGCCCGTGGTCCAGGAGGGATAACGGCCCCCCTTTGCCCCCCTAGACCAGCCAGGAGGAGCGCGGTATTATCCCCGTCCGCATTCATCTTTCATGCTGAAAGTGTCCTGTATTTCGCGAGGATGGCGGAACTGGTAGACGCGCTAGTTTGAGGGACTAGTGGGGTAACACCCGTGGGGGTTCAAGTCCCCCTCCTCGCAGGCCGGACTTCCCTCCTGTTCTTTTAGCTGCACGCCTCCTGCCTCCGTATTCCTTGACTCCCTTTCGGGGGTGTGAAACACAGGGGGGCCATGTCGAACCCCACAACCGACTCGCAACAGAATTCAAATCGTCTGCTTTGCACGCTCGAAAACGGCCTGCGCGTCGCCATTCAAGAAGACCATTTTGCGCCCGTCGTCGCCATCCAGATATGGGTCAAGGCCGGCAGTGCGGATGAAACTCCCGATGTTGCCGGCGCCGCCCACGTCCATGAGCATATGCTCTTTAAGGGTACCCAGCGGCGTCCGGTCGGAGCCATCGCTTCTGAAATCGAGTCATCCGGCGGCAGCATCAACGCCTTTACCACCGCGGACCATACCGTCTACCATATCGTCCTGGCCTCCCGACATTTTTCAGACGGCCTCGATATTCTGACCGATGCTATCCAAAACTCGACTTTTGATCCACGCGAACTGGACAAAGAACTCCAGGTCGTGATGGAAGAATGGAAGCGCGGCGAGGATTCACCCACCACGCGAGCGGCAACCGAGCTGTTTGCGGTCGCCTATACACAGCACCCGTACGGTCGTCCAATTATTGGCTATCGCGCAACCATTGAGGCGCTCAATCGGGAGCGCGTCGTGCACTTCTACCAGCGCTGGTACCAGCCCAATAATATGACGGTCGTGATCGTTGGGGATATTGATCGGGAAAAGGCGCGACACGAAGTCCGGCGGCTGTTTGGCCAGACCCCCGCCGCGCAACTTCCCGTCCGTCCTCGTCCGACCGAACCGGCCCAGACCGAACTGCGCCTCTCCATCGTGGATATGAATGTCGAGGAGTTCTACCTCTATATGGGCTTTCCCCTTCCGCCGGCCGAACACGCCGATATTTTCGCCCTGGACCTCCTCAGCTTTATCGTGGGCGGCGGAGAAAGCTCGCCCCTGGTCCAAAAGCTCCAAGCCGAACAGGAACTGGTCAACTGGATTACGGCCAGTGCCTATACGCCGGCCGATTCGGGCCTGTTCATCCTGGCCGCGGCCCTGGAACAAGAAAAGATTCGGCCAGCGCTCGAACAGAGTCTGGCCCAGCTTTTTCAGTACAAGCACACGCCTGTCACCCAGGCAGAACTCGACCGGGCCCGCACGAATCTGGCCAGTGATTTTGTTTACCGGCGGGAGACCGTCCAGGGCCAGGCCCGTCAACTGGGGTATTTTCTCACGGTCTTCTCGGACCCCGACTATGAGCAGCGCTATCTCACCGGCCTGGCCGCGGTTACCCCCCAGGATATTCAGCGCGTCGCGCGCCACTACCTCTCTCCCACGAGTCTCAACGCCGTCATTCTGGGCAAGACGCAGGACGCCAGTCTTCCGACCGCCGAGGACATCACCCACGTATGCCACCGCCTCGACCAACCGGTCAGCAAGGCCGGCGCCCCGGCAGGAACGAACGGAGCCAACAACGGCGCGGTGACCGCCGTTCGCCTCGATAATGGCGTTCGTCTGCTGGTGAAGGAACACCACGGCGTTCCGGTCATGGCGGTTCAGGCAGTAACGCTCGGTGGCCTGTTGTTTGAAGACGAACCCAACGCGGGCATCAGCAATTTTATTGCCGGCCTGCTGACTCGTGGCAGCCAGCAATTCTCACGCCTCAGCCTGGCGGAAGCGGTTGAATCGCTGGCAGGCGGCTTAAACGGCTTTTCCGGACGGAATAGTCTGGGCTTATCGGGCTCGTTTCTCACGACCCACGTCGAGGAAGGTATTGATATTTTCCTTGAGACTCTGCTCCATCCGACTTTTCCCGCCGATGAGGTCGAAAAACGGCGGCGTGAGATTTTACTGGCCCTCAAAAATCGTGAAGATGACCTCGCTCAGGTGGCGTTTGATCTGTTTTACCAGACCTTGTACCAGACGCATCCCTATCGCCTGCTGACCCTCGGCCGCGAAGCCAGCGTCGGCACCATGACGCAAGAGCAGGTTGCCGCCTACTACAAAACCCTCCTCGACCCTGAACGCCTGGTGCTGAGTGTTGTGGGCGACGTTGAGACAACGCAGCTGATTGACCGCCTGAGTGCCGGCTTATCGAACCTGCCCGCGGTCACGCCACCCTCCGCCCCAGAGCCAGAGGCTCGCCCGAACGGTGTCCGGACCGCAACCAGAAAGGCGGAGAAACAACAAGCCCATGTAGTCCTGGGCTTTCAGGGCGTTACCCTTGACAATCCGGACCGGTATGCGCTGAAAGTCCTCGATACCATCCTGTCTCGCCAAGGGGGACGG
Source organism: uncultured Binatia bacterium (SeqCode) (assembly GCA_965232605.1). GTDB lineage: Bacteria > Desulfobacterota > Binatia > Bin18 > Bin18 > Bin18. The sequence goes on along the minus strand of CBDDQA010000001.1, from coordinate 207,113 downwards.
CTGTTCTATGAGGTGCGTGAACAGCGTGCCCTGGCCTATTCCGTGACCGCGTTCAGCGTTGAAGGACTCGCCCCAGGAACCTTTGGCGTATACCTGGGCACAGACCCTGGCAGCGTGGACGAAGCGGTCAGCGCCACCCAAACGGAGTTGGAACGCCTCCGCCAGGAGAAAGTCACGGCTGATGAGCTTGAGCGGGCCAAGAAATATATGACCGGCAGCTATGAGATTTCCCTCCAGTCCAATGCCGCCCAATCTGAAGAATTGGCCTTCAACGAGCTGTACGGCCTCGGGCATACGCATGGCCGTCGCTATCTCGACCATATCCAGCAGGTGACGCCGGCCGATGTGCAGCACGTTGCCAATACCTATCTCAATCCAGCCGAGCAGACACTGGTTATTGTGGGCCAATGAATTCATAGATTATGGGCCCAGAGCGCTGGCTGCGGGTTGCGGTGTCCGTCCCCACTGAGGCGGTTGAGGCCGTCTCCGATCTTCTGGTCGAACTCGGCTCAAGCGGCATTGCTGAGGGAGAGTGGAAACCGGACACGCCACCGCCAGCCTGGACGCTCGTCCAGGGCTTTTTTCCCGCAGACCGGGACTCCGGGGCGCTGTTGGCGAGTCTGACGAAACATCTCCAGCGTATCGCCACCGAGTACCCCGCCCTGGACACCAGTGTTCCTGAGTGCGCGTTCATCGCCAGTGAGTCCTGGCAGGAGCACTGGAAAACCCACTTCCCTCCCCTTCCGGTTGGACAACGCTTGCTTATCCTCCCACCCTGGGAGGTCCGGCCGGCGCAGTCTGAGCGAGAGGTCATCGAGATAAACCCCAGCATGGCCTTCGGCACAGGTCATCACGCGACCACCTGCACCTGTCTGGAAGCGCTCGAAGCGTTGTGCGACACCTATGGTCCTCCAACGCAGGCCCTGGACCTGGGCACCGGCTCCGGGATTCTGGCTATTGCCCTGGCCAAGCTGGGGACTCCCTCAGTCTGGGCAACGGATATCGACCCGACCGCACGCCAAGAAGCGCAGAAAAACGCAGCGGTGAACGATGTCGCCACAGCCGTCCATATCAGCGCGGCCAGCCTCACCGACCTTCCGGCACCTTTTCCATTGGTCGTCGCCAACCTTTTTGCCGCAACGCTGATTGCATTCTGTCCGGCCCTCACCCACATACTGACACATGCCGGCCACGCCATCCTGTCCGGTATCCAGAGCGACCAGGCCGAGTCCGTACTAGAGGCATTCAGCCCACCGGACTGGACTCTCGTAGAACACCACTCCAAAGACGACTGGGCAACCCTGGTCTTACGTCGAGGCTCCGACCGACCGGACAGCGGGTGACATGCGACGCTTCTTCATCTCATCCCAGGCCATCGTCCAGGATCGGGCTCAGCTCAGCGGGGCAGAGTTTCATCATCTGCGCCACGTCCTGCGGCTCGGGCGTGGCGCACAAGTCACCCTGTATGATGAAAGAGGCGCGGCCTACCACGGCGAGATTCTTCGTATCGCGCCGACCCATGCCGAGGTCGGCATTACGAAACACGTCCCTCCCGCAACCCACCCCTTTCACCTCACACTGGCTCAGGGCGCGCTCAAAGGACGCAAGATGGACCTGGTGATTGAAAAGGCCACTGAGCTCGGCGTGCACGCCATTGTGCCCTTTGTCTCGGCCTTTACGGTTGCCCGTATTCCTGACAGCAAGCGGGCCGAACGCCTGGCGCGCTGGCAGCATATTGCCCGCGCCGCGGCAAAACAGTCGGGCAGCCCACCGCCCGAGATTCGTCTACCCCAGTCTTTTCCCGAGTTCTTGCATTCCGTCCCGGCTTCTTCAGGGAGGCTGATTTTCTCGGAACGAGAGAGGACACGCCATCTCAGGGAGTTTGCCCAACCCGCCACTCAGTTCGACTCCCTGCATATTCTGGTCGGTCCGGAAGGCGGCTTTGCTCCCGAAGAAATCGAGCAGGCCCAGGCCGCCGGGTTTGTGTCGGTCAGTCTGGGCGCTACGCTGCTGCGGGCGGAGACGGCGAGTATCGCTGCGGTCGCTCTGTGTCAGTTTCTGTGGGGTGCTATCCCTTCCCCCTTGCCTTAAACCCAACGACTGCCTAGCATACCGCCCCGGTGGGCAGAGGAAATCCGTCTTCGGTTTGACGAGAGCGCGCCGGCTCAGAGGGAGCAGCATGATGCGTTTCGCCTTTATCATGGACCCGATTCAACACGTCCTGATCGACAAGGACACGACCTTTGTTTTCATGCTTGAGGCCCAGTCGCGTGGACACGAGGTCTGGTATCTGGAGATGTCGGACCTGTTTATCGAACGCGCGCGCGCCATGGGCCGGGCCCGCCGGGTCGAACTGCGCCGGGAGCTAGACAACCATTTTACTCTTGGCGCAGAGAAAACGGGCCCCTTAGGCGAGTTCGACGCGATTTTCATGCGCAAAGACCCGCCCTTTGATATTGCCTATCTGCACGCGACCCAGCTGCTCGACCTGGCCCGGAATGCAGGCGCGGTTGTCCTCAACCGTCCCGCCGGTCTGCGCGCGGCAAACGAAAAACTCTACGCCCTCAACTTTCCCAGCGTCATCCCCGCGACCTTGATCACCCACGACACACAGCGCCTCAAGGCATTTCTCGATGAGCTGGGCGGAGAGATGATTATCAAGCCCGTAGACGGACACGGTGGGGCCGGGATTTTTTATGTCCATCAGGATGATCGGAATCTGAACTCTATCCTCGAAACCCTGACCCAGGACGGGCGCGAGGCCATCATTGCCCAGCAGTATATCCCGGAAGTCCGGCAAGGAGACAAGCGCCTCATCGCCCTGAACGGTGAGCCCATCGGCTGCACCCTGCGGGTACCCCGGGCCGATGAAAACCGGGGCAATATCCACGTGGGCGGAACCTGCGTCAAGGCAGATATCACCGACCGCGATAAAGAGATCTGTCGAACCGTCGCCCCGTTTCTCCAGCGGGACGGGCTGTATTTTGTCGGGCTCGACATCATTGGCGACTACCTGACCGAGGTCAATGTCACCAGCCCAACCGGGGTGCAGGAAATTGACCGGCTCAACCAGACCTGCCTGGAAGCCCAGGTTATTGATTTTGCCGAGCGGCAGGTGGAAGAGCGCCTACGTTCCCGGGCGTAACTGACATCCGATGCCGCCTGACCGGGCCTGGTCGGCCCATAGCCGCGAGGTGCTCTATTCCTTTCTGGCCGGCATTTTTATCACCGCGCTGACCTTGGGGAACGTGGTCGGGATTACGAAGTTCGTCGACCTTGGCTGGTTTGTGATCCCGGCTGGGCTGCTGGCCTACCCTTTTACCTTTTTGGCCACCGACCTGATCAGCGAACTCTACGGCCGGCGGCGGGCGCAGTCCATCGTCTGGGTTGGTTTCTGCATGAACTTCTTCATGCTGTTCCTGATGTGGTTCGGTCACGTGTTGCCGGACGCCTCGGGCGTATCAGGGGCGACCGCCACGTTTGAGGCGGTGTACGCTTTTATGAAACCGGGCGTTGTCGCCTCCATGATTGCCTATCTGGTCGCTCAGTCCGTTGATGTGTACCTCTTCCATTTCTGGCAACAGTTCACCAAGGGACGACATTTATGGCTGCGCAATAACGGCTCGACCATGCTCAGCCAGATCGTTGATACGTTTCTCATCTCGTCAATTCTGTATGCTTCCGGTGCGCTCGGTTCAGCCGTGGATTCGATTGACAAACTCATACCGCTGGCGCTGTCCTCGTATGCCTTCAAGCTGGTCTTTGCCCTGCTCGACACACCCCTGTTCTACCTGGGGGTGTATTGCCTGAGAGACCGCGTTCCGGCCGCAGACGAGAGTCAGCCCGCTACATAACCGGTGCGCTCAGGCGTACACCGTGTCAGCCGGCTATTCGGATTGCCGGGCGGCCCACTCCTCAAACCGAACCATGCGCAGACTATTGGGCGTTTCGTGAAGAATATAGGTTACTGGTTCGCGAAAGGTCCTGGTCTTAAACGCTTTTTGCGCCCGTTCCCACAGGTCAAGGTCTTCCCCGTAGTTCAGGTCACAAAATCCGCCCAACTCGGTAAAGACCGTACGCTTTCCGAACAACGTCCCGCCGATCACACATTCGGATATGCGGATGAGCTTGGTCGGATCAAAGAAGTCAACGACCCACTCCTTGCCAGCGACCTCGACGCCGCCTTGAATCAAATCCAGATCATGCCGACGCAACAGTGCGAGCCGCGTCTCCAAATGGGCCGGGCGATATTCGTCATCACTGTCGAGACAGGCGATATATTCTCCACGGGCTTCCGCAACGCCACGGTTGCGTGCCGCCCCAACCCCCTGATTGGCCTGGCGGACAGAGCGAATTCGGGCCGACTGTTGCTGCCAGGCGGCGACCACTTCGGCCGTATTATCGGTGCTGCCATCGTCGATAATGATCAGCTCCCAGTCCGTGAACGTCTGGGCCAGCACCGAGGCAATACTCCGTGGCAATAAATCCGCTCGATCAAAAGTCGGCAGGATCACCGATATCAGCGGCGTGTTGCGTCCTGCGCCTGGTCTCCCCGACATGGCTGCGTCCCTCCCCGCCCAAGGTCATTATCATAGAACGGGCTTGCCAAGAAACTGGATTAGCTGCTAAGAGGGTGCCCCGCCATGTGGGCAGGTAGCTCAGTCGGTAGAGCAGAGGACTGAAAATCCTCGTGTCGACGGTTCGATTCCGCCCCTGCCCACATCTCGACTTTCCACTCCTTACATTCCCGAACGCCTGTCAGTCTCGGGGGAACTCGGTAGGCTGACCTTCGTCAGGAGAGCGGAGGGATTGCTTCATGTCCAAGAAGAATGTCACCACCCGATTGGAGGAGAAACAATTGCGCCAAGTCGGTCGCTATCTGAAGACCCGGCGTCCTGCCGAAACAGTGAGAGCGGCGTTGGACTTTGTTGCCGAGAAAGCCGCGCATGAGAAAGTCGTAAAGAAGTATAGTGGGGTTGGCGAGCCGGATGCCTTCCAGGAAGGAGGCAATCAGCCATGACGTTTGGCCGGATTAGCGCAGACCCGGATATTTGCCTGGGGCAGCCGACTATTACTGGCACCCGAATCACGGTCTCCGTAATTCTTCGTATGATCGCCTCGGGCATGTCGTGCCAGGAAATCGCGCGCGAGTATCCAGAACTCAGCGAAGAAGATGTCCAACAAGCGGCTGCCTATGGCGCGTGGTTAGCCTCTGAGCAGTCCCGGGCCTACCCGTCTTAGACGTGTGCTGCACCTTCCTTGAAAAGCGCCGGTCCTCCGCCCCCCGGCGTCATTCCGGGCTTGACCCGGAATCCAGCGGCTCCAGAAGCCTCGGCGGGGCCAGCGCGTTGCGCCCACCACCGCCCTGGACTCCCGCTTGCGCGGGAGTGACGCGGTATTGCCTCCCCCCTTTGCTCATACGCAGCATACGTAGGAGAGGGGTTGGGGCAGCCCGCCTTCTCCAAGCTAGTGCGTCCAGTCCCCTCTCCCCCTGGGCGAGGGTAAGAAAAGCCCCTCTCCCCTTGAGGGAGAGGGGTTGGGGTGAGGGGTCTCCGGCCGGCCCCCCGTAGGGACCGTCGCACAATACGCATCACACGTCTTAGATCGTGCGTTACTTGGCCGATCATCATATTTCCCCTCGCACCGTCGCTATTTTCAAGACTGGCGGACGCGATATTATCCGCGTCAGCGATATACTCCCTCAAGATGCCCTGGATTCTATCATTCTTGAACATCCCCGCCTTGATGGACGAACCGGAATCACCCAAGACCTCGATTACTCGGCACTTCTTGTAAGTACTCGCTACGCCCAGCCCAGTGATATCTCTCTCCGTCTCCAAAACAATCGTCCTGAGCGCCTGGCATCCATCCTGCTGAAAATACTGCCAACGATTGAAGATGATCTCCGAACCGGAGCTATTGTTGTTGTAGAAGAAAACCGTATTCGCGTTCGTGCCCTTCCTCTGCCGTAACCGTGGCATCATACAGTCTCTTCCAGAATCACCCAGATTCGGGCTTCTAAATTTCTGCCAAGTCTCTCCACATTGACATTCCCTCCCATTTTGGCCATCTTCACACTCATCAACTGCAAGCAACGTACCCGCTGAGTCGGGTCGCCTGCTGAATACCAGAACCACCATAAAGCGCGGGAGTAGCTACCCGCGCTGTGGTGAATATGCGGGACTCACTCCATTCGTTGTTGTGCAGTTGATACGGCCCGGCATTCCTGGGCACGTTATCAGGTACGGAGGAGGAAAACGATGCAACGAAAGGGTTTGTATATCTACGCGCTCTGTTTGATCCTCTGGGTGGGGTGTGCGAGTGCGACCGACTATCAGAAGCAGGGGTCCGACGGAGGATTCTCTGAGATGCAACTTGGTCCTCAGACGTTCCGTGTGACGTTTAAGGGAAATCGCTCTACGAGCCGCGAACGAGTCGTGGATTTTACGCTGCTTCGCTCCGCTGAAATCGCCTTAGCGCATGGCTTCCAGTATTTTGTCATTATCGATTCAGACCGCTACACCGAGACATCCTCGTACACGAGCCCCGTGACCACAGAAACCTCTATAAATCCCAACGGAACTGCCACGAGTCGTACCACAGGAGGAGAGACATTCTTCTTTTCAGAACCAAGAGCAGCAAACGTGATTCTCTGTTTTCAGGAGAGGCCCCAAGTCCAGGAGATGGTATACGACGCAAGTTTCTTGGTACGGTCGATTAAGGCAAGGTATGATATACAGCCGTGAGGAATCTTCGATCAGCAAAGAGAAAACAATGAGGTAGGGGGATGACTATGGCTGGACGAAGCGAACAGTGTCTCAAACCATTCACGGAAATCGCTCAAGACTGGCGAGAAGCACATGGATATGGGACACCGGACAACAAAAAAGACGCGCAGGTTTCGCCAGATGAGAAAGATTCCACGATAGACCAAAGAGCCGAAGTGCGGCTTTGGGCAGGCTTTCAAAAAAGGCGAAAGATGTTCCTCGGAGTAAGCGTTGCACTCGCACTGTACTCATGGGGGAACGTCGAGATTGAGAAACTGGCATTTTTTGGCGCAAGTTTCACGATTCAGAATGAATGGACTTTCAAGTCCTTGATTCTTACCATGTGGCTCCTCCTGGGATGGCGTTATTGGACTTATGAGAAGGAGGTAAGAGCAGAGGAGTTCCAAGGAGGGTTTTACAATATAAGGCGAGAGAAACTTCGAGGGGTGCTAAAACCACACTTAAAGGGACTCTTAGAAGAGAAAGTCCCACCAGAATATAGAGAGGTTATCGACAAACAGATCGAAAAAGGAGAATTTTGGTTACTACGAAGTACGAGTTGGGGAAAGATCAAGGTCACATTCAAGCAGGGAGAGGAAGTCGAAGAAGAGCCCGACCAGTGTCGCCCCAATGAGTTTATTTTGGAGATAAAAAGATGCAGAGAGCTGATTGCCCACGGAAAATCCTGGTGGGATATGGCCATCATGTATCGTCAGGTCTCTGACTGCATAGGTCCTTATCTTGTTGCCCTATTCGCATTCATCGGATTGACTATTGCCCTCTTTTCGCCTCAATAAAATCCCCATGAACCGCTAATGCCGCGGGATACGGATTTCCTCAACCAGGTTCTGAACCGCGAGTGGTGGCGGGCTGGTGAACGCGGAAACGACAAGCGCAACGCCGAAGTTGATTAACATGCCGACCCCGCCAATGCCTTCGGGCGAGATGCCCCAGAGCCAGTGCTCGGCCGTATTGGCTTCGGGGCTGATAAATTTGAAATAGAGAATATAGGCGGTGGTGAAACTCATGCCGCAGATCATGCCGGCAATCGCTCCGGCCCGGTTCAGGCGTTTGGAGAAAATTCCCAGGACAATCACCGGAAAGAAGCTCGAAGCGGCCAGGCCAAAGGCGAACGCCACCACCTGAGCGACAAACCCCGGCGGATAAATGCCGAAATAGCCGGCAATAATCACCGCTCCGGCCGCGGCGAAACGGGCATAGCGCAACTCTTGCTGCTCGGTGATGTCCGGGCGGAGCACCTTTTTCATCAGATCATGAGAGACCGACATCGACAGGACGAGCAGCAGGCCAGCCGCGGTAGACAGGGCGGCCGCCAGACCGCCGGCCGCAACCAGGGCCACGATCCAGGCCGGCAGTTGGGCAATTTCCGGGTTGGCCAGCACGATAATATCGCGGTCGATATACAACTCGTTGCCCTGCCAGCCGTGCGCCGCCGCGCGCTCGGCAAAGGCAGGATTGCGATCATTGTAATACTGAATACGGCCGTCCTGGTTCTTATCGGAAAACCGGATCAGGCCGGTTTCCTCCCATTTCGAGAACCAGTCAGGCACCTGGGCATATTCGGTGTTGTGAACGGTCGTCAAGAGATTCGTCCGGGCAAACGCCGCAACCGCCGGGGCGGTGGCGTACAGGATAACAATGAACAGCAGGGCCCAGCCGGCTGAGAGACGCGCATCTTTCACTTTCGGAACCGTAAAGAAACGGGTAATGACATGCGGCAGACCGGCCGTCCCGACCATCAGGGAAAGGGTAACAAAAAAGACATCAATAGTCGTTTTACTCCCCCGACCGGTATAGGCCGCAAAACCAAGTTCCTGACTGAGGCCGTCAAGTTTATCCAGCAGAGACGTGCCTGGCTCCGTTGTCAGTTCCGCCCCAAAACCAATCTGGGGGAGCAGCGTATCAGTCATCAGCAGAGAGATAAAAAAGGTGGGCAACATATAGGCAAAGATCAGCACACAGTACTGGGCGACCTGTGTATAAGTAATGCCTTTTTGTCCACCGGTGACGGCGTAGATAAAGACGATGGCCATGCCGATGATCACGCCAAACTCGACCGGGACTTCTAAGAAACGCGCAAATACGACACCGACCCCACGCATCTGACCGGCCACATAGGTAAACGAGACAAAGATGGCGCAGACCAGCGCGGCGACCCGGGCGGTCTGCGAGTAATAGCGTTCGCCAACAAAGTCCGGCACGGTGTATTTCCCGAACTTCCGCAGGTAGGGCGCAAGCAACAGCGCCAGGAGCACATACCCGCCCGTCCAGCCCATCAGATACATGGCCCCGTCACGTCCCAGGAAGGACATCATGCCGGCCATCGAGATAAACGAGGCCGCGCTCATCCACCCGGCGGCGGTCGCCATGCCGTTCGCAACGGCACCGACCCGCGAGCCGGCAACATAAAAGTCGCTCGTTGACTCGGCTTTGGCCCGCCAGGCGATACCGATATAGAGCGCAAACGAAAGACCAACGATGATGAAGGTCCAGATTTTGACCGGATCTGCCGAAAAGAGGTCCATCACCGGGCTCCCCGCTCGCCGTGCGCCTCTTCTCGCTCCTCCAGGCCGTATTCCCGGTCCAGACGATTCATCAGCCACACGTACACGAAGATCAGGATAACAAAGACATACATCGAGCCCTGTTGCGCCATCCAGAAACCAAGCCGAAAGCCGCCCAGCCGGATGGTGTTCAGCCCGTCAACACACAGAATGGACAGCCCAAAAGAAACGAGAAACCAGACGCTGAGCAGGGCTCCGACAATGAGCAGATTCGTGCGCCAGTAACGCTGGGACAGGTGGGATGTGGATTCATCTTTCATATACGACACACCTCTTGACAGGCCAGACGGAGTAAGCCGAGGAGTATAGAGCCGAGGTCTTTTCCTGAGATGAAAATCAACTAGGCGGCGTCCGGTGGCGAGGGGAATTCATGCGAGACCATATAGTGAATGACAGTCTGGGGGGTGATCAGACCAACCACCACGTCCTGGCGAACCACGGGCAGGTGATGGATTTTCTGCTCTCGTAAAATGGTGAGCACCTGCTCCGCAGGGGTGAATTCGTCGACGGTTATCACATGTTCCGTCATCAGTGTTTCCACACTCACGTCGTTGGAGCGCCGGGCAAGAAAGGCGTCGAGCATATCGCTTTCGGTGATGATGCCCACAACCCGTCCGTTCGCATCGGTGACGGGCAGGCCGGTGATGTCCAACCGGGCAAGTTGGCGCGCAGCCTCGGCCAGGGTCGTCTCGGGAGAGACCACCACATCGTTTGCCGCCATAAATTGTCGGGCGTGCCCTTTCACTGACACCTCCCTCTACTCCGCCATCGGCCATCACCAGTTGTACTGCGTCAAGCGGAGGTATTGTGGCACACTCAGCCTATTACGTCGAGATTGCTCATAATCGAGCGCTCCCGGCTGCCTTGCTCACCCCTACTCGCTCACCCATAGCCGTGTCACCATCAGAGCGGCTCGAAGACACACCCCTTCTGTGGTATTGGTACACCAACACCTTTGAGAGGAGGAAGAACAGATGCCAGTCGTCCACAACAAAACAGTAGAAAAATTCGCCCTCCCCGGTCTGGAACACCAGACCCTGGCCGGTCCCGAACATGGGATGCAGACCTTGGAAATGTGGATGCAAACCATCAAAGCCGGCAGTGGGACGCCCGTTCACCGTCACGACTGCGAAGAAGCCATCGTCGTGTTGCGCGGCTCGGGACGCTTGACGGTCGAGGGAAAGGATACGGATTTCGGTCCGAACTCAACCCTCCAGATCCCACGCAATGTGATCCACCAGATAGTCAACACCGGAACAGAAGATATGTTCATTGTTGCGGCTCTTGGCCAGGCACCGGTCAGAGTCTGCACCGCAGACAATGAACACATGCCCCTCCCCTGGCAAGACTAAGACGGCGGCGCGCTGGCTGAGGGTCGGGCATCTTCCCCGGCCCTTCTCCTGGTCCACAGAAAGAAGCTGCCCGCGCCCAGCCCGCCGCCTATCACATCTGCAACGACATCGGCCGCGCTGGACACACGTCCCGGCACGAAGCCCTGATGCCATTCATCGCTAAGCCCATATCCAAGAGTAAAGAGAAGGGCGAAAAGCACGATGTCCAGGAACGAACATCCCTCCCACGTCTCTCTGAGCGCCACTGTCCAGAGCCAACCCAATACGGCATACGCTGCCACATGGGCCACGGTATCGGAGGAAAGAACCACCTGGGGAAGACGCACTCTGGGTTGATCGGACAGATAGTAGAGAAGTCCGCAATAACTCAGGACCGCTGACCATGCGAGAAGCCGTCGCCCCCAGGTCGTCCTCCCCTTTTGTCCCACCTGTCCTTGCCGCATGGTACGATCTTCCACACGTCCTCAGCCGCCCACTAGTCGACGGCCATGATCTGCGTGTTCACAAAATAGGGAAAGTCAAACGTGGTCATCTCACCGACCTGCTTGCCTGGGACCGGGAGCAGACGAACGGAGAGCGGTTTCTGCAACTTCCAGCCCAAGGCCCCAACATCTGAGAGGAGGCCCATCAGGTGGTGTTGAGAGACGTCGCCGGCCAGCGGTATGGTGTCGAGTCCCGTGCCACACACCGCAGAATAGGTCAGCAGTTGGGGGAGTCGGATTTTCCCCTGATTATTGCGTTCGGCCAGACCCGCATCTTCGAGCACTGGCAACATGAGTCCACAGTAGCCACACTGATCGAGGGCCGTCTCTTTGAGCGCCGCGGTGACCGAGGCGGCGGCGGCAAGCGTGCCCGGACTGCCAAAGGGAACGGCGCTGATCCGCTCAATCGCTCGGGCAATACTGCTCCCAGGACCCGGCGCCGGTGACAGGTCAAACCCCGCAAATCGAAAATGCTGCTGCTCCAAGCGTTTCAGACGGCGCTCAAGGGGATGAAGCTGGCGTTCAAACGCCTGTTGTATCCGGGTGATAAGCTCGGTCGGGCTGAGGTCGGGCCGGGCAACGGACGCTACCACATCGGCGGCTTCAAGGGCCAGGGAAACGGCCGGCGTTCCAGTGTGAAACGCTGCTGGAAAGAACGGTGTCTGGGCACGGATGTGTATTCCTGCTGCAAACCGGAGATTGCCAAATCCATCTGGCGTTGTGTCTGCGACCGTCTTCATAACGCCGGCAATCGCCTGGGTGACGGGCCGGGCAGGGACCTGGACGCCGTTGTCGAGACGCGCGCTGACGAACACGATTTCAGTCCCGGCGATCAGGTCTGGCAACAGGTCAACAAACTGGTGCTCCTCGGGCCGGCTGGGGTCAACCGGTCCGAGCGCGCAATAATCCAACCCACTGGCGAGACAGCAGGCTTCCAGTTCCTGGGCAAAGCGCAGGACCGTGGCAGGGGAGCAGCCGGCCAGATACTGAGGAAATGGAGGAGTGGCCAAACGGAGGGTTTGCACCGCTAGCCCTTCCTCCTCGCAGATGGTCTTTACTGCTTGGGCAAAGCGTCCCCCTTGCGTGATCCGAGCGGTCTTCAGCGGAAAGCCGGGATCGAGTCCTATCGTAATGGACCGAATCTTCATGGGTTCTCCCTGACATCAGCGGCGGGTAGACGCATCCCCAGCCCTCTCGTCTCTGCGTTCTGCCCATTGGCACCGTTTCCATTTATCAGTATTATACCCAGGAAAAATAGAGCGACCCGGCTATGGCGAAAAAAGAGGAGCCTACGACCCTATTGGACGAACAGGCGACGGGAGAGGGAGCGGATGTTCAGATTCGCCTGACGCGCCGGCCTCCGTGGCAACCGTCCCCGCGCCTTCCCGACTATTTACTGGAAGACGAGCTCAATCGGCTCATGGACCCGCGCGAGTGGAAAACCTACCGAGCCTTGTGGCGACACTCCATCGGTTTACGGCGGACCCCACTGATTACGGCCGGCTATGCTGAAATCTGTGAGATGACGGGTTTGTCCCGCGCTTCGGTTATCCGGGCATTGAAAGGGCTGATGAAGAAACGCTATGTCGTACGCATCCTCGGACCGGAGGCGAAAGGTGAGACCCGAGTCGAAAAGGCCCGTTTACCAACCAAACCGCGTGACGGGCATCGCTATCTGGTCTGTACGTATCGCGAAGTGATAGAAGGGCGGCTCAAGGACGGCACGCCGCTCAAGGATATTCCCGAAGGGGGCCTGTTCCCGGAAGAGGTTCAGGTCTTTCGGCGTGAAGAGCAAGACCCTTTATTCTCGAGCTAACGCCCTTGCATCCGTTCTCCGCGTGGGGCATCCTCAGTCGATTGCGAGTGGCAGCAAACCGATGAGTGCAGGAGTGACGAAACAGTATTGTGGACAGAGAGCGGGTGTGACGCTCGGCATTATTGTCTTCCTCGCCTTTAGCCTTTTCGACTGGGTTGTGCCGTGCGTCTCTGAGGCCCAATTTCTGGGTCAGGGGACGCGCCTGGGCAACCGCTTGACGCGCGAGAGTCGGCTGCGGCTGCGCCAGGAAAAACAGAAGCGCGGGTCGGGACCAGAAATGGAGGAGATTATCCGCCGGCTGGGGAATGACCGACCGGAAACGCGCATGAGTGCGGTGAAGTCGCTCGGAGAGATGAAAAATCCGCAGACGATTGACTATCTGCTCAATGCGACCGCGGATGCTGATATTCGGGTCAAGGTCAAAGCCATTGAATATCTGGGTAATATGCGGGCCACCGATGCCACCCCAGCCCTGGCCCAGCAGTTGTTTTTACGTGACGTGCATGCCGGGGTCAAAAAAAAGGTCCTGATTGCCTTAGGCAAAATTGGCGACCCGCGGGGCGCCATGCCCATTATGGAGTTTCTACGACGCGACCTTGATGAGCCGACAAAGGGGACCGCCCTGTTTGCCCTGAAAGAAGTGGGGACAGAGGATGTCCTCACTTTTCTCGACGAATTCTCCCGTATCGAGGAGTCGGTTCCTCTGCGGAGGCTGGCGGCTGACGCGGCGATGGATATCCGACACCGCCTCTCGCCGGAATTCGCTCCGGTTGTCCCTTCATTTGTGAAACAGGTGGAACTGCGAGAGAAGATGGAAAAGGGCGGGAGACCCTGATTTCCGGGTGTGGTCGGAAGATGTTGACCTCTGAATTGTTCCTGGAAAAAGAAGGCTGGAAAGGGAAGGAATGCATGCGTAAGAGCGGATCGGTACAACACGGCGTTTTCACCGTCGGCATCCTCCTCCTGTCAGGCTTGCTGCTGGTGGACCGCCCTCCCCTGCACGCCCTGGAACTGTTCGGTTCGAAAAAAAAGGAGGAAAAGAGCGCCCAGGAAGCGCGTCCCCCGGTGGTGACCAGCGTGAGTCAGCTGCCCGATTTTGCCAATATAGCGAAAACGACCATGCCGGCGGTCGTGAATATCTCAACGACCCAGACCTCGACGCGCCGCTCCCAACGGCGCCAGCGACCCATGCCGGGACCAAATCCCTTTGGCGGGGAAGATCCGTTTGAAGAGTTCTTCCGGCGCTTTTTTGGCGACCGCCCCCCCCCGCGCCAGCAGCGCAGTCTGGGCTCCGGCTTCATTATCAGCCAGGACGGCTATATCGTCACCAACGATCATGTGGTTGGGGATGCCGACAAAATTACGGTCCGCCTCTCAGACGAAGACGAGTTTGAGGCGCAAATTATCGGGACTGACGATAAAACAGACTTGGCGCTGATCAAAATCGAGTCAGAAGAACCCTTTCAGAGCGTTCCGCTCGGGAGATCGTCGGATTTGCAGATTGGCGATTGGGTCATGGCCATCGGCAATCCGTTTGGACTCGAACAAACAGTGACAGCTGGCATCGTCAGCGCCAAAGGGCGGGTGATTGGCGCCGGGCCGTATGACGATTTTATCCAGACGGACGCCTCGATTAACCCCGGCAATTCCGGCGGTCCGCTCTTGAACCTGCAGGGCGAAGTCGTGGGCATTAACTCGGCCATCTTCAGTCAGGGCGGCGGCAATATCGGGATCGGCTTTGCCATTCCTATCGATATGGCGAAGTCGATCATCAACCAACTCAAAGACACGGGGAAAGTGACTCGGGGCTGGCTGGGTGTCGCTATTCAGACCGTCACGGCAGAACTCGCCAAATCCTTTGACCTGGAAGAGCCTATCGGCGCCCTGGTCGCCGAGGTCACGGAGGGTGGACCGGCAGAGAAGGCGGGGATTGAGCGGGGCGATATCATTACCCACTTCAAGGGCGAGAAAATTCTGAAATCCCACGACCTGCCGGCCATGGTGGCGCGTACCCCGGTCGGAGAAAAGGTCGAGGTCACGGTCCTGCGTGGCGGGAAAGAGCAAACCATCTCCGTCGCACTTGGAGAATTGACCGACCAGATCGCCCAGGGCGGCAGCCGCGAAGAGAGTGAGGCCAGCTGGGGACTGACCGTGGCCGATATCTCAGACGAACATCTCCAGCGCTACCGTCTGCCCGACAATCAAAAAGGCGTCGTTGTCACCGCGGTCGAGCCTGGCAGCCCGGCCGAGATGGCCGGCATCCGTCCCGGAGATGTGATCGAAGAGGTGAACCGCCAAGCCGTACAATCGGTGCGTGATTTCACGACGGCCGTAGAGACAGTCAAAGACGCAGAGACCCTCCTGCTTCTTGCCCGGCGAGGAAACTTCACGTCGTTCTTCGCCCTCCGTAAACAAGGCTAACCGACTCCGGCGGGGCGATGCGCGCCCCGCCGGCTAGAGCCCCTGCGCCAATTCAATCAGATAGCCATCCGGGTCACGCACATAGGCTGTCCGCTGTCCCCACGGACGGGTTGTCGGCGGGGTGACCGGCGCTGCTCCGCCCGCCACTATTTCGGCATAGGCCGCATCAACGTCGGCGACCTTGAAACCTAGCTCGAAACCAGGAGCAGTCTGTCGAGCCGGCTCCAGGGCGAAACCGACCACGGCTGCCATGGCCGGGCGGGTATAGAAGCCAATGCGGGTCACACCGGTGTCGAGTTGGGCGTAGTCTCCGGAACGATGGCCGAGTTTGAGCCCTAAAACCTGGGTATAAAAATTAAGGGCGCGGTCGAGATCATCAACAATCAGGATGATATAGTCGGCCGCTTCAAGCTGCATACGAGTGTCCTGGCAGGACCGGCCTCAGCCCGCGACTGGGGCAATGGAGGGATAGGGCCGCAAGACCTCTTCCATTGTTCGTGACTGGTCAAAGAAAGACAGCACCCGCAGCAGGACTTCGTCCACAATGGCATCTGGACAGGACGCCCCGCAGGTGAGGGCAATATCGAGTGGACGGTGTTCGGGCAGCCAGTGCTGCGTCGTCTCGATCTGTTGCTGGTCTAAAACGAAATGGTCGATGTGGGATGAGGAGACAATGTCCTTTGCCCCCTGAACAAAATACGTCGGCATGGCCGCCCGGCAGAGTTCGACAATATGCGAGGTGTTTGACGAATTATACCCACCGACAACAAGGCTCAGGTCGGCCCCATGCTCAATTAAGGCATACGTGGCGTGCTGGTTCTCATTCGTCGCATAACACAGGGTGTCCGACGTGTCGGCAAAGGTCTCACTCAGCCGCCCCTCGCCGTAACGGTCGGCCAGGGCCTGACGCAAAATCCGGGCAACCTGTCGCGTTTCGGAAGCCAACATCGTGGTTTGGTTGACGACACCGAGCCGTTGCAAATCGCGCTCGGGGTCGAAACCGTGAGAGCAGGTATGGCCGAAGTGCGCAAAGAAAACGTCCGGCTCAAGTCGGCCACGAATAATGTCACCTAAGATACGAGCTTCTTCGAGGTTGAGGACGACGACAGTCGGCGCATTTTGAATACTATGAGAGAAAGTCGCGCGGGTTTCCTCATGGGACGCTTTACCATGCACGACCACGGTATAGCCGCTGCTGCCGAGTTGCGCACTCCGCTTCCAGACGCGCTCCACAAACGGACAGGTGGTATTATAGGTATACGGGTCCAATCCACGTTGGGCCAGGGCGTCCTGGACCTCCACACTCGCCCCAAAGGCGGGCACGACCACGATATCCTGTGCGGTGAGTTCGTCCCAGGCAATCAGGTGTTCACCAGCGGAGGAAAAAATAAAGCGCACCCCCCGTTCCTGGAGGTCCTGGTTCACTGCGGGGTTGTGAATCATTTCGCTTAAGAAAAAAATCCGCTTGTCGCTATTCTCCTGAAGCGTCTGATACGCGATCTCGACCGCATTCTCCACGCCAAAACAGAAACCAAAATGGCGGGCAAGAATAAAACGCACCGGGCCAAAGTCGAGCACTGTGGGCAGTAGGTCCTGCTTACGGGGGTCTTGTAGCTGACGGTGTTTTTTCACCCGGGAAATGATGGGGCTTTTATAGAAGTCTGGAATATGAAACTGCCGAGCCACGCTACGTCCTCTCCGCTCTACCTATGCTTTGGACGAGCAGAACGCCTTGAAAACCAGTGCCCTTCCCCTACCAGATTGCCCCATTCTTCGCAATATTGTTGGGATTCTGCACACGTTCGAGGCAGTATGGGAACCCCTCGTCACGGCTCCGCTTGTTCGTGTCTAAGGGCTGTGGTACGGGGCAGGTGTACCCATATCTACAGGGAGGCAGTATGAAAACACGCGCAGCAGTAGCCTGGGAAGCCGGCAAGCCGCTTGAACTGGAAGAAGTGGAGGTCCAAGGCCCGCAAAAAGGCGAGGTGCTGGTCCAGGTCAAGGCGACCGGGGTGTGCCATACCGATGCCTTTACCCTGTCAGGAGAGGACCCGGAAGGGGTCTTCCCCGCTATTCTCGGTCACGAAGGCGGGGGCGTTGTGGTCGAGGTTGGAGCGGACGTGACTAGCGTGAAAGAGGGCGATCATGTCATTCCCCTCTACACGCCGGAAGACCCGAATTGCCCATTCATCAAATCGGGCAAGACCAACCTGTGCCAGACGATACGCGGGACACAAGGCCGCGGACTCATGCCGGACGAGTCCAGCCGTTTTTCGCTTAACGGCAAAACAATCTACCACTACATGGGGACCAGCACCTTTAGCGAATACACCGTGCTGCCTGAGATCAGTACCGCAGTGATCCAGAAAGACGCTCCACTCGAAAAAATCTGTCTCCTCGGCTGCGGTGTCACCACCGGAATCGGCGCGGTCAAAAATACGGCAAAGGTGGAGCCGGGCAGTACGGTTGCGGTGTTCGGTCTGGGCGGGATCGGCCTGGCCGTCATCGTCGGGGCTGGCATGGTCAAGGCCGAGCGCATCATTGCCATTGACCTCAATCCCGGCAAGTTCGACCTGGCCAGGAAGTTCGGGGCAACCGATGTCATCAATCCACAGGACTACGACACTCCTGTCCAGGACGTGATTGTGGATATGACCGACGGCGGCGTCGACTATTCGTTCGAGTGCATCGGGAATGTGAACACCATGCGGGCCGCGCTGGAATGCTGTCATAAAGGCTGGGGAGAATCGACGATTATTGGGGTCGCGGGTGCGGGTCAGGAGATTGCAACGCGGCCCTTCATGCTGGTCACGGGTCGGGTCTGGCGCGGTACCGCGTTTGGCGGGGTGAAGGGCCGCTCGGAACTTCCCTGGTTTGTAGAGCGGGCCATGACGGGCGAGATTCCTCTTGACGACTTCATTACGCATACCATGCCGCTCGATGAGATCAATACGGCGTTTGAACTCATGCACGAGGGCAAGAGCATTCGATCGGTGATTCATTATTAGGGACCCTTACTCCCTGAGACAAACACCGGAGCGGGACGGCCCGCTGCCGCTTTCCTGTGGGGCTTCGTATGGATATCCCTGATCAAGCAGATAGCCTTCTCAAGGCCGTATATGACCTCGCTCCCCAGGTCCGTTCGCTCAGTCATCAGATCGAAACCCAGCGTCGCCTCCCCCAGTCTCTTGTTGATGCCATGACGGCTGCGGGCCTCTTTCGTCTGCTCATTCCTCGCTCGCTTGGCGGTCTTGAGGTCGATGTCTCTCTCTTCATCCAGATTATTGAGGCTGCCGCAGCCTTGGACGGGGCAGTCGGCTGGTCAGCCATGATCGGTGCAACAGGAGGACTGACGAGCGGCTATCTTCCGCTGGAAACTGCTCAGGAGATATATGGTAGCGATCCCCATATCGTCACTGCCGGGTCCCTCGCTCCACACGGTAAGGCCAGACCGGTCGAGGGAGGCTACCACGTCACGGGACGTTGGCCTTTTAACAGTGGTTGTGAATATTGCGCCTGGCTCATGGGCAACTGCATTATCCATGAGGCTGAGGCATCTCCCCGTCTGCGTTCCGACGGACGGCCAGATATTCGTCTGATGCTCTTTCCTGCGGCGGACGCCGACATCATCGACACGTGGTCAGTCTCCGGCCTCCGAGGAAGCGGCAGTCATGACATCGCGATCCATGACCTCTTTATTCCCGCCGAGAGAACAGTCGCATATGGCTTTGAGCCTCCTACGCAGCCTGGCCCTCTCTATGCCTTCCCGACCTTTGGCCTATTGGCAATCAGTGTTGCCGGCGTCGCCGTAGGCATGGCCCGAGGCAGCATTGATTGTCTTATGGAAGTTGCACGCACCAAGATTCCAACCGGAGGGCGTCGCCCGCTCTGCGAACGACCATTCATCCACATGCAGGTGGCACAGGCCAGAGCGCGGCTCCAGGCAGCCCGCGCTGGACTCTTTGCAATGGCCCAAGAGATATGGGATATGGCGTGTCGGAGGGAAGCAATTTCCCTCGAGCAGCGGGCGGCTATCCGTCTTGCCGCTAACCACGCCACCAGCGAGTCAGCCGCAGTGGTGGATAGCATGTATACGGTCGCGGGGACCAGTGCCATCTGGGACACGAGTCCGCTCCAGCGGGCTTTTCGCGACATTCACGTGCTGACCCAGCACGCGGTCATCGCGCCCCCCCTGTATGAACTTGCCGGTCGTATATTGTTTGGCCTCAGGACCGATACGTCGATGCTCTAGCCGTCTGACCACTTTCCTCTTCTCGCGCGTCAGGGAACGACTTTTCTGAGCAACTGGAGGCTGACCTGAGGGTCGTGGTACGGGCCGCTGACCTGAAACGGCAGCGCCGTGAGTCGGTCGGTGCTCTGGGCGAGCAGTCTGCCCGCTAACGGGACCTTTTCAACGACACTCGTTATCCCACGCAGCGGAATGACATCGGTCGTGATATCAAGCATTTTCTGCCGTAAGTCTACCTGACCCCGGGCGTCCAGGCGAACGGCCTCTCCGACGAGAGAGAGATTCTCCGTGGTGAGTTCTCCGTGTCTCACGACGACATCTCCGGTCAGCGAAGAGAAAGGCAGTCCTTCGCGGGGGAGTTGTGGCAACGAGAAGCTGAGAAGGCTTTGCAGACTGATGGCGGTCCAGAGCCGCACGAGAATCGGGAGTTGCTGGGCAACCCCATCTTGAACTGAGAGCGTCAATTCCCCATCCCACTCCTCTGGATCATCCCAGAACTCCCAATTCACAACCTCGATGTCGCCGCTGGCATCTAAGATGCCTGAGAGGGTATCGGTTGGATGGCCAAGAGCCGCAAAAAAATCTACCGCCTCAACCTGACTCACCTGCGGGGCGAACGAAAGTGCGGACGAGTCAAGCCAGAACGTCCCTTCTCCCCGAACGTGGCCCGCCGAGATACCGGCCTCTTCGAGGCGAAAATCAACCTGACGATCATACCGGTCAACAGAGACCCGGACCGGTGCGGCAGTAAACGTCTTATACCGCACGTGGTCGCAGTGGACATCGATCCGTACCTTGTTCTGTTCTGCTGTCTCTTTCTTCTCCGGCTGGACGGCATCAGGGATTACGATCGAGTCGAAATCCAGCTCCCCACACTCCAGGCTGACGCGCAGTTCCAGGGGTTCAAGGCTCAACAACTCACCCGAGCCCGCCACACTCCCGCCGGGCAGGCTGGCCTGCTCAATGACAAATCGACCCTGCTGGCCCTGCCAGGAGAATTGTCCCCGCGCGATATCGAGCGGTTCAAGAAACGACAACACCTCCACACGGGCCTGGCTCAGTGCAATCCGCCCCTCGGTTTCCAGGCTGTGACGTTGCGGACCAAACCGGGCAACCAGCCTGCCGCTGAGCTGTCCGGACTGTAAGTCCACCACAGCCCCGTCAAGCAGCGGAACAACATCCTGGACGGTCGCCTGTGGAATGGACAGGGCGAGACGGCCCTGCTGTGAGACAGTGAAGGGCTGCTCAATCGTTCCCTCCAGGAACCCGACCGAGGCTCCCATACGAAAACGGATATCCTGTAGCCTCGCCTCTTCCGGCGTGAGATGCACGACCCCATTCACCGCGGACAGGGTCAGTCCCCACTCGGGAAGGGCCATGCCGGCCGACCGCCATTCCACCGTCGCGGAGTATGAGAGCCGGGTGCTCCTGCCGGGGGGAAGCTGCGCGCTCAGCCGAAGGTCAGCCTGTCCCGACGGTTGGTGCACTGCGGGCAGAAACGCCTCTCGTTCTTGGGGTGGCACAAGTAAGAGCAAAGAGTCTAGGTCATCGGTGAGATCTATCTGCGCAGCGAGTCTGACCCCGAGTGTTGGCGACTCTTTTGAGAACAGAGGCCCCCAGTCAGCACTCAGCTCCGTTAGCGTCGAGGACCGTCCGTACGAACCCTTCAGGTTCGAGGCGTGCAGTTGACCGTCCTGCAAACGAAGCTGTCCCGAGGTCAGACGAACCGGGAGACTATTCTTCACGAACCAGCCCGCCACTTCTTCAAGCGTGGCGTTGCACGTGAGCGAGGCCAGACTTTCAGTCAGATTTTCAAGGAGCCCAGCGACCGGTGCAACCATCAGCCAGGAAGAGGCGTCTGAGGGATTCTCCCAGCGCAAGTCCGCCAGGCCGATGCTGCCACGCTCAATCGTTAGAGATAAAAGACGGGCCTCTCGGACGCTGAGCCGACCCGAGACGGTCGTACTCGCATTTGCCTCTCCGGTATACTTCCCCGAGAAGTCTACGCGCGCCGAGGGCCAATCTGCCCCAAACCATGCGCCCAACTCCTGGACGGCAACGTTCCGGAGGCGAATGTCGCCTCGCCATTCTGCTGGAGACGCGTTCGGCGCCGGTTCCCAGTGTAGGGAGCGAGAACGGAGCGTCAGCTGTCCAACATCTCCGTTCCTGCCCAAGTCTGCACTCAATTCTCCCCATACGCCCCCTGTATCCCAAACAATCCGCAGCCGTGTACGGGTGAAGACCGCAGGAACTCCGGTGGATGTTTGCTGAAAGACAAGCGTTGCATCTTCTAGGACAAGCTGGTGGACCAGCAGTTGTGGGGAAAACCAGAGATTGGCATCAGACGGATTCTCCTCAGCCTCGGCTTCCTGGGCAAACGGATTCACTTGATGAGAGAACAGGCGCGCAACCGGAGCGGCCGATTCAGCATTCGCTGTCGGTTGCGCGAGTTGGACGCTCGGCTTCAAGAAGA
Source organism: uncultured Binatia bacterium (SeqCode) (assembly GCA_965232605.1). Lineage (GTDB taxonomy): Bacteria > Desulfobacterota > Binatia > Bin18 > Bin18 > Bin18. Next base: position 184,968 of record CBDDQA010000001.1, on the reverse strand, counting down.
AAATATGACGAAAGAGCAGCTGCCCGCGTAAGAGCGTCTTAAGGTCAAGCACGAGATCAATGCGTTCGGCAGTCATGAAAGGACCGGTTCCGTCGTACGCCTGCAAACGGACCGTCTTGAACTGCACCCCTACCCCCTGCCGAAAGGAGAGCGTACTTGATGCAATCTCCACTTCTGCGCGTAAGAATCGTTCCAGTTCTTGTTCAAGGAAGGCCACATAGCGCTGTTCGGATAAGAACCAGCCAGCGAGCAGAAGTCCCACCAGGACACCACTTAACCCAAGGGCAATCAGACCCAGCGCCAGCCGCCGCAGTCCCCGTAGATAGCGAAATATTCGGGGCCGCTGTTCTTCCGTTTCCGTCTCAGATCGGGTCATGCCTGCGTCTATTCAGTCGTGCCAGGAGAAAGTTCATCCGCGACGAAGTCATGAATAGTTTGGAAATACCGTTGCCCAGCAATCCTGTACAGGCCAACATGTTCCCCACCCGGGACTTCATAAAACTGCTTGGGTTGAGGGGCCAGTTCATACAGGTCGCGCCCCTGCTGAAAGGGCACGAGTCCGTCCCGGGTGCCATGAATAACGAGCAGCGGAACCGTGAGCTTTGGAATAAGCCGGGCTGAGTTGAGATCGTCTTTCACTAAGAAGGCCAGGGGTCGGAGCAGAAGCAGGGCTTGTCCCATCGCGTGCAGGGAGTAAAACGGGGCTTCCAGAATCAGACGTTCCGGTCGTACCTCCGGTGCGGGGTCAACCGCAAGGGCAATCGCGACCGCACAGCCCAGGGATTCGCCAAAAAAGACGAGTCGCTTTCCTTTGCTCCAGCCCCGTTCCTGAATGAGCCGTATAGCGGCCCGGCCATCGGATACAATACCGGGAATCGACGGACGACCATGACTCAGACCGTAGCCCTGGTAATCAAACAAGACGTGGCTGCCGCCAACATGAGTGTGCATCAAATAGGCGTGCTCTAATCGATTCTGAATGTTGCCGCCATTCCCGTGAAACCAGATAAAGAGGACGTCCCCCGGGCCGGGGATATACCAGCCGTGCAAGAGCGTCCCATTCTCTCCTCCAAAGCGAATGTCCTCGTAGGCAAGCTCATAAACGGCTGGCGTGACGTCCACAGTCGAGCTGGGATGGAAAAGGAAAAAGTTCTTCAGCCACTCGGCCGGAGCGACAAGAGTCGAGGCAAAGAAAGCACTCCAGCCAAGAACGATCTGCGTCATGCTTGTCACTGTATCGTTGCTCTACTCGCGCAGGCCGGAAGATGGGGCGTGGAGATATTCCTACGATTTCTCCTTCTGGTGGGCCGGTCGTTTCGTCTTTTGATATAAGCCAGTCCGCCCTTCTAACAAATCCCGTTGAGCAATCTCTTCTTCCGGACTGTCCCGACCACTCACAAAGCCATAGCTGGCCTGCACGAACTCGTCGACCTTTTCTTCGTCTGTCAAGGTCTCTGCACTGAGCGCCAGATATTCCCGCATCACGAACTCCCCACCACCGGGATGAAAAAGGTCTCCAGCCCGACTGGCACTCGCGGAAACCAGTTGCATGGCCGGGAGTTTCAGGGCGAGGTCTTCACCCAGGAGAAAAGAAAAGGGATTACCGTTGGCATAGTAGCACAGGCCACCAAACATACGGCGATGCGTTATCCCTGTCAGTCCCAGACGGGCAACTGCCTCATCCAAAGTCAACTGATGGCGTGGAGGCGGACGCTTTGCCTTTTGTTTTGCTCTCTTTTGCGCCATGGCGATCAGGATAGAGGGGGAAGTATAGAATGGATACCTGCGTATGCTGCCTACAAGAGCTCCTGTGGCCCCTCCCCCTCCATAACGCCCCCAGGGGCGGCGACCAACCCTAATCCGACCAATACCCAGAGCAGGACAATGCCGCACACAATTCCTATAGCAATCGCGCTCCAGTACGACGCAAGCTCGCCCCCTTGTTGGACATGCAGGACAATAGCCCGTCCCTGCAGACGAGTCGCCAGAAAATACATGACAAACACCTGAAGACCAACCAGCAGCGCCTCAAGCATACGTTGCTCTTGCGGTATCAATCTGCTGAGGAGTAACGAGCCTGCCGTCAGCATCCCCGTCCAGAGGAAAACATCTCGAATAGCGCGGGGTTGAGACAGTCTCCGGCAGTTCATTGACAGCAGCACACCGCCGGCAAGGGGAGAACCGAGGAAGGTTGCGAGGACAACGGCCCACACAGAATAGAGAGGCTCCTCCAGGTTATTCGTCCTGTGGCTCGGTAGATCAGTCGGCGGCATAGCCCTCTCCACAAAAGATATTCGTCGGTCACGGTCAGCATCCGAAGGCGCTCTGAGGCTACCCTTTGCCCCAGGACAATTCAACTGAGCATGACATCGGTACTCGTGCGTGTATTTGCTTCCTCACCACGGCCTATGCCACACTCAGGGTATGCCGTCCAGAAGGCCAGCGTATGGCAAGAGGCATCGTCATCATCATTTGTAGTGTCGTGGTCCTGGTCTGGCCGCAGGTGGGACTTGGGCAAGGAACGATTTACACCTGGGTTGATGGCAAAGGGACCGTCCACTATTCCGACACACCAACCCGTGAAGCCCGCTCGACCGATGGCGAGCTTCCACCGGCGGCGAGTTTTGCGACGCAACCCGATTCCGTGTCGCAATCGGAAACACCGCCCCCCACCCTTCCCGCCCAAGGAGTGACAGCAGACGTGGCCGCTGACGCCTCTGGGCGTGAAGAGCCATTCAACCAATGGGAAGGAGAGGCTGAAAGCGGCCCATTCGGACGAGACGAAGATTTCGCGCTCGGTCGAGATGGACCGTTCGGCCCAGACGACAGCGCGGCCAACTATTGAAAGGCTTCGTCACACTCGGCAATGGTTGCAGGATCGGTTGCCACTTGGTCGGCCCACTTGCGGGTCTCAAACCAATACTGGTAGCGCTGTGCGAGCCAGCCGTTCGCCGTGTTGACCTCAATCCAGCTATTGAAAAAGTTCAAGGTATCCAGGTCCCCTTTGCGCACAGCTATGCCCCCTACTTCCGAGGCAAACGGCTCTTCAGAAGGACGGTAGAGCGTGGTCGGATGGGCCGCCACCCACGTGTTCCGCGTCGTCCCGAACGCCGCCGCCGCATGAGCCTCACCGGCGACAACGGCCTGGAGAACCGCATTGTCAGTATCAAAGAGCAGGAGCGTGGCCTCAGGAAAAACATTCTCGATCGGCGGGATGGACGAGGCACCCCGCCGGGTCGCAATCGTGACACTCGAACTGTCGAAATCGGCCAGCGTTGTCAGGTCTGCGGTCTGCGCAGTATTCGCCACCAGGTAGAGACCGCCAGAGCTGTAGGGGGATGTGAAATTGATCTTGAGGTTGCGCGACGGCAGGATCGCCATCCCACTGATGATGACGTCAAACTCCTCGGCGATCAGTTCCGAGATGATGTAGTTCCAGTTCGTCGGTACAAATTCGACCCCAACTCCCATGTCCTCGGCCACTTTGGTCGCCACATCGATTTCAAAGCCGACCAGCTCGCCGTCGGTACCACACACCGACCAGGGCTCGAACAGGCCGAGTCCGACGCGCAGAGTCCCCCGATCCTGGACCTCCTCAATGACGCTGTCAAAAGCCCACCACGGGAAAAACTCGGCCATCGCGCGCGAGTTGAGACCGACAATCAGGGTCACAACGACCAGACCACACGCTACATGCTTTATCCGCATCGGACACCTCTTTGAAAGATTCCTTCCTCTCATCCCCTAACACACGTAACGTGGCTTTCACAATCTGAGTGGGCGCTTTGCTCCGACCGTTCTGCAAGTCTTGACCGGAAGATTTTCAGCCTATCGACCGGCTGTCTCAGGCGAGGTCTGGTCGAAAGCAGAGAACAGCGCTAGTATTGGCTCATACTCACTGCGACGTTCGCAAACCGGCCCACTGGGGCCAAACGAAAAAGGGGGTGCAGTGTGAGTGCGCTGGATCACATTCGAATACTCGATCTAACCCAATTTGAGGCCGGCCCTTCGTGTACGGAAATTCTGGCCTTTCTCGGCGCAGACGTGGTGAAGGTTGAGCCGCCCAAAGGAGGGGATCAGGGCCGGTATCTCATTACCGATAAGCCGGGACTTGATTCGCCCTATTTTCTCTTATTGAACGCCAGCAAAAAAAGCATCAGCCTCAATCTCAAAAGCGAAAAAGGGATGAGCCTGTTTAAGCAGCTTGTGCCCCATTTTGACGTCCTGGTTGAGAATTACGGCCCGGGCGCCATCGCCAAACTGGGTCTGGGGTATGACGTTGTCTCGGCCATCAATCCACGGATTGTCTATGCCCAGGTCAAAGGGTTTGGGACCTACGGCCCATATTCTGGATTTAAGAGCTTTGACATGATTGCGCAGGCCACCGGCGGAGCCATGAGTGTCACGGGCACTCAGGAGACGCCACCGCTGCGCCCTGGCCCGACCATAGGCGATACCGGAACCGGGATCCACTGTGCCGTAGGCATTCTCTCGGCCCTGCTCCAGCGCGAGAAAACCGGCACAGGTCAGCGGGTCGAAGTCGCCATGCAGGACGCGGTGGTGAATCTGACCCGCATTGGCATGATGAGCCATTATTACGGCAGCGTCCCGGCCCAACGCTCGGGCAATCGGCTCGCAGGTCTGGCCCCAACCGACCTCTACCCCTGCGCGCCGGGCGGTCCCAACGATTATGCCTACATCATTAACACCACCCCGGCGATGTGGGAGGCCACCCTGACCACCATCGGACGCGCCGACCTCATCAGCGACCCGCGTTTTTGCGACCAGAAGAGTCGCAATGAACACTTTGACGCAGTGTTTGCCATTATTGCGGACTGGACGAAACAGCGTGACAAATTTGCGGTGATGGAAGCCTTTGGCAAGGCCGGTGTGCCGTGTGGAGCCGTGCTCGACAGCGGCGATATCCTCGCCAACGAACACCTCAAAGAGCGCGGCATGATCACCACCGTCGAGCATCCAACGCGGGGGTGTTTCACCATGCCGGGCTGCGCCGTTCAGATGTCAGACTCTCCGTCCGAGGTCCATCCTGCTCCGCTCCTGGGGCAGCACAATGCCGATATTTTCGGCTCTCTCCTGGGTCTGACCGGCGGCGATCTGGCGGGACTCAAGGACGACGGCATTATCTGACCGGTGGCCCCGTTCCTCAAGACAGACACCCTTGCGGCTCCGCCTCAAAGCTGACACAAAAAAGAGCCGGACAGGAGGACTGGCATGGAAGAGGTCACCAGAGAAATTTTGTGGAATATCTCGCTGACGGGCAAGGTCGTGATGTACGTCCTGCTGCTCACGACCTTCTTTGGCGCGCCGCTCTACCTCGCCTACGAATGGTGGAACCGGATTAAACACGGCGCGGCGACCACCCGGATTGATAATATCCCGGAACGGACCAGACTGTTTCTGCTCGAAGCCTTTGGGCAGGGGAACGTCGTGCAGGAAAAGCCGGGCGGCCTCTACCATCTGACCCTGTTTGTCGCCTTCTTTGGCCTGTTCATCGGGACCGGCTTGGTCACCCTTGAGCATGATACACCCATGCACTTCTATTTTGGCGCCTTCTACAAAGTCTATAAATTTGTCCTCGATACCTGCGGGGTGTTGCTCATTGCCGCCTGCGGATTGTTTCTATACCGCCGCTACGTCCAGCGTCCAGCGGCTCACGCCGGTCCGGCTGAAGAAAAAATGGTTGATAATTTTGAGAACCGCGTCGGCTATGGCCTGCCATTAGTGCTCATCCTGCTCATTGGCGTGACCGGCCTCATGCTTGAGGGGGTGCGCATTCACACCAACCCCGCGAGTCATCCGGGCTGGGCCTATGCGGGGATGGCGTTCGCCGGTGTGTTTGCCCTGGCCGATGCAGGAGAGGCTACGCATCAAATCGTGTGGTGGGTACACCTGCTCATTATCACCGCATTTTTCGGCCTGATTCCGTTTACCAAGATGCGGCATATGTTTCTGGCCCCGGTCAATATCTTCTTCAGCAATCTGAAACCCCGCGGCCGCCTGGAGCCGATTACCGACTTTGAAACCGCGGAGACCTTCGGCGTCTCGCAGGTGGAAGAGTATAGCTGGAAACAACTGCTCGACATGGCGTCCTGCCTCGAATGCGGACGCTGTACGCTCAACTGTCCCACGGTCAATACGGATAAGCCGCTGAACCCCAAAAATCTGGTCATGGTGCAGCGTGAGCATCTCATCCAGAAGACGCCCTTTCTCTTGCAGCTTGCCGCGGTCAAGGCACAAAACGCGCAAAACGGCGAGCAGGTGGAACTGCCGGTCTGGGAGGGCGCGGATATGATTACCGGGGTGGCGACCGAAGATGTCATCTGGGGTTGTACGACGTGTGGCTGGTGCGAGGAGGGCTGTCCGGTCAATATCGAGCATATCCAGCGCATTGTGGACATGCGGCGCTACGACGTGATGATGGAAGCCCGCTTTCCACAGGAAGTGGTCAACGTCTTCAAAGGCTTGGAAACCAATTCCAACCCGTGGAATCTGGGCTTTGACAAACGCGCGGATTGGGCCGCCGGGTTGGGTGTGAAGACCCTGGCCGAAGACCCTGAAGCCGATGTGCTGTATTGGGTTGGCTGTGCCGGTTCGTTCGACGAACGCAACCAAAAAGTCTCGACCGCCATGGTCAACATCTTGCAGAAGGCCGGCGTGCGCTTCGCCATTCTGGGCAAAGAGGAAGGCTGTACGGGCGACCCGGCGCGGCGTTTGGGCAACGAATATCTTTACAGCCTGCTGGCTGAGCAAAATGTTCAGACTCTGAATGGCTATAACGTCAAGGAAGTGATTACCCAATGTCCGCACTGCTTCCACACGATTGCCAACGAATATCCGGACCTGGGCGGGAACTACACAGTCTACCACAGTTCGGAGTATATTGAGGAGTTGGTCAAGCGAGACAAGATCAGCCCACGCGTTCTGAACGAGCAGAACACCACCTTCCACGACCCCTGCTATTTGAGTCGTCACAATGGTCGCTACGCGCCGCCTCGCGAGGCCTTGCGGGCCATTCCGGGCATCAAGCTCAATGACGTTGAGCAGTCGAAAAACCGTACCTTCTGTTGCGGTGCCGGCGGTGGCTCGGTCTGGAAAGAAGAGACGCAAGGTTCACGGATTAACTACACTCGCGTGGACCAACTCATGAAAGCCGAGCCCGAGACCATTGCCGTTGGCTGCCCGTACTGCATGATCATGATGGACGACGCCGTCAAAGGGAAGGACCTTGACGAGCACGTGCAGGTCAAGGACCTGGTTGAACTCGTCTCCGAATCACTCAATGACGAGGAAGCCGCGACGCATACGGAAGAGGCAGAAACAACCCATTAGGCTACCGGGCATTGCGTATTCTGTCGTTTCAGCAACTCCCCCCTCTCTCGAAGGGGAACAGAGCCTTTCTCCTTCTCCTCTCGGCTATTCTTTTCGCCTGCCCTCACCTCTCTTCCCCTTCTCCCCAGGTCATCATCCATCCCCAAAGCGGAGCGCCCATCCACGTCGCGGTCGAAGTTGTGGATACGCAAGAAAAACGTCAGCTTGGCCTCATGTATCGCAACGAACTCCCGGCGTCCGGCGGCATGCTCTTTATTTTCCCGCAGGAAGGTCCGCTCAGTTTCTGGATGAAAAACACCCCTCTGCCGCTCGATATCATCTATATCAACGCGGATTTCACCATCGTTCATATCGCCGAAAACACAGCACCCTACTCCACCGCCAACATCCCCTCTAAACACCCGGCCAAATATGTGCTTGAAGTCAATGGCGGATTTTGTCAGCAACACGGCATCGTAGCCAAGGATCGGGTTGAGTTCTCACGGGTTACCTCAAAACTCCTGTAACAGCCAAGGGGGCGGGAATCATTTGGCTGCGCAGCCAAAAAATGCTAAGGTTCCGCATCGTGACGGTTGCAGCATACGTCAGCCTCTTTGTTCTAGCCGTGCTCACGCCAGGAGTGACGCCGCTCTCCGGGCACCCGTCAGCCCCTCTCGGATTCTTCCCCTTATCACCGCCTGTCGTCTCAGACGAAAGACTGGAAAAAGGGAAATTCCTCGTCGCAGCAAACCATCTTCACGACCCCAATTTCTCACAGACCGTCATCTATCTCGTTGCCTACGGCCAACGGGGTGCTCTGGGCGTGGTGGTCAATCGCCCGACGAATATTCAATTGGCGAGCGCGCTACCACATTTGGCAGACCAACCACACGCGGAGGAGGTGATCTATGCTGGAGGTCCGGTGGGACGCACCCGCATGCTCTTGCTTATTCGCTCGCAGACATCCCCACTTGGCGAAACACTCCCGATCACGGAAGAGGTCTCTGTGACGTCCAGCCTCGATAATTTAACCAAGCTAGCCGCAACAGCAACGGCACAGTTTCACGTGTACGCGGGCCATGCCGGCTGGTCGTCCCTTCAACTTGACTCGGAAGTCGCACGGGGCGACTGGCACGTTATGCCCGCTGACCCGGCAACGCTTTTTGATACAGACCTGAAAAACGTCTGGTCAGCCCTGAGTAGCAAAGACGCCCGTGACGCTGCGGAGTGGATATACCATATACAGCCCATATATCCGAAAAGACTTCAGGGCAGCTACTAAAGAGTTTCGGAGGAAACGCCATGGCAAGCATCGAATGGATTGCCCGTTTATTTCACTCCATTGACACCAACGATACCGATATTTTTGCGAGCTTCCTCACCCCTGACGCGCTTTTTAAGTTTGCCAACCAAGAGCCAGTCATTGGGAAAGAGGCGGCACGTCAAACAGTGGCCGAATTTCTCTCCAGTATTCAAGCCATTCATCACGACGTCCTAGACGTCTGGGAGAAGGAAGGAGCGACGGCGTGCCACGGCATCGTGACCTATACTCGTCACGACTCCAGTCAACTCTGCGTCCCATTTGCCAATGTGTTCAAAATGCAGGGCAACTTGATTCAAGAATATCTGATCTACGTCGATGCGTCACAACTCTATGTCCCAAAGGGAGACGCACCCTAGTGCTATCGAACAGAGCCCCGAGCCTCAGCCCCTGACCGGGACCCTGGCGGAGAGGCTGGCCGGAGGGATATGGGCGGATAAAGGCATCCTCGGATAGGGGCCTTCGGTATGCAAACAGTATGCATAGCAGAGAGAGTACGGAGAAGTCGCTGTTTTTCCTGGTTAGAACCTTTCAAACTGAGGCATTATCGAGAATTTGACTTATTCGCCAGGATATATTAGCAACCTGGGTACTGATCCCATGCGCTTGCGGGAGAAGCGGTTCACAAAGGAGAGACAGGAGAATTATGACACACAAGACATACCTCATATGGCTACTCGTGTGGGCCTGTTTGAGCGGCTGGTCGGAACGTGTCAGTGCCCAGCCAGTTGAACAATTGATAGAAACGCAAAGTGATGCGGTAACGGAGGCCATCCGCTCCCAAGACACAATCGATGCGCTGGCCGACGAAACACAGCGCATGCTGAGCACCTATCGGAATGCCATCCGACAGACAGAAAGCCTCCGCGTCTACGTTGAGCAACTCGACCGTCTCCTCGATTCCCAACAGAAAGAAGCCGCCTCCCTCGAGACGCAACTTCAGGAAATCGAGGTCACCCAACGCGACATCATGCCCTTGCTCGTCCGCATGCTGGATCATCTCGTGCAGTTTGTCGCCCTGGATATTCCCTTTTTACCCCAAGAACGTCAGGAGCGGCTCAATCGTCTCCAGAATACCTTCGATCAATCGGACCTGACGGTGACCGAGAAGTATCGGAGCGTCATGGAGGCGTATCAGATCGAGACGGACTATGGCCGGACGATTGAGGGCTATCGCGGAGCCGTTACTATCGACGGACAGGAGCGCACGGTTGACTTTTTACGGGTCGGACGGCTGGCGCTGCTGTATCAGAGTCTGGACGGTCAGGAGGTCGGCCACTGGAATCGGAACACCCAGGAGTGGGAAGCCCTGCCGGGGAGTTATCGCCGGGCCATCAATCGGGGTTTACAGATCGCGGCGAAACAATCCGTTCCGAACCTGCTGCTGCTCCCCGTTCCCACTCCAAGCGAGGTAAGCCAATGAATATCTTACGCTGGGGTGTGGCGCTCTTCCTGGTCGGGTCCCTGCGGCTGGATGCTTCTGCCCAGGAAGGCCCTCAATCTCTCCAGGAATTATTCGACCAGGTTCGTGCCGAGCGACAGGCCGACTCCGCAGTACATAGCGAGCGCGAGTCTCGTTTTCTGGCAGAGCGTGACCAGCGCCAAAGCCGGCTCCAGCAGGCCGAGAGAGAACTCGCCAGCATCCAACAACAGAGCGAAGAGAAACAGGCGGTCTTCAGGACAAACGAAGATAATCTGGTGCAGCTCCGGGACCAACTCAAAGAGCGGGCCGCCTCGCTGGGCGAACTGTTTGGCGTCGTGCGGCAGATATCCCGCGATACGGCCGGGATGATAGAGGGGTCGTTCGTTTCCGTCCAGTCCGGCGAGCGCGTCGATTTTCTCAACACCCTGGCCGAAAGCACGGAACTCGCTTCGCTGGAAGAGCTTGAGCGCTTGTGGCTCACCCTGCTGGAAGAAATGACCCAGTCCGGACAAGTCGTAAAATTTTCCACGACCGTGACCGAGCCGGACGGCGCCCAATCAGAGAGAGCAGTGGTGCGGGTCGGGACCTTCAATAGTGTCTCTGAGGGACAGTATCTCCGGTACGTGCCGGAGACCCGCCAACTCGCCGAGTTGGCACGCCAGCCCGAGGGGCAGTATATCAGCGCGGCGCACGACCTCGAGCAGGCAACCGCGGGGCATACCGCATTTGGTGTGGACCCGTCCCGCGGCGCCATTCTGGCCGCCCTGGTGCAAAGGCCGGGCGCCTGGGAGCGGATTGAGCAAGGGGGTATTATTGGTTTCGTGATCCTCGCCCTCGGGGTGATTGCCGCCGGGTTGATTGTGGAGCGCGCAGTCTATCTGTGGCGGGAAGACCGGCGGATGCAGGCCCAACGCCAGATGGACGAACTCAAAGCCGACAACGCTTTGGGGCGCGTCATGCTCGTATACCAGTATGACCCGGATCAAAATGTGGAAACCCTGGAAGCGCGCCTGGACGAAGCCATCCTGGAGCAAATTCCGGTCCTGGAACGCGGCTTGGGGACGCTCGGCATTCTTGCCGCGGTTGCCCCGCTGCTCGGGCTGCTCGGCACGGTCGTCGGTATGATTGATACCTTTCAGTCCATTACGCTGTTTGGAGCGGGTGACCCGCGGGTCATGTCGGATGGCATTTCGCAAGCACTCGTGACCACCCAGCTGGGGTTAAGCGTGGCCATTCCGATCGTCCTGCTGCATTCCCTGCTGTCCAGCAAGAGTGGCCGTCTCGTCCATACCTTAGAAGAACAGAGTGCGGGGATGATCGCCCTGTTAGCCGGGCGGTCGTCCTTACTGGCCGAACAGTCGGGTGAGTCATCCTGATGCTCTATAATTTTCTTCTCGGCCCACTCCAGCAGTTCTTTGCCACGGGCGGCTCGGCGCTGTGGGCCATCTTTGTGGCCGCTATCGCCTTGTGGGCGCTCATTATCGAGCGCTTTGTTTTCTTTTGGACCCGCTATCCAGTGCTTGAGGACGAAGTCGTCTCTCGCTGGCAGGCCCGGAGCGACCACCGGTCGTGGTATGCTTTCCAGGTTCGCAAGCTGGAGATCATCCAGGTGGAGTTTCAGCTCCGCAAAGGGCTGGCGCTGATTCGGACCCTGACCATTGTGCTGCCCATCTTAGGGCTCCTGGGAACAGTCAACGGCATGATTTTCACCTTTACCGTCATGCAGTTATTTGGCACCGGGAATGCCAACGGTCTGGCCGGTGGCATTTCCGAAGCGCTGGTCACCACCATGGCTGGCTTGGTGTGCGCCGTCCCCGGACTCTATTTCAGTGCCGACCTGAACCGGAGAGCGACACAATCTTCTCAGCGGATAGCCGGTCTCTTACGGGTGGACTAAGCCGATTAAGGATGGTGCCGAATGAAACGTCGCCGGGACAGACGTGACAGTGCTCCTGAGATCAATCTGACGCCGATGATTGATATGGTGTTCATCCTGCTGATCTTCTTCCTGGTCGCCTCCTCGTTCGTGAAGGAAGCCGGGATTGAGGTCAACCGCCCCGTCGCGCAGACGGCTCAGACGCAAGGGCGTGGGACGATTCGCATTGCGCTGTCAGAAACGGGTGAAATCTGGATGGAGCGGCGCGCGATCGATATTCGGGCCGTCCGGGCCAATGTCGAGCGCATGCTCGCCGAGAGCCCTGAGGCCAGTGTGGTGGTGTTAGCCGATGAAACCGCCCACACCGGTCTGCTGGTACAGGTCATGGATCAAGTCCGCTTGGCCGGCGTGAACGATATCGCGGTTGCCGCCCGACAACAGGAGGGCTGAGGATGTTCAGGCGAGCCGTCGTGTCGGGTCTGGCCGGCCTGACCATTGCCGTCCTGCTCTTTCTGGCCATGCACACCCTGATTGCCGGCTCCCGGTACGCGCGCTCCTACCCGGATGCCTATCCCATCGTTGATTTTGTGCGTCTCACCCCTGAGGTCCAGCCCCCGCCGCGAGATGAGCGCGAACCGCCCGAAGAACCCCCGCCGCCCGAAGTGCCGCCAACCCCGAGCTTGAGCTTGCAGACGGCCAACCAGCCGCAACTTCCCGCACCGCAGATTGAGATGACCGCGGCCGTTACGGCGGGTCCCTTGCTCGATATGACTCCCCTGGCCGCACCGGTCAGCAACCAGCAGACGGTGCTGTCAGGACATGAGTTGATCCCCCTGGTCCGCGTCCCGCCCCGTTATCCGGGACGCGCCGCGCGTCTTCAGATCGAAGGCTCGGTCACGGTTGAGTTCACCATCAGGGCAGACGGCAGCGTGGCCGACCCCGCGATTATCGAATCCGACCCCCCGCGCGTCTTTGATAAGGCCGCGATGCAAGCCATTGTCCAGTGGAAATTCAAGCCACGCGTGGAGGATGGACAGGCGGTTGAGTCGCGCGCCTCGCAGCGGATTGAGTTTGCCCTCGGAGGAGGATGATGGTGCCCGGGAACACCTGCCGCATTTCTGTCTGGCTGCGCGCGCTGTGCAGCCTGGGGATGGTGTCTCTGTGTCTGGCCTGGCCCGGAGCCGCGCTCGGCGAAGAGCCGAGCCTGTCGCAGGCAGTTCACGAGCAGTTGGTTGCCGTGCAGGATTTGATGCAAAACGAGCAGCCCCGACAAGCCCTGACGCAGTTACAGGCGCTCGCGGCCGACACCGCGCTCAATCCCTATGAAGTCGCCCTTGTCCAGCAAACCCTGGGCTACGCTCATGCCGGTCTGGAGCAATACGATCAGGCCGCCCGGGCCTTTCAGGACTGCCTGTCCGAGGGAGCCTTATCGCCGGACAACACCCAAATCGTTCGATACAATCTGGCCCAAATACTGCTGAGCGCCGAGCGTTACGAAGAGGGCGCGCGCGCCTTGGAAACCTGGTTGGCCAACGAGGAGAACCCGCGTCCACAGGCGCGGGTCTTTCTGGCCCAGGCGTATACTGAACTCAAACGCTACGTCCTGGCGGAGCAAAATATCCAGCGGGCCATTGCAGGGACAACGACGTTTCACGAAGCCTGGTACCAGATGTTGATTGTCGTCCAGCTTGAGCAGGAGAAGTTCTCCCAGGCGGCCTTGACCCTCCAGCAACTCCTCGGCCGGTATCCGCAGAAAAAAACCTATTGGCAGCAACTCTCCCATATCTACAGCCAGGAGGAGAGGCATCAACGCGCGGTTGCCGCTCTGGCCATGGCCTATAAGTTAGGGCTGCTGAACGAACAGGAAGCACTCCAGGTGGTGCGGTATTATCTGCATCTCGGTATGCCCTATAAAGCCGCCAACCTGTTGACGGATGGGTTGGAAAAAAAGGTCGTGCAGGATGTGGAGGCCAATCGCGAATTACTCGTGACGTGTTGGCTGCACGCGAGAGAGAGTCAACGCGCGTTGGATGTCCTTGAGCAGCTCGCCGACCGCTCGCAAACAGGGAAAATCGACCTCCAGCGGGCGGAGATATTTGCGCAGTTGGAACGCTGGCAGGACGTGGCCACCACCGTTTCCGAGGGTTTGAGAAAAGGCGGGCTGACCAATACGGGCAAGGCCTTCATGCTCCTCGGTATTGCCGAGTACCGCGCCGGCAACCTGGACGAGAGCAGAACCGCCTTTACCAAGGCGACTTCCCACAGAGCTTCAGCCAGACAGGCGCGCCAATGGCTCAGGCTCATTGAACAGGAAATGACCAAACAGCAATAATCGAGAGACTGTACAGACCGTCTCCCCTGCCCTGCTCTTCTCGTTTTCGGTGAGCTGCCACGGTCCGCAAAGCACCGGCACTGACCCACCCCTTCCTTGATCTTTTTTGTCTCGCATAATACAAGACCAGGGTCCCGCGACTCTGCAAACGGAAGAATAGGAAGACGTATGGGCCTCAAGGAAACCATCGACAGACTTGAAGACCTCAACCAACAAGCCCTCCAGGGTGGTGGCGCACAGCGGATTGAACGCCAGCACGAACTCGGCAAAAAAACAGCGCGGGAACGGATCGACGCCTTTCTCGATCCGGGCAGCTTTGTTGAATTGGACCGGCTGAAAACCCATCGCTGTACCGACTTTGACATGGATCAGACCAAAATCCCAGGCGATGGCGTCGTCACCGGCCACGGGACGGTCGACGGCCGTCAGGTTTTTGTTTTCTCACAAGACTTCACCGTTTTTGGCGGCAGTCTCTCCAGCGCGTTTTCCGAAAAAGTATGTAAGGTCATGGACCTGGCCATGAAAACGGGCTGCCCGGTTGTTGGCATTAATGACTCGGGCGGCGCTCGGATTCAGGAGGGGGTAGAGAGTCTGGCCGGCTATGGAGAAATTTTTCTTCGCAATGTCCTGAGCTCGGGTGTCGTGCCCCAAATATCCGCCATCATGGGTCCATGTGCCGGCGGAGCGGTCTATTCTCCGGCCATCACCGACTTTATCTTCATGGTTGAGAATTCCAGCTATATGTTTATCACCGGGCCGGATGTCATTAAGACGGTCACGCATGAAGAGGTGACCATGCAGGAGTTGGGGGGGGCAGCGACGCATAATGCGACTAGCGGGGTCGCGCATTTTGCTTCCCCTGATGAAGATGAGTGCTTTCACTCGATGCGCGAGTTACTGAGCTATCTCCCCAGCAATAATATGGAAGACCCGCCGTTTCAGCCAACCACCGATGACCCGAATCGGCGAGATGAGGCCCTCAACCAGATCGTGCCGGATAACCCCAACCGCCCTTACGACGTCACCGCAATCATTCGGTCGGTGGCGGACGAGCAGCATTTCTTCGAGGTCCAGAAAGACTATGCGCGCAATATCGTCGTTGGGTTTGCCCGGCTTGGCGGCAAACCCGTCGGCGTCGTCGCCAATCAACCCGCCTTTCTGGCCGGCGTGCTCGATATTGACGCCTCGGTCAAAGGGAGTCGGTTCGTCCGTTTTTGCGATTGTTTTAACATCCCCATTATCAGCTTTATTGACGTGCCGGGTTTTCTCCCGGGGACATCCCAAGAATACGGCGGGATTATTCGTCACGGCGCGAAACTGCTCTACGCCTACTGCGAAGCCACCGTGCCAAAAATTTCGGTCATTACGCGCAAAGCCTACGGTGGTGCCTATGTTGTCATGTCGAGTAAGGCTATTCGGGGTGATATCAATCTCGCCTATCCGACCGGCGAGATCGCAGTCATGGGTCCAGACGGTGCGGTGAACATTATTTTCCGCAACGCCATCAAAAACGCGCGAGACCAGGACACTGAGCGGACCAAACTCGTTGAGGAATATCGCGAGACATTTGCCAATCCATTCAAAGCGGCAGAATTAGGCTATATCGATGAGATCATCATGCCCGCGGATACGCGTCCCCGTCTCATCCAGGCACTCACTATGCTGCAGAACAAACGTGAGAAAAATCCGCCCAAGAAGCATGGCAATATCCCCTTATAAGAGGGACGGACGACGGGTGGGTGAGCAAACACTCCTCTCAATCCCGCCAAGGTAGGACCTATGTTCAAACGTGTACTGATCGCAAACCGGGGAGAAATCGCCGTTCGAGTCATTCGCGCCTGCCGAGAACTCGGCATTGAGACCGTCGCCGTGTATTCAGACGCGGACCGCTCTGCCCTGCACGTCCAATATGCCGACCAGGCCTATCCGATTGGTCCAGCTCCATCCGCAGAGAGCTATCTGGTGATTGAAAAAATTCTCGATGTGGCCAAGCGCAGCGGCGCGGATGCGATTCACCCAGGCTACGGCTTTCTGTCTGAGCGCGCGCCGTTTTCCAGAGCGTGCAGTGAGGCCGGCATCACCTTTATTGGACCGCATCCCGAGGCGATCGAAAAGATGGGCGATAAGGTGACTGCGCGGGCCATTATGGAAGACGCAAACGTCCCGGTTGTGCCAGGCACCGACGTGTTGGGCGCTGAGGACGACGTGGTGGCGGCCGCGGAACAGATCGGCTTTCCCGTCATGTTCAAAGCCTCAGCCGGTGGCGGCGGCAAAGGCATGCGGCTGGTCGAAAAGAAAGAAGACGTGCTGTCCGCCCTGCGCGGGGTGCGCTCTGAGGCACGGTCGTCGTTTGGCGATGACCGGATGTATATGGAGAAATTTGTGGAAAAGCCGCGCCACGTTGAAGTCCAGGTCTTGGGCGATACGCATGGCAATATCATTCACTTGTACGAACGCGAGTGTTCCCTCCAACGGCGGCACCAGAAGGTCATCGAAGAGTCTCCTTCAATGGCAATCAGTCAAGACGTCCGCGAGCAGATGGGCAGGGTGGCGGTTGAGGCGGCCAAGGCCGTGAATTATGTCGGGGCCGGAACCGTGGAGTTTCTGGTAGACGCCCATCAGAACTTCTACTTCCTGGAGATGAATACCCGCATTCAGGTCGAGCATCCGATTACCGAACTCGTCACCGGAGTGGACCTGGTGAAAGCCCAAATCGAGATTGCGACCGGAGCACCCTTGACCATACGGCAAGACGCGGTCCAGCAGCGCGGCTGGGCGATCGAATGTCGGATTTATGCCGAGGACCCGGCTCGGGACTTCTTTCCGTCCCCTGGAAAAATACAAATCCTGCGGACCCCCGGCGGCTATGGCATCCGCGACGACAGCGGCGTGTATGAAGGCTGGGAGGTCCCGATCCATTACGATCCCATGATCTCCAAGCTGTGCACCTATGGTCGCACCCGAGACGAAGCCATCCAGCGTATGCTGCGGGCGCTCCAGGAATACACCGTCGAAGGGATTATCACCAATATCCCCTTTCACCGCTGGGCGCTGACCCACCCCCGCTTTGTGTCAGGCGACCTGGACACCGGCTTTATTCCGCAGGAGTATGGGGGATTACCGGAAGAAGAAGACCATCTGCGGCATGAAATCATTCTGGCGGCGGCAGCCCTGGCGGCCTATCACAAGGAAAAAGACCTCGCCACATTGGTTTCCAACCCGCAGGGAAGCTCTGGAAACGTCTCGGCCTGGCGCGCCACTGGCTGGCGCGAAGGCGTCCGTTAGCGAACAAGCAAGGACTGCATCCCTATGGCCTATAAAGCAATGCTCGGCGACCAGACCTATACCATCAGCGTCCATGAGTTGGACGAACACCAGTACAAAATCGTCATCGACGATGAGGAGCATATCATCGACGGCAGACGCTTGACCGGCCATATGTACTCGCTCATTGTTGAGAACAAGTCGTTTACCGTCGATGTGGCGGAAAAAGACGATGCGTATACTGTCGCCTATGAAGGCAAAAGTTTTCAGGTCGGCGTGCTCGATGAACGTAAGGCTCGCCGGGGCGGAGCCGGAGCAAACCTTGGTGGAGCGGACGAGAAAGAGGTATGTTCGATGATGCCGGGGAAAGTAGTCGAACTCCTGGTCCAGACCGGTGATGCCGTGGAAAAGGATCAGGGCGTCATCATCATCGAGGCGATGAAAATGGAAAATGAAATCCGCGCTCCCGTTGCCGGAACGGTCAAGGCTATTCACGTTGAGGCGGGTCAGGCGGTTGAGTCCGGAGAACTGCTCGTCGAACTTGAATAAGCGTCCCCCCGCCAGGTGGCTGCTTGCAGAGCCACACGATTCGCCGTTATGAGCGAAGCCTTTTCTCCCGCAGATACGCAGAATCTTGCCCCATTCTTCACCAATCTGACTGAACCCATCTTTGGCCTGAAACTCCCCCAAGAGGTCGCCGGCGCCCTCTTCTCTCGCTATAGCCGATCGGCAAAGAGCTTACGTCAAATTTTTCTGGATGAATTTCTTGGCCAAGCCGACCTCCAGGGCAGCCTGTTTGGCGATGGAGTCGCTCCAAGCGACGATAGTCAGGCAATCCAGAAGGCACGGGCATTCTATGACCGCGTCCTCGTCGGCTATGGTGACGACTCGGTAGCCCAACTGGGTGGCGCACACATCGCCTGTGAGCGGATTTCAAACGTTGCCGCTAAAATTCTTGAAGACGCCCGGATCGGTATCGCCCCGTTGGAGAAATCGACCCGCTATGTCCGGTTTGACAGCCACGGTCCTGACGGCGACTATCTCTTCTATAAGGAACCGACCATCATGGGCTCGTCGCATCGAGCGGCGTATCTCAGCTGCCTGCGCCACTTGTTCGAGACCTACGCCGCCCAAATCGAGCCCATGATCGCCTTTGTGCGAGAAAGTCTGCCCATCGACACCGTTGAGTGGAAACATCCACAAACGGGCAACCCCCTCACCTATGTAGAGGCACAGCAGGATGAGACTCTCAGAAGATGGACCGAGGGGGCGTATCGCTCGACCATTAGAGCGCACGCCTGCGACATCCTGCGGTCATATCTCCCGGCAGCGACCCTGACGAACGTTGGCATCTTCGGCGTCGGCCAGGCGTTTGAACACCTGCTCAACAAACTGTATTCGCTTGACCTGGCCGAGGCCCAGGATATCGCCAAGCCTATGCACAAAGCCCTGGAGGCGCTCATTCCGTCTTTTGTGAAACGCGCCCGGCCTAACGAATATTTGGTGCAAACAGCGGCGGATACCCGAACATTAGCGCAGACCCTCCTGAACGGGCAGACCGTTCGATCGGCCGAGCCGGTCAGTCTTATCGACTACGACCAGGACGCCGAGGAACGCATCCTGGCGGCCATTCTCTATCCGAATGTACGCCTGCCACTCGGTCAGGTGCGCTCCCTGGTCGAAAAACTTCCGGCAGAACAACGGTCACAGGTCTTTGACGCCTACATTGGACAACGCCGTCATCGCCGCGACAAACCCGGTCGCGCGCTGGAGAATGCCTACTATACGTTCGATATTATTGGCAATCTGGGACTCTACCGTGATCTGCAACGGCATAGGATTCTCACCCAGGAGCGCCAGGATTTCACCACCGCGCATGGCTATGACACGCCGCCCGAGATCGAGCCGGCCGGATTTCAGGCCGCCTTTACGGAGTGCATGGAACGGGCGGCCGCGGTGTATGAGCGCATCTTCGCGGATTTTCCAACCGAGGCGCAATACGTCGTGCCGTTTGCCTATCGGGTCCGGTGGTATATGAAACTCAACCTGCGCGAGGCTATTCATCTGGGTGAACTCCGCACCCTGCCGCAAGGCCACCCCGACTATCGCCTGATAGTCCAGGAGATGTGGCGGCTCATCGGCGCGGTCCACCCGACCCTCGCCCGGAGCGCGACCTTTCTCGATTGGCAGACCTACCGCCTGGGTCGTCTCCAGTCCGAAATACGGACCGAGTACAAGAAATCCACCCTCTCCTGACCTGCGGAGCGGTCCGTCATTCCTGCGCAAGAACGTCACCCCTGTGAAAACAGGGGCAGGAATCCAGGCTCCCAGCCTCCCGGCCTCTGGAGGCCGGACCCCGGATCATGTCCGGGGTCCGGCATGGCAAGCGGACTGGTACGGCGACAACTGAGCGTGAAACGCTCTAGGTCGGCCACTTGACCTGGTGCTCCTGGGCCATGAAGTTGGTAATGAGCGCTTGATCCAGGAACTTCGCCCCATCCGGCCACGACCCTTCGGTAAACTCCTTTGAATTGACCAGTGTGTTCCACGCCGCCAGGTCTTCGACCCAGAGCTGGGCCACGCCGTCCCATTTCGGCTCGGCATAGCGATAGGCCGCGTCAATAGTATGACATTGCACATAGCGTTGGAGCCCCGGCAGCTCACATACGATCGGACCGTGGACTTGGGTCCAGTATTGCCGAAAGTCTTCAAGGTTCATGCCCGGCTTTCGTTTGAGCTGGAAAATACCCTTCACCTGCTGTGGGGTTTGCGGACCGTCCTTGATGACGTGGTCGTGGGTCACCAGCCACTCCACGCGGTTCATATCAATGAAGTTGGGTTCATCGGCGAGCGCGCCGTTCACATATTCGGCGCTTGTAAGCAGGGCGTCCATCGCCGCCTGGTCCTCAATCCAGGCTTCCGCCGCCCCATCATAGGGCGAGTTCGTTCCCTCCAACGGAATGCGGTGACTCTGCTCATACCGCCACGTCTGAGCGATACGCGCGGCAATCGGTCCGTGAGTTTCCTTCCAGTAGCGGTGAAACTCCTCATCGCTCAAAGATTGCTTTCTGGTAATGAAATACAGGATATGCAGCATATTTCTTCCTCCTTTTGCTCAATGCTTTGACGGGTCGGGGGTCACTCCGACCGCGGTGTGGACAACTCCTCTTCCTGTTTATTAAACCATCTGAGGGCGCGCGATAGATACTGTAAGCCCGAGATAGTGACGGTGGCTCCGGCCAGAATCTCGCTCGTGTCTCGGAGGAGAGGGATTTGCCAAGCCGCATTATGCAGGGCGACCAGGGCCATGCTGACCGTCAACAGCTGAAAGAAGGTACTGGTTTTTCCAATCAACGTCGGGCGGACTTCGATGGCATGACCCGTCACAAAAAACAGCACACTATAGCCAATCAGAATAATCACATCCCGCATGATCACCAGGACCGCAAGCCAGCGCGGAATGTCACCGAGAAAGGCGAGTATGACAAAGGAGCTCACCAGCAGCAGTTTGTCTGCCAGGGGGTCGATGAACGCGCCTAAGGTCGTCCGGGCGTCCAGCCAGCGAGCCAGCAAACCATCGAGGGAGTCGCTAATGCCCGCCAGACTAAAGACGATCAACGCTTCGGTGTACCGTTCGTCCACCAGCAGGATCAAAAAGACCGGAATCGCCCCTAGGCGTAACAGGGTAATGAAGTTGGGAAGATTGCGTACAGAGAACACCGGGAATGAGAAATCCCCTTCTTTAATACTGGACCTTCGCGCTGTGAGCGGTCTGTGCCAGGCGTTTCTTGAGTTGGCCGGCCACTTTCGCCGACACCCGCGTGGCCACCTGCACGCCGGTCTCCGTATAGGTTTCTTCTATCACTGTTCCGCTGCGTCGCAACCAGGCTATCACCTCACCACTACCAAGCGGCAGCTCAAGCTCGACCACCTCCTGGTCGCGGGTACACAGCCGGGCGATTTCCGCTACCAGCGGGTCAATGCCCATCCCCTGCTTTGCGGAGATACGCAACACACTATCCTGGTCAGACTCGTGTCCGTTACGCGCCGGTGGAGCGCCCCACCAGTCGTCCGTCCCGCATTCGTCAGCGGGGTGGGTCTTGTCAGCGGAGGCCGGCGTCAGTCCGTCAATTTTATTAAACACGGTCAGAGTCGGTTTGTTCCGTACTCCCATGTCTTCGAGCACCCGTTCGGCAATCCTTTGCTGCTCTGACCAACGCGGATGGGTCGCATCAATCACGTGCAGCAATACGTCCGCCGTCCGTATCTCTTCCAGCGTCCCTTTGAACGCATCCACAAGTTGGTGCGGAAGTTTATTGATAAGCCCGACCGTGTCGGTGAGGAGCACAGATTGACCGTTGGGGAGAGCAAGCCGGCGGCTCGTCGGGTCCAGCGTGGCAAACAGCTTATCCTCGACACAGACCTCAGCCTGGGTCAGACGATTCATCAGGGTCGATTTTCCCGCATTGGTATAGCCGACGAGCGCAACGCAAGGGAAGGGAACTCGAGCCCGTTCCTGCCGATGCAGGGATCGGGTGCGTTCGACCTCGTGCAGCTTGCGGCGCAAGGTCGCAATGCGTTCGCGAATGCGGCGCCGGTCCACCTCAAGCTGCGATTCACCGGGGCCGCGTGTCCCCACCCCGCCACCAAGACGTGACAGATGGGTCCATTGGCGCGTGAGTCGGGGACGCAGGTATTCAAGCTGGGCCAGCTCGACTTGTAATTGACCGGCCTGACTATGGGCACGTTGGGCAAAGATATCTAGGATGAGTTGGCTGCGGTCAATGACCTTACAGCCGAACGCGCGTTCCAGATTACGCTGCTGAGCCGGAGATAAGCTCTCGTCAAAGATGACGACCCCGGCTTGGAGTTCCCCCCGGAGTTGTTTCACTTCCTCAATCTTGCCGGCCCCAATAAACGAGGCAGGATGGACCCCATTGCGTAGATGCTGAATAGTCTGACCCGAGACCGTCAGACCGGCAGTCTCGCTCAGGCGGGCGAGCTCTTCAATTGATTCCTGGGCTGAGAAGAGCCCAGCTCCGGCCGCTCCATTTGATCCCCTCTGGTCTACGCCGACAAGAAAAGCGCGCTCTGGTGGGGGGGTGCATTCAGATGCGTGTCGACGCCGGCGGCCAGCCATAGGAGAATACCTCCTCTTCTTTCCCGTGCGCACCTTACTGAAACGAGGTGACGCCACGGTCAAATAACTGTTCGACATCCGTCAACATCTCCGCAGTCGGTGCGACCTTGAGCTGTTCCGGTAGTGAGATGATCGTTTCGGAATGGTCCGCATGGAGCACGTGCAAAAACGTCTGACACTGGCCCTGGTGTTTTGTCAGGACCGTCTTGAGTTCAACGATATCTTCCTTGGTCGTGCTGTCAGCCGGCACTTGGATATGGACCTGCTTGACCTCGGCTTTCGCCACCGTGTCGAGCGGTACAATCTCATTGGCAATAATCTGACATCGCTCCTCATCGACATCGAGCGCGCCTCTGACCAGGACCGGCTGCTCGGAGTGGACTTCGGCTTCATGCCGCCGGTAGGATTCCGGCCACACAATGACCTCAACGCCCCCGGCCTTGTCCTCCAGGGTATAGGTCGCGTAGCGGTCTCCTTTTTTATTATTCTTGAGTTTCAGCGACTGAATCACGCCGGCGAGACGAACCTTTTCTTGATGACCGCGGCCCTTGAGGTCCGCCGTGGTCAGGGAGGTCACGCCGTGCAGCCGGCCGACATATTTATCCAGCGGGTGGCCGGTAATAAAAAAGCCGAGCGTCTCCCGTTCTTTATTCAGTTTCTCAATATCCGGCCACTCTTCCGTCTGGGGCAACTCAGGCTGGGCCGGGTCCGCGCCACCATTCGCAAACAGGCCCATCTGGTTGGCATTGCTGTGACCACTCGCCTTTTGGGCAGCCCAGCGCATCACGTCTTCCACGCCGGCCAGGAGCCGGGCGCGGGGCGTCTGAAACGAATCGAACGCCCCGCATTTAATCAAACTCTCCAGCACCCGTTTATTCGCTTGCGCGCTCTGTACCCGCGTACAAAAGTCGTGCAGGTCCGTAAAGGGTCCGTCCTGGCGGGCTGCCTGAATCACCTCAATCGCCTTCGAGCCGACACCCTTGACCGCGCCGAGTCCAAAGCGAATGGTCTGGCCGCGCACGGTAAAATCCTCGCCGCTTTCGTTCACGTCGGGTGGCAGCACCGGGATGTTATGCGTCCGACATTCTGCCATGTTTTTATACGTTTTATTGGTATCGCCCATTTCCAGGCTGGTGAGGGCCGCCATGAATTCCTGCGGAAAGTGGGTTTTCAAATACGCGGTTTGGTAGGAAATCAGAGCGTAGGAGGCCGCATGGGATTTATTGAATCCATACGCGGCAAAGGTCTCCATAGCGTCAAAAATTTCTCCGGCCAGTTTATCTCTGATTTTATTTTCTGACGCGCCTTTCAGGAATTTGGTCCGCTCCGCCTGCATGACCTCCTTTTTCTTTTTCCCCATGGCGCGGCGCAGATTATCCGCATCACTCAAGGAGTATCCGGCCAGGGTTTGCGCAATCTGCATCACCTGCTCCTGGTAAATCGTGACCCCGTAGGTTTCTTTGAGAACGGGTTCAAGCAGCGGATGCGGATAGGACACGGCCTC
The DNA here is from genome assembly GCA_965232605.1 of uncultured Binatia bacterium (SeqCode). Classification (GTDB taxonomy): domain Bacteria; phylum Desulfobacterota; class Binatia; order Bin18; family Bin18; genus Bin18. The sequence continues at coordinate 160,779 of CBDDQA010000001.1, read as the reverse complement.
TTTGCCATGTTTGCGCTTAATAAATTGTTCGGCCGCCCCGCTGTCGAGCGGTCCGGGACGAAACAGGGCAATCACCGCAAAGATGTCTTCAAAGCAATTCGGCTTGAGCTGCGTAATCAGCTTGCGAATGCCACTGCCCTCCATCTGGAACACCCCGACCGTATCCCCCCGGGTCAGCGCTCGATAGGTTTGCTTGTCGTCAAGCGGAATCGTGCTCAGATCAATAGCCGTGCTGCGACTCTCCGCAATCCGCCTCACCACGTCATGGATCAGCGTCAAGGTCTTTAGGCCCAGAAAATCGAATTTAATCAGCCCAATGGTATCGACATCCGGGCCGGCATATTGGGTCAGGACATTCTTTTCCTTGTCAACATAGAGCGGCAGATGCTCGACGAGGGGGTTGGGCGCAATCACAATTCCGGCCGCGTGTTTCGAGGCGTGGCGCAATAAGCCTTCGAGTTTCAGGGAGTGGGCAAAGAGCTTCTGCTCACGCTCCCCGTGTTGGCGCACCTCGCGCAGCCGCGGCTCCATGTCGAGCGCGGTTTCCAGCGGGTGATCCTTCCCCTGTTTTGGGGCGGGATAGAGCTTCGCAATCCGGTCGGTTTCCCCGTACGAGAACTCCAAGGCACGGCCTACGTCTTTAATCGCTTGTTTGCCTTTGAGGGTTCCGAACGTAATGATCTGGGCGACCTTGTCCTCGCCATATTTGTCCTTGATATAACGAATGACCTCGTCCCGCCGCTCATAGCAGAAGTCCACGTCGATATCGGGCATACTCTTCCGGCCCGGATTCAGAAACCGTTCAAAAAGCAACTGATAGCGGATGGGGTCAATGTCCGTAATCTTGAGCGCATAGGCGACCAGACTGCCCGCCGCCGACCCACGGCCCGGCCCAACCGGAATCCCCTGCGACCGGGCATAGCCAATGAAGTCGGCCACAATCAGGAAGTAGCCCGGAAAGCCCATTTCTCCAATGACTTTGAGTTCATAGGCCAGACGGTCTCGATACGCCTGTTCTTTGGCGCGGTCCCAATCTTCCGCGGTGCGCAGGGGGGTGAGGCGTTCTTCCAGGCCGGCGCGGGCCGTCTGCTCCAGACAGTCTTCCAGCGTCCCACCGGACGGCACCGCGTAGTTCGGGAAATAGAAGTTGCCAAAGGACAAGTCGAGGTTGCAGCGGTCTGCGACTTCGACGGTATTGGCAATCGCGTCGGGACAATGGGAAAACTCTGCGGCCATTTCCTCCGGGGTTTTGACGTAGAGTTGGTCGGTCCCGAACCGCCAGCGATTCTCGTCGGACATGACCTTGGCACTCTGGACGCACAGCAGGACTTCGTGGGCTTCAGCATCTTCGGCTTTCAGGTAATGACAATCATTGGTAGCAATCAGGGGGAGCGAGCGCTGACGGGCCAGTTCGATCAGGGCCGGGTTGACCTTTTCCTGTTCCGGTAGATGATTGGCCTGAATCTCGACATAAAAGCGCTCATCAAAAATCGCGGCGTATTCTTCGGCCGCGGCCCGGGCGCGTTGGCCATCGTCCCGCAGCATGGCGCGGGCCAGTTCGCCGCTGAGACAGCCGGACAGGGCAATCAGGCCGCCATTGAGTTCGCGCAGCAGCCCGCGATCAACGCGCGGTTTGCGGTAAAAGCCTTCGGTAAAGCCGGCGGTGACGAGGCGGCACAGGTTGCGGTAGCCCTCCAGATTCATGGCCAGTAGAATCAGATGAAAATTCCCGCCATGCTCCAAGTCCTCCGCGCCCCTAGGCTGCTTATCGAAGCGGCTCTTAGGCGCAACATACATCTCACAGCCAATAATAGGTTTAACGCCGTGGCTGGCCGCGGTCCGGTAGAAATCGATCGCGCCAAACATATTGCCATGATCGGTCATGGCCACCGCCGACATGCCGTGTTTAGCCACCCGCGGCATCAGGTGCGAGACCTTGTTGGCCCCGTCCAGCAAGCTGTACTGCGTGTGCAAATGGAGATGGACAAACTCCTTCACTGCATCCCCCCCCTCACTCCCATTCAATGGTTGCCGGTGGTTTGGAAGAAATATCGTAGACGACCCGGTTGATGCCTCGGACTTCGTTGATAATACGATTAGATATCGTACCCAACAGCTCACCGGGCAGGCGCGCCCAGTCCGCTGTCATACCATCCACACTCTCAACGGCCCGGATGGCCACAACATACTCATACGTCCGCGCATCACCCATGACGCCAACCGTCTTGACCGGTAATAACACGGCAAAGGCCTGCCAGACCCGATCATAATAGCCCGCGGCCCGGATTTCCTCGTCGACAATGGCGTCCGAGGCACGTAGCAGGTCCAGGAATTCGGCCCGTACCGGACCGAGTATACGAATCGCCAACCCTGGCCCAGGAAAAGGCTGGCGGCCGACGATGTCTTCGGGAAGACCAAGCAGCCGGCCCAGCCCACGCACCTCGTCCTTGAATAATTCTCGTAGCGGTTCCACCAAGCTGAGCCGCATCCGTTCCGGCAGACCGCCGACATTATGGTGGCTCTTGATGGTGGCCGCCGGCCCCTTAAAGGAAACGGACTCAATCACGTCGGGATACAGGGTGCCTTGGGCCAGAAATTCCACATCCGGCAGCGAAGCCGCTTCTTCTTCGAAGACCTCAATAAAGACGTGGCCGATGATGCGCCGCTTGCGTTCCGGGTCGTCGACCCCCGCGAGGCGCTCAAGAAAACGCTCAGAGGCGTTGACTGGCCGGATATTCAGCCCCAGTTGGGAGAACACGCGCACGACGCTGTCCGCCTCGCCCTGACGCAAGAGGCCGTTGTCAACAAAAATACAGGTCAGACGGTCGCCAATCGCCCGATGGATCAAGAGGGCGACAACGGCTGAATCCACACCGCCGCTCAGGCCACACACGACCCGCTTGTCTCCAACCTGATTGCGAATACGTCGGATTTCGCGCTCGATAAATCCCTCCATCGTCCAGTCCGCGACACAGCCACAAATCCGGAAAAGGAAATTGTGCAGGACCTCTTTTCCCCGCTCGGTATGGACAACTTCGGGGTGAAACTGAACACCGAAATACCGGCCCGAATCGTCGCGGCAGGCGGCTATTGGTGAGTTGTCCGAATGGGCCAAGATCGTCCAGCCGGCTGGCAGGGATTCCATTTTGTCGCCATGGCTCATCCAGACCTGGGTCGATGCCGTAGACGAGAAACCGGCGAATAAGTCGGTCGTATCATCGACCATCAGTTGGGCCGGACCAAACTCGCGCCGGTCGGCCTCGGCCACCTGCCCCCCGGCCAGGTGGTGCAGCACGCCCATGCCATAGCAGATGCCCAAAAACGGAACCGGCAGACCGAGGATGGAGGCGGCGAGCGCCGGGGCGTCCGTGTCGTACACGCTGGCCGGCCCGCCCGACAGGATAATCCCTTCGGGGTTCAGGGCCTGAATACGGTCCACGGAAATATTGTAGGGGTGAATTTCGCAGTAGACCTGCGCTTCACGAACGCGCCGGGCGATCAACTGCGTATACTGACTACCGAAGTCAAGAACCAGAATCATACCTGCCACCGCCAGGGCCGGCCCTCAGGGCACAGCGACTTTGGACCGGAAGGCCCATCCTCCCTATTCCAGCCGATAATTTGGCGCTTCTTTTGTGATAATCACGTCGTGGACGTGGTTTTCTCGCAACCCGGCCGGAGAGACACGGACAAATCGAACCTTGGTTCTGAGCTCCTCCAGATTGCGGCAGCCGGTATATCCCATACCGGCCTTCAGACCGCCAACCAGTTGATCGACGACGACCGATAAGGGTCCCTTGTACGGCACGCGGCCTTCAATCCCTTCGGGCACCAGTTTGCCGGCGCTTTCCTCCGCGTCTTGAAAATACCGGTTCCGGCTGCCTTCCCGCTCGCGCATCGCCTCAAGCGAGCCCATACCCCGGTATTGTTTATACGACCGGCCTTGATACAGAATGGTCTCGCCAGGGCTCTCTTCCGTACCGGCGAAGAGACTCCCGATCATCACCGCCTGCGCACCGGCGGCTAAGGCCTTCACAACATCGCCGGAAAAACGAATCCCGCCGTCGGAAATCACCGGGACCCCGGCTCGTTCAGCAACCCGGACCGTGTCGACCACTGCCGTCAGCTGCGGCACCCCGACACCCGAGACCATCCGCGTGGTACAGATGGACGCGGGCCCGATGCCGACTTTAACCCCGTCCGCACCGGCCTCGACCAGCGCTTGGGCGCCCTCGGCAGTGGCGACATTCCCGGCCACGACCTCCAGACCTCTGAAATTCTGTTTCAGAGATCTGAGCGTCTCAACAACGCTGGTCGTATGCCCATGAGCCGTATCAAGGACGACCACATCGGTACCCGCTTCAACCACGGCCTCTGTCCGCGCCTCCCAGTCATCGCCCGTACCAATAGCGGCCGCGACCCGCAGCCGCCCGTACTCATCCTTGCAGGCGTGTGGGTGCTGGCTCGTTTTCTCAATATCCTTGACGGTGATGAGCCCCTTGAGATGCATGGCCTCATCAACAACCAGCAGCTTTTCAATCCGATGCGTATGCAGAATTGCTTCCGCTTCTTCGCGGCTGATTCCCGGCCAGGCGGTCACGAGATTGTCTTTGGTCATCACTTCGGAGACCAGCCGATCAAGCCGTTTTTCAAAACGGAGATCACGGTTGGTTAAAATACCGACCAGTTTGTCATCTTTGATGACTGGCAGCCCGGATATATGGGAGCGGTCCATGATCTCTCGCGCCTGGGCGATAGTGGTATCAGGAGCAATGGTAATGGGGTCGATGATGACGCCACTCTCGTGCTTCTTGACCTTGGCGACTTCTGCAGCCTGGGCTGGAATGCCCAGATTGCGATGGATCACTCCGATACCGCCCGCTTGCGCAATGGCAATGGCGGTTCGCGCCTCAGTCACCGTATCCATAGCCGCGCTCACCAACGGCGTATTCAGGCGAATCGCTCGCGTGACATAGGTCGAGACATCCGCGTCCTTGGGTAAAAAATCAGACTCACCAGGCAGGAGGAGAATGTCGTCAAAGGTGAGACCTTCGGGGATTTCTGCGGGCAGCATAGGCATATTCCTCGACTCATAGTTACAAAAAAGCCCATCTCGTCTGCGGATGAGATGGGCTCCATTTCTTGTCGTGTCAGACAGGCGCCGCTACCATGCCCCTCTTTATCAAACCCCTACCCCTTTCGCAAGTCAGAGTCGGAGACACAATATATAGGGGTATCCGCGTCTTTTCGAATCAGGCGATCTCTTTCATTTTCTGATAGGTCGCGTGGTCCATCCAGCCCGACACCTTGCGGGGATTGGTTTCCACCTCAACGTCATCCAGGACTTGGGTCTGACAGGCCAAACGGTAGGACTTCCCTTCCCAGGCGACGTGCTTCTCCTCCTTGACACTCAGCGGTGAGAGGGCTCTGTGGTCGTTCACTTTCACCCGACACGTCCCACAAAATCCCTTGCCCCGACAATTGAGCAATTTTGCAGGAAACGGCATTCCGGTAAATGGGTCGGGGCCAAAGAGCGGATACAGGTCTATCTTGTTGTCTAAGGCAACCTCACGCAGATTCGATCCTTTGGCCACTTCAATTGTCAATTCCTGCTTAATAAACGTTACTGACGGCATGCGCTTGCAGCCTCCTTCACCCTCGTGTTAGGCAGTTGTGTATCTGGTCTGACCACACAAATCCAGAGGTGGGGTATGTATGTTGATGTGCGTTGCAGAAAATGTGGACAGCAAAAACGGATGGACATTGGCGCTCCCCGTAATGAGGCCCTTGAAGACCATCTGCACTACTTGAAAGAACGCCTCACCCACCAGCCCAGCTTTCAGTGTTTTGGCGGCCATTTTGAATTGTCCGCTCCGCTGCCTGACTTTTGGGACATCCACTGGGAGACGCTCGGAGAAACCGAGAAACAGCCGACCTGACTCAATACAACCGGCAATTGGAGCATATATGGCACAGCAATCGGAACAAGGCGGAGAATTCTTCACCGAGACCACCGCCCCGCAAGCCTCGCAAGAGGTCAAGCGGTGGCATCAAGACCCTGACTATCGCCCCCCGTTTCGCATTATCCGCTGGCGTGTCATTGATGAGGTGTGGAACGGACAAAGCGCCATCGATGCGGTTGTCCTGGTTGAGGTGGATAAACAACACGACTTTGGCGCGGCGCAAGGGGTGGGAGGCGTCCATGCGCTGGACCAAGCCCTCCGTCAGGTCCTGACGAAGCACTTCTCCTTTCTTGCGGGCGTGGACCTCGTTGAATTGTATACCCATCGGGGCGGCGCCGGGACGGCGGCGGAGGTGGTGTCCATCATGAAGTTCAGCGATGGCAGACGGCAGTGGAGCACCATGCGTCAATCGCGCGACTTACTCGAATCAGCCTGGCTGGCCCTGATTGACGGCTACGAGTGGATTATTGCGAAATCACAACAGAAGAAATATCGCGCGAAGGGAATGTAAGGAGACAGCGAGATGCCAAAAGCACGCCTGGACTGGCAGTATCATCGCCCGAGTTGAGTGACCTGCAAAAAAGCGCAAGAGTTTCTTGTGCAGAAAACGGTGACCGCCGCCAGCGTTGCAAATGCACGCAAAGAGCAATTTGATCGCGCTCAAACACTGGAATTGCTGCGACCGCTCAGCGAAGTCGTTGCCGTTAAGGGTAAGAAGATTCTTCGTTTTTCTTTGAAAAAAGACCAGCCGCCACCGGACGATTTGCTTTCGGCCATCATCGGTCCATCAGGCAATCTGCGCGCCCCGGCCATACGCGCCGGCAAGCGGCTTGTGGTTGGCTTTCATCCCGACGTGTATGGCGAGCTTTTTGGGTGACAGGAGAGCCGGCCGTTCTATACCGGTCGTTTCAACGGCGTCCCCCACTGATCCACGCAGGCGACTTCCTCAACTGCCATCCGGCGCACGGGACCGAATTTTCCCATGGGGTAGCCGACCGGGAGGAGGGCGTAGGTCGAGATATTATCCGGCAGATTGAGGACCGGGCGCAGTTCTTCCTCGTGCAGCGAACAGACCGTGGTGAGCGTGGCCCCGAGCCCCAAGGCACGACAGGCCAACAACATATTCTGCACCGCAGGATAGATGCTCGACCCTGACAGACGAGCAAGCTTCGCCGCTAATTGCGCGCCAGCCTCACCCGGCGGCATCGGTCGTTCTTTGAGGCAGGCGAAAATAAGGACAGGCACTTCAGCCAGATTGTCGGCCAAATAGCTTGCGGCGTCCAACAATCTTCTGAATTTTCCCTCCTCCATATGGCTCGGCCCTGGCCGACCATCATATATGGTCCGCGCTTGTTCCCAGCCTTTTTGATAGATGTGTTGGACTTTCCGCTTGACTTCAGCATCTTTCACGACGAGAAAGCGCCAGTGCTGGGTATTACCGCCACTGGCAGCCCGAATACCAGCGTCGAGGATCCGATAAATAATGTCGTCCGAGACCGGGTCGGTTTTCAGCCGACGCATACTCCGGGTCGAAAACATAATGTCAAACAATTCCGCTTCTGCTGCCATGAACCGCCTCCTTACTGCTACCTCGATGGGTGCGTGTCCGCCCGCATCCCCTTGTCGGAATTCCTCAGCACGGCTAGAGTGACCGGCCAGAATTTCATCGTCCACTATAGAAAGCAAAGGGACGGAGAACGCAGGTGCATTGTGCGTGTCCGCCCGCCCTATGTCAAACGGAACACCGCGGTCTTCTCAGGCTGACACGATAAGGAGTAAGCAGCTTATGGACGGGCTTCGAAACCGGCAACAATCATATACAGGCAGAGGCGTACTCCTGGTACTCGCCTTCATCTTGACCGGCTGTGGAGGTTCGGCCCCGAGCCTGACAGGGGAGGAGATTCAAGCCAGAAATCCAAACCATACCTACGTGGAAATTGACGGTGTTGCGCTGCATTACCAGCAAACCGGCCTGGGCCGGCCGCTTATTTTCATCCACGGCCTGCTCGAAGACTACCGTATCTGGCGGCATGTCACCCCAGGGCTGACCTATGGTAACACGGTCTATGAGCTGGACCTGATGGGCTTTGGCCTGTCTGAGAAACCACAAGATAAAACCTACGACCTGGATACCTATCTGGCCCAACTCACGGCGTATATTGAGAACTTCCACTTAGAAAACATTATTCTTGCAGGGCATGACTTCGGAGCGGTCATTGCGGCAGCCTATGCCATCCAGAGCCCGGCCAACGTCCATAAACTGATTCTGATGAGCGCTCCAATCTCGGCGCACGAAAGTCTGCCGCTCAATATACGCCTGCTCGGGGTTCCCCTGGTCGGCGGCCTGCTGAGCGGAGACTGGTTTCTCAAGCGCATCCTTCAGGAGGGCGTGTTTGACAAACAGGTCATGAGCGAGGCCATGGTCAAGCAGTATCTTGAGCCCTTCGAAGATGATCCGGGCGCCCGCGCGGCTCTGTGTAAATTTCTCCGCGAGTTTGATCTCGCCCACGTCGTTGAAGAGGATATTCTTCCCAATCTGAGTGCCCTCAGCATGCCCACCCTGCTCCTCTACGGCGGCCAGGATCAATTTACCTCCATGGATGTTGCGCGCGAGCTTGACGTGGCAATTCCGAGCGCGGATTTACAAGTCGTCACCCGCAGCGGACACTACATCCTTGAAGACCGGCCGGAAGATGTCCGCCAGCAAATCAAAGAATGGATTGACAAACGTTAAAGACAGGACCAATTGACAATATGGACCTTACCAGTCTAGCTTGTGAGACGGAAAGAAGATTCAGTATCGAGTGAAGGAGTCAGGCCATGAGCTACGAGGAAATTGAATTCAGCCGGCACTGCGACGCCATCCAAATCCCACAAGGCATCAAGGTGACTATTCCCAAAGGGACGCCCGGCGTCATCACCCAGGCCCTAGGCGATACCTATACTCTCCAGTTGCCAACGCTAGGCGGTCTCTACCGCGTCTCTGATAAGGATGCGGACGCGATTGGAAAAGAAAGTAAAGGGCCGGCCCCGGCCGTCGCTGCGGGTGCGGGCGGCAACGTGACTGAGGATCAAGTCTGGACGCAACTCAAGAATGTCTACGACCCGGAAATTCCGGTGAATATCGTGGATCTCGGTCTGGTGTACGACCTCAGCGTGACAGACCGAGCGGAGGGTGGAACCGACGTTGATGTTAAAATGACCCTCACCGCCCAGGGCTGCGGCATGGGACCGGCCATTGCCATGGACGCCCAGATGCGAATCGAAGGCATCCCTGGGGTTGAAGACGCGAATGTCGAGGTGGTGTGGGACCCGCCCTGGACGCCGGCCATGATTTCACCCGAAGGTAAAGAAAAACTCGGTCTTGATTAGACTGCGGGGGGGGGGGGGTGGTGAGGGGACCGCCCCGGTGTAGGCGATTATCCCAGGTTGGAAGCAATATAGACCAGGAAGGCCACAATAATAGAAGAGACGATGCCGAGGACGGTAAAAAACGTCCCCTTGGTGAGCATGGCATCTTTGATGGCAGAGAGTTCTCCATGCATTTCGGAACGTAGCTCTACCATGTCCGCTTCAACTCGAGTCAGGCGCTTCTCGATGTTCTCGGTCCGCTCGTCAATGCGACCCAGAGTGTATTCCCAGGATTTATCTTCGGCCACGGCCATAGCCAACACTATAACGCAAAGCGAGAGAGGGTCGCAACCATCAGGACGAAGGAGGAGCAAGAAATGAAACCGAACGGCCTTGAGGCAGACTGAGTTGGGCCGCCGGGCTCAAAGCCCGTACACTTATCTTTTCAAGCATTACTCAATGCCGGCGGCGATTCGAGTCGAATGCACCTCCCGACAAGGCATCATCAAGTGCATCTTTCAATAGAGAGAAACCGGCTTTCTCTTCTCCATGTGAGAGAACAGCATATTTCCTCACTTCGGCTGAAGCACAATCCCTCGTATACGGTTATTACTTAGTGACGACGGCGATTCGTATCGAATGCGCCCCCTATTATTTTATTGGAGATAAAAGTTCAGGGGTTGTCACTATTTCTCTTATGCCGTGGGCATGGTCCTCTTGAAATGGATTTTTCTCACACCATTCATGTAAAGAGTTAATATCTAATAGCTGACAGCTTTGACTAACATTCCAGGTAACTTGGAGAGGAGAACATGTTTGTTCAGTATACTTTGGCCCTGTGGTGGAACCTAAAAACTCCAGAGCGTCACTGCGGTCGGGGAGCTGTGCAACTTGATGAAATCCATCTTTAGAAGTCGTCGCTGTATAGTGAGCAAAACTTGGCGCTTCGTTGTCATTCACCAATAAAAACACCTTGGTCTCAACTCTTAGCTGTGGATTTGCACATGATTCTGAAGAACATGCCTGAAGGCCTTTGCCTGGTTTCACATCACAGCTTGAGTATACCCAGTGAATTTCTATGGTATCCCCAGGTACAACGTTTTTACAGAATTGATTGGATGCAGGAGCCTCTCGCTGTGAAGCGGTTAAGGATTGAGTTTCGTTACATTTCCACCCCTCAGCACCATTGCTCCCCGCTGGTAGTGAAAAACCAGATGCCTTGTGTTCAGCATGTTTATGAAAGTGGATGTTACACAAATTTAACTGCGTGTGGGTGGGAGAAAGGTTAAATGCGACTGGGTTTCTGCCGTCCCTTTTCGTCAAATCTCGTGGCGTTTGTGGGCCAAAGTTTTGGCAAATTTCAGCATCCAATACGCTCGAAAATAACACGCTTGAGAAGAGCACTAAAAAGAGAGTTAATACGGATAGCTTATACATACAGTCATTCCTTTATTTAATTTCCAGTGAGGCAAGGGCACTTGATGCTGGAGTAGAATGGACCGGCGACTTTCGTCTCGTTGCAGGAAAATGAGCAACACGCTGTAAGAACTTGCTACAAGTTTTGTACATTCATTATACTCTTATGTATTCTGTTTTTTCCATTTGGGCTGAAAGTCTTCCCTGCCCATGAGTTTTCGGTATGCTTCGGGCGGCGGACAGTCTGTGAGGGCCACCTGAAAGAAACTCCCGCCTCCGTTCGCTCGCAAGACATTGACAACAATCTCTGCTCGCGGATTATACGTCCTCAACAGGCGTATCGCGTCTTTCTTCTGTGCGGTTTTCGACAGCGCGGCAATCCGCCCCTCGGGCAGGTAGCCAAGTCGAGCTTCTCTCTGCGAGGTCTCCTTCTCTGTAGACGCACTCTCGTTCGCAGCTTCGTTGATGCCCTGGCCAGCCTCATCCGGCCACTGCCGGGCGTCCATGAGCACCAGGCCGCGACCGTAGCGCAACAGCCCGCTCCAACTCAACGCGCCGAACTTCTGCCGGTTCTCCCAGATAAAGCGTTCGTAGGGGTCCTTGAGGTCTGGAATGTTCCGTTCTGCCTCGTCGGAGGGGGAGCCGGTCGGCTTACTGGCGGCAGGTCGGGAATCGTCTTGTTCGCTCATACGGCGTTGGGGCCTGTAGCGGGGATCAGTCTTCAATAATGGCGCTCAACGACGTCCGCCAGCCGGACATGGCAAAGCGCTGCTCCAGGCCGTACTGCTTGATTTCGTCGAGTCCGGGCATGCGCGTGACCTTCCAGCCCTCGCATTGCGCCGAGCTACACGGACAGGGGTCCGTCATTGCGTCGAGCAGTGCGGTCGGCATATCCAGCCCTTTTGCCAAACGGGCGACAAATTCTTCTTTTGAAATATGAGCCATATCCAACACTAGGCGTTTTTCTTTCCTTCTGAAACGGCGATCACGATAACGGCGATGATCACGCCGAGGGCCGCGCCAACAAGAATCGGACTGTCTGAAAAGAACTCATACAGCGCGCCCATAGTGCTCCACCTAGCCAGAATGCCCCTGCTGCAATTCTGCCCGGACCAGCCAAGCCCCATCGGCAAGGGCCTGCATCTTTCCCCGCGCCGCGGTGCGCGAGCGCGGAATCATGCCACAGTCCGTACAGGGGTAGAGATGTTCAGGCGCCACATACTGCAACGCCGTCCGAATACGCGCCGCAACCGTTTCACGCGTCTCCACCTCTTCGGTACCAACGTCGATGACCCCGACCATCAAATCCTTACCCTTGGCCTCGGCCAAGACTGCCGGGTCAACGCCAGAGGCGGCGCACTCGACTGAGATCATATCAATCGCGCTGGTCCGCAGCAGCGGCAGCGTGCGCGCATAATGGCCCCAGTCCGTGTTCTGGCTCTTCCACTCAACAACCGCAGGGATACCGTATCCATAACAGATATGGACCGCGGTTTTGGCCGGCACCCCTTGCGCGCACTGTTCAAGCGTCTGTATGCCCCACTCTTCCACCGCGTCGAGATAGATGTTGAAACACGGCTCGTCGAACTGCACGATATCACACCCGTTCTCTGCCAGCTCACACGCCTCTTCATTGACCAGCCGCGCCAGTTCGCCGGCCAGCTTCCGGCGCTCCCCATAGTATTCATCCGCGACCGTATCGGCGATGGTCATCGGACCGGGCAGAGTGACTTTGACCGGCTTGGTCGTATGCTGCTTCATAAACCGGAGCGCCTCAACCAACACCGAGCGCGGACGGCGCAGCTGCTCAACCACCCGGGCCGCTCGGACTTTAATGCCGTAGCGGTTCCCCCGCGTTTCGATCTCAACCAAACGGCTGAAGTCCAACCCGGTCAGCCCTTCAACGAACCCCCAGATATAATGCCGACGCCGCTGTTCGCCGTCGGTCACGATATTGAGACCCGCCGCGTCCTGGTCAGCAAGCGCGAGCAGCACGGCATCGTCCTGGCCCTCACTCAGCATATCATCTTGCAGCTTCCACGAGACATACATGGCGTTCGGGGGAACGAGCCAAGTTGGACGGGGTAAGCTCCCGACAATCATGGTTTGCAGCATCTATAGTTCCTGTTCTCTGTACCAGCCGAGGGCCTTCATCACCGGCGCGTCAGAAAAAGAGAAAAGAACTGCGTCTACGGACGCCGAGGTATTCTCATGCGCATGACTCGCCCAAGTTGGGACAGCAAACACATCGCCCGGCCCCCATTCAAGGGTCCTGCCGTTGACCACTGTCTGCCCAGTCCCCTCGACCGTCAGATAGACCTTACTTATACTTTGCCTACGCGCCTGCGTTTTCTGGCCGGGTCGGAGGCGCTGCAGGAAGCTGGCCATGGTCGCGAGCGACGGGCCGCCTGTTACCGGATTCACATATTCCAGCATGGTGCCGTCAAATGGACTGTCAGCGTCTCTGCCGAGGTCTAGCAGCGCGGGGCGTGCCTCGCTCCACGCATATTTGAGTAAAGACGACTGCCCATCAGATGGGCGTTGCCAGGTTGGCAGGAGTCCGCCGCGTTTATAGCTGCGCGTTGAGCTATCCTCCGGCTTGGTCAAGTCTTGCGACTCGGTCCGACCGGGTTCAAAAAATGTTCCGGCCAGCATGCCGGCCAAGGGCAGGTCCAGTCCGTCGAGCCAGACAACGGGTTCCGTGCCTTCACTGCCGTGCTCATGCCACGTCCAGTTCGGGGTTAAGACAAAATCCCCCGGCTCCATAGGCAGCTTTTCGCCATCGACGACCGTATAGGCCCCCTGTCCTTCCATGATGAAACGGAGTGCGTTGGGTGTGTGCCGGTGGGTTCGCGCGACCTCACCGGGCAGGATGAGCTGAATCCCGGCATACAACGTGTGGGTTGTGGCAACCCGACCTTCGAGCCCAGGGTTAAGCAGCATGAGCACCCGCCGTTCGGCCTCAGCCGCGGAGACCAGCTCGCCTGAGCGCAGGAGTTGGGGACGCAGGGCTTTCCAGCGCCACAGATGTGGCTTGACCAGTGTTTCCGGCGTGGGTGTGAGCTGTTTGCCGAGCACCTTCCACAATGGCCCGACAGCGTACTGAGACAAGCCGGCCAGGAAGGTTTCCACTTCGTGCGATTGGGTTGATGGCGCCACGGTGTCTTGCTCAGCTCTCAGCCGCGTCTCTTAATCGGGCGCGGCGATCTCCTCGCACAGCATGACCTGGAAATTCAGACCGGCGTATTTTTCATCAGGACCGTGTACGGACCAGCGCTGCGTCCAGCCCTGGGCAAATTTCCGGAGTTCCTCATTCCCCCAAACTTTCTCCCAGGCGTCCAAATCGTCAATCTCAAGCAGGTCGTAGTGCGTAAACTGGACCGTCCCAAGTTTTTCATCCAGCACTTTCCAATTCGCATAGCGCTTGACACCCGGCACGCTGTTGAAAAACGGATTATCCACGTCACGCAGCCACTGCTCGTACTCCGCACGATTGACGTGCTCGCCAAGGGTATAGGTCAGCAGCAGCATTGCTCGTCGTGTGGACATCTCACCAGCCTCTTCAAGGAGAAAGGACACGCTGCAAGGTCGCCACTGCGCCAACAATCCCCAGCCCCCACAGCCACAGCCTTTGAAAGATGTCGGCCTTGACGTTCGCGATATCGGTTTTCACATTCGCGATATCCTCTTTGGTGGCTAAATGTTCCAGGTCGGCTTTCGTGAGCGGGCTCCCGGGGGGCGACTGCTGGGACAAGTTGAGCACGTGTACTAGGGCAGTCGCCTGCTGAGGCTCAAATCCGGCCTCTTGAAGAACATGGGCGATGGCAGCGGTATCCATAGGGCACAGATACACCGTTCTGGCTCCCTTGTGAATAGCTGCTACGCCGCTGGCGGCAGGAGCGTGCTAACACTGCTCTGGCGGAGGCGCTCGAAAATAAGCTGGGTCGCTCGGGAGCGGTTCAGAGTGTAGAAGTGAATACCGGGCGCGCCACCGGCAAGCAGGGCTTCACACTGCTGCCACGCCCAATCAACCCCAATTTCAAATACCGCGTCGGCATCCTCAGCGACCGGCTCCAAGCGCTCTTGTAACGCTGAGGGAATAGACGCCCCGCACATCCGGGTGAAGCGGACAATCTGACGGTAGTTCAGAATGGGCATGAGGCCCGGAATAATGCGCTGCCGAATCCCGAGTTGTCTCGCCCGCGATGCAAAATCGAAATAGTCCTGAGCGTCGAAAAACAGCTGGGTGGTGACAAAATCGGCCCCGCAGTCCACCTTTGCCTTGAGATACTGCAAGTCCTGAAGCGCATCCACGCTTTCCGGGTGCGCTTCAGGATAGCCGGCCACGCCAATGCAAAAGTCGCCGCTCTGTCGGGCCAGGGCCACCAACTCGGCGGCGTGCACAAAACCGTCCGGGGCCGGGGTAAACACAGCTTCGCCGCGGGGCGGGTCACCACGCAGACACATGAGGTTCTCGACACCACGGTCTTTCAGCTCAAACAGAATATCTCTGAGTTCTGCTTGGCTGTGACCCACACAGGTCAGGTGGGCCATACCGATGAGCCCCAGTTCGGCTTGGAAACGACACACCAGATCGATGGTATTCTTTCGTGTCGAACCCCCAGCCCCGTAGGTCACAGAGCAAAAACTGGCCCCTAACTTCTGGAGTTCGCGGGCTCGATCAAAGAGCGCCTCTCCATCTTCTACTGTCTTTGGAGGAAAAAACTCAAACGAAAACGTCTGCGGGTGAGCATCAAAGAGTCTTCGGATTTTCATGTTCTCCAAGCTGTATTTTCCACCTTTGAGATAAAACTTTTAGTGAGTTGTTCGCTATGCTACCAAGCAGCCCGAAACGAGTCAAAGCCGGTCTGTATCAGGTGTTGCGTTGCTTCACCTTTACAACCCGATCTTTCCCAGTATACGATTCAGCGCGCGTACGGAAAGCAAAGGAGGACTTATGTACCCGCTGAAAGACCAAGCCTGTATCGTCGGCGTAGGCGAGACCGCTTATACCCGGGGGTCGGGGAAGACCGATCTCGCGTTGATGCTTGAAGCCTCAATGAAGGCCCTGACCGACGCGGGCCTGAGTCCGCACGATATCGACGGCATTATCCCTCCCCCGCTGCCGTCAACTGCTGAACATTTTGCCGCCAACCTTGGCGTCGAGGACCTGCGCTATGCGGTCACCGTACACATGGGCGGGGCCAGTCCGGTCACTTCGCTCCAAAGCGCGGCCATGGCGGTGGCCTGCGGGGTAGCAAAAAATGTCCTCGTGCCGCTGGGCTGGAACGGCTACTCCACGATGCGTGTCCGCGACATGGGCAATAAGAGTAAAGGCAACGGCGGTGGAGGCAGCGGGGCGCCCGGCGCCCTGGCCAACACGATTGGCGAATACTATCTGCCCTATGGGGCCAACGTTCCGGTACAGTGGTACGCTTGGCTCGCCACCCGCCATAAAGAACTGTACGGCACCCCGGACGAGGCCATGGGCACCGTGGCGGTCACCTCACGCAAGCATGCCCAACTGAACGACAAAGCCTATATGCAGGGCCGCCCGCTCAGCATGGAGGACTATCTGAACGCCCGCTGGGTCTCCAAACCCTTCCGGTTGTTCGACTGTTGTCTGGAAACCGACGGAGCGGCCGCCGTGGTCGTGACCTCGCCGGAACGGGCTCGCGATCTCAAACACGACCCGGTGTATATTTCGGGGATTGCCGAGGGCCACCCCTACCCCGCGGATGATATTCCCGCCCGGCCTGATCCGTTTACGATCGGGCTCAGCTTTGCCACGCCAAATGCCCTGCACATGGCTGAGGTCGATCTCAAAGACCTCGACTTTGCCGAAATCTACGACTGTTTTACCTATGTCGTGCTGCTCCAGATGGAAGCGCTCGGGTTGTGCAAACGAGGTGAGGTTGGTGAGTACGCGCAAGGGAATCGGTTTGCGCTGGACGGCGAACTGCCCCTGAATACCCATGGTGGCCTGCATTCCGAGGCGCATGTGTGGGGCATGAACCACATTGTAGAAGCCACCCATCAACTCCGGCATGAAGCCGGCGAGCGTCAGGTCAAAGACGCCCAACTCGGTCTGGTCACGGGCTGGGGAGACTTTGGTGACGGCAGTCTGGCAATTATGCGCCGCTAACAGGAGAGAAGCTATCATGGCAGAAACCCAGGAATATCGGCGTCCGGTGCCGAAAATGCGGGGCTTTGCGGCCGAGTTTTATGCGTATTGCAAACAGCATGAACTGCGCTTTCAGCGCTGCACGAATTGCAACACTTGGCGCCATGTGCCGCGCGATATGTGCGCCAGGTGCGGCTCGTTTGCCTGGGAGTGGGCCAGGTCTTCGGGCAAAGGCAAACTCTTTTCATGGACGACGGCCATGCAGCCCATGTTGCCGCAGTTTGCCGACCTCGTGCCCTACAGCCCGGTGGTGGTGGAACTGGAAGAGGGCGTCCGGATGCTCAGCTGGCTGACCGATGTAGCAGATACGGATTTGCGGCTGGACCTGCCGCTTGAGGTGGTGTTTGACGATGTTACCCCAGAGGTGACCTTACCCAAATTCAGGCGGGCGGGTTGACCCTCCCTCCAACCGCGAGCATGTCCAATGAGCGATTTCCAAGGCTATACCCTGCCCGCAGAACTCACCCTGCTGCAAGATCAGATTCGTCGTTTTATCCGCGAGGAAATTGTCCCGGCTGAACAGGCCATCGACCCCGATGCAGCCGACCTGCCCGACGACGTCTATGCGCGTCTGTCAGCCAAAACCAAGGCCGCCGACCTCTGGTGTCCGGGCGCTCCCAAGGAGTACGGGGGCGGGGGTCTGAATACCTTTAGCATGTCCATCGCCTTGGAAGAGATGGCCCAGCACCGCATGGGTTTATACAACCCTGGCTGCGGAACATTTGGGCGCTATCCGCCGAACCCCATTTATGCCGGCACCCCGGAGCAGATTCAAAAATATGCCGTGCCCACGCTGAAAAACGGTCTGTACACCTTCTTTGCGATTACTGAACCAAGTGGCGGCTCGGACCCGGCCGGAGCCATTCAAACCCGGGCCGTACGCGACGGGGATTCGTGGGTCATTAACGGCTCAAAAATTTTCATCTCGCACGCGCACGAAGCCGAATGGGGGGTGGTCTTTGTCCGGACTGACCCGGAAAAAGGCCGCAAAGGCATCAGCTGCTTTATTATTGACAAAGGCACCCCCGGCTTTACCGCTCGCCCGTTCAGGACCATTCGGACCGTCTCGCTGCCCAACGAGGTCTCCTTTGAAGATTGCCGGGTGCCAGCCGAAAATATGATCGGTGAAGAAGGTCAGGGACTCTACCTCTGCTTTGACCTGCTGACCAAAGCGCGCTTTCCCTACTCGGCCGCAAACCTCGGGGTGGCCGTGGCGGCCCATCGGATGGCGATCGAACACGCCAAGCAGCGGGAAACATTTGGCGAACTCCTGAGCCGGCGCCAGGCGATTCAGTGGATGCTGGCCGATGCGGAAGTCGAATTGCGCGCAACCCGCCTGCTCATCCGGGAGGGTGCCTGGAAGGCCGACCGCGGGGAAGACGCGCGGGTTGAAGCCTCAATCGCCAAACTGTATTCGAGCGAGGTTCTGGGCCGAGTGATCGATAACGCCGTCCAGATTCACGGCGGCTATGGCGTCTCAAAAGAGTTTCCGCTGGAACGCTGGTATCGTGAGGCCCGAGTCCGGCGTATTGGAGAAGGGCCGTCCGAGGTCCACCGCATGGTGATTGCGCGGGCCCTGTTACGTTAGGACACAACTACGTTAGGACACAACTACGTTAGGACAGAACTGCGTTAGGACAGAACTGCGTTAGCACACAAGCAGCCATGCGCCCCATCTGGACGCGCCCCATCCGCTCCGTCCTCGGCCTGGCCGGCCCCATCCTGTGGGCGATACTTTTTGCAGTCCCACAGAGTGTTCCGGCCCAGGTGTCTCCGCAGGCCCTCACGCGTTTGCTCCAACAACATCGGCTGGACCCCCGGGACCTTGGCTACCATCTGTTTCGGCTGACGGATGGGCAGGTGGTTGAGACCTATGACGCCGACACACTCCGTATTCCGGCTTCGACCACGAAACTCATCACCGCCCTCGCCGCTCTGGAAATTTTAGGGAGAGACTATCGGTTTCAGACCCGCCTGCTCGTAAGCGGGAAAGTCCACGAGTCCACCCTGCACGGAGACCTGTATCTGGTCGGAGGTGGAGATCCGACCTTATCGACGAATGATCTCCAAGGCTTTGTTGACACCCTGAGAGCCGCCGGCATTACTCACGTGAGTGGACGGTTTGCTTTTGATGAAAGCTTGCTCACAACAACGCTGGCGATTAACCCCAAGCAACCGACCGCAGCCGCGTATAACCCCAGTGTGAGCGCCCTCTCGCTTAACTACAACCGTGTCCACTTACGCTGGCAGGGCAGGCCCGGAGCCGAAAATTTTCAGACCTGGTTGCGGTCGCCGGCGGACGGTATTTTTCTTCCGGTTGCCGACGTCACTATTGGGCTGATTCCTACAGGCCGGCACGCTGATGCCCCCTTTGTCCTTGACGGAGGGGGCAAGGACCACTGGCTGCTCTCGCGTCAGCTTCCGGCGCGGGGTTTCAAGGAACTGCCGCTCAGGCGTGCCCCAGGGCGGGTTGCGGCTTCCGTATTTCGCACCTACTGTCTGCAACACGGGATTAGCCTGCCCCAGCCCCAAGCCGCTCCGGTCCCGGCCAGCACACGCCTCCTGTATACGCATGACAGCCAGCCCCTGTCGGAAATTCTGAGCGGGATGCTGTTCTACAGTAATAATCTGTCCGCCGAACTCAGCGGCCTCGTTACCTCACGCCGGCTGAGAGACCTGCCGTTATCCATTACGGACTCAGCCGCACTGCTGACCGACTGGTATCGACGGCGTCTTCCGCACACAGACTGGACCGGATTTGTGAGCATGAACCATTCGGGCCTGAGCAGCCGGTCCCGCCACTCGCCGCGCCAACTCACCGCCATACTCCGTCACGGAGCGCCGCTCCTGTTTGACCTCCTGCCGCAACCGGAGTGGAAGAACGAGTGGGCGGAACTTGAGAAAAACGTGCGGGCCAAATCGGGCACAATGAGCTATGCCGATGGTCTGACCGGTATCCTGACAACCCGCACCGGCCAGCAGTTAGGCTTCGCCCTCCTCCTGACGGATTTTGCCAGACGAACGGCATTTGACGCGGCCCGTCTGGCCGAACAGGTCCGAACGCCCCCGGAAGCCGAAGCCTGGACTGAGCGGGCCAAAGCGTTTGAGCGGGCCCTGCTCTCACATTGGAGACGCAGCTATTGAAGACAGGAGTGAGGGAGTAGGGCTTGGGGAGTGGGAAAAGCAGAGACATAGGCCGGTGTCCCCCAGCCGCAGAGTCAGAGCTGCAATGGGATCAGGAACAAGGCGACCAGATTAAACACGACCAGAAATCCGGCCAAGAGCAGGCAGTAGCCCATAATATCGCCAAAGCGCAGCCCGGCAACGGTGAGAATGGGAATCGCCCAAAACGGTTGCAGCAGATTGGTCGTCATATCGCCATACGCATAGCTCAGGGTGACGGTCGGGATGGAGAGCCCCAAGGTCTGGCCGGCCGGGATGAGATAGGAGGCTTCAACGATCCATTTCGACCCGCCCGACGGCACGAAATAGTTCAGCACCCCGGAATACAGATACACGATGGACGGGAAGGTACGTGGCGAGCTGGCGTCAATGAAAAAGGCCGTCAGCACCTCGCCCAGAGCGGTATAGGACATCAGGCCGAAAATTCCCGCGTACAAAGGATACTGGATGACGATCCCCCAGGTATTGCGAATCCCTTGTTCACAGGCGTGCAAAAAGGACTTGGGATACCAGTGCAGGAGCAGACCCAGGGCCAGGAAGATGAGATTATAGTTATCAATCGTCCAGGTCTGGCCAAAACCTTTTTCGAGAATCTGAAGCCCGAAGTAGAGCAGCATGGCGCTGCTGGCAATCAGCGACCAGCCCGGCCACCATTCCATTTTCTCTGCCGGGCGGGTCGCGTCCGGTTTCTGTATGGGTTGGTTCAACGCTTCCAGACGGTCGGCCTGTTCGGCCGAGGCCGTGACCGCGTCCGCGGCTGGCGGGACGAGAATCGCCGCAACGCCAATGCCCACCAGCCCGGCCACAAGCGCGTACCATAAATTAAACGAGGCAAACATGGTCTGCGTGGTCGGAATGGTGTCCGATAAAATTCCGGCCTGAATGAGGAAGTTATCCGGCGTGGCAATAATGAGCGGAGCCGAGCCGGACAGGCCGGTATGCCACACGGTTCCGACACCCAGATAGGCACAGGTGACGAGCAGGCGGAAGTCCACGCGCGGGTTCGCACGCACGATAAAAGGCAGAAACGCCGCCGAAATGACCAGACACAAGGCCCAGTTGAGCCATGCGGTGATGGTCGAAAACAGCGCCATGAGGACGATTGCCTGGCGCGGCTTGTCAGGGTCAGGACGCGAGGCCAACCAGACAAACACCCGCTTGAGCGGTGGGGAGACGGCACAGGCATAGGCTACGACCATCATAACGGTAAACTGCATGGTCAGGCTGAGCAGGGCCCACAAGCCATCCCCCCAGGCGGTCAGTACCGTTGCCGGCGAAGCGCCCCCGACGGTGAGGGCCAGGAGAGCCACCACCAGCGTCAACATGACGGCAATGACCCACGAGTCGGGTATCCAGCGCTCCGTCCAGCGCGTCAGGCTCATGCCCCAGCCGGCCAACCACCCCATTGTTATACTCCGCTATGATCTCTTGTGCGCCAGACGGTGAGCGCTCGTCAGCGTCTCTGATAGCCTTACTTCAACACTTCCAGTTCGCGCAACATCCCAGGGCTGTTCGTCCAGCCTTTTGACACTTTGACAAAAAGTTCCAGATACACCCGGCAGCCAAAAAAGACCTCCATGCGCTGGCGCGCGGCCTGGCCGATTTTCTTGAGCCGTACTCCTTTTTGACCAATCACAATAGCCTTCTGGGATGGCCGTTCAACGTGGATGGTGGCGTAAATACGTAACAGCGGCTTCTCGGCAGGCTCTTCAAACTGCTCAACAATAACGGCCGTACGGTACGGGACTTCCTGCTGAGTGTGGAAAAAGAGCTGTTCCCGGACCATCTCCTGGGCGAGGACCCGCTCGCTCTGGTCCGTGATGTTATCATCCGGGTAGAGAGCCGGCCCGGGCGGGAGCACAGCCATCAGGGTGGACATGAGTTCGGTCGTATTCTCCCCTTTGAGGGCGCTGATGGGGATGACGTCACGCTCAGGTAACAGACGCCCCAGCTGTTCAAGGAGTGGAATGAGGGCGTTCTTTTGAACAAGGTCAATTTTGTTCAGTCCGACCAGGACCTGGGTCTTGAGCTGAGTGAGGCGCTGGGCAATCTGGGTATCGGCTGGGGTCAGGCCCTGCGCCGCATCGAGCAGGAAGAGCGCGACATCGGTCTCTTGCAGAGCACGCAAGGCAGTATCAACCATACGTCGGTTGAGGAGAGACTGCTGACCACCATGAATTCCTGGGGTATCAACAAAAATGAGTTGGGAGTTGGACTGGGTTTTGATCCCGGTTATGCGCGTGCGGGTGGTTTGGGGTTTGGGCGAGACGATGGCAATCTGCGCCCCGACCAGCGTATTGAGCAGCGTTGATTTCCCGACGTTGGGACGGCCGACCAGCGCAATAAAACCACACCGATGGGTCGAGTCAGGCGAGGCTGGCATGGCACGTCAAGCGGGGGTCGTTGTCTCTGGTCCAAAGACGACCTTCAGGATGCGCCGTTTCCCGACCTGGAGGACCACCTCTCCTTGGGCGGGAACCTGCAGCTCCACGTCACTGAC
Source organism: uncultured Binatia bacterium (SeqCode) (assembly GCA_965232605.1). Classification (GTDB taxonomy): domain Bacteria; phylum Desulfobacterota; class Binatia; order Bin18; family Bin18; genus Bin18. Next base: position 138,182 of record CBDDQA010000001.1, on the reverse strand, counting down.
CCGCTCTCCATCGATTCTCACCCCACCCTGTCGGATGAGCCGGCGAGCCTCACTCGTGGATTTCACCAAGTCTGGAGTCTTCAGCAAATGGCAGACCCACACCTGTGACTCTGTACCAGACCAGGCGTACGACGGTATTTCTTCCGGACGCTGCCCGTGCTGAAAGCGTCGAGAAAACTCTTTGGCTGCTCGCGCGGCCGCCTGACCATCATGAAAACGCGTCACCAGCTCGGCCGCCAGGTGTTTCTTGGCCTCCATCGGATGCAGGTGTCCCTCGGCCACCGCTTGCACCTGAGCGGCGTCAACGGCACTCAGCAGCTCGTAATAGCTCAGCATCAGTTGGTCAGAAATCGACATGATCTTGCCGTACATCTCGTCCGGCGGGTCGGTGATGCCGACCGCGTTGCCGAGCGATTTGCTCATCTTTTGCGTCCCATTAATGCCTTCAAGAATAGGCGTCGTCAGAATCACCTGCGGTTCCTGACCAAAGCCGCGCTGCATCTCACGCCCGACCAAGAGATTGAAGCGTTGGTCGGTTCCGCCGAGTTCGACGTCGGCCTGAAGGGCAACGGAATCATAGCCCTGGAGCAGCGGGTACAGAAACTCATGCACATGAATCGGCACCCCGGTTTTCAACCGTTTGGAAAAATCATCCCGCTCCAGCAGCCGGGCAACGGTATAATGGCCGCACAGTTTCACCATATCGGAGGGCGAAAGTGGATCGATCCATTCTGAATTAAAGCGGAGTTCGGTGAGGTCCGGGTCAAGTACCTTGAAGACCTGCTGGGTGTAGGTCTCCGCATTGGCCTTGACCTGCTCGCGTGTCAGGGCCTTTCGCGTTTCGGAGCGACCGGTCGGATCGCCGATCATGGCAGTAAAATCACCGATTAAAAAAATGACGGTATGCCCGAACTCCTGAAACTGGCGGAGTTTATTCAGCACGACGGTATGACCGAGATGCAGGTCCGGGGCGGACGGGTCCGCCCCCCATTTCACTCGTAACGGTCTGCCGCGTTCGAGCTTTTGCTTGAGCTCTTCCAGCGGAATAATATCCACGGCTCCACGTTCGATTTCCTTGAGTTGGGCTGCCACTGACAGGGTCATAGTCTCGCTGACCTTTTTACCGTGCGTATTCGGTGGAGCGTGATTCACGAATGACCGTGACTTTAATCTGGCCGGGGTACGTCATCTCGGTCTCAATCTGCTTGGCAACCTCTCTGGCGATACTGGAGGCATCGCCGTCCGACACCGAACCTGGGTTCACCATAATACGCACCTCGCGCCCCGCCTGCACCGCAAACGACTTCTCCACGCCGTTGAATGAACCGCTGATACGCTCCAGGTCTTCGAGCCGTTTGACATAGCTCTCCAGTACCTCGCGCCGGGCACCCGGCCGGGCGCCGGAGAGCGCATCCGCAGCATCAACAATCGGGGCCAGAACGGTTTCCGCCCGGACCTCCTCGTGGTGGGCGGCAATGGCGTTCACTATTTTTGCCGACTCGCCGTATTTCCGGGCCACTTCTCCGCCAATGATCGCATGCGAGCCTTCAATCTCGTGTGAGACCGCTTTTCCGATATCGTGGAGCAGGCCGGAACGTTTGGCCTGTTTCTCGTTCAGCCCGAGTTCGGCGGCAATAATACCGCAGATATACGCCGTTTCTATTGAGTGCATGAGGACATTCTGGCCATAGCTGTACCGATACTTCAACATTCCAACCAGCTTGACGATCTCGGGATGAACCCCATTGATCCCAAGTTCAAGCACGGCTCGTTGACCCGCCTCACGGACCGATTCTTCAACCTCGCCTTCAGCTTTTTTGACGACCTCCTCAATACGACCCGGATTAATGCGCCCATCCGAGATCAGACGTTCAAGCGCCACCCGCGTAATTTCTCGCCGAATGGGACTATGGCTCGAAACCAGCACCGTTTCGGGTGTATCGTCAATCACCAGATCGACCCCGGTCGCGGCCTCAAACGCCCGGATATTGCGCCCCTCACGGCCAATAATGCGCCCCTTCATATCGTCGCTGGGGAGATGAATGACCGATGCGGTCCGCTCGGAAACAAACTCGCCGGACAGGCGTTCAATCGCAATACTGATAATTTTTCGAGCCCGCCGGGTCGCTTCTTCTCGGGCTTCTTCTTCAACGGCCATAATCCGGCGTGAGGCGTCCTGGCGAGCCTGCTCGGTCATCTGGTCAACCAGAACCTGTTTGGCCTCATCCCGGCTCAGGCCGGCTATTTGTTCGAGTTTCTGGCGCGTCTGGTCTATGAGGCGATCGTACTCCTGCTCTTTTTTCTGCTGACTGTCGGCTTTGCTCTTGAGGCTCTGTTCGCGCCGATTCAAGCCCTCTTCCCGGTCAGCCAGGGCATCGGAGCGCTTCTCCAGCGCTTCATCACGTCCTTGGATACGTCGCTCAAGCTGTTGAATTTCTTTCCGTCTTTCGTTTATCTCCTGCTCGACTTCGCTTTTCGCCTGCAAAACCGTATCTTTCGCCTGAACCTGGGCTTCTCGTTTAATGACCGAACCTTCTTTTTTTGCCTCATCGAGAATCTGTTGTGCAGCCTCCTCTGCACTATGTATGGTTTCCTGGTTCCATTTCTGCCGCAGGAAGACGAGTCCTCCGGCGCCAACTACTCCTATCAGCAGTCCTAAGACAAGTTCCATGATGACCCTCCTTACCACACTCAGGTCGAATCCCCTCGCTGTGGTAGCTACTACCCCCTATACGCATCCTCTTCGTAGATATCCTTTCTGATCAATAAATATGGGCTCGGAGGCCACGCTCAATACAGCGCGGCTCCGGCAATAACAGCCAGCACAGACCATTATCAGTTGTCACAGTCTCCTTCCTTCTTCACCCAAGGGCGGAAGGAGCGCAAGAGGGGGGCGTGCAATCGAAGCCACTCGCCTTCAGGCTGCGAGTGGTGTCACGTGTTCTCTTCTCAGTCGAGAGTCGCAGACAACGAGCCGGCAGAGTGTGAGTTCAACGGATTCTCAGCCGTTGGCTCATTTGCGCGGCTTTCGGCTTTCTCCAAACGCTCAAGCAGTCGGCCTGAAATCAACTCAGCTTCCTGGATGAGCTGGGCTTCGTGCTGGTTCGATTTCGGCTGACCGGACTTGGCCAATTCGTCGGCAATACTCAACGCCGCCATAATCGCGACTCGAAAAGGGACCGTCACTTTTGCACTTTCCGCAATCTGGCGCATGCGCTGGTCAACAAAAGAAGCAATTTCTCGAACATATTGCTCATCATCTTCACTCGTCACCGTGAAGGTTTGTCCAAAAATATGGACTTCCATTAATCGCTTCATCGTCTAGCCCTCATCCTCCCAAGCAATTCCTAAATGGCTGAATTGAGACAGGATTTTCTCCAAGCGGCTCCGAATCTCGTTTCGCTCCGCTTCGTATTGCTGGATTCGTTTGAGCAAGAGCGCAGATTCATGCTCTTGTTCATCAATCCGAACCAGCAGTGCACTATTTGCACTCTGGACCTGCTCGTGGCGTTCCAAGAATCCATCCAGTTTCGCCTCAAGAAGTTTTAGGCTTTCCAGCGCCATTACCACCCTAGACTAAAGTAAAAGTTTACCCTATTGCCTCTGAGACGTGGCGTCAAGAGAAATATTTATTCGGTAGGCTGGTCGAAAAGAGCCGTAATAAAATCATCCGGGGAGAAAGCTTCTAAATCTTCAAGCTGTTCGCCAAGTCCAATATACTGAATGGGCACGCCAAGTTGGCTCTCGATGGCCAAGGCAACCCCGCCTTTTGCTGACCCATCCATTTTCGAGAGGATCACACCGGTCAGCGGGAAAGCGGCCTGAAAGGTCCGTGCCTGACTGAAGGCATTCTGTCCAGTTCCGGCGTCCAAGACCAGCAAAACCTCATGCGGCGCCCCGGCTATCTCCCGTCCGATGACTCGGTGTATTTTTTTGAGTTCCTCCATCAGCGGCGTTTTGGTGTGGAGCCGTCCAGCCGTATCAATCAGGGCGACATCGACCCCACGCGCCACCGCAGCACGGACACCGTCAAAAACCACGGCTGAGGGCGAGGCGCCGTCCCGATGCTTAATAATCTCAAGGTCCAGGCGTTCGGCCCAGACTGAGAGCTGTTCAATGGCAGCGGCTCGAAACGTATCCCCGGCGACCAGCAGGACCGTTTTTCCTTCTTTTTTCAGCCGCGCTGCCAGCTTCGCAATAGAGGTCGTCTTCCCCGCTCCATTGACACCGACAACCAGAATGACTCTTGGACACGTGTGATCACTCCATTCAACGGGCTGCCCGCCCCTCTCAAGAAGAGACCGAAGTTCCTCCTTGAGACCGGAACGGAGCGCTTCAGCCTCGTCCTGAGACGGTTTGCCTGTCCGGACTGTAGGTGTACGAGCGCGTAGACGCTCTATAATCTGCAAGGAGGTGTCAACTCCGACATCGGCCTGAATAAGGACCTCCTCCAGGTCGGAGAAGAAGATTTCTCTCGACTGCCGGCTCTGCTCCGACGAGGCATCAAAGGGGCGGCGCAGCAGGTCCCGTAATCGGGTCAGGCCGCGTCGCCAGCGCGTGTCCTTCGTGAGCGGGGCAGGCGTGGGCGTATCTGCGGCCGGAGGCGAAGCCGCGGCCGGCTGCGTCTTCTCTTTTCGCTGCCAGAACCGGAGAGCCATCAGGACACACGCACGGACACCATGGTCGATACGCCCGGCTCCTGCATGGTGACGCCGTAGAGCGTATCCGCCACCTCCATGGTGCGCTTATTATGCGTAATCAAAACAATCTGGGTTGTCTCACTCATTTCCCGCAATAACTGATTGAACCGCCCGACGTTGGCATCGTCCAGCGGGGCATCGACCTCATCAAGAATGCAGAATGGACTCGGCCGTATCAAAAACAGGGCAAAGGTGAAACTCAGCGCGGCCAGGGCCTTCTCTCCTCCAGACAGAAGCTGCATGGAGCGGAGGCGTTTACCCGGGGGCTGGACCTCGATTTCAACGCCACTCTCGGACAGATCCGATTCATTGGTCAGCGTCAGATGCGCCTGACCACCGTCAACCAGACGCGCGTAGACCTCACCAAACTTCGCGTTTACCCGGTGGAAGGTTTCCCGAAAACGGTCCCGCGACTCGCGGTTTAACTGATTGATTGTACTTTGCAAATCCTCAATTGAATGCAACAGATCCGCCTTCTGGGATTCAATAGCAGTAAAACGCTCCTGGACCTCATCAAGCTCAATCGCAGCGTTGGGATTGACCTCGCCAAGCCGAGCCAGCTTCTCACGTAATTCCTGACGGCGCGCTTCGCCCTCAGCCTGGTCAAATTCCTGGTGACTATAGGCTGAAAGGACCTCTGTCAGCTTCACCTGATAGCGTTCCTGGACCGTCTCCTCAAGATGTTCACGACTCACCCGTTTTTCAGCCAGACTCACCTCAACCTGTCTTTTTTCCTCTTGCAGCTGAGTTGCCGCCTGTCGATGCTCTTCGATACGCGTTTCACACTGCTGGACAGTCGCCCGGAACCGGGCACACTCGGCATCGCGACGGGTGCGTTCTGCTTTCGCCGCATCAAGGCTGGAGAGCGTCTGTGTCACCTGCTCTGCTAACGCAGCCTTTTCTGACAGGAGACGCTCTGCCTCTTGCTTACCAGCCTGGATATCAGCTTGGCCGGCCTGTATCCGTTCTTCCAAGTCCTGCATCTGGCGTCTGAGTTGGTCCACCTGAGTCTGGAGGCCACCGGAGCGTTCTCGATGTTCGGCAAGGCGGACACGCAGGTCATCCATCTGTGTACGGTGCCGGTCACACGCCTCTTTGGCTTCTTCCATCTCTGCTTGCTGAACGGCCAGCAGGTCTTCACACTCCTGACGTTGCGCCGCAATGGCGAGTGCCTGCGTACGGGCCTGCTGTATGTCAGCGTGTAAAGATTGTCTTTCCTGCTCCAGGGCGTCCTGCTCGTAGCTGACCCCTTCTCCACGGTCAAGCAAGCGGCGTACCTCACCTTCAAGCTGCCCCGCCTCGCGCTGTAAGGCTTCATTCTCCTGGCCCAGCTTCTGGGCTTGCACGTCAAGACTCCGCAACTCGCCTTCGAGTACCTGTTGGCCTTGCTTCAGGGTTTGCCGCTGCCCGACAAGGTCGGACACGTGCTCAGCCTGTTGGGGCAGTTCCTGCCGCAACCCTCGAATCTCCCGCCGCCGCTCAAGAAGGCCGGCTTCCGCAACACCACCACTCCCTCCGCTGACTCCGCCGAGAGCGGAAATGACTTCTCCCTGTGGCGTCACATAGGTCTGGGCGGTCTGGCCCTGGTTCCAGAGTTCCAGCCCAACCCGGAGGTTGGGAACGAGCACGACATCACCCAGGAGGGCTTCGACCATCTGTCTATAGTCGGGCGGAATATCAACGTGACGGATGAGGGGAGACACTCCCGCTCCCACCGTCGCCCACATCGGCCCGTCAGCCCTGGTCAGACTCGGCGTCTGTTTGTCACACTGGAGTTGGAGCGGAATAAAATGCCCGTGCCCGGACTGCATCTGGTTCAAATAGTCCACGGCAACGACACCGGCCTCGGTGTCGGTCACGACCATATACTCCAGCTTCTCCCGTAACACAGCGGCAACCGCGCGCTCATAGGCTTGCGGCACTTCTATCATTTGCGCCACGACTCCAAGAATGGCGGCGGGAAAGTCGCCGTCGGTCATGACCGATTGGACGCCTTGATCATAGCGATCGTACTCTTGTTCGAGTTCTTCCAAGGTCGCCAAGCGCGCCCGCAATTCTGCTTGCTTGGCCCGGGCCTCAGAGAGTGCCGTATCAAGTTCTTCTCCGGAGCGAATAGTCGCCCGCAACGCTTTATCCTTTTCTTCGCGCTGCTGCTGTCCATAATGGATATGCAGGGAAAGAGCCGATGACTTTTCCTGAAGCCCGGCAAGTGCCTGCTCCCGCTCTGTCCGGAGTTGGCCAACCTGCTTGGCGTCGTCAGCCAGCACCGCCAACCGCTGGGAGACCTCCTCAGTCCGCTTCTGGGAGTAGGCCAGCGCGTTTTGGACTTGCGATGCCTGGGTCAGGAGATCAACCATGTCAGTCTTGAGTTCTTCAACCTGGGATTCGTGCTGCAGGGCAGTGTCTTGCAGGTCAACAAGGGTATGCTCTTGTGCCTGCAGGGTGTCTGCATCGTGTTGTATCTGCTCAGCCACCTCTGCCGCACTCACCACTCGCTGAGAGAACTCTTGTTCCACCTGCGCTTTTTTCTCTGACACCAGACGATAGTCATGCTCCGCGTTGGTAAGACGTGATTGGACCTGCTCCTCCTGCTGGGCTCGGAACGACTGTTTCTGCTCGGACTGCTGAAGCGCCCTTTCCAGAGCGTGGAGACCCTCCTCAAGTTCTCGGAGTGCGTCCTCCTCACGCGCAACCCGCTCTGCTGTGGACATCCGCTCTGCTTGAAGGGTGTGGATCTTTTGGCTGAGTTGCTCTTCCTCTCGTCCGACCGTGGCCTGCCGGCTCACCAGACTGCCGACCTCGGTAGTCAATGCCTGGTAGGCGCGACTCTGGAGGGTGAGATCAATGGTTTTCAACTCATCCTGGAGCGCCTTATATTGTGCGGCCTTTTTTGCCTGACGGCGAAGGGCCCCCAACTGACGGTCCATCTCATGCAGAAGATCAGAGACCCGAGACATATTCTCTCGGGTTCGTTCGAGTTTGCGCTCGGCAGCCAAACGGCGACTGCGATACAAACTCACCCCGGCGGCTTCTTCCACGAGTACCCGGATATCCTGCGCCTTGGCGTTAATCAGCGCCTCGACGCGCCCTTGCTCAATAATGGAATAGGCTTTCGTGCCCGCCCCGGTTCCGAGAAAGAATTCAACAATATCGCGCAAACGGCAGGGGACCTTATTGAAGAGATACTCTGAGTCTCCAGACCGAAAATAGCGTCGCGAGACCATGACTTCGGTCCAATCCGGCCCAGAGCCATTCTTATGGGCGCCGTTGTGACCGTTCGTCCCGTTCACGGACAGCTCGGGCGGGGCCACATTTTCCAAGAGGAGGGAGACATCGGCCATACCGAGCGGCGCACTGCTGGCATTCCCGGCAAAGACCACATCACTCATCTCCTGGCCGCGGAGGTGTTTGGCGCTCTGCTCACCCAGAACCCAGCGCAAGGCGTCAACAATATTCGACTTTCCGCAGCCGTTGGGACCGACGACGGCAGTAATGCCTTTCGGAAAGGTGAGCGTCGTCTTCTGCTTAAAGGATTTAAATCCGAGGAGTTCAAGCTGTTTGATCCGCATGTGCCCCACAACGCCTCCAAATCCTCCCCGCCTCTTTCCTCATGCCGAGGGTAGCACTAACGAGCGGGCTACGCACGCAAGAGAAAGGGCTCTGGGACCATACTGCTACTATATATTGTGGATACAAGAAAATCCAGCAGGAATCAGAGAGAAGCAGGTCTGAAGGCTACCGTTCCAGGAGCTCGGTGTTCCAGTAGGCCGCATCGACTTCGTTGAGAAAAGGCAACCATTCCTGGTAGCGCTTGAAGGTGAACGTCTCAAGCATAAAAGGGGTCCACTCGGGTTGAACCGGCTTCTTGATCAACCGCATTCGTGCTTCTTCAGGCCGGCGGCCGCCTTTCACGCGGTTGCAGCGCAAACAGGAGCAGACAATATTTGCCCAAGTCGAGAGACCACCCTGGGAGCGGGGGATGACGTGGTCGAGATTCAGCTCGCTACGCGAAAAACGCCGGCCACAGTATTGACACGTATTCTTATCGCGCGCAAAAACGTTGAAACGGCTGAACCGCACCTGGCGTCGTGGGATCCGATCATACGAAACGAGCAGAATGACGCGCGGCACCCGAATGGCACGCCCAATAAGACCAATGGTCTCATCGTGGACAGTTGCTGACAGCGCGCTCCAGCTCTCATAGTCAAACGTGCGATACTGTTGATCGACCGCTTTCGCAATGCCCTGATAGAGCAGGGAGAATGCCCGCCGGACCGATGTGACATGCACCGGAAAGTAAGACCGATTAAGAACGAGCACTTTGGTATTGAGAACGCTCATGTGCTCCTAACCCATCAAGAAAAACAGGGTTTTCCGTTGACCGAGAATATCGGACCCGTATACCCAGCCCGGTTCTGCGTGTCAAGGTTTTCACCAGAATTTAACGTGATGACTTGACACGCCATCCAGAGGGGGATGTCTTCTCCTTGCGGGGCTGTCGGGGTTTCCGATATAAAGAAGTATGAAGAGAGGTATCTATTGAGTGCGGGGATGAGGAAGGAGACCGACCTCCGGCAGGCGTACGCCACCATTCTTCCGTTGGTTGAACAGCCTTCTCGTTATACAGGAGGCGAACTCGGGACCATTATCAAAGACCCTGCGGATATACGCCTACGCTTCGCGCTGGCCTTCCCCGAGGTCTACGAAATCGCGCAGTCCCACTTCGGCTTGCAAGTGCTGTATAATTTGCTGAATAATCGTCCCGATATTCAGGCGGAACGTGTCTATGCTCCGTGGCTGGACATGGAGGAGCAGCTCCGCCAGCGCCATTTGCCGCTCGTCTCCCTTGAAACCTACCGGCCGTTATCTGCCTTTGAGATTATTGGCTTCAGTCTCCAGTACGAACTGACCTATACCAACGTCCTGGCCATGCTGGACCTTGGCGGGATTCCCTTGCTCTCGCGTGACCGCGACGCGTCTCATCCGCTGGTGATTGCCGGCGGACCCTGCGCATTTCATCCAGAGCCCATCGCCGACTTTATCGATGCCTTCCTCCTCGGAGATGGTGAGGAAGCGATTTTTGATATCTGTGACGCCTATCTGGCCTGGGATGGAAAAGACCGGAACTCCCTCCTCCAGGCGCTGCGCCACATTCCAGGTGTATACATTCCAGCCTTTTTTGAGCCGGCATATACCCCGAGCGGCACGCTGAGCGGCACCCGTCCTCGCTATGCGGACTCCACGATTGTCAAAAAACGCATTGTTGAAGACCTCAATACCGTCCCCCAGCTCACCACCCAGATTGTGCCGAATGTGAACATCGTACACGACCGTGTTGCCGCGGAAGTCATGCGCGGCTGCGTGCGCGGCTGTCGCTTTTGTCAGGCCGGATATATCTATCGCCCCCTGCGGGAGCGCGACCCACGCGCCCTTCAGGAACAGATAGACCAGTTAGTCAAGAAGAGCGGCTATGAAGAGGTTTCCCTGCTCAGTTTGAGTACCGGCGACTATAGCTGTGTGAACCCGCTCCTGCGGTCGATCATGAATCGTTTTTCGGACCTCAAAGTCTCCGTCTCTCTGCCCTCGACACGGGTAGACGCCCTCTCTCCCCATATCCTGGAGGAAATCCGTCGGGTCCGAAAAACAGGCTTCACTCTTGCGCCCGAGGCCGGCTCACAGCGTCTCCGCGATGTGATCCAGAAAGAATATCAGGAAGAAGAACTGATTGAGGCGGCGCGTCTCTTGTTTGGTCTGGGTTGGAAAAGCGTCAAGTTATATTTCATGCTCGGCCAGCCGACCGAGACAGAGGAAGATCTGCTGGGCATCGTTGACCTGTGCCGGAAGGTCTCTGCGGCCGGCAAGCATCAGCGCCAGGTCACGGCCAGTGTTTCGACCTTTATCCCCAAACCGCATACGCCGTTTCAATGGGCCGCCCAGGTTGACCTGGAGGAAACCGAGGCGCGGCAGCAGCTCTTGCGGCGGGAACTGCGACGTTACGGGATTCAATTCAAATGGCACGACGCGCGGCTGTCCTTTCTTGAGGGGGTTTTCGCTCGGGGCGACCGGCGTTTAGGCGCTCCGCTGTTGACCGCCTATCGTCTCGGCTGCCGGTTTGACGGCTGGACAGAGCAATGCCGCCTCGACCTGTGGCAGCAGGCCTTTCGCGCCCACCACATCGAGCCCGATTTTTATCTCCGCCGCCGTCTGCTTGGTGAGCCGCTTCCCTGGGACCATCTGGACAGCGGCGTCACCAAGCAGTGGCTCCAGCGCGATCTGGCAAAAGCGCTCGAAGGCAGCCTCACCCCCGACTGTAGCGTGGAACGCTGCTCGTATTGTGGAGCGTGTGATTTTCAGAGCGTCCGCAATGTCACCTATCATCTGAACGGCGCCAAAGGCGCTGACCATAGAGGACCGGAGGTCGACCCCTGGGCGCGAGCGACCCTGCCCACCCAGGAGAGATGGGGCACCCGGCAGTGGCAGATGATGCAGCACAAGAAGGCGGAACAACAGCAGGCAAGAATCAAACGCTATAGCGGCATATTGGATGAAGACAAACTGAAAGCGACCTCCCTTGGAGCGCTGAGTACCACTCCATCCAAGGCATCCCAGCCTGCCGCTCAGCCTCCAAGTTCGGGCAACGCCGATGAATGGCTTGCCGGAGACCCCAATACCATCGCGGCGAGCCAAGGCAATTCGCAACGGCCTGTCATCCGTTTTCGACTGCGGTATAGCAAGCTCGATATGGCCCGTTTTCTAGGCGCGAAAGAAGTCGCGACGCTCTTTGCACGCTCCTGTCGCCGGGCGCGCCTCCCCATTGCCTACAGCCAAGGCTTTCACCCCTTACCCCGTATGAGTTTTGGCCCGGCTCTCCCGGTCGGCATGGAGAGCGAGGAAGAATTTCTTGATATTCTCTTGTATGAAGAGATGTCGGCAAAAGAGGTGCAACAGCGTCTGAACACCGAGTTGCCGAGCGGCTTTCATATCCAGCAGGTGCAGCCGATCGACCTGGATAGACCAAGCATCGATGTGAGCATTGCCACCCAGCGCTACCAGGTTGCCCTCGACACGCTTCCCCCGGAAAAACGCGATCCGAGCTTCGTGAAGGAGCGATTAGGGCAGTTTCATCGCGCCCAGACCTTCCCTATTCGTAAACGGACCCGTCATCGGGAGCGCACCCTTGACGCCAAGCAACTGATATCAGCCCTTACACTGGAAACCCCGCTCATGCTTTCGGTCGATATCGCTATGACAGAGGTGGGCACCCTCAAACCGCATGAATTCATTGGTGCCCTCCTCGCCCTGTCCCCACAAGAGATCAAAATTTTACGGGTGACAAAAACCGTGACACAATTTCGCTCAGATGTCCTCTCTCAGAAGGGGCCACTACATCATGAGCAAGAACCGCTTCCAACAACAGGCTAATACTCGTGCGTCAAAGAATCGTCATTAATTCTACCCACCAAGAGGCTCGTGTTGCTCTGCTCGAAAACGAAACGCTCGTAGAGATTCACATTGAGCGCGCGCAGCAACGTAATGTTGCGGGCAACATCTATCTCGGGCGCGTGAATCGCGTCCTTCCAGGCATGCAGGCGGCGTTCGTTGATATCGGACTGGAAAAAGCCGGCTTCATCCATGCTTCGGACGTGTTTGGCGGCCCGTTACCCCCCGGTATGATCGATGATACCGACGACCAGGATTCGGACACCGACGATCTACTGGACGATTTTGACCTGGCTGACCCTGAGAGCGAGCTCGACGCGGACGAGGAGTCACCTCCGAACGACGAGCCCCGACCCGCGAAAGGGCGCCGTCGCTCCCGTTCTGGGCCATATATTCCACTCGAACAGCAACTGAAGGAGAATCAGGAAATTCTTGTTCAGGTGGCCAAAGAGCCGATCGGGACGAAAGGTCCCCGACTCACCGCACACCTCTCTCTGCCCGGACGACAGCTGGTGTACACGCCGACCATAGAACATATCGGTGTGTCCAGGCGCATTGCAGATGGCAAAGAGCGCAGCCGGCTCAGAGAAGCGGTCGCCAGCCTGCGGCCGGCCGAGGGCGGCTTTATTGTCCGCACCGCGTGTGAAGGTCTGACCAAAAGAGAGATTCACGATGACATGAAATTCCTGCTCAAACTCTGGAGCAGGATCACCAAAAAACGCGAGCAGCACGCGGCCCCAACCCTCGTGCACGACGATATGGACGTCATCCTGCGTATCATTCGCGATATGTTCACGCCGGATATCAATGAGATCATTATCGATAATGCGGATGATTACGAACGCATTAATGAATTCATCGCGACCTTCATGCCGCGTTTAACCGGTCGCGTGAAGCTCCACGACAAACAGGCTCCTATCTTTGAGCACTACAAAATTGAGCAGCAGATTACCAAGGCGCTCGACCGACGCGTCCCCCTCAAATCCGGCGGCCATATCGTAATTGATCACACCGAAGCGCTGACCGCGATTGACGTGAACACGGGCCGCTTTGTGGGAAAACGGAACCAAGAAGAGACCATGCTCCAGACCAACCTGGAAGCCGCCCAAGTCGTGGTTGAACAGCTACGCCTGCGCAATATTGGAGGTCTCATCATCGTTGACTTTATCGATATGGAGCGAGCGGCCAACCGCACCAAAGTCACAGAAGCCCTCCGCGCGGCCCTGAAGAAAGACAAGACCCGAAGCAATGTGCGGAAGATTAGTGAACTTGGGCTGGTTCAGATGACGCGCAAACGGACGCGGGAGAGCCTCCAACAGCAACTCTGCGCCCCCTGTGCCGCGTGTGAGGGCCGGGGCCATAGACAGTCGGTCCCCACGATTACCTATAATCTCATCCGCCAGTTGCGCAAAGAAGTGGCGCTTCAGCCGCACGCCCAAGCCGTCACCGTCTATGCCCATCCAGACGTTCTCGCCTTTTTGTACAAAGAGGAAGAAGAATGGCTGGATGCTCTTGAGGCCCAACTCAACACCCGCTTCTTTTTTCGGACCGACTCCGACTTTCATATTGAGCAGTATGAAATCGAGATCACCGAAAAGCGGCCAGCCCCCAAGGCAAAACCGAAGAAAGCCCGTCCTAAGAAGAAGAGCGCGACCCCCAGAAAGCGACGGACCGCAAAACGGACTGCCCAGACTGCCAAACAGGAACAAAGCGCAGACGCAGTATTGCCCTGACTCCCGGGTTGGCTGGGTGTGAGGTGGCAAGCGGAGCAGCGTTACGCCAGCGTGACCCCGCCATCAACAATGATATTCTGGCCGGTCACAAAATCCGAAGCCGGAGAGGCCAGGAACAGGGCGACACCGACCAGGTCGCGCGGCTCGCCCAAACGACGCAACGGGGTCTGACGCAGCATTTCTTTTTCGACCTCAGGCCGGGTGAGATGCGGCGCCGTCATGCCGGTGCGAATATAGCCGGGGCTGAAGCAGTTGACATACACGCCGTGTCTCGCCCACCGCATGGCCAGCACCCGAGTGAGCTGAATGACACCGGCCTTGGCGGTCGAATAGGTCAGCCCCGAGTTGACAACCAGGCCCGAGATAGAGGCCGTATTCACAATTTTCCCGCCCCCGTGGTCGATCATATAGCGGCCTGCGGCCTGGCAACACAGAAACACGCCCGTCAAGTCAACGTTGAGTTCCTGCTGCCAATCGGCCTGACTGATATCTTCCGGCTTCCCAAGTTTCAGGATGCCGGCATTATTAAAGGCAAAGTCCAGTCCACCCAGTTCTTCGGTTGTGGTCTGGACCAGCTTTTCAACCTGGTCTTTGTACGACACGTCTATCGCCAGCGAACGGGCCTGTCCGTGCTGAGCGCGTATCTCTTCCGCCACTTTCCGGGCCGCCTCCTGATTGATATCACTCACCACAACCGCGGCGCCGGCCTCGGCCATGCCCAGGGCAATGGCGCGTCCCAGCCCCGAGCCGCCGCCGGTGACATACCCCCTCTTGCCGCTCACATCGAATAGTCCGCTCATGGCCCGTCCTTGTCCTGTCGTTTTTCGGAGTCTGTTTGTATCGAGCTTCTCCAGCCGGAACAAGGCAAGTCGTCCGGCCCGGTCGGCCTGCGCCGTTGAAGAAGTCGTTCGGCTATGGCATAAGCGCGGAACAGGTTCGCCGGCAGCGCTGCGGACCGGATTCCACCCGGACACAAGGTAGGACCACCCCCATGATGACCCAAACGTCGAGAGGCCCGGACCGCCGCGTCTGGCTATCCCTGCTCCTTGTCTTCCCGCTCGTTTTCGTCCGTCCACTTCCGGCGGAGACCCAGGCCCTCCCGGACATAGACTGGTCGGCGGTGGAAAAAGAGGCCGGCAAGCTGCTCAGCCAGGTCGTACAAATTGACACCTCCAACCCCCCAGGAAACGAGACGGCCGCAGCCCGGTTCTGGCAGAACATTTTTACCCAGGAAGGCATTCCAGCCCAGGTCTACGAGTCGGAGCCGGGCCGGGGCATTGTCTACGGCCGGCTCAAAGGCAGCGGCAAGAAAAAAGCCCTCATCCTCCTACATCATCTCGATGTGGTCCCCGCCGACCCCG
Source organism: uncultured Binatia bacterium (SeqCode) (assembly GCA_965232605.1). Taxonomy (GTDB): domain Bacteria; phylum Desulfobacterota; class Binatia; order Bin18; family Bin18; genus Bin18. Next base: position 122,948 of record CBDDQA010000001.1, on the reverse strand, counting down.
CGGAATGGGAGTTCGACCCCTTTGGCGGGGAGATCAAAGACGGCTACGTCCACGGACGGGGTGCGATCGATTGTAAAGGCGTCAGCGTCGTCCAGTTTCTTGCGCTGGCCCTGCTCAAGCGGAGTGGCCTGAGTTTTGAACGCGACATTATTTTTCTCGGCACCGGGGATGAAGAGGTCGGTGGCAGAAAAGGCGCCGGCTGGTTTGTTGACACGCATTTCGACCTGATTGCCGACGCGGAGTTTCTCCTGACCGAAGGGGGCGGTATTCGACAGCGGGATGGCAAACGCTCGTATCGCGTTTCAGTAGCGGAAAAAGCGCCGTGTTGGATTGAGCTCAAGGCAACAGGACCGCCAGGACATGGAGCGAGTCCGACGCCTGAGACGGCGGTGACCCGCCTCGTGCGGGCCTTGGACAAAATCCGCCGCCATCAGACGACGTTCAGGGTCGTGCCGGCGGTCCAGGCGTATTTCAGCGCCCTGGCCGACTCCGAAGATGCGGAAACGGCCCGACACTACCGGGCGCTGGAACAGGCCCTTCAGGACGAGACGTTTCGTCAGAAATTCACGGCCAATCCGAGCCATAACGCCCTGGTGCGGAATACCATCTCCCTGACCGTTCTCAACGGCAGCCCAAAAACCAACGTCGTACCGGCCTCGGCGTCGGCCCACCTTGACTGCCGCCTCCTGCCGGGGGAAGACCCGCAACAATTCATCGCAGAACTCAAACAGGTGGTGGATGACCAAAACATCCAGTTCTCAACCCTGTTAAACTTTCCGTCCGTTGCCTCGGACCCGGATACCCCCCTCTTCGAGGCGATTCGCTCCGTTGCCGCACGCAGAGACCCGCACGCTCCGGTCCTCCCCAGCGTCCTGGGCGGCTTCACCGACACGCATTATTTCAGAGAAAAAGGCATTATCAGTTACGGCTTTTCCGGCCTGGCGCTTGCCGCGGAAGATACCCGCGGCGTACACGGTCTGAACGAGCGGATGCCCCTGGCGGCCTTACGGGAGGCCGTACAAGTGCTGCTTGAGGTCGTGCTGTCCATCGACGCTCAGCCAGGAGGAGGGAACACGCATGGCGGTTAGTCAGGAACTGCTGGCTATTCTGGTCTGTCCGGAGACCAAACAGCCCGTGACGCTGGCCCCGACCGCGCTGCTAGACACACTCAACACCCGTATTCAAAACGGCAGCCTCAAAAACCGGGCCGGCGAGGTCGTCTCCGCAGTCATGGAGGCGGCCCTGGTCCGTGAAGACCAGCGCTACTGCTACCCCATTCGCGACGATATCCCGGTCATGCTGATTGACGAAGCCATCCCCCTGCCCCCACCTGGAGAAGATGCGGTGGCCTGAGAGACCGCACTTCTTGCCCCCTCTCCCTCTAATCCGCCCGACGCTTCCGGGCCGGCCGCTTTACGTCAGCTTTCCGTGAACGAGCGCTTTTTGACCCCGCAGCGGCGCGTGTGCGTGACTGTGAACGGTCAAACGCATAGTCGTAGTCGATACGCAGCGGCGCGTGGTCCGAAAAGCGTTCTTCCTTGTAGATCGCGGTCTGCGTTGCCAGTTTGGCCAGACCCGGGGTGACCACCTGGTAATCGATCCGCCAGCCAACGTCTTTTGCCCAGGCCTGGCCGCGAAACGACCACCAGGTATATGCTTCCGCGTCGGGATGAACCCGTCGAAACGCATCCACCAGACCGACCTCCTCAAATATCTGCGTCATCCAGGCGCGCTCTTCGGGCAGAAAGCCGGAGTTCTTCTGATTGCCACGCCAATTTTTTATGTCCTTCCTGGTATGGGCGATATTCCAGTCCCCACACAGCACGACATGCCGGCGGCTGGCCCGCAGCGCCTTCAACTCTGGCAAGAGCTTGTCCATGAACCGATATTTCACGCTCTGACGCTCTTCGGAGCTCGAACCGGACGGCAGGTAGAGCGAGATCACCGCAAGCCGGCCAAAGTCCGCCCGCAGATAGCGCCCTTCACGGTCCGCGTCAGGCCATCCCCAGCCAATGCGGACGCGATCCGGTTGCCGCCGGGCATAGATGCCCACGCCGGAATAGCCCGGCTTTTCCGCATAGTGAAACGTCCCGCTCAGGGCTCCGGCTTCCTGGTAGGTGGGGATGATATCTTTTTCCTGGGCTTTGAGCTCTTGGACACACACCACGTCGGCGTTTTGTTTTTCCAGCCAGGTAAAAAACCCTTTGCGCGCCGCCGACCGAATGCCGTTCAGGTTACAGGTAATAATCCGCATCGCCGTGTTCCTCCCCACGCAACCTGAGCGCTACCTTGCCCCACCGACGGGAGGCGGTCAACAACTCGCTCTCCCCTACAAGACGGCCGCCTTTGACCGCGGTATAATACGGACCATATCTCTTGTGAGCCGGAGGAGAAAATATGACACGATTACACGTTGAAGGCGAAGTTGGAGCACCCCAAGCCTTTGGTTTTGCTGAGCTGCGGGCGCTCGCGGAGCAGATTGAGGACGTGAGCCAGCTTATTCCCGGCCGAGAGGGTAGCGCCGTCCGTCTTCAGGCGGTATTGGAGCAGGTCGGGCCAAAAGAGACCGTCCGCTATATCACCCTGGAGTCCACCGACGGAAAATTTTCCGCCAGCGTACCGCTCGAAGCCGTACAAGAGGGCATTATCGCCTATCGTTTCAACGACGCGGCCCTGCCGGAGAACAAGGGCGGACCGTATCGCTTTTTTATTCCGAACATTTCGGAGTGCCATGTGGGCGAGGTTGACGCCTGCGCCAATGTCAAATTTCTGGGCCGCATCTGCCTCAGCCACGAGAAAGGTCGGGATGTCCGACCGACCAGTCCACAGGCGCACGAGGAGCATCATCAAAAGCCCGGCCACGAGCATCTGGCCTGAACGGTGGGGGCAGTCGGCTGCCCCCTTCCTTCACAAACTCGGTGAAAAGCCACGCCTAGCGCGTGAAATTCAGCTTCAGGCCCGGACGCGGCCAGTCCATGGCCACCAGCTTGCCCGTCCCCGACAGCGTGATATAGGCCGTTTTCAGGTCCGGCCCGCCAAAACAGATATTGGTCACCACCGGGTCGCCCGGCACCGGAACATGCTCAACCGACGAGCCGTCCGGCGCAAACACAGTAATACCGCCATTCAGGATGGTCGCCACGCACACGTTGCCGTTGGCCTCAACCGCTAAGGAGTCCAGCAGTTGATAGCCGGGCAAACCGGCCACCAGGACGCCACCGCCCGGACCGGCCAGGAGCGGGCCACCCGCCCCTTCCACGCGTTCCAACTCGCCCGGCCCGGTGATATTCCAGCCCCATACCCGGGCTTCAAACGTCTGAGCCGCATACAAGGTGGCATCGCCAGGAGCCAGACCGATGCCGTTCGGTCCCTGGATCGGATAGACGACTTCCTTAATGAGCGAACCGTCCGGCTTGGCGTAATAGAGGCCGCACACGTCGCGGTCGCGGTCGCGAATCTTGCCGAAGTCGCTAAACCACATGCCACCTTGGGCATCAAACACTATATCGTTCGGTCCGCACAGCCTATTGCCGTCGCACTCGGTATAAATCGTTTCCACCGCCCCGGTGTCGATATCGGCCCGCTGGATATAGCCATTGGTATAGCTCTCGGGAATGCCGTGCGGCACGGTCAGCCCGCCGGCTTCTATCCACTCAAAGCCGCCGTTATTGCACACATATATTTTGCCGTCCGGCCCGATTGCCGCGCCGTTCGGCCCACCACCCGTTTCAGCCACGACTTCCTTGGTGCCATCAGGCTTGACCCGTGTCAGCGTGCCGCGCTTGATCTCCGTCAGGATGACGCTACCATCATCCATGGCAATCGGGCCTTCGGGAAACTCCAGGCCGGAGGTTATTTCACGTATCTCTGCCATATCTGCTCTCCTTTCATTTTTTCCTCCGGCTGTATGTAGCATGCTCCGACAGGGAGTGTCAGGTAGCCTCGTCTCGGGTCTTTTGGGTCAGACTCAACAGACTCAGCTGCTCTCGAACATCTTCTTGGTAAGGCGTGCCTCGATAAAAACGAAGGCTGGCCGACGCTGGAAGGATGAACAACCCCAAGTAAAGACATTGCGCGCAGAGACTGAGGGCGCTACGCTGGCAAAAATACAGGGAATAATCATGACCACTGTAAATCCCTTAGACATTCCCACTGCAACTGCTGGTACGACGCAAGCAGCACCGGTCTATCGTTATCTGATGCAGCAGCCAGATCATTGGCTCCGGCAGGCATTCTTTGTTGGGCGGCCTCAGTTGCCGGTGTCCCGTGTTATCGAGGCTATGCAGGCGAATCGCCAGAGTCTTGAGAGTGCTGCTCAAGATTGGTCTCTCCCCACGGCAGCTCTTGAGGAAGCCCTTGACTACTATGGGCGTTTTCACGACGTGATCGAGGCTGATGAAGCTGACGAGTTGGCCCTCAGTGATGAACTTGCCCAGTCCCATCCACCGAAACAGTGAAGATTCTCGTTGATGAAGATAGTGCCAGCGCTGCCCTTCTTACGCGTCTGAAAGCGACAGAGTGTGATGTCGTACAGTTACCAAAAGGGACTTCCGATGAGGAAGTCTTTGCTACGGCTCAACGCTTGGCCCTCCCCATTCTGACCACAAATGTTGGACGAAAGGGCCGCCGTGATCCGGTCGGCCTCTATCGGCTCGCCTTAGAGCGTGTTCCACACCGCGGAGTTATCGGGATTTTTCGACCAGGGCCAGGTCGTTGGCTGTCGGATAAGCTTATTGTTGATGCTCTGAATCGGATTATGGAACAGGAGCGAGTTCAGCCGGGTATGATTCTACGAACCGACGGCATCACCCGTCTTAACGATTTTCTGGGCTCTTCATAGGGAACCGGAATCAGCGCGCCTTCTGAGCCGCTCTCCACGCCTGAGCCGCGGCCGCGACCAGGCGCAGGGCGTCACGACTGCCGGCCCCTTCACCCTTTTCAAAATCGCCCTCGACCTGGCCCATCTGATTGGTAACGTGGGCAAAGCACACGACCGCCTTGTTTCGCGCCTGGGCGAAGGCGTACAGGGCGGCGGCCTCCATTTCGACGGCAAGAATCCCGCGCTGTTCCGCGTGCTGAATCGCTTCTTGCGTTTCTCGGAAAGGGGCGTCGGTTGTCCAGGTTGCTCCACGATAGACTGGTGGGTCTCCATCTGAGAGAGCACTGGCAAACAGGGCCAGCAGAGCCGGCTTCAAGAATGAGAAATCCGACGGCGGCAAGTAATGATAGCTCGTGCCTTCGTCGCGCAGAGCCTTTTCGACCAGGATGAAAAACGGCGGCTCTTCTTTGTGGACAATTTGCCCGGAGGACGTGACGTGGATGAGCAACTGACAGCCGGAGGCAAATAATTCCTCGGCGACCAGAACGGCGAACGACGCACCCACCACATGCCGGATAATGCCAGTCTCAAGCCCGCTGAGCGTGAAGCGATACAAGGTCGTGTGGTAACAGGCCCAGGTGTCGAGTTCGTGCGCCTGGCCACGGTCCAGCAGACTGGCGACGATATCCCCATCCGGGTCAAGCACACAGATACTCGGCACCTGACCTTCTGGCCGGCCCATTTGACGCCGCGCTTCGCGCAACAGATTTTCCGGGACAAATTGCGAGGGCCGGGCGTAGGCCTTGTGTCGGAGAATAGGATGAGAGTGTTGGAGAACGGGGGGATAGTGTTGGAGAACGGGGGGAGATGAACGAGTGTCGGCCATAAGCGCGCTGGGAAACGTCACGCAGCGCTCTAAAAGCGCTGCAACGCAAAGACTGCGGTTGTGGCACGTAAGTTTTTGTAGCGTAGACTCTTCAAGCGCCGGCTCCGAGATAAATAGATTTCTTCCAGTATGCCAAAGCCCAAATGGTGACAAAAGTCACAAAAGTCAGCCACAGTAAACGCTTGCCAGCGTGGCGCTTCGTACCAGCGCTCGGTGAGATCAAACACCTGCGGCATACGGCCGGCCACGAGCATTTCGAGCCGGCAGCGCCAAAAGCCCCAGTTCGGAAAACTGACAATCGCGCGGCTGCCAACCCGGAGCATCTCGCTCAGGATCATGGCCGGATCGTTCAGAAAGGGCAGAGTCTGGCTCAGAATCACCGAGTCGAAACTCGCATCCGGGTAATCGGCCAGTCCCTCTTCCAGGTTTCCCTGGCGCACGCTCAGTCCACGCCGGACACAGGCGAGCATACCCTCTTCGCTGCGCTCCACGCCCCGTCCCGTCACCTGCTTGCTGCGCACCAGATATTCGAGCAGGGCCCCGTCACCACAACCCAGGTCCAAAGCCCGTGACCCGGCCGGCACCATGTCGGCAATGGCGAGCAGGTCTGAGCGCAGCAAGACCGGACTCCCGCTCGATACGGTCGGACGCGGAGGTGCAGACGGTTCAGCCTCACCACTCATGCCGCGGCCTCGGTCTTTGTCTGCTCCTTTGGCGAGCCGGCGGGCGGGCAACCGGGCGGGAGGGCTACCTGCTCCGATTGGACCAAGCGCTCCAGAAAGCCGCTGAGCAGCTTGGTCATAGTTTCAACCTCAAGCAGAAACGCGTCATGTCCCCATGAGCTTTGGACGTCCAGATAGGTCACATCCGCACCGGCTGCGGTCAGCGCGCTGACCAACTCTTTACTGTGATAGCTCGGGTAGAGCCAATCGCTGGTAAAGCTCAACACCAGGTAGCGCAGGTCGGCCGAGTTGGCAAAGGCGGCCGCCACCGACCCGGTCGCTGCGCTCAGATCAAAATAGTCCATCGCCTTGGTCACATACAGATAGCTGTTAGCGTCAAACCGGCGCGTAAAATTATGGCCTTTGTATTTGAGGTAACTCTCGACCTGAAACTCGGAACGAAACTCATAGCCGTACCGCACTTGGTCCTGGAGCCGCCGCCCGAACTTCTGCTGCATGGACTCTTCGCTCAGATAGGTAATATGGCCAACCATGCGGGCGACCGCCAGGCCGGCATCGGGCTTGAGACCCGCGTCGTAATAGTCCCCATTATTCCAGGCCGGGTCGGCATAAATCGCCTGCCGTCCGACTTCGCTCAGGGCGATCAGCATGGGACTATGATGGGCGGTGGTCGCAATGGGAATGGCGGCTTTCAGCCGCTGCGGATAATGTGCGGCCCACTCAAGCGCCTGCATCCCGCCCATGGAGCCACCGGCCACACACAGCAGGCTGTCTATGCCCAGATGATCGATCAGCCGGACCTGGGCACGCACCATATCCCCGATGGTCACGACCGGGAAACGCATACCGTACGGTTTACCGGTCACCCGGTCGGGGTCTGACGGTCCGGTCGAACCGTAGCAACCGCCCAGGACATTACTGCAAATAATAAAGAATTTATTGGTATCAAAGGCCTTACCCGGTCCGATGCAGTCGTCCCACCAGCCGGTTTTGGCCTCGTCCGGCTGGTGGTAGCCGGCCGCATGCGCACTGCCGCTCAGGGCGTGCGTAATCAGAATGGCGTTGGTCCGGTCGGCGTTGAGTTGACCGTAGGTTTCATACGCCACGGTCACCGGACTAAGGGTAGCCCCGCTGTCCAGTTGAAAGGGCTCGTCCTCAGCAAAAGTCAATTGCCGGGGCTGAACGAGCCCGACTGAGCCATTCGTGCTCATGCTCTCTTCCGTTACTCCTCAGAACCCATCCCGCCGCTTCGCAGCGGGGTGGGTTCCGCATTGAAACGCATTCCACCTCGACCAGCCTACCCGGTGGCTGCGTGCAGGGCTTGTTCCAGATCCCAGATGATGTCGTCAATATCTTCCAAGCCAACGCTCAGCCGGACAAAATCGACTGTTGCCCCAGCACTGATCAACTCGTCTTCATTGAGTTGACTATGGGTCGTACTGGCCGGGTGAATCGCCAAGCTCTTGGCGTCCCCCACATTGGCCACATGGCTGTGCAGCTTGAGGCTGTTAATGAATTGCTCACCCGCGGCTCGGCCACCCTTGATCTGAAAGCCCATGATTGAGCCGGGTCCGAGCGGCAGATATTTCTTGGCCTTTTCATGGTCCGGGCTGTTGGCCAGACCAGGGAAAGCGACGGCGTTTACACCGGCATGACTCTCCAAAAACTCGGCGACCTGCTGGGCGTTAGCGACGTGGCGTTCCATGCGCAGGCTCAGCGTCTCGATCCCGAGCAGGGTCGTAAAGCTGTCAAACGGCGCCTGGCAGCCGCCCACATCGCGCAGGATTTGCACACGCGATTTGAGTATCATGGCCGGCGCGCCGAGGTTAGCGTAGACCAGGCCGTGATACGACGGGTCCGGTTCGGTAAAATTCGGAAAGCGTCCGCTGGTCCAATCGAAATTGCCGCCATCCACAATCATGCCGCCGATGGCGGTGCCGTGACCGCTCAGAAACTTGGTCGTGCTATGGGTCACAATATGTGCGCCCCACTCAAACGGCCGGCACAGATACGGCGTAGCAAACGTGTTATCGATCATCACCGGAATATTGTGGGCCTGAGAAATGGCCGACACTTCATCAAAAGGAAAGACCGTAATATCCGGGTTGCCCAGGGTCTCGCCATAGATAATCTTCGTGTTGGGCTGGATGGCCTTTTCAAACCCTTCCGGCTTGGTCGGGTCCACAAAGGTCGAGCTAATGCCCATGCGCGGAAAGGTATGGGCGAACTGATTAAATGTACCACCGTACAGTCGGCTGCTGGTCACAATATGGTCGCCCTGGCCGCACAGCGCCATGATGGCCATCATCTGTGCCGCGTGCCCGCTGCTGCCCGCCAGCGCCCCCACCCCGCCCTCAAGGGCGGCGACCCGCTGCTCCAGCACATCGTTGGTCGGGTTCATGATGCGCGTGTAGATATTGCCGGGTTCACTCAGCGCGAACAGATTGGCCGCATGCTCGGTATTCTTAAACTGGTAACTCGTGGTGTGGTAGATCGGAACAGCTCGGCTGCCCGTCGTTGGGTCAGGGTTTTGTCCTGCGTGCAACTGACGCGTATTAAAGCCGTATTTACGTTCGTTAGTGTCGTCTGCGCCCATGCGATTCTCCTCTTCCTTTCATGGCTCCCACAGTCTTAGCCGATTCCGACGCATAGAGCTATAACACGCCTCCTTCTTCCGCCTGTCCTCTCTTGGGAGAGGTGCCGCGGAGCGGTGGGGTGGGTCTGCCCGCAGGGATGTTCCAGGAACCTACTCCGGCCCTACGGGCCACCCCTCCGAGGAGGGGATTCTCATTCTGCTCGGTCAAGCGTTGTTGTCTCAGTCAGCGTCGCTGGCTATGATGGCGGCGCTCGACAAAGCAAGGACAGCAAAGGAGTAGACTTTATGGCAGGGCAATTCTGTGTCTCACTGACTCATGCAAAGGATAATACCGACAAGGCAACCGTCGCTTTTGTGATTGCCAATGCCGCGGTGGGCTCGGACCAGGACACCCTGGTCTTCCTCAGCACCGAGGGCGTGCGTCTGGCCGTGGGCGGCTATGCCGACGATATTCATGAGGACGGCTTTGCTCCGCTCAAAGAACTGATGACCAATTTTGCCGAAGCCGGTGGCACGATATACGTGTGTTCGCCCTGCTTTAAGAAACGCGGTCTGGATGAGGACAGCCTCGTGCCGGGGGCCAGAATCGTCGGTGGGGCCAAGCTGGTCGAGTTCCTGGCCGGAGGGACGCCGAGCGTGTCGTATTAGGGCCTACTCTCACCCTAGCCCTCTCCCAGTAAGGAAAGGGAAGCGGAGCACGGGAAGAGGAAAGCATGGATTCTGATACTCAGACACATCCGTATCAGCCGACGGACAGTTTTGACGGTGGCGACCTTGACTGTGGCAACGGCCTGTTGTTGCTGATCCGTAAGCATATTGATCCCCTTACCCCAGGCCAACTGCTCGAAATCCTGTCCACCGAAACCTCGGTCGTCGAAGACCTGCCGGCCTGGTGCCGTCTGACCGGAAACGCTCTGGTCTCCCACATCAGCCGGGGCAAGCAGAACAGCTTCCTGGTTTCAAAGGGTCCGGCTCCAGACCTCTGCTCCGCTGAGCCTGAGCTAGCGACTCCCCCAAAAAAGAAGAAGACGAAACAACGTTCAGCACGCGAAAAGGAATACGCGCCGATTACCCAGCCCATCGCCCAGGTCGTGATTCCCGACCATCTTCCGCAGCCGGTCCCAGCTTCGCCCATTGCTCCCCTGTCTGTCATGGGCGTCGGCAGTTGGCCGCGCCCGCCCTGGCTGCTGCGGGCACTCAACGATCATCTCGAAGGCCGCATGGCGGCCGAAGAGTTTGACCAGACCGCTGATGATGCGGTGCGACTGACGGTGGCCGCCCAGCAGCGGGCCGGTGTCGATGTGCTCACCGACGGGGAACAGCGCCGGGATAATTATGCCAGCTTCGTGGGCGGGCTGCTCGACAACTGCCAGTTGATTCCCATTACCGACCTGCTGCCGTATGTCGATGATCCCGAAGAGTTTGAGCGCGAGTTGCGCGCCCTGGATGTTCCGGCCGGCAAGGTGCGCCATCCCGCGGTTTTCGGGCCGCTGGGCAGGAGCCGCTCGCTGACCGTTCATGAGGCAAGTTTTCTCGCCAGCCTGACCGACCGGCCGCTCAAGGTCGCCCTGCCCGGCCCCTATCTGCTGACCCGCACGATGTGGATGGAGTGCATCTCCGACCGGGCCTATGACACCCGGGAAGACCTCGCCCTGGATGTCGTCCGGGTCTTGCGTGAGGAACTCCACTTTTTGCTCGCCGCTGGTGTCTCGCTGGTGCAACTGGACGAACCCGTCCTGACCGAGGTCGTCTTCAGTGGCAGCTCAAACAATCGCACGTTTATGTGTGGCGCGCTGGGAGAGAAGCGCGAGGCGGCCGCGGAGCTGGCCTTTGCCGAATCGCTCATTAACCAGACGGTCGCCAACCTGCCCCAGGAACGCCTGGCGCTGCATATCTGTCGCGGCAACTGGACACCGGATGAAAGCGTGGCCCTGGCCGGCGACTATGCGCCGCTGCTGCCCCTGCTGAAGAACGTCGCCGTGGGCACGCTCCTGCTTGAACTCTGCACGCCCCGGGCTGGGGACGAGGCCGTGCTGTGCGGCCTGCCGGACGACCGGCGCGTCGGCGTTGGGGTTGTGAATCAGAAGACGCACAGCCTTGAGACCATAGACCAGATTGTCGCAAAGGCGGAGAAAGCCATTCGTCTTTTTGGGGCCGAGCGGCTCCTCCTGACCCCCGACTGCGGCTTTGCCACGTTTGCGGATAATCCCATCGCCTCGGCTACGCTGGCCGAACAAAAACTGACGGCCCTGACACAGGCCGCGACCATTCTCCGCGAGCGGTACGGCCTATAGGTCGTACCGCTCCACCCGGAAGACTGTCGGTCGGCCCTGCGGCTACCAGCTTGACCCCTCCACCAATCCCGGCTCCTTGTCCGTCCGTATTAATGGACAACGATATTTTTACAACCCAGTTGCAAATACATTAAACCCCTGATATTGGATTCTCGTCCATCAAGAGTAGAGAAAAGCTCCCTTGTAAGAAAAGGAAATAGGAATCATGCGCTATCAGACTATCTCCCTACGCGGCTTTATCATCTGGGGTATTGCTCTCCTCTGGCTGTGCGTCTGGGCACTGCCGGCTCTTGCCCGAAACGCTGGGCAACTCATCGTCGCCGACCCGGAAGCAGAGAAGCTCTACGTCTATGAACTCCCGGGGCTCACCCTGCAAGCGAGGTTCGATCACATACGCATGGCTCCCCAGGCCGGCTTTCTTCCCCTCAAAGGAGAACGGCTCCTCTTCATCAACATCAACGAAGAGGCCGCCTCGCATGACGAGCACGGTCATGAGGATGAGCACGGTCATGAGGATGAGCACGGTCATGAGGATGAGCACGGCCATGAGGATGAGCACGGCCATGAGGATGAGCACGGCCACGATGACACTCACAGCGAGGGCAGTCCGAGCGGCGAGATGATCGTGCTCAAGATGGACCTCAAAGGGAAACCCGCCATCATTGGCCGCGCAGTCGTGGACTGGACGGGTGGAGTCGGCCAGATAGCCGTGCATCCGAAGATGGAATTTGCCGCGGTTGCCTCTGGTCTGGCACCCGCTACGGACAGTGACCACGCGGACCATGACGACCACGCCGATGACGGCGATCACGACGACCACGCTGATGACGGCGACCATGATGACGACCACGCCGATGACGGCGATCACGACGACCATGCTGATGACGGCGATCACGACGACCACGCCGACCACGACGATGATGACGACCATGACGATGATGGCGACCATGACGATGATGGCGACCATGACGATGATGACGACCATGACGATGATGGCGACCATGACGACCACGCCGACCACGACGATGATGGCGACCATGACGATGATGGCGACCATGACGATGATGGCGACCATGACGACCACGCCGACCACGACGATGATGGCGACCATGACGATGATGGCGACCATGACGATGATGGCGACCATGACGACCACGCCGATGACGGCGACCATGACGACCACGCGGATGAGATCGCTCAGGAAGGGGCTGTCTCCGTGGTCGATTTGCGCTGGTGGACTTCTTCGTCCTATCGCACCATTGTGAGCGGCCCAGTTGAGAGCGCCGTGCCTGGTATAGCAATCGCCAGAAGCCCCGACATGCTTTTACAGCGCCTCGGAAGCGAGCGGCCTTTTGCGTATAGCGCTCAGGCTCATGATGAGGCGGGTGAAGACGACCATGATCATGACCACGAGGGCGAGGACGACCACGAGGGCGAAGACGACCACGAGGGCGAAGGTGAGGACGACCACGCGGGTGAGGAGGACCACGACCACGAAGGTGAAGACGACCACGAAGGTGAAGACGACCACGAAGGTGAAGACGACCACGACCACGAAGGCGAGGACGACCACGAAGGCGAGGACGACCACGAGGGCGAGGACGACCACGAGGGCGAGGACGACCATGAAGGCGAGGACGACCATGAAGGCGAGGACGACCACGACCATGAGGGTGAAGACGACCACGAGGGTGAGGACGACCATGAGGGCGGCCACGAAGATGAAGGGGAGCATGGCCACGAAGACGAGCACGGACACCACGAAGAAGGTATCCATGAAGCCTTGCGTCTCAGTCGCCTCATCAGCAACGAAGAGGCATTCCTCAGCGATGTTGAATTAGGTTCCCGGCCTCAGGGCGATGTGATCAGCCATAAGCTGAAAGTCTATTGCTCAGCGACGGACATGGGCATTGAGTGCTCGGACATTGATGGCGGTGATCTGACGCCTGGTATGACCCTGCCCTATGACACTGCCGGGCGCAGTGGGGGGCGCGCGTTTTATGTGCGCCTTGCCGATGACCAACGGACGGTTTTCTCCTTTATTCGAGATGATTCTGCGGACCCAGACGACTGGACCAAATGGTCAAACGACGCCTATATCGGCAATCTTGAAACCGGGACAGTCACCCGAGTCGCCCTCGGTCCGGGCTTGTTGCATCGCTTTGCCCTGTCCACAACCGTGGCGCTCTACATCCTGCAAGGCCCGCAGGGCGACCGCGCATTCCTGCTTGATGCCGACCCTCAGTCTCCGGCATTCACGCAGATCAGCGCTACGATTGCGCTGCCGGCCTTACAGGAGCCGCTTGACCCGGACCTGCCGCCACTGGCGGAGGAACAGCATTTGCGGCTTCCGGCTCTGACTCCGGACGGGCAATGGGGATTTGTCACACACGGCGGAGACGGCCTGATCTCGGTCATCAACACGGCTCAGGCAAAAATCGTCCAACAGCTTGAGGTTCCCACACCACTGGGCGGTGGTGGCTATCTCACTGCCGTCCAGAAAAAGATGAAGCTGTCAGATACGATCGGACGTTAGCGCGTTTCACGATTCCGTATAGCCAGCCGTTCCCCTCCGTAGGGTGCATCCCATGCACCAGCCGCTTGGTGCGCAGGGCGCACCCTACTCGGGACGAGCGGGGAAGCTGGATTCCTGCTTGCACAGGAATGACGAGCGGCTACACAACAGCGTCATTTGCGCCAGGGTGAAACGCTCCGGTGTTGCGGTGGTAGCCCCTCACCTCTGAGCACAGGCAGGGGCGACAGTCCGTAACTAGGCGGCGCACCGGTCGCAGCGGCCGGTGAATTGGACTTCAAAATGGCGCTTTTTGAGCGCGCGGGGTGAGCGGCGAGGTGTGGAGACCTCGATGCTCGTATCGGGCAGGCACTCGACTTCGCCACAGTCAATACAGGTAAAATGGGGATGTTTCTCGGTCTGGCCGAGCGCCTGGTCACGCAGTTCAAAACGCCAGACGTGATCGCCATGATCCGTTCGCGACAGGAGACCAGCATCAGTCAGGTCGATGAGGTTCCGATAAAGCGTCGCCCGGTCCAATCCCGCCGGTTCCAGGGCTTCGGCAATCTCCGCATGGCTCATCGGAGTGAGGGCCTGCTGAAGCCGCTGCAACACCGCAACGCGGGGACCGGTGCTCCGCAGCCCGGTGGACCGAACCAGGGCACGGAGTTCTGTGATTGATCGAACGATCCTTTCCTTCTTCATAGCGCCACCTATCTTACCGATTTCTGTGACCTCCGACAAGAAATAAAATGCCGCAGGGCTACCGCTTACAACCGACACCGGAAGGCCGCATGCCCCCCGCTCCCCACTGCTCCCTCTCTCTGGAATCTTCGTCATGATAATCTTTTTACAATATAGTTGCAAATACATCGAATACTTGATACGGGATAATCAGGATGGGTGGCCTGTTGCTTTCAAAGGGTTCGATGGCCCTCAATCCCTCTCCGGGTAGCGAGGAGACGGTCTGACCGCTCTCTTCCCCGCCCGGCCCCCGGACAGGGTTTCCCTCCTGTTATCCTGTCCGGGGTGCCTTGTTGTCTGACTCCGCTGTCTCTGGTGTTATGCTGTCTGTCAAAACACTCTTCGAGCACGCTCCCAGCATCCCCATCTATGTCATTTCCGGCTTTCTGGGGAGCGGCAAGACGACCTTCCTGCAGGGTCTCCTGGCTTATACCGCGTCACAGGGTCTCAAGCCGGCGGTTCTGATTAACGATTATGGAGACGTGAGTACCGATGGTGAACGCCTCCGGGGGCAAGGCTATCCGACCAAAACGTTTGCCGATGGTTGTATTTGCTGTACGCTGCGGCCGGATTTGAACTCCGCCCTCACGGCGCTCATTGCCCAGCGGCCCGATGTGATCGTTATCGAAGCAACCGGGCTGGCCGACCCGGTTCGCCTGTTGGATCAACTCACCCGGATAGAGATGCTGTCGCGCGCGTTTGTTGCTGCGATGATTGCCGTCATTGACGCACGCGGCTCAGCCCAACAGATGGCCGGCTATGGTCTGCATTCATTTACCGAGACGGCAGACTTCGTCCTGATTAACCAATGTGACCTCGCCCACTGGATGCAACTCGTCAGCATGACTCAAGCAGTCCAACGCATAAACTCCCGAGCCAAAGTTCTCCTGACCACCTACGCCGAGGTGGACTTTGCTGAGGTGCTGAGTCAGCAGGGGACTCGGGCCGCAACCACCACTGCTCGCGCGCCCCGGCATGACCATTTCCACACCCTGACCTATCGCGCTCCGTGTTCCTTTATCCCGGAGCCCTTTGCCGAAGTGATGCAAGCACTGCCCGACGAAGTCTGGCGGGCGAAGGGCTTTGTTCGCTTTCACGACTCCTCGAAACAGTGGGAGTTACAGTACAACGGAAAAGAGTTTTTTATCGGACAGGTAGCCCTGACCCCACAACCTCAGGATCATCTGGTGTTTATTGGCACGGCGTTTGACCGCTCGGCGCTGCTTGCCGCGCTCGATTCGTGTCTCGTGCCGCACTAGGACAGGGCGGTCCGGGTCGGCTTGACAATCCCCCAACCATTATTGTAATGAAACTACTATTACAACTGTTATGCAATAAAGAACCCCCCATGCACCGGATAATCGTAGTCATTGCCGCTTACCGCGCTCGATTCGTGTCTCGGACCGCACCAGGACAGGGCGCTCCGGGTCGGCTTGACAATCCCTGGTCGTTCTTTAATGATGTTTCTATTACAACTATTATGCAACAAGGAACTCCCATGCGCACAGCACTCGTGATCGCTCTTGTCTTGGCCACCTCCATCTTTTTGTCCCCACCAGGCGTCGGCGCCCAGGCCGGCGACCCGGCCGAGGTCCAAGCCCTCCGCAGTCAGGTTGACCGTCTTGAGCAAACGGTCGAGCAACTCCAGCAAACCATTTTGCAAATGCAAAAGGACTCGACCTCGCGAGATCAGGCCCTCAAGCAACAGGTCGAAGCCCAGGAAGCGCAAGTCCAGGCCATACAGCAACAACGCGTTGATCGTATGGCCGCCCAGGTTGACTCTCCGCTGGACCAGGCGCTGGACGAACTCGGTGTCCCGGACTTTGCGCCAGCAGCACCGGACCGGCAGGCGCTGTGGTCACAGCCGCTGGGCGGAAACGCGCAGTTGCGCCTGATTGACATTGCGGCTGACGTGATGCTCTACGCCGGTGGCTCCAGCGAGCGAGACGCCGCGATTTCAACGATCCAGGGCGGTAGCCACGACCCGAAACAGCGTGGCTTTACGCTGGGTCAGGCCGAGTTTTCCCTGTCCGGCGCGGTTGACCCCTACTTTACCGGCAATGCGCATATCCTCACCTCGGTCAACCCGACTACCGGCGAGACCACGCTTGAGCTGGAAGAAGCATTTCTCACCTCGTCGGCCCTGCCCTATGGCCTTCAGCTTGAAGTCGGCCATTTTCTGACCGAGTTCGGTCAGATCAACCGGCAACACCCCCACTCCTGGGATTGGATCGATCAGCCGGTAGTCAACTCCCGCATGTTCGGCGGAGACGGCATGCGACAGGCCGGTTTTCGGGCTTCGTGGCTGCCTCCCACGCCGTGGTTCTCCGAGTTGCACTTCGGCATGCAGAACGCCAATGGCGTAACCATGGCCAGCTTCCTGGGCGGAGAACTGGCCCATGTCCACGGGGGCGGCGGTCACGGCGGCCACGGCGATGAAGACGGCCACGCCGACGAACACGGCCACATGGACGAACACGGCCACATGGACGAACACGGCCACACGGACGAACACGCTGAGGAGCCGAGCGGCGGCATTCACGGTGACGGCATCGCCGGCCGGCCGATTATCGCTCAGGACGTGCGCGGCTTTGGAGATTTCCTCTATCTGACCCGTTTGGAAAACTCGTTCGACTTCACCGACGACGTGACCGCGGTGTTCGGCCTGTCCGGCCTGTACGGGCCAAACTCGACCGGGCGGGACGCCGACACCTGGCTGTACGGGCTGGACATGAAGTGGCGCTGGCAGCCGGCAAGCAGTTTCGGCTATCCGTTCCTGACCTGGCAGACCGAACTCATAAAGCGCGACTATCACATGGCCCGCTACACCCAGGAAACCGAGACCGGCGACTTCGCCACCCTGCCGGGCCGCACGCTCAAGGACTGGGGTTTGTACACCCAGCTTTTGTACGGTTTTCAGACCAATTGGGCCGCCGGCCTGCGCTATGAGTACGCCGGCGGGAGTGGGCAGAGCGTCGGCGGACGTAAGAACGATCCCTTCCGGGATGACCGCCACCGCCTCTCTCCGTTGCTGGTCTGGCGGCCGACCGAGTTCTCGCGTATCCGGCTCCAGTACAACTACGATATGGCCAGCCACCTCAAGAACGACGACGCGCATACCATCTGGCTCGGCTTCGAGTGGTTATACGGGGCCCATGCCGCGCACCAATTCTAAGCGAACAGCAGGAGAATAGGCCATGTTGATGATCCGTTTTCTTATCTCTGTCACAACACTCGTGAGTCTGGTTAGCGGCTTGTGGTTGACCCCGTTCGCTCAGGCTCAGCCGCTCAAAGCCTGTGCTACGGTTCCCGACCTCGGCAGCCTGGTCCAGGAGGTCGGCGGCGAACAGACCACGCTGACGGTCTTTGCCAAGGGTACGGAAAACCCCCACTTCGTGGTACCCAAGCCGAGCTTCATCAAGGCCCTGAGTACTTGCGATGTGTATATCCAGGTCGGGCTGGAACTGGAAATTGGCTGGGCGCCGCCCCTGCTGCAAAATGCCCGGAACGGCGCTATTCTCCCCGGCAGCCAGGGCTATATCGACGCGTCCATAGCCATCGCTCCGCTTGAGGTCCCGAACATGCCGGTCGACCGCTCCATGGGAGATGTTCATCCATCCGGCAACCCGCATTATCTGCTCGACCCCATAAACGGCCTGCGGGTGGCGCTGCTGCTGCGGGACCGGCTGAGCGCCCTCCGACCGGCCAACGCGCCGTATTTCGCCGAGCGCTATGCCGACTTCCGGCGGCGCCTGGGTGTGGCTCTGGTCGGCCAGGCGCTGGCCGACGCCTACGACTTCGAGAAGCTGGCAGTGCTGGCCCGACACGGACGGCTGGATAACTTTCTCAAGAGTCAGGGCCAGGAGGCCCTGCTGGGCGGCTGGCTCGGCAGCCTGCGGCCCCATGCCGGCAGCAAGCTCGTCGGCGACCATAACGCCTGGGTGTATTTTGCCCGACTCTTCGGGTTCGACATGATTGCCTATCTCGAACCCCTGCCGGGTATACTCCCAACCACGAAACATATGGGCGTGGTGATCGAGTTGATGAAGACGAACAGCGTGAAAGCCGTTCTGACAGCGACCTATTACGATCCCCGCTATGCCCAATTCGTCTCCGAGAACTCCGGCGCGGCCCTCGTCCCCATGGCCGAACAAGGCGACTCTCGCCCCGGTACGGCACACTACCTCGATATGCTGGATTACAACGTGAAGCAACTCGCAGCCGCCTTAGCCGGCATAACCAACTAGGGCATCAGGTCGAGACGCATGTTTTCCCATTCAGCCCTCTCCCTTTCCCCTAAGCCAAGCACGGCCACTCTGTGGGTGGACCAATTCGGAGCGGGGCTGTCGCTGGCCTGCGCCGCTCATTGCATGGCGGCTCCCCTGCTCCTGTCTCTGCTGCCGTTCGTCGGGCTCGGCTTTCTTGCTGACGAATCGGTGGAAACCCTGCTGCTGGGCGCTTCGCTTGTACTGGCCGTGGGGAGCCTGTGCTGGGGATTTCGCATTCACCACCAACGCCGCACTCTGCTGCTGCTCGGAGCGGCGCTCCTGCTCATCGCCGGGGGGCGATTTTCTGCCGAAGAGACAACCGAGGTCGTGGGTGTCGTTCTCGGAGCCGGGCTGCTGGCCGGCGGACATCTGCTGAACCGGCATCTGTGCAAGACCTGCTTGCAGTGTCAGACGGCTGCCTAGCACAGTACGGCCCTATGGACAGCGATGTTGTTCTGCAAACGACCAATCTGTCGGTTGGCTACGGCAACTTTGTTGTGCTCGGGCGCGTCAATCTGACGATCCGGGCCGGCGAATTGTGGTTCGTGCTGGGCCGGAACGGCAGCGGCAAGACCACCCTGCTCCAGGCATTGCTGGGACTGCTCAAGCCGCAGGCGGGTCGCCTCTCCCGACAGGTGGCCAACGGGGTCGGATTCGTGCCGCAGCGCTGTGACATCAATCCCACGCTGCCGATTACGATTCGCGAGTTCATTGGTCTGGGTCTGGTCGGTACCGGCCTGAACCGGGCCACGCGCCGGGAATATCTGGACCGGACACTAGGCATATTTGATCTGGCCCAACTGAAGCACAAAAACTACTGGACGCTGTCGGGTGGCCAGCGCCAACGCGCTTTGGTTGCCCGAGCAATGGTGAGACGCCCGGCCCTGTTGATTCTGGACGAGCCGACGAACAATCTTGACTTGGCTGCGGAAGGCGACTTCCTACAGACCTTGACCGATATTCACGAGCGGGAGCACAACACCTGTCTGTTCGTCACCCATAATCTTGGTCTGGCCGAACGCTACGCCACCCATATCGGCTTGGTTGCGCAGGGGACTGTGATTGCCGGTCCCAAATCCGAGGTACTGAACGAGTCCAACCTGGACCGTGTCTATGGTCGCGGCCAGCGTATTCATCTGCACGTCGCGCCAGAGGGTTCGTCCGATCTGCACTCCCAGGCTCCGCAATGATCGACAGTTTCGTGAGTTCGTGGCCGCTCTTCCAAAACGCCTATCTATCCGGCTGGTTGATTGGCATTCTGCTGTCGCTGATCGGGGTGCTGGTGGTTGCCCGCGATCAGATTTTTATTGGCGCGGCGGTCTCGCAAGCCTCGTTGTTGGGCATCGCCCTAGGCATCTGGTCCGGCAGCCTGCTCGGTTCGGACTCCTGGTGGAATTCCGATCTGGTCCACTCCCTCATGGGCGGGTTGTTTGCCGTGCTGGCCGCCTTTCTCACCACGGGCGGCGGACGGCGGGCCGGTCAGGAAACCCACGAGGCCATCACCGGCTGGGTCTTTCTGTTCTCGGTCAGCGCCTCCATTCTGCTGCTGGCCCACAGCCCACACGGTATGGAGGAAGTCAACCGCCTATTGTCCAGCACGATCATCGGGGCACGCGCCGAAGATGTCTGGATTTTTGCCGGCATGACGCTGCTGACCGGCTCGGTCCTGGTTGTGTATTACCGCTCCGTCCTGCTGATCACCCTTGACCCGGTCATGGCCCGCGCGGTCGGCCTGAGAACCGGACTGTGGAACGGCCTGCTCTCGACCTGGCTGGGTCTGACCGTCGGGTTTTCCATCCGTGTTTCCGGCGTCGTGTTTGCCTTTGCGAGCCTGGTGCTGCCGGCCCTGGTTGCCAAGAGCCTGGGCCGGACGGCCGGCAGCCTGTTTATCCTGGCTCCGCTGGTCTCTCTCGGCATGAGTGTCTTCGCCTTTATTGTGGCGAATGCGTACGATTACCCCCCCGGTCAGATGGCCGCCGCCTGCCTCGCCCTGCTGTTGGCCGCGACCTGGCTCTTTCGCGCCATGCGACCACGTTAGACGTGTTAGGCAAATGAACTGGTCCAGCCACGCCCTCACCCCTCACCCCTCGCCCCTAGGCCGGGTGAGGGCGCGGACGGGCGGCCCAGGGGAGCATTCGACACAATACGCAACACACGTCCAAGGAGGAACGATGATGTTCACCCTCACTGCCCGGCCCCCAGCCCCCGCCTTAATCTCCCCCCCCCCCTCCGCCGCGCGCACGCGCGCGGTTAAATCACCCTGCGGTTTCCTCGCCGTCCTCGCCGTCCTGAGCCTGCTGCTCCTCCCCCTCGCTGCCCAGGCCGCCGGCGACGTCAGCGTCGGGACCAAGGGCATCGTCTTGGCCTGGGACGAGCTTAGCCCCCTGGAGGGCACGACGACGGCCTCCGAGATCATGCTCCGGCTGGGCACGCAGCCCACGGACACCGTGACCGTCGCCCTCAGCGGCAGCGCCAACACCAACGCCACCGGCGCCAACTGCTCCGGCTCCGAGGTCAAGCTGTGCATCGACTCCGACGGGGTCGGCAGCACCCAGACCAACACCTCTCTGACATTCACGACCTCCAACTGGGACACTAACCAAACCTTCCTGGTAACCGGACTCCAAGACACCGACGAGCTGGACGAGAAGATCACCCTGTCCCTCACACCCTCCGGCGGCGGCTACGGCAGCTCCGAGGCCGCCACCGTCGCCGTAACCATCCGGGACGACGACAAGAACACGGTGGTCTTCACCGGGCTGACGGACATGGCCATTGAGGTGTCGGAGGGGACGAGCACGAGCAAGTTCTCCGTGGCGCTCTCGGCCAACCCGAGCTCCACGGTCACCGTGGCGATAACCAGCAGCAACCCGGCAATCTCGGTGAGCCCCGCGTCGTTGACATTTACCAACACGAACGGGACCTCTGCGCAGGAGGTGACGATCACTGCGCGCACTGACCCGGGCCATACGTCGAAAACTTACTACCTGAGGGTGAAACCATCCGGCTCGAACGATACTCGCACCCGCGGCTACAGCATTGCCGTCAAAGTTAAAGCCACCGCGCCCTCCGGCGTCGTCATATCCAATAATTTTTTCGGCTCGGGTTTCGTCGATATGAACGAAACGGGCGACGGCAGCACGAAAACGTTCACGGTGAAGCTGGGGTTGGCGCCGGCTGAAGGCAAGGACGTCACGGTCGCTATCGGCTTGCATAACCAAGACGGCAAGCGCGTCGCCACCGTGAACAAGAACAAGCTGACATTCACGTCGGAAAACTACAACACCGCCCAGACGGTAAGAGTCACCGCCGTTGCCGATAAGGACGCTATGAACGATGAGGTGGCGATCAGGGTGGTCGCATCCCAGGACGGCCCCTTCGCCGGCATCTCCCATGAGGCCACCACAACGGTGTTGGACAATTCCAGCGACCTAAGGTTAATTGTTACGAGGAATGGCCAGCCGCTGGACAGACTGCTCAGCGGCCCTGCCACCGTGACCGCGAAGGTCCGCCTCTCTGCTGAACCCAGAATCAATGTGACCGTGACGCCAACTGTCAGCCCCACCGGCTCTGTGACTGCGACAATTGCAGACAACGGCCTGTTTACCCCACAGAACTGGGACGAGGAGAAGGACCTGACCCTCACCGTCGGCAACGTCCCTGCCGGAGGGGTCACCGTGACGCTCACGGCCAAGAGCGACAGCCGCTACGTCTACAAAGACTACGATGACGAGACCAGCTCCTTCGGAGTCTTCAGCCACACCCTGCCCACCGCGACCATCGGCGATCTGAACGACAACAATGTTTTTACGATTACCTTCAGCGAGCGTGCGGGCCATTGCTCCAAGAATTTCGCAAATGATGCAGCGTTTGGTCGGGTCTGCGAGGGCACGGTCACTGCCTACCCCCAAGCGAGACTGAGCCATATTGTCGACGTGGTGGTCGCCAAGGTTAGCCCTGGTGAGCAAAACACCAAAGTGGGCGATTATGTCAGGCTGGGCAGCACGGTTAGCAGCGACGGCAAAACGCTCACGCTTGCGTTGACCTTGCCTCCCGGAACCCTCGAAGTAAATGTGCTGGTCACAGATTACTGGTGGGGTGTCGGCAGCAGATTGAACGGAGAGTCCGCGTTTAAGCGCCTTGTGCCTAGTTGGACGCCGGCGGCGGCGACGCTCAAGCATCCCCATGAAGGTGACGGGGACTACATTACGGTGAGCATCGACCCCTCCCTGGCCAAGGGCGCAGCCGGCAACGAGTGGACGCTTGTGCCGGTGCAATCGAGTCTTGGGGATAATTTCAATATCACGGTCGATGCTGCGAACAAGGAGCTACGTATCAGGTTTGGCTATGACAGCCGTCACGCCAGCTGGCTTAGGAACGATATCGACTCCCTACCCGGCTTCAATGTGATCGCCTCCAAATATACTTTTTTCCATTACGGGTGGAGAGACACAAGCGCTGATGACTTGTACTCCAGCGCTAAGTTCTCCGGAGGGCTCGGGCCGAACACTCCCGCCGTCAACAACGCCCCCATCATCGCCAATGCCATAGCCGACCAGACGGTCGCCGTGGGCGGCAAGGCCGAAGTGTCCTTGGTAAACGTGTTCAGGGACCCCGACTACAACACCCTGGGCCATGCGGCGTGGTCCAGCGACAGATCGGTTGCAAAGGTGAGCCGGGTTACGCCCACCGCCGTCATTGTCGACGGACTGGCAGCCGGCACGGCAACCATCAACGTCAGGGCCTACGACCACAGGAACGCATACGTGACCGACACGTTCACGATTACGGTAAGCGCCGTGTCGCGGACGCTGGGTCTGGGGGCGGCCTCACTCCCGCCCGCCTCGTCCGCTCCGTCGCCCGCCGCCACGCCGTCCGCCCCGTCGTCGCCCATCTCCACCACGCCGTCCGCGCCTGACCCGGTGGGCCGTCTGGAGAACCCGAGCGTCACCTCGTTTCAGAGCGGCATCGGCCTCCTCTCCGGCTGGGTGTGTGACGCCGACCAAGTGACCCTCGTGCTCAATCCGGGCACGGACGCGGCCCAGACCCTGGAAGCCGCCTATGGCACCGACCGGGCGGATACAGAGACGGTGTGTGGCGACACCAACAACGGCTTTGGCCTGCTGTTCAACTGGAACCTGCTCGGCGACGGCACGCATACCGTCGTGGCCCAAGCCGATGGGGAAGCGTTTGGCCGAGCCACCGTAACCGTGACCACGCTGGGCGAGGAGTTCGTGCGGGAAGCCACCGGGGAATGCACGGTGCCGGACTTTCCCGAGACGGGCGACACGACCCGCCTGGTGTGGCAGGAAGCGCAGCAGAACTTTGTGATTGCGTCAGGGGATCGCCCGACCGGAACGACCCAGACGGGGACCCCCGGGGTGAGCAGCCTGGAGAACCCAAGCGCCAATTCGTATCAGAGCGGCCTCGGCTTGATCTCGGGTTGGGTGTGCAACGCCGAGCGCGTGACGGTGCGGCTCAACGGCCAGACCCATATGGCGGCCTACGGGACGGAGCGGGCGGATACAGAGGCGGTGTGTGGGGACACGGACAACGGCTTTGGGTTATTGTTCAACTGGAACCTGCTGGGCGATGGCGAGCATGAGGTGGAAGCGCTGGCCGACGATGAGGTCTTCGGGCGGACGCGGGTGCGGGTGACGACGCTGGGTGGGGCGGAGTTCGTGCGAGATGTGGCCGGCAGTTGCACGGCGAAGGCGTTTCCGAGTGTGAGCGAGAGTGTCACGCTGGAGTGGCAGGAGAGTCAGCAGAACTTTGTGATTACCGAGGTGCGGTAGGGGCAGGCAGATGGTGCGCAGGGCGCACCCTACGGGACTCTCCTGTAGGTCGGATTAGCGCAGCGTAATCCGACAGGGGGCCGTCGAGTATTGCCGCACCCCTCCCAAACATGTGCTGCAAATCAGGGGGTATCCGAGAGGAGCGGGTCGAGGAGCGCCTCAGGCAGATGGTGCGCAGGGCGCACCCTACGGGACTCTCCCGTAGGTCGGATTAGCGCAGCGTAATCCGACAGGGGGCCGTCGGGTCTTGCCGCCCCCCTCCCAAACATGTGCTGCAAATTAGGGGGTATCCGAGAGGAGCGGGTTGAGGAGCGCCTCAGCTCACAGTCCCTACCACAGGAGGTGGGAGCGAGTGACCAGGGGTCCGTGCGTTTTGCTTTCCTCTCCGTCCATGAAAAGATATGAGGACGGAAGGAGAGGGAGGGCGACGGATGGAGAAAGCACCGGGCTCCCCGGACTGGCTGCGGGTCGGGATCATCCTGGTTGTCGCCACCATGCTCTATAATGTGGTGGAGGCCGTTATTGCGCTGTGGGCCGGCGTTGAAGCGGCGAGTATTGCCCTGATTGAGTTTGGCTCCAACAGCGTCATTGAAATCGTGGCCGCCAGCGTCCTCATCTGGCGGCTGCGCCTTGAGGCGCGCGGGGCGGATTCCGCCCGGGTCGCCCGCGCCGACCTGGTGGTCCATCGCTTTGTGGGCCTGTCTTTTATGGCCCTCGCTCTGTATGTCCTGGTCCAGTCCGTTTGGATGCTGTGGCATCGAGAGGTGCCGAGCGCGAGTACTATCGGCCTGCTGCTGGCCACAGCCTCACTCATCATTATGCCGCTGGTCTCGTTCGGGAAGTTGCGGGCGGCAACCGAGGTCGGCAGCCGGGCACTGCGGGCTGAGGCCAAGGAGACGCTGGCCTGCTCCTATCTATCGTTTACCCTCTTGCTCGGACTTGGGGCAAACGCGGCGCTGAACTGGTGGTGGGCCGACCCGGTCGCTGCCCTGCTGATGATTCCCTGGTTGGTCAAAGAAGGGCTGGAGGGCCTGTCGAGCAAGGAGCATGAAGCCGAGTCACGAGCCGCCCAAGTGTCCGTTCATTCTTCATGACATGGCTTCATGCGGGTGACTGCTTCAGCTTTACAACAGGACAGCCACTACATCTGGCTTGTATTGGTAACTCTAAGGGGATAGTCCCGCGTGCTCCAAATTGGTAGGCTGACCTCGCCCGGTCAGAGGATGTTTCGAGCACGGCTTTCGGCGGAACGCGATGATGACAGCATTTTGGGTAGCTGGCGCGACTTTTGTTCTGACCCTTGGTGGCGGGCTGCTCGTTTTACGCCTCCGGGTCTACCAGGGCGTGGTTTTTGCCTTTTGCGCCGGTGTCCTGATTGCCGGGGCATTGATGGAGGTGATTCCAGAGTCGCTGGAATTGCTCTCGACCACCGGCTCGACCTTCCATCATCATCACGTCTTATTATCCTGCGCGCTGGGGTTTCTGTGTTTCTATCTGGTCGAGCATCTTACCCATCAGCGCGAGACACCCGCCGAACAAGCCGCGCATCATGCCCACGCTCCACACGCCGGTCTCTGGGGTGCAACCGGCATTCTGGTGCATAGTCTTTTTGATGGGTTTGCCATCGGCCAGGGCTTTCACGCCGGCGAGCATGTGGGCTGGGCGATTGCTCTGGGTATTACGCTGCACAAAATAGCGGACGGCGCCAGTATTGCCGGGGTCATGCTCGGGACGCAGCAGACCGTTCGGGCCACCAGAATCATGCTCGTTCTGACCGCGCTGGCACCACTCGTCGGTGTCTATGCCCAGTCCTTCGTGACCTTTCAAACAGCGCTCCTCGCCCTGTTGCTGGCCTGGTTTGGCGGGGTCTTTCTCTATCTGGGGGCCGGAAGCCTCCTGCCGGCAGCGCATGACGCCAGCCACTCACGCCAGCTCCCAGTAGCGACCCTGGCCGGTGTGCTGTTTGTCTACGGAGCGCAGCTCCTGACGCATCATTGAGGAGAATCAGGCCGCGTCGCTATGACTCCGGCTTTTTCCAATGCCTGAATTTCGACCGGCGTCCAGCCGACCTCGGCCAACACCTCGGCGGTATGTTCGCCGTACAATGGAGAAGGGCGGGCCAGCCGGGCCGGCGTCGCGGACAGTTTCGCCGCCGGCCCCAGCACCTGCACGCTCCCCCCAACCGGATGTTGCATCTCCTGCACCATGCCGCGCGCCTGAATATGCGGGTCGGCAAACACCTCGGCGTAATTTGAGATCGGTCCGCACGGGACGCCGACCGCTTCAAGCACGGCGAGCCAGTGTGAGCGCGGCTGCTGGGTGGTGACGGCTTCTATTTCTTGGGTGAGCTGATGGCGGTTTTTGACGCGGAGACCATCGTCCGCGTATGCGGGCCGGTCGAGCAGTTCGGGGTGTCCGATGGCCTGGGCAAACTTCTCCCAGGTGCGGGTATTGGCCGCGCCCAGATTGATATAGCCGTCCGCGCAGCGAATCGCCTGATACGGAGCTGACATCCGATGGGCCGAGCCCATGGGCTCGGGGATACCTCCGGTTGAAAAATACTGGGTCGATTCCCAGACCGACAGGGCGACACCCGCTTCCAGCAGCGACGTGTCAATATACTGGCCCTCGCCTGTTTTGAGCCGATGAATGTAGGCGGCAAGAATGGCTTGTTCGGCAAAGAGACCGGCTCCGAGGTCGGTCACGGGAATCCCGCATTTGACCGGTGGCCTGTCTTCCTCGCCCGTCACGGACATAATACCCGACATGCCCTGGGCCACGAGATCAAAGCCGCCCTTATGCGCGTACGGGCCGGTGGAGCCAAAACCGGACACCGAGGCATAAATGAGGCTGGGCTGCTCCTGCTTCAGGCGGTCATAGTCCAGGCCGAATCCGGCCATCACCCCCGGACGATAATTCTCTACCACCACATCAGTCTGTCGGACGAGTGTCCGCACAATATCCTGGGCACGAGGGTCTTTGAGATTGAGCACAATACCGCGTTTGTTCCGGTTGACCGCCCAATAGCCGGCGCTCTCCATCCCCTGCCGTTTGCCCATACGCCGGGTGGTATCGCCGCCGGGCGGCTCGACCTTAATGACATCGGCTCCCAAGTCCCCAAGCAGCATGGCGCAAAACGGCCCGGCCATGACCTGGGTAAATTCCAGGACGCGAACTCCCGCGAGTGCCTGTTGCATAGCTTCCCCTCATTGCTCATGGACTCAGCGTTCTCATACCAAGGCTGGCCGGAACAAGACAAGCCGGGACCCTAGGGCGGTTTTCATTCTGCTGTAGCGAGGCGCTCTCCCGAGGAGCGCAGCCTCCTGACCCCCTCACCCCCGCCCTCTCCCTCCAGGGGAGAGGGAGTATTCTTTGTAGGGGCAACTCCCTGTGGTTGCTCGCCCGCTACACGATGACAAAAACTGCTCTAGGGCCGTCCAAGGGCGCGCAGCGCCGTCGAAACCAGAGGGGAAAAAAGGCGGGGAAAGGATGGGCCGAGAGTCGTCCTTACGAGCGACGATACTCGTGGCGACGTTTTGATTCGTTCTCCCCGTAGTGCACAACCCCTTTGTCAATCCGAATCGTGAAGCAACAGTCCGGATTCGTACACGCCCAGACTTTGAAGTCGAGATCTGATCCTCGCGGACCGTAATCGGACAAGGGGACAAGCATTCCTTTTGGACATTTTCGACACCGAGGGATATCCACGCCAACCACCTCCAAGAGCGACTGATCGAACCGCTTCCTCCAGTATGCCAGAGAAAGGGTTTGCAAAACAAGATTTGCTGACAACCGCGCGGCGGCCCCTTCTCTGCACGTGTCCGGCTCAGGGCTTTTGGCCGTCCGGTAAAGGTGGTATGACGCTCTGTACGAAAAGGCGGATCACAATGGATGTTTTCCCTAACCCCCAATCCCCAATCCCTAACCCCCAATCCCCAATCCCCAACCCCTGTCTTTGCCAGCCTGAGGTGGACAACCATGGACATTTTTAAGCAGGTCGCTACCCAGATTGCTTTTTCGTCCGAGAAGATGAAAAAAGTCAACCTGTTTACGACCGACCGCATGTTCTGCGATGTGTACTGCTTTGAACCCGGACAAGAACAGACGCCCCACACGCATACCGGCTCCGACAAAATCTATTACGTGCTTGACGGACGGGCCACGGTCAGGATTGGACAGGAAACCAGGGAACTCGGGGCTGGCGCCATTGCGCTGGCTCCGTCCGGGGCCGAGCACGGCGTCAGCAATACCAGCGCCGAGCAACTGACCGTCCTGGTTTTCATGGCCCCGAAACCATCATAGGGCAGGCAGATGGAAGAACGCGACGCGGTCAGCGCGGCAAACCAGGCCTTTTACCGCGCCTTTGAAACGCTGGATATCAAAGAGATGGAAAAGGTCTGGCTGCAAGCCAGCCACATCAAATGCGTCCATCCGGGCTGGCCGCTCCTGGCCGGCTGGGGGCCGGTGATGGCGAGTTGGGAACGGATTTTTGCCAATACGCAATCCATGCGATTTGATTTGACCGATGTCCGTGTCGAAGTGTCCGGGAGCCTCGGCTGGGTGGTCCTCATCGAAAACCTCGAATCGGGCGGACCGGACGGCACTTCCCGGTCGCGGATTCTGACGACGAATCTGTTTGAAAAGCGGGACGGCCAATGGTTTATCGTGCATCACCATGGCTCGCCGATTTTCGCCCCGTCAACTCCGGCCGCAGAGCAACTGCATTAGCGCGACTCGCCTTGCCCGCTGTGTCAGGCCAATGGTAGATTCACACGAGCCACGAACAGGAGGATACAGGACGGATGATCATACCAGCAACGCAGTTGCGCGTGGGGGCACTTATCATCTATCAGAACGATCTCCATCGCATCATGGACTTGATCCACGTCACCCCCGGCAATAAGCGCGGCTTTGTCCAAACCAAACTCCGCAATCTGCGGAGTGGCTTACAGACAGAGCATAAATTCAGCTCGAACGACAAAGTCGAGCGGGTTACGCTCGAACAGCAGGAAATGGAATATCTGTACGAATCCGGTGAGGAATACTGCTTCATGAACTCCGAGGATTACGAGCAGATTACTCTGTCGAAAGACCTGCTGGGCGACTCGGTGCACTATCTTGTTCCCAATATGAAGATCACCCTCAATCTGTACGAAGACAATCCGATCGGCATCAACCTGCCGAAGACGGTTGATCTCACCGTGACCGACACCCCGCCGGCCATGAAGGGGGCAACCGTCACCAATGAATTAAAGCCGGCGACCATGGAAACCGGTCTCGTCGTCCGCGTTCCCGGCTTTATCGACATTGGCGAATCCGTTCGGGTAGACACCGAAACCGGGGAATATGTCTCCCGGGCCAAATAGGCCGAACAGCGACACAGGAAAGCGCCGGGCATGAAACGTTTTTTCCTGGGGCTGGGTGTCGGCCTTGTGCTGGCGCTAGGCGGCCTCGGAGCCGGCCTTGCGGTTCTGGTCTACACGCCCGTGAACGCCACCGGCACCACGGTCAAACCGGTCCTGCTGATCGACCACGAGCGCATCGCCGTCTGGAAACTCGTACTGGAGCCCGGTCAGTCCACCAGGCAGCATACCCACGAGTTTGACGAAGTGGTGATTTGTCTTGAGGGCTCAAAGCTCAGGGCAACCCTCGCCGGGCCGGAACCCGAACGGCAGACCCATTATCCCGAGGCCGGCCAGGTCATTATGCCTCCAGTCAAAGGCGTGACCCACACGCTGACCAACGTCGGCAACACGCGCTACAGCCAGATTGCCATTGAGTTGAAAGAGTAGCCCCAAAAATAAAAACGGCAGTCGGATTGTGGTTGCTCAGACTGCGTGTGTACGTGACAGTCGGTCCAGGCTCAGGACATCGGCGACCGCCAGAGTTTCGGTTAGACCTTTTTCAACGAGCAACGCCGAAGAGCCAGCCATAACAACTTTTATGCCCGCCCCCCGGTCCCAGACCGCTTTAAGCGCTGGAGCCCAATTGGTAATTTTCTGGACTTCATCAATGGCTAAAATCCGCTCCTGTGTGTGTTAGGCCTCGGCCCACCATTCGGCTATGACTTCAGCCGGCAGAGGGGTCGGATAATCCGCGGAATGATAGATACCGCGCTGACCGAGCGCAGCCCGGAGAGCCGTCGTCTTTCCAACCTGCCGTGGCCCGACAACGACTTGGAGATGGGGCTGTTTTTCGGCCAGCCGGTCTTGAATAATTCTGACAAGAAGACGGTTTTTCCCCACAATGCAGGGAGTTTAGCCCGATTGAGACAATTTATAAAGTCTCTTTTACAAATTGTCTCGACCAAGACCGAACTCAAAACCGAGATTGCCGAAGTCAAGACCGAGATCGCTGAATTAGAAGCCGGGCTCCACCGCCACCTGTGGGTCATGGCCGCCGGTATTGTCGGCCTGACCGTCAGCCTCACCGTTGCCTTAGTCAGGCTGACCTCCTGACCCGCCGGCCAATACGGTCCGTGTCCCCCTACCCCCCAAAATAGTTCTTGGGATTTTCGACCGTCAGGGTATGGATAGCGCCCTCGCTGACCCCTGCTCTGCTCAGTTGCGGGATGATGTTTTTCAGGATGTGGGAGTAGTTCCAGTTCGGGCAGGCCTCAAGAAACTGCTCCCACGCCTCGCTCTGACGGCCCATCATGCAGTGCACGGCGTCGTGCGACAGCATAATCCGGTCATAGCCAACGGCCAGCAGGCCAATGAGGGAGGCCAGGCGCATTTTATCGGAGGCGATAGTCTCTACGCCGAAACGGTCGAAACCCATCCAGGCGCCCCGCTCAAGCACGTCGAAATAGTAGCGCATATCCCCCACACCGCAGGCATGGCCGATCATCACCCGGTTAAAATCAACCCCTTCGTCCTCAAAGACATCCAGGGTTTCCCGCCCGAACGGACCCAACTCGTCGTTATGGCACAGAATGGGTATGCCTGTGGCCCTATGCGTCCGGGCCGCAGCCCGCAAACAGGTCTCTTCGTGCGTGCCGATACTCGTCGCCGTCTCGGTCATACCCGGAATACCGCCGGTTGCGGTTTTGATGATACCGGCCTTGATCCCGGTGTTGCCGATCCCTTCGGTGATCTCGCGCACATAGACCTCGGCGATATCGTCCGCCCCCAGGCTCCGAAAATGCGGCGGAATACCCAGGGCTTCGTTGTACAAGCCGGTGGCAATGATGACGTTCAGCCCGGACTGCTCGGCACACTCGGCGGCGAACTCCGGGTCGCGGCCGAGTTCCATGGGACAGGGATCAACAAACGAGGTCACGCCCAGGTCTTTGATCTCTTTCAGCTTTTCGACTGCACTGGCGAGTTCCTGCTTACGATCAAAGCCGGTATTGTCCCATTCATAGCCGGGGAAGCCGACCGTCAGATGTTCGTGTACGAGCGTGAACCCCAACTGGTCCGAGGTCGTATCGCCCAGAACGGTTTGTACCTTTGCCATCACATTCCCTCCTGTATGATGTTGATCGTTTTTCTCTATCCCAGCCGAAAAAGGATGTATAGGCGCAACGCTCAGGCCGCGGCCGGCTGCCAGGTCTGACGTATGATCCGTAATGCCTCATCTATGTCCGCTGGTGATATGCCGTAGTGCGTCACCGCGCGGAAGCGCTCACCACCGATATCGCCGATTTTCACGCCGGCCTGTCCCAGCGCCTCGGCAAAAGAACCGCCGTTGGCGTGGGGTGTCGGTACGGAAAAGATCACCAGATTGGTCTGGACCGTCTCCAGATCAATCTGCACGCCGGGCAGTTCGGCCAGGCCCTCAGCCAGCCGCCGAGCGGTCTGGTGGTCTTCGGCCAGCCGTTCGACCATCTCGTTCAAGGCCACGATTCCGGCCGCAGCAATAATACCGGCCTGGCGCATCCCGCCGCCGACCATTTTCCGATAACGCCGAGCCCGCCGGATAAACTCCTGACTCCCGCACACGAGAGAGCCGACCGGAGCGGACAGTCCTTTGGACAGGCAAAACTGGACCGAATCGACCGACTGGGTTAAGGCCGGCACATCGCAGCCCAAAGCCACCGCGGCATTAAAGATACGCGAGCCGTCAAGATGGACCGGCACGCCGGCCGTATCGGCCAGACGACGGACAGAGTGCAGATACGCGACCGGCAGGACCGTCCCCCCGCAACGATTATGCGTGTTCTCCACACAGATCAGACCCGGCGGGGCGTAGTGCTCATCAGGAGGATATATGGCCCGTTTGATATCCGGCAGGGCGAGTTCTCCAAAACGGCCCGTGGGCACGGTGTGAAAGGCCAGCCCACCCAGAGCCGACGCGCCCCCGGCTTCATATTTGAAAATATGGCACTGGTCGCCAAGAATGACGTCCTGTCCCCGGGTGCAGTGGCTCAGCAGGGAGACCAGATTGCCCATGGTTCCACTGGTCACCAGCACGGCGGCCTCTTTGCCCATCTTTTCCGCGGCCAGTTCTTCCAGCCGGTTGACCGTCGGGTCTTCGCCCATGACATCATCGCCCAACTCGGCCCGCGCAATGGCGGCGCGCATGGCCTGGCTGGGCAAGGTTACCGTATCGCTCCGAAGATCAATCATCGTATATTCCTCACGTCCTCGGCCCACATGCGTTTATCGCTGGCGTAACCATTCGGTCTCGCGGCGCTCGCGCTTGGTTGGACGCCCACTGCCCCGTGACCGGAAAGACGGCTGATCAAAGAAATCAACGTCCGCGTCTGGCGGCGGCGAATGGTCCTCATACAGTAAGCGAGCTGCAGTTGCCGGGCCGCGCTTATCAGAGACTGCCAGCACCTTGAGCTTCTTGAGTCCATGCGGATGGGGGAACGCAAGCGTATCATCCACCCGCACCAGCTTATGCGCTTTTGCCGTATGCCCGTTGACCTCAACCTTCCCGCCCTCACAGGCTTCGGCCGCCAGCGAGCGGCTCTTATAGAACCGCGCGGCCCACAGCCAGCGGTCGGCCCGCACTGCCGGTGCGCTCGTATCGGGTACCGAGCCCGTCGATTTTTTTGCTCTTCGACTCATGGGAGGAATGCCGTCGCCCTACCCGCCAAACGCATCCAGGACCGCGTTGACACCTCGCTCATAATCGCCGTCAATCGCGGTCGGATACAGGATTACATACGACGCTCCGGCCCGCTCGAACTCGTCGAGCTTTTTCTGACACTCCTGCGGACTGCCCAGAGCGGCGACCTGCTCCGCCATTTCTTCGGATACGGCTTCGGCGGCCGCGGCCATGTCGTTCTTTTGGGCGGCGGCCATAATGCCGGCAGCTTCTTTCTCAAAGCCCTGACGGACAAAGAGCCGGTTGTAGTACGGCATGCGTCCGTAAAAAGACAAGGTTTGTCGCACGGAGCGCAGCGCTACCGCTTTATCCTCACACACACAACAGTGCATAATGAGCCCGATTTGGACATCCGCAGGCGAACGCCCAGCCTCCTGCGCGCCGGTCGCAATCCCCTCCACCACTTCGTGCAGCCCGTGCGGCGCATAATTCAGCGGCAGGCTGCCGTCGGCCAGTGCGCCGGTCAGGTGAATGCTCTTGGGCGAAATACCGGCCAGATAAATGGGAATCTTGTTATCGGCTTTCATCGATGGCAGCCCAAGCGCGGCCGCGGCCTCATCTTTTCCATCAAGGATGTTCTGCACCGCCTGCACATATTCCCGCAGGGCGGTCAGGGGTTTGGCCATATCTATGCCGAACATGCTGTTTAAGGGCACATGACTGGTGCCCAGGCCGAGCAGGAGACGACCCGGAGCAAGACGATCGATGGTCATGGCGTGCAGGGCCGCAATGAGCGGGTTGCGCAGATAGAGATTGGTAATACCCGTGCCGACCTGGATATGCGAGGTCACAGATGCCAGGTGCTGGGCGAGTGCCAAAGAGTCGGTAAACGATTCCGTCACCAGAAAATTGCGCAGGCCACGCTCCTCTGCCTTTTTGACATAGGCGGTGTACTGCTCCACAGAACCTGGAGCCATATTGCTCATGATCAACATACCGGGAGTTGCCATACCGAGTCCTCCTGAGGTGAGATCACCCCTTCAAATCACAAGCGGTCGGGAGCCGCAACGACTATTCGTCAGAAAGGAGCGACGGAGCGTCTTGGGCCAGCCCACCGAATTCTTCTTTGACCGCAACCCCACTCAGTCGTGCTCGGCGCATGAGTTCGGCCAGACGCAGGATACGGCTGGCGGCTTCCTCAACCGCCACACCGCGGGCATGAATGTTTGAGATCAGATTGCGCTCGGCGTCAGTATGGCCGCTCCGGGGACGATAGGCCATATACGCCGAGAGGCTCTCTGCGATCAGCAGGCCGGGCCGTTCGCCAATCAGGAGCACCAGGACGGTCGGCGCCAACAACTCGCCAATATCGTTCAGCACCCCGACACGGCAATAACGGACGGCAAAGGGCCGACCAAAGCGCCAGCCGCGTTTTTCCGCACCGGCATGGAGCAACGGCAGCAGGGCCGGCACCTGTCTGATAACGGCAGCGACCGAGAGCCCGTCTCCGACCACAACCTGGAGGTCGGCCCCACCAGCGCAACGATCCACGATCTCCGCCTGGGCGGGCACGCTGAGTCTACGGCCCAGGTCGGGTCGCATCAGATATTCGGCTTTATTCCGCGCCTGGCTGGAGACGCTCAACATATCCCAGGCTTGTAGAAAGTCCGGCCCAAGACCCCGTTCCCAATCGATATCGGTCTGCACCGCGTCCCTGGCCGCGGCATGGTCCGAACGCAGGCTGAGCTGCGTTTGCGTCCGATACGCCGACCCGGACCGACCGGTAAATATCCGGGCTGGAGTCCGCATGCGGATTGCAGCCAAGGGGTCGTGCGTGTCCGATGTCGCAGGAGTCTTCATCGTACTCACGGCTACGCGATCAGCTTGACCGTTTCTTCGAGACGCTGTCGAGCGGGACTCTCGGCTGCCACGAGGTTGCCATTCCGAAAGATGTCCATCTGCTCCAACCAGGCCACAAACTCCGGGGCGGGCTGTAAGCCAAAGAGCTGACGGGCACCAAGGGCGTCGTGAAAACTGGTGGACTGATAGCTCAACATCACATCATCGGCGCACGGCACCCCCATAAAATAATTGCAGCCGGCCGCGGTCAGCAGGAGCAGGAGATTATCCGCCGAGTTCTGGTCAGCTTGCGCGTGATTGGTGTAACACACGTCACAACCCATGGGCAGTCCGAGCAGCTTCCCCATGAAATGATCTTCCAGACCGGCACGAACAATCTGGCGTTCGTCATATAAATACTCGGGGCCGATAAAGCCTACGACGGTATTGACGAGGAAGGGTGCAAAGGCGCGGGCCACGCCGTAGGTTCGGGCTTCAAGCGTGAGTTGATCCAGGCCGTGATGGGCATTGGCTGACAACGCACTCCCCTGCCCGGTTTCAAAATACATGACCTCCTCACCCACCCAGGCCACCTCCCGACTGCGATGATGTTCGAGGACACGCTCACGGCCCTCGCGCAGAATGTTCAGATTGATCCCGAAACTCGCATTGGCGGCTTCCGTCCCGGCAAGAGACTGAAACAGCAGGTCTACGGGCGCGCCACGCTCAAGGCTGTCGAGCTGCGTGCTGATATGGGCCAGGCAGCACGATTGGGTTGGGATGTCATAGGCTTCAATCAAACGCTGAAGCCCGTACAGAATCCGGCTGACCATTTCCACGGATTCGGTCGCCGGGTTCACGCCGATGACGGCATCTCCACACCCGAACAGCAAGCCATCAACCGCGGACAGGAGAATCCCGCCAAGATCATCGGCCGGATGATTGGGCTGCACCCGAATACCCAGGACGCCGGGCTGACCCATGGTATTACGACAGCGCGTGATGTTACGGATTTTACTGGCCGCCACCACCAGGTCTTTATTGCTCATCAGCTTGGTGACGGCCGCGGCAATCTCCGGGATAATGGCCCAGTGGAGCGCGCTCAAACGAGCACCGTTCTGGTCCTCGTCCAGCACATATTCGCGGAACTCGCCGACCGTCAGATGGGCAAGCGGACGGAACGCCTCCTGGTCATAGGTCTCAAGAATCAGACGGCTCACTTCGTCCTGGGCGGGCTCGATGAGGGGATTCGCTACGATGTCCGACAACGGAATATCAGCCAACACCAGTTTGGCCGCAACCCGTTCCTGCTCGGAGCTTGCGGCAATCCCGGCCAGCCGATCACCCGACTTGTCTTCATTAGCCTTGGCAAAGACTTCGCGCAGATCAGCAAAAGAAAAACGCTGGCCGCGAACGGTAGTGGAGTAGCTCATACGACCTGCGTCCGCCGTCTCACCCGGCGGACTCTCCCAAGCGCATCGTCCGCAATCGCAGGGAATTCGTCAACACCGAAACCGAACTCAGGGCCATGGCGGACGCGGCCACCATGGGGTCGAGCAGAATGCCAAAGAACGGATAGAGCAGCCCGGCGGCAAGCGGAATACCCGCGGTGTTATAGGCAAACGCCCAGAAGAGATTCTGCCGGATGATCCGGACGGTTCGGCGCGACAGTTCAATTGCCGTCGCCACGCCGCTTAATTCACCCCGCATTAGCGTAATATCGGCGGCCTCAAGGGCAACATCAGTCCCGGTACCTACGGCAATACCAACCGTAGCCTGGGCCAGGGCTGGGGCGTCGTTGATCCCGTCGCCGACCATAGCCACGCCCGCACCGTTGTCCTGGAGGCGTGCAATCTCGGCCGCCTTATCCTCGGGCAAGACCTCGGCCAGCACTCGTGCAATACCGGCCTGACGGGCAATCGCGTGGGCGGTGTATTGGTTATCTCCGGTCAGCATGACCGTTTCGAGTCCCATCTGTTGGAGTCGGCGGACCGCCTCGGCAGCCTGAGGCTTGAGCGTATCGGCGACTGCGATCAGTCCGACCACACGCCGGTTGACCACCACATAGAGCGGCGTCTTCCCCTCACGCGAGAGGCGCTCGCCGTGTTCCAGCATGTCGTCAGACTGGATACCACGCTGGGCGAGGAGCCGCCGGCTGCCCACCAGGACGAGTTTCCCATCGATCCGGGCTTCGACGCCGTGTCCGGCCAGGGCCACAAACGACTCGACCGGCCCGAGATTCAGGCCCTGCGCCTTGGCCTGTTGCGCTCTGGCCTGTTGCGCCTTGGCCTGTTGAATAACGGCCTGTCCCAGCGGATGCTCGCTGTGCCATTCCGCACGCGCGGCTATGCGCAGGATCTCCTCGCTGCTCAGCCTTGCCGGCTCGGGCAGCGTCTCGGACGGAATAACCTCAGTCACCGCTGGCTTGCCGGTGGTCAGGGTGCCGGTTTTATCAAAGACCACGGTGGTCAGGGTATGCGCCCGCTCTAATATCTCTCCGCCTTTGATGAGCACGCCAGACTCGGCTCCACGCCCGGTGCCAACCATAATGGCGGTCGGAGTGGCCAGGCCCAGCGAACACGGACAGGCAATAATCAGCACGGCCACAAAGGTCATGAGGGCAAAGCTGAGGGACGGGTCCGGTCCGAATATCAGCCAGAGACAAAACGTGACAACGGCAGTCACGATAACCGCCGGCACAAAATAGGCTGCAATCGTATCGGCCAGGCGTTGAATCGGCGCTTTTGAGCCCTGGGCCTGACGGACGAGATCAATGATGCGAGCCAGGGCCGTCTCTTTACCGACCCTGGTGGCCAGCACAGTCAGCGCACCCATGGTGTTGAGCGTCGCCCCCGTCACGCTGTCTCCGGGCCGCTTTTCAACCGGCAGGCTCTCGCCGGTCAGCATGGATTCGTCAACCGCGGACGAGCCGGCCCGGACGATACCGTCGACAGGAATGGACTCACCAGGCCGGACAAGGACCTGATCGCCAGCCTGGACCTGCTCGACCGGAACGGTGTCTTGCTCCCCCTCCCCACGCAACACTGTCGCCGTTTTGGGTTGCAATTGGGCCAGCCGCCGAATGGCCTCGGTCGTTCTTCTCTTCGCCCGCGCTTCCAGCAAACGACCCAGCAGAATCAGGGTAATAATCACCGCGGCCGTATCGAAATACATCTGGGGCTGCTGTCCGACTGCCACAAAAAAACCGGGCGCAAACACCGCCACCGTACTATAGAGATAGGCCGCCGAGGTCCCGACCGCGATCAGGCTATTCATATCGCTGGAACCGTGCCGTGCCCTGGCCCAGGCGTTTCGATAAAACTGTCCGCCGACCCAGAACTGGACAGGCGTGGTCAGGACAAAGAGCCACACCGGAGCGCCGAACGGCAAGAAAGACAGCAGCGGAGTCATGGAGCCCAGCAGGACCGCCACCGTCAACACGGCGCTGACGCTCAGCTTCCTTTTCAGCAGGAGATAGTCGTCCCGACGCTGGCGTTCGATTTCCTCTTCGGCGCTCTCTCCGCGTTCGACCATTGCAAAGCCGCTTGAGGCAACCGCCGCGCCAAGGCCGGGCAAGCTGACCTGAGCGGGCAGATATTCCACCAGGGCTTCTTCACTCGCCAGATTGACACTTGCCCGCAGGACACCCGGCGTTTGGGACAGGGCCTGTTCGACCTTGGCAACGCACGCGGCACAGTGCATGCCGCGAATGCCAATCCGGGTCGAAGCCGAGCTTGGTGTGGATTCAGCAACAGCCTCCATTCACTCACCTTCCAGAGCATGCAAAATGGGACAGCCGTCGATTGAGCCCTTACCGTCACACAGGGCAGTCACGTGTGCCAAAGCGTCTCGCATTTCCGTAAGATGCTGAATCTTTGCCTCAATGTCTTCTAATTTCGCCTCCGCCCGGACTTTAACCGCGGCGCGGCTCGTCTGAGGATTTTTACGGAGGAAGAGCAAATCCGAAATCTCATTCAGAGAAAAACCGAGTCTTTGGGTACGTTTAATAAAACGGACCTGTTGGACTGCCGTCTCAGGATAGCGACGATAGTTCGCCCTACTCCGTGGCGGTTTGGGCAGAATTCCTCGCCGTTCATAATAGCGCAGGGTTTCGATATTCACCTCCGCCTGCTTTGCCACCTCACCTGTAGTTAATCCATTGATGCCAGGCATACGGCCTCCTATCTATACAATACTATACACCCTGGACCCAGATACGGAGTCAAGAGCGATTTTCGTTTCCTGCTGGACGCCAGATACGCCGGTGTGTTAGGGCGAAGAGAATCCTCACCCCAGCCCTTGCCCCCGAGGAAGAGGGAAATAAGGAGAACGGTATGAATGCGAAGGCCGGCGCGCAGGAACGATTTACACAAGCTCAAGATGAGCTGATTGCTCTGAGCCATCGTATTCACGCCCACCCCGAGCTTGGTTTTGAGGAGGAGAAGGCGTGCGCCTGGATTGCAGAAACGCTCAGCGACGCCGGCTTTCGTGTAGAAACCGGCATTTGCGGGCTGCCAACTGCTTTTGTAGCACGCGCTGGCAGCGGACCGCTGCATATTACCATCTGTGCCGAATACGACTGCTTGCCCGGTATCGGTCATGCCTGCGGTCATAATATCATTGCCGCGTCTGCGGTCGGCGCCGGGATTGCCGCGGCAAAAATTGCGGACGAGGTAGGGCTGACCGTGAGTGTGCTCGGAACACCCGCCGAAGAAGCGGGAGACGCCGGGGGAAAGATTCTCCTCTTGGAACGGGACGCATTCACGGAGGCTCATGCCGCCATGATGGTTCACCCGGCTCCTATGGATGTGGTTGATCCAGCCATTATCGCCTGCTCCATGTTTCACGTGCACTATACGGGCAAGGCCGCCCATGCTTCAGCCTTTCCCGAACACGGCATCAATGCGGCTGACGCCTTGACGGTGGCACAAACGGCCATTGGTCTTCTGCGGCAGCACATTCGCTCAACGGATCGTATTCACGGTATTATCACCCAGGGTGGAGACGCTCCCAACATCATCCCCGCTCATACCGAGGCCAAGTATATTGTCCGGGCCAAGACCCTGGACGAGTTGGGTAGCATCAAAGAAAAAGTTCAGCGCTGTTTTGAAGCCGGCGCCCTGGCAACCGGCGCAACGCTCGAAATCGTTGGCGGAGACAAGCCCTATGCGGAGCACCGCTCCGATATGGAGATCGCCAATCTGTACGAACGGAACGCGGCAGCGCTCGGACGCGTTTTCCCGGAACGCGGTCCGGCAATTGAACGCGCGGCGGGTTCAACGGATATGGGCAATGTGTCTCTGGCTCTGCCCTCGATCCATCCGTTTATCGGGATTGACTCGTTGCCGGCGGTGAATCACCAGCCCGAATTCACCGCACACTGCGTAACCCAGGCCGCGGACAAAGCCCTGATAGACGGCGCCCTGTCCATGGCCTGGACGGCCATTGATATGGCGACCGACCAGCGGCTACGGGACCGCCTGCTCCAGCGCAAAGCCACCCAGGCGACTACCTAGGGCATTATCCGCTCAGGATGGCAAAGCCCAGCAGGGCCACGGCAAAGTAGGCGGCGATCACCGCCGCACCGGCGTAATCCTGGGCCAGGCGTTGGCCGAAGAACAGGCACAGCAAGGACAGCGTTGAGAAGAGCAGTCCCCACACGGCCAGGTGTGTTCCCATACCGAGCAGGATCATCAGCGCGCCAAGGCCGCTCAACACGCCGGCCAGCGATTCGAGGACCGTGATGGTCCAGAACATCATCGGGACCAGGCTGGCCAGCGGACTGTTGGAGAAATGGCCGCTGAAAAACTCGATATTCCCCGCGCGATCCAGCCACTTGTCGGCTGCCGATTGTAAAAAAGCGATGGC
Source organism: uncultured Binatia bacterium (SeqCode) (assembly GCA_965232605.1). GTDB lineage: Bacteria > Desulfobacterota > Binatia > Bin18 > Bin18 > Bin18. Next base: position 81,647 of record CBDDQA010000001.1, on the reverse strand, counting down.
AAAAAAGACCGAAACAGCGAGTTGTCCACACCAGACGGTATCCATGCGCAATCCTCCTTCTTCTTTCCCGCCCTCACAGGCACCTTGCCTTCATGTACCACGTTCTTTCGTTGATTTGGAAGGATATTTTCTCCTGGACGCTACAGAAGGACGTGTGGTAAGGCAGGAAGAGAAAAAGGAGTGCCTATGGATGCCAAGGCTGGAGCCCAGGAACGATTTGACCAGGCGCGAGACGATCTCATTGCCCTGAGTCACCGCATTCACGCCCACCCCGAGATTGGATTTGAAGAAGAGCAGGCGGCCCACTGGCTATCGGAAACGCTGGTCGACGCGGGCTTCTCGGTTGAAACCGGCATCTGCGATCTGCCGACCGCGTTCATCGCTCGGGCCGGCAGCGGACCGCTGCATATCGGCCTGTGTGCGGAATATGACAGCCTGCCTGGGATCGGCCATGCCTGTGGTCATAATATCATTGCCGCGGCGTCGGTTGGGGCCGGGATTGCCGCGGCAAAAATTGCGGACGAGGTCGGGCTGACCGTGAGCGTCATCGGCACCCCGGCAGAAGAAGTCTGTGACGCCGGGGGAAAAATTCTCCTGCTCGAACGTGGCGCGTTCGAGGGCCTGCACGCGGCGATGATGGTCCATCCCGCACCAAAGGACGTGGTCGAATTCCCCATTATTGCCGCCTCCATGTTTGAGGTGTGCTACCACGGTAAAGAAGCGCATGCCTCAGCCTTTCCCGAACGTGGTATTAATGCTGCGGATGCCCTGACCGTCGCCCAAACGGCCATTGGTCTGCTCCGCCAACACATCCGCTCTACGGACCGCATTCACGGTATGATTACCAAAGGGGGTGACGCGCCCAACATCATCCCCGCCCACACGGTGGCGAAGTATATTGTCCGGGCGAACACCTTGGCGGACCTCGACGAGATCAAACAGAAAGTCGTCAGGTGCTTTGAAGCCGGTGCGCTGGCAACCGGCTCTAAGCTCGAAATCAACGGCGGTGAAAAACCATATGCGGAGATGCTGCACGACCCGGATATCGCCGCGGCCTACCGTCGGAATGCCGAAGCGCTGGGCCGGATTTTTCCAACTCTTGATCCGTCCCTCAAACGCGCGGCGGGCTCAACCGACATGGGCAATGTCTCTCTTGCCATGCCGGCCATTCACCCCGCTATTGGTATTGATTCGCTGCCAGCCGTTAACCATCAACCCGAGTTTACCGCTCACTGTGTCACCGAGGCCGCAGATAAGGCTATTGTTGACGGAGCCCTGTCACTGGCCTGGACCGCGGTTGATATGGCGACACATGCGGAGGTCCGAGAGCGGCTCTTAGACCGCGTTATGAAGGTCGAGTGAGGTCGCCGGCCTGAGGCCCCTGCCCTACGTGCTAAATGCTTGCCGGCGTCACCGCCAGACCGGGAGTCTCCACCCGGGTACGGAAAATCGTTCCCTTGCGGTCCGGGTCTTCGGTATTATCGGCCGTCACAATATACAGGTCACGCCGGTCCGCGCCGCCAAAACATAAACTCGTGACCGCCTTGGCCGGCACCTCAACCTTCCGGTCTTCCTGACCCTCAGGCGTGTAGCGCAGGGCGCAGCCACCGCCGTAGACAGCGACCCACACGCAGCCGTCCGCATCAACCGCCAGGCCATCGGGCACCCAATCAGCGGGCAGACCGGCCAGAACGCGGCGGTTCGACATCGACCCGTCAGCCGCAACATCGTGCAGGATAATATGCCGTGGCACGCTGTCCGAATGGTAGAGCTTGCTCCCGTCCGGCGAGAAGCCAATACCGTTGGTGATGCCAACATCGCCGTATAATTCAACCGCCGAGTCCTCACCCGCCAGCCGCCATAACTCCCCAGGGACCTGAACCTTGAGTTTGAAGGGGTCGGAGCGCAGTGAGCCGACCAGGACGCGGCCTTGGGAATCCGTGAAGAGATCGTTAAAGCCGGGAATATCGTCGCGCTGGAACAGGATGCGCGTCGTGCCGTCTTTGACGTGACACACGTTCTTGCCGGAGATGACCAGGCCGCCAGCCACATGCAGGGCGATGCCACCAACCCCACGCCGACGCGGCACGACAGTCGAGATCTCTCCGCCTGGCGCGCGGCAGTACACCCCGCCGTTGGTCACATCGCTGAAGTAGAGATTGTCCGCGTCGTCTACTCGTGGACCTTCAAGCAGGCCGTAGCCGGAAGCAATGGTTTCAAGCATATTCTCCCCTTTTCTGTGACGCTGATGCGGTTATCAATCCAGGCCATCGACTTTGGCCACGCTGTCGCCCAGCACATTCCTTCGAGCCATGTCGGGCAGAGGACTGATATCCAGAGTCGTCCACAAGCTACAAGATGACTCTCGACTGTCAAGGGTGAAGGCCGGGGGACAGGCTTGCGCGGAGTCGTCCGACAAGACTATAGAGCAGGAAGGGCATATCCTTGCTTTGCCGCTATTGCTTTACCACGCAGGAGGGGACTATGGCATTCAATCCCAAACACTCCAGCCACATCATTACCGAGGGCCGCAACCGCGCCGGGGCGCGCTCCATGTTCAAGGCTATCGGCTTTACGGACGACGATCTGGCCAAGCCGCTGGTGGGTGTGGCGCACACCTGGATTGAGACCATGCCGTGCAACTTCAATCAGCGCCGGCTGGCCGACAAGGTCAAGCGGGGCGTGCGGGAGGCCGGCGGCACGCCCATGGAAATCAATACCGTCTCTATCAGCGACGCGGTCACCATGGGGACGGAGGGCATGAAAGCCTCCCTCGTCAGCCGCGAAGTCATTGCCGACTCGATTGAGCTGGTCGGTCGGGGCTATATGTTTGACGCCATGGTCGTTATCGTAGGCTGTGACAAGACCATTCCCGCCGGGGCCCTCGCCCTGGCTCGTCTCAATGTTCCAGGGCTGCTGTTGTATGGCGGTTCGATCGCACCCGGTCGCTTTCAGGACAAAGACGTGACCATTCAGGACGTGTTCGAGGCCATTGGAGCCAATGCCGCGGGACGCATGAGTGACACTGACCTCAAACATATCGAAGACTTCGCCTGTCCGGGGGCTGGGGCCTGTGGCGGACAGTATACGGCCAACACCATGGCTACCGTTATGGAATTCATCGGCCTGTCACCCATGGGCACGGCCAGTGTTCCGGCAACCGATAGGCGCAAGGACGCGGTTGCGGTCGAGTGCGGACAGCGCGTGATGGACCTGCTCAACAAAAATATCCGACCGCTGGACATCCTGACCCGTCAGGCGTTTGAGAACGCCATTGCCTGTGTGGCCGCAACCGGCGGATCAACCAACGCGGTGTTGCATTTACTGGCAATGGCGCGGGAAGCCGATATTCCGCTCGCTATTGACGATTTCGATACGGTCAGTCGCCGCACCCCGCTCATCGCCGACCTCAAGCCCGGCGGGAAGTATGTGGCCACCGATGTGGATAAAGCCGGCGGCATACAACTGATTGCCCAGCGCCTGGTTGACGGCGGGCTGATTGACGGCGGACAACTGAACGCCAGCGGGGAAACCCTTGCGGTTGAGGCGGCAAAGGCCGTTGAAACCCCGGGGCAGGATGTCATTCGGCCGCTGGCGCAGCCTCTCAAAGGCACCGGCGGTCTGGTCATTCTGCGGGGCAATCTCGCGCCTGACGGCTGTGTCATCAAAGTCGCCGGGCATGAGCGTCCGTATCACCACGGGCCGGCACGTCTCTTCGAATGCGAGGAAGACGCCATGGCAGCGGTCACGCAACGGCACATCAAGGCGGGTGATGTCGTGGTCATTCGGTATGAAGGTCCGCGGGGCGGGCCGGGCATGCGAGAAATGTTGGGCGTAACCGCGGCCATCGTGGGTGAAGGGCTCGGCGACTCTGTGTCCTTAATCACGGACGGACGCTTTAGCGGGGCGACGCGCGGCCTCATGGCCGGCCATATTGCGCCGGAAGCCGCGGTTGGCGGCCCGATTGCCATTCTCCGGGAAGGCGACATGGTGGTGATCGATATTGAGAAGCGTCAGCTCAACGTCGAGTTGAGCGACGCCGAGATACAAACCCGCCTGGCCGACTGGCAACCACCGACTCCGCGTTACACCTCTGGCGTATTCGCCAAGTATGCGGCCCAGGTCACCTCCGCCTCCGAGGGGGCAGTTACGCAGGCGGGCTGATTCCCGTCCTTGGGCGGGACTACTCTCGTTATGGCAAAAGAAATTGACAGGCGGACAAATCCCGCGCGTCTAGCGTCATCTCGTACACTTATGTACGATAGAGCATGACCGGCGAAGAGCTTATCCGGTACGTCAGAAAACTTGGCCGAGAGCGTAGAATCGCCGTTCGCTCTGAGAGTCGAAAGGGAAAGGACAGTCACGGTCGGCTCTATTACGGAGACCGCTTCACCACGGTCAAGGATCGCCGGAAGGAGATGAGCACCGGCCTGCTTGTCTCGATGCTTTCACAACTCGGCTTGTCTCGTAAGGATATCCGACACAACTAGCGCCATTACACAGGAAGAGAAAAGAGAGAGTAAGGAATCATGACGAAATCTCTGCGACTGGCCTATCCGGCCAAATTGGAAGTGCAGGCCGACGGCACTCTGCTCGTGTCGTTTCCCGACATTCCAGAGGCGCTGACCGAGGGCGCGACTCGGGCCAAGGCGCTGGCCGAGGCTGCGGATTGTCTCGTTGCCGCGCTCGGCGGCTACGTGAACGATGGGCGTGATATTCCGCTCCCTTCTCCAGCCCGTAGCCGTCCGCTTGTCGAGCTTCCGGCGCTGGTGGCGGCCAAGCTCGCCCTCTATCGAGCTATGCGCGAACAGCAGATTGGGAATGTGACGTTGGCTAAGCGACTCGGAACCGTAGAAGGGACGGTCCGGCGGCTGCTTGACCTGGACCACCGTTCACATATCGGCCAGGTTGAAGTGGCCCTCAGGGCGCTCGGGCAGCGCTTAGTAGTAGAGGCAAGAGCCGCCTAGTCCGGCGTGACACCGGGGCGCATTCGTCATGCAATCCCATGCGATAGGCGTTGCAGTCGGAAAAATCATAGCCTCAGCATGTTCGCAGAAAAATCGGACTGCCTGATGAGTGTAGGTGTTCTGATTACGGATATGGTGGGCTTCGTCCACGATCACAAGATCAAAACGCGGGGGCGGGTCCAAATCCAAAAGCCCCGTTCCCGACTTTTTCTCGGGACCGTACAGAAGCGCCTCGTCAAGCAACGAATACGGGAGAATTGTTTTCCGATGTGGGTCGGGCCATTCTCCCTCCAGATGCATCTCATTTATGCAATACCTCAGCGTGCTCCCGTCCAGATGGCCGCCGCTTCGCTTGCGAAGCCTCAGACAGGTGGGCTATAAGGGGGCATCTTATTCTGATCGGCATCGAAGCGACGATGCGCAGCAAAGGAGGTTCCGTATGAGCGATGCGAATAAAGGTGTTGTCCTGGGGTTCTTTGAGAATTTTTCCGCCGGGAATTTTGACGCCGCCCTGGACCTGATGACCAACGACGCCACGTGGTGGGTGGCCGGCAAGTTCGAGTTGTCCGGCACCAAGACCAAGGCGGAGTTCGGTGAACTGGTCAAAGGTATTGGCGCGGCCATGCCCAACGGCCTCAAAATCACGCCGAAAAGCGTGATTGCCGAGGGAGACCGGGTTGCGGTTGAAGCCGAGTCGTATGGCGAGTTGGCCAACGGCAAGGTCTATAACAACCAGTACCACTTTCTGATTGAATTATCGGACGGCAAAATCGCTGCGGTGCGGGAATACCTGGATACGATCCACGCCAAAGAAATTCTGGTTGGCTAACATCTTGGCAGGGCGACGCTCGCGTCGCCCTCATTCTGGAAACGCATACCCACCCGGGAATCTGGAATTGGAACCCGGCCGGCCCAGCTGCTCTCCGAACACGAGACTCGTCCACCGTAAATAAGGCGCATCCTCCACCTTTTCGACGGCATCGGCCTTAATCCCGCTGATCTCGGACTCGCCATCCTGTGTTCTTTTAATGAGGAACACCCCGGTGACTTTGCAAATCTGACCCTGCTCACACGGGGAAGTACCCGGAATGAAAATCGGGATCGTACCGCTGCCGTCCGTGAGCTTGAACTTCTGGTACGTCCGCGCTCCATAGCGAGTGGTCAGGCTCGTGACTTGTCCGGTCACACTCACGAAGCGCCGATCAAACTGCGCCTGGTCGGCGAGCAGCGCACTGACCGTATAGACCGGAGCCGTGTAGGCGGGGGCTTCCGCCGGCTCGTCGACCGGAGCCTCGGCCACCGGTACGGGCGCGGGTTCCGGTTCGACGGGTTCAACCGTGCTGGCCACAATGCCGCTCACCTCGCCCGTGCCGTCATTGGTCGGCTTGACCAGGAATACGCCATCGACCTCATACGACTCACCTTCGGTCAGCGCTCTGGCCCCACTCATAAACACCGGGATATCGCCGCTGACGTCGTGCAGTTTGAACTTGGTGGCGGGGTGGTCTCCGTTTGTGACTCTCAGGGTCGAGACCTCACCCGCCAGGCTGATCGCCAGCCGATCAAACGCGGCAGGGTCTTCTAACAGGTCGGCCACCAAAAGACCGATGGGGTCATCCGTCTCTTCCCACTCCAGCGGCTCGTCCGCCAGTTCTTGCAACGCCAACTCCTCAGCCGTTTCCTCTTGCGCGAACTCCAGCGGCTCGTCTGACAGGAGTTCCTGCTCCAGGAGAAGAACGGTCCGGCCCACAAGCCCGCTGAGCTGTGTCGCCCCGTCGCTGGCCGGTTTGACCAGAAACACGCCATCGACCTCATACGTCTCACCCTCAGTCAGCGCCTGGACACCGCGCATAAAGACCGGGATCTCGCCACTGGCATCGTGCAGCTTGAACTTTGTGGAAGGATTATCTCCCTCTGTGACTTTCAGTGCCGTCACTTCGCCTGCCAGTCTGACCTCCAGTCGATCAAACGCCTCTGGGTCCTCTAACAGGTCGGCCACCAAAAGCCCTGGGCTGTCATCCACAGCCGTCTCTTCAGATTCTGCCAGTTCGTCCGTCAGCTCTTGCGACTCGAACTCCTCAGCCGTTTCCTCTTGCGCGAACTCCAGCGGCTCGTCTGCCTGGGGTTCTTTCTCCAGGGGAAGAACGGTCTGGCCCACAATCCCGCTGAGCTGCGTTGCCCCGTCGCTGGCCGGTTTGACCAGAAATACCCCATCGACCTCATACGTCTCACCCTCAGTCAGCGCCTGGACGCCGCGCATAAAGACCGGAATCGTTCGGTCCGCCTCACCGAGCTTGAACTTGGTGTACGGTTTTTCGCCTTCCTCAACGCTCAGGGTCGTGACCTGACCGGTCACTTTCACTCTTTGTCGGTCAAAGGTCGCCGGCTTGGAGAGCAGTTCGTCAACACTTTGGGGCCAGGTCGGCACGGGCAGGAGCAGAACGAGCAGCACTGCCAGCCCCATAGCGCTCCGACGAAAAAGGCAGCCCCCCGGGGCTGCCCCTGCCCTTATGTATGGAAGGGTTGTCAACCAACGTATGCGCAATGTGTCTCCTTCGGACCGCGGTTTGGCCTAGGGCCAGAACATTTTCTTTGCCGCGCGTTTCAACTCGGGCTGAAAGTCGGGATGCGCAATGCTGATCAGGGCCTCGGCGCGCTGGCGTTGTGTCTTGCCCTGAAGATTGACCATGCCAAACTCGGTCACCACATGGTCCGTGTACTGGCGTGGCGTGGTCAGGGTGCTCCCCGGCTCCAGCATGGGCACGATGCGGGACAACGCGCCGCGGCGCGCCGTGGACGGCAGCACCATGATGGATCGCCCCCCCTCCGAATACATCGAGCCCATCATGAACGTCATCTGCCCGCCGATACCGGAGTACATTTGCGGGCCGAGCGACTCGGCCGCGGCCTGTCCGGTCAGGTCGATGGATAGGGTGCTGTTCACCGCGACCTGACTCTTCTGGGCGGCAATCGTCAGCAGCGAATTGGTATACAGCACGCTGTACAACTCAAAGGCCGGGTTATTATTGACGAATTCCAGGTCCGCGCCACCGACGACCATGGCCGCCACCGCCTTGCCCTTGTGCAGCGATTTGTATTTGCCGGTCGCCACGCCGCGCTTGACCAGTTCAACATGGCTGGCGGTCATGATTTCGCTATGGATCCCCAGATCGTTCCGGTCCATCAGAAACAGGCCGATGGCTTCGGAGATCGCGCCAATACCCATTTGGACGGTATCGCCGTCCTTGATCAGGGTGGAGGCAAATTCTCCAATAACCTCCAGGGTGCCCTGTTCCTCGTCCGGCGGTGGGGGGGTCCCAAGCGGAAAAGGCCTGGTCTCTTCGACCAGATAGTCGATCTCAGACACGTGAATCCAGTTGTCCCCGTGGGTCCGAATGCAGGCCGGGTCAACCTCGGCAACAAAACACTTGGCCGCCCTGGCCACGTCCTTGTTATACCACAGGGCGTTCCCAAAGCTGCAATAGCCCTTTTCATCCGGCGGTGAGACCACGCCAAAGAAAATATCGGCGTTCCAGGTATTGGTCCGGCCCTGTTCGGCCTGCTTGGCGTACTGGGGATAATCCAGCGGCATGAAATCCACATAGTGTTTTTTCATGCCCTCCCGACAGCCGGCCCCGACATAATCAACGATCCGGGTGAACGAGGCGTCATAGACGGCCTCGTTCCAGATGGGATGCTCGTACAATGGATAACACTGGATAAGGGTCACCTGTTCCAGTTCTCCATTCCGCGCCGCCAGGGCATCCAGAATGGGGATGGGCGGTTTGCCGATGTGCAGCCGGACTAAACTGTCCGACTTGACGAGGCTGGCGGCCTGTTCGGCCGAGATGAGCTTATCCTTATACGTATGCTGCCAGGGTGCCATACTTTACCTCCCGGTTTCTGTCTCCCATTACCCAACCAAACTATGCCCGCCATCAACGAAGAGCGTCGTGCCGGTCATGAAGGTGTTGGCGTCTGAGGCCAGAAAAATAATCGCCGGTTTGAGTTCCTTGGGGTCACCGACCCGCTGCATCGGGATTTTGCCGATAATGCCCTTGCCGCCCCTGGTCTCCCAGAACTCGTGGTTCATCGGTGTATCAAAATAGCCCGGACACAGGGCGTTCACCCGGATATTATCCCGGGCCCATTCAAGCGCCAGAGTGCGGGTAAAAGACACCAGGGCGGCTTTGGTCGCCCCATAGGCGGCCATATAGCGCGCAACAATTTTCGAGAACAGGGAAGACACGTTAATGATATTACCCTGCTGGCGTTTGGCCATCTCGACCCCGACATGCTTGGAACACAGCACCGGCCCCTTGAGGTTGAGGTTCATGAAGCGGTCCCACTCTGCTTCGCTCAGCTCGTGTACCGGGGTCGTCCCGCCGATACCGGCGTTGTTCACCAGAATATCGATCTGACCGAATTCGGCCATGACCGTTTGCACCATGGCCTGAATCTCGGTGTCTTTGGTGACATCCGCGGCAACGCCGATCACCCGGCGTCCGGTAGCGGCGTGGATAGCGGCCGAGACGGCATCGAGGTCGGCCTGCGTGCGGCTGACGAGCGCCACATCAGCCCCGGCCTCCGCCAGGGCGTAGGCCATCTGTTCGCCCAGGCCCTTACTGCCGCCGGTGATAATGGCCGTTTTTTCGGAAAGATCAAAATATGGAAAGGTCATGAGGGGTCCTTTAGGGGTTGGGGGTTGGGGATTGGGGATTGGGGGTTAGAGAGCCAATCCCCAGCCCCCAACCCCCAATCCCTCTTCTCAGCATCCCAACTGGCGGGCAATGACCATGCGCTGTACTTCGCTGGTTCCTTCGCCAATGGTGAGAATTTTTGAGTCCAGATAGAAACGGGAGACGGGCGATTCGCGCATATAGCCATAGCCGCCGTGAATCTGGACGGCTTCTTCTGCGGTCTTCACCGCGATTTCAGACGAGGCCAGCTTGGCCATGGCCGCCTCTTTGGCGTAGGGCCTGCCTTCGTCGCGGAGCGTGGCGGCGCGGTAGATCATCAGCCGGGCCATCTCGGCCTGGGTGGCCATATCGGCCAGTTTGAACTGGATAGCTTGATGCGAGGCCAGGGGCTGACCAAAGGTTTTGCGCTCCAGGGCATGCCGGAGCGACAAATCCAGGCAGGCTTCGGCCAGCGACAGGCCGAGCGTGGCAACGGAGATGCGCCCGCATTCGAGCGTCTTCAAAAACGCCCGAAAGCCCGAGCCCTGCTCACCCAGGAGATGGTCACGCGGCACGCGGACGTTCTCAAAAATCTGCTCTCGCGTATCAACCGTATGCCAGCCTATTTTTTTATACCGCTGGCCAACCGTATAGCCGGGTGTATCTTTGGGAATAATCAGCGCGCTGTATTGTTTTTTGCCGTTGTCGCTAGTGCCATTCGTGGTCAGCGCAACCAGGCCGTAACTCAGCGGCGTCCCTGCGTTGGAGATAAAACTCTTGGTGCCGTTCACCACCCAGTCATCGCCCTCAAGACGGGACGTGGTCATGATGTTGGCGGCATCCGAACCGGCCTGGGGTTCGGTCAGACCGAAGGCCCCGAGGTGTTCGCCCTTGGCCAGGGGCGTCAGCCATTTCTTCTTCTGTTCTTCCGTGCCAAAGTGCAAATACGGCAACGAGCCGATGGTCAGATGGGCCTGAAGGGTGGTGGCAATCGACTGATCGACCTTGCCCAACTCCTCAATCGCCATGACCATACCCATAGTACCGGCGTTAGAGCCCCCATACTCCTCGGGGATGAGCAGCCCCATCAACTGCAACTCGGCCAGCTTATGAAAAATCCCAGTGGGAAAATGCTCCGCGGCGGACCACTCGTCCGCGTACGGGGCGATCTCTTTCTTGGCGAAATCACGACACAGGTCGCGGATCATGGTCTGTTCTTGGGTGAGTTCAAAATCCATAGCCGTCTTACTCCAGCACCGTCGGACATTCTGTCTGTGGCGTCTCGAACGTTCCTGGCATCTTGTCTGTGGTCCTCATGATTGTCAAGGTAAAATCCCGCAGCGCCACGGCAATAGACGCCGCGCGGGTGAGACGATAATAAGCCTGTACCTGACCGAGACCTATGACCAGTTCTGTTCCCTAATCGGTGCGGCCCTGGAATTGGCCAAGGTGTTGTTTTTATAAATTATCGAAAAGATAGACTCGCGTTGTAAGAGAGACACTCATGATTGATCTGGGGACTCAGGACCAGCTTAAGGAAGCCATAGCGGACTGCATTGGAGCAGATCAGAGGATACTGGATTCTCTACGCGAGGAGATTCGTCCTTTACGGAGCGCAACGCGACGAATCCAACCACGTGCAACAACCTCGATCTCGTTGGTTGGTACTGATGGCGGTAACAACCAGCTTCAGTTCGATCCTTTCTTAATCCAGGTGGTGCGAGTCGTTGATAGCAGCAATAATGAACACTGTCTGGAAGCAGTCTCACCTACTACACCGATCCAAAAACTCAATGAACGCCAGTTTAACTCAGATGGGTCGTCCTGCACGAAGCTTGGCGAGATGATGGCCTCTCTCGGTGTAAACAGTTTACCGGACCTCTCTCATATGATCCGGCCAAACGAAGAGGGAAAGCCCGTCTCACCTAGCTGGGTGCAGGTATACCGCGAGCTAGTCGAGTGGGCGATATTGTTTGCCATTCTCAAGAAGGACTTCGGCACGGACACCTTAATCGTTTGCGATGGCCTCCTACGCAGCAAGGTCTTCGCCCGAGACCTCTTCCCACGCCTGCTCCGAGGGATGGAGGAGCGGATTAACGCACAATGGACTCAAAACCGCCGCCGGATATATCTCGCTGGCGTGTCTAAGCATAGCAAGGTACTGTCCCGCTATCGCCTCGCGATGGCGCTGGAAGGTGTATTGCAGACTGATTATCCCGCCTATGTAGAAGTGCCACGCGACATAGAAGAGAGAGCTTACGTGTGGTCGGAATTCGCCCGTGGGGATGATCGTACTGACGAAGGAGGTGAGAGCAATAAGTACGTCGGAGGTAAAATGTTTTTGGTGAAGTTTGGTGCCCACCGGCGTGATCCAGTCTGGCCGATAGACATTTTCGTGCCTCAGATTGGCGAATCCCAGATTATTCTGGGTTCGATGCTAGCTGACGCGATCAACGGCTTTCCAGTACCTCATTATCCCCTCTGCTTACAAAAAGCGCACGAAAATGCGGCCTTGGTCGATTTCGATTTCGACATTCTTCAAGACTTCATCTATGAGGGAGTGCGAACGAGTCTTGGTGGGTACGCCAGCACATTAGACGCGTTCCAGCTTCAGGATGCCGACCCGGCCCAACGACGGTACGGATAAAGGGCGACAAAATGGCAGAAGTCCATCTCTTTCCTAGAGAAAAAATCGTTGGTATTTTTCGTGGCTTCCAGCAAGGCGGCCTGGAGTTCCACGCTGACTTGGTTTTGCCGTACCGGAATGAATTTCAGAATATTCCCATGCACGGACAATTTCTGCTGGTCCAGCTGGAAACACCCGATGAGGCCGTGCTGGGACGTATCGCGTCGTTTTCTTCCGAGGGTAAATTGTCTTTTGGTTCGGGTGAAGAGTTCAACATCCGAGCCGTACGTGAAGAGCGTCCAATTCCAGAAGACCTCCGGGAGCAATACCTTAAGTACCGAGTCAACATTCGCGTCCTCGGTGTTTTGCGCAAGAACGGCCAAGGGCTGACCTTCGTGCCATCACACCGTCGTCTACCGCATGTGGGCAGCCAGGTAGCTTTTCCTGCCCGCGACGTATTACGCGAAATTGCTGGACATAATATCGAAGGCGCAGAGGTGGGCCACCTTGCATTCGGTGAGTACATCTATGCCGGAGATAACAAACAGTTCGAGACCCAAGAATGGATGCAATTCGTTCAGCCGGAGGTCATGGTTCGTTTTCCTATCGACTCGTTGGTCTCACGCCGTAGCTTCGTCTTCGCTCGTGCCGGATTTGGTAAGTCAAACCTCAACAAACTTTTGTTTAGCAGGCTCTACGAAACAACTCCCTATGTCACCAAGCGTGGCGGCAGTCAGGTACCGGTCGGTACCGTAATCTTCGACCCGGATGGCGAATATTTCTGGCCCGACGACAGAGGACGGCCCGGCTTGTGTGATGTACCCGAGCTTGAAGATAAGCTCGTGGTGTTCACTGACCGCCAAAACCCAAGTCCTTTTTATCAATCCTTCGTTGCCGGTGGTATTCGGCTCGATATTCGGCGATTAAGACCAAGTGATGTAATCGCTATTGCATTAAGCCCGGAACGTCAGGAGCAGCAAAATGTTCGGAAACTTCGTGGGTTATCACAAGAGCGTTGGGAGTCCCTGGTCAACTTGATTGACAACAACGGCAATACCACACCACTCAACGAAATATGCCAACTGCTCGACCTTGAGCAACAAAGGCAGGAGGCTGAGGCATTGGCTGCCAGAGCCAATATGACAACCATCGTGAGGATGTTGCATGACAAGAGCAGCCAACTCATGGATATGCTTATACATGCCCTCTCGGAGGGCAAACTGTGCATCATTGATGTCTCGCGGATGCGTGGCGGTCAGTCGCTCGTTCTCTCCGGCCTGATTCTCCGTCGTATCTTTGACCGGAACCAGGAGGAGTTCACATCCGCCAATCCTAAGACTATTCCAACCATCGCGGTTGTTGAAGAAGCCCAATCGGTGCTTAACGAGAACGCGCCCGCCGCGGGGCCCTACATAGAGTGGGTCAAGGAGGGTCGTAAGTATGACCTCGGGGCGCTGCTCATTACCCAGCAGCCTGGTAGTATTCCTGTCGAAATCCTGAGCCAGGGTGACAATTGGTTTATCTTTCATCTCTTGTCGGCGGCCGACCTCACAACACTCAAGCGTGCTAACGCACATTTTAGCGATGACTTGCTAAGCTCGCTCCTCAACGAGCCTATTCCGGGTCAAGGCGTGTTTTGGAGCTCGGTTGGCGGCAAACCATATCCAGTCAGTCTCCGCGCCTTATTATTCGAGAAGATGTTTCCAATGCGCGATCCTGATTACAATCGGCCTGCCGGTTGCACCTATGCACAGACACTGCGCAATACTTTTTCCTGTCCGGGACAGGCGAGTTCAACTCCTCATAGCCAGAACACGGATAGCGCCACCGTTTTCTCCCCGGACGATATAGCTAAATCCGATTCTGTGGACGTTATGGCGAACTTCGAGCAGCAGGCGATTGACACACTTCGAGCTGATTCGGAACTGAAGGGGAAAATCGAGGCACCAGAGGGTGTAGCCTGGGGAACGATTAAGGCATTCCTTCTGGAACATCTCCCGCCACACCTGGACGACCGGGACCAACTGGCATACAGACTGGTAAAAAAATCAATGGACGCCCTTTATGGTTCCCAAGATCAGGATTGGGAAACTTACCGGCATCCACAAAGAAACACTGCATATGTCAGAACAAAGGGTTAAGCTGTGAATGTATCGCGGGCAACACAGACAGCTCTCAACGGAATTTGCCCCTACTTCACTATGTTCCCGCTCGACTTTCCGCTGAATATTCTCAAGCGGCGAGCGCGAAGAAGAGATTGTATCCTTGACCCTTTCTGCGGACGAGGCACAACCAACTTTGCGGCGCGCCTCCTTGGACTCAATTCTTTGGGAGTAGATTCCAGTCCGGTAGCGACAGCAATTACAGCATCTAAGCTTGTTGCGACCACTGTCGATGAGATCCTTGCGGAAGCGCGCGATATCCTTGCCGAACGAGAGGCCTGCCAGGTTCCAAAGGGAGAATTCTGGCAGTGGGCGTACCATCCAACAGTGCTAAATGCGCTGTGTCAATTCCGAGAAGCATTCCTAAAAGAGTGCTCCACGACTCGCCTCGCATTACGGGGTGTCGTGCTGGGCGCGCTGCACGGTCCGAAGCAAAAGACTGTCACGAGTTATTTCTCTAACCAATGTCCCCGTACCTATGCACCAAAACCTGCGTATGCAACGCACTACTGGCAAAGCCGAGGAATGTCCCCTGACCCGGTAGACGTTCTGGCTGTGATTGAACGGCGAGCGAAGCGCTACTACAGAACCGTGTCCACTATGAGAGGAATTGTGAGGCTAGCTGACAGTCGTGTTGCAGAAGCGCTCCAGCCAGAATCTACGGAATCCCTCTTTAATTGGGTAATTACCTCCCCTCCATACTATGGTATGCGCACCTACATCCCAGACCAATGGTTGCGTAACTGGTTTGTCGGTGGCCCTGATATGGTGGACTATAACAGCCGGTATCAGATTGTTCACTCAAGCCCAGAAGACTTTACGTCTGACTTACAGCGGGTCTGGCGCAATGCAGCAAAGGTATGCACGGATGACGCCACACTGGTCATCCGTTTCGGTGGTATTACCAAGAGACGTGCTGACCCTCTTGGTCTCATCAAGAGGAGTCTGCGCGGCAGTGGGTGGCGCATCATGACGGTTCGGAAAGCTGGCTCTGCTACGGACGGGAAACGTCAAGCCGATACTTTCCTCCGTACCAAGACGACACCCTTGGTCGAGTATGATGTCTGGGCGAGAAGATAGCGTGAGACAGTAGTGTAGCCAGGCTACAGTTGAGAGATGTCTGTCTATGTATTTGCGATTAAGGACCTCCTGTTCGAGTGGAACGACGGACCAGCCGCCACGGAGATAACGGACTACCATCGATGAGCGGACCTATCTATATGGGAGTAAGGCCCCACAAAGATTTCATGGAATCCAACAATAGTTGTGAAACTGGAAAGCGCTCGATTGCGAGCAGTTCTCCTCCCTCCTCGGGAGGGGATTAAATACCGCGTCAATCACACGCCCCGACCCACGAGAGGAGAACACCATGTCCCGTCCCATTCAATTTGGTCTGTTTCAGCCCCAGATCGGCCTGCCGTTTCCCTTACTCAAGGAACGGGCCCTGGCCTGCGAGGAGTACGGTTTCCACTCCATCTGGTTTACCGATCACATGTGGCCGCGCGGGCTGACCCAGGTGGATTTCCTGGAGGGCTGGACGGTCATGTCGGCCATGGCCATGGTCACGACCACGCTCCGCGTGGGCGGTCTGGTGCTGTGCAACTCCTACCGCAACCCCGCCTTTCTGGCCAAGATGGCGGCCAGCCTGGACAATATCAGCGAAGGCCGGGTTGAAATTGGTCTGGGAGCCGGCTGGATGAATGAGGAGTATGCGGCCTATGGCTATCCCTTTCCGTCCGGCGGCGTCCGAGCGGACCAGATGAGAGAAGGCGTCGTCATCATGAAGAAGATGTTTACCGAAGACGCCGCCTCGTATGCGGGCGAACACTACACCATCGCCGAGGCCCACTGTCATCCCAAACCCATTCAGAAGCCCCACCCGCCCATTACGATCGGGGCCATGGCCGAGCGCAAGGGGCTCAAAATTGTGGCCGAACACGCAGACCGCTGGAACTGTCCGGCGGCCGCGGCCCACAGAATCGAGCAGAAGTGGGCGGTGATTACCGAGCATTGCCACACCATCGGCCGTAACCCGGACGAGATTGAAATCTCCGAACAGACGCTGGTTGTCCTGGGGAAGGACAAACAGGATTTTGACAAGAAATACCCGCTGGCCAAAAAGACCCTGGGCCGGCTGGCCAAGCTCGACAGATGCGGCGTGTGCGGCGACCCGGACGGCGTTATTCAGGCCTTGCAGGAGAAAAACAAAAAAGGCGTGACGCTGTTCACCCTGATATTCAGCGATATGGCCCAGGACGATTTTCTAGCCACACTCAAAATTTTTGCCAACGAAGTCATGCCCGCCTTCCGATAGGCCACTATGAATCAGCAACCCAAATCCTTTGACGACGTAGAGATCGGCGACGAGATCGGACCGGTCTGGAAAACCCCGACCAAAGAGACGGTGCTCCGCTACGCGGATGCGGTCCAGATCACCGGCCTCAAGTTCTTCTTTCACCAGAAGGACGCCGAGCAAGCCGGGCTGACCAGGCCGATTATTCCCGGCCCTTTGAGCACCACGTATCTGTGTCAGATGCTCAAGGACTTTTTTGTGGGCTGGCGGCTGCGCAGCCTGAACACCACGTTCCGCGCGCCCGTGCGCCACGGCGACACGATTGCGCTATGGGGCATGATTACCGAGAAAAACGAGGAAGACGGCGTGCCGACCGTGTACTGCGACTTGGTCGTAGAGAACGAGCACGGCGAGCGCGCCATTACCGGCACGGCCGTGCTGGTTCCATACCCTTCGCAGCAATAGACACGTTTCCTCTCAGACTGCTATTTCATCTTGCGAATCACGGCCCGGGCAAAGGCGTCAATGGTCGTGCGGGCGTCCGTGACCGGCTGGACCGCGACCTGCTTGATGCCGGCTTTCTTCATGGCCTTGACCGATTCCAGCACTTCTTCCTTGGTGCCGGTCAGTGTGGTGGCCCGAATCATCTTCTCCGTGACCAGCGGCTCGTGCTCCTTCTTAAAGCCTTGCAGATAATCGGCGTAGAGCTTGAGGTGGCGGGTTTCGATTGGACCCTCGGGGGCGCGATAGGCGTTTTTGAAGGCCATCAGGTCAGCCCGCACATCAGCCGGCAGGTCTTCCGGGTTGGGACAGGAAAAGGCAAAGATATTGCTGGAGGACGAGACAAACGGCCCGACGGCGCTACGGACTTTCGAGGTTTCGAGTTGCTCGCCCTTATTGGTGAGATGGAAGGCCGTCATACACAGGGTGTAAATCCGCTTGGGGTTGCGTCCGGCCCGCTCGGCTCCGGTCCGGATGTGATTCATCACGAACTCAATCAGGCTGGGGCTGACGGCCCCAAACAGAATAATGCCGTCGGCGATTTCACCCGCCAGTTCCAGGGTCTTGGGACCGCTCGCCGCGACATAAATCGGCACTTTTTTCCTGATATTGATCCAGCCGCCCTTGGGATTGAGGAACTTCACCATGCGGCGCCGGTGGCCCTCCTGGTAGGGCGTGGTCTTGCCCGCCAGCAGGTCACGACAGGTCTCGACGTGCTCGCGCATATCCATCAACCGGGCCGCCGGCATCCCCAGGGTTCGCCGGGCCGTATTCCCCGTTCCGATCCCGAGGATGGTCCGGCCAGGGGCCAGTTCGTTGATGGACGCAATCGCGCCGGCCGTGACCGGGGCGATGCGCGAGGCCGGGTTGGTCACCCCAGGCCCCAGCTTGATCTTTTTCGTATTCACCGCGCACAGGGCCAGGGCCGCATACACATCGCTGAACAACATTTGGGAATCATACAGCCAGGCGTGCGTATAGCCGCGCTTTTCCGCCAGCATGACGTCTTTGTAGACATGCACCCCACCAGGAAACACATAACCATAGTCCATTCTTCACTCCTCCAGTACGATATTCGCTTTCGATCATAACCCTTGGGTCAGATTGCGCAGATCGGACGCGGCTTCAAGCGCCCGGACCGCCTCGCACACCCGGCTGGCGCGTGCGTGCGTCCAGACCGCGGTCGCAAGATCGGCGTATTTCGCCGTCAGCTCATCCCACGACAACGGGTTCTCCGGGTCGCCTTTTGGGAAACGCACCTGAGCCGAGATTTCTTGTCCGGTATCCAGAGCGACGCGCGCCCAGGCCGGCCATTCCCTGGGATAGTTTTTTTCCAGTTCCGGGTCAGGCTCATACCCGACCTTGGCCATGAGGGCGCCGACTGCGGCATCTTCCAACATAGCTTCGGAAAACTCATCCAGCCCGGCCCGCCGTTTGAGCAAGGCCACCGCAACCCCAAAGGGCAGGCTGAACTGGGCCTCAACTACATTCGTGGGACGATACTTGCGCTCGGCTGGTTCACAGATGACCGGAATGCCGGTTTCGAGCATACCGATAGTGACCCGCTCGACCTGCTCGGGCTGCACATCGTGTTCCCGTGCGAGGCTGAGCACCGCGTCTATCGGGGCCTGGGTGTAACGGCAGCAGGCGTGCGGTTTGACCGCGGTTTGCAGAATCTGAAAATCCTCGCCCAACCCCTGGCTGATTTTGCTTGGCTCGGGCCGCACGCCATACGCCTTGAGAAAGCCGTCCCGCCCTTCGAGGATCGTGCCCGGACCAATGAAGCCTTCCTTGGCCAACAGGGCGGCATGAACGCCGCTGAAGGCGGCCCAGCCCGGATGGAAGCGTTTTGTCCAGGCTCCCTCGGCCAGAAACTCCATCGACCCGGCGGACTGACTGCCGGCAATACCGAGGGCGGACAGCAGTTGGGTTTCACTCAAGCCCAGCAGCTTGGCCGCACTGGCCGCAGCGCCAAAGGTGCCGCAGGTCGCCGTGGGATGGAACCCGCGGCCGTAGTGCTCGGTCGGTTTGAGGGCCATGGCCAGCCGGGACGCGACCTCAAAACCGACCACGCTGGCGGTGAGAAAATCCTTGCCGCTCGCACCCACCTGTTCTGCCACGGCGAGCGCCGCGGAAAAGACCGACACGCCCAGATGAATCGAGCCGGCCTGATGGGTGTCGTCCAGTTCCAGGCTGTGGGCGGACGTACCGTTGGCCAGGGCCGCATACGGGAAGTTCGCCTTCTCCGCCCGACCCAGGACCGTTCCCCGTCCGGTCGGGGCCAGGCTGCCCGCCAGGCGGTAGAGCGGCTGGCTGGAATCGGACAGCGAGCCGCGCACCGCAACACCGAGATAGTCGAGAAAAAAGTATTTGGCCCGATCGACCACCTCGGCCGGCAGGCCGTCGTAATCGAGCCGGGTGCAGAACGCGGCCAGATGTTGGGTCAGCGGAATTTCCATATCTTAATCCTCCCCCTCTTCACCAGACGCGGGGGCCGTCAGGCCGGGACAAACCCACCCCGCCGCTAGCGCGGCACCCCTCCCAAGAGGGGATGTGTGCTGCTCCCCTCCTCGGAGGGATGGCCGAAGGCCGGGGTGGGTTCCTGTTCGCATCACACGTCTCTCGGGAGAGGGTCGGGGTGAGGGTCACTGAAAAAGCAACGCCCTTACAACTTCGGAATCACCTTTTCGCCAAAGGTGCGGATCGCTTGCAGCGTATGCTCGTGCGACGGGCCGCCCGGCTGTCGAAAGCGTATGATCAAATAGTCCGGCTGAATCGCCTCTTTCCACATCTGGAGTTGCTCCAGGCAGTCTTCGGACGAGCCCACGATCAGACGCTCCTTGGCAGCTATGCCAAAGCTCAACTCTTCGGGTGTCTTGACGTCCTTGATGTGTTCATCCTGGACATAGGCGTCGTACTGAAAGTAGAAGCGGTGGGTATACATGGTCGGCCCGCTTGCGGCTTCGGCGTCGGCCATGCTGTCGGCCAGCACAGCATCACGCATCAGGCAGATATACGGCTTCCGGCCGGCCTTTGCCGCGGCTGCCCGGTAGCGGGTGGCATAGTCTTTAATGACCCCGAGGCTCTGCACCGGGTCGGCGATCCAGCCGTCCGCCAGCCGGCCCGCCCGGCGCAGCCCGACCGGCGTCCACGACGCCATCCAGATCGGCGGACCGGACGGTTGACTCGGACCGGGCGTAATCAGGGTGTCTTGATAGCGAAAATGCTTGCCCTCAAAAGAGAAGCGCTCCCCGGTCCAGCTCTTGCGGATAATGTCGATGGCTTCTTCGGTCCGGGTGGCCCGCTCGGTGATCGGAATCTCGAACGCGTCGAAATCATGCTGCTGATACCCCACGCCCAGACTCAAGACGAGACGCCCCTTGGTCGCCTGGTCAATCACGGCGCAGTCTTCCGCAACATGAACGGGATGGTGGAGCGGCATCAACAGCACGCACGTGCCGACCTTGATGCGCTCGGTCTTCATCCCGACCAGACCGGCCAGCAGCAACGGGTTGGGCAGATAGCCGTCTTCCTGCTGGTGGTGCTCGGTCAGAAAGCAGCCGTCCCAGCCACTCGCCTCCGCGGCCTGGGCCTCGGCAATAATTTCATCAATCACCCGTCCCATATTCGAGCCGGACGGGGGGTCTTGAGTACAGGGAAGATAACCAACTGGCAGCATACGCGTTCTCCTTATGGGTTCGTAGTAGAGACCACCTAGGAAAACAAAAACTCCCGTGCTTGTCTATCGCCGGGGCGCGTAGCCGAGGATGTCGGATGACGCTTTGCAAGACCCGGCCCCGTCTGTATGCCCAAACAGCAGGCCGCCGGCCTCTATCTGAGCATCCACGACGCTTGGCTGCGGTGGCTGACCCCGGAGGGTGTCCTCATTCCCACGCCCCAGGAGTTGGCCGCCGAGGCACAACAGCGGGCCGCCCAGGCACAGTAGCGGGCGGAACAGGAACGCCAACGCGCTGACCAGGCAGAACACCTCCTTGAAGCCTATCGGCGGCGCTTTGGGGAGATCGACTAAGCGTCCCAGTGGTCGCCGACCGTCATTCCCGCGCGCGCGGGAATCTAGCCCTCCGCCGCCCGCTGGATTCCGGGCCACACTCGGAATGACGCTCTGGAGGGTGGGAACAGGCGCTTTTCAAGGGACAGGAAGTCAAGGGGGCCGGATGACGCTACGCTCATCCGACCTGCCGACTATAACGGTTGGAGTCCGGCTACCCGTCCGTATTCTCAACAAGGATGCCCTGGTCCTTTAATTCCTGTATTTGCTCGGCCGTATAGCCGCACAAACCGCCCAGTAGCTCGTCCGTATGTTGGCCGAGGCGCGAGGCCGGTCCAGGGATGCGCGGCGGGGTCTTGGAAAATTTGTGGGGAGATTGGAGCAGCTTCAACTCGCCGTAGTCCGGGTTGGGCGTGGTTTCGACCATGCGTTTGCTTAAATGCGGGTCTTCCGCGAATTGGCCGATGGACAGAATCGGAGCAACCGGCAGACGGAGTTCGTCGGCCATAATCCGAATCGCCTCTTCGTCGCTCGGCAGCCGTAGGTCAGGTTAGCGAAGCGTAACCTGACATCTCCTCACCGCTGCCAGTCACTTTTCACTCGTCCCGTGTCTGACTCAATTCCAGCAGGTTACGCAACACCTTCCCGTCGCTCGCCTCGTTCCGACCATAATCCGTCGCACGGTTCAGGAGGGTTCCAGGTCGTAGACGGGCATAGCCAGGGCGCGGGCGGCGGTAGTCATCCGGTGGTCGTAACTGGCAAGCGAGACCGACTGGCCTTGGTTGCGCAGGTAGTCGCATGACGCCAGATGCAGGGCGTCGAGCGTGCGAACAGGCACGGGAAAAGCGTCTAGGGCACGCGCGAGCACTGGTGGGGAGAGTTCCAGCAAGGCGACCCGTCCGATGAGCCCGATTGCGGCCTCGCCGTGCGACTCTGCAAGTCCGCGCGCGTGGAGTCGGGTCCAGACCTCGTATTCCATCAACCGGCTGGCCACCAGGGTCTCGTCCCAAAGCGAGGCGGGTGGGCGGTGGTCTTCCGCCAGGAGTTGGGCGAGCACAACAGAGGTATCGAGGTAGATCACCGTGCGCTTCTATCGGCGTCCAGTTCGCCAAGCAGAGTACGGAGCGGCGCAACTCGCTCTGGAGTCGGAGGCTCTCCCGTGGCGGGCAGCGTTGGCGGCGTCAGCCATCCTTTGCGCACGGCCTCGGCCAGCAGTGCATCGGCGAGCAGCGGGCTTCTAGTTTCTCTCGGGGGACCGATTTCCGCGACAACACGGTCGCGGTCCGTGACCAGAACGGTCTCGCCCGATGCGGCGAGCCGCACGTACTCGCTCAACCGGCTGTTCAGTACTTTTATTCCCACCGATCTCATGTACGGCAAAGTAGCAACGAGAAGCGACCTGGTCAAACCACACCCACTCGACGAGGACCCTTAGCGAAACGCAACTCAACATCTCCTCCCGCTGGGCACTTTTCACTCGCCCCGCGTCAGATTCAATTCCAACAGTTCACGCAGTGCTTCATCTTCAGAAATATCCACGTTCCAGCCGTAAGCCATCGCTACTACGGCATCAAGACTCACATAGGCGTCGGCCAGCCATTGCGGACGAATGTTGTACAGGTTGGCTAGGGTGCGTTTCTTGAGTGGTTTCCTACTTGCGCGCCTCGGCAATATGATGCCGTGCGGAGGCCAGCGCCTTTTTATCCACGATGTCCGATACCGCCTCAAGCAAGGCATCGACCAAACTGTCATCGCCCCCAACGCGGAGCAGGGCCTTGTAGTGAAACGCGATCTGGGGCGCGCCCTGGGCAATCAGCGCGCCGAGCACGATGGCTTCGCGCTCGATCAGGAGCAGCCCGGCTCGACCAAAGACCCGGCCAAAGTCGTCATAGCGCACCCATTCGGCCAGTTCGGGACTGAGCTGACTGAGCTGCTGGATAAGCTTTTTGTTCTCCTCGCTGCCGCCAGTGAGCTGCTCTTGAATCTGCATCCCACGTTCTCCCCAGATGGTCGGGGCATACTCCGGCCAGGGCTCGGTCGGCTGCGGACTCTGCCCCTGGGAACGCTGGCCGATGTAGTCGGGATACACCTGCTGAAAGCGTCCCAGCGTACTCAGGGTCCGTGGATAGCCGATGTAGGGCAGCAGGTTCAAGACCGCCTCGTACATCTGGAGTGCGCTGAGCCCGGCGGCCTTGCCCTCGCTGAAGAGTTGCTCGGCGGTGTCGAATCGGCCCGAGGTGCCGGCGGCGGATATCTGGCACAGCGCGACCAGAGCGGTCTGGTTGTAGGCCGTGTCTTGGGCGTGAGCGGTCAGCGGCAACAGACCCACGGCACAGACGAGCCCGGTTATCAGCCTCCCACTCGTTCTCCAAAGACCCGTCGTTTTTTTCCGCTTCTGCATACGCTCTCCTTGTCATGAGCCGAGAATCAGCTACCCGTCCGCATTCTCAACAAGGATGCCCTGGTCCTTTAATTCCTGTATCTGTTCGGCTGTATAGCCGCACAAACCACTCAATAGCTCGTCCGTATGTTGGCCGAGGCGCGAGGCCGGGCCGGGGATGCGCGGCGGGGTCTTGGAAAATTTGTGGGGAGATTGGAGCAGCTTCAGTTCGCCGTAGTCCGGGTTGGGCGTGGTTTCGACCATGCGTTTGCTTAAATGCGGGTCTTCCGCAAATTGGCCGATGGACAGAATCGGAGCGACCGGCAGGCGGAGTTCGTCGGCCATAATCCGAATCGCCTCTTCGTCGCTCGGCAGCGATTGCAGCCACTCTTCGATAATGACGCGCAGGGCCTCGGCGTTCTGAATGCGCCAGCGGTTGGTCTTGAACTCGGGCGAGGTCAGCAACTCTTCGTGGCCCATGCGTTTGACCAGAGTCACCCAGTGGTCCTCGGTAATCAGCCCGATGGCGATATAACCATCCTTGGATTTGAACGCGCCATACGGAAACGCTCCGGCCCGCTGCGAGCCACCGCGCTGCGGGTCAACCGCGCCGTCGGTCACGCTGTAGGCTGCCAGCGCCCAGTCGTGCGAGTTATAGGTGCAGTCCACCAGGGCCAGGTCGATGTGCTGACCCTCGCCCGTGCGCTGCCGATGAAACAGGGCCGCCATGATCGCGCCAAAGGCGTTGAGCGCGGTCATGTGATCGCCTATGGCCGAGGCCGGATAGGCCGGATAGCCGTCCGGCTCGCCGACCAGATGCAGCAGTCCGCCGGCCGCCAGGGCGACCAGGTCGTTGCCGATGCGGCGGGAGTATGGGCCGGTCTGCCCATAGGTCGAGACCGAGCACATGACGAGGCTCGGGTTGACGGCGGACAGGCTCTCATAGGTCAGGCCGTAGCGCTCCATGATGCCGGGCGTGAAGTTCTCGAACAGCACGTCGCAGTGCTGGACCAAATCCTTGATAACGGCCTGACCGGCCGGGGTTTTGATATCCACGCACAGGCTCTTCTTGCCCCGGTTGTGCATGATGAAATAGCTCGGCGTGGCACCGTCCTTGCCGTCCTTGGGCACGATGCGGATATGCCGGCTGTGTTCGCCCTTGGGGGGGAGTTCAACCTTGATGACTTCGGCCCCGAGGTCCACCATCAGCCGCGTGGCCTGCGGGCCGGCCAGCCATTGGGTCAGGTCGAGGATACGCACCCCTTCAAGAATCTGTTTCTGTTCAGCCATGTCACGCTCCCTTAGATAGCCTTGCCGGCCACAAACCCACCGTCAATGGGAATCGTTGCGCCGGTCATGAAGTCGGCGTCCTCAGACGCCAGGAACAGCATCAGCCGGGCGATTTCCTCAGGCTGAGCCCAGCGTCCGGCCGGATGTGCCTTTTTGAGCGAAGCCACGATATCCGGCTGGTCAAAATAGCCCGCGGTCATGGCGGTCTCGACCACGCCTGGGGCAATGGCATTGACCTGAATATGCTTATCGGCCAGTTCCATCCCCATTTCCTTGGTCAGGCCGACCACCCCATGCTTGGAGGCCACATAGGCCGCCCGGTTCGGTACGCCCACGAGACCGGCAACTGACGACAGGTTAATGATCTTTCCGCTTTTATTCTGTGCAATCAGGTGTTGGGCAACGGCTTGGCTGCACAGAAACGTTCCGGTCAGGTTCGTGCCAATGACCTTTGTCCATTCTTCGGCGGGCAGTTCCAGGAAGGGTACGATTTCGCGCACCCCCGCGCTGTTGATCAGCACATCGAGTGAGTCGAGCCCGGCCACGGCCCGCTCGACCATGGTCCGTACCGCATCCGGTTGGGTGACATCGACCTGGAGGGCCACGGCTTTCCGGCCTGATTTCTCAACCGCGCTGGCGGTTGCCTGGGCCGCTGCAAGCCGAAGGTCGGCTGCGGCAATCGCCGCGCCTTCCGCGGCAAAGGCCAGGCTTGCCGCCCGGCCGATCCCGCTGCCCGCGCCGGTAATCAGGATACCCGTGTTTTCAAACCGCATGAATACCTCCTGTTGGTCTTCTTACTATCCTAAATACGCTTGCTTTTTTAGCCTATCGGGTTCATCTTTTGATGAGAGGAACTCTGACCATGAGCGAAATGCTTGACAGGGCAGTGGAACAGGCCAAACGCCTTCCCGTAGATCAACAAGATGCTATTGCTGCGATTATCATGGAAGAAATAGTAGATGAGCAGCGGTGGCACGCGGCATTTGCACGTTCGCAGGATACGCTCGAACAACTCGCAGCAGAGGCCGAGCAAGAAGATCGCGAAGGACTGACCGAAGCACTTGACCCGGACGCCCTGTGAGATCCCGGACCACCCGACAGTTTCGCCAGCAGTTGCAGACCCTACCGGACGCAATCCAACGACAGGCGAAGGTCGCGTACCAGCGATTCGAGACCAACCCCTGGGATCAGAGTCTGCGTTTCAAGCAAGTCCATCCCTCCCAACCGATTTACTCGGAAGGAAGGGAACACCTCTATTGGAAGCGTAACCAAACAACTGATCCTCGCCTTTGCTATCCGCGGCGCCCAGTTGTTTTGCCTCAATAAAAATCAGCGGACTTCCCGCTGTTTGACACAGCGCGTAGTCGACCCGCCCCCTATCCACAGAATATTCCGGCACAAACTCAGTCGGATTCGCATCGTCCCATCCCAATTCGCGCAGAACCGGCAAGAGGACTGCTTGCTTAACTTGCGCTTCGTTGCTCAGCAAATTCGATCGGATACGCTTGACTACAACCCTCAAGACCTGTTCCAGGTCCATAACCCTGACCCTCCCCTACCCCCGGAAGCTCGGCATAATCTCCTTGGCGAACAGCTCCAGCGAGCGGGTTGATTTCCTGGGGTCCATGCCGGCCAGTTGCGTGCTCATGATGAAATGGGTGCATTGGAACTCGTTTTTGAAGCGTTCCATTTTTCGGGCGACCTGGTCCGGCGTGCCGATCATCACCGCCTCACCAAAAGCCGAGTGGCGGAGTTCGCTCGGCTTGGTGAATGTCCACACGTCCTTATCTCCGGGCGCATCGTTCGCCTCGGCCAGAATATGGCCGTAGAACTCCATCATGCTGAACAGATGGTCCTGGCAGTCCTCCCAGGCCTGGTCTTCGGTGTCGGCCAGATACACCAGGCGCAGTTGCGCAATGTTGAAATCGTCCGGGTTGCGCCCGCACTTTTTGAGTTCGTCGATATACCACGCCGCCGGGTCAGGTCCGATGGTGGCCATGAGATGACAGCCCAGCCGGGCCGCGCTGCGGGTGGCCTTCTCGGCCCGCGCGCCGATCCACAGCGGCATGGGCTGCTGCACCGGCTTGGGGCTCAGGGTCAGGTCTTTCACCTGGGTAAAACGCCCGTCAAACGTGACCGCGTCTTCAGTCCAGACTTTTTGAATCAGCTCAACGCCCTCGCGCAAACGCGCCGAACGTTCCTTGCGCGGCATGCACAGGGCGTCAAACTCCATATACGAATAGCCCTGCCCGACACCCAGGTCGAAGCGACCGTTTGACCAGATATCGACACAGGTGGCGTCTTCCGCCACCCGAATCGGATGCTGAAACGGCAGCAGCAGAATAAATGTCCCAATCCGAATGGTGTGCGTTCGGGTGGCAATCGCCGCCGCGGTCGGCAGCAGCGACGGATTATAGCCATCCTCGGTAAAGTGATGCTCGGTCAGCCAGACGTGATCGTAACCGAGTTCCTCGGCCCGAACGGTCTGGTCCAGGACCGCGTTGTACAACTCGGGAAATGGCCGCGCCCAAGGCTCCGGGTTCCGAAAGTCCTCCATAAAACCAAACTGCATAGGCTCGTCCTCCTCTCCATTGACGAATTGATACACTCAGAACGCTGTGAGATTACACTCCGCTCCGCCCTCAACTCCCCCTCACCCCCGCATCAAGTGCGGGGCAGGCTCTAACCTTCTCCCTCAAGGGGAGAGGGGATAAAATAGGACTCCTCCCAACCCCCAACCCCCACTCCCTAACCCCAAACCCCTAATCACCAATCTCCGGCCTTCTCTCCCCCACCCGTGTGGCCTGCTCAAACGCATGGGCCAACTGCAACACACCCAGTTCGTTCTGGTGCCGACCAACGATCTGCACGCCAACGGGCAGGCCCTCCGGTGTGAAACCGCACGGCACCGAGATGGCCGGCAGGCCAGTGATGCTGATGTAGTAACACGAGCGCATCCAGTCCAAATACGTTTCCATCTGTACGCCGTTAATCTCCTTCACGTAGCGCTGCTTGACATCAAACGGCGGCACCTGAGAGACGGGCAGAATCAGGAATTCGTACTGTTCCATAAACTCCCGTACCCGGTGATAGAGCAGCGTGCGCTTTTTCTCGGCCCGCCCGATTTGCGGGCCGGTGAGTTTTGTCCCTTCTTCGATATTCCAGATGACCGTGTCCTTCATTTTGTCCCGGTGTTCGGGCAGCAGCTCGCCCAGGGACAGATCAAAATACCACGCCCGCCAGACGCGAAAGACCTCGTCGGCATCCTGGAAGTCGGGGGTCGCTTCCTCAATGACGCAGCCCAGGTCGGCAAATACGCCACGCTGGCTTTCGAGCACTGCGGTCACACGGGCATCGACCGGCAGGCCACCCAATGTCGGACTCCAGGCAATCCGGGTATCCGCAAAAGAGCGCTCAAGCGGCTGAAGAAACTGCTCGCCCGATTCGGTATTGGCAATCGGCACCCGGGGGTCAGGCCCGGCCATGACGCTCAGCAATAGCGCCACATCCTGCACGGTACGGGCCATCGGCCCTTCGACGGCAAACGGAAACCAGCCGACCCGGTGCGGCCAAGTGGGCACACGGCCGGGCGAGGGCCGGAACCCCACCACATTGCAGAAACTGGCCGGGTTGCGCAGCGAGCCGCCCAGGTCGCTGCCATCGGCAATCGGCAACATCCCGGTCGCCAGCGACACCGCGGCCCCACCGCTGCTGCCGCCACAGGTTGTGGAGAGATCGTACGGGTTGAGCGTTTCGCCAAACACTTCGTTATACGTCTGTGAGCCGGCCCCGAACTCGGGCGTATTCGTCTTGCCGATGGCAATCGCACCCGCGGCCCGCAGGCGTTCGACAATAATCTCGTCCTGGTCGGGAACAAAGTCGGCAAAGATCGGCGAGCCGAGCGTGGTGCGGACGCCTTTGGTCAAGACCAAGTCCTTGTGGGCAATGGGCAGGCCGTGCAGCGGACCGACCTCCCGGTCTCGCCCGAGCGCTGTATCGGCCGCGGTCGCTCGCTCCAGGCCACGCTCGGCCAACAGGGTCACAATCGCGTTCACCCGCGGATTGACGCGCGCGATCCGGGCTAGATGCGCTTCCATGACTTCCCGGCATGACACCTCACGCCGACGTATGCGTGAGGCCAGTTCGGTTGCGCTGAGAAAACAGAGTTCGACAGCAGACATACTCCCTCCCTTGGACGAGCCCGTCGGTTCGTCCGAGCAGCCTAGCGTCAGTACCGTCAAAGGACAACGGCGCTTGAAAGGCGCGCCAATATGCAGTCCAATATGCATACCCTCAACCGAGAAACAGGAGGACAGCATGAGCCGGCCCTTTCCTGACGATCCCTTTCTCCAGGGGAATTATGCTCCCTGGCCCATGGAGGGCGAGATTCACGACTTGGTCGTCACGGGCGAAATCCCGGCCGAGTTAAACGGCACCCTGTACCGGAACGGCTCAAACCCCCAGTTTGCACCCCGCGGACAGTATCACTGGTTTGACGGGGACGGCATGATCCACGCGTTTACCCTGGGCGCGGGCAAGGCGCATTATCGAAATCGCTGGGTCCGAACGGAACGGTTCACACTTGAGCGCCGGCACGGGGAAGCCCTCTTTGGCGGTCTCAGCGACCTGAGCAATACGGACGAACGGGCCCAGGGGGTTTTTCCGAATGCGGCCAATACGAATATCGTCTTCCATGCGGGACGGCTGCTCGCCCTGTGGGAAGGTGGTCCGCCCTATGAACTTGAGCCGTCAACCCTCGACACCATTGGTGTGTACGATTTTCACGGTAAACTCCAGGGAGCCATGACCGCTCATCCCAAGGTCGATCCGGAAACAGGCGAACTCCTCTTTTTTGGCTACGGGCCGTTTCCGCCCTATCTGCGCTACACGGTCGTCTCCGCGGACGGTGATATGACGCGGAACGAAGAGATTCCCCTGCCGGTACCGACCATGATGCACGATTTCATTGTCACCCGAGAGCACGTCATCTTCATGGTTTTTCCGGCGACTCTGCGCCCGGAAAATCTGGCCTCCGGCTCTCCCGTGCGCTGGGAGCCGGAACTCGGAACGCGCATTGGGGTCATGCCACGCGACGGAGGAGGCGAGGATATCGTCTGGTTTGAGACCGATCCCTGCTTTGTGTTTCACGCCATGAACGCCTATACCCAAGACAACACGGTCAGCGCCGATGTGTGCCAGTTCCGCCTGTTGCCACTGTTCCAGGTTGACGGAGAAGACCTGGAGACCAACATTCCGGTCTTCACCCGCTGGTCGCTTGACCTGACCTCTCACTCCATCACCCAGGCGCAACGGGACGACCGGCTCAGCGAGTTTCCCCGACTGGATGAACGCTACGCCGGTTTGCCCTACCGGCGAGGGTATGCGGCGGGCCAGGAGGGTGTCGTGCCTCCCTCGGAAGGTCTCTTCAACACGGTCATTGGGTATGACCATGCAAACGGCCGGTCCCAGACTCATGCGTTCGGCCCGAACAGTTATTCCTCGGAGCCGACTTTTGTTCCCCGCTCCGCGCGGTCAGCCGAAGGCGAAGGCTTTCTGCTTGTGGGAGTGTACCGCAAAGGGGAAAATCGGAGCGACTTGGTCATTCTCGACGCCGAAAATATCGCGCACGAGCCACTGGCTACCGTTCACCTCCCCCACCGAGTGCCGTATGGCTTTCATGGTAATTGGATGGAAGGATTGTCGGTGGAGTAGCGCTGCCGGCAGACTGCCGGCAGTCTGATAGTGGCAACCTTTACATTGGTACAAATCACGATTCCGTATAGCCAGCCGTTCCCTTCCGTAGCTGCCTGGTGCGCAGGGCGCACCCTACGGGAGCCCGGGCCGAGAGCAGAAAGGCGTCAATCGCGCGAGAACGCCGCTCAAGACGCCGCTGTTCTTCAATGGCATTGTTGTTCTTTTTTACAAAGGTCTTTTTGGGCGCCGACATGTGGCTCCTCAAAGGCAAAGATCACGACTTGACCCGTCTTCACGAAAATCGTCATGTATAGAACGTGAGGGCTTACACATCAGCCGGCTGGTGCGCCAGCCTGCTTATATTATTCGTCATTGTCCCAGCTGTACACGCCTACCGGGAAATCACAGTTCAGGACGGCGGCAGCATCCGCGGACAGGTCCTCTTCGACGGGCAAGCACCACCGCCGGCCACCCTGCCCGTTCACAAGAATAGAGCGGTCTGCGGGGAAAGCGTACCGGATGAGAGTCTTCTGGTTGATGCTTATGGGGGCCTCAAGAATGTTGTCGTCGTCCTGGACGGCATTCGCGCCGGGAAAGGCAACCCCGTTCTTCCCGCGCTGCTGGATAATAAAAACTGCGCCTTTGTCCCCCGCGTCCAAACCATAGCCGTCGGGCAGCCACTTGAATTGCGTAACAGCGACTTCATCCTGCATAATGTCCACGCCCGCCAAAATGGCCACACAACCATATTCAATCTGGGTCTGCCGTACTGGTCCGAGAAAACTTACCGTTTTACGCAACCGGGTCAGGTGCTGATCGATTGTGATGTGCTGCATACCTGGATGCGGGCGCATATCATTGTTACCGACCATCCCTATACCGCGGTCACGGACGCTGCCGGCCGGTTCGACATCAACCACATCCCGCCAGGAGAGTACGGCTTACGCCTGTGGCACGAGCGACTTGGAGAACAGACGCAGGCCGTGTCCGTCCGCACAGCCCAGAAAACCCGCGTCCGGCTTGTCTATACAGCCAGGACGCAAAAGGATAAGGGACACTGAACTTACGAAGGAGAACATCCATGTCAAACAGTCCGGTGCACTATGAACTGAACGATACGATTGCCATTCTGCGTCTTGACGACGGCAAGGCCAACGCGGTCAACCCTGCGCTGATCCGAGGCGTGAACGACGCTTTGGACAAAGCCGCACAGGAAGCCAAGGCGGTCGTCCTGACGGGCCGGCCCGGTCGTTTTTCCGCGGGATTCGATCTGACCGTCCTCCAGTCCGGTCCGGAGGCCGGTCGTACACTCGTGACTGCCGGCGCACAGATGCTGCTCAAGCTGTTCACCCATCCGCAACCGGTTGTTGCCGCCAGCACGGGTCACGCCATTGCCGCCGGCGGCTTTATGCTACTCGCCAGCGATACCCGTTTGGGCGTCCAGGGCGATTTCAAAATCGGGCTCAATGAGGTCGCTATTGGGATGACGCTGCCGGAGTTTGGCCTGATGTTCGCGCGCGAACGGCTGTCCAAGCGTCACTTTACCAACGCGGTGATCCAAGCCCGCTTGTACAGCCCGGCCGAGGCCGTCGATGTCGGTTTCTTGGATCGGGTGTGTGCGGCCGACACGCTGTTAGACGAAGCGCTCGGCGAAGCCCGTCGCCTCGCGACGCTTGACCTGCCGTCCTACGGCCGTACCAAGGGGCGCGCCCGGAACGCACTGGCCGAGCAGATACGCCGCGGTTTGGACGAAGATATCGCCCGCTTAATGGCCTAGGGGCGATTCGCAAACCGCCCCTACTTCGACAACCGATTTGTCGCGTGACCGTTCAGCCCCGTTTCGACTGTCTCCTCCGACAGAATCGTGGCTGCGGTTTCTTCGACTGCGGTTCCCTTGAAAAAGTCCGGGTTAGCCTCGCCCCAGAAACGGATCGGATTGGTACACATAAAATCACGAAAACCAGCATCGCTGACCAAGCCTTTTTCAACCAGCTCGTACGCTTCGGGCACCACGTGGCTCATGTTCGCCACGTCGAAGTGGCCGATGTCCGAACCGAAGAGCGCGTTGAGCTGCGCCCCAAACGGATTGCACTGCCGGTTGAAGGCCCAGGCATTCATCTTGTCATCCGACTCGCAGCCAAAATAGAAATTCTTGACAAATAAGTCGCGAATATCCGACGCCTGGGTGATCTCACAGGCTGAAAAGTCGTCCAGATTATCAATACCGCCGACGGCGGTCGCACCTTGTGTACTCAGTACGGTGTCCAGGACTGCGTCGCCATGCGTAAACGCCTCGGCCATGTCCGTGCTGCCGTATTGCTCCACCAATTCGCCCAGCAGTTGCTGGTCGAGATTAGCCGGATCAACCTCCGCCAACGCCTCGATATTGCGTTTCTCCCAGTGTTCGATCAGATCGGCGTATAACTGACACGCCCAACCGACCCCACCCTCCAGAAAGGCGAACTTGAGCGTGGGGAAACGCCGGGTAACGCCGCCGAGAAAGAGCGCTTTGCACACGGCTTCGTTTGCCGCGGCAAAATGGCCAATATGGTTGTACACAAAATTGGAGGGCGAAATCCGCAACGCATACCCGCGCGAGCCGGTATGAAACGTTGGCGACAGGCCCCGTTCAACGCACATCTCCCAGACCGGGTCGTAGTCGTATTCGCTGTCCAGGCCCAGCACGTCGCGCCACGTCAGCAGTTCTTCCGTACCCGGATAGTGTTCGACCGCGGCGGGAATGGGCCGTTTGATCATGCTACCCAGCATGATCACTTTCATGCCGAGCTGCGATGTCACATAGTCGATTTCTTCCAGGGCCTCCTCGGGCGTATTCATCGGAATCACCGCCGTTGGAGTCATGCGATCGGCATAGGCCCGAAAATAGTCCGCGCTGAAAATATTGAACGCCCGGCAGGCGGCTTTCCGCAGCTCGGTATCGCTGCCACGGGTCAACCCCAGACCCGCAGTAGGATAGAGGATGGTGAAGTCTATGCCGAACTCGTCCAGGCGTTCATACAGTAATTGGGGCATCATGGCCGTTGCCCGGTCGTGCGTGTTCTTGGTTGGAATCCCCCAAAAGGCCTGCTGGGCGGTCCGCTGGCGGCGCCTTTCGGCCACCGACAGGCTTAAATGTTCTTGGACGAGAGTGGTGAACACCGAGAATCCCTCGACCGCCTTGGTGCCGCCGATTTTTCTCAGTTGTTCGCGTACCAGCGGCCCGAACTCCAGCCAGTGTCCGTCCGCGTCTATAATCGGGTGCTGCAACCGGGCGCGTATGCCCGCTCCGTTCGTCTGACCATTGCTACTCATAAAAAACCTCCCCGAGAGGGATACCGCCCCTCCGACGGTTGACTCTTTTCTAGGAAAAGTAGGCTGAGTATAGGAAGTCAGACGGACATTTACAATGCTTCGCCCGGCAGGGCTTCGTTCAGCGCTGAGGCAGTTTTCCTCTCACCCCAATCCCTAATCCCCAGCCCCCAGTCCCTCTCTATGCATGAACCGGCGTAAGCGCATCCAGCAGTTCCTTCGCCGCTCGCAGGTCGGGCGTATCGAATCCCTCGGTAAACCATCCGTAGATATTCGACAGGAGTCGGTAGGCGTCGTCCGGCTTTCCGTGTGCTTTCAGGAAGGCAGCCAGGCGGATTGCGCTGCGGAGTTCCAGGGATTTTGCCTGCTGGCTGCGAGCGACCTGGAGTGCGCCCTCGAAACAGGCTGTGATTTCCTGGCTGTTGTGATCCGTGCCGTCTTGGGCAGCGAGTAATAATTCCCCCCTGGTGCGCAGCAGTTCGGCCTGCCACCATTTTTCGTTACTCTTGGCCATCTCGGCTTCTGCCTGGGATAATACGGTGAGGCCATCCTCGACGCGACCGAGTTTGCCATAGGCCTCTGCCAAAAGCAGAGACACCTGACCGAGCTGCCGAATACCGAACTCCTGCCAGATGCGCTGGCCCTCCAGCATTTCGGCAATACCCTCTTCGACGTGACCCTGTTCTGCTAAGGCCCAGCCACGCAAATAGGTCCCGGCGGCGTGAAAGTAGGGGAAGCCCTGCTCACTCGCCAACGAGACCGCGCCCTCTGCCTGGGTTTGGGCCAGCGCCCCTTCTCGTCGAAAGCGATAGACCGCCGTTCCAAAATGCAGGGCAAAGCCCAAACTGTAGGGATGCGAAATCTCACGCGCGAGCGCAATGGCTTCCTGGCTGCGCTGGAGAGCCTGATCGGGATAGCCAAGATGCCACAGCATCCAGGCCAGAACGGCCAGACTGGTAACACCGGGGTCCTGGCCCATCATGCCCTGGGCGTTCTCCGGGCCGTGGACACTCGGATCGTAGATGTCCACGGCCCGTTCCAGATGGGCTCTGGCGTCGGCAAACGCCCCGAGCCGAAAGGCAGTCAATCCAAGCGCCTGCTGGGCGGGTAGGAATTGATTGGAGCCCGGCATGCACTCAGACAGACGTTGGAGCCTTTCGGTCATTTCTCCTGCCGCGGCATACTCCCCGCGCACAATATGAAAGCGCCATAAACCGAAAAGCACGGAGAACTTCTGCGGCACGTCTCCTATCGCACGCGCCAGTTCACGAGCACGCGTATATACGCGCTCCACTTCGGGCGCGGCGTCGCCCTTGGTTGCCATCAGGCAGGAGCCAAGTGAGATGAGCAGGGTCAGCTCTTGCTGCGGACGGTCCGGGGTATGAGGCAGTGCTGGCAGCAAGTCCAGCGCGTAATTGAGATCACGAATTGCCTCAGTATAGGCCGAGTTCTTCAGCGCCAACTCTCCGGCACGTTGATAATACTCGACGGCTTTCTCCGTATTACCGCTCTGGGCGGAATGATAGGCAAGTTCTCTGAGGCGACGATCATTCAGCTGCTCGTGGAACAGGGAGGCAATGGCCTGGGCCGTCCGGGCATGCACGTCCTGGCGGCGCTCGGATAAGAGCGAATGATAGGCTACCTCCTGGGTGAGCGCGTGCTTAAAGGTATATTCGACTTCGGGAAAGGCGGGCTGCTCATAGATGAACTCGGCCGTTTGCAAGCGAGATAACAGCGGCACGAGCGTGTCCTCATCCTGTTGAGCGACCTGGGTCAGGAGGCTGAGCGAGAACTCCCGGCCAATCACTGCGGCGGTCTGGAGCAGCTCCTTTTCCGCAGCGCCTAATTGGTCAATCCGACCGGCCAGAACACCCCGGACCGTCGCCGGGATATGGACCGTATCGAGTGGCTTGGCAAGGGAGATGCCTCCCATGCTGTGGACCAGGACGCCTTGGTCAAACAGCGCCCGGACCATTTCCTCCATAAAAAACGGCGTGCCCTCTGTTTTCTCCAAGATGAGCTGTTTGAGGGGTTCAAGCGAAGCGGCCGTAACCGGCCAGTTTGCCTCGTCGAGGAGTGCGGCCAGGAGTTCTTTGGCATCTTCCAGACCCAGCGCATC
This sequence comes from uncultured Binatia bacterium (SeqCode), assembly GCA_965232605.1. Classification (GTDB taxonomy): domain Bacteria; phylum Desulfobacterota; class Binatia; order Bin18; family Bin18; genus Bin18. The sequence continues at coordinate 45,618 of CBDDQA010000001.1, read as the reverse complement.
GAGTCGAAGCTGGCTGTAATAGGTCTTGCTTCCCCACTCGTGCCGATACTCCGGGCGGTAGTTGACCAGCAGCAGCAGGGGCGCGGTGGCCAGACTCTCACTCAGAGTATCGAGAAAGGCCTGCGTGCCCTCGTCCAGCCATTGCAAGTCCTCAAAGATCAGCACTACCGGCTGGGTGAGGCTCTCCCGCACGAGGAGCCGCTTGATCGTGTCAAAGGTGCGTTGTTGACGGATGTGAGGGTCCATCTGCTGAAGCGCCGCAGTAAATTCCGTATGGCCCAAGAGACTCAGCAGATAGGGCAGTCCGTCTTCGAGTTCACGGTCAAGCGCAACCACCCGTCCGGCGACTTTTTCATGCAGCGTCCGTTCGTCGTCCTGGGGCCGAATATGGAAGTAATCCCTCAGCAACTCGATCAAGGGCAGATATGCATAGTTGCTGCCATGGGCGGCACAAAATGTTTCAAGGACCAGACAGTGTTGCTCGGACAGCACCTTGAATTCGTGAAACAACCGTGACTTGCCAACTCCCGGCTCGCCCACCACGCCGACCATCTGCCCCTGGCCGTTTCTCGCCTGTTCGCGGACCTGTTTGAGATGTTCGATCTCCTTCTTGCGCCCAACGAAACGAGACAGGCCACGCGCGGCTGACACTTGGAGCCGGGTGCGCAGGGCACCAACCCCGAGGAGTTCGTAAATCCGTACGGGCTCGCTGACGCCTTTGATCTTCGCCGCACCCAAATCCTTGAACTCGAAATATCCCTCGGTAAGCTGGTGGGTATCCGTACTCACGACCGTTGTACCCGGCGTGGCCAGCCCTTCCATGCGGGCTGCCAAGCTGGTCGAATGACCAACCGGAACATAGTCCGTGTGCAAATCGTTTTTCCGAATAGAGCGCACCACGACCTCGCCAGTATTGACGCCCACCCGCATCTGCAGATTGATCCCTTTGTCGTGCCGGAGCCGCTCGGCATAGGCCCTGCCCTCTTCTTGCATGCGGAGCGCGGCAAACAGGGCGCGCTGGGCGTGGTCCTCATGGGCGAGCGGCGCCCCAAAGAGGGCAAAAATACCATCGCCCATAGACTGGGCTACATAGCCTTCGTAGCGATGCACGGCGGCCATCATGAGTTGCAGGGCCGGGTCAATAATGGAGCGCGCGTCTTCCGGGTCAAGATCCTCGATCAGTTCCATCGAGCCCTTGATATCGGCGAACAGGGCGGTAATGGTTTTGCGCTCGCCGTCAACCGCCCCACGCGCTTCGAGCGCAGCCTGCTCAGCGCGGATACGCTCGGCCAGATGGGGCGGGGTGTAGGTGTGGGGGCCGGGGGTTGGGGGTTGGGGGTCGGGTGACTTGGTGAGCGCCGTCCCGCACTCCATACAGAATTTGGCTCTGGCAACGTTCTCACAACCGCAGTTCGGACAGCGGTTCTGGAGCGCGGCTCCGCATTCGATACAAAACCTTGCACCGTCCGGATTGTCGGTGTCACACTGGAGACATCGCATGGGCTTTCATCTTACAGATAGCGACAAGGACGCTACTCCGGCGTCCGCAGCTTATAGCGCTGAATTTTTCCGGTCGCGGTCTTGGGCAGCTCGGAGACAAACTCGACCCAGCGCGGGTATTTATGCGGTAGCGTGCGGTCTTTGACAAAAAGGCTCAGTTCCTGGGCCAGGTCTGCCGAGGCGGTCTGGCCCGCTTTGAGCACCACGAATGCCTTGGGTTTGATCAGGCGGTTGTCGTCTTCCCAGCCGACAATCGCGGCCTCCAGCACGGCCGGGTGTTGAAACAGAATCCCCTCGACCTCGGCCGGCGAGACCCATTGGCCCGAGACCTTGAGCATATCGTCCGCCCGGCCGCAGTAGGCAAAATACCCCTCTTCGTCTTGGACATAGGTATCGCCGGTGTTCATCCAGTCTCCCAGCATGGTTTGGGCGGTCTTCTCAGGGTTGTTCCAGTAAGAGGCGGCCCCGGACTGGCCTCGAATCAGGAGGCGGCCCATCTCGCCGACAGCAACAGGCTGCCCGCTTTCATCCACAATCTTGGCCTCGTAGCCGGGAATCGGGCGACCGCTGGTGCCTGGCTTGTAGTCGTCCAGACGGTTGGAAATGAAAATATGCAGCATTTCGGTCGAGCCGATCCCATCCAGAATCGTCAGGCCGGTACGCTCTTTCCAGCGCCGGAACACTTCAGCCGGTAGCGCCTCGCCCGCCGAGACACAGGCGCGTAAGGACGGGAATACGCGCGGGTCTTGCTCCAAGGCGAGCAACTGGGCGGCGTACAAAGTCGGGACCCCGAAATAGAGCGTGGGCCGAAAACGTTCGATCAGCTCAAACGTCATCTCCGGTGACGGGCGCTGGTCGCTTAGGACCGCGGTTGCCCCGCACCACAGCGGAAACGTCATGGCATTGCCCAGGCCGTAGGCAAAGAACAGCTTGGCCGCGGAAAAACATACGTCCGCTTCGGTCATACCCAGTACGGCTTGGGCGTACTGCACACAGGTGACCACCATATCGCGCTGGCGATGGACCGCGCCTTTGGGCCGGCCGGTCGAACCTGAGGAATACAGCCAGAAACAGGCGTCTTCGGCCGAAGCAGGAGCGGGTTCCAGCTCGGCAGACGCGGATCGCATAAGGGCCGCGAAAGGCGAGTCCTCCCCGGCGACGCATAGGGACTGCGGTGTGTGTTTGGTCCCGGCAAGGGCGGGTTCTACGGCCTGCGCGTACTCAGTGGAATAGACAACCAACGCACACTCGGAGTCGTCAATCATGTATTGATAATCGGCCGCCCGGAGCAGGGTGTTGACCGGCACGGGTACGATTCCGGCCTTGATGGCCCCCCAAAAGAGAAAGAAAAATTCGGGACAGTCTTTCACAATCATCAGCATCCGGTGACCGGTCCCAACGCCCATCGAGCGCAGAACAGTACCACACCGATTAACCTGCTCGGCAAGCTGACCATAGGTCATATCGCCATGGACCGTGCGGATGGCAATCTTCTGCGCCCGCCCTTCTTCCAGATGCCGGTCGATAAACGGTACGGCCACGTTAAAACGTGGAGCAAATCGGATGGACGCTGAGGAATCTGCCGGATCAATAGCAACGGTATTGGCCTGCATGCCTACTCTCCCCTTGGGCTGTCTACCCATTGTACATAAGGGAAGTCGAGGGGCTGATTGTTGATTCCGCGAGCCGGCGGGGCAATCCAGCTGGCCATTGCGCCCGGTTCGGTGACCGGCTGCATAAGCGAAGCCACAAAGGCGTGATCGTCCTCGGTCGGCAACCATGAGGCACACTGGCGCTGCCACTCTTCGGCTGTCAGCATCTCTCCTTGTGGCGAGATATGGGCATCGGAAAAAAGCGCCGATCTTGCGATGAAAGCCCCGATGGGACAGATAGAGCGGGCTCTCAATACCCTGCCGTTCAATCACCTTGTTCCAGCGGTCCAGACCTCGCCGCGAGTCGGCAATATAATCGTCGCGTAAACGCTCATTGATGGCGAGCAGGGCCGGGACGTTCTCGCATACGATGGTGCCGTCTGCGGGGCGCTGGACCGGCCAGGTCAGCTCCGAGAGACGATGGTCATCATTGATCCGGGTTTCGCGATAGCGGCCCTTGAGGCCGGTCGTAAAATAGTCGGCGGCGTTGGTCGAACGTTCTTGGCCGAACAGGTCGAGCGAGACGCTGTAATGAAAATTGATGAAGCGCTGCAAGGTCGGCAGGTCGATAGCCCCGGCCGTACGGATGCGCTCGGGGTCGTCGGTTTTGAGTTCGTTCATGACCTCACACGTACGTTGGATAATCCGCATCACTCCGGTCTCACCCACAAACATGTGGTGCGCCTCCTCCGTCAGCATGAACTGGCAGGTCCGGGCCAACGGGTCGAAGCTGGATTCGGCCAGCGAGGCGAGCTGATATTTCCCGTCACGATCGGTGAAAAAGGTAAACATGAAATAGGACAGCCAGTGCGGTGTCTGTTCGTTAAACGCGCCCAGGATACGCGGTTTGTCCGCATCACCGGAATGGCGTTCCAGCATCATCTCGGCTTCTTCCCGACCGTCGCGGCCAAAATAGGCGTGCAGGATATAAACCATGGCCCACAGATGACGCCCCTCTTCAACATTGATCTGAAACAGGTTGCGCAGGTCGTACAGCGAGGGGCAGGTGTGGCCCAGATGGCGCTGCTGTTCGACGGAGGCCGGCTCGGTATCCCCCTGGGTCACGACCAAGCGACGTAAGAGGCTGCGATATTCTCCCGGGACTTCCTGCCAGACCGGTTCGCCCAGGTGATCTCCAAAGGCGACACGGCGCTCCTCCTGCGGCTTGGCCAGGAAAATGCCCCACCGGTAGTCAGGCATTTTCACATAGTCAAAATGGGCCCAGCCGTCGGACTCGACACTGATAGCCGTACGCAGGTAGACGTCATACGCCTGCGTCCCTTCCGGACCACAGCTATCCCACCAGCGTAGATAATTCGGTTGCCACGACTCTAGGGCGCGTTGGAGTCGGCGGTTCTCGGCTAGGGCAACATTGTTCGGAATGCGCTCCGTATAATCAATCGCCATGTCTACACCCTCTGTTTCCGAAAACGGCTCTGCTTCCCCGTGCCGTACAGGGTCAACGCCCCGTCTTCGCCAACGGCATTCGGTCGCTGAAAGATCCAGTTTTGCCAGGCGCTCAGACGCCCGAATATCTTGGTCTGGAGGGTTTCCTGACCGGCAAAGCGCAGGCTGGCCTCCATACCGGTGAGGGCATCGGGCGAGAAACTGGCCCGTTCTTCCAGGGTCAGTCTGACTTCGTCTTCCCAGTCGATATCATCCGGGATAAAGGTGACCAGCCCAAGTTCGTCAGCCCTCTCCGCGTCGATACCCCGGCCCATATACGACTGCAATTCCGCAATATGGTCCGGTTGCACCGGGAAACGACCGCTCAGACGAGTGCTAGCATTATGCATGGGCAGGGGACCAAAGTTCATGGGCGTTAAACGGAGCGTGGCCGCAGGTAGCTCGCTCCCCTCAAACCTGCCGTCCAGCATATACGACCGGTCGGCGGCCAGCACGAGTTCGAGTAAAGTACCGGTGAAACAACTGCCCGGCTCAATCAGGGCGATCAGGCTCCGCGCGCTCACGTCCAGACGCTGGAGCGTGCGTTTGAGATATAAGGTAATCTCGCGGATCAGCCAGTCATCGGCGTGCTCGGACAGGAGGCTATCAACGTCTTCGACCAGCGCGGCCTCGCCGCTGGTGCGAAACACCCAGGTCCCGATATTCTCTTCATTCAGCCGCAAGTGCAGAATAGCATCGTCCAACTCACGCGCCAGCGCCAGGGGCCAGAAGCGCGCACCGGCAGCATGAACGGCTTCCACTGTGCGCGGCAGGTCTCCGCTCGGCGCGTGGACCGTGAATGAGGCGGTCCGCAGCGCGCGGTCCAGCTTGATTGAGATATGCTCGTAGGTCATGGTCGTGTCTGTAATGGATCGAGCCAGGGGAGTCAGGACAATGCCGCCCGCATCCACGGGGCGGTCCGATTGGGCGGCAAAAGCCAACGCGCGAGCCTGAACCGTTTCCGCAAAACGCGAGCGCGGGACGATTTCGTCAACCAGATTCCACTCACAGGCCCGTTTCCCACGCAGGCCCTCAGACGTTGTGCAGAAGAAATCGGCCCGATCGCGCCGCACGTGCCGTTTGTCGACGAGCCGCGTCAGGCCGCCGGTTCCGGGCAAGACCGCAAGCAGCGGCAACTCGGGCAGGGACACCGCGCTTGAGCCGTCGTCAATGAGAAGAATATGCTCACACGCCAGGGCCAGTTCATAACCACCACCTGAGGCCGCCCCATTCACGGCGCAGACATAGGTTTGCCCGGAGTGGGCGCTGGCATCTTCGATGCTGTTGCGCGTCTCGTTCGTAAACTTGCAGAAGTTGACCTTATGCGCGTGTGAAGACTGGGCCAGCATGCGAATATTTGCCCCGGCACAAAAAACCTGCGGCTTGGCCGAACAGAGCACCACTGCGGCGACTTCGGGGTGTTCGAAGCGGAGACGCTGAACCGCATCGTAGAGTTCGATGTCCACGCCCAGGTCGTACGAATTGAGTTTGAGCTCATAGCCCGGAACCAAGGGCGCATCTTCCCGCACATCCATTGCGAGCCTGGCGACTCGGCCGTCAATCGACAGTTTCCAGTGCCGGTAGTGTTCGGGCTGGGTCACAAATTCGATTCTGCTTGAAGGTGATGAGGCTGACTCGGTTTGCACCTCAGGTCGCCGTGCCTGTTCATCAGCGCGTATGGCCGTACTCATAGGACGTCTCGCCTTTGGTCTCGGTCTGCCACTCTAACGGCATTGCAGCGTCTATGCCACCAGCCGGGTTTTGCGTATTGGGCGACTTGGGTCGGAGGATTGTTTTTTCGGCGTCTGGTACTGCGCGGGCGTCTTGGACAGATAGGCCGTGCTTGCCACCGTGTGGTCGGAAGAGGCGAGACAGGCTTGCTGTCCTTCAAGATAGGCGGACAGAAACTGTTCATACGAAAGATCATAACTCTGGGCCAGCAGTTTTTTCGATTCCCGAAAGGCGGTAGGAGCGGTTTGGAGAAACATGTCCGCAGCGCTATTCAGTGTTTTTTCCAGGTCTTGGGCTTTGACAACCTGGTCTACGAGTCCCCATTCCAGCGCTTGTCTGGCTTTGATCTGCGAGGTCGCCAAGGCAAGCAACCGACCACGGCCCATCCCAACGACACGGGGCAAACGGAACGTCCCAAGACCGGGGATGATGCTATGCCGTACCGCGGTGAGGCTGAAAAAGGCATTATCCGCGGCAATCCGCATATCGCAGGTTAAGGAGAACTGAAGCCCTCCACCGATGCAGGCACCGTGAATACCGCAGATTACGACCTTATCGTACATGGTCTCAAACAGGCGCAGGGTTTCTTCCCACTCTCGAAACCAGGGCATCTGAATCTCATCCTGGGACACGGCCTTGAGATCAATGCCCGAACAAAACCCTCGTCCGGCTCCGGTGACTATAATCGCACGAAGATCTTTGTCCTCGGCCAGAGCCTGGCCTATGGCATGAAGCTCTTTCACAAGGCGCCCATCCGTCGCATTCACAACCTCGGGTCGGTTAAAAATGACACGAGCAACAGGCGGAGCCTTTTCCAATAGGATGCGAGCCATTGTTCCCTCCGGTTTCTTAATATATCATTTATAAAGCGTATACTATATAATTTGTTATGTTTGGTCAAGCAAAATATTGTTGCTTCACCTATGATTTGTGAGACATGCGTCCACGTTCTCTCCTCTTCACTCTGTTCGGCGACTTTGTTCGCAATTACGGCGGTGAGATCTGGGTCGGCAGCCTGATCCGCCTCATGCAGGAGTTTGATATTGCTCCGCAAGCGGTACGGGTCGCACTTTCACGCATCACTGCCGACGGCTGGCTACGCAATCGGCGGCTTGGCAGGAAAAGCTTCTACGGACTGACTGCTCAAGGCGAACGGCGCATGGCTGAGGCGGCAAGTCGGATATATAAACTCGATAATCTGGCCTGGAACGGTGAGTGGCTGATTATGACCTACACTATTCCAGAGAAACGCAAAGTCGTTCGGGATAAAATTCGGCGTGAATTAAGTTGGACTGGCTTTGGCCAACTTGCCAGCAGCGTGTGGATCAGTCCGCGCGACCTGCGACCGCAGCTCATCGAGATTGCCGAGCGCTATGACATTGCGCCCCATCTCGACTTCTTCACCGCTCGTTACCGTGGTCCGGCGGAGAATCAGCGCCTCATTGACAAGTGCTGGAATCTTGCTGCGATCCAGCAGGGCTATGCAGCCTTCATCGAGGTGTACCGCAGCAAACTCGACCAGCAGCGGCCCCTCTCTGATGAGCGCTGTTTTTGTGAAGAGATTCAACTCATTCATGGGTACCGCAAGTTTTTATTCAGCGACCCTGGCCTGCCGGACGATCTCTTACCCGGCACGTGGCTCGGGCACGAGGCCGCCCACATCATGCGCGCATACTATCAATACGTTGCCCCAGGGGCCCATCGTTTTTTTGAGAGCGTTTTTGTTGGACACCCGGATAATGCCGCCTTCATCAAAAAGCTCGGGCAGCATCCCCGTCTTGATCCGTTTGCGGAAGAACTCCGTCGTCAACAGCAGCAGTCCTCCGCTGTCGATCTCTAGCCCGTTCAGCAGTTTGCCATCCAGCGGAAAACCGCGATAAGGTCGGTTAAAATTCCGTACAAGAACGATACACCATGACTCAACCGATAGGCCCAAGCCCGCAAGAGCTCCAACGTGCGCTCTCTGAGGCGGCGGCGTGGGTCGCGTCCTATTTGCAGCAGGTCGGCGACCGGCCGGTCCTGGCGCGTGTCTCACCGGGCGATATTGCGGCAACCCTGCCCGAGAGCCCACCCGAACACGGTGAGTCGCTGGAGGTTATTCTCAAAGATGTAGACCGTCTCATCCTGCCGGGTATTACACACTGGAATCATCCGGCCTTCTTTGCCTATTTTGGGATTAGCGGATCGGGTCCCGGCATCGTGGGGGAACTGCTGTCCGCGGCGCTCAACGTCAATGCCATGTTGTGGCGTACCTCACCCGCGGCAACCGAACTGGAGCAGCGCACCCTGAGATGGGTCGCCGAGATGCTCGGCCTACCGACCGACTGGTTCGGCGAAATCACAGACACGGCCTCAGCCTCCTCCTTATACGCGCTGGCCGCAGCACGTGAGGCGGCGGGCCTGGACATTCGCGAGCACGGCATGGCCGGTCGGAACGACCTGCCGCCACTGGCGATGTACACTTCAACCCAGGCGCATAGTTCGATTGATAAAGCGGCGATTGCCCTGGGTATCGGACGGCGTTGGACCAGGCATATTGAGACAGACGACGCGTTTCGGATGCGACCGGACCGCTTGGAGCAAGCCATTACGAGCGATCTGGCGGCCGGAGTCAAACCCGTCGCCGTTGTGGCAACGGTGGGCACGACTTCGTCAACCAGTATTGACCCGATTCCGGCTATTGCCGATATTTGCGAACGGTATCAGGTGTGGCTGCACGTTGACGCCGCCTATGGTGGAGCCGCAGCCCTTGTCCCCTCGCATCGAGAGGTACTGGCCGGCTGTGAACGCGCCGATTCGTTTGTCACCAACCCGCACAAGTGGCTGCTGACCCCAATCGATTGCAGCCTGCTGTATACGCGCCGGCCCGACGACCTGAAACGCGCCTTTTCGCTGGTGGCCGAGTATCTCAAAACCGATGAGCAGGATGTCGTCAACTTTATGGACTACGGCCTGTCTCTGGGCCGGCGCTTTCGGGCGCTCAAGCTGTGGATGGTCATCCGCGCCTATGGCCGGGCCGGGCTGGCCTCAATCATCGGCGGCCATATGCGAGAAGCACACTGGCTGGCCGAGCAAATCGATGCGGCCCCAAACTGGGAGCGGCTAGCGCCAGTCCCGTTCTCCACCGTCTGTTTCCGCCACCTGCCGGCCGGTGGCCAAGACCCGGAGGAGCATAACGCGGCCCTCATCGACGCGGTGAACGCCAGCGGGCAGGCATTCTTGTCGCACACCAAGCTGGACGACCGCTATGCCATCCGCGTTGCCATCGGCAACCAAGCCACCACGCATGCACACCTGGCGCGGGTGTGGGAGTTATTGCAGGCCGCGGCAGCGCAGTCGGAATAAGAGACGGCCTTACGACGTCTGGCGTGTATTGCCGTTTTGCTCTGTTTGTTCTGATGGAGACGGACGTTCCTTGAGACGCACACTCACGCTCGACGGGTCCATACCCGCGACTTGAAGGCCAAGCGGGATATTGACATCGTGCTCGGTCAGGGGGAAGCGGCTCCGCCCCGCCTGAGCGCTTGAGAGATCAACCTGCGCCCGCAGGCCACGCGGGTCAAGCAAGGCCAACAGTTCACGCGATCCTCGCACCCGCAGGTAGACTTCCTGTGTATTTCTGCCGGTCATGTCCAAATGCCCTGGGATATTGTAGTAGACCACAGGAACCGCAAATCCGACCTCAGTGTTTTGCGGGCCAACCAGGATCAGCCAGAGGATACAGACCGCCGCCAGGGCGCCCAATTTGGGGCGAATATTGGCCTCCAGCATATCCCGCCACCGCCATTGGGCACGCCTTTTCTTGGCCCCAGAGAGACGCAAATTCAGCCAGGTCAACAGCTCGGACGATCCCGGCAGCGTCACCATGCCACCCCGGTCGACAACGGAGACCGCGCCCCGCTCTTCCGAAACAACGACAGCCAGCGCGTCAGAACGCTCCGTAATCCCTAACGCGGCCCGATGACGAGTCCCATAGGTATAGGGCAGCGAGCGGGATTCTGAAAGCGGCAAGATGCAGCCGGCGCGACAGACCCGCCCGGCCCGAATATAAACGGCGCCATCGTGCAGCGGGCTGGAGGGCGTAAACAAATTATCAAGGAGTAAATCGCTGACTTCGGCATCAATCAGGACACCCTGGCTCCGCAGTAGGGGGTCCACCGGATCGTTCCGCTCAAAAACGAGGATTGCGCCGTGGCGCTTTTTCGCCAGGCTAAAACACGTGTCCGCTATGGTGACCAGGAAATCGGCAATCCGGGTCTCAGCAGGGGTCCGACGAAAAATCCTTGGGGTAGAGAGGACAGGATTGACCTGCTCAAGAATCTGACGAATTTCGGCCTGGAACACGACGACGACCAGAATAAAGGCCGCGGCCCAAATACCGCCCAGTACCCAGGTGGTTAAAAAGAGCCCGGCCTGGCTGGCGAGGAAATAGAACAGACCAAGCACGGCCAGTCCAACCCCTATCCGTGCGGCCTGCGTTCCACGAAAGCGGATATAGGCTTGGTATACGACAAACGCCATACAGGCGATATCTATCCCGTCTCGCCAGCGAAATTCCCAACCGAGCGGGATGAAATTGGAAAATTCCGTCACGTTTTGTTACTCGGTGTAGTTCTCGTAAAAAACATAGCTGGTTGAGTAATCGCTAAATTCAAAATAGACCTTCTTCTCGCCTTCATCGACCCGGAAATTCAGGTTCTTGTCAGCATAGCCATAGCCGAAGCGGTAGGGTCTCGCCGTGCTGCCATCACCGGTTGATGCCGCGGTGCTGAGTTTATCGATCTCGATAAAGCGCAGCACCAGCTTTTCTCCGGCATAGATATCCAAGACGCCGTTGGTTCCCGTCCAGTTTTGAATGGAACGGCTCAGCCGGTTCTGCGATTCCTGCGTGCAACCGGCGAGTCCTCCTCCCAGCCCGCACAGGAGAAGTCCGGTGACAATAATGATTCGAGAGCGCTGCCATAAACACTGCATGGGGAATTCCTTACACTCGAACGTCTCTTTTAATTCAGATTACCATTCCTCCTCGTCGCACGCAAAATAATACGTCAAAACCGCGCGCTCTTGACCCTGCCCCAGGGAACCCATACTGAGCGGAGAGTAGGGCTATTGTATGGCTGTTCCCCTGCTCGACCTCAAAGCTCAATACGTCACAATCCGGGAGGAAATCCGGGCTGCGGTTGAGCGCGTGCTGGAGTCTCAGCAATTCATTTTGGGGTCAGAGGTTGAAGCCTTGGAGCACGAGATCGCGTCCTACTCTGAGTGCCGGTACGGGATCGGGGTCTCGTCCGGCACCGATGCCCTGCTGGTCGCCCTGATGGCGATAGACATTCATCCGGGCGATGAGGTCATCACCTCGCCGTATACCTTTTTCGCCTCAGTCGGGAGTATTGCCCGTCTTGGAGCCCGACCGGTCTTCGTTGATATTGACCCCCTGACGTATAATCTGGACCCTACCCGAATCGAAGCCGTCATCACCCCACGGACCCGGGCCATTATCCCGATCCATCTGTTTGGCCAGATGGCGAACATGGACCCGATTCTTGAGATTGCCGCTCGTCGGAATCTTTTTCTGATCGAAGATACCGCGCAGGCAATCGGCGCGGAATACAAGGGCAAACGAGCTGGCTCGCTTGGGCACTGTGGCTGTTTCAGTTTTTTCCCATCTAAAAATCTCGGTGGGTACGGTGATGGCGGGATGGTGACTACCAATGACGCACAGCTTGCACAGCGGGTCAGACAGTTGCGAAGTCATGGAGAGCAGGCCAGGTATGAACATACTCGGGTGGGAGGGAACTTCCGCTTGGACGCTCTCCAAGCTGCGGTGCTGCGCGTCAAACTGCGGCATGTCGATGCCTGGACGGCGGCCCGGCAGCGCAATGCCGACACGTATCGTCGGCTGTTTGCCTCCCAAAAACTTGGAGTGATAAGCCTGCCGGTCGAGGCTCCGCAACGGCGACACGTCTACCATCAGTTTGTTGTCCAGAGCACCCATCGGGACGCGCTGTTGGCAACGCTCCAGCGTCAGGGTATTGGTACGGCCATTTACTATCCAACGCCGCTGCATCTCCAGCCCTGTTTTGCCTCTTTGCACTATCAGCGTGGCGCGTTCCCTCACAGCGAATACGCCGCAAGGCACAGCCTGGCCCTGCCCATCTATCCGGAGCTCACCCCGGCCATGCAAGAAGAGGTGGTGCAGGCTATCGCAGCCTTTCATCGCAACTAGGAAAGCGCGCAGTCCCGTTTGCTTTCAGAAGTAAGGAAGGCGCTCAACCAGGAGTCTCCTCAGAACATTGACAGCTCATCTGTGGAGAGCGATAATTCTTCACGTTTTAAGCTCGTGTAGGAGGGTACACCATGCGCAGAAATTGGATCGATCTCAATAGCGATATGGGTGAGTCGTTTGGCAACTTCGTGCTTGGTCGACCGGAAGAGGTCATGAAGCGCATCTCTCACGCTAATATTGCCTGCGGCTTTCATGCCGGCGACCCGAGCTGGATGAGTCGTACGGTGGAATGGGCCAAGCAGTACGGGGTCACCGTAGGTGCCCACCCCGGCTTTCCTGATTTGCTGGGCTTTGGCCGGCGGCTGATGAACATCACCCATCAGGAGGCGACCGACTATGTCGTCTATCAGGCCGGCGCCCTTAAGGCATTTTGCGAAATGCACGGCCTCACGCTACAGGCCGCCAAGCCACACGGCGCGTTCTATTCGTGGGGGATACAGTCCGAAGACAACGCCCGTGCCATTCTGGAAGGCTTTCAGGCGGTTAATCCACACCTCACCGTCTATCTGCCCGCCCTGCCCTCTTTCCCGCTGGTCTCTACCGCAGAGAAGATGGGGTTTCGGGTGGTCAAGGAATTCTATCCGGGTCTCAACTACGATGAGACCGGTGCGATTACCGTCAAGCGCTCGTATGGCACCGAAGATGTGGAAGAGATCGTCGAGCTGGTGCTGCGCTTTGCCGTTGACGGACAGACAACCGCAGATAGCGGAGACGTGATCGACGTTGAGGGAGAAAGCGTGTGTGTCCATGGAGATGTGGTCAATGCCCCGGAAGTCCTTGACGGGCTGCATGCCGCTCTCCAGCGAGAAGGCATAGCCATTCGGAGTGCGATTCATACCGAGAGTGCGGACATTCTGCCTTTGCAGGAACGAGCGAGCGCTTAACTTCTGGCCGGTGGAATTTCTCAGCGATTCTATTCGGTAGGTGTGGAACAGGGTGGAGCCATGTCAGAGACGCGCTATGACTACGGTGGCGATGAATATCTGCTGGTGGTCTTCAGCGAGGCAATGGACCTCGCCATTAATTTCAAATTGCTGTCAATCTGCCGTGAGATTGAGCGCCGGCACATCCCTGGGGTCATTGAGGTCTGTCCGGCCAACGCTTCCTATCTGGTCCATTTCCGGCCCGAAGAGACCCATCCCGACACCTTGATCCGAACGCTCAAAGAGCTCGAACGCGAGATTCAGTCCGCGGAGACGCTGACCTCCCGGCTGGTCGATATCCCGGTGCTGTTCGACGATCCCTGGACCCAGGAGTGCGCCAAACGCTTTGCCGACCGGCATCAGGACCCGTCGGTGTCCAACCTCGAATACCTGATGCGGGTAAACGGCTATTCCTCGAAGGAGGAGTTCATTACCGCCTACTGCGACCGGCCGTACTGGATCTCCATGGTCGGTTTTGTACCCGGTACGGCCTGGTGCTATCGCATGTGCCCGCCCGAGCAGGCCATTCAGGCGCCCAAATACATTCGCCCGCGGACGGATACTCCCGAGCGCGCCGTGGCCCATGCCGGCGTGTTTCTGTGCATTTACCCCGTGCAGGGACCGGGCGGATATCAGCTGATCGGCATGTCTGCCGTGCCCGTGTATGACCCGGAGGAACACCTGCCAGACCTCAAAGGACGATATATTCTGGCCAATGCCGGGGATCGCTGGCAATTCCGGCCTATTGACATGGATGAGTATAAAGACATCCGCTCGCAGGTCGAAGCCGGCAGCTATCGCTACCGGATTATTGAACAGGATTTTCATCCGGGCGAATATATGTGCGACCCGGAGCGCTACCTCAAACACCTGCGAGAAGAAGCCGCTCATGCTTAGCATCCTTGAGCCCGGCCTGTTGACCACCGTCCAGGACCTCGGTCGCTTGCACTGGTACCATATCGGCATGCCGCCTGCGGGCGCGCTGGACGATTTCTCATTTCGGGTCGGCAACCTGCTGGTCGGCAACCCGGAGAACGCCGCGGGGCTGGAAGTGACCTACTCCGGGCCATCGTTTGAGGTGACGAGCGAGGGTTTGATCGCGGTGACCGGTGCGGACATCGCGTTTACAATCAACAATCAGCCCGCGGCGCAGTGGAGCGCTCACGCCCTACATCCTGGCGACCGCGTCAGCCTGGGCGGAGTGCGCCGTGGGGCACGGGCCTATATCTGCCTGGCCGGCGGGATTACGGTGTCCGAACGGCTCGGCAGCCGCTCGACCTATATGCTGGGCCGCTTCGGCGGTCTGGACGGACGCAAACTTGAGGCTGGCGACTGCCTCCCGCTCGGCGCGCCCCACACCTCACCCGACGCGATGCTGGGACGGACCTGCGATCCGGCACTGATCCCGGTTCCGCAAAAAGAACTCGATGTACGCGTCGTCATGGGGATGTGCAGCCATCGTGTTGCCCCGGACAGCCTGAAGGACTTTCTGGCTGCGGACTGGGAAGTCTCGACCGAAGCCGACCGGATCGGCTATCGACTCAAAGGCCCGACGTTTGAGTTCAACGCTGGCGAGCAGCCGTTTGGCGCCGGTGCCGATCCCTCCAATGTGGTCGATCTGGGCTACCCGATCGGATCGATCCAGATTCCGGGCGGGCTGGAGGCCATCGTCCTCTTGAACGACGCGGTGACGGGCGGTGGCTATACCACCATTGGCACGGTTATCAAAGCGGACCTCGATTTGATTGCACAGGCCTCGCCCGGCGGTCATATCCGCTTTCACGAGGTCACGATTAACGAGGCACTGCAAGCACGCCGAGAGCGCGAGGCGCGCCTGGAGGTGATTCGTCTGGAGTTGGGCCTGTTCGACCAGGCCGGTGTGCTGGGGCAGTAGAACACATCAGAGCGACTATTCCCCCACCGTCATCACATACACCCCAGGGTTATCCAGTCGGACCTGCCAGCCGGGGAAAACCACGATTGCGGTCGTGATTTCCTCAATAATTGCCGGGCCGACGACTACGTTGCCCACGAGCAATCTGGCGCCGTCGTAAACCGGCGTCGTCACAAAGGCGTTGTGCTCTTCAAAGAAGGCCGGGCGTTCGCCGGTCTGGGCGCGGGCGGGGTCAGCGTTTCCACTGGCGAGTGGCGGCAGTTGAGGCCGTGCGACTTTGCCCACGACAGCGGACTCCAGGTTCATGATCTCGACCGCATTATCCCGCTCGCAATAGGTGAACAGTTCTTCGTGACGGGTGTGGAACGCCTCGGCAATCGTATCGATATTGTCGGCCGAGATGTCTTCCGGCGAGATATCGACCTGACATTCATGGACCTGATCGACGTAACGCATGTCCAGCGAGCGGGAGATTGTTATCGCGTCCGCGGCGACTCCGGCGCTGCCCAGGTCGTGCCGTCCCTGCGCTTCCATGGCCGCAAAGGTGTCGTTGAGCTGCGCGTAGTCCACGGCGTCCAGACGGACCGCGCTGGACGACAGATAGCTGTGTTTCATATCCGCCAGAATCTCACCGAACGCACAGAAGGCGGAGGATACCTTGGGAATGAGAATGGTCGGAATGCCAAGCTCGCTGGCCAACCGACCGGCATGGGCCGGACCGGCCCCACCGCCAACGACCATCATGAAGTCACGTGGGTCATAGCCACGTTCGATTGACACGCGCCGAATACCACTGACCATATTGGAGTTCACCAAAGTGAAAATCCCCTGGGCGGCTCGTTCAACATCCAGCTTGAGCGGGCCGGCAATCTCGGTCGCAATCACGCGGCGGGCCGCCTCGGCGTCGATCCGCAGCCGGCCGCCCAGCAGCGCTTCCTGGTTCAGATAGCCCAGCACGACCAGAGCATCGGTCACGGTCGAGCGCCGTCCACCCTGGCCATAGGCGGCCGGTCCCGGCTGAGCGCCGGCGCTCTCCGGTCCGACCTGCAACAGCCCCATACGGTTCACGAAGGCGATGCTCCCACCGCCCGCCCCGAGGGTTTCGACCTGCAGCATGGGGATACCGATCCGATAGCGCAGAAAATCAACATCCTTGACGATATTCGTCTTGCCATCCTTGCTCAGGCTGATATCGAAGCTGGTGCCACCCATATCCACCGTGATGATGTCACGCGGCCGGTCGCCAGTGTGCTCTTTACCTTCATGAAAGAACAGGCCGGCGTTCGGCCCCGCGGCCGGCCCCGAGTTCAAGGCGTAAATGCCCTTGTCGGCCAGGAAGAGACCGGAGGTCAGGCCCCCATTGCTCTGCATATAGCGTACCGGATTATCGTAGCCCAGGTCGCGCAGCAGGGCCTCCATACGCTCGACATAACGCTGGATGAGCGGACCGATATAGGCGTTCATTACGGTCGTGCTGGTCCGCGTGTACTCACGGATCTGGGGCAGTAGATCGACCGACAGCGTTACATAGATCCCAGGCATTTCTGCCCGGACCAACTCGGCGATACGCCGCTCGTGTTCGGGATACAGGAACGACCAGACCAGAGAGATGGCTACCGCCTCAACGCTCTCTTCCCGAAAGCGACGGACCCCGCGCCGGACATCGGCTTCGTTGAGCGGAACACGGACTTCGCCGGTACTCAGCACGCGCTCTTCGACCGGAAAACGCAACGCACGTGGGACCAGCATGGTGGCTTGGGGGAAGTCCGCGTCATAGCGGTGTCCGTCTTCCTTGTGGCCGAGGCGAATTTCGAGCGAGTCTTCATGACCGGCGGTGCAGAACAGGCCGGTCTTGGCACCCTTGTGTTCGAGCAGGGCGTTGACTCCGACGGTCGTGCCGAGAATGACCAAGTCGCAGTCCCGCAGGAAGTCCGCCACGCTACAGCCGAGGTCGGCTCCGATCTGCTCAAGTCCTTCGCGCACGGCACTGGGCGGGTCGTGCGGGGTAGACGGCGTCTTATAGAGACGGATGCCTTCACCGGCCGAGGCCAGAATAAAGTCGGTAAACGTCCCGCCGGTATCAATGCCGAGACGGTAAGCGTGCCGTGACATAGGTCTTTTACTTTGCCCTACGTTCGTAGGCGAGGCGCGAGAGCTCTTTGAGAGTTTCGGGTTTGGAGAGGATATCGTTCTGCGTCAACTGGAGACGGTAGACACTCCGTTTGACGTTGTATTCAAGAGAACTGAGGTCAGACTGCTCTATCTTCTCGTCAAGTTCGTCGGTACGTGGCAATTTGAGCGTGAAAGTGACCTTGTTCTTCAACGGCTTCAAAGACACGAAATTATAAGGTCGACCATCCTTCTCAAGACCGATGTAGAATTTGTTGTATTTTAGGTTCAAGCTTGGATCGAGCTCACGTAGGACATTTAACATTTGATCGGCCAAAGCGACGGTCTCTGTTGTCGCGCGCTTCTCCCAATACGACCGGTCAGTCGGTGCCGCCTCAGCAGCTTCGTCGTCGTCAGCAAGCCCGCGTTCCAGTTCGTCCATCACCTTGGTGAACACGACAGTCACGTTTTCTCCAACCTTAAACACTTGCATCTGAATGGCAATCAACGGCAGGGTGCCGTTAAAGAGAGAAATCACGTTGAGGAAGCGGCTGGTAATATCCTCCGCAACAATCACTGCACAGTGGTCATACTGTGGATAGCGCTTTTTCTCGATGTCCCAGTACTCGACCGTCCGGATGATGTGTGACTCATCCGTTGCTCCGAGCTGAATTTCAACCTCGTATCGTCGCTGTGTCTCTGTGTCTTCGAGCAGCAAATCGAGCCTCCCTGCGCGAGGCTGTCTCCGTTCCTTGTCTCGCAGGAATAGATCATCGCCTAGTCCGAGGATCGAAGGGTCTTTAGCAATGAGATTTTGAATCCACTTCTCGCTCAAGGTCGAATGATTTTTGAGATTGATGAGTTCCGGTTTCAGGTAGCTGTCATTCATTACACCAGCCCTATTTCCCAACGGCGAGCTTGAGTGGCGTGTCGTCCTCGACCTGGACGCCGTACTCCTCCCAGGCGGCCTGGACGGACACGAAGCCGTTGCGCACGTCTTCGAGTACCTTGTCGCGGTCGCGTTCATGCGGGTCGCCCACGCCGCCGCCGCCGGGGTTCTGGTTGGCGAAGCGCTCGCCCGGCTCGATTTCGGCAATCCGGTTGGTCTTGATCTCCTCGACGCTGCCGTCTTTCTTGTAATATAGTGCCCGTCCCACCTTGGGCTCGCGCAGCTTCGAGACCGCACCGAGCGCGCCCTGAGCCGGGTAGCGCCGTCCTTCGCCGAACATGACCACCGTCATGGGATCGCGGAGCGGTTCGACCTCCCAGTGCGTGCCCGAACCGCCGCGCAGTTTTCCAGCCCCACCCGAGTCCGTCATCAAACCGTAACGGTGGATGATAATCGGATATTGGTACTCAAGAATCTCAACATCTCCACTCGTCAGAGCACCAAAACAGCACTGCGGCCCCACCGCCGGCCAGCCGTCCGTCTTATGCGAGGCACCGCCGCCGCTGATGATGGTAGCCAGGATCATGGAAACGTACTCTTCACCCGAGCGGTAATCCTGCCCGGCAATGTTCAGACCGTTTGAATGTCCCCAAGAGGCTACCGCCTTTTCGGGCAGGGCCTGTTCGAGCGCCATGCGGACGGCGTCCGTAATCGACTCTGACGGAGTAGTTGTGCAGTTCGCGTGCGGGGCCGGTTCTTTGGCGTTGGTGAGGGTGCCTTCCGGGCCGACGTCAACCGTAATGGGCCGATACAGCCCCTCGTTATACGGCGGGGGCAGTTGGGCGAACATCATCACCCCGAGATACACCCCGGACAGCGAGTTGGCTGCATAGGAATTGATGAAATACGGAATCTGGGGTGGGCTCGACAGCGAGACTGCCATGGTGTCTCCGACGATCTCGACGGTCGCGGCAATCTCGATATCGCCATAGCCGTGTCCAGCATCCTCGAGAACGGATTTACCGTGATAGGTCCCGTCGGGAATAGCGCTGATAAACGCCCGCATCTGGTGTTCGGCCAGATCGAGCAGTTGCGCCATACAGGCCATGACCACATCTTTGCCGTATTTCTCAAGCAGACCGATCAGGTTGCGCTCGCCAATCGTGACCGCGGCAAGCTGGGCACGCATATCCCCGGCTTGGAGCCGGCGGGAGCGGACATTGGTCAGAATAAAATTCACCACATCTCGCCGCTCTACCCCGCGGTCCCGTATTTTCAGCGGCGGGATACGCAGGCCCTCGGCATAAATCTCTTTGGCTTCAGGGTTATAGCCGGCGGGTACGGCGCCGCCGATGTCGGTGACGTGGCCTTTGCTGACCGTCCAGAACACGAGCTCGTCCTGGTAGAAGACCGGTTTATACATGCAGCAGTCAACAATATGAGAGCCGCTCCAGGCGGGATCGTTGTGATAGAACACATCCCCCGGATGAATATCGTCGCCGAAATAGTCGGCAACGGTCCGCAGGGCCGGCATCAGCGAGCCTAAGTGAATGGGGATGTCCTGGCCTTGCAGAATCATTTCGCCGCTGCCGAGAAACAGGGCATTAGAGTAATCGCGCGCAATATTGAACACGGACGAGCGCGACGTTTTCTCGATGGTCAGCGTCATCTCACGCTGGGTTGATTCAAGCATGCCCTGGACAACCGCCAGGGTGATCGGATCGGTCTTTGCCATACTATCCTCTTTTCGCTTTGTGACGAGCGAGATCAGTCCCCTTGCATATCGTGGGCAACATAGCCAGCCTCTTCCTCCTCAGCAAGCCGTATTTGGCATGCGAGGCGAGTTTCTGCTATCTCCTCGGAAGGAAAACAACAAGGAGGACGACATGGGCCGTTTAGATGGAAAAGTTGCGATCATTACCGGAGCCGCGCGCGGTCAAGGTGCGGTGGCCGCCCGGACCTTTGCGCAGGAAGGCGCGTCCCTGGTGATCAGCGATATCCTGCCAGAGATTGAACACACCGCCACTCACATTCCTTCAGCCGGAGCTCGGGTCGAATGGGTCCAGGCTGACACTTCGGACCCGGACGGGATCAAGGCGGTTGTCGAAAAAGCTATTGCCAGCTTTGGTCGCATCGATGTTTTGTATAACAACGCCGGGGTTATTTTAGGTAAACCGTTTCAGGAGACCAGCCTGGAAGAATGGGAACGGATTATTCGGATCGATCTGACCGGACCGTTCCTGATGAGCCAGGCAGTGGTCGCGCATATGGAGAAACAACACAGCGGCTCGATTATTAATATCTCGTCAGCCGGCGGCATTCTTGGCTATCCGCAGATGTCGGCCTATGGGGCGGCCAAGGGCGGGCTGGTGAATCTGACCCGTTGTATGGCGGTGGACCTGGCTCCGTATAATATTCGGGTCAATGCCATCTGTCCGGGCGCAATCGATACCCCCATGCCGCGCGAATACATCAAGGACATGGACAACAAAGAGGCGGTGTGGCAACAAATTGCCGACACACATCTGCTCAAGCGCTTTGGGAACTCGCACGAAGTGGTCTCCCTGGCCCTCTATCTGGCCTCGGACGAGGCGAGCTTCATGACGGGCGCAGTCATTCCGGTTGATGGTGGCCACAGTGCGCATTAGGTCAGTTCTGCGCCTTCGCTTCCCGCTGGGTGACGCGGGGACAAACCGAGGGAGTTGATTCTGTCGTATCGGGCACGATACTGTCTGCGTTTACTGGAAGTGAGCGCACTATCATGATCGAAGCCTCAGGTCTGACGAAACTCTACGGAACGTTTCGCGCCATCTCGGATGTGAGTTTCTCCGTTGACCACGGAGAGATCGTGGGACTCCTCGGTCCGAACGGAGCGGGCAAGTCTACGACCATCCGCATTCTGGCCTGTATTCTGTCTCCGACCACGGGCACGGCCAGCGTTGCCGGTCATAGCGTGCTGAGCGAGTCTCTGGCCGTCAGGCGCCAACTCGGCTATATGCCGGAGCACATCTCACTCTACCCGGAGATGGAGGTGGCCACCTATCTTGATTTTGCGGGCAAGCTCAAGGGGCTGGGCGGCACGGCCCGGCGGGTTCGTGTATCCCAGGTCATTGAAGAACTGGACCTCGGCTCTGTGACCCGCGTCTACATCGGGACGCTTTCAAAAGGCTACCGCCAACGGGTCGGTCTGGCCCAGGCCATGCTGCACGATCCCAGCGTACTCATTCTTGACGAGCCGACCATCGGCCTCGACCCTGAGCAGGCAGCCGAGTTTCGGCAGCTCATCCGCGGCATGCGAGGGAATCGGACCGTCTTGCTGTCCACCCATATTTTGCCCGAAGTGCGTATGACGTGCGATCGGGTGATGATCCTCGCCAGAGGCCAGTTGCTAGCCCTGGATACCCCAGACAATCTGACGCACCGGTTGCGCGATGCAAGTGAGGTCGTGGCCCATATTGAGGGCCCGCAAGCCGAAGTGGAAACCCTCCTGCACAGCCTGCCCGGTGTCCACGAGGTCCAGGTGACCTCCCAGGAGAATGGCGGTGTGACCTCCTATACGGTGCGCGCCGCTCAGCACGAGGACGTCCGGCCCAGCATTGTGGAAGCCGTGTCCGGACGTGGCTGGCGTTTATTTGAACTCCGCTCCCGGGAGATGGACCTCGAGGAAATCTTCCACCGGGTGGTTGATCAGCCGCAGCCATAAACAACAGCATCAATGAGACCGACGTATGGTTCTCCGCGCAATTTTCGTTAAAGAACTCCGCTCGTACTTTGGTCTGTTTCTGGCGTACGCCATTGTGGCGGTTGCCCTGGCCTTGTGCGGTTTCTTCTTTTACACCGACATTAGTTTCTTTATGATGTGGGGCGGCCAGAACCTCGCACGTGGCTTGTGGGAATTCTTTTTCCACGATCTCCGCTATGTCCTCCTGCTACTCGTCCCAGCCATCACTGCGCGCTCGTTTGCGGAAGAAAAAAAACTCGGTACCCTCGACCTGTTATGGACCTACCCGATCCCGGAGAGCAGCGTCTTACTGGGCAAATTCCTGGCAGCCGCCACCCTGCTGTTGGTCGTTCTGGGATTAACCCTGGTGTATCCCTTCGTCCTCTCGCACTGGCATCCCGAGGTATATTGGCCGGCGTTAATACCCGGCTATGTCGGTCTGCTGCTCATTGGCCTGGTGTTTATCAGCGTGGGCCTGCTCTTGTCAGCGCTCACCGACAGCCAAGCGATTGCGGCCATGGCGACCCTCGGCGTACTCGTCCTGTTCTGGTCACTGACGTGGAACGAGCAGGCCATGAGCGAAGCCTGGCTCCACGTCCTGCTGCAAATTTCGCTCTTCGATCGCTTTTACAATTTCGCCCGCGGCGCGATTGACAGCCAGGAAATCACCTTTTTTCTCTTCTTTTTCTCATTCTTTTTGTTACTGACCTGGCAAGCGCTCCGCGCGCGGCGGTGGCGTGGCAAGGGGGAGTTCTCCTCGTTCAGGACGTTTCTCGCCACACCAAGCCGAAAGCAGTGGGTCACGGTGGCGGTTCTTGACCTGCTTATTTTGAGCGGTCTGGTCGGTCTCCAAACGCTCTCCATTCGCAATAATCTGCGCTGGGACTTCACCCCCACGCAGACCTTATCCGTGTCAAAGCAGACCAAAAGCCTGCTGGCTGACCTGGACAAAGACGCGCTGCTGACCTTGTTTTTTGGTGGCTCTCCGGATGCGTATCAACGCTATGAGGATGTGCTGAAGCGCTTTACCGCGGAAAACGCCTACTTCCAGTATCGGATTCTGCACCGGGACCGGAACATCGGGCTGGCCCGGCAGTACGGGGCGACCCATTACGGAACCGCGGTCCTCGAGTACGACGGGCAGCACAAACTCCTGCCGGGTGCAGGCGAGAAGACCATCACCGAGGCCCTGTTTCAGTTTCTCCGCCAGGAGCAAAAAACCATCTATTTTGTCGGTGGCCACGGCGAAAAAGACCCACAGGATGGTCAACCGCAGTTGGGCTATAGCCAAGCCGCCTCAGCTTTACGCAACGAAAACTTTGTGATCCGTCCCGTCTTTCTGGCTCGGGCCGAGCGCATTCCCGAAGACGCGGCTCTCGTCGTGGTCAGCGGCCCGCAGACCGACCTCTTACCGGACGAGCTTGAGCGTCTGGCCCACTATCTCTCGGCAGGCGGGAGCCTCCTCTTCATGCTTGACCCCATGCCGGCGCCCAACCTGACTGCTTTCCTTGCCCAGTACGGTGTCGAGCTTGACCAGGATGTTGTCTACGATCCACAGAACCGACTCTTTGGCGGCGACGCGCTGAGTCCACTGGTGTCGCTGTATAATACCGGGGTCGAGATTGTCAAAGACTTCCAGGTCGGCACCATTTTTCCGCTCTCTCGTTCGGTTGAGCCGGCCGACTCATTGCCCGACGGCGTGCTCTCGGCCCAGCCGTTCTGCCGGACCGGACCGGGCGCCTGGGCCCGCTTTCGGGCCGGAGCCGACTCCCCTGAAGGCGCGGTAGACTTTGAGGGCACCAAGGCCCGGCCAGGACCGATTTCCCTGGCAGTGGCGGCAACGCTTCGCCAAGACCAGCCAACCAACGGGGACGCGCCACCCGCTGGTGGAGACCAACAAGCGGAATCCGGTGGTCGCCTGGTTGTGTATGGAGACAGCGATTTTGCCAGCAATGCCCGGCTGTCCCTGCTGGGCAATAGGGACCTCTTTCTCAACACGGTGCAGTGGCTGGTGCAGGACGAGAAGTTTATTACCGAACGCCCCAGGGATGCCACAATTCAGCAGAAAATTTCCACCTTGGTGCTCACTACGGAACAGACGCGGCAGTTATTCCTTATCACCATTGTTGCTGAGCCCGGCGCGATTCTTCTGCTTGGCATGCTGGTTTCCATCTATCGACGCAGACACCGGCGTTAGCATATGCTCCCCTAACCCCAATCCCCCTCAATCTCCCTTTTTAAGGGGGAAGCGCGAAAGCGCTGGGGGCTTCTGTTCGCACTTCACGAATCTGAGGCTCAGTCGTCTGCGCGGGCCGGCTTCACCTGCCATTCAGTTAGCCATAGGCTGACCCGGCCCTGGCGCGGGCCAGCCTCACCGCCCAAGCCGCCCAGAATGGTAAAGAACTCATCCCGCTGGACCATGCCAACACCAGGGGCGTACAGCGTCACCGCCTTGGCCTGGCCATTGCGGCTCCAAAAGGTGACTTCGATGCAATCTTCAAATACGCCCGCCGGCACCGCAGCCAACGCATTCAGCCCGGTGATTTCGTAGCGTCCGGCAGACGTTTTCCAGGTTGCCCCTGGTGTGAGTGGCGTTTTGAGGATGAACTGCGACTGCCCGTCTTCGGATGCGGCGTTGCTCGGCTGCATCACGACCCCGGTGGACGATGCGGAGACGAACTCCGCAGGAGCGTCCTTGGCCAGGAGACTCTGCTGGATGCGCAGCATATAGCCCGCCCCCGTTCGGCTGACCACCTCCCAGGTCTCGGTTACGGGGCTTGTTGGTGTGCCTTCGCTCGACTCGTACTGCCAGCGATTGGCGACCGACAGGGGGAAATAGTCGCCGGGCAGTTTGGTTGCCTGGCCGGTCGCCGGGCTTACCCCCGCAGTCAGCAGCAGGGTCCCTAAAGCAGAAGAGACGCACCATCGAATTCCCCTCCCCCTAGCCCTCGCCCAGGGAAAGAGGGCTCTACCCGGGTCTGGCAGGAGTCGGACATTGCCGATACTCGGCCTTGTGTCAGTTTTCTTCGTGCCCCTATAATCACCCATCTTTTCGTGACAAGGACCCTATGGAGCGCAGCATGGAACGCATTGTAGACATCGTAGCCTACCCGACCTCTTTTCCTCTACCCCAGAATGCGACCGTTCAGCTTGGTATTGGTCGCGCTGTCAAACGCGACGCTGTTGTGGTCAAGGTCCACACCGAAAATGGACTGATCGGCTATGGTGAGTCTCACCACGCGCGAGCCCCCGGCACGGTCGCGCATGTCGTGAATACGACCTTACGCCAACTCGTGCTGGGCATGGATGCATTCGACACCACAGGAGTGTGGGAACGTGTCTATACCATGCAACTCCAGAGTCACGGCTTGGGCGCTGGGGCTGCCATAGCCCTGAGCGGCATTGATATGGCGTTGTGGGACATTCGCGGCAAGGCCGCGGGCTGGCCCTTGTACAAACTCCTCGGCGGCTCGGCCCAGCCAATTCCTGCGTATGCGGGGGGTGTGTCCTTGGGCTATCAAGCGCCGGAACGTCTGGTGGAGGAGGTGCGTGCCCTGACGGAGTTGGGCTATAGCGCCGTGAAACTCCGCGTTGGAGATACTCCACAGCGTGACCTCGAACGGGTCCAAGCTGTCCGGGCCGCGTTTGGCCCTGACCTCACCCTATTGGTTGATGCAAATACCGGCTATTGCCTTGAAGATGTCCGTCAGGTCATGTCGCGGTTCGACGAACTCGCGGTCGGGTGGTTGGAAGAACCCTTTGCGGCCCACGACTACCGGAGCTATGCCACCGCGGCGACTTTTGGCCATATACCGCTTGCCGCGGGGGAGAATCATTACACTCGGTTTGAGTTTGTGCGGCTTATCGAGGATGGCGCTATTCGTATTCTACAGCCGGACTTGTCAAAGACGGGTGGTGTGACTGAGGCTCTGCGCATCGCTGCGTTAGCCTCAGCATGGAAGCTTCCGATCCACCCACATACATCGATGACCGGGATTAACATGGCTGCCACCATCCATTTTCTCGCCGCTGTTAACAACGCTGGATATTTCGAAGCGGATGTTTCTCAGAACAATTTATTTCGTGACGAACTCGTCTCTACACCGTATAGGCTTGATGCCAAGGGCAGTGTGCTCCCCCTTGAAGAGCCGGGAATAGGGGTGGAAGTGGACGAAGATTTCCTGAGTGCACACCCCGTGATTGAAGGGCCTGGCTACGTCTAATCTTCCAAGTTACAGGCCGGAAAATGTCAGTCGCGATTTAGGCGTTCGCTATCTGCTCGAAGGCAGTGTCCGTAAAGCTGGCAATAAGCTGCGCATTACCGCGCAGCTTATTGCCGCCACACGTCTGGGCCGAACGGTACGACCGGGACCTCGGGGATATCTTTGCTCTTCAGGATGAAGTGACAGAACGTTGAATGAGAGACAGAGTGATCCTTTAATCCATCATTTTTTCCGCAAACTCTTCAATAACCGCAAGAGTCTTTTGCGTATCCGCCGCCGTCATAAACAGAATCAACTCCCGCACACCCAACTCGCTGAGCTGGGGAATGGCCTCTGGCTTGCGGAGTAAGGGTCCGGCGGCGCTCAGGGCCGAGACGGAGAGGTCGGCATAGTCCCGCCCGCGTTCAGTCATGAGGGCTTGTAATTGTGGGACGCTTTTTGACAGCACTTTGAGGGAGGCCGTACCCGGCTGCCACCCGTCTCCCAAGTCGGCCACCCGCTTGAGGGCCGGCAGACTCTCCCCGCCGAAAATAATGGGCGGATGCGGCTTTTGGACCGGCAGGGGAACGTTGTGAATGTCTGAAAATGTGAGGAACTCGCCGGAGAAACTCGCGGGCTCGGCCTGCCAGACCGCTTTCATGATGTGCAGATATTCTCGGGTTTGTCGCGCCCGCCGAGCAAAATCCTCACCGAGGGCGTCGAACTCTTCTTTGAGCCAGCCGACCCCAACCCCAAATTGGAACCGTCCATGGGACAACAGATCGACGGTGGTGACCGCCTTGGCAACCGCCAGCGGGTTTCGATAGGGGATGACGATGACGCTCGTCCCCAGCAGAATCCGCGAGGTTGCCAGGGCCAGACCTCCGAGCAGGACAAAGGGGTCTGGGAACGGAGCCCGGCGCGGAAAGCCGGCCGCTCCGTCCGCCGAATATGGATAGGCCGCCTCAATTTTTTCTGGAATCACAATATGGTCTCCCAGCCAGAGCGAATGGTAGCCAAGCTCCTCCGCCTTTTGGGCGACCCGTATATAATCGTCCGCCTGGGGATCGGCGTTGACGCCAATGGAGTAGTGAATGCCGAATTTCATACTGGTCCTCCTCATGCTGCGCCGTCTGGGTCACACACATCATATCCCTACCATTGACGCAAAGGACACGGCACGTCATCGTGGAGGCAGAGACCCCCACCACAGAAAGGCAAGCGCATGGATGGTGCTATCGATATCGTCTGCAATCTCTTCACCCCACAAGAGGTCCAGCAGGGCCAGACCGGGGTGGATGAGTATTTTCTCGACCAAGTCCGGTTTCCAGCCGAGTTACGGCCCGGCGTACCGCTGGAAACCTATCTGGAGAAAATGGACCGCGCCCGGATTCAGCGCTCCCTACTGGTTGCGGTTCGTGCCGGCGACCTGCGTATCAAAGGCTCATTCGAGATTCCGTACGACCGGGTGGCAGACATCTGCCAGCGCTATCCGGACCGCTTTTCCGGGCTGGCCGGGGTTGATCCCACCCGGGGAATGCAGGGTCTGCGCGACCTGGAATACGCGGTCAAAGAGTACGGATTTGTTGGTGCCCATCTCTACCCGCACTGGTTTGGCCTGCCGCCCGACCACGCCCGCTATTATCCCATTTATGCCAAGTGCTGCGAACTGGAGATTCCGCTTATGATGCAGGTCGGCCACTGCCTGCGCTATCAACGCGACCGGATTCTGCCGAGTGTCGGCCGGCCGATTACGCTGGATCAGATCGCCATTGATTTTCCTGAGTTGGTGCTCATCGGCATTCACCTGGGGTATCCCTGGACGGAGGAGATGATCTCGGTGGCCTGGAAGCATGAACATGTCTATATCGGCTCGGATGCCTATGCGCCGCGCCATTGGCCGGAGTCTTTTGTCCATTTCATCAATACCTGGGGGAAAGACAAGGTCCTGTTCGGGACGGACTGGCCGGTGATTGACCCCGAACGGGCCATCAAGGAGATCGATGCGCTCGAACTCAGGCCGGAATCCAAGCAGAAGTTCTTGCGCGACACGGCCCTGCGTCTATTCCGCTTACCCGAATCGCCTGTGGCCTAGAAGGGTATCGTTCTTGATCCAGGAGCAATCACAGTTATATTCTCTACCCTCAAGAAGAATACTGATCCGCTACGGAGCAATATGGACGCTGACCTATGGCAACGACCGACACCCTCCAATCCACAGACTTTATTCGGACGATTATCGCCGCGGACCTGAAAACCAATAAACATAACGGCAGAGTCGCAACCCGCTTTCCACCCGAGCCGAACGGCCATCTCCATATCGGACATGCCAAATCCATCTGCCTGAACTTTGGGGTGGCGCTGGAATATGGTGGGACGTGCAACCTCCGCTTCGACGATACCAACCCGACCAAAGAAAACATCGACTACGTCGAATCCATTAAGCGGGATGTCAAATGGCTCGGCTTCGACTGGGACGACCGGGAATACTACGCCTCTGACTATTTCGAGCAGTTGTATGCCTATGCGGTCCAGCTCATCAAGGACGGGAAAGCGTATGTGTGCAGCCTGAGCCCTGACGAAATCCGCGCCTATCGCGGCACCCTGACCGAGCCGGGTCGAGACAGCCCCTATCGGCAGCGCTCGGTTGAGGAAAATCTCGACCTGTTCGCCCGCATGCGTGCCGGTGAGTTTCCGGAGGGCGCCCACGTCCTGCGGGCCAGGATCGATATGGCCTCGCCCAACATCAATATGCGCGACCCCACGCTGTACCGGATTCTGAAGGCTGCGCACCACCGCACGGGAGAGAGCTGGTGCATCTATCCTATGTATGACTTCACCCACTGCCTGAGTGACGCGCTCGAAGGGATCACCCACTCGCTGTGCACCCTGGAGTTCGAGGATCATCGTCCCCTGTACGACTGGGCGTTGGACGTCCTCCCCGTTTCGAGTCATCCCCAGCAGATCGAATTCGCCCGCTTGAACCTGACCTATACGGTCATGAGCAAACGCAAGCTCCTGGCTCTGGTGACAGACGGATATGTGAGCGGCTGGGACGACCCGCGTATGCCGACCCTGGCCGGACTCCGCCGCCGGGGCTACACGCCGCAGTCGATTCGAACCTTCTGCGAACGTATCGGCCTGGCCAAACGGAACAGCACGGTTGACTATACCATGCTCGAACACTGTATCCGCGAAGAGTTGAATCGAACCGCGCCGCGGGTCATGGCGGTCCTCCGTCCCCTGCGGGTTGTCATAGACAATTATCCTCAAGACCAAGTCGAATCTCTCGACGCAATCAACAACCCGGAAGATGCCAGCGCCGGCACGCGGCACGTCCCCTTTTCGCGGGTGGTCTATATTGAACGCGGGGACTTTCGCGAAGATCCGCCGCGTAAATTTTTTCGTCTCGCGCCCGGCCGGGAAGTGCGCTTGCGCTACGCCTATATCATCAAATGCGTCAGCGTCGTCAAAGATAACACCGGGGAGATTACGGAAATCCACTGCACCTACGATCCAGAGACGCGCAGCGGCGGGCCGGCTGCCGGTCGCAAGGTCAAAGCCACCATTCACTGGGTGTCAGCCGAGCAGGCCGTCACCGCCGGGGTTCGGCTCTACGATCATCTTTTCACCAAGCCCGACCCGGATAATGTGGAAGATGGGCGGGCGTTCACCGACTATCTGAATCCGCACTCGCTTGAGACCTTGACCGACTGCAAAGTCGAGCCGAGCCTGGCCCAGGCCGAAGCCGGTCGTCGCTTTCAGTTTGAACGGCAGGGCTATTTCTGTGTGGATACGGCCGACTCGTCTCCAGGCCGTCCGGTCTTTAACCGAACCGTGACCCTGCGGGACACCTGGGCCAAAATCCAAAAAGCGGAGCGGCAGAAAAAGGCATAGGCTCGCATGGCAACTTCACTTCGAACGCTTCACTTTACGCCAACCGAGCAGGCCGGTGCCGTCTCTGCGCTCCTCCTGCGGCCCACGTCCGCCCGTGCCCTGCTCGTTCTGGGCCACGGGGCCGGAGCCGGGATGCAGCACCCCTTTATGCAGGCCGCGGCAGAGCAGCTTGCCGCCCAAAAAATTGCGACGTTTCGCTATCAGTTTCCGTATATGGAAAAGGGAAAGAAAAGCCCCGACTCCCAAACGACATTACACGCAACCATCGTCTCGGCGGTTGAGACGGCAAAAAAAGCGGCCCGGGGGTTGCCCCTCCTGGCCGGCGGAAAATCCATGGGGGGGCGGCTGACCTCGCTTGTTGCAGCCGAGGGCGGCCTGCCGGATGTTCGAGGGTTGATCTTTTACGGCTTTCCCCTCCACGCGGCAGGAAAACCGTCAAGCGAGCGGGGCGCGCATTTAGCCGAGGTGATCGTTCCCATGCTCTTCTTACAAGGGACCCGGGACAGGCTGGCCGAACTCGCCTGCATCACGCCCTTGTGCCGCAGCCTGGGCAAGCGCGCGACCCTCCATATTGTTGAGGGCGGCGACCACTCCTTTCACGTCCTCAAACGCTCGGGACGAACCGATGAGGAGGTGCAAAACGAGTTGGGTGAGACCGTGGGGTCATGGGTCTCAGGTTTGTAGAATGGAGATATGGCCGGGTTGTACCCGGATGCGGTCAAGCCATATCCGAATCGCCTTAAAACGATCCAACTCAAAGCCCCCCTCGTGGGCGACATGGGTGTAGGCGTATAGTGCGATATCCGCAATTGTGTAGCGCTCACTCACAAAGAAGGTCCGTTTTGCCAGGTGCTGCTCCATGACCTCAAGCGCGGCATAGCCGAGGGGGAGTTTTTGCTCCAGTCCGGCGCGTCGTTCGTCTGTCAGCTTCCCGTGCATCAGCCAAAAGCGCGACGTGGCGATGTTGGGCTCATGGCTGTACTGCTCAAAAAACATCCACTGGAGAATCTGCGCCCGAGCCAGGTGGTGGTCGGACAGGAGAGCGGTTCCCTCGGCGAGATAGAAGAGAATCGCGTTGGACTCGGACAGACAGGTGCCGTCTTCCAACTCCAGAACGGGGATACGACCGTTGGGGTTGATCTTCAGAAAGTCCGGCGTACGCGTCTCTCCCTGGAGGATGTCGTGCTCAACACGTTCAAAGGGAATCCCGAGCTGAGTGAGCAATAATCGAACTTTGTACCCGTTTCCGGAAGACAAATAATCGTGCAGTTTGAGCATGTAGAGCCCTCCGTCTGTCAGCCGATAACCTGTGATTCCCGCACGGCGTCAAGAATGGCCAGGCGGGTGGCTTCCGCGGCTACCGTCCCGACCAGGGTGACGTCACTCCGCACCTGTCCGGCGGACACGCTGAACACCAGATCGCCGTCCCACGGGCTCAAGGCCGGTGAGAGCGCCCGGGCGAACCCGGCGGTAGCCATTTTTGCCACGATAAAGAGGGCCTCCTGGTGCAGGGCCGCATTGGTGACAACCGCGACCAGGGTAGTGTTTTGGGGGAGTGAGGTTCTGGCCTCGGCGCTCCCGCGCAGCAGATGCTGTTCGATGTTGAGAAACTGCCCGTGTGTATCAACCGCGCCGGCGACGATTTTGCCGTTTTCTCTGACATCACCGAAGGCGTTCACCGCCGCACAGGCCAGCACCTTGAGTTCACCCGTCTGTATATGTCCGACACCGAACCCGCCGGTCATGGGGCGGCCGTTCTCCAGTCCCTTGCCGACCGTCGCGCCGCTGCCAACGCCGACTCTCCCGCGTGCATACTCGCTATTGGTGGCGGCTTTACAGGCGTCATACGCATCCTGGGCCGCCGGATAGACCGGCTCGCCATAGGCGAGATCAAAAATGCACGCGGTTGGCACAATCGGCACAATCCGCCCCGGTGTCGCCAGTCCCCGGCCCTGTTCCTGCTGATATTCCATCACGCCGGTGGACGCCCCGAGCCCATACGCACTCCCGCCGGTAAACACCAGCGCGTCGATCTCTTCAACCGAGTTTCCCAGATTGAGCGGGACAACATCACGCGTGCCTGGGGCCGAGCCGCACAGATGATACGCACACACCACCCGCTGCGTAAAAAGGAGAACCGAAATACCGGTCTTTCCTGCCAGGCTCTTGTGCCCAATCAGGAGGTTCTCAAGATGCATTACCCTTCCCCTGTATAAAACGCACGCACCATAACGATCGCGGGCAAAAGAATGCGAGACTAGGGACAGACCGTCCTCTCGTCAACCACGACCTCGTAGATATTCCCTCACTTCGCGGTAAAGCCGCCGTCCACCATTAACAAACTGCCCGTCACATAATCCGCCTCTGATGAGGCCAGGAAAATCACCGGGCCGACCATATCGGGAATCGCCCCCCAGCGACCGAGCGGGGTGAGGGCTTCGACGGTAGATTTGATGTCTTGATTTTCGTGAAACGGGCGGGTCATGGCAGTCGTCAAAAAGTTGGGGCAGATCGCGTTGACGTTGATCCCATGCGGGCCATAGTCCACCGCGAGCTGACGGGTGAGGTTTGCCGCGGCCGCTTTTGAGGCGCAGTAGGCCGGTTCCTCGGGTAAGCCGATCACCCCGGCAATCGAGACGATATTCACGATTTTCCCTCCGTCACCCTGCTTCAGGAACTGGCGAATGGCTTGCTGGCAGCCATTCCAGACGCCTTTGGCATTCACCCCCATGGTAAAATCGTATTCTTCCTCGGTTTTTTCATGGATGGGGGCTAAGCGCGTGAACACGCCGGCATTGTTGACCATAATGTCAAGCCGGCCAAAGCGTTCCACCGCCTGTCGAATGACCGCTTCGACCTCGTGGCCTTTGGTCACATCCGCTTGCACAAAGCAGGCCTGGCCACCCTGGGCCGTAATCATCTCAGCAGTCGCCCGCTGGGTATCGGCATCATAGCCCTCGGGCCGGGCATCAGACCGGATGTCCGAGCAGACGATCCGAGCTCCCTCGTTGGCGAAGCCGATGGCAATAGCCCGACCGATGCCGGAGCTGGCGCCGGTAATCACCGCGATTTTTTCCTGCAAGCGTCCCATTCCTTATCTCCTTTATGATTTCCGAGCTTTCGTCTTACTCCAGGTTTCATCCCTCTTCCCGGCACTTGATACCTGCCCGTGGAAAAGAGTACAACACGCTGGAAGGGTGGTCGCAGCGCCTCGACAACTTCTGCCCACCTGATATTGAGACGATATGACTCGAAGATCACGCTAGCCGGAGGATATCAGCGTGCGAACAATCACCCTGTGTAGCGGAAAAGGTGGCGTCGGAAAGACCTTGCTGGCAACCAGCTTAGGCAGAATTATTCAGCGGCAAGAGAAGTGTAATGTCCTTCTCGTCGATTTGGACTTGTCCGTCCGCGGCCTGACCCTCCTGGCCTTTCAAAACAAGTATGAACTCGATCAGCTTCCGTTCTCCTTAACCGATTATTTTTGCTTGGAAGATGGGGATCAACCAGCGCTCCTGCATGCACTCCACAAAGGGCTCGCCCAAAACAATAACAATTCCGAGGAGAGCCAAGAGACAACGGCTCAGGCAACGGCTGGCCCCTCGACCTATGAACGGTTGGACGGGCTTTTTATCATCCCTTCTTCTACCGAAAGCGAGCGACCCGACTGGACACCGTTGCACCACCTGGAGCTCAACGAAACGATCGATAAACTTGGCAAGTTCTACGAGTTTGCAACGTCGTCATTACCCGTCGATTATGTCATTTTTGACACGCAAGCCGGGCTCGGCAGTCTGAGTTTGGCGGCCACAACCCTGAGCGACATGAACCTCATCGTGTTGGAAGAGGACGATATCAGTTGGCGGACCGCGCTCAATGCCTTTATGGAAATCTCAGCGCTCAACAAACGGCTTCAACGAAAATCCCACAGTTATTTCCTGGCCAACAAGGTCAGCTCCAGCATGCTGGATGCGGCGGATAAGCTCAAAGCCTTTTCGTTTCTCCCCCCCGTCCCGTTTGATGCCTGGGTGCAAAAGCTCTTTGCGCACGCCACAATCACCGTGCTGGAGAGGGATTTCGAGGGGAGTGATTTCTTCAAGCAAGTGGAGTCGCAGGTGTGGCAGGAGTTAGCGGTCATTCTGGGCGTGCGGCAACGGGCGACCGGGAACGGCCCGCGGTCTGCATGGTGGCGGGGATAGCCTGAGGGAAGACAGTCGCCGACAGCGTTCCTCGCCGTCCCGTCTCAGCAAGCCCTCCCTACTCCCGCTCCAACCATACATCCGGGCAGGTCACCACACCATTCCGTTCAAAGATCGCGTCGATTGCGGCAAAGTCCTCCTGCCTGATATCCCATCCCAGAGCACCGACGTTATCTTCTACCTCGGCAGCTCTGCGACAGCCGACCAAGGCCGTACTCACCACCGGGTGCGAGAGCGTCCAGCGCAGCGCAAACTGCGGCAGGCTTTTGTTATAGCTGGCGGCCAGACCCTTCAGCTCTTCCACCGCCTTAATGTTGTGGGGAAAATGATCCGGGCCGAACATGGTCTGGAACAGGTTGATGCCACCCATACGGCCCTGACGCGCCCGCCAGTCTCCTTCGTCAAAGGTCATATCCGCGTGAAAGGTTCCGCTCAGCAGACCGTAGGCGAGCGAGCCATAGGCCATGACACCCATGTTGTGCTCATGACAGTAGGGCAGGATCTCCTGGTCCATGCGGCGGTCAAACATATTCCAGCAGTATTGGGCGATATCCACCCGGCGGGTTGCCATGCTGGTTTCAATCTGCTCACGCCGGAAGTTCGAAATGCCGATGGCCCGGGCCTTGCCCTGCTGCACAACGTCGTCCAAAGCCTGCATGGTCTCTTCAAAAGGCGTGTTCAGATCCGGCCAGTGGACCATATACACGTCCACGTAGTCCGTGTTCAGGTTCTTCAGGCTTTTCTCAATTGAGACCATGACCCGCTCGCGGCTGCTGTCTCGATAATTCGGCGCTTCTTTGTAGCCAATACCAAACTTGGTGACGACAATGGCGTCTTTCCGGCGATCACCAAGCGCTTTGGCCAGCGATCGCTCCGAGGCCCCAAACCCATAGGCTTCGGCAGTATCAAAGCACGTAATGCCCAGGTCCAAGGCCGTATGGACCGCGGCCATAAACTCCTGTTCTTCAATTGACCCGTAGCCACCGCCGATCTCCCAACAGCCGACGCCAATGGCGGACACTTCGATACCGGTTTGGCCAAAAGGACGATATTCCATGAGCGAGTCTCCCTCTAGTGCATTTCGATGCCACCATCGACGTTGATGGCCTGTCCGGTCACGTTCTCAGCCACGGCCAAGTACACGGCCCAGTTGCCCAATATCGTCCGGCGTTTGGGGTCGGCCTTGGGGGATCACGTTCTTGACCCAGCGCTGCCAGGAGTCCTCCTTGGATTCGTCTGGCTGTTTGAGCGACTCGGCCAGGTATTCCCACATCTGGGTGCGCAAAATGCCCGGACAAATGGCGTTGACGCGGATATTGGCCTGGGCCAGCTCTTTGGCCAGAGAATTGCTGAAACCCACCACCGCAAACTTTGAGGCGCAGTAGTGCGCCAGACCGCCAAAACCGTTCTTGCCCGCGATCGAGGCAATATTGATAATCAGGCCCCCACCCCGGTTTTTGAGGGCGGGAATAGCCGCCTGACAGGAGAGAAAGACCCCTTTGGCATTGACGGCAAAGGTCAGGTCCCAGGCTTCTTCGGACATGTCTTCGACCTTCACCATATTCACCACGCCGGCGTTACAGACCATGATATCCAGGCCGCCCAACGCACCCGTGGCCTCCTCGACCATACGCACAGTATCGTCTTTCTGGGTGACATCGGCCTGAATCGCGACTGCGCGCCGCCCGAGGGAGATAATTTCTTCTGCAGTTTGCTGCGCCTGCGTAAATCCTCCGACCGCGGTCGCGCCATACTGCTGGGCCGTACTCGTCATGGTTTCAATGTCCGACACGGCCACATCAGCTCCGGCGTTTGCCAGGGCCAGGGCGATGCCCCGCCCAATCCCTCGTGCTCCGCCCGTTACCAGGGCGACTTTTCCATCCAGTTGTGACATACGTCTTCCTTTCTCTGTCTGCTTTAGAAGCCGGCCGGACGCGGACACCCACCCATCATTTCAAACAGATGCTTCGCCACGTGCAGGGTTGTGCGGTCTTCAAGATAGGGACCCACGATCTGGATACCAATCGGCAATCCAGTATCGAGTTGGCCCACCGGAATCACCGTGGCCGGCAGCAGACAGGCCCCGGCCGGCGCCATCCACGTCACCAAATCCCAATACGGCCGTTGCTGCCCGCCAACGAGAGCCGTCCGTCCGGCTTGGGGCTCGGAGTGGTCGTGCTTGATCGCCGGACACGGCATGACCGGCAGCAGCATCACGTCCCAGTCCTGGAAGAACTCTTCCCAGCGTTTGCGCATCTGCATCCGGCGTTCGTTATAGCTCAGCCATTCGCGATGCCGCATGGCAAACAGCCGCCGGGTCTGGTCCGTTGCGGTGTCGCCGCTCGACTGCGCGTACTCTTCGATTTTGTCTCGCGAGACACCGCCGGACAGTGCGGACTGTAACAGAGCCATAAAGGTCGCCGCGATTTTTTCCAGGCTGAATTCGGGCCGCGCGTCCGCACTCACCGTCGCCCCGGCGTTTGCTAATGCGCCGGCGGCGTTCTCCAGCAGGGTTCGCGCTTCCGGCTCGACCGGACAGCGGGGATCGTCCAGCCAGGTCGCAATGCGGTAGTCCTTGAGTGCCTGTCTGCGCGGAGCCGGCAGCTCCAAACGCCACGCCGGTTGCTCCCAGCGATTGGGGCCGGCCATGATATCGAGCCCCAGTTCCAGGTCTTCGACATTCCGGGCCATGGGCCCGGCAACCGCCAGGTCGGCCAGCGTCAGGGTTCCCGGCGGACCCGGAATCTGCCCGTGGGCGGGTACAACGCCGTAGCTCGGCTTGTGGCCGGTGACACCCGACATATGAGACGGCAGGCGAATCGAGCCGCCGATATCGCTGCCCAACTCCAACGGCGTGAAGCCACAGGCCAAAGCGGCCCCCGAGCCGCCGGACGAGCCGCCCGGCGTACGCGTGGTATCGTGCGGATTATTGGTCGTGCCAAAAATCTCATTATAGCTCTGCAAGTCACCGGCGTAGATCGGCAGATTGGTCTTGCCGTAGATAATGGCTCCGGCTTCGCGCAGCCGGGCAACCGGCCAGGCGTCTTCCTCCGGAATGAAATCCTTGAGTTCCGGTGCGCCCGACGTCGTCCGCATGCCTTTGGTTTGATACGAATCCTTGATCGTCATCGGCACGCCGTGTAGCGGTCCTCGGGAAGTGCCTCGGGCCAAATCCGCATCCGCGGCATCGGCCTTTGCCCGCGCCCGTTCCGCATCGATCGTCACGACGCTGTTGATGGTCTTATCGAGCGCTTCGACCCGGGCAAGAAAATAGTCGACGGCTTCGCGGCTTGAGACCTCCTTCTTTTGGATCATGGCGGCGACTTCTGCGGTCGTCGCATAGGCAAGCTGAGACAGATCAGACATGGCTCCCTCCTTCTTCAGGCTGCCGTTAGCATTTGACTAGTGCCAGGCAGCAGCATCTTGCCACGCGCCCGGCGGGGACACAAGCTTACAGAGGTGATACACCTGATGCAGGTCGGGCGAACGGAGCCCAACCTCTCATCGCTCGCACAGGAGGTAATATGACCGCGACACAAGAGGCCCTCATCGACACCCTCTACCACGCCCGTCGAAACGGAACCCGACCCGCCCCCATTGACCCCATCCCTTCGGACCTGGACGAAGCGCTCGCCGTCCAACTCCACGTTCTGCGGCGCTTTGAGGCCGCAGGAGAACGTCTTGGCGGTTGGAAGGTCGGGCTGACGTCGGGGAAAGCCCGCGACCGTATGGGAAAAGACGTGCGGCCGTTTGGCTATGTCCTCCAGAATCGGGTCTTTTCGTCCGGCGCGCCCCTTCCCGTCGCTTCGATTATGAACTGTCATATTGAGCCCGAACTCTGCCTGATAGTCGGCTCGGCCTTGCGTGGTCAGGACGTTGATCGCGAGCAGGCCAAAGCTGCAGTTCGGGCCATTGCCCCGGCATTTGAGATCAACGAGGTCCGCGTCCAGCCAGATCAGGGCCCCATGTCCTTGGTGGCCGACGGCTTGGCCCAGTGGGGGATTGTCGTTGGACCGGAAGCACCGGTCCGAGACGGGCTGGTCAATACCACGGTAATATTTTCGCATAACGGCCAGGCGGTCGAGACCAAGACGCCGGGCGCAACAATGGATGATCCCTATCTCTCGCTGTCACGCTTGTGCCGCCGCCTACATCCATTCGGTTTGGGCCTGGAGCCGGGCCAACCCGTCATTACCGGCTCATTTTGTCATTACGCTGTCACGCAGCCGGGGAGCTATAGTGCGGCTTTTTCCGGGGTCGGAACCGTGTCGGTTCGGTTTCGCTAAGCACGCCGCCTGCGGACGCCTAGTCTCACCAGCGTAAATTCTATAGGCTGCGCAGGACGGCACTCGCCAGGGCGAGAATCCATACACCTGGGAAAGAGAGAAGAATATGAGCGAACACACCAACCCGAGGGTCTTTTTTGATATCATGATCGGAGATGATGCGGCCGGACGGATCGTTTTTGAACTCAGAGCCGATGTCGTTCCTGAAACCGCAGAAAATTTTCGGGCGCTGTGTACCGGCGAGAAAGGGGCCGGGCAATCCGGCAAACCGCTGCACTATAAGGGCTCGACGTTTCACCGCATCATTCCCGATTTCATGTGTCAGGGAGGAGACTTTACCAATGGCAACGGCACCGGGGGAGAGTCCATCTACGGTTCCCGGTTTGCCGACGAGAACTTTCAACTCAAGCATACCGACGCCGGTTTACTGAGCATGGCCAATGCCGGTCCCGGTACGAACGGCTCCCAATTCTTTATTACCACCACCCAGACACCGTGGCTGGACGGCAAGCACGTGGTGTTTGGCAGTGTGGTCGAAGGTATGGACGTGGTCCGTGCCATGGAGGCCCAGGGCAGTCAGAGCGGACAACCCAGACAGCGTATTGTGATTACCGATTGTGGTCAGCTCGACTAGGGTGCCACGCAAGAGAGGCCATCCGAAAGAACGCGAACAAGATATACTGCCGCATAAGGGATGTCGGTATGGGACTTGTATACGCAACTATCCATCTGTCGAATCCTCGTGAGGCGGCCCTCCGAGCACTTCAGGTGGATGCCCTCGTTGATACCGGCGCGGTGACGTTGTGCATTCCTGAGCATATCTCCGTCCAACTTAAACTTTCGGCTATTGAGGAGCGTGAAGTCATAACAGCGGACGGGAGCGTCCACCTTGTTCCTTATGCCGGTCCCATTCAGGTGACGTTCGAGAACCGGACCTGTTTTACCGGGGCCCTCGTCTTTGGCGATACGGTCTTGATGGGAGCCGTCCCGCTGGAGGACATGGACCTTGTCATTCAGCCGCGAGAGCAAAAGCTCAGCGTTAATCCGCGCAGTCCTAACATTCCGTCTGCAATCGTCAAGTAAGGAGGTGTGGACAGCATGCCGACCGTCTCTGCCAATCAGTGTGAGATGTATTACGAGATCGATGACTTCACCGATCCCTGGATAACGGACAAGGAGACGGTGTGGCTCCAACACGGGGTCGGACGGAGTACCAGGTTTTGGTATCACTGGGTTCCGCCGTTGGCGCGCCACTATCAAGTGATCCGCCGCGATATGCGGGGGCACGGCCAGTCTGCTGACCCCGGTCCGGACCATCGCTGGTCATTGGACGAGTTGGTCACGGATATGCACGCCTTCATGGACGCGCTGGGGCTCCAGCAGGTGCACTATGTAGGCGAGTCCATTGGCGGCATCCTCGGCGTGCTCTTCGCCACGCGCTGGCCGGAGCGACTCAAGAGCCTGACGATTTGCAATTCACCGACCACAATTCGCCCGGCGGGCACACGCGCCCTGTCCGGCGAGCAAGGCAACCTGCACAAGCTCCTGGCCTCCGAAGGGTCTATCGGCTGGGGCCGTTTGATGATTGAGCGCAAGATCATCAGCGGCAACAGCCCGGAGCACATTGAATGGGTGCTCAAGGAGTGGGCGAAAACACCGGCCCATGTTCTACAAGGGATTACCAAAACGCTGGACGGTGCGGATACGGCGCCGTTCCTGCCTCAGGTCAGCGTCCCGACGCTAGTGCTGGCTCCTGCCAACAGCCCGATCACACCCCTGACCGACCAGCTCTCCATGCGTACGGGGATTCCCAACGCGCAAATTGCCATTGTCGAGGGTCCTGGGCACGAAATCTATGTGGATAGACCCGAGGAGTGCCTGAGCGCCTTACAGAACTTCCTGGAGTCGCTCTAGCCGTGAGGCTTTGAGCCACTACGCCCTGGAGGTCAGAAAGCAGGGCGGAAGGGGAGAGCGACCTTCCGCCCTCAGCGGTGCGGCTAACCGCCCATGCCGCCCATAAACACCGCGACACACAGTACGACGCCGCCGATATACGTGCCGAGAGCACCGACTACACGGAGAGGATGAGGTTGCGCGAGCGTCGAACAGGCGATCATGCCGATGGCGTGCAGATAGCGGCAGGCGGTCACCAGTATCATCGTCCACATGACCCAGGCCGGGACGGTCTCTGCGCCCATCGCCGCGATGAGCATGAGCAGGGCCAACATGGGCGCGTACTCGGCCGCGTTGCCGTGTGCACGTACCATTTTATATAAGCGGTCGGTGGGGTCCGCATTGACACCACTGGTGGTTTCCGTTTTCCCGCGTGTCATAGAAACCATAAAGCCGAGTACAAAGACCAACAAAACCCAGTAAACCGGAACATAGGACTGCCGTTTCCATATGCGCCTCCTTCGTGTTGAACACTGTAATCTGGGAAGTATGCTGCTCTCCGCGACCTCTTACTTGGGGCCTTCTGTATCGTGCG
The DNA here is from genome assembly GCA_965232605.1 of uncultured Binatia bacterium (SeqCode). Classification (GTDB taxonomy): domain Bacteria; phylum Desulfobacterota; class Binatia; order Bin18; family Bin18; genus Bin18. The sequence goes on along the minus strand of CBDDQA010000001.1, from coordinate 4,395 downwards.
TCCGAAAGGTCATTCGCGTCAAGGCTTGGGGGGAAATAGTTGTCGGAGTTACCACTCGAATTCACCCCAGTCCCCGCGCGTCTTCTAACTCGTCGATGTGAACCCCAAGCCGTTTTGCCTGTTCGCTCACGGACACATGAAATTTCTTGTATTCCGGGGAAAGCTCGTGGAGCGATGTCAGGATAGCCGGCAGTCTCCTGAAACGCATTTTTCCTGCTCCGCAGTTAAATATGTAGTCGTAGGTCCTGACCGATACGAAATCGATCAGGTATTCTTCTGTAAAGAGATGAATGTTTCTGAAGGCGTCCACCGCTTCACTTCCTGCTTTCTGATTGTATTGCAACAACGCTTGTTCGAGGCAGTATTCAAGACGATACAGGTTGGAAAGATGCTCTTTGGTATTTTCACAGAAGGCCATGCAGCGGCGAAGAATAGCAAAACCAAACAAAATATTCGGCCAAACTAACTTGCTTCCGAAATAGATGTTCTCCGGCTGGAAACCGCCGGAAATCTTTTCACGTTTCCCTTCAAATGCGTGACGTACTTCGTACGCAAGAGACCCCAAGATGTACTCTTTGTGCCGTTCTTTGATCGGCGCCGTATCTATAATCGCGTGGATCGTTTCGTGCAGGCTGCGGAGATCGCAATAGTCGCCGCTGATGGTGACGCCCACGCCCTTTTTTGTCGGTGTTGCTTGAATCATGTTCTCTCCTGGTCATCACAAAACGGGAAAGGTGGTGGTTGAGGACAAAGATATGGGACGCACCTTACGATTTCCAGCATTCATCAATCCGCTGCATCTGATCGATGGTGAAGCGTAGGACGTTGACGACGTTCTGAACGTTCTCGATTTCATCGAGAGAAAGCGTCCGGCCTTTGCGGGATTTGAGATATTTGTCGAGCACTTGGTAGCCGCCGATATGAAATTCCCACACGTCTCGTGGTACTGGTGAAAAATACTGTGCCTTATTGATGTGTAGCCGTTCGTGCTGCGGGTCGTAGCGCGATTTTTCTACCGTGAAATCACCGGCGGTAACATCAACCGTCAGGGCGTCGGGAACGGCCTTGAGCAGGTGAGCCTGCATCAGTTCCCAACCGAGTTGTGAAAGGGTCTCAAAAGCCTCACGGTCATCGACAAAAGGGATACGGGGGAAGTCAATTTTCAGGAAGTCAAGGTATTTCTGCCGATAGGTCGGGCTGTGGAGGACAGCATAGATATAGCCCAGGATTTCTTCGGGGCTGTAGCGGTGCTCATATTTATCGTCTACGAACATTTGGAACTGAGGGTTGAAGTTCTCGATTCGCTTTTTGCCATCGAAAGGGTCATCTTCCTCGAACAAGCCCGATTTTGGCTTTTTCTCGTCCTCCAACGAGGGATAAAGATAGAGCGGAAAGAGATTCGTCCCTCTATCATGGGAACAAGTTTTCATTTCAACGGGAACGCTCGAACAAGTCACATGATTAAATTGGCCCGCGGTCACTTGTCGCACGGTGACAAGACCGATGTTCTGATTCCTAATCATATGATGCATGACTTCGTTTCGTGGCCTATCCACTACATCGTCGTGATGGAAATAGGCAATGGTATCAAAGGGACGATACAGCAACGAAGTAAAGGCATCTGAGCGATTTTTATCCTCTCCTAGAGCCTTGCGTTTGTCCGTTAAATTCCAATTCCCCGTACTTATCAGCTTGTACTTTTGGGAAATCTCCGTATCGGGGACGGTAGGATCGCAAAATGCTTCAATACGCTTCCGCAAGTCGCCTTCCTCGAAATCCGTCACAAAATGGTCTCTGTGAGTTTTGATTCCGGTGGCCTGTATCCTGAAGATATCCGAAATTTTCCAACCCTTATTGTATTGCTCGCGCAGCTCCTTATTTTGCGGTGCAAAAAGATAGAAGGGGCTGTCCGGCTGCAATTCTTGCCACGGGACGTTAGCCATCTCTGATTCCAATACGGCTGCGTATTTTTCCCTGCGCTTCCCCCACAGGTCCGCACGAAAGACCTTCCGCTCTAAGCCTTTCTTTTTCACCAAGAGCGAAACAGCTACACCCTGTTTAATGTCAAACACATTTTCGTCTTTGCCACCTTCTGGTGTTTCTTCCTTCCTTTCTGAATTGCCATGTAGGTCAAGCAGGTAAATCCGGTTGAAAGGTTTGCATCAGGGACTGACGCATCCCCCGAAAGGTCGGATTGTTCAAGAATGAATGATTCGTGATGATCCCGACTACGCCTTCCTCCACTTGTTCCATCTTCCATTGGGCGAAGCGGATAAACTTCACGTAGTCGTCAAGCAGGTTTTTCGGGTTTCTCTCTTCCAGTTTTTTCCCGTCCACTTTGAAATACGCATCCTTGAGCAGATCCGTAATCCACTTTCCTTTGTTTCGAGATTTTGCGTTGTAGGGCGGATTGCCGGTAATCACCAGAACAGGCTTATCCTTAATTTTCTGCGCTGCCTCCACTTCGCGTGACAGCGCCGGTAACAGCAGGTTCCGCTGTGGTTCTATGGGCTCCAGGGTGTTGGTCAGGTAGATATTCAGCCGCTCGCCGGACTGCATGGTGTAGCCTTTGTCATGCAGGAACTGCGACAGTTTCAAATGTGCGACGGTGTACGGGGCAATCAGATATTCAAAGCCGTACAGGTCTTTCAGGACGTGTTCTTTGACAATGAGGTTGCGGGTTCCTTCGGATGTGGTCTCGAAGATGTGATGCAGGATTTCAAGCAGAAAGGTTCCCGTGCCGGTGGCAAAGTCCAATACCGTGACGCGCTTACGGTCAGCCAAGCCGTCGGCAATGCCAAAGGTGTCTTTGAGGATATCGTTGACGGCTCGAACGATGAAATTCCACCACCGGCGGCGGGGTGTAATACACGCCACGGCCCTTGCGGGTATCCTTGTCATAGGCTTTCAGAAAGTCCTCGTAGAAATAGACATACGGGTCTTTGGCAAATAACTGCTGCTCGTCTGTAGTCGCAGGAAGCTGGCCTGACCGCTTCGAGAAAGCGAGGTCTTCGTGAATGGCGGTCAGGTCGAGTGTATTCATGATGCTGAGGATTTCTTCCGCCAGCCAGCGGATGCCCCGGTATTCGTCCTGATCCAGTTCGTCCAGAAAATCCACTAGCTCACGCAGCAGGGCAAAATTCGTCGGGATATAGCGCTTGGCGTTTACCAGCGTGACTGCGGTTGTCTCCCCAGGCGTTGAGCTTAGCCAGGAACAGCCCATAGCCCAGCGTTTGGGCAAAGGCGTCAGCAAACTCTTTGAGTGCGAGTTCCTGGAACACCTCCTCCTTGAACACCACGTATAGCCCGTACAGCCGTCCTTCCTGATGTTCCTTCTCTTGTCGTTTCAGTTCTTCCAACAGGAAGTCGCGGAGATCATGACAGCGCACGGCCAAGGCACGGGACAAGGTACTGGTATTACCCAACTTGGCCGGTGGGACGGACAGGAAGCCAGCTATCAGCTTGGCTACTTTCTCTGCCTTGTCCGGGTCGAGTCGCGCCCTGCGGTTGCCTGCGTCGCTGGGGTAGCAGAGCGTTTCACGCTTGATGATTTCGCCGTCTCTCAACCATATCCACTCCAGATAGTCGGTGAGGATGAGATTCCCGGACAGTCGTTTGTACTTGGCGATTTGATCAGATTGTAGAACCGCGTCCAGGTTGTCGCCAATGGGCTTGGTTTCGAGATAGCCCACGGTCGCTTCATTTAACTTGATTTTGAAATCGGGCGCACCCAGCTTGGTCTTGTCTCGTTTGGGTTCGTGAATGACAGTGACGTTCGAGTTTCCGTTGGCGGCAAGAGCGCTCAGCAAGTTCTCCAGTGCGCCGCGTAGGGTGTGTTCGGTGCTCTCGGCGTCATCTAGGCGCTTTATCGCGTTGAAATAGGATGAGAATGAATCCGCCATGAGATCGTTCTTTCGCTCCCCTTCATTTCAGAATATCTATTATTCCTGACAGAGAAACACTAAGCTATCATCTCCAATAGAGTGAGATGAAGAAAGCAGCTTGCGCTTAGAGACGGAATGCAGAACAATGACTCAACTAGGAGGTCGGCATGACCGCAGAATGGGCGCAGGTGTGGGTTTCCGCGTCGGGAGTTTTCATCACGGCCTACTCCTCAGCCTTGGGCTCTGGCTCATGAACAAGAACAACAAAGCCGAGACATGATGGTGTCAACGCTCGGTGAACACACATCTGCGTTAGGGGCAAACACCGGGCCTTCGTAGCCTACTGGACGCACGGGGGAAAGATTAACCCATAGCATCTGTCGGATTACGCTTTACTACCCTGCCCCTACGAGTAACGTAGGTTTTGGCGTAGGGTGTGGCTGTACGACGACGTACTGAGGAGGACAGCATGACCAGCGTATCGCAACTCTTGGGTATTTGGGACTGAGCG